>NZ_LMLU01000012.1 GCF_001422665.1 Arthrobacter sp. Leaf234 | reverse complement strand
AGCGCCGATGGTACTGCACCCGAGAGAGTGTGGGAGAGTAGGACACCGCCGGACAACACTTCACAGGCTGAGGCCCCACACCACCAGGTGCGGGGCCTCACCCCATTAACCCCACAACCCCACGGCAAACACCCCCAGGCAAACACCCCCAGGCAAACACCCCCAGGCAAACACCCCCAGGCGAATTCGATCACCCAGCACCGAGGCCAGGCCACCCCCGGGCGTACCCGAACACCTGGCAGCCCGCCAGCATGCCAGTGCCCCGAGGGCACCCGGTCAGGCCCAAAGGCCCACGGCCGCCGCAGCCGGCATCGCCCCGCACTCAATGGCCGGCCAGCAGCGAAGACCCACGGCTGGCAAGCAGGCAGGGAGGCAAGTGAGCCGCACGGCAAACAACCGATGAGTGGTGAAGCGTGGCTTCGTGGTTCCATAGATAGGCAAGACCTACAGCAAAATAGAGATCCGCCGACGGTACACCGCCGGCACCTGATGAGAGGACCGCGCTGCCATGACTGAGCAGGAGCACACCGCTGGACACGATGCGGAGGCCCGCGGAGCGGACAGTCGAGACGGCGATCGTCAGGAAGGATCCACTCAGCGGGGACGCCACTCCTGGGGTTCCAAAGCGGGCAGGCAGTCGAGCCCTGGCAGGGCGCCTGCAACCGGTCGGTCCGCTGGCGATGAAGGGTCGACCCCTGCTTCGCCGTCCGCCCGGTCCGACGACCGCGCACATTCAGCCCTGGACAACCCTCGCCGGGACGCCTCCGATGGATCTCGCCGTGAAGCGACCGATGTCGACGGCGGGGAAGGACGCACGCTGTCCGCCGACCGCTCCGACCGGAGCCGCCCCTCACAGGCGTCGCGCCGCCCGGACCGTCCCGCGGACCGTCCCATGGACGCTCCGCAGGCGGATGGGTCAGGCGACCGAGGCAATGGCGCACAGGGCGAGTCCCGCAGGCCCGCCTGGAAGAGTCAGTCGGACGCCCGGAACGCGAACCGTCGCGACAGCGGCTCCGCAGGTGGCGATCGTGATGATCGACCGAGGGGTGGTTCAGGCGATGGTCGGGCAAGGGCGCCGTACGGCGGGTCCGGCCAGGACAGGCGGCCGGGCTCACGAGACGGAGCGTCGGAGAGTCGGCGTACCGATCGCTTCACGAGTGGATCGGGTCAGGACCGGCGGTCGGATCAGGGAGACACCGGCGGGCGGGGTGCGCACTTGCGTGGCGCCGCGTCGCGCGGGGGCTCGGCCTCCGGTTCGGCTGCTGATCGGCAGGGCACGTACGGCAGCCGTGGCGGCACATCTTCGGGGAAGCCGTCGAACGGCGCGGAGCGTCCTTGGCAGTCGCGGACATCGTCCGGGGGCGATTCCTCCGGCAGGGCTCGTCGACCCTCCCAGGATGGCGGCAGTACCTTCCGTCGGCCCTCTGACAGGCAGGACCGCGGGTCTGCCGGCTATGGACGCAGCGACGACCGGACCGGCCGCAGAGCGGACGACGCCGCGACGGCTCCGCGTACCCACAATGCCCGTGATCTGCGCAGCGCCAACAGGCCCGACAGGGAGCGTTCGCCCGAGATCGACGAGGACGTCAAGGGTGATGAGCTCGATCGTGTTACCCGCGCCCAGATTCGGAACCTCGAGGAGCGGAGCGCGCTCTGGGTGTCCAAGCACCTCGTGATGGCCGGACGGCTCCTCGATCTCGACCCTGAGCTGGCGTTCCAGCATGCCTTGGCAGCCAGCCGCCGAGGCGGGCGGCTGGCCGCGGTCCGCGAGGCCGTGGGCCTGACGGCATACGCGGCGGGACATTACGGCGAGGCGCTGCGCGAGTTCAGGACCTTCCGTCGCATCAGCGGTTCGAATGTGCACCTGCCGGTCATGGCCGACTGTGAGCGCGGGTTGGGGCGACCCGACCGGGCGCTCGACCTCGCGCGCTCGGAGGAAGCGGAATCCCTGGATGCAGCGGGCAAGGCAGAACTCGCGATGGTCGTGTCCGGCGCACGCTCCGATCTCGATCAGCTCGACGCTGCCGTCGCGGCCCTCGAGATCCCGCAGCTCGACCTGCACCGCGCTTTCGCTTTCAGTCCTCGTCTCTTCCGTGCGTACGCCGATGCTCTCGACGCCGTCGGACGGACGGGCGAGTCGGAGAAATGGCGCCGGCAGGCCCGTGTGGCCGAGAAGGCCCTGGGACTCGAGGATGACCTTGAACCGGACATCATCGACCTCGGTGAGGACGACGAGCCCACCCCTGACCGAGTCCCCAAGGTGGCGGAGGTACTCGCCGGTCCGGCTCGGAACGCTCACGGTTCGACGAACGACGAGGTGGGCCAGGCGCCCAACCAGCAGTCCGGAGGGGCCACCGACGAGGGTGCGGGACCGTCGGCACGGAACGAGTCGACCGCCGCACGGCAGGACGGAGACCAGGACGACGACGTGACGGACGGTCTCCTCGAACACCCGGACGAGGAGTTGGGCACGGATCCCACCGAGATGCCGGACGGTGCCGCCGGACGTACGACACAGGACCCAGCCGCCACCACGGCGGCGGTGGACCAGGGTCTCGTGGGCGACGTCTCGCTCGATCTGGAGGCAGACCTCGCAGAACCGGGAACCGGCCGCACCATCGGGACCGCATCGTCCGAGGAGCCTGTCCCGGAGAACAGCTCGCAGGAGACAACGCGGAACCAGGACGCAGCGCAGGTCCGGGAGTCAGGGGATGACCCGGAGCCGGCAGAGGTTCAGGAGCCAGCGGACCGCAGGGCGATGCCGGAGGAAGCAGCCGGCGACAGTCCCGGGAAGACAGGAGGGACGGACCTGGACGAGGTGCAGGGCGCGGACGACGTCGTTCCGGCAGCGGACGCCGTTCCCGCCGGCGAGTCTGCGCCACGGGTCGAACCGCTTCAGACCGAGATGCTGTTCAGCATGGACGCACTGGGCGGAACCCGGATCGAGCCGTCCACCGAGGACGCCGACACCGCGTCGTCGGCCGGGACTCCCGCCGTCCGGTTCTCGGCCGGTGAGGCGCCGGACAGTTCGCTGAGCGACAGCTCCTCGGGAGCCACTGCACTGCAGGACTCAGAAGATGCAGCAACGGGCGCCGCAGTGCAGGACGGGCCGGCGCAGGACGCGCAGGACGTCCCGCCGGTGGCCGAAGCCCCGGCGACCAGTGCCAAAGCCAGGCGGACGCCGAAGACGACGGCGAAAACGGAGGACGCAGCGGATGAGTGAGCGGTTGATCGATGGTTTCGACGGGGTGCTGTCCGATCTCGACGGCGTCGTCTATGCGGGGCCCAACGCCATTCCCGGGGCCATCGAAGCGCTGGATCGGCTCGCGGGGGAGGGCAAGAGCCTCGCCTATGTCACCAACAACGCCTCCCGGTCCTCCGCGCAGGTTGCCCAGCACCTGCGCGAGATCGGTGCACCCGCAACCGCGGAGCAGGTCTTCGGCTCGGCACAGGCCGGCGCCGAGCTTCTCGCCGCGCAGGTCCCGCCGGGGTCGGCTGTGCTCGTCGTCGGCAGTCAGACGCTCGCGGACGCCGTGCGGGCGCAGGGGCTCTCCGTCGTCGGCTCCGCCGACGACGGGCCGGCCGCCGTCATCCAGGGATTCTCCCCGACCCTCGGCTGGAAGGACCTCGCCGAAGCAGCGTACGCGGTGACCGCGGGTGCCACCTGGGTGGCGACGAACACCGATATGTCGATCCCGCAGGAGCGGGGGATCGCGCCCGGCAACGGCACGCTCGTCGCCGCCGTCGCCGCGGCGACCGGCAAGCAGCCGCTCGTCGCAGGAAAGCCGGGCGCCGCCCTTTTCGAGACGGCCGCCCGGCATTCGGGGGTCGATCGTGCCCTCGTGGTCGGTGACCGCCTCGACACCGACATCCTCGGTGGGAACCGTGCCGGCATGGCCACGGCGCTCGTCCTGACCGGCGTCGACACCGTGCGGACGGCGCTCGGTGCGACGGTGGAGGAGCGCCCCACGTACCTCATCGCCTCGCTCGCCGACCTGTACGAGGAGTATCCCGCGGTCGCGCAGGACGGGGACATCTACTCGTGCGGGAGGTCCACGGCTCGCGTGGTCGGCGGTTCGGTCAGCATCAGTGGCAGCGAGGACGACGTCGACAGCTGGCGTGCCGCGTGCGCAGCCTGGTGGGCCGCCCACCCGGCTCACGACCCCGAGCAGCCTCCGGCGGTCGATGTCGTCGCTGCCCGCTAGGGTGGGGGACGGTTCGCCGGCGGACCGCTGCAGGACAGATGGATGAAGGACGAGTGGGAGCAGAACAGGAGGAGCCCGTGCACCATGACGGCGCCGACGCGCAGGCGGAGACCGGCTCCAGCACGTCGTCGACGGGGGATCTGCTGGTCGACGACGTACTGGGCTCCCTCGACCGGTTGGCAGAACTGCCCGTCGACGATCATGCCGCCGTCCTCCTCGAGGTCCACGATCGGCTTGGCGGCGTCCTCGCGCCCGAGCAGGCCCTCCGCCCGGGCGGAGTCCATGGCGCGCCTTGACCAGGAACTCGTGGTCCGCGGTCTCGCCCGCTCGCGGTCCCATGCAGCGCAACTCATCGCCGCCGGACGGATCACGCGGAACGGCGCCCTCGCGGCCAAGTCCTCCGTCTCCACCGGTCCGGCGGACGTCCTGCTCGTCCAGGGCGACGGCGACGACTTCGTCAGTCGGGCGGGGACGAAGCTCGACGGCGCCCTGCGGGCCTTCCCGGACGTGCTGGTCGAGGGTCGGCGCTGCCTCGACGCGGGGGCCTCGACAGGAGGATTCACCGACGTCCTCCTGAGGCGCGAGGCACGCGAGGTGGCGGCGGTCGACGTCGGACACGGCCAGCTCGTGCAGCATCTGCGCGACGACCCGCGCGTCCAGGTGTTCGAGGGCATGAATGTGCGTCACCTGCTTCCCGGTGACATCGGTGGCCCGGTACAGCTCACGGTCGCCGACCTGTCCTTCATCTCCCTGCGCCTGGTCATGGCGGCCCTCGCGGGTGCCACGGAGACAGGCGGAGACCTGCTGCTCATGGTCAAACCGCAGTTCGAGGTGGGCCGCGGGGGGCTGAACCGGCTCGGGGTGGTGACGGAGCCCGCCGCCCGCCGTCGCGCGGTGGCCGGAGTGCTCCGCAGCGCGCTCGGGTGCGGGCTCGACGTGGGCGGGGTGGCGCTGAGCCGTCTGCCCGGGCAGGACGGCAACCTGGAGTACTTCGTGTGGACAAAGGTGCCCCACGAGGGTTTGATGCCTAGGATCGAGGGGGAACTGGACCGGCTGACCGAACAGGCCCTCCCCGGCGGCGATCTGTTCGGACCACCCGACCGTTCCACCGATCAGACGGAGCTCGATGAGTAGACGAATCCTGGTGCTCGCGCATACCGGCCGCAGGAACGCGATGATCGCGGCGCAGGAGGCGTGCACACGCCTCCACAACCTGGGCCTGCAGCCGGTCATGCGTCCCGAGGAACTCGCCGACATCCAGCGCGAGTACGGCGAGCTCGCTGCGCCCGCCCAAGTGCTCGGTGACGACGTGGCCTTCGGCGACGTCGAGCTCGTGATGGTCCTCGGCGGGGACGGCACCATCCTGCGCGCGGCGGAGCTCGTCCGCGAAGCCGACATACCCCTGCTCGGGGTCAATCTCGGGCACGTCGGCTTCCTCGCCGAGAGCGAGCGTGCCGACCTCGAGGAGACCGTCCGCTGGGTCGCCGAACGCAGCTACACGGTCGAGGAGCGCACCACCATCGAGGTGCTGGTCTGGCACGGGGACACCCTGCTCGGCACGAACTGGGCGTTGAACGAGGCCGCCGTGGAGAAGGCGAACCGCGAACGCATGATCGAGGTCGTCATGGAGGTCGACGGGCGCCCGGTCAGCTCCTTCGGCTGCGACGGCGTCGTCCTTGCCACGCCCACGGGCTCCACGGCCTACGCGTTCTCCGCGAGCGGACCGATCGTGTGGCCGGAGGTCGAGGCGCTCCTGATGGTACCCATCAGCGCGCACGCCCTGTTCGCCAAGCCGCTCGTCGTCGCTCCCACCTCGGTGCTCGCCGTCGAACTGCTCGCCCGCACCGACGCCACCGGCATCCTCTGGTGCGACGGGCGGCGGAGCATCGACCTGCCGCCCGGCGCCCGGGTCGAGGTCCGGCGCTCCGAGCATCCCGTACGGCTCGCCCGAACACGGCACACACCCTTCTCGGAGCGGCTCGTGCGCAAGTTCGAGCTCCCCATCCAGGGCTGGCGCGGCCCGATCAGGCATCAGGACGGCGGGACGCCATGATCGAGGAGATGCGGATCCGCGACCTCGGCGTCATCACCGATGCCACCCTGAACCTCGGGCCCGGCCTGACCGTCGTGACCGGCGAGACCGGTGCGGGCAAGACCATGGTGATCACGGCCCTCGGGTTGCTGCGGGGCGCGAGATCCGACGCCGGCGCCGTCCGGCTGGGGGCAGCGTCCGCCTCCGCCGAGGCCGTCCTCCGGCTGGATCCAGCGAGCGGTGCCGCACGGCGGGCTGCCGAGGCAGGTGCTGCCCTCGAGGAGTACGACGGCGCCGCTGAACTGATCCTCGCGCGGACAGTGACGAGTGAGGGGCGCAGCCGAGCCTATGTCGGGGGCCGCGCGGCACCCGTGGGTGTCCTCGCAGAGCTGGGCGACCAGCTCGTCGTCGTCCACGGACAGTCCGACCAGTTGCGCCTGAAGAGCGCTCCGGCCCAGCGCCAGGCCCTCGACAAGTTCGGAGGCAGGCCGGTCGAGGACGCGATCCGTGACTACACGGCGACCTTCAGCCAGTGGCGGGACGCCCTCGCCGAACGCGACCGGCTACGCAGCGAGGCCCGTGAGCGGTTGCGTGAAGCCGAAGGTCTCGAGGCAGCCCTGACGGAGATCGGCGACGCCGACCCGCAGCCGGGGGAGGACGCTGCCCTGAAAGCTGAGTCGATGCGGCTCGGCAACCTGGAGGAGCTGCGGACAGCTGCGTTGGTGGCCCATCAGGCGCTCGTCTCCGAGGACATCGGGGCGAGCGCCGATGCCGTGTCGCTGGTCGACGAGGCCAAGCGCCAGCTCGAGGCGGTCGCGGAGCACGACGCCGATCTCGGGAAGCTGGCGGAGCGGCTCGCCGAGGTCGGGTACCTGCTGGCGGACATCTCCGCCGAACTCGCCGGCTACGGGACGTCCCTCGACGGGGAGGGCGCCGGCAGGCTCGAGGAGGTGGAGTCGCGCCGGGCCGCCCTCTCGGTCCTGGTGCGGAAGTACGCACCGACGATCGACGAGGTGCTGGCGTGGCAGGAGGATGCCGTGAAGCGGCTCCTGGAGCTCGGCAGCGACTCCTCCCGCGTGGAGGAGCTCGATGACGAGATCGAGGACCTCGACCGCCGCGTCCACGACCTGGGCGAGGCCCTGTCCGTGCTGCGGCGGACCGCTGCCGAGGATCTCGCCCACCGGGTCAGCGATGAGCTGACGGCCCTCGCGATGCCGGATGCGCAGCTGATTATCGACGTCACAGCGGCGGAGTCACTGACGATCCATGGTGCCGATGACATCTCCTTCATGCTCCAGCCCCATCCCGGATCGGCACCGCGGGCCCTCGGCAAGGGCGCCTCGGGCGGTGAGCTCTCACGCGTGATGCTGGCGATCGAGGTCGTCCTGGCCGCCGTCGATCCGGTGCCGACCTTCGTGTTCGACGAGGTGGACGCCGGTGTAGGCGGCAAGGCCGCCGTCGAGATCGGGCGTCGCCTCGCGATGCTGGCGGAGCACGTGCAGGTCATCGTGGTGACGCACCTGCCCCAGGTCGCGGCCTTCGCGGCGCGTCATATCCGCGTCACGAAGAACGTGTCCCGCGACGGCGAGGGGGGCGGCGTGACGGCCAGCGACGTCGAGGTGCTGCCCGACGACGAGCGGGTCCGCGAGCTGGCGAGGATGCTCGCCGGCCAGGAGGACTCGGCCTCCGCTCGGGCCCACGCCGAGGAACTCCTGGCCGATGCGGCCCGGACCGTCGCTCGGTGATAGCCTTGAACTCCGTGGCGCAGCAAACAAACTCCCGGTTCCTCAAGTCCGCAACGACCAAGCACATCTTCGTGACCGGCGGCGTGGCCTCCTCACTCGGCAAGGGACTGACGGCATCCAGCCTGGGTCACCTCCTCCGGGCGCGCGGCCTCTCCGTGACGATGCAGAAGCTTGATCCCTACCTCAATGTCGATCCCGGCACGATGAACCCCTTCCAGCACGGCGAGGTGTTCGTCACGGACGACGGCGCCGAGACGGATCTGGACATCGGTCACTACGAGCGGTTCCTCGACGAGAACCTCGACGGCTCGGCGAACGTGACGACGGGTCAGGTCTACTCGACGGTCATCGCGAAGGAGCGCCGGGGCGAGTACCTCGGTGACACCGTGCAGGTCATCCCGCACATCACCGACGAGATCAAGCGCCGCATGCGCCTGCCGGCCGAGGGTGCTCCCGGCAAGAAGGCCCCGGACGTGATCATCACGGAGATCGGCGGCACGGTCGGCGACATCGAATCGCAGCCCTTCCTCGAGTCCGCCCGACAGGTCCGGCAGGACGTCGGACGGAACAACGTCTTCTTCCTGCACGTGTCCCTGGTCCCGTACATCGGGCCGTCCCAGGAGCTGAAGACCAAGCCGACGCAGCACTCCGTCGCGATGCTGCGCTCCATCGGTATCCAGCCCGATGCCATCGTGATCCGCTCCGACCGCGAGGTCCCGGCGGCGATGCGCGAGAAGATCGGCCGCATGTGCGACGTCGACATCGACGCCGTCGTAAACGCGGCCGACGCCCCCAGCATCTACGACATCCCGAAGACCCTGCACGCGCAGGGGCTCGACGCGTACATCGTCCAGGCGCTCGGCCTGAAGTTCAAGGACGTCAACTGGACCAAGTGGAACAAGCTCCTCGAGGCCGTGCACAACCCCAAGCACCACGTCGAGGTGGCGCTCGTGGGCAAGTACATCGACCTCCCGGACGCCTACCTGTCCGTCACCGAGGCCCTGCGTGCGGGCGGTTTCGCGAACAAGGCGAAGGTGACCATCAAGTGGGTCCCGTCCGACGAGTGCCAGACCCCGGAGGGAGCCAGGAAGGCGCTCGACGGCGTCGACGCGGTCTGCATCCCCGGCGGGTTCGGCATCCGGGGCCTCGAGGGCAAACTCGGAGCGTTGACCTATGCCCGCGAGAACAGAATCCCGACCCTCGGCCTGTGCCTCGGGCTGCAGTGCATGGTCATCGAGTACGCGCGGAACGTCGTCGGGCTGGAGGGTGCCTCCTCGAGCGAGTTCGAACCCGACACCACGTACCCGGTCATCGCCACCATGGCGGAGCAGCTCGAGATCGTCGCCGGTGAAGGGGACATGGGTGGCACGATGCGCCTGGGTCGCTGGGAGGCCAAGCTGCAGGAGGGCTCCGTCATCGCCGGCACCTACGGGAAGACCACGGTCTTCGAGCGGCACCGGCACCGCTACGAGGTGAACAACGAGTACCGCGAACAGATCGCCGAGGCGGGCCTCGTGTTCTCGGGGACGACGACGGACGGAAAGCTCGTCGAGTTCGCCGAGCTGCCCAAGGACGTCCACCCGTACTACGTCTCCACCCAGGCCCACCCGGAGCTGAGCTCGCGGCCGACGCGTCCGCACCCCCTCTTCGCCGGCCTCGTGAAGGCGGCGCTCGAGCGCCGCGGCGCGAAGGTCTGACCGTGCGGGTGTCCGGGGACGACCGTGAGACCTTCAGCGACGAGCAGAGCCCCCGCCGGCTGATCGACGCGTCGACGGTCTACGAAGGGCGTGTGTGGGACGTCGTCAGCGAGCAGTTCAGCCTCACGGCGGATGGCGAGGCGATCACACGCGACTTCATCCGCCACCCCGGGGCCGTCGCCGTCCTGGTCCTGAACGACGACGGCCAGGTGCTGCTGATCCGTCAGTACCGGCACCCGGTGCGCATGGCGCTCTGGGAGATCCCGGCCGGCCTGCTCGACGAGGAGGGCGAGGACTTCGTGGACGCGGCGGCGCGTGAACTCGCCGAGGAGGCGGACCTCACCGCCCGCCAGTGGCACGTCCTGGTGGACCTCTTCCTGTCCCCGGGCTCGTCCTCCGAGGCGCTGCGCATCTACCTGGCCCGCGGGATCGGTGACGTGCCCGAGGCCGATCGTCACACGCGCACGCACGAGGAGGCGGAGATCGAACTCCGGTGGATGGATCTCGACGACGCCGTCAGCGCAGCCCTCGAGGGTCGGATCCACAGTCCGTCCGCCGTCGCGGCAGTTCTCGCGGCCCGCGTGGCACGGGAGAACGGGTTCATCGATCTGCGCCCGGCCATGACGCCGTGGCCGGAACACCCGAGCCAGCACTCCACGTGGCCGCGCGGCGCCGTGCTCGAGATCTGACCACCATGGCGGACCAGGCACCTGTCGACGAGGACGGGCCGCTGTCGACGCTGCTCCGGGACTACCTGCAGCACATGTCCGTGGAGCGGGGTCTGTCCGTCAACACGCTCGCGGCGTATCGCCGGGACCTCCGCCGCTATGCCGCGTTCCTCCGGACCAGGGACGTCGGTGATGCGACCGCCGTGACGCGGCACGACGTCTCGGCCTTCGCCCAGGCTGTCGTCTCGGGCGACGACGGCTTCGCGGCACTCAGTCCACGGTCGGCGGCACGGACGATCGTCGCCGTCCGCGGGTTGCACAGGTTCTGGGCGCTCGAGGGTATCACCGAGGGAGATCCGGCCCGGGACGTCCACCCGCCGATGGCGGGGCAGCGGCTCCCGAAAGCCATCCCGGTGGCGGAGGTCGTCAGGATCCTCGAGTCCGTGGACACCTCGACCTCCACCGGTCAGCGGGACCGGGCGCTGCTGGAGTTCCTGTATTCCACCGGAGCCCGGATCAGCGAGGCCGTGGGGCTGGACGTCGACGATGTCTCCGTCAGCGACGCGCAGGACCTCCCGGCCGTCGTCCGACTGACCGGCAAGGGCTCGAAGGAACGACTGGTCCCGGTCGGGTCCTACGCGGCTCGCGCGGTGGACGGCTACCTCGTCCGCGGCAGGCCCCTGCTCGCCTCGAAGGGCACGGGAAGTCCTGCCCTCTTCCTCAACATGCGCGGGGGGCGCCTGAGCCGCCAGAGCGCCTGGAGCATCCTGAAGGCGGCCACCGAACGCGCGGGTGTGACCCGCGACGTCTCCCCGCACACACTGCGCCACTCGTTCGCGACGCATCTGCTCGAGGGGGGCGCGGACGTCCGGGTGGTGCAGGAGCTGCTCGGTCACGCCTCCGTCACCACCACGCAGGTGTACACCCTGGTCACGGCCGATACGCTGCGCGAGGTGTACGCCGCGGCGCACCCGAGGGCCCGTGCCTGACGTCGACGTCCCGGACGGCGATCCGGCGGCCGGCGTGCCCTCGTCCGGCGCTGTGATGCCTGACGGGAGGCTGCCGGGCCCCACCGCGTCCGGAGTGTCCCGCGAGTGGTCGACGATCGACGGCGCAGCCTACAGGCGCGTCGTCCTGTGCTTCCTGTTCCGCCCGTCGTCCACGGGTCGGGAGGTGCTGCTCGGCCTCAAGCGGACCGGTTTCGGGACGGGGAGGATCGTGGCGCTCGGCGGCAAGGTCGACGGCGACGAGTCCGACCTCGACGCCGCGGTCCGCGAGGTCGAGGAGGAGAGCGGGATCGCCCTGCGGCCGTTGGATCTGCGGTATGCGGGCCGGATCAGCTGGTCCTTCCCTGCCCGGCCGGACTGGAACATGCAGTCCGCACTCTTCACGGCCGAGGCCGGACACAGCGTGCCCGTCCCGTGCGAGGAGATCGAGCCGCGCTGGTATCCGGTCGACGCGATCCCCTGGGCCGCCATGTGGAAGGACGCGCCCCATTGGCTCCCGGAGCTCCTGGCCGGAACCCGCGTCGAGGCGCACATCGAGATGGCGGCGGACAACGATGGGGTCGCGCGGGCGACGATCAGCTGACGCGACCCTCCACGGCGACGGGTCGGCTGACGCTACCCTCAGCGGGTGTCGAGCGCCCGGCCGGACCCTCCGCCGGCGCGACCCCGCGCCTGCCGAGCCTGGCGGGCGGGCGGGCGGGCGCCGGCCCGGCGCCAGCCCGGCGACGGCCCCCGGGGTCAGCCGACGTGCCGCTCCTCGGGACCGTTGTACAGGCTGAGCGGCCGGATGAGCGAGTTCGAGGCCACCTGCTCCATGACGTGTGCCGTCCAGCCGGTGATGCGGGCCGCGATGAAGAGCGGGGTGAACATCTCCGTGTCGAAACCCATGAGGTGGTAGGTGGGCCCGGCCGGGTAGTCGAGGTTCGGCTTGATGCCCTTGGCTTCGTCCATCGCCGTCTCCAGCCCCGAGTAGAGGCCGAGGATCTCGCTGCGTCCGTAGTACTCGATCATCGCGTCGAGGGCGGACTTCATGGTCGGCACGCGGGAATCGCCGCTCTTGTAGACGCGGTGCCCGAAGCCCATCACCTTCTTCTTCGATGCGAGGGCGTCCTCCATCCATGCCTTGGCCCGGACGGCGGCGTCCTCGGCGCTCTCGTCCTCGCGGATGCCGATCTCCTCGAAGGTGTGCATGACGGCCTCGTTGGCTCCGCCGTGCAGGGCTCCCTTCAGGGCGCCGATCGCCCCGGTGACCGCGGAGTGCAGGTCCGCGAGGGTGGACGTGATGACCCGCGCGGTGAAGGTCGAGGCATTGAAGGAGTGTTCGGCGTAGAGCACCATCGAGACGTCGAAGGCGTGGACCACCTCCACGGGTGCCTCCTCCCCTAACGTCATCCAGAGGAAGTTCGCCGAGTAGCCGAGGTCGTCGCGCGGCTCCACGAGCGCCTGTCCGCGCCGGCGCCGCTGGTCATAGGCGACGACGGCGGGGAAGGCCGCGAACAGCGTGGCGGCCTTCTCCATGTTCGCGTCGACCGAGTTGTCGCCGGCCAGGGGGTGGCTCGCCCCCATGACGGACACGGCGGTGCGTGCCACGTCCATCGGGTGCGCGGTCGCAGGGAGCAGGTCGATGGCGGCGATGACCTGCTCGGGCAGGGCGCGGTGGGCACGCTCGAAGGCGTCGAACTCCTGCCGTTGCGCGGCGTCCGGCAGCTCGCCGTTCCAGAGGAGATAGGCCACGTCCTCCATGTCCCGGTGGCCGGCCAGCTCCTGGACGGGGTAGCCCCGGTAGAGCAGGGAGTTGGATTCGGGATTCACCTTCGAGATCGCGGTGTGGTCGACGACCACTCCGGCAAGGCCCTTGTGGATCTCTGGTTCTGTCACGATTGCTCCTCCTGTGCATCAGATCCTGCGGGTGCGGGCGGGGCGGCGGATCTGCTGCCCGGTACCTCGAAGTCGAAGATGGACGAGTCGAACCGGTTGTAGCCCTCGTAGTCCACGAGGTCGTACAGCCGGCTGCGCGTCTGCATCCCCTCCACGGCGGGTTGCTGGGTGCCGTGGAGTCGGATCGTGTCCAGCGTACGCTCGGCGGCGCCCATCGCACTGCGCAGGAGCGTGACCGGGTAGATCACCATGCTCACCCCGACGTCCTGGAGCTGCTCCGCCGTGAAGAGATCGCTCTTCCCGAACTCCGTCATGTTCGCGAGGATCGGTACGTCCACGGCATCCCGGATGGCACGGAACTCGTCCAGGGTCCGCATCGCCTCCGGGAAGATCGCGTCCGCGCCGGCCTCGACCAGTGCACGGGACCGGTCCTGTGCCGCCCTGAGGCTGTCCGTGCCTCGGATGTCGGTCCGCGCCATGATGAGGAAGTCGGGGTCGCGGCGTGCGTCGGCGGCGGCCCGGATGCGCTTGACCGCGGTGTCGAGGTCGACGACGTTCTTGCCGTCGAGGTGACCGCACCGCTTGGGGTTGAACTGGTCCTCGATGTGGCAACCGGCCAGGCCCGCGTTCTCGAGTTCCTGTACGCTGCGGGCCACGTTCATGGGCTCGCCGAAGCCGGTATCGGCGTCGACCAGGCAGGGCAGGTCCGTCATCCGGGCGATCTGTCCGGCCCGCTGCGCCACCTCGGTCAGCGTGGTCAGGCCGATGTCGGGGAGCCCGAGATCGGCGGCGATCACGGCGCCCGAGATGTAGACGCCGTCGAACCCCTTGTCCTCGATCAGCCGGGCCGAGAGGGGATTGAAGGCACCCGGGAACTGCTGGAGGCGGCCCGAGGCCAGCCCGTCGCGGAGGGCGCGTCGTTTCTGGGGGGCGGTGACGCTCGAATACAGCATCCCGGCCCTCCTACAGGAGTCCCTGCGGCATCGCGACCGCATCGAGGTGGCCTGGGCGGGCGACGACGTTGAGTTGCCCGAGCGATCCTGCGGGCAGGTCCGGGAGCTGCTCGACGGCCGCGAGGAAGCGCTCGAGTTCCGCGTCCTCGACGATGCCCGCGGCGAGCATGCGCAGCTTCGCGATGTAGTCGGCACGGGCGAAGGGGCGGGCGCCGAGGGGATGCGCATCGGCGACGGCGATCTCGTCCGTGATGACCGTCCCGTCGGTCAGGGTGATCTCGACGCGGCCGCCGAAGGCTTTCTCGGCGATGTCGAGCGAGTGGTAGCGCCGCGTCCACTCCGGGTCCTCGACCGTGGTGACCTTGTGCCAGAGGGCCACTGTGTCGGGGCGGGCGGCGCGTTCGGGCGCGTAGGAGTCCTCGTGGTGCCAGCGGCCGTCCTGCAGCGCCACGGTGAAGATGTAGGGGATGGAGTGGTCGAGAGTCTCACGCGAGGCGGTGGGCTCGTACTTCTGCGGGTCGTTGGCACCGGACCCGATGACGTAGTGCGTGTGGTGGGAGGTGTGGATGACGACGGCCGCGACGTTGTCCTGGTCGGCCACCTCGGGGTGGGTACCGTGGAGGCGCCGTGCGAGGTCGATCCAGGCCTGCGCCTGGTACTCCGCCGAGTGCTCCTTGGTGTAGGTGTCGAGGATGGCCCGCTTCGCCTCGCCCCGGGTGGGGAGCGGCACCTCGTAGGCGGCGGTCGGCCCGTCGAGGAGCCAGGCGATCACGCCGTCCTCGCCCTCGTAGATGGGTGTGGGGGAGGTCTGTCCGCGCATCGCCCGGTCGACCGACTCGACGGCCATCTTGCCGGCGAAGGCCGGTGCGTGCGCCTTCCAGGTGGAGATCTCGCCCTTGCGGGACTGGCGGGTGGCTGTCGTCGTGTGCAGGGCCTGGCCGACGGCGTGGAAGATCACGTCGGCCTCGAGGCCGAGCAGGGTGCCGATGCCTGCTGCAGCAGAAGGGCCGAGGTGTGCCACGTGGTCGATCTTGTGCTCGTGCAGGCAGATCGCCTTCACGAGGTCCACCTGGATCTCGTAGCCCGTGGTGATCGCCCGGAGCAGGTCCCGGCCCGAGGCGCCGGTGTGCTGCGCCGTGGCGAGGATCGGCGGGATGTTGTCCCCGGGGTGGGAGTAGTCGGCGGCGAGGAAGGTGTCGTGGTAGTCGAGTTCACGCACGGCCACCCCGTTGGCCCAGGCGGCCCACTCCGCGGACACGGGCTCCGTGACGCCGAAGACGGCTGCGCCGCTGCCGTGGGCGGACACGGGATGACTGAGGGCCTGCGCACGCGCGGCGACGACCGGCGCCCGGTTCAGGGAGGCGATGGCGACGGAGGCGTTGTCGATGATGCGGTTGATGACCATGTCCGCGACGTCGTCGGTGACCTCGACGGGGTCGGTGGCCACCTCGGCGATCTTCCAGGCGAGCTGGCCGGTCTTCGGGAGGTTCTCCTCGCTGCGGTGGACGCGGACGGGGTGCGATTCAACCATGGTGTACCTTTCGTGGATCTCGGAACGGGGTGGGAGGCGACGCCGGGGCGACGGGCGGATCGAGGAGGTGCTGCAGGCTGGTGTGGAGGTGGACGCGCATGGCGGCCTCGGCGAGGTCGGCGTTCCCGGCCGCGACGGCGAGAGCGATCTGCTCGTGTTCGCGGGCGGAGGCGAGCAGCCGTGCCGGATGGTCACGGGCGAGCCGCCGGACTCGGGCGAGGTGCGTCCGGATGGACTTCTGCGCCTGGTACAGGTAGGAGTTGGCGGCTGCTTCGTCGATCGCCCGGTCGAGCCGGGCCGTGAGCGCGTAGTAGTCCTCGTGCCCGCCACCGTGCTCGAGGCTCTGCCCGGCGGAGCGGAACTCCGTGGCCAGGGCATCGAACACCGCCGCCGATCCCCGCACGGCTGCAAGGCGCACGGCCGCACATTCCAGCGGCAGCCGGACGTCGAAGAGATCGGCCACCGCGTCGAGCGAGATGGCGGAGACCACGACGCCGCGCCCGGCATGCGGCGTGGCCAGTCCTTCGGCGACGAGCCGTGAGAGGGCTTCGCGCAGTGGCGTCCGGGAGACGCCGAGGCGTGCGGACTGCTCGACCTCGGCCAGCACGTCGCCGGGAGCGAGCCGCCACTCGAGGATGTCCGAGCGGAGGAAGGCGTAGGCGCGGTCACTCGCTCTCACACCGACCTCCGCCTGTTCGTCGTCGCCGGGGCGCAGCCCGGCCTTCCGCTTGAATGTATACACGGAGCCCCCCAGAAGCAAGGGTCGCGAGCCCAGGTTCAGGACCGCGGGCGTGTCGTGTATACAGGAGCCGCTGAAGCAGCTCAGGGCCCGTGATACTCTCCTCTCCACGCGCAAGGGAGGGCGAGCATGGCTGCAGCAGGGATGGACGCCGGAGGCGGTACCCCGGGGAACGAGTACACGGCGCTGCACGCCGAAAGCCTCGCCGATCCCGAGCGGTTCTGGCTCGCTGCCGCGGAAGCGGTCGACTGGTCGGCCGCACCCACCTCGGCACTCGACACCACGTCCGCGCCCCTCTACCGGTGGTTCCCCTCCGCCACGCTCAACACGAGTCACAACGCCCTCGATCGCCACGTCGACGCGGGACACGGCACGCGGACGGCACTCGTGTACGACTCCGCGATGCTGGGTCTGCGCCGCAGCTACACCTACGCCGAGCTGCGGGACGAGGTGGCGGTCTTCGCGGGCGTCCTCGCCGGGCTCGGCGTCGGCAAGGGTGACCGCGTCCTCGTGTACCTGCCGATGATCCCCGAAGCCGTCATCGCCATGCTGGCGACGGCGCGCCTCGGGGCGGTGCACTCGGTGGTGTTCGGGGGATTCGCCCCCGCCGAACTCGCCGCGCGCATCCGGGACGCCGGACCAGCGGCGGTGGTCACCGCGACGGGCGGCTTCGAGCCGGGTCGCCGCGTCGAGTATCTGCCGGCCGTCCGGGAGGCACTCGCGCTCGCCGGCAGCGGGGGGACGCCCGTGGTCGTGAAGCATCGTGATGGCTTCGACCACAGGGCCGGGACGGATCCGGATGACGTGTCCGGAGACGGCCGTTCCTCCTCGACCGGCTCCTCGACCGCCGGTGGTGACGCGCCGTGGGTCGATTGGGACGACGCCGTCGGGCGGGCCGAGCCGGTCGCTCCCGTCGACGTGGCGGCGACCGATCCGCTCTACATCCTCTACACCTCCGGCACCACCGGCTCCCCGAAGGGCGTGGTGCGGGACAACGGCGGGCACGCCGTCGCGCTGGCCTGGTCCATGCGGAACATCTACGGCATCGGCCCGGGCGACGTCATCGTGACGGCGTCGGACGTCGGCTGGGTCGTGGGGCACTCCTACATCGTCTACGGGCCGCTCCTGGCGGGCGCGACGACGGTGCTCTACGAGGGCAAGCCGGTGGGGACGCCCGACGCGGGTGCCTTCGGCAGGCTGATCGAGGAGCACCGAGCAAAGGTGCTCTTCACCGCGCCGACCGCCCTGCGCGCGATCCGCCGGGCCGATCCCGAGGGCTCGGCGCTCCGCGGCCACGACCTGTCCTCCCTCGATTCGCTCTTCTCCGCCGGTGAACGCCTCGACACCGGGACCTCCGCCTGGATCGGTGGCGTCCTCGGTGTCCCGGTCGTGGACAACTGGTGGCAGACGGAGACCGGCTGGCCCATCTGTGCCAATCCGCGGGGGTTCGGTGGCGTCCCGCTGAAGCCGGGGTCGCCGTCGCTGCCGTCGCCCGGCTTCGACGTGGCCGTCCTGGACGAGAGCGGTGCGCCCCTTCCCGCGGGGCTCGAGGGCAGCATCGCCCTGCGCCTCCCGCTCCCGCCGGGCACCCTGACGACCCTCTGGGGCAGCGATCAGCGGTACCGCGAGTCCTACCTCGAGGCGTTCGACGGCTACTACTCCAGCGGGGATTCCGGCTACCTGGACGAGGACGGCTACGTGTTCGTCATGGGACGCACCGACGACGTCATCAACGTGGCCGGGCACAGGCTCTCCACCGGCGCCATCGAGCAGGTCATCGCGCAGCACCCCGCCGTCGCCGAGTGCGCGGTCCTCGGACTCCACGATCCGCTGAAAGGCCAGCGCGCCAGCGGCTACGTGGTCCTGAAGGCAGGCTCGACCATCGACGCCGAGACGCTCGAAGCGGACCTCGTACACCTGGTGCGCACGACCATCGGACCCGTTGCGGACTTCCGTTCGGCCGTGGTCGTCGATGCGCTGCCGAAGACGCGCTCGGGCAAGATCCTGCGTAAGACCATGCGCCAGATGGCCGCAGGGGAGCAGTACGCCGTCCCGTCCACGATCGAGGATCCTGCCGTGCTCGATGCGCTGGCCCCGCTGCTGCGGCCGACGTCCGCGGACTGACGGTCGCCCGGGCAGCCCGACCCCGTGGGGGAGCGGGACGGGCGTCAGCGCCCGGTGGTGGTCCGCGCCCAGCTGTACTCGAACTCAGGGCGTCCCCGCGTGCCGTAGCGCGGTGTCCTCAGGACGGACCGCTGATCGGCGAGATGTTCGAGGTAGCGCCGCGCGGTCACCCGTGACATCGACAGCGCCTCCGAGACCTCGATGGCGGTGGTCGGGGCGGACTGCTCCTTCAGATGGGCCGACACGGCGCGCAACGTCTCACCGGAGAGGCCCTTGGGGAGCGCCGCGGATGCGACGGTGCGCAGTGAGGCGAAGGCCTGGTCCACCTCGGCCTGCGTGGTCGCCGTCGCCTGGTCGACGAGGCTCTGCCGGAACTCTTGGTAGGCACCCAGCTTCTCGCTGAACGCCGAGTAGGTGAACGGCTTGATGAGGTACTGGACGATCCCCGACGAAATGGCCGAGCGGACCACGTGCAGGTCGCGCACCGCAGTGATGGCGATGATGTCGATCGGGAGGCCCAGCCCGCGCACCCTGCGGATGATGTCGAGCCCGTGGACGTCCGGCAGGTTCATGTCGAGCAGCATGAGGTCGACGGGCGCGCCGGCCTGCCCCGCGGTGTCGCCCACGAGTTGCAGGAAGGCGGCGAGCTCCGCGCCGCTCCGGGCGACCCCGGCGAGCTCGAAACCGTCGAGGCGGCGCACGTACTCCGCGTGCGCGTCCGCGGCCACGGGATCGTCCTCGACGACGAGGACCCGGATGGCGGTCATGCCCGACCGCCACCGGACGCGGGGCGCGCGCCGGTACCGTCGGGTGCGGCCTCGGAGGCTCGTGAGGTGCTCCGCGGGCGAGCAGCGGCATCCGAGGGAGCCGAGGGACCTGTGGGAACCGGTCCGTCCGCCGGTGCGGCGGGTGCAGGGTAGGGGAGCCGGATCGTGAAGCGTGCACCGCCGTCGTCCGTGTCCGTCACCTCCACCACCCCGCCGAAGCGCCGGACGGCCTGGCGGACGAGCGCGAGGCCGATCCCGCGCCCGGCCCCCTGTACCCCCTGGCCGACGACCCCCGTCCGGCTGTGCATCCGGCCGGTGGTCACCCCACCCGTCCTGCCCCTCTGCGGGCCGCCGTCGTGCTTGGTGCTGTAGCCGAAATCGAAGATCTTCGCCTTCTCGGAATCGGGCAGGCCGTGACCGCTGTCCTCCACGACGATCTCGAGGTACGGCGCGGTCCCCTCCGGCGCGAGACGTGTCACGGAGAGGAGCACGCGTGGTTCCTCGGAGGCCGCAGCCTCGTCGAAGGCGTTGTCCAGCAGGTTGCCGATGATCGTGACGAGGTCCACGGGATTGAGGGCACCGGCCTGTGCGTCATGGCCGATCTCCGAGATCAGCTCGATGCCGCGCTCGTTCGCCTGAGCCGCCTTGCCGACCAGCAGCGCCGCGATGAACGGCTCGTCGACCGCCCGGACCACCTCGTCCGTGAGCCGCTGCGACTGCTGCAGGTCCCTCGTCGCGAAATCGAGCACGTCCGCACTCCTGCCGAGTTCCACGAGCGACACGATGGTGTGCAGGCGATTGGCGTGCTCGTGGGTCTGCGAGCGCAGGGCGTCGGTCAGCGTGCGCATCGTCTCGACCTGCCCGGTCAGTGCCTCGATCTCCGTGTGGTCCCGCAGGGTGGTCACCGTGCCCAGAACGGTCGGATGGTGTGAGGCGCGTCCCGCGGGAGCCGGTGGTACGGCGGGTTCCTGGTTCACCACGAGGACCCGGCTGTCGGTCAGGTGCACCTCGTCGTTCGCCCTCCGCCCCGACGCCAGGAGCTCGCGGAGCGACGGCGGCACGGCGAGGTGCGACGCCGGCACCGGCTCCTGCGTGCCGTCGAGCCCCAGCAGCCGTGCAGCCTGGTCGTTGTAGAGGACCAGTCGGCCCTCGGCATCGGTCAGCAGGAGGCCCTCCCGGACCGAGTGGAGGACGGAGTCGTAGAACACGAAGGTGCGCGACAGTTCCGCCGGTCCCATGCCCAGCGTCGCGTCGCTCAGGCGTCGGCTGAGAAGGAAGGACGCGAGGGCGCCGACCGCGAGCGCACCGAGCGCGATCGACGCGACGAGCGGCAGTTGGGCGTTCCGGGCGATCGCCGCGCGGTCCACCGTGATACCGGCCGCGACCATGGCCCGGACGGTCCCGTCGTCGCCCACGATCGGCACGATCGACCGGATCGACGGCCCCAGGGTGCCGGCGTACGTCTCCGTGTGGGTCCCGCCGGCGAGGGCCTCCGCCACCGACCCGATGTACGGCTTGCCGATCTGGTCGGGGTTGCGGTGGGTGTAGCGGGTCCGGTCCGTCGCCATGATGGTGATGAAGTCCACGCCGAGCCGGTCCATGACGCCCACGGCGTAGGGCTGGAGGACGGACGAGGGATCCGGGCCCTCCACGGCCTCGAGGACGGCAGGATCCAGCGCGATCGTCGTGGAGACGGCGACCATGCGCTCGGCCGCCGCGTCGTCCACGCCCTGCGCCGCATCGACGTACAGGATCACGGACAGCGACGCGGACAGCACCAGGATGAAGACGAGCTGAACGAGGAAGTACTGCCGTGCGAGGCTCCATCGACTCACGCGGGGATCCAGCTCCTTCGGGGTTCGTGGGGCACCGGGCGGGTACCGGCGCACGCGGGTCCATGACCAGTATGAACTCAATCGTGATGCGCATCACGCGCGGTGCGATGATCAGGAGGAAGCACCCAACACTACGCTCCCCGGTAGGACCCCGCAGCCGAAGAACGACCTCCGGCGGCCGGCGCCGCCGGGCGGCCGGACACCCAGGGAGAACACCATGGCTATGGCGCCATCGCGGTCCGACAACGGACCCGCCAAGACCCGCAAACGGGTCGACAAGACCCATTTCCTCTACATCGCCGTGATCGCGGCGGTGATTCTCGGCGCGATCCTCGGCCTGGCGGCCCCGGAGTTCGCCAAGTCGCTCAAACCGCTCGGAACGGGCTTCATCAACCTGATCAAGATGATGATCGCACCGATCATCTTCTGCACGATCGTGCTCGGGGTCGGGTCCATCGCGAAGGCCGCGACGGTCGGCAAGGTGGGCGGGCTCGCACTCGGGTACTTCATGGTCATGTCGACCTTCGCCCTGGCGATCGGCCTCGTGGTCGGCAACCTCATCCAGCCCGGCGAGGGACTCGACATCTCGTCGTCGACCTATGAGCTGCCGGCGACTGCCGAGGGTGCACCCGAGGGGACGGTCGGCTTCCTGCTCAGCATCATCCCCACCACCCTGCTCTCCGCACTGACGGGTCCGAGCATCCTGCAGACCCTGTTCGTGGCGCTGCTCGTCGGGTTCGCCCTCCAGAAGATGGGCTCCGCCGGCAAGCCGGTCCTCCGCGGCATCGGCCACATCCAGGCACTCGTCTTCCGGATCCTCATCATGATCATGTGGCTCGCACCCATCGGTGCGTTCGGTGCCATCGCCGCCGTCGTCGGCGAGACCGGGGTCCAGGCCATCGTCAGCATGGCGACGCTCATGATCGCCTTCTACATCACCTGCGCCCTGTTCATCGTCGTCATCCTCGGCGGCCTGCTGAAGATGGTCACCGGGGTGAACATCTTCAAGCTCATGAAGTACCTGGGCCGTGAGTACCTGCTCATCTTCAGCACCTCGTCCTCCGAAGCGGCGCTTCCCCGCCTCATCGCCAAGATGGAGCACCTCGGGGTCTCCAAGCCCGTCGTCGGCGTCACCGTGCCCACGGGCTACTCCTTCAACCTGGACGGCACCGCGATCTACCTGACCATGGCGGCGCTCTTCGTCGCCGAGGCCCTCGGGAAGCCCCTGGCCCTCGGCGAGCAGATCTCGCTCCTGGTGTTCATGATCATCGCCTCCAAGGGAGCGGCCGGGGTCACCGGTGCGGGCCTCGCGACCCTCGCCGGTGGCCTGCAGTCGCACCGGCCGGACCTGGTGGACGGCGTCGGCCTGATCGTCGGCATCGACCGCTTCATGTCCGAGGCCCGCGCGCTCACCAACTTCACCGGGAACGCCGTGGCGACGGTCCTCATCGGGACCTGGACCAAGGAGATCGACCGGGCCCGCGTGGATGACGTGCTCGACGGTCGCGAGCCCTTCGACGAGAGCACGATGACCACGGACCACCGCTTCGACAATGACGAGAACGACGTCGAGGATGGCGCCGAGGCCCACACGGAGGCCGCCGTCCGCGGGACCACCGCTCGCTGACAGCGCGCCACCCCGGGCCGTCCGCCCGACCACCCGACGACGGCGGTGCCCTGGAGCTCATCCAGGGCACCGCCGTCGTCGTTCCCGCGGGGAGCGGTGCATGATCCGGGTGCATCTGGGCCCGTCCCGGGCGTCCGGTGTCCCGCTCGTCCTCCCACCGAGGACCCCCTGAGTGGTCGTCCCGGACGCGGCGGGGAAAGGAACGTTCGACCTCAGGTTGAGGATCAAGGCTCGTCACCCCGGGACCCCCACCTCCGCGGTGCCCCTCCCGGGCGTTGTACGGTTGACCAAGAGAAACGCCGCCCGGCCCCCCTTCCCGGCCGGCGTGCACCGGATTCGATGGAAGCGTGGAGAAACAACGTGAGTACTGAACAGGGTTCCACTCTGCCCGGCGCAGCGGACACGGAGCTCGGTCCGACCGGCCGGCCCGTGACGGAGTTCCCTGAACCCCCCGTCCTCGAGTCCCACGGCCCGGCGCGGGTCATCGCGATGGTCAACCAGAAGGGCGGCGTCGGTAAGACGACGTCGACCATCAACCTCGGCGCGGCGCTCGCGGAAGCCGGCCGCAAGGTCCTGCTCGTCGACTTCGACCCGCAGGGCGCGCTCTCCGCAGGCCTCGGCACGAACCCGCACGAGCTGGACGTGACGGTCTACAACGTGCTGATGGACCGCAAGGTGACCATCCACGACGCCATCCAGCACACCGCGATCGAGAACATCGATCTCCTGCCGGCCAACATCGACCTCTCCGCCGCAGAAGTGCAGCTCGTGAACGAGGTGGCACGCGAGCAGGTGCTCGACCGCGCCCTGCGGAAGGTCGCGGACGACTACGACGTCATCCTCATCGACTGCCAGCCCTCGCTCGGCCTCCTGACCGTCAACGCGCTCACTGCGGCGCACGGCGTCATCATCCCGCTCATCTGCGAGTTCTTCGCCCTGCGCGCGGTGGCCCTGCTGGTCGAGACCATCGAGAAGGTCCAGGACCGGCTGAACCCGCGCCTGCAGATCGACGGGGTACTGGCCACCATGTACGACGCCAGGACGCTCCACAGCCGCGAGGTCATCGCCCGGCTGGTCGAGGCCTTCGGCGACAAGGTCTTCGAGACCGTGATCAAAAGGACCATCAAGTTCGCCGACGCGACCGTCGCAGCGGAGCCGATCACGTCCTACGCCGCCAACCACTCCGGCGCGGATGCCTACCGGCGGCTCGCGAAGGAGCTCATCAGCAGGGGCGGAGCACCCTAGTGCCGGCGCGCACCGGGTCCGCCCGGGCCCGGTAGGTGACCGGGATGGCACGCGCGCAGGCGGGCACCGCTCCGACGACGGCGGCTCCTGCCGCCGTGTTCGCGGTGCAGCTGACGAATTTCAGCGGGCCCTTCGATCTGCTGCTGAACCTCATCTCGCGACGTGAGCTCGACATCACCGAGATTGCCCTCGCCCAGGTGACGGACGAATTCATCGCGCACATCCGCCGCATCCAGGCGGCCGAGGGCGAGTGGAAACTCGACGAGGCGAGCGAGTTCCTCGTGGTCGCAGCGACCCTGCTGGACCTCAAGGCGGCGCGGCTGCTGCCCTCCGGCGCGGTCGAGGACGAGGAGGACATCGCCCTGCTCGAGGCCCGCGACCTCCTGTTCGCCCGGCTGCTGCAGTATCGGGCCTTCAAGGAAGTGGCCCGCCACCTCGCGCAGCGGCTCGAGGAGGAGGACGCGAGGCATCCTCGCGACGTCCCCCTCGAACCGCACCTCACCCGGCTGCTGCCCGAGCTCATCTGGAAGCACACGCCCGCGGACTTCGCCGCCCTGGCCGCGAAGGTCCTCGCCCCACGGCAGGAGCAGCCGTCCGAGGTCGGGATCGAGCACCTGCACGCCCCGGCCGTCAGCGTCCGGGACCAGGCGGTCATCCTGCAGGATCTCCTCCTGACGAGGGGTCCGCTGTCCTTCCGGCAGCTCACCGAGGACGCCGGTTCACGGTTGGTGCTGGTGGTGCGCTTCCTCGCGCTCCTAGAACTCTTCCGCGACGGGGCGATCTCCTTCGACCAGGCAGCCCCGCTCGCCGAACTGCTGGTGCGGTGGAGTGCCGAGGACGGGCACTGGTCCGCGGAAGCGCTGACGAGCGACTTCGAGGCGGAAGGGTTCGATTCGGAGGGGAACGCGGAGGGGAACAGCGACGCACCCGACGGTGGGCAGGGCCCGCGGTCCGCGGGGGAACGGGAGGCGCAGGATGACTGAGCCTGGACCCCCCGCAGGGGATGAACCCGTGCCCGACGTCGATGTCCTGCCCGGCGGGATCCGGGGCGCCGTCGAGGCGATCCTCATGGTCGCGGACCGTCCCGTGACCGACGAACAGGTGGCCGCGGTCCTCGGGCGGCCGACCGCCGAGGTGCACGGGGTCCTCGTGAACCTGCAGCGGGAGTACGACGGCTATACTGGATCAGGCCTCCAGAGCACCGAACCATCCGAACCGCGCGGTTTCGAACTCAGGAACATCGCCGGCGGGTGGCGGATCTTCTCCCGGACGCACTTCACGTCCGTTGTCGCCGACTTCGTGCTCGATGGCCAGACTGCCCGGCTCTCACAGGCAGCACTCGAGACACTGGCGGTCATTGCGTACCGCCAACCCGTCTCCCGTGCCCGGGTGTCCGCCATCCGGGGCGTCAACGTCGATTCCGTGGTCCGTACGCTGCTGCAGCGGGGGCTGGTCGTCGAGCAGGAGACCGATCCCGAGACCGGAGCGGTCCTCTATGGGACCACCATCCTCTTTCTGGAAAGATTGGGACTCGGCAGCGTCGACGAACTGCCGCGGATCGCCCCCCACCTTCCGGGCCTCGAGAGCCTGGGGGAGTACGACGAGACGACGTACTGAGGTGCATCGGCCGGCATCGATCAGCGGTGATCAGGAGCGGGACGGACGGACCGCCCCGAGCAGTGACGAACAGAGCAGTACCTACACGAAGGACGACATGACACAGCAGCCAGGATCCGATTCCGGACGTAACGCGCCGCGCCGCGGCGGGTCCGCCGGTCGACCCGCCGACGCTGACCGTGCACGGACGTCCCCGTCCCGCGGCGAGCGCACCGGCCGCCCGAACACGGGCGGCCCAGGCGAGGGTCGCTCCTTCCCGCCCCGTGACGATCGCGGTGGTCGGGCCGGCGAGGGCCGCCCGAGCCGCTCCGCCGAGGGTCGGCCGGCGCGGTCCGGCCAGGGCCGCCCCGGCACAGGTCGCACCGGCGAGAGCCGCTCCTTCCCGTCCCGTGACGATCGCGGTGGTCGCTCAGGCGAGGGCCGCTCCTTCCCGTCCCGCGACGATCGCGGTGGTCGCACCGGCGGGGGCCGCCCGAGCCGCTCCGCCGAGGGCAGGCCGCAGAGCGGCGAGCGGCGCGAGTCCGCCGACGGTCGAGCGCGTTCGGCCGCAGGCCGTCCCTCGGCCGGCACGCCGTCGGGCCGCTTCGCAGCGAAGCCGGGCAGCCGCGCCGGCAAGCCGGGACGTCCGGGCCAGGCAGGCCCGCGCCAGAAGCCGGCGGGCGCCAAGGCCTTCGGCAAGGAGCGTTTCGGCCAGAACCTCGGCCCCGTGCGGCAGGCCAGGCCCAAGCACTCGGGCCGACCCGCGGATGAGATCGACGTGCACAACCCCGAGGGCGTGCGCCTGCAGAAGGTGATGGCCCTCGCCGGCGTCGCGTCCCGCCGCGTCTGCGAGGAGATGATCCTCGACGGCCGGGTGGAGGTCGACGGCACGATCGTCACCGAACTCGGTGTGCGGGTGGATCCCGAACAGGTCGCCATCCACGTGGACGGCATCCGCCTGCAGCTCAACGAGCACCTGAAGTACTACGTCTTCAACAAGCCCCGCGGCGTCGTGTCCACCATGGAGGACCCCGAGGGCCGCCGCTGCATCAGCGACTTCCTCAAGAACAAGGACAAGAGCGAGCGGCTCTTCCACGTGGGCCGCCTGGACGCCGAGACCGAGGGCCTGCTGCTGCTCACCAACGACGGTGAGCTCACCAACCGCCTCACGCACCCGTCCTACGAAGTACCCAAAACCTATCTCGTCCAGGTCCGCGGCCCCATGGCCCAGGGCATCGGAGCCCAGATGAAGGAGGGGATCGAGCTCGAGGACGGCGTGGCGACGGTGGACTCCTTCAAGCTCGTCGACTCCACCCCCGGCCACATCCTCGTCGAGGTGGTCCTGCATTCGGGACGCAACCGCGTCGTCCGCCGGCTCTTCGACGCCGTCGGACACCCCGTGGAGCGCCTCGTCCGCACCCAGGTGGGTCCCATCCGCGTCGGTGACCAGCGCCAGGGCAGCATCCGCGTGCTCGGCCGCCAGGAGGTCGGACACCTCCTGGCTTCGGTGGGCCTCTAGTCGATGACCATCCGCACGGACCAGGGGACGCACCTCGCCGGTCCCGTCCTCATCGTCGGGGCGGGTCTGCTCGGCGCGAGCATCGGGCTCGGCCTCCGGGCGCGCGGGCTCGACGTCGTGCTGTCCGACAGCTCGCCGTCCACCGAGGCGGTGGCGCGGGACATCGGGGCCGGCAGGCTCCACTCCGAGCTCGACGGCGAATCGTTCGAGCCGGAACTCGTGGTCGTCGCCACGCCCCCTGACGTCACGGCCCGGGTCGTCGCGAAGGCCCTCGTGGCGCACCCCGCCGCCGTCGTGCTGGACATCAGCAGCGTCAAGGAGTCCATCCTGCGGGAGCTCGAGGGCATGCCCGACGCCGCCGGCCACCTCCCGCGCTACGTCGGGACCCACCCGATGGCGGGCCGTGAGAAGTCGGGGCCCGTGGCGGCCCGCGCGGAGCTCTTCTCCGGTGCCCCGTGGGTGCTGTGCGCCCACGCGACGAGCAGGCCGGACGCGGTGCTCCGGGCCGAGTCACTCGCCGTCGACCTCGGCGCGGTCCCCACGCGGATGTCCGCTGGGGAGCACGACGGTGCCGTCGCCCTGATCTCGCACCTCCCGCAGGTCGTGTCCTCCCTGGTCGCGAGCCGGCTGCAGGACTCGCCCGTGCAGGCGCTGGCCCTCGCCGGGAACGGGCTCCGCGATGTCACCCGCATCGCCGCGAGTGATCCGCGCCTGTGGGTGCAGATCCTCTCGGCCAACGCCGGCCGCCTCGTGGACATCCTGTACGGCGTCCGGGAGGACCTCGACCGCCTCATCTCGACGCTCGAGGACCCGACTGCCGGGGGAGCGCGGCTCGACATGGCGCAACTCATGACGGAGGGCAACGCCGGCCAGGCGCGTGTCCCGGGCAAGCACGGCACCCCACCGAATTCGTTCGCGCGGCTGACCGTGCTGGTCGACGACGTTCCCGGGCAGATCGCGAAGCTCCTGACGGAGATCGGCCACACCGGCATCAACGTCGAGGATTTCCGCCTCGAACATTCACCCGGGCGGCAGGTGGGACTCGCGGAGCTCTCGGTCCTGCCCGGCAAGCGGCAAGAACTGACGGAGTCCCTGACCCAGCGGGGCTGGAAGGTAGTGCAGTGATCACCACATCGGCATCAGCAGCATCGGCAGCACCCGCGGCAGGGGATCCGGAGGCGACGGCGGAGCGGGACGCGAGCCCCCATTCGGGGTTCCGCCTCGGGAAGTCGCTCGTCGTGGCGATCGACGGACCCTCCGGTTCCGGGAAATCGAGCGTCAGCCGGGAGGTGGCGCGCCGCCTCCGCGCGGCGTACCTGGACACGGGCGCCATGTACCGCGCGGTGACGCTGCACTGCATCGCCACCGGCGTCGACCTGCAGGACGGCGTGGCCGTGGAGGCCGCCGCCCGCGGCATCGAGCTGTTCATCAGCACGAGTCCCGATCGGGAGTCGGTGACCATCGCCGGTGACGACGTCACGGCCGCGATCCGCGAGCCGGGGGTCTCCTCGGCCGTCAGCGCCGTCGCCACGACCATGGGTGCGCGCGCCGAACTGATCCGCAGGCAGCGTGCGCTGATCGCCGGAGCCGGACACCGCATCGTCGCCGAGGGACGCGACATCACCACCGTCGTCGCCCCCGATGCCGAGGTCCGCATCCTCCTCACCGCGAGCGAGGAGGCCCGCCTGCGGCGCCGTGGCGACCAGCTCGGCGGGACGCAGACGGACGCGCAGCTGAAGCAGCAGGTCATCGACCGTGACGCCAGGGACTCCACGGTCGTCAACTTCCGGCAGGCCGCCGACGGCGTGGTCACGCTCGACTCCTCCGACCTCGACTTCGAGCAGACCGTCGCCGCCGTGCTCGACGTCGTCCGCACCATCGCGCACTGAGCGCGCCTTAAGACTCCGGGCTCGCGCCCACCAGGATCGCCGTCGGGAGACGGCGTACACCAACCGAAGGAAACCAACGATGAGCGAGAACCTTTCGCCGAACGCGACCGGCCACGGGGCCGGGGCCGACGAGGACTACGAGCCGACCGGCGAGGACCAGGTCAGCGAGCTGCTCGAGACCCTCGACGACGCCGAGGCCGAGCAGCGTGCCGCCTCGCTGCGCGCGGGCCTCGAGGACTACGAACTCGACGACGAGGACGCCGCCCTCCTGGCCCGGCAGGACGAGGACTACGACGACGAGGCAGAGGGGCGGCTCAACCCGGTCCTCGCGATCGTCGGCCGCCCCAATGTCGGGAAGTCCACCCTCGTCAACCGCATCCTCGGACGCCGCGAGGCCGTCGTCGAGGACACGCCGGGCGTCACGCGTGACCGCGTGTCCTACCCGGCGCAGTGGACGGGCCACAACTTCACGCTCGTGGACACGGGCGGTTGGGAGCAGGACGCCAAGGGCATCAACGCCCGCGTGGCCGACCAGGCGGAGATCGCCGTCGACATGGCCGACGCCGTGCTGCTCGTGGTCGACGCCACCGTCGGAGCCACGGCGACGGACGAGGCCGTGGTCCGTATGCTGCGCCGCAAGAAGAAGCCCGTCATCCTCGTGGCCAACAAGGTGGACGACATCCAGAACGAGGCCGACGCCTCCGTGCTGTGGGGCCTCGGCTTCGGGCAGCCCTGGCCGGTCTCCGCGCTGCACGGCCGCGGCACCGCCGACATGCTGGACAAGGTCGTCGAGATCCTGCCGGAGTTCTCCGAGCACGGCGGGATCGAGCGGTCCGGAGGCCCCCGACGCGTGGCGCTGATCGGCCGCCCGAACGTGGGCAAGTCCTCGCTCCTGAACAAGCTCGCGGGTTCCGACCGCGTCGTCGTGGACCCCCTGGCGGGCACCACCCGCGATCCCGTGGACGAGATGATCGAACTCGGCGGCCGCACCTGGCGCTTCGTGGACACCGCCGGGATCCGGCGCCGTGTGCACATGCAGCAGGGCGCAGATTTCTACGCCTCCCTGCGCACGCAGTCCGCGCTCGAGAAGGCGGAGGTCGCCGTCGTGCTCCTCGCCGTCGACGAGATCCTCAGCGAGCAGGATGTCCGCATCCTCAACATGGCCATCGAATCGGGCCGCTCGATCGTGCTGGCCTTCAACAAGTGGGACCTGCTCGACGACGAACGCCGCCGGTACCTGGAACGCGAGATCGAGCAGGATCTCGCGCACGTGGACTGGGCTCCGCGGGTCAACATCTCCGCCCTCACCGGATGGCACAAGGACCGGCTGGTCCCGGCCCTCGACGTCGCCCTCGAGTCGTGGGATCGGCGCATCCCGACCGGACGCCTCAACGCGTTCCTCGGCGAACTCGTCGCCGCGCACCCGCACCCCGTCCGCGGGGGCAAGCAGCCGCGCATCCTCTTCGGCACCCAGGCCTCGAGCCGGCCGCCGAAGTTCGTCCTCTTCACGACGGGGTTCCTGGACCCCGGCTACCGGCGTTTCATCACCCGCCGGCTGCGGGAGACGTTCGGTTTCGAGGGAACCCCCATCGAGGTCAGCATGCGCGTCCGGGAGAAGCGCAGCCGCAAGCGCTGACCCCCGGACGGCGCCGTCCGATGTGCCGATCCACCCGGGGAATGCTGTAGTGTTGTCCGAGTGGTTTGGCCCGCTGGACGGGCTGATCGGGATGTGGCGCAGCTTGGTAGCGCACTTGACTGGGGGTCAAGGGGTCGCAGGTTCAAATCCTGTCATCCCGACACTGCAGAGCCCGTCTCCACTGGTTGTGATGACCGGAGGAGGCGGGCTTTTCGCATGCCCGCGGGGGCGGTCCACGGGCGGTCCACAGGGCGTGAGAGGTGCGTCACGGGGCCCGGTGGATATGCCTATACTCGACCAGTACCCGTAGCGGACGGCGCCCGGCGCCGCCGATGAAGACCGCGCGTCCGAAAGGCAACCATGAGCAACATTCCCGATGGCCTGTACTACACCGCGGAGCACGAGTGGGTCAGTGAGCCGGCAGCCGACGGCACGGTTCGTGTGGGTATCACCGACTTCGCACAGGACGCCCTCGGCGACGTCGTCTACGTCCAGATGCCCGAGGCCGGCACGGCCGTCACGGGCGCCGAGGTCATCGGCGAGGTCGAGTCCACCAAGAGCGTCAGCGACATCTATGCCCCGATCACGGGGGAGATCGTCTCGCGCAACGAGGCGCTCGACGACGATCCCTCGCTCATCAACACCGATCCCTACGGTGAGGGCTGGCTCCTGGAGATCAAGGTCTCCGACAGCTCCGCGGTGACGGGCCTGCTGAGTTCAGCCGATTACTCCCAGCAGGTAGGCTAGATCCACCCCCGCGAGGGCGGCAGGACAGGGCAGCAGGGCAGGACGGACTGTTGCACGCAGTAGGGGAGGAACCACCGATGATGCCGAATGACGATCCAGCCGTGAATGGAGAAGAGCCGAACATGACGTCTCCGGAGACAACCACGATCGGTCTGCCCCCGCAGGCCGTGACGACGGAGCTCGAACGGCATCTCACCCGTGAGGAACAGGCTTCGGTCGCAGCGCTTCCCTCGGGTTCCGCACTCCTGATCGCCCATTCCGGACCGAATGCGGGTGCCCGCTTCCTGCTGGACGAGGACATCACGAAGGCCGGTCGTCACCCCAATGCCGACATCTTCCTGGACGACGTGACGGTGTCCCGGCAGCACGCCGAATTCCGGCGGACGGACAGCGGCTTCATGGTCGTCGACACCGGGAGCCTCAACGGGACCTACGTGAATAACGACCGCGTCGACAGCGTCGCCCTCCGCAACGGCAACGAGGTACAGATCGGCAAGTTCCGGCTGACCTTCTATGCCGCCCGTGCCGTCACGGCCCAGGCAGCGCAGCAGACGACAGCGCAGGCCTAGTCCGCTCCATGCCTTCCCAACCCGCCCGCCGGTCCGCCGGCGTCGCTCCAGGTACCTCGGGCGTCCTCACGATCGGCGAGGTGCTCCGCGAGCTCTCCGGCGAATTCCCCCAGGTCACGGCTTCGAAGATCAGGTTCCTCGAGGAGAAGGGCCTGATCGCCCCGCAGCGCACCCGCGCCGGGTACCGCAAGTACACGGGGCACGATGTCGAGCGCCTTCGGTTCGTCCTCGCCCTGCAGCGCGACCAGTACCTGCCGCTCAAGGTCATCAAGGACTACGTCGACGCGATCGACCGGGGTGAACGCCCCGAGTCGCTGCCGGGCGGCATGACGCTCGCGCCGCGCATCGTCTCCGAGCAGCTGTCACGGGAACTCAGCGCCCACGCCCGGCGGCTCACGGCCGAGACGCTCGCGGCCGAGGCCGGTGCCCCGCGGCGGCTCGTGGACGACCTCGTGAGCTTCGGTCTCATCTCTGCCGTCGACAACCGCTTCGACGAGTACGCCCTCAAGATCACGACGGCCTGCGTCCAGCTCGAGCTGCACGGCATCGAGCCCCGCCATCTCCGTCCCTTCCGGGCGGCCGCAGACCGCGAGCTGGGCCTCGTCGAGCGTGTCGTCGCTCCCGTCGCCTCCCGCAAGGACGTCGCGTCGAAGGCCCGTGCGGCCGAGACGGCACGGGAGATCAGCGAGCTCTGCCTCGGGCTGCACAGCGCCCTCGTGAACAGCCACATAGCCCGGATGGACAGTTAGGCGGCCACCCCGTGATCGAAGTAGAAGTCGTGGGAGTGCGGATCGAGTTGCCCTCGAACCAGCCCCTGGTCCTCCTCCGCGAGTCGTCGGGGGAACGGCACCTGCCCATCTGGATCGGCGCCCCGGAAGCCAGCGCCATCGCCTTCGTCCAGCAGGGGATCGTGCCGCCCCGGCCGATGACGCACGACCTGCTGGTCGACGTCGTCGCCGCCGCCGGCAAGGTGATCACCGAGGTGCGCATCACCTCGGTGGAGGACACCGTGTACCACGCCCAACTCGTCTTCAGTGATGGCGTGACGGTCGGTTCGCGCGCCTCGGACGCGTTGGCGGTGGCGCTGCGTGTGCCGTGCCCCATCTTCTGTGCCGACGAGGTCCTGGCGGTTGCCGGCGTGGAGATCGCCGACGCCGATGCGGAGGACGGCGCGGACGGCGCCACCGGGGAGACGGCGGAGAAGGAGGTCCTCCAGTTCAGGGAGTTCCTCGCCGATGTGGAGCCCGAGGATTTCGAGCGCTGAGGACGGCCTCCGACACGCCCATGCTTGTGGGGCTCGGTCTTTGACCTCAGCCCTCCCGCGATCTAACGTCGGAGCATACAGTTCCCATTGCGTGTGTGGTGGACTCGGGGCACACTTGGTGCACATCCTGAGGTTCCGTCCAGAGCATCTTCCCCGGGAACACTACGAGGAGGCAGCACGTGAGTCCGAAGGGTGACGCCGGCAAGGCAGCCAGCCCGGCAGGCGCTGGCGTCCCAGCAAGCGCCCAGGGCTTACTGTTCACGGAAGACCTCCCCGTCCTCGATGAAGATGCCGGGTATCGCGGTCCCACCGCCTGCAAGGCTGCGGGCATCACCTACCGCCAGCTCGACTACTGGGCGCGGACCGGCCTCGTCGAACCCGCCGTCCGCGGTGCCTCCGGGTCCGGCACGCAGCGGCTGTACGGCTTCCGGGACATCCTCGTGCTCAAGGTCGTCAAGCGGCTGCTCGACACCGGTGTCTCCCTGCAGCAGATCCGCACGGCCGTCGAGCACCTGCGCGAGCGCGGGGTCGAGGACCTTGCGCAGATCACCCTGATGAGCGACGGCGCGAGTGTGTACGAGTGCACCTCCGCCGACGAGGTGATCGACCTGGTGCAGGGCGGACAGGGTGTCTTCGGCATCGCCGTCGGCCGGGTCTGGCGTGAGGTCGAGGGAAGCCTCGCCGCGCTTCCGAGCGAGCATGCGCTGGAGCAGGAATTCCCGGGCGACGAACTGAGCAAGCGCCGCGCCACCCGCAAGATCAGCTAGCTCCCCGCAGGAGTCGGGCGGGGTCGAACCGCATCCCCTCCAGCAACGCGGCGGTCGATCCCGGCAAGGCTCCGGAGCCGTCAACGGCGCCCGCTGCGGCTCCTCATCCTCCCGGTATCCAGAACGCCCCTGAGCAGCTCGTCGAAGTAGCCCGACGCCTGGCGGGCGGAATCGCCCGGCCAGTGGTGCACCGCGTGGGCAGCACCCTGGATCTGCTGCCAGTCGGCCTGATCGGGGATGGTCGGCGTCAGGAGGAGGTCACCGAACATCTGCCTCATCTCGGCAAGGCGGAACGCGTGCTCGTTGGAGGTGGCGCGGACCTTGTTCGCGACGATCCCGGCGGTGGTGAGGCCGGGGGCGAACTCGCGCCGGAACAGCTCGAGGGCGCGCATGGTCCGCTCGGTGCCGGCGACGGAGAAGAGGGCGGGCTCGGCCACCAGGACCACCTTGTTGCTCGCCGTCCAGGCGATGCGGGTGAGACCGTTGAGGGACGGCGGGCAGTCGATCAGCACGAGGCTGTACCCCGTGATCCTCGAGAGGAGCGTGGCCAGGCGTCGCTGGTCCCGCCGCCCGAGGTCCGGCCTGTCGTAGATGCCGGAGTACGCAGAGCCCATGGCGACGTCGAGGACCGAGGGGGACGACCCGGACCGCCCGGCCGCCGTCGCGACCCAGCCGGCCGGGACGGTGTTCGCTCCGAGGTCCGCGCGCCGGGGGTTCTTGAGCAGCCGCCCGATGTCCGTCCGGCCCAAGGGTCTGACGCCGAGACCGGTGGTCGCGTCAGCGTGGGGATCGAGGTCGACGACGAGGGTGGGGTTCCCTGCTGCCAGTGCGGCGGACGCCAGCCCCAGGGTGACCGACGTCTTGCCCACGCCGCCTTTGAGGCTGCTGATACTGACTACCTGCACGTGGTGAACCCATACCTGTCTCTGGCCGCCGCCGGGGCATGCGGCTGTCCTTGACGCCCCGGTCAATCATAGGCGGAACCGCTCATCCGCCCTGATCTGCGCCCGTCCGGCGGCCGTGCGGAGGGCACGTCCGCGGGCCGGGACGTCCGCTGGACCAGGCTGTGCCGGCGGGTAGGATCATGCCAGCGTGATGGACCCGACCGGCGATGATGCAGGAGTGCGATGTTCTCGAAGATTCTGGTGGCCAACCGCGGCGAGATCGCGATCCGGGCGTTCCGTGCCGGGCACGAGGTGGGCGCGAAGACCGTCGCCGTGTTCCCCCATGAGGACCGCACCTCGATCCACCGGCAGAAGGCCGACGAGGCGTACCTGATCGGCGAGGAGGGGCACCCTGTCCGGGCGTACCTGGACATCGCCGAGATCATCCGCGTCGCGACGGAGGCCGGGTGCGACGCCATCTACCCGGGCTACGGATTCCTCTCCGAGAACCCGGGGCTCGCGCGGGCCGCGGCCGAGGCAGGGATCACCTTCGTGGGGCCTCCCGCCGACGTCCTGGAGCTCGCCGGGAACAAGGTGAAGGCGCTGGATGCCGCCCGTAGCGCGGGCATCCCGGTCCTCGCCTCCTCCCGGCCGAGTGCGGACGTCGACGAGCTGATCGCCGCTGCCGAGGAGATCGGGTTCCCGGTCTTCGCGAAGGCCGTGGCGGGCGGCGGCGGCCGCGGGATGCGCAGGGTCGACACCCGGGAGGCACTGCCCGAGGCGCTGGAAGCGGCCATGCGGGAGGCGGAGTCCGCGTTCGGCGATCCGACGATGTTCCTGGAGCAGGCGGTCCTGCGTCCGCGGCACATCGAGGTGCAGATCCTCGCGGACGCACAGGGCAACGTCATGCACCTCTTCGAACGCGACTGTTCCCTGCAGCGTCGACACCAGAAGGTCATCGAGATCGCCCCCGCACCGAACCTCGACGAGGGCATCCGGCAGGCGCTCCACCGGGACGCCGTGAAGTTCGCGACGGCGCTCGGCTACGTGAACGCGGGGACCGTCGAGTTCCTGGTGGACACGGTCGGGGAGCGGGCAGGGCAGCACGTGTTCATCGAGATGAACCCGCGCATCCAGGTGGAGCACACCGTCACGGAGGAGGTCACCGACGTCGACCTCGTGCAGTCCCAGCTGCGGATCGCCGCGGGGGAGACCCTCGCCGATCTCGGCCTGAGCCAGGACACCGTGACCCTGCGCGGAGCCGCCCTGCAGTCCCGGATCACCACGGAGGACCCGGCGAACGGGTTCCGCCCCGATGTCGGACGGATCTCGGCGTACCGGTCCGCCGGTGGAGCGGGCGTGCGGCTCGACGGCGGCACGGTCTATGCCGGCGCCGAGATCAGCCCGCACTTCGACTCGATGCTGGTCAAGCTCACCTGCCGTGGCCGCGACTACCCGTCCGCCGTCACGCGGGCCCGGCGGGCGCTGGCCGAGTTCCGGGTGCGCGGCGTCTCCACGAACATCAGCTTCCTGCAGGCGGTCCTCGACGATCCGGATTTCATCGCCGGGAACGTGGCGACCTCCTTCATCGACGAGCGTCCCGAACTGCTGACCGCCCGCGTCCCCGCGGACCGCGGCACGAAGCTCCTGACCTGGCTCGCCGACGTCACCGTCAACCAGCCCAACGGGCCGCGGCCGGCCCACCTGGACCCGCGCGAGAAGCTGCCGGCCCTCCCGGCCGCGTCGTCCGACCCCGGAGCGGCTCCTGCAGGATCCGACCGGGAACCTGCGGGCGCAGTGACGGGCGCGGGATCCGCCCGTGCGGGCGAGAAGGATCCGGAAGCCCCGGCGGGTAGCCGTCAGCGGTTGCTGGAGCTGGGACCGGAGGGCTTCGCCCGGGCGTTGCGCGACCAGACGGCAGTGGCGGTCACGGACACCACCTTCCGCGATGCGCACCAGTCCCTGCTCGCCACGCGGGTCCGGACGAGGGACCTGGCGGCGGCCGGAGCGAGCGTGTCGCACCTGACGCCGGAGCTGCTGTCCGTCGAGGCGTGGGGCGGCGCGACGTACGACGTCGCGCTCCGCTTCCTCGGTGAGGACCCGTGGGAGCGGTTGGACGTCCTACGCCGCGAGGTGCCCAACATCTGCCTGCAGATGCTGCTGCGTGGACGCAACACCGTCGGCTACACGCCCTACCCCGAGGCGGTGACCATGGCCTTCGTCCAGGAGGCCGCGGCCTCCGGCATCGACATCTTCCGGATCTTCGACGCGCTCAACGACGTCTCGCAGATGGAACCGGCCATCCGGGCGGTGAGGGAGACGGGGACCGCGGTCGCCGAGGTGGCGCTGTGCTACACCTCCGACATGCTGGATCCCGACGAGAAGCTGTACACGCTGGAGTACTACCTCGACCTCGCCCAGCGCATGGTCGACGCCGGGGCGCACATCCTGGCGATCAAGGACATGGCGGGACTGCTCCGTCCGGCCGCGGCGGCGAAGCTGGTCGCCGCCCTGCGGGACCGCTTCGACCTGCCCGTCCACCTGCACACACATGACACCGCGGGCGGGCAACTCGCCACGCTGCTCGCCGCCGTGGAGGCGGGGGTCGACGCCGTCGACGTCGCCAGCGCGGCCCTGGCGGGGACGACCAGCCAGCCGTCCGCCTCCGCCCTCGTCGCCGCCCTCGCGCACACACCGCGGGACACCGGGCTGGATCTCGGGAACGTGTGCGCCTTGGAGCCCTACTGGGAAGCCGTCCGGCGCATGTACGCGCCGTTCGAATCCGGGCTGCCCGGTCCCACGGGCCGGGTCTACCGCCACGAGATCCCGGGTGGTCAGCTCTCCAACCTCAAGCAGCAGGCCATCGCGCTCGGACTGGGGGAGCGCTTCGAGGCCATCGAGGACATGTACACCGCCGCGGACCGTATCCTCGGCAGACTCGTGAAGGTCACCCCGTCCTCCAAGGTGGTCGGGGATCTCGCGCTGGCCCTGGTCGGGAGGAACGCGGACCCCGCTGAGTTCGAAGAGAACCCGCAGTCCTTCGACATCCCGGATTCCGTGATCGGTTTCCTGAACGGTGAGCTCGGCACCCCGCCCGGAGGCTGGCCGGAACCCTTCCGGACCAAGGCGCTGGAAGGGCGCGAACTCAAGCCCCGCGACGTGCAGCTCAGCTCCGAGGACGAGGCGAAGCTCGCGGGCAGCTCGAAGGAGCGACGTACCGCCCTGAACACGCTGCTGTTCGCCGGGCCGACCAAGGACTTCCGGTCCATCCGCGACACGTACGGCGACGTCTCGCTCCTCGGTACGGCCGACTACCTCTACGGCCTGCAGCCCGCCACCGAGCACGTGATCGAACTCGAGAAGGGCGTGCGGCTCATCGCGACCCTCGAAGCCGTGTCCGAGCCCGACGAGAGGGGCATGCGCACCGTCATGTGCACGCTCAACGGGCAGATGCGGCCGGTGAGCGTGCGTGACCGCAGCGTCGAGAGCGATGTGAAGGCGGCGGAGAAGGCCGACGTCGGCACACCCGGCCAGATCGCCGCACCGTTCGCCGGATCCGTCACGGTCACGCGGGCGGAGGGCGACACCGTCGCCGCCGGTGACACGGTCGCCACCATCGAGGCGATGAAGATGGAGGCCAGCATCACCACCCCGATCGGCGGCACGGTGCAGCGCGTCGCCTCCACGGGCGGACCGGCCCAGGGCGGGGACCTGCTGCTCGTCGTCACGCCCGGCTGACGCGCCCGCGAAGTGGTCCGACCGGACCGCCCCGCACCTCGGCGGACAGGACGGTCAGGCTAGAGTGGAGCGCTGGGAACATCCGAACGGTCCCGCTCGCGCAGGCGGGCGGGCCGGCCGCCCGACGATCTGTGAGGAACCATGGCACGCGAATCGACCGATCCCTCCACGCCCGGCGCCCATGCGAGCGCACCCCTCCCGGACGCCGTCCGCCCGGACCTGACGCAGGGCGTGCCGATCGTCCCCGGCGTTCCCCTGCTGCCCGACGGCGGTCCCACCGACGCTGCCCCGCCCGCGGTCGATTCCCCCGGGAGCCCGGTTCCCGCCACAGCAGGCGTGGGCCCGGATCCTGCCGATGCCGGTCCTGACGCAGTGTCTGCTGCCGGGAACGCCGGTGAGCCCGCCGATACCGGAGCCGCGGACATCGGAGCAGCCGGTACGGATCGGGTGGCTGCTGATCCAGGCGACACCGACCCAGCCGGTACCGACCCAGCCGGTATCGAGCCCGACGACGCCCGTCCCGTAGGTGTCGTGCCCGCCGACCCGGGCCCCGTCGGTCCCGCGGGCGCGGGTGGACCGGGGACCACCGGCCCGGTCCCGGCCACCGTGACCGCCCTTGCAGGAGAGGCAGCGACGGCCCTGAACGGGGTCCACCTCAACGCCTTCGCCGTCCCCGTCTCGACCGTCCCCCCATCGACGCTGCAGGGTCCGACGTTGAGCGTGCCCGCACCCCTTCCCGCCGACGCCCTCACCACGTCCGGTCTCGTCACCCGAGGTGCAGCGGTGCCCACGACGACCGACGGATGGACGCCGTCCGGCACCCGATCGCCGAGAACGACCTCGACCGCGCGGGACGACCTGCCGCCGGCGCCAGGGCCGACGGCGGCCGCTGCCGAACGGACGAGCCGCCGTGAGAAGGACCTCGGTCCGGAGCCGGCATCAGCCCTGACGGCGGACCGACTCCTCGTGGGACCGGACCGGCCGCCGGTCTCGGGCTGGCGGCGCTGGCTCTACAGCGCCACGTTCGGACGCATCAATGTCGGCGACTCCGACGCCGTGCGCTCGCAGCGTGCGCTGGAGCACCGTATCTCCGCACGGCTGGGCGGGCGGACACGCTATGTCCCGGTCCTGTCCCGCAAGGGCGGCGTCGGCAAGACCACGGTCACCACCCTCCTCGGGATGGCCCTGGCCGACATCCGGGAGGATCGCATCATCGCCATGGACGCCAACCCGGACCGTGGGACACTGTCCGACCGTTCGCCGGGGCGGGCGGACCACACGGCGCGGCAGCTCGTCCAGAACCGGTACACCATCGATTCGTTCGCGCAGCTCGCGGGCTATGTGACGCGTGACGGCTCCCGGCTCCACGTGCTCGCGTCGGACACCGATCCGGCGGTGGCCCAGGCGTTCGACGACTCCGACTACCGTGCCGTCACGGATCTGCTCAGCCGCTACTACTCGATCGTCCTGACCGACTCCGGTACCGGCATGGTGCACTCCGTGATGAAGGGGACGCTCGAGAAGGCCGACTCGGTGGTGCTGGTCTCCGGGGGCAGTGTCGACGAGGCGAGACTCGCCTCGGAGACCCTCAGCTGGTTGGAGGCGCACGGTCGGCAGGACCTCGTGAAGAAGGCGATCGTCGTGATCAACCTCTCGTCCGGCAACGGGACGCAGGTGGACGTGGGCCAGATCGAGCAGCATTTCCGGTCGCGGGTGAGCACCGTGGTGCGTATCCCGTACGATCGCCACCTGGCGGAGGGTTCGCGGGTCGACCTGTCCCGGCTGAACCCGGCCACGCGGCGGGCGGTGACGGAGCTCGCGGCCCTCGTGGTCGACCAGCTCGCCGCGTGAGCGCGGCTAGACTGCGCAGATGACCCACTACGACCTCGCGATCATCGGCTCCGGCTCAGGAAACACCCTCATCTCGCCGGAATGGGACGATCGGAGCGTCGTGCTCGTGGACGGGGGCACGTTCGGCGGCACCTGCCTCAATGTCGGGTGCATCCCCACCAAGATGTTCGTCTATCCCGCAGAGCTGGCCTCGGCGCCGACGCTGTCCTCGCGGCTCGGGGTCGACCTCCGGTTCGAGGGCGTCCGGTGGACCGACATCCGGGACCGGATCTTCACCCGGATCGACGCCATCTCGCGGGGCGGTCGCACCTATCGGGCGGAGGAGCTCGAGAACGTGACGCTCATCGAGGAGTACGTGCGGCTCACGGGGGAGAAGTCCTTCGAGACGGCCTCCGGGGAGGTCGTCACGGCGGATCAGCTGGTGATTGCGACCGGATCACGCGCCGTCATCCCGGACATCCCCGGCATCACCCTCCCGCAGGTCCACACCTCGGACACCGTCATGCGCATCGATGAGCTGCCCGGACGGCTGCTGATCATCGGTGGCGGCTACATCGCAGCGGAGTTCGCCCACGTGTTCTCCTCCTTCGGCACGGAGGTGACCATCGCCGTGCGCTCCGGCGGGATGCTGCGGCATCTCGACGAGACGGTCGCCGACGCCTTCACGCAGCAGGCGGCCCGGCAGTGGGACCTCCGCCTCGACACCGCCGTCACCGCGCTGACGGCCTCCGCCGGCGGCGTGACCGCATCGCTGGAGGGCCCCGACGGTCCGGTCGAGGTCGAGGTCGACGTCGTCCTGGTCGCGGTGGGGCGCACACCGACCACGGACACGCTCGGCGCAGCGGACGCCGGACTGGACCTGCACGACGACGGCCGTCTCGCCGTCGACGCCCAGCAGCGGGTGCTCCGCGATGGTGCACCCGTGGAGGGACTCTGGTCCCTGGGCGACGTCAGCAGCGAGTACCAGCTCAAGCACGTGGCGAACCACGAGGCGAGGATCGTCGCCCACAATCTGCTGAACCCCGGGGACCTCCGGTCGAGCGACCATCGCTTCGTGCCCGCCGCGGTGTTCTCCCACCCCCAGGCCGCGTCCGTGGGCATGACCGAGGAAGAGGCTCTCGTCCATGCGGACGCGACCGGCGCCACCGTCGTCACGGCAGTGCAGCACTACGGCTCGACCGCATACGGCTGGGCCATGGAGGACACCACCGGCTTCGCGAAGGTCATCGCGGACCGGTCCACGGGCAGGATCCTCGGGGCGCACGTCCTTGGTCACGAGGCGTCCATGATCATCCAGCCCGTCGTCCAGGCCATGTCCTTCGGTCTCGACGCCCACACCATGGCCAAGGGCCAGTACTGGATCCACCCGGCCCTCACCGAGGTCATCGAGAACGCGCTGCTCAACCTGAAGACGGACTGATCCGCCCCTCCTCCCCGGACCGACCGTCCGGCCCGCGGGGGAGGAGCCGGCTCAGACCCGGGCCGAGGAGTAGATGGACTCGACGACGGCCGAGTAGTCCTTCAGCACCTGGTTCCGCTTGATCTTCAGCGACGGCGTCAGGTGCCCGGTGGTCTCCGTGAAGTCCGTCGGGACGATCCGGAAGACCTTGACGGCCTCCGCCCGGGAGACGGTGGTGTTGGCGGTGTCGACGAGTTCCTGGATCTCCGCGAGGACCTTCGGGTGCTCCGCCGCTTCCGCGATGGTGGTCGTGGCCGGGAGCTGGTGCCGCTCGAGCCACCCGGGAAGGGCTTCCTCGTCGAGGGTGATCAGCGCGGAGATGAAGGGGCGCTGGTCGCCCACCACGACGCACTGCGAGACGAGGGCATTGGAGCGGATGGCGTCCTCGAGGACCGCCGGGATCACGTTCTTGCCGCTGGCGGTCACGATGATCTCCTTCTTGCGGCCGGTGATGCGCAGGAACCCGTCGTCGTCGAGCTCACCGATGTCCCCGGTGCGGAACCAGCCGTCGGCGAAGGTGTCCTCGGTCAGGTCGGGACGGTTGAAGTACCCCTTCATCACGCAGACGCCCCGGGTGAGGATCTCGCCGTCGTCGGCGATCTTGACGGCGTTGCCGGGCAGCGGTGCGCCGACGGTGCCGATCTTGATCTTCTTGGGGGTGTTCACGGTGATGGGGGCCGTGGTCTCCGTCAGGCCGTAGCCTTCCAGGACCATGAGTCCGATGCCGTGGAAGAAGTGGCCGAGGCGGTCTCCGAGCGGTGCGCCGCCCGAGACCGCGTGCTGGACCCGCCCGCCCATGGCGGTGCGGATCTTGCCGTAGAGCAGCCGGTCGAAGACCGCGTGCTTGACCTTGAGGCTCAGGGGGATCCGGCCTGCCTGCTCGGCCTTCGACCAGGCGATGGCGACGTCGGCTCCGGCATGGAAAATCTTGCCCTTGCCGCCGTCCTCCGCCTTCAGCATCGAGTTGTTGTAGACCTTCTCGAAGACGCGCGGCACGGCGAGGATGAAGGTCGGCTTGTAGCTCTGGAGGTCCGGCAGCAGATTCTTGACGTCCGGTGTGTGCGCCACGGTGGCGCCGGCCGCGACGCACAGGACGGAGATGAAACGGGCGAACACGTGGGCGAGGGGCAGGAACATGATGGTCTGACCACCTTCACGTGCCACCTCGGGGAGGGCCGCAGCAGCGTTCTCCGACAGCTCCACGAAGTTCCCGTGGGTCAGCTCGCAGCCCTTGGGCTTCCCGGTGGTGCCCGAGGTGTAGATGATGGTCGCGACGTCGTCGAGTCCGGCGTAGGCGCGGCGGTCCGCCAGCATGGCGTCGTCGGTCCCGGCCCCCGCGGTGCGGAGCGTGTCGAGGCCGTTGCCGTCGAACGGCCAGACATGCTGCAGGGAGGTGATGCCCTCCAGTGCCACGGCCTCGCGCACCACCTGCTCATGGCGCGCAGCCTCGACGAAGGCCCCGACCGCGCCGGAATCGCTGAGGATCCAGGCCACCTGGGCGGGGGAGGAGGTCTCGTAGACCGGCACGGAGACGGCCCCGGCGAACCAGATCGCGAAGTCGGCCAGGGACCACTCGTACCGCGTGCGGGCCATGATGGCGACCCGGTCGCCGGGCTGGATACCGGAGGCGATCAGTCCCTTCGCGATGTCCTCGACCTGCCGGCGGAACTCCGTCGCGGGGATGTCCTCCCACTCACCGGAGGGCCGCTTGACCGCGAACAGTGCCGGATCGGACGGCTTGGCCGCCTGCCGGATGACGAGATCCGCGATGTTGGACCGGCGGGGAACGTCCACGAGGACGGGAACGCTGATGTCGCGCACGATAGCTCCTTTGGTATCACCTTGATCGTGGGTCGCCTCAGCCTATCGGTTCCCCTGCTGCACGGACCGTCCAGTAGTGTACAGATCGGTAACGGCGGCGCGTCGGCGCGGTCCGCGACGAGGAAGGACCGCATGGCGATCACGCCCGAGCCGACCACCCCGAGGGTCCGCCGGCCCCGCGGCGAGGCCCCGGCCGGGTGGCGGACGAACGGCCCCCTGGCGCAACGCGCAGCGCGGTCCTCCTTCCCCAACCCGGCACGGCGTGGACTCTCCGTCGGAGTGGACATCGGCGGGACGAAGGTCGCCGCAGGGGTGGTGGACGTGCACGGCCGCATCCTCGCCGAGGCCCGCAGGGCGACCCCGGGACAGGATCCCCGTGCGGTCGAAGCCGTCATCTCCGACCTGGTGCGCGAACTCTCCGGCGACTACCGCATCCGTTCCGTCGGCATCGGCGCCGCGGGGTGGATGGACCTGACCAACAGCACCGTCCTGTTCAGCCCCCACCTCGCGTGGCGCAACGAGCCGCTGCGGCGCAACCTCGAGAAGCTGCTGCGCCGACGCGTGACGGTGGTGAACGACGCCGATGCCGCAGCCTGGGCCGAGTGGCGTTTCGGGGCCGGCCGCGGCGAGAGCCGCCTGGTCTGCGTCACGCTCGGGACCGGCATCGGTGGCGCGATGATCATGGGTGGGCGCGTGGAGCGTGGGCGCCACGGCGTCGCCGGGGAGTTTGGGCACCAGATCATCGTGCCGCAGGGCCATCGCTGCGAGTGCGGCAATCGCGGGTGCTGGGAGCAGTACGCCTCGGGCAACGCACTGGGCCGCGAGGCGAGGGAGCTCGCTGCAGCGAACTCCCCGGTCGCACGGGCCATCCTCGATGCGGCCGGCGCGGACGCGGGGAACGGCTCGGCCATCACCGGGGCCCTCGTCACCCGCCTGGCGATGCAGGGGGACCCGGCGTCGCGCGAACTCGTCGACGACGTCGGCCAGTGGCTGGGGCTCGGCCTCGCCAACCTCGCGGCCGCCCTGGATCCCGGGACCTTCGTGATCGGCGGCGGGCTCAGTGATGCGGGCGAGCTGCTCCTCGATCCCGCGCGTCGCGCCTTCGGTCGGAACCTGACCGGTCGGGGCTTCCGGCCCGCGGCGAGGATCGAGCGTGCCGCGCTGGGCCCCCAGGCGGGGCTGATCGGTGCCGCGGACCTGTCACGCCTGCTGTCCCGGAGCGGGACCTGACCTCCGCCGCCCGTGGCTGCCCGACCGGGCGGGGAACGGATGCGGAGGACGGACGCCGTCAGACCTCGGCGCCGTCATCCCCGATGTCCCGGTGTTTCGGCAGCTTCGTCACGAGGTAGCCCGCACCGGCGAGGAACAGGGCCAGCACGGCCAGTGTCGCGGCCAGGGGAGCATCCTGCCAGAACATGGCGAACAGGAGCAGCAGGACGGGCCCGCCGGCGGCTCCCACCCAGGCGAGAACGGTGAGGGGGTCGCCCGAGCCCAGGGGTGGCGGCTCGTCCGGGGTGAAACCGTCGTCCTCCTCCGGCTCCTCGGGGGCGACGTAGTCGCGTGGTCCTGCCGAGGCGAACGGCTGGTTGCGGAAGATGGCATCGGCCCGCTCGCGGTCCGTCAGGCCGTCCGGCTCGCCGCCGCCCCGCCCCGCAGGAGCGGCGCCGGACGCATCGGTCCTGTGGACACCGCGACCGTCCGGCCGCGCTCCCGGTGCCCCGGCGGGCGGTTCCTGGGTACGGGGTGACGCCTCGGTGGCCAGGGGATCGGAGGCGGTGCCCTCCAGCCGCGCGACGAGATCCTGCCATACGGCGTCGTCGGTGGATTCGTTCGGTTCCTGACCTCGGGGGCCCATACTCTGCTACCTGCTGTCGCGTGCTGCGCCTGGGCCCGAGACGTCGGGCCGGCATCCTGCTGATGGGAGGGCGTGCTCGTTCCATCGTGGACACCACGCGGCGCTACGTCAACCGGCCGTCAGCGTGTCGGCAGTGCTCGACGCCGGGCGGGACCGGGTGCAGGGGTGGCGCCCCGCCCGGAAAGGACGGGCGTCCGCCGGGTCGGCCCCCTTAGAGTAGGCTTCCACAGGAAAAAGCGGGTGGCACGCCACATGCCGCACCGTCCATGCAGGGAGGCTGGCAGCGTGTTCTATTGGGTCATGAAACGGATCATCGTCGGTCCGATCCTGAACCTCCTCTTCCGGCCCTGGGTCAAGGGACTCGACAACATCCCGTCCACCGGACCCGCCGTGATCGTCAGCAACCACCTGTCCTTCTCCGACTCGATCTTCCTGCCGATCGTGGTACCCCGGCCCGTCGTGTTCCTCGCCAAATCGGAGTACTTCACCGGTAAGGGCATCAAGGGCAGACTCACCGCCCTCTTCTTCCGCCTCTCCAACCAGCTGCCCATGGACCGTTCCGGCGGCGCGGCGTCGTCGTCGTCACTGACCGCAGGCATGGACATCCTCAACGACGGAGGCATCCTCGGCATCTACCCCGAGGGGACCCGCAGCCCCGACGGTCGCCTCTACCGCGGCAAGACCGGCGTCGCGAAGCTCGTGCTGGCCACCGGCGTACCGGTCATCCCGGTGGCGATGATCGGGACGGACAAGGTCCAGCCCATCGGCCGACGCATCCCGAACATTAGGCGCGTCGGAGTCATCATCGGGGAGCCCCTGGATTTCAGCCGCTACGGGGGACTCGAGGACGACCGCTTCGTCCAGCGCTCGGTGACGGACGAGATCATGTACGAACTCATGCGCCTCTCCGGCCAGGAGTACGTGGACGCCTATGCCAGCACCGTGAAGGAACGCCTCGCCGCGGAGAAGGCAGCCGGCCGTAAGACGCCGAAGCCCGGGGCGGACACGCGGAAGGCCGCCGTCCGGATCTCTCCCGACGCTCCCGCTCCCGGCGCCGTCACGGAGATCGGCAGGGCCGCGGGGAAGCAGGCCGGAGCGGGCGAGACCGGTGCGTCCGAGGGTCACGAGTCCAGGCCGCAGGCAGGCTAGGCGCACTCCGCTCGAGGGCTCCCCTGTGTGACCTGTCGCGACGCGGCAATGACGGGCCGAATCGGGGGCCCGACGGCCAGCACGTAGAATCCCGGTGTGACCGATTCACTAGCTCCCGCCCTCCCGCGTACCGCGGAACCCACCCCGTCCACCACCGATGGCCTCGATGCCTGGCGCTCGATGGCCGCCGTGCAGCAGCCGTCGTGGCAGGACGCCGGGGTCTATTCGGCGTCGGTGAAGGAGCTCTCGAGCCTGCCGCCCCTGGTGTTCGCGGGCGAGGTGGATGTGCTGCGCGAGCGGCTCGCCGCTGCGGCACAGGGCAAGGCCTTCCTCCTCCAGGGCGGTGACTGCGCCGAGACCTTCGACGGTGCGACCGCCGACAAGATCAGCGCCCGGGTGCGCACCATCCTCCAGATGGCCGTCGTCCTCACCTACGGAGCGTCCCTGCCCGTCATCAAGATGGGCCGCATGGCGGGCCAGTTCGCCAAACCCCGCTCGTCGAACGACGAGACGCGCGACGGCGTGACCCTGCCCGCCTACCGCGGCGACATGGTCAACGGGTACGACTTCACGCCGGAGAGCCGCGGCCACGATGCCTCCCGCATGGTGAAGGCCTACCACACGTCCGCCTCGACGCTGAATCTCATCCGCGCCTTCACCCAGGGCGGGTTCGCGGACCTCCGCCTGGTGCACCACTGGAACAAGGGGTTCATGGCCAACCCCGCGCACTCCCGCTACGAGTCGCTGGCCCGCGAGATCGACCGGGCGGTGCGCTTCATGGACGCCTGTGGCACTGATTTCGAGGCGCTGAAGCGCGTCGAGTTCTTCGCGAGCCACGAGGCCCTGCTCCTCGACTACGAGCGGGCGCTCACACGCATCGATTCGCGCACCTCCCTGCCGTACGACACCTCGGCGCACTTCCTGTGGATCGGGGAGCGGACCCGCGACATCGACGGCGCCCACGTCGATTTCCTCTCGCGGGTGCGGAACCCCATCGGCGTCAAGCTCGGCCCGTCCACCTCGGCGGACGACGCCCTCGCCCTCATCGACAAGCTCGATCCGAACCGTGAACCGGGCCGCCTGACCTTCATCACCCGCATGGGGGCGTCGAACATCCGCGAGAAGCTGCCCTCCCTCGTCGAACGTGTCACGGCGTCCGGTGCGCAGGTGCTCTGGGTCACCGACCCCATGCACGGCAACACCGTCACCTCACCGAACGGGTACAAGACCCGCAACTTCGACGACGTCATCGACGAGGTCCGGGGTTTCTTCGAGGTGCACAACGCCCTGGGCACCTTCCCGGGTGGACTGCACGTGGAGATGACGGGCGACGACGTCGCCGAGTGCCTCGGGGGTGCCGATCCGATCGACCAGGAAGCCTTCCTGGAGCGCTACGAGTCGGTCTGCGACCCTCGCCTGAACCACATGCAGTCCCTGGAGATGGCCTTCCTCGTGGCAGGAGCGCTCTCCAAGAGCTGAGGACCGGCACCGGCTGGTCTCACCGCCCGCCGGCCCGCAGGCGGCCACCCGGGGTGGCCGCCTGCAGGTCTCAGGTGACGGTGATGCGGACGGTCGTCCCCTCGGGCTGCTCACCCGTCGGGCTCTGCCCTGCGACGAGTCCGAGGACCGAGCCACCGAAGGTGTAGTCGACCTCCACCACGAAGCCCGCCTCCTCGAGTGCGGCGACGGCCCGGTCCTCGGACAGCGAGAAGACGTTGGGTACCCTCACCAGGCGCGGTCCCCGGGAGAGGGTCAGCGTCACGGTCGTCCCGCGCTGCACCTCGGTACCGGTCGGGCTCTGGACCAGGACCGCTCCGCGCGGCACCGTGCGGCTGAACTCCTCGACCTCGGCCACCCCCGGTACGAGGCCCGCCTGCTCGAGGGCTGCGGAGGCTTCCGCCACCGTGAGTCCGGTGACCTCCGGAACGGCGACGGGCGCCGGACCGCGCGACACCACGAGGTCCACCGTGGAATTGCGGCGCCGCTCCGCGCCCGCGTCCGGCGTCTGCCGGAGGACGTTCCCAGCGGGAACGGTCTCGCTGTACTCCTGCTCCAGCCCTCCCACGGCCAGACCCGCTGCGCCGAGACGCGCCGCGGCGTCGACCTCGGCGCGTCCGAGGAGGTCGGGGACGGCGAACAGCTCCGGGCCCTTGGACACCATCAACTCGACACGCTCGAAGCGCCTGACCTCGGAGGTGGCGGCCGGGTCCGTGGCGACCACCACCCCTGCGAGGACCTGCTCGTCGAACACCTCCTCGGTGGCGATGGTGGACAGGCCCTGGTCCGCGAGCGCCGCCCGGGCCTCCTCGAGGGGCGTGTTGCTGACGTCGGGCAGGGAGACGAGTCCGGCCGGTCCGGCGCCGAAGAACCAGCCCGCGGTGGCCACGAGGCCGGCGAGGAGGACGAGCAGGACGACGAGCGCGCGGACCCAGCGTCGACCCGCTGTGCCGTGCAGCGACTGCTGCGGGCGCTGGGCCTCGCGGGACTGCCGGCCTTTCGAGAGGGGACGGACGGTGCTGCCCGCCGAGCGCGCGGGGTCGGCGGTGGGACCCGGAGCGGCGTCGGACGACGGGCGTCCCGCGGCGGCCGGGGCGGGCTCCTGACGGGACGACGCCGGTGCGGCGGTCGGCATGGCACCGATCACCCGCGTGGCGTTCCGGTCCGTGCCGATCACGCTCGTCCGGTTGGCGTCGTCGAGGGTGCGGAAGACCTCCGTCGCGCCGGCCGGAGCAGGAAAGGGATGCAGCGCACCGGTCGAGGGTCGTGGCAGTGCCTCGGTGTGGTCCTCGCGCCCGCCCGTCGGCTCCGTACCGATGCGGGCCGTCCGATCGGCCTGCCGCTCCCCCTGCCACGGACCGGTCCGTCCGTCCCGCAGGATCTCCGTGCCGGATGCAGCATCGGATGACGACCGCGCGGCGGTGCCGTCGTCGCGCCGGGCGTCCGGCAGGCGGGGGACGACGGCGGCGGTGAGGCTCTCCTGCACCGCAGCGGCGCCCGCCGTCCCGACCGGGACGAAGTCGAGCTCCTCGTCGGTGAGGACGGTCCGGATGTGCCGGAGTTCACCGAGCAGCGCCGCGCCGTCGACCGGACGGTCCTCGGGATCCCGGGAGGTGCACCACTGGACGAGTTCGTCGATGTCCTCGGGAAGGCCCGGGAGGAGGACGGAGGGCGCGGGGACGTCCGACTGCGCGTGCTGGATCGCGACCTGGATCGGCGTCTCGCCCGTGAAGGGCTGCCTGCCGGTCAGCAGCTCGTAGAGCATGACGCCCGTGGAGTAGATGTCGCTCTGCGCCTCTGCCGGCCGGCCGAGCACCAGTTCGGGGGAGAGATATGCGACCGTCCCGACGAGGGTCGCGGTGCCGGTGGTCGCCGAGACCGCACGGGCGAGACCGAAGTCGGCGATCTTCACCTGCCCGCTGTCCGAGAGCAGCACGTTCTCCGGCTTGACGTCACGGTGGATGAGCCCGGCGTCGTGCGCCGCGGCAAGGCCCTCGACGACGGAGTCGAGCAGCACCAGAGCATGCCTGGGGGTGAGGCGGCCGTGTTCGCGCAGGACCTCGCGCAGTGTGCGTCCCTGGACGAACTCCATGACGAGGTAGGCGATGGCCTGCCCCTCCACCTCGTCCACGCCCTGGTCGAGCACGCCGACGACGTGCGGGTGCGAGAGCCTGGCGGCGGACTTCGCCTCCTGCTCGAACCGGTCGATGAAGCCGGGCTCGTCGGCGAGGTGCGGATAGAGCACCTTCAGGGCCACGCGCCGGTCCAGCCTCCGGTCGGTGGCCAGGTACACGGTCGACATCCCGCCGCGGGCCAGGCGGGATTCGACGACGTACCGTCCGTCGACCGTCGCGCCCTCGAGCGGGTCCCTCCGTTGCTGGTGCACCCTCCGATACTAGGCGGGGACGACGGGAGGGGGCGGGACCACCACGCGATCCCACCCCCTCCCGTCCGTGGTCACGGTCCCGGAGGACGGACCTCCGCGGCCTACCGGAAGTTCTTCTGGTGGGCCTTGATGGCGGCGACGTACTGCTTGGTGTCCTGGAACATCCCGCGGGTCTGCACGGAGTACGCACCCTGGTAGTAGGAGGCGATGGCGATGTCGAGGGAAGGACTGGTCCGCACGAGCGACCGGATGATCGCAACACCCGCCGTCGCATTGTCGTACGGGTCCAGCAGGTTCAGCTTGCGCCCCACGAGGTCGCTCGCCCACTGCCCCGAGGAGGGGATGACCTGCATGGTGCCGATCGCGTTCGCGGGGGAGACGGACCGCTGGTTGAAGCCGGACTCCTGGTAGGCGAAGGCGAGCGCCAGGCTGGGGTCCACCCCCATGGAACGGGCGGTGTCGGCGACGATCTTCTGCATCTCGGCCTGAGACGGTGCCGGCAGGGAGTTCAGGAGGGCCTTGTTCGCATTGGCGTCCGCGACGACGCGGTCCGGGTACGTGTAGCCGAGGAAACTCGACGGCACGAGGTCGGAGGGTGCCGGAGCGGGCGCGGGAGCCGGTGCTGCGCCCTTGCCCGGGATCGTGAGTTTCTGGCCCGGGTAGATGATCGTGGTCATGCTCATCTTGTTGGCGGCCAGCAGGGCCTGCAGGGAGACACCGTGTCGGGAGGCGATGGCGCCGAGTGGGGCGGCTCGGCGGACACCGCGACGACGCAGCAGGGCCTGCAGGGAGACACCGTGTCGGGAGGCGATGGCGCCGAGTGTGTCCCCGCCCTTCACGGTGTAGGACCCGGCCTGCGGCGCGGGGGCCGGAGCCGGTGCTGGAGCAGGTGCGGGCTTACCCGGCGCGGGAGCCGGTGCTGCGCCCTTGCCCGGGATCGTGAGTTTCTGGCCCGGGTAGATGATCGTGGTCATGCTCATCTTGTTGGCGGCCAGCAGGGC
>NZ_LMLU01000011.1 GCF_001422665.1 Arthrobacter sp. Leaf234 | reverse complement strand
CACGCGTTCTACCTGGACTACGTGAACGTGAAGCCCGAGTACGTGAAGGCGTGGTGGAACCTGGTGAACTGGGCCGATGTCCAGGCCCGTTTCCAGGCCGCGAGGACCGGGGCGTCGAGCCTGATCACCCCCGGCCACTAGCCACCCGACCGCGCACCATCCGGCGCGTCATCGGCTGCAGGAAGCCACCACGCGCTGACCGGCGGGGCAACCCCGCGTCACGAGTGCGTGCGGGAACGCAGCGCTGAGTAAGGTTGGAGCCGTGCAGGGAGAGATCCCCGCACGGCTCCGAACGGATGTCCGGCTCCGCAGGGAGCCCGCAGGACCCGATCAACGTCGGCACGAAGGGGTGCCCGGTACAAGATGTATTCGTCGCCGGCGTCACCCGAGAGGGAGTGCCGACGGCACCACCTATCAAGGAGATGGAAACCCGTGACTACCCGTGTTGGAATCAACGGCTTCGGCCGCATCGGCCGCAACTACTTCCGCGCCGCCCTGGAGCAGGGTGCCGACCTCGAGATCGTGGCCGTCAACGACCTCACGAGCCCCGAGGCCCTCGCGCACCTGCTGAAGTACGACTCCGTCACCGGTCGCCTGAAGGCCTCCGTGGAGGTCGACGGCGGTGACCTCGTGGTCGGCGGGAAGCGCGTCAAAGTGCTGGCCGAGCGCGATCCCGCGAACCTCCCCTGGAAGGACCTCGGTGTCGACATCGTCATCGAGTCCACCGGCTTCTTCACCAAGGCCTCCGACGCGCAGAAGCACATCGACGCCGGTGCGAGGAAGGTCCTGATCTCGGCTCCCGCCTCCGACGAGGATCTGACCGTGGTGCTCGGCGTCAACGACGGCGACTACGACCCCGAGAACCACCACATCATCTCGAATGCCTCGTGCACCACCAACTGCCTCGGTCCCCTCGCGAAGGTGCTGAACGACTCCTTCGGCATCGAGCGCGGCCTCATGACCACGGTGCACGCCTACACGGCCGACCAGAACCTGCAGGACGGTCCCCACAAGGACCTCCGCCGTGCGCGCGCCGCCGCGATCAACATGGTCCCCACCTCCACGGGAGCGGCGAAGGCCATCGGCCTGGTCCTGCCCGAGCTGAAGGGCAAGCTGGACGGCTACGCCATCCGCGTCCCGGTCCCCACCGGCTCCGCGACGGACCTGACCGTGACGGTCGGCCGCGAGGTCACCGCGGACGAGGTCAACGCCGCCTACAAGGCAGCAGCTGCCGACGGCTCGCTGAAGGGCTACCTGTCCTACACCGAGGACCCCATCGTCTCCTCGGACATCGTGACGGATCCGGCGTCGTGCATCTTCGACTCCGGCCTGACCAAGGTCCTCGGCAACCAGGTCAAGGTCGTCGGCTGGTACGACAACGAGTGGGGCTACTCGAACCGCCTGGTCGACCTGACCGAAATCGTCGCGGCAAAGCTCTCCTAGGCGGATCCGCCCGTGGCCTACGCATCGCTCGACGACCTGCTCGCCGAGGGCGTCCGGGGACGTCGCGTCCTCGTCCGCTCCGACCTCAACGTCCCCCTCGAGGGGGAGGTCCCGTCCCTGACGGTGACCGACGACGGCCGTGTCCGCGCGTCCCTGCCCGTCCTGCGCAAGCTGGTCCAGGCAGGGGCGGCCGTGATCGTGATGGCACACCTCGGCCGGCCCAAGGGGGCGCCCGAGGCGAAGTACTCCCTAGCGCCGGCTGTCGACGTCCTCCGCGAGCTGGCCGACTTCCCGGTCCGCCTCGCGACCGACACCACGGGCGAGGGGGCGCGGAGCGCTGCCGCCGCGCTGAAGGAGGGTGAGGTGCTCGTGCTGGAGAACGTGCGCTTCGACGCCCGCGAGACGAGCAAGGACGACGGCGACCGCACGGCCTTCGCGAGGGAGCTGGCCGAGCTCGCCGGCGAGGACGCTGCGTACGTGGACGACGCCTTCGGTGCCGTGCACCGCCGGCATGCGAGCGTCTTCGACATCGCAGCGCTGCTGCCCGCCTACCAGGGGGACCTGGTCAGGGCGGAGCTCGTGGTCCTCGAGCGGCTGACGAAGGACCCGCAGCGGCCGTTCGTCGTGGTGCTCGGGGGGTCGAAGGTCTCGGACAAGCTCGCCGTGATCGAGAACCTGATCGGCACCGCCGACCGCATCCTTGTGGGCGGCGGCATGGTGTTCACGTTCCTCGCAGCCCAGGGTCACCGCGTCGGCGCCAGCCTCCTCGAGGAGGACCAGATCGGGACGGTGCGAGGCTACCTCGAGCGTGGCCCCCGGGACGGCACGCAGTTCGTGCTGCCGACGGACATCGTGGTGGCGGAGACGTTCGCCGCGGATGCCGGCAGCAGCGTGATCGCCGCCGACGCCATTGAATCGGGGCCGTACGGCGCGGGGGGTCTCGGGCTGGACATCGGTCCGGTGACCGCGCAGGACTTCGCGGCGAACATCGCCGAGGCGAAGACGGTCTTCTGGAACGGCCCGATGGGCGTGTTCGAGTTCGATTCCTTCGCCGGAGGCACCCGCTCCGTGGCCCAGGCGCTCGTCGATGCGCAGGGCGCCGGTGCCCTCACCGTCGTCGGCGGTGGCGACTCCGCCGCAGCCGTCCGGGGGCTCGGCTTCGCCGATGACCAGTTCGGGCACATCTCGACCGGTGGCGGTGCGAGCCTCGAATACCTCGAGGGCAAGGAACTGCCCGGCCTCAGCGCCCTCGAGCGCGGGTAGGGCCCGACGGGGCCGGTCCGGATCCGTCCGGCGGTCCCGATGCACGATCCACACCGGCGGGATCCGGAGCCCCAGGGCACCGGATCCCGCCGCCATGACACGACCATGATGGAGAAGACGATGACCACCTCGACCAACGGCGCGTTCGATCGCCGGCCGCTCATCGCGGGCAACTGGAAGATGAACCTGGATCACATGCAGGGGATCACGTTCCTGCAGAAGCTCGCCTGGACCCTCGACGACGCCGGCCACGACTTCTCACGCGTCGAGGTCTCGGTCTTCCCTCCGTTCACCGACCTCCGGGGCGTGCAGACCCTCGTGAAGGGCGACAACCTCGAGGTGGTCTTCGGCGGACAGGATCTCTCACCCGAGGACTCCGGTGCCTACACCGGCGACATCTCCGGCCAGTTCCTCGCCAAGCTCGACTGCACCTACGTGCTCGTGGGCCACTCCGAGCGCCGTACCATCCACCACGAGTCGGACGAGGTCCTGAACCGCAAGGTGCAGGCGGCCTACCGCCACGGCCTCGTGCCCGTCCTGTGCGTGGGTGAGGGACTCGAGATCCGTCAGGCCGGCACGCACGTCGCCCACACCCTCGAGCAGCTGCGCCAGGGCGTCGCCGGTCTCGATGCGGATCAGGCAGGAAAGCTCGTCGTCGCCTATGAGCCCGTCTGGGCCATCGGGACGGGCGAGGTCGCCGGGCCCGAGGACGCGCAGGAGATGTGTGCCGCCATCCGCGCCGAGCTTGCAACCCTCTTCGACGCCGACACAGCGGCGAAGACACGCCTGCTCTACGGCGGATCGGTCAAGGCCGCGAACGCCGCGAGCATCCTGAAGGAGCGCGACGTCGACGGCGTGCTCGTCGGCGGTGCGAGCCTCGACGTCTCCGAATTTGCTAGTATTGTCAGGTTCGAACAGCATCTGGTGACAGACTAGTTCCTGTGCCTGCCGCTCCGACGAGCGGCTTTCCGAGCCTTGAAAGGGCCCCGTGGACATCCTTCGTATCATCCTGCTCGTCCTGCTCGGGATCACCAGCCTCCTGCTGACCCTGCTGATCCTGCTGCACAAGGGCCGTGGTGGCGGAATGTCGGACATGTTCGGCGGCGGGATGACCTCGAGCATGGGATCCTCCGGTGTAGCCGAGCGCAACCTCAATCGCTTCACGGTGGCACTCGGCCTCGCCTGGGGAGTCGTGATCGTGGCACTCGGCCTGATCCAGCGGTTCGCCGGCGAATCCTGACCCTTCCGGGAACGACAGGAGAGCCCCCGCTTCGACGAAGCGGGGGCTCTCTTGTCGTTCCCGAGGTGGCGGCCGTCAGCCGGCCTGCTCCTCGTCGTGGTCGATCAGCCGGCCGGGGAGCTTCTGGGCCGCGTCCTGATCGATGAGCCACAGGGTCTTCCGGAGCCCGCGTGCGCCGGCGGCCGGCACCTGGACGTGGCCGGCGCCCGCGAGGGCGAGGCCCACGGCGCCGGCCTTGTCGCTGCCGCTCACCGACAGCCAGACCTCCTGGGCGGTGTTGATCGTCTCCAGCGTCAGGGAGCCGCGTTTCGGCGGTGGCTTCGGCGCATCGGCCACGCCCACCGTCGTCGAACCCTTCGTGCGGATGCCCGCCATCTCGGGGAAGAGCGAGGCGATGTGGGCGTCCGGCCCCACTCCCAGCAGGAGGACGTCGAATCGGGGGAGTCGGGGATCCGTCTGCACGGCATCAGGATCGGCGTCGAGCTCGGCCTTAGCGGCAGCGGCGAGCTGGACCGCATAGTCCGCTGCTGCGGCATCCTCGTCGTCGAACGCATCGCTCGCACCGAATTCGTGGACCTTCGCCGGATCGACGCCGACCTTGTCCAGGAGGGCCGCACGGGCCTGGACGGCGTTCCGCTCGGGATCGTCGGCCGCGAGGAAGCGCTCGTCACCCCACCAGACGTGCACGTTGGACCAGTCCACGGCGGTGTGCGCCGGGGACTCGGCGACCGCCCTCAGTGCCGCGGTACCGATCGAGCCGCCGGTGAGCACCACGGTGGCGGTGCCCCGGTCGCTCTGCACGTCGACGAGTCTCGTGATGAGCCGGGCCGCGACGGCTGCCGCGAGCGAGGTCTGGGACGGATGGATGCTGACTTTCGGTTCAGCGCTCACTCGTTCGTACACTCCTCAGGTTGGTGCGGGACAATCCCTCGGTGATGACCTCGCCGAAGACCTCGTCCGGGTCAAGGCGCCGCAGCTCCTCCGCGAGGCAGTCACGCAGCCCGCGGCGGGGTAGCGAGATGCGCTGCACCGGCTGGTCGGGCTGGTACAGCTCGGCGACGTCGTGACCGGGACGGTGCAGTTCGATGTCCCCGCCGCTGCGCTTCAGCCGGACCCGCTTCAGGCCCGTGCCGGCGGGTCCCGCCGCGATGGTGACGGGGGCGTCCAGCGTCATGGTCAACCACGCCGCGAGCAGGACGGTGCTGGGGGAGTCCGAGGCGCCCTCGACCGTGACGGCGGTGACGGGCTGGTCACCCTTCACCTGGTCCATGACCGCCGCGAGCTGGATGCGCCAGTTCGTCAGCCTCGTCCAGGCGAGATCGGTGTCCCCGGCCGTGTACGTGCTGCTGATGGTGAACAGGGCCGCTGTGGGGTCCTCCTCATTGGCGGAGTCGGTGATGCGACGGTGCGCGATGCTGCCGATCGACGTCTGCGCGGCGGCTTCCGGCGCGCCATGGGGCCACCAGGCGACGATCGGCGCATCCGGGAGCAGCAGGGCGGAGACGAGCGATTCGTTCTCGTCCGCGAGGTCGCCGTACCCGCGCAGGACGATCACCTCGGAGGCGCCGGCGTCACCTCCCACCCTGATCTGGCCGTCGAGCCGGGTCGGCTCGTCCGGCGATCCCTCGGCGAGGACGATAATGCGGCACGGATGCTCGCGGCTCGCGTCGTTCGCCGCGTCGATCGCCTCCTCCTCGTACCCGGAACGCGTGATGACGACGAGTGTGAGGACCCGCCCGAGCGCGACGACGCCACCGCGCTCACGCATGGCCATCAGTTCCTTGGACACCTTCGAGGTGGTGGTGTCCGGCAGTTCCACGATCATGGCCTTCTCCAGGTACGTCCATCGGCTGCGAGCAGCTCGTCGGCGGATGCGGGGCCCCAGCTACCGGGCACGTAGGGCTCGGGCTGGCCGTCGAGGGTGGCCCAGTACTTCTCGAACGGGTCGAGGATCTTCCACGACAGCTCGACCTCCTCCTGGCGGGGGAACAGCGGTGGTTCGCCGAGCAGCACGTCGAGGATGAGGCGCTCGTACGCCTCGGGACTGGACTCCGTGAAGGAGTGGCCGTACCCGAAGTCCATCGTCACGTCGCGCACCTCGGTCTGGGTCCCGGGGACCTTGGACCCGAAGCGGATGGTGACGCCCTCGTCCGGCTGGACGCGGATGACGACGGCGTTCTGACCGAAGTCCTCCTCGTTGTGGTCCCGGAACAGCAGGTTCGGTGCCCGTTTGAACACGACGGCGATCTCCGTCACCCTGCGTCCGAGGCGCTTCCCCGCGCGCAGGTAGAAGGGCACCCCGGACCACCGCCGGGTGTTGATGTCGAGGCGGAGGGCCGCGAAGCTCTCCGTCGTGGAGTCAGCGGGGATGCCGTCCTCCTCGAGGAACCCGTTGACCCGCTCACCGCCCTGCCAGCCTGCCTCGTACTGTCCGCGGGCGGAGCGCCCGGACAGGTCCTCCGGCAGGGAGACGGCCGCGAGGACCTTCTCCTTCTCGGACCGCAGGTGGTGGGCGTCGAAGGAGATGGGCTCCTCCATGGCCGTGAGGGCGAGCAGCTGCAGGAGGTGGTTCTGGATGACGTCACGTGCCGCTCCGACGCCGTCGTAGTACCCGGCGCGGCTGCCGATGCCGATGTCCTCGGCCATGGTGATCTGCACGTGGTCCACGTAGTTGGCGTTCCACAGCGGCTCGAAGAGCTGATTCGCGAAGCGCAGCGCCAGGATGTTCTGGACCGTCTCCTTGCCGAGGTAGTGGTCGATGCGGAACACGGCATCCGGAGGGAAGACCTCCTCGACGATGCTGTTCAGCTCGCGCGCCGACTCGAGGTCGTGGCCGAAGGGCTTCTCGATGACCACCCTGCGCCACTCGCCGTCGTCGGGCTGGGCCAGGCCGTGCTCGGAGAGCTTCTGGCAGACCGTCTCGAAGGCGTTGGGCGGGATGGAGAGGTAGAACGCGTGGTTGCCCCGCGTTCCCCGGCTCGCATCCAGTTCCTCGATGCACTCCTTCAGGTCGCGGAAGGCGTCGTCGTCGTCGAACTCCCCCCTGACGAAGCGGATGCCCGCCGAGAGCTGCTCCCAGACCGTCTCGTTGAACGGCGTCCGGGCATGCTGCGTCACGGAGTCCCGGACCTGCTGGACGAAGTCCTCGTTGCTCCAGTCCCTGCGGCCGAAGCCGACGAGCCCGAAGCTCGGGGGCAGGAGGCCCCTGTTCGCCAGGTCGTAGATCGCCGGCATGAGCTTCTTGCGGGCCAGGTCGCCCGTGACGCCGAACAGGACCAGGGACGAGGGTCCCGCGATCCTGCTGAGCCGGCGGTCACGGGGGTCGCGGAGCGGATTCCCGCCACGGGTCGGTGCGCTGTCAGCCATCCTCAGCCGTTCCCGCGGACGTCGCCGGGGGCGGCGAGGGAGGCGACGACGTCCCGCAGCTGCGCGACGCCCGCGGTGCGGTCGGTGAGGTGCAGCCGGAGGACCGGACGGCCGTGGTCCGCGAGGACCTGGGCGTCACCCGCGGCCTGGGCCGCGATCAGCTCGCCGAAGGTGAACGGACGGTCCGGGATCGCGAGATCGGTGCTGCCGGCACCGGTGAGCTGCAGGTAGGCGCCGATGGCGGAGCCGCCCTTGTGGTACTGACCGGTGGAGTGCAGGAAGCGCGGACCCCACCCGAAGGTGACCGGGCGTCCGGTCGCAGCGGCGAGGGGGCCACGGACGTCCTCGAGCTCCGACTGCTGGTGCCGGTCGAGGTACGCCTGGACCGAGAGGTAACCGTTCGCGGGGATGGCCGCGAGGAGTGCCTCGAGCGCCTCCGCGAGGGTGCTGGACGACCCCAGCAGTCCGGCGTCGCCGCGCACGTCGACGGCGCCGTCGGTGAAGGCGGCCGGCGTGGGCTCGGGCTGGGCGTCGAGCAGGCCGCGGGCGGCCTTCTTCGCGGCCTCGACGTCCGGCTGGTCGAAGGGGTTGATGCCGAGCAGCCGGCCCGCCACGGCGACCGCGTACTCCCAGACGAACATCTGGCTGCCCAGGTTCCCGCTGACGGTCACCCGCGTCCCGGTCGTCGACTCGTCACTCGGCGCCTCGTCGAACGGGGCGAGGACCACCGGGAGCACGTCGTCGGCGACATCGGCCAGTTCCGGAGCGTCCATCGACGCGACGACGGGCAGGAGTCCCGTGCCGAGCTTGCCGGTGGATTCCGCGATGAGCTGCTCCGCCCAGTCGGCGAAGCCGGGGAGCCCGGAACCTGCATCGGCGAACACGATCTTGTCACGCAGGGGAGCGGTACCCCCGAGGACGGCACCCAGCTGGAGCCCGACGTTGCCGGCGTCGTCGTCACCGAGGAACTCGGCGCTGTCCTCGGCATCGTTGAGCAGCGTCTCGATATCCGCACCTGCGAGCCCCGAGGGCACGAGGCCGAACGCGGTCAGCGCGGAGTACCGGCCGCCCACCTCGGGGTTGGCCGTGAAGACCCTGCGGTATCCGGCAGCCCTCGAGGCCTCCTCCAGGGGCGAGCCCGGGTCGGTGACGACGATGATGCGCGATGCGGCGTCGATACCCGCGTCCGTGAAGGCCTGCTCGAACACGCGGCGCTGGGAGTCGGTTTCCACCGTGGATCCCGACTTGGACGACACGACGATGGCGGTGCGCTGCAGCCCCTCCTCGAGGGCGGCCCGGACCTGCTCCGGATCGGTGGCGTCGAGGACGACGAGCTCGACTCCGGCCTCCTTGGTGATGACCTCGGGCGCGAGTGACGAGCCGCCCATGCCGCACAGGACGATCCGGTCCACGCCCTCGCCGTCGAGGTCCGCGCGCAGCCCGGCGATCTCGGGCAGGAGCGCGCGGGAACCGTCGAACAGATCGATCCAGCCGAGGCGGATCGACGCCTCTGGCTCGGCGTCGGCGCCCCACAGGGTGGCGTCCTTGGCCATCAGCCGGGAGGCGAAACGATCGGCGACGAGCGTGGGTACCGCGGCGTCGACGGCGGCGAGCGCATCGCCGGAGGCGGTCAGAGCGAAGGAGCCCATGGGGGTCAGCCCTTCGCTGCGTCGAGCGCGGTCTGGACGGTCTCGAGGAGCTCCGACCAGCTGGTCACGAACTTGTCGAGGCCTTCTGTCTCCAGCTTCTCGACGACCTCCTGGTAGGACACGCCGAGGGCGTCGAGCGCGTCGAGCACGTCGGCGGCCTCCGCGTAGGAGCCGGTGATGGTGTCGCCCTCGACCACGCCGTGGTCGGCCATCGCGTCGAGCGTCTTCTCGGGCATGGTGTTCACGACGTTCGCAGCGACGAGTCCCGCGACGTAGAGCGTGTCGGGGAGGTTCGGATCCTTGACGCCGGTCGAGGCCCAGAGCGGGCGCTGGGCATTCGCCCCGGCCGCTTCGAGGACCTGCCAGCGCTCGGACGAGAACTGCTCCTGGAAGACCTGGTAGGCGAGGCGTGCATTGGCGAGACCCGCCTTGCCCTTGAGCGCCGTGGCCTCGTCGCTGCCGACGGCGTCGAGCCGCGCGTCGATCTCCGCGTCGACGCGCGAGACGAAGAAGGAGGCGACCGAGTGGATCGTGGCGAGGTCGTGCCCGTTCTCCTTCGCCTGCTCGAGACCGATCATGAAGGCGTTGATCACCGCCCGGTAGCGCTCGAGGGAGAAGATCAGGGTGACGTTGACGCTGATGCCGGCGGCGAGCGTCTCGGAGATGGCCTCCAGGCCCTCGACCGTCGCGGGGATCTTGATGAGCACGTTGGTGCGCTGCACCTTGGCGTGCAGGCGCTTGGCCTCGGCGATGGTTCCCGCCGTGTCGCGGGACAGGCGGGGGTCCACCTCGATGGAGACGCGACCGTCGGCGCCGTCGGTGCGCTTGGCCTCCGCGGCGAAGAGGTCGCAGGCCTGGGCGACGTCGTGGGTCGTGATGTCGAAGACGGCCCGGTCGACGTCGGCTCCGGCCTCGGCGAGGGCGCCGACCTGGGTGGCGTACGAGTCGCCGTTCTTGAGGGCGGCGGCGAAGATGCTCGGGTTCGTGGTCACGCCGACCACGTTCAGGTCCTCGATGAGGCGCTTGAAGCCTCCCGAGTTGAGGCGTTCCCGCGAGAGGTCGTCGAGCCAGATGGAGACGCCGGCGGCCGAGAGGTCGGCGGTGGGTGTTGTGGTCATGATGTGCTCCTTGTCCGCTGCTGCGGATGAGTGCTGGTGGGTGCTGGTGCAGGACGTGCGGTGCGGGCTACTGCTGGTCGCCGGTCTCGGTGGACTGGTGGCCCGAGGCCATGGCGGCGGTGCCGTTCGGTGCGAGGGGGTCGGCGGCGACGGCCTCGAGGGAGTCCTTCGCGGCGGCCACGACGGCGTCGCTGGTGATGCCGAACTCCCGGTACAGCGTCTTGTAGTCGGCGGACGCGCCGAAGTGCTCCAGGGAGACGCTGCGCCCGGCGTCGCCGACGATGCCGTGCCAGCTCTGGGACACCCCGGCTTCGACGGAGACACGGGCACGGACGGTGCGCGGCAGGACGCTGTCGCGGTAGGCGGCATCCTGGGCGTTGAACCACTCGAGGCACGGCATGGAGACGACGCGTGCAGAGATGCCCTGCGACTCGAGCTGCTCGCGCGCCTCGACGGCCAGCTGCACCTCGGAGCCCGTACCGATCAGGATGACGTCGGGGGCGCCGCCCTTTGCTTCCGCGAGGACGTACCCGCCCTTGGCCACACCCTCCGCCGAGCCGAACGTGTCGCCCGATGCGACGCCGTCGCCCCGCTCGTAGGTGGGGATGTTCTGGCGCGTGAGCACGATCCCGGCGGGGTTCTCGGTGTTCTCGAGGATGGTGCGCCAGGCGATGGCGACCTCGTTCGCGTCACCGGGGCGGACGACGTCGAGACCGGGGATGGTGCGCAGCGAGGAGAGCTGCTCCACGGGCTGGTGGGTGGGGCCGTCCTCCCCGAGGCCGATGGAATCGTGGGTCCACACGTAGATCGCGGGGACGCCCATGAGCGCTCCGAGGCGGACGGCGGGCCGCTGGTAGTCGCTGAAGATGAGGAAGGTGCCGGAGAAGGCGCGCGTGCTGCTGTGCATCACGATGCCGTTGACGATCGCGGCCGCCGCGTGCTCGCGGATCCCGAAGTGGAGGACCCGGCCGTACGGGTTCCCCGACCAGGCGTTCGTCTGGCGGCTCTCGGGGATGAACGACGGCGACCCCTCGATGGTCGTGTTGTTCGACTCGGCGAGGTCCGCACTGCCGCCCCAGAGTTCGGGGAGCACGGGACCGATCGCGGTGAGGACCTTGCCCGAGGCTGCGCGGGTCGAGACGTCCTTGCCCGCCTCGAAGCTGGGCAGGCTCGCCTCCCAGCCCTCGGGGAGCGTGCGGGCCTGGATGCGCTCCAGCAGGGCCGCCTGGTCGGCGTTGGCGGCTGCCCACGCGTCGAAGCCCTGCTGCCACTCGGCGTGGGCCTCCGCGCCGCGCTGCACGACGCCACGGGCGTGCTCGAGGACCTCCGGGTCGACGTCGAAGTGCTTCTCCGGGTCGAAGCCGAGGGCTTCCTTCACCGCCGCGACCTCGTCCTTGCCGAGGGCGGACCCGTGGATCTTGCCCGTGTTCTGCTTGTTCGGCGCGGGGTACCCGATGATCGTGCGGAGGGCGACGATCGAGGGCTTGGAGGTCTCGTTCTTGGCCTCGACCAGCGCGGAGTACAGCTCGGCGACGTCCTCGACGTACTCACCGGTCTTCGTCCAGTCGACGCGCTGGACGTGCCAGCCGTAGGCCTCGTACCGCTTGAGGACGTCCTCGGAGAACGCGATGTCGGTGTCGTCCTCGATGGAGATGTGGTTCTGGTCGTAGATGACCACGAGGTTGCCGAGCTCCTGGTGACCGGCGAGCGAGGACGCTTCCGCCGTGACACCCTCCTGGAGGTCACCGTCCGAGGCGATGACCCAGATGGTGTGGTCGAACGGGCTGGCGCCGGCAGGGGCGTCGGCGTCGAACATGCCGCGCTGGCGGCGCTGGCCGTAGGCGAACCCGACGGACGTCGCAAGGCCCTGACCCAGCGGGCCGGTGGTGATCTCCACGCCCTTGGTGTGGCGGTACTCGGGGTGCCCGGGCGTGAGTGAACCCCAGGTGCGCAGCGCCTTGAGGTCGTCGAGCTCCAGTCCGTACCCGGAGAGGAACAGCTGGATGTAGAGGGTCAGTGAGGTGTGGCCGGGGGAGAGGACGAAGCGGTCGCGTCCGGTCCACTCGGGGTCCGAGGGGTCGTGCCGCATGAGCTTCTGGAAGAGGAGGTAGGCCGCCGGTGCGAGGCTCATCGCCGTCCCCGGGTGTCCGTTGCCCACCTTCTCCACGGCGTCCGCCGCGAGAATGCGGACGGTGTCGACCGCCTTCTGGTCCAGCTCGGTCCAGGTCAGTTCCTGCTCTTGCGTCTGTGGCACGTTTCCGGGCCCCTCTCTGTCCGGAACGGCCGCTCAGCTGATGACGGGCATTTCTGCTGGCATGCCGTCGGACTGGCCGTTCACCGTTGAATACTGCATGTAAGGCTCCGCACGGCGACAGCACTGTGCCCCGGCAATCTATTCCGGGCGCGCATCCGCGGCGGGCTTTCGAACCCACACTATCCCTTCAGCTCCGCTCACGTCCGTGGGAGTCCAAGAATGTCGTTGCTCACATCCGACAGTTGCATCCGGCGCCGGAGGAGGGGTCTACGCGGCGAGGACGGTAGGCGTCCGTAACGCCCGACCCGCGGGGAGGATCGCCACGGTCCCGCAACCGCCCGCCGTTCCCACCGCCCACCGATTTCTACACAGCGTAAAAGGGTATGATGGGCCTTGTCTTTTACTCCGGAAGAAACGAAAGTGTTGCCTTGTGAAGACCCAGCAGGCTCCTGCTCCGGCACGTTCCCCGCAGGCCCGTCAGGGTTTCGGTCGCAAAGCGAAGGCCTACCTCGCGCTGACGAAGCCCCGCGTGATCGAGCTGCTCCTGGTCACCACACTTCCCACCATGATCTTCGCCCAGGGCGGGTTCCCTCCCCTCGGGCTGATCCTCGCCACGATGGTCGGCGGGGCCCTCGCAGCCGGTAGCGCCGGCGCCTTCAACTGCTACATCGACCGCGACATCGACAAGCTGATGCACCGCACGGAGAACCGGCCCCTCGTCACGGGGGAGGTCACCCCGCGCGAGGCACTCGTGTTCTCCTGGGTCCTCGGCATCGTGGCGATCGCCGTGCTCTGGTTCGGCGCGAACCCGCTCGCGGGCATGCTCGGTGTCGCAGCCATCTTCCTCTACGTGGTCGTGTACACGCTGGTCCTGAAGCGTCGCACCTCCCAGAACATCGTCTGGGGTGGAGCAGCGGGCTGCATGCCCGTGCTCATCGCGTGGGCCGCGGTCACCGGTTCCGTGGACTGGCCCGCCGTCGTGCTGTTCCTCATCATCTTCCTGTGGACCCCGCCGCACTACTGGCCCCTGTCCATGAAGTACAGCGACGACTACAACGCCGCCAGCGTACCGATGCTCGGAGCCATCGCCGGGGCCCGCACGGTGTCCGTCCAGGTGGTCCTCTACGCCTGGGCCATGGTCGCGTGCTCGCTCCTGCTGATCCCCGCCGGTGCCGGCTGGGTGTACTCGGTCGCGGCCCTCGTCGGCGGTGCCTGGTTCATCCGCGAATCCCACCGCCTCCACTCCCTGGCACAGCAGGGTGAGCTCAGCAACAAGGCCGCGATGAAGGTCTTCCACGGGTCGATCAGCTACCTGACGGTTCTCTTCCTCGCCCTCGCCGTCGATCCGTTCGTCGGATCGGCCGTCCTGCCCTGATCTTCTGCCGGCCGATCCGCCCGCACGGTCGAGGACCGGTGGGGCGAGCCCCTAGGCTGTCGGCATGGACTTCACCGGCCTGATCGCCTACCCACTCACGCCCTTCGACCCGGACGGCGGCGTGGCCCACGCGGACCTCCGCTCCCTCCTCGACGGCCTGGCGGCGTCGGACGTCGACGCGATCACGGTCCTCGGATCCTCGGGGAGCTTCGCCTACCTCGACCGCACCGAACGGGCCGAGGTGGCACGCACCGCCATCGACGCGGTGGGCGGCAGGAGACCCGTCGCCGTGGGCATCAGCTCGGTCGGCACGCGGGAGGTCCTCGAGTCCGCGGTCGACGCCGAGCGGGCCGGTGCCGCCGGACTCGTCCTCTCCCCGGTCTCCTACGTGCCGCTCACGGATGACGAGGTGGTGGCGCAGGTGCATGCGGTGTGCGCAGCCACCGACCTGCCGATCTGCCTCTACAACAACCCCGGTACCACCCAGTTCGACTACTCGCTCGACGTGGTCGCCGAGGTGGCCGCGCTCCCTCAGGTCGTCGCGTTCAAGGACACCGCGCCCGACGCCGCGACCTTCAACGCGCGGCACCGTGCACTGCGGTCGCTGGTCGGCGGATCCTTCAGCCACGGCGTCAGCGGGGATGTCCTGATGATGTCCGGCGAGGTCGCTGCGGACGCGTGGCACAGTGGTCCGGCAGCACTGCTGCCCACCGTCTACGCCCGCCTCAGGTCTGCCGTGGTGGACGGCGAGCAGAGGGAGATCGACCGGGTGCGGCACGTCCTCGCCCCCCTGGTCGACCATGTGGCCGGCCTCCGGAAGATCAGCGGGCTCCACCTCCTGGCACGGGCGTGCGGGGTGGCCGCCGGTGATCCGCGGCCGCCCCTGCTGCCGAGCCCGGGGTCCGAGCTGCGCGAACTCGGCCGGCTGCTCGACGTGCTCGAGGGCGAGTTCGACGACGACTGACGCGGACCGTCCGTCCGGCGTGGCCGCCGACGTGGCCGCCGGACTCGCGCATCACCTCGTGATGGGGGCGGTCGCGCTATGCGACGGGCTGCCGGACCCTCGTCGCCGCGACCGTCCCCGGGAGGGTGCGTCGGGTCGTCCCGGTGTAGTGCGCGTGCACCGCAGCTGCCATCAGCAGCGACGCGCCGAGCATGTGCAGCGCCACGAGCACGACCGGCAGATGCAGGAAGTGCTGGGTGTAGCCGATGGCTCCCTGGACGAGCACGACGGCGGTCAGCAGGACGAGCGCCTTGCGGAGCTTCGCGTGGACGTCCGTGCGGTAGGCGACGACGACGGCGAGTGCCACCGTGGCGACCAGCAGGTACACCGGGACCGCATGGAGACGCGTCATGAGGTCGGAGTCGAGGCCGTTGCGCGCGGCACCGTGGTCCCCCGCGTGCGGCCCCGAACCCGTCACGATCACGCCGAGGACGACGGCTACCGAGGTCAGCACGGTCGAGGTGACGAGGAGCTGCCGCAGGAGTGCCGGGGCTGCCGCGGGCCTGCGGATCGCGTACTGCTCCGTCGTCAGCCGTGCGCGGTTGACGAGGACGGTCGCGAGCGCCACCAGGACCATCGAGACGATGAAGTGCAGTCCCACGATCCAGGGGTTCAGCCCCGTCCATACCGTGATGCCGCCGATCACGGCCTGCGCCGGGATGCCCAGGAACAGTCCCACGGAGAGCCTGAACAGGTCCTTGCGCTCCCGCCGCATCCCGAGCACGGCCACGATCATGGCGACGGCGATGATGACGAGCACGAAGGTCAGGAGGCGGTTGCCGAACTCGATGACCCCGTGGAAGCCCATCTCGGGCGTGGTGACGATCGACTCCGGCGTGCAGCGCGGCCACTCGGGGCACCCGAGCCCCGAGGCCGTCAGGCGGACAGCCCCGCCGGTGACGACGATGGCGATCTGGGACACGAGGGATGCGATCGCGAGGCGGCGCACCAGCGGTGTGGTGGTCCTCGGCAGGCGGCCGGTGAGGCGGGTGAGTGCGGGGAAGGTCATGAGATCAGCTCCATTTGAACCAGCGGATGGCCGCCAGGCCGGCGAGGGTGGCCCAGGCGAGGAGCACCAGGCACGCGAGAGGGTCGAGGGCGCCGTCCACGAGGGCGTTCCGCAGGCCGTCGCCGAGCGCGGAGGACGGCAGGATCGAGACGAACGGTTCGACGGCGGCGGGGAGGCCCGTGGCCGGGATGATCACGCCGCCGGCGGCGGCGAGGAGGATCCAGACGAGATTGGTGACCGCGAGGGTCGCCTCGGGCCGCAGCGTGCCGGCGACGAGGAGTCCGAGGGAGGTGAACGCCGCGGAGCCGACGAGCAGCAGGAGGGCGGCGGGGAGGATCCCCTCCGGCCGGGGAGACCATCCCAGCAGCAGCGCGGCTCCGCCGATCACCACGAGCTGTACGGCGAGGACGGCGGCCACGGCGACGGCTTTGCCGAGGATGAGGCCCGATCGACCGAGCGGAGTGGTCGAGAGGAAGCGGAGCACCCCGTACCGCCGGTCGAAGCCCGTGGCGATTCCCTGGCCCGTGAAGGCCGTCGACATGGTGCAGAGGGCCAGGACTCCCGGGGCGGCGACGTCGATGCGGCTCGGCCCGTAGGCGTCCAGCAGCGGGGTGACGACCAGGGCCACGAGGGCGAGCAGCGGCAGCACGATCGCGAGCACCAGCTGCTCCCCGTTGCGCAGCATCGCCAGCGCCTCGTAGCCGCCGTGCCGGAGCACCCGCGCGGACAGCGGCGCGGCCGTCCCCGACGTCGTCCTGCCGCGGGGGAGGGGCGCGGCAGGAAGGCCGGAGGCCGTGTCGGGGCTGCTCATCGGATGCTCCGTCCGGAGATGTCCAGGAAGACGTCCTCGAGGGATCGGGGCGCCAGGGAGATGGCCGTGGGCATGACGCCGCAGGAGGCCCACCAGGTGGCGAGGTATGCGACGTCCTCCGCCGTGAGCGTGCCCCGGAGGACGTACTGCCCGGGTTCGGATTCGAGCTGGTGCAGATGGGGGAGGAGGCCGGGCGGGAGTGTGAGCCCGGGGACGGTCTCGAAGCGCAGCTCGCGTATCCCGTCCGTCTCGCTGTCGGCCGTGAGCTCCGCGACGGTCCCTTCGGCGACGGTCCGGCCGCCCTCGACGATGTAGACGTAGTCGGCCAGCTTCTGGGCGTCGTCGAGCAGGTGCGTGGTCAGGACGACCGCGAGGCCGTCCGCACGCAGTTCCCTGATGAGATCGAACACGATGGTCCGCGACTGGGGGTCCAGACCTGCACTGGGTTCGTCGAGGAACACCACCTCGGGTCGACCCACCAGGGCGCAGGCGAGGGCCAGGCGCTGCTTCTGCCCGCCCGAGAGCCGGCGGATCGAGACGGCGCCGAATTCGTCGAGCCCGAGGCGCCCGGCGAGGTCGTCGACCGGCAGGGGATCGCTGTACATCGAGGCGACGTGACGGAGCAGTGCCAGCGGCCGCACCGACGGAGGCAATCCGCCGTCCTGCAACATCACGCCGACCCGGGCGCGCAGGTCCGGCGATGCACGGTACGGGTCCTGGCCGAGGAGTCGCACCACGCCGCCGTCGGCGCGCTGGAGTCCCTGCGCGCACTCGAGAGTGGTGGTCTTGCCTGCTCCGTTCGCGCCGAGGAGCACGGTCACCGCCCCGTGCGACGCCCGGAGGTGCACGCCGTCCAGCACGCGGACCATGCGGCCGTCGAGGGAGCCGACCGGACCGAAGTCCTTGATCAGGCCGTCGATCTCGAGGGCGGGGGCAGTAGTCGGCACCCTCATATTCTACGACAGGTAGTAGTGCTGCGGAGGGTCCTCGATGGGTAGCCTCGCCTAAGTGGTCGGCCGGAATACATTAGGTCATGCTTGTGTTGTGTATTTTGTCGCCGACGGGAGGAATGGACTGTGACCGTATCGCCACGCGCCGCCCTCTCCACTCCGGATCCCGCGGCGGCGGCCGGCCCGCGCAGTGCGCAACGGACCGCCCAGATCGTCTCCCCGGATCCCGACGAGCGCACCAGGGACCGGGTCCTGTCCGCGGTCCTCGAGCGCGGCCCCGTGAGCGCCGCCGAACTCGGTGACAGTCTCGGATTCACCCCCGCAGCCATGCGGCGGCACCTGGACGCACTGTCGCAGGACGGCCTGATCGAGGTGAAGCGCGCGCGGAGCTCCGCCACCGGCGCGGGACGCCCCGCACGCCGCTACGTGCTCAGCCGGCGTGGCCAGACCGAGATGGGCGACGACTACCTCGATATCGCCACCGCTGCGCTGGCGCAGCTCGGTGCGGCCGCGGGCCCGGAGGCCATCGAGGAGTTCGCCCGTGCGCGCTTCTCCGGGATGGAGGAGCGTTACCGGCCCGTCGTCGAGGCCGCGGGCCCGGACCTCGAGGCACGGGCGCGGGCGCTGTCCGGTGCGCTGACCGCAGACGGCTTCGTCGGGTCGACCAAGACCGTCGGACGGCCGCAGCTTCGGGGCTCCCGCCCCGTCGCGTCCTCGGCCAGGCCGGTGATGCTGAGCGTGCAGCTCTGCCAGGGCCACTGTCCCATCCAGGGGCTGGCTTCGGCCTTCCCCGCCTTCTGCGAGCAGGAGACCGGCGTGTTCTCCCGGCTGCTCGGTGTCGACGTTCGGCGCCTCTCCACCCTGGCGGCAGGCGGCCACGTCTGCACCACCCACATTCCCCTGGGACGGACGACGGCGGCACCTGCCGCGCCGGCCAGCCCGGATGCTCCCGGCGCCGCCGAATCCACGGCGGCTGCGGAAGCCGCGCCGCCCAGCAATCCAGCAACCCCTTCTATCCATCAGCAAGGAAGGCCGTGATGACGGATCAAGTAGACCGCAAGCCAGCCGCGTCGGCAGTGCCGGAGTCGGTGATCAGCGACATCCTGGAGAAGAACCCGGAGCTCGAGGGCATCGGTACCTACCAGTACGGGTGGGCCGACAAGAACGAAGTGAGCGACAACGCCCGCCGCGGCCTGAGCGAGGAGGTCGTCCGCGACATCTCCGCGAAGAAGAACGAGCCCCAGTGGATGCTCGACCTCCGCCTCAAGGGCCTGAAGTACTTCGACCGCAAGCCCATGCCCGCCTGGGGTGCAGATCTCTCCGGCATCGACTTCGACAACATCAAGTACTTCGTGCGGTCCACGGAGAAGCAGGCGAACACGTGGGAAGACCTCCCCGAGGACATCCGCAACACGTACGAGAAGCTCGGCATCCCCGAGGCGGAGCGTGCACGCCTCGTGTCCGGCGTCGCTGCCCAGTACGAGTCCGAGGTGGTGTACCACCAGCTCCGTGAGGACCTGGAGCGCCAGGGTGTCCTGTTCCTCGACACCGACACCGCGCTGCGCGAGCACCCCGAGATCTTCAAGGAGTACTTCGGCACGATCATCCCCGTCGGGGACAACAAGTTCGCGTCGCTCAACACGGCCGTGTGGTCGGGCGGTTCCTTCGTCTACGTCCCCAAGGGCGTCCACGTGGAGATCCCCCTCCAGGCCTACTTCCGCATCAACACCGAGAACATGGGCCAGTTCGAGCGCACGCTGATCATCGCGGACGAGGACTCCTACGTGCACTACATCGAGGGCTGCACCGCCCCGATCTACACCTCGGACTCCCTGCACTCGGCCGTCGTCGAGATCGTGGTCAAGAAGGGCGCGCGCGTCCGGTACACGACCATCCAGAACTGGTCGAACAACGTGTACAACCTCGTGACCAAGCGCGCCATCGCGCACGAGGGCGCCACCATGGAGTGGATCGACGGCAACATCGGGTCGAAGGTCACCATGAAGTACCCGGCCGTCTACCTGGTCGGCGAGCACGCCAAGGGTGAGACGCTCTCGATTGCCTTCGCCGGCGAGGGCCAGCACCAGGACACCGGGTCGAAGATGGTGCACATCGCGCCGAACACGAAGTCCTCGATCATCTCGAAGTCCGTCGCCCGTGGCGGTGGCCGCGCCGCCTACCGCGGTCTGGTCCAGGTCCGCGAGGGAGCCAAGCACTCCGCGAACACGGTGCGGTGCGACGCCCTCCTGGTGGACACCATCTCGCGGTCGGACACGTACCCGTACGTCGACATCCGCGAGGACGACGTCACCATGGGCCACGAGGCGACGGTGTCGCGCGTCAGCGAGGAGCAGCTGTTCTACCTGATGTCCCGCGGCCTGCCGGAGGACGAGGCCATGGCCATGATCGTGCGCGGGTTCATCGAGCCCATCGCACGCGAGCTGCCCATGGAGTACGCGCTCGAGCTCAACCGGCTGATCGAACTGCAGATGGAAGGGGCTGTAGGCTAGTAATGGCTGAGACCACCCACACGGAATCCACACCCGACACCGCGCCTGACGCCGAGGTCACCGATCTCGGCGACCTCGACGAGAAGGCGCGCCTCGGCGCTCCCGCAGGCGCCGTCGACCGCTCGAGAGCGATCGACGGCTTCACCGAGGAGGGCGAGTCCCTCTCGACCGGGGACACCGGCAGCGAGCAGCTCGGCCTGAAGAAGCACAGCCACGGCAATGCCCCGGTGATCCCGGAGGCGTCTCGCGGTGAGCGTCGCAGGTCCTTCGACATCGCGGACTTCCCGACCCTCACGGGGCTCGAGGAGGACTGGCGTTTCACCCCGCTGAAGCGCCTGCGCGGCCTGCACACGGAGGCGCTGTCCGCCTCTGCGCCGGCGGTCGAGGTCACCGGGGCCGGCAACGTGACCGTCGAGACGGTCGGTCGCGACGACGTCCGGCTCGGCGCCTCGGCGACCCCCGAGGACCGCGTGTCCGCCGCCGCGTGGAACGCCTTCGGTGACGCCACCGTCATCACCGTCCCGCAGGAGACCGTGGCCGACGGCGAGGTCATGGTCAGCGTCCGGGGGACGCACGCCGAAGCCTCGGCGCAGCACATCCTCATCGACGCGAAGGCCTTCTCGAAGGCCGTCGTCGTCCTCGACCACCAGGGCTCGGCGACGCTCGCGCAGAACGTCGAGATCGTGGTCGGCGACGGCGCGGAGCTCACCGTCGTCAGCGTCCAGGAATGGGACGACGACGCCGTGCACGTCTCCTCGCAGCAGGCGAAGGTGGGCCGCGACGCGCGCTACAAGCACGTCGTCGTCAGCCTCGGCGGCGACCTCGTGCGGCTGACGCCGTCGTCGATCTTCACCGCGCCCGGCGCGGAGGTCGAGATGTACGGGCTGTACTTCGCCGACGCCGGCCAGCACCTCGAGCAGCGCCTCCTGGTGGACCACGCCGTACCCAACTGCAAGTCCCGCGTCACCTACAAGGGCGCCCTGCAGGGCGACGACGCGCACACCGTCTGGGTGGGCGACGTCCTCATCCGCAAGGCCGCCGAGGGTACCGACACCTACGAGACCAACCGCAACCTGATCCTCACGGACGGTGCGCGCTCGGATTCCGTGCCGAACCTCGAGATCGAGACCGGCCTGATCGAGGGTGCCGGCCACGCCAGCGCCACCGGCCGCTTCGACGACGAGCACCTGTTCTACCTGATGGCACGCGGCATCCCCGAGAAGGCTGCACGCCGCCTCGTGGTCCGCGGGTTCCTCACCGAGGTCATCCAGCAGATCAAGGTGCCCGCCCTCGAGGAGCGCCTGTCGGAGTCCGTCGAGCGCGAGCTCGCTGCGGGCAACCTCTGATGGCTGCCGAACCCCGCGGCGAGCTGATCTGCAGCGTCGACGACATCCAGGTCAAGCAGGCCCTGAGGGTCCTCATCGACGACTACCCCGTAGCCGTCGTCCGTGACTCCGACGGGGAGATTCACGCGCTGGGGGACACCTGTTCCCACGCGGACATCTCCCTCTCGGAGGGCGATGTCGAGGGGTGCGCCATCGAGTGCTGGGGCCACGGTTCCCAGTTCGACCTGCGCAGCGGCGCCCCCCTGCAGCTCCCGGCGTACGAGCCGGTCCCGGTCTTCGCGCTGGAGATCCACGACGGCAACGTCTACGTCGATGTCACCACCGTCACCAACGGGGCGCCGGCACCGCAGTTCGGCTGACGGAACGCCGTCCCGCACCCCCTACTTCCTGCACTCTTCCTGCACCAGCAGGCGAAGGAGAAAGAACACGATGTCCACACTTGAAATCAAGGACCTGCACGTCAGCATCGACACCGAGCAGGGGAATGTCCCCATCCTCAAGGGCGTCACGCTGACCATCAACACGGGCGAGACCCATGCCATCATGGGGCCCAACGGCTCCGGCAAGTCGACCCTCGCGTCGACCATCGCCGGCCACCCCCGCTACACGGTGGACAGCGGCTCCATCACGCTCGACGGCGAGGACGTCCTGTCCATGAGCGTCGACGAGCGTGCGCGTGCCGGCCTCTTCCTCGCGATGCAGTACCCCGTCGAGGTCCCGGGCGTCACCATGACCAACTTCCTGCGGACCGCGAAGACCGCCCTCGACGGCGAGGCGCCGAGCCTCCGCCACTGGACCAAGGACGTCAAGACCGCCATGGCCCAGCTGCGCATCGATGCGGACTTCGCCCAGCGCAACGTCAACGAGGGCTTCTCCGGTGGTGAGAAGAAGCGCGTGGAGATCCTGCAGCTCGAGCTCTTCCGCCCCAAGTTCGCCATCCTCGACGAGACCGACTCCGGCCTCGACGTCGACGCCCTGAAGGTCGTCTCCGAGGGTGTGAACCGTGAGCACTCGAAGGGCGAGATGGGCACGCTCCTCATCACGCACTACACGCGGATCCTCCGCTACATCAAGCCGGACTTCGTCCACGTGTTCGTCGCCGGTCGCATCGCCGAGCAGGGCGGGCCCGAACTCGCCGACCAGCTCGAGGCCGAGGGCTACGATCGGTTCACGGCCCAGACTCCGGTCGAGGCCTAGGACCACTCCGATCTCCCGACCGCCGTCGGGATACGCGAAAGGAACAGTTCGATGACTGATGTGCAGCAGGCGCAGACCGCGCTGGGCGACGTCGAGGAAGCGCTCCGTGATGTGATCGACCCCGAGCTGGGCGTCAACATCGTCGATCTCGGCCTCCTCTACGGCCTGAAGTACGCGGAGGACGGTGCCCTCCTGATCGACATGACCTTGACGACGGCGGCCTGCCCGCTGACCGACGTGCTCGAGGAGCAGGTCGGCCAGGCGCTGGACGGCGTCGTGGACGAGTGGCGCCTCAACTGGGTGTGGATGCCGCCGTGGGGTCCCGAGAAGATCACCGAGGACGGCCGCGACCAGATGCGGGCACTCGGCTTCAACATCTGATCGTCCGACGCCGGCTGCCGATGTCGGCTGCCGACGGGCGTGATGGCCATGGAGGGCGGTTCCGGCGACGACCGGGACCGCCCTTCTGCGGACCCGCGGTCTCATCCGACGACGCTCCCGTGGTCCTGCCCGCGGTCGTCCTCCTCGTCGTCGTGCTCACCCAGCCCCCGGGCGGCCAGCGCCTCACCCGTCCGGTGCGCGTAGGCGACGGCGCCGAGGACCAGCGGGGTCACCGCGACCCGGGGGCTCCGCTCCAGGCCCCGGGCGCGTGCTGCCTCCCGGACGTCGACGAACAGGCCTGCGAGGTAGGGGATGCTCCGCAGCATGATGGACAGGGCCAGGGCGAAGCGTTCCGGGTCGGCGCCCAAGCGCCGGAACGGGCGGGCGAGCGACGCGGTGCCGTCCAGCAGCACCTGCAGGGGAGTCGTCAGCGTCACCGACCGCGCCGCGAGGAGGCATCCCGCGATCCCGCCCACCACGACGAACGCCTGGACCCAGCCCTGCGAGAAGCCCTGGTAGAGCGCGAGGATCCCGAGCACGGGGGCCGCCGGAAGCAGCATCCGCGCCGTCTGCAGCACGGATTGTCGGGCGCCGATCAGCAGGCCGGCGAGCGCGAGTACCAGGACGGTGCTCGTGGTGGGCAAGGAACCCCACCCGACGACGGCGGTCGCGCACCCGAGTGACGCCGCCGCTTTCGGCGCGAGCGGCAACCGGTACAGGAGGCCCGCTCCGGGACGGTACAGGCCGAGCGTGCTGCCGAATCCCCTCACGGCAGGAGGTGTCCGTCGCCCGCCGGGCCGCCGCCGGGCTGGGCGGACAACGACCGGTAGAAGGACACCGCGTCGGCGGGCCTGCCGTCGAACACCACCCGTCCGCCGTCGATGACGAGGGTACGCTCCGCCTCCCGGGCGAAGTCGAGGTTGTGGGTGGTGAACACCACCTGCTGCCCGAGGCCGGCGAGCAGGGCTCGCACGACCCTGTCGTTCCGCAGGTCGAGCAGCGTGGTCGGTTCGTCGGCCAGGAGGATGGGCGGCTCGACCGCGAGGACCACGGCGAGGGCGAGGATCTGCCGTTCACCGCCGGAGAGGTCGTAGATGCTGCGGTCGGCGAGGTGCTCCAGGCCGAAGCGCCGCAGCACCTCGCCGGCGCGCAGCCGGCGCTCCGCGGCAGGCAGCTTGCGGGTCCGGAGGGACAGCTCGACGTCCTCGCGTCCCGTGGGCATCACCAGCTGCGAGAGGGGATCGGTGAAGACGAACCCCACCGATCTGCGGACGGTGCTGCCGGCCTTCCGGGTGTCCCGACCGAGGACCTCGACCCGCCCCTGCGAGGGCAGCCGCAATCCGTTGACGAGGCGGAGGAGGGTCGACTTGCCCGAGCCGTTGGCGCCGATGACGGAGATCCGTCGTTCCACCAGGGACAGGGTCAGCGGGTGCAGCAGCGTGTGCCGGTCGTCGTCCGACCGCACTGCCGCTTCGATGAACTCGATCATCGTCGGCGGGCTCGGCAGTCGGGGCGCTCAGGCACGGGGTCGGGCGAGGAGCCGCGGGAAGGCGCGATGCACCGATACCGCGAGGAGGGCCGCGATGACGTTCTTGACGACATCGCCCGGCAGGTATGCGGCGTCGACGAGCACGGCGTCACGGAGGGACAGCTCGGCGTTCACCATGAGCCCCGCCACGCCGAGCGGATGGATGGTCGACAGGCTCGCGACGACGCACGCGAGGAAGAGCAGGACGGTGCGGAAACGGGTGGCACTGCGCAGGACCGCCCTGGCGAGCAGCCCTGCGACGAGTGCCGCCGGCGGGAAGGCGATGAGGTAGCCGGCGGACGGTCCGGCGAGGACGCCGAAGCCGCCGCTGAAGCCACTGAACACGGGGAGGCCGATCAGTCCGGCGGCGAGGTACAGGAGGACGGCGGCGGTCCCGCGCCCTGGTCCCAGGACCGCTCCGGCGAGCATGACGCCGAGCGTCTGCAGGGTGATCGGCACGCCGAGCGGGCCGACCGGGATACCGGGTACGATTGCAAGGGCGGCGATGAGGGCGGCGAAGACCGCGACCAGCGAGAGATCGGTGGTGTCCCACCGCTTGCGGGACGACGGACGGCCGTCGGTGACAGGTCCGGGAGAGGTCTTCTCGGTCGGCTGCATGGCACACGCTCCTCCAGCGGGCCGGAGTCGCACCGGTTGCTCCGGTGATTTGTCGACTTCCTCCAGCCGTAACTGCTTCTGTACCGAGACTAGCGCCGGTCACCAGGGGATCCCTTGTGGGATTCCTACAACAAACCGCCGTCTCAGGCACACCATCGAAAGGCCCTGACCGTGATCAACGTATCGAACCTGGAGCTCCGGGCCGGCGCTCGCCTGCTCATGGACGAGGTGTCCTTCCGCGTGGACAAGGGCGACAAGATCGGCCTCGTGGGCCGGAACGGCGCAGGCAAGACGACGCTGACCAAGGTCCTGGCGGGGGAGTCGCTGCCCGCAGGAGGCACTGTCACCCGGTCCGGCGAGATCGGCTACCTCCCCCAGGACCCGCGCACGCCCGACATGGAGCAGCTCGCCCGGGACCGCATCCTCTCCGCCCGGAACCTGGACGCCGTCGTGACCGAACTGCGCCAGGCGCAGGAGGACATGGCGAGCGAGAAGACGTCGGTGCGGAACAAGGCCATGGCCCGCTACGACCGCATCGAGGCGGCATTCCTCGCCGGTGGCGGCTACTCGGCAGAGGCCGAGGCCGCGGCCATCTCCTCCAACCTCGCCCTGCCGGAGCGCATCCTGAACCAGCCGCTGAAGACGCTCTCGGGCGGCCAGCGCCGCCGGGTCGAGCTGGCGCGGATCCTCTTCTCCGGCGCGGAGACGATGCTCCTCGACGAACCCACCAACCACCTCGACGCCGACTCCATCACCTGGCTGCGTGAATTCCTGAAGAACCACCAGGGCGGCCTGATCGTGATCAGCCACGACGTGGAACTGCTGCAGGCGACCGTCAACAAGGTGTTCCAGCTCGACGCGAACCGCGGCACGATCGACATCTACAACATGGGCTGGAAGCGATTCCAGCTGCAGCGCGAGACGGACGAGCGCGCGCGGAAGCGCGAGCGCGCCAACGCGGAGAAGAAGGCGCAGGTCCTCATGGACCAGGCGAACAAGATGCGCGCGAAAGCCTCGAAGGCCGTCGCTGCGCAGAACATGGCCAAGCGGGCCGAGCGGCTGCTCGGCGGGCTGGACGCCGTCCGCGCCTCGGACCGCGTGGCGGCGCTCCGCTTCCCCGAGCCTTCGCCCTGCGGCAAGACCCCGATGACGGCCGAGGGGCTCAGCAAGTCCTACGGGTCGCTCGAGATCTTCACCGACGTCGATCTCGCTATCGATCGCGGTTCCAAGGTGGTCATCCTCGGGCTCAACGGAGCCGGCAAGACGACTTTGCTTCGCATGCTCGCGGGCGTCGACACGCCGGACACCGGCAAGGTCATTGCCGGTCACGGTCTCAAGGTCGGCTACTACGCCCAGGAGCACGAGACGCTCGACACGGAACGCTCCGTGCTCGAGAACATGAAGTCCTCGGCCCCCGACATGCAGGACGCCGAAGTACGCGGCATCCTCGGCTCGTTCCTTTTCTCGGGCGACGATGTCGACAAGCCGGCCGGAGTGCTCTCCGGCGGTGAGAAGACGCGCCTGGCCCTCGCCACGATCGTCGCCTCCTCGGCCAATGTTCTGCTCCTGGACGAGCCCACCAACAACCTCGATCCCGCGAGCCGCGCCGAGATCCTCGGGGCGCTGAAGAACTACAGCGGTGCCGTGGTGATGGTGAGTCACGACGAGGGTGCGGTCGATGCGCTCGACCCCGAGCGGGTGGTGCTGCTGCCCGACGGCGTCGAGGACCTCTGGAACCAGGACTACCTGGAGCTCGTCACCCTGGCCTGATCCGCGTCACCCTGGCCTGATCCGCGTCACCCTGGCCTGATCCGCGTCACCCGACGGTGGTCCGCGGAACGGACGCGCCGGTGACGTGGATCCATCGACCGAGGAACGACCGCCGGGCAACCATCGCCGGGGAACAACAGGTCAGCGGCTGCTCTCGCCGTCACCGGCTGAGCCGAGACGGCGGACCCCCAGGGACGAGGGTGGGCCCGGAGGCCGCACCCTCGCACCGGTGGACAGGTCTGTCCGGGCCGACGTCGACCGACCTGGGGCCGGAGAACAGCCGCGACGCCGGACGGATGATGCGCCCGGTCCGTGGCCCGATGCGAGTCAGTGCCGGCGGTGCGATCGCGCCGTGCGCCTGATTCCCACGTCCTTCAGCGAGCCCAGCGCGGCGACCGCGCACAGCAGGGCAGCGCCGGCGAACATCGGAGTGAATGGCGTCGACGGGCCCGCGACAGTGGCCGAGGTCTGGACGTTCGTCCCGCGATTCATGCCGAGCGACGTGCTGCCGCCGCCGGCCGTATTGTCGGTCGACCCGCTGGAGCCGCCGCCGATACCGCCCGAACCACCGGTGCCGCCGCCCAGACCGCCCGATCCGCCGAAGCCGTCGCCCGTGCCGCCCGAACCACCGGTACCGTCCCCGGTGCCCGGCAGGATCGGTGCGCCGGGCGCGTCGGAGGGACCGGGCGCGTCGGAGGGACCGGTCGTCGGCTGGGGAGCGGTCGGCTGCTGGGAGGGTGTCGGCGTGGCCGTGGCAGTGGGCGTCGGCGTAGGAGTGGCCGTCGGAGTGGCAGTAGGAGTGGCCGTAGGTGTCGGTGTGGCAGTGGGAGTGGCCGTGGGTGTCGGTGTGAGCGTCGGCGTGGCCGTGACCGTCGGCGTGGCCGTGGGGGGCACGGTCGGCGTGGCGGTCGGCGTCGCGCTGGGGCTCCCGGTGGGCTCCGCTGTCGGGACGGCGGCGCACGAGTCGGTGACGAAGACATTGTCGTCGAGGGTGACGGCACCGGTCCGCGCGAGCGCCCGGCCGTCGACGGTGGCGGATGTCGTCACCGCGATCGAGCTGAGGGCGAGGATCGTGCCCGTGAAGGAGGAAGCGGTCCCGAGGGTCGCGGAAGAACCGACCTGCCAGAAGACGTTGCAGGCGCTGGCCCCGCCGATGAGGGCGACGTTGCTCGCGGACGCCGTGATGAGCGTCGACGCGACCTGGAAGATGAAGACGGCATTCGGGTCGCCCTGCGCGTCGAGGGTCACCGTGCCGCTGAGCGCCAGCGGGCCGGTGGAGTTGTAGACGCCCGCAGGGAAGGTGCGCCCCACGAGATCGCCCGCAACGCTTTCGGTGAGGGCCCTGCTCGCGGCGTCGTCGTAGGCGATCCCGACGTCGGACTGCGCCTGAAGTGCTTCGGCATTCGCGGCATTGATCGTTCCGGACGCGACGCCCGGCGGGAAGCCCGTGATCGCGGACCCGGGGCTGACGCCGAGGTTGCCGGTGAGGGTGGTGGGACCGGTGTTGGTGACGGTATCACCGCCGAGGACGGAGTAGGACCCGGCCGTGCCGAGGCCCACGGGGGCTTCGGCGGCGGACGCCGACCAGGGGCCGCTGGCCGTGGCCAGCAGCGTGAAGACGAGCGCCCCCGCCGCCAGGGCGCCGGGCGCCCGTCGGCTCGGGCGGGAGTGGGCATGGCGTGCTGTACTGCTGCTTTTCAAGGTTCGCCTTCCAGCGGAGGGGCGGGGCCGAAAGCGCGATCGCACTGCTGAGTATCCAGAAGGGATGATCTCGGATCAGGTCACGAGGTGATCAGCACGAGGGTGAGGAGACAGGTCACCGTGCTTCCGTCAGCACAACTCCTCAGGGGGCTGTCGAACCGATCAGCTCCGAAGTTTCTCGGACGACTTTCCACCGGTCCGGCGGCGCAGTCACGGACGTCAGGACTAGGGTGGCCGTATGGACGTCGAATGGCTCCGGGCCGCCTGCCTGGGACTCACCGGTGCCTATGAGGACTATCCGTTCGGCCCGGAGATCGCCGTGTTCCGGGTGCGGGTCCCTGGACGGGCCGCACCGCCCGGCCCGGGCAGGATCTTCGCCCTCGTCCGGGTGGAGGTGGAACCGCTCTCCATCTCCCTCAAATGCGACCCCGCCCTCGCCGTGCAGCTCCGCTCCGCCCATCCGGAGATCACCGGCGCATGGCACCTGAACAAGAAGCACTGGAACGGTGTGCGTCTCGACGGCGCCCTGGACGAGGGGATGCTCCGCGACCTGATCGAGGACTCCTACGACCTCGTCGTCTCGTCGCTGCCCGCGGTCCAGCGTGCTGCGCTCGGCTGGCTCCGTCGCTGACGAAAGCCCGGCATCCGGTGCTAGCGGATCCCCTGTGCGTCGAGGATGGTGTCCTCCTCCTCCTCGGACGAGGGACGACGGCGCTGCCGCGTCGGCAGGTCGGGGGCGCTCCCGTCCAGCTCGGCATTGCTGCGTCGCTGCTGCCGGGCTGCGTACCCGAGGCCCACGAAGGCGAGGACCCCGAAGGCGAACCACTGCAGGGAGTAGGACAGATGCGGGCCCTCGTCGATCGACGGTTTGGGGGCCGCGACGGGCGTGACTGCGGCTCCTGGCCGCTCGAGCGCGAGGAGTCCGTAGGCCGCGTCCTGCAGCGGGTAGTCGAGGCGGTCGGACAGCGCGACGAGGTCGATCGACGCCACCTGGCCCTCCGGCGCTCCGCGGTTGACGGCCGGCTCACCCGGCTTCATCCTCGCGGTCACCTCGACCTGCCCGGACGGAGGGGCCGGGATCTCATCGGGCCGGCCGGCCTCGATGTTCCCGATCGGCAGCCAGCCGCGGTCGATGATGACGGCCGTGCCGTCGTCGAGCCGCAACGGCGTGAGCACCTCGTATCCGGGCTGGCCGTTGAGGGGACGGTTCCGTGCCACGACCTGGTTGTCCACGTCATAGGTACCGATGAAGGTCACGGGGGTCCACTCGCGTGCGGGGTCGTACCTGTCGAAGCCGTTCTCGCCCGGGACGTAGCGCTGGGGCGCCGCGTCGTAATTCGCCTCGATGCGCTGGATGTCCTCCACGACGGCCTCCCGCCGGTCGAGCTGCCAGCGGCCGAGCCCCACGCAGCCAGCTGCCAGCACGATCACCATGGCGAGCCAGCCGAACCAGCGTGCGGAGAAGAGGAACCGGTACATCTAGCGGGCTCCCATCGGCCGGCCGGCGGTCAGGGGCAGCGTCTCTTTCCACAGCCCGCGCTCGCGCAGGTACTCCTCGAACCACGTCACGTGCTCGGGACAGGAGGCCCAGGCCTTGCGTCGCCCGGGTGCATGGATCCGCGGATTGTTCCAGAGCAGTTGCCAGATGGCCCGCTCGCGGCATCCCTTGCGGGAGCAGACCGGAGCGTCGCCGGGTGCCGGGTTCACACCGAACAGACCGAGACCCGCGGTCGAGGTGACCGCGGGTCGGGGGAGCGGTGATACGTCAGGCATCCGTGCCCGGTCCTCCGGTGCGCGCCGCGCGTGATCCGTGATGGGCAGGGTCGACGCTGTCGTCGACGATCTCGCCACTCAGGATGTCGTCGTCGTCCTCGGGACCGGCGTCGACCACCTTCGCCTCGATCTCGCGGACCGGCGCACGGTCGATCAGCGCATCGCTGTGCCGGATGTTGCTCGTGTCACCGCCGCCGTTGGCGACCACGACCGCGAAGTACGGCAGGAAGACCGCGCCCGCGATCATGACCCACGACAGCCAGCCGTAGGGAACGACGAAGACCAGGATAAAGCAGACGAGGCGAATGCTCATCGAGACCGTGTAGCGGATCATTCGGGTTCGCATTTCATCGCTGTGTGATTCACGTGCGTCTGAGATGCTGTGGACGTCTGTGTTGTGCTTCGTTTGTTTACTCATCACACTCCAAAGAGACTCCCTCTATTGTCTCACTTCGGGCTTCGTTCCCGAAGTCGAGGGATGCGCCGATAGGATCGTCGGGATAGTTCGACGGACAGGCGCGGACGGGGCCGGCGGGACGCGGTACATCCCCGCCGGATCGCTCGCGACGATCGTCGATACGGACAACGCGGACCCCTTTCCGGCCCGCAGACAGAGGAGTTCTTCCCGTGGCATCTGGTGCAGACAACACGACGACGGCCACCGGCCGCAGCGTCCTCATCACGGGGGGTAACCGTGGGATCGGACTGGCCATCGCCAAGGTATTCGTAGCCAACGGCGACAAGGTTGCCATCACCTACCGAAGTGGTGACATTCCCGAGGGCATGCTGGGCGTCAAGGCCGACGTCACCAGCGAGGAGCAGATCGACGCCGCCTTCACCCGGGTCGAGGCCGAGCACGGTCCGGTGGAGGTCCTCGTGGCCAACGCCGGCATCACGCGGGACACGCTGCTCCTGCGCATGACGGAGAGCGATTTCACCGATGTCATCGACACCAACCTCACCGGTGCCTTCCGTGTGGTCAAGCGCGCCTCCCGTGGCATGATCCGGCTCCGCCGGGGTCGGGTGATCCTCATCTCGAGCGTGACCGGCCTGTACGGCGCGCCCGGACAGATCAACTACTCGGCCTCCAAGTCGGGGCTCATCGGAATCGCCCGCTCCCTCACGCGGGAGCTCGGCTCGCGCGGCATCACGGCCAACGTCGTCGCGCCCGGGTTCATCGACACCGACATGACGGCGGAACTTCCCGAGGACACCCGCAAGAGCTACCTCGCCACCATCCCGGCCGGCCGGTTCGCCTCGCCGGAGGAGGTGGCCGGTGTGGTGTCCTGGCTCGCCGGTGAGGACGCGGGGTACATCTCCGGCGCCGTGATCCCGGTCGACGGCGGCCTCGGCATGGGGCACTGACGCAGAAGGCTCGCCCCGACCACCCGAAGCACTCTTTTCCGCACCAGCCCCCAGAACAAGGAGCACCATGTCCACCCTCGAGGGAACCACTGCAATCGTCACCGGCTCGTCGCGCGGCATCGGCGCCGATGTCGCCCAGCAACTCGCAGCGCAGGGTGCTGCCGTCGTCGTCAACTACCGGCAGAAGGCACCGCGCGCCACGAAGGTCGTCGCCGGCATCGAGGCAGCCGGCGGCAGAGCCGTCGCCGTGGGCGCGGACCTCACCACGCCGGAGGGCCCGGCGGCCCTCGTCGACGCCTCCGTCTCGACGTTCGGTGGGCTCGACCTCCTGGTGCTGAATGCGTCCGGGGGCATGGAGACCTCCATGGGGGAGGATTACGCGCTCCGGCTCAACCGCGACGCGCAGGTGGCCATGCTCACCGCAGCCGTCGAGGTCATGCCGGCCGGCTCCCGCGTGGTCTTCATCACGAGCCACCAGGCACACTTCATCGAGAAGGTCGAGACGATGGATGCCTACGAGCCGGTTGCGCGCAGCAAGCGCGCGGGCGAGGACGCGCTCCGCGCACTCATCCCCGACCTCGAGGCCAGGGGCATCTCGCTCGTCGTCGTGTCCGGCGACATGATCGAGGGGACGGTGACGGCCACACTGCTGGACCGCGCCACCCCCGGCGCCATCGAGGCCCGCCGCCAGGAAGCCGGTCGGCTGTACTCCGTGGCGGAGTTCGCCACGGAGATCGTCCGGATGGCCACGGCCGACGTCGCCACCGGACACACCGAGTACGTCGGCGGTGCGGAGGACTTCCTCGCCAAGAGCTGACGTCCACCCACGGCGGGACGCTGCGGCCGGCTCGGGGCGGGCGGTCGCAGCGTGACCGCGGACCGACGCGGAATGTATATCGCCGGATCGCCGGCAGCGCGGGGCCGAGCAGCACAGGCCGCTGCCCGCGCCGGGCGGGTCGCAGCGGGATCGTTCCGGGCCGCTGTCCGCCGCTGGATCCGGGCCGTCGGCGCCGGTCCGAGGTCCCGCGCTGCAGCCCTGTCAGAGTCCTGACAGGTGGCGGACGACGTCGAGGTCCGGCAGGTCCAGCGCGACATCCGCGGCCGCACGCACGGCCGGCTTGGCATTGAACGCCACGCCGAGTCCCGCGGCCGCGAGCATGTCGAGGTCGTTGGCGCCGTCACCCACCGCGATGGTCGAGGCCAGGGGGACCCCCGCACGCTCCGCCTCCGAGCGCAGGACGCGTTCCTTCTCCGCACGGTCGACGACGGCGCCGGCCACCCGGCCGGTCAGCATCCCGTCGAGAAGCCCCAGCTCGTTGGCGCGCGCGAAGGACAGGCGCAGCCGCTCCGCCAGAGGCGCGAGGACCTGGGAGAACCCGCCGGAGACCACGCCGACCACATGGCCGGCGTCCCGGTAGGCGGCGACGAGCTGCTCCGCGCCGTCGCTCAGCTCGATCCGGGACACCACCTCGTCGATCACGGACATGGGCAGGCCCTCGAGCGCACGGACCCGCTGGTGCAGGGACTGCGAGAAGTCGAGGTCGCCCCGCATCGCTGCCTCCGTCACGGCCCTGACCTCGGCCTCGCGTCCCGCATGGGCCGCGAGCAGTTCGATGACCTCCTGCTTGATGAGCGTGGAATCGACGTCCATGATGAGCAGCTTGCGCGCGGGCGCATAGACGGGTTCCGGTACGAGGGCGGCGCCGATACCGGAGGCCGCGCTCCACGCGGCCAGTCCGGTCCGCAACGACGCGTCCAGGTCTCCGGCCCGCACCTCCAGGGTCAGGACGTCGTACGTCGCGCCGCGGTGCAGGGACCCGACCTCGACGACGGCGCCGGCGCGCTCGAGTCCTGTGGCCAGCCCGTCGCGGTGGGCGTCGTCGAGCCGCGCCGCCCAGGCGACCACCCGTGCCTTGATCACTCCGTACGCTCCTGTCCCGCCACGGTCGGCGCCTCTCCCGAAAGGCCGGTGGTTTCGCCACGAAGCCGCTCCTTAGCCTAGTGTCTAGGACCATGAGTGACGTTCTGGAACTGGCGGGAGTGAGCCTCGTCAGGGGTGGCAAGACTCTGCTCGACGGGATCGACTGGCAGGTCGGCGAGGGTGAGCGCTGGGTCGTCATGGGCCCCAACGGGGCGGGCAAGACCACACTGCTGCAGCTCGCGGGCGCACGGCTGCACCCCACGCGCGGTATCGTCGGGATCCTCGACGAGGTCATGGGTGCCGTCGATGTCTTCGAACTCCGGCCGCGGATCGGACTCGCCTCGGCGGCCCTCGCCTCGCAGGTGCCCGATCACGAGACCGTGCTGGACGTCGTCGTCACCGCCTCCTACGGCGTCACCGGCCGCTGGCGCGAGCAGTACGAGCGCCTCGACGAGCGCAGGGCCTTCCGCCTGCTGGATACGTGGGGCATGTCCCGCTACATGAACCGTTCCTTCGGCTCCCTGAGCGAGGGGGAGCGCAAGCGCGTGCAGATCGCGCGGGCACTCATGGCCGATCCCGAGCTGCTGCTCCTGGACGAACCCGCCGCTGGCCTCGACCTCGCGGGACGCGAGGACCTCGTGCGCCGTCTGACGGACCTGGCACGTGACGAGGACGCGCCGGCGATGGTCCTCGTGACGCACCACCTCGAGGAGGTGCCGCCCGGCTTCACCCATGCCCTCCTCCTGCGCGATGGCAAGGTCGTGTCCGCAGGACCCCTCGCCGACGTCCTCACCGAGGACAACCTGAGCGCCGCGTTCGACGTCGCGCTGAAGGTCACGGAGGAGAACGGCCGCTACAGCGCGGTCGCCCGGGCGTGACCTGCCGCACCGCGGCAGGCTCTCCGTCCCCGGGGTCCTGATGCTGGTCCACCTCGATTCCGTCGATGACCCCCGGCTCGCCGACTACCGGAACCTGACCGACGTCCAGTTGCGGCTCGCCAGGGAACCCGCCGAAGGCCTCTACATCGCGGAGAGCTCGAAGGTCCTGCGCCGGGCGATCGACGCGGGGCATGTTCCCCGGTCCTTCCTGCTGGCCCCCAAGTGGCTGCCTGACCTCGAGCACGTCGCCGGCCGCTTCCCCGCCGCGCCCGCGTTCGTCGCACCGGAAGCGACCCTCGAGGCGATCACGGGCTTCCACCTTCACCGGGGTGCGCTGGCCGCGATGAACCGTCCGCCGGGCCGGACCCTGGGCGACGTGCTCGCGACCGCGCGCCGCGTCGCCATCATCGAGGACATGGTCGACCACACGAACCTCGGAGCGGTGTTCCGTTCGGCGGCGGCCCTCGGGATCGATGCGGTCCTCTTCAGCCCCCGCAGCGCGGACCCGCTGTACCGCAGGGCCGTCCGGGTCAGCATGGGCAGTGTCTTCCAGGTTCCCTGGGTCCGGCTCACCTCCTGGCCCGATGACCTCGCCGAGGTCCGGGCCGCCGGCTTCACCATCGCCGCGCTCGCACTGGTGCCGGGCGCCGTCAGCCTCGACGCCTTCGCCGGCCGCGACCACGAGCGCCTCGCCCTGCTCCTCGGGACGGAGGGAGACGGACTGAGCGCAGCCGCCCTCGGGGCGGCCGACGTCGCCCTCACCATCCCCATGCACGGCGGGGTGGACTCGCTGAACGTCGCCGCCGCGGCCGCCGTCGCCTTCTGGGAGTGCCGCTCCGCGCCGGCAGGGCCGTCGGCGTCCTCCACCGTCTAGCCGCCGTTTAGCCGCCCGCCACGGGCTGCGCTAGTATGGACAGCTGGCGCATCCGCCACCCTTTCGTACGTCCCGTGCCTGGCAAAATCCAGGCAACCAGAGAAGGTAGTCCTGTGAAGTCTGATATCCACCCCAAGTACCAGTCCGTCGTCTTCCGCGACCTGGCCTCCGACAAGGCGTTCCTGACCAAGTCCACGGTCGGCTCCGCGAAGACCATCGAATGGGAGGACGGCAACACCTACCCCCTCATCGAGGTCGAGATCTCGTCCGAGTCGCACCCGTTCTACACGGGCAAGCAGCGCATCATGGACTCCGCCGGTCGCGTCGAGCGCTTCAACGCCCGCTTCAAGGGCTTCGGCGGCAAGAAGTAGGACGTCCCCGACAGGACACGGACCCAGGGCGCATGCCCTGGTCCACCAGCAGGAGCCACGCCGGTCCGGCGCGGCTCCTGCTGCGTTAACCCAGGAGAAGCACCCCGACCGCCGGCCGGTACCGACCGCCGCGGCCGGATCGACACGAGAGGACCAGACCATGGCCCAGCACCCCGACGCCGACGGCCTGCACGGCGAGTTCAAGACACCGGGCGGGAAGCTCACGGCCGTCGACCTCGCGGTCCGAGACGGTCGGCTGTCCGGGGTCTCGGTCAACGGCGACTTCTTCCTGGAACCGGACGAGGCGCTGCTGGACATCAATGCCGCCCTCGAGGGCCTGCCCGCCGACACGGCACCGGGTGAGATCGCCGCAGCCGTCACCGCACGGCTCGACCCGTCGGCGGTCCTGTTCGGGTTCTCGGCCGAGGCCATCGCGACGGCGGTCCGCCGTGCACTCGGGCGGGCCACCGGCTTCGCTGACCACCAGTGGGAGATCATTCCGCCGACGCCCCTGTCCACGGCGATGCACGTCGCCATGGACGAGGTCCTGACGCACGACGTCGGCACGGGCGCGCACAACCCGACCCTGCGCTTCTGGGAGTGGCAGTCCCCGTCGGTGGTGATCGGGAGCTTCCAGTCGATGCGCAACGAGGTGGATCCGGCCGGAGCGGAACGCCACGGCGTGACGGTGGTCCGGAGGATCAGCGGCGGAGGCGCCATGTTCATGGAGCACGGGAACGCCATCACCTACTCGCTGTACGTCCCGCAGTCCCTCGTGGACGGCCTCAGCTTCGCCGAGTCCTACCCCTTCCTCGACGCATGGGTGATGGAGGCGCTGGAGAAGCTGGGCATCACCGCGTGGTACCAGCCCCTGAACGACATCGCGACGGACCTCGGGAAGATCGGGGGAGCCGCGCAGAAGCGCCTGGCCAACGGCGGGATGCTGCACCACGTCACCATGAGCTACGACATCGATGCGGACAAGATGCTCGAGGTGCTGCGGATCGGCAAGGAGAAGATGTCCGACAAGGGCACGCGCAGCGCGAAGAAGCGGGTGGACCCGCTGCGGCGACAGACCGGGATCACCCGCGAGGAGATCATCCAGGTGATGATCTCCACGTTCCGCCGGCGCTACGGAGCCGTGGACACCACCCTGTCCGCCACCGAGCTCCAGCGGGCCGAGGACCTCGTGGAGCGGAAGTTCGGAACCGAGGAGTGGCTCTACCGCGTCCCCTGAGCCTGTGCGCGCAGTGCGCGGAGCAGGTGGTCCCGTTCCTCGACGACGATGCGGCGGAGCGCGGCGGGCGCCTCGGCGTTGGCGGCCAGCCAGTCGTCGGTCCGGACGACGACGGAGTGGTCCGTGGGCTCACCCTCGAGGTCCTGGTGACCCGGGTACAGTCCGCGCACGATCCTGCTGGCCATCTCGATGCCACGGGTCGCCCAGACGTCGCGCAGCGCTGCGAAGTAGGGCTCCTCGTACGCCCCGAGCAGGTCCCGGGACCCCAGCATGAACCCCTCGACGGCGGCGCTGAGGAGGTCGTTGGACAGACGCGTCCCGTGCACGGCCTCGTCCCACGTGGCCTTCTTGATCGCCGCGTCGGGCAGTGCGGCCGACGCGAGCGCGAAGCCCACCCGTCCTGACGCCGTCGGGTCCGCGCTCTTCTCCGCCTCCAGTTCCCCGGGCAGGACGCGCTGCTGCGCGGCGAGGCCCTGGAGGAAGAACCAGCGCAGCTCGGCGTCGAGCCGCAGGCCCGGCACCTTCTCCTCGCCGTCGAGCACCGAACGGAGATGATCCGCCGCCGCGGGGGCTGAGCGCGCCGTGGCAGCCAGCGCCCGCGCCCAGGCGAGCTGGAGGTCCGAGCCCGGCTCCGCGCCACGCAGGCCGTCCCAGAGGAAGGCGCCCACGCGTTCCCACAGCCCGGGTCGTTCGGAAGCGGGTGCGAAGCTGCCGATGGCCGTCCGGACATTGGCGAGGAGGACCTGGAGGACCCCGACGCCGGTCTCAGCCGGTGCGGCGAGCATGACGGCGTCCAGGTAGGACGGCACGGGCAGGGTGGCGTCGCGCGTGCTCGACCACAGAGCGGTGAGGCACGTTGCGCGGGCCAGCGGATCCTGCAGCCGGTCGATCGAGGTCAGGAGCGTGGCGAGTGATCGCTCGTCGAAGGACAGCTTGGCGTAGGTGAGGTCGTCGTCGTTGATCAGCAGCAGGTCCGGCTGCCGGACACCGACCAGTGCGGCGACCCGCGTGCGTCCGCCGTCGACCGTGACCTCCTCGGATCCCGACCGGACGAGGGCGCCGTCGTCGTCGAACGCGTACAGGCCCACGCGCACGAGGTGCGGCCGGTACTCGTCGATGCCGGTCACGGGGTCCACGGCGTCCTGGACCACGGTCACGTCCGTGAGGACACCGTCCTGCACCGCGACCTCGGCGCGCAGCGCGGGGACCCCCGAGGTCTGCAGCCAGGACCGCGACCAGGCGGTCAGGTCGCGGCCCGTGGCTTCCGCCAGCACGTCGAGCAGATCGGCCAGCGTGGTGTTCCCGTACGCGTGCCGGCGGAAGTACCGGCGGGCAGCGTCGGTGAAGGCGTCCCGACCCACGAAGGCGACGAGCTGCTTCAGGACCGAGGCGCCCTTCGCGTAGGTGATGCCGTCGAAGTTCTGCTTGGCGGCTTCGAGGTCGGTGATGTCGGCGACGATGGGGTGCGTCGTCGGCAGCTGGTCCTGCACATAGGCCCAGGACTTGCGGCGATTCGCGAAACTGACCCACGACGTGCTCCACCGGGTCGCCTCCGCCACGGCGAGCGCCCCCATGTAGTCGGCGAAGGACTCCTTCAGCCAGAGATCGTCCCACCACGTCATGGTCACGAGGTCGCCGAACCACATGTGCGCCATCTCGTGCATGATCGTGTTCGCGCGTGCCTCGCGCTGGGCGTCGGTCGCGGCCGACTGGAACACGTAGCTCTCGGTGAAGGTCACCAGCCCGGGGTTCTCCATCGCGCCGAGGTTGTACTCGGGGACGAAGGCCTGGTCGTACTTCCCGAACGGGTAGGGGTAGTCGAAGAGGGTGTGGAAGAAATCGAGCCCGCGCCTGGTGGTGTCGAAGATCTCCGGGGCATCGAACGCGGGGGCGAGGGAGCGGCGGCAGTACAGGGCCAACGGGATGCTGAGGCCCTCTCCCGCCGTGCCGGCCGTACCGGTCCAGACGTCCGTCTCCCGGTGGTACGGTCCCGCCAGCACGGCGGTGATGTAGGTGGAGATGCGCTCGGTCGGCGCGAAGGTCCAGCGCGCCGCGGTGTCCGAGACCTGCTCCCTGGCGCTCTCGCTGCCGTTGGAGGCGACCGTCCAGCCACTCGGGGCTAGCACGGTGAAGGAGAAGGACGCCTTCAGGTCCGGCTGCTCGAAGGTGGCGAAGACGCGGCGCGCGTCGGCCGGCTCGTACTGCGTGTAGAGGTAGGTCTCGCCGTCGGCGGGGTCGACGAAGCGGTGGAGCCCTTCGCCACTGGAGCTGTAGTGCGCCTGGCCGGTGACCGTGACCGTGTTCCGCCCGGCACGTGCCTCGAGGTGGATCCTGGCCCCGTCCAGGACGGAGGAGGGGTCGAGGGCCGTTCCGTTGAGCTCCACGGCGGTGACGTCGCCGATGAAGTCGAGGAAGGTCGAGGCACCCGGCTCCCGGCAGGTGAAGACCACCGTGGTGGTGGTCCGGTAGGTCCGTTCCCGGGCGTCCCGCGCCTCGGAGAGGTCCAGTTCGACGGCGTAGGTCTCGGTCCGCAGCAGCGCCGATCGGGCGGCCGCCTCGTCCCGGCTCAGGTTCTCGTTCTCCATCCGGCCATTCAACCACGCGCCCGGAGGGGGCCCAGCGGCTGTTTCCGGGAGGTTAACGGTGACGGGGGCGGTGTGTACGGCTGTGTCCGGCGGGGTCATCCATGGCACTGTTGACCCATGTCCGAGCTCTTCGCTGACTATGCAGCCGCCGCCCGCAAGACGCCCGCGTTCGACGAGATGTTCAATGTCGGGCAGTCACCGCGTACCGAGTACGGCCAGGTGGCGGCAGCCCTGGATGCCCTGAACCTCGCCGATGTGACGGCCCGCGCGGACTCCATGGCGCGAACCTTCCTCGACCGCGGCGTCACCTTCGATTTCGCCGGGGAGGAGCGGCCCTTCCCCCTGGACATCGTGCCGCGCGTGATCGCCGGGGACGACTGGGACGTCCTCGAGCGCGGTGTCGCCCAGCGGGTACGCGCCCTCGAGGCGTTCCTGGGCGACGTCTACGACAAGATGGCGGTCGTGGCCGACGGTGTCATCCCCCGCCGGCTGATCACCTCGAGCGCCCATTTCCACCGGGAGGTCGCCGGGTTCAGCCCGGCGGGCGGCGTGCGCGTGCACATCTCGGGCATCGACGTCGTCCGCGACCAGCAGGGCACCTTCCGGGTGCTCGAGGACAACGTCCGGGTCCCGAGCGGCGTCAGCTACGTGCTGGAGAATCGCCGGGCCATGGCCAAGGGCCTGCCGGAGGCGTTCGGCCAGCAGCACATCCGCCCCGTGGAGGAGTACCCGCGGCGTCTCCTCGCAGCCCTCCGGAAGACGGCGCCTCCGGGCGTGGACGACCCCACCGTCGTCGTCCTCACCCCTGGAGTGTTCAACTCCGCCTACTTCGAGCACACGCTCCTGGCGGGGCTGATGGGTGTCGAACTCGTCGAGGGCCGCGACCTCATCTGCCGCGGGAACCGTGTGTACATGCGGACGACGGCGGGGGAGCAGCGTGTCGACGTCATCTACAAGCGGATCGACGACGAGTTCCTCGACCCCCTGCAGTTCCGTGCGGACTCCGTGCTCGGCTGCCCCGGCATCGTGAACGCCGCACGTGCCGGGATGGTCACCATCGCCAATGCGGTGGGGAACGGTGTCGCGGACGACAAGCTCGTCTACACCTACGTGCCGGACCTCATCCGCTACTACCTGGGTGAGGACCCGATCATCGCCAACGTGGACACCTACCGCCTCGAGGACGCCCCCGCGCGCGAGGAGGTGCTGGACCGCCTCGACGAACTCGTCGTCAAGCCCGTCGACGGCTCCGGCGGCAAGGGCCTCGTGATCGGGCCGGACGCGACCCGGGCCGAACTCGACGCGCTGCGCGCGAAGGTGCTCGAGGACCCGCGCGGCTGGATCGCCCAGCCGGTCCTGCAGCTCTCGACCGTGCCCACGATGTCCGGCGGCCAGTTCAGCCCGCGCCACGTGGACCTGCGCCCGTTCGCGGTCAACGACGGCGAGGACGTGTGGGTGCTGCCGGGCGGGCTCACGCGCGTCGCCATGAAGGAGGGCTCGCTGATCGTCAACTCGAGCCAGGGCGGCGGCTCGAAGGACACGTGGGTGGTCGACGGCGAGGTGCGGCGCCCCGCGGACGGCAGCGTCCCCGCCGAGCGGCCCTCCGTCAGCGTGCGGGAACGGACCAGCGTGTGGCCGATCGAGACCAACTGGCAGGACAAGCAGTCGGAACAGCAGCAGCAATGACGCGTCCTCCAGCGCCAGACGTCCCAGCACCCCTTCGGAAAGGCAGGACCCATGCTCAGCCGCATCGCTGAATCGCTCTTCTGGATCGGCCGCTACGTGGAGCGGGCCGACGGCACCGCGCGCATCCTCGACGTGCACCTCGAACGGCTCAACCAGATGCCGCTCCCGCAGCAGTGGGAGACGTCGCGCCAGCTGCTCGGCGTCATGGGCAGCCGCCCGGAGAAGCAGGACCTGGAGCTCTCGGACCTCCTCCAGGCACTCGCGTACGACCGCACGAGCGCGACGTCGATCGCCGGCGCGCTCGGTGCCGCACGCGAGAATGCCAGGCGGGCCCGCGAGACCGTCTCCAGCAGCGTCTGGGAGAGCCTGAACACCGCCTGGTACGGCCTCACCCAGCACCGCAAGGACGTCGTCGGGACCTACCGTTTCTGCCACTGGGTGGTGGAGCGCACCGCCATGGTGCGCGGCCTGTCCGACACGACCATGAGCCACGACGAGAGCTGGCAGTTCCTCGTGCTCGGGCGCAGTCTCGAGCGGGCGGACATGACCGCGCGCATGCTCTCGACCCACGACGTCCACGCTGCCGGACTGTCCTGGGTCAACATGCTGCGGTGCGCCGGCGCCTACGAGTCCTTCCTGCGGACCCGGCGGGCGGCCTTCGGCGACCAGCAGGCAGCGGAGTTCCTCCTGCTGGACCGGCTCTTCCCGCGATCGATCGTGTACGCGCTGAGTGACGCGGAGAAGTGCCTGACCCAGCTCAATCCGGCCTATCAGCGTGTCGGCTTCATCAACGACGCCAGCCGGATCGTCGGTCAGGCGAGGACCTTCCTCGAGTTCCACCAGACGCGGGACCTCATGGCGGAGCTGCCCGAGCACATGGACCGCGTGCAGAAGGCCTGCGCCAAGGCGTCCGACGCCGTGTCCCGTACGTACTTTTCCCAGGCCGACGAGCTGTCCTGGGTCGGAGAGGTCTCATGACACGCCTGCTGATCGAACACCGCACCGGCTACGACTACCTCCGCCGGGTGTCCCTGTCCTACAACGAGGCGCGCATGACGCCGCTGACCGATCCCCAGCAGGTGGTGCTCGAGTCGACGCTGAAGGTCACCCCGTCCAGTGCCGCCGTCGCCACCTACCGCGACTACTGGGGCACCAGGGTGACGTCCTTCGACGTGCACGTGCCGCACGAGCATCTCGAGGTCACTGCGGTCTCCACCGTCGAGGTCAGTCGGACGGAGCGCGTCCCGGCCGAGGGCGACATCCTCTCCTGGGAGGACCTTGCTTCACCGGCCCTCACCAACGACTTCGCCGACTGGCTCGGCCAGACGGCGCTCAGCGAGCCCGGGGACGAGCTGCGGGAGCTCGTGGCGGAGACCGCGCGCGGCCTCGACCCGCACGAGGCCGCGCGCGCGGTGTTCGACCGGCTGCGGTCCGAGATCGACTACGTGCAGGGGGCCACGGGCGTCCAGACCAACGCGCAGGACGCGTGGGCCGAGCGGAAGGGTGTGTGTCAGGACCTCGCCCATGTCGCGATCGGAGCGCTCCGCAGCCTCGGCATCCCCGCCCGGTACATCTCCGGCTATCTGCATCCGCGCCGCTCGGCGGCCGTCGGTGAGACGGTCGCCGGACAGTCCCACGCCTGGGTCGAGTGGTACGACGGCGAATGGCGCGGCTGGGATCCGACGAACAGCGGGCCCGTCAGCGATTTCCACGTCTCCGTGGCCCGCGGGCGTGACTACCGGGACGTATCGCCGCTGAAGGGCATCCTGTCCGGCGGCGGCGGATCAACCCTGAACGTCACGGTGGCCATCACGCGCGTCGCGTAGCCGGCCGTCCTACCGGCCGTCGGACCCTGACATTTCGGATCCCGACACAGGGAGAGCCCCGGCTAGGGCCGGGGCTCTCCTCGTGTCGGCGCCTGGGATCAGCGCGTCGGCGGCCCGATCAGGCCGGTTCCACGGCCTGTCCCTTGCTGACGATCGTCAGCCCCGACTCCGTGACGGAGAACCCCCGGCGCCGGTCCAGCTCGGGATCCACGCCGATCGTCGCTCCGGCAGGGATGCGGACGTTCTTGTCGATGATTGCCCGGCGCACCACGGCGCCTGCTCCGACGTTGACCTTGTCGAGGAGCACGCTCCCGGTGACCTCGGCCGATTCCGCGATGAAGACGTCGGTCGCGAGGATGGAGCTCTGGACGGCGCCCCCGGACACCACCACACCGGCGGAGACGATGGAGTCGTGCGCCTCGCCGGACTGGCCCGAGGAGCTGCGCACGAACTTCGCGGGTGGGGAGACGCTCTGCCGCGTGTAGATGGGCCACTGCAGGTTGTACAGGTTGAACAGGGGCAGCGGCGAGATCAGGTCCATGTTGGCGTCGTAGTAGGAGTCCATGGTGCCGACGTCGCGCCAGTACTGGCGGTCCCGGTCGGTGGCGCCCGGGATGTCGTTCTGCGTGAAGTCGTACACCGCAGCGTCGTTGCGCTCGACGAAGTAGGGGATGATGTCCCCGCCCATGTCGTGCTTCGTGTCCAGCCGTGCGGCGTCGTCCTCGAGGGCCTTCACGAGCGCGTCCGTCGTGAAGACGTAGTTGCCCATCGAGGCCAGGAAGCTGTTCGGGTCGTCGGGCAGGCCGGGGGTGGAATCAGGCTTCTCGACGAAGGCCGCGATCCTGCCCGGATCGTCCTGAGCGGTCTCGATCACGCCGAACTGGTCCACGAGGTTCATCGGCTGCCGGACCGCCGCGACGCTCACGGAGGCCCCGCTCCTCACATGGGCGTCGACCATCTGCTCGAAGTCCATGCGGTAGACGTGGTCCGCGCCGATGACGACGACGATGTCGGGCTGCGCGTCGTGGATCAGGTTCAGCGACTGGTAGATGGCGTTGGCGCTGCCGAGGAACCAGCTCTTGCCGCGTCGCTGCTGCGCCGGGACGGACGCGATGTAGTTCTGCAGTTGGGTGGACATGCGCCAGGTCTCGGAGATGTGGCGGTCGAGGCTGTGCGACTTGTACTGCGTCAGCACCACGATCTGCAGGTAGCCGGAATTGACGAGATTGGAGAGGGCGAAGTCGATGAGCCTGTAGCTCCCCGCGAACGGGACGGCCGGCTTGGCCCTGTCCGCGGTGAGCGGCATGAGCCGCTTGCCTTCTCCACCTGCCAAGACCACGGCAAGTACTTTCTTCGGTGCCACTGGTGACCCCCCGCTCTTCCTCGAGTGTTCTGCGTCCACGACCGGTGGTCCATCAAGCGTAGGTCCGCGTTCCGGAACCCCTCCGGTCACTTCACACTAGAGGACTCCGCCGCACTGCACTACGTTGGTTCGGTGCGAATAGACATTGTGACCAAGGAGTTCCCGCCCGAGACCTATGGTGGCGCGGGGGTGCACGTCGCCGAGCTCAGTAGGGTGCTCGCGCCGCAGGTCGACCTGCGGGTGCACGCGTTCGGTAAGCCGCGTCCCGGGGATTACCACGGCGCGGCCGTGTTCTCCTACGGGGTGCCGGAGGGCCTCGCGCAGGCCAACGCGGCGGTGCAGACGCTGGGCACCGACCTGCAGATGCTCGACGGCATCGGTGGGGCGGACCTCGTCCACTCCCACACCTGGTACGCGAACATGGCCGGACACCTCGCCTCGCTGCTGCACGGCATCCCGCACGTGCTGAGCGCCCACAGCCTGGAGCCGCTGCGCCCCTGGAAGGCCGAGCAGCTCGGGGGTGGCTACGCGCTCTCCTCGTGGGCCGAGAAGACGTCCTACGAGGCCGCGGCAGCAGTGATCGCCGTCTCGGCCGGCATGCGCGCCGACATCCTCCGCAGCTACCCGGACGTCGACCCGGCGAAGGTGCACGTGGTGCACAACGGCATCGACGTCGCCACCTGGACGCGGGACGAGGACGACGACGCCCTCCGGGCCCATGGGATCGATCCGGGCCGGCCCAGTGTCGTCTTCGTCGGACGCAACACCCGGCAGAAGGGCGTCCCGTATCTGCTGCGCGCAGCGGTGCACCTGCCCGCCGAGGTCCAGCTGGTGCTCTGCCTCGGCGCCGCGGACACCCCGGAGCTCGCCGCGGAGACCGAGGTGCTCATCCGGACCCTCCGCGAGCAGCGGGGCCGGGAGGACTCCGTGATCCTCATCGAGATGATGCTGCCGCGGCGCGAGGTCGTCCAGATCCTCAGCCACGCCACCGTCTTCGCCTGCCCGTCCATCTACGAGCCGCTCGGGATCGTCAACCTCGAGGCCATGGCGTGCGGCGCAGCCGTCGTCGCCTCGGCCACGGGGGGCATCCCGGAGGTCGTCGACGACGGCGTGACCGGCACCCTGGTGCCGCTGGAGCAGGTGCAGGACGGCACGGGGACCCCCCTTGACGCCGAGCGTTTCGTCGCGGACTTCGCCGCCGCGCTGAACGCCCTGGTCGGTGATCCCGCACGGGCCCGGGCGATGGGCGTAGCGGGACGTGAACGTGCTGAACGCCACTTCGACTGGGGATCCATCGCCGAGACGACCCTCGGGGTGTACCGGAGCGTCCTCTAGCCGTCGCGACCCGGTGATCGCCGCCTGCGTGGTCACCGGTGCGGATCCTTCGACGCCGGGCCGAGCCCGGGAGGCGATGAAGCCCGTGCGCAGCCGGTTCCCGCGGCGGGGCCGACCTGCACCACCCCGTCGCCCGACCCTCGGGGGCCCGATCAGCCCGGCCCGGCGCCTGCGCCGATCAGCCGGCGCGAGCGGCTTTCTTCGCCTTCTTCGCCTTCTTGTCCTTCGCCACGCGGGCGAGGAGGGTCTTCTCGTCGATGGGCGCATCGCCGCCCGCCCGACGGCGGCGCATGTACTCGGCCGCCTCCTCCTGGCGGAGATCCTCGACGCCCGTCGCGATCTCCGACCTGAGGTGCTCCGGTCCGTAGCCGAACGCCTCGACGAGGTCGAGGGCATGCGGGCGGATCTTGGCCAGGAGCCGGTTGATGTACCCGTCCAGCGTGCGCGCACGCTGCGAGGAGAGCCGGCCGTTCATCAGGAACCAGGCCAGGTCCTTCTCGATGAGGCACAGACCGAAGAGATCACGGAGGCGGGTGAGGACCTCCCGCGTCCCGGGATCCTCGATCCTCTCCAGGCCCCGTGTGAAGGCTTCCCACTGGAGCAGTTCGGCGTGGGCGTGGGCCACCTCGATGAGCTCGTTCTGGTGCAGGTTGAAGAGTGCGGCGGACTTCTCCTGGGACATGCCCCTGGCTCCGCGCAGTGCGCCGGCGAGCTCGGCGACACGCGTCTGCACCCGGTCCGAGAGCAGCTCGTGCTGGGTGTCCTCGTCACGCAGCGCGATCGCCGACTTCTTGCCGGATCCCGAGTCGGCCACAGTCTGTGCGACCCGGCGCAGGCCGGAGCGGTGCAGCGTCCTGCCCGCGGCCTGGGACACGGCGTAGCGGGCGAGCACCCCGAAGTCGACGCCCTTGAACTCCTTGGCGTAGTCCGTCAGCAGGCGCTTCGCCACGAGCTGCAGGAGCACCGTGTTGTCACCTTCGAACGTCACGTACACGTCGAGGTCGGCGCGCAGCGACGCGAAGCGGTTCTCGATGAGGAAGCCCTGACCGCCGGTCGCCTCGCGGCATTCCTGCAGGGTGTCGAGGGCGAGCCACGTGGAGAGGGGCTTGAGGGCTGCGGCAAGGGTCTCGAGGTCCTGCCGGTCCTCGTCCGTGTCGTGGGCGCCGGAGAAGACGTCGTCGAACTTCTCGAGGAGCTCCTCGTGGGCGAAGGAGGCCGCGTAGGTCGCCGCGAGGCGGGGGAGCAGGCGGCGCTGGTGCCGCTGGTAGTCCATGAGCACCTCTTCCTTGAGGTCCGACGAGGCGTTGAACTGCCGTCGCTGGGTGGAGTAGGTGACGGCCGCGGTGAGCGCGAGCTTGCTCGCTGCGACGGCGGCACCGTCCAGCGAGACACGGCCCTGCACCAGCGTCCCGAGCATGGTGAAGAACCGGCGACCGGGCGAGGCGATGGGGGAGGTGTACGTACCGTCCTCGGCGACGTCCCCGTAGCGGTTGAGCAGATTGGTGCGCGGCACCCGCACGTCGGTGAAGTGCAGCCGCCCGTTGTCGATCCCGTTCAGGCCACCCTTGATGCCGTCGTCCTCGCCACCCACACCGGGCGTGAAGGAGCCGTCCTCGGTGCGGAGCTCCACGTAGAGGCCGTGCACGCCGTGGTTGACGCCGTTGGTGATGAGCTGGGCGAACACGACGGCGGCGCGTCCGTCGATGGCTCCGTTACCGATGTAGTCCTTCCAGGCGGCCCGGAACGGGGTGTTGATGACGAACTCGTCCGTCGCGGCGTCGAAGGTCGCGGTGGTGGCGATGCTCGCCACGTCGCTGCCGTGTCCGGTCTCCGTCATCGCGAAGCAGCCCGGGATCTCCATGTCCATGATGCCGGGGAGCCACGCCTCGTGGTGGTTCTGCGTCCCGAGGTGCATGACGGCGGAGCCGAAGAGGCCCCACTGCACGCCGGCCTTGATCTGCAGTGACGGGTCGGCGACGACGAGCTCCTCGAAGCCGGCGATGTTGCCGCCGTGGTCGTCGTTGCCGCCGAACGCGACCGGGAAGGCGCGGTGCACGGCCTGCTGCTGCACCAGGTAGTGCAGCTGGTCGAAGCAGCGCAGCCGGTGGTCGTGGTGCGTCAGGCCCTCGATCTTGTGGACCTCGGGGCGTCCGGCCAACTCACGGGCGACGCGGCGTACGTCCGCCCACTTGCCGAGGAGCAGTTCGCCGAGTTCCGCGGTGTCCACCGTGGCTCGCTCGTCGTCGCGGATGTCGACCGTCGCGGGGATCTGCTGCGGCCGGGAGATGGTCTGCGTCATGGTGTGTCCTTCGCTGGTCGGCGGGTGGGTGAACGCGTCGGTGGGACCGGGGGTGGGGAGGGAGCGTCAGGGGAGCGGGGCGGGACGCGGCGGCCGGGGGAAGCCGCCTGCGCGAGGGCTTCGTACCGGGTGATGCCGTCGAAGAGCCAGCCGGTGATGTGGTGGGCCATCTGCTCCTCGGTCGGTCTGTCCGGACCGGCCGGGGTGGCGAGCCAGTGCTCACCTGCTGCGCGCACCATGCCGATGGCTGCCGCCGGCCAGTACTCGGGTGCGGAATCGTCGGGACCGCTCGGCCGGTCGGGGGAGACCAGGTAGGCGCGCATGGGGCGGGACACCATCTCGGTGACGGCTGCGAGGAAGTGGGCGAGGGTATCCTGGGCGCCGTCGTCGTGCGCTCCCGATTCCGCGATCCCGACCCTCGTCACGAAGGCGTAGACGTTGGGAGAGGTCCTGGCCATCTGGAGGTAGGCGAGGACCATGGAGTGGAGGCCTTCGCGTGGGGTCGCGGCGGCCCTCGCCGCGTCGATGACCTTCTGCTGCATCTGCCCGATGACCACCTCCGCGACGGCCCGCTGAAGGCCGGTCTTGTCCCCGAAGTAGCGGTAGTACACGGACTTCGACGTGTCCGCGGCAGCGGCGATGTCCTCCATGGAGGCTCCGGCACCGAGCGAGTCGATGGCCCGCCGAGCCGTCTTGATGAGTTCGCGTCGCCGGGCTGCGCGGTGTTCCTCCCAGCGGCTCGACCGTCCGTCCGGGGCGGTCGGCGCCTCGGCGGACGCCTGACGGGAGGCACCCTTCCGGGCGGCGGCGAGCTTCATGATACTCAGCGTATCAGGTACGCTAGGTATCGGTAACTCACCCCCTCGTACCAGGAGTTCTTCCATGGCAGATCAGGCCGGGGCGCAGAACGCTGCCCAGTCACCCCGCACGGCAGTCGTCATCGGCGGCAACCGCATCCCCTTCGCCCGCGCCGGCGGTGCCTACGCCTACTCGTCCAACCGCGACATGCTCATCGCCGCGCTCGACGGACTCGTGGCCCGCTTCGGCCTGCAGGGCGAGCGCATCGGGGAGGTCGCCGCGGGCGCCGTCCTGAAGCACTCCCGCGACTTCAACCTGACCCGCGAGGCAGTACTCGGATCGGCACTCTCGCCGGAGACTCCCGCCTACGACCTGCAGCAGGCCTGCGCCACCGGACTCGAGACCGTGGTGGGGCTGTCCAACAAGATCAAGCTCGGCCAGATCGAGTCAGGGATCGCCGGCGGCGTCGACTCGGCGTCCGACGCCCCGATCGCCGTCAGCGAGGGGCTGCGCCGCGTCCTGCTGGACCTCTCGCGCGCCAGGACGACCCAGCAGAAGATCCGCATCCTCAGCACGCTCCGGCCGAAGGACCTCTCGCCCAACGCGCCGGGCACGGGCGAACCCCGGACCGGGCTGTCCATGGGGGAGCACCAGGCCATCACCACCGCCGCCTGGCAGATCACCCGCGAGGCCCAGGACGAGCTCGCCTACCGTAGCCACCAGAACCTCGCGGCAGCCTACGACCGGGGCTTCTTCGCCGATCTCCTGACGCCCTACCGTGGACTGATGCGTGACGCGAACCTCCGCGCCGACACCTCGCCGGAGAAACTCGCAACGCTCAAGCCCGTCTTCGGCAAGGGTCTCGACAGCCCGGCGACCATGACGGCCGGCAACTCCACGCCGCTGACCGACGGAGCCGCCGTCGTGCTGCTCGGCAGCGAGGACTACGCGCGTGCCAACAACCTGCCCATGCTCGCGAACGTCGTCGACGCCGAGGCGGCCGCGGTGGACTTCGTGCAGGGCGACGAGGGCCTGCTGATGGCGCCGGTCCACGCGCTGCCCCGCCTGCTGAAGCGCAACGGCCTCACCTTCGCGGACTTCGATTTCTTCGAGATCCACGAGGCGTTCGCCGGGACGGTCCTCAGCTCGCTCGCGGCCTGGGAGGACGAGGAGTACTGCAGGCGAGTGCTCGGCCTGGACGGCGCGCTCGGCAGCATCGACCGTTCGAAGCTCAACGTCAACGGGTCCTCGCTCGCTGCCGGGCACCCGTTCGCCGCGACGGGCGGGCGCATCGTCGCGTCCCTCGCCAAGACCCTCTCCGAGCAGGGCGGACGAGGACTCATCTCCGTCTGCGCCGCGGGTGGCCAGGGCGTCGTCGCGATCCTCGAGGCGAGGAACTGATGGCCGACGCGTACCTGGACCTCGTCAACACGCCCCTGCCCGCGAGGATCGCCAAGGCGCTCGGTCTTCCCCGCCCCTCGGTGCTGCGACGCTGGACGCCCGGTGAGGTGCTCGCGCCCCACCCCGTCCTGGTCGCCGGCGCCGGTGCGGGGGCGGACGCGCTCGCCGACGTGCTGCTCGGCTGGGACATCGAGGTGCGGCGCCACGTCCTGCCCGGCGAGAAGCTGAGCGCCGCCGTCGTCGTCCTGGAGGCAGCGACCGAGCCCGCCGACCTCGCTGCCCCGATGCTCGAACTCGGGCACGCCGTCAGGCTGCTGGTACCGGGCGGACGCGTGATCGGCGTCCTCCGCTCGGCCGCGGACGCCTCCGGACCCGCGCAGGCGGCTGCCCGCCAGGGGATCGACGGCGCCCTCCGCTCGGTCGCGCACGAACTGCGGGGCGGGGCGACGGCGAACGGCATCATCCTGCGCGGCGACGCCACCACGACGGATCCGACGACGCTCGGCGCCCTGCGCTTCTTCCTCTCGGGTCGCAGCGCCTATGTCGACGGCCAGTTCGTCGAGGTGGCTTCCACTCCGTCGGGGAGCATCACCGACCTCGCCGCCGCGACCGCTGCCTCGGGGGAGGGCGTCGCGGACCAGCCCCTCGCCGGGAAGACCGCCGTGGTCACGGGCGCTGCCCGCGGCATCGGTGCGAAGATCGCCGAGGTCCTGGCGCGGGACGGAGCGCGTGTCGTCGCCGTCGACGTCCCGGCCGCGGGGGAGCAGCTCGCCGACGTGGCGAACAGCGTCGGCGGGACGGCGCTGCAGCTGGACATCACCGCGGCGGACGCCGCCGTGCGGATCCTCGACCACGTGCGCCGGCGCTTCGGAACGCTCGACATCGTGGTGCACAACGCCGGGATCACGCGGGACAAGCTCCTGGCCAACATGGATGCGTCCCGCTGGGAGTCCGTCATCGCGGTCAACATCGCCTCGCAGCTGCGGATGAACGAGCAGTTCATCGCCTCCCCGGTCTTCTCGGAGACTGGACGGATCGTCAGCCTGGCCTCGACGAGCGGCATCGCCGGAAACCGCGGGCAGAGCAACTACGCTGCGTCCAAGGCGGGTGTGATCGGCATGGTCCGGGCGCAGGCGGCCGAGTTCGGGGGCGCGGGCCGCAGCATCAACGCCGTCGCCCCCGGCTTCATCGAGACCGACATGACGGCGAAGATCCCGCCGCTCACGCGCCAGGTCGCCCGGCGCCTCAGCAGCCTGCAGCAGGGCGGCCTGCCCGTCGACGTCGCGGAGACCGTCGCGTTCCTCTCCTCCGATGCGGCGGCCGGCATCAACGGCCAGGTGATCCGTGTGTGCGGGCAGAACCTGGTGGGCGCGTGAGCCAGGAGAACGGCCCGGCCCACCTGGTGCAGCTGGAGGCCGTCCCCGCCCTCGCCGGGCTGTACCGCCGGGCGGTGCGGACGACAGTCAGCCGCAGGGTGACGCGGAAGGGTCGGCCGTCGGTCCTGCCCGCCGTGCGGCACCGTGTCGGCGGCGTGCGCGTGGAGCTGCCCGCACTCACGCGCTTCCAGCATCTGCTCGGGTCCGCGGCCCGGGACCAGCTGCCCTCGGCCTACCTGCACACCGTCGCGTTCCCCGTGGCCATGAGCGTGCTCGCACGGCCTGACTTCCCCCTGCCGCTCCTCGGCATGGTGCACCTCAGCAACGAGGTCCGGCAGGAGCGGCAGGTCGTCGCGTCGGAGACGCTCGACGTCGTCGCGTGGAGCGAGTCCCTCAGGCCCCACCCCGCCGGGACGCAGGTCGACCTCGTGACGGAGATCGCCGTCGACGGGCAGCGCGTGTGGTCGGGACGCTCCGTCTACCTCGCCCGCGGCATCCGGTCGGAGGGCGCACCGGAACGCTCATCCGTGGAGCGGCCCGCCTTCGTCCCGCCCGTCCCGACGGGACGCTGGCGTCTCGACGCCGACCTGGGGAGGCGGTACGCGGCCGTGTCGGGAGACTGGAACCCCCTCCACCTGAGCGGTCCCTCCGCCCGGATGCTGGGCATGAAGGGCGCCATCGCCCACGGCATGTACCTCGCGGCACGGATGGTCGACGAAGCGGTTCCTGCTCCGTCGGGTGCGCTCTCGTGGCGCGTGGACTTCGCCACGCCCGTGCAGCTGCCCGGCACGGTGACGCTCTGCTTCGCATCGCCGGCCGGCGGGGACGCTGCTCCCCGCTCCCGGATCGACGTCGTGGGCTGGGACGCGAAGCGCCGCCGGCCGCATTTCACGGGGTGGGTCGGCGCGGAATAGTTCCATGCCCGGCAGGCCCTGTCCAGAGAGCCGGTGGTTTTCACGGGTAATTCCGCCGAAGTCACCGAATCGGCTGGGCAGGGCACGTGGGCGCGGGGCAGACTCCAGGAACCGGCCCCCGAAGGCCGCCCCACTGGATGGAAAGAGGAGTTTCGTGAACTCTAGAGGTCTCAAAGCCGGCATGATCGCCGCGTCGGCCCTGATGGCATCAGCGCTGATGGCAGCAGGTCCGGTCCAGGCAGCGCCGTCGCCCGCCACCGACACGAGCGTCGCCGGCGTCGTGTCCCACGCCCAGAACGAGAGCCAGGCGACGCTGGACGCCTACTGGACCGCGGACAGGATGAAGAACGCCAAGCCGGCGACCGCGATCAACTCCGGATGGGCGGCCGAGGGCCGGTCCATCATGCCGAAGGCAGGCCAGGAGTCGGTGGGCAAGGCGCCGAAGCAGCCCGTCGTCGAACCCCGCGCCGTCGCCCAGACGGCCGTACCGCGCATCGGCAAGGTGTTCTTCACCCAGGGCGGCCAGAACTACGTGTGCTCGGGCAACTCCGTGCAGAGCGGTAACCAGAGTGTCGTCGCCACCGCCGGCCACTGCACGCACGACCTCGCCACGGGCTTCGTCACGAACTTCGTCTTCGTACCCGCCTACAACAACGGTGCAGCGCCCTACGGCAAGTTTACCGCGCGTTCGCTGGTCGCAGCGAGCGAGTGGGTCTCCCGCAACGACATCAACTACGACGGCGCCTTCGCCGCCATGAACACCCTCAACGGCCGGACGCTCTCGGCGACGGTCGGCGCATCGAGCATCGGCTTCAACATGGCCCGCGGGCTGAACTACACCGCGTACGGCTACCCTGCCGCCTCGCCCTTCAACGGTGAGCGCCTCTACAGCTGCACGGGGACCGCAACGGCTGATCGCATCGGCGGCACGCAGTCGCAGGGCATCCCCTGCGACATGACCGGCGGCTCCTCGGGCGGTCCGTGGTTCGTCGGCTCCGGATCCGGCGGCACGCAGAACTCCGTCAACAGCTTCGGCTACAGCACCCAGAAGAACGTCATGTACGGCCCGTACTTCGGCAGTTCCATCCAGGCGGCCTACAGCACGGCATCCAGCCGGTAGTCGTCCCGCGCGCAGTACCCACGCAGTACCCGTGCAGCATCCAAGAGGGCGGTTCCCCAGGGAGCCGCCCTCCTGGACCTCCGCCGTCGCAGGAACGGCAGGGCCCGCCACCTAGACTGGGGCGATGACCAGCTCCACCCTCGCCGACAGGGCGGCCGAGCTCGACGCCGCCGACCCCCTCGCCCGTCACCGCGCACTCTTCCTGGGGACCGCGGATGCATCCGTCCGCTCGTACCTCGACGGCAACTCCCTCGGTCGTCCCCTCGCCGTGACGCCGGACAGCTTCACGGCGTTCGTCGGGGAGCAGTGGGGCGGCCGCCTCATCCGGGGCTGGGACGAGGGCTGGCTGGAGCTGCCGCAGCAGGTGGGCGACAGGATCGGGCGGGTGGCCCTCGGTGCCGCCGAGGGACAGTGCATCGTCGCCGATTCCACGAGCGTCCTCCTCTACAAGCTGGCGCGCGCGGCCGTTGCAGCGCGGCCGGAGCGGACCGAGATCGTCGTGGACCGCGACAACTTCCCGACGGACCGCTTCATCGTGGAGGGCATCGCCCGCGAGCGGAACCTGACGGTGCGCTGGATCGACGTCGCCTACGACGGCGGGGCGACGACGGTGGACGTTGCGGGCGCCGTCGGGCCACAGGCCGCCCTGGTGCTGCTCAGCCACGTGGCCTACCGGTCCGGCCACATCGCCGACGTCGAGGGCATCACGCGGGTGGTCCACGACGCCGGGGCGCTGGTCCTGTGGGACCTCAGCCATTCGGTCGGGTCCGTCCCGGCCGAGCTGGACGCCTGGGACGTGGACTTCGCGGCCGGGTGCAGCTACAAGTACCTCAACGGTGGACCGGGCGCTCCCGCCTGGGCGTACGTCGCGCAGCGGCACCTGGCGACGCTCGACCAGCCGATCCCCGGCTGGCTCGGCAGCGCAGACCCCTTCGCGATGGGTGCCGCGTACCGGCCGGCGGACGGGATCCGCAGGCTCGTCTCGGGAACCCCGCCCATCGTCGGCATGATCGCCATGCGCGACATGCTGGACCTGCTCGAGGTTGTGGGCATGCCCGCCGTCCGGGCGAAGTCCGAGCGGCTCACGGCGTTCGCCGTCGAGGCCGTGGAGGCCGTGCTCGCGCCGCACGGCGTCGTTGTCGCCTCACCGCGCGATCCCGCCCGGCGTGGCGGTCACATCACCATCGATCATCCCGCGTTCGCCGCCATGGTGCCCGATCTGTGGGCGGACGGCATCATTCCCGACTACCGCAATCCGAACGGCATCAGGCTCGGACTGTCGCCCCTGTCGACCTCCTTCGCGGAGGTCGCCGTCGCGATCGGTGCCATCGCCGAGCGGCTCGACCGGGCGGCCGACGCCGATCGGTAGGACGGCCGTGCAGGCCGGGGTGGGACGGGACAGCACATGAGCACGCCGGCGGCCGAGTTCCTGGACCGCATCGTCGGCGGATTCGCGCAAGCCGCTCCGCCGTCGGTGGGGCTCACCGGCATCCTGGTGATCGCGGTCGCTGCCGCCGTGCTGTGCGTCCCGCGGCGTTCCTGGCGCGTCTTCGGACTGTTCGTCACCGTGGTCCACGAACTGGGTCACGTGGGGGCCGCCCTGCTCACCCTGCAGCGCGTCACAGGGATCACTCTCCGCCTCGACCACTCGGGCACCACCACCAGTCTCGGGCGCGGCGGCCGGCGCGCGGCCTTCACCACGTTCTGGGGCTACCCCGTGCCTGCGGTCGTCGGGCTCGGGCTCCTGTGGAGTGCCGCGCACGGGTGGGCGGGGGCTGCGCTCTCAACCGGGGCGCTGCTCCTGGTGGCAGCCCTCGTCCTCGTGCGAAACGCACAGGGCATCCTGATCCTGGGCGGCAGCGCCGCCGTCGCCCTCGCGCTCGTGTGGTTCGGGGGAGGGGAGCCCGCGGGATACGCCTGCCTGGTCCTCGGGATCGCCCTGCTCGTGGGTGCCTGCCGTGACTGGATCAAGGTGGTGCGGGTCCATGCCCGACGGCGGGACCTGGGGTCGTCCGACGCCTACCTGCTGAAGGCCGCCACCGGCATCCCGTCGGCGCTGTGGCTCGGTGGGTTCGCCGTCGTCATCGGCGGGTCGCTGGCACTCGCGTGCGGCCCGCTGGCGCTCATCGCCGTCGCGCCCTGACCGCAGGGCCCCTCGTCAGTCGTCGCAGATCCTCGTACGCCCGGAGCTGTAGGGGGCGCCACGCTGCCGGCAGAGGTCGTCGTACAGCTCGTTGACAGCCTGCGAGATGCAGTCGCGCTCATGTTCCGGCAGGTCGATCAAACCGTGCAGGTAGGCGATCACCTCGTACTCGTCGACGCCTCCGCCCATGCTGAAGTAGTGGAGCCAGAGTTCCCCCGTGGAGATGTTGGTCCGTCTCATGGCGTCGAACGTCAGGGCGAACTGCTCCTGGCCGGGATTCGTCTCGTCCACCGCATCCATTCCCTGTTGCCTTGAATTTCCTCGTCACCACGGCACATGCCGGTCCGTGGTCTGGCCAGCATATGCCGCGCGACGTGTGCGACGGGTCGGGCAGGGGGTGGTTGCCGCGGTCGCGGGCGCCACGGTAGGGGGTCCTCCGTGCTCCGTGCTCCATGTTGTGCCGGTTGTCGTCGGCGGCCCGAGGGCAGGCCGCCGATTCAACTCCTGAGCGGTTCTCGTGGTAGAGTCTTTCTCGTTGCTTTCGCCGGTTTATACGGCGAAAAACCACCCGCGCGGGTGGCGGAATGGCAGACGCGCTAGCTTGAGGTGCTAGTCCTCTTATTGAGGGTGGGGGTTCAAGTCCCCCTCCGCGCACCAAGAGAACCCCGGTTCGCCGGGGTTTTTTTGTGCCCTCGACCACGCGGCGGCTTTCGCCGACCACGTGAGTGCGCCCATCCGCGACCCGTGGCCGCTCGGACCGCCCCGTGAAGTGCATGGCGAGCATAGAGAGAAGAAGCCGCAGGAACGGTCAGACGGCCTCCCTGCGGCAACGGGTCGACAAGCGACCTTCTGAACGGACGTCTCACCGGTTCGAGGACGTCTCTTTGATAGATCGGACAGCCGTGGATCGGTAGGGGCAGCCGCTGGCCCTTCGTCGACTTCGAAGTGATCGAGGGCACCCTCGAACGACTCTCCGGTGACGAACGCCGATTCATACCGGTGATCGCCCCCCTCGACGACGGGGGAGCGCTGGTCGACCTCGGCGACGTCATCCCGGGCCTGGACCGTGGCGTGCTGGCACGTGTCCTCGCCGCGGTCGCGCACGCCGGCGGAAGCCACGAACACTCAGGGTTCGAGTTCACCGAGGACGGTACCCCGACGTCCATCGTGCGCCTCGCCCGGCTCTACGACTGGCCTCAGGGCACTGTCATCCGAGCTGCTGCGCTGCACACCGGCACCCAGTCAGGCAGTACTCGAGGAAAGTGCTCCATGAGAGTGGGACGTCCTGACTAGGATGCACGGTAGGTGGAGTACGACGGACACCCCGGACAGGACTCCACTACAGAGCGTAGAACACGACGCTGACACCCTTCGGCAGCATGGGGTTGGCGGGTGCTGACAGACTGAGCAGATGCCTGCGACCCGCCCCGACAATGACCAAGTGGCCGAATGCGCGGAATGCGGCAGGACCGCCCCGCTGACGCTCACCGGTGATGGAACGCCGAAGGATTGGGCGTACATCGCGGATGCGGGACTGACATTCTGCCCGCTGCACCGGCCGCGGATGCCCGAGGGCTGGCAGGACGTCATCAGGATCTACAAGAAGGGCGAGCTCGACAAGCTCGCCGGCGAGCCCAAGTCTCCGCCCACCGGTTCGTTTGAGGAACAATGACGAAGGCCCCGGGGAGGTTGCGTGGATGGGGGATCAACACACAGACGACCGGGGCCCTCACCGACAGTTCTACTGGGTGAGAGCGCTCCCCACCTAGCCGAAACAGACGCATGACCTGATGAGAACTCCAGCCCTGGCATAGTGCTGCGTCTGCCGCGCGACGACCAAACTTCAGGACGAGGGAAGGCCCTGCCCGAGGGCTGGCTGTACAGGACGATCACCGTCGACGTCGGCCGCTACTACTGCCCCGAGCACGCGCACCGGGCTTGATGCGAGTGCGCTGCATGGACCAGGACACAACACCAGCGAGCAGTCCGGCCCACTGCCACCGCACGAGACCCGGTGGCGGCCGAGTCAAGAGCAAGCTGACGCGGTCAGAGAGCATGTCCACGAGAGACTGTCCTGCATCCCCTCACTGCAGTCGGCCGGTGCGTGAATCGTGCTGGAACAGCCGGACACCTACAACGGGGTTCCAGGAACTCGACGTAGCAGATCTGCATCTGCTCATGAACTGCGCTTTGTCGTCGTCATGATGTGCGGGTTCATTGGCTGGGGGGTTCGTGTTTGGGTAGAGTGCCTGCCAGCGGCTCAGCAGTGGGCTCGACCAACGTCGTGTCTGGAGATGATGATGTGCCCCCACTGCTCAACACCCCGCCTCGAATCACCAACGACGTCGCCCGTAGAGTCGCCGTCCGGACCACTGCGGAATCCTTCTGACGCTCGGCCCCCGAATTACCTGCGGATGCCCTTGCGGGAGCTTCGCGTCCATGCGAACCGGCTCTACGAGGTTCTGGACACATCGGATCCGCCCGAAGACGCTGTGTACGAGTATCGGCTGGTCAATTCCATCCTGACGCTGCGTGCCGAGTACGCCCGGCGCCGCTCACCCTGACCTACGAGCTGACCGGTTCCCGGCATCAGGTGCGAGCACGGTCCCCGCCAGGGGCCCTCCCGGTGCGGTATCGAGGACAGTGATCGGCGGGCTTCCGCGTTGGTCGGAGTGATACCAGATCGCGGTGGAACGTTGTGGAGAAACCAGGACGCGGGCGAGGTGCCATGGCCGGTGACGCTACCGGTATGGTCGCTCAGATCGTCCCGTACCGAGGACGATGTCATGACACGGGTACTTCCGGTAGGCGCTCGAATTCTGAGAGCTCGCCTACAAGGGCCTCAGCTGTGGTGAGGACCATGATGAACAACCGTTCATTCGCGCAAGACAATGCCCCCTAAGGCGCGGACCCTGACACCAAGGGCGGCTCCGAGCACGACCGAGAGATCCCCGAGCTCTTACACCGCTCGGTCACCGATAGCGGGAACCTCGTGGAGCACCTCGAGATCCTGGTGAGCACGGCGGTCGATGTCCTCGAAACCCCAGGAGAGGACGTGTTCTGCGGGGTGACGCTCCTGCTGCCACGCCGCGCAGCGACGGTGTCCAGCAGCAATGACGTTGCCCAGAAGATGGACGAGGTCCAGTGCGGGTCCGATGACGGGCCACGCCTGACAGCGGCCCACGAGGAACGAGAGGTCTACCTCGACGAAGCCCGGCGCCTTCACACCCCGGTCCACGAATCTGGCCCATAGATTCGCGCAGGAGGCATCGAAGTCCCTCCGGATCGCAGTGCGCCTGGCGGACCTGTCCGATACGGGCGCTGACCTACGCGCCGCGATGGAGGGCCGGCACGTCATCGACACCGCAGGAGGAATCATCATGTCCCAGACCCTCTGCAGCCAGGAGGAAGCCTTCGTCACCCTCCGTCAGACCTCCAGCTTCCGCAACATGAAGCTGCTGGTCCTCGCCCAAAGCATCCTCGACAACATCGGCACCACACCCACCCCATAGAGAACTTCCACCCATGAGCCGACTACCCGGTTGAGCGCCCCCGATTTGCTACCCCCGACTGACGACCCCCGACTGACGACCGCACCAGTTGGAGCGGCCGGCTCAGACAGGACAGCCGACAACGCCCCACCGCAGCCCTGCCCGACCGGATGCCGCTGGCTCCACAGCGAAAGCGGGACCCAGCGAATCAGCGATAGGTCAATGGTGGCCGGTGTACTGCTGATATTGAGGGTGATCGGCCAGGAACGCGTGAGCCATCGGGCAACGGGGGATGAGGTTCAACCGCCGCTTGTGGGCGTCGAGGACGATGTCGCGCATCAGGGTTGTAGCAGCGCCTTGGTTCCGGAACCCCGGCAGTTCGTCACCCATGATCAGGGTCAGGTCCCCGCCGGTCATCCGGTACTGCATGTACGCGACCACGTGTCCGTCGATGAACAGCTCGAACCGGGAGGACAGCGAGTTATCGCGGAACTTCTCCCGCGTCGCGCTCACCGGATGCCGTTTCTTCGCTGCCTCGGCTCTGCGCTCGAGCTCGTCGACGAGCATCTCGTACCGGTCCACCGTCCGGCTGGGCGGGAAGCCGGTATCCATCAGCGTGTACGCCTGGTTGACCAGCGTCCTCAACCGGCGGACAGAGAGTGACGCGAGAACAGCTGGGGTCGGTCGTTCATCGTCAGTGAGGGAGTCATCAGGCTCCTGCCGGGATTCCATCCACGCAGTCAGCTGCTCCGTGTCGATCATCCCGAACTGATTCGCCCGGGTGAGCTTTGCCGTCGTCTTGGCCCGATCGGATTCTGTGAGGAGCGTGAGCGATGCTGCAGCGGCAGTGGTGCTCGTGGGTATTGCGGGGTGATTCATCAGTTCGGTCATGGCCGTCTCCGCATTCAATACACATCCCTGGCCTGTGTCTAGACCTATGTGTGATTCGAACACTAGACCTAAAGCCCGCAGAAGCAACCAGCATCAGCTGAACAGTTGGTGACAGCCAACCCGTGAGGGATTGGGAGGTTGAACGGGGCGACAGGGCACGAATTTTGTGCAGTATCGCTACCGCTCCTCTACGCCTTCCTGCCCACTGCTATACAGATGAAGCCGCACGTCCTGGTAGGGACCCCGCGGAGGGGGACTACCGGTGAAGAGATCGCCACCGAAGATACTACTCAATACAGCGGCAACCGTCTCCGCCGGCATCGGGCACACCGATCCTGTACGGCGCTCCTGAGTCGCAGATGGCCGACCTCGACGACGTTCCGAAGCCCGGCTCTATCGAGGACGACGTGCCGCTTGTGAGGCCGTTTTGGACCTTTCAATTCCTCATCTGCGACATCGCAGCCCTCACCGGGCCCGACGCCGATCAGCTGGTAGGGGTTGATTCCGCCGTTTCGGCGAGGCGGCCAGCATCGCGCCCCTGAAGGTGCACTATGTCGTTGCGTGCTGCAAGGGACACGGCGATGACCCGGCCGACGTCGCTCGAAGCTCCGTTGATGAGCGCTGAGCCCTCCATTCGGCAACGTCACCCCGATGACTGATCGTGGTCAAAGGCCCGGTCAACAGCAGACATGCGCATGACGCACCCGCCAGGGGAGTGCGGCTACAGAGAGCGCAGGAACTGACGTGCCCGGTCCTTGCCGTCGATCTGCCGGGGGATGTGGTGCCCGATGGCGTCGACGATGTCCTGTGCGATAAGGCTGACCTTGCGGTTGGTGTCCTGGCTGTGTTGGGAGATGACGTCGAAGGCTTCGCTGGCGCTGATGCCGGTCATGCCGGTGAGGATGCCTTTGGCCTGATCGATGGTGCTGCGCTTCAGGGTGGCCGCGGCGACGGCTTCGTTGGCGAGCCGGTGCGAATCGGTGTGGATTGAGCGCGTGAGATCGATCAGCAGCCCCCACACCCCGACGTGCTGACCGTCCTCGAACAGTGGTCCGCCCACTACGAGAGTCTGATAGTCCTTGCCCCTTCTGTCCTGAAGGGTCAGATACATCGACAATGGGCCGGCGTGGTCTGTCACTTCGACCCAGAATGAAGCGCTGCTCTCCCGCATCGTGGGGTGGACGTGGGACTGGCCGAGCTCGAAGGTCGGCTCGATCTCGCCGGGCTCGTACCCGTGCATGATGAACATCTCGTCGGACCAGTGGAAGGTGCCGGTCGCGAAGTAGTACTGGAAGGTCCCGGTCGGACAGTTATGGAACAGGTGAGAAGGTACACCGAAGCCAGGGGTGGACTTCGGGGCATCATCGAATGACTGCACGAGGAGATGGCTCTCTACGGGTCGTCGCAGAGCTAGCTGCATAACTCTGTTCGCCCTGAATAATAGCAACACGGTCTGACACGGTCCGACATGAACCGGAGGGCAGCCAGGGGCGGACTGATCAGGGAATTCCCGAAGCGTCTGTGGCGAGGTTGAAGATCACGGGGTCCAGCTCCCGCAGAACCTGTTCGAGCATGGATCGATCTACGGCCGGGAGGGTGTTTATCCCGTAGACGTAGGCATCGAGGTCCAAGAGTTCGAGGTTGCCGCCCATTGCGTAGTACTCCAACCACAGGTCAGGCAGGCTGATTCCGAGGAGGTGCACTGTCGAGGAAAGGGCGGTGTACTGTTCAGCGGCAGTCATCGGTCTGCCCATCGCTGTCCCTCCTCACAAGGTTGCGCTACACCCACCGTAGACCTGTCATCTCGTCAACCGGTCGGATTCGGGGTGGCTTTGAGGTAGGCGGCGAGGCGGGCGGCGTTGCGGAACAGCCCGGGGTCGGTGGACGCGACGGGGTCGGGGACCTGGTCGAGGTCCTTGAAGGCGACTATTTGCATGGCTTCGCCAACCCAATAGGTGCCGCCCTGTACGGGGAGGGTGAACCCGACGTCGTTGAGTCCCTGCATGAGGTCCGCGACGGTTTCGTGTGCGCCGTCTTCGTTGCCGACGACAGCGACGGTGGCGACTTTCCCGTACATGCTGCGCCGTCCCTCGTCATCGGTTGCGAACAACTAGGCGTCAAGGCGTTCCATGACCTGCTGGGCGATGCTGCAGGGGTGGCGAATCCAGATCGGGGTGGACAGGACCAGGATGTCTGCGGCGAGGATCAGGGGGGGGTGTCAACGTACAGATCAACGCAAGAGCAGCTGGATCAGCCATGAGGGGCTGCGTTCCCTTCAGTGATCCTGGTAGTCAGGAGGGTGGGGGTGACCATGGAGCTTCACCGCATTGGCGGTGAAGGTCACGTGCGTCCCCTCGCCGATCCTCGGCCTCCCCAGCTAGCAGGCGGCTCACTCGCCACCTGTCGGTCGACTGGTCAACGTCCGTTGACCGACTTCAGTCAGTGATTCAGGCAGCTGACAGGCGTGGATATCAGGGGTGGAGGAGGACTGTGGTCCAGCCGTTCTCGCGCTTGTCGACGTTGGAGTAGGCGTCCACGGCGTCGTCGAGTGAGAGTTCATGGGAGACGATCCAGGACGGGTTCGCCCGTCCGCGGATGATGATGTCCCGTAGCTCCCGGTTGTACTTTTTCACCGGGCATTGGCCGCCGGCGATGCTGATGCCTTCAATGAACGCTTCGCAGTCGTTGAACCCGATGCGCCCCTCATACGGGTGTAGGTCGGACCCGTAGATGTTCGCTGTCGTGATCCGGATGATCGTGTCCAGTGGACCTTGGATCGTGGGGTCATCGACGGTCTCGACGGACAGTTCGTCCGGTGCTTTGAAAACTACTGCCTTCATAGGAGAACCCCCTCTACCGGAGATCGGCCCGATCGCTTAAGGACCCGGGCGGGCCCTGCTCAGTATCCAGCCGCTTCTTGACCAGATGCTGGGCCTACTGATGAGTCAACGCGACCAGCCGCACCGACGTCAAGCAAGCACCGATTGTGGGGCACTGTTTGACGATCCGGCATGGCGCGACCGCTACAGACGATAGGCCCTCCATCTCCGGCGCATCCAGGTCCGACCCTGGGGCCCGGCTGCCCAGCGTGGCATCACGCGTCTTGCGGCAGCGCAACCGGCACCCATCCGAACGACAGCATGCTGACGAATGTCTAGGGTGAAGGACGCGCCCATGGCGCGTCACCGACAGAGAAGCTTCGGTGAAGTATCAGTGAAGCATCAGAAGGAGTTACCCCTATGGCGGAGATCGTCGCGCATCATGGTCTGTTCAAGAACACCAACCTCCACGTCGATGACACCGGTGGTACCGGTCGTCCCGTGGTCCTGATTCATGGGTGGCCCCTGTCGGGGGAGGCGTTTAAGAATCAGGTCCCTGCACTGCAGTCTGCCGGGTACCGGGTGATCACC
>NZ_LMLU01000010.1 GCF_001422665.1 Arthrobacter sp. Leaf234 | reverse complement strand
GAACTGATCTGGCACGACCCCGCCACCCCCGCCCTCGCCGACGTCACCCGGCCGAGAAGCGCCTTCCTTCGTCGAGCTCGGCGGCAGCCCCCGCCGCACCCGGTGGGCACCGCGTGGCATCGCATCGCATCGCGTGACACTGGGTGACAGCGCGTGGGGACGGTCGTGACAGCGCGTGGGGACGGTCGTGACAGCGCGTGGGGACGGTTGTGACAGCGATGTGAAGACGGTTGTGACAGCGCGTGGGGACGGTTGTGACGCGATGGGCCGGTCATCACCACGGGCGCGGGTTGTGCCCCAGGGGTGCCCCCTTGTGACCGGCGCCTGCGCAGACACGCGCCGCTGCGGCCTGACGCCGGCTCCCGACGACCGGTCAGAAGAGCGCTGCGGCCCGGACCAGGATGTGGCCGCGGCCCGTGCTCACGCGGGACCAACGACCGTTCGTGTGCACCGTCGCATCGCCCTCAGGATCGAGGAAGCCGAGGCTGAACGCACCGAACGCCGCTCCCGCGGCGACCGATCCCGGCACACCGTCGAGCTCCCGGCCCCACACCGCGGCGCGGGCGCTGCTCACAACGGGTGCCCCTGCACGGTCGGGAAGGCTTCTGGCCACCTCGCCGATACCGTTCCGTGCAGCCTGCTCCAGGAGGCTGTTGGGGATCGAGCCGACGGGCGTCCAGCCCGATCGCGGCGGCAGGACGCCCGCCCAGGCCTCCGTGACCGTCACCGTGGGAAGCGTGAACGCCAGGTCGCCGTCCTGCATCCGGGCGAGGCGGTCGAGCACCGACCCGAGCGCGACGGTCGTGTCCACCGGACCGATCAAAGGGTGGGCGGCATCGAGCGCCATGGTCCTCAGGCCGAGGACCGTGGGTAACGCTTCGCCGAGGACGGTCGGGCCGAGGGTGCGGACGTACGCGGCGAGGACCGGACCCGAGGCGACCAGGCGCATGCCGCCGTCGTCGTTCGCCCTGGCCCGTGCGCTGAACGTGCGGAAATCGGCAACGGTCGGAGGGTCGGCGAATCGGAGCACGGGATCGGGCACGACGTCGCTACCTGGCACGCGCACGGCGGAAGGGGACGGGCTCGCCCTGCCACGATCCGAGGATGTCCTTCTGGGTCCCGGACAGGCGGACCGGCCGGCCCGTGCTGCGACTCACGAGAACCATGGTGGTTGCTGCGATGGCACTGGTCACACTCCCCGCCGACCCGATGCGGTCCCGCACCGCGTAGCCGAGGTCGAAACTGGACACCCCGACAGCGGTGGTCCAGAGATCCACCGCCGCCGGGACCGTGCTGAAGTTCAGGGGCGCGAGGTATTCGATCTCCTGCCGGCCCACCAGGGTGTAGTGGTCCGGGTCGACGGTGTCCATGAAGCAGACCCCGCCGGCCGGACGGCTCATGAGCTGCACGCGGGCGTCCTCGAGGAACTGGAAGTAGCGAACGTTGTTGACGTGGCCGTAGGAGTCCTCGTCGCCGAAGCGCAGGTGGAGGGGAAGGGTGTGGACCGTGGACATGACCTCATCCTCGCAAAGGCAGCCACACCGAATCCAATCCGCGGGCGCCGGCCACGTCGACGACCGGAGGGCAAGCAGCGGTGTTGAGCGCCGCAGGGTCGGCGTCTACTGTCAGAAGACGTCAGGGAGCCGTCGCTCCCACAGCACCCGTCCCGAGGAGACCCCGAACCATGGCAGAACACCGGCCCCGCGCGACCGCACCGCGAGCGGCAGGACCGTCCGGTACGTCGGAGTCGCCCGGAGAGGAGACCGCCGCCGGGTCGTCGGACTCCGTGACGGATCCCACGGCGGCCCTCCTCGGCCTGCTCGACCTGAGCCCGGCCGAGGGTGCCCAGACGGACGAGGAGATCTTCGTCGGCACCTCCGCACGGCAGCCCAGCCGCAGGGTGTTCGGCGGTCAGGTCCTCGCGCAGTCCCTGATCGCCGCCATGCGCACCGTCGAACCGACGCGGGACGTCCACTCGATGCACGGGTACTTCCTGCGTGCCGGGGACGCCGACAAGCCCATCACCTTCGGGGTCCAGCGCCTCAGGGATGGACGCTCCTTCTCCGCCCGGCGCACCCACGCGTATCAGAACGGCGTCCCCATCCTGTCCATGATCGCGTCCTTCCAGGAGCCCGACGACGGCGTGGAGCACCAGGATCCGATGCCGGCCGGCGTACCCGACCCGGAGGACCTGCCCACGACGGCGGACCTCCTCGGCGGGTTCGACCATCCAGTCGCGCGGGCCTGGGCCTACGAGCGCCCCTTCGACATCCGGCACATCGACGCGCCCCTCTATCTCACCAACGAGGGCTCGAAGGAACCGCGGAACGCCGTCTGGATGCGCAGCCTCGGCCCGATGCCGGACGATCCCGACCTGCACCGCGCCGCCCTCGCCTACGCGAGCGACTACACCCTGCTCGAATCGATCCTGCGACCGCACGGGCTCAGCTGGATTCAGCCCGGCATGAGTGTGGCGAGCCTCGACCATGCCATGTGGTGGCACCGACCGGTCAGGGTCGACGAGTGGCTCCTCTACGTGCAGAGTTCGCCGAGCGCGTCCGGCGCGCGGGGGCTGGCCGCCGGCCGCATCTACAACCGGGGCGGCGAACTCGTCGCCAGCGTGGCGCAGGAGGGCATGATCCGCATCCCGCGGGACTGACCACCAGGCGGAGTCATGCCGGCCGGACCGGCGTCTCGCCCGGAGACGGACGAGGGGCCCGGCCAACGGCCGGGCCCCTCGTCCGTCAGCAATCGTCAACGCGCGACGCCGTCCGACCTGTGCGTACGCCCGACCACGGTCGGGGCAAGCCGTCCGTCAGTCACGCGTCAGGCGGCGGTGCGTGACCCGGTGCGGCTTCGCCGCGTCGGCACCCAGCCGCTCCACCTTGTTCTGCTCGTACGCGTCGAAGTTGCCCTCGAACCAGTACCAGTTGTCGGGGTCCTCCTCCGTGCCCTCGTAGGACAGGATGTGCGTCGCCACGCGGTCGAGGAACCAGCGATCGTGCGAGACCACGACGGCACACCCGGGGAATTCCAGCAGGGCGTTCTCGAGGCTCGAGAGCGTCTCGACGTCGAGGTCGTTGGTCGGTTCGTCGAGGAGCAGGAGGTTTCCGCCCTGCTTCAGGGTCATGGCGAGGTTCAGCCGGTTGCGCTCACCACCGGAAAGGACGCCGGCCTTCTTCTGCTGGTCAGGACCCTTGAAACCGAAGGCCGAGACATAGGCCCGCGACGGCATCTCGACCTGCCCGACCTGTATGAAGTCGAGTCCGTCGGACACGACCTCCCAAAGCGACTTGTTCGGATCGAGGCCGCCACGTGACTGGTCGACGTAGGAGATCTTCACGGAATCACCGATGCGCAGCTCTCCGCCGTCGAGCTCCTCGAGCCCCACGATGGTCTTGAACAGCGTGGTCTTGCCGACGCCGTTGGGGCCGATGACCCCCACGATGCCGTTCCGCGGGAGGGAAAAGGACAGTCCGTCGATGAGGACGCGGCCGTCGTACCCCTTCTTCAGGTTGTGCGCCTCGATGACCTGGCTCCCGAGGCGTGGACCCATCGGGATCTGGATCTCCTCGAAATCGAGCTTCCTGGTGCGGTCGGCCTCCGCCGCCATCTCCTCGTAGCGGTTGAGACGCGCCTTCGACTTCGTCTGGCGTCCCTTGGCGTTCGAGCGGACCCATTCGAGTTCCTCGGAGAGGCGCTTCGACAGCTTCTGGTCCTTCTTGCCCTGCACCTCGAGACGCGCGCGCTTCTTCTCGAGATACGTCGAGTAGTTGCCCTCGTAGGGGTAGAGGTGGCCGCGGTCCACCTCGGCGATCCACTCGGCCACGTGGTCGAGGAAGTAGCGATCGTGGGTCACGGCGAGGACTGCACCGGCATAGGACTTCAGGTGCTGCTCGAGCCAGAGCACGCTCTCGGCGTCCAGGTGGTTGGTCGGCTCGTCGAGCAGGAGAAGATCGGGCTTCTGGAGCAGCAGCTTGCACAGCGCTACGCGTCGACGTTCACCACCGGAGAGGACGGTGACGTCCGCGTCCGGCGGCGGGCAGCGAAGAGCGTCCATGGCCTGCTCGAGCTGGGAGTCGAGGTCCCACGCGTCCGCAGCGTCGATGGCCTCCTGCAGCTTGCCCATCTCGTCCAGCAGGGTGTCGTAGTCCGCGTCCGGGTTCGCCATCTCGTCGGAGATCTCGTTGAAGCGCTGGATCTTGCCGTAGATCTCGCCCACGCCCTCCTGGACGTTGCCGAGAACGGTCTTCTCCTCGTTGAGGGGAGGCTCCTGCAGGAGGATCCCGACGCTGTAGCCGGGTGACAGGCGGGCTTCACCGTTCGAGGGGGTGTCCATGCCGGCCATGATTTTCAGGATGGTGGACTTACCGGCACCGTTCGGGCCGACGACGCCGATCTTCGCACCAGGGAAGAAGGACATGCTGACATCGTCGAGGATTACTTTGTCGCCAACGGCCTTGCGGGCCTTGGTCATTGTGTAGATAAATTCCGCCATGGTCCTAAGGCTAGTGCGTGCCGGGCGAGTTCTCCCACTCGACGGAACCTCCCCGCGCCACAGCCGGTCGGCCATGACCTGCAGCGCGCCTCTGCTGCGTCAGCGCTGATCCCCGACGAAGCAGAGGCCCGTGGCGAGGACCGGAAGCACCACCGCCGAGACGGCGCCCTCGCGCACCTCCCCCACGACGCATCGGTCCCCGATCAGCCCGGCGCCCTGGATGGCGTCGACGTCGAGCCCTGTGGGGGTCCGGTCGACCGACACCTCGACACGTTCCGGGACGGTCCCCCCGTCGGCGAAGCCCTGCTCGATCGCCGCGCGTACCTGATCCCGGGTCACCGAGTCCTGGCCGTCGGCGAGTGCCTGCAGGGAGGACCTGACGGCTTCCGCGACACCAATGGCGTCCCCGGCCGCCGTCGCCGTGGGGCTCGTCCCCTCCGGCGAAAGCACACCGGAGGAGGAACCGTCGGACGGTGCCCCCACCGCAGCGCCAGGCCTCGGCGTCCCCTCCGCTGCGTCCGATGCCGGGTTGCTGATCGGCCCGGCGCCCGGATCGGGCGGGGCGGTGCAGGCGGTGACACCCACGGCGAGTGCCGCCGACACCGTGAGGATGCGCCACAGCGCGGACGGCGGTCTGATCAAGAGGCGGCGACTCACGCCCTCATCCTGCCACGCGCCTGACCGACGGCCGCTCTCCCGCAGCGGGCCTGGTCCCTAGAACGGGACGGACGTCGCGTCGACGAGGTCGTCGCGTGCTGTGCCCGCGCGGCCGTCCGTGGGCGCCGCACCGTCCTCCGCAGCGTCCGTCGCCTCGGGTTCCGTCGCCGGGTCGAACAGCTCCCCCGTCACAGGATCCACGCCGTCCGGCAGCGCGCCGGCGTCGTCCTGGTCCGCGGTGTCCTCCCTCCGCCGGTCCTCGGCCCCGGCGGAGGGATCGCTCCGGTCGGCGCTGGTCCGCCTGAAGTTCGCTGTGCCCCACATCAGGTCGTGGCCCGCCGTGTCGGCATCGATCTCGACCGACGTTCCCGTGCGGCCGTCGGCGTTGATCCACGGACGGACCTTGAGTCGTCCGCTGACGATGACGCGGTCACCCTTCTTGATGCTCGCGCCGGCGTTGGTGGCGAGCTGACGGAACATCGAGACGGAGTACCAGTTCGTGTGGCCGTCGACCCAGGTGCCCGTCTCCCTGTCGAGACGTCGTTCCGTGGAGCACATCCGGAAGCCCGTGATGGGCAGCCCGCTCTGCGCCAGTGTCAGCCGGACCTCAGTGGCGACGTAGCCCCGCACGGTGATGATGTCGGTCATGATGTTCCTTTCGGTTGAGATGGAGTGCCGGGCGCCCGGCCCGGGTCCAGTGTGGGACGGCCTGCCATGCGGTCGCCGAGCAACGGGCGCTATGTTGACAAGCGAAGGCGGCGAACGGTCGCCGACCCTTCCTAGCCCACCGATCCAGGCCGTGGAAGGCATTCCCGGGTCGGAGCGATGTCTTGAACGGCCGGCGACCGGTTTCCTACCGTGGAGGCATGGACACCGCAGCATCCGTCGACAGCGCCCACCACCCCGAGGCACGCGACGCCGCCCCCACCGGCTCCGACATCAGGACGGAGGAAAGGGTCGTCGACAGCCTCGAGCAGCTCGCCGGGGTGGTCGAGGATTCGGGTCCCGTCTACCTCCGCTACTCGTGCGGTTTCGCGGCAGACAGGACGTCCACGAGCAGGGATGGGGAGAGCGGCCTGACGCTGCCCGGGCTCTCGGTCAATCCGCTCACCCCGGAGGACTGGTGGACGCGCCCCCTGGAGGACTGGCTCGCACGGCAGATCTGCCAGTACCGGCATCTCGCCGAGCAGGAGGAGCGGCACGCCTGGATCCTCACCGGATTGCCGGTCGGCCGCGGACCGGACTGCGAGCCGCTGCTCACGGACGTGGTGCCCCTCGGGCGCATCAGCGATCGGTTGCTGTGCGAGGCGGGACAGGTGTACGACGAGCGCTTCGACGCCGGGAACCAGCCCTAGCCGAGAATTCATCCGGGTCGTAGGGACCCGGCCGGCAGCGAAGACAGTTCCACCAGGACATAGCAAGGGCCGGACGCGCGCGCCCGGCCCTTGAGTGCCCCCGGCAGGATTCGAACCTGCGACCAGAGGATTAGAAGGCCCCTGCTCTATCCCCTGAGCTACGGAGGCAGTACCCCGAGTTTACTATGGCCGCCCGGGACCGCTCAGGGTCGATGGCCATAAGCCGGCGGCGACGGGCTGCCACGGCATCATTCGTCGTCGACGGCGGCCTCCGCCGTGAAGGTCACCCGCAGTTCGAGGCGGTGCTGGCCGTCAGGGTCCTGCGAGTAGACGGCCTTCCCGGAGATGCCTCGCAGTCCGTCCGTCCCGGATCCCGGGATGATGTGCCCGGAGCTCGCAGCGTCGGCGCCCTCTGCGACCCCCCAGTGCTGCACGGTCATCGCGCCCGTGCGCTCGCCGATCGAGCCGACGAACTGTTCGGACGCCACATAGCCGGCTCCGACGTCGTTCCCTGCCATCAGCAGCTCTGCGGTGCTCGTTCCGCTGATCTCGCCCTCGAAGACTTTCGCGGCCCGCACGCGGGAGAGCTCGCCGGTGCTTCCGGGTTCGGAGTACGGCTCCGCGACCCACTCGCTGATCTCGTACTCGCCGGTGTACGCCGTCGTTCCTGTATCGGTCATCGGTCCAGTATCGCCGTTCCGCGCCTCCCCCGCTCGCGCGACCCCGGATCCGTCCCGCCTCGACACCCCGGCCGACGTCGGATCAGTGCAGCTGACCCGGGGCAAGCGGACTGTACCGCCGTCGGAAGAGCACTTTGGTGCTGCGGTCCAGGAACACGAGGTACAGCGCGAACCCGAGCGCGACGACGGCCGCCACCTGCCGCGCCACCGTCAGGCTGAGATCGAAGTAGGGGAAGATGTCGAGCTGGTCCGAGATGGCGTAGACCATGAAGAACGCCACCGTGAAGTAGAGGAACTTGACCTGCCAGTCGTCCCGGATCCCGGTCACGGCGAACAGTGGGATCAGCCAGACGACGTACCAGGACTGGATCATGGGGGCCAGCAGCACGATGGCGGCGAAGGCGAACGCGAGTCGTCGGACGAGCCGGCTGTGGTCCCCGCGGAACACCTGGATCGCGATGATCACGAGCGAGGCGATGCGCGCAACGGTGTGGAAGGCGTTGGCGAAGTCCCACCCGCTGAGGCCGACGGCGTTGCCGAGGGTCGCGATCACCAGCCCGATGAAGCCGACCGGCGCGTACCAGATCCAGACGCTCCCCGGGGTGCTGAGTGCACCGACCCAGCCGAACCCGAACGTATTGATGAGCCCCATGATCCAGAGGATGCCGAGACACAGGCCGGCCGTCATGAACCAGTAGAGGAACTTCCGGGGCCAGGAGGCACCCTTGCCTGCCCACATGAGGCCGACGAACGGCAGGAAGATGAGGGTGATCGGCTTGATGCCGACGGACAGCGTGATGAGGAGGATCCCGAGCAGGGGTCGCTTCGTCGCGCACAGGTACAGGCCGGCCAGCGCCAGCCCGATCATCAGGGAGTCGTTGTGGATGGCGGCGACGAAATTGATGAGGAAGAGCGGATTGGCGACGGTCAGCCACAGGGCTCGGGTCGCGTTGATGGAGTGGAGCGCCGCGAGCTTCGGGACGAAATAGATGCACAGTGCGACGCCGAACAGCGCCACGACCCTGAACAGGATGATCGACGTGTCCGGGTAGCCGCCCGTGACGCGGACGATGCCCTCCTCGATCCACAGGAACACCGGACCGTAGGGCGTCGGACTCTGTGCCCACAGGTCGTCGGCGCCGATCTGCAGGTAGTTGGAGATCTGCGAGTAGCCGTCCCGGTAGGGATTCAGCTTGGCGATCATGACCTGGCCCTGCGCGATGTAGGCGAAGACGTCGCGGCTGAAGAGGGGCAGCGACGCAGCGAGCGGGACGGTCCAGGCTAGGATGGCCTTGAGCACGTACGGACGCGTCTCGTCGGACCAACCGTTCAACCGCTGGCCCAGGCGCAGCCACGCGCGGATCAGCAGCATCCCGCCGAGGGCGAGGAGCAGGACCGAGAGCACCGCGCCCACCGGTTCGAAGCGCAGCCAGATGATGACGGGGTTGCGTCGTAGCTCCACCGACGCGAGGGACAGCCAGCCGACCCCGAGGGAGCCCATCCACATCATCAGCGACCCGACGAACCCCTGCACGATCGCGACGTTCGGCCGGTTGGGGCCCGGCTGCGTCTCGACCTGCAGGGCGGGGAGCTGGGCGGGCATCTGGGGAATCCAATCGTCGGCAGGCATGAGTCGGCGTCGAACGCCCATGTCCTCAGGCGGCCGGCCGGCGACGGCCTGGCGCGGGGCACATCGGTGCCTGTACCGGAAGCAGCAGGGTTACCCAGATCTCCCCGCAGCCCTGAGCGAACTGTTCGAATATTAGCACCGGGTGGAGCTCCGGGACCGGCAGCCGCTGTCCTCGGCGGCGCGTCGACAGGGGCCCGCATCCCGTGCCCGACGGCCATAAGCTGTCCGGTCCGCTGCTGCTCCGGCTGCCCGCCACGGGGCGCGCCGCGCCTCTCCCGTGGACCGACCCGCGCCTCCGCGAAGCGCGTCGTCGGCGGACGGTACATTGGTCGAATGCCGATATCGAATGAACACATCGTCTGGATCGACTGCGAGATGACGGGCCTGGACCTCACGAACGACGCGCTGATCGAGGTCGCCGTGCTCGTCACGGACGCCGAGCTCAACATCCTCGGCGACGGTGTGGACGTCGTGATCAAGCCGGCGCCGGAGGCCCTCGAACAGATGGGCGACTTCGTGCGCACCATGCACACCACCTCGGGCCTCCTCGAGGAGCTCGACGGCGGTATCAGCATGGAGGACGCGCAGCAGCAGGTCCTCGACTACATCCGGACCCACGTCCCCGAACCCCGCAAGGCCCAGCTCGCGGGCAATTCGGTCGGCACGGACAGGAACTTCCTCCTGCGCGACATGCCCCTCGTGACCGATCACCTGCACTACCGGATCATCGACGTATCCACGATCAAGGAGCTGGCCCGCCGCTGGTACACCCGCGCCTACTTCCAGTCGCCGGCCAAGACGGGCGGCCACCGGGCCCTGGGGGACATCGAGGACTCCATCCGGGAGCTGCGCTACTACCGGGCCGCCGTCTTCGTTCCCGCGCCCGGACCCGACTCGGCCACCAGCAAGGCGATCGCCCGCGGCATCGTCTCCTGACCCCGCCCGGCGGCGCCGACGCGGTGTCGGCGGGCGCTGTCCGGAGCACTCCGAAAAGTGTGTAAACTTGTATCCGCTGCCTTTCGCAGCCAGTCCGGACGAAGGTTCTCGCCGGGCCGGACAGCGAAGCACATGGTGGGTATAGCTCAGTTGGCAGAGCGCCTGGTTGTGGTCCAGGAGGTCGCGGGTTCAACCCCCGTTACTCACCCTCAGTCGTCAGGTTGATTCCTGACCACGAATGCCGTCCCGGAGATCGTCCGGGGCGGCATCCGCATTTTCCGGACCCCGTACGCCCACGCCTCCCGGACGCAGCCTGCACAGGCCCGCGGCCCCGGCGGCCGAGAGCACCGAAGGACCCACCATGGAACGCACAGTGTTCGACGAGGATCACGAGCTCTTCCGCGACGTCGCCCGCGAGTTCAACGAGCGTGCCGTCGCACCGCACTACGCGGACTGGGACAGGCAGCACATGATGGACCGCGCGGTGTGGACGGCCGCCGGGGAGCAGGGCCTGCTCGGCCTGGCGGTCCCCGAGGAATTCGGCGGAGCCGGCATGCCCGACTACCGCTTCCGATCCGTCCTCGACGAGGAATTCGCCCGTAGCAACCATCTCTCCGTGGGCCTGGCGTTCCACCTCCACGACGATCTGGTCCTCCCCCACCTGCTCGCGCACGGCTCCGACGACCTGAAGGAACGCTGGCTCCCCGGGATGGTCTCGGGGGAGATCGTGACCTCGTGTGCATGGACCGAACCCGGAGCCGGCAGCGACCTGCGCGGGATCCGCACCAAGGCGGTGCGGGATGGCGACGACTGGCTCATCAGCGGCCAGAAGGTCTTCATCGGCAACGGGATCAGCGGGGACGCGTCACTCGTCCTCGCGAGGACCGACGGCGGCTCCGGTCGCGGCGCCAGCGACTCGTTCTCCCTGTTCATGGTGCGGAAGGGCGAGGGATACACGCCGGGCCGGCAGCTCGACAAGATGGGCTTCCACGCCTCCGACACGGCCGAGCTGTTCTTCGACAACGTGCGGGTCCCCGGGACGGACCTCGTGGGCGAGGTGGGGCAGGGCCTCCGCTACAGCCTCGAGCAGATCCCCCAGGGCCGGTTGGGTATCGCCGTCGCGGCAGCCGCTCTCGCCCGGGCGACCTACGAGCAGACCGTCCGCTACGTGACGGATCGGAGCGCCTTCGGTGAACGGGTGCTCGATTTCCAGAACACCCGCCACGTCCTCGCCGACATCCTCACCGAGGTCGAGGTGACGGAGACCTTCGTGGACCGGGCGGTCCTCGCCTTCAACGCCGGGAGCCTGACCCCCACCGCTGCAGCGCAGTCGAAGCTGTGGGCCGGCGAACGGGCGAAATCGATCACGGACCGCTGCCTGCAGCTGCACGGCGGGTACGGCTACATCCTGGAGTACCCCGTGGCGCAGGCCTTCCTGGCCGCGCGGCTGCTGACGATCTTCGGCGGTACCAGCGAGATCATGCGCGAGTCCATCGGTCGCACGATCGCGGACCGCGCCGCACGGAAGAGGTAGTCCCATGACCGTCCACCCCATCACGATCACCGGTGAGCCGGTCCTGCATCAGCGCGCCCGGCCCGTCGAGGCGTTCGACGACGCACTGCGTACCCTGATCGCCGATCTGTTCGAGACGATGGACACCGCCAACGGGGTCGGTCTCGCGGCGCCGCAGATCGGCGTCGGCCTGCGGATCTTCGTCTACGGCATGGAGAACGACGACGACGTGCCGGCACGGGGCGTCGTCGTGAATCCCACGCTCGTCACATCGAAGATCCCGGGCTCGGAGCCCGACCCCGACGAGGAGTCGGAAGGATGCCTCTCCGTTCCGGGTGAAGCGTTTCCGCTCAAGCGCGCCGACTGGGTGCGGGTCTCCGGCTTCGACGGCGAGGGGGCTCCCGTGGAGTTCGAGGCGACGGGGTGGTTCGCCCGGTGCATGCAGCACGAGAACGACCACCTGGACGGGAAACTGTACGTGGACCGGCTCAACGCGAAGCACACGCGCCGGGCCAGGAAGGCCGTGAAGGCCAACGGGTGGGGTATCGCGGGGCTCACCTGGATGCCCGGGGTGGATCCGGACCCCTTCGGTCACTGATCGCGCTGCCGACCGCGCCGCTCCGCCCGGTTCGATCGATCGCTCGGTGAGCGGGCGTCATGACGAGGACTTCGGGGTGTGCTCCTGACCCATCGGTGCGGGCGCTTCTACGAGGTCCTCGAGGCGCGTGACACCCCTGAGTGGACCCAGCAGGGCGACGAGTGGCGCCGAGCAGGCGATCACGACGCCGACGAGGATCGCCTCCCTGATCCCGATCGACTCTGCGAGCACACCCGCCAGGAGACTGGCCAGGGCGAGCATGCCCCAGCTGACCGTCCGGGACGCGGCGCCGAGCCGGCCCATCATGCCGGGCGGGCACACGCGTTGGCGGAAGCTGGATCCCACCACGATGTTCCACGAGACGCTCGCTCCCATGACGAACATGCCGAGCAGGCCCCAGAGCATGCCCCAGCCGGGCGAGAGCACCAGCAGCGATGCGTACCCGAGGACCCCCGGCACCATGGACCACCGCCAGAGACGACCGGTGCCGATACGCTCCCCCAGGGCGTTCGCGGTGACCCCTCCGACGGCCCCACCGACCGACGCTGCGGCGAGGAGCAGACCGAGCCAGATCTCGGACTCACCCAGCGTGCGGAGCACCAGGAGCACGAGGAGGGACGCGGCGATGTTCCCGCCGAGGTTCCACAGGGCGGCATTGAGGAGGAGCGCACGCAGGGGCGCGGTGCTGAACGTGTAGCGCAACCCGTCCGCCATCTCCCTGAGGATGGGACGCTTCGCCGGTGGCTGCACCACCTCCCTCACGTCGAGCCGTTGTACCGCGAGGAGCGAGACGATCGACGCGGTCAACTGCACCAGGAGGGTGTTGGAAGCACCGGCGAACGTGGTCAGCCACCCTGCCATCGCGCGACCGGCGGCGTCCGCTGCGGCCCCCGTTCCGGTGATGAGGCCGTTGCCCTCCATGAGTTCGTCCGGCGTGACCGCCTGCTGGACCAGGGCGGCATCAGCCAGCTGGAAGAAGACGGAGGCGATGCCCGCGACGAAGGCGACGACGAAGAGGAGGGGCGTGGACAGGAAATCGAGCCAGTACCCGATCGGCAGCAGGCCGAGTACGAGCACGCGCACCGCGAGGGCGGCCATCATCACGGGCTTCCGCGGCAGCCGGTCCACCCAGACACCGATCAGGAGTCCGAGCACCAGCCACGGGAGGAAGGTCATACCGGCAAGCGCCGCGACCTCGAAGTTGCTGGCCTGCAGTTCGACGGCCGCGATGATCGGGAGGGCCACGGCGGCCACCGCGTTCCCCAGGACGCCGGAGGTGCTCGAGACGAGAAGGGCACGGAAGTTGCGGTTGCGCGCGACGAGTCGTCGCTCCTGCATACCCCCAGCGCTCATTCGAACACCATAACCGAGCCGCTGTAGGGCTCCCGCCGAAGCACCGCCATTCGGAGCCAGGACTTCAGCCACCCTTGACGGGCGAGCACGTTCCACCGATAATCATTCGCCTCGGCAATCAAACTGTGCCGTCGGCTGGAAGTTCCCGGTTTCTCCCCTGGCGAAGAGCGGCGTCTCCCGATTGCCGTGGCCGCAGCAGGGGCGGACCATGGAGGTGGAGGGTCATCCCGCGATCGTTCCCCCAGCAGCATCGCGGTCGATGCCCCTTCGAGGCGGCTATAGACGCCGGGCGGTCCCCCTACCTCTTGAGACCGGGTACGGGGGACCGTTTCATGCGCTGCTCAGGTCCACCGCTCTGCTGCCTGCGTCGCGTGCGGGACCGAGGCGAACGGACCGGCCCCGAAGCCCCAGCTGTAGGCCGGCCCGTTCATACCGTCGCGCTTGCGTACGAGACCCGCGGCGGTCCTCACACAGTAGGCCGCTCGGCGGGCATGGACAACGGGCGGCGCGCCCATTGCGCCGATGCGTCACTTCCGTCGGCGGACGAGGACCGCTGTTCGGACCAGGACGGCGAGAAGAAGTACGGCTCCGACGATGAAGAGCAGCGCGAGCCAGAGAGCCGGACCCTCGTCGCCATCGCCGGTCCCCCAGCCGAGCCGGCGGGCAGCGATGACGAGCGCTATCAGCGAGGCTCCCAGGAGGAAGGTCACGCGGGGCCACGGGTGCGTTTTCGCCATCTGTCCAGCGTAGTCGAGCCGGTGCCGCCGGCACGCGGCGGCCGATCCTGGATGCCCCGGGCTCGTCGGTGAGGTGCGCCCGCACGGATCCGGTCCCTCCAGTCACCTGCGCAGTGATCACCCAGGTCAGCACGTGGGGCCCACGCTCGTCGTCGGGTTCCTGCAGCTCTCCGGGTGGTCGGGGGATGGGTCGACCGATACGCCGGGTTCTGTCATCGCACGACGTTGCCGCTGTGCGAGTGGCGACCATCCATCTACGGACGCCGTTACCGACGCCCTCCAGCGGCCTACCCGTGCACTCGGGCGGGCAGCCCTCGGACGCGCACTGTCTGGCCTTGCTCCGGGTGGGGTTTACCGAGCCGCACCGGTCACCCGGCACGCTGGTGGTCTCTTACACCGCCTTTTCACCCTTACTCCCGTCCACGCCGGAGCGTGGTGGGGAGCGGTCTCTTTTCTGTGGCACTGGCCTGCGGGTCACCCCGAGTGGGCGTTACCCACCACCCTGCCCTGCGGAGCCCGGACGTTCCTCGGTGGCCCGCAAGCGGGCTCAACGCGGCCGCCTGGTCGACCCATCCGTCATCCATTCTAGGGGTTCGGCCCCGCTCCTCCGATCGGCAGGCAGGCGGCCGTCCACGCGTGCGGCCGGCCCGCCGGCATCCGATACGGTGGACCGGTGCTGATCCTCCTCCCGCCCTCCGAAGGCAAAGCCGCAGCCCGGAGGGGGGACCCCCTCGTCCTCGAGGATCTCGCGTTCCCCGGACTCACGGCCGCCCGCAGGACTGTCCTCACAGGGCTGGAAGCGGCAAGCGCCCACGACGACGCCCACACGCTCCTCGGCGTCGGAGCATCGCTGGCGGAGGACCTGCGCCGGAACCTGGTCCTCGAGACCGCCCCTGCCGCCCCGGCGCACGACGTGTACTCCGGGGTGCTCTACGACGCGCTCGGGTACGCCACGATGACCGCGGTGCAGAAGCGCCGTGCACGCGAGCAGTGCGTCGTCGTCTCCGGCCTGTGGGGAGCCATCGGTCTCGGCGACCGTATCCCGGCCTACCGCCTGTCCATGTCCGTGGACCTACCCGGGATCGGGCGGCTGGCGAGCTACTGGAAGCAGCACCTTGCTGACCCCCTGACCGGGCGCGCCGGTGCGGACTTGATCGTCGACTGCAGATCCAGCACCTACACGCCGGCCTGGGTCCCACCCCCGCAGCAGACCGCCGCCGTCGGTGTCTTCCAGCTCCGCAAGGGGAAGCGCACCGTCGTCTCGCATTTCGCGAAGCACACGCGCGGTGAACTCGCGCGACACCTCCTGACCCGGCGAGGCGCTGCTCCCACCTCCCCGGAGGCGCTCCTGCGCGCCACTCAGGAGCGGTGGTCTGCGGAGCTCACTCCGGCGACGGCACGCAAGCCTGCCCAGCTCGCCATCCTCATCGACTGACCATCAACGGCCCGGTGTCCCGCGCGGAACGACGGTCCTGACGCCCCGCGTACACCGCGTACACCGCGTGCACCGCGTGCACCGCGTGCACCGCGTGCACCGCGTGCACCGCGTACACCGGGTACATGGTCCCCCCTCGCGGACCACTCAACCGGCGACGAGCTCCACCTCGAACCCCTCGGCGTTCTCGAGGTAGGCGGCGTAATGGTCAGCGCCCCCTGCGTGAGGATGTTCATCGGGGAAGAGCAGCGACCAGCCGTGACTCGCCGCGCGGCGCACCAGGAGGTCGACGTCCGCCGTGGAGCCGGCGTGGAACGCGAGGTGGTTGACGCCCGGGCGGCGGCGTTCGTGGTGTCCCGCCGCGAGGTCGGGACCGCTCTCGAGCACGACATAGAAGTCGTCGGATCCGTAGCTGGTGCCGTCCCGCCAGGACTCACGCTGCGGGAAACCCAACCGCTCGAGCAGCCAGCCGAGGCTCTCCCGCGACCCGGCGAGATCACCGGTCCAGACCTCGACGTGGTGCAACCTGCCGGCGGGTCGTGGCACGGCGGGCGCGGGATCGGGCTCGACGGCGGCCACGGGAGTTTTCTGGGCACGTGGCGTCCACTCGACACCGGCCATGCCCGCATCCATGGCCTCGTTCGACAGGCGATCGGCATCCTTGTTGCGCTCACGCGGGATCCACTCGTAGCTCACACGCCGCGGATCGAGCACTTTCCGTGCCTTCGCCGCCAGCACCCGCATGTCGGCGTGCTTGATCTGCCACCGACCCGACATCTGCTCGACGACGAGCTTCGAGTCCATCTTCACTTGGACGGAGGCGGTCGGGTTGATCTCACGGGCGAGTTCCAGACCGGACACCAGGCCGGAATACTCTGCCACGTTGTTGGATGCCTTGCCGATGTAGGCGGCCTTCTCGACGAGGATCCGGCCCGTCTCCGGATCCCTGACGAGGGCGCCGTAACCGGCGTGGCCCGGGTTGCCGCGGGAGCCGCCATCGGCCTCGACGACGAGCCGCGCCGGGGCACCCGTCACCGTCTCCCCGCTCTGCTGGTCCCGCTCGTAGGGGTCGAACAACTGCTGATCCGTCACGGCTGCTGGTTCCCCCAGTCGCTCGACCGCACGAGGATGCAGCCGGAATCCGGACACAGCACGATCTCGTCCGGGGCGGCTCCAGAGATGTCGGCCAGGTCGCCGGGGCTGAGCTGCATGCCCGACCCCTCGGACTTGCCGTGGAACAGGCGCGCGGCGCCGACACCGCGCCGCGCGAGGATCCGCTCGTACATCGTCAGGAGCGGCGCGTCGAAGGTCGCGGCGAGCTCATCCCGCTGGGCCTGGACGGAGCCACGCTGTTCGTCGATGGCCGCCAGCTCGGCATCGCGGACCTCCTCCAGGCCGCGCAGCTCGGCGCGCACGCCGTTGGTCCTGCCCTGCACCTCGAGCTGGGCGGACCGCGCGGCCTCCACGCGCTCCATGACGTCGAGTTCGACGTCCTCGAGATCGGAACGCCGCTTCGTCAGGGAGGCCACCTCGTGCTGCAGCGCCGTCAGGTCCTTCGACGACCCGGTTCCGCTGTTCAGCCGCTTGTCGTCACGCTCCAGCCGGGTCACCACCGACTGCACCTCGTCCTCCGCACGCGTGAGTTCGCGTTCGAGGTCGCCGAGCTCCGTGGTGGCCCGGACAAGTTCCCCGTCCACCTCGGCGACGCGGGCGCCGACGATCCCCAGCTCGGGGTTGCTGCGCGCGGCGGCCGCCTGGCGTGACAGCTTGTTGAGGGTCGAGTCGAGGGCCTGCAGATCGAGCAGGCGTAGTTGTTCCTCGGGAGCAGCCTTGGCCACGGAAAACCTCCAGGGTGGGACGGGTGGTGCACGACGGGCGGGCGGGGGCGTCGTCCAAGCCTAGGCCACGGTGCGGGCGTGCACGCGTGCACGGCGTGGGCGGCCCGACGGGCGGCAGGCCGCGAGCGCGGACCGCGCGACGGACGACGACGGCCTGCGGCGGCTCAGTAGCCTGGGGGGCAGCAGCAGCTCGGTGGCGGCTCAGTGGCCCGGGGTCAGGACGAAGTCCCACGGATCGGTGTTGACGCCGCTGACTCGGATGTCGGTGCTGAAGCCCTGGTCCGACAGCACGTTGCCGAGGGCGTCGGCCGCGGGGGTGAGCCACAACCATTCGCTGCCGAAGTGGGAGACGTCGATCAGGTACGGTGCGGCGCCGGCGGCCGCCTCCCGCACCTCGGACGCGGGGTGGTGGCGCAGGTCCGCCGTGACGTAGACGTCGGCGCGGCTCGCGCGGACGCTGTCGAACAGTGAGTCCCCTGCGCCGCCGCAGACGGCGATGCGCCGGACCAGCGCGTCCTTGTCCCCTGCCACCCGGACGCCACCGGCGACCGCGGGGAGGATCGAGAACACCGAGGCGGCGAAGTCTCCGAGGGTCGCCGGGGCGGCGAGATCGCCCACCCTCCCGATGCCCTCCTCGGGCAGGCCCTCGGCGGCGCGGGTGAGCGGCTCCACGTCCTGCAGGCCGAGTGCGTCGGCGAGGACGTCGGAGACGCCCCCGACGGCGCTGTCGCCGTTGGTGTGCACCGTTACGAGAGCGCAGCCGGCTTCGATGAGGCGGTGGACCGCTTCGCCCTTGAAGCCCGCGGCGGCGACCGAGGAGACCGGCTTCAGGAGGAGGGGATGGTGGGAGATGATCATCGTCGCACCCCAGCCGAGCGCCTCGTCGAGCACGGCCGCGGTCGGGTCGACGGTGAAGAGGATCTTCCCCACGCGGTTCCCGGACCGCCCGGCCACGAGGCCGACGGCGTCCCACCCCTCCGCCAGGCTCTCCGGCCACAACTCCTCGATGGCGACGAGGACATCGCCGACGGTCGGCGTCGCCGTCCTGTCGGTCACCAGCCCGGCGCGGGAGCTGTCGGCCGCCGGCGCGGCGTCGGAGCCGGGTCCCTCGGGTGCCGTGGGGTCGCCCTGGAGAGTCTGCTTGGTCTCCTCCTCCGTCGAGGGGGCGACGCCGGCGTCGTGCTCGTTGTTGTCCATGCCACCAGTAATACCCGTCCGCCGCACGGCCCTCCAACTCACCGCCGGACCCGCCTCGGAGCTCCTGCCGGACGCAGTCGGCTTTCACTGCGGGCTGATCCGCCGCGGGAATCTTCGGTGCGCGCCGCGCATTGACACAGTCATGAAGACATTTGTGCTTGGAGGGGGCTGTTTCTGGTGCCTCGATGCCCTTTACCAGAAGACCCGCGGCGTGACCGACGTCGTCTCGGGCTACACCGGTGGCCACACGAAGCATCCCGACTACGACTCCGTCTGCTCCGGTATGACCGGCCATGCGGAGGTCGTCGCGGTGAGCTTCGACGAGACCGTCATCCCCGAGGACGTCATCCTCGACATGTTCTTCGTCTCCCATGACCCCACGACGCTCAACCGCCAGGGCTACGACGTCGGCACGCAGTACCGCAGCGTCATGTACTACCAGGACGCCGAGCAGAAGGCGCTCTACGAGGAGGCGATCGCGCGGAACCAGGAGAACTGGAAGAACCCGATCGTCACCGAGGTCAGCAGGCTGCCCGAGTTCCACGTGGCGGAGGACTGGCACCAGAACTACTACGCCAAGCACCCCGAGCAGGGATACTGCCAGGTGATCATCAATCCGAAGCTGTCCAAGGCTCGGAAGTATTACTCCCAGTGGCTCGCCGCGTAGGCGGCAGGGCCTCCAGCCGTTAGGCTGACCGCCGTCGTCACGGCGGATGGTCCGAAGGCCTCCGCCGTGACGACACCCCTCCTCCCGACTCCAGAACAGGCAGGCCCCGCATGGCAAAGATCTACGACGACGTCACCCAGTTGGTCGGACGCACTCCCCTCGTGCGCCTGAACCGCCTCACCGAGGGACTCGATGCGCAGGTCGCCGTCAAGCTCGAGTTCTACAACCCTGCGAACAGCGTGAAGGACCGCATCGGCGTCGCCATCATCGATGCCGCCGAGCAGGCCGGCGCACTGCGCCCGGGTGGCACCATCGTGGAAGGCACGTCGGGGAACACCGGGATCGCCCTCGCGATGGTCGGCGCCGCCCGGGGGTATAAGGTGATCCTGACGATGCCCGAGACCATGTCCACCGAGCGCCGGGTCATGCTGCGCGCGTACGGCGCGGAGATCGTCCTGACGCCGGGCTCCGAAGGGATGCGCGGCGCCGTCGAGCGGGCCAAGGACATCGTCGCCTCGACCGAGAACGCCATCTGGGCCCAGCAGTTCGCCAATGCGGCCAACCCCGCCATCCACCGTGCCACCACCGCCGAGGAGGTCTGGGAGGACACGGACGGCGCAGTCGACATCTTCGTTGCGGGCGTGGGCACCGGCGGGACCATCACCGGCGTCGGCCAGGTGCTGAAGCAACGCAAGCCCGGCGTGCAGATCGTCGCCGTCGAGCCCGCCGACTCGCCCATCCTCAACGGTGGAGCTCCCGGACCGCACAAGATCCAGGGCCTCGGCGCCAACTTCATCCCGGAGAACCTGGACCGCGACGCCTACGACGAGGTGCTGGACGCCACCGTCGAGGATTCCGTCCGCGTGGCACGCGCGCTCGGCACGCAGGAGGGCATCCTCGGGGGGATCTCGTCCGGCGCGATCGTGTGGGCAGCTCTCGAGCTCGCGAAGCGGCCCGAGAACGCCGGTAAGCTCATCGTGGCGATCGTCTGCGACTTCGGCGAGCGCTACATCTCCACGGTGCTCTTCGACGACATCCGCGGCTGAACGGGCCGCGGACCATCCCGGACAGCCGCTCCGATCCGCTGACATCACGACCCGTCGATGCAGCACCACCACCCATGCGAAGGTAGCCGGTGAGTTTTCTAGAACGATTGCGCGAGGATCTCGAGACGGCGCGCACTCATGATCCGGCCGCCCGTGGAGACGTGGAGAACACCGTCGTGTACTCGGGCCTCCACGCGATCTGGGTCCACCGCCTCACGCATCGCATGTGGCGTACCGAGGCCCTGCGCTTTCCCGCGCGGGTACTCTCGCAACTCACTCGGGTGCTGACCGGCGTCGAGATCCATCCGGCGGCGACGATCGGCCGGAGGTTCTTCATCGACCACGGCATGGGTATCGTCATCGGCGGCACGGCCGAGATCGGCGACGACGTCATGCTGTACCAGGGCGTGACCCTGGGCGGACGATCGCTCGAGAAGGTCAAGCGCCACCCCACGATCGGTGACCGCGTGACGATCGGGGCTGGCGCCAAGGTGCTCGGTCCCATCACGATCGGCGCGGGCAGCGCGGTGGGCGCGAACGCCGTCGTCGTTAAGGACACCCCGCCGGATTCGATCGTGACGGGGATCCCTGCGACGTTCCGCCACCGCGACTCGCGGCGCGAGACCCAGCCCGCGGTGGATCCGGCCGAGTACGTGGACCCCGCGATCTACATCTGAGCCTCGGACGCAGGGAGACCCCGGACCACGGTCCGGGGTCTCCCTGCGTTCAGCGTGCCGTCAGTGGGTGTCGACGGCCTCGATCTCGGACTTGTCCTCGCCCCACAGGGTATGGAAGGTGCCCTCGGTGTCCACGCGGTTGTAGGTGTGCGCTCCGAAGAGGTCCCGCAGTCCCTGGGTGAGCGCGGCCGGCAGGCGGGGGCGGCGCAGTCCGTCGTAGTACGCGAGCGATGCCGAGAAGACCGGCACGGGGATGCCGAGCTGGACGGCGGTCGAGACGACCCGCCGCCAGGCGGGGACCGCACCGGCGATGGCCTCGGTGAAGGCCGGTGCGAGCAGCAGGTTCGCCGGACGCTCGTCGGCCACGGCGTACGCCTTCATGATGTCGTCCAGCAGTTCCGCCCGGATGATGCAGCCCGCGCGCCACAGCGAGGCGATCTCGTCGAGCTTCAGGTCCCAGCCGTACTCCTTCGCGGCCGCCGTGAGCATGTCGATGCCCTGCGCGTAGCTGACGAGCTTTGAGGCGTAGAGGGCGAGCCGCACGTCCTCGACGAAACTCTCGGGGAGCTCCACCGTCGCTTCGTGGCCCTGCAGCATCTCCTGGGCGGGCATCCGCTGATCCTTCTGCGAGGACAGCGCCCGGGCGAACACCGACTCGGCGATACCCGACGTGGGGCTCCCGAGCTCGAGGGCTGACACGACCGTCCAGCGGCCGGTGCCCTTCTGACCCGCCGAGTCGACGACGACGTCCACGAAGGGCTTGCCCGTGCGCCCGTCGATGTGGCCGAGGACCTCTGCGGTGATCTCGATCAGGAAGGAGGACAGGGTGCCGGAGTTCCAGTCCGTGAAGATCTTCGCCTGCTCGGCGGGCTCGATGCCCGCGCCGGAGCGCAGAAGGTCGAAGGCCTCGCCGATGACCTGCATGTCGGCGTATTCGATCCCGTTGTGCACCATCTTCACGAAGTGGCCGGCGCCGTCGGTGCCGATCCAGCGGCAGCAGGGCTCCCCGTTGAACTTGGCCGAGATCTTCTCGAGCATCGGGCCCAGGGAGTCGTAGGACTCGCGGGATCCGCCGGGCATGATCGACGGGCCGAGGAGGGCGCCCTCCTCGCCGCCCGAGACGCCGACGCCCACGAAGTGCAGGTCCTGCTGCGACAGGGCCGCCTCGCGGCGGCGCGTGTCCTCGTAGTGGGAGTTGCCGCCGTCGATCACGATGTCGCCGGGCTCCAGGAGCGGCGTGAGCTGGTCGATGACGGAGTCCACGGGCTTGCCCGCCTTGACCATGATGAGCACCCGGCGGGGCTTCTCGAGGGAATCGACGAGTTCCTGCAGTGTCTCGGTCCGGATGAACTCGCCGTCGCCGCCGTGCTTCTCCAGCAGGGTGTCGGTCTTCTCGATGGACCTGTTGTGCAGGGCCACGGTGTACCCGTTGCGGGCCAGGTTCCGGGCCAGGTTCGCTCCCATGACTGCCAGGCCTGTGACGCCGATCTGTGCGCTCAATGTGTTCTCCGTCGTTTGTCAGCTGCATGCATGTGCGCTGCAGGTGCCGGTGCTCGGCGCGTCTCCGCGCGGGCCGTCCGGTCGCTTTCACACTATTACCGTCGCGACACCTGCCGCTACACCGCCGGCCTGCGGGGACGGTTTGTTTCGTCGGGCGACGATTCCGGGACCGCCGGACATGTGTCCCGATCGACAGCTGCTCCGGCTGGGTCGCTGGCGCCATCCGTGAAAGAATGGTAGGGATGTCCGACGTTACCGTTACCCCCGTTGCCCCCGCCCCCGCCACGGCGCGCCCTCAGGTGCGCCCGGAAGTCGAAGGTGCGCAGCCCATCGTGGCGAGCGACGGCCGGCCTCTGCTGCAGTTCAAGTCGCCGCGCGTCAGTCAGCCGCCGGTGCACCTGGCCGATCTCACGCTCGCTGAGCGGCAGGACCGCCTGAAGGAGCTGGGGCACCAGGGCTTCCGGGCGAAGCAGCTCTCCACTCACTACTTCTCGCACTACAGCACGGATCCCGCCGCGATGAGCGATCTTCCGAAGGCCGGTCGCGAGGAGCTGGTGGCGGCGATGTTCCCGCCGCTGCTCACCGAGGTGAAGCGCCTGACGACGGACAACGGCGACACCATCAAGTTCCTCTGGCGCCTGTTCGACGGAGCCCTCGTCGAGTCGGTGCTCATGCGGTACCCGGGCCGCGTCACGCTCTGCGTGTCCTCGCAGGCGGGCTGTGGCATGAACTGCCCGTTCTGCGCCACGGGCCAGGCCGGCCTCACCCGCAACATGTCGACGGCGGAGATCGTGGATCAGGTCGTCGCGGCGAACCGGGCCCTCGCCGAGGGTGCGCTGGGTGATCTGCGGACCGACGGTGGGCACGACGCCGACCGCGTCACCAACATCGTGTTCATGGGGATGGGTGAGCCGCTCGCCAACTACAAGCGGGTCATGGCGGCCCTGCACCGCTTCGTCGACGACTCCCCCGAGGGCCTCGGTATGTCCGCGCGGAACATCACCGTGTCGACGGTGGGCCTCGTGCCTGCGATCGACAAGCTGGCCGCGGAGAACCTCCCCGTGACCTTCGCCCTGTCCCTGCACGCACCCGACGACGAACTGCGCGACGAACTGATCCCCGTCAACACCCGCTGGAAGGTCGACGAGGCCCTGGACGCCGCGTACAACTACTACCGGACCACGGGGCGCCGGGTGAGCATCGAGTACGCGCTCATCAAGGACATGAACGATCACGCCTGGCGGGCCGATCTCCTCGCCAAGAAGTTGAACCAGCGCGGACGCGGATGGGTACACGTCAATCCGATCCCCCTCAACCCCACGCCAGGTTCCATCTGGACCGCGTCGGAGAAGAGCGTCTCGACGGAGTTCATCAACCGGCTGCGCGCCGCGGGTATCCCCACCACGCTGCGGGACACCCGCGGCAAGGAGATCGACGGCGCCTGCGGCCAGCTCGCGGCGGGCGAATAGCGATCGTCTGAGTGGCGCGACCACTCGGCGTGCCGGTATAGTCGGTCCTCGTGATGCAGCCCGTCCGTCAGGATCCGATGGCGGCATCAGGTTCGATGGGTCTTTAGCTCAGCTGGTAGAGCGCCACGTTTACACCGTGGATGTCATCGGTTCGATCCCGGTAGGACCCACCACCGGCAGTACACGACGGAAGGAGCCCCGCCACGGCGGGGCTCCTTCTGTTGTCGAGGCGGACGGCAGGGCGCGGCGTCGGGATGATCGTCGCGGATGCGGCTATCGCCGGGTCGCGACGACGAGCGCGGTATCGGCCAAAGCAGCGTCGGTGGAGTGTGTCCCGTCGTCGAGAAAACCGGTCTGAGGCTCGACCCCGACGATCGGTTCCAGGAGCTCAGGATCGATACCCGGCGGAGTCGGCTCGTGCCAGGGGACCGATGCCGGCGGAGCCTCGACCTCGACGATCGGTTCCAGGAGCTCAGGATCGATACCCGGCGGAGTCGGCTCGTGCCAGGGGACCGATGCCGGCGGAATGCATGTGTAGGGGTCGGCCGGGTCGGTCCACCAGGCGCCGGCCGCGGTGATGGGGCAGTGCGGGTAGGGCGGTGCGGGTAGGTTCCCGGGCGGCAGGTCACCGCCCATTCCGCTGCCGATCCCCGGGTCGGGCCGACCCGTCCCGCCGGCGTCCACGACGACGACTGTCACCTCCGCGGACGGCGGAACGTCGATCTGGACCTCGGCCCGCTCGACCATCACCGGCACCACCGGGGTGGCAGGAGGAACAACGGATGACGCGGGCCCGGCGACGGCGTCGAGCGGACGAGGCCCGGCCGGAACCGACGCGCCGGGGTCGGCGACTCCCGTCCCGACACTGCCGGATCCGTCTGCGTCGGAAGGACCGACCGGGGTAAATACCGATCGGACGAACGGCTCGTCCGGAGGACCGGACACACCGGCACCGTGCCCCGGGGAGCGCTCGGCGACGCCTGCAGCAGTCGCCTCGACAATCCCTGTCGGATCATCGACCCCCGCTCCACTGCGGAGATCGACGGCGACAGGCACGACGACGACGGCCGCGACAGTGCTGAGAACGATGGCGAGAGACCTGATCGACGAACGCATTTTCCACCCCGGGTGAGAGACCTATGGGTAGACCGTAGGACGCCCGGGGCGGGGCCGGAACAGTAGCCGATACTCGAATCGTTCAGTGACTACTTGCTTCCGGCAGCAGGCAGCACGTGTCAGTCCGGGAGGTCGGGCAACTCGTCGGCGAGATAGGTGAGGGCCTCGGAGACGCCCGCCTCGATCTTCAGCGAGGCGAACTCGTCCCCCCTGGTCCACCCGCGGTTGACGATCACCACGGGCTTTCCCGCCTTCGAGGCGTGCCGCACGAACCTCAGTCCGCTCATCACCGTGAGGGAGGAGCCCGCGACCAGCAGGCCCTCGGCGCCGTCCACCAGCGCATACGCCTCCGCGACGCGGTCCTTCGGGACGTTCTCGCCGAAGTAGACGAAGTCCGGCTTGAGCATGCCACCGCACACCGGACACGGTGCCATGACGAAGTCGCCCGTGTCGTCGACATCGGCATCCGCGTCGGGAGCCACATCGCCCGCGTCGGACTCCCGCTCCAGGTAGCCGGGATTCAGATCCTCGAGGATCTCGGCGATCCGCGATCTCGGGAACGTCGACGAGCACTGCAGGCACACCACGCGGTCGAAGGTCCCGTGCAGGTCGATGACCCTCGTGCTGCCCGCCGCGGAGTGCAGCTTGTCGACGTTCTGCGTGATGAGCCCGGACAGCAGGCCGCGCTGCTCCAGCCGTGCCACGGCCGCGTGGCCGGCGTTGGGATCGGCCCGGCGCAGGTGTCGCCAGCCCACGTGGTTCCGCGCCCAGTAACGCCGCCGCAGCACCTCGTCGCCGACGAACTGCTGATAGGTCATGGGATTGCGGGGTACGGATGTGGGCCCGCGGTAGTCGGGGATCCCGGAGTCCGTGCTCAGGCCCGCTCCGGTGAGAACGGCGAGGCGTCGGCCGGCGAGGAGGGACACCGCACGCTCCAGTGCTGCGCGCTCCTCCGGGCCCAGCGGTGCGAGGGCCGCGGAGGGGGTTTCGCTCACGAACCCGGTCAGACCGAACCTCGGGTTGGACTCCGGTCCCGGGAGATCGTCCTGCCGGACGGGACGGTCCCCCGCCGAACTCGTCGTCACGCCCGGACCGTGGGGGTCACGGCGTCACAGGGCTGCTTCGACCGAGGACAACGCGTGGGCGTAGTCGGCGATCGGGCGTCCCTGTCCGTGGTCGGAGGACACGACGGCGCGGACCGTGCCGGAACCGTCGAGGACATAGCTCACACGATCGGCGTAGCCCTTCGTGTCGTCGAACGCCTCGTAGCTCCTTGTGACGGTGCCGTGCGGCCAGAAGTCGGCGAGGAGATCGAAGGAGATGTCGTTGGCGTCCGCAAAGGCACGAAGCGTGTACTTGTGGTCGACCGAGACGGCGACGAGCGTGACGCCTGCCGCGTCGAACAGCTCCAGGTTGTCGCGCAGTTGGCCGAGTTCGTCCGTGCAGACGCGGGAGAAGGCGAAGGGGAAGAAGACGACCACGGCGCCGCCCACCAGGGAAGAGCTCTCGACGACCTCGCCGAACTGGTTGGCGAGCGTGAAGGCGGGTGCGGGGGAACCGATCTCGAGGGGCACCGCTACTGCTTCCGTCGGCTGACGAGCCGGGTGGCGGACCATTCCCTGGACACGCCGGCCGAGGAGGTCGAGTGGAGGCCGGCGGTAGGAGCCGCCTCCTGGACGTCAGCGGGCGGCACATATCCGGGACGGCCGGACTTCGGCGTAAGGAGCCAGACGACTCCCCCCGCCCCGAGTGAGGTCAGTGCGTCCACCAGGGCGTCCACGAGGTCGCCGTCGCCGCTCCGCCACCACAGGATCACGCCGTCGACGACGTCCTGGTCGTCCTCCGTGAGCACTTCGGACCCGAGGCCGTCCTCCAGTTCCTCCCGGAACTCGAAGTCGACGTCGTCGTCGTATCCGAGCTCCTGAACGAGGTCTCCCTTCTTGAAACCCAACTTGCCTGCCACGTTGACCGCAGTGGCGGCTTCAGCCTCGCTCACTTAGCTCCTCCTGGAAAGACGGGCCTGACGCGCCCTCGTATGGATGTACATTGCTACCAGCCAACACCTTTATACGCCAAGCATCAAGCCGGAGGGCGCTTTTGGCCGCCGTCGTCCGCAGGCACGCTCGGACCGGCCCCCGGACGTGGCGTGCGCAAGCCCTCGGCGTAATCTGCCCGGCGACCCCCATCCCGCTACGCACGGACCGTACGGCGGCGATAGAGTGAACCGATATATGGCCACGGTGCTCACACCGTCCGGCCGAGCATGCATCTCTGCGCGGGCCAACGAGCCGTGCGCAGGCATAAAACGACACAGACAGAATCTGTGGAAGTGGAGAGATATCGCGTGGCTGTTGAACAAGGTACGGCGGATATTCTGAGCGGTCTGACAGTCGGCAAGCCCGACGGGGATCCCGAGGAGACCGCTGAGTGGATCGAATCCCTCGACCAGCTGATCCGCACCCAGGGCACCGAGCGCGCGCAGTACATCATGCGTTCGCTCCTCCAGCGTGCCGGTGCGCAGTCCGTGGGCGTGCCCATGGTCACGACGACGGACTACGTCAACACGATCCCCGCCGACCAGGAACCCGAGTTCCCGGGTGACGAGGAGATCGAGCGGAAGTTCCGCGCATGGCTGCGCTGGAACGCAGCCGTCATGGTGCACCGCGCCCAGCGCCCCGAGATCGGGGTGGGCGGCCACATCTCCACCTACGCCGGCGCCGCAACCCTGTACGAGGTGGGCTTCAACCACTTCTTCAAGGGCAAGGACCACCCGAGCGGCGGGGACCAGATCTTCTTCCAGGGCCACGCCTCCCCCGGCATGTACGCCCGCGCCTACCTCGAGGGACGGCTCACCGAGGAGGACCTCGACGGCTTCCGCCAGGAGAAGTCCAAGGAGGGCCATGCGCTGTCCTCCTACCCGCACCCGCGCCTCATGCCGGAGTTCTGGGAGTTCCCCACGGTCTCCATGGGCATCGGCCCCATGAACGCCATCTACCAGGCGCAGTCGAACCGCTATCTGCACAACCGCGGACTGAAGGACACCTCCGACCAGCAGGTCTGGGCCTTCCTCGGCGACGGTGAGATGGACGAGCCGGAATCGCGTGGGCTGCTGCAGCTCGCTGCCAACGAGAACCTGGACAACCTGAACTTCGTCATCAACTGCAACCTGCAGCGTCTCGACGGACCCGTGCGCGGCAACGGCAAGATCATGCAGGAGCTCGAGGCGTTCTTCCGCGGTGCGGGCTGGAACGTCATCAAGGTGGTCTGGGGCAGGGAGTGGGACTCGCTGCTCTCCAAGGACGACGACGGCGCCCTGGTCGACATCATGAACCAGACGCCCGACGGCGACTACCAGACGTACAAGGCCGAGTCCGGAGGGTTCGTCCGCGACCACTTCTTCGGCAAGTCCCCCGAGACCAAGGCCATGGTGGAGGACCTGACCGACGCCGAGATCTGGAACCTCAAGCGCGGCGGGCACGACTACCGCAAGGTCTACGCGGCGTACAAGGCCGCGACGGAGTTCAAGGGCAAGCCGACCGTCATCCTCGCGAAGACCGTCAAGGGCTACGGCCTGGGGTCGCACTTCGAGGGACGCAACGCGACCCACCAGATGAAGAAGCTGACCAACGCCGACCTCAAGGCTTTCCGCGACCACCTCCGGATCCCGGTCACCGACGAGCAGATCGACGACGACCTCTACAACGCTCCGTACTACCACCCGGGCGCCGACGCTCCAGAGATCAAGTACCTCCTCGAGCGTCGCCGTGAGCTCGGCGGATTCATCCCCGAGCGCCGCACCAAGCACGCCGACATCGTGCTGCCGGGCGACAAGGCGTACGAGATGGCCAAGCGCGGTTCCGGCAAGCAGATGGCCGCCACCACCATGGCGTTCGTGCGCATCCTCAAGGACCTGATGCGGGACAAGGAGTTCGGCAAGCGGATCGCGCCGATCATCCCCGACGAGGCGCGCACCTTCGGCATGGACTCGTTCTTCCCGACGGCGAAGATCTACAACCCCAAGGGTCAGAACTACCTGTCCGTGGACCGCGACCTGGTCCTCGCGTACAAGGAGTCCATCGAGGGGCAGATCCTGCATGCGGGCATCAACGAGGCAGGATCGATGGCCGCCTTCACCGCGGCGGGCACGGCGTACGCCACGCAGGGGCAGCCGCTCATCCCCATCTACGTCTTCTATTCGATGTTCGGCTTCCAGCGCACGGGCGACTCCATCTGGGCGGCAGCCGACCAGATGGCCCGCGGTTTCATCATCGGAGCCACGGCCGGCCGCACCACGCTGACCGGCGAGGGCCTCCAGCACGCGGACGGTCACTCGCCGATCCTCGCGTCGACGAATCCGGCCGTCATCACGTACGACCCGGCCTTCGGTTACGAGATCGGGCACATCGTCCGTGACGGCCTGAACCGGATGTACGGCGACATCGGCGACAAGCCGGAGTCCTTCCGCAACGTCATGTACTACATCACGGTGTACAACGAGCCGTTCGTGCAGCCGGCCGAACCGGAGGAACTGGATGTCGAGGGACTGCTCAAGGGCATCTACCTGCTGAAGCCCGCCAAGGTCGACGGTCCCCGCACGCAGCTGCTGGCCTCCGGCGTGGCTGTGCCGTGGGCGCTCGAGGCACAGAAGATCCTCGCGAAGGACTGGGGTGTGTCCGCCGACGTCTGGTCGGTCACGTCCTGGAACGAACTCCGCCGCGACGGCCTCGATGCCGAGGAGGACGCCTTCCTCAACCCCGGCGCCGAAGCCCGCAAGCCGTTCGTGACGCAGCAGCTCGAGGGGGCCACGGGTCCGATCGTCGCGGTCTCGGACTTCATGAAGGCGGTTCCCGACCAGATCCGGCAGTTCCTGCCGAACGAGTTCGCGACCCTCGGTGCCGACGGCTTCGGCTTCTCGGACACACGCGCTGCGGCACGCCGGTTCTTCAAGATCGACAGCCACTCCGTCGTCGTCCGCGCCCTCGAGATGCTCGCCCGCCGGGGCGAGGTCGACGCGAACGCGCCGAGGGAGGCCATCGAGAAGTACAGCCTCCTCGACGTGAATGCCGGGACCACCGGTAACGCAGGCGGGGACGCCTAGTCCGGCCACCAGCCCGACGGGCGACGGCGGGACGCAGCGCACGCTGCGTCCCGCCGTCGCCCTTTTTGTAGCCTTCTCACAAAGGGGGAGCAGCGTCGCCGAGACCGTATGCTCGAAGCATGCGGCAGCCCGACCATGTCCCCGCCACCTCCTCCGGCACGTCCTCCGGCACCAGGCCCGGCGCGTCCGGTGCCACGAACGCGGGTGCCGCGCCCCCCGATCCCGCCACCGTCGAGAAGCTGCGCGCCACGATCGGTTCGCTCTCGACGGCGACGCTCAAGCAACTCGACACGGACCTGCCGTGGTACCGGGGACTCCGCCCGGATGAGCGTTCCGCCCTCGGCATGGTCGCCCAGAAGGGCATCGCGTCCTTCGTCAACTGGTACCAGAAGCCCGTGTCCCCCGCCTGGGTGCTCAGCGATGTCTTCGGGACGGCCCCCACCGAACTCACTCGCTCCATCAGCCTGCAGAAAGCCCTCCAGCTCATCCGCGTGGTGGTGCAGGTCGTCGAGGACCACGTGCCGTTCCTAGCGCCTGCCGCCGACCAGGCGCCGCTCCGCGAAGCCGTGCTCAGGTACTCCAGGGAGGTCGCCTTCGCCGCGGCGGACGTCTACGCGCGTGCCGCCGAGACCCGCGGCTCCTGGGACACACGCCTGGAGGCCCTCGTGGTCGACGCGATCCTGAGGGGGGAGAGCTCGGACGCACTGCGCTCTCGGATCGCCGCGGTGGGCTGGAGCTCTCAGGCCCCGATCACCGTCATGGTCGGCAGCGCCCCATCTGAACCCAATGCGGGCTTCCTCAACGAGCTGCGGAGGATCACCGGGCGTCTCGCCGAGGACGTCCTCGTGGGGATCCAGGGCGAACGGCTGATCCTCGTCCTCGGCGGTGTCCGGGATGCGGACAAGGCCTATCCCAGGATCAGCGAACTCTTCGGCGACGGGGCCGTCGTCTTCGGCCCGGAAGCCGAGTCGCTCGTCGCGGCGAGCACGTCCGCGCAGGCCGCTTTCGCGGGTCTCACCGCTGCCCGAGCGTGGCCCTCCGCCCCCCGGCCGGTGTCCTCGGAGGACCTGTGGCCCGAACGGGTCATCTCCGGCGACGACACTGCGCGCCGCGCCCTCGTCCGCAGCATCTACCGTCCCCTCCTCGCAGCCTCCAACGGTCTCGAACAGACGCTGTCCGCGTACCTCACCCTCGGACACTCCCTCGAAGCCACATCGAGGTCACTCTTCGTCCACGCCAATACCGTGCGGTACCGCCTGCGGCGCGTCTGTGACGTCACGGGGTGGGATCCGCTCATCCCGCGCGAGGCCTACGTCCTGCAGACCGCGCTCGTGGTGGGGCGGCTGGCCGCTGCCACGGCACCGGCCGGCCCCGGCTCCGCCGCGGCCGGGGGAAGCACCCGGACCTCCCGGCCGGCCAGTGTCGACAAGGGCGTGACAGCCGCGGGGAGAGCCGCAGCCTTGTAGACTTCCTACAACGCGACACCGTCAGCTTGGTTCTGCTGAACACCCGATATTGCCCCTCCCCTTTGGAAAGCTGGAAGAGTGCTTGCAATTGCCTGCCCCGGACAGGGCTCCCAGACTCCCGGCTTCCTCGCCCCCTGGCTCGAGCTCCCCGGAGTCCGCGAGCACCTCGAGCAGCTGAGCGACCGCGCAGGCACCGACCTCGTCCGCCATGGGACCACCTCCGACGAGGAGACCATCAAGGACACCGCCGTCGCGCAGCCGCTCATCGTCGCCGCCGGACTCGTCACGGCCCGCCTGCTCCTGACCGGTCACACGATGACCGCAGCGACCGTCGTCGCCGGGCACTCCGTCGGTGAACTCACCGCCTCCGCCATTGCAGGGGCCCTGACGGAGGACGACGCCGTCGCCTTCGTCCGCGTACGGGCGAACGCGATGGCCCAAGCGGCAGCAGCCACGCCTACCGGCATGAGCGCGGTGCTCGGCGGTGATCCCGAGGAGGTCGCCGCACGGCTCGCCGACCTCGGGCTCACGGCGGCGAACGCCAACGGCGGAGGACAGGTGGTGGCAGCGGGAACCCTGGAACAGCTGGCCGGCCTCGCCGAGAACCCCCCGGCGAAAGCCCGCGTGATCGCCCTCAAGGTCGCCGGCGCCTTCCACACCGCGCACATGGCGCCCGCCGTGACGGCGCTCGAGGAGCTCCGGCCCACGCTCACGCCGGCCGATCCCACGGCGACCCTCATGTCCAACGACGACGGGAAGCCCATCGCCACCGGCCAGGGCAACCTCGACAGCCTGATCGCGCAGGTCTCCCGCCCCGTGCGCTGGGATCTGTGCATGGAATCGATGCAGGCCATGGGGGTCACGGGGATGGTCGAACTGTCCCCCGCCGGCACGCTGACGGGCCTGGCCAAGCGCGGAATGCGCGGTACGGCCACCCTCGCCGTAAAATCTCCTGAGGACCTGGACGCCGCGCGCAGCTTCATCGAGGAACACTCGCGGACCACGGACCCGGTCACCGCACCCATCTCCGAAGGACCTCAGTGAGCATCAGCGCCATCAAGCAATCACCCCTGCGTGAGCACACGCGCATCCTCGGCGTCGGCGCCTACCGGCCCGAGATCGTCGTCACCAACGAGGACGTGTGCCAGTGGATCGACTCGTCCGACGAGTGGATACGACAGCGCACCGGCATCGTCACCCGGCACCGGGCACCGCGGGACATCAGCGTCATCGACATGGCCGAGGCAGCAGCACGGGAAGCACTCGTCGCCGCCGGGATCGAGGCGTCGCAGCTCGGCGCCGTCCTCGTGTCCACCGTCACCCACCCGCACGCGACACCCTCCGCGGCCGCGCAACTCACCGATCGCCTGGGAGCCACCCCCGCACCGGCTTTCGACATCTCTGCGGCATGCGCCGGCTACTGCTACGGCATCGCCCAGGCTGACGCGCTGGTGCACGCCGGGACCGCCGAGTACGTCCTCGTGGTCGGCGTCGAGAAGCTCTCGGACTTCATCGACAACTCCGACCGCACCATCTCCTTCCTCCTCGGTGACGGAGCCGGGGCCGTGGTCGTCGGCCCTGGCGATTCGGCCGGCATCGGCCCCTCGGTCTGGGGTTCCGATGGCAGCAAGCACGGGGCGATCCGCATGACGAGGTCGTTGCTCGACACGCGGGACTTCTCGCTCGGGACCGTCTCCACCGAGGGCGAGGCCGAACAGGACGCCGACGCCGCACGCGAGAGTCTCTGGCCCACCATGCGCCAGGACGGGCCGACCGTCTTCCGCTGGGCGGTCTGGGAGATGGCGAAGGTGGCGCAGCGCGCGCTCGACGCCGCCGGGGTGACTGCCGATGACCTCGCGGTCTTCCTGCCGCATCAGGCCAACATCCGTATCATCGATGAGATGGTGAAGCAGCTGAAGCTCCCCGACCACGTGTACGTGGCGCGGGACATCGTGGATGCAGGCAACACCTCGGCCGCGTCCATCCCCCTCGCCATGCACCGCACGCTCAAGGAACAGCCTGAACTCAGCGGCACGCTCGCGCTGCAGATCGGGTTCGGGGCCGGCCTCGTCTTCGGGGCACAGGTCGTGGTCCTTCCCTAGTTTTCAAGCCCAGACCGTGACAGCGCGGTTTGACCATCCCCGCCGGTGTACCGGCAGCAACAGAAAAGGAGCCAACATGGCTAGCAACGAAGAAATCCTGGCCGGTCTGGCCGAGATCGTCAACGAGGAGACCGGCCTCGCGCCCGAGTCCGTCGAGATGGACAAGTCCTTCACCGACGACCTCGACATCGACTCCATCTCGATGATGACGATCGTCGTCAACGCCGAGGAGAAGTTCGGTGTGCGGATCCCCGACGAAGAGGTCAAGAACCTGAAGACCGTCGGCGACGCCGTGAACTTCATCTCCGGCGCTCAGGCCTAGTCCTGCAGCTCCCGGCGCTACGGCCGCTCCCGGTGTCACCTGCCGGGGGCGGCCGTCTCCGTCATCCCTGCGCCCCGTTCCGCCGGCGCACGCCCTAGCTTCGAAAGAGTGACCATGCCACGCAAAGTCGTCATCACCGGACTCGGTGCAACCACCCCGATCGGCGGGGACGTCCCCACCATGTGGGCCAACTCCCTCAAGGGAGTATCGGGCGCCCGGACCATCGAAGCCGACTGGGTGCAGCAGTACGAACTGCCGGTCACCTTCGCCGCGCAGATCACGGTGCCGGCGTCGGAGGTGCTGTCCCGCGTGGAAGCCAAGCGCATGGACCCGTCGACGCAGTTCGCCGTCGTCGCCTCCCGCGAAGCCTGGCGGGACTCCGGGATCGAGGACATCGACAAGGACCGTCTGGCGGTCGCCTTCGCAACGGGCATCGGTGGCGTCTGGACCCTCCTCGACGCCTGGGACACCCTCCGCGAGAAAGGGCCGCGGCGCGTCCTGCCCATGACGGTACCGATGCTCATGCCGAACGGGCCCGCAGCAGCGGTGAGCCTTGATCTGGGCGCCCGCGCCGGCGCGCACACTCCCGTCTCCGCCTGCGCCTCGGGAACCGAAGCCCTGCATCAGGGACTCGAACTCATCAGGTCCGGCAAGGCCGACGTCGTCGTCTGCGGCGGTGCGGAAGCCGCGATCCACCCGATGCCGATCGCTGCCTTCGCCTCCATGCACGCGCTGTCCCGGCGGAACGACGACCCCGAGTCGGCGTCGAGGCCCTATGACACGAACCGTGACGGCTTCGTCATGGGCGAGGGCGCCGGGGCGATCGTCCTCGAGGCCGAGGAGCACGCACGTGCCCGCGGTGCCCGTGTCTACGCCGAGCTGGCCGGGACGTCCGTCACCGCCGACGCCTACCACATCACTGCCCCTGATCCCGAGGGCCTCGGAGCCACGCGGGCGCTCAAGGCGGCGCTGTTCGACGCGCGAGCGCAGGCAGAGGACGTGGTGCACGTCAACGCGCATGCGACCTCCACGCCGGTCGGCGACAAGCCGGAGTACACGGCGTTGAAGGCTGCTCTCGGCTCGCACCTCGATCAGGTCGCGGTTTCCGCGACCAAGTCGCAGACGGGCCACCTGCTCGGGGCGTCCGGTGCCGTCGAAGCCGTCATGACGGTCCTCGCCCTGTACGAACGCACGATGCCGATCACGATCAACCTGGACGACCAGGATCCGGAGATCCCCCTCGACGTCGTCACAGCGCCGCGCGACCTGCCGTCCGGGGACATCGTCGCACTCAGCAACTCGTTCGGGTTCGGCGGGCACAACGCGGTGATCGTCCTCCGCAGCGTCTGACACCTGCTACGCGAGAAGGCGCCGCCCCGGACGGGGCGGCGCCTTCTTCATTCAGCCGCGGACCCGACGCTATGGACGAGGGGCACGGGCGGTGATCCCGTAGTGCGGATCCCCCTGGATCACGCTGCGCGGCAGGGCGCAGACGGACGGGATGCGGTGGCTCAGCCGACCTGGTGCAACCAGCGCACCGGCGCTCCCTCGGCTGCGTGGCGGAAGGGCTCGAGCTCCTCGTCCCAGGACTCACCGAGGGCGAGGGACAACTCGTGGTACACCGCTGCGGGATCGCCGGCGCCGGCCTCGTAGGCGTACCGGATGCGATCCTCGGTCACCATGATGTTTCCGTGGACGTCCGTCGTGGCGTGGAAGATCCCGAGCTCTGGAGTGTGGGACCACCGGCCGCCGTCGGCGCCTGCGCTCTGCTCCTCGGTCACCTCGTAGCGGAGATGCGCCCAGCCGCGGAGAGCGGATGCGAGCTGCGCGCCGGCTCCCTGGGGGCCGACCCAGGACAGTTCTGCCCGGAGCATTCCGGGCGCGGCAGGCTGAGCCGTCCACTCCATGTCGATGCGCTTGTCCAGCACCGAGCCGATGGCCCATTCGACATGAGGGCACAGCGCAGTAGGGGCTGAGTGCACGTACAGGACACCGCGCGCCATCACAACAGACATTCCATCCTCCATAGCTGTAGGTACGTCTTCCCCAACGACCTGCACTGGCTGATGAAACTGCGAACGAGCGTGCTGCTACCTTACGAGACCCACCCGCACCGGAGTGCGAGCTCTGTGTTGCCACTGCTCATTGTGCCCGACGAACCTGAATTTCGCCACTGTAACTACCGCGGTGCCATTTGAGCGGCAGCGCCGCGCCGGAGCTGGGCCACACTGCCTGCATCAGGCGCGCGGATGAGCCTGCTCGTAGCTGCGTCGGAGTCGATCGACCGAGACGTGGGTGTAGAGCTGCGTGGTGGCGAGGCTGGAGTGGCCGAGCAGTTCCTGCACGGCGCGGAGGTCGGCCCCGCCGTCGAGCAGGTGGGTCGCCGCAGTATGCCTCAGGGCATGGGGGCCTCGGGCTGCCGTGTCATCGAGCGCATCGAGCGCCTCCTTCACCTGGCTTCGGACCGACCGCTGGTCGATCCGCCCTCCCCGCCTGCCGAGGAACAGGGCAGGTCCGCTCGCCGGGCTGATCCATTGCGGACGGCCGTGGCGCAGCCACGCCTCGATCGCGTTACCGGCGGGCTCGCCGTACGGAACGGTCCGCTGCTTGTCACCCTTGCCGGTGACGACGAGGGTACGGCGCCCCGTGTCCACGTCGTCGATGTCGATCCCCACCAGTTCACCGACGCGGACCCCGGTGGCGTACAACACCTCGAGGATGGCGCGGCGCTGCAGGAGACCGGCGTCCGTACCGACGTCCGATACCGGTCCCTCGAACAAGCTCTGTGCCTGGGCATGGCTGAGGACCGCGGGCAGCGCGCTGCTGCGCTTGGGCGCACGGAGCCGGAGGGCCGGATTGGCCGGGACCAGTTCTTCACGCACCGCCCAGTCCATGAGGGTCCGGACGGATGCCGCCCGCCGGGCCAGGGTCGAGCGAGCCAACCCTGCGTCGTCGAGCACTCCCAGCCAGCTCCGGAAGTGGCGGAGCTCGAGCTGGCCGAGGCTCGTGACGCCGGCCTGCTGCGCGTGGCTGAGGAAGAGGCGGGCATCCTTCAGATATGCCCGGATCGTATGAACGGACCGGTTGCGCTCGAACGCCAGATAGTCCTCGAACGCCCGCAGCGCGGCGGAGAAGGCGAACTGGTGCGCGGCGTCGCCCGGCGACTCGACGACCGCCTGGTGCCCTGCGGCGTCGTTCGCGACGGTGCCGGCCTCGACCCCGCTGTCCGTGACTGTACCGGCCGCGACGGCGTCAGCCTCGACCGCGTAGTTCGGGGTCGGGCCGTCCGCGACGGCATCGACCACGTGTCCCCTGTTCATGTCGCCTCCGTGCACGTCACCAGTATCTCCCCGGATCAAGGTTCCGCCCGGAAGGAGCGCCCTGCCGATCCCCCTGCACCTCCGCACTACTGCACCTCACCCGATTCAACCGGTGCAGCCGCACGAAGAGGGGTCCTGGGATGATCGGCCGTTTCGTGCTCCAGAAGGGCCGTCTTCACGCCGATGCCTGCTGCGTAGCCCACGACTGCGCCCGTACTGGCGACGATACGGTGTCCGGGCACGATGATGGACACCGGATTGGCTCGCACCGCGGCTCCGATGGCCCTGCCCATGCTCGCATTGCCCAACTGCTCGGCGATGTCGCGATAGCTGCGACGCTCGCCGAAGGGGATGTCTGTCAGGGCGGCCCACACCGAACACTGGAACGCGGTGCCCCGCAGTACGACGGGGACGTCGAACTGTTGCCGACTTCCTGCAAAGTACTCCCGGAGCTCACCGGCCGTCCGCACCAGGAGTCGCCGTGCCGCGTCCGAAACGACGACGACGCTCTCCCCCGCTGCTGCGATGGGACGGCCCCGCTCGCCGACTGCGTCATCGCCCGCCGTCAGAGCGGACGGGGGCATCACGTGGCCGCATGGCACATCTACTGGTGGGTCGGGCGGCACCGACGCCAGGTGTCCGAGGACCTCCGCGGTGGGACGCGGCACGTGCTCTCCGTGATACAGACCGATGACAGCTTCACTGTCGACCACGATGCGAAGTGTGCCGACGGGACTGTCGACGTCGAGGTACCAGCGAACGTCGCGTCGCCCGGCAGATTTCCGCGGACCGGTGGACCGGGTTTCGGACATCAGGATCTCCTTCAGGTGCGTTCGTGCGGGTGCATGGGGGTTCATTGGGGTTCGTGCGATGGACACCTGTGGTACCGACTCAGGAGGGCAGCAGGGACAGCGGTCCGCAACAGTTCAGGCCTTCTGCCGGCGCCACCCCTCCGGCGTCCTCACGGCGAGCCCTGCGAGTTCGAGCCGACCGAGTCCGCCCATCACCTCCCGGGCGGACAGCCCCGCCACGACGGCCAGCTTGTCGACCGTCGTCGACGCACGAACCGGAAGACCGTCCAGAACCAGCAGATCGGGGATGGCGAGCCCGTCCTGCTCCTTCGCGGGCGTCGCGGCCTCACGCGTGCGATCCCCCGTCGGGAGGCTGCCGAGGGGCCCTGCGAGCTCGGCGACGTCGGCCGCATCGGTCACGCAGACTGCCGTACCGTACCTCAGCAGCCGGTGACACCCCGCCGAATTGGCCGAGTGCACCGACCCTGGCACAGCCCCGACAGGGCGCCCCAGGCCGGCCGCATGATGGGCCGTGTTCAGGGCGCCGGACCTCCAGCGGGCTTCGACGACAACCGTCACCCCGCTCAGTGCAGCGATCAGCCGGTTGCGTTGCAGGAACCGCCACCTCGTCGGCGAACTGCCGGGAGGCACCTCCGAGATGAGTAGTCCCCGTTCTGCGATGACGCGCAGAAGCTCCTCATTCCCTGCTGGGTAGTAGCGGTCGATGCCGCAGGCGAGAACGGCGACGGTCGGCGGAAACCCGTCATCCTCCCCCGAGGCGAGCGCGGCGCGGTGAGCCTGGGCATCGATCCCGTAGGCACCACCGGACACCACCGAGTACCCGCGGGTGATGAGACCGGCGGCCAGGTCCGCCGTCACGGACGCTCCGTAGGAGGTGCTGTCCCTCGATCCGACGACGGCCGCCAGCCGACGGCGGTCGGGGATCTCAGGCCGGCCGCGCACCCACAGACACAGAGGAGCAGCTGATTGCAGATCGTCCAGCGCGCCGGGCCACTCTCCCGACTCCGGTGTCACCAGACGACCCCCGAGGCGCGCGAGAGTCGCCAGATCGCGGTCGGGCGCGAGGTCGGCAAGGCGAGGCGCCCACCGGTCCAACCCCTCCTGCAGGTGGTCGCGGCTCCCGTGCTCCGTCAGGTCCAGGAGGTCGTAGAGCTGTGCTCGGATCTCGCGCCCGGCCCTGAGCTCCCTCCGGGCGATCCGCAGGGCATCGACGGCACCCACCACAGCCGCCAGCCCGAGCCCGACCGTATCGGACGGCTCGAACAATCTCGACAGGGCAGCCCGCGCCTGAACCGCGGCCGAGACGGGCGCGCTCACGCGGCACGCTCCTGAAGTCGGAACCCCAGGGCGGTGACGACGTCGTCCGCATCAGGGCTCCCGCGGCCGCTGAGGTCGCAGATGGTCCACGCCACCCGCAGCACACGATCCCAGCCACGCGCACTGACGAGGGCACGATCGAGCGCCCGGTCCAGGGGCGCCGTCACCCTGCGCGGAAGCGCGAGCTCGCCGCGCAGGATGCGGCCCTGCACCTCCGAGTTCGTCGCATAGCTCCATCGGCCCAACCGGGCGCGCTGGGCAGCTCGTGCCTCGGCCACCCGAGCCGCCACCACGGACGAGGCCTCGGACGGCGCCCCGTCCGCGTAGTCCGCGAGACTCACGCGTTGCACGACCACCTGGAGGTCGACCCGATCCAGGAGCGGTCCGGACAACCGGTTGAAGTACCGGCGTCGCTGCTGCGCCGTACACAGGCAGTCGATTCCCTTCCCGTTCGCGAGTCCGCACGGACAGGGGTTCAGGGCGAGCACCAATTGGAATCGGGCGGGGTAGGAGGCAGTGCCGGAGGCGCGATGAAGGACGAGGCGACCGCTCTCGAGCGGCTCCCTGAGCGCTTCGAGCACGCGGCGCTCGTACTCCGGCGCCTCATCGAGGAAGAGGATGCCGCGGTGGGCTCTGGACGCCGCGCCCGGCCTGGGGATGCCGCTCCCGCCACCGATGATCGACGCCGGTGTCGCCGTGTGGTGCGGGCTCTCGAAGGGCGGCTTCCGGACCAGCTCCGCACAGTGCCGCTCGCCGCTCAGGCTGTGGATGGCTGTCACCTCCATCGCGTGGTCGTCCTCCAGATCGGGCAGGATGCCCGGCAACCTCTCGGCGAGCATCGTCTTGCCCGCGCCCGGAGGACCCACCATCAGGAGGTGATGGGCTCCCGCCGCGGCGATCTCCAGAGCGAACCGGGCCTCCACCTGTCCGGCGATGTCGGACAGGTCTTTCAGGAGGCCGGGCTGCGCGGTTGGGACAGCGACCGGGTCCCGTGGCGCTGCTTCGGCGGGGTCCTCGCCCTCGACGTCCGCGCCGAAGCCCGCGGCCACTGATCTGAGGGTGTGGAAGGACCTGACCTCCGCCGACGGGACGAGAGCCGCCTCTGCCTCGTTCTCCGCCGCCACCACGATGCTGCGGTAGCCGGCGTCCACGGCGGCCATCACCGCAGGCAGCATCCCGCGCACGGGACGAAGCTGTCCATCGAGTCCCAGTTCCGCGATGAAGACCGTCGTGCCGCAACCCCGCACATCTCCTGCCGCAGCGAGTGCAGCCATGACGATCGCCAGGTCGAAGGACGATCCCCGCTTCGGCAGGGACGCCGGGATGAGGTTGACGGTGATCTTGCGCCTGCTGAGGGGGACACCGGCGTTGCGGGCTGCCGCACGGATGCGATCCTTCGCCTCGTTCAGGGACGCATCGGGAAGTCCGAGGAGCACGAACGCCGGAAGAGTCTGCCCGATGTCCGCCTCGACCTCGACGATGTGCCCGTTCATCCCGACCAGGGACACTGCGTAGGTCCGACCGAGCACGGTCAGATCACCGCCCGGACATGCTCGATGCGCGGGTCACCGCTGCCGTCGTCGAGAACGCCCACCGCATCGATGCGGAAGCCACTGAAGCGCTGGTTGTGCGCCCGGGCCCACTGGGACGCGAGGACATACAGCCGCTCGAGCTTGCTCGCCGTGATCGACTCGAGCGGTTGCCCGAAATCGTCCGAGCTGCGCGTCTTGACCTCGACGATCACGAGCGTGGACCCGTCCACGGCCACGAGATCGATCTCGCCGACCGGACAACGCCAGTTCCGGTCCACGATCCGCAGTCCTGCGCGTTCCAGATATTGCGCCGCCGTCGCTTCTCCGCGGCGGCCCAACTGATCCTTCGCCACCATGGCGATCACCTCCTTCCCCAGCTTCGGGGCAGCGGGAGGACGACAGCCGGGCGGGATGCCCTATGTGGACAACGGAGGAATCACGACGTGCCCGATCTGCGGACGTCGAGGAAACCGGTGTCCACGGGGACGCCATCCCGGCAGCGGGAAGTACTGGCCCCCGCATCGCTGCCTCTCGTACGGTGGAAGGCCAGCGGCATCCATGGATGCCGACACACGAGAGCCGAGGAGGCGTCGATGTCGGAGTTCAGCGGCAGTGAGGCAGACCGGCAGGACCAGGTGACACCGGCGCTCCCGGACGCCCCGACCGCGTCCGGCACCATCGCGGACGCCGGAACCGGCGGATCGGAGGCAGACCGGCAGGACCAGGGAACACCGGCGCAGCCGGACGACGCCACGGCCGGAGGTGGCATCGACGGCGGCGGGACGGGTGGATCGGAGGCGGACCGGCTGGAGCAGGCCGCATCCGGCCCGGACGACGGCGAGGACACCTTCTCCCGCAGCGCCGACGAGGATGGACTCACCCCCTGAGTAACTCACCCCTGAGCCGGACGCCGTACCGGGTCGCCGACCCGATGGACGAGCCGCGGGGGAATCAGGGCGAAGGCGCCAGGCGACGGAGATCGCGGTCCCGACATCAACCACTCGACACCGGACCCCACGACGGCAGGAGGGGAGAGCAGGAAGGAACGCCGGGGAACGCGTCAGTTGCCGAGCGTCCCGTCCTTGGGGAGCGCGATGTCGTCCGACTTCGTCAGCTCCTCGACGTTGACGTCCTTGAAGGTGATGACGCGGACGTTCTTCACGAAGCGGGCGGAACGGTACACGTCCCACACCCACGCGTCCTGCAGCGTGAGGTCGAAGTAGACCTCGCCGTCTGCCGACCGCGCCTGGAGGTCCACGTTGTTCGCCAGGTAGAACCGGCGCTCCGTCTCCACCACGTAGCTGAAGAGCCCCACGACGTCCCGGTACTCGCGGTAGAGCTGGAGCTCCATGTCGGTTTCGTAGTTCTCAAGATCCTCGGCACTCATCGGACCATCATCCCCCACTCTCCGTGGTCGACGCGCCAACGCGCTCCAGGTTGCCCAGCCGCCAGGTCCTGCGGTGGAACCCGGTGGGCCCGACGGCGTCGATCGCTGCCCGGTGGGCCTCTGTGGCGTAGCCCTTGTTGACGTCCCAGCCGAAGGCAGCATGATCGCCGGACAGCGTCACCATGTACGCGTCCCGCTCGACCTTCGCAAGGACACTGGCCGCCGCAACGCTGAGGCAGGTCAGGTCGGCCTTGATCCTCGTGTGCACGGGGGCGGTGCATCCCCGGGCCTCCACGGGAGGGGCGCCCTCGTCCGTCAGGAACAGGGGTTCCTGCTGCCGCGCGGACAGCCAGTCGTGGTTGCCGTCGAGTACGACGACGTCGGGAGACACGGTCCTGAGCACCCCGTCCCACGCACGGCTACCCGCGGTGCGCAGCGCGGGTAGCAACCCGAGGGCGTCGATCTCGGCAGCGGAGGCGTGACCGACGGCGGAAGCGACCGCCCAGCGCCGGATTCGTGGCACGAGCGCCTCGCGCTCGGCGGCAGCGAGCAGCTTGCTGTCCCGGACGCCCCTCAGGCCGGCGACGGAGTACAGGTCCACGACGACGATGCCGACGGACACCGGCCCGGCCAACGCTCCCCTGCCCACCTCGTCGCAGCCGGCGACGAAGCGGTGCCCCTGCTCACCGAAGGTCCGTTCGAAGGTCAGGTTCGGGGCCGCGGTGCGCTTCCTGCGCGCTGCGGTCATGGTCCCGAGGGCGTGGGTGCTGCGGGAGTGGGCCGGGCCGCGGCCTCCGGCTCGGGGATGCCGTCGAAGACCTCGGGATGGTTCCCGAGGAAGCCGATCCTGTTGAGTGGCCACGCGATGACCGCGGCCTTGCCCTCGATCTCGTCCACGCTCACGAAGCCCTCGCCCGGCTTGTCACGGTTCGCCCGCGAATCGGCCGAGGCGTTGCGGTGGTCCCCCATGACCCAGACCTTGCCCTCGGGCACGACGACGTCGAACGGCACGTCCGACGGGTTGGCTCCCGGGAAGAGGTAGGGCTCGTCGAGCGGCTCGCCGTTGACGGTGATACGGCCCTGGGCATCGCAGCAGATGACGTGATCGCCGGCGAGGCCGATGACGCGCTTGACGAGGTGCTGCTGGGACTCGTCCGGGGCGAGCCCGATGAAGATCAGGGCCTCCTTGAACCAGCTCACCTGCGTCTGGGTCTGCGGGGGCAGCCATCCCTCGGCATCACGGAAGACGACGATGTCCCCGCGCTGGAGGTCGAACGGCTGCGGGACGAGCTGGTTGACGAAGATGCGGTCGTCGATCTCCAGGGTCTCCTCCATGGAGCCCGACGGGATGAAGAACGCGCGGAAGAGGAAGGTCTTGATGAGGAAGGAGAGCACCAGGGCGATGACGACGATCGTCGCGATCTCCTTCAGCCAGGCACCGAAACCGCGATCGGCCTCCTTCTTCGCCCGTGGGCGCTCGGCGCCGTCCTCGGATGTCTGCGGTGCGTCCGGGTCGAAGGGGTGTGCTGCGGGTGCCTCGGCCCCCGAAGCCGACTTCCTGCGGAAGCTCCGTGCCATGTGCTGATGTCCTTCGTGGTCGTGATTCCGGCGGCTGCGCGCCCGGATGCGTTACTGCCTGGGCGGCGTCAGCGCCGCGGTGCTGCCCACCTCAGCCGACGTGGCGCTCGATCGGCGCGAACCGGTCGAGTGGCCAGACTAGCTGAAAGGCCCTGCCGATGATCCGATCCTCGGAGACGAGGCCACCACCGGGCGCGCCGAGCAGGGACCTCGAGTCCATGGACGCGGAGCGGTGGTCGCCGAGGAGCCAGACGCGCCCCTCGGGGACGACGACGTCGAACGGCTGCTCACTCGCCGCATCCCCCGGATAGACGTACGGCTCGTCGATCCCGTTCCCGTCCACGCTGATCCGGCCGTCGGCCGTGCAGCAGACCACGTGGTCCCCCGCGACCCCGACGATCCGCTTCACGTACACGGTGTCGCTGCCCGAAAGTCCCAGCCACTGGCCGGCACCCGCCACGATCCGTTCCGGGAGGGATCGCGGGTCCGTGATCGGGTCGAAGGATCCCCGGCCGTCGAAGACGACGACGTCGCCCCGGCGGAGTTCCCCGCGCGTGTCGTGGAGCTTGCCGACGAGGACGCGGTCCCCCTCGGTGAGCAGCGGCTCCATCGAGGCCGACGGGATGAAGTAGACGTCGATCAGGAAGGCGCGGACCAGTCCGGTGATCAGGGCGGCGACGACGACGGCGGAGAACACGAAACGCCAGCCCACACGATGGGGCCGGCGTTCCGGGTGCTCTCCGACCGGGGGTCGGGAAGCAGGGTCTTCATGCACTGTCAGGGGGTTACTTGACCGTCTTCGGGTCGCGCTTCTCCTTGATCTTGGCTGCCTTGCCGCGCAGCTCGCGCATGTAGTAGAGCTTGGCGCGGCGGACGTCGCCCTTGGACACGACCTCGATCTTGTCGAGGACGGGGCTGTGGACGGGGAACGTACGCTCCACGCCGACGCCGAAGCTCACCTTGCGGACCGTGAAGGTCTCGCGGATGCCGTCACCCTGGCGGCCGAGGACGAAGCCCTTGAAGATCTGAACACGGGTGTTCTTGCCTTCGATGATGTTGACGTGGACGTTGACGGTGTCACCGGCGCGGAAGTCGGGGACGTTGTCGCGGAAGGATCCGGCGTCGACGGAATCGAGAATGTGCATTGTCGTACTCCTGGTGAACGCCACAGGTCACTCACGTGGGTCACGGCGGTCAAGGACGGGACGGGGTCCGGGCAATGCCGCCGAAGAGGTTGTCCCGGCCGATCCGATGCTTCGGTGGCCGGTGTGCGACTGTTGGCCGGACGCCCCCTGTGGCAGGGTCCGGCCCAGTGGACACGAATCACCATTCTTCCACAGGCCGCCCGCCAACCACTAATGCGGAGGGCGCATGAGACGGCCTCCGACGACGTCGAACCCCGCCTCCCGCAGTGCCTTCAGGTCCGCTGCCGGCAGCGACGTCGCGTCGATGTCCCCGAGGAGGTCCGGTCGCCTGTCGGCGGTCCGCCGGAACTGCTCCATCCGGCGCCACCGCGCGATCCTCGCGTGGTTCCCGCTGAGCAGCACCTCGGGGATGTCCCGGCCCCGCCACGACGACGGCTTCGTGTAGACGGGGTACTCGAGCAGTCCGTCGGCATGGGACTCCTCGACGAGGGACTCGGGGTTGCCGACCACACCCGGGATGAGCCGACCGACGGCCTCGACCATCGCGAGGACGGCGACCTCACCGCCGTTGAGCACGTAGTCGCCGAGGGAGACCGGACGGACGTCGAAGCCGTCCCGGGCCCAGTCGATCGCTCGCTCGTCGATGCCCTCGTACCGGCCGCAGGCGAAGACGAGGTGTTCGAGGCCCGCAAGTTCGTGCGCCATGGCCTGGTTGAAGACGGCCCCGGCGGGCGACGGGACGATCAGGGTGGGCCTGTGCTGCGACGCCGGTGCCGCCGCCAGCACGGACTCCAGCGCCTGCGCCCAGGGCTCTGCCTTCATCACCATGCCGGCGCCCCCGCCGTAGGGCGTGTCATCGACCGTCCGGTGCCGGTCGGTCGTGAAGGTGCGCAGGTCATGGACGCGCACGTCGAGGACGCCGTCCTGCCGGGCCTTGCCGATCAGCGAGAGATCGAGTGCGGCCAGGTACTCCGGGAAGATGGAGACGACGTCGATGCGCACTAGTCGCGTGCCTCGCCGGTGTCGCTGGCCGTCACACCGTCCGCGACGTCGTCGCCGTCGTCGGGCGCCTGGTTCGACCCCGGCGTGTTCAGGTCGAAGAGACCGGCCGGCGGCACGATGACGATGAAGCCGTGCTCGGTGTTCACCTCGGGGACGATGTCGCCGACGAACGGCACGAACGCCTCGTGACCGTCGGCGAGTTCGACGACGAGGAGGTCCTGGACCGCCAGGGTGCGCAGGGCGGTCACCTTCCCCACCGAGACACCGTCCACCCGGGCGTCGAGCCCGACGAGTTCGTGCTCGTACCAGGCGTCGTCGTCCTCGTCCCCGGCGCCGGTGGTGTCGATGAACAGCTGGGCACCGCGCAGGGTCTCGGCCTGGTTCCGGTCGGCCACCTGCTCGAAGGCGACGATCAGGATGTCCTTGTTCCAGCGCGCCTTCGCCACGGTCAGTTCGGCGACGGCGGCACCCTCGACCCGGAAGGTCTCACCGGCATCGAACCGGTCCTCGGGGGCATCGGTGAAGAGCTGGACCGTGACCTCGCCCCTGATGCCGTGCGGCTTCCCGATCCTCGCGACGAGTACGTCCATGGTGGTGCTCCTGCTCTCGTGCCGGTAGCGGCGTGAAAAGGGTGTGACATGCGACCGGCCCCACCACCATGTCCTGGTGGTGGGGCCGGTCGTGACGCTGTGAAGCTCCGGGTCAGCCCCGGCGGCGGTCCGTGTCGACGACGTCGACGCGGACCGGCTCGCCGTCGGCAAGCGCTGCGACCACCGTGCGCAGGGCGCGGGCGGTGCGGCCCTGACGGCCGATCACGCGGCCCAGGTCCTCCTGGTGCACGCGGACCTCCAGGGTCTCGCCGCGACGGTTGTTCTTCGCGGAGACCCTGACGTCGTCAGGGTTGTCGACGATGCCGCGGACGAGGTGCTCCAGAGCGTCGGCCAGCAACTTACTCTGCCTCGGTCGCTTCCGCGGCGGCGTCGTCGTTCTTCTTCGCCTTCGGCGTGATGGCCTCGGGGACGATCACGGAGCCCTTCTCGGGAGCGACGAAGGTCTCCTTCGGTGCCTTGGTCCGCAGGGTGCCTTCCTGGCCCTTGAGTCCCTTGAACTTCTGCCAGTCACCCGTGATCTTGAGGAGCACGGAGACCTGCTCGGTCGGCTGCGCGCCGACGCCGAGCCAGTACTGCGCACGCTCGGAGTTGATCTCGATGAACGAGGGCTCCTCGGTGGGGTTGTACTTGCCGATCTCTTCGAGGGCACGGCCATCACGCTTGGAGCGTGCATCCATGACGACGACACGGTAGAACGGTGCGCGGATCTTGCCCATGCGCTTGAGGCGAATCTTTACGGCCACTTGTGTGGTCACTCCTTGTTAACGAAAAGGGGCGAACCCGTCATCCTGCTCCCGTGGGGCGGGCCATTCATGGGGGTTCAGAGGACACAATGCGCACAGAGAGAGGGGCTGCACGGATCGAGTACGGCTCCATTGTGCCAGATGCGCCGTGCTTTAGGCGATTCCGGCAGGGTCGGCGCCGACGGCCACGCGCAGCTGGTTCCGCCAGGGATCCTCGAAGCGCAACTCCTCCCCCGTGTGCCGGCTCGTGATGCCCGCGTGCACGAGGCGGTCGGCCAGCGCCGAGACCTCGTCGGCGCCGGGGACGCGGATGAGCACCTCGCCCAGTCCGAGCGTGTCCCGGCGGGGACCTGCGCCCCTGCTGTTCCAGACGTTCATGGCCATGTGGTGGTGGTAGCCGCCCGCGGAGACGAACAGCGCCTGGTCGTGCCACCCTGCGGTCCGCTCGAAGCCGAGCACGTCGACGTAGAAGTGCTCGGCCGTCGCGACGTCCCCCACCTGCAGGTGAACATGCCCGACGGCGGCATTCCTCGATGCGGCCTCCGACACGGCGTCCTCGGTCAGGTGCTGCTCGAGATAGGCGCGGGGTGCGAGCGGAAGGCTGTCCATGACCACCGTCCGGTGCCCGGTCCCGTCCTGCGTCCAGGCCCAGGCCTCCCGCGGGCGGTCGACGTAGAGTTCGATCCCGTTGCCCTCCGGATCGGTGAAGTAGAAGGCCTCGCTGACGAGGTGGTCCGCGCTGCCCACGTAGGAGCTCTGCGGATGCCGTGCCGCCGACCCGACCGCGGCGGCGAGGTCCGCGCGGTCGTCGAAGAGGAGCGCGGTGTGGAAGAGCCCCGCCTGGCCGGGCGGCGGGAGGCGCAGGTGTCCCGCGTGTTCGAGCCGGAGGACGGCCCGTCCCGCCCGACCGAGGACGACGGCGTCGATACCGTCCTCGATCACGGCGAGCCCGAGGGCCACCCTGTAGTAGGCGGACATCGCGGCGAGGTCGCCGACCCTGAGGGTCAGCGTGCCCATGGTGGTGTCGGTGGGTAGCAGGTCCGGCATCGGTTACTCCTTCATCTGGCTGTACCCCCTACAGCTACTTGAAGCTTCAACTTATTCCCGGGGGCCCCGGTCGACCACGCGGCCGCGCAACACCACCGCGCGGAGCGCTGCCAGCGTCCCGATATCGACCCGCGGATCAGCGGCACAGATCACGGCGTCGGCGGCGGCACCCTCCTCGATCCCGGGGAAGCCCAGCCACGTCCGGGCCGACCAGCAGGCGGCATCGAGCGCGGCCACGGGTCCGAGGCCCGCGGCGGCAAGGGCCGCGACCTCGTCCGGCAGGCGTCCGTGGGCGATGACGCTTCCCGCGTCCGTCCCCGCGAAGACCGGGACCCCGGCGTCGAAGGCCCGCCGCACCATCGCGTGACGACCACCCCACAGGGTGCGCATGTGCGCGGCGTAGTCGGGGTACTTGGCGGCGGCCCCGTCGGCGATCGCCGGGAAGGTGTCGATGTTGATCAGGGTGGGCACGATCGCGACCCGCTGCTCGACGAAGCGGGGCACGTGCCGGGGCAGCATGCCGGTCGCGTGCTCGATGCAGTCGATCCCCGCATCCAGCATGGCGTCGAGGGTCTCCGCCGCGAAGCAGTGGGCCGTGACCCGCGCACCCTCGGCGTGGGCGGCGTCGACGGCCTCGCGGATCGCCCGCGGTGGGAAGGCGGGGGCGAGATCACCCAGGCCGCGGTCGATCCAGTCCCCCACGATCTTGACCCAGCCGTCCCCGCGCCGGGCCTGCTCCGCCACCGCGGCAGCCAGATGCTCCGGCTCCACCTCGACGGCGTAGTCGCGGAAGTAGCGCCGCGTCCGCGCCACGTGCCGGCCCGCGCGGACCAGGCGCGGCAGGTCCTCGCGCTGCTGGATCCACCGGGTGTCGTTCACCACGCCCGCGTCACGGATCAGCAGCGTCCCCGCATCGCGGTCCGCCAGGGCCTGGCGTTCGGCGACGTCGTCGGGCACCAGGCCGCGACCGTCGAGGCCCACGTGGCAGTGCGCGTCGACGAGACCGGGCAGCACCCACCCCTCGAGCACGCGCGCCGGCCGGCCGGAAGGACGTGCGAAGGTGAATCGGCCGTCCCGGACGTAGACGTCGCGGACCGTCCGGGTGGGTGAGAGCAGCACGGTCCCGGTGAGGTGGAGGTAGCCGCCGTCGTCCGGGCTCATGCCGCCGTGTCCCGCCCCGTCCGCAGGAAGGACCGGACGAGCGCGGCTCCCTCCTCGGAATCGTGGGGGCGGTGACCGCCCGGTGCCTGGCAGTGGATCGCTCCGGTCCCGGCGAGATAGTCCGCGACCTCCTCGTAGAGCGGTTCCCAGCCGCCGGTGAGGACGGACGTCGGAACACCCGGCACGATCGACAGCGGCGCCTCCCACGGCGGGCTCTGCAGCCGCAGGCGCGCCGCGCCCCGCCTTCCCTCGGCGGTGTCGGCCGTTCCCGCCTCGGCCGAGAAGGTTCGGCGGAAGAGGCTCCTGCTGAATTCCTCGTCCGACACGGCGTGCCGGGCGGCGAACAGCGGCGCCATCAGGGCGATGTGGGCGGACGTGGCCGGGAGATCCGCGGTCAGCGAGAAGCACGCGGGTTCCACGAGCGTCAGCGTCCGGACGAGGTCGGGCCGCTCGACCGCCAGCATCATCGCGGCCACGGCGCCCTGCGCGTGCGCGACGACGTGTCCGCCCGCGCCGAGGGCTTCCGCGATGATCGCCTGGTCACGGGCATGGTCGGTCGGCAGCGGCTCCTCCGTCGCGGAGAAGCCGTGCCGCCGGACGTACAGGCAGTCGAAGTCCAGCGACAGACCGTGCTGCCGGGGCCACGCCGCGGCGCCGAAGGACCCGGCGCCGTGCACGAACACCACGCGCTCACCGCCCGTCACGCCGCGACCCCACCGCTCGGGCACCGGCCGGCCAGCACTGCAGCGGCTACTTCCCGAGGAACTTCTCGAAGCCCTTCGGGAGATTCATCGCCGACGGGTCGAAGTCCGGCTGGCCGCCTCCGAAGGCCGCCCCGGTCGGCGCAGCGGCACGCGCGGCGGCCCGTCGCTGCTCCGCCTCCTGCGCCTCGAGCGCAGCCTTGGCCGGGTTGCCCGAGCGGGGCTTCTTCTTCCCCTTGGCAGCCGCGGCCTTGGTCTTCCGCGGGCCACCGAATCCGCCCGGGCCCGCCATGCCCGGCATCCCCGGGATACCGCCGCCGGAGGCCATCTTCTTCATCATCTTCTGGGCCTGCGTGAACCGTTCGAGCAGGCCGTTGACCTCGGACACGTGCACGCCGGAGCCGCGGGCGATCCTCGCGCGGCGCGAGCCGTTGATGATCTTCGGGGCCACACGCTCGTGCGGGGTCATCGAACGGACGATCGCCTCGACGCGGTCGATCTCGCGCTCGTCGAAGTTCTCCAGCTGCTCGCGCATGTTCGCCGCACCGGGCATCATCATGAGCATCTTCTTCATGGAGCCCATGTTGCGGATCTGCTGCATCTGGGCGAGGAAGTCGTCGAGCGTGAAGTCCTCCTGGTCGGAGAACTTCTTCGCCATCCGGGCGGCTTCGTCCTTGTCCCAGGACCGCTCCGCCTGCTCGATGAGCGTGAGGATGTCGCCCATGTCGAGGATGCGCGAAGCCATGCGGTCCGGGTGGAACAGCTCGAAGTCGTCGAGGCCCTCGCCCGTCGAGGCGAACATGACCGGCTTGCCGGTGACCGAGGCGACGGAGAGCGCGGCACCACCGCGGGCGTCGCCGTCGAGCTTGGTCAGGACCACACCGGTGAAGTCCACGCCCTCGTTGAAGGCGAGCGCCGTGTTGACCGCGTCCTGGCCGATCATCGCGTCGATGACGAAGAGGACCTCGTCCGGCGTGACGGCCTTACGGATGTCCGCAGCCTGCTGCATCAGCTCGGCATCGACGCCGAGGCGGCCCGCGGTGTCCACGATCACGACGTCGTGCAGGCGGGCGCGCGCCTCGGCGATGCCCTGGCGTGCGACGGCGACGGGATCGCCCGTGGCGGACTCGAACTCGGAGCTGACGCCGGGATGCGGTGCGTACACCGGGACACCGGCGCGCTCACCGTTGACCTGGAGCTGCCGGACCGCATTGGGCCGCTGGAGGTCGCACGCCACGAGGAGGGGGCTGTGCCCCTGGCCCTTGAGCCACTTCGAGAGCTTGCCGGCGAGGGTCGTCTTACCCGCACCCTGCAGCCCCGCGAGCATGATGACCGTCGGCGGGTTCTTCGCGAGACGGATGCGGCGCGTCTCGCCGCCGAGGATCCCCACGAGCTCCTCGTTGACGATCTTGACGATCTGCTGGCCGGGATTGAGTGCCTGCGAGACCTCGAGCCCGAGGGCGCGTTCCTTGATGGCGGACGTGAACGCCCGGACCACCGGGACGGCGACGTCGGCGTCCAGCAGTGCCCGCCTGATCTCACGCACCGTCGCGTCGATGTCCGCCTCGGTGAGGCGGCCCTTGCCGCGCAGGTTCTTGAAGGTCGCAGTCAGCCGGTCGGAGAGTGAATTGAACACGTGCCGTGAACTACTTTCATCGGGGGACAGGGAGACTCAACTCCCTAGGGTATCAACTGGCGACCGGGCAGCACCGCCCGCACAGGGGCCGTGGCCCGGCGCGGCGCGCAAGTCCCGGCGCCCCCTCCGGGAGCGGGACACACGCAGGGATAAGTGGCACAGTGAAGGCGTGGACACTCACTCGCTCGCAGAACACGATTCCATCCCCGCAGAAGCCGACACCCGCGTGCGGACCCTGCTGATCCTCGGAGCGTCCGGGGATCTGACCGGGCGGCTCCTCCTCCCCGGCCTCGCGCGGCTCATCCGCATGCGACGCGGCGACGGGCTCACCCTGGTGGGGGCGGGTTCCGACGACTGGACGGACGCGCACTGGCGCGAGCGGATCGACGGGGCCTTCGCGACCGCCATGGAGAAGGCCGACGACGCCGGCCGTGCGGCGCTCCAGGACGTGCGGGACCGCAGCTCTTATCATTTCCTCGACGTCACGAAGGACGGCCTGGCCGACCTCGTCCACACGCTCGAGGGCCCGGTCGCCGTCTATTTCGCCCTTCCTCCGGCGGTCAGCCAGCTGGCGTGCAGCGCGCTCGGCCCCGACTCGCTGCCCAAGAGCACCCGCCTCGTCATGGAGAAGCCCTTCGGCACCGACCAGGCCAGCGCGCACCGACTCAACGAGAAGCTCGCCCGGCTGGTCCCGGAGCAGAACATCCACCGCGTGGACCACTTCCTCGGCAAGGCGACGGTCTTCAACATCCTGGGCCTGCGTTTCGCGAACCGGATCCTCGAGCCGGTGTGGAACAACCTGCACATCGAGAAGGTCGAGGTGATCTTCGACGAGGACCTCGCCCTGGAGAACCGGGCGCGCTACTACGACGGCGCCGGCGCACTCCGTGACATGATCCAGAGCCATCTCGTCCACGTGATGGCCCTCCTCGCGCTCAACGCGCCGTCCACCCTGCACGAGCGCGACCTGCGCGACCACATCGGATCCATCCTGCGGGCGAGCACCGTGGACCTCGACAGCCCGGCGAGCAGCCGACGCGCCCGCTACACCGCCGGCACGATCGGGGACCGCTCCATCCCCGACTACACGGCGGAGCCGGGTGTGGACCCCTCGAAGAACACGGAGACGCTCGCCGAGGTGACGGTGTCGATCAACAACGAGCGGTGGTCGGGCGTGCCCTTCATCCTGCGCTCGGGGAAGGCGCTCGGGGCCAAGCGCAAGGAAGCCGTGATCACGTTCCGGCCGGTCAGCCACCTGCCGCTGGGGTTCACCGGGCAGGACGCACCCACCAAGCTGAGGATCGGCTTCGGTCCCGACACGCTGCAGCTGGAACTGGACGTCAACGGCCCGGGTGACATCTTCTCGCTGGACCGCGCCACGCTCAGCGCGGACCTCAACGAGACCGATCTGCTCCCCTACGGTGAGGTGCTCGACGGCGTGCTGGCGGGCGACCCGACACTCTCGGTCCGCGGCGACACCGCCGAGGACTGCTGGCGGATCGTCGAGCCAGTCCTGAAGGCCTGGGCCGAGAACCGCGTGCCGCTCGAGGAGTACACGGCCGGATCGGCCGGGCCCGAGGACTGGCCGTCGTCGCACGGTCGGGCCTGACCGGCACCCGCCACTCGCAGCACACGGAAGGCCCACGGAGCCCACAGGACCCGCAGGGAGCACAGACAGGAGGAGGGCCACCCCATCGGGTGGCCCTCCTCCTGTCTGTCTGTCTATCTGTCTGTCTGTCTGTCTGTCTGTCGGTCGATGGGGGCCGGAGCCTCCGGGACGGCCTACAGGGCCGCGTCCCCCCGCTCGCCCGTGCGGACCCGGACCGCCTCCTCGACCGGGATCACCCACACCTTGCCGTCACCGGCGCGGCCGGTGTTCGCCGTGGAGACCAGCACGTCGACGATGTCGGTGACCCAGGCGTCCGCCACCAGGACCTCGACGCGTGCCTTCTGCAGGAGGTCGACGGTGTACTCCGCACCGCGGTAGACCTCGGTGTGGCCGCGCTGGCGGCCGTAGCCGCTGGCCTGGCTGACGGTGAGACCCTGCACACCGTAGTTCTCGAGAGCTCCCCGGACGCCGTCGAGCTTGTCCGGACGGACGATCGCTGTCACCAGTTTCATGAATGGACGCCTTCCGTGACGTTCTGCTGCGTGGACTGCCGGTCGGGCTGGGCATCAGCCGGCTGCTGTGCGGGCCGGGCGAACATCTGCTCCGCGAACGGGTGGAAGGACCCGCCGACCCCCAGGCCGCCGAACTCGTAGGCGGTCTCCGCGTGCTCCGAGAGATCCACGCCGGACACCTCGTTCTCCCCGCTGATACGGAAGCCGATCGTCTTGTGGATCGCGAGACCGATGATCGCGGTCATGACCGCCGAGAGGGCGATCGCGATGGCAGCGGCGACGACCTGCGCGAGGAGCTGGGCTGCGCCACCACCGTAGAACAGGCCACCACCCTCGCCGTCGACGGGAAGCATGATGAAGCCGATGGCCAGCGTGCCGAGGATCCCCGCGACGAGGTGGACGGCCACGACGTCGAGCGAGTCGTCGAAGCCGAGGCGGTACTTGAGGCCGACGGCGAGGGCGCAGACGGCACCGGCGACGAGGCCGAGGCCGACGGCACCGACCGGGCTGACGTTGGCGCAGGCCGGCGTGATGGCCACCAGGCCGGCGACGATGCCCGACGCTGCCCCGAGGGAGGTGGGGCGTCCGTCACGGATGCGCTCCGTCATCAGCCAGCCGACCATCGCCGCTGCGGGAGCCGCCATCGTGTTGATCCAGATGAGGCCGGCCTCCTCGGCCGAGCCCGCCGCTCCGCCGTTGAACCCGAACCAGCCGAACCAGAGGAGCGCTGCGCCGAGCATGACGAAGGGGATGTTGTGGGGGCGCTGTGCGGGGTCCTTGCCGAAGCCCTGGCGCTTGCCGAGGATCAGGGCGAGGACGAGCGCGGCGACGCCGGCGCTGATGTGCACCACGGTCCCACCGGCGAAGTCGACGGCCTCGCCCACGGCTCCACCGACGGCTCCGTCCGCACTGAGGAGGCCTCCGCCCCACACCATGAAGGCGAGCGGGCAGTAGACGGCCGTGACCCAGATGGGGACGAAGATCGTCCAGGCACCGAACTTCGCACGGTCGGCGATGGCACCGCTGATCAGCGCGACGGTGATGATGGCGAAGGTGGCGCCGTAGCCGGCGCCGATGAGGTCCTCGGTGCCGAGGAGGCTGGTGAGGCCGAAGGACGCGAACGGGTTGCCGAAGAGCTGGGCGACGCCGTCACCGCCGGTCATCGAGTAGCCCCAGAGGACCCAGACGACACCCACGAGTCCGACGGCGATGAAACTCATCATCATCATGTTCAGGGCGGCCTTGGCGCGCGTCATCCCGCCGTAGAAGAAGGCGAGGCCGGGGGTCATGAGGAGAACGAGGGCGGCGGAGACCATCACCCAGACGTGGCCTGCTGTCAGATCCATCAAACACGATCCTTCCAAAGGGGCGGGTACTTCCCGCCCCTCAAGAATGGGGTGGCCGTGTTTCCGTCCCTGGGGCCGCGCATTGCGGGCAGGTTACATCAGTCTCACGCACGTAAAAGACGCGTGACGCGCATGTTTCAGGAACATTTCAGCACTGCCGACCGCTCCGGGCGGGGCGGTCGTCGCGGGCCCGCTGCCTCAGTTCAGGAGCGCGTCGACGAAGGCCTCGGCGTCGAAGGGGGCGAGGTCGTCCGCACCTTCGCCGAGGCCGATCAGCTTGACCGGGACACCCAGGCTCCGCTGGATGGCGACGACGATGCCGCCCTTCGCGGTGCCGTCGAGCTTGGTGAGGACGATCCCGGTGATGTTCACGACCTCCGCGAAGACCCGGGCCTGGCTCAGGCCGTTCTGGCCGGTCGTCGCGTCGAGCACCAGCAGGACCTCGTCCACCGTGCCCTGCTTCTCGATCACCCGCTTGACCTTGCCGAGCTCGTCCATCAGGCCCACCTTGTTCTGGAGGCGCCCTGCGGTGTCGATCAGGACGACGTCGACCTCCTGGTCGATCCCGGCCTTGACCGCCTCGAAGGCGACCGACGCGGGGTCGGCTCCGTCGACGTCGGACTTGACGGTCGGCACACCGACGCGTGAACCCCAGGTGGCCAGCTGCTCCGCGGCGGCGGCACGGAAGGTGTCCGCCGCTCCGAGGAGCACGTCCTTGTCGTCGGCCACGAGGACGCGGGCGAGCTTGCCGACGGTCGTCGTCTTCCCGACGCCGTTCACTCCGACGACCATCACAATGGCCGGACGGTCGGCGTGGCGCTGCGTCGCGAGGGACCGGTCCATCGACGGGTCGACCAGCTTCACCAGCTCCTCCCGGAGCATGTCCTTGACCTCGGCGGGGTCCCTGCTGCCGGCGACCTTCACCCGCTCGCGGAGGGCGTCGACGAGTTCCATGGTGGGCTCGGTGCCGAGATCGGCCATGAGGAGGGTCTCCTCGACCTCGTCCCACACGTCCTCGTCGATCCTGTCCCTCGACAGCAGGGCCAGCAGTCCCTTGCCGAGCGCGTTGTTGGAGCGCACCAGCCGGGCGCGGAGGCGGGCCAGGCGACCCTGCACCGGGTCGACGGTGTCGAGGCTCGGGCCGGCGGGGGTGTCCTCGAGGCCGCTGAGGTCGTCGGGGACGAGGACGTCCGTGGTGACGCCGTCGGGGCGGTCGAGCACGTCGGTCGACGTCGAACCGTGCGCACCGGCGAGGGGCTGGTCATCGGGATCACGCGGCGAGGAGTACAGGCCGGGCGGCGTGCGGCGGCCGCGGACCAGGACGGCGGCGACCGACCCGATCACGGCGAGCGCGAGGACGACGAAGATGACAGGCAGGAGGATCTCGTTCACTGATCCACCTTCTCACACGGTCCCTGGGGCCGCAGGGGATGCTCCTGCGGCCGATTGAGCATCAGGCCACGGGCGGTGACAGAATGCGAGGACCATGGCCGGATCCCCTCGCGCGCGCAATCGCCCCTCGTTCAGCATCGTCCCCCGGGGCAGGAAGAGGGGGAACGACGACGGTCCCCCTCGCGAGCGCATCCCGCGGGAGATCCGGGTGCTCATCGCCGCGGCCTTCGTGATCGCCATCGGCTTCGGTCTGGTGGCGCCGATCCTGCCGCAGTTCGCCCGCAGCTTCGACGTCGGGGTGACGGCCGCAGCAGTGATCGTCAGCGCCTTCGCCTTCACGCGACTGGTCTTCGCACCGGCCGGCGGGTGGCTCGTGGAACGCCTCGGCGAGCGGCCCGTGTACATCGTCGGACTGCTGATCGTCGCCCTCTCCACCGCCGCCTGCGCCTTCGCCGGCGACTACTGGCAGCTCCTGGTCTTCCGTGGCCTCGGCGGCATCGGTTCCACCCTGTTCACGGTGTCGGCGATGGGCCTGATCGTCAGGCTCGCCCCGCCCTCCATCCGCGGCCGTGTGTCCGGCGCCTACGCGACCGCCTTCCTGCTCGGCAGCATCGGGGGCCCGATCCTCGGCGGGGTCCTCGCGAGGTTCGGGCTCCGCGTGCCCTTCCTCGTCTACGCGGGTGCGCTGCTGGTCGCCTCGGCGGTGGTCTTCTTCCAGCTGAAGGGGACGTCTCTGGCCGAGCGCAGGGCGGCCCGGGACCAGGCGCCCCTCACGGTCCGCGAGGCCCTCGCGCACTCGGGGTACCGGGCCGCCCTCGTCTCGAGCTTCGCCAACGGGTGGTCGTCCTTCGGCATCAGGATGGCGCTCGTGCCGCTCTTCGCGTCCGCGGTGCTGAACGCCGGGCCGGAGATCGCCGGGACCTCCCTCGCCTTCTTCGCCGCCGGCACGGCGCTCTCGCTCACCGTCTCGGGACGCCTCGCCGACAGCATCGGTCGCAAGCCGCTGGTGATCACCGGGCTGATCGTCAACGGCGCCGCGATGGCCGCCCTCGGCCTGTCCGGGAACGTCGTCGTCTTCCTGGGCATCTGCGTGGTGGGCGGGATCGGGACGGGCCTGCTCAACCCGGCGCAGCAGGCGGCGGTCGCGGACGTGATCGGCAACGGGCGCAGCGGCGGCAAGGTCCTGGCCGCGTTCCAGATGAGTTCGGACCTCGGCGCCATCGTCGGCCCGATCGTCGCCGGGGTGGTCATCGACCGACTCCTCGCCGGCTCCTACGAGGCGGCTTTCCTCGTGACCGGCGTGCTGGCCCTCGTGGCGGCGGCGGTGTGGGTCGGTGCCCGCGAGACGCTTCCCCGGCCGGCCGCCGCCGGTCCGGACGCACCCGCGACGGCGGGCGGCGAGGTCCGGTAGTGGAGGACCCCGCGGTCAGTCGAGGACCCGCTCCACTTCCGCCGTGAGCCGCTGGCTGATGACGGTGGACACGCCGTCGCCGCGCATCGTCACCCCGTAGAGCGCGTCCGCCACCTCCATGGTGCGCTTCTGGTGCGTGATGATGATCAGCTGGCTCGATTCCCGGAGCTCACGGAAGATCATGATCAGCCGGCCGAGATTCGTGTCGTCCAGGGCGGCCTCCACCTCGTCCATCACGTAGAACGGCGAGGGCCTGGCCTTGAAGATCGCGACGAGGAGCGCGACGGCGGTCAGTGACCGCTCACCACCCGAGAGCAGGGACAGGCGCTTGATCTTCTTGCCGGCGGGCCTCGCCTCGACCTCGATCCCGGTCGTGAGCATGTCCGCCGGATCCGTGAGGACGAGGCGACCCTCGCCGCCGGGGAACAGGGTCGCGAAGACGCGCTCGAACTGTTCGGCGGTGTCCCGGTACGCGGCGGTGAACACCTGCTCCACGCGCTCGTCGACCTCGCGGATGATGTCCAGCAGGTCCTTGCGCGTCGCCTTCAGGTCAGCCAGCTGCGTACTGAGGAACTGGTGGCGCTCCTCCAGCGCCGCGAACTCCTCGAGGGCCAGCGGATTGACCTTGCCGAGCGCCGCGAGGTCGCGTTCGGCGCGCCTGAGCCTCTTCTCCTGCTGCTCGCGCACGTACGGGACGCCCGCGGGGACGGTCTTGCCGTCGTCGTCGACCGGCGCCCGGAGGGCCGCCCACTTGTCGGTGGCCGGGGTGGTGTCCTCGGGTACGGGCAGGTGGGGCCCGAACTCGTCCACCAGGTGGTCCGGCGTCAGCCCGAGCTCCTCGATGGAGCGGTTCTCGAGGGCCTCGATCCGGAGCCGCTGCTGCGCGCGCGCGAGTTCGTCGCGGTGCACGGAATCGGTGAGACGGCCGAGCTCGACGGCGAGCCCGGCGTTCCTCTCCCGCACCTCCTGCAGCTCGGTGTCCTGCTGCTCGCGCAGCCGCTCGGCGGTGTCGCGCTGGTTCGCGGCAACGGCGATGGAGGCCACGGCGTGGTGCTCGGCCCGCCGGGCCGCCCGGGCGACGGCGGCGGCCCTGAGCGCCTGCGCCCTCCGGATCCTCGCCTTCTCCGCCGCCTGCTCGCGGGCCCGCCGCTCCGACTGCGCCGCACGCTCGAGCGACGCGGCCCGGCCGGCCAGGGCGGAGAGCTGCTCCTCCCGGCTCCGGAGTGCCAGCCGTGCCTCCAGCTCGCCCTGGCGGGCGGTGACGGCGGCGCGCTGCAGGGCGTCGCGCTGTCCGGTCGGGGGCTCGGCCTCCACCGGCTGCCGCTGCAGGTCCTCCAGCCGCTGGGCCGCCTCCCGGAGCCGTGCCTCCTCACGCTCGAGGTCGACCTCGGCCGCACGGACGAGCGCGGTCAGGCGGTCCCCCTCACCGGAGGCGGAGCGGACGGCGGCGTTCAGCTGACCCAGCTTCTCCGCGACGGCGGCCATCCGCGCGTCCGACTCGTGCAGCCGCTCGAGAGCGGCGTCGACGCGCTGCTGGGCCTCCTGCCGCGTGCTCCGCGCCGCGGACAGGCGGAAGCGCAGCTTCTCGGCCTCGGCGATGACCCGTGCGAGCCCCTGCTCGGTCTCCTCCGCGGCAGCGCGCAGTTCCACATAGCCTGCGGCTCCCGGTGTCCCTCCCCGGGCCGTGTGCTCGGAGAGGATGTCGCCCTCGAGGGTCACGGCGACGTCGGCGAGCCCCTCCCCGACAGCCACTCCGGCGGCGTCGAGGTCCTGCACCACGAGCACGCCGTGCAGCAGGTGCCCCAGTGCGGAGTGGAGGGCCGGCGGCACCTCGACGACGTCGAGGGCCGCGACGCCGGCGGGAGGCACCTCCGGGCCCGTCGTCGCGTCCGGTCCCGGCGGGCGCGCTCCCGACCGGGTGGCACCCCCGGATCCGGGCGCGACGACGAGCGACACCTGGCCGGCGTCGTCGTCCTTCATCAGGGTGAGTGCACGCAGGGCCGTGTCGAGGCTCCCGACAGTGACCGCGTCCGCCGCGCCGGAGAGCGCCGCGACCACCGCCTTCTCGAAGCCGGGCGCCACCTGGAGGAATTCGCCGAGCGGCCGGTGCACGTCGTCGAGGCCGGCCGCGAGGAGCGCGCCCGACCCGTCGCGCTGCCGCAGACCCTCGCGCTGCGCCTCGAGACGCGCAGCGAGAGCCCCACGTCCGCGCTCCGCGGTGCGCTCCTGGTCGACCAGCACCTCGAGCTCGCGGGCGGCGGTATCGAGGACGGCGGAGGCCTCCTCGTACTCGGCGTCGAGCCCCTCCTCCCCCTCCTCGTCGCCTGCGACCTGGCCCTCCAGGGCGGTGAAGTCGCGTTCGGCGGTGCGGCGGCGTTCTTCCGCCCCGGCGATGGACGCACGCAGGCGTCCGAGTTCCGCGACGGCCGATTCGACCCGGGACCGCGCCGCTCCGACCGTCCCCGCGAGCCGGGCGTCGCCTTCCCGGCGATCCGCGGCAGCCCTCAGGAGCCGCGCGAGCCGTGCGTCCTCGGCGGCGGAGGCGTCTTCGGCGGCGCGCCGGGCAGCGAGCGTCTCCTCGAGCGCGCGCCCCAGGTCGACCACCTCGGACTCCAGGGCGGACACCTCCGCGCGGAGGCGTTCGGCCTGGCGGTCGAGCTGGTCCGGATCGCGCCCGGTGTCGGAGTCCGCGCCGCCCTGGCCCAGCAGATGACCGCGGTCCTCGGCGCGTGCGGCGAGGGCGGCGAGCTTCTCGCGCGCACTCGAGAGTGCGTACCAGGTCTCGCGCGCCCGGTTGAGGGCGGGCACGGCGGCGGCGGCGGCCTGCTCGAGGGTGGCCTGGCGCTGCCGACCGGCCGCGAGCTGCACCTCGACCTCCTCGCGGCGTGCCTGCAGGGCCGCCTCCGCGGCGACGTCGCGCTCGAAGCCGGACCGCAGGGTCACGAGCTCGTCGGCGAGCAGGCGGGACCGTGCGTCGCGGACGGCGAACTGCACCTGCTGGGCCCGCCTGGCCACCTCCGCCTGCTTGCCGAGGGGGGTCAGTTGACGCCGGAGCTCCCCTGTGAGATCCGTCAGCCGGGCGAGATTGGCCTGCATGGCGTCCAGCTTGCGCACGGTCTTCTCGCGACGCCGCCGGTGCTTGAGGATCCCGGCAGCCTCCTCGATGAAGCCACGCCGGTCCTCCGGGGTGGCGTGCAGGACGCGGTCCAGCTGCCCCTGCCCCACGATCACGTGCATCTCACGGCCCAACCCGGAGTCGGAGAGGAGCTCCTGTATGTCGAGGAGGCGGCAGTTCTTGCCGTTGATCGCGTACTCGGATCCGCCGGCACGGAAGAGCGTGCGGGAGATGGTGACCTCGGCGTACTCGATGGGCAGGGCGCCGTCCGCGTTGTCGATCGTGAGCGAGACCTGGGCCCGGCCGAGGGGCGCACGGCCCGAGGTGCCGGCGAAGATCACGTCCTCCATCTTGCCGCCGCGGAGGGTCTTGGCCCCCTGCTCCCCCATCACCCAGGCCAGCGCGTCGACGACGTTCGACTTGCCGGAACCGTTCGGCCCGACGACGGCGGTGACGCCCGGCTCGAAGTCGAAGGTGGTCGCCGAAGCGAAAGACTTGAACCCTCGCACGGTTAGACTCTTCAGATGCACGGTGTCAGGATCTCCAGGTGGGGTAGGACTTCCCCAATCTACTGGACCACACCGACCGTGCGCGGTATTGGGCGGACCAGAGGGCACGGCATCGGGTGGACAAGAGGGCGCGCTCCCGGAATCCCGAGTGACCCGCCCAGGTATTAAGAAGTAGGCTTACAAAAGTTTCAGCAGTATCCAGAGGCGTCCAGGCCGATCCACCCGTGGGTCCTTCACGGCCATTCACCGGCGCTGACCAGTTGACGAGGCAGGAAATTTGACCGGTAACGCGACGTTTCGACATGAAAACACGGCCTTGCTCGCCGTCACGAGTGTGGAGGCGCCGGTAGTCGTCAGTTCCGCAGAGTTCGACGAACGGCTGGCACCCAGCCTCAAGAGGCTCCGGCTCTCCAAGCGGCTCCTCGAGCGCGTGGCAGGTGTCACCGAGCGGCGCTGGTGGTCCCCGGGGTCCGACTTCGACGATGCCGCCATCGAGGCCGGCGCCAAGGCGATGGCCGAGGCGGGGATCGAGCCGGGCGACGTCGGGCTCCTCATCAACACCTCGGTGACCCGCCGGAACCTCGAGCCCTCGGTGGCCGTGAAGATCCACCATTCCCTGGGCCTGCCGTCCTCCGCGATGAACTTCGACCTCGCCAACGCCTGCCTCGGTTTCGTCAACGGCATGACGCTGGCGGCCAACATGATCGACTCCGGCCAGATCAAGTACGCCCTGATCGTCGCCGGCGAGGACGCCCAGCGGACCCAGGAGGCGACCTTCAACCGCCTCAACCGCGAGGACTCGACCCGCGAGGACTTCCTCGCCGAGTTCGCCACGCTCACCCTCGGCTCCGGCGCCGCCGCCGCGGTGATCGGCCCGGCGGACCTCCATCCGGGCTCCCACCGGATCCTCGGCGGGGTGTCCCGCGCGGGGACCCAGCACCACGAGCTGTGCATCGGTGGCATCGACGGCATGTACACCGACACCAAGGGACTGCTCGACGGCGGGCTTGAGCTCGTCGTCACGGCGTGGCACGAAGCCCAGACGGACGGCTGGAACTGGGACGGCATGGACCGCTACGTCACGCACCAGGTCTCCAACTCCTACACCAACGCCATCATCAAGGCCGTCGACCTGGAGCGCGAACGGGTGCCCATCACCTTCCCGCACTGGGGCAACGTGGGCCCGGCGTCGCTGCCGATGACCCTCGCCCAGGAGGCGCAGTCGCTCAGTCCCGGCGATCGCGTGCTGTGCCTCGGCGTGGGCTCCGGCCTCAACACGTCGATGATGGAGATTGCGTGGTAGCACTCCCCGGCGTCGATCCCTCGTGGTCGGCGTATCTTGACGTGCCCTCGACCAGCGGCGCGGACGCCCCCGGGACACACCACCGCTGGCATTACCTCGACAACGGCGCGGGTGCCGACGGCGCTCCCGTCCGCGGGACACTGCTCTGCGTCCACGGCAACCCCACCTGGTCCTACCTCTGGCGCACGTACCTGGCGGCCGGGCTCGCGGAGGGCTGGCGCGTCGTCGCCGTCGACCAGCTCGACATGGGGTACTCCGCCCGCACCGGCGTCTTCCGCCGCCTCGAGCACCGCATCACCGATCTCGAGGACTTCGTCGCGGCGCTCGGCCTGCACGGTCCCGTCGTGACGGTGGGGCACGACTGGGGTGGCGTCGTCAGCCTCGGCTACGCCGAACGCAACCGCGCGGACCTCGTCGGCGTGATCCTGACCAACACCGCCATCCACCAGGATCCGGCCCGCTCCATCCCCGCTCCCCTGCGGCTGGCACTGGCGCCGGGCGTCCACGGCCTGGGCACGCGGACCAGCACGGCCTTCCTCGACGTGACCCTGGCCCTGGCCCGGCCCGCGCTGGACCCGTCGGTGCGCCGCGCGTTCCGCGCGCCCTACCGCACGCCGGACGATCGTCGGGGCATTGCGAATTTCGTCTCCGACATACCCGCGGATCCCTCGCATCCGAGCCACGCCGCACTGACCACCACCGCCGAGGGCATCCGGACGCTCGACGTCCCGGTGCTGATGATGTGGGGCCCGCACGATCCCGTCTTCTCCGACACGTACCTCGAGGACCTCGCCCAGCGGCTGCCCCAGGCGGACATCCACCGCTTCGAGCACGCGAGCCACCTCGTGCAGGAGGACGCGGACACGGCAGCCACCGCCATGCAGTGGCTCGCCGCGCGTTCCGTCGCGGTGCCGACCGGCGACGCAGAGACCACCGCATCCGCGCGCTCCGCCGGGCAGGACGAACGCCCGGCCTTCTCGCCGCTCGGCCGGCGCCTCCGGGATCTGGCGTCGGGCCCGGACAGCGGGACGACAGCCGTGGCCGAGCTCACCCCGAGCGGAATCAGGACGCTGTCGTGGAAGGACCTCGACGACGACGTCGCCGCCGTGGCGGCCGGGCTCACGGCCCTGGGCTACGGACCGGGCAGCCGCGTCAGCCTCCTGGTCCCGCCGGGGATCGACCTCACGGTCCTCATCTACGCGTGCCTGCGGATCGGGGCGATCATCGTCGTCGCCGACGCCGGCCTCGGCGCGCGCGGCCTGAGCCGCGCCGTGCGCAGTTCAGCACCCGACGTCGTCATCGGGATCGAACGCGCCCTGCTCGCCGCGCGGGCCTTCCGCTGGCCGGGCCGCAGGATCAGCGCCACGTCCCTGACCGCGGCAGGACGGCGGGCCCTGCGGGTCGATGCGTCGCTGGGCGACCTCAGGGCCGCGCGTGCGACGGCGGATGCCGGGGTGCAGCCCGAGCCGGACGCCGATGCCGCCATCCTCTTCACCTCGGGTTCCACGGGACCGGCGAAGGGGGTGGTCTACACGCACCGTCAGCTCTCGGCGATGCGGGACACCGTCGGTGCCACGCTCGGACTCGGCCCCGGATCATCCCTCGTCGCGGGATTCGCGCCGTTCGCCCTCCTCGGCCCGGCGCTCGGCGCCACCTCCGTGACACCGGACATGGACGTCACCACGCCCCGCACGCTGACGGCGCAGGCCCTCGCCGACGCAGCAGCAGCGATCGACGCGACCGTCGTGTTCGCCTCCCCCGCGGCGCTCAGGAACGTCCTCGCCACCTCGGGTGCCCTGTCGGAGGACGGCCGGACCGCGCTCGGGCGCATCTCGCTGCTGCTCTCGGCCGGAGCCCCCATCCCCGTGCCGCTGCTGGAGGAGGTCCAGGCCCTGGTCCCGGCCGCCGCCCTCCACACGCCGTACGGCATGACGGAATCCCTGCTCGTCGCCGACACCGATCTCGGCGGCATCCGGCGGGCTGCCGCTGCGGCGGCCGCCGGGCTCGACGGCGCAGGGAACGGTGTCTGCGTGGGCCGTCCCGTGCACGGAGCGGTCATCGCCATCAGTCCGCTGGCCCCGTCCGGTCCGGACGTCCAGGACCACGGGCACGGCGCCCGACCACACCGGCCCGCTCCGGGCGCGGCGACCGGTGAGCCCACCACGGCCCCCGGTGTCACCGGCGAGATCCTCGTCGACGCGCCGCACGTGAAGGACCGCTACTTCCGGCTGTGGAGAACACAGCAGGAATCCGTGCGGACGCACCCGTGGCACCGCACGGGGGACGTGGGCCACCTCGACGCCGAGGGCAGGCTCTGGGTCGAGGGCCGCCTGGGCCACGTCATCACCTCCGCCGCGGGGATCCTCACGCCCGTCGGCCTGGAGCAGGCCTTGGAGATGCTCGGCGACGTCCGCCTCGCCGCCGTCGTCGGCGTCGGGCCGGCCGGCACGCAGGCCGTCGTCGCCGTCCTCGAGACAGCAGCGTCCCGAAGCGCGGCAGCAGCGTCCGGGCGGCCGGTCCGACGGCGGGCCGGAGCGTCCGCTTCGTCCCTGCTCCGGAGGCCGGAGCAGCGGGCCCGCCTGGCCGCCCCGGATCTGGCGGCCGCGGCGCGCCGGGTGGCTCGGGAGCGCGGAGTGGACCTGGCCGCCGTCGTCGAGGTTCCCGCCCTGCCGGTGGACATCCGCCACAATGCCAAGATCGACCGCGCACGCGTGGCCGCCTGGAGCGCCCGGTTCCTCTCGGGCGGCCGGGCAGGGTCCCTGTGACGGTCCTCGTCACGGGGGCCAGCGGCATGCTCGGCCGCGCGGTGGCGCAGCAGGTGCTGTCCACCGGGCGGGAGGTGCGCTGCTTCCAGCGGCGCCCGGCGGGGATCGCCGGGACCCAGGAGGTCCTCGGCTCCGTCGATGATCCCGCAGCCGTAGCCCGCGCGGTGGCCGGCTGCTCGTCGGTCATCCACCTCGCCGCCAAGGTCTCCTTCGCAGGTCCCGCTGCCGAGTTCCACCGGATCAACGTCGAGGGGACGCGCCTCCTCCTGGACGCGGCGGAGCAGGCCGGCGTCACCGACGTCGTCCAGGTCTCCTCACCCTCCGTGGCGCATGACGGCACATCGCTGGTCGGCGCACCGGCAGGCCCCGCCGATCCTGCGCATGCGCGGGGTCACTATGCGCGGAGCAAGGCCGCCGCCGAGCTGCTGGCGCTCGGCCGCAGCACCCGTGGCTTCCGGGTTGCGGCGGTCCGTCCCCACATCGTCTGGGGTCCCGGGGACACGCAGCTCGTGGAGCGCGTGATGGAGCGGGCACGCGCCGGCCGCCTCCCGCTGCTCGACGCCGGTACCGCCCTCATCGACACGACCTACGTGGACAACGCGGCGGCTGCGATCGTGGCGTGCCTGGTCCGGATGGACCGCGCCGCGGGACTGTCACTCGTGGTCACGAACGGCGAACCCCGGCCCATCGCCGAGCTCCTGGCCGGTATCTGCCGCGCGGGAGGCGTGACCCCACCGACCCGGAGTGTGCCCGGATCGCTCGCCCGGGGAGCGGGAGCCGTGATCGAGCGCTTCTGGACCGCCCTCGAGCGGTCCGGGGAGCCACCCATGACGCGCTTCCTGGCGGAGCAGCTCTCGACCGCGCACTGGTTCGACCAGCGGCACACCAGGGCGGTCCTCGACTGGCGTCCGGCGGTCGGCATCGACGAGGGGTTCGAGCGGCTCGCCCGCCACTACTCGACCTGACACCGGCCTGCAGACCGCCTGCCTTCGCAGGCTTCGCGCACTCCTGTCCCACCCGCCCGGTCGTCCGGCAGCCGGACCGACCTCCATCACGCCGAGCACGCGCCGTCGTCCGCGGCCGGAGCCTGCAGAGCCTGCCCCGAGCTCGACGTGCACGGCGCTCCCGACCGCTCGGACATGGTGCCGGCCGGCGTCGGAACGGGGGTACGACGAAGGGCGGGATGCTGTGCATCCCGCCCTTCGTCAGGCGTCACCGCTGGAGCTCGACCCCACTCCTTCGGCTCGCAGCGTGACCGCGGACCGGGTGGGCCGACCGATCGATCAGCGGGTGTAGTATCCGTCCACCGACATGACGGACACGGAGTGCACCTGCGTACCCTGCGACGGGTTCAGTGCGCTGATCATCTGGCCGTTGCCGAGGTAGATGCCGACGTGGCTCCCACCGTTCTGGCTCACCAGGTCACCCGGCTGGGGGTTACCGGTGGGGCGCAGGGCGGCGAACTGGGACCACGTGGTGCGCGGCAGGTTGATGCCGTTCTGCGCGTAGACCCACTGGACGAAGCCCGAGCAGTCCCAGCCGCCGAAGGCCGTGCCGCCGTAGACGTAGCCCGATCCCTCGCCCTGCATGGCCGTTCCGACGATGCCGGTGGCGCCGATCGACGAGGACTGGAGGCTGTAGGTCGGCGCGTCATCGACAGGGGCGGCGACGGGCGCTGCTACGGGAGCGGCGACGATCGAGGCGGACTGCACCGAGTACTGCTGCTGGGGAGCGGCGGATCCGCCGAGTGCGATGGACTGGCCCGGGTAGATGACCGAGGCGTAGCCCAGGCCGTTCGCCGAGAACAGGGTGTCCAGGCTGACGCCATGGGCCGCGGCGATGCTGCCGAGGGTGTCACCGGACTGGACGGTGTAGGTACCGGCTGCGGCGGGGGTGGCCACGACCTGCTGGACGGGAACCGACTGGACGCTGATCTCGCCGGAAGCGCTGGCGGGCAGTGCCGCGCCGACCATGAGGCCGGAGGCCGCGACGACGACGGCGGCGGGCTTGCCGGCGATCGAGGCGCTCGCGGAGACGGCCCGTGAGGCGGTAACGAGGGGGTTGACACGCGTGGGGACTGCCCGGTGGCGTGCGATATGGCTCTTCTTGGACATGCTGATGCCTTTCCCAATGCCTACGAAGTTAGCTGTCGGGTTCGGATGGGACATCCGGACGTGGTGTTCGTGCACCACCGCCCCAGAGCTGGTGCACGCGCGTCTTGACCCCTAGGACCCGTGAGTGGGTCCGCTATCGGTTCCCCCGCCCCTGTCGATGTGTGTAGCGAACGGTCCGTCCTCATCGACAGGGTTAGGCAGAGAGAGGAGGGGCGCCCCTCCGTGGTGGAGCGGGCGCGGGTTCAACGGTACGCGGTGATCCCCGACTTGTCACGTTTGGATCACGGACGGCCGGGTGCCGCTGTCCCGGCGCTGCTCAGGGTCTCGCGTTCCGCGGCCGGGGCTGGCAGACGGGGCAGAAGAAGGAGGACCTGTTCATGAAATGCCCCCGCCGGATCAACGTGGTCCGTCCCTCTGCAGCACACCTGCGGCACGGCCGGCCTGAACGCCCGTAGGCCTCGAGATCGCGGGCGAAGTAGCCCGATGCACCGTTGACGTTGACGTAGAGGGAGTCGAAGCTCGTCCCCCCAGCGGCAAGGGCACGGGTCATCACCTCGGTGGCGGCGTCCACGATGCGCCGGGTGTCGGGTCGGCGCATCGTCTCCGTGGGCCGCGCATAGTGGAGGCGCGCAGCCCACAGCGCCTCGTCGGCGTAGATGTTCCCGATCCCCGAGACGAGTCCCTGGTCGAGCAGGGCACGCTTCAACCCCGTGCGACGGCGGCGCAGGCGCTGGTGGAACTCCTCGAAGAAGAATGCAGGATCGAGGGGGTCGCGGGCGATGTGCGCGGCCTGGTGGGGCACGAGCGCGGTGTCGCTTCCCCCCAGCCCACCGGGGTGACCGTCCGGTGTCGGCTCGAAGCCCGTGACGAACATCCCGCCGAAGATCCGCTGGTCGACGAAACGCAGATCCGTGGGCAGGGCGGAGCCGTCCTCCCCTGTCGCCCGCGACAGGGCAATGCGAACCTTCAGGTGCTTCTCCAGGGGCGCCGCTGCGTCCTCGATGAGCAGCTGCCCGCTCATGCCGAGGTGGGCCATCAGCGCCAGCGGCGGGGCGGCGTCATCCGCCGCCGGATCCTCGAGGACCATCCAGAGGAACTTCCCGCGCCGCACCACATCGGTGATGCGCGCGCCGGTGACGTCGCCGACGAAATCCTCGACCCCGTTGACATGACGACGCAGGGATCGTGGATCGAGGACGTCGACCTTCTCGACCGCCCGCCCGGTGACCCAGCGGGACAGTCCCCGCCGGACCACCTCCACCTCGGGGAGTTCAGGCACTCATGCTCCGTCGTCGGAGTCTGAGCGCTCGGGGAGCCCCGCGTGGTCGGTGTGCCTCCGCGCGCCGCCAGAGCGACCGGTCACGACACCTGCAGGACGCACGCCGACGTCGCCGGCTCCCGTGACGATCGCAGGCACGTCCTGAACGTCGGCGAGGAGCTTCCACGAAGCAGCCGCAGCCGCCTGCTCGGCCTCCTTCTTCGAGTGCCCACCGCCCGCGCCGTACTCCACCCCGCCGATGACGAGACGCGCGGTGAAGGTGCGCGCATGGTCGGGACCCGTCCCGTCGACCTGATAGTCGATGGCGCCGAGCCGCCTGCCCGCTGCCGTCTCCTGGATCCGGGTCTTCCAGTCCGTCCCCTCACCGAGCACGGCGGAGTCCCGCAGGAGGGGACCGATGAGGCGCATGACCATGGCGCGGGCGGTCTCGATGCCGTGGCTCAGGTACGCGGCGCCGATCACGGCCTCCATGGTGTCGGCGAGGATGGAGGCCTTGTCCCGCCCGTTGGTCAGCTTCTCCCCCTGGCCGAGCAGCACGTAGCTGCCGAGGTCCAGTGCCCTGGCGACGCCGGCGAGCGCCCTGGTGCTGACGACGGCGGACCGTCGCTTCGCCAGTTCACCCTCGGACAGATCCGGGTTGTCCCTGTACAGCGCGTCCGTCACCGAGAGGCCGAGCACCGAGTCACCGAGGAACTCGAGGCGCTCGTTGGTGGGGATGCCGCCCTTCTCGTACGCGTAGGACCTGTGCGTCAGGGCAAGACGAAGCGTCTCGGTGTCGATAGTGACACCGAGACGCTTCGAGAGTTCTTCTGTATTCTTCACGACCGCATCAGCTGATCACGCGTCGGACCGGCGTTTTCCGCCGCTGCGCGGAGCACAGCAGCGGAAGGTGCACCGATGTCAGACGTCGGCTACCTTGCGGCCCTTGTACTCGAGGAACAGCGGGGTGCCGGCCGAGTCGGTGACAACCTTGGCCTGGTGGGCGAGGCTGTAGGTGACGCGACCGTTCTCGAGGGTCTTGACCAGCCTGGGGGCGGTTGCCTTCCACTGGGACCGGCGTGCACGGGTATTCGCGCGGGACATCTTCCGTTTCGGGACAGCCACGGCTAACTCTCTTCCTTCTCGTCTGACTCTGACTTGGGTGCCGCATCGTTCTCGGCGGCAGTGCCCGCCAGCCCTGCGAGGGCTGACCAGCGGGGATCCAGTACTTCGTGGTGGTGGTCCGGATCGTCGTTCAGCCGTGCTCCGCACTCGGAACACAGGCCCTGACAATCCTCCCGGCACACCGGCTGGAATGGCAGCGAGGTGACCACCGCATCCCTCAGCACGGGCTCCAGATCGACGGAATCGCTCTCCACCCGGTGCTGTTCTTCGTCCTCTTCCACCGACAGCGACGCAGAGTCGCTGTAGAAGAAGAGTTCCTGGAGGTCCACGTCGCGGTCGAACCGCAATGGCTCCAGGCAACGGCCGCACTCGCCGGTCACCTCGACGTTTGCCGTTCCCGACACCAGGATTCCCTCGTGGACCGATTCGAACCGCAGGTCCAGCTCCATGTCGGAGCCCTCCTGCACGCCGATCAGCGCCACGCCGAAATCCTTGGGTGCCGGAACATGTTCTTCGATGGTCCGCATGCTCCCCGGACTGCGTCCGAGATCCTTGACACTGAATGTCAGGGGCGAACTGAGATCGCTGCTAATGGTGACTCCTGTAGAACATATGACCGACGTACCATCCTAGCCCGATGGGACCGGCAGGCCCAAAACGCGGCCGTACGTCTACCCTCGGAGGGTGACCAGCCCTTCCATCCCTCCGCATCCTGCTGGGACACCGGATGGCCTCCCGCGGGTGCTCCGCCGGACTCTGCACTTCTGCACGGTGCTGCTCGTCCTGTGGCTCCTCACAGCCTACGAGCTCTTCTACAACCCGCCTCTCGCCGAGACGGGTCGCGCAGATGCGGTGTTCGTGCTGGCGGGTGCTTCGGACGAGCGCCTCGCGGTGGGACAGGATCTCGTCGACACGGGCGCCGCACCCCTCCTCGTGCTGTCGTCGACGGGCCTGCCGGGCAACACGCGGGCGGACGCCCTGTGTGGAGCGGAGACCCGGAGGACCACGTGTTTCCGCCCGGATCCGCTGACCACCCGCGGCGAAGCACGATCCATCAGCGACATGTCCCGGGATCGCGGCTGGGACGACATCATCGTCGTGACCTCGACGTACCATGTGACGCGCTCACACCTCAACATCTCCCAGTGTTCGAAAGCCACGGTCACCATGGCTGCATCGCACCCTGATCTCGGTCCAGGGCAGTGGATCGCGAGATTCACCGAGGAGAGCATCGCACTCGCTACGTCCGTCCTCCGTCCGGTCTGCGCCAACCGGGTCTGACAGACCGCGCCGTCGAACGGCCCTCAGACCCGGTCGACGAGGCGTCGGAGGACGGCGTCGGGCACGAACGGACGGATGTCGCCCCCCAGTGCGGCCACCTCCTTCAGCAGGGTGGAGGAGACGTGGGCGAAGTCGGTGCCCGTCGGTAGGAAGACGGTCTCGACATCGGCCAGGTGCCGGTTCATCGTCGCCATGGGCAGCTCGTAGTCGAAGTCGAGGCTCGAGCGAAGGCCCTTCACGAGCGCCGTCGCTCCGTTCTCGCGGCAGAAGTCCGCCAGGAGGCCGGCGCCCATGGGGACCACGCGGATGTTCGGCAGGTGCGCGAGGCTGTCGACGCAGAAAGCGATGCGCTCCTCGCCGGAGAAGCGGTAGTTCTTGGCGTAATTGGTCGACACCGCGACGAGCACCTCGTCGAACAGGCGCGCTGCACGCCCGATGACCTCGATGTGTCCGTTGTGGAGGGGGTCGAAGGATCCGGGGCAGACGGCGCGACTCATGCCTCCACGGTACCGAGTCCCGCTCCCGGGTCCACCCCTCGGCCGCCGTCACCGGGATACTGGTGGCATGAGCACCGATGCCGAGCGAACCTCTCCGCACCTCCCCACCACCCGCCCGGCCGCCCCGTGGGCGAGAACCGCTGCCGGCGCGAACCTGCTCGGCGGGGACGGCGGGCTCGGGATCACCATCTTCGAGGAGGTCACCGCCCTCGCGCAGAAGCACGCGGCGATCAACCTCGGGCAGGGCTTCCCCGACGAGGACGGGCCGCGGGAGATCCTCGACGCCGCGAGGTCGGCCATCGCCGACGGGGCCAACCAGTACGCTCCCGGACAGGGCCTCGCCGTGCTGCGTGACGCCATCGCCGCCCATCAGGAGCGCTTCTACGGGCTCACCGTCGATCCCCGGACCGAGGTGATCGTGAGCACCGGCGCCACGGAATCCATCGCCGCGGCCATTCTCGCCTTCGCCGGGCCGGGCGACGAGGTGCTGACCTTCGAGCCCTTCTACGATTCCTACGGCGCCGTGATCGGCCTCTCCGGAGCCACCCATACGACAGCTCCCCTGCTGGCGCCGGACTTCCAGCCGGATGCCGCCTCGCTCGCGGCGGCCTTCACGGACCGCACGAGGATCGTCGTCGTCAACAACCCGCACAATCCCACCGGAAGCGTCTTCCGGCGGGAGGCACTGGAGACGATCGTCCGGTTGGCGGAGCGGCACGGTGCCATCATCGTCACCGACGAGGTGTACGAGCACCTCCGCTTCGGCCCCGAGCACATCCCGATCGCCACGCTCCCCGGAGCGGCGTCGCGCACCCTGACCATCTCTTCGGCAGGCAAGACCTTCTCCGTGACGGGATGGAAGGTCGGGTGGCTCAGCGGGCCGGCGGAACTCGTGGCTCAGGTGCGCACCGTCAAGACGTTCCTCACCTATACCTCCGGCACTCCCTTCCAGAGTGCGGTGGCCCTAGGCCTCGGCCTGCCCGACGAGTTCTTCGGCTCCGTGGCGGCCACCCTCCGGCGGAAGCGCGACCTCCTGGGCGAGGGACTCCGCGCCGCGGGATTCGAGGTGTTCGAGCCCGAGGGGACGTTCTTCACGACGGTCGACGCGTCCCCCCTCGGTATCGACGACGCGACGGCCCTCGCCCGCAGGTTGCCCTCGCTCATCGGCGTGGCCGCCATACCGGTGGCGATGTTCTGCCACGAGGACGGCGCCGCCCGGACGAGGTCGCTCCTCCGCTTCGCCTTCTGCAAGCGCTTCGACGTGATCGAGGAGGGCGCCCGGCGCCTGGCCACCCTCCGGGACCGCGTATGAACGTCCCGGACGCCACGGCCGGCCACGACGGCCCGAAGGCCGCCGACGGCGACGACGGATTCGACGTGCCGACCCGCTGGCTCCCCGTCTCGGGTGCGTACGCGGAGATCGACGAGGACGCCTACATCGACGGCGCACTGATCCTCAGCATCGGTGGCGCCCAGCAGTCCCACGTCGACGTCGCGCACCCGGGCCGCGTCTTCTACGAGTACCTCCAGCGCATCGCCCACGTGATCGACCTGCTCGGAGCACCCGGCGCACCCTTGAGGGTGCTCCACCTCGGCGCGGGGGCACTCACCCTGGTCCGCTACGTCCACGCGACGCGACCCGGGTCCGCGCAGGTCGCCGTCGACCTCGATGCCGAGCTGATCGACTTCGTCCTCGCGGAGATGCCGCTCGCGGACGGTACCGGCTGCGACATCGTGATCGGCGACGCCGCCGATGTCGTGCTGGAGGAGGCCGACGGATCCTTCGACGCCGTCGTCCTGGACATCTTCGCCGGATCCGACGCCCCGGCCCACCTCACCTCGCCGGACTTCGCGGCCCACCTCCTGCGCGTCTGCGCACCGGACGGCGTGGTGCTCGTCAACGTGGGCGACGATCCGCCGCTCGCCTTCGCCCGGGCGCAGAGCCGGCAGCTGTCCTCCCTCGCGGAATCGACAGCGGTCCTCACCGAGGCCGGGATGGTGGACGGCAGCTCGGCGGGCAACGTCGTCGTGGCAGCCCGTCCCGCTCCCTGGCCCGCGTCATGGACCGCCGCGCTGCTCGCGGCCGGCCCGCACCCCGCCGCGGTCCTGGTCGGACCGGTGAGGGAGGCGTTCGACGCCGGGGAGCCGCGTCCCGCGCGGTAGCCCTCGATCAGCGCCTGCGGTCCCGGCGCACGCCCTCCTGTCAAGGAAGATCCGGTCCGGCACCGACACCCTTTCCGTCACTAGCCTGAAAGAGCTTGAGCAGCCGGGCGCGAGGGACCGTCCCACCCTGGGGAGACCGGAGCCATGCGGCACACGCTGAGCATCACCATCAAGCTGGACATCGACTTCCGATGGGCGCGTATCGACGTCCGCGGCTGCCTCACGCGGGGCAGCTGCCGCGCGCTCGTACCGATCGTCGACCGCAGCTTCCGCATCCTGCAGGAGCCGAACGTCGTCATCGACCTGACGGGCGCCACGCACATCGATCGTGAGGGGGTGGACACCCTGCGGAACCTCGGCATCGTCGGCCCCACCGCGCATCCCCTGCTCACGGAGCGGACCGGCACCTGCTCGCTCGTCGTGCCGGACGACCTCCCGGAGTGCCCCTCGCTCCGGGCCCGCCCGGGCGGCGTCCACCGGTCCGCGGTGTGAACGGCCACCGGGGCCGGCACGCCGCGCCTCCCTCACGGCCGGCTCGGGGATGCTCGTGACCTTCCACGGACGGCGTCGGTGAACGGCATCGCGTGCCTGATCGTCACGGCGTCAGCCCCGGGGTGGCGCGTCCTGTCGTCCGTGCGCTGGCACGAGGTGAGGGGCCACCGCTGACGCCCGGTCCGGGAGCGGTGCGAGCAGCGAACGCCCATCCGTGGCGCACAGCTGACCGAATCATGTGCAGATCATCGGGGTGGTCGACGGCTGTACGCTGAAGGAGATCGTCACCCGACGGTCGAAGCCGCGGCCGACGCACGGGAACGAGAGGGGAGGGAACAGTCATGACTGCACCTGCCCTTCCGTATATCCGGTCGCTGGTGCTGGTCTCCCTGATCCTCTCGGTCTCCTCCGCATCGCATGTTCTCGCTGCCGGTCATCTGCCGGCGCCCGGAGTCATCCTGCTGCTCGGCGTGCTCCTGCTCCTGCCGATGATGGTGCTCGCGCGGCGCACCGTCTCCTTCCGGTCCGCCCTCCTCGCGATGGGTGCGGGGCAGGGCCTGCTGCACAGCCTGTTCTCCCTGACCGCAGTGCCCGCTGTCTGCCAGAGCTCCTCGGCGATGCCGGGCCACCACGCCGCCTTCGAGCTGGCCTGTTCGCCGGTCACGCAGGACGGGATGGGGGGAGCTACCGGTGGGGCCCTGATGCTGTTCCTGCACGCTGTCGCGACGATCGTCCTCGCGGCGGCCGTGGCGACGAGCGATCACGCCGCCACCCTGCTCCGAGCCTGGCTCCGACCTCTTCTCACCGGCGCCGGTGTCATCCCCCTGCCCGCGACCCCGCACCGCTCCGCCGTCGTCCTCGTACCGACGCCCGTCGCTCCGTCCACCGTGTTCGGCGCAGTCCCCCCGCTGCGCGGCCCGCCGTCGCCGGCCGCCACGACCGCCTGAGCCGCGTCCTCCACAGGGACAGGGGTTTGCGGGCGGTCACCGACCCGTCATCCCCCATCACCCGCTGCCCGAGATCAGACCGCCCTTCGCGGTGGATCGGGCGCACCTCTGGAAGGCTCCACCATGTCGAACACATCCCTGCGGAATCGCCGCACCCTCTCGACCTCCGCCGTCGCGCTCACCACGGCCGGCCTCATGGCGCTGGGCCTCGGCGCGGCGAGCGCGCACGTCAGCGTCGCGCCCGCATCGACCACCGAGGACGGCTACTCGCAGCTCACGTTCAGCGTCCCCAACGAGTCAGAGACAGCTGCGACGAACAAGCTCGAGGTCCAGCTGCCCACCGAGCAGCCGTTCACGTCCGTACGGGTCAAGCCCATGGAGGGATGGACGGCGGAAGTCGTCACCGGGGCGCTGCCCGAGCCCGTCACCACCGCCGATGGCGCGACGCTGACAGAGGCCCCCCTCTCGGTCGTGTGGACGGCGGAACCGGGCGCCGAGATCTCCCAGCAGGAATACCAGACCTTCTCGATCTCCGTGGGCCGGCTCCCCGAGGCCGGCACCACGGTCATGCTGCCGGCCACGCAGTCCTACACGGACGGCGATGTGGTGGAGTGGGACGACGAGGTCGTCGAGGGCGCGGAGGAGCCCGAGAAGCCGGCGCCCTCGTTCCTGACCACCGCGGCGGTCGAGGGCGAGGACGGGCACGGCGCACACGGTGCGGCGGCCGAGACCCCCGAGGCGATCGACGCCGAGCCCGCCGCAGCCAGCACGGACACCGGCTCGGTCTCCGCCGTCGGCTGGATCGGCCTCGTCGCCGGACTGCTCGGCCTCGCCGCAGGCGCCACCGCTCTCGTCCGTACGCGCCGCCAGGCCTGACACCCCTGATACCGGCGCGGTACCGGCGTGCGAACCGGTACCGCGCCCTCGGGAGCCCGAGCGCCCCCGCCACGACCGGAGGCCGTGCCCCTGCCCGACCCGTGGGTGACGGGTCAGGACGCCGCCGGCTCCAGGAACCAGAGGCGGGTCTCGCCGTACTTCTTCTCCGAGAAGCGCTCCAGCCCGCCCGGCCAGGACGGCTCCGGTGATCGGGCCGAACGCTCGACGACGACCACGGCTCCCTCCGCGAGGCGTGACGCGAGGGCTGCGAGCACGGCGATCACCCCGTCGGCGTCCACCGTGTAGGGCGGATCCATCAGGACGAGGTCCCAGGTCAGTTCCGGCGCCACCCGATCGAGGTACGTCTCCACCTTCGACCTGTGCACCCTGACGGCGGTCCAGCCGAGGACGCGGTTCACCAGATCGGCGTTCTTCTGCGCCACCAGCGCCGCGCGATCGGCCGATTCGACCAGGTCCACGGTCGCGGCCCCACGGCTGGCGCTCTCGACCCCGAGCGAGCCCGATCCGGCGTACAGATCGAGGACGTGCGCGCCGTGCAGGACGCCGTAGGACTCCAGCCGGGAGAAGAGCGCCTCCTTCACGCGGTCCGTGGTGGGCCGGGTGCCGTTCCCCTCCACGCTGGCAAGGGTCGAACCGCCCGCGGCTCCGGCGATGATGCGCGTCATCCTCCGACTCTATCGCCCGTCGCCCGTCCGTCCGGTCCCCCTCCCGGCGTCCGGCGCAGCGGGAAGGGCGTAGACGACGGCGTCCTGATGGCGGAGCGACACCTCCACGGCACAGCCGGGGACGATACCCATCGCGACGGCGTCCGCAGGAGCCAGGTCAGCGGCCATCCCGGCGGCATGGACCCGGATCGCCTCACCGCGATGCTCGATGTCGTCGACAATGGCCGTGACGCGGCTCGTTCCCGAGGCGGCCCCGTGATCCGTCCCGGTGGAAGGACCACCGGGTCGCGCGACCGAGACCGCGGCGGGACGGATCGCGAGTGCGAACTCCTCCCCCGCGCGTCCCGGACCCTCCCACGGCACCACCAGACCGTTGGCGCCCGTGAACCCCATCTCCGTCCGCCGGCCGAGGAGGAGATTCAGTCCGGCCAGCCGCGCACCGAACGCTGTCACGGGCCGCGTCAGGACCTCCATGGTCCGCCCGGCCTCGACGACACGGCCGCCGTCCAGGATCAGCACGCGATCGGCGAGCAGGAAGGCGTCGAGCGCATCGTGCGTCACGATCACGGCGGAGCGCCCCTGCAGCACCTCACGGAGCAGCGTGCGGATCGCGGGCGCGACGGTGACGTCGAGGGCGGCGAGTGGTTCGTCGAGCAGCAGCAGCGCCGGGTCCGTGGCCAGGGCCCGGGCGATCGCGACCCGCTGGGCCTGACCGCCGGACAGCCGTCCGGGGCTGCGCCCGGCCAGTTCGGGTGTGCCGACCCGCTCGAGCCAGGCGGACGCGGTGGCGCGCGCCTCGGCCCGCGACAGGCCGCGGCTGCGCGGACCGAAGGCCACGTTCTCGAGGACGGAGAGGTGCGGGAACAGCAGCGCCTCCTGTGCGAGGAGGGAGACGCCCCGGCGCCGCGGCTCGATGAGCACGCGCCGCCCGGGCCCGACGTCGAACAGGACATCCTCGCCCAGCGTCGCCCGGCCCGCCGACGGTGCCAGGAGACCGGCGAGCAGGCCCAGGAGGGTCGACTTCCCAGCCCCGTTCGGACCGAGCACCGCGACGGTCTCACCGTCGGCGAGATCGAACGCGACGTCGAAGCCGCGTTCTGGCAGTGCCCCCGCGAAGGTCAGCGGCATCAGTCCACCCGCCCCGGCGCGGCGGCCGGCGCCTTCGGCGACGCCGTGCCCCGCGGATCGAGGCTGCCGAGCGGGCGGACGCGGTGGGCGACGCCGACCACGACGACGGCGACGACCACGAGGACGAGGGACAGGGCCACGGCCGCATCGGGATCTGTCTCCCGCTGCAGGTAGATCTCGAGCGGGAGCGTCCGCGTGCTGCCCTGGAGGCTCCCCGCGAACGTCAGGGTGGCACCGAATTCGCCGAGCGCCCGGGCGAACGAGAGGACCGCGCCGGAGACGAGAGCGGGGAGCACCAGCGGCAGGGTGATCCGCCGGAGGACCGTCCAGCGACCGGCGCCGAGCGTAGCACCGACGGCCTCGTAGCGGGTCCCGACGGTCCGCAGGGCTCCTTCGAGGCTGAGCACCAGGAACGGCAGGGCGACGAACGCCTGGGCCAGCACGACGGCCGTCGTGGAGAAGGCGACGTCGATCCCCAGGGACGCGAGGCCGCTCCCGATCAGTCCGCGCCGACCGAAGGTGTAGAGCAGGGCGATACCCCCGACCACCGGCGGCAGCACGAGGGGCAACAGGACGAGGGACCGCACGAACCGTCGGCCGGGAAAGGAGGTCCTCGCGAGGACGAGCGCGAGCGGCACACCGAACAGCACACAGAGGATCGTGGCGGACACCGAGGTGCGGAGGCTGAGCAGGAGAGCGGCCCGGGCCCCCTCGGACGTCACGAGCGGGATGAACCGGGGCCAGTCGATGCGCAGCGTCATGGCCGCCAGGGGGAGGACCACGAACACGGCGCCGACGACGGCGGCAGCGACCACCCAGCGCGGGAGGGCAGCCGTGTTCACGGGCCTGGCCGTCCCTGGCCGGGCCGCTCGTGCGGCGTCAGGGCGCACCGAAACCAGCCGCCGTCAGGACGGCTCGGCCCTCGGGACCCGTGACGAAGTCGACGAACGCCTGCGCCGTGGCCGCCTCCGGGCTCTCCGCGAGGGCGGTGATGGGGTAGGTGGTGGCTCCCGCCCCCGCCTCGGCCAGGTCGATGCCGAGCACCGATCCCCCTGCAGCGCGGACGTCGGTCCCGTACACCAGGCCGGCATCCGCCTCCCCCGACGTCACCTTGCCCAGCACGTCGGTGACGGAGGACTCCTCACTGACCGGGTCCAGGTCCACGCCCTCGGCATCGGCCACGGCCACGGCGGCGGCTCCGCAGGGCACTTGCTCGGCACAGACCACGGTCTTCACGCCGGGGCGCGCGGCATCGGCGAGGGACGAGATTCCCGCGGGGTTGTCGGGCGGGACCGCGAGCTGGAGCGTGTTCGTGGCGAAATCGACCGCGGTCCCGGCGAGCAGTCCCTCGTCGGACACCCGCTGCATCGTGCGGGTGTCGGCGGAGGCGAACACGTCGGCCGGCGCCCCCTCGATGATCTGCGTCACGAGGTCGGAGGATCCTGCGAAGGTGAGCCGGACCTCAGTGCCGGGGTGCCCGTCCTCGAACCGCCCGGCGAGGTCGGTGAAGGTGCTGGTGAGGGAGGCGGCGGCGAACACCGTGATGCTCCCGTCGATCTCCGCGCCGTCCGCCGCGGCGGAGCCTCCGGCGCCCGTGGCATCCCGGGCTCCGCCGCAGCCCGTCAGGAGGAGCACGATGAAGGCGACGGCGGCCGGTACCGCACACAGTTGCCGCCCCGGGGTCCGCCCGGGGCGGCCGCGGCGAGCGTCCCGTCCGTGGCTCCGGACCCCCGGCGCGAGGCGGGCGATGATCACGCCTTCCCTCCCGGGGTCTCGATGATGACGGTGGTGGCCTTGATGACGGCGATGGCGATCGATCCCTTCTCCAGCCCGAGATCCCGGACGGCCTCGCTGCTCATCAGCGACACCACGCGATGCGGGCCGCACTGCAGCTCGACCTGCGCCATGACCGTGTCCTGCAGGACATCCGTGACGATCCCGACGAACCTGTTGCGCGCGGACCGCCCGATGTCGGAGGGATCACCCGGCAGCACGGCGTTGCGGTGAGCGAGCGTCGCCAGCTCGTACCCATCCACCACAAGCCGTCCCGCTGGGTCCTTCGTGCTCGCGAGGATGCCGCCGTCGATCCAGCGTCGGACGGTGTCATCGCTGACCCCGAGATAGCGGGCCGCGTCCCCGATCCGTATCTGCGTCATGATCGAAACCCTACATCCTCGGATGCGGAGCGATACTGATTCAGCCCTTCTCGAGGAAGGCTTCCTTCTCGGGGTTCAGGTACAGCTCGATGGCCAGTGCCAGGCCGGGGTATCCCTCGAGGTCCGGATCCTCCCCGACGACCTCCTGGGCGTCCGTCCGCGCCTTCTCGATCACCTTCCCGTGCTGGGTGATCTTCAGGAACCGCAGGGCGGACCGGCCGCCCGACTGGGACGCGCCGAGGATGTTGCCCTCCCGGCGCAGTTCGAGGTCCTTCTGCGAGAGCTCGAAGCCGTCGGTCGTGGACGCCACGGCGGAGAGCCGCTCGCGGCTGGGGTGCTCGGGCTCGAGCTTCGTCACGAGGAGGCACGTGCCGGCGTGGCCGCCCCGGCCGATCCTCCCGCGCAGCTGATGCAGCTGCGAGATCCCGAAGCGGTCGGCGTCCATGATCACCATGAGGGTCGCGTTGGGCACGTCGACGCCCACCTCGATGACCGTCGTGGCGACGAGGAGCTGCACGCTGCCGTCGGCGAAACGCGCCATGACATCGGCCTTGTCCTGGGGATCCATCCGCCCGTGCAGCATCCCTCGCGTCACGCCCTGCAGCTGCGGGACCGCGTCCAGGTCGTCGGACAGGCCGACGACGCTCGTGAGCTCCTGCTGGCCGCCGGGGGCCTTCTCCGGCACCGGGTCCCCGTAGAGCGGGGCAGCGACATCCTCCTCGGACCTGCCCTCGTCGCCGATCTTCGGGCACACCACGTACACCTGGCGGCCGGCGTCGATCTCCTCGCGGGCCCTGGCCCAGATCCTGTCGATCCATGCGGGGTGCTCGGTCAGCCCGACCTCGTGCGTGGCGATCGGGCTCCTGCCCGCGGGAAGCTCGGAGAGCGTCGACGTCTCCAGGTCCCCGAACACCGTCATCGCCACGGTGCGCGGGATCGGGGTGGCGGTCATCACGAGCACGTGGGGAGAGGTGCGGGCCTTGGTGCGCAGGGAGTCCCGCTGCTCCACGCCGAACCGGTGCTGCTCGTCCACCACGATCAGGCCGAGGTCGAAGAACTGCACGTTGTCCGAGAGCAGCGCATGCGTGCCGATGATGATCCCCGCGTCGCCGGAGGCAGCCTCCAGGAGGGACGTCCGACGCTGGGCCGTGCTCATCGAACCGGTCAGGAGGACCACGCGCGTGCCGTCCGCGGAGCCACCGAGCATCCCGCCCTCGGCCAGCGGTCCGAGGGTACGCGTGATCGACTGGAGGTGCTGGGCTGCGAGCACCTCGGTCGGCGCGAGCAGCGCGGCCTGTCCACCGGCGTCGATCACCTGCAGCATGGCCCGGAGCGCCACCAGCGTCTTGCCCGAGCCCACCTCACCCTGCAGCAGCCGGTTCATCGGGTGGTCGCGGGCGAGGTCGTCGGCGAGGGTCCGTCCGACGTCGAGCTGACCCTGCGTCAGGGTGAACGGGAGGCGCGCGTCGAACTGGTCGAGCAGTCCGCCTGCTCGCGCCGGCCTGGCGGTTGCGTCCTCCCTCGCCGCCAGAGCCCTGCGCCGCGCGAGAGCCGCCTGCAGCACGAACGCCTCCTGGTAGCGGAAGCGGTGCTGCGCCCTGTAGGCATCCTCGACCTGCTGCGGCCGGTGCACCAGCTCGTAGGCGGTCGCGAGGCTCATCAGCTTGTCGCGGCGGGCGATGGACGCGGGGACGGGATCGTCAAGGTCCGTGAGTCGCAACGTGTCCAGGATCGTCCCGACCGCTATCGCGATGCGCTCGCTGCCGAGCTTCTCCACCGCGGGATAGACCGGGATCGGGCGGTTCACGTACTCGGGGTCGCCGTCGCCCTCGTCCAGCAGCACGTAGGCGGGATTCGTCAGGGACAGCTTCCCGCGGTAGACCGTCACCTTGCCGGAGAACATGGCCCGGACACCGGGCCGGAGATCGCGCTCGGCGCCGTAGCCGTTGAAGAAGGTGAGACTCATCGCACCGATGCCGCCCTCGGCGTCGTCGGTGATCACGACTTCCAGCAGCATGCCCTTGCGCGTGCGCATCCGCCGTGAGTTCGCGGACTGCACGCGGGCGATCAGCGTCACCTCCTCGTCCACCGGCACCTCCGCGATGGGGGTCAACTCCCCGCGCTTGAGGTAGGTGCGGGGGAAGTGGTTCAGCAGCTCGCCCACCGTGGTGATGGAGAAGTGCTTGGCGAGCAGCTTCGCGACGGGGCCCAGATGGCGGTCGAGAGGTGCATCGAGCTCCGAGGCGGCCGTGGACCGCGCCGCGTCAGGACTCACCGGCCTCGGCTCCCGGAACCGGCACCGCGAGCTGCGTCACGGAGATGTTGACGGGATGTCCAGCCTCGTGGATGAGGGCCAGGGCCGGCGCGGCGTCCGGCACGTGCACGTGGATCCTCCAGCGATAGCCCTCCTCGACCGCCGTGACCGCGCTCATGATGACCGAGTCGCCGAGTTCGTCCAGGTGGAGCCTGAGCGTTGCGGCATCCAGGGGGCTGAGGTTGATGGTGCACATGACCTCTACGCCGTCCGCGTCTCCCCCGTTGTGGATGTGGGGTGACTGGATGTCGTAGCCGTGCAGGCCGTCGAGCAGCTCGTCCTGCAGCTCCTCGCCGAGGGCTGCAGCTCGCAGGGCGTCGAGGATGAGCAGGAAGCCGACACCGCCGGCGTCGACCACTTCCGCGTCCGTCAGGGGCCCGAGCTGGCTCTCGGTGTGCACCACGGCCTGCAGCGCGTGCTGGACCGAGGCCCGGAGCGTGAGCGCCAGCGTCGAGTTGCTGTCATCCGATGCGTGTCCCGCGGCCGTCTCGGCAGCACCCCTCGCACTCGCCTCGAGGACGGAGAGCATGGTGCCCGGCACGGGGTCGCTGAGAGCGGACCAGCTACGGATCTGGGCGCGGTGCAGGGAGGAGGCGAAGAGGGTGCAGGTCAGCCGGCTGGTGCCGTGGAGCGGCTCGGCGAACGCGGAGAGGAAGACGGCGAACAGGGTGCCCGAATTTCCCAGGGCCTCTTCCATCGCCGCCCGACCGGCGACAGCCAGCAGTTCACCCAGGTCCGCGGTGTCGGCATCATGAGCGGCGCGGGCGGCGGAGCGGACCGTCAGGTACAGATTGGTGCCGGTGTCCCCGTCCGCCACCGGGAAGATGTTGATGGCGTTCAGGCGGTCACTGTGGTTCCCGAGCGATTCCTCGGCCTTGCTCAACCAACGCTTCATCGCCACGGCGTTGGCGGTGATCTTAGTGTGCAAAGTGGTCCCATCCCCTGAGAGCTGTCGCCTGCGACGCCAGTGTCACCAGCGGACTGCCCGGCCTCACCGAGCCTACCGCAGTGAAACCGGGTGGCAGCAGAACATCCTGCGGGAAGGTGGCGAGTAGGCCGTGGTCCTCGCCGCCGCCGAGGACCCACTCCATCGGATCGACACCGAGCAGCCGGGCGACCGGCCGGAGCGGATCCGCATGGTCCAGGAGGGCCTCGGGGTCGAGGTCCAGGTGCACCCCGCTGGCGGTGGCGATCCGCCCGGCGTCACGGACGAGGCCGTCGGAGATGTCGAGCATCGCGCTCGCCCCGGCGTCGGCAGCTGCGGGGCCTGCGGTGAGCGGCGGGAGCGGGCGCAGCTGCGCTGCGACGAAGACCTCCCCCAGCGGGCCGAAGTCCTGGACTGGACGGCCGTCCTCGAGGATCGCGAGGCCTGCGGCGGCGCGGCCGAGCATCCCGGTCACGGCGACGAGGTGGCCTGGTCGCGCCCCCGATCGGAGCACCGGCGCCCTGCCTCCCAGTGTCCCCGTGACGGCCGCCGTGATGACGAGCTGCGCTCCGGCGCCGAGGTCCCCGCCGACGACGGAACAGCCGGCGGCACCGAGACCGCGGATGGCTGCGGCGAGGCCCCGGGCGCAGTCCTCCACCCAGTCCACGGGTGTCTGCGGCGGAAGGGTGAGGCTCACCACCAGGGAGGTCGCCGAACCGCCCATGGCGTTGATGTCACTCAGGTTCTGTGCCGCTGACTTCCAGCCGACGTCGTAGCCGGTGGTGCGGAAGCCGTTCGGCCGGACCAGGCGGAAGTCATGGTCCTCGACGAGCGTGTCCATGCTGATCACCGTCCTGCCGTCGGGGGACGCCACGATAGCGGCGTCGTCGCCGGGCCCGAGCAGGGCGGCCGCGCCCTGCTGGAACAGGGGCAGGATCCTCGAGAGCACGGCATTTTCCGTCGTGGCACCGACCAGCGGCCCGGCGACCGCGCCGTCGGGCGACGAGGGGGGCGGCGCAGCGATGCGACCGGGCACCCGGGCGGGATCGAGCGAGGGATCGGACGTGGCCATATCCCCACGGTACGTCGAGGTCCTGACGATCACAGCGATGATTCCGCGGATTCCCGTTCCCGTCCGGCCCGCCTCCCCCACCCCGTCGAGCCGGTCAGCCACCCCACCGCCTATACTCGGCCTTTGCCCAGTCGCCGCCTCGGAGGATGAATTGAAAACTGTCATGCTCGTCTTCGGGACCCGTCCGGAGGCCATCAAGATCGCACCGGTCATCAGCGCGCTCAGGAGGACGACGACGCTGGACGTCCGCGTGACCGTGACCGGCCAGCACCGGGCGATGCTCGACCAGGTGAACACCCTCTTCGGCATCCGGCCCGACCACGATCTCGACATCCTCGAGCAGGGCCAGGAACTGCACTCCATCATGACGAGGACGATCAACGGACTGAGCCCCCTCCTCCGCGACGACCCGCCCGCAGCGGTGCTGGTCCAGGGCGACACCACCACCTCGACGGCAGCGGCGATCGCTGCGTTCTACCGGCAGATCCCCGTCGTGCACCTCGAGGCGGGCCTCCGCTCGGGAAATCTCCAGTCCCCTTTCCCGGAGGAGGCGAACCGCAGGATCACGTCGCAGATCGCGGCACTGCACCTCGCCCCGACCAGCACCAGCCGGCAGAATCTTCTCGACGAGAAGATCGCTGCCGCAGATATCGCGATCACCGGGAACACCGTCATCGATGCCCTGCTGCAGGTGGTCCGGGACCACCACCCGTTCTCGGATCCGCGGCTGGAGGCGCTGGTGGGAAGCGGTCGCAGGATCCTCCTGGTCACCACCCATCGCAGGGAGAACCAGGGAGCGGCGATGCGCGGCATGGCGCGTGCGATCGACCGAATTGCGGAGAACGAGCCGGAACTCACCGTGGTGCTGCCCCTGCACATGAATCCGGTGGTGCGGGAGGCCATCGTCCCCGCCCTCAGGGACCGGCAGAACGTGATCCTCACCGAACCGCTCGCCTACGGGGAATTCGCCCGGCTGCTGTCGCTGGCCGCCGTCGTGCTGACCGATTCCGGCGGGGTGCAGGAAGAAGCCCCGAGCCTCGGGAAGCCTGTGCTCGTGATGCGCGAGAACACGGAGCGGCCGGAAGCCGTCACGGCGGGGACGGTCGCCCTCGTGGGTGCGGACGAGCATGCCATCGTCGACAGTGTGACCGCACTCCTCCACGACGACGAGCACTACGCGTCCATGGCCACAGCAGTCAACCCCTACGGCGACGGAAGGGCGGCTGAGCGCGTGGTGGCGGCGGTCGAGCAACTGCTCGGCGTGGGCACGCGCCTCCCTGACTTCACACCACTCCCGTGAAACTGCCGGGCGTGCGATCGCCCGTTCTCCTCTAGGCTTGGTGGAGCGACAGACCGGCGGCGCCCGCAGCGCGAACCGCTCGGCATCAGCACTCCAGAAGGATGTTTCCCCCTGATCTCCCCCGGCACCCCTGCCCGCCCCGTGTCGCGCCGCCGACTCCTGCAGCTCTCCCTCGCCGCTGCCACCGCCGTCGCGGTGACCCCTCTCAGCGGCTGCACCGCCGAGACCCGCCCCGGTCCGCCCTCCCCCTCCGCGAGTGCCGGCGGACGGCCCACCACCCGGGACCGCTCGATCCGGCTGGGAGACCGCCTCTCCGAGGATCTGCCGTACCGGGTGCTGGAGGACGGCGACGGGCTGGAGCGTGTGGTCCGCGAGGATCTCGCGGACCGGCCTGGCGGGACCCGGCCGGAACCGGTTGCCCTGGCCGCTTTCGGGCACATCACCGACCCGCATGTCCTGGACGCGACGAATCCCGGGCGGCTCTCCTTCCTCTGGCAGTACCTCGATTTCGAGGAAGGCTACCCGACCTCCGGAAGGTTCCGGCCCCAGGACGTCCTGACCGTGCACGTCCTCGACGCGACCGTCCGGGCGTTCAACGCCCTCGGGCAGGGGCCCGAGAGCGGGCGCCCGCTCGATGCCCTGGTGGTCACCGGGGACCTCAGCAACTCGTTCTGCACCAGCGAGCTGGATGCGGTGGTCGCAGCCTTGGACGGTGGGAGAGCCACCGCCAACCCGGTGGGGCGCTACGAAGGCATCCAGGACCACGGCCGTTCCCCCCGGGACCTGTTCGCCGACGTCTGGCATCCCGACCCCGAGCCCGACGGTGCCGACCCGGACAACTGGAAGGCGCGGTACGGCTTTCCGACCGTCGAAGGGCTCCTCGATGCCGCCAGCAGTCCCATCGACGCCCCGGGTGCCGACGTCCCCTGGTTCGTGGGGTTCGGCAACCATGACGAGACCGGGCGGTACGGGGGGTCGCGGATCTCTCCCGGCGAACAGTTCGTCGACCTGGTGCGCACGGGCTCGCGTCTCCCGCTGGAGCTCCCGGCCGGGATGAAGGAACCCGATTTCTGGGAGCAGGCCAAGGGTGGAGAGGCGGCTCGGGAGCGACTCCTGGCCGAGCTGCCGTCGCGGACCACCGCGGCGTCCGAAGAGCGCGACGTGTTCGACAAGGCGGCCTTCCGAAAGGCACTCGCGCGCTCCGAATCCGCCGTGGAGCAGCCGATCGAGGAGGACGCGCTCTACTACTCCTTCGATCTCTCCCCGGAGGTCCGCGGCATCATGCTGAACACGGCGAGCCCCGACGGCAGCGGGCGAGGGTGCCTGGACCGTGAGCAGGCTTCCTGGCTCGTCGGTCAGCTCGAGGCCGTGTCCGGTTCCTACCTCGACGAGGAGGGGAATACCCAGATGTCGGAGGCCGAGAACAGGATCACGGTGCTCTTCAGCCACCACCCGCTCCGGTCATTCGAGGATGATGCGACGACGGCGGACGACGGCGGGGAGTCCCTGGCACGGGACGAAGTCCTCTCGATCCTCTCGCGGTTCCCGAACCTCGTCCTGTGGCTGAACGGCCACGAGCACAGGCACCGGGTGGAGGCACACCGGGGGCGGAACGGTTCGGGCGGACTCTGGGAGATCACCACGGCCTCCCTGATCGACTTCCCGCAGCAGTCACGCGCTGTCGAACTGGTCGACAACCGGGACGGCACACTCTCCATCCTGGCAACGCTCCTCGATCACTCGGCGGCGGACGACGTCCGCCGCGACGGCGAGCAGAGCCCGGCGTCCCTTGCTGCCCTGAGCCTCGAACTCGCCGCGAACAGACCCGGGCTGGACCCCGGGTCGGTCCAGGGAGCCGCCGGGGACCAGAACGTGGAGCTGCTGGTGGCAGCACCGTTCTGACCTTTAAGACGTGGAGCACCATCCCCGGCAGCCCCCTCGAGCCCCCGCTCCTGTACTATCGCTGCCGGGGGTACCTCAGTGTGGTGGTGCGACCGCAACGGTCTCGTGGTGGCAGTTCGTCGATCATGTTCCCTACCCACACGGCGTACTAATCGACAGGACACATCATGACGGTGCAGGTAGTCATCCTCGCGGCGGGCATGGGCACACGGCTCGCTCGTCCCCACCCCAAGCCACTCACGGAGCTGAGCGACGGTCGGACCATCATGCAGCAGCAGGTGGAGAATCTCACGTCCGAATTCAGGAAGAAGCTCCGCCTGTCGATCGTCGTCGGCTTCAAGCTCGAGATGATCCTCGAGCATGTCCCGAACGCATCCTTCGTCTACAACGAGGCCTTCGACCAGACGAACACGTCCAAGAGCCTCCTCAAGGCTCTCCGGAACTCCGCCAAGGGCGGCGTCCTGTGGATGAACGGAGACGTCGTCTTCGCCCCCGAGATCGTCAAGTACCTGCGGCCCTTCATCGAGCAGGATCTTTCCTTCGTCTCCGTGGACATGTCCTCCGTCAGTGACGAGGAGGTCAAGTACACCGTCGACGACAACGGGCACATCGACCAGTTGTCGAAGTCCGTCGAGCACGCGCTCGGAGAAGCGGTGGGCATCAACTACATCTCGTCCAAGGACAAGAAGAAGCTCATCAAGCGCCTTGCCCAGGTCGGTGACCAGGACTACTTCGAGCGCGGCATCGAGCTCACCATCGCCAAGGACGGTGTCCAGTACACGCCTGTCGACATCAGCAACTTCTACGCCGTCGAAGTGGACTTCGCGGACGACCTGGAGCGCGCCAACCAGGAACTCGACGCGCGCGTCACAGCGGACGTCTGATCCACCTTCCGAAGGACAAGCACTTATGGCACGTTGGACCACCGCAGAGGACGCAGTATCCGGGATCCGTCGGATAGCGAAGCGGAAGCTGCGGACAGCGTGGCAGAGTCTCCCGGTGGAGCAGCGGAAGAAGATCCGGCAATCCCTCCATCCGGCGGACGCTGCGAAGGTCGAACGGGCGGCGTCGACCCTCACCTCTCCACGGACCCTCACCGCGGCACCCGTCCAGAAGCCGGTCCTCACCATCGGCGTGGTGGTCGAGGACGGCACGCAGGATCTCGTCGCCACTCTGCAGAGCATTCTGCGACAGAAGTCGGTGGCCCTCGCGGTGGTCGTGGTCGACACGACCGGCGACGACGGCATCGTCAGGGACGCTTCCTCCTACGCCAAGCGGGACGCGCGCATCGCGCTTCGGCCTGCCACCGGCATCCCGGCGCCGGCTGCACGTCACGCGGTGGTCGAAGCCGCCAGGACGCGGTGGATCATGTTCGTCACCGCCGGGGACCTCGTTGCCCCGGGCGCTGCCGCCGCCGCGGTCCGGTCGCTCAAGGGGTCACGGTCCGACGTCGCGGTCGGCACCGTCGGGGTGCGGAAGGGCGCCAAGTTCGTCACCCCGGCCGCGCAGACCGCCCTGCACGGAACGGCCGAGCTCACGACCACGCTGCAGCATGCCCCGGACCTTGCGTCGGACACCTACCTCAGCAACAAGGTCTTCTCGAGGTCGTTCTGGCTCGAGCACCTGATGGACGTCGACGTCGAAGGCGATCTTTGGCAGGCCGAAGCGGTCCGGGCCGCCTATCTTCGTGCAGGGACCATCGACCTCCTGCCGGGAAGGCTCAGCGACGTCGTCGGCGACAGCGGTGGGGACTCCCTCACCCGCGAGCAGCTGTGCAGCATCGGGGTGCTCGACGAGTACCTCCGGCGGATGTCGGCAGTGATCACCGAGGGTCTCGGACGTCTGGCCCCGGAGGCGGCGGAACGACTGCTGACCCGGCTCCTCGGCACCGATCTCTTTCCCTTCTTCGAGGTCGTCCCTCGCACCGACGACGTCTACTGGTCCCGGCTCGTGGCGGGGGTCCAGGAACTCCATGCCCTGGCCCCCTTCGCCTGGGAGGGCATCCGGCTCCACAATCGCCTCATCCTCGCGGCGGTCCTGGACGACAACCGGCCTGATGTGGTCACCATCTGCAGCTCCCGCAGCGATCTCGGGTCCTCGTTCGCCACGTCGTCGCAGCCGGGTCCGCTCCGTGCGCAGCCTCCTTATCTGTCGGACCTCACGAGACAGCCGTCCGAGGACCTGCTCGCCTGCCAGGACATCGACCTTCGCGTCATCAGCAAGATCACCGAAATGGAGTGGGGCGACGACGGCTGCCTCAGGATCACCGGCCACGCCTACATCTCCTCGATCGACCCTGCTGCGGGCGCTCTCGTCATCGAGGCCATGCTGATCGACGACGACGGCAACGAGGTCCTGCCGCTCGTTGTCGGGAGGCACCGCGATCCGGCCATCGACTGGGACGCGAACGACAACTGGACCAGTTATGCGGACAGTGGCTTCAGTGTCAGCATCGACCCGGCCGCCCTGCCCGCCGGGGACGCCGCGCCGTCGTCATGGTCGCTCGGGCTGCGCCTCACAGCGCGGGGTCAGGTGCTGGAATCACCAGTCACCCGCCGGGACACCTCGGGTGCTGCCGGCACCGTACCCATCGCCCCCATGAACGGGGAGCACCGCATCGCCGTCGAGTTCAAGCCCGGACGCGGTCTGACGCTGGTGCGGGTAGCCCCCATGTACTCGGCGACGGACGTGCGGCTCGACGGGCGCACACTGACGATCACGGTCGAAGCACACTCCGCGCCGCTCGCCTCGAAGATCACGGTGGAGTGCGCGAAACTGGCCCTTCGGAAGACCGCCGTGTGCGTGGACGTACGCGGTAACGTGGCCGACTACCGCCTCGTGATCCCCCGCCTCACCGCAGAGGCCTCACCGCGCGCCGAGCACCAGTGGGACCTGCGCCTGGACAGCGGCTTCAAGACTCCCCAGCCCATCGCGTGGCGCCCCGGGAGCACGGACTTCACGGAGCAGCTGGACCGATCGCGCCGCCTGCGCCTGAAGTTGACGGGCTACGGCTTCCTGGCCCTCGAAGAGCGGCGTTACCGGGTCGAGGCGGACGATCTCCGTGTCTCCGAGGACGGCTGCTACCTCACCGTCCTCGGTACGGCGGACTTCACGAGCATCCATGCCCCGCGGCTGGTGCTGTCCAGTGGGAAGGCAGTGATCGAGGCGGACCAGGTGGCGCTGAACGTCACGCGCAACCAGGGGAGCAACCGCTTCACCGTCCGCTTCCCTCTCGTGAGTTCTCCCTGGGAGGGCCGGGATCAGATGCCGGAGCCGGGAGCCTACAGCCTCCGGTACATCCCCCAGAAGACAGAGGACAACGTAGGGTACTGGCTCCCCGCGGCACCTGCCCTCCAGGAGATGCTGCCTTCCCGCGAGCTGCGTGACACCCTCGAGGTCGGCATCAGCAGGACGGCTGTCGCCGGAGCCGTCACCGTCCACGTCCGCCCGCCACTGGCTGCGGACGAACTCGGACGCTACAACCAGCAGATGCTGCGCAGCGAGATCGACCGCGCGAAGCTGCCGCTGCAGGACTCCGTCCTCTTCATGTGCTTCGGGGGACGTCGCGCAACCGACAGCACGCGGCGCATCCTCGAGGAGTTCCAGCGGCGCGCGACCGTCGGGGACATGTACTGGGCGATCGCTGATCACTCCGTGCCCGTACCTGATGGCGCCCAGCCGGTCCTGATCGGCTCACGGCTCTGGTACCGCCTGTTGGCCGAGGCAAGGCTGCTCGTCAACAACAACAACTTCCCTTTCTACTTCCGGAAGCGGGACGGGCAGGTGTACATCCAGACATGGCACGGTACACCGCTGAAGAAGCTCGGGAACGACGTCGCCCGCACCAATTTCTCGCTGTCCTACTGGAACCTCATGCAGCGTGAAGCGACCTACTGGGACGCGCTCCTCGCACAGAACGACTATGCGGCGCACGTCCTCGCCACGTGCTTCGGTTTTACCGGGCAGGTGATCACCGAGGGGTACCCGCGGAACGATTCCCTCAGGGCCCCCGACGCCGATCTCCGCCGCGCAGCGGTGCGTGACCTCCTCGGGATTCCCGAAGGTCGTCGAGCCATCCTCTACGCACCGACGTGGCGCGACGACGCCAAGAACACGTCGAAGCAGTACGAGCTGGTCACCTACCTGGACTTCGAGGCAGCCCAGGAGCAACTCGGCGAGGACTATGTCATCCTGCTGCGTGGACACCACAACATCGCCGGCCAGCGACAGACGGCGGGGAACCGGTTCGTCATCGACGTGACGGAGTATCCCGAGGTCAATGATCTGTATCTTGCTGCGGACGTCCTGATCAACGACTACTCGTCGGTGATGTTCGACTTCTGCGTGACGGGTAAGCCGATCATCTTCCTGACCCCCGACATCGCCCAGTACCGCGATTCGACCCGCGGCTTCTACTTCGATCTCGAAGCGCAGGCTCCCGGTCCACTGCTGATGACAACGCCCGAGGTCGTGCATGCCATCAAGTCCCTGCCGTCGATCCAGGTGCGGTACGCGGATCGGTACCGGACCTTCGTGGAGACCTACGCGCCGATGTGTGACGGATCTGCGACCCAGCGGGTGGTCGATGCGCTCCCGCTCGGCGTTCCGGCGACCGACGACGTCGTCTCTGCGCAGCACTAGCGCGGACCCCACGCCCGACTGTTCAACACAGTCCCACCAACTGCACAGCGGCACATCACCACCAGCGGCGTAGGGGGTGGTCCCGCTCACGCCGGATACGCGAAAGGTATGTCAGATGAGCCCCCATAGGGATTCGGAGGTCAACTCAGGAGAGGAGTTGAGCCCCGGCACAGCAGCATCGAGGCGTGACCGAACCTGGACAGACGGTGGTTCTCCGGCCGACTCGGCCCATCGCATCTTCGAGGCCGGTCATCGATCGCTGCACGAGGGTGATCTTCCGGCAGCCGCGGCAGACTTCACGCGTGCACTCCAGCTTGATCCGCGAAATGCGCGATGGCAGTACCAGCTGGGTTTCGTGTACCAGCGACTGAACTATACGCGTCAGGCCCTTCAGCATTACCAGAATGCCGTCGAGCTCGAGCCGAGCCACGAGCGCTATCGCGCGAAGCTCGAAGGCCTGAGACAGGCGGTCAGGAGCACCAGGGGCTCGGTCGACCAGGACGTTGATGATGTCGCAGTCCTCGACGACGCTCACCGTCTGCAGTCATTGAGAGCGGACAAAGGCCCTAAGTGGCAGCAGCTCGACATCCTCAGGAGCGGCAATGCCGCCCACGCAACCGATTATGCATGGCAGATCGATCTGGCGACAACATCGTATGCAATGAAGAAATATGATGAGGCTGCGCTCGCCTTCAGCAGATCGTCGCTACTCGAACCCGGTAGTGCGGACAACTATTTTCTCGAAGGACACAGTTGGGAGCTCAGCGGGAATCCGCAGCGCGCCGCCGAAGCCTACGCGAAAGCAATGGCAGCCGACAAGAAGTTGAACTCGGCTGTGCTGGGCATCGGCGCATTCTTCCAGAATCGGGGATTGTGGCAGAGAGCGATCCAGGCCTACGAGGAGTCGGCGAAAGTCGCACCTGATACGGCAGAAATACGGTACAGGATCGCGTTGTCATTCGATCGATGCCATCTCTGGGGAGACGCTGCGCGACATTACCAATTCGCCATCGTCCTACGTGACGATGTGCCCTACTGGCATTACAAGCTCGGCCTCTCGTACGAGCGCCTGGAACGCTGGGGCGAAGCCGCCCAAGCCTACGATCACGCCTACAGCCTCGATCCATCCAAGAAATACTGGGCGTACAGGTCTGGATATTCACTAACCCGAATGGGCTCTAGTGACTTGGCCGCGGTGTCCTTCCTTCGTGCAATGGAGGAGCAGCACCACGTCCTGCCCGAGACGTCCCCGCTGACAGAAAGCGCCCGTGCGTACATCGTGGACGTGGTCCGCCAGTCCCGAACGGTCCGCGAGGGGTCGAACTCGACGACACAGCGGAGGAAAGCCGGCGAACTTGCTCTTTCGGCAGGCGACTGGCGAGCTGCGATAGAAGAACTCTCGGCCGCAGTCGACCGCTCTCAGTCGTTCGATGTGAACCTCCGACAGCTGAGGGCAATGGCACTGACGAGAGCCGGCGAATTCGATGCGGCCGCGGACGCCTTCGTGGACTCCAGACTCTTCAACACGTCGGACGGCGTCGATGTCGGCAAGTATCTCCGATCGCCGAAGACGAAGAACAGTCTTGAGTACACGGACCTCTACGCCTCGCTGAGGATCAGGCCCGATGTAATCCTGTGGGAGAGCAACCATGGCGCGTCCATCGGCTGTCATCCGCTTGCACTCTTCCGGAATGTGGTGGCCGACCCGGCCTATGCAAATTTCCTGCATGTGTGGGCAGTGACACCGGAAGCGGTAGTTCCGGCGGAGATTGCCGGACGACGGGACGTCGTCTTCGCCCAACTCCATACCGACGCCTACAAGCGCTACCTGGCCAGCGCCCGTTTCCTCGTGAACAACGTCTCATTTCCGCCCTACTTCATTCGGAAGGAGGGGCAGCGATACCTCAATACCTGGCACGGAACACCGCTGAAGACATTGGGCCGAGACATGAAACAGGGAGTTGTTCCGCACGCGAATCTTGCACGGAACTTCCTGCACAGCACGCACATCATGAGTCCCAACGAACACACATCGCATGCTCTCATTGCGCGGCATGACATCGAGGGGCTGTTCGAAGGGAAGATAGCCGTCACCGGATCACCGAGGATCGACCGACTCGTAGTGTCCGGCGACGAGGACCGAGCGCGGCTCCGTTCAGACCTGGGAATCGCCCCAGACGATGGTCGCCCGGTGGTGCTCTACGCTCCGACCTGGCGGGGTGAGACTCACGACCGCAGCGTAGACGTGGGTCAGCTCCGGGAGGACCTTGAAAGCATGACCAGCCCTGGTCATCATCTCTTCTTCCGGGCCCACCGACTGACCGAGTCCCTGCTGCAGGACGTCGAACTCGATGTGACCGTCGTACCTCAGGCAATCGATACGAACGACCTGCTGATGGCGGTCGATCTCCTGATCACTGATTACTCGAGCATCTTCTTCGACTTCCTGCCCACGAAGAAACCGATCGTGTTCTTCGCGTATGACGAGGAAGAATATGCGTCGGACCGCGGCCTCTACTTCGACTTGACCGACATGCCGGGCCAGGTCTGCGCTACAGCAGAAGAACTGCAGCCGGCCATTACTGCGGGCCTCTCGAGCGATTGGAGGTCCGATGCGACCTATGAGTCGGCGATCGCGCGCTTCTGCTCCCAAGAGGATGGCCTGTCCTCGGAGCGGGTGAAGCGCTTTTTCTTCGACGATGATCCGGACGCCATTGCCTCGAAGAGGCCGGTCGATCGGCCCACCGTACTTCTCCACCACGGTCTCATCCCCAACGGGATCGCGACCTCCTTCCGCAACCTGATGCACAGCATAGATCCCGAGCATTACCGGATCGTTCTCGTGGTCGAACCGCAGGTGCTCGCCCGGGATGCCTTGCGGCTGGCCAATCTGGTCGCCCTTCCGGATCACGTCCAGATCATCGGGCGGACAGGCGTGCACGCGCTCACCCCGGAAGAGAAGTGGACGGTGAACAAATTCAATTCGCAGCACGACCTGGCGTCTCCCGAACAATGGGGTCTGTACAGAACGAGTTTCGAACGGGAACACAGACGTATCTTCGGCACGAAGCACTTCGACGCGATCATCGAGTTCGACGGCTACTCCGCGTTCTGGACGTCGCTTGCCGCCTTCAGTCCGGGCAGCGGTACGCGCACCATCTATCTCCACAACGACATGGGGAACGAGGAGAAGATGAAGTTCCCCGAGTTGGAGGCCGTCTTCCGGCTGTACCGGTTCTATGATCGATACGTCTCAGTGGCACGTGCAGTCTCGGAGAGGAACAGAGATGCGCTATCGACCAGGTTTTCCCTGACGCCATCATCCTTCGTCAACGTCGACAATCAGATTCATCCCGAGTCAGTGCTGCTGTCGGCGACCGAGCCGGTGGATCAGGACATCGACGACTGGATGAATGGAGCCAGCACCAACTTCCTGGCTATCGGAAGAATGTCCCCGGAAAAGGACCACGCCAAGCTCATCCGCAGTTTCAGCCGATACCACCGGTCACACCCGCTCTCGAGGCTGGTCATCGTGGGAACCGGACCGCTGATGACGGATCTGCAACAACTCATCCACCATCTGGACGCTTCCGATTACATCTGGCTCGCTGGACAAAGGAACAATCCCTATGCAATACTCGCCCGCTCTGATGCTTTTATTCTGCCATCCCTGCACGAGGGCCAGCCGATGGTCCTCTTCGAGGCGATGATCCTCGGCAAGCGCATCGTGAGTACCGACGTACCAGGACCGCGCGAGGTCCTGGACGGGCGGTACGGTCTGATCGTGGAGAATTCCGAGGAGGGATTGGCCCGGGGATTCGACTCGTTGGAAGATGCGGACTTCCCCCGATTCACTTTCGATTACGAGCTGTACCGTACGTCGGCATTGCAGCAGTTTCTTCTCACCTGCCTGGCTCCCGTAACGGTCGGCGAACCCGGATCGCAACGATCTTCGGCAGGTCAGCGGTGAGCCGCCCGTTCGTCAAACTCGGGAAGAACCACGGGTCGGCCGATCGAGGGAGGTGCCAGTGATTCCTTCGAGCCCCTACCGGTCCGGCCCTGTCGACGTCCGTTTCGAGTATCAGGCGGCACGCAAGGAGACCCGTCACCTCATCGTCATCTTCACCTCCATCAGGAAATCGAACGCCCTTCTCGACTTCCTCCACGACAAGCCACTCCTGAAGCACAATAGAGCCCACCTGCTCTGGATCTACGACGATTTCGACGCCGACTACTCGTACTACGCCTGCCGGAACCGCGAGTTCGATATCGAATCGGGAGTTACCGCACTCGTAGAGGTCTTCAAGGAAGCGCTCGGCCTCGCCGATGACGAATGCACGACGGCAGGAATGTCGAAAGGAGCGTCAGCTGCGATTCGTATCGGTATCAAGGCGAACTGTGGCAACATCGTCGCCTCATCGCCGCAGATCGCCATCGGCACCTACCTCAAAAACCGAAAACGGTTCCCCATCATCGAGCACATGGCCGGATCTGCCGAGCCGTCCGATGTGGAGTGGTTGAATGACCTCGTTCCGCAGGCGATCCGTTCAGATGAGCGGAAAGAGCGTCATATGTACCTCCTGACGTCGCCATACGACCCTCACTGCATCGACTATCTGGAGCCGCTGCAACAAAGCTTGAATCGCTACACAAACTTCAACCTAATATCGACAGCATCCAATCTCGCCAGGAACCATGCCGAGACTCTCCAGTACAACGTTCCGCTGATGGTGTCGATTCTGGGGATTTTGTCCGAGGGACTGCACCCAGCCTTCGGCGCAACGTCGAACGGCCACGGGTTCGACGGTTCAGGACATCGTGACAGGCACCTGCTTCTCGCGAAAAAATTCGGCGGGATCTTTCTTTGAGGTCCGGCTGGGCGACATGTCGGGCATTCCGAGGTGTCTCGACGACACGGAATGGCGAGTATCGATGATCGGGTCTGCGAAGAAACATCTCACTGTGACTCCATCCTCCATGGTGATTCCTCGTCACGCCGGCATGGCGCGGAAGCCTCCGAGGCCGCCCGGGCAGCAACAGAAGTCCTATAAGGAAAAATTCGACTTCCGCACGCTGTTCTACGATGTCTTCCACTCAGGTTCTGACATCGTTCTCAGCGGGCCACCCCTGCTGAACCTCAAGCCGGAGATGGAACGTGCCGATTTCTCGACCGAGCTCGGCGCTCCCCTCACCCCGACCTTCACGGATCTGGACCGGACCCAGCGCTCACTGATCCACGACGCCCCGAGCGCGCAGCTCCTGACGATGACGACCCCCCTGGTGACCCTCAGTACCGAAGTCAGCCGCGACCTCGGCCACCTCTTCGCGAACCGGAAGGTGCTCTTCACCAAGTCGAAAAACAATCGACTCGACTGGATCCATGACTGGGCTCTTTTCCATGTCGAAACACACGGGGTGGACGCAGTCCTGCTGTATGACAACGGCTCGACCGAATACGTGCCCGAGGACGTCGTGGAGGCTCTGGCCAGAATCCCTGGTCTCGATGTCATCGTGGTCGTCCGATGGCCGTTCCCTTTCGGCCCTCAGGGCGGTAACTGGGATCGCCTGACCAACGCTCCCTGGGATTCGGACTTCTGCGAATACGGGATCATGGAGCACGCTCGATATCGCTTCCTCACGGGTGCGGCTGCAGTGATCAACGCCGATATCGATGAGCTCGTTTTGCTCGGAGCCGGGGGCTCGGTGTTCGATCTGCTCATGAAGACCGGTTCGCCCGGTATGACCTATCACGGTCGGTGGATAGAAACGGTCGGTGCTCCGACGGATGCCCTTCTCAGCTTCGCGGATTTCCAGTACTTCGACGATCGGAGAGTGCCGACCACCCGCAAATGGGTGGCCCGACCAAGCCTCACCCGGGACGCCGCGCAGTGGAAGACACATCAGATTTCAGGAGTCGACCTGACTCCCTCCACCCAGATCCAGCATCGCCACTTCATGGGCATCAACTCAGACTGGAAACGAGCACGAACTCATCAAGTTCCGCTGGACCCTACCGTGCACCATTTGGACCGGGACCTGACCGCCGCACTCGGTCGAGTCTTCGGCCCGAGTCATAGGGATGACCGAGCGTTGGTCTGGGGCTTAGACGATCCGTCAGCGCCTCAACCCAGTGAGCTGCTTCTGGAGATTCAGGCACGCCTCTCGGAATCTCGGTTCGACAATCTGAAGAGAGTGCACCTGTGGTTCTACAGACCGAATTGCCTTGTTGTCGACTTCCGCGTCGATGGACTGCCGATGGCCGTCGACCTCATTGACGAGTCGGGCCGGATAGCAGTCAAACTCATCGGACGGACAGAGCAAGCAAAGGTGAGAGTGAGAGAGCTGATGGGCAAGACAGGGCTTGTCGAACTCGGAGGCAAGTACCACCTACCTGCTGTTGCGATCCCGACGGGTCATAGATCGTTCGGGGATGGCGTGGAGAAGCTTCTCAGGGCGATAGGAACACGAGCTTTGGAATCACGTGATGGTGGAGTGGCCTCTTAGGAGCAGAGACTACGCACCTGCCGAAAGTGCTGTTCTCAAGAAGTACTGATCTCGAACGGGTGGGTGTCGGAGCCGTTCGAGATCAGTACTTCTTGGCTGCGGTCATGAGCCGAGTTGTGTCCCCCGAGCCCGGTCTTCTGTCCATGGCAGTCTCCACACCTCCTACGATGGCAGGGCTAACTGGTGAAGCCTCCTGTCGCTGGCCAACTCCATCTCGCCGGCCCATCGAGCAGTCACGGCCTGATCGGAGAAACGCTCCGCCGTGGCGCGCGCAGCCGTCCGCATCGCACGCAGATCGTCGCTGGACGACGACACGATCGTGGCGATGCGCGCAGCGACGCCGGCTACGTCTCCTCGTGGCAGGAGGAGACGTAGCCGGCGTCCTCGATGAGATCGGCGGGACCGTACGGGATGTCGTAGGCGATCGGCAGGCAGCCACCGCTCATCGCTTCCAGCAGGACCAGGGGCAGACCCTCTGTGGTGCTGGTCAGCAGGGTGAAGGACGCCGCCCAGAGGTCGTGCAGTGTCGCTGTAACCCCGGCAGCCGGACAGTCGACTCCAGGGCAGACCCGGCGATCAATTGCTCCAGCCGGTCTCGGTCCGGTCCCTCGCCGAAGCTTCAGTGGTGCGACCGAAAGCTTGCCGAACTGAGACGCCCCTAACGAGGTAAGCACGCGAACCTTGATCGTCAGCGCGGCTCCTGACGTGGCAGCGAGCACTCCTTTAAGTACAGCGCAGTATTCGGACAACTTTGCCGCAGGTCAGGGTTCGACGTGATCGCAGGTGTCATGATTTCGTCATGCCCGCTGGAGGCACCACTATTCGCCGAGGTCTCACTATGCTCCTGCTTCCGAATGCGCTGTCACTGCCCGAGCCTGCGTCTTCCCTGAAAGAGAGGACCAGGACGACCGATCACGTTCTCTTTTCCAACCCGTCACCGGCTCGGACCTCACATCGAAGGCCCCCCACGCAACACCCGTAAGATCCGTTCTGCCGCCGCGCCGGCTGCGGTACCTGCTCACGAAATTGCCATGCCTGCTGATGTCGGCTAGCCGACACTCCCTCATTGCGTGCCTGTCCTTAAGTCTCCTGAACGCCTCTACAGCGCGTGCCTCCGGAATACCTAGCCCACGAGGAATCATGACCAGCCCTCTCTCCAACACGCCTTTCCTTACAAAGATCACGAGCGTCGTCACCACGTTGCTGATGCTGCTTCTCGTCGTCGGAGCACAGGGCGCAGCTGCCACCCCGCTGATGATTCCTTCGACCATCAGTCAGACCTCCGATCTGCCCACAGGTCTCGCTTCCCCATCCCAGGAGCTTACGAGCGTGAAGCTCACCTGGAACGCTTGGGCAAATGCCCCGCGCTACCGCATCCAGTTCTCCACCAAACCCGACATGTCCGGTGCCACGTACTACAGGTACGGCACCACGAGTGCGACAATCACGGGGCTCACCAAGGACACCACCTACTACTTCCGCGTCCGAGCCCTCGCGGCCGACAATTCGACGGCCCTCAGTCCCTACTCGGACGCCATCAAAGTGAGCACCAAGACCGATTCCCCGTTCCCCACGGGCCTGAAGTTCACGGAGCAAAGCGAATTCGGCATCAAGCTGGCCTGGAACGCCTGGAACAACGCGCCGCGCTACCGCGTCCAGTTCTCCACCACGCCC
>NZ_LMLU01000009.1 GCF_001422665.1 Arthrobacter sp. Leaf234 | reverse complement strand
ACGAAATTCTGGTAGCAACCCCCTCCGACCAGACCGCACTGCACCTCCGACTTCGCACCCCCGAGCTGCGGAGAACCAGCGACAACCGACGAGATCGCCGACATCGCAGCAGCAGGCGTCATGGTGGGTGGGGTGATGGTCACGACCGCACTGGCAGCATCCGCCTGGTTCGTCGGGAAGGTGGTCGACGTGATCTCCACGCGTGTCCCTGAGTGCGTGACGAACGACTGTCCCGCCTTCCATGTGAGGGCACGGTTCGAGTAGCCGGACAGGCTGCTGTTGGGAGTGAGGACGACGGACGCGTTGCCGCTCCAGCCGAGGATGTCCTGCTTCGTGATCTTCACGCCCTGGTTACCGCCCACAGCAGCCGTCCTGTCGAAGCCGACCGGCGCGCGCAGTTCGAGGTAGTAGACCTCCTTGCTGACCGGATCGGTGAACTTCAGTGCCCGTTGCCTGTCGGTGCCGCCCCATGGCCTGAGGGTGTATTGCTGCTTGTTCGAGGGCGTTCCGATGTTCCGGATCTCGTCGCCTGAGCCGAAGCCACCGTATTCCCACAGGAAGGCGTTGATCATCGGCGAGCTGACCTGGGCGTAGCCCATCAGATCGGACATATCGCTGTACTCGGACGACCAGCAGCCCGAGTTGCCCCAGGAGGATCCGGTCCGTTCCGCGTCGACCCTTCCGTTGGAGCATGCCAGCGAGTTGGCGTGGTGCAGGCCGAGGACGTGGCCGAATTCGTGCGTCACGACGTTGTTCGTGAGTGCCGACGGGTACGGCATGATCACGCGTCCACTGGTCGCGCTGTCGGTGAACCCGCCACCGAGGATGCCCCAGGACCCGTTGTAGTTGAGGTCCGCGTGGGGGACGAAGATGACCAGCGACTCGTAGGAGCGGTACTGCCAGTTCAGCTCCTTGGTCACGGTCGCCATGATGGTGCCGTAGGAGTCGGTGATCTTCGCTGCCGACTTGTGGCGTAGCTCGTTCACCTTGGTGATGGAGAGACGACCCGCTGACGCCGAGTTCCAGTAGGCGTTCGCACCGGTGATCGAGTTGCGCGCCGCAGTCATGTTGATCGCGTCGGTGTCCGCAACTGTCTTCCCCGACAGTTGCACCGTCACCAGCGTGACCTTGAAAGTGCCCGAGCGCGGCGCGATGGCGGCGCTGCCGCCTGCGTCGTCGAGGCCCAGTGGCGACGCCGTCTTCAGCGGTGTGACCGGTTGGGCGAAGTGCTCGCCGTACCGGGCATTCGATCCAGGATCATTGAGCGGGTTCCAGTTCAGGTCCGGAACGAACGAGGTCACCTCGTTCGGTGCGGGCGACGCCGCGGGCGGCGATGCTCCTGCGGCGGCCTCGGACGGCTTCACCGTCGACGGTTCCGCGGCCGCCGCGCGTTTCTCGGTCGCGGGAACGGTCTCGGCCGGGACCGGCGCTTCGGGCGCTGTGGCCGGAAGTGTCGCGGACTCCAGCGCCTGCCGGGGGGCGACCGTGGCCGGCGACGTCGGGGCGGTCGACGGCGGCGCCGGGGCGGTCGACGGCGGCGCCGCCGGCACGGCGTCGTTCGCCATGGCGGGCACCGCGCTGCCCAGAAGTCCGAAGGACAGGAGGGCGGCGCACAGAAGCCGGGCGGGGGAGGGCAAGGTCACGGGTTTCTCCAGCAGAATCCGGGCGTCAGCCAGCTGAGTGATTGCTCGAAAGAGTACAGCCCTGTTACTAGTGGGACCCGAGTTTCGGAAGTGAAGGAAGAATCTTAGGTAAAACCTGCGCCTGTCGTCGTATTTGGTTCGGCGTGTCGGGAGGCGCACGTCCATTCCGCAGGAAAGACGCCGTGTACGCGGGATGTCCACATCTGCAGGTGACTCTGGTCGCCCTGCGTGGGCTTCAGTAGGGTGAAGGTCGGACGCGTCGGTGTGGAGCGGCCCGGGGCTATGCGGAACCATGACAATGGGAGTTTCGGATGGACGGTGTGCGGCTCGTCGAGGGGGAAGTTCGGGAACTCATCCGCCGTCGTGGCCTCGATCCGTCACGGCAGGCCTCCCAGGTGCAGGTTCTGGTCGATGATGCCGTTGCCGACTATGACGAAAGGTCGAGGCTGGGCGTCCTTCCCGCGCTCGGACGACTCGATGTGGCGCGCAAGCAGGTTTACGACGCCGTTGCCGGCTTCGGCGCCCTACAGCCGTTCCTCGACGACCCTACGGTCGAGGAGGTCTGGATCAATGCCCCCTCCGAGGTCTATGTGGCCCGCGACGGCGAATCGGAACTGACAGACCTCTCCCTGACCGAGAAGCAGGTCCGGGACCTCGTGGAGAAGATGCTGAAGTCTTCTGGACGGCGCCTCGACCTCTCTTCCCCGTTCGTCGATGCCTCGCTCCCCGACGGATCACGCCTTCACGTCGTGATCCCCGACGTCACGCGGCAGCACTGGTCCGTCAACATCAGGAAGTTCATCGCCCGGGCGTCGAGACTGGAGCACCTGGTGGAGCTCGGGACGCTGTCGCCCCAGGCAGCGCGCTTCCTCGGGGTCGCGGTCGCGAGCGGCTTGAACATCCTCGTCTCCGGGGCGACCCAGGCCGGCAAGACGACGATGCTCAACTGCCTCGGCGCGTCCATCGGGCCGCGCGAGCGGGTGATCACGGTGGAGGAGATCTTCGAGCTCCAGCTACCCCTGCGGGACGTCGTCGGCCTGCAGTGCCGCCAGCCGAACCTGGAGGGCCATGGCGAAATCCCACTCCGCCGGCTGGTGAAGGAGGCTCTGCGCATGCGGCCCGACCGCCTGATCGTCGGCGAGGTGAGGGAGGCCGAGTGCCTCGACATGCTGATCGCCCTGAACAGCGGCCTCCCCGGGATGTGCAGTGTGCACGCCAACAGCGCTCATGACGCCATCACGAAGATCTGCACCCTGCCGTTGCTCGCCGGAGAGAACATCTCGAGCAGCTTCGTGGTTCCGACCGTCGCCTCCTGCATCGACCTCGTCGTCCACTGCGCGCGGCTTCCCGGCGGGCAGCGCCGCGTCATGGAGATCATGGCACTCGGGCGGAGGGTCGAGAACGGGGTCATCGAATCCTCGTCGATCTTCCACCGCGTTGACGGAACCCTGGAGCTCACGGCCACCGGCATGCCGGCGGAGGACAAGTTCAGGGCGGCAGGCGTCGACATCGCATCCGTGCTCGGGGTTCGATCGTGAACACGGCCCTCGGAGTCGGCCTGGGCGCCGGGCTCTTCCTTGTCTGGTGGTCCTTCTGGGAGCGCCCGGTCGCGCCGCGAGCCAGGCGTACCCGGCGGAGGTCGCTCGACGATCTGCTCCTGAGGGCAGGGGTGGAGCGTGTTTCCACGAACGGGCTCCTGGCCTCGTGTGCCGCGGTCGGCTTCTTCGTGCTTCTCCTCGGCTTCGTGCTGACCGGATCTTGGCCCATTGCGGTCTGTTTCGCCCTGTTCGGGGGTTTCCTTCCCTTCGGGATCGTTCGATGGCGCGCGGCGAAGCGCACGGCGTCGCTGCGCGAACTCTGGCCGGACGCGGTCGACCACCTGCGGTCCGCCATCCGCGCCGGGCTTTCGCTGCCGGAGGCTCTGGTGCAACTCGGCGAGAAGGGGCCCATCGAACTACGCCCCGCTTTCCGAGCCTTCGCTGACGACTACCGCGCAGGTGGCCGCTTCGAGGATGCCCTCGATCGACTCAAGGAGCGGTTGGCGGATCCCGTGGCGGACCGCATCGTCGAAGCCCTCCGGATGACACGAGAAGTAGGCGGATCCGATCTCGGCCGGCTACTCGGCACGCTGTCGGAATTCCTGCGCGACGCAGCAAGGACACGCAGTGAACTCGAGGCGCGGCAGTCCTGGACCGTGAATGCGGCGCGGCTGGCGGTTGCCGCACCGTGGCTGGTGCTCCTGCTCCTCTCGACCCGACCTGAAGCCGTGCGCGCCTACAACTCGACAGCCGGTGCCGCGGTCCTGCTCGGTGGCCTGGTGGTGTCCGTCGTCTGCTATCGCGTGATGCTGCGCGTCGGAGCGCTGCCCGAGGACGAGAGGGTTCTGCGATGACGTCACCACTGGCCCTCGCTGCGCTGTGCGGCCTGGTTCTCGGAGCGGGACTGTGGCTGACACTCGTCCGCCTTCCCTCGATGCGTCCCGCCACCCTCACCGAACGTATCGCCCCTCAGCTGCGGGCCGTCGACGTCCAGTCACGACTTCTTCTCGACGGGACATCGAACGTCACCCCCTTCGGCCCGCTGGAAAGGATCGTGCGCCCCCTTCTCGCGGACGCCGTCCGCTGGTCGCACCGCTTCAACCCGGCGACGGCGACGTTGTCGCGGCGGCTCGATCAGGCCGGCAGGGGCCAGACACCGGCGGAGTTCCGTGCACAGCAACTTCTCTGGTCGGCGGGCGGACTCGCCGGCTCCACGATGGTGATCGCTCTGCTCGCCGCCTCGGGATCCGCCAACCTGCCGCTGGCCGTGCTGATCGTCCTCGGCTGTGCCGTCATGGGGTTCGTCGGCAGGGACTACGTCCTTTCCTCCGACATCAAGCGGCGCGAGGCCCGCATGCTCGCCGAGTTCCCGAGCCTCGCCGAGCTGATGGCTCTCGCCGTATCGGCGGGGGAGAGCACCACCGGCGCCCTGGAGCGCATCTGCCGCACGGCACAGGGCGAGCTCGCCGGCGAGTTCGCCCTCGTGCTCGCGGCGACCAGAGCGGGAAAGCCCCTGGTGGAGGCACTCCAGGACTTCTCGAACCGGACGCGGCTGGCTCCACTCGCCCGCTTCGTCGACGGGATCACCGTGGCCGTGCAGCGGGGTACACCTCTCGCCGATGTGCTGAGGGCTCAGGCGCAGGACGTACGCGACCTCGCGAAGCGTGGACTCATGGAATCAGCCGGCAAGAAGGAAATTGCCATGATGGTTCCGCTGGTATTCGGTGTGCTGCCGCTGACAGTCCTCTTCGCCGTCTATCCCGGCATCGCGCTGATCAACATCGGCCTGTGATGACGACGAGCGCTCCAGGTCCGGACACGCCTCCGCACTCTACCGTGGGCTTCACGATCCGCATGCCGCATCCATCACTGCACGGGCCATCACTCCGCGAATCACCACTGCAAGGGGCAATCCCATGAGAATCATGACAACTGCACAGCGCCTCACCCTGCTCCTGTTGGCGACGGGAGCCGTCCTGCTGCATCCGACCGAGGAACGGGAACGTGGTGACGTGCCCGGGTGGGTCATGATCACGCTCATGTCCGCCGTCCTGGTCGCGGCACTGCTCGCCATCGCGGGCCCGGCACTCGAGGGCCTCTTCAACCAGGCGATCGATCAGGTCTCGCCCTAGATGAGGGCCATCTTCCGTCGGCTGCAGGTCGGCAGGGACCGCGAGGACCCGGAACGCGGTGCCGCCGTCGTGGATTTCGCGCTGATCGGCGGACTCCTGACGGTGATCTTCGTCGCGATCATCCAGCTCACGCTGGTCCTGCACGTCCGCAACACCCTGATCGATGCCGCGTCCTCGGGAGCCCGGTACGGCACCCTCGCGGATCGCAGCCCGCAGGACGCCGTCGGACGGGCGGAGGAGCTGATCAGGGGCTCGCTGGCAGACTCCTACGGTTCGGATGTGACGGTGGGCGAGAGCACGGTCGGGGGCGTGCGGACGCTCGAGGTCGTCGTCCGTGCGCCGCTGCCGGTGATCGGCCTGATCGGTCCGGCCGGTGTCATGGAGGTACGCGGTCATGCCGCCCTTCCGTCGTGATCCGACGGTCGACACCTCCGCCGGAAGAATCGTGCCCGCTCGAGCAGCGCTTCCCGGTGCTGTCGGATGGGTGCAGCAGCTGCATCGCGCACGGGTCGCGGACGCCCTCCTCCGGCAGGAACGCGGAAGCGCGGTCGTCGAGTTCGTCTTCCTGAGCGTCCTGCTCCTGGTGCCGGTGGTGTACCTCGTGCTGACCGTGGGGCAGGTGCAGGGCGGTTCGTTCGCGGTGGTCGGGGCTGCCGATCAGGCCGCGAAGGTGTTCGTCGACGCCCGGACACCCCAGGAGGCCGACGCCCGTGCCCGGGAGGCTGCCCGTCTTGCCCTCGCGGACTTCGGGTTCGCCCCCGAGCAGGCAGTCGTGGACATCGCCTGCAGCGACGAGTGCCTCGCTCCGGGCTCCACCGTCACCGTGGTGGTGCGGCTCGAGGTCCCCCTGCCCCTGGTCCCCTCCGTCGCGGGTGCGTATCCGTCCGCCGCGACGGTCGACTCGACCTCGGCCCAGATCGTCGAGCGATTCGGATGAGCACGCGTGCGACGTCCGACGGGCAGGACCACGACCACCCGGGTCAGACCTGCGAGGACGGACAGGTCGGAGTCCTGATCATCGGGTACGTGCTGGTCTCGCTGCTGGTGGTCACGGTCGTCCTCGCCGTGTCCTCCGTCTACATCGGGCACAAGAAGCTGCTCTCGGTCGCCGACGGTGCGGCACTCGCGGCCGCGGACACCTACAGCATCGACGTGGATAGCGGTGGGACGACCACGCCGCTCCCGTCCCTGCAGGACGCGCGGGTGGAGGAGTCCGCGTCCGGCTACCTCGTCGCCACGGGCGCAGCAGCGCGGTTCGATCAGCTGACGGTCGATCCTGCGACGGGCACCGCGGACGGCCGGACCGCACGCGTGGTGCTCACCGCCGTCGTCCGGCCGCCCATCGTCAATTTTTTGGTGCCCGACGGGATCCCGATCGTCGTGCAGGCGGATGCCCGCGCACAACTCGTGCGGTGAAGGAGGAACGACGCGCACACCAGGACGGCGGACGGCCGGTGACGACGACGTCGGGCGGCGCGCACACGCCGGCCCGTGCGAGCCCATGACGTAGGCTGGAACGACCATGGCAACCACTGATTTTCCCGCTGAGATCCGCGCCCTGCGCGCCAAGTACCAGTCCATCGAGCAGGTCTCCGACGTCGAGGGGATGCGCAAGGACATCGAGGAACTGAGCGAGGAAGCCGGGGCGCCCGATCTCTGGGACGACCCCGCAGCGGCGCAGAAGGTGACGTCGAAGCTCTCCCACCGGCAGTCCGCGCTCGAGCGCCTCGAGACCCTGAACAGCCGCATCGACGACCTCGAGGTGCTGGTCGAACTCGCCGAGGACGAAGGGGACGAGGACTCGCTCGCCGAGGCCGAGAAGGAACTCGTCTCACTCGGGAAGTCCCTCGACGACCTCGAGATCGTGACACTGCTCGCCGGTGAGTGGGACGAGCGCGAAGCCGTGGTCACGATCCGTTCCGGCGCCGGGGGAGTGGACGCCGCGGACTTCGCCGAGATGCTGCTCCGGATGTACCTCCGCTGGGCGGAGCGTCACGGCTATCCCACGCAGGTCCTCGACACCTCCTACGCCGAGGAAGCCGGGCTGAAGTCCGCGACCTTCGAGGTCAAGGCGCCCTACGCCTTCGGAACGCTGTCCGTCGAGGCGGGGACGCATCGTCTGGTGCGCATCAGTCCCTTCGACAACCAGGGCCGCCGGCAGACCTCCTTCGCCGCCGTCGAGGTGATCCCGCTCATCGAGCAGACGGATGTCATCGAGGTACCGGACAACGAGATCCGCGTCGATGTCTTCCGCTCGTCGGGTCCGGGCGGCCAGTCGGTCAACACCACCGACTCCGCTGTTCGCCTGACCCACCTCCCCACCGGCACCGTCGTGTCCATGCAGAACGAGAAGTCCCAGATCCAGAACCGGGCAGCCGCCATGAGGGTCCTCCAATCCAGGCTCCTGCTGCTCAAGAAGCAGGAGGAGGACGCGGAGAAGAAGGCGTTCGCCGGTGACGTGAAGGCGTCCTGGGGTGACCAGATGCGTTCCTACGTGCTCAATCCGTACCAGATGGTCAAGGATCTGCGCACCAACCACGAGGTGGGCAACACGTCCTCCGTGTTCGACGGCGAGATCGACGACTTCATCGACGCGGGCATCCGCTGGCGGACCAACAACCGCAACGACGCCGCCTAGACCTCCCCCGGCTCAGCCTGCGGGTGCGTGGCGGCGACGGGAGGTCCCGCCGCACCTCCTCGACATCACCGCCTGCAGGCGTCACTCACGTCAGGAGCCCGTACTCGTGAGTGCTGTGTCCCGTTCGCGCTCGATGAGATCCTGCAGATACGTCCCGTACCCGCTCTTGAGCAGCCCGTTCGCCCGCTCGAGCAGTTGATCGTCGGTCAGGAGCCCCCGACGCCAGGCGATCTCCTCCGGCACGCCGATCTTCAGACCCTGCCGATGTTCGATGGTCCGGACGAAGGTGGAGGCGTCGTTGAGCGAATCGAAGGTACCGGTGTCGAGCCATGCCGTCCCTCGTGGCAGGACCTCTACCCTCAGTCGCCCCGCTTCCAGATAGTGCCGATTGATATCGGTGATCTCGAGTTCACCGCGTGCGGACGGCTTCAATGATCGGGCGATGGAGATGACGTCGTTGTCGTAGAAGTACAGACCCGGGACCGCGTAATTGCTGCGCGGATGCTCCGGCTTCTCCTCCAGGGACAGGGCCTTGAAATGCTGGTCGAACTCGACGACGCCGTACTGGCGCGGATCCTGGACGTGGTAGCCGAAGATCGCACCCCCGTCGATGCCCGAGAACCGGCTGAGCGTTGCGCCCATCCCAGGGCCGTAGAAGATGTTGTCCCCGAGAACCAGCGCCACGTCGTCGCTGCCGATATGCCCTTCGCCGATGATGAATGCCTGGGCGAGACCGTCGGGCTCCGGCTGGATCGCGTAGGTGAGATTCGCTCCGCACCACGCACCGTCACCCAGCAGGCTTTGGAATTGTGCCGCGTCCCGGGGAGTGGTGATGATGAGGATGTCCGTGATTCCTGCGAGCAGGAGGGTCGAGAGAGGATAGTAGATCATCGGTTTGTCATAGACCGGCACAAGTTGCTTACTGATGCCGAGCGTGATCGGGTGAAGTCGTGAGCCTGTGCCACCGGCAAGTATTATTCCGCGCATTTCCCTATCATCTCCCGAATTCCGGAATGAGAGACCCGCGGCTCTCGGGTATGGGTCTGGGTTTCCGAGCCGCCCCTTGACTGCGACACACCGCCGGGGTAGCGGGCGCTTCGTGACGCCGTCGTTATAGTCGAGGAGCCGGAGCTTCCTTCCCCCATCAAATGCCCGTGCCCGGCGCACCTCATGGGCGCAGAGTGGTCATGATCAGATTCGACAGCGTCACGAAGACCTACGACCAGAAGTCGCGGCCCGCCCTCGACGGCGTCTCCCTCGACATCGACCGTGGCGAGTTCGTCTTCCTCGTCGGTGCATCCGGTTCCGGCAAGTCGACGTTCATCCGCCTGGTGCTCAAGGAGGACCGGGCCTCGCGCGGCGCCGTCTACGTCGCCGGCCAGAACGTGGCGAACATCCCCAGCTGGCGTGTGCCTCGCCTCCGCCGCGGTATCGGCGTGGTTTTCCAGGATTTCCGGCTCCTGCCGAACAAGACGGTCTTCTCCAATGTCGCTTTCGCGATGCAGGTCATCGGCAGGAGTCGCGCCGTCATCCGCGAAACCGTGCCGGACGTCCTGGCGACGGTGGGCCTCGAGGGCAAGAACAACCGCATGCCGCACGAGCTCTCGGGCGGCGAGCAGCAGCGCGTCGCGATCGCCCGCGCCATCGTGAACCGACCCGGGATCCTGCTCGCCGACGAGCCCACCGGAAACCTCGACCCCACCACGTCGATGGGCATCATGAAGGTCCTCGACCGGATCAACCAGAACGGCACCACGGTGGTCATGGCCACGCACGACGACGACATCGTCAACACGATGCGCAAGCGCGTCGTCGAACTGCACCACGGGTCCGTGGTGCGCGACGACGCCCAGGGCATCTACATCGGTGAGACCGGGGTCGTGGTCGAGTGAGGCTGGCCTTCATCCTGTCCGAGATCGGGTCGGGCATTCGTCGCAACCTGTCCATGGTCACCTCCGTGATCCTCGTGACCTTCATCTCGCTGACCTTCGTGGGAGCCGCCGGGCTGTTCCAGCTGCAGATCAGCCAGATGAAGGGCTACTGGTACGACCGCGTCCAGGTGACCGTCTACCTCTGCGTCGAGAACTCCTCCGAGACCAGCTGCGCCGCGGGACCCGTGACGGAGGACCAGCGCGCGGCGATCGAGGGGAAGCTCGAGTCCGAGCAGTTCGCCCCCTACATCGACACGGTCTCCTACGAATCGCAGGAGGAGGCGCTCGGTCACTTCCGCGACCAGTTCGCCAATTCGCCGATCGTCGATTCCGTCACCGCAAACCAGTTGCCCGAGTCGTTCCGCGTGAGCCTCGTCGACGCCGAGAAGTACGAGGTCATCGACGAGGCGTTCTCGTCCGAACCGGGGGTGGAGGCCGTCAGCGACCAGCGGGACTTCCTCGAGGCGATCTTCCGCTACATGAACTGGGCGTCCGTCGTCGCCCTCGTGATCGCCGGCATCATGACGTTCTGCGCCATCCTGCTCATCGCCACCACGATCCGTCTGTCCGCGTTCAGCCGCCGCCGGGAGACCGGCATCATGCGCCTGGTCGGAGCGTCCAAGGCCGTGATCCAGCTGCCCTTCGTCCTCGAAGGCGTCATTGCCGCGGTCATCGGCGCGGTGCTCGCTTCGGCCACGCTGTACGGTGCATCGCGCTTCGTCATCGACGGCTGGCTGGTGAACACCTTCCCGCAGACGGCGTTCATCTCCTCCCAGCAGGTCCTGATCCTGGTTCCCGCGCTTATACTGCTCGGAGCCATCCTCGCAGGACTCTCATCCCTGCTCACCCTCCGACGATACGTAAAGGTCTAGCACCATGCCGTTCAGCGCCAGGGGACACGTGCGCTCACCCAGATCCTGGTGGGCCCGGAACGAAACACAGGCTCTCGTGGTCCGCACGACGGCGGGTACGTCGATCGCCCTCGTCGTCGCCCTCGCGCTCGGCTTCAGCACGCCGGTCGTCGCCGACGAACTCGACGACCGGAAGAGCGCCCTCGAGAACGAGATCGCCGAGGTGCAGCAGTCGATGGAGTACCTGGATTCGGACATCGCGGAGACCATCGGCACGCTCAAGACCTATCAGGGACGACTGCCGGCCGCACAGCAGTCCCTCGCCGACGCGCAGAGCAGGGTCGAGTCGTCGGCCGGGGAGGTCGAGGCGCTCGCCGTCCGGGTCGACCTGGCGCAGGAGACCCGGAACAAGATCACCGAGGAGCTGCGCGCGGACCGGCAGGAGATGGATGAGACGCGCGAGGTGATCGGCCAGATCGCCACGGAGGCGTACAAGAACGGAGGCGTCCCGACCAACGTCTCGCTGCTGCTCGGGGCCGAGGGCGTGGAGGACTTCACGCAGTCCATGGACATGGTGGACCAGGCGCTCCGCGGGCAGAATGCAGCGATGGAGCGCCTGTCCGAGCAGAACGCCACCAACGCGAACAGCCAGGCGAGGCTCGTCGCCGTGGAGGCCGAGATCACGCGCCTCAAGGAGAAGGCCGACGCCGCACTCGCCGCCGAGCAGGCGGCACGGGACACCGCGGCGGGCGAGAAGGCCAAGGTCGACAAGCTCGTGGCGGACACCTCGTCGCTGTCCGCCAAGCTGCAGGCGCAGAAGCCCGTCATCGAGGCCAAGCTCGCGGGCGTCGAGAAGGCACAGCAGCAGAACAACGCCGACCTCGCCGAGCGCCAGCGCCGCCAGCTGGAGGAAGCCCGGAAGGCCGAGGAGGCGCGCAAAGCCGAGGAGGCCCGGAAGGCAGCGGAGGCGCAGAAGGCGGCGGAGGCTGCAGCCGCGGCCGAACAGGCCCGGTTGCAGGCCGAGGCCCAGGCCGAGGCGCAGCGGGAGGCCGATCGTCGCGCAGCCGAGGAGACCGCGCGGCGCGCGGCGGAAGCGGAGGCGGCCAACAGGCCTGCCCCTGCGCCCGTGGTGCCTCAGGTCGCCGCGCCCGTCGCCCCGGTCGCCCCCGTGGTGCCGGTCATCCCCGAGGCTCCGGTCCAGGCTCCGTCGGGCCCCGGCGCCTTCGGCCTGAGGGCCCCGGTCGCCGGCCCGATCAGTTCCGGTTTCGGCTGGCGTCCCACGCCGGTCGGCACGATCGACTTCAATGGGACCGGGGGCTACATGCACACCGGGATCGACTACGGCGTGGGCTGCGGGACGCCCCTGTACGCTCCGGCCGCGGGTGAGGTCTGGTACGCGGACTCGAGCGTCCTGCCGGGTGCGGGGAACAGGATCGTCCTGGACCACGGAGTGATCGGCGGCAACGCCCTCGCGACCAACTACTACCACCTGACCAGCTACGTCGTCTCGGTGGGACAGCGCGTGAGCGCAGGGCAACTCATCGGCTATACGGGCACCACGGGCAACTCCAACGGATGCCACCTCCACTTCGAGACCATGCTGAACGGCACGCTCGTCGATCCGATCGGTTTGTTCTAGGTCGTAGGATGGAAGACACTGTTCATCCGCGGGCCTCCGCCTGCCGCAGTGTCGTTCGAAGGAGTTGTGCCGTGCCGAAGGAAAGTGGCCGGAAAGTGGTGGCCACCAATCGGAAGGCCTTCCACGACTACGCCGTCCTCGATACGTATGAGGCGGGCCTCGCCCTGATGGGGACGGAGGTGAAGTCCCTGCGCGCCGGCAGGGCCTCGCTCGTGGACGGTTACGCGGTCTTCTACAACGACGAGCTCTGGCTCGAGGGGATCCACATCTCCGAGTACTCGCAGGGTAGCTGGACCAACCACGCCGCACGGCGACGGCGCAAACTGCTGCTCCACCGCGAGGAACTGACGAAGATCTCGCAGAAGATCCGTGAGTCCGGCTTCACGCTCGTCCCTCTCCAGCTGTATTTCCTCAATGGCCGGGCGAAGGTCGAGATCGCGGTCGCGAGGGGTAAGCGCGACTACGACAAGCGCCAGACCCTGCGGGAGAAGCAGGACAACCGCGAGGCCCTCCGCGCGATGCGCGAGAAGAACCTGGGCGCGTGAGCGATGTCTTCTGGGATGCCCAGGACGAGGAGGAGCCGGAGCCGTCCGAGCTGGCCTACCGGCGTCCCTGGTGGGTGACCCTGGGAGCCGTCGTCGACCTCGTCCTGCTGCTGGTCGTCGTACCGGTCGGGATCCTGTCCCTCATTCCGTTCGTTTTCCTCGTCTACGTCTTCTTCGCGCAGGTGCTGGTGTGGATCTCGCCGGTCCTGCTCATCCTGAACGCCCTCATCTTCTGGTGGAGCTTCCGGCGCAAGCAGGCCGCAACGACGGCGCTCGCGGCACTCGGCATCGCCTTCGTGACCCTCGCCTTCGTCGTCGTCCGGTTGTGGCAGGCCCCGATCGTGATCCTCGGCCTGACGCTCGGCGGGTGACCGCCGTCGTTCTCCCTGAGCGAAGGTCCCCAGCGGTCCCGGACCGCGGTGGGGTAGACTCGAGGAGTCGCCCGGCCGGTGGGACGGACGACGCAGGAATCATTTGATAACTGAACATGGGGATGACAGGTTTCGACGATGTTAGTCGCGACAGGGGAAGCGGGCCGAGGATACAGGGTTATCTCGTAAACGCTCCTTGTAAAACAATAAGTGCCGAACAAAAGCGCACTGACTTCGCTCTCGCTGCCTAAGCAGCCTAGCTAGTCCGTCAGCCCGGGTTTGCTCTCGCCCCGGATCCTGGCGTCATTTAGAGGGCCACTGCTCCCGATCCTCGTTGTAGGGATCGGGGGGACTCTTATACAACTGGGCTTGGCAGCCACTCGTCTGCACGATGGCTGGAGCCGAGAAAAACCGACGCAGACTGCGCCCGGAGAAGCCCTGACTACACTGCATCGGACGCGGGTTCAATTCCCGCCATCTCCACCACCCTCGAAGCGCTCCGCCGGTAGCCGGCGGGGCGCTTCGTCGTTCGCGGACCCGTTCGCGGACTCGATCACGGGCTCGGCATCAGCGCGGGATCTCCGAACGATGTGGATGCTGGGGCCTCTCCTTCCCGCAGCCGCCGGCCGGAGACAGCAGCCCGCAGCGGGCGACGCCCCGCGAACTACACTGGGAGGATGAGCTGGACTGACCGGCCGCCGTCGTGGCTCCCGCCACTGCCGCCGCCCAACAAGGGGCGTGCTCTGATCGTGCTCGGCTGGATCCTCGTCGGTGGCACGTTCGTCTACATCTTCATCATGAGCTACCTCGGCGGGACGCATACGCTCCTGACCCTCGTGCCGCTTCTCCTCGGTCTCCTCTGCCTCATCATCGGTCTGCTGCGCAGGGACAGCCGCGAGCGGTAGGCGTGTTGCCCACGGGTTAGTTTCCCGATAAAAATAAAGCATGACCCCCACACCCCTCCATCTCTCGCGCGGTGGCACCAGCGTCGTGCTCGAGCCCCATCCCCTCGGGCTGCCCGTCCTCGCCTACTGGGGGGCGGACCTCGGTCCCGTGGACCGCGGGGAGCTCGAGGCGATCGCTGCGGCACAGCAGCCCCAGCGCGTGTCGGGCGGCATCGACGTGCCTGCCCGCCTCACCCTTCTCCCGCTGGAGTCGGCGGGCTGGCAGGGCACGCCCGGACTGGTCGGGGACCGCGCCGGCACCCACCTCTATCCGCGCTTCACCGTCACCGCCACGTCCCTGCACGACGACGGCGCCACCGCGGTGGTGGAGGCCAGCGACGACGACGCCGGGCTCGGATTGACCGCGACCCTCCACCTGACCGACTCGGGCCTGTTCACGCAACGCCTCACGCTGACGAACACGGGCGACGACGACTACGAGGTGCGCTCGCTCGCCCTGTTCTTCCCGCTGCACCCCACTGCTGTCGAGGTCCTGGACACGACCGGCCGCCACCTCCGCGAGAGGTCGCCGCAGCGGCACGCCCTGACGGCGGGGACCTACGCGCGGACGAGCCGGCGGGGGAGGCCCGGCGCCGATGCCACGGTACTGCTCGCCGCCGGAGCGCCCGGATTCGGCTTCGAACGCGGGACCGTACAGGGCGTGCACCTCGCCTGGAGCGGGAATCAGCAGGTCCTGGCCGAGAAGACGCCGGCCGGCGCGGCGTTCCTGGCGGCATCCGAGGTCCTCGCACCCCGGGAGGTCGTCCTGGCGCCCGGCCAGAGCTACTCCACGCCGGTGGCCGTCGGCTCCTGGGGAGACGGACTGAACGAGCTCTCCGCGCGCTTCCACCGTGACCTGCGCTCCCGCGACACGCACCCGCGACGCCCGCGCCCCGTCACCCTGAACACCTGGGAGGCCGTCTATTTCAGCATGGACCTGGAACGCCTGAAGGCGCTCGCCGACCGAGCGGCGTCCCTCGGCGTCGAGCGCTTCGTGCTCGACGACGGCTGGTTCCGCGGGCGTCGCGACGACACCTCGAGCCTCGGGGACTGGTACGTCGACGGGACGGTGTGGCCCGAGGGGCTCTCGCCGATCGTCGACCACGTGCGGGCACTGGGCATGGAGTTCGGCCTCTGGTTCGAGCCCGAGATGGTCAACCCGGACTCGGATCTCGCCCGGGCCCACCCCGAGTGGATCCTGCAGCCCGAGGGACGGCTTCCCCTGCCCGGTCGGCAGCAGCAGGTGCTCGACCTCGGGAACCCCGAGGCCTACGCCTACATCCTCGGACGGCTCGACGCCATCCTGTCCGAGTACGAGATCGCCTACGTGAAGTGGGACCACAACAGGGACCTGCTCGAAGCAGCCGACGCCCGCACGGGCAGGGCCGCCGGGCACCGGCACGTCCAGGCGCTCTACGCCCTGCTCGACGAACTGCGGCGCCGCCATCCCGCCCTGGAGATTGAGAGCTGCGCCTCCGGTGGTGCCCGAGTGGACCTCGGGATCCTGCAGCGGACCGACCGCATCTGGACCAGTGACTGCATCGACCCGATCGAACGCCTCGTCAACCAGAAGTACACGGGGCTCGTGGTGCCACCCGAACTGATGGGTATGCATGTGGGCGGTCCGGTGTCGCACTCGACCGGCCGCGCACACACGCTGCCGTTCCGCGCTGCCACCGCGATCTTCGGCCACTACGGCATCGAGTGGGACATCTCGGACCTGTCCGAGGCGGAGTACTCCGTGCTCGGCCGCTATGTCCGCCTCCACACCTCCTGGCGCGGGGACCTGCACCGCGGGCAGGTCGTGCACGCCGACCTGGCGGACCATGCCATGGACCTGCGCGGGATCGTGTCCGCCGACCGTCGTCGCGCCCTCTTCGGCTACTCCCTGACGGCGTCGAGCGCCAGCTACCCGCCGGGTGCGCTGACCTTCCCCGGCCTGGCGGCCGACGCACACTACCTCGTCGATCTCGCCGTACCGGAGGAGGGGCATCCCGGGAACGGACAGTCGCCGCTCGCGTGGCTGCAGGCAGCGCTCGACGGCGCGCCCCTCCGACTCTCGGGGCGGGCACTGGCCCGGGCGGGGGTGCAGGCACCGGTGCTGCTGCCCGAGCAGACGCTGCTGATCGAGCTGCGGCAGGAGGACTGAGGCGGGGGACGGACGGGACATCCTGTCTGCGTCCGTCCCGCACGCCGCTCCGGCATTCGGTCCGGCGCGGGCCGCGGTCGGCCGGCGCGCACGGTCAGGCACCACTGCGCCCGGCAGAGGACCGAGTGCGCGTGGACGAGAAGGGACGAGGTGGAGCGGCCGAGTGCGACCTAGGGTTCGGCCGTCAGGGTGTCGTCGTACAGGGCGAGGAGGGCCTGCATGCCGCCGTCGCCCATGGCCTCCCGCTGACGCTGGGCTCCCGTCCCGCGGGCGGCCAGTCGCGCGAGCCCGGCGCGGACCCAGTCGGTGTCGCCCTCCGCCTCGAGGGCCGGGCCCACGTATTCCAGGAAGCTGGCGAGATGCTGACCGGCCGGCACCGGCTCGGCCGTCGCCAGGTCGACCAGATGGTGTGCCAGGCCGTCGCGGGCACCCTGCCAGAGTGCTGCGTCGAGCAGCTCGGGATCGGGGATGAGCGGAGGGGTGTCGGCCTCGGCGTCCCCGAGGGCCGTCACGACGAGCGCCCGCGTGAGCGCCCCGAGGAGGACCGAGTCCTGGGCCTCGAGCTGGACGTCGCAGGCACGCAGCTCGAGCGTGGGGTAGTGGTCGGAGAGGCGGGCCACCCAGGTCAGGACACCGCGGTCGAGGATCGCCCCCGACGCGCCGAGCCTGCTGATGCGTCGCTCGTAGTCCTCGGCGTCGGCGAAGTAGGGGGCCACTCCCTGAACTGCCCAGCGGCGGTAGTGGATGACGCGCCAGCTGCCGAAGCCGCTGTCGCGTCCGAGCCAGTACGGTGAGTTGACGCTGACGGCGGTCAGGAGGGGGATCCACGGCCGGATGCGATTGAGGGCCTGGACCCCGCGTTCCTGGTCGGGGATCCCGACGTGGACGTGCAGGCCGTTGACGAACTGGTCGCCGACGATTCCGGGGGCGGTGGCCTTCAGGTCCTCGTAGCGTTGCTTGTCCGTCAGCTCCGGGTACGCCTGCCGGATCCACGGGGCCGTGCCGGTCGCGGCGCCGATGCTGCCGGTGCGGCGTGCGGCCTCGGCAAACTTCCGGCGGAAGTTCAGCAGCGACTCCTCCGCCTGCGTGAGTGTGTCGCACACGGGCGTCGCCGTCTCGATCTGGCAGGACAGCAGCTCGCGCTGGATCTCGTCACGACCGACCTCCGGACTGGCCTCGAGCAGATCCTGCACCTCGGGCGCGCGGTCCGCCGGCAGACCCGACTGCGGTTCGAGCAGGAGGTATTCCTCCTCGAGTCCGAGAGTGGTCATCGGTGGTCTCCCTCCAGGAGCATCGGGGCCGTGCACGAGCCGGTTTCGTGCCCAGTCTATGAGGGGGCTGCGGCCGGACCGTCATCGCTGCATGCCCCGCGTCACACGCGCGTCACGGCTGCGTCGTCACGGCTGCGTCGTCACTGCTGCGTGGTCCCCTGCGCTGCCCGACGGGCGTCACCGCTGCGTCGACGAGGATTCGGCGAGCGTGCACCCCTGATGGGGCGTGGTGCTCTCGATCCACAGGGCGCGTGCGAGCACCGCGTCGACGGTGAGCGCCCGCGCGCCGTCCGCCCCGACGTGCAGGTCGAGCAGCGATTGCCCTCCGCGACGCCCGAGCCGGAGGTCTGCGTCGAGCGGGATCCCCTCGCTGTCCAGATACCGCAGCACCTCGGGATCGTCGTCGCTGACGCGCACGAGGCGGCCGGTGTGCCCGTCGTCCAGGCCGTCGAGGCGGTGCGCCACCGGATAGACGACGGTCCCGTCCGCGGCCGGGATGGGGTCCCCGTGCGGGTCCCGCCGGGGCCGTCCGAGCTTCGCGTCGACTCGCTCGATGAAGGCGTCCGAGACCGTGTGCTCGAGCAGCTCGGCTTCGTCGTGCACCTCGTCCCACCCGTAACCGAGCTCCGTGACGAGGAAGGTCTCGATCAGGCGGTGGCGCCGCACCATGGCGAGGGCGAGAGCCCGGCCCGACGGCGTGAGGCCCACGGGCCCGTACTTCCGGTGCTCGGCGAGACCCAGATCCACCAGTTTGGTGACCATCCCGGTGACGGAGGAGTTGGCGACGGAGAGGCGCCCGGCAAGGTGGGACGCCGTGACGTCGCCCCCCTGCCATTCGGTGGACGCATAGATCGCCTTGACGTAGTCCTGCACGCTGGAGGACTCGATGCTGAGCACCGAACCCTTCCGGCCGGCCATCAGGCGCCGCTCGTCGCGGCGTCGTCGGCACTGCATCGCGGGGCGACGGCCGCAGCAGCGACGGCATCCGCGGACTGCCGCCGTCCACCGACGGACGACCCCGGGCGCCGGCGACGTGCCTGCCACAGCACGCCGTCCGGTCGACCGACGAGGTAGACGACGGCGAAGACGATCGCCTGGCTCAGCACCACGGCGGCCCCGGTGGAGATGTCGAGGTAGTAGCTGGCGTAGATGCCGGTGACGGACGCGGCGACGGTGAGGACGACGGCGATCACCAGCATGCGGTCGAAGCTGCGCGAGAGCAGGAAAGCCGTGGCGCCGGGCGTGATCAGCATCGCCACGACGAGGATGATCCCGACGGCCTGCAGGCCGACGACCACCGTGAGGGCGAGGAGCCCCAGCAGGAGCGCCGAGAGGAAGCGGGTGTTGAGGCCGATCACGTGGGCGTGCGTGCGGTCGAAGGCCAGCAGGGTGAGGTCCCGGCGCTTGAACAGCAGGATCGCGAGCGTGACGGCCCCCAGGATGAGGACCTGCCAGACATCGCTCGCCGACACGCCGAGCACGTTGCCGAAGAGGATGTGCATCAGGTCGATCTGCGACGGGGTGGCGGAGACGATCGCTAGCCCCGCCGCGAACAGCGCCGTGAACACCACACCGATCACCGTGTCGGCCTTGAGCTTCGTCGTCGACCGGACGATCCCGATGAGCGCCACCGCACCCGCGCCGAAGACGAAGGCACCGATCGAGAACGGGATGCCGATGATGTACGCCAGCGCCACTCCGGGGAGGACGGCGTGGGACACGGCGTCGCCCATGAGCGACCAGCCCATGAGGATCAGCCAGCAGGAGAGTACCGCGGCGACGACGGCGGCGGCGACGGTCACGGCCAGTGCCCGGGTGAGGAAACCGTACTGCAGGGGTTCGACGAGGAAGGCGAGCACGTCCATGTCACATTTCTCCGATCGGGGCGGGAAGGAGGGGCCGGGGAACGGCGTCGGACGGGGCGGCTCCGAAGGCGCGAGCCAGGTTGCCCTGTGTCAGTACCGCGGCCGGGTGCCCGTGGGCGAGGACCCGCCGGTGCAGCAGGACGGCCTCGTCGCAGAACTCCGGTACCCCCGCGAGATCGTGCGTCGAGACGAGCACCGTCCGGCCTTCCTCGCGCAGGTCCCTCAGGAGTGCGGTCATGGTGCGCTCGCTCGCCTGGTCGACCCCCGCGAAGGGCTCGTCGAGCAGCAGCAGGCGTGCGTCCTGCGCGATGCTGCGGGCGATGAACACGCGCTTGCGCTGTCCGCCGGAGAGCCGGCCGATCTGGCGCCTCGCGAGGTCGGTCAGGCCCACCCGCTCGAGCGCCTCGCCGACGGCGGCACGATCCGCCGGACGGAGCCGGCGTGCAGCTCCGAGACGCCCGTACACGCCCATCCCGACGACGTCGGACACCGACACTGGGAAGGTCCAGTCCACCTCCTCGGCCTGCGGCATGTACGCGACGAGGCCTGCCTTCCGCGCCGCCGCCGTCGTCCGGCCGAAGAGCTCCACCGTGCCCTGCTGCGGGGCCACGAGCCCCATCAGTGCCTTGAAGAGCGTCGACTTACCCGAACCGTTGACGCCGATCAGGCCGCAGATGCTGCCGGCCCGCAGCGACACCGAGACGTCGTCGAGCGCCTGCACGTCGTCGTAGGTCACACCGACCCCGCGGACATCGAGGACCGGGGCACCGTCCTCCGGGGCGTCGCCCGTCGGCACGTGGTCGGTGGGCATGCTGCTCATCGGGCGAGTCCTTCCGCGATGGTCCGCAGGTCGTAGCGGATGAGGTCGACGAACGTGGGCACCGGGCCGTCCTCGGTGGAGAGCGAATCGACGTAGAGGGTCCCGCCGAGCCGGGCGCCCGTGGTGAGAGCCACCTGTTCCTGGGCGGACGGATTGACCGTGGATTCGCAGAAGAGCGTCGGGACGTCGTTCTCCTCGACGAAATCGATGACGCCGCGGATCTGGCGTGGGGTGCCCTCCGCGTCGGCATTGACGGGCCAGAGGAAGGCTTCCTGCAGTCCCGTGTCCCGCGCCAGGTAGGAGAACGCACCTTCGCAGCTGACCAGCGCCGGCTCGTCGATCCCGGCGATGTCCGCCCTGAAGTCGGCGAGGATGTCCTCCAGTTCGGCCTTCAGCGCGCGCCCGTTCTCCTCGAAGTCGGCGGCGTGGCCGGGTTCGAGGCGCGAGAGGGCCGAGACGGTGTTGTCCACATAGGTCTGTGCGGCGACCGGCGACATCCACGCGTGCGGATTCGCCCGGCCCGTGTAGTCGCCGGACCGGATGTCGACCCGTTCAACGCCGTCGGAGAGGACCACGTGGGGAGCGTCGACCGAGTTCAGGAACCGCTCGAACCAGCGCTCCAGCCCGAGCCCGTTGTCGAGGATGAGGTCCGCCTCCTGGGCGCGGACCAGGTCCGAGGGTGTCGGTTCGTACCCGTGGATCTCCGCGCCGACCTTCGTGATCGACTCCACGCGGACGTGGCCCCCGCCCACCGTGTCGGCGAGATCCGCCAGGACGGAGAAGGTCGTGAGGACCAGCGCGCGGTCGTCCTCCCGGCCCTCGCCCGGTGCTGCCCCGGCCGACGCCGCACAACCGGCGAGCAGGAGGGAGGCGGCGAGGGCGATCGTCCCCGTCACCGGTGCGGATCGATGTTGAGGCATGCCTAAATCTAACGTCGAGGCAGGCCGAAATCTAGGGCAGGGGAAGGTCCGCGCGCCACGCATGGGTGTAGTAGGGCAGGCGGAGCACCGCTTCCGGCCGGAAGGCGAGGTAGTCCGTCAGGTACCACGAGAGGTTGGTCTCCACCCGCGAGCGCAGCGCCGGGCCCGCCCGGCGGTAGTAGCTCCGCGACCGGGCCAGGTCGACGACGTCCTCGACGGCGAGTTCCTGGGTCCAGTGCACGAGCAGCTCCTCGGACGCGCCGAAGGCCGGGCCGAAGGACGGGCGGTCCTCGGGGGAGAACACGTCTCCGGCGTGCATGATCCTCGAGAGCCGGTGGACCCAGGGGAGGGAGACATCGAGCTGGTTCCACACCACGGCGAGTCTGCCGCCGGGCCGCAGCACGCGGGCGGCCTCGTCGACGGTGGCTGCGTGGTCGCACCAGTGCCAGGTCTGCGCGAGCACCAGCAGATCGGCGGAGGACCGGGGGAGACCCGTCTGCTCGGCGGTGCCGACCACCGCGGGAACCTCGGGCAGGTGCGTGGCGAGGACGGCCAGCATGTCCTCGGAGGGATCGATCGCCGTGGCCTCGAGCCCGCGCTCCACGAGGTCGCGGGTGAACAGTCCCGTACCGGCGCCGACGTCGACCGCCTGGCGCGCGTCCGCCGGGACGACCCAGTCGGCGACGGCAGAGGGGTAGCCGGGCCGTACGCGGTCGTAGCGCCCGGCTCCCGAGAGGTAGGCGCCCGCCAGTTCGCGCCGGCGGTCGTCGTCGAGCCGGGGGCCGATGTTCATGCCGTGTGTCCAGGTGCCGGTCGGCTGCTAGAGAAGATCGTCCACATCGGGATTCAACGTGCGGAGGACCTCGCTGTGGAGCGTCCCGTTGGTGGCGAGCGCATTGCCGCCGTGGGGTCCGTCCTCGCCGTCGAGCGAGGTGAAGCGGCCACCGGCCTCGGTCACGATCGGGACCAGGGCCGCCATGTCGTACAGATTCAAGGCGGGTTCGCAGGCGATGTCGACGGCGCCCTCGGCCACCAGGCAGTAGGACCAGAAGTCGCCGTAGGCGCGCGTCCGCCACACGCGGTCCGTCAGGTTGACGAATTCGGCGAGCGCCCCGCGCTCGCGCCAGCCGGACAGGCTGGAGTAGGAGAGGGAGGCATCCTCGAGGCGGGAGACGTTGGAGACCCTGAGGCGCTGCGCCGCGGCGAGGGACTTACCGGTGTAGGCGCCGGTCCCCTCGGCGGCCCACCAGCGCTTGCCCAGGGCGGGAGCGCTGACGACACCGACGACGGGCTTGCCGTCGTCGACCAGCGAGATGAGCGTTGCCCACACGGGGACGCCGCGGACGAAGTTCTTCGTGCCGTCGATGGGGTCAATCACCCAGCGGCGTGAGCCGGAGCCGGTGCTGCCGAACTCCTCGCCGAGCACGGCGTCGCGGGGCCGTGCCCTCGAGAGCTGCCCGCGGATCGCCTCCTCGGCGCCTTTGTCGGCGTCCGTCACGGGCGTGAGGTCCGGCTTGGTCTCGATCCGGAGGTCGAGGGCCTTGAAGCGGGACATCGTCTGGTCGTCGACGGAGTCGGCCATGATGTGCGCGAGCCGGAGGTCGTCGTTGTAGCCCTGCATGAAACTCATACCGATCAACCTATCGTCCCGGTGGGCCCGCGCATGCCGGGGCGCGGCCGGGCGGGTCATGACAGCGAAAAGCCACCGCGGGCTCTCGCCGCGCGGTGGCTTTCGATCCGGCGCCGCGTCAGCGGTGCCGAGCAGGATCAGAGAACGGTGATGTTCTCGGCCTGGGGACCCTTGGGGCCCTGGGTGGTCTCGAAGTTGACCTTCTGGTTCTCCTCGAGGGAACGGTAGCCGTTCGAGTTGATCGCGGAGAAGTGGGCGAACACGTCAGCGCCGCCGTCCTCGGGAGCGATGAAGCCGAAGCCCTTTTCGGCGTTGAACCATTTCACTGTGCCAGTAGCCATGTTGTACATCCTTACCTGGGAGAGCGTCCCGACGATCGGGGCTCATCGTGGTGTTCGTTACCCGCTTTACGTCAAAAGCTGTCGAACTCCAGGTGGAGGGTCAAGGCTTGAAATTTAATGCGCAAACAACAACAGATGCCAGTCTAGCAGTTCCTCGCCTACTGCTGGCCCAGCTCCTTCGCATCATGCGCATTGCCCCGGGGATCCGCGATCCCGGCCGTCAGCAACCTGCGGAGGCTGGCGAGCCGGACCGGACCCGATTCGCCCGCGAGCCCCTCGGCGACGAAGCCGTCCAGGCCGCAGTCCACCGCGTTGTCGTCATGGCGGCAGCCGCGCTCGCAGCGCTCGGTCCCGGGCTCGAGGTCGGGGAACGCCTGGAGGATGCGGTCCGCATCCACGTGCGCCAGCCCGAAGGAGCGGATGCCGGGGGTGTCGATGATCCACGTACCCGGCGACGCGTCCGCGGCCTTCAGGGCGAGGGCGGACGACGACGTGTGGCGCCCGCGCCCGGTGACGGCGTTGACTCCGCCCGTCGCGCGGGTGGACCCCGTGAGGGCATTCACCATGGTGGACTTGCCCACCCCCGAGTGTCCCAGCAGCACGCTGACCTGTCCGTCGAGCTCGTCCCGCAGGGCGTCCACGGCTCCGTGCGAGAGCCGCGCGGACTCGCCGTCGTCGGAGGTGGCCTCGATGCCCACGCCCTCGTCCGTCCGGCTGATGATGACGCGCAGGTCGAGGTGCTCGTAGTTGGCGAGCAGGTCCGCGGGATCGCGGAGGTCGGCCTTGGTGATGCACAGCAGCGGCTCGATCCCGGCGTCGTAGGCGGCCACGAGCGCGCGGTCGATGAAGCCGGTCCTCGGCTCGGGATTGGCCGCCGCGACGACGATGACCAGCTGGTCGGCATTGGCGACGACGACGCGCTCCACCGGGTCGGTGTCGTCGGCGCTGCGCCGCAGCACGGTGCGCCGCTCCTCGATGCGCACGAGCCGCGCGAGGGAATCCGGCCCACCGGACAGGTCCCCGACGAGGGCCACGAGGTCACCGGCGACGACGGCGTTGCGCCGCAGCTCCCGGGCCCGGGCGGCCACGACGATCCGCTCGCCCGGCGTGTCCTCCTCGACCACCGCGGTGTAGCGGCCGCGGTCCACGGTCACCACGCGACCGATCACCGCGTCGTCGTAGGCGGGACGTGTCTTGGTCCGCGGGCGCGTGCCCTTCTTGTTGGGGCGGATCCGGACGTCCGACTCGTCCCAGGCGCGCGAACCCCTGCGGTTGCCGGCCTCGCTCATGCCCGTGCACCCGACTCGATCGTGGTGGACGGCGTGGCGGGGGACACGACGGCCGCCCAGAGCTCGGGGAACTCCGGCATGGTCTTCGCCGTCGTCCCGATGTTCTCGACCTGCACGCCGTCGACGGCGAGGCCGAGGATCGCCCCGGCGGTCGCCATGCGGTGGTCCTCGTAGGTGTGGAAGACGCCGCCGTGCAGCGGGGCGGGCTCGATCACGAGGCCGTCGGCCGTCTCCTCGACCCTCCCGCCGAGTCCGGTGATCTCGGCGGCGAGGGCCGCCAGCCGATCGGTCTCGTGGCCGCGGAGGTGTGCGATCCCGGTGAGGGTCGACGGCGTCGTCGCCAGGGCACACAGCGCTGCCACGGTCGGGGCCAGCTCCGAGGTGTCCGCGAAGACGCCGCCGGTGATCGACGGCCCGCCGGTCACGGTGAGGGTGCCGTCGTCGAGCGTCGCCGTCGCACCCATCGAAGGCAGGATGCGGCGCCACGCGTCGCCGACCTGCGTGGTGCCGGACGGCCAGTTGCGGATGCGGACGGTACCGCCCGTGACGACGGCCGCCGCCAGGAACGGCCCCGCGTTGGAGAGGTCCGGCTCGATCGCGACGTCGAACGCGGGGATGGGGCCGGGGGGCACGTGCCAGTGGTCCGGGACGGAGTCGTCCACCGCGACGCCGAGGGAGCGCAGGGTCTCGACGGTCATGCGGACGTGGTCGAGGCTCGGCACGGGCTTGCCGACGTGTTCGAGGTGCAGTCCCTCGTCGAATCGCGCGCCGACGAGCAGCAGGGCGGACACGAACTGCGAGGAGGCGGACGCGTCGATGACGAGTCGGCCGCCCCGCACCCCGCCCCGGCCCTCGATGGTGAAGGGCAACGAACCCGCACCGCCGTCGTCGATGCTGATGCCGAGGCCGCGCAGCGCATCGATGATCGCTCCCATCGGCCGGCGGCGCGCGTGGGGATCGCCGTCGAAGGCCGTGGTCCCGGTGACCAGGCCCGCCAGTGCCGGGACGAAGCGCATGACCGTCCCCGCGAGGCCGCAGTCGACGGTCCGTGCGGACGGCTCGTGCGCACCCGTGGGAAGGGGGGTGACACGCAGGTCGGGCCCGAAGTCGCCGTCGCCCGGTATGTCGTCGATCACGGCACCGAGCGAGCGCAGCGCGGTGATCATCAGGGCGGAGTCACGGGAGTGCAGGGGGCGGCGGAGGACGCACGGACCGTCGGCCAGGGCCGCGAGCACCAAGTAGCGATTGGTGAGGGACTTGGAGCCCGGAACCGAGATGGCTGCGTCCACGGCATGCGTCAGGCGGGGCGCCCGCCACATGGTCTGGCCGGGCACCCCGCCTGGGGAGGTCGTCACGGAGTCTAGGAACCGACGACGTCTGCGGCGGTCTTGCGCACGGCCTTGTCGGCCTTCTTCAGCTGCTTGCGCGCGTCCTTGCCGAGGCCGGTCGCGTTCTTCTTCGCGTCCATGGCGAGGTGCTCGGCCCGCCAGGCGAGGCCCGGGCGACCGTTGGTGTCCACGGCGGCGAGCAGGACGGCGCCGATCAGGGAGAGGTTCTTCAGCAGCTGGGTGCGGCGGGCCTTCTTACCCTCCTTCGTGGCTGAATCGGCGGAGCGGTAGTCGACGAGGGCGTTGACCGTCGCAGTGACCGTGAGCAGCAGTGCCGCGACACGGGAGAACCGGCCGATGCCCAGCAGCAGTGCGGCACCGACCTGCGTCGCGCCGAGCACCTGGCCCACGAGCTTCTCGTTCCCTGTGATGGCGGCGGCCGAGGGGACCACCTTCGTGACTCCTGCGAGGACGGGCTTCAGCTGCGGTGCGGTGGCTCCGGCGGCGCGGAGCCGGTCGACGCCGGAGAACACGAAGCTGCTGGCGATCATGGGACGGGCGATAACGCGGACAAGGGTCACAACTGCCTCCTGGTGGCCCGGCGGCTGCTGCCGGGCATTGCTTGGACGGATACGAAGCACGCTGAGTCTAGTTTTGCATGCCGCGCCGGGCCGTGCGATCAGTGACCGCGACGGGTGCCGGGGTTGCCCGCAGCCCGTCAACCGACCGGCTGCGGGCGGATGTACAGGAATAGAAGGTCCCGGCCCGGGGTTGGAGGAGGTGTACAGGAACCCGAACGGAAGGGGATGCACCGATGACGGTTCTCCAGACGGCGACGATCGGCAGGCCGGATTTCCAGCTGTCGACAACGGTGCGGCGTGCCGGTGCCCCGGCGTCGCGAGGGGGCGGACGCGTAGACTTCGACTCGATGAATACAACAGCCCCCGCAGGCAGTAACCAGGCCAAAGACGCACAGCTGGACGTCTCGACGGAGTCGGAGGCTGACCGCAAGGCGCGCTTCGAGCGTGACGCGATGCAGTACGTCGACCAGCTGTACTCGGCCGCCATGCGCATGGCCCGCAACCCCAGTGATGCAGAGGACCTGGTGCAGGAGGCGTACACCAAGGCGTTCTCGGCCTTCCACCAGTACAAGCCGGGGACCAACCTCAAGGCGTGGCTGTACCGCATCCTCACGAACACCTACATCAACCTGTACCGCAAGAGGCAGCGCGAGCCCCTGCAGTCGCACTCGGACACGATCGAGGACTGGCAGCTCGCGAAGGCCGCCGAACACACCTCGATGGGGCTGCGGTCCGCCGAGGCCGAGGCGCTCGACCACCTGCCCGATTCCGACGTCAAGAGCGCCCTGCAGGCCATTCCCGAGGAGTTCAGGCTTGCCGTCTACTTCTCGGACGTCGAGGGCTTCGCGTACAAGGAGATCTCGGAAATCATGAATACGCCCATCGGGACGGTCATGTCCCGGCTGCACCGCGGCCGCAAGCTGCTGCGCGAGCTTCTCGCGGAATACGCCTACGAGCGGGGCCTCGGGGACGGCACAGGCGCCAGGGTCCGGGTAACGACCGGCGGCGCGAAGGCAGCGGGCACAGAACAGGAGATGGAGAAATGAGCGATTGCGGGAGCATGGGCGACTGCGCCGACTCGAGGATCGAACGGCTGTACGAGTACCTGGACGGTGCGCTGTCGCACCAGGACCTGGTGGACATCAAGGACCACTTGGACGGGTGCCCGCAGTGCGCGGAGGAGCACGATCTCGAGTGCGTGATCCGCTCCGTGGTGAAGCGGTCCTGCACCGAGGTGGCGCCGTCCACGCTGAAGGCCAGCATCCTCGATCGCATCAGCCACCTGAAGACGGTGGACCACTGACCCTGCCGACGGCGTACGTCAGCCGGCCGTAGAAGGACAGAACCTCCGGACCCTTCGGGGCCGGAGGTTCTGTCGTCGTGCTTCTCACGCCTGGACTCAGGTGTTGGGGCGCTTACCGTGGTTCGCGCCTCCGCGCTTGCGGTCGCGACGCTTGCGTGCTCGCTTGCTCATGGGCTGCCTCCTTCTTCTTCAGGCACTGTAGTCGTGCAGAACTGCACCCCAGTCTCCCATACGGCGAGGGGCGTCACCTAAACAGCGGCGCACCGTCCCCTGCCCGCCGGGGAGGCGCCCCTAGGATGGACGGACCAGCCATGACCGAAGGAGCGTGTGCATGCGTGCTGCCTATGTAGCCACCCAGTCGGCGGGCGACCCCCTCGCCGGCCTGACCGTCGGGGAGCTCGAGCTTCCCGAGGCGCCCTCCGGCTTCCGCCGTGTCAGGGTCGTCGCGTCGAGCCTCAACCACCATGACCTCTGGTCCCTGCGGGGTGTGGGTCTGTCCGGGGAGCGGCTCCCGATGGTGCTCGGCTGCGACGCGGCCGGGGTCGACGACGACGGCAACGAGGTCATCGTGCACGGCGTCGTGTCCTCAGAGGGCTGGCGGGGCGACGAGACGCTGGACCCGAAGCGGTCGCTGCTGTCGGAGCAGCACCCCGGCACCATGGCCGACGAGGTCTGGGTGCCCGAGCGCAACCTCGTGCCCAAGCCTCCCGAGCTCACCTTCGAGGAGGCGGCCTGCCTGCCGACGGCCTGGCTCACCGCCTACCGGATGCTGTTCACCGTGTCACCGGCCGCTCCGGGGTCCACGGTCCTGGTGCAGGGCGCGGGTGGCGGGGTCGCGTCCGCGGTCATCGCGCTGGCCGCTGCCGCCGGGTTCCGCGTCTGGGCCACCAGCCGGAGCGAGGAGAAACGCCGGCGTGCCCTCGACCTGGGCGCGGATCGCGTGTTCGACGACGGCGCGCGCCTTCCCGAGCGCGTCGACGTGGTCTTCGACTCGGTGGGGGAGGCGACCTGGAGCCACTCCCTGAAGTCCCTCGTGCCGGGTGGGACGATCGTGACCTGCGGTGCGACCAGCGGTCCTGCACCGTCGGCAGACCTCAACCGGGTGTTCTTCCTCCAGCTGCGGGTGCTCGGTTCCACCATGGGCACGCGGGAGGAGCTGATCCGGCTGACGCGTTTCCTCGTGACGACCGGGGTCAGGCCCGTGATCGACAGCGTGCTGCCGCTCGAGGATGCCGCCCAGGGCTTCCGGCGCATGCTGGACGGCGAGGTGTTCGGGAAGATCGTCTTCCGCCACTAGCCGCTCCCGCTCTGTCCGGAAGGACCTGCAGGAACACGAAAGGGACCCTCCAGCATGGCGGGTCCCTTGCGCGTCCTGCGTCAGCCCTGGTCGGTGGCTCCGGCGGCGAGGATGGCGGTGCGCTGCTCCCGCCGCAGGGCCTGCACCGCCGGGTCCGGGACCGGAGCGGCGGCGAGGAGCCGCCGGGTATAGGCGTCGCGGGGGTACTTCAGCACCTGCTCCGTGCTGCCCTGCTCCACGAGGTTGCCCTTGTTCAGTACCGCGATGTGGCTGGCCAGGAGCTCGACGACGGCGAGGTCGTGGCTGACGAACAGGCAGGCGAAGCCCCGCTCCCGCTGCAGCTCCTGCAGGAGCTCGAGGACCTTCGCCTGCACGGACACATCGAGGGCCGAGGTGGGTTCGTCGGCCACCAGGAGGTCCGGCTGCAGCGACAGGGCCCGGGCGATCCCGACGCGCTGGCGCTGGCCACCGGAGAGCTCGTGCGGGTACCTGTTGCGGAAGGCCACCGGCAGCTGCACGTCCTCGAGCAGGGAGGCGACGCGCTTGTCCAGCTCGCCGCGGCCCAGCTTCTCGTGGAGGAGCAGCGGCTCGCCGATGCTGTCACCGATCGACAGCCTCGGATTCAGCGACGCCGCCGGATCCTGGAACACGATCGCGAACTTCTTGCGCAGCGGCAGGAGCTGCCGTGCCGTCAGCTCCGTGATGTCGGTGCCGCCGATCCTCACCCTGCCGCCGGAGGTCTTGATGAGGCCCGTGACCGCGCGCGCGATCGTCGACTTGCCGGAGCCCGACTCGCCCACCAGACCCATGACCTCACCGGGATTGATGGTCAGGGAGACGCCGTTGACCGCCTTGAAGGGCGGCTGACGGAAGCGCCCCGGGTACTCGATGTCCACATCGGTGAGTTCCAGGGCCGGGACGACTCCCGAGGCGGTCCGCGTCTCCCGGGCCCGGATGGCAGCCTCGGCGTACTCCTCGTGGATGCTGAGTTGCCCGTCCACCACCTCAACGTCGGTGAGCACCCCGCCGACCTTCGAGCCCAGGTGGGGGACCGCCCCGAGGAGCTGCTGGGTGTACGCCTCCGTGGGGGCGGCGAACAGCCGGGCCGTGGGGGCGGCCTCGACGATCCTGCCCTTCTCCATGACCACGACGTGGTCCGCGAGATCGGCGACCACGCCCATGTCATGGGTGATGAGCAGGACGGCGCTGTTGAGCCTCTTGTTCAGCTTGCGCAGCAGGTCCAGCACCTCGGCCTGCACCGTGACGTCGAGCGCCGTCGTCGGTTCGTCCGCGATCAGGAGCATCGGGTCGTTGGCGAGGGCGATGGCGATCATGGCCCGCTGGCGCTGGCCGCCGGAGAACTGGTGCGGGAACGAGTCGTAGCGGCGTTCGGCTTCGGGGATCTCCACCATGCGCAGCAGCTCGATGGCGCGCTTCTTCGCCTGGGCGGGGGAGAGCTCGGTGTGCTGCTCGACGGCTTCGCGGATCTGCTCACCGACGGTGAGGACCGGGTTGAGCGCCGTCATGGGCTCCTGGAAGATCATCGCGATCTCGTTGCCGCGCACGCGGCGCAGTGTCCCCTGCGGGGCGCCGATGAGCTCCTTGCCGAGCATCCTCGCACTGCCGTGCGAGCGCCCGTTGCGGGGCAGGAGCCCGAGGAGCGCCATGGAGGACATGCTCTTGCCCGAGCCGGACTCGCCGACGATCGCGAGGATCTCACCGGGGTGGATCTCGTAGGAGACGTCCTCGGCGGCCATGACCCACTCGTTGTCCACGTTGAAGTCGACGCCGAGTCCCTTCACGGCGAGGATGGGGCCGTCCCCGAGGGGGACCTGCTCGTCGGAGATGACGACGGAACTGTGTGCTGCCATTACTGCTTCACCCTTGTCTGCTTGGGGTCGAACGCGTCGCGCAGGCCGTCGCCGATGAAGTTGACGGCGAGGGCGATGCCGATGATGAAGGCGCCCGGCCAGAGGAACAGCCACGGCCGGACCGTCAGCGCGGAGCGGTTGTCGTTGATGGCCTTGCCGAGCGAGGTGTCCGGCGCGACGACGCCGAGGCCGAGGTAGCTCAGCGCGGTCTCGAGGAGGATGGCTCCGGAGATGGCGAGCGTCGTCGAGACGATGATCACCCCGACCGTGTTCGGCAGGATGTGGCGGAAGATGATGCGGAACGAACTGGCGCCCACGGATTTCGCCGATTCGACGAACTCCTTCTCCCGCAACGACAGGAACTCGCCGCGCACGAGCCGCGCGAGGCCCGTCCAGGTGACGACACCGAGGAACACGGCGAAGGGGATGATGCCGGCCTTCGCGACGATCCCCGCCACTGCGGCGGCGATCACGACGGTGGGGATGGTGATGACCACGTCGGTGATCCGCATGAGGAACGCCTCGGTCCAGCCGCGGAAGTATCCGGCCAGCGCGCCGACCGTGGTGCCGATCACCATGGCGACGAGCCCGACGATGAAGGCGATGATCAGCGAGGTCTGGGTGCCGCGCATCGTGAGCGCGAAATAGTCGCGTCCGAGGACGTCCTGCCCGAACGGATGTTCCCCGAGGCTGAAGGGCCACAGCGTGAGCGTGGGCCGGCCTTCGTTGAACCGGGGAGCGAGGACGTCGTATTCCTTGTTCCACCAGCCCGGCAGGCCGGCGAAACCGATGGAGCTGAAGGCGAGGATGAAGATGAGGACCAGCAGGGCTATCCCGGCGAGGGCGCCCTTGTGCCGGAAGAACCGCTCGCGGATCAGCTTGCCCTGGCTCTTGGCCTCCGTGGTGCGGATGCGATCCGTCTGGTCCCTGGTGGGCCGGGCCGTCGAGATGTCCGTGTCCTGGCTCTGCAGGGTCAGCTCGGACAGCTCGACGGATGCGCGGGAGTCGTCCCGGTTCTTGTCGTGTGGAGTCATGGTGGGTCCTAGCTCAGGGTGATGCGCGGGTCGAGGAACGCGTAGGCGATGTCGGCGAGCATGTTGAACAGCACGGCGGCCGTCCCGACGACGAGGAAGAAGGCCATGACCGGCCCCGGATCCACGTTCGCGATGCCGTCGACGAACATCTTGCCCATGCCGTTCCAGCCGAAGACCTGCTCGGTGATGACGGCGCCGCCGAGGACGCCGGCGAAGTCGAACGCCATCAGCGTGGTGATGGGAATCATCGCGTTGCGGAATGCGTGCTTCACCAGGACGGTCCGTTCGCTGAGGCCCTTGGCCCGAGCGGTGCGGATGTAGTCCTGGTTCATCACGTCGAGCTGGCTCGCACGGGTGTAGCGGGTGTAGGTGGCGAAGGAGATCAGCGTGAGGGCGATCGTGGGCAGGATGAGGTGCAGCGCGTAGTCGAGGTTGATCTCCCAGAACGTGCCCTCGAGGTTGGCGGACTGTGAGCCGGTGGTGGGGATCGGGCGTCCGCCCGCCTTGGCGGACAGGGTGGGGTAGGCCTGCAGGAGGCGGTCGAGCACGATCAGCAGGCTCACCGAGACGGCGATCACCGCGCCGATCTTCGCTGCCTGGGCACGGAACGGACCGCCGACCACTCCTGCGACGACGTAGGACACGACCGCGAGGGCCACGACGAGCGCGACCACGAGGAACCAGCTGGGATCCGTCAGGAGCGGGATCGACACGAGGTAGCCGATGTAGCTCACGCCCGCAGCGGCGAGGGCGGCGTTCAGGACGCGACGACGGCGGAATCCGGCGAGCAGGGCGGTCCACAGGACGGCGATGCCCGCCGCCGAGATGAGCATACCGACGACGCCGAAGCCCGGAGCGACGAACCAGCCGGTGACGAGGAGCAGATAGAGCGCCAGTGCGGTGGCGACGGCGGCGATGCCGAACACCATGAGGCGACGCCGTCGGTCACCGCCGACGACGATCGCCCAGACCACGCCGGCGACCACCCCTATCAGGGCGATCGTCAGATAGGAGAACTGCGGATTCGCCAGCCAGGTGTTCAGGTCGATCGCCAGGTACTGCTTCAGCAGGGTGGAGAGCCAGAACAGGGGCAGGGAGAACAGCAGGAAGGAGATGAAGGTGACCGAGTAGTCGAAGGTGCTGTACTGGCGGATCGCCGTGACGATCCCGACGACGACGCCGAGGATCAGCGCCAGCACGGTGGCGACGACGACGAGTCGCAGCGTCGAACCGATGGCGTTCTCGAGCTGGGGGAGGACCGCCGCTCCGGTGCGGTCCTGGCCGAGCGTGCAGCTGATGCCGCCCGGGACGAGGCAGTGGCCGACGTCCTGGAGCCAGAGGAAGTAGCGGGGGATGGGCGGGACGTCCAGGTTCATGGCTGCAGTCCGTGCCGCGATCGTCGCGGCCTTCTCGGGGCCGCTCGTCTCACCCAGGTCCTCGAACGGATCGCCCGACGAGATGGTGAGGAAGTACATCAGCGTGGTCGCTGCGAGCATGATGAAGAACGAGATGATCGTCCGCTTGGCGATGAAGTAGAACACGTGGGGGCTCCTAGGAAACGGTGCAGGCTGGCGCGGCGGCCGGGCACAGGGACGGGCAGGCCCGTGGGAGCCTGCCCGTCCTCATGCGTCAGCCGGAATGAGCGATCAGTTCTGCTTCGTCCAGCTGTAGGCATTCCAGGTGATGCCGGTCTGCGTCGGGTTCAGTTCCACGCCCTGGAGCTTGGAGGAGTACCCGATGATGTCTGCGTTCGCGTAGAGCACCACGTTGTACTGGGTCTCCGCGAGGCGCTGTTCCATCTCGGTCTTGAGCGGGACGACCTGCTCCTCGTCGGTGTTGGTGACGATCTCGCTCCACAGGCGGTCGACCTCTTCGTCGGCGTAGCCGCCGAAGTTCTGCTCGCCCTCGGAGATGTAGATGGACTCACCCGAGGCCACGAGACCCGAACCGGACCAGCCGAAGATGACGGCGTCCCAGGACCCGGGCTGCGAGAGCTTCGCGCTCCACTCGGCCTCGGGCTGCGGGATGATCTCGAAGCCGGCCTTGTCGCAGGAGTCCTTGACGAGGGCGACCATGTCGGCACGGAGCTGGCTGGTCGAGGCGAACATGAGGGACACCTTGACGGGCTCGGTCTTGCCTGCTTCGGCAAGGAGGGCCTTGGCGCCTTCGATGTCGGCGGTCCCGTCGCTCTGGGCGGCAGGGGCACCGTCGAGGACCGTGTCGTAGTCGGGCTGTCCCGGCTGGTACTCGCGGAGGTTCATGACCGTACCCTCGGGGTCGATCGGGGTGACGAACTTGTCGACCATGTCCGCGCGGGGCACGCAGGCCTGGAAGGCCTGGCGCACCTTGACGTCCTCGAAGACCGCTCCGGGACGCTGGTCCAGGTCGATGTGCGAGAAGGTGAGCGATGTCCCGGTGTCGACCGTGACGTTCTCGCCGATCTGCTCGAGCGCAGCCTTGGTGTCGACCGTGGGGCTCGAGGGATCGATGACGTCGACGTCACCGTTCTGCAGTGCCTGCACCGCTTCCTCGTCGACGATGGTCTTGAAGACCATGGTGTCGGTCTTGCCTGCGCGCTCCTCGCCCCAGTACTGGTCGTTCTTGACCAGGGTCAGGGTGCCGTTGACCGCGTTGTCCAGCTTGTAGGGGCCGGACGAGGGCAGCAGCGCGGTGTCGGGCAGGGTCGGGAGGTCCACCTCGTAGTTCCAGCCCGCGTTCCAGAACTCGGCGACCGGCTTGAGGGCCTCGATGTCGTCCGCCTGGATGGCTTCGACCAGTTCGGCGCCGTCGCCCTCGGGGGACATACCGCCCTGTTCAGCGGCGACGTGCGCGGGCATCAGTGTGCCCGGGGTGAGCAGCGCTTCCCAGTCCGCGTAGGGCTCGGAGAAGACGGTCTCGAACTCCTTCGCACCGGGCTCACCCTCGATCTTCTCCATGAGCGCGAAGCCGTTGGTCGACGCAGCCTGGAAGATGTCGGCTTCCTCGCCCGTCTCGGGGTCGGTCTCGCCGCTCGGGTGGGTGCCGGACAGGGCCGCCCAGGTCAGCAGCACGTCGTCGAAGTCGATCGGCGTGCCGTCGGACCACACAGCATCTTCGTTGATGGTGTATTTGACGGTCAGCGGATCGTCGCTGGTCTTCTCGTACGTGCCGAACTCGGTGTTCGGTTCCAGCTCGCCTGCTGCAGTGAAGGCTGCGAAGCCTGCCGACGTCAGGTTGTCCACGTAGGTGTTGTAGACCGAGTTGGTGCTGGCGGTGTTGCCGTTGTAGCCCGTGGGGGCCTGGCTGATCGCGATGTTGATGGTGGTCGCCAGGTCTTCCGAGGCGCCTTCCGATGCCGGGGTCTCAGCGGTTCCGCCCGCCGATCCACAGGCACTCAGCATGAGCGCTCCGATGGACAGTGCGGCGAGCGTCAAGGTGCGCTTATTACGCATTCGATAGTCCTTACTGTGCTAGGCGCGAGGGACGCAGTCATGTCCCCCGAGGCGGATTGCGGCAGTGACGGCAATCACACTGGGCCAGCATAGCGAACGATCGTTGCCTCTAGACACTCAGTGAACCATTGATAACCCATTCGTTACCTCTGTGAAATATAAGGCCTCTGAGGAACGCGAAAGCCCCGACGACGGCGTGTCATCGGGGCCTTCCCGCGCGATGCGGGTCTACTCTGGCGCGGGCACCTCGAGCCATTGGAACCAGCCCCGGTGCAGCACCAGCCACGCCATGAGGCCGTATCCGGCCTGTCCCGGGGTGCCGCCGTTGGCGGCGAGGTCATGCCGCCACTGCTCGTGTGCCAGCAGCGGGGTGAACGTGTCGACGAAGACGTGCTTGCGTCGCGTGGTGACATCCCCGAAGGCTGCGGACAGGTCGGCCAGGCGTCTGTTTCGCTCGGCGTCGAGGCCGGGGGGCGGCCCGACCACCAGGACCTTCACGCTCGTCTGGGACGCGCCGTCGAGGATGTTCGCGAGGTTGAGCCGACTGCGGGCGGTGGAGAGGTCGAGATCGAGGTCGCGGTCCGACAGACCGATGACCAGACGGTTATCGTGTCCGTCCGCGAAGCGGCGGCCGGCCTCCTGCAACCAGCGGTTCGCCAGCGCTTCCGTGCCCTCCGCGGGGGCGGGGAGGCTGAACGCCTCGACCACGGCATTGTCGGGGCGCGTGCGGGCCATGACGCGACCGAGCCAGCCGAGGGCGCGGGGATCACCGATGCCCGCGAGGAGTTCGTCGCCCACTGCTGCTAGCCGGATTCTGCGTTGTTCCACTGGTCCCTCGGTGTGCTGGTCGTCGGTGTACGGGTGGGTCCGGCGGCGCTGCCTGCCGGCCTCGATCCCTTAAAGACATCAGGTGGGGCCGTGGGCCCCACCTGACATCATACTGATCGCTTACTTCTGCCGGCCGAACGCCTTCTTGATGAGCAGCTCCTGCTCGATCGCGTGGTTCTTGGCCGATCCTGTGGCGGTCGAGGCCGAGGCCGGTCGGCTGGCAAGCCTGAGGGGCCGGTCCAGCTCCTGCGGCAGGTTCAGGCCGATGAACGGCCACGGCCCCTGGTTCGCCGGCTCGTCCTGTGCCCACACGAGCTCGGCATCGGGGTACGCGCCGACGGCGGCCCGGATCTCCTCGACGGGGAGCGGGTAGAGCTGCTCGACGCGGACGATGGCCGTCCGGTCGTCGTCGAGCTTCTGCCGTGAGGCCAGCAGGTCGTAGTACAGCCTGCCGGACACCATGATCACACGCTCGACGTCCTTGCCCGCGGTTCCGAGCGTGTCGGGGATGACCGGGCGGAACGTGCCCTGCGTGAAGTCGTCGACCGAGCTCGCGGCTCCCTTGAGGCGGAGCAGCTGCTTCGGCGTGAAGATCACCAGGGGCTTCCGCGGCCGGGTGTACGCGTGGCGGCGCAGCAGGTGGAAGTGGGACGCCGCACTGCTGGGGTTGGCGACCACCATGTTCTGCTCGGCGCACATCTGGAGGAACCGTTCGATCCGGGCGGACGAGTGGTCCGGCCCCTGCCCCTCGTAACCGTGCGGGAGCATGAGGACCAGCGAGGACCGCTGGCCCCACTTCTGCTCCGCCGAGCTGATGAACTCGTCGATGATCGTCTGCGCACCGTTGACGAAGTCGCCGAACTGCGCCTCCCAGATCACGAGTGCATCGGGCCGCTCCACGGAGTAGCCGTACTCGAAGCCCATCGCCGCGTACTCGCTGAGCAGCGAATCGTAGACCCAGAACTTCGCCTGGTCCTGGGCGAGGTCGTCCAGGGGCAGCCACTCGTGGCCCGTCGCGCGGTCGTGGAAGACCGCGTGGCGCTGCACGAAGGTGCCGCGTCGGGAGTCCTGGCCGGCGAGCCGCACGGGCACGCCTTCCATGAGCAGCGAGCCGAAGGCCGCGATCTCGCCGAAGCCCCAGTCGATGCCACCCTCGCGCGACATCTGCTCACGCTTCTCCAGGAGGGCCTTCAGCTTGGGGTGGACGGTGAAGCCGTCGGGGATCGAGGTGTGCGCGGCACCGATGTGAGCCAGCGTCTCCGCGCTGATCGCCGTCTGCGGAGCATCGCCCGTGGCGCCGTCGGCCTGCTGGGCGTAGGGACGCTCGAGGTCGGACACGGCCTGGGGATCCTTCGTGACCACGGGGATCGGCGAGGTCTGTGCCGCGTGTGTCTCCGCGAACACGCGCTCGAGGCGTTCCTGGTAGTCACGGAGCGCCTGCTCCGCCTCCTCCTGCGTGATATCCCCGCGGCCGATCAGCGCCTCGGTGTAGAGCTTGCGGACCGAGCGCTTCGCCTCGATGAGGTTGTACATCATCGGCTGCGTCATCGAGGGGTCGTCACCCTCGTTGTGCCCGCGGCGGCGGTAGCACACCATGTCGATGACGACGTCCTTGTTGAAGCGCTGACGGAACTGGTAGGCCATCTGCGCCACGCGCACCACGGCCTCGGGATCGTCCCCGTTCACGTGGAAGATCGGCGCCTGCACCATCTTCGCGACGTCCGTCGAGTACACGGACGAGCGCGACGACGTCGGGCTCGTGGTGAAGCCGACCTGGTTGTTGACGATCACATGGATGGTGCCGCCCGTGCGATAGCCGCGCAGCTGCGAGAGGTTCAGGGTCTCCGCGACGACGCCCTGGCCCGCGAAGGCCGCGTCGCCGTGGATGAGGATCGGCAGCACGGGGAAGGTCTCGCCCTGGTCGAGCAGGTCCTGCTTGGCGCGGACGATGCCCTCGAGCACGGGGTCGACGGCCTCGAGGTGCGAGGGGTTCGCAGCCAGGTAGACCTTCGTCTCGTTGCCGGCATCGGAGGTGAAGGTCCCCTCGGTGCCGAGGTGGTACTTCACGTCGCCGGACCCCTGGACGGAGCGCGGGTCCTGGGTGCCCTCGAACTCGCGGAAGACCTGCGCGTAGGTCTTGCCGGCGATGTTCGTCAGCACGTTCAGGCGGCCGCGGTGGGCCATGCCGATCGCGACCTCGTCGAGGCCGTCGTCCGCTGCTCCGGAGATGGCGGCGTCGAGCAGCGGGATCAGCGACTCGCCGCCCTCGAGGGAGAAGCGCTTCTGCCCGACGAACTTCGTCTGCAGGAAGGTCTCGAAGGCCTCCGCGGAATTCAGCTTGTGCAGGATGCGCAGCTGCTCCTCGCGGCTCGGCTTGGAGTAGGGGTGCTCCAGCTCGTCCTGGAACCACTGCCGCTCGGTGGGGTCCTGCAGGTGCATGTACTCGATGCCCGTGGTGCGGCAGTAGGCATCGCGGAGGACGCCGAGCATGTCGCGGAACTTGAGCATCGGCTGGCCGCCGAAGCCGCCGGTCGGCCACTCGCGGTCGAGGTCCCACAGCGTCAGGCCGTGCGTGCGGATGTCGAGATCGGCGTGCTTGCGCTGCACGTACTCGAGGGGGTTCGTGTCCGCCATGAGGTGACCACGCACGCGGTAGGCGTGGATGAGCTGCTGGATCCGGGCGACCTTGTTGATCTGGTCCATCGGATCCACCTGGATGTCGGCACTCCAGCGCACCGGCTCGTAGGGGATCCGCAGCGACTCGAAGATCTCGTCGTAGAAGCCCTGCTCACCCAGCAGGAGCTGGTGGATGATCCGCAGGAACTCGCCACTGCCCGCGCCCTGGATGACGCGGTGGTCGTAGGTCGAGGTCAGCGTGATCGTCTTGCTGATGGCGTGCTTGGCCAGGGTCTTCTCGCTCGAACCCTGGAACTCGGCGGGGTACTCGAGGGCGCCCGCTCCGATGATGCAGGCCTGTCCCTTGGAGAGCCGGGGCACGGAGTGCACCGTCCCGATCCCGCCGGGATTGGTGAGGGACACCGTGGTGCCGGCGTAGTCGTCGGCACCGAGCTTGCCCGCGCGGGCCTTCCTCACGAGGGCCTCGTAGGCGTGCCAGAACTCCGAGAAGTTCATGGTCTCGGCCTTCTTGATGTTCGGCACCACGAGCGAGCGCGTGCCGTCCGGCTTCGGCATGTCGATGGCGAGACCGAAGTTCACGTGCGCGGGCTGCACGGCGGACGGCTTACCGTCGATCACGTCGTAGTAGACGTTCTGCGAGGGGAACTGGGCCAGCGCCCGGATGATCGCGTAGCCGATGAGGTGCGTGAACGAGACCTTGCCGCCCCGGGCGCGCGCGAGGTTGCTGTTGATGACCACGCGGTTGTCGATCAGCAGTTTCGCGGGGATGGCGCGGACGCTGGTCGCGGTCGGGACGGTGAGGCTGGCCTCCATGTTCGTGGCGATCGCCTTGGCGGGTCCACGCAGCACACTGACCTTGTTCTCGTCCATCTCGGCATTCCGGTCCGAGGCCGGGAGTTGCGCGGGGATGGGCTTGGCGGCGGACTTCTCCTCGCGGGAGGTCTCGGGCTTTCTGGCCGGTTCCTTCGCCACCGGAGGCTTGCCGCTCTCCTGTGTACTGGCCGGGCTCTCGCCCGACGCCTTGGGTGCGGGTGCCTCCGCCGTGACGACGGGGAGTTCCTTGGTCGGCGGATGGGCCGTCACCGACGATGTGGGGCTTCCGGCAGCAGGGGTCTGGGGCCTGGTCGACGCGGGTGCGGTCGCGGGATCGGCGGGCTTCGACGCCGAGGGGCGTCCGTTCTCCGCAGGCGCCGATTCCGCATCGAACGAATCGAAGAGCTCCCACCACTTCCGGTCGACCGAGTGGCGGTCCTTCTGGAACTGCTCGTAGAGTTCGTCAACAAGCCACTCGTTCCCGCCGAATTCTTCAGGTAACCGGTGGCTGGTCTGTTCTGGCACGTGTAAACGCCTCTTCCGTAAGTTGCCCTGAGCGCGGAGCGGTCGGCAGGATCGGCGCGAAGCCGTGTCTGGACCCTGTCCAAGTGTAGTGACAGGACTGACGAACAATCCAATCAGGCGCGTCGCTCGGGTACCCTCCCGGGCGGGTGCCGCGAACAGCCCGTGGGCGGCGGCCGGAGTGGGAGCGGTGCGGTCGACGCACTAGACTCCTTGCGGCCGTCCACGCGGTCGCTCAGCCCGCCGCTCACCCCGCCGTCGAGACAGGGACACCATGCGCTTCATCACCCCGCCCACCACCGATCTCACCTACTCGGACGTCTTCCTCGTCCCGTCCGCGTCCGAGGTCGTCTCCCGGTTCGACGTCGATCTCTCCTCCGACGACGGGACGGGCACCACCATCCCCCTCGTCGTCGCGAACATGACCGCGGTCACGGGGCGCCGCATGGTCGAGACGGTCGCGCGCCGCGGAGGTATCGGGGTACTGCCGCAGGACGTGCCGGCCGAGGTGATCGCGGAGGTCACGTTCTGGGTCAAGGAACGGCATCCCGTCTTCGAGACGCCGCTGAAGCTCCGTCCGGGCAGCACCGTGATCGACGCGCTGCACCTCATGTACAAGCGCGCGCACGGAGCGGTGCTCGTCGTCGACGACGGCGGGACCTGCGTGGGGGTGGTCAACGCGGCCGACTGCGAGGAGGTGGACCGGTTCGCCTCCCTCGAGTCCGTGATGCGACCCGCCCCGGCGGCGTTCGATGCGGCCCTGTTCGACGCCGACCCCGCGGCCGCGCTGCAGAAGGCGTTCGAGGACCTCGACGGTGCGCGCAGCTCGCTCGCGCCGGTGGTGCGCGACGGCGTCCTGCAGGGCGTCGTCACCCGCACCGGCGCACTCCGCTCCACCATCTACGATCCCGCGCTCGATGGAGCGGGGAGGTTGCGGGTGGCCGCGGCGGTGGGCATCAACGGGGACGTCGAGGCGAAGACGGCCGCCCTGCTGGATGCGGGTGTCGACGTGCTCGTCGTCGACACCGCCCACGGCCACCAGCGGAAGATGCTGGACGCGCTCGCGGTCGTGCGGGGACTGCATCCCACGGTGCCGATCGTCGCGGGCAACGTGGTCAGCGCCGAGGGAGTACGCGACCTCGTCGCGGCCGGCGCGTCGATCGTCAAGGTCGGCGTGGGCCCCGGTGCCATGTGCACCACCCGCATGATGACGGCCGTCGGCCGTCCCCAGTTCTCCGCGGTGTACGAGTGCGCCCGTGCCGCCGCCGACCTCGGCGCCCACGTATGGGCCGACGGCGGGGTGCGCCACCCCCGCGACGTCGCCCTCGCGCTCGCCGCGGGAGCCAGCCAGGTGATGATCGGTTCCTGGTTCGCCGGCACGTACGAGAGCCCCGGCGACCTGCAGACCGACAGCAACGGCCGGCGCTACAAGGAGAGTTTCGGCATGGCCTCGGCGCGGGCGGTCCAGAACCGGACACGGCGCGACGACGTCTTCGCCCGTGCCCGCAAGGGTCTGTTCGAGGAAGGCATCTCGACGTCCAAGATGTACCTCGACCCCGCCCGGCCCGGGGTGGAGGACCTGCTGGACATGATCACCGCCGGCGTGCGCAGCTCCATGACCTATGCGGGCGCCGCGTCCCTGGCCGAGTTCCGTGAGCGCGCCGTCGTCGGCGTGCAGTCGGCTGCCGGCTACGAGGAGGGCCGTCCGCTCCAGCAGAGCTGGTAGGGCGCGCGGGGCCGGTGGCCGGCACGGATCGGTGCGATCGCGGTCAGCGGAATCGCGTGTGGCGGAGAAGGGCGGAGCCGGTAAACTGGCCGTCTTATGGACAGTCCTTCTAGGGGCCGGCTCGACGCCGGCATCCCCTCTCTCCTTGCCCATGCGCTGTCCGGCCCGCAGGTCGGACCTCCCGCCGACGCGGACCACGGCCCGGTGCCACTGCCGACGGACGCTGCGGACCCCCTCAGACGGGGACCGCTGCGATCCCTGTCCCGCCCGACCGGGAAGGGGTAGCAGCGGTGGAATGGATCTATCTCGCCGCCGGCGTACTCCTCGTCCTCGGGACGGGATTCTTCGTGGCGGTGGAGTTCGCACTCGTCGCGCTCGACCAGACCTACGTCCAGCGGGCGGTCGACGACGGCGACACCAGGGCCGAACCGCTGCTCCGTTGCCTGAAGTCCCTCTCCACGCAGCTCTCGAGCTGCCAGCTGGGCATCACGATGACCACCCTGCTGACCGGTTACGTGATGGAGCCGTCCGTCGGGCGGCTCCTCGAGGGTCCGCTGACGTCCCTCGGGCTCTCGGAGGCGCTCGTGGCGTCCTCCTCGATCGTCATCGCGATGGTGCTCGCCACCCTGCTCTCGATGCTGATCGGCGAGCTCGTCCCCAAGAACCTCTCCATCGCCCTGCCGTTCCGGGTGGGCAAGGCACTCGCGCGGCCGCAGCTGCTGTTCACGGCGGTCTTCAAGCCGGCCATCGTCGTGCTCAACGGGTTCTCGAACCGGGTCCTCAACGTGTTCGGACTCGAGGCGAAGGAGGAGATCTCGGGCGCGCGCACGCCGTCCGAACTCTCGTCCCTGGTCCGTCGTTCCGCCGAGATGGGAACGCTCGACCAGTCCACCGCCACCTTCCTGGCACGCACCTTCAGCTTCTCCGAGCGCACGGCCGCGGACGTCATGACGCCGCGGATCCGCATGGAGGTCATCGACTCCGACCAGACGGTCGCCGATGTCGTCGAGGCCGCCCGGCGCACGGGCTACTCGCGGTTCCCACTCATCGGTGAGTCCGCCGATGACATCCGTGGCGTGGTCCACGTGAAGAAGGCCGTCTCCGTCCCCCGTCACAAGCGGGCCGACCTACCAGCAGGGACCATCATGACCGACGTGCTGCGCGTGCCGGAGACCGTCCACCTGGACTCGTTGCTCAGCGAACTCCGGGAGGCCAACCTGCAACTCGCCGTCGTGCTGGACGAATACGGCGGGACGGCGGGAGTCGCGACGCTCGAGGATCTCGTCGAGGAGATCGTGGGCGAGGTGAAGGACGAGCACGACAAGCTCAAGCCCGGTGTGCTCCAGAGCGCGGCCGGCGACTGGTTCTTCCCCGGTCTCATGCGACCTGACGAGGTCACCCTGCAGATCCCCGACCTCGTGGTGCCGGACGAGGCAGGGTACGAGACGGTCGCCGGGTTCATCCTCGCCGAACTCGGCCGCGTCGCCGAGGCGGGCGACGTCGTCAGCGTCCCGGCCGGGACGCTCACGGTCGAGCGCATGGACGGACGGCGGATCGACCGCGTCCAGTTCCGGCCGACGCCGGTCCAGGGACCGCCCGAGCCGGACGGATCCGACAGCGCCGCTGACGATGCCCCGGACCGCGCCGTCGTCCCCGAACACCGGCCGGTCACCGACGAGACGCGACCGCCACGCACCGGGACTCCCGCCCTCGCGGGGAGCACCTCCGACGGGAAGGACCACCGATGAGCGACTGGGCAGGGATCGTCTGGCTCGTCGTCCTCCTGATGGGCAACGCCTTCTTCGTCGGCGCCGAGTTCGCGGTGATGTCGGCACGCCGCAGCCAGATCGAGCCTCTGGCCGATGCAGGCTCGAAGCGGGCGCGCACCACCATCTGGGCGATGGAGCACGTGTCCCTCATGCTGGCCTGTTCCCAGCTCGGCATCACGGTGTGCTCGCTGCTCATCCTCCAGGTCGCGGAGCCGGCCATCCACCATCTGTTCGTGGTGCCGTTCGAAGCCGTCGGTGTTCCCGAGGGACTGGCCGACGGTGTGGCGTTCGCGCTGGCCCTGCTGCTCGTCACGTTCTTGCACGTCACGTTCGGGGAGATGGTGCCGAAGAACATCTCGGTGTCCGTCGCCGACAAGGCGGCGCTGCTGCTGGCGCCACCGCTCGTCATGATCGCCCGGATCGTCAACCCGGTGATCTCCTCCCTCAACTGGGCTGCGAACCATATCCTGCGAGCCATGAAGGTGGAACCGAAGGACGAGGTGTCCTCGACCTACACGCTCGAGGAGGTGCAGTCGATCGTCGAGGAGTCGACGAAGAGCGGCCTGGTCGACGACGAGTCCGGACTGATCACCGGCGCGCTCGAGTTCTCCGGGCAGACGGCCGAGACCACCATGATCCCGCTCACCGAGCTGGTGACGATCCGGACCGATGCGACGCCCGAGGACTTCGAGCGGGCCGTGGGCCGCACCGGTTTCTCGCGGTTCGTGATGGTGGACGAGCACGGCAACCTGACGGGATACATGCACCTGAAGGACATCATGTCCATGCCGCAGGCGATGTACCGCAGACCGATCACCGAGAACAAGGTCCGCACCCTCGCCAATCTCGCTCTCAGCGACGAGATCGAGGATGCGCTGGCCGTGATGCAGCGCACGGGCTCCCACGTGGCGCGCGTGCTCGGGTCCGACGGCGCGACCCGTGGCGTGCTGTTCCTCGAGGACGTGATCGAGCAGTTGATCGGCGAGATCCGCGATGCGACGCAGAACCAGGGCGCGCGGCGATCGGGAGAGGGCGTCAACGGGACCGAGGCGACAGTCGCCTGACGGAGGGGTGGCTGAGCGCGGCATGCGAACGGTTCGCGTGTCGGCTAGACTCGATCCGCTAACGTAAACAATTCTCAATAGCCCGATCGAGGTCCTCCATGCCTGCTGCCCGTCCTCTCGCCGTGACGGCCCTGCTCGCGGTGTCGGCCCTCGGCCTCACCGCCTGTGGAGCAGGAACCCCGGACGCCGGGTCCTCCGGGGCCGAGGGGGGTCTCTCGATCGTGACGTCGACGAACGTCTACGGGGACATCGCCGCGGTGGTCGGGGGCGACGACGTCGAGGTCACCTCGATCGTCGACAGCCTCAGCCAGGATCCGCACTCGTACGAGGCGACGGTGCAGGACAAGCTGTCCGTCTCCGAGGCGGACCTCGTGATCGAGAACGGGGGAGGGTACGACGCCTTCCTCGGCCGCCTCGCGGAGGAGACCGGGGTGGGGACGGTGCTGAACGCCGTCGACCTGTCGGGACTCGACGAGGCCGCCGGGACCGGGGAGCACGCCGACGAGGCGGAGGACGACCACGCCGACGGGGAGGACCACGGCCACGGCGCGTTCAATGAGCACGTCTGGTACGACCTGCCGGCCATGGTCACCCTGGCCGATGCGATCGCGGACGAGCTCGGACGACTCGACGAGGTCAACGCCGACGCCTACCAGGAGCGCGCCGACGCCTTCGCGGCGGAGGTGCAGCCCGTTCAGGACCGCCTGGCCGCGCTGGCCGCCGAGGGGGCCGGCAGGGAGGTCGCGGTCACGGAACCCGTTCCCGTGTACCTGCTGGAGGCGGCGGGCCTCGAGAACGTCACTCCGGAGGGGTTCAGCGAAGCGGTCGAGGAGGAGTCCGACGTCCCGGTGGCTGCCCTGAACGAGATGAAGGACCTCGTCAGCGGTGGCCGGCTGGCCTTCCTTGCCTACAATGACCAGACCGAGGGATCGCAGACGGAAGCGGTCCGCTCGGCCGCTGACGGCGCCGGCCTCCCGGTGCTCGACTTCACCGAGACACTGCCCGACGGCGAGGACTACGTGTCCTGGATGACGGCCAACACGGACACCGTCGAGGCCGCCCTCGAGGGCTGAGGCCGTCAGACCGCGAAACCGGAGTGGTGGTCGGAACCCTCCACCGCCACCTCCACGACAGACTGGAAGCCGCCCCGCATGACCTCGACGTTGCCCCGGCAGAGCCCCTCCTCCCAGGGTGGGGATCAGCCGGCCATCAGCCTGCGCGGGGCAGCGCTCTCGTTCGGCGACCGCACCCTGTGGAAGGGACTGGACCTCGACATCATGCCGGGGGAGTTCTTCGCCGTCCTCGGTCCGAACGGCTCGGGCAAGACCAGCTTCCTCAAGGTGCTTCTCGGTCTGCAGCAGCTCGACACCGGGACCGCGCTGATCGAGGGCCGGCCCATCGCCCGCGGCAGCCGGACCCTCGGGTACATCCCGCAGCAGAAATCCTTCCCGCCGGACACGCCGCTGCGGGCCAGGGACCTCGTGGGCCTCGGCGTGGACGGGCACCGCTGGGGTGTCCGGCTGCGCAGCAGCGCCTACAACGCGCGGGTCGACGGGCTCCTGCGCGACGTCGGGGCCGAGACGTACGCGGACGCGCCGGTCGGACTGCTGTCCGGCGGCGAGCAGCAGCGACTCCGCGCAGCGCAGGCGCTGGCCTCGGATCCTGCCGTCCTCCTGTGCGACGAGCCGTTGCTCTCGCTCGACCTGCACCATCAGCAGGCGGTCAGCTCGCTCATCAACCGGCAGAGCCATGAGAAGAACAGCGCCGTGGTCTTCGTGACCCACGAGATCAACCCCGTCATCGAGTACGTGGACCGGGTGCTCTACCTGGCCGACGGCGAGTTCCGGGTGGGCACGCCCGAGGAGGTCATGACGGGCGAGGTGCTGTCGGACCTCTACAACAGCCCCGTGGAGGTCCTGCACAGCAACGGCCGCATCATCGTCGTCGGCCTTCCGGACGCCACCACGCACCACCACGAAAGCGCCTAGACCATGGATCTCCAGGACGTCATCAGCGCCGTCTTCACCTTCGACAACTACGCCCAGCTCCTCCCACTCGTCAGGAACTCACTGATCGCGGGAGCCGTGCTGGGACTGCTCGGCGGACTCATCGGCACCTTCGTGATGATGCGCGACCTCGCGTTCGCCGTGCACGGGATCGCCGAACTGTCCTTCGCCGGCGCCGCCTTCGCCCTGCTGGTCGGGGCGAACGTGGTGGCGGGTTCCCTCGTCGGGTCCGTCCTCGCCGCCCTCACCCTGGGACTGATGGGCATCCGGGCGCGCGACCGCAATTCGATCATCGGCGTCGTCATGCCGTTCGGTCTGGGGCTCGGCATCCTCTTCCTCGCGCTCTACGAGGGGAGGGCGGCCAACAAGTTCGGACTGCTGACCGGGCAGATCGTCTCCGTCGACGACGTGCAGCTGAACCTCCTGGTCGGATGCGCCGTCGTCGTGATGCTCGCGCTGGCCGCGATCTGGCGTCCCCTGACCTTCGCCAGTGCCGACGCGGATCTCGCGGAGGCACGCGGTGTACCCGTCCGCGGGCTGTCGATCCTCTTCATGGTGCTGCTCGGGGTCTCGGTGGCCCTCTCCATCCAGGTGGTCGGGGCGCTCCTGGTGCTGGCCCTGCTCATCACGCCTGCGGCCGCCGCCCTCAAGGTCACCTCGGCCCCCGGCCTGGTCGTGCTCCTCAGCGTGAGCTTCGCCTGCGTCTCGGTGGTGGGCGGAATCCTCCTCGCCCTGGGCGGACGCATCCCCATCAGCCCGTACGTCACGACGATCTCGTTCGCCATCTACCTCGCATGCCGTGTCATCTCGTCGAGGAGGTCGCGGCGGGGATCACGTCGGGGCACGGCGGGTGCGGAGCCGGGCCGGGGTGTCAGGCGTCCTGCGAGCGCTCCGGCTGGCTGACGGCGTCCGCGATCGCCTGCTCCATGCTGCGGAGGAAACGGGTGACCGTCTCGGTCTCCTCGCTGGTCAGTCCGTCCGCTGCTGCCAGCACGCCCTGCTTCTCGATGTCGAACGCCGAGCGGAACTCGTCGGTGGCACGCTCACCGGGCTCGAGGATCACGGCACGTCGATCGACCGGATGCCGGCGACGACGGATGAAACCGGCCTTCTCGAGCCTGTCGATCACGAGCGTGGTGGACGCACTCGAGATCCCCAGCGCGAGAGCGAGATCCTTGGGGCTCGCACCCTGGTCCCGATGCCAGACGGAGAGCAGGTAGCGCAGGGCTCCGAGGTCCGTCTCGTTGATGCTGAGCCGCTGGCTGAGGCGTCGCCGGAGGCCGCTCTCCACGTTCCGGTAGGCGCGCAGCGCGTTCAGGACGTCGACGCCCGTGGCTGCCTCTGCGGTAGTCCCTTCTCCTGACGGCGGGTACCAGTATCCTGCTCCCTGCCGTGCGTCCGAAGGTTTCATGGTGACAGTTTAGACCATCTAGTAGTCAATCTCTCTAGGGAGGTCCCGGGACCTCCAGCGGTCGGTTCGACGGTCAGGCGTTCTGACGGGGGAGAGCCTGCACGGCACCGTCCGCCGCGGTCATGCCGGACATGGCGGCGCCGAGCTGGAGGAGGAACCGGTGGATCGTGGCGCAGTCCCGGGCAGGGAGAGCAGCGGCGACACCCATCATCCGTTCGTGGAGGACGCCCATCGTGGACCGTACCTCGTCGTCGGTGGTGGCTGTCGGCCAGATCTCGATGGCCCGCCGATCGGTGGCGCTGCGCCGGCGTTCGGCGTGGCCGCTCTTCTCGAGCCGGTCGACGAGGACCGTGGTGGCGGCCGAGGAGATCTCGAGCTGCCGGGCCAGCGCCGCTGCGCTGAGCGGTGTGCCGGTCCGGCCGGCCCGGAGCATCAGGCGGAGGGCCGTCATGTCCGTCTTCCCGAGATGCATCGAATCCCTGCTCGTTCCGCGCATGGACCCCTCGGCGTCGCGGTATCGGCGGACGGCCTCGATCAGGTCCGCGAGGGCACCTGCGTCGGCAGGATCGCCGGGTGCGGGGGACTGCGGGCGGTCGCCGCTGGGGCCGGAGCTGCCGGAGGACATCACCGTTCAAGGATAATCGACGGTGCCGACACGGTCAGCGGGAAGATCTCCGCCGCGGTAGACGCAGCAGGGCGGACCGCATCAGAGGCCGGTGACGTCGACGTCCCCGCGGGTCGGCCTGCGCCGGAGATATGCGGCGACGACGACCACGAGGGTGGCCAGGCCGGCCGCGACGAGGACCACCGCAGGTGCCGACAGATCGGTAGGGCCCGCTAGGACGGCGAAGAACACCGTCGCGAGAACCAGCCAGGACAGCAGATGCATCAGTCCGGTCCTCATCCGCGGGAGTCGGGCCGCGCCCCGGCTGTGTCGGGTGGCACTGATGTCGTGATGCTTGTCGGGCGCCGTCATGATTCCTACTCTCGCATACCTCGAACGCGGCGGCCCGGACCGGGCCGCCGACCGGCAACCAGCCCTCTCTCCTGCGTGGAGCATGGTCGCCGAGGAGCTCCGGAGTGTCCCGACCCGCGGTCCGCAGGGCCTCAGGACGCGGCTGCCGCAGCAGTGCACTCGGGGCAGAGTCCGTAGATCTCCACCGTGTGGGCGGCATCGGTGAAGCCGTGCTCGGCCGCGACCCGTGTGGCCCACTGCTCGACGGCAGGGGCTTCGATCTCGACGGTCCTGCCGCAGTTCCTGCAGAGCAGGTGGTGGTGGTGGTGCTCGACGGCGCAGCGCCGGTACACCGCTTCGTTGTCACCGTTCCGCAGGACGTCCACCACGCCGTCGTCGGCCATGGACTGGAGGATCCGGTAGGTGGTGGCCAGGGAGACCGACTCGCCGCGGTCGTGCAGGAGCCGGTGGAGCTCCTGCGTGCTCAGGAAGTCGTCGAGCTCGTCCAGTGCAGCGCTCACGGCGCGCCGCTGGCGCGTCACCCGTTGCTCGGGGGCCTTGCGGCCGGTCGGAGCAGCTTCGGCATCCGGTCCCGTGCCCGTCCCGGTGTTCCGCGCCGTGCGCGGTCCCTGCTCGTGAGCAGCCTTCCGCGCTGCCGCGGATGTCGCCTCGGGCGTCATGTCCTCCCTTTCCCGCGGGCACTCGGGTGCCCTGGACCAGAGTCAAGATTATCAGCGTGGGCGCGAGTAGTCTGAGGCCATGAAGCTCACCAAGTACTCCCACTCGTGCGTCCGGTTCGAGCAGGACGGCGCCGTCCTCGTCGTCGACCCCGGCACCTTCTCGGAGGTCGAGGAGGCTCTGCAGGGTGCCACCGCTGTGCTGATCACCCACGAGCATCCCGACCACATCGCGCTGGACCGCGTGGTGGCGGTCCTGCAGGCCGACCAGGGGATCGAGCTCTGGGCGCCGCAGCCGGCGGCGGACGCGGTGGTCGCGGCACTGGGGGAGGGCTCGGAGGAGCGCGTCCACGCCGTGGGCGGTGGCGAGGAGTTCACTGCGGCCGGCGTCCCCGTCAGGACCTACGGGGGGCAGCACGCGCTGATCCACCCCGTCATCCCGATGATCGCCAATGTCGGCTACCTGATCGGCGGATCCGTCTACCATCCGGGCGACTCGCTGATCGTCCCCGACGGCATCGGGGTGCAGACGCTCCTGGTCCCGGTGCATGCGCCCTGGTCGAAGCTGTCCGAGGTGGTGGACTTCGTGACCTCCGTGCGGGCGGCGCGTGCCTACCAGATCCATGACGGACTCCTCAACGAGGCCGGCCTCGGCACGGTCGAGGGCCAGGTCACCCGGCTGGGGGCGCCCTACGGCACCGAGTTCCGCCACCTCGACGTGCGGGAGAGCGTCGAGGTCTGACGGACGCAGGCCGCTGCGTGTCCCTCAGGACGCGTCGTGCGGCCATCGGCCGGTGGCGAAGAACGATTCCAGCACGGCCGCTGGTTCCGCGGGGTCCAGGCCCTTGCGCCTGAGCCAGGCGTCGTCGTCGTACGTCGCCGTGTACCGGTCGCCGGAGTCGCACATCAGGGACACGATGCTCCCGGTCCGTCCGTCGGCCGCGAGGTCGGCCACGAGTTGCCAGACTCCCCAGAGATTCGTCCCGGTGGACGGTCCGGCGTGCAGGCCGGTGAGCGCCCGCAGGTGGCGGGCCGCGGCGACGGAGGCCGCATCCGGTACCTGGATCATCGCGTCGATCACGGAGGGGACGAAGCTCGGTTCCGGACGGGGCCTGCCGATCCCCTCGATGCGTGACGGACGGCCGCCGGGCGTCGATCCCGGGTGCGCCCACGCCGGGTAGAAGGCCGACCCCTCGGGATCGACGACGGCCAGCCGCGTGGGGTGGCGATGGTAGCGCAGGTATCGCCCGATCGTGGCGCTCGTTCCGCCCGTGCCCGCTCCCACCACGATCCACGCGGGCAGCGGGTGCGGTTCGAGGGAGAGCTGGTCGAAGATGGACTCGGCGATGTTGTTGTTCCCCCGCCAGTCGGTGGCACGCTCCGCATAGGTGAACTGGTCCATGTAGTGTCCGCCCGTCTCGCGGGCGACCGTCTCGGCGACGGCGTAGACGTCGGAGGCGTGCTCGACGAACCGGCAGGTGCCGCCGTACTGCTCGATCAGGGCGATCTTCTCGCGGCTCGTGGTCGCCGTCATCACGGCGACGAACGGGAGGCCGAGGAGCTGCGCGAAGTAGGCCTCGGAGACGGCGGTGGAGCCGCTGGAAGCCTCCACGATGGTGGTCCCCTCCGTGATCCAGCCGTTGACCAGGCCGAACAGGAACAGGGACCGGGCGAGGCGGTGCTTGAGGCTGCCCGTGCGGTGCGTCGACTCGTCCTTGAGGTAGACCTGGACGCCCCATTCCTCGGGGAGGGGGACGGCGAACAGGTGCGTGTCCGCGGAGCGGTTGCCGTCCGCCTCGATGCGGCGCACGGCGTCGTCGGACCACGATCTGTCGGCGGCGCTGAACCTGGGCATGATGCCAGCCTACAAGCCGTGCCAGGGCCGTCCTGCAGGTCCGGCGTGGGCTTCTTGGAGCGGGGACGGCGGTGTGGTGGACTGGCCTGCATCAGGACCGGCCGCGGTGACCACCGCAGGTCCGGTCGCCCGTCCCGACAGGAGATCTCGATGAAGACTCTGATGGATGTGCAGGACCTGCAGGCCCGGATGACCTCCGGTGCGCAGACGATCCTGCTCGATGTGCGCTGGTCCCTGGGTGACCCCCACGGACACGAGCACTACCGCGCAGCCCACATACCCGGTGCCGTGTTCGTGGACCTGGAGACGCAGCTGTGCGCACCCGGCGGGCCCGGCCTCGGCCGCCATCCGCTCCCGGATGCCGACGCGCTCCAGGAAGCTGCACGCCAGTGGGGACTCAACGACGGCGACACCGTGGTCGCCTACGACGCGTCCGGGAACCTCGCGGCGGCCCGGCTGTGGTGGCTCCTGCGGGACGCGGGCTTCACCTCCGTCAGCCTGCTCGACGGCGGTCTGACCGCCTGGCGTGCCGCCGGGTTCGACGTCGAGGGCGGGGAGGAGCGCCACTGCGTGGGGAACGTGCACCTCTCCACCGGGCGGATGCCGGTGGTCGACGTGCCGGACCTCGTGGATGCGGCGCTGGTCGACGTGCTCCTCGATGCCCGCGCCGCGGAACGCTTCCGGGGCGAGCTGGAACCGGTCGATCCCCGGGCGGGCCACATCCCGGGTGCCATCAGCGCTCCGACCACCGAGAACCTCGGGGAGGACCGGCGCTTCCGGCCGGCAGCGGAGCTCCGCCGCCGTTTCGACGCCCTGGGCGCCGACCGGGGGAGGGTCGCCGTCTACTGCGGATCGGGGATCACCGCCGCCCACCAGATCGCCGCGCTCGAGATCGCGGGCATCGACGCCGCACTGTTCCCCGGCTCGTGGTCGCAGTGGTCGACCACGGAGGGGCTCCCGGTCGCCACGGGCGCCTGACCGCGGGCGGACCGGGCGGGGCGGGTGCCGACGGCGACACTCGTCCCGCCCGTCCACTCCTGTGTCGTGGAGGCGTACCGGACACGACGCCGCAGCGCAGTCGCCGCGGCACGGTCGTCGCTGCACGTTCTCCGCTGCACAGTCGCCGCTGCACAGTCGCCGCGGCACGGTCGACCCCGGCCGTGCCGCGTCCCGCGTGGTGGATCGCAGCTGCACCGCGCGGTAGCGTCCTCCGTATGAACCCGGGACGCCCCGCTCCACCGCCACTGCGCGGTCCCGTCCGCCTGCCGGAGCGCCAGGGCAGTGCTCCGACCGCCGCACCACCAGGAGTCCCCATGACTACGCTCTTCACGAAGATCATCGACGGCGAGATCCCCGGCCGCTTCGTCTGGCAGGACGACGACGTCGTCGCCTTCCTGACGATCGCGCCCATCACACCCGGCCACACGCTGGTCGTGCCACGCCAGGAGATCGAGCACTGGCTGGAAGCCGACACCGACACGCTCGCGAAGGTCATGACGGTCGCCCAGACGATCGGGAAGGCGCAGCAGTCGGCCTTCGGTGCGCAGCGCGTCGGCGTCCTCCTCGAGGGCTACGAGGTGCCGCACCTGCACGTCCACGTGTGGCCCACGCAGTCACCGGCGGACTTCGACGTGAAGAAGGTGGACCTCGCCGTGAAGCCGGAGGCGATGGACCAGTACGCCGAGACCCTGCGCCAGGCGCTGCGCGACGCCGGTCACGGGGAATCGGTCCCCGTGTGACGGGCCTACCGCGCGGCAGCCATCGCCTCGTTGAGGGCGGTCCTGATCCGCTTCTCGGACACGGAGTACGCGGTACCGAGGTCCTGCGCGAACAGGCTGACGCGTAGCTCCTCGGTCATCCAGCGCACGCGGCGGAGGCTCTCGGGCCGGTGCCGCCCGGCCGCGAGGGACGCCACGGCGTCGTCGTACTCGTCCTCCAACCGCTGCACCGTCGCCAGGCCGAGGCCGTCGCGCTGGACGTTCGTGGGCAGCTTCTCCAGACGGACCTCGATGGCCCGGAGGTAGCGCGGCAGGTGCGCGAGCTGCGCATACCCCGTCGCCGCGACGAACCCCGGATACACGAGGTGCTCCAGCTGGCTGCGGATGTCGTTCAGGGCCGTGATCAGCGCGAGGCTCGTGGTGCCCCTGAGCTGCTTCTGGATCCGTCGCGTACTGGCGAGGATCTTCTCCACGGTGGCCGTGACGGTGAAGACCGTGTCGATCAGCTCGGCCCGCACCTCCTCGTACAGTCGGTCGAACGCCTCGTCGGTCCAGGGCAGGTCCTCGGGGACGAGCTTGTCGATCGCGGCCAGCGAGCAGTCACGGATGAGTTCCGCGACACTCCCGTGCGGGTTCTGGCTGAACGTGAGCTTCTCCGTGTTGCTGAGGTGCTCCAGCACGTACTTCGCCGGACTCGGGATGCGCAGGGACAGGAGCCGGATGATCCCGGCGCGCATCACCGTGGCCTGCTCGCCCGGCGTGGGGAAGACCCGGAGACCCACGGTGGCACCTTCGTCCACGAGCGCCGGGAAGCCCGTGATGCGGTGACCGGCGACCGTTCGCGAGACCTCGCGCTCGATGCTGCCGAAGACCCAGGCCTTCTCCCCGGTGCGCTCCGCCACCGCCGGGGCCTCCGCGACGGCGACCCCGCCCCTCACGGCTCCCGCGGCGACGTCGGGGACGTCCCGCGATGCGGGTGTCCGGGCGTCCCGGCCGTCGGTGCGCGCCGGTCCGTGGCGGGCGTCGTCGCGCCCCAGCGGACCGGTGCTCCCGGTGCCCCGCCCGTCGTCCGCCTTGCCGCCGGCACCCCTGCCACCGCGTCCGGGGCCGCGGGAGGTTCCCTCCCGCCGCGTGCTGCCCGGTGCGGCACCGAGCGACTGCGCGATGGCGCGGCTGACCGCCGGGGCCAGGGACTCCCTCAGGGCCTCGAGATCGCGGGACTCGTCGAGGACCCGGCCGTCGGCGTCGACGATGCGGAACATCATCAGCAGGTGCGCCGGGACGGTCGACCAGTTCCACGAGCCCGGCGGGATGATGTGTCCGCGCAGGCGGCGCAGCGCGAGCTCGAGCGACGTCTCGAGATCGTCCCCGGCCGGGTCGAAGTCGGACGTCAGGGCGGCGACGGTGGACCGGGCGACGTCCGGGGCCGGCACGAAGTTCTTCCGCACCTGCTTCGGCAGGGACTTGATGAGGGCCGTGACGAGCTCGACGCGCTGTCCGGGGATCTGCCAGCGGAAGGGCTTCGGATCGAGCTGGTTGAGGAACAGCACAGGGATGGTCACGGTGACGCCGTCGTGCGCGCCCGGGGTGAGGGGCGAGAACTCGTAGGTGAGCGGAAGCTCGAACCCCGCCTGGTGCCAGACGGTCGGGAAGGCCGTCTCGTCGAGCTCCGTGGCGTCGTCGGCGAGCAGCTGCTCCGGATCGAAGTCGAGCAGGTCCGGGGACTCGTGGCGTGCCTTCTTCCACCATGCGTCGAAGTGGCGCTCCGATACGACGTCGGCGCCGATGCGCTGGTCGTAGAACTCGAAGAGCGTCTCGTCGTCGACCCGCAGGTCCCGCCGCCGCAGGCGGTTCTCCAGCTCCTCGATCTCGGCCAGCCGGGCCTGGTTGCGGCTGAAGAACGTGTGGTGCGTCTTCCAGTCGCCCTCGACGAGGGCATGCCGGATGAAGAGCTCGCGGGCCACCTCGCGGTCGATCCGCCCGTAGTTGATGCGCCGCTGCGGCACGATCGGCACGCCGTACAGCGTCACCTTCTCGTAGGCCATGACCGAGCCCATCTTCCGGGACCAGTGCGGCTCGCTGTAGGTGCGCTTCACGAGGTGCGGGGCCACCTGCTCGGCCCACAGGGGATCGATCCGGGCGACGACCCGCGCCCAGAGCCGGGAGGTCTCGACGAGTTCGGCGGCCATCACCCAGTCCGGCGACTTCTTGAACAGGGCGGACCCCGGGAAGACGGCGAAGCGTGTCCCGCGGGCGCCCGCGTACTCGCGCTTGCGCTGGTCGTAGAGACCGATGTTGCTCAGCAGTCCCGACAGCAGGCTGACGTGGATCTGCTCGTGCAGGCCCACCGGGTCCACGGGTCCCGCGGGCAGGGTGATGCCGAGGGGTTTGGCCAGCTGGCGCAGCTGCTGGAACAGGTCCTGCCACTCCCGGACGCGGAGGTAGTTGATGAACTCGGCGCGGCACAGCTTGCGGAACTGCGTCGAGGACAGCTCGTCCTGCTTCTCCTGCAGGTACCGCCAGAGGTTGAGGTACGCCGTGAAGTCCGAGTTCTCGTCCACGAAGCGCTTGTGCTTCTCGGCGGCCTGCTGCTGCTTGGCGGGCTGGTCCGCGGACGGCCGCTCGCGGGGGTCCTGGATGGTCAGGGCCGCCGCGAGCACCATGACCTCCTTGACGGCACCGCGGGCACCGGCTTCCACGATCATGCGGCCCAGCCGCGGGTCCACGGGGAGCTGGGCGAGCTTGCGCCCGACGGCGGACAGACTGCCGTCGTCCTTCAGGGCGCCGAGCTCACGCAGGAGCGCGACGCCGTCGTTGATCGCCTTCGTCTCGGGCGGTTCCACGAACGGGAACTCCGCGATGTCCTTCGGACTCCGCGTGACGCCCATGGCGGCCATCTGCAGGATGACGGCGGCGAGGCTCGTGCGCAGGATCTCCGGCTCGGTGAAGGGCCGGCGGGAGGCATAGTCCTCCTCCGAGTAGAGGCGGATGGCGATACCGTCCGAGACGCGGCCGCTGCGGCCCGAGCGCTGGTTCGCCGACGCCTGCGAGACGCGCTCGATCGGCAGTCTCTGCACCTTCGTCCGGTGGGAGTACCGGGAGATGCGCGCGGTCCCGGTGTCGATGACGTACTTGATGCCGGGCACCGTCAGGGAGGTCTCGGCGACGTTGGTCGCGAGGACGATCCTCCGGTGGCTGCCCGTCGGGCGGAAGACGCGGTGCTGCTCCTCGAGGGAGAGCCGCGCGAACAGGGGGAGCACCTCGGTCCCGCGGAGTCGCTGCGTCGCCTGGATCCGGGCGCGGAGAGCATCGGCGGCATCGCGGATCTCGCGCTCGCCGGAGAAGAACACGAGGATGTCGCCGGGAGCCTCGAGGGAGAGTTCGTCGACGGCGTCGCAGACCGCGTCGAGCGGATCACGCTCCTCCTCGAGCTCGCTGTCCGCGCCACCGTCCCCGTCGTCGAGCCCGCCCGGCGGCTGGTCGAGCGGCCGGTACCGGATCTCGACGGGATACGTGCGCCCGGAGACCTCGATGATCGGGGCGGGCGAGGTGTTCTCCACGGCGGCGTCGGCGGCGAAGTGCGCGGCGAAGCGCTCCGGGTCGATGGTCGCCGAGGTGATGATGACCTTGAGGTCCGGGCGCTCCGGCAGGATGCGCCTGAGGTAGCCGAGGATGAAGTCGATGTTGAGGCTGCGCTCATGGGCCTCGTCGATGATGATCGTGCTGTACTTCCGCAGCATGCGGTCGTGCTGGATCTCGGCGAGCAGGATGCCGTCCGTCATCAGCTTGATCTTCGTCTTCCGGCCCACGGAACCGGTGAAGCGGACCTGGTACCCGACCTCGTCGCCGAGCGGCACCTGCAGTTCCTCCGCGATGCGTTCGGCGACGGTGCGGGCGGCGAGGCGCCGCGGCTGGGTGTGGCCGATCAGCCCGTTCTCGGCGAGGCCCAGTTCGAGGCACATCTTCGGGATCTGCGTCGTCTTCCCGGAACCGGTCTCGCCGGCGATGATGGTGACCTGGTTGGCCGCGATGGCGGCCATGATGTCTGCCCGGCGGTCCGAGACGGGGAGGTCCGCGGGGTAGGAGAGTGTCAGTGCCATAGTTGCCTGCCAGTCTAGTTCCTCGCGTCCGCCCGGTGTCGGGCGTTCACCGAGGGCTGCGGCTCCCACCCTCCGCGTCAGGACTCCGTGGCAGCCCCGGCGGACCGCCGCAGCCGGTCCGCGACGACGGCCACGCGTTCGCGCATCTCCGGGGGTTCGAGCACCACGAAGTCGATGTCCCAGCTCGCGAGGTAGGCCAGCGGGAAATCCAGCGAGTCGAAGCCGGCCCTCAGCAGGGTGTGGTCCTCGCCGTCGGCCTCGAGGGTCCCTGTGCTCGAGGGCACGCGGGCCTCGAGCTCGTGGAGCGGTGCGCTGAAGCGGATCACGGCGTCGTAGGAGTAGGGGGAGCGCGTGATGGACTGCTGGACGTAGGCGGCGAGGTCGGCGGCCGGCAGCGGGCGCGGGACGAAGCGATCGCGGGCCACCGGCACGCTCTGGCACCGGTCCACGCGGAACGTCCGCCAGTCCTCGCGCGAGCGGTCGTAAGCGACGAGATACCACCGACGGCCGGTGTCGACGAGCCGGTAGGGCTCGACGACGCGGCGGGACGACTCGCCGTCGTGCCGGTCGTAGCGGAAGGCCACGCAGCGCCGCTCCGTGATCGCCGCGGAGAGAGACGTCAGCACCTCGGGATTCACCGGCGTGCTCGCGGCGGCCATACGCGTGACGGCTGAGCGGAGACCCGAGAACCGCGGGCGGAGGCGCGGCGGGAGGACCTGCTCGAGTTTCGTGAGCGCACGGACGGACGCCTCCCCGACCCCGGAGACAGGGCTCGCCGTCACGGCGGTCAGTCCGATCGCGACGGCGAGCGCCTCGTCGTCGTCGAGCAGGAGGGGAGGCAGCTGCGCGCCGGCACCCAGCTGGTAGCCGCCCGCGACACCGGGGGAGGCGTTGATCGGATAGCCGAGCGTGCGCAGCTTCCCGATGTCCCGGCGGACGGTCCGCTCCGTGACGTCCATGCGCTGGGCGAGCGCCGGTCCGGTCCACTCGCGCCGCAGCTGAAGGAGCGAGAGGAGCTGCAGCAACCGGGCCGAGGTCTCGATCATGCTCCAAGGGTACGGCGACGTGCGGTCAGCACCTGTCCGCATTATCCGGCGGTGCCCCACGGGCAGCCGCCCGGGCCGCCTGCTGCCCGCGACCTACCGACGGGACCGCTGCGGTGGCCGCCGTCCGATGAGCCAGCAGCACCAGGCGACCAGCGCGGCGACGCCGACGAGGACGAGGGGGAGGCTGGACCCGGCGTCGTCGACGAGCAGCGCGAGGACGGCCAGCGGCTGCGCGACCGCCTGCACGCGCAGGAAGGACACCCCGAGGAGGCGGAGGGCGGACAGGCTGATCCAGCCGCGCAGCGGCAGGTGCACCAGCAGGAGGTCCAGGACGAAGACCGCGTGCAGGCCGGCGGCGAAGACCAGGAGCCACGGTGAGCCGGCCGGCATGTTCACGGCGTACGCCACGACGAGCAGGAGCAGGGTGAGCACCGTGAGCCCGATCGACGGGAGGATCGCTGCGCCCGCGGCCACCACGACGGGCAGGACGATCCAGCCGCTCCCGTTCCAGACGAGGGCGCCGAGGAGGACGGCGATGAGAGCTGCGGCGCAGCGCACGGTCCACAGGGGCACGAGCCCGCGGCGATCCGGCACCGCGGGGGTGCCGACGTGCGTCGCCCGGCATGCCCCGGCCAGGGGCCACCTCACGGCCGCACCCCCGGAGGGCGGCCACGGCGGGCGAGGAGGCGGAAGCCGGTCGGGAGGGACAGGTCGGGACCGACCGCAAGATCGGCCTGGCGCGCCGGTCGGTCCCGACCGGACGGAGCTGTCGTGCCGGACGCCGCAGGGGGTGCTGCCATCCGGTCCCGGTCGGCCAGGAGTCCCTCCACCACGGAGCCGTCCACCACGGCGATGCCGTCCCGGTGCAGGTCCTCGAGGAGGAGGCGACGCCGCAGCAGGGTCAGCCGCACGGTCCTCTCCTGCGCCGGCGTGGCCTCGGTCCGTTCCAGCACAGGGACGCAGTCGACCCCGATCACCACGTGCCCCCGGGCGTGCCAGAGCTTCAGCAGGCGTCCCGGTTCGGGGTCCAGGAACGCGGACAGCACCACGACGACGGCGCCCTGCGGCGGCACGGGATCGCGCCGTCGCCGTCGGCGGGGAACCACCCCGGTGGCCGCCAGGCGGGCGCGGATCTGCTCGAGGTGCCGGGCGCCCGAGGCCGTGCGCAGCGCGCGGCGCGTCCCGCCGAGATCGTCCAGTCCCACGCGGTCGCCGGCCGCCAGGTACGAGGCCGCGATCGTCGCCGCCGCCGTCCTGGCACCGTGCAGCGATCCCGTCACCAGCCGGGGTGATCCCGCCGCGAACCAGTCGGAGGTCGACGCGGGCAGGTCGTGTCCCTGGTCGATCACGAGCAGGACCGAGGCCTCGGCGTCGGCGAAGGATCGGCGGACCATCAGGCGGTCCTGGTCGGTCGAGCGGCGCGCGGTGGAGCGCCAGTCGATCCGCCGGAGCTGGTCACCGGGCTCGAGGGGCGCGATGGTCCTCAGCTCCGCTCCCTCCCCGGGACGCCTCGAGCCGTGCGTGCCGGCCAGGCCGACGAGTCGACGCGAGACGGGCCGCGCGAGCAGGGACCCGATGGGAGGGAGGATGCTGACGCGGACGGGTGGCGCCGGGTGGAAGGCGGACGCGTGCGTGAGATCCGGGGTGAAACCGAGGGTCCCGTAGGACAGGATCTCGACCTCGCCCGACAGCGGTCCGTCCGCGAGCACCGGGCATTCCTCGCCCTCCCTGAGCACCAGGACGTCGGGGGCGCAGCCGGGCGCTGCGAGGACGGCTGCGACCAGGCTGGTGCGCGGCGTCCCGGAGTCGGTGCCGGGTGGTGCCAGCAGCAGCCGCAGGCGACCGCCCTGCTGCTGCCCGCGTCGATCGAGGGAGAAGGACGGATGCACCGTCCTGCGCACCTGGGCCCTGCGTCCGGCGAGGGCGAGGAGCACGAGCGGCGCACCCAGTGCCACGGTGTCCGGCCGTCCCGACACCAGTCCGGAGACCACGCACACCAGGGCGAGGATCACGGCGAGGGCCCACCCGGGGGAGTGGCCGCCCGGAGTGTCAGCCACGGTGCGCGCCCCGCCCGCCCTCGATCTCGCCCTCGATCACGCTCTCGTCCACGGTCTCATCCACGGTCCCTCGGTGCACGGTCGGAGGTGTCGGGACCTCGGCGAGGACGTCCTGCACCACCTTCTCCGTCGCCACGCCCTGCGCCCAGGCCGACGGCGTGAGCGTGAGCCGGTGCGCGAGCACGGCCACGGCGCCTTCCTTCACGTCCTCGGGGAGCACGAAGGCGCGGCCGTCGAGCACGGCCAGAGCCCGGCCGAGCAGCACGAGCGCCTGTGAGCCGCGGGGCGATGCCCCGACCTCGACGGCCGGGTGGGTGCGCGTCGCGGCGGTGAGGCGCACGGCGTAGTCGATGACGTCGTCGTCCACCAGCACCGACTCGACGGCGGCCTGGAGGTCCAGCAGTCCGTCCGCGGTGGTCACGCTCTCCACGAGGGTCTCGTCGCGCCGGCGTGCCAGGCGACGCGCGATGATGTCCTGTTCGCCGCCCGCGCCGGGATAGCCGAAGCGCAGCCGGACCATGAAACGGTCCAGCTGAGCCTCGGGCAGGGGGTAGGTCCCCTCGAACTCGATGGGGTTGGACGTCGCGAAGACATGGAACGGGCGCCGCAGCGGGAGGGTGGTGCCCTCGGCCGAGACCTGTGCCTCCGCCATGGCCTCCAGCAGCGCCGACTGCGTCTTCGGCGAGGTCCGGTTGATCTCGTCGGCGAGGAACAGCCCGGCGAAGATGGGCCCCGCCCGGAACTCGAACTCGCGCGTGCCCGGATTGAAGATCGACGAACCGGTGACGTCCGAGGGCAGCAGGTCAGGCGTGAACTGGAGGCGCCGGAAGTCGAGGCCGAGCGCCTGCGCAAGCGTCTTGGCCGCGAGGGTCTTGCCGAGTCCGGGCAGGTCCTCGAAGAGGACGTGTCCCCCCGCGAGGACGGCCGCGAGGGCCAGGCGCAGGGCGCCCCCGGCGCCGACGACGACGGTGGCGGTGCGCTCGATGACCTGCGCGCCGATGCGGGCTGCCTCGTCGGCGCCGATGCGGCGTCCGTGGTCACCGGAACTGCGGGCGGTGTCTGCTGCGGTCATCGGGTCTCCTGAGAGTTGTTCGAGGGCGGCGGCGCGGCATCCGTGGCACGCGGCGAGAGGACGATCCGCTCCAGCTCGTCGGCGAGGGAGCGCAGGGTGCGGTGGTCGAGGGGTGCGGGCTGGGACTGTGCGACGAAGGCGTCGAAGGACGGGCTCCTCGGCACGTCGGGACGGGCACGGGCGGCGTCGGCGGCCAGCCCGTGGACCTCGAGGACGGCACGCATCCCGGGGTCCGCCGAGGAGAGCGAGAATTCCAGCGCCTGGATCTCCGCGAGGCCACGGACGGGGACGGGCAGTGGCGTCAGCCGGGCCCGGGGGACGTCGACCGCCTCGAGGAGGCCGTCGGCGATGCCTGCCGCGAAGGCCGCGCCGACCAGCACCACGGCGTGCCGGGGATCGAGCCCGAAGAACCAGGCGGAGACGCCCGCGAGGACCACGAGGACAGCCGTGACAGCCCAGGCCGAGCGCTTCACCGCGCAGGACCGGTGCGAGCTGCGACGGCGGCGGACAGTGCCCGGACGCAGGCCAGCGCCAGCTCGCGGTCCGCGGCGTCGAGGTGCGCACCCGCCGCGCCGGGAGCGGTCATCTTGGGGTCGGTGGCGTCGGGGTGCGGACCCGACGCGCTGAATCTCGCCCGCTGGTAGAGACGGTTCAGGACCGTGAGCGGCCGGGGCGGAAGATCGAGGGCGGACGCGGCGGCGGCGGCGAAGTCGGAGGTGGTCTGCGCGGGAGTCCGGCCCACGCCCGCTGCCGCGCACAGGTCCTCGAAGGCGAGCCAGCAGCGGATCACCGCGTCCGAGGTGTCGGCACTGTCCGTGAGGGCGCGTTCGGCGTCCTCGGTCCATGAAGGGAGCACGTCGTCGACGAGGCCGGGCGATCCGGCCTGCTGCAGGCCGGTCGGCTCGGGGCTGCCGTCACGCTCCGGGCGCCGCCTGATCCGCAGGAGCAGCCGGACGAGGAGGGCGAGGCCGATCATGACGAGGAGGAGGATCGCACCCGCCGCGGTGTCGCCGCTGATGATCAGCCGCTCGGCGTCCGGGACCGGTTCCGCGGGGCCGCTCACGGCTGGTGTGGGTTCGGCGGTGCTCTCCTGCGTGGCGGTGGCGACGGGCGCGTCGATGACCGGCTGGGCCGTCAGCCGGCCCATGAAGCCGGCGGCGACCACCGCGAGGACGAGGACGACGACGGTGAGGAGCGTAGGTGCGTCCACGCGGGGATGCGGATGCCGCGACCTGCGCTTCGTCCCCACGATTCCCCCGCCGGTCGGTGCTGGTGCAGCCCCGGGGGCCGCGTCCAGTGGAGCCTACCAAAAGCAGAACCGCCCCCGGCCCGGTGGGCCGACGGCGGTTGACTCCGTGGGAGTCCGGGGTGCCCTCGATAGGATTCGAACCTACGACCTTCTGCTCCGGAGGCAGACGCTCTATCCCCTGAGCTACGAAGGCGGAGACGGGATTTCCCGTACCCGTGCGGGACTCATCGAGCTTAGCAGGTGCCGCCTGCGTCGGAAAACGCACGGGCCGGACCCGGTCGGTCCACGCCTCAGTACCCCAGGAAAGCGTCCGTCCGCACCCGGGAGACCCCGGCGGTGCGGACCACGCGGCGGAGGTCCCCGATGAACGCCGGCGACCCGGAGACCAGGACCCGGCGTCGCTTGAGGTCGGGGACGGCTGCGAGCAGCTCCTCGGAGGAGAGCCCGCTCCCCGCGAGGGTCCAGGTGCCGGGGACCGCCGGAACGCCGTCGTCGGCCGGGACGAAGAGCACCACGCGCGTACCGAGTCCGGCCAGTTCATCCCGGAAGGCGATCTCCTCGGCGCTGCGCACCACGTACACGAGCACGATGTCGCGGTCCTCCCCGCGTGCGGCGATGTCCCTGAGCTGGCTGATGAAGGGGGTGACACCGATCCCGCCGGCGGCCAGCAGGAGCGGGACGGACGCATCCCGCGGCAGGCGGAAGTCGCCGCCCACGAGGGTCCCGGTGATGTGGGCGTCCTTCGGCAGCTCGAGCAGGGCCTTCTTGAACGAGCTCCCCTGCGCCGTGGTGCGCAACCCGAAGGTGACGGCGTCGGCCTGCTGGGGTGCGGACGTGATGCTGAAGACGCGGCGGCTGCCACGGCTGTCCGCCCCGCGGTGCGGCATGGACAGTTCCATGTACTGCCCCGCGGTGAAGCGCACGGGACGGGCCGGTTCGAAGACGAGCTCCGTGCTCGTGGGCGTCAGCTGTCGCGACCCGGCGAAGGAGAGCCGGACACCGCGTCGCTGGCCCATCAGGAACGCGACGGCGTTACCGATGACGAGCGCGAACTCCGGTCCGAGGAATACGGGTCCGACGGATACCTGCAGGGCGAAGACGGCGGCGACGATCGCGGCAAAGAGCCATTGCTGCCAGCGCAGCGGGGGGAGCGTCAGGGGCTCGGTCATCATGAAGCCGAGCAGGAACAGGACCGGGTAGGACGTCAGGACCAGCTGGAGTCCTGCACCGGCGGTCAGCCCGCCCTGCACCAGGCCGACGAGCAGGATCCCGAGGGCGACGACGAGGAACACCGCACCCATGGACAGCTTCCGCGTCCGGTGGAGCAGCAGGGCGGCGCCGAGCGCGACGACCGGCAGCATGTACGCGTTCGCCACCCACCAGGCCGCCGCGCCGACCCCCAGCAGGGTCGCGACGACGGCCCCCGTGGCTGCGGGGTTGAAGATGTGGCGGCCGCGGAAGGCGAGGAGGAACTTGGACGCTCCGGCCGCGACGCCCGCCGTGAGGATGCCGCCGAGGCCCGCAGCCGTGCTGGAGGGGAACATGATGAGGAAGACGATCAGCCCGGTGATGAGCGACGAGTCGCCGTGCGGGCGCAGCCGCAGGATCAGCGCCATGAGCCGCGTCCCGATGATCGTCCCTCCCACGGCGGCCACGAGGGTGCCGCCGATCTCGGCCGGGGTGTAGGCGAGCAGTCCTGTCAGCGAGAGCACGAGGGCCTCGACGGTCAGCAGGAGCAGCAGGCCCAGGGTCAGGCGGTACATGGTCATGCGGCCCAGCAGGCCGTCGAGTGCTGCGGTCATGAGAACAGTGCTCCTGCGAGTGGGGCGGAATAGCGGGCGCGTCCGTCGGAGTACATCAGGACGAAGTCGAAGTCGAAGGACCCGGCGAGGTCCGCGGGGTCGGTGACGAACAGGGCCGTGCACAGTCCGTCGGCGGTCATGGCGTCGGCTGCGAGGACCCACGTGGCGACGACCGTGTCGACGCAGTGCCCTGTCCGGGCATCCAGGACGTGGTGCAGTCCGTCACCCCAGACCCGGCGGTTCGACGCCGAGGCGCACAGCGCCCCCTCGGTGAGCACGACCGTGCCGATGGCCGACGACGGATCGTAGGGGTGTTCGAGGGCCACCGTGATGGAGCCGCTGCCGGCCCGTCGCATGTCACCGCTGGCGTCGACGACCGCCTGCCCGTGCCCGGCCGCGAGGAGGTACTCGAGCATCAGGTCCACGAGTTGCCCCTTGCCTGCGGCGCCGACGTCGAGGAGCGCCGGGGCCGCGAGGCTCACGCCGTCCTCCGTCCACTCGAGGAGGCCGTCCCAGGCTCTCGCGGGCGCCGGTGCCGCGGTAGGGACGAAGCTGTATCCGGCGTCGTAGCCCTGGTCGGCGAGGCGCTCGCCGACCAGGGGGGACACGCCGCCGCCGGTGACGTCGTGCAGCGTGCGCAGGAGGCGCCCCAGCCGGGCGCCGTGCCCCGGCAGGGAGAGGGAGCCCCCTGAGGCCGCCAGCTCGGTGATGCCGGAGTCGGCGCGGAAGCGGGAGTACAGCGCGTCGTAGTCCTCGGCGATGCGGAGGAGGCCGGCCTTCTGGGCGGCCAGGAGCGGCGCGGCACTGTCCACGCGCCAGGCCGTACCGATCGCCTCGAAGCTGAAGGAGTGCCCCACGCCGCTGCGCCCTACAGCTGTGCTTCGCTCTTGATCTTGTCGGCCGCTTCGTTGAAGCCGCCGCTGGTCAGGGAGGACCCGGCGACCTTGTCCACGGCGAGCTCGTCGAGTTTCTTCCCGACGATCGCGTCCGAGATCCCACCGGCGAAACGCTCCTGGTACATCGTGGTGGTGGGGTTGTCCGGCATCGGCTCCACCTCGACGGCGGTCACGACATCGGCCGCCAGTGTCAGGGTCACGCCGACCTCCTCGGGGCCGGCGGGGGACTGGTAGCCGCCCGTCTGGGTGTAGGTGCCGTCCTCGTAGCTCTGGTCCGCTGCGGCGGCGTCCGCGGTCGCTGCCCCGGTCGGTGCCGCTCCGGGTGCCTCGGTGGCATCGGCTGCGGAGGATTCCGCCGCGGGAGCTTCGGCGGCCGGGGTCTCGGCCTCGGCGCCGGCGCAGCCGGCCGCACCGAGAATGGACACGGCGGCGAGCGCCGTCAGGACGCGCTTGTGGAGGGGGAACCCGGCCCGCGCCGGCGCCGTCATCAGGGGTGTTTCGGTCTGGCCTGTCATGGTCACTGGATGCTCCTGGTGGATCGCGGTGGCGGGACCGGGCGGAAGGGCTCCGCACCGAGGGAGGCGTGGATGTCGAGGAGAGCCACTGATGCATTTCAACGTCCCATGACTCCATTCGTTTCTCCCGGCCTTCCGGACTGTACCGGCCGCGCACCGGTCGGCAGACCCGTGGGGCGGATTCGCGCCTGTGCCGCAGGCGCTCGCCGCGTCACGCGAATCAGGGCGGACGGGGCGCCGCGGCTATGCTTGACGGGTGACTCCCGAAGAACTCTCCTCCGCTATTTCCGCCTGCCTCAGGGCCGCCGTCGACGCCGGTGACCTGACCATCGACCTCCCCTCCGAGGTGCGGGTGGAGCGACCGAAGAACCGGGAGCACGGGGACTGGGCCACGAACATCGCGCTGCAGCTCGGCAAGAAGGCCGGGATGAACCCCCGGGAGTTCGCGCAGCTGCTCAGCGACCGCCTCGCGGGCATCGAGGGCGTCAGGAGCGTCGACATCGCCGGTCCGGGCTTCCTCAACATCACGCTCGACGCCGGTGCCGCGGGTGAGCTCGCCCGCACCATCGTCGAGGCGGGCCAGGCCTACGGCACCAACGATGCGCTCGCGGGCCGGAAGATCAACCTCGAATTCGTCTCCGCCAACCCGACCGGTCCCATCCACATCGGAGGGACCCGCTGGGCGGCCGTCGGGGACGCACTCGCGCGGATCCTGCAGTCGCAGGGTGCGGAGGTCACCCGCGAGTACTACTTCAACGACCACGGCGCGCAGATCGACCGCTTCGCCCGCTCACTCCACGCCTCCGCCAACGGCGATCCGGCCCCGGAGGACGGCTACAGCGGCCAGTACATCGTCGACATAGCCCAGCGTGTCCTCGCCGCCGATCCCGACGCGCTGGCCCTCGACGGACCGGCGTCCGTCGAGCGGTTCAGGGAGATCGGCGTGGACCTCATGTTCTCGGACATCAAGGCGTCCCTGCATGATTTCGGCGTGGACTTCGACGTGTACTTCCACGAGCACTCGCTGTTCGAGAACGATTTCGTCGAGGACCTCCTCGACAAGCTCAAGGCGTCCGGCAACCTCTTCCTCGAGGACGGCGCCTGGTGGCTGAGGTCCACCGACTACGGCGACGACCGGGACCGCGTGGTGATCAAGTCGAACGGCGCGCCCGCCTACATCGCCGGAGACATCGGGTACTTCGTCAACAAGCGGAACCGTGGCTTCGACCTCAACATCATCATGCTCGGGGCGGACCACCACGGGTACGTGGCGCGCCTGAAGGCCGCGGCGGCTGCCTTGGGTGACGATCCCGATGCCGTGGAGGTCCTGATCGGCCAGCTGGTGAACCTCGTGAAGGACGGCGCACCGGTGCGCATGTCGAAGCGCGCAGGAACGGTCGTCACGCTCGAAGACCTCGTGGACGCAGTTGGCGTCGACGCCGCGCGCTACACGCTGGCCCGCTTCTCCGCCGATTCGAATATCGACATCGACCTGGACCTCCTGACCCGGCACACCAACGAGAACCCGGTGTTCTACGTGCAGTACGCCCACGCCAGGACGCACGCCGTGGCGCGCAACGCCGTCTCCGCGGGTGTGGACACCAGGTCCTTCGACGCCGCGGCACTGGCGCACCCGACGGAAGGGGCGCTGCTCGCTGCCCTCGGGCAGTTCCCGGGCGTCGTCGCCCAGTCCGCGACCTTCCGCGAACCGCACCGCGTGGCCCGCCACCTCGAGGTGATCGCCGGCACCTACCACCGCTGGTACGACGCCTGCCGCGTGTCCCCGCTGGGCGACGCCCCGGTCGAGGACGTCCACCGCTCGCGCCTCTGGCTGAACAACGCCACGCAGCAGGTCCTCGCGAACGGCCTCGGGCTCCTCGGGGTATCGGCACCGGAGAGGATGTGACCGTGACCGTCGTGGACCCCACCCGCCCCTCGCCCCTCGCGCCAGACTGGCTGTCCGTCCCGGCGGAACCTGCCCGGCTGGACGCGAAGCTCTGGGCCGAGGACGTCGCGCGCGGGAGCGACGGCGTCCTGCGGATCGACGGCGTCTCCGTCGCCGACCTCGCCGCCGAGTTCGGCACCCCGCTGTTCGTGATGTCCGAGCGGGACTTCCGCACCCGGGCCGCCACCTTCCGCGACGCGTTCGACGACGCCTTCCGCGATCTGTGCGGGGGAGTGGACGTCTTCTACGCGGGCAAATCCTTCATCTGCACCGAAGTGGCCCACTGGGTCCGCGAGGAGGGCCTCGGCCTCGACACCTGCTCCGGCGGCGAACTCGCCGTGGGCCTGCGCGCCGGCATGCCCGGGAACCGCCTGGGCCTGCACGGCAACAACAAGTCCGCTGCGGAGATCACGCGGGCCATCGACGCGGACCTCGGCCGGATCGTCGTCGACAGCCTCCAGGAGGTCGCCCTGGTGGGTGACCTCGCCGTCGAACGCGGCCGCCGCGCCAACGTGATGATCCGCCTGACGCCCGGCGTCCACGCCCACACGCACGAGTTCATCGCCACCGCCCACGAGGACCAGAAGTTCGGGCTGTCGCTCACCACCGAGCAGGGGCCCGGGCAGCAGGACGGACAGGACGACGGCGGCTCCTCCCCGGCCGCGCGGGCCGTCGCCGACGCCCTGGCCCATCCGGGCATCAACCTCCTCGGTGTGCACTGCCACATCGGCTCGCAGATCTTCGAATCGGAGGGCTTCGAGCTGGCGGCCCGCCGGCTGCTCGTTTTCCTCGCCGGGGTCCGTGACCGGCACGGCGTCGAGCTGCCCGAACTGGACCTCGGCGGCGGCTACGGCATCGCCTACACCGAGGCCGACCAGCCGCGGCCCGCGGCGGAGATCGCCCGCGCGATGGCCACCGTCGTCGGCTCCGCCTGCCGTGAGCTCGGCCTGCGCGTCCCCCGGATCTCGATCGAGCCCGGCCGTGCCATCGTGGGACCGACGACCTTCACCCTCTACACCGCGGGCACCACGAAGACCGTGCGCGTCGACGCAGCCGCCAACGGCTCCGAGGTGGTGCAGGACACCTCCGTTACGCACCCGCGACGCTATGTGTCGGTGGACGGCGGGATGAGCGACAACGCCCGTCCGGTGCTCTACGGCGCGGATTACTCGGCCGTCCTCGCCTCGCGGACGCCCGAGGGGCCGCCCGTCCTGTCCCGTGTGGTTGGAAAACACTGCGAGAGCGGTGACATTGTGGTGCGGGACGTCTACCTCCCGGAGGACACCGGAGCAGGTGACCTCCTCGCCGTCCCGGGAACGGGAGCCTACTGCTGGGTGCTCTCGAGCAACTACAACTACCTGGCGCGGCCTCCGGTCGTGGCGGTCGTCGACGGTGCGGCCCGACTGATCGTCCGCGGCGAGACCGAGGAGGACCTGTTCCGCAGGGATGTCCAGCGCGAGACCGCCCAGCCCTCACCAGCAGTAGCCGCCCCGGATCCAGGAGCTTCACAGACCGCATGAATGCACCAGCACCCTCTCCCGCACCCCTCCGCGTCGCCCTGCTGGGCTGCGGCAACGTCGGCTCCCAGGTGGCCCGGATCCTCCTCGAGGACGCCGCGGACCTCGGGCTCAGGGCAGGCGCCCCCCTCGAACTCACCGGGGTGGCGGTCCGTTCGCTCGAGGCGGAGCGCGACGTCGACCTGCCGGCGGGGCTGCTGACCCAGGACGCCGAGTCGCTCGTCGAGCGGGCGGACATCGTCATCGAGCTCATGGGCGGCATCGAGCCGGCCAAGACGCTGATCCTGCGCGCCATCGCGCACGGTGCCACGGTGGTCAGCGGGAACAAGGCCCTCCTCGCGCAGGACGGGCCGGAGCTCTACGAGCAGGCCGACAAGGCCGGCGTGCAGTTGTCCTACGAGGCCGCCGTCGCCGGAGCCATCCCCATTCTGCGACCCATCCGCGACAGCCTGTCGGGGGACCGCATCACCCGCGTGCTGGGCATCGTCAACGGCACCACGAACTACATCCTGGACCAGATGGACTCCACGGGGGCGCAGTTCGCCGACGCGCTGAAGGCGGCGCAGGACCTCGGGTACGCGGAGGCCGACCCGACGGCCGACGTCGAGGGGCACGACGCCGCCGCGAAGGCCGCGATCCTCGCCTCGCTGTCCTTCCACACCCGGTTCGCGCTCGAGAACGTGTACTGCGAGGGCATCACCGCGGTCACCGCGGACGACATCGCGGCCGCCGCCGAGGACGGCTACGTCATCAAGCTGCTCGCCATCGCCGAGATCCTGACCGACGAGGCCGGCGCAGCGGGCGTGGGCGTCCGCGTCCACCCCACCCTCCTGCCGCGTTCGCACCCGCTCGCGGCCGTCCACGGCGCGTTCAACGCCGTGTTCATCGAGGCGGAGAACGCGGGCGAGCTCATGTTCTACGGCCAGGGTGCAGGCGGGACGCCGACGGCGTCGGCCGTGCTCGGCGACGTCGTGAGCGCGGCCCGCCGCATGGTCCTCGGCGGGCCCGGCCGCACCGAGACCACCACGGGCCACGTGCCGCCGCTGAGCATCGACACCGTCCGCACGAGCTACTGCATCGGCCTGCAGGTCGCGGACCAGCCCGGTGTCCTCGCCCGGATCGCCCACATCTTCGCCGAGAACGGCGTCTCCATCGAGACGATGCGCCAGCGCATCCATCAGCGCGGGCCCGACGGCGGCACCACCGCCGAGCTGCGCATCGTCACCCATCGCGCCCCCGAGGCGTCCCTCGCGGCGACCGTCAAGCAGGTCGGTGCGCTCGACGTCATCACCGCCGTCTCATCCGTGCTCCGAGTAGAGGGAATCTAAGTGGCCCACCAGTGGCGCGGAGTCATCCGCGAATACGCAGAACGCCTACCTGTCACCGAGGCCACCGAGGTCATCACCCTCGGCGAGGGCGGTACGCCCCTCGTGCACGCCCGCCATCTGTCCGAGCTGACGGGCAACACCGTCTACCTCAAGGTCGAGGGCATGAACCCCACCGGCTCCTTCAAGGACCGCGGCATGACCATGGCCATGACGGCCGCGGTCGCCGCCGGGGCCAAGGCCGTGGTCTGTGCGTCCACGGGCAACACCTCCGCCTCCGCGGCGGCCTACGCCACGCAGGCCGGAATCACCTGCGCCGTGCTCGTTCCCGACGGCAAGATCTCCATGGGCAAGCTGAGCCAGGCGATCGCGCACGGTGCGCAGCTCCTGCAGGTCAACGGCAACTTCGACAACTGCCTCGACGTGGCGCGGAAGCTCGCCGAGGCCTATCCCGTGTTCCTGGTGAACTCCGTCAACCCCGCGCGGCTGGAGGGGCAGAAGACCGCAGCCTTCGAGGTGGTCGACACTCTCGGCGATGCACCGGACTACCATCTGATGCCGGTCGGGAACGCGGGCAACATCAGCGCCTACTGGAAGGGCTACAAGGAGTACGCGGCGCCGTACGCCTCGATGCACCACGGTGAGCTGCCGGCCGTGGCGACCCGGACGCCGATCATGTGGGGCTTCCAGGCAGAGGGCGCGTCCCCGCTGGTCAAGGGCCACCCGATCACCGAACCGGACACCATCGCGACCGCCATCCGGATCGGCAACCCCGCGTCCTGGGACTTCGCCGTGGCCGCCCGTGACGAGTCCGGCGGACTCATCGAGGCCGTGACGGACGAGGAGATCCTCGACGCGCACCGCTGGCTGTCCTCCCGCGAGGGCGTCTTCGTGGAACCCGCCTCCGCTGCCGGCGTCGCAGGACTCATCAAGAAGCACGCCGAGGGCCTCGCGCCGACGGGCAAGACGATCGTCATCACGGTCACCGGTCACGGCCTGAAGGACCCGCAGTGGGCGCTCCGCACCGCCGACGGCGCGGATGTCGAGCCCACCAAGGTGGAGTTCGACGTCGTCAGCGTCGCCGCGGCCCTCGGGCTCGAGGGCTGAGGTGACCGGCCTCCACGCGGTGCCGGTCCCCGTCGCCGATCCGGACGGCACCGCCGGACTCCCCGGCGTAGCGCCCGGACAGTCCGTCGAGGTGCGCGTCCCCGCGACGAGTGCGAACCTCGGACCGGGCTTCGACGCACTCGGTCTGGCACTGTCGCTCTACGACACGGTCCGCGTCCGCACGGTCACCGCCGGGACGACGGTGGTGAGGCCGACGGGGGAGGGCTCCGCCGCCCTGCCGACGGACGGGACGCACCTCGTGGCGCGTTCGCTCCTCAGTACGCTGGAGCGCGCCGGGTTCGCATCACCCGGCCTTAAACTGGACACGACCAACGTGATCCCGCACGGCAGGGGCCTCGGCTCCTCCGCGGCCGCGATCGTCGCGGGTGTCCTCGCGGGCAACGCGCTCCTGCCCGTCGACCGCAGGCTCGACGACGCCCACCTCCTGCAGTGGGCGGCACAGCTCGAGGGCCATCCGGACAATGTGGCCCCCGCCCTCATGGGTTCCCTCGCCGTCTCCTGGGAGAGCGGACACGCTTACCACAGCACGCGTGTGGAGGTGCATCCAGACGTCGTCCCCGTGGTCGCCGTCCCCGGGAGCGTGCTGTCGACGGAGAGCGCCCGGGCGCTGCTGCCGGCGTCGGTCTCCCACCACAGCGCGGCCGCGAACGCAGGGCGTGCGGCGCTGCTGGTGCACGCCCTGGCGGAGGATCCGTCACTCCTCTTCCCCGCGACGCAGGACTGGCTGCACCAGGACTACCGCGCCCAGGCCATGCTCCCGAGTGCCACGCTCCTGCGCGGATTGCGCGCTGCGGGCTTCGCGAGCACCATCTCCGGAGCGGGGCCCAGCATCATGACGCTGGCCGTCGGCGCGGCAGGGGCGGAGGCGGCCGAGGAGACGCTGCGGGCGCTTCTTCGCACCCTCGACACGCCGGAACCCTGGCGTATCCTGCGACTCACGGTGGAGCGTTCGGGTGCTAAAGTAGGAGTGCACCAAGGGTAGTGACCGTTCCGCGTACGCTGTGCGCACTACGTGTCACTGTGTCTCTCAAGGCATCGTGTGCTTCTGCTGAGTCGGCCGTCCTCTTCTTCGGACCGCCGCGAAAACTGCAGGGTCCATCAGCAGTAGCGCATCCTCCGGTGTAGCCTCCGACCTGATCTTCGTGCGCGGGCCAGTCCTGCCTGCGAAGACATCCTCAGGCTCCAGCACGCCCAGTCGAGGCCGGACAGTTCCCGGCCCGACTGAACCCCGCCTGCTTCACATGCGGCACGGGGCAAACCACCGCGGACCACTGATCAGGTGGCCGCCCGACGAGGGGGAAGGATCCTTCGTGACTGAAACCACTGACCTGTTACCAGGTGTGGCCACCCAAGACGCTGAAGCAACCGGCGCAACAACTTCCAAGAGCAGCGGCCTCGCCGGCCTGAAGCTCGCCCAGCTGCAGGCACTCGCCGGTCAGCTCGGCATCACCGGCGGATCGAGGATGCGCAAGAGCGACCTCGTCTCCGCCATCTCGGACCACCAGCGCGGAGGCGCGGTGGCCGACCGCCAGAAGGCCCCCACCGTCCGCAGCGAGCGGAACGCGGACGGCGCGCGCCCTGTCGTCGCCGGCACGCCGGACGCCACCGAAGCACCGGCCGCTCCGACGCAGGACGGGCAGGAGGCGCCCGAGCGCCAGCCCCGGACGCGGAACCGGAACCGCCGCGCGGGAAGCGACGGCGTCGTCTCCGTGCCTGCAACGGACGCTGCCGTCATCACCGGCGAGCAGGTCGAGGCCCCGTCGCGTGAGACCGCCGACGCCCCGTCCGCCGGGGACCAGCAGGATCGCGGTGACCGCGAAACCGGCGGCCGCAACCAGCGCAACCGCCGCAACCGTCGCGGCGAGGACCGCAGCGACGCACAGTCCGGGCAGACCGAGACCGCGGCCGAGACCCGCAACGAGAACCAGAACGACGGACAGAACGAGTCCGGCCAGCAGGGTGACTCCGGCTTCGGCCAGCAGGGCGAGGGGCGCGGCGACCGCAACGAGCGCCGCAACCGCTCACGCAACGGCCGCGACGAGGACCGCTCGAACAACGGGTCCTCCAACGGCTCGAACAACGGCTCGAACAACGGCTCGAACAACAACTCGAACAACAACTCGAACAACAGCGGCTCGAACAGTGACGGCCAGAACGACGGCGGCCGCACCGGCAGCGAGCGCAGCGACAACCGGAACTCCGGGGGCAACGGCTCCAACGGCTCCAACGCATCGAACGACGACGAGGGTCGCGGCCGGAACCGCCGCAACCGTGCCAACCGCAACGGTGGGAATCCCGTCGAGGACCGCAGCAGCCGCTTCCGTGACCGCAACGAGCGCAATGAGCGCAACGACCGTCGCCGTGGCCGCAACCAGCCCGACGTCGACGACGTCGAGGTCACCGAGGACGACGTCCTGCTGCCCGTCGCGGGCATCCTCGACGTCCTCGAGAACTACGCCTTCGTGCGCACGTCCGGCTACCTGCCGGGTCCGAACGACGTCTACGTCTCCCTGGCCCAGGTCAAGAAGCACAACCTGCGCAAGGGCGACGCCGTCGTCGGTGCCATCCGCGCTCCCCGCGAGGGCGAGACGCAGGCCAGCGCACGCCAGAAGTTCAACGCCCTCGTCCGCGTCACCACGGTGAACGGCAAGCCGGCCGAGGACCTCAAGGACCGCGTCGAGTTCGCGAAGCTCGTGCCGCTCTACCCGTCGGACCGCCTGCGCCTCGAGACGGACCCGAAGAAGATCGGCCCCCGCGTCATCGACCTCGTGGCGCCGATCGGCAAGGGCCAGCGCGGCCTGATCGTCTCGCCGCCCAAGGCCGGCAAGACGCTGATCCTGCAGGCGATCGCGAACGCCATCACGATCAACAACCCCGAGGTGCACCTCATGATGGTCCTCGTGGACGAGCGTCCCGAGGAAGTCACCGACATGCAGCGCACGGTGAAGGGTGAGGTCATCGCCTCCACCTTCGACCGACCCGCGGACGACCACACCACGGTCGCCGAGCTCTCCATCGAGCGCGCCAAGCGCCTCGTGGAGATGGGCATGGACGTCGTCGTGCTCCTCGACTCGATGACGCGCCTCGGCCGTGCCTACAACCTGGCCGCGCCGGCCTCGGGCCGTATCCTGTCCGGTGGTGTCGATTCCGCAGCGCTGTACCCGCCGAAGCGTTTCTTCGGTGCTGCCCGCAACATCGAGAACGGTGGCTCGCTCACCATCCTCGCGACCGCGCTCGTCGAGACCGGTTCCAAGATGGACGAGGTCATCTTCGAGGAGTTCAAGGGCACCGGCAACATGGAGCTCCGCCTCTCGCGCAGCCTCGCCGACAAGCGCATCTTCCCGGCCGTGGACGTCAACGCGTCCGGTACGCGCCGCGAGGAGAACCTGCTCTCGCCGGACGAGGTCAAGATCATGTGGAAGCTGCGCCGCGTGCTGTCGGGTCTCGAGACCCAGCAGGCACTCGAGCTGCTGACCAACAAGATCCGGGAGACGCAGTCCAACGTCGAGTTCCTCATGCAGGTCCAGAAGACCACCCTGGGCTCCAAGGACTCCGACTAGCGCACCCCACGACGCCGTTCGTCCTGCCGTCCCTCCCCGGGACGGCAGGGCGAGCGGCTTCGCCCGTTAAGTCGCGTCCCGGCACAGCGTGGTCAACCGGGCCGTCCCGACCTTCGTAGACTGGCGGTAGACGCCGAAAGAGGTACACCAGATGTTTGAGTCCATCCAGGGACTGCTCGACGAGCACTCCGAACTGCAGGACCAGCTCGCCGACCCCGCCGTCCACGCCGACCAGGCGCTGGCCCGCAGGCTCGGCCGCCGGTATGCCGAGCTCGGCAGGATCGTCGACGCCCACAACCGGTGGGCCGCCCTGAACGACGACCTCGAGGCCGCACGCGAGATGGCGTCCGAGGACCCCGAGTTCGCGGCCGAGGTTCCTGTGCTCGAGGAACAGCTCGCCGTGGCGCAGGAGCGCCTGCGACGCCTGCTCATCCCGCGGGACCCGAACGACGGCCGCAACGTCATCATCGAGGTCAAGGGCGGCGAGGGTGGCGACGAAGCCGCGCTGTTCGCCGGGGACCTGCTGCGCATGTACGCGCGGTACGCGGAGTCCCGGGGCTGGAAGACGGAGCTCATCTCCGCCAACGAGTCCGACCTCGGCGGCTACAAGGATGTCCAGATGGCCATCAAGGGGTCCTCCAACGATCCGGCGGAGGGCGTCTACGCGCGCCTGAAGTTCGAGGGCGGCGTGCACCGCGTCCAGCGCGTCCCGGTCACCGAGTCGCAGGGCCGCATCCACACCTCCGCGGCGGGCGTGCTCGTGCTGCCCGAGGTCGACGAGCCGGAGGAGGTCGAGATCAGCCAGAACGACCTGAAGATCGACGTCTACCGTTCCTCGGGTCCGGGTGGCCAGTCCGTCAACACGACCGACTCGGCGGTCCGCATCACGCACCTGCCCACGGGGATCGTCGTGGCGATGCAGAACGAGAAGTCGCAGCTGCAGAACCGCGAGGCGGCGATGCGCGTGCTGCGCTCCCGCATCCTCGCGCACGAGCAGGAGAAGATCGACGCCGCGAACTCGGACATCCGGAAGTCCCAGATCCGCACCATGGACCGCTCCGAGCGCATCCGCACCTACAACTACCCCGAGAACCGGATCGCGGACCACCGCACGGGCTACAAGGCCTACAACCTGGACGCCGTCATGAACGGTGACCTCGAGCCCGTGGTGCAGTCGGCCATCGAGATGGACGAGCAGGCCCGCCTGGACGCCATCGGCACGGAAGAGTAGGCGTGGAGGACGCCCTGCGTGCGGCGGAGGAACGGCTGCGGGCGGCGGGCGTGCCGAGTCCCCGGGTCGACGCCGAGCTCCTGGCAGCCCACCTGCTCGGGGTGTCCCGCGGCCGGCTCCGATCGATGGCACTGATCGGCGCTCCGGCGCCGGAGGGACTGGACGCCCTCGTCGACGAGCGCGCGCGCCGTGTCCCGCTGCAGCACCTCACCGGCGCTGCATCCTTCCGGCGGATCGAGCTGTCGGTCGGCCCGGGAGTCTTCATCCCGCGTCCCGAGACCGAATCAGTGGCGCAGCTCGTGATCGACCGGGCGGGCACGCTGGCGGCTCCCAGGATCGTGGACCTGGGCACCGGCTCCGGGGCGATCGCCGCGTCGGTCGCGGACGAGGTGCCCGGCGCCGAGGTCTACGCCGTCGAACTGAGCGACCTCGCGATCGCCTGGGCCCGCGCGAACCTCGAGCCCTACGGGGTCCGCCTCGTCCAGGGTGACCTCGCGACGGCGCTGCCCGAGGAGAACGGCACCTTCGACATCGTCGTGTCGAACCCGCCGTACATCCCGGCCGACGCCGTGCCCACCGAACCCGAGGTGGCCGAGCACGATCCGCAGATGGCGCTGTACGGCGGGGGAGCCGACGGACTCCGGCTGCCGCGGGCCGCGGCGGCCTCGGCCGCCCGCCTGCTCAGGGCGGGCGGGTACTTCGTCATGGAGCACGCCGAGGTGCAGGCGCCCTGGGTCGCCGCGTTCCTCGCGGAGGCCGGCGTGTGGGCGGACGTCACCACGCACCAGGACCTCGGCGGGCGCGACCGTGCCACCAGCGCCGTCCTGGGGCAGCTCCGCGTGGACGGGACATCGACGTCGGAAGCCGACGTCGCGGACACAGCCTCAGGAGGCGGACGATGACGGAGCAGACGGAGCAGACGGATCACCCGGACCAGCCGGATCAGCCGGATCAGCCGGATCAGCCGGTGCACGGCGGAGCCGCGGATGCCATCGAGGCCTCGGATCGAACCGCGGAGGGGACGGGGCAGCTCACCGGGCAGCTCACCGGGCAGCTCGCCGACACCGTCGCCGTCGCCGCAGTCACCTACGACCGCCACGAGGAACTCGCCCAGCTCCTGCAGGCGCTCGCCCGGCAGACCGCACCGATCAGGACGGTCGCCCTCGTCGACTCCGGCACGCGTCCTGCCACCGACGTCGTGGAGGCTGCCGGCGGCTCCATCCACTACCTGCGCTCGGAGGCGAACCTCGGCGGGGCCGGCGGCTTCGCCTTCGCGATCCTCGCGGCCATCGCGAGCGGCGCGCGGTGGATCTGGCTCATGGACGACGACGGGCATCCGGAGGACGAGCGCTGCCTCGCCGAACTGCTGCGCGCGGCCCACGAGCACGACCTCGACATCGTGAGCCCGCTGGTCGCCGCGACCGACGATCCGACGCGGCTGTCCTTCAACTTCCGCATCGGCGGCCTGCTGACCAATGACCGTGCAACCCTCGAGCCGCTCGGTTTCCTGCCCGACATGGTGCACTTCTTCAACGGCGCCCTGATCCGCACCGAGGTCTTCTCGACCATCGGACTGCCGGACATGAAGTTCTTCATCCGCGGGGACGAGGTCGACTTCCTGGCCCGTGTGCGGAAGGCGGGACTGAAGTTCGGGACCCTCGCCACCGTCGCGGTCCGTCACCCGGCCACCTGGTCGGAGATGAAGCCGATCTTCGGCGGCTTCATCACCCCCGTGATCCCGGTGGGGGAGTTCAAGCGTGCCTCCTACTTCCGCAACCGTGCCTACCTGGCACGGAAGTACCGGAACCTCCGGTGGTTCGGCGCCGACATGATCGGCTTCCCCTACTACTTCCTCACGCAGCGTGACCTCACGGGCCTGAGGTCCTGGTTCGCCGCCTACTCGGCCGGCTTCCGCGGCCGGGGCTTCGGGCCCCCGCCGTCGGCCTGATCGACGAGGCGCGTGCACCGCGGGCCGACGCCTCGACCCGATCGACCCCATCGACCCCTCCCACCCGATACCCCGACTCCGGCGTGCACCGCCGGCGAATGGAGAGATTACCCGGTGACCACCAGCTACGACTGCTCCGATCCCGCCCAGCGCCGTGAAGGCCTCGCGGCCGCGCAGCGCGCCGTCTCGCTGAAGCAGTGCGTCGTCCTGCCCACCGACACCGTGTACGGCATCGGGGCGGACGCCTTCTCGCCCCAGGCCGTCGCCACGCTGCTGGCCTCGAAGGGGCGCGGGCGCACCATGCCGCCGCCGGTCCTCATCCCCCGCCTCCAGACGCTCGACGGCCTCGCCACCGACGTCCACCCGGACGCGCGGAAGCTCGCCGAGACGTTCTGGCCCGGCGGACTGACCCTCATCTGCCATGCCCAGCCCTCCCTGACGTGGGACCTGGGGGACACCCTCGGTACGGTGGCGCTCAGGGTGCCCGACGACGAGATCGCCCTCGAGCTGCTGATGCTCACCGGTCCGCTGGCCGTGTCGTCCGCCAACAGGACCGGGCAACCGGCGGCGACGACGGCGGCCGAGGCCGCCGACCAGTTGGCCGCCTCGGTCGCGGTGTACCTCGACGGAGGTCCGAGAAGCGAGGGCGGCGGCACGGGCTCGACCATCGTCGACGCCACGGGGGAGGCCCTGCGCGTGGTCCGCCAGGGGACACTTCCGCTGGAGCGGCTTCGGGAGATCGTTCCGGGGATCATCGGCGTCGACGGCGACGCAGGTCCAAGCAGGGACGACGGCGACGGCACGGTCGCCGCCGACAGCTGAGCCCTCCTCGGCCATCCCGCCCCGGGGCGCCGCCCGGACGCCTACCGCTGGTCGGGCAGCGCTGCCGCTCCGAGGACATCCCTCACCCGGGGCGCGGGCGCCAGCCCTTCGGCAGCGGCCCAGCCCGCCACCTGGTCCTGTCCGAACCACATGAGCTCGACGCGACGGACATGGCCGTCCAGCCTCCCGCCGAGGAGCCGCGACGTGGCGAAGCCCCCGCTGACGACAGTCCTGCACAGCCACGCCGGCAGGACACGCGGTCTTCCGCCCGCGGCCTCGAGGACCGATCGTACGGACAGTCCCTCCCACGGTTGCAGGACGACGGCGGGCACCTCGCCGGAGTGACGCCCCACGGCGATCACGAGGTCCGCGAGCGCGCCCACCGAGGTGACGGGCGAGGCGGCGGTACCGGGTGCCGCCACCGACGCCAGCGGTGAACGGGCGAGGCGCGCCAGTGCCGCCGTCGTGGGCCGCCCTGCTCCCTGGACGGAGGTGGCGCGGACCGTGACGACCGCCAGGCCGCCCGGGTCCAGCAGGGCCAGGGCCTGCTCGCCGAGCGCCTTGCTGCGGGAGTACGGGGAGAAGGGCTGGACGCCGCCGGATTCGTCCAGTAGCGGCGTGCGTCCCTGGACCGCAGCGCTGCTGAGGTGGACGAGGCGGCGGACACCCGCGGCGCCGGCCGCCCTGGCGAGGACGGCCGGAAGCAACGCGTTCGCACCCCTCAGCCCGGCACTGTCCTCGGCGGACGGCGTCGCGAGTCCGGCCGCGTTGACGACGACGTCGTGACCCGCCATGAGCCCGGTCAGTGCAGTGACGTCACTGCGGCGCGCTTCCGCGAGGACCGCCTCCGGGGTGTCCGCCGTCGTCCGGAGCCGGGGCGCAGGAGCGCTGCGGGTCTCGATGCCCGCTGCGCGGGCCGCACCGAGGATCTCGTGGCCGACGAAGCCGGAGCCGCCGATGACCAGCCAGCTCATCCTGGGCCACCCGTGCCGGTGGAGCCCGCCGGCGACGGCTCGGGACGCCAGCTCCGGTCCCGCAGGATCACGCGCGCAGCCCGCCAGCCACGCCACACGGCGGACAGCCCGGACACGGAGTGCTCGACCGCCAGGAGGCGGAAGATCTCCTTCCCCGCGGAGAGGAGGGTGCCCAGCCCGAAGCCGAGGCGGGAGTACCGGCCGTGGAGCTGGAGGTAGCGCGCGAGGTGCCCGCGGTTGCGCATGCCGCAGAACCGGGACAGGTCGCTCGAGTCGTTGAGGTGACGCACGCCGAGGTCGATCTGCCGCTGCGCCCGCGTCTTCCGGAGGACGAACGCATCGACGTAGGCGACCGGGTGGTGCCGCGAGATCAGCCACCCGTAGGTGGTGTCGTCCCCGTTGAGGAAGAACCGTGCGTCGGGCAGACCGGTCTCCCGCACGGTGTCGGCCGCGACGAGCATCCCCTCGAAGCAGCCCACGTTCGTGTGGAACACCGGGGAGGTGGCGAAGACGTCCCCGCGGACCGGCAGATGGACGCCGAGCCGCTCGTGGAGCTGGTGCTGCCAGAAGAAGGGTCGCCCGGCGTGGTCGAGGCGACGACCGTGGATGCAGGAGTAGCGGTCCATCCAGGGCCGGAAGGACGCGAGGGCATCAGGGAGGACGACGACGTCGTCGTCCATCAGCCAGAGCCAGTCGGCGCCTGCCTCGAGCCCGCGGGCCACGCCGGCCGCGAAGCCGCCCGCACCCCCGACGTTCGCCGGCAGTCGCAGCACGACGACCGGCACGGCGAGGTCGAGGTCCGCGAGGACCCCTGCGGTGTCGTCGGTGCTGGCGTTGTCCACGACGACGACCCCCGCCGGGGCGGGGTCCAGGGCTGCGATGGAGTCGAGGAGATCCCTCAGGAAGGACGCCCGGTTGTACGTCGTGATGACGATGAACACGCGGGGGGAGCCGGCGTCAGGGGCGTGCAAACTGCTCCTTCCGGGCCGCGCCAGGGCGGTGCGCGACGGGCCTGGTACAGGCCGTGCAGTTAGTATTCTCGGGTAGTAGCAGTCTATTACACCGTGTTCCAGCTGCTGCCGGACCGGCCCGCCCGTCACCACCGGCGGGCCCGGAGACGGCAGGTCCGACGGTGGGAACGCGGTCCCGGCCTGCAAGACATCGTTAGGAATCATGGGACTCAACGAAGGACGGGCCGCGGCCCGGACATCCGGCTCCACCGCCGTCGGGTCGAGCGGCGACAAACCCGCCATCTGGCTGTGGTCGCAGTACCTGCTGGACGCCGCCGCCTGGATCGTCGCGATCCTCCTGGCCCTCATCCTGAGGTACGAGCTGCTCGTGAAGGAGGTCAATGTCCCCGGTATCGCGGCCTTCTGCGCGGTCGCGGTCCTGGCACAGCTGGTCGTCGGACTGAGCTTCGCGCTCTACCGGGGCAGGTACAGCTTCGGCAGCTTCCACGAGGCGAAGCTCCTCGTCATCGTCGCGGTGCTGGTCGGCGTCATCCTCGTCCTCGTCAGCGTCGCCTTCTTCACCGTCATCGAGGTCCCGCGCAGCATCGGCATCATCGCCTTCCCGTTCGCCTGCATGTTCCTCGCAGCGACCCGGTACCTCAAGCGGATGTACGTGGAGAGCAAGGCCAAGCCGGGCGAGGATGCGCAGCGGACGCTCATCTACGGTGCCGGTTTCCTCGGCAACTCCCTGGTGGTCCGCATGATGCAGGACCCCGGATCGCCCTACTTCCCCGTCGGCCTGATCGACGACGATCCCGCCAAGAAGCACCTCCGCCTCTCCTCGGTGCCGGTCCTCGGACGGATCGACGATCTGCGCGAGGTCGTGGCGAGGACGCAGGCCTCGCTCCTGGTCATCGCCTTCGCCGGGGTCGAGGCAGCCCAGGTGCGTCGCGTCTCCGACCTCGTCGCGGGCCTCGGCATCAAGGTGCTCGTCCTCCCGCCGCTGCGCGACATGCTGGGTGCCTCGGGCCCGGCCATCGCCGACTTCCGTGAGGTCGCGGTCGAGGACCTCATCGGACGCCGTCCGGTGGACATCCACCCGGACGAGGTGGCCGGCTACATCACCGGCAAGCGCGTGCTCGTGACGGGAGCGGGCGGCTCGATCGGCTCCGAGCTGTGCCGCCAGCTGTCCGCGTTCGCCCCGGCCGAGCTGATCATGCTCGACCGTGACGAGACGGGCCTCCAGTCCACGCAGATCTCCCTCACGGGACGGGGACTGCTGACCGGCCGCGACACCGTCCTCGCGGACATCCGGGACGCGGACGCACTGCTGGACATCTTCGAGGACCGCAAGCCGCAGGTCGTCTTCCACGCCGCGGCACTCAAGCACGTCTCCCTCCTCGAGCAGTACCCGGAGGAGGCCTGGAAGACGAACGTGCAGGGCTCGCTGAACGTGCTGCGGGCGTCCGCCTCGGTGGGGGTGACGAACTTCGTGAACATCTCGACGGACAAGGCCGCGGACCCCACCAGCGTCCTCGGCCACTCCAAGCGCGTCGCCGAGAAGCTCACGTCCCACCACGCCCAGCGGACCGGGCAGCAGTACGTCTCCGTCAGGTTCGGCAACGTGATCGGCAGCCGCGGCTCCATGCTGCCGCTGTTCACGGAGCAGATCCGCACCGGCGGTCCCATCACCGTGACGGACCCGGAGGTGACGCGCTTCTTCATGACCATCCCCGAGGCATGCCAGCTCGTGGTGCAGGCCGGTGCCATCGGCAGGGGCGGGGAGGTCCTGATCCTCGACATGGGGGAGGCGGTCCGGATCCTCGACGTCGCCCAGCGCATGATCGCGATGTCCGGCAAGGACATCGACATCGTCTTCACCGGGCTGCGCCCCGGCGAGAAGATGCACGAGGACCTCATGGGCGTCGGCGAGGACGACTCGCGCCCGCTGCATCCGAAGATCTCGCACACCTCCGTCGTGGCCCTCGACCCGCAGCAGCTGGACCTGCAGGCGTGGAAGGCCGAGGGCGGCTTCGGCCACGATCACCGCAGCATCGCCTCCCTCGATGCGGCGACGGAGCTGGAGGCTCCCGCAGGATCGGCGCCGGACGGTCCGACGCGGTCCGACGACCGCGGTCACGACGCACGTTCCGCGGCATCCCGTCCGTCCGCGTCCTCCACCTCGGGGTCCGGCGGGACGACGCCATGACCACGCTGCTGGTCGTGATCGGCCTGATCGCGCTCGTCCTCTCGCTCCTGTTGCCCTTCGCCGTCAGGCCGCTGCTCCGGCGGCTCGGCGTGATCGACATCCCGAACACCCGCTCCTCGCACAGCACGGTCGTCCTGCGCGGCATGGGCCTCGCGGTCTCGCTCGCGATCCTCGTGGCCCTCGCCCTCTCGCTCGCGACGGGCCTCGTCGCCGTCGACCGGTCGCTGATCCTGGTGATCCTCGTGCTGGTGGCCGCGGCGTCCGCCCTGGGGTGGATCGAGGACTTCCGCGGACTGTCCGTCCGGGTCAGGCTGGCGACCCAGCTGCTCATCGGTGCGGTCGGTACCGCCGCCCTGGCGACGACGATCGACGACAGCAGCTACTGGTGGATCCCGGTCGGCGCCGTCGCGGTCGCCACCTACATCAACGCAGCCAATTTCATGGACGGCATCAACGGCATCTCCGGTATGCACGGCCTCGTGGTCGGCCTCTTCTATGCCTGGGCCGGCGTGCTGTCGGACCAGCTCTGGCTCACCGTCGCCGGACTCGTGGTGGCGGCGGCCTTCGCGGGGTTCCTGCCCTGGAACCTCGGCCGCGGGTTCGTCTTCCTCGGCGACGTCGGCAGCTATCTGCTCGGCGCCTCCATCGCGGCGATCGCCGTGACCGGCCTGCTCGCAGGGGTGTACCTGGAATACCTGCTCTCGCCGGTCCTCATCTACCTCGCCGACACCTTCACCACGTTCCTCCGGCGCGCGCGGCGCGGCGAACGCCTCTCGACGGCGCACCGCCAGCACGTCTACCAGCGACTCACGGACACGGGACTCTCCCACGTACAGGTCTCCGTCCTCGTCTCCGTGCTGTCCGCCCTGACCGGAGCAGCGGGCTTCGTGCTCGCCACGGCACCCGCGCCGCTCGCGGTGTCGGCGTCCCTGTTCGCCGCCGCCGTCGTCGCCGTGTACCTCTACTCGCCGCGGATCTTCCGCGCCGCGGCCCGCCGACGGGTCGCTGCGGGCGCCTGATCGCAGGCACTGTGGCGGGGGAGGCGGGAGCCCAGGAAGCCGTGAAGGGCCGGGGGCGGCGGATCGCCGGGGACGTCCGGTGGGGCGGCGGGAGCCGGTGCCGGAGGCCGGACGGCAGAGGGGGCGCAGCGCGGGTACGGTAGAATTCCATGCGCCGGGCGCGGTGATTATCCGTCCCGCCGATCCGGTACAGCCCTCCCGACGCCGTCGGTGGAGGACCAGCAGGGCGCCGGACGGCGCAGCCGACAGAGCGGACATGACGTGCCACGACCGGATGAGCCGGCCACAGGACCCGACCAGGCCCACATCGTGCCGGCATCGGGAGCGACGGCGTCACCCTGGCTCGGGATCCTGGCACGGAGCGCCGGGGCCGGGGGAGCGATCGCCGTGGGCCTGGCCGTCGTCGCGACCGTGGCGACGTCGCCCGCAGCCGGTCTCAGCGTCCTCTCCGGAGCGGCGCTCGTCGTCGCCTTCTTCGGTATCAGCCTCCTGATCGGCCACTATGCGGGCCGCACCAATCCGTCCGGGGCACTCGGCCTCTTCGCCGTCACCTACGCCATCAAGGTCGTGGGGTTCGCCGCCGTGCTGTTCTTCCTGGGAACGCCGGGATGGCTGGACCGCACCTGGTTCTTCAGCGGGGCACTCGCCACCGTCATCGCCTGGCAGGTCGCCGAGGTCATCGCCTTCTCGCGCCTCCGTACCCCCCTGTACGGCGACGGCGAGGAGCCCCGGACCCAGCCCGGGCACGTCCCCGCGCAGCCGCCTGTAGAGGGGCCGGCCGACGCCCGGCCCACCCCGCACGGACCGGAAGGACACTGACATGCCGATGACAGGACCGGAAGCTGGCGGTGGCCCCGGCACGCCGCGCGGAAGCGGCGACGCCCGCTATTCCAACGGCGGCTACAACGCCGGGATGGCCGTCTTCAGCTACATCATTGGCGGGATCCTGGTGTGGAGTTTGATAGGCTGGTGGCTGGATAATCTCCTCGACACGCGCTGGTTGGTGCTGGCGGGAGCGTTCTTAGGTGCAGCGGGCGGTTTCTACCTCTCCCACATGCACAACCTCACCCGGGACCATACGCCGAATCCGCAGAGCGGATCCCGGCCGACGCCCGATGCCGGTACAGGACCCGAGTGACTCCCCATAACTCAACGAGTCGGACCAGTCACGCGGCCGAACAGATCTTGCCCAACGATGGACACTGCAGAGAGGAAACGCGTTGATCGCGCTTGCGCTCCCGGCCGCAACTACCGAAGAGGGATTCGTAGCCCCGACTATCGATGACACCCACTACCGGGACATCCTGCCCTGGGGTGGGGAATACGGCGTCCTCCTCGAGGGCGGCTTCGGGAAGCAGATGCTGCTGACCATCCTCTCGGTGGTCCTCATCGCCGCCTTCTTCCTCGTCGCCTCGAGGCGGAACCAGCTGGTGCCCGGCAAGCTGCAGTTCCTGGGGGAGTCCGCCTACGGATTCGTCCGGAACTCCATCGGCAAGGACATCATCGGCGGCAAGGAATTCCTGAAGTACGTGCCGTGGCTTTTCACCGCGTTCTTCTTCGTGCTGGTGAACAACATCTTCGGCGCGGTTCCCTTCCTGCAGCTGCCGACGTTCTCCCACCCCGGCAGCGCCTACGGCATCGCCGCCATCTTCTTCTTCCTCTGGGTCGGCATCGGCCTGAAGAGGCACGGTATCCGCTACTTCAAGCTGGCCGTGGTCCCCTCGGGTGTCCCCTGGTACATCCTGCTGATCGTGGTGCCGATCGAGATCATCTCGAACTTCATCGTCCGGCCGGTCACGCACTCGCTCCGACTCTTCGCCACCATGCTCGCGGGCCACCTGATCGTGACCCTCGCGGGTTCGGCCATCGAGTACATGGTCATGACGGGCAACATCCTGCTGCAGGGAACCAGCGTCCTGGTCCTCGTCGGATCCGTCGCGATGTACATGCTCGAAGCACTGATCATGATCCTGCAGGCCTACGTCTTCACGCTGCTGGCCGCGATCTACATCGAAGGCGCACTGCACGCCGACGCCCACTGATTCACACATGTCTTCCCCGTCGGGGATGATCCCAAACAACCTGTCGCATCAAGGCGGCATCTTGAAAGGAACACAATGGAAGTACAGGGTAGCCTCAACCTCGTTGGATACGGTCTCTCCGCAATCGGCGGTGGTATCGGTGTGGGTCTCGTCTTCGCGGCCTACATCAATGGCGTGGCTCGCCAGCCTGAGGCACAGCGTGTCCTCCAGCCCATCGCCTTCCTCGGCCTGGCACTGACCGAAGCCCTCGCGATCCTGGGCCTCGTCTTCGCCTTCGTCATCGGCGCCTGACACAGCCGTCCTGACCGACCGAAGACCAGTTGAAGAAAGACGGGTGAAAAATGCTTAACGCAGCGATTATGGCGGCGGAAGAGGGCTCCAATCCTCTGATCCCGAACCTATGGGAACTGCTGGTGACCGTTGTCGGCTTCGCCGTCCTGCTGTTCATCGTCTTCAAGTACGTCATGCCGGCGTTCGAGAAGACGTTCGCAGAGCGCACCGAGGCGATCGAAGGCGGTATCGCCAAGGCGGAGGCCGCACAGGCCGAAGCCAACGCGGCCCTCGACGAGTACAAGCAGCAGCTTGTCGACGCACGCACCGAGGCCAACCGCATCCGTGAGGAAGCACGTGCCGAAGGTGCGCAGATCCTCGCGGACCTGAAGGAGAAGGCGGCTGCGGAGTCGGCTCGTATCACCGAGCAGGCCCACGTCCAGATCGAGGCCGAGCGTCAGGCCGCCGTGGTCTCGCTCCGCGCCGAGGTCGGCACGCTGGCGACCGATCTGGCGAGCCGTATCGTCGGTGAATCCCTCGCCGACGACGCCCGCTCCGGGCGCGTCGTCGATCGCTTCCTCGCCGATCTCGAGACCTCGTCGAGCGCAGGTGCATCGCAGTAATGGCCGGAGTATCGAGCGTCTCCCTGGCAACGGTCCGTGAAGGACTCGAGTCCCGCCTGGCGGGCGCGAACCTCGCGCTGGCCGAGGACCTGTTCGGCGTCCTGGCGATCCTTGACAGCAACGCAGGCCTCCGCCGGGCGCTGACGGATCCGTCCCGCACCGGGAAGGACAAGGCCGTGCTCGTCGATCAGCTGATCGCCGGACGCGTGTCCTCGGAGGCGGCCGGTGTCGTGCGCGACCTCGTCGGTGAGCGCTGGGCCAATGCCCGTGACATCGGTGATGCGCTGGAGACCCTGGCGGCCACCGTGGTGATCTCGGTCGCCGAGCAGGGAAGCGGCGTCGAGGGTCTGGAGCAACTCGAGAACGAGCTGTACTCCTTCATCCAGGTCGTCGCTTCGGACCACGCCCTGCAGAGGGCTCTCTCCGAGGCGCAGGCGTCGTCGGAGTCGAAGGTCACCCTCGGCCTGAAGCTCGTGCCGTCGGCAGGGCCTGCGAGCCGCCTGCTCATCACGCAGGCCGTCCGGTCGCCGCGCGGACTCAAGCCCGCTGCGCTGGTCGAGCGGTTCCTGGAACTGGTCGCGGCGCGCCAGCAGCGCTGGATCGCCGATGTCAGCGTCACCCGTCCGCTGTCGGCGAGCCAGTTCGAGCGCCTCGAGGCAGGGCTCAATGCCATGTACGGCCGCCAGTTGAAGGTCAACGTGAAGGTCGATCCGGCCCTCATCGGTGGCGTCCGCGTCAGCGTCGGTGACGAGATGGTCGATTCGACCGTCGTCACACGCCTGTCGGAGCTTCGCCGGAAGCTGGCGGGATAGGCGTTCGCGCCCCGTTCCGTGCCACACACACTGAATCACCCATCGGTCGCCACGCATCCTGCGGTGACCACAACACAGGAGAGCAGGGACTGAGATGGCCGAATTGACCATCAACGCCGAAGACGTCCGTAGTGCGTTGAACGACTTTGCGGCGTCCTACGAGCCCGGGAACGCGGAGCGCGTCGAAGTCGGCCGCGTGACCACCGCCAGCGACGGCATTGCCCGTGTCGAGGGGCTTCCCTCGGTCATGGCCAATGAGCTGCTGCGGTTCGAGGACGGCACGCTCGGACTCGCCCAGAACCTCGACACCCGCGAGATCGGTGTCGTCGTCCTCGGTGACTACAACGGCATCGAAGAAGGCCAGGAAGTGCACCGCACGGGCGAGATCCTCTCGGTTCCCGTGGGCGATGCCTTCCTCGGTCGCGTCGTCGACCCGCTGGGTCAGCCCATCGACGACCTCGGCGAGATCGTCTCCGAGGGGCGCCGTGCCCTGGAGACCCAGGCTCCCGGTGTCACGCAGCGCAAGTCGGTGCACGAGCCCATGCAGACCGGGCTCAAGGCCATCGACGCCATGATCCCCATCGGTCGCGGGCAGCGCCAGCTGATCATCGGTGACCGCCAGACCGGCAAGACCGCGATCGCGGTGGACACCATCATCAACCAGAAGGCCAACTGGGCCTCCGGTGACGTGAACAAGCAGGTCCGCTGCATCTATGTCGCGATCGGCCAGAAGGCGTCCACCATCGCCGCCGTCCGCCAGACCCTCGAGGACAAGGGCGCCCTGGAGTACACGACCATCGTCGCGTCTCCTGCGTCCGACCCCGCAGGCTTCAAGTACCTGGCGCCCTATGCCGGGTCCGCCATCGGACAGCACTGGATGTACGGCGGCAAGCACGTCCTCATCGTGTTCGACGACCTGTCCAAGCAGGCCGAGGCCTACCGCGCCGTGTCGCTGCTGCTGCGCCGTCCGCCGGGACGCGAAGCCTACCCGGGCGACGTGTTCTACCTGCACTCCCGTCTGCTCGAGCGCTGTGCCAAGCTCTCCGACGAGCTCGGTGCCGGTTCGATGACGGGTCTCCCGCTCATCGAGACGAAGGCGAACGACGTCTCGGCGTACATCCCGACCAACGTCATCTCGATCACCGACGGCCAGATCTTCCTGCAGTCGGACCTCTTCAACGCCAACCAGCGTCCCGCCGTGGACGTCGGCGTGTCGGTGTCCCGCGTGGGTGGCGCCGCGCAGGTGAAGTCGATGAAGAAGGTCTCGGGCACCTTGAAGCTGGACCTCGCCCAGTACCGCGACATGCAGGCCTTCGCGATGTTCGCGTCGGACCTCGATGCCGCGTCGCGCCAGCAGCTGACGCGTGGTGCACGCCTGATGGAACTGCTCAAGCAGGGCCAGTACTCGCCGATGCCGGTCGAGCAGCAGGTCGTGTCCATCTGGGCCGGCACCAACGGTTACCTGGATGACGTCCCCGTCGAGGACATCAACCGCTTCGAGACGGAGTTCCTGGAGCACCTCGGCCACAAGTCGCAGATCCTCACGACGCTGGCCCAGACGGGCAAGCTCGAGGATTCGACGGCGGAGGAGCTGAAGACGCAGATCACCGACTTCAAGCAGGGCTTCTTCGGTGCCGGGGCCAACGGCTTCGGGGTCGGCAGCGAGCAGCACGAGGCGATCGACGCCGATTCGGTCGAGCAGGAAAAGATCGTCAGGCAGAAGCGCTAGAGGATCTGCTGCCGGGAGGGGCACCGCCCCTCCCGGCCTGCAGGACCCTGGCCTGAACGCTTCCCTCGGGGGGAGCGGAGGAAAGGACAAGAATGGGAGCCCAGATCCGGGTCTACCGCCAGAAGATCGCGTCGACGACGTCCACGCGGAAGATCTTCAAGGCGATGGAGCTGATCGCGACTTCTCGCATCGGCAAGGCACGCACGCGTGTCGCCGCGGCTCTGCCGTACGCCAATGCGATCACCCGCGCCGTGTCGGCCGTTTCGTCGCAGTCGGAAATCGACCACCCCCTCACGACCGAGCGCGGCGAGGTCAGGCGTGCAGCAGTCCTGGTCCTCACGTCCGATCGCGGCCTGGCGGGTTCGTACTCCGCGAGTGCGCTCAAGCAGGCCGAAGGCCTGTTCGAGACACTGCGGAGCGAAGGCAAGGACGTCAAGGCCTATCTGATCGGACGCAAGGCGCAGTCCTACTTCGACTTCCGCGGCCGCGGCTACGAGAAGGTCTGGACGGGGAACACCGATGCTCCCGAGTTCGAGACCGCCCGGGAGGTCGGAGCGGCTCTGCTGTCCTCCTTCCTGGAGGACTACGAGGACGGCGGCGTGGAGGAGATCCACGTGGTCTACACGAAGTTCCGCTCGATGGTGGTGCAGGAGCCGTCGGTCATGCGCCTGCTCCCGCTCGAAGTGGTCGACGAGCAGGTCACGCAGGAGGGCGACCTCCTGCCCCTCTACGAGTACGAGCCCGAGCCCGAGCAGGTGCTCGACGCACTGCTGCCGCGCTACATCGAATCGCGGATCTTCGCGGCGATGCTGCAGGCAGCAGCCAGCGAGCTCGCCGCCCGCCAGCGGGCGATGAAGTCCGCGGGTGACAACGCCACCGAGCTGATCAAGAAGTACACCCGGTTGCGGAACACCGCACGCCAGGCCGAGATCACCCAGGAGCTCTCCGAGATCGTGGCCGGCGCGGACGCGCTGAACGCCTCCTGACATCCTCCCCGCCCGGGCCCCGCAGGGGCGCCGGGTGGCACAGCTAGACTTAGTTCCACGCCATCTACGTAAATGAAGTGAGAGAGATGACTGCCCAGACTGTTGAACACGGTACGGACTCAGTTGCCCCCGGCGCCACCGGCCGTATTGCACGTGTCATCGGCCCGGTTGTCGACGTCGAGTTCCCGGCCGACGCAATCCCCGCAATGTACAACGCCCTCACCACCGAGATCACGCTCAACGGTGAGACCCGCCTGATCACCTTCGAGACGTCGCAGCACCTCGGCGACAACCTCGTGCGTGCCATCTCGCTGCAGGCGACCGACGGACTCGTCCGCGGCACCGTGGTGCAGGACACCGGCGCGGCGATCTCCGTGCCGGTGGGCGACGGCGTCAAGGGCCACATCTTCAACGTCCTGGGCAAGCCGCTCGACGTCGAGGAATCGGCGCTCGAGATCACCGAGCGCTGGCCCATCCACCGCAAGGCGCCGAGCTTCGCGTCTCTCGAGGGCTCCACGGAGATGCTCGAGACCGGTATCAAGGTCATCGACCTGCTCACCCCGTACATCAAGGGTGGCAAGATCGGTCTCTTCGGCGGTGCCGGCGTCGGCAAGACCGTCCTCATCCAGGAGATGATCACGCGTGTCGCCCGGAACTTCGGTGGCACCTCGGTCTTCGCCGGTGTCGGCGAGCGCACCCGTGAGGGCAACGACCTCTGGGTCGAGATGGAGGAGGCGGGCGTCCTCAAGGACACCGCCCTCGTGTTCGGCCAGATGGACGAGCCGCCCGGAACGCGCCTCCGCGTGGCACTGTCCGCACTGACCATGGCGGAGTACTTCCGCGATGTGCAGAACCAGGACGTGCTGCTCTTCATCGACAACATCTTCCGCTTCACCCAGGCGGGCTCCGAGGTCTCGACCCTGCTGGGTCGCATGCCGTCGGCCGTGGGGTACCAGCCGAACCTCGCCGACGAGATGGGTCTCCTGCAGGAGCGCATCACCTCGACGAAGGGTCACTCGATCACGTCCATGCAGGCCATCTACGTGCCTGCGGACGACTACACCGACCCGGCGCCGGCGACCACCTTCGCGCACCTCGATGCGACCACCGAGCTCTCCCGCGAGATCGCGTCCCGTGGCCTCTACCCGGCCGTGGACCCGCTCGCGTCGACCTCACGCATCCTGGACCCGCAGTACATCGGCCACGACCACTACAACACGGCCGTCCGCGTCAAGCAGATCCTCCAGAAGAACAAGGAACTGCAGGACATCATCGCGATCCTCGGTATCGACGAGCTCAGCGAGGAGGACAAGGTGATCGTCGCGCGTGCACGCCGCATCCAGCAGTTCCTCTCGCAGAACACCTACACCGCCAAGCAGTTCACCGGTGTCGAGGGTTCGACCGTCTCCATCAAGGACACCATCGAAGGCTTCTCGGCCATCTGCAACGGCGACCTCGACCACATCGCGGAGCAGGCGTTCTTCAACGTCGGCGGCCTCGACGACGTCGAGCGCCAGTGGGCCAAGATCCAAGAGCAGACCGGTAAGTAGCGCCGATGGCGACACACGGCGAACTCGAGGTCGAAATCGTCGCGGCCGACCACTTCGTGTGGTCGGGCGCGGCGCGCACGGTCAACGCCCGCACCGCGAACGGCCAGATCGGCATCCTGCCGGGCCACGCACCCATCCTGGCGATCCTCGAGGCAGGCGAACTGTCCGTGGAGCCTGTCAACGGTGAGCGCCTCGTGGTCGGGGTCGACGGCGGCTTCTTCTCGGTCGACTCCAACCGGGTCGTGATCGTGGCGGACAACGCCAGGGTCGGCGGTTCGGTGACTCCGGAATCCGCCTAGGATCCCGAGCGTGGAGGCTCTGGGTGTGACGTTCATCTGCCTTGCGGTCCTGTTCGGACTTCTCGTGCTTGTGATCGGCGCGTTCCTCCTCCGCCGCTATCAGCTCAACCGTGCCCTCGGCACCTTCGACGCCTCCATCCGCCTCCCTCCCCAGGGCTGGCGGGTGGGGGTTTGTCGTTATACGGACAAGCACCTGGAGTGGCTCAGCCTCCTGTCGCTGAGCCCCTTGGCACGCTTCCGCTTCCTGCGCAGCTCCCTCGAGGTCGAGGGATGGCGCCCGCCCACCGAGGCCGAGCGCGTGCGCGTGCAGCCCGGAGCGATCATCGTGCACCTCGCCTACGAGGGCGAGTCCTTCGATCTGGCGATGAAGTACGACGTGTACGCAGGCCTCTCCTCCTGGATCGAGGCCGGCCCGGTCATCGGTATCGGCACCTGGCGCTGACCGCGCGGCTCACCGGCGTCGTCGATGGCGGTGCGGAGGGCCCGACCGTCAGACCTCGAGCGGCCTGATCCACGCTCCGTTGCGCAGGACGCCCTTCAGTTCCAGGTCCTCGGTGACCACCAGCGCGTCGGCACGCAGGCCACTCCGGAGGCTCCCGACCTCGTCGGCGAGACCCAGGACCCCCGCCGGAACCGCCGTCGCCGAGCGGACCGCGTCCACGAGCCCCACGCCGGCCTGCACCGTGCAGCGCAGGACGTCGAGGAGGCTGCCCGCACCCCCGGCCAGCGCCCCCGTCGCCGTCAGCACCGCTGATCCGCCGATCACGCTCACCTCGCTGCGACCCAGACGGTAGGCGCCCGAGGTGCGGCCGGCGGCCGACGTCGAGTCGCTGACGAGACAGATGTTCTCGCAGCCCGCGATGGTGAAGGCCATCCGCACGGTCTCGGCGTGCAGGTGCACGTTGTCCGCGATCAGTTCGACGGCGATCTCCCCTGCACGGGCGCGCTGCAGGAGGAGCGGGACAGGACCGGGCGACCGGTGGTGGATGCCCGGCATCGCGTTGAACAGGTGGGTTGCCGTCGGCCTCCCGCTGAAGCCGGCGAAACCCGTCGAGGCGAGCTCCTCGTTGATGAGGTCCAGCGCGGCCGCGGTCTCCTCGGTCGAGCTGTCGGTGTGCCCGATCGACGGGATCACGCCGTGCATCACCAGCTCGTAGACGAGCACGTCGCTGCCCGGCAGCTCCGGGGCGTACGTCATGGAGGCCAGCCGGCCCCGCCCCGCGGTGACGAGCCGGGCGACATCCTCCTGGGTGGGCAGGAGGAGGAAGGCCGGATCGTGCGCTCCGTGGCGCTCCTTCGAGAGGAACGGGCCCTCGGCGTGGATACCGGCGACGAGGCCGGCCTCGGCCGCATCCGCGAGGCGGGCGAAGGCGGCCTCGAGCTCGTCGAGCGGTGCGGCGCACGTGCTGGCCAGGACCGTCGTCGAGCCACTGCGGTGCAGGTGGGCGGCCGCGGCCTCGATGTCCGCCGCCGACCCCGACGTGAAGTCCCCGCCGCCCGCGCCGTGGCAGTGCAGGTCGACGAGTCCCGGGAGGATCAGGTGGTCCTCCGGGAGGCGCGATCCTGCAGGATGCCCGTCCGCCGGGCCCACCCGAGTGATGCGCGAGCCGTCCCAGCGCAGCACGCCGTCGTCGATGATCCCCGCGTCGGTCACGAGTCGTCCGGACAGGGCATCGGAGGTTCCGTGGGGAAGGGCCATGGTCCGATTCTAGGCGGTCGCCCTTCCCGGCACCGGGGGCAGGAAAGGCTCCGTCGGGTGCGAAGCCGCGCGGGTACCGCCGGGTGGCTAGAAGAGGCGTGAGGCGCTGTCGTCCACGCCGCGCATGGCGTCGTAGTCCAGAGTGAGGCAGTCGATCCCGCGGTCGGTGGCGAGGACGCGGGCCTGCGGCTTGATCTGCTGGGCCGCGAAGACGCCGCGGACCGGCGCCATGATGGGATCCCGGTTCAGCAGTTCGAGGTACCGCGTGAGCTGCTCGACGCCGTCGATGTCGCCGCGCCGCTTGAGCTCGATGGCGACGGTCCGCCCGGCGGAATCCCGCGCGAGGATGTCGACCGGGCCGATGGCCGTCATGTACTCGCGGCGGATCAGCGTGAACCCGGCACCGAGGAGTTCGATCTGCTCGGCGAGGAGGCGCTGGAGGTCGGCCTCGACGCCGTCCTTGACGAGGCCGGGATCGACGCCGAGGTCGTGGGAGGAGTCGTGGAGCTGCTCACGGATGCTGATGACGAGCCTGTCGTCGCTCTTGCCGTGCTGGACGGTCCAGACCTCGGTGATGCCCTCGGCGCGGTCGGCGTCGTCCGGAGCCGTCACGCGCAGCGTCGCGGGCGGGCTCATCCAGTTCAACGGCTTGTAGGAGCCGCCGTCCGAGTGCACCAGGACGGAGCCGTCGGACTTCACCACGAGGAGTCGCGTGGCCAGGGGGAGGTGGGCGCGGAGGCGGCCGACGTAGTCGACGGAGCAGCGGGCTATGACAAGACGCACGACGAAGACTCTACCGTCCGGAGCGCCGTGGCCCCCGCAGGGCCGGAGCGGGCGGGTACGGTCCGGATGGCAGACTGGGAGGGTGCCCCGTTCCAACCGACCGAACCGCCCGCGCGGGTCCTCCCGGCCCAAGTGGGCCGCCCCGCCGGAGCTGGACCTCGAACGTGCCCGGGCGGGCCTGCCCCAGCGCGAGTCGGCGCCCGACGGCGACTGGTCCATCCGGCGGATCACGGAGCGGAACGCCGCGAAGACCTACACGTGCCCGGGCTGCAACTCGTTCATCCTGCCCGGGATCGCCCACCTCGTGGTCTGGCGGGAGGACTCGTTCTTCGGGACCGAGGCAGCCCTGGCCGACCGCCGCCACTGGCACGTCCGGTGCTGGCAGACGCGCAGCTTCCGGTACTGAGGCGCCCGCCCCGGCCCCGGATCCGTGACGGGCGGCGACGGTCCGCGCCCGCCTAGACTGGACGGATGGCCAGCAGCGACACTCCCGAGTACACCTTCACGACGAGCGGTGCGGAGATCGAGATCCGGGCCTCGACGGTCCTGCCCGCCGATCGCCGGAACATCGAGCTGCGGACGGCCGACGGGCTCACGCTGGTGGGGGAGTACGCCGCTCCTGCCGGGGGCCGGGCACCGAAGGCCACGCTCGTCACCCTGCACCCCCTGCCGACGCACGGCGGCTTCATGGACTCGCACGTCTACAGGAAGGCGTCCTTCCGCCTCCCGGCCCTCGCGGACATCGCCGTCCTGCGGTTCAACACCCGCGGTACCTGCTCGCCGAGGGGCTGCAGCGACGGAGCGTTCGACGGCGGGGACGGCGAGCGGCTCGACCTCCAGGCCGCCGTCGACTGGGCCGTCGCCGAGGGCCTGCACCATATCTGGCTCGTCGGCTGGTCCTTCGGCACCGAGCTGTGCCTCAAGTACGGGGCGCAGGATCCGGTGGCCGAGCTCATCGAGGGCGCCATCCTGCTCTCCCCTCCGCTGCACCGCGCCGGCGACGCCGATCTCGACACCTGGGCCGCGAGCGGGCTGCCGCTGAAGGTCCTCGTCCCCGAGTTCGACGACTACCTCGTGCCCGAGGACGCCGCGGTACGGTTCGCCCGGGTACCGCAGGCGGACGTCACGGGTATCGACGGCGCCAAGCACCTGTGGGTGGGGGAGAAGTACGCGGCCCGCGCGCTCGACGAGATCGTCGCCGTCGTGCGTCCGGACGTAGCCGTTCCGCTGCCGGCCCGGTGGACGGGGCCGGCCGCCGTCGCGCCCTCGCCCGTCACCTCCCGCTGACCAGAGCCCGACCGGCCCGCCGGCGGATCGGTCGCTGCTACTGGCTGTCCTGCCGCGCGATGAAGACCTCCTTGAGGAGCAGCATGACGGCCGCGGCGGTGGGGATGGCGATCAGGGCGCCGAGCACGCCCAGGAGGCTTCCGCCGGCGATGACCGCGATGACCGCGACGGCACCCGGGACCGCGACGGCGCGCTGCATGATGCGGGGCGAGATGAAGTAGGCCTCGAACTGGAGGTAGGCGACGTAGGGGATGGCGAACAGCAGGGCCGTGTGCCAGCCGACGGTCAGGGCGATCAGGCTCACGAGGACCGCGGCGATGGTCCCGCCGACCAGCGGGATGAAGGCCAGGAGCGCGACGACGAAGGCGAGGAGGACCGAGAAGGGGACGTCCGCGATGGACATCACGATGAAGGCGAAGGTCCCGTTGAGGAGGGCGACGCAGGCCTGTCCGATCACGTACATGCCGACGCTGCGCGTGATCTCCTCGGACAGCACCTCGACCCGCGGCCTGCGCGACCTCGGAGCCAGGCGGTACGCCCATTTCTTCATCCCCGGCAGCGAGGCGAGGAAGTAGAGCGCGAGGACGAGGACCACGAGGGTGCCGAAGAGTCCGTTGAGGATGACCGACCCGACGCCCAGTACCCCACCGAAGATCCCGCCGACGGCTTCGCTGTTCGCGAAGAACCGGTCGATCTCGGAGCTGACGCGGTCGCGCAGCTGGAACTGGGCGTCGAGGGTGGTGAAGAACTCCGAGCTGAGGAAGTCGTCGGCGTAGCCCGGCGCGCGGTCCACGATCTGTGAGGTCTGGCTGACGATCGTCGGGATCAGGAGCGCGAAGAAGCCGGCGACGATCCCCACGAGGATCGAGAGGGCCACCGCGATTCCTGCGGGACGCGGGACGTGCTTCGTCTCGAGCCAGCGGACGATCGGGTCCAGCCCCAGGGCGATGAACAGCGCGGCGCCGATCCAGACGAGCAGCTCGCCCACGTTGGTGATGATGAAGAAGGCCAGCAGGGCGAGACCGACGCCGACGCTCATCATGAAGCCGAAGTGGATGGGGTGGGAGCGCATGCTGCGGGGATACGCACCGCCGAACTTGAGCCGCTCATCGCTCAGGGCCACGTCGGGGTCGACGGCGACGGGACCGCGGTCGACCTCCGGCGGGAACTCGAAGCGCGGACGGGGTTGCGCCGAAGGCAGTGACCGGCGGGCGAGGGAGAACAGCGATCGCAGGGTGGACGGCGGGGCGGTCGGGGTCGCGGGCCGCTCCGCGGTGGGCGATGCCTCCACGCCGGTGGCGACGGACTCGGGCCGGGGAAGCGGCTGATCGAGTGGGACGTCCTGGTGGTCTGTCAACGAAGAGCTCTGCTTTCACGTGAGCGGTGCCTCCACCGCGGTCTAGCGAAACCCTAACAGTCGGGCATCGCCGCGGAGGTGCTTGACGCGGGCACCGCAGCCGGGCCGAGCGAGCATCTCCCGGGGTGAGGCACCGCACATGCCCGGCGGACCCGGACAGAACTTCGTTACCATTGGGTGATCATTCCTGAGCAGGTCACGGGCTGCATGCCGGACCGCCAGAGCGGAGGGGGCCACGTGGTCCGCCGTAACGGACGACGATAGGCAATCAGTGCGCGTGAAGACAGCAGTTCCGATCATCGTGGCAGGGCTCCTGCTGATGCTCCTGGGCATCGGGCAGCGGACGGTGTGGGCACCCGCGGAGACCGTGACGGCGAGCGTCGCGCAGGATGCGCAGGCCGCCCCGGTCACCGTGATCGAGCCGGGTGCACGCGGAAGTGCCGACGGAGCCGTCGAGGTGACGGTGACCGCGGACGGTCCGTTCACGCTCGCGGTCGGCAGGACGTCCGACGTCGAGGCGTGGGTGGGCGAGGCGGCCCACCTGGAGGTCACCGGCGTCAGTGAGGACACCCTGTCCAGCGAGCGGATCGACGGCGAGGAGACGGTGCCCGATCCGAGCGGGAGCGACCTGTGGATCAGCGAGGAGCCCGGGGACGGGACTCTGACCTACCGCTGGAGCGAGCCCCTCGAGGGTGACTGGTCGATCCTCCTCGCGGCGGACGGTGAGGCACCTGCACCCACCGAGGTGTCCGTCACGCGCCCCAATGACCGATCCACGCCCTTCGCCCTGCCCCTGATCATCGGCGGTGCGCTCGTCGTCGTGCTCGGGATCGCCCTGCTCTTCATCGCGCCGCGTTCCGACCGGAGCGGAGGTTCGCGAGGCAACGGCCGCGAGCCCGTCGAGGGGACGAGGGCCTACGCGCGACGCCACGGACTGGCCGGGGTGACGGGCGCCGCCCCGTTCGCCGCCGCACCCACAGCCGTCGTCGTCGCGGGCCTTGTCGGCGCCGGATCGTTCCTGGGGATCGCCCCTGGCGTGGCGACGACGTCGCCGTCGCCGTCGGCCCCGTCCGGCGCGTCGAGCAGTCCCTCAGCTTCTGCCGCTCCCTCCGCCTCGGCCTCCGCCTCTCCCTCGGCCTCGGCCGAGCCGACGTCCGTCCAGGGCGGCGCACCCTCGGCCGGAAGTGACGCGAGTGGACCCCCGGTCGTGCTCGAGAGCCAGCTGGAGCGCATCCTCGGCTCGGTCGCCTCGACCGTCGCGGACGCCGACGCCGCATCCGATGCCGACCGCCTGGAGCCCCGTGTCGCAGGAGCCGCGCTGGAGCTCCGCACCGCCTCCTACGCAGTGGCAGCGAAGGACGCCAAGGCGACGGCGCCCGTCCCGGTCGCCGATGCACCGCTGCTGCTCCAGATGATCCCGACCGGTACGGAATGGCCGCGGACCGTCGTGGCGCTGACGCAGGGTGACGACAACCCGGTGCCGCAGGCGCTCCTGCTGGTGCAGGAGACACCCCGGGACAACTACCGGCTGATGTCCGCGGTGCAGATGCTCCCGGGCAGCACCTTCCCCTCGGCACCTGCGCCCGGAGCCACCGGGTCCGTGCCCCTGGACACTGCAGGGGCGCTCGCCACGGCTCCGCAGGCCGCCGTCGACTCCATCGCCGATTTCCTCACGAAGCCCTCGGGAGCCAACGCCGAGACATTCGAGGAGAATTCCTTCGCCGAGGCCATTACGGAGTTCCAGTCCGGCGTCGTCGCGGACCCGGGCAACAAGGCCGCCAAGATCACCTTCACGCACGCCGCGGAGGAGGACGGGACCCATGCCCTCCTGACCGGAGACGGCGGTGCGATGGTCTTCGGATATCTCACCCACACCTACACCAGCCTTCCGAAGGGCGAGGGTGACACGATCGACCTCAAGGGGACCGTGTACCAGGCCCTCACCGGGAAGGCCGTCAGCACCAAGGGGATCGACGTCAACTACGGCGAGGCGGTCATGATGTACGTACCCCCGGCCGGCAGCGATGACAAGATCCGTGTCATCGGTGCCGCGCAGCAGCTGGTATCCGCCACCCTGCGCTGACGCACCCCGAGCCCGTAGAACCATCCACCACCAGCAGTCCGCCAGAGAGAGGCAGAGCATTGTCCACACCAGCACAGCGGGGCGGAATGCCGCCGTCGAGCATGAACCTGCGGGGAGCGGTGGACCTGTCCGCCCTGAAGGCGCGCGCGGATGCGGCGGCACGACCCGCCCCGGCACGTCCTGCGTCCGACGCCCCGAGTCCCTATGTGGTCGAGGTGACGGAGCAGACCTTCCCGCAGCTCGTGCAGCTCTCGTCCCAGGTGCCCGTCGTCGTGAACCTCCGCGCCACCTGGAGCGACCAGTCCAACCAGGTCACCGCGGTGCTCGAGGCGGCAACCGTGGCGGCCGACGGCACCATGCTGCTCGCGAACGTCGATCTGCAGGCGCAGCCGCAGATCGCCCAGGCCTTCCAGGCGCAGGGCGCACCGACCGTCGTCGCCGTGGTCAAGGGCCAGCCGGTCCCGCTGTTCGAGGGCGCACTGCCCGAACAGCAGATCCTCGCCTACCTCGACGAGCTGATGAAGGTCGCCGAAGCGAACGGGGTGACCGGGAGCCTCAACGACGGTTCACAGCCTGCACCGGCCGAGGCCGAGGAGCCGCCGCTGCCACCACTGCACCAGGCGGCCTTCGACGCGATCGAGGAGGGCGACTACCCGACGGCGGCAGCGGCCTACCGCCGCGCGCTCGCGGAGCAGCCCGCGGACGCCGATGCCAAGGCCGGGCTCGCGCAGGTCGAGCTGATGCAGCGCGTGCAGCATCTCGACGCCGCGGACGTGCGCCGGCGCGGGGCGGACAGTCCCGACGACGTGCAGGCCCAGCTCGCGGTCGCCGACCTGGACCTGACGGGCGGGCACGTCGAGGACGCATTGCAGCGCGTGATCACCTTCATCGGCCGGACCGCCGGAGAGGACAGGGAGACGGCACGCAAACGGCTTCTCGACCTGTTCGACGTCGTGGGCGTGACGGACCCGCGCGTCGTCAAGGCTCGGGGTGCCCTCGCGCGCGCCCTCTTCTAGCACCCGATCACATTTACCGAGACCTCCCGCGAAGGACGCCATGACCCACGCCGCCACGCCGACCGGCACCGCCGGCCTCTTCGATCCCATCACCCTCCGATCGCTCGAGCTTCCGCATCGGGGCTGGGTCGCGGCCATGTGCCAGTACTCGTGCGACCCCGCGGTCGCTCCCGGTGTCCCCACCGACTGGCACCTCGTCCACCTCGGCCAGTTCGCCACCGGCGGCGCCGCCCTGATCATCACGGAGGCGGCCGCCGTCAGCCACGAGGGCATGATCAGCCCGCGCGACGCCGGGATCTGGACGCAGGAGCAGGCCGATGCGTGGCGCAGGATCAACGACTTCGTCCACGAGCACAGCGCCGTGGGGACGAAGACGGCCATCCAGCTGGCCCACGCGGGGCGCAAGGCGTCCACCTACTGGCCCTTCAGCGGCAGGCGCAACTCGGTTCCCGCGGCCGAGGGCGGCTGGGAGACCGTCGGCCCGACCGACGAGGCGTTCGGGTCGTACGCCGCGCCCCGGGCGATGACCGAGGAGGACATCGCGAAGGTCATCGCCGACTTCGGCGCCGCGGCGGTGCGGGCCGTCGATGCAGGCTTCGACACCATGGAGATCCACGCGGCCCACGGCTACCTACTGCACCAGTTCCTCTCGCCCCTGGTCAACACCCGGACGGACGGGTGGGGTGGATCGGAAGAGGCCCGCTTCCGTCTGACGCTCGAGGTGGTCCGCGAGGTGCGGCGGGTCATCCCGGAGACCATGCCGCTGCTGCTGCGCATCTCGGCCTCCGACTGGAGCGACGGCGGGATCGACGGTGCGGTCTCGGCGAGGCTCGCGACGCGTGCGGCGGAGGAGGGCGTGGACTTCGTCGACGTCTCCTCGGGCGGCGCGGTCCCGGCAGCCACGATCCCCGTCGGGCCGGGCTACCAGGTGGCGCTGGCCGAAGAGGTACGCGGCTCCGGTGTCCCCACCGGTGCCGTCGGACTGATCAGCGACGCGCGCCAGGCGGACGCCGTCGTCCGCGAGGACCGTGCCGACGTCGTGCTGATCGCGCGGGCGGCATTGCGTGATCCGCACTGGTGGATGCGTGCGGCCCACGAGCTGGGCCACGAGCTCGTGCCCGCGCCGCAGTACGAGCGGGCCGGAGCGTTCTGACCCGGCGCCCCGGCAGCGGAACCGGGTCCGCTTCTCCTCCTTTGGGATGACGAGTGGGCCGCGCACGCGTTGCTAGCGTGGATCCATGAGCTCCCTCGTGCCTCCTCCGTCCGATGAGAACAATCCCGAGGCGAAGGCCGGCACAGCGGCGCTGAGCATCCGCGGTCTCGCCAAGCGGTTCGGCGAGAAGATCGCCGTCAACGGTGTCGACCTCGAGGTCCCGTCCGGTTCCTTCTACGGGCTGGTGGGCCCCAACGGCGCCGGCAAGACCACGACGCTCTCGATGGCGACCGGCCTCCTCCGTCCGGACTACGGGCAGGCGCTCGTCCACGGCGTGGACGTCTGGGGCCAGCCGCTCGAGGCGAAGAAGCTGATGGGCATCCTGCCCGACGGCGTCCGCCTGTTCGACCGACTCACGGGAGAACAGCTCGTGACCTACGCCGGCCTCCTGCGGGGGATGGACCGGGACACCGTGGTCGAGCGGACGGGGGACCTCCTGCGGGCGCTCGACCTCACGCAGGATGCCGGGACGCTGGTGGTCGACTACTCCGCCGGCATGACGAAGAAGATCGCCCTCGCCTCCGCGCTCATCCATGCACCGAAGCTCCTCGTCCTCGACGAGCCGTTCGAATCCGTCGATCCGGTGTCGGCGGCGAACATCCGCGACATACTCAGCGGGTACGTGCGGTCCGGCGGGTCCGTGATCGTCTCGAGCCACGTGATGGACCTGGTGCAGCGCATGTGTGATCACGTCGCGGTTATCGCCGCCGGGACCGTGCTCGCGGCCGGGACGATCGACGAGGTCCGGGGAGACGGCTCCCTCGAGGACCGTTTCGTGGAACTCGTCGGCGGGCGTACGACGTCGGAAGGCCTGTCATGGTTGCGGACCTCCTGAGACTGAAGCTCCTCCTGCTGCGCAACTCCTTCCGACGCAGCACCGCTCAGCTCGTCGGGGTGATCCTCGGCGGACTGTACGGCCTCGGTATCCTCGGCTTCATCGTCGTCGGCCTGGTGCTCCTCGGCTCGGCCGACCTCGAGCTCATCCGCACCATCCTGGTGATCGGCGGTTCGGCGACAGTTCTCGGCTGGATCATCATCCCGATCGCCGCGACCGGCATCGACATGACGCTGGACCCCGCGCGATTCGTCACGTTCGCCATCCCGATGCGCCAACTCCTCGCCGGGCTGGTGCTCGGTGGCGTGGCCGGGATCCCCGGCATCATCACGCTCATCGCGAGCCTCGCGCAGGTGCTGACCTGGATCCGCTACCCCGCAGCGGCGGCCATGGCGCTGGTCTGTGCGCTGATCGCCGTCCTGCTCTGCGTGGTGGCGTCCCGACTCGTGACGACGGCGGTGTCCTCGATGACCGGGTCCCGGCGTTTCAAGGACGTCAACGGGATCGTCGCCTTCATCCCGCTGCTCTTCCTCGGGCCCATCATCGGTGGCGTGACCGCAGGGTTCCAGAACTCGCCCGGCTTCGCCGCGAAGCTCGCCGATGTGCTGGCCTGGACCCCGCTCGGCGCCCTGTGGGCAGCGCCGGCGGACGTCGCCGCCGGCGCTCCGGGACTCGGCGTCGTCCGGCTCCTCATCGGAGCCGGCACGCTGGCGTTGTTCGTCCTCCTGTGGAGCCGCAGCCTCAGCCACGCCCTGGTGACGCCGCCGTACAACGCGGTCGCCAAACGGGCCGGCGGCAACCTCGGGTTCCTCGGGCGATTCCCGGCGACGCCGGCGGGCGCCGTGGCAGCGCGGGCGCTGACGTACTGGTTCAGGGACCCCCGGTACTTCGCGTCCCTGGTGGTGATCCCGTTCATCGCCGTTCTGCTCTTCTTCTCCGGCGGGACGACCGGAGGCGCGTTCGCCTTCCTCGGGCCCATCACGGCGTTCCTGATGGCCTGGTCCATCTCCGCCGACATCTCCTACGACAACACGGCGTTCAGCCTGCATCTCTCCACCGGTATCCGCGGGCGGGACGACCGCCTGGGCAGGGCAGTGGCGCTGCTGGTGTTCGCGGTGCCGATCACGCTGGTCTTCACGGTCGTCCCGCTCGTGATCGCGGGACGGATCGGCGATCTGCCGGCGATGCTCGGACTCTCGCTGGGACTGCTCCTCACGGGGGCGGGACTGTCCAGCATCGTCTCCGCAAGGTACACCTACAACGTGCCGTTGCCGGGGGAGAGCGCCTTCAAGACGCCGCCCGGGACCAACTTCATGATGGTCGCGGTGCAGTTCATCGGCTGGTTCGTGATGCTCGTGCTGGCGCTGCCGGAGATCGTCCTCGCGATCGTGTACCTCGTCAGCGGCGATGCCCTGTTCGGGTGGCTCGCGCTGGCGGTAGGGGTGGTGCTGGGCGGTGTGCTGCTCGTGGTCGGTCTACGGGTCGGCGGCCGCTGGTACGACCGGCGTGCTCCTGAGCTGCTGCTGGCGGTGTCGGCGAACCGTTGAGTGCTCGTCGCCGATGTTGGTGACGTTGCTGTTGCTGTTGCTGACGTTGCTGACGTTGCTGACGTTGCTGTTGCTGTTGCTGACGTTGCTGACGTTGCTGTTGGCACGCGGCTCCAGAGGCTCCCCGGTCTCCGGCTGGCGCCGGTTGTGCATAACGGAGGGGTGGAAAAGCGCCACGCTATGCTGTTGGGCATTCGAGTGCCGGGCGAGTGCGATGGAGGAGTCCCGTGGTCTTTGTTCGTACGGACGGCCAGAGACTCGGGCGTGTAGCTGCGGCGCTGGCCGGCGGTGCTGTGGCGGTCATGCTGCTGTCCGGTTGTCAGGGCGACACCGAGCCGACTCCCACGGCGGCTCCTTCCGCGCCGCAGGCCTCAGCCTCGGCAACCACGACGGGTGACGTACCCACCGCTTCACCGACCGCCGTGGCGACGCCTCGGCCTTCTCCTGCCTCGTCCGCCGGCCCCGCGACCAATCTGCCGGTTCCAGTCAAACCGGCACTTGCCGATGAGAACACGGCAGCGGGCCTCGAGGCCTTCACCAAGTACTGGTTCGAGCTGTTGAGCTACTCCTACTTAACGAACGAGTGGAGTCATTTCGATCGCGAGACTGACCCCGCATGTCGAACTTGCACGAGCATAAGGTCAGCGGTAAACGAGCTTTACGATCAAGGACGATGGTTAAGCGGAGCGGAAGTTACCGTGTCGTCTTTTAATACGACTTTCGAGTTGACGACCAGCGGATCGATTACTGCGTACGTCGAGAATCAACAATCAGAGATCACCTACTTCGACAAGGATGGGACGGTTGCTCGTTCTGTTCCCGCTCAGAACCCGCCAGCCTTCGACGTGGTTAATGCTGTATTCGATCAGGGCAGCTGGTTGATGCTCGACTACGGCGCTCCGGAGGGTACGGAGTAGTGAAGAGAATCTCAGCAGAGACAGCGATACTTTCATTTGCTTTCATATCCGTCTTTCTCGCTCTGGCGCCAGCGGTAGCGTCTGACGCAGAGCCTTTCCCGATTGTAGAGACTTCAGGTAACAATTTTACGGGAACCAACCATTCGAAGACTGTCAAGCCCGGTGCGCCGAAGGTGGCGAGTCTGCCGGCCGACGTAGGCGAGCCGAAACTTGTTGCTTTGCCCCAAAGCACCGGAATCGAGTACATATACGAGCGTGCTTGTACCGCCGCGACCGGCGACGCCTTGAATCCTGCTACCTGCCCCACGATGAATGCTCAGTGCGACGCTCAAGAGGGCGGCGTGCTCGTGAACTGGATCGAGGTCAACAGCAACGTGCAGCCTGCATCGCAGACGCCGACCGGACGCTCGTCGTGCATGTATCCCGGCGCGCCTCCTGAGCCTCCGGTCGAAGGAACGGCGGCTCCCGCGGCCGAGGAGGCACCGATCGTCATCACGCTCGAGGAGTTCCAGAAGCAGCCTGTCGTCGCTGCGACGATCATCTCGCAGCCCCTGAACTTCGGACTGAAGAACGCCCATTCCAACATCTATGCCGAGGCTACCGAGCAGGAGTTCATCTTCGACTTCCAGGAGGCGACCATCGTGCTCAAAGCCCGGCCCGTCTCGTACGAATGGTCCTACGGCGACGGAACAAGCCTGACGACCTCGGTCCCCGGTGGGCCGGTTGAAGGCGATGCTTTCGATACCCAGACCCCGACGAGTCACCAGTATGCGGAGACCGGCGACTTCCAACTCACGCTGACCACATTGTTCGCGGGGGACTACTCGGTGGACGGCGGTCCTTTCCAGCCCGTGGCGGGCGAAGCCGCCGTGGTCTCGGAGCCGCACCTGATGAGCATCTGGCGCACACAGGGCAACAGTGTGAGCGAGAACTGCATCGAGAACCCCATCGGGATCGGCTGCGAGGCCCCGATCCGCTGATATCGACTGACGGATTCAGGCGAGAAGAGGATCGACCGCGTCGACGTACGTGTTGTTGGCGGGCGAGTGCGCCGTCACTGTTCCTGCCTCGTCCTGCGAGTAGCGCCAGATGCCCTCGGACTTCAGGCGGTGGTGTTTGCGGCACAGATGGGCGAGATTCGTGTGGTCCGTGCGCCCTTCCTGGGACCAAGGCGTGGTGTGGTCGAGTTCGCAGCGGGAAGCAGGCGTGGTGCAGCCCGGATGTCTGCAGGTCTGGTCGCGCACGCGCAGCCATCGCTTGAGGTCAGCGGGAACCGCATAGCTGCTACGACCGACGCTCAGGACAGCCCCTGATTCCGGGTGCGTCAGGAGACGGGTGAACGACGGGGCATGCGCCGCCAGCCGCCGGGCGACAGTCGCCGGGATGGGCCCGTAGCCCTCGAGATCGGCCGGAGTGTCATCGACACCCAGAAGTGTCAGGACCGGCACGGTCACGTTGATGTGGGCACGGACATGGGACTGCCCCTGAATCTGTCCGGCGTCGCCGCAATGCTCTGCACATCCGAGCACGGCATCCGACATGGTCCCGGAGGAATCCCTGCTGACGGTCCCGGTCGGAGCACTGGAATGACCGGCCCCTGGTGTCCCTGCTCCAACTCGGGCACTCACGTCTCCGGGTGTGCAGGCGCCAGTCGCGGAGTGGTGATGGTGCGTGACGAGGAGCAGACGGGTGAGGGTGTCTGCACGCAGGTTCGGGAGGGTGCGCGACTCCTGCGGTGCCTGCTGCTGCCGGGAAAGACGAGTGAGTTGCGCGTCGATGGCGGAGGCATCGGCCGCCGGGAGGTAGGCGTGGAGCCAGGCCATGGCGTCGTCCGCAGGCTCGAAGTCGACACGGCGGTGATGGGCAGCCGCGCGGGCGCGGTCATCGAGGTGTTCCGGGTGCAAGCGGGTACGTAGGCGCCGGGCGCGATACGCGAGGCGGGAGACCGTGGTGGCCTCCGCAACGGGGAGGAGGGAGCGCTCCATCTCCTGGGCTGTGGCATGGGGCAGCCCGGCGTACTCGTGCAGCAGGGCGGTGGTGTGGGACCACGAGATCGTGCCTGAGCGGAGCGCACGGAGAGTTTCGGGATGATGGTTCGTCAGGACTGCCGCATGGTAGACGAGCCGATGTGCCGTGCGTTCGGAGATGCGAAGCAGGCACGCGATCTCGGTGGCGGTTGTCGTGTCGGCCAAGTTGCTCCGTCGTTCGATGCGCACGCCAGGATTGGCAGACCCGGCGTCCACGGGGCCGCTCGGACCGCCTGTCCTGAACGCTGTCTTCGGTTCTGCTGAGCCGAGCGCAGACGTTACGCCGTCGACTATGGTTCTCGACGCTGCTCGACTGCGACTGAATGACGTTGCTGCGAAGGACTGAAGTTGAGCGCGGTGTTCGAACAGCGCTCGCATACGTTCGACCGAGCAGGCAATCTCCGCGTCGATACGAGCTTTCTCGGAATTCAAGGCGAGGAGAAGAGCGGAGATCTGCTCGAGCTCCTTCAGGTCCTCCGAATTCGTGTTCATGCTCTACTATCCCTTCTCCCACCGACATTCCTGCGAGGAGGACCGTGCTCAATCAGGGGCCCACTCTTTCTACGCCGATGTCGTTCGGGCGCGGTTGCTCAATACGAGACCGCCGGAAAGATCGAACAGCGGACGTTTGAAGAGGCGCGCCCCCGGAGCTACCCGGAGCCGCCGAGAACCGCTCGGACGCGAGTTCGCTCCATCTGACCGCTGGGAGCCTGAGCGATAGACTGGAGCCATGACGATGCCTCCCGACCCCTTCGCAAATGATCCCTCCGACGCGGGTATGGGCGGTTCGACCGCCACGCTCGAACGCGAGGAACTCCAGCAGGAAGTCGAGCCCGGAGATGCCGAGCGGTTCGCCCACTACGTCCGCAAGGAGAAGATCATGGAATCCGCCTTCACTGGCGAACCCGTGATCGCCCTGTGTGGAAAGGTGTGGACGCCCGGTCGCGATCCCGAGAAGTTCCCGGTCTGCCCCGAGTGCAAGGAGATTTACAACGGGCTCCGACCCGGTGGGGACGACAAGCCCAAGAAGTAATGCCTGTGGGAGCAAGACGAGAGCCGCTGGTCCAGCGGATAGTGCTCCGGTAGTCACCCGGCGACGACGTCTGAGCCGGACTCGATTCGGGTCCAGCGCCCCAGCCAGTGACCGCTCAGCACCTGGTTGATGACCGTCAGGGTAGGGCGAGACGACGGTTCTGAACAGGCCGACGTCGGTCCGAAACAGGCCGGCGACGGTCCCATCACAGGTCGATGGGGTGAGAACTACCGGTCGACGACGAGTTCCAGGACATCGGGAACGCGTCGTCGAAAGCGCGCACGGACCGACTGCTACGTCTCGGAGCCTGAGGCCGGCCGCACCAGGGCAGGACCTCTACCGGGCCGGGTGACAGCACATATCCACAACCAGCAGAACAGGTGCCATGAGCAAGGCCAACGGCAAGACCCCGGGTGACGGCAAGAGCACGCAGCCAGGAGCGATGTCCCCCGAGCTGCGCCCGCTCACCATCGGCATCCTCGCGATCATCACCTGCGCCGCTTTCGAGGCGATGGCGGTGGTGACCGCGATGCCGTCGGTCGCGCGCGAGCTCTCGGGGGAATCGAGCTACGGCCTGGCCTTCTCGATGTACCTCACCGCATCCCTGCTCGGCACCGTGGTCGCAGGCTCCTGGTGTGACCGCAGGGGACCGCGTCCGGCGTTGGCCGTGGGCATGGCCCTCATGATCCTCGGACTCCTGGCAGCGGGAGCCGCCCCCGTGTTCTGGCTCGTGACGGTGGGCCGCGCGATCTCCGGCCTCGGCGGCGGATTCATGATCGTCGCCGTCTACGTGGTCATCGGCAGGTCCTTCCCGCAGCAGGCACAACCCGTGGTGTTCGGCTGGCTGGCCGCGGCCTGGGTCCTTCCGGCGCTGATCGGACCCGTGGTCTCCGGTTTCGTGACCGAGCAGTTCGGCTGGCGCTGGGTTTTCCTCGGGGTGGCTCCCGTGGTCCTCGCCGCCGTGATCATCGTCTGGCCGAAGACCAGGCAGCTCGGACCCATCGGAGCGCCCGAGGCCGGCTCGGCGAGGGCACGCACCCTGCGCGGCCTGGCGCTCGCCGGTGGGGTCTTCGCCGCCCAGTGGGCCGTGGTCCGTCTTGCCGACACGGAAGCTCCCGCCGCCGGACTGGTCGCCGGACTGGTGTCGCTCGCCCTGGCGAGCATCGTCGTCGTCCTCCTGGTCCTCCCCGCGCTCCTGCCGCCGGGTACCCTCGTCCTCGCGCGCGGCCTGCCGAGTGTCATCGCCACGCGCGGGCTCGTGAACGTGGCGTTCTTCGGTACCGAGGCCTTCATCCCGCTGATGCTGGTGAGCTCACGGGACATCAGTGCCGGCACCGCGGGCCTGACGCTGAGTGCCGGGGCGCTCGGGTGGAGTGCGGGCTCCTTCGTGCAGGCGCGCGTGACGTTCGAGCGCGGCTGGCTCCTCGTCGCCGGCTCCTCGATCCTGTCGCTGAGCCTCGGCGGCTTCGCGCTCGCGACGGCGGTCGAAGCGCCGCTCTGGGTGCTCGCCGTCGTCTGGAGTCTCTCCGGATTCGCGATGGGCATGACGCTCTCCAGCACGTCCGTCCTGGTCCTGAAGCTCTCGCCGACCACCGAGCAGGGCCGGAACTCCGCTGCCCTCCAGATCTCCGACCAGCTCGGCGGAGTGGTCGGCACGGCGGGTGCCGGAGCACTGTTCGCCCTCCTGCACGACGACGGGAATCCGGGACACGTGCCCACGTTCGTTGCGATCTGGCTGGCTCTGTGGGTGTCCACGGCAGCAGGTATAGTTTCGGGTCTGAGAGGGGCCAGGGCATCGGATGCCGCCCCCACCTCGACCCCCAGCAAGTCAATGGAAGGTACTGTCCCGGCGTGAGTAATGACACCCTGTTCGGTGCCGGCGCAGCCCTGCCCCCCGCCTACCCGGAACGTGCGGCCTGGGGTACGGCTCCCAAGCTGCGCCAGTGGCAGAGCGAAGCGCTGGAGAAGTACTTCACCGACTCGCCGAGCGATTTCCTCGCCGTGGCAACTCCCGGCGCGGGCAAGACGACCTTCGCACTCCGCGTGGCCACCGAACTCGTGGACCGCGGGATCGTCAACCGGATCACCGTCGTCGCCCCGACCGACCACCTCAAGCGCCAGTGGGCCGACGCCGCCGCACGCGTGGGTCTCGCGATCGACCCGAACTTCAAGAACGCCGACGGCCGCCACGGCGGGTCCTTCATCGGCGTCGCCGTGACCTACGCGCAGGTGGCGAGCAAACCGATGCTCCACCGCGCCAAGACCGAGGCCGCCCGCACGCTCGTCATCCTCGACGAGATCCACCACGGCGGCGACGCCCTCTCGTGGGGCGACGGCATCCGGGAGGCCTTCGAACCGGCAGCGCGCCGGCTCGCCCTCACCGGGACGCCCTTCCGATCCGACACGGCAGCCATCCCGTTCGTCGAGTACGTCGAGGACCGCGACGGCATCCGCCGCTCGAAGGCCGACTACACCTATGGGTACGGCCAGGCGCTGAGGGACCACGTGGTGCGCCCGGTCATGTTCATGGCGTACTCGGGCCAGATGCGCTGGCGCACCAGCGCCGGCGAGGAGATGGCGGCCTCCCTGGGGGAGGCCGCGGTCACGAAGGACATCACGGCGCAGGCGTGGCGGACGGCGCTCAACCCGGCCGGCGAGTGGATCCCCGCGGTCCTCGCCGCCGCGGACAAGCGGCTCACCGAGGTGCGCCGCACGGTGCACGACGCCGGCGGGCTGGTCATCGCGACGGACCACGACGACGCCCGCGCGTACGCGGGACAGCTCAAGCGCATCACCGGCGAGTCCCCGACGGTCATCCTGTCCGACGACGCGAAGGCGTCGTCGAAGATCGAGGAGTTCTCCGAGGGCGACAAGCGGTGGATGGTCGCCGTCCGCATGGTGTCCGAGGGCGTTGACGTCCCCCGGCTCGCGGTCGGCGTCTATGCCACCTCCACCGCGACGCCGCTGTTCTTCGCCCAGGCAGTGGGGCGCTACGTCCGTGCCCGGCGGAGGGGCGAGACCGCGTCGATCTTCCTTCCGTCGGTGCCCAACCTGATGGCCCTCGCCAACCAGCTCGAGCTGGAGCGTGACCACGCGCTGGACCGTCCGGAGAAGGACGACGAGGGCTTCGGCCTCGAGGACGGCCTCATGGAGGCGGCGAACCGCGAGGACAAGGCCTCCGATTCGCTGATGAAGCAGAAGTTCGAGGCGTTAGAGTCGCAGGCCTCCTTCGACCGCGTCCTGTTCGACGGTGGCGAGTTCGGCACGGGCGGTGAGATGGGAAGCGAGGACGAACAGGACTTCCTGGGCATCCCGGGGCTCCTCGACGCCGACCAGGTGGGGCAGTTGCTGCGCCAGCGCCAGCACGAGCAGCAGTCGCGCCGGAAAGCCAGGCGGCCTGCTGCGGCGGCTGCGGAACCGCTCGTCGTCGATCACCGCCAGCTCACCGAACTGCGGGGTCAGCTGGCGAAGAACGTCTCGGCCTGGGCCGCTCGCACGGGTATGCCCCACGGCCAGGTCCACACGGAGCTGCGGCGGCAATGCGGCGGCCCCGCCGTCGCCCAGGCCAATGAGGACCAGCTGCAGCGGCGCCTGCAGAAACTGCAGGACTGGTTCATCGGCAAGAAGTAGGGCGGGCAGGAGACGGCCCGCCGCCTGAGGGAGGCCGGTCGAAGGTGGCTCGCACACACAGCGCTGTCACCGAGGGAAGACCGGCCGCCCAGGAAGGCCCGCGAGACGACGGAAGGCCGGGCTGCAGCAGCCCGGCCTTCCTGCGTTCTCAGTTGTCAGCGCGCCAGCTCGACACCGGCTGATTCCAGTTCGTCGAGGACGCCGTCGGTCCGCTCGGCGTGCACGCCCTTCGTGAGCCCGGTCAGCAGGGTGACGGCGTAACCGGCCTGGAGCGCGTCGAGAGCCGTCGCCCGCACGCAGTAGTCGGTCGCGAGTCCCGCGACGGCGACCTCGTCGACCTCGTGGTCGCGCAGCCAGTCGTCCAGCGTCATCGGGTCGTCGTCGCTCTCGGCGGCCCCGCCCAGCTTCTGCTCGCCCGTGGGCACTTCGTCGTCGGGGGCCTTGACGCCCTCGAAGCCCGAATAGGCCGCCTCGAACTGGCCCTTGCGGAACACGGCGTCGATGCTCTCGGTGTCGAGGTCGTGATGGAAGTCGGAGCCCTTGGTGTCCGCGACGCAGTGGATCGGCCAGGAGCCGACGAAGTCGGGGGCCTCCGAGAAGTGCGCGCCCGGATCGATGTGCCAGTCCTGCGTCGCCACGATGTAGTCGTAGGAGCCCGCCTGCTCGTCGATGTGGTCGCTGATGTCGGCCGCGACCTGGGCGCCGCCCTGCACGGCGAGCGTGCCGCCCTCGCAGAAGTCGTTCTGCACGTCCACGATGATCAGTGCGCGTGTCATGCTGATGCCTCCTCGTACTCGGTGGGGATGACGGGTTCGCCGCGCTGAAGGCGCAGCACGGCTCCGGGCAGCTCCGCGATGGAGTGCGCGTGGCGCTCGGCTGCGCGCGTGACCGCCTCCGGGCCGGTCCAGCCCGGGAGGACGACGCCGTCCCTGACGAACTCCTGGATGAGCGGGCGGTCGTTGCCGTCGTCGGCCGGCGTCAGGCCGATGCCGACCACCTCGACCTGCGCGGTGCCGTGCTCGTCGAGACGGCGGAGCGCGTGCTTGATGCCGCCCACGGAGACCTTGTTCTTCGCGGCCTTCGCCACCGGGACGAACGTGCCGTCGTCGTCCTGGCGGCTGACCAGCTTGTAGACCATGCCCGCGGTCGGAGCGCCGGAGCCCGTGACGAGCGACGTCCCGACACCGTAGGAGTCCACGGGTGCGGAGGCGAGGAGGCCGATGGCGAACTCGTCGAGATCCGAGGTGACGACGATCCGGGTCGAGTGGTTACCGAGGTCGTCGAGCAACTGGCGGACCCAGCGTGCCTGGGCCACGAGGTCACCGGAGTCGAGCCGGACGGCTCCGAGCTCCGGTCCGGCCACCTCGACCGCGGTGCGCACACCCTGCTCGACGTCGTACGTGTCCACCAGCAGGGAGGTGCTCCTGCCGAGCGACGCGACCTGCGCCTCGAACGCCGCGCGCTCCGAATCATGCAGCAGCGTGAAGGAGTGGGCGGCGGTGCCGACCGTCGGGAGGCCGTAGCGCCGCCCGGCCTCCAGGTTGGACGTGCTGGCGAATCCGCCGATGATGGCTGCCCGGGCCGCCGCGACCGCGGACTCCTCGTGCGTGCGGCGCGAGCCCATCTCGATACACGGACGCCCGGCGGACGCACCCGTCATGCGGGAGGCGGCCGAGGCGATCGCGCTGTCGTGGTTGAGGATGGACAGGATGAGCGTCTCGAGGATGCAGGCCTCGGCGAACGTCGACTCCACCGTGAGGATGGGGGAGTTGGGGAAGAAGGCCTCTCCCTCCGCGTAGCCCGAGATGGAGCCCGTGAAGCGGAAGTCCGCCAGCCACGCGAGCGTGGTGTCGTCGACGATCCCGCGATCCGAGAGGAAGGCCAGCTGGGCGTCGTCGAACCGGAAGGTGGACAGCGCCTCCAGGAGCCGCCCGGTTCCGGCGACCACGCCGTAGCGGCGACCGGCCGGGAGGCGGCGTGCGAAGGCCTCGAAGACGGACCGGCGGTGTGCGGCTCCGGAATGGAGGGAGGCCTGCAGCATGGTGAGTTCGTACTGGTCGGTGAACAGGGCGCTGTTCGGCGCATTCACCAGGGCGTGTGCCGGCGGGGCGGCGGGCGGATCGGTGCTCAGGGCGTCAGTCACCCTCAGAACGATAGCCGGGCGTCCGCTGTGGGAGTACCCGGCCACGGGGCGTCGGTGCCGCGACCTAGAATGAACCCTATGACAGTAGGCTTTGCCACCGGTACCGATACCGAGGAAAAGGTTCGGACGGACGAGAAGACCGATCTGGGCCAGCCCTGGGTCGTGGTGGTCTGGAATGATCCCGTGAACCTGATGAGCTACGTGAGCTACGTGTTCCAGTCCTACTTCGGCTATTCGGAGGCCAAGGCCCGCACCCTCATGCTCGAGGTGCACGAGGAGGGACGCTCCGCCGTCGTCTCCGGCACCCGGGAGAAGGTGGAGCAGGACACCGTGGCCCTCCACTCCTATGGTCTCTGGGCCACCTTCGAAAAAGCCGGAAGCGAGTAGTCCCACCCCATGGCTAAAGCCTTCAAATCGACGCGCCGTGGAATCACCGGTGCGCTGGAGCCCGGGGAGGCTCGCCTCCTCGGTGCCCTGCTCGACGACGTCGTGACCATGCTCGAGCCCGACACGGCGCCGAGTGAGGATCCGCTGGCCGCCCTGGTCGGCATGTCGGGAGCCGACGCCGAGGCGACGGCTCCCGACGACTCCGCGGTCCGCCGCCTCCTGCCCGACGCCGTCCGGGGCGACGACGACGAGGCCCTCGCCTTCCGCCGCCTGACGGAACGCTCACTGCGCGAGCAGAAGATCGGAGCCCTCAGGGGGAGCGCGCTGCTCATCGAGTCCAGCCCCATGACCCTGAACGACGAACAGGCGAGGCTGCTGGCGCAGGCACTGAACGACGTGCGACTGGTCCTCGCGGACCGGCTGTCCATCGAGTCGGAGGAGGACGCCGAGCGCCTCCACGACATCGCCGACTCCAAGGACGTGGACGACGTCGAGTCCTACCTGGCGCTCGTGTACAACTTCGTCACCTGGCTGCAGGAGTCCCTCGTCCAGGCCATGCTGAAGGCCGCGCGGCTCGATCGCTGAGCCCGGGGCGATGGTCTGCCTGTGACAAACCCCACGGATCGGCGCGTGGTGTTCACGGGCAGGACGCCATACTCTCGGAGGATCATGAGTCCAGATCGAGCGAACACCGACCGCAGCGAAGCGCCCATCGGCATCTTCGACTCCGGCGTCGGCGGACTGACCGTCGCGAGAGCGGTCATCGACCAGCTTCCCCACGAATCCATCATGTACGTCGGTGACACGGCGAGCGGTCCGTACGGTCCGCTGCCCATCGCGCGCGTCCGCGCCCACGCACTCGGCGTCATGGACGAGCTCGTGGACTCCGGGGTCAAGCTGCTGGTCATCGCCTGCAACTCGGCATCCGCGGCCGTGCTGCGCGACGCCCGGGAGCGCTACACCGAGCGGTACGGCATCCCCGTCATCGAGGTCATCCAGCCCGCCGTCCGGCGCGCGGTCGCGTCGACGAGATCGGGCCGGATCGGCGTGATCGGCACGTCGGCCACCGTCGGCTCCCGCGCCTACGACGACACCTTCGCCGCCGCTCCACACCTTGAGGTCACCTCCGTGGCCTGCCCCTCGTTCGTCGAGTTCGTCGAGGCGGGCATCACCGGTGGGCCCGCGCTGCTGCGCACGGCCGAGGAGTACCTCGCGCCGCTGAAGGATGCCGGGATCGACACCCTCGTGCTCGGCTGCACCCACTATCCCTTCCTGACGGGCGTCATCTCCTACGTCATGGGCGACGACGTCACGCTCGTCTCCAGCGCCGAGGAGACGGCGAAGGACGTCTACCGGGCGCTCGTGTCCCACGGGCTGGAACGCGACAGCACGGAGACCGCCGTCCACCGGTTTATCGCGACGGGTGATGCCGCGAGCTTCGAGGTCCTGGCCCGGCGGTTCCTCGGTCCCGAGGTGCTGTCGGTGCAGCACGTGGACCATGTCGCAGCCCAGTACCCGACCGGCAGCCTGGCGCGCATCACCCCCGAGATGATCGCCGCCGCCGGCTTCCCGCGCGCATGAAGCTCACCATCGTCGGGTGCAGTGGTTCGTTCCCCGGCCCGCAGTCGCCGGCCTCCTGCTATCTGCTGAGCGCCGAGTGGCAGGGCCGTACGTGGCGCATCCTGCTGGACCTCGGCAACGGCTCCCTCGGCGCCCTCCAGCGGTACATGGACCTCCGCGAGATCGACGGGGTGTTCCTCTCCCACCTGCACCCCGACCACTGCATGGACCTCTGCGGACTGCATGTCGCCGTGCACTGGGATCCCTCGGGCTGGGGCATGCCGCGCATCCCCGTCTGGGGTCCGGCGGCGACGGCCGACCGCATGGCCAGCGCCTACGGGCTCGACCCCGATCCGGGGATGCACGAGGATTTCGACTTCCGTTCCTGGACCGACCGTGCGCCCGTCACGGTGGGTCCGTTCACCGTGACACCGTTCCGGGTGCTGCACCCCATCGACGAGGCCTATGCGCTGCGGGTCGAGGTCGCGGAGACCGACGCCGGCGGCAGCCCGCGGGCGCACGTCCTCACCTACTCGGGGGACACCGACGCCTGCGAGGGCCTCGTCGACGCCGCGCGTGACGCGGACATCTTCCTGTGCGAGGCCGCCTTCCACGAGGGGCGGGACGACGCCATCACGGGTGTCCACCTCACGGGCAAGCGGGCGGGCGACGTCGCCACCCGGGCCTCGGCGAAGCGCCTGCTGCTCACCCACCTGCCGGTCTGGAACGACGCCAACCTCGCGGTGAGCGAGGCGCGTGAGAGTTACGACGGCCATCTCGCCGTCGCCGTCGCGGGCGTGTCCTACACGGTCTGAGGAGTCCCGTCCGGCCCGGTCACCGCCCGGGCGCTCCTGCCTGCGGATCGGGGGAGAGGGGCGTCCGGATCACCGCAGCTCCCACCGTGCTCCGGGTTCCCTCCCATGACCGCCCGTCTAGACTGGAAATCATGACCTCCGCGAACGCCACGCCCGCCTCCGCCTCCGCTCCCGCCGCAGCACCCGTGGTGCGGGCGGACGGCCGGACTCCCGACCAGCTGCGCAACATCAGCATCACGCGCGGGTGGTCGAAGCAGGCCGAGGGCTCCGCACTCATCGAATTCGGCAACACGCGGGTGCTCTGCACCGCATCGCTGACCAGCGGCGTGCCGCGCTGGCTCAAAGGGGAGGGCAAGGGCTGGGTCACGGCGGAGTACGCGATGCTGCCGCGCGCCACGAACACGCGGTCCGACCGCGAATCCGTCAAGGGCAAGATCGGTGGCCGCACGCATGAGATCTCGCGCCTGATCGGACGCTCGCTGCGCTCCATCATCGACACGAAGGCGCTCGGGGAGAACACGATCGTGCTCGACTGCGACGTGCTCCAGGCGGACGGGGGCACCCGCACCGCAGCGATCACCGGGGCCTACGTGGCCCTCGCCGACGCGATCCGCTACGCGAAAGACAAGAAGCTCATCCCGGCGTCGGCGTCCCCGCTGACCGACACCGTCGCCGCCATCAGCGTGGGCATCATCGACGGCGTCCCGATGCTCGATCTGCCGTACGTCGAGGACGTGCGCGCGGAGACGGACATGAACGTCGTCGTCACGGGTTCCGGGACGTTCGTCGAGGTGCAGGGCACGGCCGAGGGTGCACCCTTCGACCGCGCCGAACTCGACGCCCTCCTCGACCTGGCCCTGCTCGGCACGGCCCAGCTCGCACAGATCCAGATCGACACGCTGCGGGACACCCACGGTGGCTGATGCACCCGAGCCCCGGCTCGTCCTCGCGACACGCAACTCGGGCAAGCTCCGGGAACTGAGGGATCTGCTGCGGGGCCAGGTCCCCGGACTCGACGTCGACACGCAGGTCGTCGATGCCGCTGCCGCCGGTGCACCGGACGTGGTCGAGAGCGGCGTGACGTTCGAGGAGAACGCCCTGCTGAAAGCCGAGCAGACAGCCGCCGCAACCGGTCTGATCGCCGTCGCGGACGACTCCGGCCTGGCCGTCGATGTCCTCGGGGGCGCTCCGGGCATCTTCTCGGCGCGCTGGGCAGGCCGTCACGGGGACGACCCCGCCAACCTGCACCTGCTCCTGGCGCAGCTCGCCGACATCCCGGAGCATAGCAGGGGAGCGGCCTTCGTCTGCGCTGCAGCCCTGGCACGTCCGCGGGTCCCGGGCGGGCACACCGAGCGCGGCGAACTGCGCGGCTCGCTGCTGGCGGCCCCCCGCGGCGAGGGTGGGTTCGGATACGATCCGATCCTCGTCCCGACCGGCCTCGATCGCAGCTGCGCGGAACTGACACGTGACGAGAAGAACGCCATCAGCCACCGCGGCATCGCCTTCCGGGCCCTCCTGCCGCATCTTGTCGTCGCGCTGTCCTGAGCCGCACCGGCACCCCCGAACAGCACGCAGCGACACCCGAGCAACCAGCAGTACTGACCGACGAAGAACGGCGTCACCGACGCCGACCAGCACCGGCCGTCCCGCAGGGCGGACCTCGAGAGGGACGGACACCACCGTGAGCATCATCCAGGCAGCCCAGGCGGTCCACGTCGCAGCAGCGACCACGCCATCGTCGGACGGCTCGGCACTCGGCGCGGTCACCGACTGGGCGGTCAACCTGATGGAGACCATCGGAGCCCCCGGCGCGGGACTGGCCATCGCGCTGGAGAACCTCTTCCCGCCGCTGCCCAGCGAGGTGATCCTGCCGCTCGCGGGGTTCACCGCCAGCAGGGGCAACTTCTCCCTGTTCGAGGCCATCCTGTGGACCACCCTCGGTTCCGTCGTCGGCGCCTTCGCTCTCTACGCCCTCGGCGCCTGGCTCGGCCGGGACCGCATGCGGCGCCTCGTGTCCAAGGTGCCGCTGATCGACATCGAGGACGTCGACAAGGTGGAGGACTGGTTCAACCGGCACGGCTACCGGGCGGTGTTCTTCGGGCGGATGATCCCGCTGTTCCGGAGCCTCGTCTCCATACCGGCCGGTATCGAACGGATGCCGGTCCCCATGTTCCTGCTGCTCACGACCGCCGGCAGCCTCATCTGGAACTCGATCTTCGTCCTCGCCGGCTTCTACCTGGGCGAGAACTGGCACATCGTCGAGCAGTACGCGAACACGTTCCAGAAGATCGTGATCGTCGCCGTCGTGCTGTTCGCGATCTGGTTCGTCGTCTCCAAGGTGCGCAAGCACCGGGCGAAGCGCGTGTGACGGTCGCCGGTGGCACGGAGCGGGCAGTCGACCCGCTCGTCGCGGTCTGGCCGCTGTTCGGACTGGTCATCCGGACTCCGCGCCTCGTCCTCACCCCGGTGCGCGACGAGCACCTGCCGGAACTGGTCGATGCCGTGCTCGCGGGGATCCACGACCCCGGCGAGATGCCGTTCGGTGTCCCCTGGACCGACGCCCCACGCGATGTGCTCATCCCGGAGACGGCCAGGCACCAGTGGCGGCTGCGCGCCGGCGTGTCCGTGGCGAGCTGGACCATCAACTTCGCAGTGCTGCGCGAGGGGCGCGTCATCGGTGTGCAGGACCTGGCCGCCCGGTCCTTCCCGCTCCTCGGTCAGGTGGAGTCGGGATCGTGGCTGACCCGCACCGCCCAGGGCGAGGGTCTCGGCACGGAGATGCGTGCCGGCATGCTGCAGTTCGCGTTCGATCACCTGGGAGCGACGACGGCCACGTCGGAGGCCGCCGACTGGAACGCCGCCTCCCTCGGCGTGTCCCGCCGCCTCGGCTACCGGGACAATGGCACCGCCCTGGTGGAAGGCCGCGCGGGTCAGGCCCAGTGTCTGCAGAGGCTGCTGCTCGCGCGGGAGGACTTCGTGCGTCCGGTCTGGACCGCGGAGGTGCAGGGTGCAGCCGCCGCCCTCGCCCTGCTCTGCCCGGAACCACCGCGCTGACCCGAGGTGGCAGGTACGACGTCGTGCTGTCGGTTCCGGCCCGTGGCGTCCCGTCTCGTTCCGCGCCCGGCAGCCGATCGGAGATCGGACCTCGAGCTCTAAGGACGGCTCGCAGCGCAGCGGGTCGATGCCGAGGGCGACCGCCGCCGGGATGTCGGCGGGCGTCCCCTGCGGCGGTCACTCCGGGAGGGACGCGCAGAGCCCCCGGTGAATGGCGGATGAACGGTCCTGGGGGTGGGCGGCAGTACAGTGGAGGACGTGGGAATCGCGTTCACGGCCATCGACTTCGAGACGGCGAATGGCTTCCGCGGTTCCCCGTGCGCCGTCGGACTGACGAAGGTCCGCGACGGCCGGATCGTCGAGGAAGCCTCCTGGCTCATGCGCCCGCCGCAGGGCCACGACCACTTCGACTCCCGCAACATCGCGATCCACGGGATCACGTCCGGCATGGTCGCGGACGCCCCGCGCTTCGGCGACCTGTTCCCCGAGATCGGTGGCTTCATCGGTTCGGACGTGATCGTCGCGCACAATGCGGCGTTCGACCTCGGCGTGATCCGGTCCGCGCTCGAGGTCTCCGCGCTCGCAGGTCCCGCCTGGGACTACGCGTGCACGGTGGTGCTCTCCCGGAAGAGCTACTCGCTCCCGTCCTACTCCCTTCCCTTCGTCGCCGAAGCGGCGGGCGTGCCCCTCGTGAACCATCACGACGCCGTGGAGGACGCGCGGGCCTGCGCCGGGATCATGATCGACATCGCCCGGCGGTACGACGCCCACACGGTCGAGGACGTCCTCGGATCCCATAGCCTCGCCCTGTCGCGCGCCGAACCGTACGCGCCGGGTGTCGACGAACTGTCCAAGGCGACCCGCACCGCCCTCGGGCGCAGTACCTCGGCCACCGGATGGTCGGGGTGGCCCGAGGAGGGCGAGAACCCGCACGCCAATGCCCAGGCCGATCCACGTCATCCGCTGTACGGACAGACGGTCGTCTTCACGGGCAGCCTCGGCATCTCCCGGCCGCAGGCGAAGGAACGGGCAGCGCGGCTCGGTGCGCAGCCCGCGAGTGCGGTCACACGGCGCACCACGGTCCTCGTGGTCGGTGACGGGTTCGTCGCGTCGGACCTGAGGAACGGCCGGGTCACGGGCAAGGCGCGGCGGGTCCTCGAACTGCACGAGCGGGGGCAGGCGATCGAGGTGCTCTCCGAGGCGGAATTCCTCCAGATGACGGGCGGTCGCTGGCCCGTGGAGAGCCAGTAGGCGGCAGCGTCCTGCCGCGGGAGTGCCAGAGCCCGAGAGCCGTCAGAAGCGCAGCTCGATCCCCGTCAGGTCGGCGGACAGGTCGATCAGTCGGGACGCGGCATTGCTCTCCCGTGCGTGCCGCCGGGCCGGGACGATCGCGGGAGCGCCTTTCAGCTGGAACCAGCCGTCCGGCCCGCAGTAGGCACCGTTGGGGATGGAGCGGTCCACCGTCGCCCGCACGAGCGGCCAGGCGCCGTCGTCCTTGCCCTGGGCCACCCGCCGCATCACGGCGCGCCGCCAGGCGGGGGCGTCGCGGTGCGCGGCGATGCCCGGCCGGTCCGGCGTGAACATGCCGAGCGCGAAGCCGGGGTGTGCCACGACGCTGGTGGCCGCGCTGCGGGTGAGGTCGAGACGGCGCGCCAGCTCGAACCCGAAGGCCGTCACCGCGAGCTTCGAGGTGGCATAGGCGCTCGCGTTCCGGTAGGTGGAGGGGTCCAGGGTCGACGGCGTCAGGCGCGCCCAGCGGTGGCTGATGCTCCCGAGGTGCACGATCCTCGTCCCGGCGGCCGACAGCTCGGGTAGAAGCAGTGCGACGAGGGCGTAGTGCCCGAGGTGGTTGGTGCCGAACTGCAGCTCGAAGCCGTCCGCCGTCGTCCGCCGCTCCGGCGAGCCGACCACCCCTGCGTTCGCGAGCAGGCCCGCCAGGGGCGGCCCCGCGGCCAGGGCGCCGGCGGCAGACCGCACCGACGCGAGGTCGGCGAGGTCGAGCTGCTGGAAGGAGACATCGGCATCGGTGTGCCGGGTCCGGATGGCCCGGATCGCGGCGCGGGCCTTCGTTTCGTCGCGCGACGCCATGACCACGCTTGCCCCGGCGCCGGCGAGCTGCTCGCAGGCGAAGTACCCGAGCCCGGCATTGCCACCCGTGACGAGGATGCGGCGGGCCGTGAGGGAGGGGAGGGCGATGGGGTTCCACATGGGGCCAGCCTAGGCGGTCCGCCCGCTGCCGGCCCGGGTCATGCCGCGGATCCTCCGGTGTGGACCCCTGCGGTTCAGGAGCCCGTGGTCGCGGAGAGCAGTGCCCGGGCCATGCCGCGGACGACGGCGGGCACGCCCGGAGCATCGAGATAGCCGGCGGGCAGGGCGGCCGTCCCGTGGAGTGCGCCGATCATCCCACCCGCGAGGGACGCGGCGATCGTCGAGGAGGCGTCGGGCCGTCCCGCCGCCGCTGCATGCGCCAGCGCAGCCGCGAGCTGGTCGCGCGGGGATGCCGCCTCGTCCGCCCCTTCGAGGACGGCCTGGAGCGCCGCCTCGAACGTGCCGGCCGCCGTCGTGCCCTCCGCGCGGCTCCCCGTCGTCGTCGCGTCCGCCGTGGTGGCTGCCACGGCACCGGCGGCGACCCTGCCGTCTCCCGCGTCCCCGGAGATTCCCGCGCCTCCCGCGTCTCCCGCGTCCCCGCGCTGAGCGCCGGGCCGGTCGGCCTCGCCGGCCGGAGGGACCGGGGCCGTCGAACCGCTCGCCACTCCGGTCGCGTGGGCGTCGTGCGCCGCTCCCCGCGCGAGATCCTGCTCTTCACCCCGGACGAGACGGACTGCCTCGGCCAGGGAGCGCCCGTCGATGGCGAGCGCCCGGATGATCCCGCTGAAGAGGGCCGCCGTGCCGCGGGCTGCGGCGGACCCGTGCGTGAGCGCCGCGGCATCCACCGTCAGCCGTTCCACCATGCTCTCGGGGATGCGCGGGACGAGGCCGAACGGCGCCGAACGCATCAGCGCTCCAGCTCCTTCCGCCTGCGGGTTGACCGGCCGTGACCGCGTGCCCATCTCGCCCGTGAGCAGGGCACGCACCGTGTCGCCGTCGGGCTCGTGGACGGGAAGGAGATCCTCCTGCGCGTCGATCCACCGGCCGGGCGGCGCGGGCGCGTTGGCGGGCAGGTGTTCGCCCTGGCGGGTGAGCCAGCGCAGGTACGCGAGCCAGAGGCATGCCGTCTCGTCCGCTGCGACGCCGTCGTTCGCCCACTCGAGCGCGTCCACGAGACCGTCCACCGTGTACAGGGTCAGCTGCGTCGCGTCGGAGACCGCGAGATCAGCCGGGTCGCCCAGCGCCCCGGTCGGGTCGTCCCCCACCGCTCCGAGCACGCCGTAGGCGTCACCGGCCATGATGCCCAGCAGGCACCCGAGGACGCGGTCCTCGTACGTGGGGGCCGGGCCTCCGGCGCCCGCCACCTCCGGCGGGAGATCGGTCGGGGTGGCTGGAGCGGCGTCATCTGTGGTCACCTGATCAGTCTAGGGAGACCGGCGAGGGCCCGGCACCCGGCAGGCGGACCTGCTCCCAGCGCCCGCCCAGACTAGGATGGAAAGCTCGTCGGCGGCCCGGTGCTCCTCCCGGGTGGTCTCCCAGCACGTCCGACCAAAGGATGACGACCCCATGACGCAGCACAGCATCGCGCCCGACCCGGAGTCGCGCGCCTCCGCTCACAACACCGTGCAGGGCAGGGGGAACGGCTCCGAGGGTGGCTCGTGGCGCGACGGCGAGCTCCGGACGCCCGGCCTCCTCGCCCGGTCCGTGGCCGAGGGTGTCGGCTCGTTCTTCGTGATCCTCGCAGGCCTCGGGGCCACCATGCTGGCGACAGAGACCTCCATCCAGCCGTCGCTCGTGTTCGGCTTCGCCGTCGTCGCGGCCATGATCGCCTTCGGCCATGTGTCCGGCGGGCACTTCAACCCTGCGATCACCGTCGGCTCCGCGATCGCCGGACGCCTGCGCTGGGGATCGGTCGCCCCCTACGTCCTCGCGCAGGTGATCGGCGCCGTCGCGGCCTCGGGCCTGATGTGGCTCGCCCTCGGCGCGAACGCACAGCTCACCGGCATCCGGACCTTCTTCAGCTCGGCGTCCAACGGTTTCGGGGAGCACTCGCCGGCGCAGTTCCCGCTGACGAGCGCCTTCCTGCTGGAGGTCGTCGCCACGGCGCTGCTCGTCGCCGTCTTCCTCGGGGCGGGCTCCCGCCGCGCACGTCGCGACCTCGCTCCGTTCGCCGTCGGACTCACCGTCGCCGGGTTGCTCTCGTTCCTCCTGCCCGTGACCAACGGTGCCCTGAATCCCGTCCGTGCCACGGCGTCGGCGCTCTTCGCGGACCCATGGGCGCTCGAACAGCTCTGGCTGTTCTGGGCGGCGCCGGTCATCGGCGGAGTGATCGCCGGGCTCGTCATCCGGAGCACCGATGCCTGGGGCTCGCCATCGATCACCGCGGGCGGGGCCCCCGAATCGGAGGGTGCCGCTGATACCGCTGATACCGCTGGCACCGGCGGGACGGCCGAGACTGCCAGGACGGCCGATGTCGCCGCGGCCCCGGCACAGGACATCCACTCCGGCCGGAACGACGCCGCAACCTTCTTCGACGCCTCGGACGAGGGCCCGGACACTGCCTCGCCCCGCTCCTCCGGGCCGACGCGCTGAGCGGTTCGGGGCGGCCCGCCGCGCACGGTCCGGTGAATGTCGGCGACCAGCGGTAGCGTGAAAATCATGAAGATCCTCCACACCTCGGACTGGCATCTCGGGCGTTCGTTCCATGGCACCGGGACCCTCGACGCGCAGCGGATCTTCATCGACAACCTCGAGAAGACGGTGCGCGAGGAAGGCGTGGAGATGGTCCTCGTCGCCGGAGACGTGTACGACCGGGCGCTGCCCGCCGTCGACGTCGTCGCGCTCTTCGACGACGCCCTGGATCGACTGACGGTCGCGGGCGCGGAGGTGGTGGTGAGCAGCGGCAACCACGATTCGGCGACCCGCCTCGGCTTCGGCGGCCGCATCCTGGCACGCGGCGGCGTGCACCTCCGCACGCGGCTCGACGACGTCGCCGTCCCGGTGCTGCGGCAGCTCGGGGAGGACACCGACCTCGCCGTCTACGGCGTCCCGTATCTCGAACCGCGCGTCGTCGCCGACGCCCTCGGAGCAGGGTCCAGCACCCACACGGCTGTCACCACGGCGGCCCTGGGCCGCATCCGCACGGACATCGCCGAGCGGTCGGAGGGTCGGCGCATCGTCTCCATCGTCATGGCGCACACCTTCGCCGCAGGGGGTACGGGATCCGACAGCGAGAGGGACCTCGCCATCGGCGGCCTCGGCTCGGTGCCCCTGGCGCTGTTCGACGGGTTCGGCTACGCCGCACTCGGGCACCTGCATGGCCGGCAGAAGCTCTCGGAGACGGTCCGCTATTCGGGCTCACCGCTCGCCTACTCCTTCTCGGAAGCGCATCAGGCGAAGGGCGCGTGGCTGATCGACGTGACACGGGACGGCGTCGGCGAGGTCCGCGCGGTCCAGTGGCCGGCACCCCGCGACCTGGCGGTGCTGCGCGGAACCCTCGACGACCTGCTGGGCCGAGATGGACTCGAGTGGGCCGAAGCGGCCTACTGTCACGTGACGCTCACCGATGCCGAGCGGCCCGCCCGCGCCATGGAGCGCCTGCGCACACGCTTCCCGGACACACTCGTCCTGGCCTTCGAGCCCGAGGGCGGCGAGAGGACGGACCACCGCACCTACAGCCAGCGGATCGCCGAGGCCAGGGACGACGCCGAGGTCTGCTGCGGTTTCCTCGACCATGTCCGGGGCCGGTCGGTGTCGGCCGAGGAGCGCGCCCTGGTCCGCACCACCGTGGACGCCGCCCTCAGCGGCGCGTACGAGAAGTAGGGGAGTGCCATGAGGCTCCATCTCCTCGAGATCCAGGCCTTCGGGCCGTTCGCCGACCGTCAGCACGTCGATTTCGACGCCCTGTCGGACCAGGGCCTGTTCCTGCTCAACGGACCGACCGGCGCCGGCAAGTCCAGCGTCCTGGACGCGGTGTGCTTCGCGCTGTACGGGTCCGTACCCGGCGCCAGGCAGGCAGCCAAGCGGCTCCGGAGCGATCATGCCGCGGAGTCGGTGGCGCCCGAGGTGTGCCTCGAGTTCTCGGTCGGCGACCGGCGCTTCCGGGTGGTGCGGTCACCGTCCTGGGAGCGGCCCGCACGCCGTGGGAGCGGCACCACGACCGAGCAGGCGAGGACGCTGCTCAGTGAGCGCGTCGATGGCGACTGGGTCCAGAAGTCCGCGCGGAACGACGAGGCGGGGCTCGAGCTGCAGCAGCTCCTCGGCATGGACAAGGAGCAGTTCACGAAGGTGGTGATGCTGCCCCAGGGGGAATTCGCGGCGTTCCTCCGCGCGGACGCGAAGCCCCGACGGGAGCTCCTGCAGCGCCTGTTCTCGACCACGCGGTTCGAGGACCTCGAACGGTTGTTCCTCGAGGAGAGCCACCGCTCCACCCGGGCGCTCGAGGAGGAACAGGCGAACCAGCGGCACGTCTACCTCCGGGCCGTGGACGAGGCCCAGCGGCACGGCGTCGGGGTCGAGGGGACCGTGACGGTGTCCGCCGGGGCGTCGCCCCCTGCTCCGGACCCCGCCACGGGGACCCATGGACTGACCGAGGCCGTGCGGGCGCGGTGGGAGGAGGCCTCGGCCGAGAGCACGGAGCTGGCGGAGGGCAGCGCGCTGGCCGACGGTGCCCTAGCGGCCGTATCCCGGCGGCGGAGCCGCTCGGCGGCACTCGCGCGGCTCCGTGCCCAGCGGACGGAGCACGAGGGGAAGGCCGAGGCGATCGCCCGGTCCGTCGACGCAGTGCGACGCCACGACGAGGCCCGCGCGCTCGGCAGCGTCCTCGACCTCGCCGATGATGCCGCGTCCGCAGCGGACCGGGCCCGCCTGGAACAGGACGCGTCGATCGAACGAGCCCGAGCCAATGCCGTGGTGGCCGACTACCTGGACGCCGACGTGGTGCTCAGCGGGGCCGGGTCCGAGAAGGACCGCGCCCGGGTGTCGGCGGCGTTCGACGTGGCGTCGGCCGCGTCCGCCGTCCTGAAAGCGGCGCTGCCGGACGAGCGGCGACGCCAGGACGTGCGTCGCGACCTCGTCGGCGTGCAGAAGGACCTGGCCGCCCTCGACGCGACGATGGACGCCGTCGACAGGGAGCTCGATGCCCTCCGGCGTCGCCGGGCGGAGGACCTCGAACGCCTGGGACCGTTGCGTCGGGCCGCTGACGGCCTCGCGCACCTCCGCGCGGAACAGGTCGCGGTGGAGACTGTGGGACGGGTGGTCGAGCAGTTCGGGGCGGCGGAGGAGCAGGGCAGGCGGGCCGACAGTGCGTACCTGCGCGCGTCGGAGTCCTTCCTCGACCTCAAGGAGCGGTGGCTCGACCTGCTGCGCCTGCGGCTCGAACAGTCGGCAGAGGAGCTCGCGGAGCGCCTGGAGGACGGCGAGCCGTGCCCGGTCTGCGGGAGCCCGGAGCATCCCGCGCCCGTCGCGTCACCCGGCGGTGACCGGGTCACCCTCGGGCAGGAGCAGGAAGCCCGCCGCCGGCAGGCGGAGGCCGAGGCTGCGCTGCAGGAAGCGAGGGGGGTGCGGGATGCCGTCCGGCTCGAGATCGCGGACCTCGCCGCGCGGGGAGGCGATCGGAGTGCGGACGACGTCGAGGCCGCCGTCCTCGACGCGCGCGTCAGACTGCAGGAGGCGGAGGCGGCGCAGGCCGAAGGCGTATCGGTCGAGGAGCGCGTGGCGCTCGCGGCGGAGGAGGAGGAGCGGCTCCGGGTCCGCCAGGACGTGGCGCGTGCCGAACGCAGCGATGCCGAGGCCCGACAGGGCTCGCTGGCGGATCAGGACCGCCTCCTCTCGCGCCGGATCGACGAACTCCGGGCCGGGGCGGCGTCACTCGCGGTCCGGACCGCGGAGGTGGAGAGCGCCGCACGCGACCTCGACGCGGTCCGTCGCGCCACCGAAGGCTGCGACCGTGCCGGCGCCATGCTCGAGGCCAGCCGGGCGCGGCTCCTCGGCGCGCTGTCCGGTACGCCGTTCGACGACGCGGAGGAGGCGCGGACGGCACTGATGCCGGATGCGCTGCTTGCCCGCACCCGCACGTCGGTTGCGGACCACGAGGTGCAGGGCCACCGGCTCGACGCCGCGTGGGAGGACGACGAGATCACGCAGGGCCTCCGGGACGAGGCGGACGGACTTGCCGCCCCCACCGAGGACGACGAACGGGCGGCCCACTCTGCCGCGGTGGAACTCCGGACCCGGGCCCACCGGGCGGGTATCACGGCCGAAGTCCTCGGCCACTCCGTCACGCAGCTCGAGGCGTACGCGCTCCAGCTGGCCCGGATCGAGGAGCGGATCGCCCCGCTGCGCGAGCGGGCGCAGCTCACCTCCTCGATCGCCGAGACAGCCCGAGGGGGCGGGGACAATCTGTACAAGATGTCGCTCGCCACCTACGTGCTCGCGTCGCGCCTCGAGCAGGTCGCGGCAGCGGCCACCGAACGGTTGCTCGAGATGTCGGACGGCCGCTACCAGCTCGTCCACAGCGACGCGACGGCCGGGAACAAGCGCTCGGGACTTGGGCTGAACGTCATCGACGGCTGGACGGGGAACCGGCGGGACACCTCGACCCTCTCGGGCGGAGAGTCCTTCATGGCGTCCCTCGCTCTCGCGCTGGGCCTCGCCGACGTGGTGCAGCAGGAAGCCGGAGGACTCGACATCGAGACACTGTTCGTCGACGAGGGGTTCGGCTCGCTCGACGACCAGGCCCTCGAGCAGGTGATGGACGCCCTGGAAGGGCTCCGCAGTGGCGGCCGCGTCGTCGGGCTCGTCAGCCACGTGCCCGAGTTGAAGCAGCGCGTGAGCGCCCAGCTGCAGGTGGTGAAGGGTCGGCAGGGCTCGAGTCTCCGCTTCGTGGAGCAGCCCGTCAGCGTGTAAAATCGAGGCGTTACCGGGTCGGGCGCATCGGGAGGGGGGACGATGCGCGTTCCATGCAACCCGGAAAGCAGATGTACAAGAACCCCACCCCGGTATCGCCGACCCCTCCGCCGCCCCCGAGCACGCCACCCGAGGCCGCACCAGGCCGCCGGTCCAGGCTCGGCCGCTTCGGTGTCCTCCCGCAGCTCGCGGGCCCGTCCTTCCTCGTCATCGGCCTGTTCGCCCGCCTCCCGCTCGCCATGCTCACGGTCGGCGCACTGACGCTCGTCACCACGGCTAGCGGCTCCTACGCCGCCGGCGGCTTCGCGGCCGGTGCCGTGGGACTCGGATCCGCGACGGGTGCGCCCCTCCTGGGGTACCTCGCCGACCGTCGTGGGCAGAGGATCGTCCTGCTCGCCTCGGCGATGCTGAACACGCTGGCCATCATCGGCCTGCTCGTGGTGACGATGACCCGTTCCGGCTTCGCCGGCTCGGGACTCGCCCTCGTGCTCCTCTCCTCCTTCGCGATGGGCTTCACCTGCCCGCAGATCGGTCCGCTCGCGCGCGTCCGGTGGATGGCGATGACCCGGCGCGGTCCCCGCTCGGCGCTGGACACCGCGCTGTCCTACGAGGGAACGGCCGACGAACTGACCTTCGTCCTCGGGCCTGCACTCGTGGGGCTGCTCGCGTCCCTCCTCGCACCCTGGCTGCCGCTCGCTCTTGCTGCGGTTCTGACGCTCACCCTGGTCAGCGCCTTCGCCGTGCACCGGACCGTAGCCTTCAGCGATACCCGGAGGGACGCGCCCCGGAAGGTCGACGGGCAGCAGGGGAGAGAGGCCGGACCATCCTCGGGCACGGTCACCGTGGGTCAGGACCCCGTTCGGTCGCACGGGTCGGACGCGCCGGAGGAGACCGATCCTGCGCCTGCGGGCGCGTGGTTCGTGCTGATCCCCGTCGCGGGCATGATCGCCATGGGGACCTTCTTCGGCTCCACCCAGACGTTCCTCACGGCGTTCACCGGCGAGTTCGGGGCTGCAGAATCGTCCGGTCTGCTGTACGCGGTCATGGGGCTGAGTTCAGCCGCTGCCGCCCTGTCCGTGGCCTACTGGTCGCGACGATTCCGCCACACCGCCCGTTGGACCGCCTCCGCCCTCGCCATGACCGCAGCCGCAGCCGCGCTCGTCGTGCCTAGCTCGGTCGGCGCGATGGTGCTGGTCCTCCTGGTCCTCGGCCTTTTCGTCGGGCCGACCATGGTGACCATCTTCTCGATCGGATCGGCCGTGGCTCCGGCGCACCGCCTCGGTACCGTCATGACCTTCCTGGCGAGCGGCATCGTGGCGGGGACGGCCATCGGGTCAGCGCTGGCCGGCACTCTCGCCGAAGCAGGCGGAGCTGCCGGCGCGGCGCTCGTCCCGGCGCTCGCCGCTGCCGTCCTGCTGCTGCTCGGCGTTGCCTCGGCCATCACTCTCCGCCGCGTCCGGGCCGCCTGACAGCAGCGTTCATCACCGCGGTCCAACCGTTCACATCATCAGTCGGCTGTCCATCGGCTCCCGCCACCCCTAGGATCGAAGGACACCCGAGATGCAGGAGGACGCATGAGTACCGACGGTACCGAGCACCAGGATCACGATCAGGCCGACACCGACGGCGCGGGCCCGGAGGGCACCATCCCCTCGGGCGAGGACGGCGTGGCGGCGGGCGCCATGGAGGAGGCCAGCCACTTCGAGCCCGAGGAGGACGAGGGCGACGGAGCCTGACCCCGCCGTGACGGCAAGGAACCTGCTCCGGGCCTGACGCCGGGACGTCGGCCGGCGAGACCCGGCCCGGACCGCAGCCACCCCGTGGAGGCGCCGAGAGCGGTTCCCGACCATCCATGACGAACACCCCGCCGAGCATTCGGCGGGGTGTTCGTCATGGCTGAGGATTAGTCGTGCTCAGCGGATGCTGGGTGCCCGACCGGGCGGTTCGGGAATCCTGATGTTGCCGGTGATGATGCCCCCGGTGATGACGCCACCCGTGATGACCCCACCCGTGGCGACGTCAGGCGATCCGCTGTCGCACGACGGCACGTCGTCCTGCAGGACGCGAGCGCGTGCTCCCCCGGCGAGGGTGCCCGGCCGCTGCACCTCCGCCGCCGGCGCGACATGATCGTCGGCGAACCCGCGCAGCTGCAGGGCGACGTCATGGGCGTACGGTCGGAGCCCCGGATCCCGCGCCGTCATACCGCGCAGCAGATCGCCCCACTCGGGGCCGAGGGCTGCAGGCACGTCGGGGTGCCGGAGAAGCCGGGCCAGTGCGGCCTCCACCACGGGCCCCGGGAACGCCTTCTGCCCGGTGAGGCACTCGAGCAGCACGAGCCCGAGGGAGTAGATGTCGCTGCGCTCGTCCAGCGCGTCACCCTTGGCCTGCTCGGGACTGAGGTAGTTCGCCGTGCCGATCGTGGCGCCCACGGCCGTCGCCATGGTCGCCTCGACCATGCGCGCGATACCGAAGTCCGTCAGCTTGGGGTACAGGCGCGTACTGTTGTCGCCGCTGTGGAACATGAGGATGTTCGCCGGCTTCACATCCCGGTGCACGACGCCCTCCGAGTGGATGTACGCCAGGGCGTCGGCCAGGTCGGCGCCCAGCTGCGCGACATCGACGGCGGGGATCGGGCCCCGCCTGAGCAGATGTCGCAGGTCCTCGCCGTCGACCAGCTCCATGACGAGGAAGCCCGTCGTCCGGCCGTCCTCGTCCTCGTGGATGCCGGCGTCGTGCAGGGTCACGAGTCCGGGATGGTTCAGCGTCGAGAGCAGCATGGTCTCGGTGTGCTGGCGGCGGTAGCTGTCGTCGTCCGACGTCGTCGGGTTGAAGATCTTGACGGCCACATCCCGGCCGAGGTTCCTGTCCACCGCCCGGTAGACGGAGGCCGCCCCGCCGACTCCGAGGAGATGGGTGGTCTGGTAGCGGTCGGCGAGGAGCACATCCATGGGTGTCCTCCCGCGACAGGTTGTGGTGACCGGTCGGCGCGTCACCTCACAGTAAGGCTGCTGACCGGTTCACAGTATAGCGGCGGGGCAACGCGCCGGACCCGGGGACAACGCGCCTTTACCGAACCGTCACCGGGGACCTCAGGAGAGGAAATCGACCGCAGCGTCCTTGAACTGCCGGGCCGTGATGGTACTCGCGTGGTTCCTGCCGGCGATGCGCACCGTCCGGGCGTCGGGCGCCCATCGTTCGAGGTCGGCGATGCCTGCGGCATAGTCGTCCTGGTCCCCGGCCACCAGGAGCAGGGGCATCTTCGGGACGGCCGAGTCCGGGGTGAAGGGCTCGGTCTTGATGGCCGACACCATCGCGAGGAGGGACGGGAGATCATGGTGCGGCACGGCTTGAGCCATGCGGAGGAGGTCCGCCGTCGTCGGGTCCTCGGAGGGAGGGCCGCCGGCCAGGGACCGTTCCGCCCCGGCCAGATCGAAGTCGGCGAGCGGATCGGCCGTACCCGGTCCGCCGAGGACCATGCGGCGGATCATCTCGGGCTGCGTGGCGCCGAGTTCCCAGGCCAGGCGGGAGCCGAGGGAGTAGCCGATCACGTCGACGCCCGACGTCGCCGAGTCCGCCTCGAGCGGGAGGACGCGTTCGTCGAAGAGTGCCTGCAGGATGTCCGCGCGCATGCGGCTCGGGGCGTACGCCCCCGCATCCGCGGGAGCGGCACTGTCGCCGTGCGCGGGGAGGTCGATCATGATGGCCGAGCGGCCGGCGTCGTTCAGGACACGCACCCATCCCGTGTCCACCCAGTTCCGGTGCGACGACGACCCGAAACCGTGCAGCAGGACGACGGGCGGCAGCGGCAGGGGATCCGGGGCATCGCTGCGGGTGATGGACAGGCGTGGGTCGATACCTTCGACGGCGTGTACTGAGTGGTGGTCCATCAGTTCATCGTAAGGGCGGCAGAGACATGTGCGCCCTTGAACACATCCCCACCGTGCGGCCCCGAAAGGCCGACGACTGTGACTTTAGACACTTCTCCCTGCCGGGGCAACCGGACGCGCCGCCCCGACAGAAGCGGCATCCGCGACAGTCCCACCGTCACGGCTGGATGAGTTATAGTCATTATGACTTTAACTTCTGTTTCATCAGAGCCCTGCGAAGGAAGCCCATGCACAGCTCGGCGAACGTGTCGGAACGGCAGTCCCAGGCGCCGTCGGTCGCGATCTCGACGGTGATCTTCGCGCTCCGGCCCGGGGGCGAGTCGCAGCGACCCGAGATCTGGTTGCCCCTGGTACGCCGCATCCGTCAGCCGCATCTCGGCAAGTGGGCACTTCCCGGCGGTCCACTCGGCGGTACGGAGTCGCTGCAGGACGCGGCAGCCCGGAACCTGCGGGACACGACCGACCTCGAGCCCACCTACCTCGAACAGCTCTACGCCTTCGGCGGGCTGGACCGGGCGGCGACACAGCGACTGGTGTCGATCGTCTACTGGGCGCTCGTCCGACCGGACCAGGCCGATCTCACCAGGGCGTCCCGGAACGTTCACTGGTTCCGCGCCGACGACGTCGAGGGGCTCGCCTTCGACCACGACGAGATCGTGGCCTACGCACTCGGCCGCCTGCGCGGGAAGATCGAATACGGCTCGGTGGCCTACCACTTCCTCGGCGAGCGGTTCACGCTCGCGCAGCTCCGCGGCGTGTACGAGGCGGTGCTCGGACGGGAACTCGACCCCGCCAATTTCCGACGCCAGTTCCGGTCCGCGAAGGACATCGCGCCGACGGAGGAGGTCCTGCAGGGCGGGCGGAACCGGCCGCCGCGGCTCTATCGGTACACGGGGCCGCACGTACTGCCTCCGCCCGCACCGGCGGGCGGGCGGGAGCATCCGGGCCGAGCCCGCTCCCTCGACGCCGACCATGCGACGGCGGACGGCACGGCGTCCCGGCCGCCGTCCGTCGTGGCGGGCCCCGGTTCCTCCTGAGCCCGTCATCGGCTCCAGTGCCGGTCCCGGCCGGAACTCCCCAGATCCGTCGAACCCCACGTCATCCCACTCACCCTGCCTTCCGCCCGTCGGCGGAAGGCCCCACCACAGGGAGCACCCCATGTCCGTGTCAACCGCCATCGAACTGATCTCGAGGGACGCAGCGGACGGAGCCGTCCCAGCGTCGACCTGCTCCCCGGACCTCGTGCGTGATCCCTGGACCATCGATGCCCTGCCCATGCCGCAGTACGGTCCCGGGGCGTCCATGGCCGACCCCGCACCGCCTGCGACGCCCCGGCAGGGAGAGCTTCCCGAGGACTACAGGACGGCGTCGGCGGAGGACCTCGACCGGCGCATCCGCGCGGCGAAGGCGACGCTGGGGGAGTCCGTGGTCATCCTCGGGCACTTCTACCAGCGCGACGAGGTGGTGCAGTACGCCGACTTCGTGGGCGACAGCTACCAGCTCGCGCGTGCAGCCACGGAACGCCCCGAGGCCGAGGCGATCGTCTTCTGCGGCGTCCACTTCATGGCCGAGACCGCGGACATGCTCTCGACCGCCGGGCAGTCCGTGATCCTCCCGAACCTCGCCGCCGGCTGCTCGATGGCGGACATGGCCGACATCGACTCCGTGACCGAGTGCTGGGACCAGCTCACGGAACTCTTCGGGACCGAGCCCGACGCGGACGGTCGAGTCCCCGTCATCCCGGTCACGTACATGAACTCCTCCGCCGCCCTCAAGGGTTTCTGCGGGGACCACGGGGGGATCGTGTGCACGTCGTCGAACGCCGCCGCCGTGCTCGAATGGGCTTTCGAGCGGGGGCAGCGCGTGCTGTTCTTCCCGGATCAGCACCTGGGCCGTAACACGGCCAAGGCGATGGGGGTGCCGCTCGAGCAGATGCCCCTGTGGAACCCGCGCAAGCCGTGGGGCGGGACCGACGAGCAGGTCCTGCAGGACTCACGCGTGATCCTGTGGCACGGGTTCTGCTCCGTGCACAAGCGCTTCACGGTCGGGCAGATCGAGAAGGCCCGGGCGGAGTTCCCCGGGGTGCGGGTGATCGTGCACCCCGAGTGCCCGATGCCGGTCGTCGACGCCGCCGACGAGGCGGGGTCCACCGACTACATCAGGAAGGCCATCGACGCCGCCGCGCCGGGCACCACCTTTGCGATCGGCACCGAGATCAACATGGTGAACCGGCTGGCGGCCCAGTACCCGCAGCACACCATCTTCTGCCTCGACCCCGTGATCTGCCCGTGCTCGACGATGTACCGGATCCACCCGGGCTACCTGGCGTGGGTTCTCGAGGGACTCGTCGAGGGCCGTGTGCTCAACCCCATCACGGTGCCGGAGAGCGTGGCCGCTCCAGCGCGGGTGGCGCTCAACCGGATGCTCGCGGTCCGGCCATGACCCGCGGCACCGCAGCGCCCGCCGCGGCTCCGACTCCTCGCGGCGGATCGAGGGTCATCGTGGTCGGGTCGGGGATCGCCGGGATGCAGACGGCCCTCGAGCTCCGCCGGCTCGACCCCTCGGGTGCTGTCGTCCTGGTGTCCAAGGGGACCCTCACCGAGAGCAACACACGGTACGCGCAGGGTGGGATCGCCGCCGTCGTCCCGTCCGTCAGGGTCGCACCGGCCCCGCGGGGGGCGCGCGACGGCGGTGAGGGCGGATCCCCGCATGCCGATTCGGTGGAGGCGCACATCGCCGACACCCTGATCGCCGGCGCGGGGTTGGCCGATCCGCACGCGGTCTCGGTGCTGTGCCACGGCGGGGCCGACGCCGTCCGGTCCCTGCAGCGGGCAGGCGTCGTCTTCGACACCGTCGCGGCGGACAGTGGCGGTGCCGGGGCCGGACCAGGGGGCGCGGCAGAGCCGGACCGCGATCTCGGGGAGACAGGGCGGTCGGCGACGACGACGCCTGATCTCGCCCGTGGTCGGGAGGCCGCCCACTCCGCCGCGCGCATCCTCCACCTCGGCGGGGACTCGACCGGCGCCGGGATCGTCGGGGCGCTGTCCGCGGCGGTCGGCCGGGACCCGGGCATCGTCGTGCTGGAGGGCGCGGCGGTCACCCGTGTGCTGCTGACCGGCTCAGGAGAGGCCCTGCGGCGCGCAGCAGGCGTCACCACCGTCGTCGCCGGCCGGTCACGCGACCTACCGGCCGACGCCGTCGTGCTCGCCACGGGCGGAGCCGGCCAGCTCTTCGTCCACACCACGAACCCGTCCATCGCGACCGGCGACGGTCTGGCCCTCGCGTGGCGGGCCGGCGCGGCCGTCACCGACCTCGAGTTCTTCCAGTTCCACCCGACCTCGCTCGACGTCCCGGGCAATCCGCTGATCTCCGAGGCGGTGCGCGGTGAGGGGGCACGGCTCATCGACGCCGACGGCAGGGCCTTCATGCACGACTACCACCCCGACGGCGACCTCGCACCCCGCGACGTCGTCTCCCGGAGCATCGCCCGGCACCTCGCGCGGCGTTCCGGCAGAGGACGTCCGGGACGGATGACCGCTCCTGTCGGCACCGGTCCGGCGGAGCACGTGTACCTCGATGCGACGGCGCTGGGCCAGGCCTTCCTGTCGCGCCGCTTCCCCGGCCTCACGGCACTCACGCTGCGGCACGGGTTCGACTGGTCCTCCGAGCCCGTCCCCGTGGTGCCCGCCGCTCACTACTGGATGGGCGGCGTCCGCACCGACACCGAGGGGCGGACCTCGGTCCCCGGCCTCTTCGCCGTCGGCGAGGTGGCGCGCACGGGTGTGCACGGGGCCAACCGCCTCGCGTCGAACAGCCTCCTCGAGGCAGTGGTGTTCGCGACGCGCTGCGCCGAGGCGATCGTCGACGGCGGCGGAGCCGCTCCTCGCGTCGACGCGGAACCCTTCGACGCCGACGCAGACGCCGACGCCGGGCGCTCCGCCACCCAGCCCGTCACCCGTCGCGAACTCCAGGAGGTCATGTCCGACCACGCCGGTGTCCTGCGCACCGGTGCCGGACTGGAACTCGCCCGCAAGCACCTCGCCGGCTATCACGCGCCCGAGGATCCCGAGACCGAGAACCTGCTGCTCTGCGCCCGCCTGCTCGTCCACGCAGCCTCCCGGAGGCCAACATCCTGCGGCGCCCACTACCGCGTGGACGGGGCCGACCAGGACCCCGACCAGCACTCACGCGACGTGGAGCACCACGCGGAGGATGAGCCGCCGGTACCGAGCCGATCCTACGTTCGAGCCATCGAAGGAGCCATCCGATGAGCACCACCACGTCCCCCTCCACGACCCCACCCCGGACCCCCGACGCGCCCCCCGCGCCGGAATCGGCCCCGGAAGAGGCGGGCGTCGCGTCGACCACCGGCACGGCGGCGAGGGCGCCGGGGCACCGACCCTTCCCGCCGCCCCAGCGGCACATCGACGCGATCGTCGCCGCCGCGCTTGCCGAGGACGCGCCGTCGGGCGACCTCACCGTCCAGGCGCTCATCGATCCGGACGCCCGGGCGACGGCTGCGATTGCGGCACGCGAACCGGGCATCCTCTGCGGGACGTCCGCCATCGAGGCCGCGATGCGGCTCACCGATCCGCGGATCACCGTGACCTTCACGGTGGCGGACGGTGCACGCTTCGAGGCCGGTGACGTCGTCGCCCGCCTGTCCGGGCCGGCCGCCGGCATCCTCACCGCCGAACGGACCGCGCTCAACATCGCCCAACGCCTCAGTGGCATCGCGACCATGACGCGCGCCTTCGTGGAGGCGGCGGCGGGGACGGGCGCCCGCATCGTCGACACCCGGAAGACGACGCCGGGGCTGCGGCTCCTGGAGCGGTGGGCCGTGCGCTGCGGCGGCGGATCCAACCATCGGTCCAGCCTCTCGGAGGCGGTGATGGTGAAGGACAACCACCTCGCCCTGCTCGCGGCACAGGGACCCGAGGCCCTGACCGCGGCCCTGCTCGCAGCCCGTGCGCGGCTGCCCCACACGGTGCACCTCGAGGTGGAGGTGGACCGGCTCGACCAGATCGAGCCGGTGCTCGCGGCAGAGGTGGACTCCATCATGCTCGACAACTTCGGCCTCGCCGACCTGGCGGCCGGTGTCCGGCTCGTCGCCGGCCGGGCGCTCGTCGAGGCGAGTGGGAACGTGCGCCTGGACACCGTGGCGGCGATCGCCGCCACGGGCGTCGACATCATCTCCGCCGGCGCCCTGACGCACAGCGTCCGTGCGCTGGACCTCGGTCTGGATTTCACGGTGGACGGCGGTACCGCCGACGGTGCACCTGCGCCTGCCGGCGGTACCGGCCGTGCCGGGGACGACCGGCAGGCGGGGGTCCCGTCATGATCTACCTCGACGCAGCGGCGACGGCGCCGGCCCGCCGGGAGGTCCTCGAGGAGATGTGGCCGCTGCTGACGACGACCTTCGGCAACCCCTCGAGCCACCACACGTACGGGGAGGCTGCCGCGGCAGCCTTCTCCTCCGCCCGTGCCCGGCTCGCCGCGGTGCTCGGCTGCAGGCCGTCGGAGATCGTCATCACCTCGGGCGGCACCGAGGCGAACAACCTGGCCCTGAAGGGCATCGCGCTCGCCTCCCCGCGCGGCCGCCACATCGTCACGAGCGCGATCGAGCACGCGGCCGTGGCGGAGGTGCTCCGCTACCTGCAGGACGCGCACGGCTTCCACATCACCGAGCTCCCGGTGTCCGCGACCGGTCTCGTGGCCGCCGCGGATCTCGAGGCGGCACTCCAGGCGGACACGACGCTCTGCACCGTGATGTACGCGAACAACGAGATGGGCACGGTGCAGGACGTCGTCGCGCTCGCGGAGGTCTGCAGGAACAGGAACATCCCCTTCCACACGGACGCCGTGCAGGCCGCCGGCTGGCTCCCGGTGGACGTCGGCCGCCTCGGCGTCACGGCCATGAGCCTCTCGGGCCACAAGCTCGGCACCCCGAAGGGGGTAGGGCTGCTCTACCTCCGGGCGGGCACACGCTGCGAGCCCGTGCTGCACGGGGGCGGGCAGGAACGTGGTCGGCGCTCCGGGACGGAGAACGTGGCCGGCGCCGTCGGGCTCGCGAGAGCACTGGAACTCGCGCAGCTGGCCCTGCCCGGCGCGGGCGACGCGTCATCCGCTGCGCGCGACGCCTTCATCGCCCGGATCCTGGCCGGTGTCCCGGGCGCGATCCTCACGGGCGACCCCGGGATGCGATTGCCCAACCTCGCCTCCTTCTGCTTCCCGGGGGTGAGCGGAGAGGCCGTCCTGCTGGAGATCGAGCGCCGGGGAGTCGTTTGCTCGAGCGGATCAGCGTGTGCCGCGGGCTCGTCCGACCCGTCGACCGTCCTGCTGGCGCTCGGGCTCGACGCAGGGACGGCTCTCAGCGCCGTGCGCCTGTCCTGGGTGCAGGGCACGGCCCGCTCGGACCTCGAGGAAGCAGCCTCGGCGGTCGTGGCGTCGGTCCACGCCGTCCTGGCCCTCGGCGCGGCACGGCCGGCTCCGGATCTCGCCCCCGCCTAGACTGACGGCACGAACAGACGCCCTGGGAGGGACGCCATGACCGAAGCAACCATCGGTGACACCGTGCGGCGGAGGACGCGCGCCGTCGCTGCCGCGGCGCTGCTGGGCGCCTTGCTCACCGGCTGCATCGCCACCGGGGAGGGCGACACCGGCCCCGCTCCGTCGTCGTCCGCTGCTACGCCGGATGCACCGGCGGAACCGACGGTGGCTCCGCTCCGGGAGGCGCGCGCGGGATGGAAGGTCTTCACCGATCCGTCGAGGCTCGTGAGTTTCGAACTGCCGCAGGACTGGGTGGTCCAGCCGCTGGATCCCACGCCGGGCACCTATGCCGCCGACTCCCTGCACTACGCCGTCAGGACCCCCGAGGGGACCACCGCGGCGGAGTTCCACTCCGGCATCATCACCCCCGAGGCGCCCTGCCCCGACGCGGAGCGTACGCCCTACGCCGTGATCGGCAGCGAGCCGCTCGCGCTGACGGACCAGCCGGCCGCGTCGACCGCCATCGAACCGCGGTTCGTCGTCCGGCTGATCACCGGTTTCCGTTTCTTCGGGGCCTACGGCGTGACCGACGAGGTCGGCGGCGCGGACGGCCTCGCCTGCTCGCTGGCCAACACCGTCCAGGGCAACGAGGCCCTCGGGCGCTTCAGCTTCGGCGACCTCGAGGTGCTCGCTCCCAAGGCCCCGGCGAACACGGGTCCGCAGACCGTCTCCTTCGGCACCATCGGCGAGGCCGAGGAGTACTACGCCGAACCCGGATTCGCGACCATCCGCGAGATGATCCTGTCGGTCAAGGTCGCGGAGCCCCCGGCCGCGTGAGCTCAGGGCCCTCCCGGCTCGATCAGCCGGCGGCGCGCAACGCTCCGTAGTCCACCCCGGTGAGTTCGACGCTGCGATTCCACAGGCGCATGGCGATGTCACGGTCGAGGACCCGCGGTACGGGTGCGACGAGCCGGGGAGCACCCCTGGTCTCGCCGGGACCGGAGGGACCGTAGTAGTCGCCGCCCTTCACCTCGGGAGCGGTCGCGGCATACAGCGTGGGAAGGGCGCCTGCGGCGTCGGACTGGCTCATGAACCGGAAGGCACCGGCGAGCAGGTCGAGGACGGCCGGGTTCCGCATCCCGGCGGTCAGGTTGGTGTCGGCGAGCCCCGGGTGCGCGGCCACGGAGGCGAGGTCCCAGCCGGTAGCACGCGCCCTCCGGTCGAGTTCGACCATGAAATAGAGGTTGGCGATCTTGCTCTGTCCGTAGGCGCCCCACCGCCGGTACCGGTGTTCCGACTGCAGGTCACCGAAGTCGATCCGTCCGCGCTTGTGGGCGAGGCTCGAGAGGGTGACGACGCGTGGTGACACTGACGCGTGCAGGTTCTGCAGGAGCAACCCGGTCAACGCGAAGTGTCCCAGGTGGTTCGTGCCGAACTGCAGTTCGAAGCCGTCCGCCGTGGTCGACTTCGGCGTCGCCATCACGCCCGCGTTGTTCACGAGCAGATCGACCGGACCGTCGGTCCCGGCGGCGAACGCACGCACCGAGGCGAGGTCGGCGAGATCGAGCACGCGCATCTCGACGCGCTCGCTGCCGGTGAGTGCACGGACCTTCTGCTCGGCCTCACGTCCACGCTGCTCGCTCCGGCAGGCGAGCACCACGTGCGCTCCCTTCCGCGCGAGGCCGACGGCGGTCTGCAGGCCGAGCCCGCTGTTCGCTCCGGTGATGACCGCGCGCCGGCCCGTCAGGTCACCGATGGCATCGGCGGTGAAGTCGCTCATGATGTTCCTCTCCTGCGGCGTGTCTGCCGTCCGGTCGGGCGTCCGGTGTCGACCGGTGCCCCTCCGTCCCAGCATAGAGTTGGAGCCGAACGAATCGCCTACCGGGAGCAACGAACCATGCAGCGTACTGTCTCGGCCGACCTGGGCGCCACGACGATCGCGGGGACCCAGGTGGTGCTGTCCCTCGCCGTCGCTGCTCCTGCCGCGTACGCGTCCGTGGAGGAGGAGCTGACGGTGCTGGTCGACAGCGAACCGGCCGAGGTGCGCGAGTACCAGGAGCGCGACGGCACGCGCCTCCACCTCCTCACGACGCCTCGGGCGTCCTCGCTCGACGTGCGGTACCGCGCGGTCGTCACGGGCCGGGCAGAGCCCGCACCGCATGACGACATCGACCTCGTGCGGTACGTGCGGCCCAGCCGGTACTGCGCATCGGATGTCATCCTGCCGACCGCCTACGCCCAGTTCCCGGATGTCGGGGGAGTGGACCTGGTCCAGGCAGTGCGGGACTGGGTCGGCGCCGAGTTGGCCTACGTCCCGGGATCCTCCCGCTTCACGGACGGCGCCGTGGACACGCTCCTCGCGCGGCGCGGGGTCTGCAGGGACTACGCGCACCTCGTGATCGCCCTCCTGCGGGCGCGTGACATTCCCGCACGGCTGGCGTCCGTCTACGCGCCGGGCCTGACGCCCATGGACTTCCACGCCGTCGTCGAGGCCTGGGTGGGCGGCTCGTGGCTCCTGCTCGACGCGACGGGCCTGGCGCCGCGGGCGTCGATGCTGCGCATCGCGACGGGACGGGACGCCACGGACACCGCGTTCCTCTCGACCGTCGGAGGCTCGCTCCAGCTCTCCCGGCTCCAGGTCACCGCGACCGTCGACGAACTGCCCGTCGAGCGGAGCGGCGAACGCCTTACCGTTCGGTGAGCCCTGCGGCGGAGGCCGGCCGGGTGGCTGATCAGCAGCCCGGTCCGCTCACGGGCAGGTCAGTCGTCGAGGTGCGCGTTGATGCGGTCCGTCAGCGCCTTCAGCTGGTCCATCTCCGCCGGGCTGAGCATCGGCGCGAGGACCTCCTGGATGCGGTGCACGTGTGTGGAGCCGATCTGGCGCTGCAGTGCACGGCCCTCATCCGTCAGGGCCAGTTCGACGCCTCGATGATCAGCCACGGCAGGTCGCTTCTGCAGCAGCTTCCTCGCCTCCAGGCGGTCGACCATGCGGCTCAGGCTCGGTTGGCTGATGAGCAGGTGCTGGTTCAGCTCGTTGAGGCGCGTCCAGCCGGTGGGGCAGCGGCTCAGGTTGAACAGGACGTCGTACTCACCGATGGGCAGTTCCCTGAACACCGGATCCTGGCGGATCCTACGCATGACGCCGACCTGGGCCCGGAACAGCGACTCCCAGGTCTCCGACGACTGCCGGACCGAAGCGCCCGAGGTCACCGGCGCCGGCCCGCTCTCGCCACCCGTCGGCATCTCCACCCGTTCCGTCATCGCCCGCTCCCCATCCTGCGCCGTTCCGACGGCAACTAGATACATATGCATCTAGTATAGGCGCCGTCCGGCATCCGGTCTCCCGGTCAGGCGGGAACGCTCGCGGCTCGCCGGAGGGCGCGCTCCTCGCGCCGCCCCTCGACGAGTCGGTAGAGGACGGGCACGAGCACCAGCGTCAGCGCCGTGGAGGAGACCAGCCCACCGATGACGACGACGGCGAGTGGCTGCGAGATGAAACCGCCCTGCCCGGTGAGGCCGAGCGCCATCGGTGTCAGCGCGAAGATGGTGGCGAGGGCCGTCATCAGGATGGGGCGGAGCCGCTGGCGGGCTCCCTCGCGGATCGCGTCGGCGACGCGGAGCCCGGGGGAGCCGTTGCGCGGGAGCCGGTACTGGTTAATGAGGTCGATCAGGACGATCGCGTTGGTCACCACGATGCCGACGAGCATGAGCATGCCGATCAGGGACGGGAGCCCCAGGGGGATCCGGGTGATCAGCAGCAGGGCGATCGCCCCGGTCGCGGCGAAGGGGATCGACACGAGCAGGATCAGGGGCTGGACCAGGCTCTTGAAGGTGGCCACCATGATCACGTAGACGATCGCGACGGCGGCCCACAGTGCAAGGAACAGCTGGTCGAAGGACTCGACCTGCTGGGTGGACGCTCCACCCACCGTCGCCGAGGCGCCGGACGGCAGCTCGATACCCGCGAGGCGCTCGGACACCGTCCCGGAGAGGGTCCCGAGGTCGTCGTCCGACGGTGTGATGGAGATACGGGCGGTGCGCTCCCCGTTGGAACTGGTGACCGACAGCGGCACCTGCACCTCCTCGACGGACGCGACGTCCGTCAACGGGACGGCGCCCTGCGCGGTCGGGACCTGGAGCGTCCGCAGCTGCTCGAGGCTGGTGATCGCGGTCCCCTCCCCGATCAGCACCGGGAAGTCGTCCGCACCGAAGCGGACGGTCCCGGCCGGGACGGGACTGATGCTGCCGCCGAGGAGACCGGCGATCTGGCCCTCCGTCAGGCCTGCTTCGACGGCGGCGGCCCGGTCGACGTCCACCTGGACCTGGGGCTGCGTTGCAGACAGGTTGCTGCTCACCTCGCCGGCGCCGTCGAGCCCCTGCATGCCGTCCAGCACGGCGGTGTTGGCCGCCTCGAGGTCCTCGCTGACCGGAGCCGTGATGTCGATGTCGATGGTGCTCGACGTCCCGAAACCGCCCTGCTGGCTGGAGAGCGAGAAGCTCCCGGCGTCCTGCAGGCCCTCGAGTTCCTCGCGCACCGCTTCCTGCAGGGCTTCCTGATCGGCGTCCTCGTCCGTGATGACGGTGAAGGTCGCCACCGATGCACCGCCGGAGAACTGTGCCGCGAAGGAGCCTTCGGCATTCCCGACCGTGAGCTGTACATCCCTGATCCCGGCGGTGTCGGCGAGGGCTTCCTCGGTGCGGCCGGCTGCCTCGGTGGTGGTGGCGAGACTGGAGCCGGGAGCGAGCGTCTGCGTGATGGAGAAGCTGTTCTGGCCCGAGCCGCCCAGGAGGTTGGTGGGGAGGAACGGGACCATCGCCGCGGTCGCCCCGAGGACGATCAGCCCGCTGACGAGGGTGATGACCGGGTGACGCTGGGTCCCCGTCAGGATGGGCAGGTAGGCCCGCTGCAGGAGGGACGGACGGTCGCGCTGCGGAGTCGTAGCGACCGTCTCGACCCTGTCGACCCTGTCGACCGGATCGACGGTGTCGGCCTCGTTGACGGCGACATGGCGGGCGCCACGGCGGTCCGGATCAGGGGCGCTGGTGCGGACCGCACCGTCCGCGGGGCTCAGCGCAGGCAGGGTCCCGGTCGGGGTGGTCGTTCGGTCGTCGGCGGTTGATGCCGCAGGCGCGGCGACCGACGATACCGGCTCCTCCGGTCCGGCCGTCGTGCTGCGTGCCGTACCGGACGACGCCGTCCTCCTCGGCAGGAACCAGTAGGCCAGGACGGGGATGATCGTCAGGGACACGGCGAGCGATGCGAGGAGCGCGATCCCCGTGGTGACGGCGAAGGGCCGGAAGAGCTCGCCGGCGAGGCCGCCGACGAAGCCGATCGGGGCGAAGACCGCGACCGTGGTGAGGGTCGAGGCGGTGATCGCCCCGGCGACCTCGCGGACGGCGGTCAGGATGGCGTCGCGCTTCTCCTCGCCGTAGCCGAGATGCCGCTTGATGTTCTCGATGACGACGATCGAGTCGTCGACCACCCGACCGATGGCGATGGTGAGCGCCCCGAGCGTGAGCAGGTTCAGCGAGTATCCGGCTGCGTACAGCCCGATGAAGGTCACGAGCAGCGACAGGGGGATGGAGATGGCCGTCACCAGCGTGGAGCGCACGGACAGCAGGAACACGAGGATGATCAGCACCGCGAAACCGAGGCCCAGGAGGCCCTCGGTCGTGAGATCGTCGATGCTGCGTTCGATGAAGGGCGCCTGGTCGAAGACCACCGTGATGTCGGCCGCGTTGCCGAGTTCCGCTTCCAGCTCGGGGACCAGCGCGACGATCTGGTGCGAGATCTCCACGGTGTCGCCGTCCGGCACCTTCGTCACGGTGAGGGCGAGCGTCTCCACCCCGTTGGTGCGGGTGACGGACGTGGCCGCGTCATCGGCGAGGTCGACGTCGGCCACCTCGCCGATCGTCACCGCGGGACCCGGGGCGGCGGCCGGCGTCGATGGCGCGGCCGGTTGCTGCGCCGGGGCGCCGGATGGTGCGTCCGTTCCGGTGTCCGGCCCGCCCGGGGCAGCGGGTTGCTCCGAGCCCCCGGGAAGGCCGGAGCCACCCGGCGCAGCCGACGAACCGGTCGGACCGGAGGAGGCGGCGGGCTCCGACGAGCCCGCGGGCAGGACGGGCAACGCCCTCAGGTCCTCGAGCGAACCGATCTGGCTGCCGGCCTGGATGGTCAGCGAGCGCTGATCCTCGTCGAGGGTGCCGACCGGGAACAGGGCCCCGTTGTCCTCGAGCGTGGCGGCGAGGTCGCCGACGGTCAGGCCCGCCGCCTCGAGGGCACCGTCACGGGGGAGGAGGGCGACGTGCTGGCTGGTCCCCCCCGAGATGTCCGCCGTGCGGACGCCGTCGATCTTCTGCAGCCGAGGAACCGTGAGCCGCTCGAGGTCGCCGTTGAGTTCGCTCAGGGACTGGTCGGACGAGACGGCCATGAACACGATGGGCAGGTCGCTGATGCTCCCGGCCAGCGCCTGTGGCTCCACGTCCTCGGGGAGCAGGGGACGCACGGTGGAGATGGCGCGGTCCACCTGGGCCCTCGCCCGATCGAGGTCCGTCCCGTAGACGAAGACGAGGCTGACGGTGGAGACCCCGGAGCGGGACGTGCTCGCCGACGATTCCAGGCCCTCGACACCACTCAGCGCCGCTTCGAGCGGCTCGCTCACCTGCTGGTCGAGGTACTCCGGCGAGGCGCCGGGGACCGTCGAGAGGACGGTGATCTGCGGGAACTCGAGCGACGGGATGAGCTCCTGCCGGAGCGAGCCGAGGGTGATGACGCCGAAGACGGACGCGAGGATGGTGATGAGCGCGATGAGCGCACGGTTGCCGAGGGAGAGATGGGCGAGACGGAACACGGAACCTGCCTTCGGGTGCTGACGGCCGCCCGGCTGGCTGGCTCCGCCGTGGTTAGACGAGCTTGAGGGCCCTGTCGGTGAGCGTCTGGATCTCGGCGGCGAGCGACGGATTCTCGTTCAGTTTGACGCCGTAGCCCGGCAGCATCTCCTTGAGCTTCGGCTCCCAGTCGGACATCTTGACCGGGAAGCACCGCTTGAGGAGTTCCACCATGATCGGCGCGGCGGTGGAGGCTCCGGGCGAGGCCCCGAGCAGTGCACCGATGGAGCCGTCAGAGGAGGTGATGACCTCGGTGCCGAACTGCAGCACGCCGCCCTTCTTCGGAGCCTTCTTGATGACCTGTACACGCTGTCCGGCGGAGATGAGTTCCCAGTCGCCGCCGTCGGCCGACGGGAGGAAGTCGTTGAGCGCCTCGTTCTTCGCGTCACGGTTCTTGAGGACCTCGGTCACGAGGTACTTCGTGAGCGACATGTTGTCCTTGGCCACGGCCAGCATGGGCACGAGGTTCGACGGACGGATGGACGTCGGGAGGTCGAGATAGGAACCCCGCTTGAGGAACTTGGTGGAGAACCCGGCGTAGGGACCGAAGAGCAGGGAGCGCTCGCCCTTGACATACCGCGTGTCGAGATGGGGGACCGACATGGGCGGGGCCCCGACGGACGCCTGGCCGTACACCTTCGCGTTGTGCTGGTCCACCAGCGTCGGGTCGGTGCAGCGCAGGAACTGGCCGGACACGGGGAATCCGGCGAATCCGCGCCCCTCGGGGATGCCGGTCCGCTGCAGGAGGTGGAGGGACCCGCCACCCGCACCGATGAACACGAATTTGGAGGTGACGGTGGTCGCCTCGCCCGTCGCCCGGTTCTTGACCTTCACGTCCCACCGGCCGTCGGATGCCCGCGCGACGTCGAGCACGTCGAAGCTGTAGTGGAGCCCCACACCCGTGCCCTCGAGGTAGGCGTTGAGCTGACGGGTCAGGGAGCCGAAATCGACGTCCGTGCCTCCGGCGACACGGGAGGCTGCGACCGGCTGGGAAGGATTGCGGCCCTTCATGATGAGCGGGGTCCAGCCCGCAATGGTCGCGTGGTCCTCGCTGAACTCCATGGTGTCGAACAGGGGCTGCGGGCTCAGGGCCTCGTACCGCTTCCGGAGGTACTCGGCGTTGGCCTGGCCCCAGACGAAACTCATGTGGGGGACCGCATTGACGAAGCTGCGGGGATCTCCGATGTGCCCCTCGGTGACCATGTGGGACCAGAACTGGCGGGACGTCTGGAACTGCTCGTTGATGGCGATGGCCTTCGCCGGGTCCACCGACCCGTCCTTACCGGCCGGCGAGTAGTTGAGCTCGCACAGCGCGGAGTGGCCTGTGCCGGCGTTGTTCCACGGGTCGGAACTCTCCAGTCCGGCGACGTCGAGCCTCTCGAAGAGCGAGACGTCCCAGTCGGGCTGGAGCTGGCGGAGGAACGCGCCGAGCGTGGCGCTCATGATGCCGCCACCGATCAGGACGACGTCTGTGGTCTTGGCGGGCGTGCCCTGATTCATGGTGGTCAACGTGGTCTCCAGTCGCGAGGTCGTAGCAGGGAAAGCCTAGCGTCTGGCAGTGACCTTATCTAAATCCGGCGGGGCCCCGGCAGGGGTACCCGCAGCAGCCGCGGCGACGCCGCGCGCTGTCACTCCGACGGCTCGGGCCGGGGCTCGACATCGGCGAGGTCGATCCGGTTGAACACCTCGTTCATCACCGGGCTGACGGGGTAGCTGCTCACGCGGGGACTCATGGCGAGAGCGGAGATCGGGAAGGCGAGCGGGACGGCCGGGATGCGGGTGGAGATCTGGGCGCTGATGTCCGCGTACGCCTCGGACCTGTCCTCGCCCTCGGGCAGACCGCGGGCGCGGTTGATCTTGCTGAACAGCTGGGGGTCCTCGTACCCGAACTCCTCGGTGTAGGAGCCGAACAGGGCACCCACGAAGTTGTCCGGGTCCTCGTAGCTGCCGCTCCACCCCAGGAGATGGAACGCCCGGTCACCCGTTTGCTGCACCGCTTCGATGTAGCCCTCGCTCCAGTCGATCGGCACGGGCTTGATGGTGAAGCCGGCCTCGGTCAGCTGGCGGCTCAGCTCCGCGTAGGCCTTCTCGGGGGAGGGGAGGTACGCCCTGGAGACGTTGCGCGGGTAGTAGAAGGGCAGGGGGCGGCCGTCGTAGCCCGACCGGTCGAGGAGGTCCTTGGCGAGGTCGACGTCGTAGCCGTAGTCCTCGACCCCCTCCCCGCTCACCCCGAGCTTCTCCGGGACGAACTGCCGCGCCGACTTGGTGCCGCTGAGGAACCGGCCGTCGATGAGGGCGTCCTTGTCGATCGCGTGGGCCACGGCCTGCCGGAACAGGACGTCGTCGACACCCGGGAAGCCCTGGTTGAGGCCGAGGTACAGCACCGAGTAGGGGTCGCGCTGGAGGAACTGCTGACCGTTGCGGGCGAGGTCGACGGCGCTGTCCACGGACACGAAGTCGTAGCCGTCGATCCGGCCGGCGGTCAGGGCGCGGGCACGGGAGTCGGGGTTGGAGATGGTGGTGAAGAGGACGCGGTCCACCTCGCCACGCTCGCCCCAGTAGTCCTCGAAGGACACCAGGTCCACCTCGCCCGGCTCCCAGGAGACGAACCGGAAGGGCCCGGTGCCCACGGGTGCGCGTCCGTACCGGGAGATCAGCGAGCCGTCGACGGGCTCCGTCAGGTCGTCGGCGGACCCTGCGTCGAGCGCGGCCGGTGAGGAGATGGCGAAGGCCGGGGCGGCCAGAGCGGCGATCAGTCCCGTGATCCGGCTGGTGAGCTGCAGATCCACGGTCGACGGCGTCGTCGCGGTGCAGCCCTTGTAGAGGCTGATCTCGGGCTGGTCCGAGTAGCCCTTGAACACGTGCTCGAAGGGCAGCCGCCCGGCACCGGTCCGGGCCGAGGCGGGGAGGGTGTACCAGCGGTCGAAGTTGGCACAGACAGCTGCGGCGTCCAGGGGGCGGCCGTCATGGAAGACGACGTCGTCCCGGAGCGTGAACTCGTAGGAGCGCCCGCTGTCCTGCTCCTCCCACGACTCCGCCAGCAGCTCCGTCGGTTCGGACGTGAGGGGATCGATGCCCACGAGGCCCTGGAGGATCTGCCGGGTGACGCGGTAGGACTCGGTGTCGTTGGCGAGGGCCGGATCGAGGGTCCGAGGATCGGCGGCGCTCCCGAAGGTGAAGGTGGAGGCATCGACGGCCGCAGCGCTCGTGGCGGGAACGGGCTCGGGCGGTACGACCTCGCCGGACGTGCAGGCCACGAGCGACGCGACGGAGGCGACGACGACGGCGCCGCGCAGGATGCGGATCACCGGTGCGCGGCTGGCCCGCGGCTGGCGGGGGCACGCGGCGGCGTTGTTCACGAGCAGGCTCTCCGGAAGGCAGGGGTGACCCGGTCCTGGGGACGCGGCGGTCGGGAGCCCTCAGTCTAGGTGATGCTCCTGTCCGCGCCGTGCAGGGGAACGGGGAGGCCGGATTCCGCCGCTTCCCGTCGGGCTGCCCCGCCGCAGTGAAGAACGGACCCCCTCACCGGAAGTGAGGAGGTCCGTCCGTTGTCCCTGGAACACGTTAGAGGTTTGCACCAGGGAGGCAGTGCGCGTCCTTAGCCGGCGGCGGGGGGCGTGAGGACGGCGTCGATGAGGTAGACGACGGCGTTGGCGGTCTGGACGCCGCCGCAGATGACGTTGGCGTCGTTGACCTTCAGTTCCTGGCCGGATCCGGTGATCTCGAGGTCGGCG
>NZ_LMLU01000008.1 GCF_001422665.1 Arthrobacter sp. Leaf234 | reverse complement strand
TCGGCGTAGCCGGCGCAGCCGGGGCCGACGAGGTTCGCGGCGGGGTCCATCATGGCGTCGGCCGAGGCGGAGGGGGCCATGCTGGCCTCTGCCGACGGCGATGCGCTCTCGGGGCCCGCCGTGCTGCTCTCGCTCGCCATGCTGCCCGAGGTCGTCTCGGTCTCGTCGGTGCCGCCGCAGGCCGCGAGGCCGAGCATCGAGACTGCTGCGATCCCGAGGATCGAGAGGTTCCTGCGCTTCGTGAGTTCCATGCTTCTCCTTCGTAGGTGAGCGGTCCACCGCCCACTGTGTCCGACGTTCCCGACGCTGGACTTCCCGCGCCGATGTCTTACTGGTCCTTCGGTGGCACGTCGCGGACAGATGGGTGCCGGGACCATGTGAGGAGCGCCACAGGTACTGCCGACGAACCTGCTCAGGGTCGCCGGCCAGGACCTGCTGTCAGGCCGCCGGTGTGATGTGCGCGTGGAGGGCGGCAGGGTCGTGGGCCGGTCGTGCCCTGATCATCGCGCTCCGCGTGTCGAGGACGCACCTGCGCTGGCGAAGCAGGAGCGGGACCACATCACCGAGGGCATCGCCGACCTCGAGAAGGCACGCGCACAGCTCGACCGCGTCATCGGGATCTCCCTGTACCCCGACCCGGAGCACTGCGCCCCCCTCCGTACCGGACAGCGCCGCAACCGGTCTGGGTCCACGGTGCGGTCCGGTGGTCACCCGATGCCGGGATCACCGACAGGAGACCGTCCCTCCCGGTCGGGCTCCGGCGGGCCGCGCCGACCGATTCAGCGGAGCGCCAGCGCGAGGCCCAGCATGGCGAGGGCGAGGACGGGAAACAGCCAGTTGGTGACGTGGACCAGGATCCTCGCCCCTGCCCCGGTGCCGGCCGTGGTGCCCGACAGCGGGTCGATGATCTCGTCGTCGTCCGCAGCGCGGGAGGACCGGACGGTATTGCGTACCGACAGCACCACCATGACGAGGGCGGTCCCGATGAGCCAGGGAGAAGGATCGATGGCCAGCCACGCGTCGGAGGGCTGCGTCGGTGCGACGACGGCCGAGAGGACACCTGCGACGGCGCAGATCGCAGCGATCGCGATGCCTACCCAGAGCCGTCGGACGACGGCGTCGAGATAGAGCGGCAGGAGGGCCACGAGCACCACCGGTGTGGCGAGAAGCGCCAACTGGGCGGGGGACACCAGGAGTAGCTCCTGCTGAGTCCACGCCGTGACCGCCTGGTTGAAGAGCAGGAAGGCCAGGAGCCCCAGCAGGGACGGCCAGAGTGCCTGTCGGACCCAGTCGTGTCCGGGTGCGGCGGGGAACTCGAGGGCAGCGGCGTAATCGCGGGCGGGTCCGAAGGCTTCCTCCGCCGGTTGGCCGGTGTCGCGGAGAAGCTCCCGGGCGCTCGCCACGGTGTCGCCGATGGCGCTCCCGTGGACCTGCCGTAGCCGGAGCTCCACGACGAGCTCGTCGAACCACTTCTTGTCGCTGGTCTGCTGCATCATGGGGAGATCTCCTTCTCGGGTCGTTCGGGATCGAGGTAGTGCACGCTGGAGGCGACGAAACGCCTCCAGTCGGCGCTGAGCCGGGTGAGCTCTGCCCGGCCCTGCTCGGTGAGGGCGAAGTACTTGCGGCCGGGACCGCCGTCGCCGGCGCGCCACTCGGTGGTCAGGAGCCCGGCCGCCTCGTAGCGGGTGAGCAGCGGATACAGGGTCCCGCCCTTGATGGCACCGAACCCGTGCCGCTCGAGTTCGCTGATGATCGCGTACCCGTAGGAGGGTCCGCCCGACAACGCTCGCAGGGCGAGGAATCCGAGGGTCGCCCGGAGCCAGTCGCTGGGCCAGTCCACGCCATCCGTGGCGCGCACATCGGGGGTGGAGGTGCTCATGACTAGATTGTCTCTCTAAGTAGTTAGCCTGTAAAGCCCCCGCCCCGGCACCCTGCCCGGCCTCGTTGCCGGCGCCGGTCCCCGTGACAAGATGAACCGGTGACTTCCGCTCCGTCCGGCCACGCAGTGTCCGACCCCCGCCTCACCATCCGGCCCGTCCGCACCGAGGACTACGACGCCGTCCGCCGCATCACGCGCGACGCCTACCTCGAAGCCGGGTACTTCGCCGACGATGCCCACCCCTACATGGCGGTCCTGTCCGATATCGAGCACCGCGCACAGCACGCCGAGGTCTGGGTCGCCGAGCGGCACGGCACCGTGGTCGGGTCGGTCGCGCTGACGTTCGCGGGCCAGCGGTACACGGACATCGCCGTCGAGGGCGAACTGGAGTTCCGCATGCTCGCCGTCGATCCCTCGGTGCAGCGGGGCGGGGTCGGCCGCGCGATGGTGGAGCGCATCGTCGAGCATGCGCGCACCCTGACCGGCATCGAGGCCGTCAGCCTGACCAGCGGCTCCGAGATGGTGCGCGCCCACCGCCTCTACACGTCGATGGGCTTCGTCCGGGTGCCGGAGCGGGACTGGGAGGTCCCCAACGAGGACATCCTGCTGTGGGTCTTCCGGCTGCCGCTCCAGCCTCCGCGTCCCGTCGTCGAGCCGCCCGCCGCCATGCCGGACGCGCCACGCGACCGCACTAGACTGGACGGAGAAACCCACCTCCGACTTCCAGGGGAGATCCATGGCTGAGATCAACCGGGACGACGTCGCGCACCTCGCGCGTCTCGCCCACATCGACATGACCGACGAGGAGCTCGACCGCATGGCCGGAGAGCTCGCCGTGATCGTCGAGTCCATCAAGACCGTGAGCGAGGTGGCGGGCGACGACGTCCCGGCGACCAGCCACCCGATCCCGCTGAGCAACGTGTTCCGCGAGGACGTCGTGGGGGAGACCCTCAGCAACGAGGAAGCGCTGCTCGGCGCGCCCGACAACGCCGACGGACGCTTCAAGGTCCCCGCGATCCTGGACGGGGAGTAACCCATGACCGATCTGATCCATCTCTCCGCCGATGTCCTGGCCCGGAAGCTCGCGGCGCAGGAGGTCTCCGCCGTCGAGGTGACGCAGGCCCACCTCGACCGTATCGGCGCCGTCGACGGTGCCATCCACGCCTTCCTGCACGTGAACACGGACGAGGCACTGCTCGTCGCCGCGGAGGTCGACAAGGCCCGCGCCGACGGCGATGCCCTGCACCCGCTGGCCGGCGTCCCCATCGCGGTCAAGGACCTGATCGTGACGAAGGGCCAGCCGACCACGGCCGGTTCGAGGATCCTCGAGGGCTGGCAGAGCCCCTACGACGCGACCGTGGTGAAGAAGCTCCGTGCGGCGAGGATGCCGATCCTCGGCAAGACGAACCTCGACGAGTTCGCCATGGGGTCCTCGACCGAGCACTCCGCGTTCGGCCCCACCCGCAACCCGTGGGACCTGGACCGCATCCCCGGCGGATCCGGCGGTGGTTCCGCTGCCGCGGTCGCCGCCTTCGAGGCGCCGCTGGCCCTCGGCACCGACACCGGCGGCTCGATCCGCCAGCCCGGCGCCGTCACCGGCACGGTCGGCGTGAAGCCGACCTACGGCGGCGTCTCCCGCTACGGTGCCATCGCCATGGCGTCCTCCCTGGACCAGATCGGTCCCGTGTCCCGCACCGTCCTCGACAGTGCGCTGCTGCACGAGGTCATCGGCGGGCACGACCCGCACGATTCGACGTCGCTCACCGACCCCGTCGGCGCGCTCGTCGAGGCCGCTCGGATGGGCCAGGTCGAGGGCATGCGCATCGGCGTCATCAAGGAACTGCAGGGCGAGGGCTACCAGGCCGGCGTCCTCACCCGGTTCCACGAGTCGCTCGACCTGCTGCGTTCGGCGGGCGCCGAGATCGTCGAGGTGTCCTGCCCCAACTTCCGCTACGCACTCGAGGCCTACTACCTCATCATGCCGTCGGAGGCCTCCAGCAACCTCGCCAAGTACGACGGCGTGCGGTTCGGCCTGCGGGTGGTGCCGGACGGCGCCCCCACCATCGAGCGCGTCATGGGCGCCACCCGCGCCGCGGGCTTCGGCGACGAGGTCAAGCGCCGGATCATCCTCGGTACCTACGCGCTGAGCGCCGGATACTACGACGCCTACTACGGCTCGGCGCAGAAGGTCCGCACGCTCATCCAGCGGGACTTCGCCGCCGCCTTCGAGCGGGCCGACGTGCTCATCTCGCCGACGGCGCCGACCACGGCCTTCAAGCTGGGGGAGAAGCTCGACGATCCGCTGGCCATGTACCTGAACGACGTCGCCACCATCCCGGCGAACATGGCCGGAGTCCCCGGGCTGTCCCTGCCCGGCGGTCTCGCCGACGAGGACGGGCTCCCCGTCGGCATCCAGCTCCTCGCCCCGGCGCGCCAGGACGCGCGCCTCTACCGCGTGGGTGCGGTCCTCGAGGCGCTGCTCGAGGAGACGTGGGGTGGCCCGCTGCTGGCCAAGGCTCCGGCCATCACAGAGAGTGCAGGTGGAAAGTAATGACTGCTGGAACCGACGAGGTCCTCTCCTTCGAGGAGGCCATGGAGAAGTACGATCCCGTGCTCGGGTTCGAGGTCCACGTGGAGCTCAACACGCGGACCAAGATGTTCTCCTCCGCACCCAACGCCTTCGGTGACATCCCCAACACCAACGTCACGCCGGTGGATCTCGGCCTGCCCGGGGTGCTGCCCGTGGTCAACGGTGTCGCGGTGGAATCCGCGATCAAGATCGGCCTCGCGCTGAACTGCAGCATCGCCGAGAAGTGCTACTTCGCGCGGAAGAACTACTTCTATCCTGACACCCCGAAGAACTTCCAGACCTCCCAGTTCGAGGATCCCATCGCCCACGACGGCTTCCTCGACATCGAGCTGGCCGACGGCACGGTGTTCCGGGTCGAGATCGAGCGCGCGCACATGGAGGAGGACGCCGGCAAGCTCACCCACATGGGTGGCTCCACGGGCCGCATCCAGGGCGCCGAGTTCTCCCTCGTGGACTACAACCGTGCCGGCGTCCCGCTGATCGAGATCGTCACCAAGCCGATCGAGGGCGCAGGATCGCGGGCCCCGGAGCTGGCGAAGGCCTACGTCGCCGCGATCCGCGAGATCGTCAAGAACCTCGGTGTCTCCGATGCGCGCATGGAGCGCGGCAACGTGCGCTGCGACGCGAACGTCTCCCTGCGCCCGCACGGCCGGGAGAGGTTCGGCACCCGCACCGAGACGAAGAACGTCAACTCGCTGCGCGCCGTCGAGCACGCCGTCCGCTACGAGATCCAGCGGCACGCCGCCGTCCTCGACACCGGGACGGCGATCCTGCAGGAGACGCGGCACTGGCACGAGGACACGCGTTCGACGACGTCGGGCCGTCCCAAGTCCGACGCCGACGACTACCGCTACTTCCCCGAGCCGGACCTGGTGCCGGTCGTCACGAACGAGGCGTGGATCGAGAAGCTCCGCGCCGAACTGCCCGAGCCGCCCGCCGAGCGCCGCAAGCGCCTGCAGGCCGATTGGGGCTACTCCGACGCCGAGTTCCGGGACGTCGTCAACGCCGGCGTCATGTCCTCGATCGAGGACACCGTCGCCGCCGGCGTCAGCGCCGCCGTCGCCCGCAAGTGGTGGATGGGCGAGATCTCCCGCCGTGCGAAGCTCGCCGATGTCGAGCCCGCCGAGCTGGGGGTGACGCCCGAGCTGATCGTCGAACTAAACGCGCTCATCGAGTCGGGCAAGATCAACGACAAGCTCTCCCGCGACGTCCTCGACGGGGTCCTCGCGGGCGAGGGGACACCTTCGGAGGTCGTCGAGAAGCGCGGCCTCGCGGTGGTGTCCGACGACGGACCGCTGCTCGAGGCGATCGACGGAGCCCTCGCGGCGCAGCCCGACGTCGCGGACAAGATCCGCGGCGGCAAGGTCCAGGCCGTCGGGGCGATCGTGGGCGGTGTCATGAAGGCGACGCGCGGCCAGGCCGACGCCGGCCGCGTGCGCGAGCTCATCCTCCAGCGCCTCGGCGTCGAAGGCTAGCCCCGCACCCGAAGGACTCGGACGAGGGAGGGCACGATGGCGCTCATGCCGGTGGCAGAGATCGACGTCGTGCCCTCCCTCGTCGTCTCGCTCCTCGAGCAGCAGCACCCCGACCTCGCGGACCTGCCGCTGCGCTTCGCGGGCAACGGCTGGGACAACGCGATCTTCCGGCTCGGCGAGGACCTCCTGGTGCGGCTCCCGCGCCGCGCGGTCGCCGAACCCCTCATGGTCGAGGAACAGCGGTGGCTCCCGGGACTGACTGCAGGCCTCGACGTGCAGACGTCGTCGCCCGTGCGGCTGGGCGGGCCGGGCGAGGGGTATCCGTGGCACTGGTCGGTGAGCCGCTGGATCGCGGGCGGGAGCGGACTCACGGTCCCCCGGGCGCGCCGGGGACCGGCGGCCGCTCCACTCGCGCGGTTCCTCGTCGCCTTCCAGCGTCCTGCCCCGGCGGGCGCCCCGGTGAGTCCCGTGGGGCGGGGCGGTCCGCTCACGGCGCGCAACGAGGTCGTGCGGGAGCGGCTGGCATCCCTCGCCGGTGATCCGGACCTGTCCGCTGCATGGGATCGGGCGGTGGCTGCTCCCGCGTGGGCAGGCGTGCCGCTCTGGCTGCACGGCGACCTGCATCCCGCGAACGCGGTCCTCACGCCCGAGGGCGGGCTGGCCGGCGTCGTCGACTTCGGGGATCTCTGCTCGGGGGACCCGGCCACCGACCTCGCGGCGGGATGGCTGTTCTTCGACGCAGCCGGTCGCTCCGCGTTCCGTTCGGAGGTGGAGCGGCTGCGTCCGACGGACGAGGCCACGTGGGACCGGGCGCGCGGCTGGGCCGTGAGCATCGGCAGTGCGGTGGCGGCGTCGTCCGACGATGCGCCGGATCTGCACACACTCGGCCGGGAGGCCCTGGCGGAGGCCTGCGCCGACTGACCCGGTGCCGGTGCCGGCCCGGCTCGACGCCGGACCCGCGGGGTTCCACGGCGGGCTCGGCAGTCCGCCGAGGCCTGCCTCCGCAGAGCGCTGATAGTGTTGCTGCGGGCATATCCCGCCCGGCACTCGTCCCGCTAGGACGCCCGGCCCACTCCGCCGGAACCGCAGCGGCATGGAAGGAACTGTCCAGTGAAGGCGCTGTACAAGTCCGGGGCACACCCCGGTCTCGAACTGGTCGACCGGCCCGAACCCGACGCAGGGTTCGGCGAGGTCAAGATCCGCGTGATGACCACCGGCATCTGTGGCACCGACCTCCATATCGAGAGCTGGGACTCCTGGGCGCAGGGCATGATCTCGGCGCCGCTCATCCCCGGACACGAGTTCTACGGCGAGGTCGTGGCGCTCGGCGACGGCATCCGGGACGTCCGCATCGGTGACCGTGTCTCCGGTGAGGGCCACATCGTCTGCGGGACCTGCCGCAACTGCCGCGCCGGCCGCCGCCAGATGTGCATCCGCACCTCGAGCGTCGGGGTGCAGCGCGACGGCGCGTTCGCCGAGTTCGTCGTCGTCCCCGAGACCAACGTCTGGGTCCACGACGCGACCGTCACGCCCGATCTCGGTGCGGTCTTCGATCCGTTCGGCAACGCCGTCCACACCGCGCTCAGCTTCCCCCTCGTCGGCGAGGACGTCCTGATCACCGGCGCCGGGCCGATCGGCCTCATGGCCGTCGCCGTCGCCCGCCACGCCGGAGCGCGGAAGATCGCGATCACGGACGTCTCGGCGCCGCGACTGGAGCTCGCCCGCGGCGTCGGTGCGGACATCGCCATCGACGTGAGCCGCATGCGGGTCGCCGACGCGCAGCGCGAGCTCGGCATGAAGGAGGGCTTCGACGTCGGGATGGAGATGTCCGGCCACGCCACGGCCCTGCCGGAGATGATCGACAACATGAACCACGGCGGGCGCATCGCGATGCTCGGCCTGCCCTCGGGCCCCATCTCGATCGACTGGGGCAAGGTGGTCACGCACATGCTCACCCTCAAGGGCATCTACGGCCGCGAGATGTTCGAGACCTGGTACGCGATGAGCGCCATGCTGCAGTCCAACCGGACGCTGCGCGACGCCGTCTCGTCGGTCGTCACCGACTGCCTGCCCGCCAGCGAATGGAAGCAGGGCTTCACGACAGCGCGCGACGGCGCGAGCGGCAAAGTGGTCCTCGACTGGACCACCTTCTAGGGAAACGGGAACACCATGTACTCAGCAGTCCGCGACCAGCTCGCCGGCGAACTCGACGACATCCGCACCGCCGGCCTCTTCAAGCACGAGCGCCGCATCTCGTCCCCGCAATCGAGCCACATCATGGCCGGGGCGCTAGACGCCGGGGACGCGGACGTCCTCAACTTCTGCGCGAACAACTACCTCGGCCTCGCCGACCATCCCGACATCATCGCGTCGGCGAAGAACGCGCTCGACGAACGCGGATTCGGCATGGCCTCGGTCCGTTTCATCTGCGGCACCCAGGACCTCCACCTCGAGCTCGAGCACCGGGTCTCGCAGTTCCTCGGCACCGAGGACACCATCCTCTTCTCCTCCTGCTTCGACGCGAACGGCGGCGTCTTCGAATCGCTGCTCGGCGCTGAGGACGCCGTCATCTCGGACTCCCTGAACCACGCGTCCATCATCGACGGCATCCGGCTCTCGAAGGCGCAGCGCTTCCGCTACGCCAACCGCGACATGGCCGACCTCGAGGCGAAGCTCCAGGAGGCCGCCGGGGCGCGGCGCCGTCTCGTCGTGACGGACGGCGTCTTCTCCATGGACGGCTACCTCGCGCCGCTCGAGGCGATCTGCGACCTCGCCGAGCGCTACGACGCGATGGTCATGGTGGACGACTCGCACGCGGTCGGCTTCATGGGCTCCACCGGGGCGGGGACACCGGAGCACGCGGGCGTGGCGAGCCGTGTCGACATCTTCACCGGGACCTTCGGCAAGGCGCTCGGTGGCGCATCCGGCGGGTACGTGGCGGCCAGGGCCGAGATCGTCGCCCTGCTGCGGCAGCGCGCCCGCCCGTACCTCTTCTCGAACTCCCTCGCGCCGTCGATCGTCGCCGCGACCCTCACGGCGCTCGACCTCGTGCAGAACAGCGGGGAGCTCCGCGGAACACTCACCGCCAACGCGGCGCTGTTCCGGCGTCGGATGACGGAGGAGGGGTTCGACCTGCTCGAGGGCGAACACGCCATCATCCCGGTGATGTTCGGTGACGCCGTCCTCGCGGCGCGCACCGCCGACGCGATGCTCGCGCACGGCGTCTTCGTGACGGCCTTCAGCTACCCCGTGGTGCCCAAGGGTGCAGCGCGCATCCGCGTGCAGCTCTCCGCCGCCCACACCGACGAGGACATCGAGGCCTGCGTGCAGGCCTTCGTCGCGGCGCGCGACGACGTCGCGGGGGAAGGCGCGGGGGCCGAGGCCGCCGGTGCTCCGGGCGCACACGTCGGCGGCGCCTAGTCCTCCTCCACACTCCGGGAGCCCCGGCGGCCGTTCGGGGGAGCGCCCACCTAAGATGACGGCATGAGCTCCCTCGAGTGTGACGTCCTGATCGTCGGCGGCGGGATCGCCGGCCTCTCCCTGGCCTCGGCCCTCGCCCCGTTCTCCAGCGTGGTGCTGGTCGAGGCGGAGGGCACGCTCGGCTACCACACGTCGTCGCGCTCGGCCCGTCAGCTCATCCCCAGCTACGGACCCGGACCCGTCCAGGACCTGACGCGCCGCACGCTCGACCTGCTGGACGGCGTGCAGTCCTCCACCGGCCTGCCACTGACGGTGCCGCGAGCCTTCCTCCTGATCGGTACCGAGGACGAGGTCGACGCCGCCATGAACGGGTCGATGCGGCGCGTCCCGCACGCCGAGGCCCTGGCGCTGTGCCCACAGCTCCGCCCGGACGCCTTCACCGCAGCCGCCATCGACACGGACTGCGTCGGCACCGACACCGATCTGCTCCTCGACTACCACCGCCGCCGTGCGGGCGACGACGGCGTCATCATCCTCACCGGTGCCGAGGTCACCTCGGCGCACTACGACGGCGCCGGCTGGAGCGTCCGGGCGGGCTACCGACCCATCAGCGCGGAGGTCGTCGTGAACGCCGCAGGCGCCTGGGCCGACGGTCTCGCCAATGTCTGCGGTGTCGCGCCGCAGGGCCTCGTTCCCCTCCGGCGGACCGCCGCGATCGTGGCGGCCACCCATGCGCCACCCGTCGGGACACCCATGGTGGCGGCAGCCGATGACGCCTTCTACTACCGGCCCGACGCCGAGGGGATCCTGATCTCCCCGTGCGAGGCGGAGCCTGCCGAGCCGGGTGACGCGCAACCCCACCCGGGCGACGTCGAGCGTCTCATCGACCACCTGGCAACCGTCACCGATCTCGGCATCACCGGTGTCGTACGGGCCTGGACCGGGTTGCGGACGCAGTGCGCGTCCGGCCTGCCGGTCGTCGGGTTCGACGCAGCACATCCCGGCTTCTTCTGGCTCGCCGGCCAGGGCGGCTACGGTTTCCAGACCTCCTCCGGCATCGCCGAGCTCGCGACCATCCTGCTCACCGGGGCGGACCCCGAGGATCTCGGCGCCGATCCGGTCCGGATCAGGGCTGCGGCGGAGGCACTCCGCCCGGCATGACCCCCAGCTGATGTCCGCGCCCCGCGCAAGGGACGGGCACCGCCGGGCCCGGGGATCCGGAAGCGGCGTCCGTTCCGTAGTGTGGGTCCTCGACACCGGCATGATGCCGGGAACACAGGCGCCGCCGCGGGCGGCACGGAGAACGGACGTGCAGCATGTCGGCAGGCGGAGGCAACAAGGCGATCATCGCGGCCCTCACGGCGAATCTCACCATCGCCGCCCTCAAGTTCCTCGCGTTCGCCCTCACGCGATCGTCGTCGATGCTCGCCGAGGGCATCCACTCGGTGGCGGACTCCGGCAACCAGGTGCTGCTGCTCGTGGGCGGCAAGCGGTCGAAGCGCCAGGCGAGTGCCGAGCATCCGTTCGGATTCGGACGCGAACGCTACATCTACGCCTTCATCGTCTCGATCGTGCTGTTCAGCGTCGGCGGGCTGTTCGCGCTCTACGAGGCCTACCACAAGTACCAGGACCCGCACCCGATCGAGGGCTCCTTCTGGTGGGTGCCGCTCGCGGTGCTCATCGGGGCGATCGTCGCGGAGTCGTTCTCCCTCCGCACCGCCATCCGGGAGTCCAACCACACCCGGGGGGACATGGGCTGGGTGCGCTTCGTCCGGACGGCCAAGGCTCCCGAGCTGCCCGTCATCCTGCTGGAGGACTTCGGCGCGCTCATCGGACTGCTGTTCGCGCTGTTCGGCGTCTCCATGACCCTCCTCACGGACAACGGCCTCTGGGATGCCGCGGGCACGGCGATGATCGGCCTCCTGCTCGTGGCCATCGCCGCCGTCCTCGCCGTCGAGACCAAGAGCCTGCTGCTCGGCGAATCCGCGTCGGCGTCGGACGTCGCGAAGATCGAGGAGGCCATCGGCAACGACGGAGCCACGCACATCATCCACCTGAAGACCCTCCACCTGGGCCCCGACGAGCTGCTCGTCGCCGCGAAGATCACGGTCGGGAGCCAGGAGAGCGGAGCGCAGATCGCCGCCGAGATCAACGACGCCGAACGGCGCATCCGGGCGGCGGTGCCGATCGCCACGGCCATCTATCTCGAACCGGATCTCTACGTCCCCGAGGCCGGGGTGACGCCCTCGGCGAACGGCGGCTCCGCCCGCACCCCGGCGTCCGGCGACGGGGGTGGGCAGGTCTAGGATGGGCGCATGAACGTCATCGAAACACGTCTTCCCGGCATCGGAGTGCGGCGCGAGATCGTCACCGGCTCCGGGCGCAGGGTGGGCATCGTCGCCCAGCGCGACGGCGATCTCGACCTCATCATCTCCAAGGCCAACGACCCCGACGCCTGCGTCGCCTCGATCCCGCTGACGCCGGACGAGGCCGCCACCATCGGCAACCTCCTGGGTTCGCGGCAGCTCGTCGCGCAACTGACGGAGGAGCACCGGGACCTGCCGGGCGTCTCCACCCGGCAGTTCCTCATCGAGCGCGGTTCGCCCTTCGACGGACATCCGCTCGCGGATACCCGGATGCGCTCGCGCTCCGGAGCGTCCCTCGTGGCGGTGCTGCGCTCGGGGCAGGTCCAGGCATCCCCCACGCCCGACTTCACCCTGGCCGCCGGCGATCTGCTGGTGGTGGTGGGAACCTCCGAGGGCCTCGACGCCGCGGCGGACATCCTGCGCAACGGCTGAGCGGCCCGTGCACACCACCGCCCTGACCCTGATCGAACTCGGCGCCATTCTCCTGTTCCTCGGTATCCTCGGGCGGCTCGCCGGCCGGATCGGACTCTCGCCCATCCCGCTGTACCTGATCGGCGGCCTCTTCTTCGGGCAGGGTGGGTTCATCGAGCTCGAGGGTGTCATCGAGTTCAGCGAGGTCGCCAGCGAGATCGGCGTGGTCCTGCTCCTGCTGATGCTCGGGCTCGAGTACACCGCGAAGGAGCTGGTCACCGGCCTCCGGCAGTCCTGGCTCGCCGGGATCGTCGACTTCCTGCTGAACTTCACGCCCGGTGCGCTCGTCGCGGTGATCCTCGGGTGGGGTCCGGTCGCCGCCCTGGTGATGGGCGGCGTCACCTACATCTCCTCGTCCGGCATCGCGGCGAAGGTCATCAGCGACCTCGGCCGGCTCGGCAACCGCGAGACCCCCACCGTGCTGGCGATCCTCGTCTTCGAGGACCTTGCCATGGCCATCTACCTGCCGGTCCTCACCGCCGTGCTGGCGGGACTCAGCTTCGCGGGCGGACTCGGCACGGTCGGTATCTCGCTCCTCGTCGTCACGCTGGTGCTCGTGATCGCCCTCCGCTGGGGCAACGTGGTCTCCGCAGTGGTGGACAGCACGGACCGCGAGGTGTTCCTCCTGACGCTGATCGGTGCCGCGCTCCTGGTCGCCGGCCTGGCCTCGGCGCTGCAGGTCTCGGCCGCCGTCGGCGCGTTCCTCCTCGGCATCGCCATCTCGGGGGCGACGGCGGAGAACGCCGCCCGGATCCTCGAACCCCTGCGCGATCTCTTCGCCGCGATCTTCTTCGTGGTGTTCGGCCTGAACACCGATCCGGCCTCGATCCCGCCCGTCCTCGGCTTCGCCCTGGGTCTGGCGCTGGTCACCTCGGCCACCAAGATCGCCACCGGGTGGTGGGCTGCCAAGCGGCAGGGGATCGGGCGGCTCGGCCGTGCGCGCGCGGGGACGGCGCTGGTGGCGCGGGGCGAGTTCTCGATCGTCATCGCCGGGCTCGCCGTCGCGTCGGGGGCCGTGATCCCCGAACTGGCGGCTCTCGCCACCACCTACGTCCTGCTGATGGCCGTCCTCGGCCCGGTGCTGGCCCGCCTCGCCGAGCCGGCGATGGAACTGCTCGACCGGGCGCCGAAGCGCAGGCCGCGGCCCGTGACGGTCTGACGCCCGCGGACATCCGCCCCCGGCGTCAGGCCGCGGGCCGTCACCTCCCGACGCCCGCGGACATCCGCCCCCGGCGTCAGTCCTCCAGGATGCGGCCGATCGGCTCGAGCTTCTCCGCCTGGAAGGCGTCCTCCTCGCGCCCGTACGCCCAGTAGCCGGAGAGGGACACCTGCTTCTTCTCGAGCCCCCGACCCTTGAACAGCACGTCCCGCAGGGCCTTCATGGCACCGCGCTCGCCGTGGACGAAGGCGTCGACCCGGCCCTCGGGCCACGCACCGGCGGCGACGGCGTCCGCGAGGAGCGTCGTCGTCCCGGCGGCCCTGCCGTCGCGCAGCAGCCAGTGCACGGCGAGTCCGTCCGGTGCGTCGAGCGGGATGATCTCCGCGTCGCTGTCCACTTCGAGGTAGGCGTGCCCGACGGCGGTGTCCGGCAGGGCGTCGATGCCCGCCGCGATCGCGGGGAGGGCGGAGTCGTCGCCGACGAAGAGGTGCCAGTCCGCGGTCGGGTCCGGAGACCACTTCCCGGACGGCCCCATGAGCACGAGCGTGTCGCCGGGGACGGCCGCTGCCGCCCAGGGGCCGGCGATGCCTGCGTCACCGTGCACCACGAAGTCGATCGCGAGCCGCTGCGTGCCGTGGTCGAGCCAGCGGATCGTGTAGGTGCGCTTCACCGGCCGGTCGCCGGAGGGGAGCTCCTGCTTCAGTGCCGCGAGGTCGTACGGCGGGACGAGTCCCAGCTCGGGCCTCGCGAACAGCAGCTTGGCGTACTTGTCCGTCGCGTCGCACTCCTGGAGGTCCGCGAAGCCCGGTCCGCCCGCCACCACCCGCACCAGGTGGGGGCTCAGCCACTGCGTCCCGACCACGGTGAGGACGGCTTGCGGCCTCGGGGGCTTGCGGGGCGCCAGGGCCTGCGGTGCGGGATCGGTGGGACCGGCAGGGTCGGGAGACGCCGAGGTGGGAGCGGGGGAGGATGAGGGCATGGGGCGGGACTTCTTTCTCGGTGGGACTTAGCCCACCCTAACAAGCCTTACCCGGCGGACGCTGGGAGTTCCGCCTGCGCTGCCGCGAGGAGCGAGCCGTCCGCGACGAGGAGCCGTGCCGCCTCGATCTCGGGGGCGAGATAGCGATCGGTCCCCGGCCCCGGGACGTCCTGCCGGAGCCGTGACCGCACGGCGCTGATGGGAGCCGAACTGCGGAGGGTGGGGGAGCTTCCGGGAGCGTCGGCGCCGGTGGACGGGTCCGTCCAGCCCTGCAGTCCGCCGTCCCGCATGTCCAGGCCGCGCGCAGCCGTGAGGATCTCGATGGCGAGCACGCGGGTGAGGCCGTCGATCGCCCGGCGGAGCTTCAGCCCGGCCGCCCAGCCCATGGACACGTGGTCCTCCTGCATGGCCGAGGAGGGGATGGAGTCGACGGAGGCTGGCTGGGCGAGGCGCTTGAGCTCGGACACGATGCCGGCCTGGGTGTACTGGGCGATCATGTGCCCGGAATCGACGCCGGGATCGTGGGCGAGGAAGGGGTTCAGCCCGTGGCTGCGGGCGCGGTCGAGGAAGCGGTCGGTGCGCCGTTCGCTCATCGAGGCGACGTCGGCGACGGCGATCGCGAGGAAGTCCAGCACGTATCCCACGGGAGCGCCGTGGAAGTTGCCGTTCGACTCGATCCGGCCGTCGGGCGTGATCACCGGGTTGTCGATGGCCGAGCCGAGCTCGATCGCGGCGACCGATTCCGCGTGCGCCAGCGTGGCCCGCGCGGCGCCGTGCACCTGGGGTGCGCACCGCAGCGAGTAGGCGTCCTGGACGCGCGTGAAGCGGTGCCGCCCCGTCGCCGACGTGAGCTGCTCGGCGATGAGCGGTGAGCCGTCCAGGAGGGCGCGGATGCCGGCGGCCGAGGCCACCTGGCCCGGGTGTGGGCGCAGGGCATGCAGGTCCTCGGCGAAGACGGCGTCCGTCCCGAGCAGTCCCTCGACGCTCATCGCGGCGGCGAGGTCCGCCGTCGCCAGCAGCAGGTGCAGGTCGGACGCCGCGAGGACCAGCATCCCCAGCATCCCGTCCGTGCCGTTGATGAGGGCCAGCCCCTCCTTCTCGCGCAGTTCGACGGGCATGATGCCCGCGGTGGCGAGGGCCTCGGCGGCGGGGACGAGCCGTCCCCGCGCATCCCGCACGTCGCCCTCGCCCATGAGCGCGAGAGCCACGTGCGAGAGCGGCGCGAGGTCGCCGGAGCAGCCCAGTGAGCCGTACTCGCCGATGACGGGGGTGATGCCGGCGTTGAGGAGGGCCGCATAGGTGGTGGCGACGACGGGACGCACACCGGTGCGGCCGGTCGCGAGGGTCGAGAGCCGGTTGAGCATGAGCCCGCGCACCACTTCGCGGTCCACCTCCGTGCCGGAGGATGCCGCGTGGCTCCGGATGAGGCTGCGCTGCAGCTGGGTGCGCTGCTCGAGCGGGATGTGCTTCGTGGCGAGGGCGCCGAAGCCGGTGGAGACGCCGTAGTGGGGGGTCCCGTCGTCGACCAGGGCGTCGACGACGGCACGGGAGGCGGCCATGGCGGCCGATGCGTCGGGATGGAGCTCGACGGTCGCGCCGGAACGGGCCACCGCGACGACGTCGACGGGCGAGAGGGGGCCGGTCCCCACGATCACGGGATGCTGCACGGGAACCTCGGTTCTGCGGTCGGACCGCTATTGCCATCTGGTGAAAAGGACGTTTCAATAAGTGAAATACAGGACCGGTTCGAAAGCAAGGAGGCGGCATGGCGGAATCGTCCACCCGCACGGTGGAGCGGGCACTGGTGCTGCTCGGCGCTGTCTGCGAGGCGGGATCGATCACGCTCGCCGACGCCGCGCGCGGGACCGGGCTCTCGGCGTCGACCGCCCTGCGGCTCCTGCGCACCCTCGAGAGCACGGGTTTCGTCCGGCGGGACGGCGACGGCTCCTACCGCCCCGGGCTCCGCGTGGTCCAGCTCGGGGCTCAGGCGCTCGGGCAGGAATCCCTCGTCTCCCTCGCCGAGCCCGCCCTCGAACGGCTGGTGGGGCAGACGGGGGAGTCCGCCTACCTGAGCGTCCCGTCGCACGACGGGCAGGGCGTGTACCTCGCCATGCGCGAGGGGACGCATTCGGTGCGCCACGCCAGCTGGGTGGGGCGCAGCATCCCGCTGGACGGCACGGCTGTCGGCGCGGTCCTGGCGGGCGCAGCCGGGCCGGACGGCTTCGTCGTCGTGCGCGACGGCGTGGAGGCCGATGTGACGGCCGTCGCCGCGCCGGTGTCCCCGGGCGGACGCGTGGTCGCGGCGATCAGCGTCGTCGTCCCCAGCTACCGCATCACCGCCACGGAGGCTCGCCGCCTCGGCGCACTCGTCGCCCGTGAGGCCGAGGACCTGCTCGCCCACATCCCGGCCGGCCCGCTCGGGCACGACCTGACAGGAGAACCCGCATGACCACCCACGATCCCGCCCGCTCCATCCGTGCGGCACGCGGAACGCAGCTCACCGCGAAGAGCTGGCAGACCGAGGCACCGCTCCGCATGCTCATGAACAACCTCGACCCCGAGGTCGCCGAGCGCCCCGAGGACCTGGTCGTCTACGGCGGCACGGGCAGGGCTGCGCGCAGCTGGGAGGCGTACGACGCGATCGTGCGCACCCTCGAGACGCTCGACGACGACGAGACGCTCCTCGTGCAGTCCGGCAAGCCCGTCGGCGTCTTCCGCACGAACCCCTGGGCTCCGCGCGTCCTGCTCGCCAACTCGAACCTCGTGGGGGACTGGGCCACCTGGCCGGAGTTCCGCCGCCTGGAGGCCGAGGGCCTCATGATGTACGGGCAGATGACGGCCGGCTCCTGGATCTACATCGGCACGCAGGGCATCCTGCAGGGCACGTACGAGACCTTCGCCGCGATCGCCCGCAAGCGCTTCGGCGGCACCCTCGCCGGCACCCTGACGCTCACGGGCGGGTGCGGCGGCATGGGTGGTGCGCAGCCGCTCGCCGTCACCCTGAACGGCGGGGCAGTCCTGATCGTCGACGTCAGCGAGGCGCGCCTCCGCCGCCGCGTCGCCAAGCGCTACCTGGACACCGTGGTGGACACGCTCGACGACGCCGTCGCGCAGGTCCTCGCCGCGAAGCGTGAGAAGCGCGCTCTGTCGGTCGGTGTCGTGGGGAATGCGGCCGCCGTGTTCCCCGAACTGCTCCGGCGCGGGTTCGACGTCGACATCGTCACGGACCAGACCTCCGCGCACGATCCGCTCAGCTACCTGCCGGAAGGCATCGCCCCCGACGAGTGGGAGCGTGAATCCGCGGCGGACCCCGACGGCTTCACGAAGAAGGCCCAGGTGTCCATGGCCCTGCAGGTCGAGGCGATGGTGGGCTTCCAGGACGCCGGCGCCGAAGTATTCGACTACGGCAACTCCATCCGCGACGAGGCCCGGAAGGGCGGCTACGGCCGCGCCTTCGCCTTCCCCGGCTTCGTGCCCGCCTACATCAGGCCGCTGTTCTGCGAAGGGCTCGGTCCGTTCCGCTGGGTGGCCCTCTCCGGGGACCCGGCGGACATCGCGGTCACCGATGCCGCCCTGAAGGAGCTGTTCCCCGACAACGTGCACCTGCACCGCTGGCTCGACGCCGCCGCCGAGCACGTCGAGTTCGAGGGCCTGCCCGCCCGGATCTGCTGGCTCGGGTACGGGGACCGCGCGAAGGCCGGGCTGCTCTTCAACCGCCTGGTCGCGGAGGGCAGGGTGTCCGCGCCGATCGTCATCGGCCGCGACCACCTCGATTCCGGCTCCGTCGCCTCCCCCTACCGCGAGACGGAGGCCATGGCGGACGGGTCGGACGCCGTCGCCGACTGGCCCCTGCTCAACGCCCTGCTCACCACGTCCTCCGGAGCCACCTGGGTGTCCATCCACCACGGCGGCGGCGTCGGGATCGGCCGGTCCATCCATGCGGGCCAGGTGTCCGTGGCCGACGGCACCGAGCTCGCCGCCCAGAAGCTCGAGCGCCTGCTCACCAACGATCCCGGCATGGGCGTCATCCGCCACGTCGATGCGGGATACGAGAGGGCACGCGAGATCGCCTCCCAGCGTGGCGTGCGCATCCCCATGGAATCCTGAGCAGGACACCACCCGCCCCACCGCAGGAAGGCACCCTCGTGCAGACCGTCTCCACCGTCCTCGACTCCATCAGCGACGTCGGCCGCGACACGTCCCGCGGCGGCTACTCCCGCGGGGTCTTCACCTCCGCCGAGCTGTCGCTGCGCGAATGGTTCGCCGCTGAGGCGACGGCCCGCGGGCTCGCGGTGGAGACGGACCGCAACGGCATCCTGTGGGGTTGGTGGGATGCCACGGGCAGCCGCGACGGCGCGCTGGTCACCGGCAGCCACCTCGACTCCGTACCCGGCGGTGGTGCGTTCGACGGGCCGCTCGGTGTCGCCTCGGCCCTCGCTGCCGTGGACCTCCTGCGCGAGCGCGGGGTGCAGACGCACCGGTCGCTGGCCGTGACGGTGTTCCCCGAGGAGGAGGGGTCCCGCTTCGGGGTGTCCTGCCTCGGCTCCCGGCTGCTCACCGGCTCCCTCGACCCGGACCACGTGCGCTCGCTCACCGACACCGACGGCACCACCTTCGCCGACGCCGCGCGTTCCGCCGGGATCGACGTCGCACACCTCGGCCGCGACGAGGAGGCCGCCCGCCGGATCGGCGACTTCGTGGAGCTGCACGTGGAGCAGGGCCGCGGGCTGATCGACCTCGACTCCGCCGTCGCCATCGGCTCCACGATGCTGGGCCACGGTCGCTGGCGCCTCTCAATCACCGGGCAGGGGAACCACGCCGGCACCACCCTCATGGCGGACCGTGCCGACCCGATGGTCGCCGCCGCGCAGGTGGTCCTCGCGGCCAGGAGGATCGCGGCCGAGCAGGAGGGGGCGCGGGCCACCGTCGGCCGGCTGCAGCCCGTCCCCGGCGGAACGAACGTCATCGCGTCCCGCGTGGACCTCTGGCTCGACGTCCGCCACGAGGAGGACGCCGTCACCGCACAGCTCATCGAGAAGATCCACGGCCAGGCCCAGAAGATCTGCGCCTTCGAGGGCTGCCGTGCCACGCTCACGGAGGAGTCGCGCAGCAGCACCGTCCACTTCGACGGCGCCCTGCAGCGGACACTGCACAACGCACTCGGGCGTTCCTTCCCGGGCACGCCGACCCTGCCCACGGGCGCGGGGCACGACGCCGGGATCCTCGGCAGCATCGCGCCGACGGCCATGCTCTTCGTCCGCAATCCCACGGGCATCAGCCACTCGCCGGAGGAGTTCGTGGAGCGCGACGACGCCGACGCCGGCGCCACCGCGCTCGCGGACGTGCTCGAAGACCTGCTGTGATCCGAGCCGCACACCGCATCGGGCGCGCCGTCCCTGCTCGCCCGGCGGGCCCCGCCCTCGTTCGCCCGGCAGGACCCGGCGGCCTCGCAGTCCCGGCGGGTCCCGCCGGTCACGCACTGACCGGCGGCCCGGCCGATCCTGCGTCCCGTGCCGTCCGGGCGGTCTGGTGTGAGTCCGCGTGGCTCGGCACGGAGGGCGTGGTCGAGGCCGTGCGGATCGAGGTCGACGCCGACGGGTACGTGGCCGGCGTCCGCCCGGGCCACCCCGCGCAGGAGGGCGACGTCGTCCTCCACGGCGTGGCCTTCCCCGCCGCCGCGAACGGACACTCCCACGCCTTCCACCGGGCGCTGCGCGGTCGGACGCACGACCGCGGCGGGACGTTCTGGACGTGGCGGGAGACGATGTACCGGGTAGCACGGGCCCTCACGCCGGCACTGTACGAGGACCTCGCCACCGCCGCCTACGCCGAGATGGTCGCCGCGGGCTGGACGAGCGTCGCCGAGTTCCACTACATCCACCACCTTCCCGACGGGACGCCGTACGGCCACGCGACCGGCGAACCCCACGCGATGGAACTCGCCCTCGCCCGAGCCGCCGTGCGCGCCGGCATCCGGCTGACCCTGCTCGACACGTGCTACCTCGCCGGCGGTTTCGGGCAGCCGCTCGAGGACGGGCAGCGCCGGTTCTCGGACGGGAGCGCAGAGCGGTGGCTCGAGCGGCTGGACGCGCTGCGGGCCACCGTCGCCGGGCTGTACCCGGACCACCACGTGTCGGTCGGGGCGGCCCTGCACTCGGTGCGGGCCGTGCCGGAGCGGGACCTCGCGGTGATCGCGGACCGGCTGCCGGCCGATCTGCCCCTCCACGTGCATCTCTCCGAGCAGCCCGCAGAGAACGAGGACTGCCTCCGCGCGACCGGACTGACGCCCGCCGGTCTGCTGCAGCGGCACGGACTCGTGGACCGGCGCCTCTCGGTGGTCCACGCCACCCATCTCGGCGAGGAGGACATCGCCCTGCTCGGCGGTGCGGGCGCCGGTGTCGTGCTCTGTCCCACCACCGAGGCGGACCTCGCCGACGGGCTTGGGCCGGCGGGTCCGCTCCGCGCGGCGGGAGCGGTCCTGGCGCTCGGCACCGACCAGCACGCCGTCGTCGACCCCTGGCTGGAGATGCGCGCGCTCGAATACGGCGAGCGGCTCCGCACCGGGCGGCGCGGCCACTTCGACCCGGAGACCCTGCACGGCATCGCCTCGTCGGGCGGCGCCCGGGCGCAGGGTCGCCGGAGCGCCGGCATCGGTGCCGGGTCCGTCGCCGACCTCATGGCCATCGATCCGCACACCGCCCGTACCGCCGGGTCCTCGTGGGACCAGCTCGCCTACACGGCGACGGCGCAGGACGTGACGGGCGTCGTCGTCGGCGGGGTGCTCACCGCCCGGAACGGTACCCACGTCACCCTCGGGGATCCCGCCGGGTCGCTCGTCGCAGCGATCGACCGGCTGGACGCCGCGGTGGCCGCCGACGGTCAGACCTCCGCATCCAGCTACATCCACCCCCGGGAGCGGCACTGATGTCCATCCTCATCACGCACATCGGCGAGCTGACGACGCAGGACGCCGGGCACGCCGTCCTGCAAGATGCCGCCGTGGTCCTCGAGGGGGAGCGGATCAGCTGGATCGGCCCGGCCTCGGCAGCACCCGCGGCGGACACGGCCTACGACGCCGGTGGCCGCGCGGGCCTGCCCGGCTGGGTGGACAGTCATACGCACCTCGTCTTCGCCGGCGATCGCACCGCCGAGTTCGAGGCCCGGATGGCGGGGGAGTCCTATGCCGCGGGCGGCATCGCCGTCACGGTCGAGGCGACGCGCGCCGCGGGGGACTACGACCTCACGCGCCTCCTGCTGGCCCGGGTCGCCGAGGCCGCCTCGGGCGGGACCACCTACGTCGAGACGAAGACGGGGTACGGGCTCGATGTCGGGCACGAGGCCCGCAGCGCGCGCATCGCCGCCGGCGTCGTCGACGAGGTCACCTTCCTCGGCGCGCACCTCGTCCCGCGCGGGTGGGACGCGGACGCGTACACGGACCTCGTCTGCGGACCGATGCTCGACGCCGTCCGCCCCTTCGTCCGCTGGGCGGACGTCTTCTGCGAGACCGGTGCCTTCACGGCCGACCAGTCCCGCCGCGTCCTCGCCGCCTGCGCCGCGGCCGGACTCGGCCTGCGCGTGCACGGCAACCAGCTGGGCCCCGGCCACGGGGTGGCCCTGGCCGTCGAGTTCGGCGCCGCCAGCGTGGACCACGTCAACCACCTGGCCGACGGCGATGTCGACGCGCTCGCCGGCACCTGGGACGCCGGCACCTCGAACGCCGGCCCCTGGAACGCCGGGCATGGACGACCCGGCACCGTCGCGACGTGCCTGCCCGCCTGCGACCTCTCGACCCGGCAACCCTTCCCGCCCGCGCGCCGGCTCCTCGACGCCGGAGTCCAGATCGCGCTCGCGAGCAACTGCAACCCCGGGACGTCCTACACCAGCTCCATGGGCTTCTGCGTCGCCACGGCCGTCCTGCAGATGGGCCTCACCGTCCACGAGGCCGTGCGCGCCGCGACCTACGGCGGAGCCCTCGCCCTGCGCCGGCACGCGGGCGACGACGCCGACGGACGCCGGGCGGTCGGCTCTCTCGCGGTGGGACACAGGGCCGACCTGCAACTGCTGAACGCGCCGTCGGCGGCTCACCTGGCCTACCGGCCGGGGATGCCGCTCGTGCATGCGGTGTGGAAGGCGGGCACGCGCGTCCGCTAGCCCGTCCGGGCCGTCCGGACCGTCCGGACCGTCCGGACCGTCCGGACCGTCCGGCACGCAGAGTGCTCGACGGCGGGTTGGGAATCCCCAGCCGGCGCTGGGAGGATGACGCCATGCATCCGGATCCTCCCTCCTCCGCACACCTGCAGCCCGGGTCCCCGTCCACGTCCCGGTCCGGACCACGTGCATCCGGGACCGGCGGCACGCCCGAGCCCACGTCGGGGCCGGCCTCCGCTCCTCGGCGCCGCATCAGGGTGGAGCTGCTCATCGTCCTCGGACTCTCGCTCGGGCAGTCCGGCGTCTACGCGATCGTCAACCTCGCGGAGAAGCTCACCCGCGGACCGCTCGCCGCCCAGACCACCACACTGAATCCGGTGCTCAACGAGCGCCAGTACTTCGATCTCACGTACCAGCTCCTGAACATCGCCTTCGCGCTGGTCCCGGTGGCCCTGGTCCTCTACCTCCTCGGCGGTCACGGGGTCTCCGCCTTCCGCCGGCTCGGGTTCACGTTCGAGAAACCGCTCCGGACGGTGGGTTTCGGCGTCGGGCTCGCGGGCATCATCGGCGTCGGGACGCTCGGCGTCTACGCCGGGGGGAGGGCGCTCGGCATCACCACCGCGCTCGTCCCGGCGGCGCTGGACGCCTACTGGTGGACCATCCCGGTGCTCGTCCTGTCCGCGGTGCGGCACGCCGTGCTGGAGGAGGTGATCGTGGTGGGGTATCTGTTCATCCGGTTGCGTGAGCTCGGATGGTCGACGCCCGCCATCGTCGTCAGCAGTGCCCTCCTGCGCGGCAGCTATCACCTGTACCAGGGTTTCGGCCCGTTCATCGGCAACGTCCTGATGGGTCTGCTGTTCGGCTGGTTCTACACGCGCACGCGCCGTATCATGCCGCTGGTGATCGCGCACGCGCTCATCGACATCACCGGTTTCGTCGGATTCGCGCTCATCGGACCGGCCATCGGAATTGGCGGTTGAATAAAGAAAGGCTTCCCTTTGTTCATTTGCGCGCACGAATCATGACTAAATTATCCGCTAATTACGGGTTTATGCTCACTTCATCCGGCACAGACAACGGCGGCTCCGACAGGGACCCCACCGGACCAGCCAGGAGGAATCATGAGCAGCGCCCCCAGTGCCCCCAGTGTCACCAGTGTCTCCGAGTGCAGTGTCCGCAACTGCTCCTTCAACCACGACGGCTGCACCGCCGTCGCCATCACGGTGTCGGGCAGCGAGGAGCACGCCTCGTGTGCCACGTTCATCGACACGTCCATCAGCGGCGGGCTGCCGAAGATGCTCGCGCACGTCGGCGCCTGCCAGCGCTCCGAGTGCAGCTTCAACCACGATCTCCTCTGCAGCGCGCCGGCCGTGAAAGTGGGTCCGGGTGCCGAGGCCGCTGACTGCCTCACCTACACGCACGCCTGACCGGCTGAGGCGGTCGACAACGGCCGCCACACGGAGAAGGACCGGACGACAGTCCGGTCCTTCTCCGTGTTCGCCTCGTCGCGAGCTCTCAGATCTCGACGCGTCCCTCGCCGGTCTCGAAGGTCACGGACATGATGCCGGGGGTGCCGTTCGGAGCGATCCACTGCACCTGGACGCCGTCGAGCGTCTCCTCGACCGCAGTGCCGAGCCACTCGGTGACGCGCTCGGAGGACCCCGCGATGGTCAGGCAGTCGAGCTTGACCGACGCCGGGCGTGCCTTGGACGGGTGGAGTTCCTCGGTGCCCTCGTCCCAGCGGAGGAGGTAGGGGACCTGCGGGTCCGCGATGAGGCCCTTGATGCCGATCTGCTGCCAGGTCAGTTCCTGGCCGTCCGGGAACTTGCGGTTCCCTGGGACGGCGCTGCGGCCGAGGCGTTCCTCGAACGGGCCCAGGTCGTCGACAGCGACGCACCAGCCCATCCAGCCTCCGCCGGCCTCGGAGCGGGCGCGGACGGCCTGGCCGAAGGGCGCCTTGTCCGACGCAGGGTGGTTCAGCACCTCCACGACCTCGAGGTACTGGCTGTTGGCCAGCGGGAAGATCATGTTGCGGGTGCCGAAACGCGGGTGCACACCGCCCTTCACGGGCTCCATGCCGAGCCGGGCCGAGATCCGGTCGGCGGTCGCGGCAAGTCCATCGGGTTCACAGGCATAAGAGACGTGGTCCAGGCGCATGCGGTTATTTTGGCACTAAGTGATGCACCTCTCGACTTAGGGCCGCCTTACCCGTGGACAGCGCCCACCGGCCCTGCCGGAGCGCCGTCCGAGGCGGCGGCGGAGCACAGAGCCGGTGGGTCGGATGCCGGCGCGAGGCACCGCCGGGAACCGGAGGGGCACCTGGGGCGACGTTCCGTGCCGGCTTCACGGAGGGTCACACGGGTTGCCGGACACGCTCCCATACGTTTTCATGGGTGCAGGTCATGAGTGCCAGCACGAAGCCCCGGCTTGCTGGCCGGCAACCCTCCAACCGCGGTGGGGTGCCCCGGGTGAGGACCAGGTCCGGCGCCGGTTCGGCGTCGTTCAAGCGCGGGCTCCTGCGGGGCCCGGTCTCCCGGAGCCGGAACTGTCGGCGGGAGCATCGGAGATCGCAGGGCCCCTACCGACAGGGAGCACCATGTCCAACGATTGGTCTTTCGAGACACGCCAGATCCACGCCGGCCAGGTGCCGGACGCAGCCACGGGGTCCCGGGCCCTCCCCATCTACCAGACCTCCTCGTTCGTGTTCCCGAGCGCCGAGAGTGCGGCGAACCGGTTCTCGCTGACCGAGCTCGCGCCCATCTACACCCGGATCGGCAATCCGACGCAGGAGGCCGTGGAGACCCGGATCGCGAGCCTGGAGGGTGGCGTCGGTGCGCTGCTCCTCGCCTCGGGCCAGGCCGCCGGGACCTTCGCGGTGCTGAACATCGCCGAGGCGGGGGACCACATCGTCGCCAGCCCGAGCCTCTACGGGGGTACGTACAACCTGTTCAGGCACACACTGAAGAAATTCGGGATCGAGACCACGTTCGTGGAGGACCCGGACGATCTCGAGCAGTGGCGTGCGGCGGTCCGCCCGAACACCAAGCTCTTCTTCGGCGAAGTGGTCTCCAATCCCCGCCAGGACGTCCTCGATCTGGAGGGCATCAGCGGTGTCGCCCACGAGCACGGGCTCCCGCTGATCGTGGACAACACGCTCTCCACCCCGTATCTCATCCGGCCCATCGAGTGGGGCGCGGATATCGTGGTCCACTCGGCCACGAAATACCTGGGCGGGCACGGCACCGCGATCGCGGGCGTGATCGTGGACTCCGGGAACTTCGACTTCGCCCGGTACCCGGAGCGGTTCCCCGGCTTCAACACGCCGGACGAGAGCTACCACGGACTCGTCTACGCGCGTGACCTCGGTGTCGGAAGCCCGCTCGGCGCCAACCTCGCCTACATCCTCAAGGCACGGGTGCAGCTCCTGCGCGATCTCGGCGCCGCGGTCTCTCCGTTCAACGCCTTCCTGATCGCGCAGGGCCTCGAGACGCTCAGCCTCAGGGTGGAGCGGCATGTGCAGAACGCCCAGGCCGTCGCCGAGTGGCTGGAGGCGCACGACGACGTCGAGCGGGTCTCCTACGCGGGCCTGCCGTCCAGCCCCTGGTACGAGCGCGGCCGGAAGTACGGGCGCATCGGCACGGGGGCGATCGTGAGCTTCGACATCGCCGGGGGGCTCGAGGCGGGCAAGCGCTTCGTCGACGGTCTCGAACTGCACTCGCACGTGGCGAACGTGGGGGATGTGCGGTCGCTCGTCATCCACCCCGCATCCACCACCCACAGCCAGCTCGGCGCGGAGGCGCAGCTCACGGCGGGCGTCCGGCCGGGCCTCGTCCGCCTGTCCGTGGGACTCGAGAACATCACCGACATCCTCGCCGACCTCGACGCCGGCTTCCGAGCGGCCAAAGGAGCCTGACCCTTCGTGACCACCTACCCTCCCGCTCCGCTGCACCAGGGGAACGACGCCGGCCCCTCGGGGGACGGGTTCCTGCGCGTCGCCCCGATCGGCCCCCTGGCCCTCGAGACCGGGGGCGCGCTGCCGGACGTGCAGCTCGCCTTCGAGACGTGGGGGGAGCTGGATGCGGAGGCATCGAACGCGGTGCTGGTGCAGCACGCCCTCACGGGCAGCTCGCACGTCGCACGCGGTGCGTCGGAGGAGGAGGGCTGGTGGGACGCGCTCGTGGGCCCCGGGCGGACGGTGGACACGGACCGCTTCTTCGTGGTGTCGATCAACATGGTGGGCGGCTGCTACGGCTCGACGGGGCCGGCCAGCCTGGCGCCCGACGGTGCCCCCTGGGGCTCCCGTTTCCCGTTCGTCACCATCCGGGACGGGGTTCGGGCGGAGGCGTTGCTCGCCGACCAGCTCGGCATCCACCGCTGGCACTCGGTCCTCGGCGGATCCATGGGAGGCGCGCGTGCCCTCGAGTGGGCCCTGATGTACCCGGACCGCGTGGAGCGATGCGCCGTCATCGCCTGCACAGCCGCCAGTTCGGCCGAACAGATAGCGTTCGCCCAGGCGCAGCTGCAGGCGATCCGCCTGGATCCCGCCTACCGCGGCGGCGACTACTACGACGGTCCGCATCCGGATGCGGGCCTCGGGCTGGCGCGCCGCATCGCCCACATCACCTACCGCTCGGAAGGGGAGTTCGAGACACGCTTCGGCCGGAGCGAGCAGGATGCCGAGCAACCCCTCGGTGCGGTGGTGCCCGCCGACCGTGGGCGGTACCAGGTGGAGAGTTACCTCGACCACCAGGCCGAGAAGCTGGTGGACCGGTTCGATGCCAACAGCTACGTGATCCTGACGGAGGCGCTCATGAGCCACGACGCCGGCCGCGCCCGGGGGAGCCTCGACGCCGCCCTCGCTGCCGCGCCGGCACAGTTCTTCGTCGCGGCGGTCGGCTCCGACCGGCTGTACGTCCCCGGGCAGTCCCATCGCCTGGCGGCGGGGCTGCCCGGGGAGGTGCCCGTCCACACGATCACCTCACCGGTGGGCCACGATGCCTTCCTCACGGAGATCCACCAGCTCGACGCGCAGTTGCGCGATGCCTTCTACGCGAAGTAGAAGTTTCGCGGCGGCTGCTGTTGGGTTTCTCCGGGCCTGCCCCTAGGCTGGGAGCTAAGCCTGCTTATCGATTGCCGGCAGGCAAGCCCGGGACCCTGTCCCGCGCGCACCACACCGACGGATGAAGAGGAGCTGTTCATGGAACTGAGCACCATTGGCTGGAACCAGGAAGCACGCGACAAGATCCTGCTCGACGCCGACCGGGCGCTGCAGGGCGCGGTGAAGGAGGCGGCGGAGACCATGGACGGCAAGTCCCGCGACGAGGTCTACGAGTTCCTCTTCGAGAAGCTCAAGCCGCAGTTCGTCGACTTCAAGCCGGGGCCCGATCTCAGCGCCTGCGCGGACGCGGTCGCCAACGGCGAGGTCGCGCTCGAGAGCTGACTCCAGGGCGTCGCCCTCGGCGCCCTCAAGACACCGGTGATGACCGGTCGGCTGCCCGCCGACCGGTCATCGTCGTCTCCGGGACGCTGGGAAGGGTCGTCCCTGGGACGCGGTGAAGGGTCGCGTCCGGGACGCGGGACGGCTCGCCTCCGGGACGCCGGGAACACTGGTCCCCGGGCCGACGAGCGAGGGGCGGCGGACGGCCCCGCGTGCCGCGGCGGACGGCGAGCTAGTCCGCGGCGCCCGGTGGCATGCCCGGTCCGAAGATCGGTGCCGGTTCGAGCCGCTTGGCGGTGACGCCGTCTCCCGAGGACTGGTGCCGCAGGCGGCGCAGGACCCACGGCACGAAGTACTCGCGTGCCCACACGAGGTCCTCCGCGCGTGCGGCCCGCCAGGTGCGAGCCGGCAGCTCCTTGGGCTGCAGCGGCTCGAGGGTGTGCCTCACCGCGAGGGTGTCGAGGACCATCGCGGCGATGGTGTGGTGGCCGAGCGGCGAGAAGTGCAGCCTGTCCGTGGACCACATCTGCGGATCGAGCAGCTGCCGGAGCGCCCACATGTCCGCGATGACCGCCTCGTGCCGCGTCGCGATGGTGCGCAGGTTCTCGTTGTAGATCGCGGTCTTGGAGCGGATGCTCCCGAGGACGGTCTCGCGCACGTCCGGCCCCGTGAACAGCACCACGGTCGTCCCCGAACCGGCGAGGGTCCCGACGACGTCGTCGAGCTTGGCCGCGAGCAGATCGGGATCGCCGCCCGGACGCAGCAGGTCGTTGCCGCCTGCCGAGATGGTGACGAGGTCGGGACGCAGGGTGATCGCGGCGTCGACCTGCTGGTCGACGATCTGCTGGAGGAGGCGCCCGCGCACGGCGAGGTTCGCGTAGGCGAAGTTCGACTGGCCGCGCGCCAGTTCCTCGGCGACGCGGTCCGCCCAGCCGCGGTTACCGCCGACGCTGGCCGGGTTCGGATCGCCGATCCCCTCGGTGAAGGAGTCACCGAGTGCCACGTAGCGATGCCACGGGTGCGGCTCGGAGTTGAGGGTGGGGTCGATCATCGGGCCGTTCGGGATGGGCTGGGCGTTGCTCTGCGGGGGACCCCCGGTGTTCGCTGCACTCACCGCACCATTGTGACCGCTGCCGGCCGCCGGACACCAGCCATCCGGAGTGCAGGGAGTCATCGCCCCGTGACAGGATGGACGGCATGACTGAATCCGCCTCCGGCACCGCCGCGCCCGAGCCACGCTCTTGGGAGCCGGTGGTCCTCTGGTCCAGGCCCGAGTCCGAGCGCGCAGGTACGCCCCTGCTCGTCCTGTTCCACGGCTACATGGCCGACGAGGAGGACCTCATGGGCCTGACGGACCACCTGCCCGGTGAGTTCACCGTGGCCTCCGTCCGGGCGCCGCTGGCCGTGGGCCCCGGCTACTCGTGGTTCCCCCTGGCCCGTGATGCCGACTACTCCGTGGAGCGCGTTGTCGCTGGTGTCGGTGCTGTCTCGGAGTGGCTCGACACCGTACGCGACGTGCATACCAGCGTCAGCATCCTCGGGTTCTCGCAGGGGATGGCGGTGGCGACCTCGCTCCTGCGGCACCGACCCGCGGACTTCACCTGCGTCGTCGGGCTCTCCGGCTTCACCGTCCCCTCGGAGGGTCATGCGTTCTTCCGGGACGAGGACGCCGCTGCGACCCCCACGCCGTTCTTCTGGGGGCGGGACCAGGAGGACCAGGTCATCACTGCGGAGATGATCGAGGTCACCCACGCCTGGCTGACCACCCACACGAAACTGACGAAGATCCTCTACTCGAACATGTTCCACAGCATCAACGTGCAGGAGCTGGCCCATGTCCGCGAGTTCCTCGCGATGACGGTGCTCGGGAAGCGCTGACGCCGGATCCGGACGCGGCGGGAGGACCACCGTGGACGACCCGGCGGCGACGGATGCGCCGAAGCCGCGCGGTGCGGACCACCCGCGTCGGGGAACCGTCAGCCGCGGGTGAGCCGCACCGTCTCGCCGTTGACGCTGATGGTGTCACCCGGGTGGAGCTGGCGTCCGCGCCGTTCCTCGATCTCCCCGTTCACGTGCACCAGCCCGTTGTCGATGAGGGTCTTCGCCTCCACGCCGTCCTCCGCGAGGGAGGCGAGCTTCAGCAGCTGCCCCAGGCGGATCATGTCATCCCGGATGGGCAGTTCTGTGCTGGAGTCGTCGGTCATGCGTCCATCATGCCGGATGCCGCCGGACTAGGCTGTACGGGTGTCCGACGCGCCTTTGCTCCCTCCCTCCGTCAGCTTTCCGCTCGCCCTCGCCGCGGGACTCGCGGTACCCGTCCAGGGCCGGATCAACGGTGCGCTCGGTACCGCCCTGGGGGACGGTATCGCCGCCGCCCTGATCAGTTTCGGCACGGGCCTGGTGGTGATGATCGTCATCACCCTGGCGCTGCCGTCCGCACGCGCCGGTGCGCTGCAGATCCTCCCCTCGGTGCGTGAGCGCCGGTTCCCGCCCTTCTACATCGCCGCCGGTGCGATCGGTGCGTTCTTCGTCTTCACGCAGTCCCTGACCATCGGCTTGATCGGCGTCGCCCTGTTCACCGTGGCCGCCGTGATGGGCCAGTCGCTGAGCGGACTCCTGGTGGACCGGGCCGGGATCGGGCCGGGTGGGAAGCGGGCCGTCACCGCCATGCGCGTCATCGGCGTCGTCCTGACCGTCCTCTCCGTCGTCTGGGCCGTCTCGCCGCGGTTCGGGGGAGCCGGCGAGGTCTCCAGCTGGCTCCTGCCCGTCCTGCTGCCCGTCGCCGGAGGCGTGCTGCTCAGCTTCCAGCAGGCCATGAACGGCACGGCGTCCCTGCACTACGGCACGCCCCTCGCCGCGACCCTCATGAACTTCATCGCCGGGACGGCGGTCCTGCTGGCGGCCTGGCTGGTCAAGCTCGTGATCGCCGGACCGGGGAACCCCCTGCCCTCCGAGTGGTGGTACTACCTCGGCGGACCCATGGGGTGCATTTTCATCGCCCTCGGCGCACTGCTGGTGCGGAGCCTCGGCGTCCTCCTCACCGGTCTGTGCATGATCGGCGGGCAGCTCGTCGGCTCGCTCCTGCTCGACCTCGTGGTCCCGGCGCCCGGGACCATCGTGGCCTTCGCGACCGTGGCCGGGACCCTGCTGACGCTCGGCGCCATCATCCTGACCACGCTGCCCTGGCCGCGCCGCGTCACTCCCTGAGCCCGGTCCCCTGACCCCGCCGCACGCAGCAGGGGCTGCCCCGTCGGGAGCAGCCCCTGCTGGTCGTGCTGGTCGTGCTGGTCGTGCTAGCGGTCCGCGACCTCGTGGTCGTGGTCGTGCTCCGGGTGGAGCCCGCCGCCACTCTCCGTGCCGCCGCCGAGGGGGTTGCCGTCGAAGCGGTCCTTCTTGCCCTTGCCCTTCACGGGAGTGCCGGCACCATTCACGGCGAACGTGCTCGACGCGTAGGTCACGGTCAGGTGAGCGATGGCGTCGCTCAGCTGGTCGAGGGCCTCGATGCTGAGGTTGTTCGTGTCGTCGCAGGCCGCGTGGTAGCAGGCGTCGTAGGGCGCGCCGGCCACTCCACCGAACAGGGCGGCCTGCTCGGGGGTCTTGATGCCCTCGGCTCCGGTGAAGAGGCCACCCGCGGGGACGCCCTCCGCGATGAAGGGTCCGTAGTCGCTCCTGCCGCTGAACGCGGTCTCACCCGAGGCCAGGCCCACCGATGCGAAGTAGTCGTGGAAGTCCTGCTCGATCCGGCCCGATCCCTCAGGACCGGCCGCCGCGTCGGGACCCACCGGGAAGGCGGAGTTGTCGCCGTCGTACACGAAGCGGCCGAAGTTCGGCGAGCCGATCATGTCGAAGTTCAGGTAGAGGCCCACGCGATCGAGCTCATCCTTCTCCACGAGGTCGGCCACGTAGTACTCGGCGCCCAGCAGGCCCTCCTCCTCGGCACCCCACCACGCGAAGCGGACCTTGTTGGCCGTCTTGACCTTGGCCATGCCCTCTGCCACGGCGAGGATCCCGGCGCTGCCCGTCCCGTTGTCGTTGATCCCGGGTCCGGCGAGCACGCTGTCGAGGTGCGCTCCGACCATGACCACGTTGTCAGGATCCCCGGTGCCGGTCTCGGCGATGACGTTGTAGGTCTCCCGGTTCTCGGAGATGGTGTCGACGGCGACACGGCCGGTGGCGCCCTCGCCCAGGAGGTCGTTGCCGGCGGCGAAACTGGCTCCGACGACGGGGATGCCCACGAGGTCGGGTGCCCCCAGCGTGCCGGCGACCGCGGCGGTGTTGCCGCCCACGCCGGTGTTGAAGATGATGACCGCCGTCGCGCCCGCGGCCTCGGCATTGGCGGCCTTGATGGCGAAGGTGCAGCCGCCGCGCTGCACCAGTGCGATCGAGCCGGCCGTGAAGCCGGCGAAGTCCGTGGTCTCGCAGCCACTGGTGCCGGCCGCGCTCGCGGTTCCCGTGGTGTCCACCGTGCGGATCTCGCCGGAGACGTCCCCGGCACCTGAGAACGTCATCGTGGCCACGTCCTCGGCGCCGTAGGTGACGTCGTCGGGCGTGGACTGCTCCAGCACGGCGGGGCTCAACTCGGCGAAGAACGGGAAGAGGAAGGACTGGACGGTCGGCGAGTAGCCCGCTGCCGTGAGCTTGCCCACGATGTAGTCGACGGACGCCGAATAGCCCTCGGTGCCCGAGGCGCGGGTGTTGCCGTTGGCCTCGGCGATGGCGTCGAGGGCCGTGAGGTGCCCCACCACCTTCTCGACCGTCACCGCCGCCCGGAGCTTCTTGGAGGAGTTGTTGGTGCTGTTGTCGAACGTCGGCGCGGCGTTGGCCGCGAAGCTGCCGCTCGCCACGAGGGCGAGGCTGCCGGCGAGGGCCAGCGCCGAGCGTCCGATGCGGGCGCGCGGGCGTACGAAGGAACGGGGCATGGGTGTCCTTTGGGTGCGAGCGGTCCGGACTGTCCGGACGCGGGGGTGACGTGGATCACACGTCGGAGTGTGCTCAACCTAGGAAGCTTCCGCCGTCACGTCAAGGGGGTTCCCCCTGCCCCTCCACGACCGGGCGCAGAGCCTGCCACCACCGCCGACGCCACGGCCCGACCCGGTAGGCTTGCCGGGTAGCTCTGACGCCCCTGCGACGGGAGCGGACCAGCCTGCACCACGCGCCCCCCACCCGCGGACCGCACCCAGCGGCCTGCAGAAAACCGGAGAAGATCCCATGGCAGCAGCCAAGTCAGCCCTCGACCCCATCATCTCGCTCGCCAAGCGGCGCGGCTTCGTCTTCCAGTCGGGTGAGATCTACGGCGGTTCCCGCTCGGCCTGGGACTACGGACCCCTCGGGGCCGAGTTCAAGGAGAACATCAAGCGGCAGTGGTGGCAGACGATGGTGCGCGGCCGGGAGGACGTCGTCGGCCTCGATTCCGCGGTGATCCTGCCCCGGCAGGTCTGGGAGGCCTCCGGCCACGTGGACGTCTTCAGCGATCCCCTCGTGGAGTGCCTCTCCTGCCACAAGCGCTACCGGGCGGACCACCTCGAGGAGGAGTACGAGGAGAAGAAGGGCCGCGCGCCCGAGAACGGCCTCAAGGACGTCACCTGCGCCAACTGCGGGACCAAGGGCCAGTGGACCGAACCGCAGGAGTTCTCCGGACTGCTGAAGACCTTCCTCGGACCGGTCGCGTCGGAGGAGGGCATGCACTACCTGCGCCCCGAGACCGCCCAGGGCATCTTCGTGAACTTCAACAATGTCCTCACGACGGCGCGCAAGAAGCCGCCCTTCGGCATCGGCCAGATCGGCAAGAGCTTCCGTAACGAGATCACGCCGGGCAACTTCATCTTCCGCACCCGGGAGTTCGAGCAGATGGAGATGGAGTTCTTCGTCGAGCCCGGGACGGACGAGGAGTGGCACCGGTACTGGATCGACCAGCGCTTCGCCTGGTACACCGACCTCGGCATCAGGGCGGACAACCTGCGCCTCTTCGAACACCCCCTCGAGAAGCTGAGCCACTACTCCAAGGGCACCACGGACATCGAGTACCGCTTCGGTTTCCAGGGCTCCGAATGGGGAGAACTCGAGGGCATCGCGAACCGCACCGACTTCGACCTCTCGACGCACTCGAAGCACGCGGGTACCGACCTCGGCTACTTCAACCAGGCCACCAACGAGCGCTACACGCCGTTCGTGATCGAGCCCGCGGCCGGCCTCACCCGCTCCTTCATGGCATTCCTCGTGGACGCCTACACGGAGGACGAGGCGCCCAACGCCAAGGGCGGGGTGGACAAGCGCACCGTCCTGAAGCTCGACCCCCGCCTCGCGCCGGTCAAGGCGGCCGTGCTGCCGCTCAGCCGCAACGAGGACCTGTCCCCGAAGGCGAAGGACCTGGCCGCGCAGCTCCGCAAGGGCTGGAACATCGACTTCGACGACGCCGGGGCCATCGGCCGCCGCTACCGGCGCCAGGACGAGATCGGGACCCCGTTCTGCATCACCGTGGACTTCGACACGCTCGAGGACCAGGCCGTCACCATCCGCGAGCGGGACAGCATGGCGCAGGAGCGCGTGTCCCTCGACCAGGTGCAGGGATACCTCGCCGCACGACTGATCGGAGCCTGATGGCCCTCGAGTACCGCGCCTGGCAGGAGGGCGACGACCTCGAGCTCATCCAGTTCTGGGGTGGCCCCGAATCCGCGACGTCGGAGCAGTTCCGGGGGTCCTTCAGGCCGCCGGCGGAGGAGCCGTGGAACCGCTGCATCACCGTGGTGGACCAGGGCGTGCCCGTCGCGGCCGGCTGCGTCTACGGTGCGGCACTGCACCCCGACAGGCTCTGGTGCTACATCGAAGTCGCGGCGGACCACCGGCGCGCGGGCGTCGGCTCCACGCTCCTCACGATGCTCCAGCACGAAGCCGCGGCGTCGCCGTCGGGCATCACGGCCCTCCGGTCGAAGGTGACGCCGGGGACGACCGGGTCCGCGTTCGCGCAGGCCACCGGGTTCGGCGCGCTGCAGCGCTCGCGGCTCGTCGTCATCGGGCCCGGTGCCCTCGCCGCCCCAGCGCTCGACGACGCCGCGGGTCCCCAACTGGAGGAGGCGGCGACCGGATCGGTGGAACTCACGCGGGCGCTCGCGGCCTTCTACGAGTCCGTCCACGTCTGGGACCGCGCCGAGCTCAGCCTCGGCAGGGCCCAGCTGCTCTTCCTCGGTGATGCCAGCGGCGCCGGCGGGGCGATCGTGCTCCGCGACCGGCCGAAGGCCGACGGCGGCGCGATCGCGACCTTCGCGGTCAGCTACACGCAGGCGCGCACGGACGACCCCGCGGACGTGCTGCTCGGCTACGACACCTCGCTCCCGCCCGCGGAGCAGCAGGCTGCGGTGGCCACGATGATCGCGATGCTGGTGCACCAGTACCCCATCCAGCTGGAGGTCGACGACGCCATGGAGGCCCTCGTCGCCGTCGTCGAGCCCCTGCTCGCCACAGGCGCAGCGCAGCTCGCCGGACCCGAGACGCTGGTCATCGCGACCGCCTGACCGGGGCGTCAGCCCCGGCTGTGCCTCCCGGCCTTCTTGTCGGCGACATCGGCGGCGTCGCGCTCGGCCTCGGTCATCGCGCCGCCACCGAGGTGCGCGGGCATCCACCAGGCGCCCGCTGCGGGCGTGACCGGGAAGTCGGCGATGCAAGTCTCGATGCCGGCCTGCAGTTCCCGCCGCAGCCGCTCGGTCTCCTCGGCCACGTCGACGTCGGGCGAATGGTGGATGGCGGGGCCGATGTGCAGGCGGATCGGCGACCGCCACGCACGTTTCAGGGAGAAGCCGTGCCCGCGGGTCAGCAGTCGGTGCGCGCCCCAGACACTGATCGGGATCACGGGTACGCCCGCCTCCGCGGCGAGCCGCACAGGGCCGGTCTTCAGGGCCCGGACGGTGTAGCTCCGGGAGACGCCGGCCTCCGGCAGGATCGCGACGTACTCACCGGCGCGCAGCTTCGCCAGGGCGTCGTCGTACGCCTCCGCCCCGGCCGTGCGGTCGGTGACGACGTGCCCGAGCCCGTGGACGACGGGGCTGACGAACCAGTGCTCGGCGGCGCGCCTGGAGATCATGTACCGCGCCTGTATGCGTGCATGGTTCCAGAGGACCAGCTCGGCGAACGCGAAGTCGAGGTAGCCGAAGTGCGTGATGGCGACGACGGCGCCGTGACCCGGGACCGCGCGGCGCGAACGCCCGTTCAGCGGGTCCGAGGCGGGCAGGTTCTCGGTTCCCGTGACCCTGACGGGCAGGCGGAGCGCCGTGAAGACGGACTTGCCCGCGTACACCACTGCCCGGTACATGCGGTCACTCTGCCGCGGCTTCCATCCCATGCTCAGATCCCTCTTCCGGCCTTCGGCGGGAGCGGGAAGAACCCGCTCGTGCTCTCGATGTACTCTTTGTACCCCGGCCGGGCGGACATGCGCTTCTCCGTCAGCGGTTTCCCGGTCTTGTTGGCGAGGGCCCAGTACATCAGGGCGGGGGACAGGACGGTCAGGACCCCCGGCCAGGAGTCGGCCGTGACGAGGAACAGGCCGGTCCACACCATGGCGTCGCCGAAATAGTTGGGATGGCGTGTGTAGCGCCAGAGCCCGGTGTCGAGCACCGTCCCCCGGCGGGCAGGATCGTTCTTGAAGGACGCGAGCTGCTGGTCGCCGACGCTCTCGAAGAACAGTCCCACCGCCCAGACGGCCGCTCCGATCCATGCCAGCGGCCCGAGGGCGCCGGTGCTGACCATGGCGACCTGGATGGGCAGCGAGACGAAGAGCATGACCCCGGCCTGGGGCAGGTAGACCTTCCGCAGCGCGAGGACGGCTGCCGAGCCGGGGGGATCTGCAAGCATCTCCTCGTAGCGCGGATCCTCCTCGCCGCCGCGGGCCCGCCAGGCGATGAACCCGGCCAGCCGGAGGCCCCAGGCGGCGACGAGGACGAGCATGAGGACGCGCCGGCCGTCGTCTCCCTCGCCGGCAGAGGCCAGGAAGGTGATGACCGCCACGACCACGAAGCCGAGGCCCCAGGTCACGTCGATGACCGAGTGCCGCCTCTGCACCGTGGCCACGGCGAAGGTCAGGGCCATCAGCACGGCGACCCCCGCGATCGAGAGCAGCAGGCCGACGAGGAACGCGGACAGGGGGAAGACGGTCATGGGCACCTTCGACGGGTCGTGGCGAGGTTGTCGCGGGGTTGTCGCGGGGGTGGTCGCGGGGTGGCAGGGGCAGCCGGGGAAGCGAAGCCGTTGTCACGCGGTCAGGCGGTCCTACCGGGGGGTCGGGCGGTCACGCCGTCACGCCGAGGGGGTCGGAGGATCGGTACAGCAGGTCCGAGCGCCCGAGGACGGCGGGGGCGACGGCTGCTCCCGTGTCCCCGGCGAAGCGCCGGAGGAGGAAGGAGGTGCTGAGGCCGTGCCAGACGGGCACGGTCCGGAACATGAAGTGGCCGGCGCCGAGCATCCGCACGTAGTGGACGTCCTCGGCGACGCCCACCGCGCGCCGAGCGAAGGAGAGCGAGGACGTCGGGCTGGTCCACCGGTCCGTGTCCCCGTGCATGATGAGGACGTCCCGACCCCGCACCGGTTCCACCGGACTGGCGGGTTCGAGCCAGGGAGCCAGGGCTGCGACGGCGCGCACCTGTGGATGGTCCGCGGCGTAGAGCGCGGTGAGGCCGCCCATGGAGTGGCCGAGGAGGTAGACCGGCAGCGAGGGATACTCGGCCGCGATGCGCGCGAGGGCCCAGCGTGCGTCCTTCAGGGCGGACCGGTCGGCGCCGTTCCAGCCGCGTACCCGGTTGCGGAGGGTCCATACCGCGAGTCCGTGCCTCCCGCCGTCGGCGGCGAGGCGCGCCGCGAAGGGGCGCATCCGCAGCGGACTGAGGTGCTGGGGCTGCACCGCGTCGAAGCTGCTGGCCCTGCCCCCGTGGAGGACCAGCGCAACCCCGCGCACGTCGGAGTCCGCGCCGCCGGTGGAGACCACGGGGTCCCTGTCCCTCGCGGGGAGTGATGCCTGCGCTGCCACGTTCCGTCCTCTCAGACCCCGGAGGGTTGTCCTCGTGCCGTCGGTCCTGCGGTGGTATCCGGGACAGCCCTGCACCGTCCCGGGGCTCCCCGGCGCTGCCGTCCCAGCCTCGCACGTTCTCCTGCGTAGAATCCGTACGGGCCGCAGCGCGACGCCGTCGTGCCTCGGGAACCCTCGCACCGCCCAGCCGTACCGACCAGCCGGAGGAGTTCCGTGGGCCACAGCCACCCGCACGCCACGAGCGCCACGGGGAGTTCGGAGCCGTCCGCATCCGCGATTGCCACCCGTCGCCGCGCAACCCTCCTGCTCGCGGCCATCCTCGTGCCCATCGGCGTGCTGACCCTCGTCGCGATGGTGCTGCTCTGGCCGAGCGGAGACCGCGGCTCCCTGACCGTCTCCGATCCGTACGCCACGGCCGACGGCGTCAGCTTCGACCGCGGCACCGTCCGCGAGGTCGCCGAGGCGGACTGCCCGTCCTCCCAGCCGACCGTCGACGCCGGCGGGACGGCCCTCACCTGCACCGTCGCCTACACGCAACCCGCCCGCGGCGGTGACCTGATCCCGGTCGAGGTCACACCGGAACTGGCGAGGACGGACGCCGTCGAAGCCGGTGACGAGATCCGGTACCTGGACCTGTCCGAGGTCATGCAGGGCGGTGCCGCGCCCTACGTCTTCGTGGACTTCGTCCGGTCGGTCCCCATCGTCGCGCTCGCGGTGCTCTACGCCGTCGTCGTGATCGCGGTCGCCCGCTGGCGGGGGCTGCGGGCCATCGTCGGCCTGGTGGGAGCCCTCGTGATCCTCGCGCAGTTCATCCTGCCCGGCCTCCTCGAGGGGGCGCCCCCGCTGCTGCTCGGGCTCGTGGGCTCGGTGGCGATCATGTACGGCGTCCTGTACTTCGCGCACGGGTTCTCGGCGCGGACCTCCACCGCGCTCCTCGGGACCGTCTTCGGGCTGGCGGTGACGGCGCTGCTCGCCGCATGGGCCACGGATGCCGCACACCTCACGGGGGTCGGGGACGAGAACGCCTACACGCTGGTCAACGCCTCGGCGGACCTGTCCATCTCGTCGATCATCCTGTGCGGCCTCATCATCTCCGGCCTCGGTGTACTCAACGACGTCACGATCACGCAGTCGTCCTCGGTCTGGGAACTGCACGAGCTGGCGCCGGACACCTCCGGCCGCCGCCTCTTCGCCTCCGCGATGCGGATCGGCCGTGACCACATCGCCTCGACCGTCTACACGATTGCCTTCGCCTATGCCGGGGCAGCCCTGCCCATTCTGATCCTCGTCTCCCTCTACGACCGCCCGCTCCTCGACACCCTCACGAGCGGCGAGCTCGCCGAGGAGGTGGTGCGGACCCTCGTCGGGTCCATCGGGCTCGTGCTCGCCATCCCGCTCACCACCCTGATCGCGGTGCTCGTGGTCAAAGCTGTCGGGCCCAGGGCAGCCCGCGGGCGCGGCGAAGGGCGTGACGGCGGAGGGCTCGACGACGACCCGACCGGCCGCACTCCCGACGGCGTCCGGCACGAAGGCGCCCGCCCCGCTGGCGACTCCGACCACGACACCCGGCATCACGGCGGGGTGATGCCTGCCGCCCCCGTCGCCGAGGGCGCGGGGACACTCGCGCCCGGCCAACGGCTCGTGGCGCTCGGCGAACGCCGCGCCCGCGGCACGCGTCAGGCGGACGAACCGGACCAGGCGAGAGAGGGAGCGGAATGACGCGGGGCTGGCGCAAGGCTTCGGCCGCGAAGCGGGGGTCCGCGCTCCCGGAGGTCCGGCCGGTGCCGGATCCCGGATTTGCGGGCCCTTGCGACAATGGAGGGGTGACTGCAGTTTCCACCCACCCCGCCCCCTCCGGTGCCCGCTCCTCGGATGAGCCGGCCGCCGCGCCGCACGAGCCGGCAGACGCCGCCCTGAGACTCGACCTCCCGCCCCTGACCCTCGGGAACATCACGGTGGACACACCCGTGATCCTCGCCCCCATGGCCGGCATCACCAACAAGGCGTTCCGCCGGCTGTGCCGCGAGTACGGCGGCGGTCTCTACGTCTCCGAGATGGTGACCTCCCGGGCGCTCGTCGAGCGCAGCCCCGAGTCGATGCGCATCATCTCCCACGACGACGACGAGAAGGTGCGCTCGGTGCAGCTGTACGGCGTCGACCCGAAGACCGTCGGGGCGGCCGTGCGCCTCCTCGTGGAGGAGGACCGCGCCGACCACATCGACCTCAACTTCGGCTGCCCGGTCCCGAAGGTCACCCGCAAGGGCGGGGGAGCGGCGCTTCCCTGGAAGCTCGATCTCTTCACGGGGATCGTGCAGACCGCGGTCCGCGAGGCGTCGAAGGGTGACGTGCCGCTGACCATCAAGATGCGCAAGGGCATCGACGAGGACCACCTGACGTTCCGCGAGGCGGGGAAGATCGCCCGCGACAGCGGCGTGGCCGCCGTCGCCCTGCACGGACGCACCGCGTCCCAGTTCTACTCGGGGCAGGCGGACTGGAACGCCATCGCCGAACTGCGGGAGGCCCTTCCGGACATCCCCGTCCTCGGGAACGGCGACATCTGGAGCGCCGAGGACGCCGTGCGCATGGTGCGGCAGACCGGCGTCGACGGCGTCGTCATCGGTCGCGGGTGCCAGGGCAGGCCCTGGCTGTTCGGGGACCTCATGAACGCCTTCGAGGGCAGTCCCACCCGGCACCGTCCCGGCCTCGGTCAGGTCGCGGAGACGGTGTACCGGCACGCCGAACTCCTCGTCGAGACGTTCGGCAGCGAGATGATGGGCCTGCGGGACATCCGCAAGCACATGGCCTGGTACTTCAAGGGGTACGTGGTCGGCGGGGACCTGCGGGCCAGGCTCGCCACCGTGCCCACCCTCGAGGTGCTGCGCGGCCTCCTCGCCGAACTGGACCACGACTCGCCCTATCCGGGCCAGGACGCGGAGGGACCGCGCGGCCGTGCCGGATCGCCGAAGCGGACCGCCCTGCCCGAGCACTGGCTCGAGGGCCGCGTGCTCAACGCGGCGCAGCAGGCTGACATCGCGGCCGCCGAGCTCGACGTCTCCGGCGGCTGACCGGTCCTCCCCATGCGCCGATCCCGCGGGCGTCCTCCGAGTCATTGCGCTAGAAAGGCATCATGAGCTTCACCGAACCGGCCTCCACCACCGGCTACACCGCTGCGGACACCGCGCGGTGGGTCGAGGAGCCGCCGAAGAGCTCCCACCGCACCGACTTCGAACGTGACCGGGCCCGCGTGCTGCACTCCTCCGCGCTCCGCCGGCTGGGTGCGAAGACGCAGGTCGTCGCGCCCGACACGGACGACTTCGTCCGCACGCGCCTCACCCACTCCCTCGAGGTGGCGCAGGTGGGCAGGGAACTGGGGCGGACCCTCGGCTGCGACCCGGACATCGTGGACACCGCCTGCCTCGCGCACGATCTCGGCCACCCGCCCTTCGGCCACAACGGCGAGTCGGCGCTGAACGACATCGCACACGGCATCGGCGGCTTCGAGGGCAACGCCCAGACACTGCGCCTGCTCACCCGGCTCGAGCCCAAGGTCCTGCAGGCCGACGGCGGTCCCGCCGGCCTGAACCTCACCCGCGCCAGCCTCGACGCGGCGTGCAAGTACCCCTGGACCGTGGCCTCCGCCCCCGTTATCGACGGCCGGCGCACCACCAAGTTCGGCGCGTACGACGACGACCTCCCGGTCTTCGACTGGCTCCGGGCGGGTGCCCCCGAGGGGCGCTCGTGCGTCGAGGCGCAGGTGATGGATCTCGCGGACGACATCTCCTACTCGGTGCACGACGTCGAGGACGCGATCGTCGCCGGGCACCTGCAGCTGAGGTGGATGGACAGCGCGGACGCCCGGGCCCGCGTGGTCGGCTACACGCAGCAGTGGTACCTGCCCGGCAGTGATCCTGCCGCCGTCGACGCCGCGCTGTCCCGCCTCGAGCGGACCCCCGTGTGGGTGCGGGAGGCCGACGGCACGCGGCGCTCCATGGCCGCGCTGAAGAACATGACGAGCCAGCTGATCGGCCGCTTCTGCCTCAGCGCCATGCAGTCCACGCGCTCCATCTACGGACCTGACCCGCTGACGCGCTACAACGCGGAGATGGTGGTGCCCGAGGAGACCATCATGGAGATCGCGGTCATGAAGGGCCTCGCCACCACCTACGTCATGACCACGGATCATCGCCAGCCGCTGTACGAGCGGCAGCGGGAGATCCTCGCGTCCCTGGTCGCCCAGATCCACGCCGACGGCGACCGCTACCTCGAGCCCATGTTCGCCGCGGACTGGCGCGAGGCCCCTGATGACGAGGCCCGTCTCCGCGTCGTCATCGACCAGGTGGCATCACTCACCGATGCCTCCGCCCTCGGGCTCCACGAGCGGATCGTCGGTCCCGTCCCCGCCCTCTGGTAGGAGCCGGTCCGAGTGTCGGCGGGGCAGGCATAAACTGAATGCCATGGCCGGACTCATCAAGCGTGAAGACATCGATGAGGTACGCCAGCGCACCGACATCAAGGAAGTCGTCGAGGCGTACGTGACCCTCAAATCGGCGGGGATCGGCTCATGGAAGGGGCTCTGTCCGTTCCATGACGAGCGGTCGCCCTCGTTCCACGTCCGGCCGCAGATGGGGTCCTACCACTGCTTCGGCTGCGGCGAGGGTGGTGACGTCATCTCCTTCGTGCAGAAGCAGGACCACACCTCGTTCAGCGAGACCGTCGAGAAGCTCGCCGCCCGGATCGGCTACGAGCTGCACTACGAGGACGGCGGGACGGGACCGCGCCGCGAGGACGTCGGCAAGCGCCGGCGTCTCCTCGACGCCCACAAGGTCGCCGCCGAGTTCTACCGTGAGCAGCTGCTCACCCAGGGTGCGGCGACGGCCCGCCAGTTCCTGCAGGAACGCGGCTTCGACCGCGAGGCCGCCGCCCACTTCGGTGTCGGCTACGCACCCCAGGGCTGGGACTCGCTGCTGAACCACCTGACGGGCCGCGGCTTCACCCTCGACGAACTCAAGCTCACCGGCATGTTCAGCGCGTCGTCGAGCAACGCCGGGCGCTTCTACGACCGTTTCCGCGGCCGCCTCATCTGGCCCATCCGGGACATCACCGGGGACACCGTCGGCTTCGGGGCACGGAAGCTCTACGAGGACGACCAGGGGCCCAAGTACCTCAACACCCCCGAGACCTCCCTCTACAAGAAGTCGCAGGTGCTCTACGGCATCGACCTCGCCAAGAAGGAGATCGCGAAGAATCGGCAGCTCGTCGTCGTCGAGGGATACACCGACGTGATGGCCTGCCACCTCGCAGGTGTCGGGACCGCCGTCGCGACCTGCGGCACCGCCTTCGGCACGGACCACATCAAGATCGCCCGCAGGCTGCTGTCCGACGACGGCACGGGCGGTGAGGTGGTGTTCACCTTCGACGGGGACGCCGCCGGCCAGAAGGCGGCCCTCCGCGCCTTCGAGGAGGACCAGCGGTTCACCGCCCAGACCTACGTGGCCGTGGAGGCCTTCGGCGCGGATCCCTGCGAGCTGCGGCAGACCCGGGGTGACGACGCCGTGCGCGCGTTGATCGCGGATCGCCGTCCGCTGTTCGAGTTCGCGATCAAGGCCTCCTTCGATGCGTTCGACCTGTCCTCCGGCGAGGGGCAGGTGAAGGCTCTGCGGCACGCCGCGCCGATCGTCGCGCAGATCCGCGACGTCTCCCTCAGGTCGACCTACACCCGCGAGCTGTCCCGCTGGCTCGGCATGCAGTACGTGGGAGAGGACCAGGTGGCCCGGGCGGTCTCGTCCGCTGCGCGGCGCGAGACGGGTGGCCCCGGTGCCCCCGCGTCCGGCGACCGGCAGGGACGGTTCGGACAGCAACCGGGCGAGCAGGCTCGCCCGGGGAACACCCCGGCCGGTCAGGGCTCGCAGGCCGGCACCGATGTGGAGGAGCCCTACTACGAGCGACCGGATCCCCGCGACCCCATCGCGCGGATGGAACGCGAGGCGCTCGAGGTGGTCCTGCAGCAGCCCACCCTCCTCACCGCGACCCAGTGGGAGAGCTTCTCCACGTCCCGCTTCAGCGTTCCCGTCTACGAGGCACTGCACACGGCCGTGATCGCGGCCGGAGCGGCGGGCACGGAACTGTCCCGCTGGGTGGAGTCGGTGCGGGAAGGTGTACCCGATGTCCTCCGTCCGCTGGTCAGCGAGCTCGCCGTCCGGCCGCTGCCGGCGAAGGACGCCGAGGCGATGGTGCTGTACTGCCGGGACATCCTCAACCGGCTGACCGAGTTGCGCATTACGCAGCAGAAGGCCGACAAGCTCGGGCAGCTCCAGCGCATGGATCCGGCGGCGGATCCCACGCTCTACAACCAGCTCCAGCGCGACCTGATGGAGCTCGAGATGCAGCGCAGACTCCTCCGCGAGGAGTGAGCGCGGGCCGATTTCACATCCCCCCGGCAGGTATGTAGAGTTGTACCTGCGCATTCCTCCGTAGCTCAATTGGCAGAGCATTCGACTGTTAATCGAAGGGTTACTGGTTCAAGTCCAGTCGGAGGAGCAACAGGGCCCCTGACCAGTGGAAACACCGGTCGGGGGCCTTTTCCATGCCCTGCCGCAGCGGCTTCGGGGGCCGCGCTCATCCCACGGGAGAGGTGTCCCGGGGGAAGAGCTGTCAGGGGCCGGGCGTAGTCTGTGCGCATGGACACTGACGGCACGCAGGGCACAGACGGCAAGCTCATCCTGGTCACCGGAGCCACGGGGTACATCGGCGGCCGGCTGGTCACCAAACTCGTGGCCGACGGTCGCAGGGTGCGGGTCATCGTCCGGTCCCCGCAGAAGCTGAAGGACGTCCCCTGGGCAGGCTCCGTGGACATCGTGCAGGGTGACCTGCAGGACGAGAAGACCATGCGCACCGTGACGCAGGGTGTCGACACGCTGTACTACCTCGTCCACTCGATGGGTTCGGGCAGGGACTTCGACAAGCGGGAGTCCGCCATCGCCGCGACGGTCTCCGAGGCCGCCACAGCCGCGGGCGTCCGTCGGATCGTGTACCTCGGCGGGCTGCACCCCGAAGGGGTGGAGCTCTCCACCCACATGCGGTCGCGCACGCAGGTGGGGAAGATCCTCCTCGACTCCGGAACGCCCACCATCGCCTTCCAGGCCGGCGTCGTCATCGGCTCCGGCTCGGCCTCCTTCGAGATGATCCGGCACCTGTCGGACGTCCTTCCGGTCATGCCCGCCCCGAAGTGGGTCCTGAACCACATCGAACCCATCGCGGTGCGGGACGTCATCCACTACCTCGTCGGCGCACTCGATCTGCCGGACGCGCTCAACAGGACCTTCGACATCGGGTCGAGGGAGGTCCTCACCTATGCCGAGATGATGAACCAGTACGCGGAGGCGGCGGGCCTGCCCCGCCGGAAGATCCTGGCCCTGCCGGTCCTCACACCGCGCCTCGCCGGCCACTGGGTCAACCTGGTCACGCCGATCCCGCGCGCCATGGCCATGCCGCTCATCGAATCGCTGCAGCACGACGCCGTCACCGCCGAGCACGGGATCGACGAGTTCATCCCCGCTCCGGAGGGCGGCCTCACAGGCTACCGCCGCTCCGTGGACCTCGCCCTCGGGAAGATGCGCGGGGGAGAGGTGGAGACCAGCTGGGCCGGGGCGTCCCAGATCGACACCGAGGCCGATCCGCTGCCGTCGGACCCGCAGTGGGCGGGCCACACCGTCTTCACCGACGTCCAGACCTACAGCTCCACGGCATCCCCGCAGAAGCTGTGGAGCGTCGTCGAGGGCATCGGTGGCGAGAACGGCTGGTACTCCTGGCCCGTCGGCTGGGCAGCGCGCGGCTGGATGGACAAACTGGCCGGTGGAGTGGGCCTGCGCCGCGGGCGTCGCGATGCGAAGGAATTGCTCACCGGCGAGGCCCTGGACTTCTGGCGTGTCGAGGAGCTCGTGCGGGGCGAGCGGCTCAGGCTGCGCGCCGAGATGAAGGTGCCGGGTCGTGCCTGGCTCGAGTTCAGGGTGGAGCCGGACGGCTCCGGCAGTGCCTATTACCAGCGGGCCGTGTTCTTCCCGCAGGGCCTCTCCGGTCGGCTGTACTGGCTCGCGGTTCTGCCCTTCCACGGCTTCATCTTCACGTCCATGGCCCGCAACATCGCGAAGACCGCGGAGGCGCTACCCAGCGAGGCGGAGCCCACGGCATCGGAGCAGGCCGCCGCCTGAGTCGGCGCCGGTTCCCCGGTGCCTATGTCCAGGGCACGGGTGCCAGGCACGGGTGCCGGGCGCCGGTGCAGGGCGCCAGATACCCGGTGCCCTGTGTCGTTCTCCGTTACCGGCACCGGGTCCGGTCCGGTCCGGTCCCGCACCGGTCCGGTATCGATGCCGGTTCTGGTCCTAGTGCAGCGCGGGCACCGTCCGCGGGCGGACGACCGACCAGAGGAACACCATCGCCGTGGCGATGCACGAGGCCATGACCAGCGCCATCGGTGTCGCGGACTCGATGCCCTCCCCGAGGAGCCCGACGAGCGGCGACACGATTCCCGCCAACCCGAACGTGACGGCCCCGAGGAGTGACGCCGCCGTCCCGGCCTGGGCGCCGTTGTTGATCAGCGCGAGGACCTGCACGCAGGGGAAGATGAAGCCCGTTGCCATGATGTAGAACCACAGCGGCAGTGCGGTGCCCCAGAAGCCGAGTCCCAGCTGGTCGAACGCGATCATGAGCAGCCCCATGCTGAGCTGCACGACCGTCGCCCCGGCGATCACCCACTGCGGGCCGACGCGCCTCAGCATGCGGGAGCTGATCTGCACCCCCGCGACGATGCCCAGCGAATTGATGGCGAAGAGCAGGCCGTACTGCTGCTCGTTCAGCCCGTAGGGACCCTGGAAGAGGAAGGGGGAGGCGGACAGGTAGGAGAACAGACCGGAGAAGTTCATGCCACCCACGAGCAGGATGCCGATGAAGATCCTGTCCCTCAGGACGACCCTGTAGCGCTCGACCACCGTCAGTCCGGAGCGCCGCCGGCTCTCCTTCGGAAGGGTCTCGATGATGAACAGCGAGACGGCGACGATCACGAGCACGCCGTAGGCCGCGAGGAACCAGAAGATCCCCGGCCACGGGAACAGCAGGAGCAGCTGGGAGCCGATGACCGGCGCGAAGATCGGCGCCATGCCGTTGACCAGCGCCATGTAGGAGAGCATCCGCACGAGGGTGTAGCCGCCGAAGAGGTCACGCACCATCGCCATGGCCACCACGCCGCCGCCCGCAGCGCCGACACCCTGCAGCACGCGGAAGAGCATGAGCATCGTGATGTCCTCGGAGGACGCCGCTCCGATCGAGGCGCCGACGTGCAGTGCGGTGGCCAGGATGAGGGGCAGGCGGCGGCCGATCTTGTCGCTGAGCGGCCCGACGAGCAGCTGTCCGCCCGCGAAGCCGAGGATCGTTCCCGTCAGGGTCAGCTGCACCGCGGCCTCCGGCACGCCGAAGTCCGACTGCAGCGCGGGGAACGCCGGGAGGTAGAGGTCGATCGTGAAGGGACCGAGTGCCGTCAACGTGCCGAGGATGAAGACGTAGATGATCTTCTCGCGCCGGGACAGGGTGTCGCCGGGATGGGTGGTGGTGCTCACAGTGCTGCCTAACGGGAGGGTCGGTACCGGCGGGGGGACGCGGGACGTGACGGTGACGGGTCGGGTGGAGCGCGGACGGATCGACGACTGCGGCGGCCCGGCGACGACGGCGGAGCGGCTCGAGCCCCAGGACCGACGACCCGGACGACGGGAAGATGGTTGCTGGGGCGAATCAATACCCCTCCATCCTAGGACCGTCGTCAACCTGGTGGGGAGTGCTGCACCACCGGCGCGTTGTACCCGTTCGCTAAGCATGCTTGTGGTTGACGTAGGGTGATCAGACACCGAACGAGCAGGGAGATACGACCATGAGCGAGAACGATGCGGGAGTGCAGGCGGAGCAGTCACCGAAGCACATGGCGAGGGTCATCGGCATCACTGTCGCCGCTGCCGTGGGAGGACTCCTGTTCGGCTTCGACACCGCGGTCATCAACGGGGCGGTCGACTCCATCCAGGCCGACTTCGGCTTGAGCGCGAGCGTCCTCGGCTTCACGGTCGCCATTACGCTCCTCGGCTGCGCGGCGGGCGCCTGGTTCGCCGGAGGGCTCGCCGACCGCTGGGGCCGCAAGAAGGTCATGGTCGCCGCGGCCCTCCTGTTCGCGGTCAATTCGGTGGGGTCGGCGTATGCCTTCTCCGAATGGGACCTGATGGCGTGGCGCCTGGTCGGCGGCCTCGCCATCGGCATCGCCTCGGTGATCGTCCCCGGCTACATCGCCGAGATAGCGCCGTCGAAGTGGCGCGGGGGACTCGCCTCCGTGCAGCAGCTCGCGATCACGGTCGGCATCTTCGCCGCACTGCTGTCCGATGCCTCACTCGCGAGCGCCGCCGGTGGCGCGGGGGAGGAATTCTGGTGGGGGCTGTCGGCATGGCGCTGGATGCTGCTGGTCGGCGTCGTCCCGGCGGTCGTCTACGGGGTCCTGGCACTGATCATCCCCGAGTCCCCGCAGTTCCTCATCCGGGCCGGACGCGACGACGAGGCCGCCCGGGTGCTCTCCCGCGTCGCCGGGGTCCGGGACACTGCGGGCAAGATCACCTCCATCCGGGAGAGCTTCCAGCGCGAGGACCGCGCGAGCTACCGCGACCTGCGCGGGCCGGCCCTCGGACTGCAACCCATTCTCTGGGTCGGCATCACCATCGCAGCGCTCCAGCAACTGGTCGGCATCAACGCGATCTTCTACTACTCCACGACGCTCTGGAAGTCCGTGGGCTTCAGTGAGAGCGATTCCTTCACGACGTCGGTCATCACCTCCGTCATCAACGTCGCCATGACCTTCGTCGCCATCTTCTTCGTCGACCGTATCGGGCGCAGGAAGCTCCTGCTCATCGGGTCGGTCGGCATGGCGATCGGCCTGCTCGCAGCAACCCTCGCCTTCTTCCAGGCAGAGGGGACCGGGGAGGACATCGCGCTGCCGGGCGCCTGGGGGCCGATCGCCCTCGTCGGGGCGAACCTCTTCGTGATCTTCTTCGCCGCCACCTGGGGTCCGGTGATGTGGGTGACGCTCGGTGAGATGTTCCCGAACCGGATCCGCTCCATCGCGCTCGGAGTCGCCACGATGGTCAACTGGGTCTTCAACTTCATCGTCACCCTGACCTTCCCGTGGGTGAGCGAGAACCTCGGACTGTGGACCATGTACGCGGCGTTCACCGTCTTCGCCGTGCTGTCCTTCGTCTTCGTCCGCACCCGTCTTCCCGAGTTCGCGGGAAAGGACCTCGAGGACAACGCGGAGCTCGCGTCCACCTCGTGACGCACTACCTCATCGGGGCGGCACGGGGTCCCCTTGCCCGCGCGTCCGTCGAAGCGGAACCATGGCAACGTCCCGATGGTAATTTTGGTTCAGCCAATGTCCAGCACACAACCTACGAATGGAGGCAGGGCCTATGAACAGCTCGGCCAGTACGCGCGGCAAGCGGTCCACGGGCTCGCTCTCGCTCTTCGGTCTCATCAAGCTCCTGGCACGCCTGACACCGCGGCAGGTCAGTGACGAGATATCGATCGCCCTGCAGCAGATGAAGCGGAAGGGCATCAAGGCAGGGATCGCCGCCGCTTTCCTGGTCGTCGCGCTCGTCTTCGTGCTGTTCTTCGCCGTCGCGCTCGTGGTGGCCGCCATCATGGGCCTCGCCGAGGTCATGCCCGCCTGGTTGGCCGCTCTCCTGGTCGCCGCCCTCTTCCTGGTGATCGGGGGCGTCCTGGCCCTGATCGGCGTCTCCCGGCTCAAGAAGCAGCTTCCGCTGATCCCCGAGGACGCGATCCGCGGAATCCGCCACGACCTCGGCGTCCTCAAGGAGGGCCGGAGCTTCGATCCCGCCACGCTGGACGTCAAGAAGCCGAAGGAGGACAAGGCCGAGAAGGACCGCAAGGACGAGGCGAAGGACGCCAAGCCCAAGGAGCCGGCGCCGTCCTACGAGGAACTGCGCGGCCGCTCGGGTGAACGCCGGACGCACATCGCCGACGCGAGGGACTCACTCGGCGCCCGCGTCGACGTCAAGGCACGCCTGAACGGGGCGAAGCACCGCTCGGACAAGGGTGGATCGACCACCGGCGCCGCATCCGGCGGGTCCGGTAGCGGGCGCGTCGCCGCCGTCGCCGTGCGCCGCGACGTCGCGCACAACACGACGCTCGCGGATCGCTGGAAGCCGCTGAGCGTCCTCGCGGGTTCCGTCGCCGCGATGCTCGTCCTGTTGCGCCGGCTGCTCAGCAGGTAGCGAGAGCCCACCAGCGCTCCGGCTCCACCCCGGCGGCCCCTCACCCCCGACGAACCGCTGCAGTCCGCGGACGTCACGGGGGAGGGGCCGCTTCCTGTGCATAATGGGAGGGGAGGCACGGGTGATGAGATTGATCGGCGCGGGCGCACAGCCCGGCAGCGAGGGCGTGGCGCTGTCGACGGCGTGGACCCTGCCGAACTTCATCACGGTGGTGCGGTTCCTCGGAGTCCCCCTGTTCGTCTGGTTCATCGCGGAGCAGCGTTTCGGAGCCGCGGTGATCACCCTGGTGGTCATGGGTGGCACGGACTGGGTGGACGGCTACGTGGCCCGGCGACTGAACCAGGTGTCGGTGATCGGCACCTGGCTCGATCCCGTGGCGGATCGCACAGCGCTCATCGTCGTCGCGGTGACCTTCGTGATCGCCGGCATCGCGCCGGCCTGGCTCGTCTGGACCATCGTGATCCCGGACGTCATCATCATCGTCAACGCGCTGATCCTCTTCCGCGGTCCCCTGCACCTGCCGGTCCTCACCGTCGGGAAGATCCGGACGGCACTGCTGCTGGTGGGTGCGCCGCTACTGCTGCTCCACCACGTCGAGGGTTTCGGTCAGGAGTGGCTCCTCGTGGTCGCGCAGGGGCTGCTCGCCGCAGGCTGCGTCCTGCACCTGATCGCGTTCTACGCCTACTTCACGGCGGCGCACCGCAAGTACCGGCTGGAGCAGGCCGAGCAGCAGTCGTGCCCCTCCTAGCCATCGGGCTCGCCCTGCTGGGCGCTGTCTTCCTCGCGTTCGGAGCGCAGCGCCAGGGCAGCGCCGTCCGTGCGAACACCGGCGGGCTGTCACTGAGCAGTTCCGGGCTCATGCGGCTGCTCACCAACCGGCGCTGGATCTTCGGGCTCCTCCTGCTCGGTGCCGGCACGTCCCTCAATGTCGTCGCGCTGACGCTCGCGAGCCTGACGGTCGTGCAGCCCATCGGGGCGATCGCGCTCGTGATCACCACCGTCGTCAACTCGCGGGACCAGGGCATCCGCATCAACCGGCCGACCGTCGCAGCCATCACGGCCTGCGTCACCGGCAGCGCCCTGTTCGTGATCCTCGCCGTGAACGTGACGCGCGAGAACCACTCCGTCGATCCGGCGCAGGAACTCTCCGTCGTGCTCCTGCTGGGGGCGGCGGTCGCGATGTTCGGATCGCTCGCCGTCGTCGGACGGCACCGGCTCAACGCCTTCGCCTACATCCTCGGCGCCGGGGTGCTGTTCGGTTTCGTCGCGGTCCTCACCAAGCTGGTCGCCGGGCATCTGCTCGATCCGAACGGGCGCTTCCTGCTCAGCGTCCCGCCGCTGAGCCTGGTGGCGCTCATCGCGGCCGCAGCGCTGGGAGCCTGGTTCGTGCAGAGCGCCTACGCCACCGGACCCCCGGATCTCGTCATCGCCGGACTCACCGTGATCGACCCCATCGTCGGCATCGCCGTGGGCATCACGATCCTCGAGGAACTGCAGCCGGACGTGCGCACCGTCACCGCCCTGGGCATGGGTGCGGCGGCCCTCGTTGCTATTGTTGGGGTCGTCGCGCTGTCCCGCCACCACCCCGACGTGGTCAAGCGCCAGCGCTGACCCGAGAGAACCAGTTTCGACCAGCACACCGACGTAGGGGATCCACGCGTGAGTTACCAGGCCGACCACAAGCCTCTGACCATCCTGATCGCCGCGGACACCTATCCGCCCAACGTGAACGGTGCAGCGCAGTTCGGGTACCGGCTCGCGAAGGGGATGACGGGTCGAGGCCACTCCGTCCATGTCCTCGCACCGGGCGTCTCCAACGGCAGGAGCTACACGGAACCCGGTGGCGACTGGACCGTGCACCGTCTCCGCTCGCACAGCGTACCGACGCACGACTACTGGCGTATCTGCTACCCCTGGGAGATCAAGCGGGACATCAGCCTGCTGTTCGACCAGGTCCAGCCCGACGTCGTCCACATCCAGTGCCACTACATGGTGGGGGAGTACACCCTCTACGAGGCGGTGAAGCGCGGCATCCGCGTGGTGGCGACGAACCACTTCATGCCGGAGAACCTCAACCCGTTCCTGCCGTTCCCCGCGTGGCTCAAACGGGTCATCGCCAGGAACTCGTGGAAGGACATGGGCAAGGTGATGGGCAAGGCCGCCGCGGTCACCACCCCCACGCCCCTCGCGGCCAAGGCTATGCACGACCACGCCTTCCTGCGCGAGGTCCTGGCTGTCAGCAACGGCATCGACTCCGCTGCCTACGAGGTGCAGCCGGGGGAGACGGTCCAGCCGCACGAGGACCCCACGGTCCTGTTCGTCGGCAGGCTCGCCGAGGAGAAGCACGTCGACGTCCTCATCGATGCCGTCGCGAAGACGCCGCAGCATCTCCGCGTGCGGTTGGAGATCGTCGGTGGGGGCGAGGTCAAGCCCGCGCTCCAGGCGCAGGCTGCTCGCCTCGGGATCAGCGATCGCGTCACCTTCCGGGGACTGATCGACGACGACGAACTGCGCCTGAGCTACATCCGCGCATCGCTCTTCTGCCAGCCGGGCACAGCCGAGCTGCAGTCACTCGTCACGCTCGAGGCGATGTCCGCTTCCACCCCCGTGCTCCTCGCGAATGCGATGGCGTTGCCCCATCTGGTGTCCGACGGTGAGAACGGGTACCTGTTCACCCCCGGTGATTCCGATGAGTTGGGCCGCCGCATCACCGAGATCCTCGAACAGTCGTCCGAGGACCAGCGGACGATGGGGGCGGCGAGCCGTGACCTCGTGCGCAGGCATGACATCACCACGACGCTCGAGACCTTCGAGGGCCTGTACTACGGCACCCTGTCGAGCGACCATCCCAGCGAGGCGCAACGCGCCGCCGCGGGATCCTGACCGGCGTCGCACCGGGACGGCTGCCGCCGTCTGTCTACAATGGGAGCCGCGACCGGGGTCCGGAGACGGCCCGACGGTCGCCACCAGGGGTGGACAGCCCCAGGGGGCTGTAGCTCAGCTGGTTAGAGCAGCGGACTCATAATCCGTTTGTCCTGGGTTCAAGCCCCAGCAGCCCTACGCATCGTCGGAGTGATCGGCGACCCTGACCCGAATGCGCCATCTCCGCGGAGGTGGCGCATTCTGCGTTGCGACGCCTCTTCCCTCCCTCGGATCCTTGCCTCAGGGGTATGTGCCTCCACTGGCGCCCTATGTTACTGGCGGGTAACATAGGGCTCGAGCGCAGCACGCGCCCACCACGCGGACAGCATGGTCGAGTGAGAGTGCCGGTCGCCGCCGACCGGAGTGAGGCGAATACCATGAGCAAGACGTCGATCGACATCAACAACCTGCCGTATGCGGACGGCGACTTCTACGCGTTCGAGGAGCTGCTGTCCGACAAGGAGCGCTCCCGGCTCGAGGAGATCCGGTCCTGGTTGACCGCCGAAGTCCGGCCGCACGCGGTGGAGTGGTGGAACCAGGGCTCCTTCCCCCAGCAGCTCATCCCGAGGATCGCCGAACTGGATCCCGTGAGCCCGGTGTACCGGCAGGGCTACTCCAACCTCTTCGCCGGGATCACCCACGCCGAGTTCACCCGCGCGGACACCTCGATCGCCACGTTCCTCGGCGTGCACGACGGTCTGTTCACCGGATCCATCGAAGCCCTGGCGTCGAAGGAGCAGCAGGAGGAGTGGCTGCCCGACATCTACGCGCTGAAGAAGATCGGCGCCTTCGGCCTGACGGAACCGCTCGGTGGGTCCGATGTCGCGGGAGGAACCCGGACCACGGCACGCCGGGACGGGAACTCCTGGGTCCTCAACGGCGCCAAGCGCTGGATCGGCAACGCGACCTTCTCCGACTGGGTGGTCATCTATGCCCGCGACGTCGCGGACAACCAGGTCAAGGGGTTCCTGGTCGACACGAAGACACCGGGCTTCTCCTCGACGAAGATCGAGAACAAGATCGCCCTGCGGATCGTCGAGAACGCGGATATCGTGCTGGACGACGTCGTCATCTCCGACGACTTCCACCTCAAGGGCGCGAACAGTTTCAGGGACACCAACAAGGTGCTCAAGGTGACGAGGCTCGCGGTCGGCTGGCAGGCCGTCGGCCAGCAACTCGCCGCATTCGACGTCGCCCGCCGGTACGCCGTCGAGCGCGAGCAATTCGGCCGGCCCATCGCCAGTTTCCAGCTCATCCAGCAGCAACTCGTGCAGATCCTCGGTAACGCGATGAGTTCGATGGGGATGATGGTGCGTCTGTCGCAGCTAGAGGATGCGGGTCAGGCGAAGGACGAGCAGTCGGCGCTGGCGAAGGCGTTCACGACCGCCCGCATGCGCGAGAGCGTCGCGGCCGGCCGGAACATCCTCGGCGGGAACGGGATCGTGGCCGACTACGAGATGGCGAAGATCTTCTCCGACGCCGAAGCCGTCTACTCCTACGAGGGCACGCAGGAGATCAACACTCTCGTGGTCGGCAGGTCCATCACGGGGATCGCCGCCTTCGTCTGACCCGACGCCGGGTCAGCCGTCGAGCGGCAGGAGGACGGACGGGCGGCGGTCCGTGACGAAGGCGAGCGGATCGACGTACTCGTCCTCGACGCGGACTCCCCAGTGGAGGCACGGTCCGCCGCAGTGGCTCCGGACCGTGCTACCCGGGATCGCCGCGGACTGGCTCAGAACCACCGTGGCCACCACCTCGCCCACGCCCACCGCCTGACCCGCGACCAGGGTGGTGTTCACCGGTTCGAAGCTGCTCCTCCGGCCATCGCCATGGTCGATCGTCAGGACGCCGCGATCCACCACCGGCCCCGCGAAGGCCACGACACCGTCTGCCGGACTGCGCACCTCGGCCGGCAGGCCACGCGTCGACAGGTCCACACCCCGGTGTCCGGGCTTCCAGTTCTGCGAAGGTTTCTCGAAGGGTCGCAGCACGGCGGGTACCGGAACGAGGGGCCACGACCAGGCGGCGACGAACGGGTCCCGTCCGACGTTCGCGACCACTGGGACTGATCGCGCGGCCGACCCGACCGACGCGAACCGGACGGCGGTAGACCCGACCGACGCGAATGAGGGACCTGCCGAGGTGACGGGCTGCGCAGGAGAGCAGACCGGGACCAGCGCCAGCAGGAGGAGGGGCAGCGCCCGGCCCGCACGCCAGGCGGGCCGTCCCCCGGCCGTCCGGCGGTCCTGGGCGCGCTCACTCGGACCGGTACCGGCTCGGGTCACGGGATGGGTTCCGGGGGAGTCCTCGCTCATGGAACCAGCCTTCCTGCGCGGGGTGCCCACAGCGACGCTGTGCCGCCATATGTGGACAACGCCGGGGCGGCCCGCCGGCCGTCGCGGGCGGTCTGCGATGGGGATACCTGCCCGCACCGTGGCCCGTCGGTCGCCCTGGAGGGCTGTGCCGCTGTAGTACACTCATACAAGCAGTCTGCTGCTCCGATCCCGTCATGCCTCTGGCTCCGCCGGGCCCTGGGAAACCGCAGGCTGACTACGCGTGCCTGCTATCCGATGCTCTCGACGAGCGCGGAATGCCCACCCCGCGGTCCGGCTGAGTCCGGTGGGGGAGGGTGTGTCCCCGACGAACAGGTGCCAGGACGTGGTGTCCACCCCGGCCACCACCGAGATAACCGTCAACAAGCTTCAGGCGGCGCCCTGCGCCCGAGCCGAAGCTGAAGAAAGGCATGACATGCCAGTCGTCACCATGCGCCAGCTGCTCGACAGCGGCGTCCACTTCGGTCACCAGACCCGCCGTTGGAACCCGAAGATGAAGCGCTTCATCTTCACCGAGCGCAACGGCATCTACATCATCGATCTCCAGCAGTCGCTGGGCTACATCGACCGCGCCTACGAGTTCGTCAAGGCCACGGTCGCCCACGGCGGGACCGTCCTCTTCGTCGGCACGAAGAAGCAGGCGCAGGAAGCGATCGCCGACCAGGCGATGCGCGTGGGCCAGCCCTACGTCAACCAGCGCTGGCTCGGTGGCATGCTCACCAACTTCCAGACGGTCTCCAAGCGCATCCAGCGCATGAAGGAACTCGAGGAGATCGACTTCGAGGACGTCGCCGGTTCGGGTCACACCAAGAAGGAGCTCCTGCTCCTGAAGCGTGAGCTCACCAAGCTCCAGAGCAACCTCGGCGGTATCCGCAACCTGACCAAGGCTCCCTCGGTCGTCTGGGTCGTGGACACCAAGAAGGAGCACCTCGCGATCGACGAGGCGAAGAAGCTCAACATCCCCGTCGTCGCGATCCTGGACACCAACTGCGATCCCGACGAGGTCGACTTCCCGATCCCGGGCAACGACGACGCCATCCGCGCCGTCAACCTGCTGACCCGTGTCATCGCGGACGCCGTGGCCGAGGGCCTGATGGCTCGCCACAACCGCTCCGGCAACGGCGAAGCCACGGCTGACGAGCCCATGGCCGAGTGGGAGCGCGAGCTGCTCCAGGGCACTGCGGATGCACCCGCTGCCGAGCCCGCAGCAGCCGAGGCACCGGAGGCCGCAGCCCCCGAGGCGCCCGCCGGCCTGCAGGCGCCCATCGCGGAAGAGGTTCCCGACGCGGTCGCTCCCGCGACGGAAGCCGCCGTCGACACCAAGTAGTCCACGGTGCGGAAGGGGTGTGGGTCGAACCACGCCCCTTCCGCATGTTCGGCAGGTGTTCACCGCGTGGCACCTGTACGGCGGGCCGCGGCCCGCACAAGCTCTTCGTAGATCCACCTCACCCTAGGAGTGCACATGGCTAATTTCACAGCCGCTGACATCAAGGCCCTGCGCGAGCGCACCGGCGCCGGCATGATGGACGTCAAGAAGGCCCTCGACGAAGCCAACGGCGACGCCGACAAGGCCCTGGAACTGATCCGTATCAAGGGACTCAAGGGCGCCACCAAGCGCGAGGGCCGTTCCACCGCCGAGGGTCTCGTGGCCGCTCGCGTGGACGGCAACGTCGGCGTCATGGTCGAGGTCAACTGCGAGACCGACTTCGTCGCCAAGGCCGGCCCCTTCATCGACTTCTCGAACAAGGTGCTCGCCGCAGCGATCGAGTCCGGTGCCACGGACGTCGAGACCCTCCTGTCCTTCGAGCTCGACGGCAAGCCCGTCTCCGAGCACGTCATCGAGGCCGGTGCCCTCCTCGGCGAGAAGGTCGACGTCCGCCGCATCGCGCGCGTCGAAGGCCAGATCGTCGACGCGTACCTGCACAAGACGTCCAAGGACCTCCCCGCCCAGGTCGGCGTCCTGTTCGCCGTCGAGGGTTCCGGTGACGCCGCCGTGCAGACCGCGCACGACGTCGCCGTGCACATCGCCGCGTACTCGCCGACCTACCTGACCCGCGAGGACGTCCCCGCGGAACTCGTCGAGTCGGAGCGGCGCATCGCCGACGAGACTGCCCGTGCCGAGGGCAAGCCCGAGCAGGCCCTTGCCAAGATCGTCGAAGGCCGCCTCACCGGCTTCTTCAAGGAGGGTGTCCTGGTGGACCAGGCCTTCGCGAAGGACGCCAAGAAGTCCGTCGCCGCCGTCCTGACCGAAGCGAACGCCAAGGCCACGGCCTTCGCACGTTTCCGCGTCGGGGCCTGACCCCCAGGGCAGGCAGCAGCATCCCGGGAAGGGCGGCCGCCTTCGAGGTGGCCGCCCTTTCCTGCGCCCGGGGAGGCGCCCCGTATCCTGTAACGGGTCCGGCAACATCCCCACCCCCGCATTACCGGCCGTCCGACCAGGACCGGCCCCCAGTTCTACGCCCGGGAGGCACTTCATGGACACCACGTCAACCATCCGACCGGGTGGTACCGAGGGCCGGCGCCGGGTACTCCTGAAGCTCTCCGGCGAGGTCTTCGGCGGTGGCAAGCTCGGCGTCGACCCCGAGACCGTCCGCTCGGTCGCCCAGCAGATCGCGGCGACGGTGGGCGAGGTCGAGGTGGCCATCGTCGTCGGCGGCGGCAACTTCTTCCGCGGCGCGGAACTGTCCCAGAGCGGCATGGACCGCTCGCGGGCGGACTACATGGGCATGCTCGGCACGGTCATGAACTGCCTGGCCCTGCAGGACTTCCTCGAGCAGGCCGGGGTGGAGACCCGCGTGCAGAGCGCCATCACCATGGGGCAGGTCGCCGAGGCGTACATCCCGCGGCGCGCCATCCGCCACCTGGAGAAGGGCCGTGTGGTCATCTTCGGGGCGGGCGCAGGCCTCCCGTACTTCTCGACCGACACGGTCGCCGCCCAGCGCGCCCTCGAGGTGCACGCGGACGAGGTCCTCATGGCCAAGAGCGGCGTCGACGGTGTCTACACCGCCGACCCCCACAAGGACCCGACGGCGGAGAAGCTGGAGACGCTCTCCTACGACGAGGCCCTGCGGCGGGACATCCGTGTCATGGACCAGACGGCCATGACGATGTGCAAGGACAACGACCTGACCATGGTGGTGTTCGGCATGGAGGGCGAGGGCAACGTGACGCGGGCCATCCGTGGCGAGAGGCTCGGGACACTCGTCACCGCCTAGCGGTTCCGAGGGAAGAGGGCAACGGGGCCGGCGGCCCTGCCGGGCCGCGGGACGGCCGTGAACTAGGATTGACCACTGGAACGGTTGCCGTGCAGCCGACTGCGGAGCGAAGGAGACATTGTGATCGAAGAGACCTTGCTGGAAGCCACCGACAAGATGGACAAGGCCGTGGAGGTTGCAAAGGACGATTTCGCGACGGTCCGCACCGGACGCGCCAATGCCTCCCTGTTCTCCAAGGTGGTGGTGATGTACTACGGCGCTCCCACCCCGCTGCAGCAGCTCGCGTCCTTCCAGAACCCCGAGGCGCGCACCCTGCTCATCACGCCCTTCGACCGCGGAGCGCTGAACGACATCGAGCGCGCCCTGCGCGACTCGGACCTCGGCGCGAACCCGTCGAACGACGGCAACGTGATCCGCGTGGTCCTGCCCGAGCTCACGCAGGAGCGCCGCAAGGAGTACGTGAAGCTGGTCAAGACGAAGGCGGAGGACGCCAAGATCTCCATCCGCAACGTCCGACGGAAGGCGAAGGACGGCATCGACAAGGCCGTCAAGGACGGCGACGCCGGTGAGGACGAGGGCTCGCGCGCCGAGAAGGAACTCGACGCGACGACGAAGGCCCGCGTGGACCTCATTGACGAGCTGCTGAAGCGCAAGGAAGCTGAGCTGCTCGAGGTCTGATGGCAGATCTCGATCCTCCCGGCGCGGATCGCGGGCACGAGACCCGCTCCGCCGTCGGGACAGAAGAAAGCCGCACGGGCGGCGCGGTGTCGGCCCCGGCGCAGGGGCCGACCACCCATACCAGGGCACCGTCTCGCGCCGGTCGGTCCAGCCACGGACTCTTCCGTCGCCGCCGGCCCATCCGTGAGCCGGGCAAGCCGTCCCGTGCCGGGCGCAACCTTCCCGCCGCGATCGGTGTGGGCGCGGGTCTCCTGATCCCCGTCCTCGTGGGCCTCTTCTTCCCGATCGTCTTCGTCGGGATCGTCACCCTGTTCGCAGCGGTGGGCGTGTGGGAGATCAGCCGCGCCCTCGAACTGCGGCGGATCCACATCCCGCTGGTACCGACCATGGCGGGGACGATCGTCCTGCCGTTCTCGGCCTATCTCGGCGGCGCCGAGGGCCTCGCCGGAGCTGCGGTCGCAGCCGTCGTCGTCCTCTTCCTGTGGCGCGCGGCGAGCCCGGCGCCGGATGCCGCCAGGAGCCTGATGGCCGGTACCTTCACCGTGCTCTGGGTGCCCTTCATGCTCAGCTTCGCCATGCTGCTCATGAAGGTCGACGGCGGGAACCTCGTCATCGCGACACTCCTCCTGCTGGTCGTCGCGAACGACACCTTCGGGTACCTGATCGGCGCCTTCTTCGGCAAGCACGCCATGGCCCCGAAGATCAGTCCCAAGAAGTCCTGGGAGGGATTCGGCGGTTCGATCGGCGGCGCCCTCGTGGTCGGCGGGCTCTGCGCCGTCCTGCTGCTCGATCAGCCCGTCTGGATCGGGTTCGCCCTCGCGGTCGCCATCGTGGCGGCCGCGACCGCCGGCGACCTCGCGGAATCGATGATCAAGCGTGAGCTCGGCGTGAAGGACATGGGCACCATCCTGCCGGGCCACGGCGGAGTCATGGACCGCCTCGACTCGATCGTCTTCGCCTCCCCGGTGGCCTACCTGCTGTCCGCTACATTGATACCGGGGTTGCTGTAACCGCTGGTCGCGGACCGATCCCGGGGGGCGAAGGCCCCGCACGGTCTCGAGTATTTCAGCGCAAAGGACGTCAGACGATGGATGTGGCCCGGCCGAGCAGCTCCCCCTTCGCGCGGGTGGGGCGCCGGGAGGTCGGCTACGACACGGGCCAGGTGGACCGCTTCCTCACGAGGGCCCGCGGCGACTACAACGCCGACGACCCCGATTCCCGCTCCGTCACGAGCAGTGAGGTACGGGGCCAGTCCTTCCGCCCGACCCCGGGCGGCTACGAGCCCCAGTCCGTCGACGCCGCGCTGGACCGGCTCGAGGACGTCTTCGCCCGGCGGGAACGCGACCGGCTGATCGCCGCGCAGGGCGAGGACGCGTGGCTCCGGCAGATCGGACGCACCGCCGCGGTCCTGCGCGGGCGGCTGCACCGTCCGCACGGCGAACGCTTCCGCCGCCCGGCGAGGAAGAACGCCCCCAGCTACGCCGTCCAGGACGTCGACCGCCTCTGCGACGAGCTCCTGCGGTACCTCGAGCAGGATCTGCCCCTGAGCGTCGACGTCGTCCGCCGCGCCGTGTTCCGCGAGGCCCGTGGTGCGGACGGCTACGAGGAGAACCAGGTGGACGTGTTCCTGGACCGCGTCGTCGAGCTCATGGCGGGCATCGACTGACGCCTCCGGGTCACCCACGCCGTGGGCAGGAGCTCTCCGCAGCGGCGGGACGACGAGGCCAGGACGGTTCTCAGCCGCTCTGCGCCGGTGGCTCGGGCGTGTGCAGGCGGGCCAGCACGCGCGACGCCGACGCGGGCCTGCGTCCGGCCGTCGCCCTCGAGACGAGCACCATGGTGAGGAACGCGGTCGGGACCGTCCAGAGGGCGGGCTGGCCCAGCCAGACCCAGCGGTCGTCCGCTGCCGGCCCGAGGGCGGCCGTGACGGCGATCGCCCCGCCGCAGAGCACGGCGCCGACCAGCATCCCCGCGATCGCCCCGGCATCTGTCAGGCCCCGCCACCAGATGCCCAGCAGCAGCAGCGGGCAGATCGTGGAGGCGGTGAAGGCGAACACCGATCCCACGCTGCCCGCCAGTGCCAGGCTGTCCGTCAGCAGTGCGACCACGAGCGGGATGAGCGCCGAGAGCAGGGCTGCCCTGCGGAAGCCCCGCACGCTGCCCTGGAAGAACTCCTGGCTCACCACGCCGGCGAGCGAGACCACGAGTCCGCTGGTCGTCGACAGGAAGGCGGCGAACGCCCCGGCGGTCACCAGCGCGGACAGGAGGTCCCCGGTGGCACCGTCGAAGATCCGGCCCGGGAGCAGGAGCACCGTCGCGTCCGCGGCGCCCTCCGCCGCCAGCTCGGGCGTGTGGATGCGCCCGAGGATCCCGTAGACGGTCGGGAAGAGGTAGAAGACCGAGAGCAGGCCGAGCACGATCACCGTGGTCCGGCGGGCGGAGGCACCGTCGGGGTTCGTGTAGAAGCGGACGAGGACGTGCGGCAGGCCGAGCGTGCCGAAGAGCAGGGCGATGACCAGCGAGATGGTGCCGTAGAGGGATGCGTCCGCCGTCGTGTTCAGATCCGCGGTGAAGGCGCCGCCGCCCGCGGTGATCGGTCGGCCGTCCGCGCCGAGGCGGAAGAGGATGAAGGCCACCGGCACGGCGAGGGCCGTGAGCTTGAGCCAGTACTGGAAGGCCTGCACGAAGGTGATGGAGCGCATGCCCCCGGTGACCACGCTCAGGCACACCACGACGACGACCGCGAGCGGACCCACCCAGGACGGCAGTCCGGTGGTGATGCGCACGGTCAGGGCGGCGCCGTGCAGCTGCGGAACGATGTACAGCCACCCCACGACGACCACGAGCATGCTGGTCACCCGGCGGACGAGGAGGGAGTCCAGGCGCGCCTGGGCGAAGTCGGGGATGGTGTACGCGCCGGACCGTCGCAGCGGCGCGGCCACGAAGAGGAGCAGCATCAGGTAGCCGGCGGTGTAGCCGATGGGGAACCAGAGCGCATCGACGCCGGAGATGAGGATGAGGCCGGCGACGCCGAGGAAGCTCGCCGCCGAGAGGTACTCGCCGCCGATCGCCGAGGCGTTCCACCAGGGCCGCACGGTGCGCGAGGCCACGTAGAAGTCGCCCGTGGTGCGCGAGATCCGCAGGCCGTAGATGCCGATCAGCACCGTGCTGAGGGCCACGAGCACGAGCGCCGTGTACCCGACGGCGGGGCTGAGCTCGAGACTGCCGCTGTCCAGCGCGTCAGTCATCGTCCACCAGGTCCTGGAAGCGGCGCTCGTTGCGGGATGCGCTGCGCACGTAGAGGACGGCGCACCCGATCACGAGCGGATAGATCCCGAGGCCCAGCAGGAGCCAGGGGATCGGCACGGTCAGGATGGTGGCCCCGGTGATGTCGGGGAAGACGGCGAGCAGCACGGGGATGCCGATCAGGATGACCAGGAACCCACCCGCCACCACCAGTGCGAGCCGCAGCTGCGAACGGATGAGGGAGGCGACGAACAGCTGGCCCACCTCCGACTGCTCGGCCATCTCCCGCGCCACGGGGAAGGTGGCGCCGGTGGCCCGGGCCGCGGTGCGCGGGGCGGTCACGCGGACCCGACGGGGAACCGTCGGCTGCTCGTCCGTCACCGTCTCAGTGGCTCGGGCGGAGACGCGTCGCCTCGAGCTTCTCCCGGACGTCGGGGAGGTGGCGGCGGCTCACGGGCAGCTCGGCATCCCCGACGAACAGGCTGGCCCGGCCCGCCCCGATCCTGACCTTCCGCACCTGGTCCATCGCCACGAGATAGGAGCGGTGCGTACGGAGGAACCCCGCGTCCGCCCACTGGCGTTCGAGGTCGTTGAGGGGGATGCGGATCAGGTAGCTCGCCTCCGAGGTGTGCAGTCGGGCGTAATCACCCTGCGCCTGCACGTACCGGACGTCGTCGCGCCTGATCATCCGGCTGATCCCGCCCTGGTCCACGGTGATGACCTCGGGCGCGGCCGTCGAACCCTCCATCAGTTCGCAGACGCGACGCACGGATTCCGCGAGGCGCTCGGTCCGCACGGGTTTCAGGAGATAGTCGACGGCGCGGAGTTCGAAGGCCTCGAGCGCACGGTCCTCGTCGGCCGTGACGAACACGACGGCGGGCGGGCGGCTGAAGCGCGAGATGACGCGGGCGATGTCCAGCCCGGAGAGGGCGGGCATGTGGATGTCGAGGAACAGGGCATCGACGCTGTGCTGCTCGAGCGCCCGCAGCGCCTCCGCGCCGCTCGACGCACGGTGGATGGTCCCGATCCGCGCGTCCTTGCCGAGCAGGAAGGCCAGCTCCTCGACGGCGGGGAGTTCGTCGTCGGCGACGATGACATTGACCATGTGTCCTAGGTTACGCGCCTCAGGCCCGGTGATCCGGCTGCGACTTCGGCACGCGCAGGGTGATGAGGGTACCCGCGCCGGGTGCCGTGTCGATGACCAGTCCGTGGTCGTCGCCGTACACCTGGCGCAACCGTGAGTCGACGTTCCGCAGCCCCACGTGGACGTCCTCGGTGTGGCCGGCGAGGACGGAGCGCAGGTGGTCGGGATCGATCCCCACACCGTCGTCCTCGATGGTGACCTCCGCGTACGGCCCGTCGTCGTGGGCCGTGATGGTGATGTTCCCGACGCCGTCCTTGGAGTCGAGCCCGTGGCGCACCGCGTTCTCGACGAGGGGCTGCAGGCTGAGGAACGGGATGACCGTGCTCAGCACCTCCGGTCCGATCTCGAGGGTCACCTTGAGCCGGTCGCCGAACCGCGCACGCTCCAGCAGCAGGTAGCGGTCGATGCTCCGCAGTTCCTCGGCCACGGTGGTGAAGTCGCCGTGGCGGCGGAAGGAGTAGCGCGTGAAGTCGGCGAACTCGACCACCAGCTCACGGGCACGCTGGGGGTCGGTGTTGATGAAGGACGCGATGGCGTTGAGCGAGTTGTAGATGAAGTGCGGGCTGATCTGCGCCCGCAGCGCACGGACCTCCGCCTCGGCGAGCAGGCGCCGGGAGGAGCCGAGTTCGGCGAGTTGCACCTGCGTGGACACCCAGCCGGCCAGCTCGTTGGTGGCCCGGACGAGTCCGGCGTTGACGTCCCCGGCGAAGGCCCCGACGGTGCCGACCACGCGGTCGTCGACCCGCACGGGGGACAGGACGAGCTCCCCGAGGTCGGTCAGTCCCGCGGCGTCGAGCCGCTGCCGCCGGAAGATCTGGGTCCGCCCGCTCTCGAGGACCTGCCGGACGAGGGGCATGACGTCCGGGGCCGGCCCGCGGCCGCCGTCCCACGCCAGCACGCCGGCGTCGTCGCTCATCATCAGGACGTCGCAGCGCAGGAGGCCGCGCAGGTGCCGGCTCGCCTTGGAGGCGCCGGACGCCGTCAGCCCCTCGCGCAGGTGCTCGGAGGCGAGTGCCGCGGTGTGGAGGGTGGCGTACGTGGCGCGGTCGGCATCGGAACCGAGGTCACGGGAGGAGCGGGAGAGGCGGAAACCGAGCGAGGCGACGACGGCGAGGGTGATGACGGCGACCGCGCACACCAGGGCGGTGTCGACGGCGGCGCTGAACATGGCACCACAGTAGCGTCCGTGGCACGGACGGCCTCGACCGTTCGGCGCGCCCTGCAACCGTTCACCGCACCTCGCCGCTCACTCACCGACGCGTCCGCGCGGTTCGCTGGTGGGGCCCGACGACGTCGTCCACAGTGATGGGTGTCACACCGACGTGCCTCCCTGCGCGGCAAGGATGCCGCCGTCGCGGTCGGTGGGGCGACCGAGAAGGAGGAACCATGGGTTCGCACCCAGTAGAGCCGGACGCCGGTTCCGGTGCTGCCGTCGACTTCACCGAAGTCCAGCAGACCGAGCAGTTCAAGGAACTGCGCAAGCGCCACCGCAGCTTCGTCTTCCCCATGGCAGTGTTCTTCCTGCTCTGGTACTTCGCCTACGTGCTGCTGGCCGACTACGCCCACGAGTTCATGGCCACGCCCGTGTTCGGCAACATCAACGTGGGCATCATCCTGGGCCTGCTGCAGTTCGTCAGTACGTTCGCCATCACCATGTGGTACGTGAGCTACGCCAACCGCCGCCTCGACCCCATCGCCGCGAACCTGCGGCATGAACTCGAGGAAGCAGCCCCCGAGGTATTCGTCGACCCGTCAGGTGGAAAGAAATGAGCACCATCACCGCCGGGGGCATCCACGTCCCCCTGCAGACCGCCGAGGTCACCACCGTCGGCTCGCCGGTCCTGAACATCGCCATCTTCGGCCTCTTCGTCGCGATCACGCTCGTGATCGTGCTCCGGGCGAGCCGCAACAACAAGACCGCGGCCGACTACTATGCCGCCGGACGCTCGTTCACGGGTGGCCAGAACGGTACGGCCATCGCCGGTGACTACCTCTCGGCGGCGTCCTTCCTCGGGATCGTCGGAGCGATCGCCATCAACGGGTACGACGGCTTCCTCTATTCGATCGGCTTCCTCGTCGCCTGGCTGGTGGCCCTGCTCCTCGTCGCGGAACTGCTCCGCAACACGGGCAAGTTCACCATGGCCGACGTCCTGTCCTTCCGGCTCAAGCAGCGTCCCGTGCGCATCGCGGCGGCGATCACCACGCTCGCGGTCTGCTTCTTCTACCTGCTGGCCCAGATGGCCGGTGCCGGTGGGCTCGTGTCGCTGCTCCTCGGCATCAACGACCGTCTCGGCCAGTCGATCGTCATCACGGTCGTGGGCGTCCTCATGATCATGTACGTGCTGATCGGCGGCATGAAGGGCACCACCTGGGTGCAGATCATCAAGGCCTGCCTCCTGATCGCCGGTGCGTTCATCATGACCATCTGGGTCCTCGCGCTGCACGGCTTCAACCTGTCCACCCTGCTGGGTGCGGCGATCGAGACCTCGGGCAACGCAGCGATCACGAGCCCCGGCCTGCAGTACGGGCTGACGTCGATCACGCGCCTCGACTTCCTGTCCCTGGCGCTCGCGCTGGTCCTCGGCACCGCCGCCCTCCCGCACGTGCTCATGCGCTTCTACACCGTCCCCACGGCGAAGGAGGCCCGACGCTCGGTGGTCTGGGCCATCTGGCTCATCGGCGCGTTCTACCTCTTCACGCTGATCCTCGGCTACGGCGCCAGCGCGCTGATCGGCTCCGAGCGGATCCTCGGCGCCCCGGGCGGGGTGAACTCGGCGGCACCGCTGCTGGCGTACGAGCTCGGCGGGTCGATCCTCCTCGGACTCATCTCGGCCGTCGCCTTCGCGACCATCCTGGCGGTGGTCGCAGGTCTCACCATCACCGCCGCTGCATCGTTCGCGCACGACATCTACGCCAGCGTCATCCGCAAGGACAGGGTCGATCCGGACGGCGAGGTCAAGGTGGCGCGCCGCACGGTGGTCGTGATCGGTCTCGTCTCGATCGCGGGTGGAATCGGGGCGCAGGGTCAGAACGTGGCGTTCCTCGTGGCCCTCGCCTTCGCGGTGGCGGCCAGCGCGAACCTGCCGACCATCCTCTACTCGCTGTTCTGGAAGCGGTTCAACACCCAGGGCGCCATCTGGAGCATGTACGGCGGCCTCGGCTCGGCCATCCTGCTGATCGCCCTCTCGCCCGTCGTCTCCGGTGGCGAGAAGTCGATGATCCAGGGTGCCGACTTCTCCGTCTTCCCGCTCAGCAATCCCGGGATCGTCTCGATCCCGCTGGCCTTCTTCCTCGGCTGGCTCGGGACGGTCCTCTCCCGCACCACGGAGGACCCGATGAAGCAGGCGGAGATGGAGGTCCGCTCGCTGACCGGCGTCGGAGCCGAGAAGGCCACCGACCACTAGGCACGCGACGCGTAGGACCGACGAGGCCGCCCCACCTGCTGGTGGGGCGGCCTCGTCCGTCCGGTGATCCCGCGCTTTCAGGGGCAGGCGGGGCCGGGCGGGACACGAGGGGGTCCTGACGGGCGTGGAGGCCGGAGGTCGGCCCGTGTCTCCTCACCCCAGCGCATCGCCGAGGCACTGCAGCCAGGTCCGGAAGTGCTCGGGACCGTCGAAGTGGGAGCCCGGCACCGCCGCGACCTCCGGTGCCGCGTCGGCTCCGTCGACGACGAGGCAGTGGCCGCCGGCGGCGGCCGCCGCTGCGAAGGCGGGCAGGTCGCCCCGGTCGTCGCCGGCGTAGGCCACGACGACCAGACCATGCCGCCGGATGATCGACCGCAGGGCGGTGCCCTTGTCCTGGTCCACGGGCATGCGGAGTTCCTCGACCATCTTCCCGGGCTCACGCCTCAACCCGAAGGTCTCCGTCGCCCGACGGAGGACGGGCGTGATGCGGCTGATCGCAGCTTCCTGGTCCGGGGCGCGCCGCCAGTGGACGGCGACGGCGAGGGACTTGTCCTCGACGTGGATGCCCTCGATGCCGTCGAACTCCTCGTGCAGGAGCGCGGTGGCCTGCGCCACGGCGTCGTTCCACCGATCCGCCTCCGGCACCTGCTCGACGCCGCCGGCCGTCAGGCGCTCGAGGCCGTACGAGCCGTGGAGCTCCACGCCGGGGATGCCTGCACGGTCCGCGAGGAAACGCACGGGCCGGCCGGAGAGCAGGGCGACGAGGGGGAGTCTCGTGGCGAGATGCGCGAGGATGGCCGCTGTGTCCGGCAGGAGGTCACTCGCTGCGGGATCATCGGTGATGGGGGAGAGGACCCCGTCGAAATCCATCACCAGCCCGGCCTTCGGTCCGCTCGTCAGTGCGCTGATGACCTGGTTCGCTGATTCCATGCATCGACCCTAGCGGGACGTGCGAGGCAGCGGTCGGCGTCGTGTGCGACCGGTGCGCCCCACGCCGTCGCCGCACCGGGCGCGCCCGTGCCGCCGGCGTCGGCCGCGCCGCTGCCTCCCGGTCAGGATGCCTGCTGCGGTCCGCGCGCGAGGAGGGGCTCCACCCGGAAGGGGATGAGCTCGCCCATCGCCAGGGACGTGTCGCAGCGCTCCACGCCGTCGCAGGCCAGGATCTTGCCGTTGATGCGGAAGAGGTCCTCGGCATCGACGGCGACCACGCGCACCAGGATGTCCGCCTGGCCCGTCACGCCGAAGGCCTCGATGACCTCGGGCACGGCCGCGATGCTCCGCGTGATGGCTGCCAGCTTCTGCTGCTGGACGTGCACGTGGATGAAGGCGGTCAGCGGGTAGCCCAGCGACACCGTGTTGATACGCCGCTCGAAGGACAGGAAGACGGACTTCTTCTCGAGCTGCGCCATCCTCGCCTGCACCGTGTTGCGCGAGAGCCCGAGCTTCTGGGCGAGCGCGACGACGGTGCGCCGGGGGTCCTTCGCCATGGCCTGCAGGAGGCGCGTGTCGGTGAGGTCGAGGGGTTGCATAGTGCGCAACGCTAACACGGCCGCTGCGCCCGGAATAGTGCACTCTGCTCAGTCGATCAGGAATCGGTTGTGCCTCCTGTGCTGTGTGAGTAGGGTCACAACCACTCCGGGTAAAGGCGCCCGGAGCCCTTCCATCTGCTGATCGCGGGGGGAGGGTCTGTCTGCCAACGCGGAGGTAGCGTGCAATGACCGAGGACTCCACGCAGCCGGGAGCAGGACCCGACAGCGGGTCCGACCCGCAGGGGGCGGCGCCGTCGGGTACCGGCGGAACGGTCCATCCGGGACCGGGCCGCGAGGGTGCGGACGACCTCGTCCGGCTGGTCGACCACCACGGCGTGCGCCACCCGGACCGCCACTACGACGCGCTCGTCGCGGACGTCGACGGCGCCGCGCTGCAGAAACTCTACGAGGACATGGTGGTGGTGCGGCGCATCGACGCCGAGGCCACGGCCCTGCAGCGCCAGGGCGAACTCGCGCTCTGGCCGCCGCTGCTCGGCCAGGAGGCCGCGCAGATCGGCTCGGGGCGTGCGCTCCGCTCCGACGACTTCGTGTTCTCCAGCTACCGGGAGAACGCCGTCGCCTACTGCCGCGGCGTGGACCTCGGCGACATCCTGCGCGTCTGGCGGGGCAACGCGTCCTCGGGGTGGGACCCCTACACGATCAACATGGCCACCCCGCAGGTCATCATCGGTGCGCAGACGCTGCATGCCACCGGCTATGCGATGGGCATCATCAACGACGGCGCCGATTCCGTGGCCGTCACCTACTTCGGCGACGGCGCCACGAGCCAGGGCGACGTCAACGAGGCCATGGTGTTCGCCGCCAGCTACCAGGCGCCCGTCATCTTCTTCTGCCAGAACAACCACTGGGCCATCTCCGAACCGGTGGGACTGCAGGCCCACGTGCCGATCGCCCGGCGGGCGCCCGGGTTCGGCATCCCCTCGGTCCGGGTGGACGGCAACGACGTCCTCGCCTGCCTCGCCGTCACGCGCGAGGCGCTGACGCGGGCCCGTTCCGGCGGAGGCCCCACCTTCATCGAGGCCGTGACCTACCGGATGGGCCCGCACACGACGGCCGATGATCCGACCCGCTACCGCGACGCCAACGAGCTCGAGGACTGGGCGGCCCGCGACCCGCTGGCCAGGATCGCCACGCTGCTCGACTCGCTCGGACTGCTCGGTGCGGACTACTCGGACGCGGTGAAGGCGAAGGCCGACGCCGTCGCCGCCGAACTGCGCGAGGGGTGCCTGTCCATGCCGGAACCGGCGCCGTCGGACGTCTTCCGGCACGTCTACAGCGAACCGAACTCCTGGCTGGAGCGCCAGCAGGACCACTACGAGCGCTACCTCGCCTCCTTCGCCCCGGCACCCCAGGAAGGGACCCGCTGATGTCCACCATGACCTTCGGCCGCGCGATCAACGCCGGCCTCCGCCGTGCCATGGACGAGGACCCGAAGGTGATCCTCATGGGGGAGGACATCGGCAAGCTCGGCGGTGTCTTCCGCATCACCGACGGCCTGCAGAAGGACTTCGGGGCCCACCGGGTCCTCGACAGCCCGCTGGCCGAGGCGGCCATCATGGGTACCGCCGTCGGGATGGCCTACCGGGGGTACCGGCCGGTCGTGGAGATCCAGTTCGACGGCTTCATCTACCCGGCCTTCGACCAGATCGTCTGCCAGGTGGCGAAGCTGCACTACCGCACGCAGGGCGCCGTCAGGATGCCCATCACCATCCGCGTGCCCTTCGGGGGTGGCATCGGTTCGCCCGAGCACCACTCGGAGTCGCCCGAGGCCTACTTCACGCACACCTCCGGTCTGCGGGTCGTCAGCGTCTCGAACCCGCAGGACGCCTACACGATGATCCAGCAGGCCATCCGGTCCGACGACCCCGTCCTGTACTTCGAGCCCAAGCGGCGCTACCACGTCAAGGGCGAGGTGGACGAGGCGGTCGATCCGGCGTCGTCGGACATGGGCGCGGCGCACGTGGTGACCCGCGGGACCGACGTCACCCTCGTGACCTACGGCCCGCTCGTGCCCACCGCGCGTGACGCCGCGATCGCGGCCTCCGACGACGGCGTCTCCATCGAGGTCATCGACCTGCGGTCCCTGGCGCCCATCGACTTCGCGACGGTCGAGGGGTCGGTGCGCAGGACCGGCCGCCTGGTGGTCACGCACGAGGCGGCGCAGTCCGGCGGGCTCGGCGCGGAGATCGCCGCGAGCATCACGGAGCGCTGCTTCGACTTCCTCGAGCACGCACCCGTCCGCGTCACCGGATTCGACATCCCGTACCCCTACTCGAAGCTCGAGTTCCACCACCTCCCGGACCTCGACCGGATCCTCGACGGCGTGGACCGGGTGCTCCGCCGACCGAACTCCCTGAGCGGACCCGCAACCGAAGGGGCGGCACTGTGAGCGCACCCGCGACCGACGCGTCGCCGACCACCGTCCGGGAGTTCCGGCTACCCGACCTCGGGGAGGGGCTGACCGAGTCCGAGATCGTGCAGTGGCACGTCACCGAGGGTGACACGGTGGAACTCAACCAGATCATCGCGGACGTCGAGACCGCCAAGGCCGTCGTCGAACTGCCGTCGCCGTACGCGGGCGTCGTCGTCCGCCTGCACGAGCCCGCGGGCGCCGTGGTGGACGTCGGAGCGCCGATCGTCTCGTTCCGGATCGCCGGTGAGCCCGAGGCCGTCGTCCGTCCGGTTCCCGAGGACGAGGCCCCGGCCCGGCGTGAACCGAACCTCGTGGGATACGGGGCCGCTGTCGAGAAGGGCGGACGGCCGCAGCGGCGGAGCCGATCGACCGTTCCTGCCGCGGGTGCCCCGGTCCCGCAGGTGCCGGCGCTCGAGGCGACCGTCCTCCCCGCGACCGTCCTCCCCGCGACCGTCCTCCCCGCGACCGTCCTCCCCGCAGCGATCCCTGCGCCGACCTCGGCCCCGGAGCGAAGGCCGGCCCCTGTCCAGACCCCCGCGCAGGCCCGGACCGCGGTTCCCAGTGCGGCCCTCGCGCCCGGCCGGTCGCACCCGGCCGTTCACGACGTGTCCGCGGCGTCGTCGCGGACGGTCGTCGCACCCACCGACGAGCGGCCGCGCTCCACTCCGCCCGTGCGGAAGCTCGCACGGGACCTCGGGATCGCACTCGAGGACCTCGCGGGAACCGGTCCGGGAGCACTCATCACCCGGGCGGACGTGCTGGCCGCGCTCGCAGGCGCAGCCGGGCCCGCCGCGGCAGTGCTCGATGCGGGCACGGCACCCGTCGGTTCCCCCGAGCCGGCGCGGGCCGAGCGAGCGGCGGCGGCGCCGGGGGAGATCCGCACACCCATCAAGGGGATGCGGAAGCACACCGCGGCGGCCATGGTGGCCAGTGCCTTCACCGCGCCGCACGTCACGGAGTTCCTCACCATCGACGTCACGCCGACCATGGAGCTGCTGGCGGAGCTCAAGGGTTCCAGGGCGTTCGAGGGTACGAAGGTGACGCCGCTGACCCTGGTGGCCAAGGCCGTGTGCATCGCGGTGGCACGCAACCCCACCCTGAACTCGTCGTGGGACGAGGCGGCGCAGGAGATCGTGCAGTACTCCGCGGTGAATCTCGGCATCGCGGCGGCGACGCCGCGTGGCCTGCTCGTGCCGAACATCAAGGGCGCCCAGGGGCTTGCCCTGGTCGAGCTCGCCCGCGCGCTCAACGGCCTGACCGAGACGGCCCGTGCGGGCCGGACCCCACCGGCGGATCTTGCGGGCGGCACCCTCTCGATCACCAACATCGGTGTGTTCGGGATCGATGCGGGGACGCCGATCCTGAACCCGAGGGAGGCGGCGATCCTCGCGATGGGCGCAGTGCGCAGCATGCCCTGGGAGTACCAGGGCACGGTGGCCCTGCGGTCCGTCATGACGCTCAGCCTGTCCTTCGACCACCGGTTGGTGGACGGTGAGCAGGGCTCGCGCTTCCTGGCCGACGTCGGCACCATCCTCCGGAACCCGGCGATGGTCCTGACCATGGTGTAGCAGGAGGTCCGGGACTCCGGGACGTCCCGCTCGGACGTGTCGGGCGGTCCGACCGGTTGCCCGCCCTGCCGGATGTATCAGGGCGGGTGCCTCGCGGTCGGCGGCGGCGGTCAGACCAGTTCGAGGATGAGTTCCCGGACCACGGCGCCGCGCGCGGGTGCGAAACCCTGTGCCTCGCCGACCTGCTGGAAACCCCACCGCTCCAAAATGCGGATGGAGCTCACGTTGTCCGCGACGGCCCGCGCGCGGATCGGCCGCTCGGTCACCTCGTTCAGGAACTGCCCGACGGCGGCCGTGGTGATGCCCTGACCCCAGCGTGACCGGTCGATCCAGTAGCTGATCTCCGGGGCGTCACCGTCGTTGTACGCGAGGATGCTGCCCACCACCTGGCCGTCGGACAGGATGGTCCGCACCGTGATCCTCGAGTCGTTCAGGATGTCCTGCCAGTGGTGGTCGAAGACGCCGCGATCCGACGGGTTCTTCGCGCCGAAGGCCGCCATGTGGTTGGCGCTGGGGTCCAGCTGGTGCGAGAAGAACTCGTCGAGGTCGGTGGCTTCCACGGGACGTAGCGTGATCACGGCGGTACTTTCAGTTGTGGGCGACCCCGGCCGCTCCGCGCGACCGGGACTTCTCGTGGTTCAGCGTACTAGGCGGCCGGGCCGGCCGCTGGGCACAGCTGCGCTGCCCCGGCCCGGTGTCCGGCCCGGACGTCAGACGGTCAGCGCGGCCCACGCCATGTCCTGCAGCAGCTCCCGCAGGGCGCCGAGTTCGCGGCCCGTCCCCGTGCCGTGCGCCGTGTGGGGGGTCGAGTTGATGAGTCCGAACACGGCGTGGACCCGGCGGCGCAGCAGCGACCGCTCGGAGTCCGGCCGGTACGCGGCGAGCTCGTCCACCCAGACCTGGACGTAGCTCCGCTGGAGCGACCGCACGGCGCGTTCGTCGTCGTGGGCCAGTGAGCCGAGATCACGGTCTTGGACCCTGATGACGTCCGCGTGCCTGAGGGCGAACTCGACCTGGAAACGGATCAGTCCCCGCAGCGCCTCCTCGTGCGAGGGGGCGGAGTCGGCGACGGCCCTGCCTCCCTCGAGGAGGTCCTCGCTCACCCCGGTGAGCAGGGACGAGAGCACGGAGGGCTTGCCGGTGAAATGCCGGTAGACGGCCGGACCGCTGACGCCCGCGGCGGCGCCGAGGTCCTCGATGGACACGCCGTTGTAGCCGCGTTCCGCGAACAGCTGCGCCGCTGCGTCGAGCAGGGCTGCGCGTCGGGTGGCCTTCGCGATGCTCCGGCCGGTCACGCGGTCCTCGGTGGGCAGTGCCTCCATGCATTCCTCATCATCCGGGGGGTCTTCCCCTCATTCTGATGGACATTCAGGTTAATGACCACTAACCTGATCCCGGTTAGCGAATGCTAACTGAACACTGCGCGAGGAAGTAGTCGATGGAGACACTGACGTCGAAGGTCGACCCGCTCTCACCGGTCTTCACGGCCAACGCTGCCGCGCAGCGGGAGCTCGTCACCGATCTCCGCTCCCGGCTCGCCACGGCGGCCCTCGGCGGCCCCGAGCGCTCCCGTGAGCGGCATGTGGCCCGCGGCAAGCTGCTTCCGCGCGAGCGCATCGACCAGCTGCTCGACGACGGCAGCCCCTTCCTCGAGATCGCACCCCTGGCGGCGAATGGCATGTACGACGACGAGTGCCCGGGTGCCGGGGTGATCGCAGGTATCGGCCTGGTGCACAGGCGCCACGTCCTCGTCATCTCCAACGACGCCACCGTCAAGGGCGGCACCTACTACCCGATGACCGTGAAGAAGCACCTGCGTGCGCAGGAGATCGCCCTCGAGAACAACCTGCCGTGCGTGTACCTCGTCGACTCCGGCGGTGCGTTCCTCCCGCGGCAGGACGAGGTGTTCCCGGACCGGGACCACTTCGGCCGTATCTTCTACAACCAGGCCTCCATGTCCGCCCGCAGGATCCCGCAGATCGCCGCGGTCCTGGGCAGTTGCACCGCCGGTGGCGCCTACGTGCCGGCGATGAGCGACGAGACCGTGATCGTCCGCAACCAGGGCACCATCTTCCTCGGCGGACCGCCCCTGGTGAAGGCCGCGATCGGCGAGGTGGTCACGGCCGAGGAGCTCGGGGGCGGCGACGTCCACTCCCGCGTCTCCGGCGTCACCGACCACCTCGCTGAGAATGACCAGCACGCCCTCGAGATCGTCCGGGACATCATCGCCACACTGCCGCCGGACCCGCACGCGGGCGTGCCGAAGGTGGCGGAAGCCGCGGAGCCCGCCGAGCCAGCCGTCGCCCCCGACGAGCTCTACGGCGCCGTGCCCACCGACGTGAACGCCGCCTATGACGCGCGGGAGGTGATCGCGCGGATCGTCGACGGCTCGCTCTTCCACGAGTTCAAGCGCGAGTACGGCACCACGCTGGTCACGGGCTTCGCGACGATCCACGGGCACCGGGTCGGCATCGTCGCCAACAACGGCGTGCTGTTCAGCGAGTCGGCGCTGAAGGGCGCGCACTTCATCGAACTCTGCGACCAGCGGGGCATCCCGCTCGTGTTCCTGCAGAACCTCTCGGGCTTCATGGTCGGCAAGGACTACGAGGCGGGGGGCATCGCGAAGAACGGCGCCAAGATGGTGACCGCGGTCGCCACGTGCCGCGTCCCCAAGCTGACCGTGGTGATCGGTGGATCCTTCGGCGCGGGGAACTACTCGATGTGCGGCCGGGCCTACTCGCCGCGGTTCCTCTGGATGTGGCCCGCGAGCCGGATCTCGGTGATGGGCGGCAACCAGGCCTCGTCGGTCCTCGCGACGGTCAAGCGCGACCAGCTCGAGGGTCGGGGCGAGGAGTGGTCCACGGCGGCCGAGGAGGCCTTCCGTGCGCCGATCCGCGACCAGTACGAGGCGCAGGGCAACCCCTACTACTCCACGGCGCGCCTGTGGGACGACGGCGTGATCGACCCCGCCGACACCCGGACCGTCCTCGGGCTGGCCCTGGACGTGTGCGCCGGTGTGCCCCTGCCCGACTCCTCCTTCGGCCTCTTCCGGATGTGACCAGATGACTCTCTCCTCCCACACACCCAGCGTCCCCGCGGCAGACGACTCCACCGGCGTCCCGGACCGGCCCTTCGACACGGTCCTCGTCGCCAACCGCGGCGAGATCGCCTGCCGCGTGATCCGGTCGGTCCGCGCCCTGGGTCTGCGTTCCGTCGCGGTCTACAGCGACGCCGACGCCGGAGCACGCCACGTGCTCGAGGCCGACGTCGCCGTGCGCATCGGGGGAGCAGCGCCCTCCGAGAGCTACCTCTCCATCCCCGCCGTCGTCGAGGCCTGCCGGCGCACGGGCGCGGGCGCCGTCCACCCCGGCTACGGCTTCCTGAGCGAGAACGCGGCCTTCGCCGAGGCACTCGAGGAGGCGGGGATCGTCTTCATCGGACCGTCCGTGCACGCACTCGGGATCATGGGTGACAAGATCCGCTCCAAGAACCACGTCGCCGGCTTCCAGGTGCCGATCGTGCCCGGGATCGCCGAGCCCGGACTCACCGACGAGGCACTCCTCGCCGCCGCGGACGACGTCGGTTTCCCCCTGCTGATCAAGCCCTCCGCAGGTGGTGGCGGCAAGGGCATGCACGCCGTCCACCGGTCCGAGGACCTCCCCGAGGTGCTCGTCACGGCGCGCCGTGTCGCCGCCCGTGCCTTCGGGGACGACACCCTGTTCCTCGAGCGGCTGATCGAACGCCCCCGCCACATCGAGGTGCAGGTCCTCGCGGACGGCCACGGCAACGTCATCCACCTCGGCGAACGCGAGTGCTCCCTGCAGCGCAGGCACCAGAAGGTCATCGAGGAAGCGCCCTCCGCGCTACTCGACGCCGCGATGCGACACCGCATCGGCGAGGCGGCCTGCAACGCCGCCCGCAGTGTCGACTACACGGGGGCCGGCACGGTCGAGTTCCTCGTCTCCGACGCCGCCCCCGACGAGTTCTTCTTCATGGAGATGAACACGCGGCTCCAGGTGGAGCACCCCGTCACGGAGCTGGTCACCGGGGTGGACCTCGTCGCGTGGCAGATCCGCATCGCCACCGGTGAGGAGCTGTCCCTCAGGCAGGAGGACATCGTCCTCACCGGACATGCCGTCGAGGCACGGGTCTACGCGGAGGACCCCGAGGCCGGCTTCCTGCCCTCCACCGGCACCGTCGTCGCGCTCGGCGAGCCGACGGGAGAGGGCATCCGGGTGGACAGTTCGCTCCTGCCCGGCGGGACCGTCTCGTCGTCGTACGACCCGATGCTCGCCAAGGTCATCGCCTGGGGCACGGACCGGCGCGAGGCGCTCGACCGCCTCGACGCCGCGCTCGCGGACACCGTGGTGCTCGGGGTGGACACCAACATCGAGTACCTGCGCCTGCTGGTCACGGACGACGACGTCCGCGCCGGACGGCTCGACACCACGATGATCGAGCGGAAGCTCCCGGACCTCTCCTTCCGGCGCGTCGCGCGCGAGGAGCTCGCGTTCGCCGCCGTCCTCCTCGTCGAGGCGGAGCCCGTCATCCCGGGTGGCTCGCCGTGGCATCGCGCCGACGGCTTCCGCCTCGGCACCCCGAGGCCCCGCGCCGTCACGCTCGAGGTCGGGAGCGTCACGGAGACCGTCCTGCTGCAGCGAGCCGAGCACGGCTGGATCGCGACGGTCGGGGAGACCCGCGTCCACCTCGAGGTCGTGGGGAACGGGGTGATCCTCGACGGGATCCGTTCGCCACGGTCCTTCGCCGTCGACGGCGACACCGTGTGGCTGGGCGACGCCGGCTGGTCCGCCAGCGTGCGGCGTCCCTCGCGCCGGGAGCTGCTGGATGCCGCCCTCGCCCGCATCAGCCGCGAGGACGGTGCGGCGGACCCGCTCGTCCGCAGCCCCATGCCCGGCACGGTCGTGTCCGTGTCGGTGGAGGACGGCGCATCCGTGCAGGTCGGCGACGTCCTGCTCGCCGTCGAGGCCATGAAGATGGAGCACCAGCTCACCGCCGCCGTCGCCGGCGTCGTCCGCCTGTCCCTGAAACCCGGGGACCTCGTCAGGGCGCAGCAGGTCGTCGCGAGCATCGACGCCGCCGACGCGGCACCCGATCAGACAGCCAGTCCCGCAGAACACCCCACGGAAGGGAACACAGCATGAATTTCGAACTGAGCGAGGAGTACCAGGACCTCGTCGACACCGTCCGCGAGTTCGCGGACGAGGTCGTGGCCCCGGTGTCCGCCAAGCACGACGCCGAGCACAGCTTCCCCTACGAGGTCGTCAAGCAGATGGGCGACATGGGCCTCTTCGGCCTGCCGTTCCCCGAGGAGTACGGGGGAATGGGCGGCGACTACTTCGCCCTGTGCCTCGCGCTCGAGCAGCTGGCCCGCGTGGACCAGTCCGTGGCGATCACCCTCGAGGCCGGGGTGTCCCTCGGCGCCATGCCCGTCTACCGCTTCGGCACCGAGGAGCAGAAGCAGCAGTGGCTGCCCTCCCTCGCCTCCGGTGCGGCGCTCGGCGGCTTCGGCCTCACGGAGTCCGAGGCCGGTTCCGACGCCTCGGGGACCAAGACGACGGCGAAGCTCGAGGACGGCGCCGGCGGATCCGAGTGGGTCATCAACGGCACCAAGGAGTTCATCACCAACTCCGGCACCGACATCACCTCGCTCGTGACGGTCACCGCGGTGACCGGGACGAGCGAGCGCCCGGACGGCACGGTGAAGAAGGAGATTTCCACCCTCCTCGTCCCGTCCGACACGCCGGGCTTCACCGCCGAGAAGGCCTACAACAAGGTGGGCTGGAACGCCTCGGACACGCATCCGCTGACGCTCAAGGACGTCCGGGTCCCCGAGGCGAACCTCCTCGGCACCCGCGGTCGCGGCTACGCCAACTTCCTGCAGATCCTCGACGAGGGCCGCATCGCCATCGCCGCGCTCGCCACGGGCGCCGCCCAGGGCTGTGTCGAGCAGTCCGTCCGGTACGCGGGGGAGCGCATGGCCTTCGGCAGCACCATCGGCGCCTACCAGGCCATCCAGTTCAAGATCGCCCGCATGCAGGTCCGTGCCCATACCGCGCGCCTGGCCTACTACGACGCCGCCGCGCGGATGCTCGCCGGGAAGCCCTTCAAGACCCAGGCCTCGATCGCGAAGCTCGTCGCGGGTGAGGCGGCCATGGACAACGCCCGGGATGCGACACAGATCTTCGGCGGCTACGGGTTCATCAACGAGTTCGTGGTGTCCAGGCACTACCGTGACTCCAAGATCCTCGAGATCGGCGAGGGGACCACGGAGGTCCAGCTCATGCTCATCGCGAGGGACCTCGGACTCTGACCGCAGCGCGGACGGCGACGGCGACGTGAAGGAGAAGCAGTGATCAACAAGGTGGTCGGCAGTGCGGCGGAGGCCGTGGCGGACATCCCGGACGGCGCCTCGCTCGCCGTCGGCGGGTTCGGTCTGTGCGGGATCCCGGTGACGCTCATCGATGCCCTGCACGCGCAGGGGACGGCGGAGCTCGAGACGGTCAGCAACAACTGCGGCGTGGACGGCTGGGGCCTCGGGATCCTCCTGTCCGATCACCGCATCCGACGGACCATCAGCTCCTACGTCGGCGAGAACAAGGAGTTCGCGCGCCAGTACCTCTCGGGCGAGCTCGAGGTGGAGCTGACGCCGCAGGGCACGCTCGCCGAGAAGCTCCGGGCGGGCGGCGCGGGCATCCCCGCCTTCTACACGACGGCGGGGGTCGGCACGCAGGTCAGCGAGGGCGGCCTGCCGCAGCGGTACGACGCCGAGGGGAACATCGCCGTCGCCTCCCAGGCCAAGGAGGTGCGGTCCTTCGACGGCGTCGACTACGTGCTGGAGGAGTCGCTGCGGCCCGACTACGCCCTGGTGCACGCCTGGAAGGGGGACCGGCACGGCAACCTCGTCTTCCACGCGACCGCGATGAACTTCAACCCGCTCTGCGCGCAGGCCGGGCGGATCACCATCGCGGAGGTCGAGGAACTCGTCGAGCCGGGCGAGCTGGACCCCGCACAGGTCCACACACCCGGTATCTTCGTGCAGCGCGTCGTCGTCGCCGGCGACGTTCAGAAGCGCGTCGAGAAGCGGACCGTCTCGATCGCCGGCAGCCCCGATCCGCAGGCCGGCCTCAACGCACCCGAAGGAGCATGACGATGGCGCTCACCCGCAACGACCTCGCCGCGAGGGTCGCCCTGGAGCTCGAGAACGGCCAGTACGTCAATCTCGGCATCGGCATGCCCACGCTCATCCCGAACTACATCCCCGACGGCGTCGAGGTGGTGCTGCACTCGGAGAACGGCATCCTCGGCGTGGGACCCTACCCCGCGGAGGACGCCGTCGATCCCGACCTCATCAACGCCGGCAAGGAGACCGTCACCGCGAACGCCGGTGCCGCCTACTTCGACTCGGCCGCGTCCTTCGGCATGATCCGCGGTGGCCACGTGGACGTCGCCGTGCTCGGCGCGATGGAGGTCGCCCGGAACGGCGACCTCGCGAACTGGATGGTGCCGGGGAAGATGGTCAAGGGCATGGGCGGTGCCATGGATCTCGTCTTCGGCGCCAAGCGGGTGATCGTCATGATGGAGCACGTCGACCGTGCCGGACGCCCCAAGATCGTCGAGGCGTGCTCCCTCCCGCTGACGGGCAAAGGCTGCGTGAACCGCATCGTCACCGACCTCGCCGTGATCGACGTCGAGGCGGACGGCCTCGTGCTGCGCGAGACGGCGCCCGGTGTCACGGTCGACGACGTGGTGGCGGCGACGGGCGCACCGCTGCGGATCGCCCTCACGGACGCCGCGGCGTGACCGCTCCCGCCGCCCCGTCGGGCGACACCGACGGGACAGCCCCCGACCGCCGCGTCATCGAGCAGCGTGGTCTCTACCTCGACGAGCTCGAGGTGGGTGCCGTCTACGCCCACCGGCCGGGCCGTACCCTCACCGAGGCGGACAACGTCCTGTTCACGACCCTCACCATGAACACCCAGGCCCTGCACCTCGACGCCGCCTGGTCCGAGGGCCAGCCGTTCGGCCAGCGGCTCGTCAACTCGATGCTGACCCTCGCGACGCTCGTCGGCCAGTCGGTCTCGCAGCTGACGCAGGGCACCATCGTGGCGCAGCTGGGCCTGACCGACGTCGCCTTCCCGAAGCCGCTCTTCCACGGGGACACCCTGTACACGGAGACGGAGGTCACCGGTGTCCGCGCGTCCTCGTCCCGCCCCGGCCAGGGCATCGCGACCATGACCCACACCGGACGCAACCAGCACGGCGACGTCGTCGCCACCGCCACCCGCTCGGTGCTCATGTGGTCCTCGGCGGCGGCCCCGACCACAGCACGGACGACGGCCCCGACCACAGCACGGACGACGGTACGGACGACAGCACCGACGACGGTCGCGCAGGAGCGATCATGAGCGGCATCCAGCTCGGACCGGCACTCCTCTTCTGCCCGGCCGATCGCCCCGAGCGCTACGCGAAGGCGGCCGAGCGGTCGGACACGGTCATCCTCGACCTCGAGGACGCCGTCGCTCCCGCCGCGAAGCCGGCCGCCCGGCAGGTGCTCGCCGCCTCGTCGCTCGATCCCGCCCGGACCGTCGTCCGCCTGAACGCCGTCGGTACGGCCGACTTCGCGCTCGACTGCGAGGCCGTCCGCGGCACGCCGTACCGGACGGTCATGCTGGCCAAGACGGAATCACCGGAGGACGTCGACGCCGTCCGCTCGGCCCTCGGCGACGTCGACGTCATCGCCCTCTGCGAGACCGCGCGCGGCGTCGTGAACGCCGTGGGGATCGCCCGCGCGAAGGGTGTCACCGCCCTCATGTGGGGGGCGGAGGACCTGGTGGCGTCCCTCGGCGGCACGTCGAGCCGCTCGCCGGACGGCATGTACCGCGCCGTGGCCCTGCACGCGCGCTCGCAGGTGCTGCTCGCCGCCGGGTCGGCGGGCCGCACCGCCATCGACGCCGTGTACGTGGACATCGCCGATGCCCGCGGCTTGGGCCTGGAGGCGGAGGATGCCGTCGCCTCGGGCTTCGGCGCCAAGGCCTGCATCCATCCGGGCCAGGTCGCAGCCGTGCGCACGGCGTTCGCGCCGGCCGCCGCCGACGTCGAGCACGCGCGGGCGCTGCTCGCCGCCGCCGAGCACGAGCGCGGGGTCTTCACCCACGAGGGGCGCATGGTCGACGAGCCCATCCTCCGGCACGCCCGGAGCGTGCTGGCCAGGGCCCGCGCCTGACGGTCGGGCTCCTGCGGGATACTGGTCCCATGGATTTCAGCAACCCGACCCGGGAGCACCGGCGCGTCACCATCCTCGGTTCCACCGGCTCCATCGGCACGCAGGCCCTCGACGTCATCGCCGCCGCACCGGACCGGTTCAGCGTCGCCGGGATCAGCGCGGGCGGGCGGGATCCGGAGCTCCTCGCACGCCAGGCCGTCGCCGCCCGGGCCCCGGCGGTCGGCGTCGCCACCGGCAGCGAGGCCGCGCTCGAGCAGGCCATCGGCACGGCAGCGGACGAGGCCGGCGTGTCCGGCTACGCACCCCGGCTCTTCGTGGGGGACCGGGCGGCCTCGGACGTCGCGGCGTGGCCCGACGCGGACGTCGTCCTCAACGGCATCACCGGGTCCATCGGCCTGGAGCCGACGCTGGCGGCGCTGGGGGCCGGGCACCTCCTCGCGCTCGCCAACAAGGAATCGCTGATCGCCGGGGGAGCCCTCGTGCGCGCGGCGGCCGCCCCCGGCCAGCTCGTCCCCGTGGACTCCGAGCACTCCGCCATCGCGCAGGCCCTGCGCGGCGGGACGGCGGACGAGGTGGACCGGCTCGTGCTGACGGCGTCCGGCGGTCCGTTCCGCGGCATGACGCGGGCACAGCTGCAGGACGTCACGCCGGCGCAGGCCGTCGCCCACCCCACCTGGGACATGGGCCGCGTGATCAGCACCAACTCCGCGTCGATGGTCAACAAGGCCCTCGAGGTCATCGAGGCGCACCTGCTGTTCGACATCCCGCTCGAGCGCATCGACGTCGTCGTGCACCCGCAGTCCATGATCCACTCCATGGTCCAGTTCATCGACGGATCCACGCTCGCCCAGGCATCGCCGCCGGACATGCGCCTGCCCATCGCCCTCGGCATCGGCTGGCCGTTCCGCGTGGCCGGGTCCGCCCGCGCCTGCGACTGGAGCCGCCCGTCGGAGTGGACGTTCGAGCCGCTCGACGAGCAGGCCTTCCCCGCGATCGTGGAGGCCAAGCGGGCGGCAGCCGAGGGCGGCACGCGCATGGCGGTGTTCAACGCCGCGAACGAGGAGGCCGTCGAGGCGTTCCACCAGGGAGCCATCGGCTTCACGGACATCGTGGACATCGTGTCCGCCGTCGTCGACGAGCAGCGCCGCCTGGACGCGGATGCAGGAACTGCGCTGACCCTGGCTGCCGTGCTCGAGGCGGAGCGCTGGGCACGTACGCGGGCGCGGATCCGTTGTGGGGTGGTGGAACCAGCGGCCGGGGCGGCCGCTGCCGAAGACCTGAAGGACACGTTGTGACCGTTCTGCTGTTCATCGCCGGCGTCCTCGTCGTCGTCGTCGGCATCGCCGCGTCGATCGCCCTGCACGAGGTGGGGCACCTGGTCCCCGCGAAGCTGTTCCGGGTCCGGGTCACGCAGTACATGGTGGGGTTCGGGCCGACCGTCTGGTCCCGCCGCCGCGGGGAGACCGAGTACGGGTTCAAGGCCATCCCGGCAGGCGGCTACGTCTCGATGGTGGGCATGTTCCCGCCTGCCTCGACGGCGGCCGGAGCCGTGCGGCGGTCCAGCACGGGCGTCTTCCAGCAGCTCACCGACGACGCGCGCCAGGCGGCCGCCGAGCAGCTGCAGCCCGGCGACGAGGACCGCGTCTTCTACAAGCTGCCCATCTGGAAGCGCATCATCATCATGCTCGGTGGTCCCCTGATGAACCTGCTGATCGGGACCGTGCTGTTCGCCGTCCTGATCATGGGCTTCGGCACCGCGCAGCCGACCACCACGCTGTCCTCCGTCTCGGAGTGCGTCGTCCCCGCGAGCCAGCAGGCCGCCACGGGCCAGACCGAGTGCACGCCGGCCGACCCGGCCGCTCCCGGCTCCGAGGCGGGCCTGCTGCCCGGGGACCGGATCGTCGCCTTCGACGGCCGGGAGGTCGCCGACTGGGACTCCTTCTCGGGCTGGATCCGCGAGGCCGCGGGCCGCGAGGTGTCCATCAGCTACGTGCGCGACGGTGAGACCATCGAGTCGACCATCACGCCCCTCCTGACGGAGCGGCCCGTCGCCTCGGAGGACGGCACGCCTCTGGTGGACGACGACGGCGTGGCGGTGACGCAGGAGGTCGGCTTCCTCGGCGTCGGGTCCACGCAGGAGCTCGTCCCGCAGCCCGCGGGTGAGGTGCTGCCCGCCGTGGGCGATTCCCTCGCCCGGGTGGCCGGGGTGGTGCTCAACCTGCCGCAGCGTGTCGTCGAGGTCGGTCAGGCAGCGTTCTCCGACGCGCCGCGTGATCCCGAGGGGCCCATCAGCGTGGTGGGTGTCGGGCGGATCGCCGGCGAGATCTCGGCGATGGAGGAGATCCCGGTGGCGTCCCGGACCGCGACGCTCATCGGCCTGGTGGCCGGCGTGAACCTGGCCCTGTTCGTCTTCAACCTGATCCCCCTCCTCCCGCTCGACGGCGGACATGTGGCGGGCGCCCTGTGGGAGGGACTGAGGAGGACGTTCGCCCGCCTGGTCCGGCGTCCCGATCCGGGGCCGTTCGACATGGCGAAGCTCCTCCCGCTCACCTATGCGGTGGCGATCCTGCTGATGGGCATGGGCGTGCTCCTGATCTACGCCGACATCGTGAAGCCGGTCGACTTGTTCGGCTGATCGGTTGTAAATCGTATTTCAACCCCATAAGGTTGATGAATGTTCGTCCTCACCATCGACCAGATCGGCAGCCGGAGCTCGACCGACCGGATTCCCGAGCTGCTCGCGCTCCTCCGTCCGGTCCCCACGGTCCTGCCGTGGGAGCGATCGGTCGGCGACGAGGCCCAGGGCGTCCTCGCCAGGTCATCCGACGTCGTCCAGGCCGTGCTCCTGTGCCTCCGCGCGGGCGGCTGGTACATCGGTATCGGCGTCGGGGAGATCGACACGCCGCTGCCCACCTCTCCCCGGGAGGGACGCGGTTCGGCCTTCGTCCACGCCCGGGCCGCCGTCGACCGTGCGAAGAAGGCGGGGGAGCGCGCGCCGCTCGCGGTCGAGGGGCCCGACGGCGCAGCCGAGGCGGAGGGCGTCCTGGCTCTCCTCGGACGCCATGTCCTGGCGCGGTCGGAGGCCGAGTGGCGCATCCTCGACCTCCTCGAACCGGGCGTGCGCGGCACGCAGACCGCCGTCGCCCGGACGCTGGGCATCACGCCGCAGGCCGTGAGCAAGGCCGCCGCCAGGGCGGCCTGGCACGAGGAGCAGGCGGTGCGACCCGCGGCGGCGCGGCTGCTGACGTGGGTGGACCGTGACGCGGTGACGCCGTGACGCCGTGACGAGGTGACGCCGTGACGAGGTGACGCCGTGACGAGGTGACGCCGTGACGCCGTGACGCGGTGACGCGGAGACGCGGAGACGCCGTGACGCTGTAACGCCTGTCCCGCGGGCGGGGCGCAGCGGTGGCCGCGATCGTGGGTGCCGTGCGGTAGACATGGAGCAGGACGGTCGGGCCGGGCGTCCGGCCGGTCGCGGAAGGGGAATCGATGGAGGCTCTGTGGATCGTCGTGGCCCTGCTCGCCGCGGGCGGCGTCGGACTACCCGTGACCATGCTGGTGCTGCGCCTGGCCCGGTCGGTCGACACCGCGGAGCGCCGCCGCGCAGAACCGCCCGAGCCCGCCGACCAGCCCCAGTTCGAGCTGCCGGCACCGCCCGCCGAGCCTCCGAGGGCGCCGGTGGACGCCCTGCCGCCGGGCGTCCTGCGCGGCGGGCTGGTGATCGGGGTGCTCGAGCGCCTCGCGGTCACCGTGGCGATCCTCGGCGGGCAGCCGGTCGCGATCGCCTACGTCGTGGCGGTGAAGGCCCTGGGCAGGTACGCGGAGCTGAAGGAGTCACCCGCGGCCTCCGAGCGCTTCATCATCGGGACCCTGGCCTCCATGCTGTGGGCCGCGGGTATCGCGTCGGTCGTCAAGGTCTACCTGCTGTGATTCACGTAGGGTGAGGCCATGAGTATCTTCGCCGTCGAATACGTGTACAACCCCGATCACGAGGAGCTCCGCGCGGAGCACCGCCCCGCGCACCGCCAGTGGCTCGAGGAGCTCGTCGGGCAGGGCCGCGTCCTCGCCGCAGGGCCCTTCACGGACGGAAGCGGCGCGCTCCTGATGTTCTCCGCCGAGACGGAGGCGGACCTCAACCAGCTCGTCAGCGAGGACCCCTTCGCGCGGGTCGGTGCCATCTCGGCCGTGCAGACCACGGAGTGGAACCCGGTCATCGGGGCGTTCCGCGACCGCGTGTGAGCACCGTGTGAGATGGATCGCGGGCGGCCCGCGAAGCCCCGGGTCGGGTGGATAATGAAATCAGGAATCTCGTCACACGAGCGGTTCAGGCCGCCAGCATGGAGGATGTTTTGACCTCGGTCAGCCTAGGAATGCCAGCAGCACCGCCGCCCGTCCTCGCCCCCCGGCGCAAGACCCGCCAGATCAAGGTCGGATCGGTGGGTGTGGGCTCGGATTCGCCGATCAGCATCCAGTCGATGACCACCACGCCGACTACGGACATCAACGGGACGCTGCAGCAGATCGCGGAGCTCACGGCCACGGGCTGCGACATCGTCCGTGTCGCCTGCCCCTCCGCCGACGACGCCGCGGCGCTGCCCATCATCGCGAAGAAGTCGCAGATCCCCGTGATCGCGGACATCCACTTCCAGCCCAAGTACGTGTTCGCCGCGATCGACGCCGGCTGCGCCGCCGTCCGCGTCAATCCGGGCAACATCCGCAAGTTCGACGACCAGGTCAAGCAGATCGCCGCGGCGGCGAAGGCCGCCGGGACCTCGATCCGCATCGGCGTCAACGCCGGCTCGCTCGATCCCCGGCTGATGGAGAAGTACGGCAAGGCGACGCCCGAGGCCCTCGTCGAGTCCGCCGTGTGGGAGGCGTCCCTCTTCGAGGAGCACGACTTCCACGACTTCAAGATCTCCGTGAAGCACAACGACCCCGTCATCATGGTGCGGGCCTACGAGCTCCTCGCCGAGCGCGGCGACTGGCCGCTGCACCTCGGCGTCACCGAGGCCGGCCCCGCCTTCCAGGGCACCATCAAGTCCGCCACGGCCTTCGGCGCCCTGCTCTCCAAGGGGATCGGCGACACCATCCGCGTCTCGCTCTCCGCCCCGCCGGTCGAGGAGGTCAAGGTCGGCAACCAGATCCTGCAGTCCCTGAACCTCCGCCCCCGCAAGCTGGAGATCGTCTCCTGCCCGTCGTGCGGCCGCGCCCAGGTGGACGTCTACACGCTCGCCGAGGAGGTCACCGCCGGCCTCGAGGGCATGGAGGTGCCCCTCCGCGTCGCGGTGATGGGGTGCGTCGTGAACGGTCCTGGAGAGGCCCGCGAGGCCGACCTCGGCGTCGCGTCCGGCAACGGCAAGGGACAGATCTTCGTTCGGGGAGAGGTCATCAAGACCGTCCCCGAGGACCAGATCGTGGAGACACTCATCGAGGAAGCGATGCGGCTCGCAGAGGAGATGGGTGAGGCTGATGGCGAAACTGCTGGCCAGGGTGGCCCCATGGTTACCGTTAGCTAGACCCCAGGCCGATCCCGAAGGACCGTGGTCCTTCCGCGTCCTCGGCGAACAGGACACCCGGGACCTCTGGGCGATCGTCAACGACGACCCGGTGGCGAACGTGTTCGTGGCGTCGCACCTCGAGTCGAGGGGGAGTGCCGCGCCGTCGCTCGCGGGCGGGGAGATCATCGGCATGTTCCGGCACAACGAGCTGCGCGCCGCCTGCTGGGCGGGCGTGAACCTCGTACCGGTTGGCGTCACGGACGAGACCGGGGCCATCTTCGGCGACCATCTCGGGCGCTCCGGCCGCACCTTCTCCTCCATCTTTGGACTCTCCGAGGGCGTCATGGACCTCTGGTCCACCCTCGAGGACTACAGCGGAGAACCCTTCGACGTGCGCCCCACCCAGCCGCTCATGGCGATCCACTCGGACCCGCTCATCGCACCGGCCGAGGACCTGCGCTTCACCCGGCCCGAGGAGCTCGACCGGCTCCTGCCCGCCTGTGCGGCGATGTTCGAGGAGGAGGTGGGCTACTCACCGTTCATCGGCGGATCGGACCACTACCGCCGCCGTGTCGCCTCCCTCATCGGACGGAAGCACTCCCTGGCGGCGTTCGACGACGGCGGCACGGTGGTCTTCAAGGCCGAACTGGGCACCGTGTCCTCCCAGGCCGTCCAGGTGCAGGGCGTGTGGATGAACCCCGACCACCGGGGCGAGGGACGCAGCGCGGCCTACATGGCCGCAGTCGTCGTCGCCGCCCGCTCCCTGGCACCGACGGTGAGCCTCTACGTGAACTCGTATAACGCGCGCGCCATCGCCGCGTACAAGCGCGTGGGGTTCGATCAGGTGGACACCTTCGCGACCATCCTCTTCTGAGGAGCCGCCCGCGGGGCGCCCGTCGCGTGCCCGTCCCGGCGGGCCGACCCGCTAGATTGGTACCTGTTGTCTCCCGCCGGACGGCGGTGGGACCGATGGCAGCGCACCACCCAGACGAACGGACACCCGCGTGGTCTTACGACTCTCGACCCTCTTCCTGCGCACCCTGCGCGAGGATCCCGCCGACGCCGAGGTGGCGAGCCACCGCCTGCTCCTCCGCGCGGGCTACATCCGGCGAGCGGCCCCCGGGATCTACAGCTGGCTGCCGCTGGGACTGAAGGTGCTGGCGCGCGTCGAGGCGATCGTCCGCGAGGAGATGGAGGCGATCGGAGCGCAGGAGGTCCACTTCCCGGCGCTGCTCCCCAAGGAGCCCTACGAGGCCACCAACCGCTGGACCGAGTACGGCGACGGCATCTTCCGCCTCCAGGACCGCAAGGGCGCGGACTACCTCCTGGCGCCCACGCACGAGGAGATGTTCACGCTGCTGGTGAAGGACCTGTACACCTCCTACAAGGACCTCCCCGTCAGCCTGTTCCAGATCCAGACCAAGTACCGCGACGAGGCGAGGCCCCGCGCGGGACTCCTCCGCGGCCGCGAGTTCATCATGAAGGACTCCTACTCCTTCGACATCGACGACGAGGGCCTCGAGGCGAGCTACCAGTTGCACCGGGGAGCCTACCTGCGGATCTTCGAGCGTCTCGGGCTCGACGTCGTCCCCGTCACCGCGACGGCCGGGGCCATGGGCGGGTCCAGGAGCGAGGAGTTCCTCCACCCCACCCCGATCGGCGAGGACACCTTCGTGCGCTCCGCCGGCGGCTACACCGCCAACGTGGAGGCCGTGACCACGGTGGTCCCGGAGCCCGTGGACTTCTCCGCCGCCCCCGCGGCCGAGGTGCGGGACACGCCCGACACCCCCACCATCGACACGCTCGTGGCCCATGCCAACGCCTCGGCACCGCGTGAGGACCGTGCCTGGACGGCGGCGGACACGCTGAAGAACGTGGTGCTCGCCGCCGTGCTGCCGACCGGCGAGCGGGAGATCGTCGTCGTCGGCGTTCCCGGTGACCGGTCCGTGGACCTCAAGCGCATCGAGGCGACCATCGCCGGCCACCTCGAGACGGGCGGGGAAGTGGCCGTGGAGGCTGCGAACGAGGACGACCTGAAGAAGAACCCCGGACTGGTCAAGGGCTACATCGGCCCCGGCCTCACCCCCGGGGACGCCGTGCTCGGGGCCGACGCGTCGACGGGCCTGCGCTACCTCGTGGACCCACGGATCGTCAGCGGTACCGCCTGGATCACCGGCGCCAACGAGCAGGGCAGGCACGTGTTCGGACTGGTGGCCGGCCGCGACTTCACCTGGGACGGCACCATCGAGGCCGTGGAGGTGCGCGAGGGCGACGAGGCCCCCGACGGATCCGGCCCGCTGGTGGCCGCCCGCGGCATCGAGATGGGCCACATCTTCCAGCTCGGCCGGAAGTACGCGGAGGCCCTCGGCCTCAAGGTCCTGGACCGGAACGGGAAGCTCGCCACCGTGACCATGGGCTCCTACGGGGTGGGTGTCACCCGCGCCATCGCGGCCCTCGCGGAGGCCAACCACGACGATCGGGGACTGATCTGGCCCCGCCACGTCGCCCCCGCCGATGTCCACGTCGTGGCGACGGGCAAGGGCGCCGAGATCTTCGAGGCGGCCGAGAAGCTCGCCGTCGATCTCGAGGCGGCCGGTCTGACGGTGCTCTACGACGACCGTCCGAAGGTCTCTCCCGGCGTGAAGTTCGGAGATGCGGAGCTCATCGGCGTCCCGACGATCGTCGTCGTGGGCCGTGGGCTCGCCGAGGGGGTCCTCGAGGTCAAGGACCGCCGCACGGGCGAGGCGCAGAACGTCGCGGTGGCCGATGCCGTCGCGCTGGTGCGCGGCATCGCCGCAGACTAGCGGCGATGTTCCCCGTGGGCTCGGGACTCGAGGAACTGCACCTCGCGACCATCCTGCTGGTCCTCGTCGCGGGATTCGCAGCGGGCTGGGTCGATGCCGTCGTGGGCGGCGGAGGCCTGCTGCAGCTCCCGGCTCTGCTGCTGGTGCCCGGCATCACGCCCGTCGAGGCCCTCGCCACGAACAAGCTGGGCTCCATCTTCGGGACGACGACGAGCGCCGTCACGTACTACCGGCGCGCGCATCCCGACCTGCGGACGGCGCTGCCCATGGCGGCGATCGCCCTCGGAGGCAGCTTCGGCGGCGCCATCCTGGCCGCGTCGCTGCCGTCGTCGGTCTTCAAGCCGATCATCGTGGCCGCCCTCGTCGCCGTCGCGATCTTCACCGCGCTGAAGCCGTCTGTGGGGACCCTCACGCAGCTGCGCCACCACGGCGCACGCCACTACGGCACGGCGGCCGGCATCGGACTCGTCATCGGGTTCTACGACGGGCTGATCGGCCCGGGCACGGGATCCTTCCTCATCATCGCGATGGTCACGCTGCTGGGGTACAACTTCCTCGGCGCCAGCGCGAAGGCGAAGATCGTGAACATGGCGACCAACTTCGGTGCCCTCATGTTCTTCCTGCCCAACGGGTCCATCCTGTGGGGCCTCGGCCTGCTGCTCGGCGTCGCGAACATGGCCGGTGGCTACACGGGCTCCCGCATGGCGATCAGCCAGGGCAGCAGGTTCATCCGGATCGTGTTCCTCGCGGTCGTCGGCGCGCTGATCGTCAAGCTGGGCTACGACGTGTGGGTGGAGAACATCCGACCGCTGATGGCGTCCGCCTGATCCCTGCCGGTTTTCCCTGCCCGGTGACTCCTTCCGGGCCGCTCCTGGCGGGCGCCGCCTACAGGGCGGGCAGGTCGCCCACCGCAGGCAGGCCGTCGAGGGTCCTGCCGAGCACCGAACTGGCGACCCAGAGCGAGCGCTCGGCATCGCCGGTCCGCCCATGACCGAGGTAGGAGAGTGCGTTCCTGACCTCCCGCACCACCGTCCAGCCGCGCGCCAGCTCCCCGTCGAAGCCCGCTGCCGCGGCGAGGGCGGAGCAGTGTGCCCGGAGATGGCCGGCCGGATCCGTCCCGTCGAGCTCGCCGAGCCTGTTCCACAGCATGGGCGCGACGGCGTACTCCGCGTCACCGAGGACGGGTTTGGGGTCGATCGCTGTGAAGTCGCGCAGCTGTCCCGGTGTCGACGGCAGGAGATTCCCGTAGTGCAGGTCGGTGTGCACCAGCACGTCCCGCTCTGACCGCCGGCCGAGCACCCCCCGCGACTGGCACACCTCGAGGGCGGACTCCATCAGCCACCGCGGGAAGGGTTCGCCGAGTTCGTCCCAGCGTGCCGGCAGCGTGTCCGTCCACTGCTCGGCCTCGGAGGCCAGATGCGGGAAGGACGCCCAGAGCGGGCTGTCGCCCGGCGTGATGGACAGCCGGCGGACCACATCGGCCCAGGGCCCCGGGGTCTCGTCGAGGGGTACGTCACGCAGGGACCGGTCGCCGTCGAGCCGGTCGAGCAGCAGGGTGAAGTCAGGGCGTGAGGCCGCGAGCAGGGTCACCGCGCCGTGCCCGTCCCACAGCTCCAGCGCGTCCGGCTCGGGACGGGCCTCCTCGTGCGGGATCGTGATCTTGAGGACCGCAGCCGCGGGGCCGGTCGCCCTCCGGCGGGTCACCGGCACGACGACGGCGCACTGTCCGGCCCAGGCGGGCTGCCCCGGCGGCAGATCGAGCTCCAGGTCCCAGGCGGCGAGACGATCCATCAGGACGGTGCTCCACTCCCGCATCCACCGTGCACCACCCTCGATGGTGCGGGCGCTGGCCACGAGCTGCGGGGGCAGGTCCGGCGGCCCGGCGACGGACTGTCGAGGCGGATGACCGTGCTCAGCCATCACCGGGCTCCGGTGCGACGGAGGGTGCAGTGGTGCCGGGTGCGGCGCCGCCGGCCGGATCCGCGGCATCCTCCAGGCCGGGGAGCGCCGTCAGCGGCGTCCCGGCGTCGAGACTGCGCTGCGCGGCCGCGTTGTACGAGGTGACGGCCCAGGCGCGAGCCTCGGGTCCGACGGTGGCGAGGAGGTCGACGTAGAAGACGGCGTGGTCCTGCTCGAGCTCCCTCACGGCGCCGGCGGGATCGGCGCGGAACCCCGTACCCAGCGCGTGACCGGCAGGGGCGGGGCCGGCCGGTGCGCAGAGCAGGGCCAGGCGCTCGGCTGCGGCGTCTGCCGCAGCCCGGTGGACACCCGACCGCGCCAGGGCGTCGCCCGGTTCCGGGAGCAGGGCGGCTGCGACGTCGTAGGCGTAGGCGGCGCGCTCCTCGGCGGCCTTGGCCTCCAGCAGGGCTGCGCGATCCGCGTCCGGGCCCAGGGGAGTGTCCGTGCACTCGACATCGGGGTCCACCGTGCCCGCTCCGCCGGGACGCGCCCCCGACGGACCGGGGCCGGCTCCGGGCGCCCCCGTCGGCGCGATCGCGGTGGCCGGACCGGACGGCACGGAAGGAGGGGATGAGGGGCCGTCCGGTCCGCCGGGCAGCCCGGAGAAGAGACCGGTCCCGGCCGCGAGATCGGTCGCGGGGACGGCATCGGCCGGGGGGAGACCGGGGTCGGCGCCGAGGAGCACGGACAGCAGCACGGCGTTCCGCCACTGGTTCGCCCCGGCTGCGGCGAGCACGCGGCCCGGACCCGGCTCGGCCTGCGCGGCATCATGGAGGCTTCGGAGCGCACTCTCCCGGAGCCCGGCGAGGACCGCACGGCCGTCGGCCGTCACCGCCGGGCCGGGCGTCGAGGACGCTTCCGGAGACGGCAGGAGGGGTTCCGATCCCTCGGGGTCCTGCGTCGGCGCTGCGGGAGAGCGCGGCAGCGCGACGGCGTCCGCCTGCACCTCGAGGTCCTCGGCGAGGGCGGTGAGGACGTCCGCGGCGGCCGGATCGAGGGCCGCGGCAGACCGCGCGTCCGCCGCCAGCGCGGTGTAGCCCGCCTCGGCGTCGAGCTGTGCCTGTTCGGTGGGGGAGGAGGACGGCCCGTCGGGTTCGGGCGGCCGCACGCCCAGGCCGAGGCCGACGACGAGGAGCACGGCGACGAACAGGCCGACCAGCCGGACGGCCCAGCCGGCGGCCCGACGCAGGCCGGAGGTCCGGCGCCCTTCGCGCGCCCGATCGCCGCCCTTCCGCCCCCGCACAGTCACAGTCCCCGATGATGCCACGGAGGGCCGCGTTCCCCCCGGTCACACACCGGGCGCCACGGAATGTCGGTACTCTTGGTGGACAACATCATCGAGTGGGAGGCAGCCATGGCGGTCCGGTCCGGGAACGAAAATCAAGCCTCGACCCGCAAGACGGCCGTCGAGGCCGAACTGCAGGCCGAGGCACAGCGCCTGCGGACCAGGCTGCAACCCGTGGTGGAGCAGCACAACCTCTATCTGGAGGATGTGGACATCAAGGTCGCCGGCTCGCACCGCACCGTCCACGTGGTCGTCGACCTCCCCGAGGAAGCCTCCGGCAGCGTCGGCCTCGATGTGATCTCCGCCATCTCCACCGACCTCTCCGCCGCCATGGACAGCGACCCGGACGACGACGACCGCCCGTACAGCCTCGAGATCTCCTCGCCCGGTGTCTCGCGGCCCCTGACGGAACCGCGGCACTGGCGACGCAGTGTCGGGCGCCTGGTAGAGGTCAAGCCGGTCACCGGCGACGTCGTGGTCGGCAGGCTGCAGGAGGTCACCGCCTCCGGTATCCGGCTCCTCCCGCAACTGCCCGTCAAGAAGGGCATGAAGCCGAAGCAGGGCGACCCCCTCGCGCTCGAGTTCGCCAAGATCCGCACGGGGACCGTGCAGGTCGAATTCGCGCATCTCGATGATGAACACACCGACCACACCGATGGGGCCGAACCGGATTCCTCCGGCGCCGAGCACCACGCGTAAGGAGATCTACATGGACATCGACATGAGCGCCCTGAGGCTGCTCGAGCGCGAGCGGGAGATCCCGCTCGACAAGCTCGTCCCGACGATCGAGCAGGCACTGCTCATCGCCTATCACCGCTCCCCGGGGGCGCAGGAGACCGCACGCGCGGAGCTCGATCGCCGCAACGGCCACGTCACCATCTGGGCGACGGAGAAGAACGACGACGGCGAGAGCGTCGGCGAGTTCGACGACACCCCGAGCGGCTTCGGCCGTATCGCGGCGAGCACGGCGCGCCAGATCATCCTGCAGCGGCTGCGTGACGCGGAGGACGAGAACATCCTCGGCGAGTTCCGCGGCAAGGAGGGCGAACTCGTCGCCGGCATGATCCAGCAGGGCAACAACCCGCACATGATCCAGGTGAACCTCGGGTCCGTCGAGGCCGTCCTGCCGCCGCCCGAGCAGGTCCCCGGCGAGAAGTACCTGCACGGCACTCGGCTCCGTGCCTTCGTCGTCGATGTCCACCGTGGGATGAAGGGCCCCTCGATCACGCTGTCGCGGTCCCACCCCGGCCTGGTCAGGAAGCTCTTCGAGCTGGAGGTGCCGGAGATCGCGGACAGGACCGTCGAGATCGTTGCCCTGGCACGCGAGGCGGGTCACCGGACGAAGATCGCGGTCAAGGCCAACGTCCCGGGCGTCAACGCGAAGGGTGCATGCATCGGGGAGATGGGGACGCGGGTCCGTGCGGTCATGAACGAGCTCAACGACGAGAAGATCGACATCGTGGACTACAACGACGACGCCGCGGCCTTCATCGCCAGCTCGCTGTCGCCGTCGCGCGTCACCTCCGTCACGATCACGGACGAGGCCACGCGCTCCGCCCGCGTCGTCGTGCCCGACTACCAGCTGTCCCTGGCCATCGGCAAGGAGGGCCAGAACGCGCGCCTCGCGGCGAAGCTGACCGGGTGGCGGATCGACATCGTGTCCGATGCCGCGCAGCCCGCGCAGGCGGCGAAAGCCTGATCCGTCCGGTCTCCCGGAACGGTCGGAAGGGGTAGAATGGAACGGACTGCTGTCGAGTCGCGCCCGGACGACGTCGGTTCACGACGAGGATCCGGGCACCATCCGGCGGATGCCCATCCCGTACGCACCTGCGTGGGATGCCGCCGGCGGGACCGCCAGTCACACGTGATGCGGGTCGTTGCACGACCGATGGACGGACAGATCGTCGCCGTCATCGATGAGCGGCGCCGGCTATCCGGACGGGGTGCTTGGCTGCACCCCGACCCGGCATGCATGGACACGGCCATCAAGCGGAGGGCCTTCAGCAGGGCCTTCCGCGGGCCGGTCGACACTGCGCAGTTGGCAGTGGACTTCCAGGCATACCTGGGGCGTCTGAACCGAGGCCCCGATTCACCACCGTCCTCCCTGAAAGCGGGTCAGAACCCTCATGGAAACCCGATGAGAACCCAGCGATGAGTGCGCAACGATGACCCATCCGTTGCGCTCTGCATTCGATCTGCCAGCCGCCCTCGCGACTGGGATCAGCAGTAGGAAATAGACGGTTCGTGCCTGACTCGGTACGGACCGAGACAGGAGAAATGTGGCCAAGGTCCGCGTACACGAGCTCGCGAAAGAGCTCGGTATAACCTCGAAAGACGCAGTCGCAAAACTGCAGGAACTGGGCGAATTCGTCCGTTCAGCCTCGTCCACCATCGAGGCCCCCGTCGTGAAGAAGCTTCGCGGCGCATTCCCCGATGCCGGTGGCGCCAAGACCGCCCCGGCACCCGCACCCTCACGTCCCTCGGCGCCCACGCCGTCGGGCCCGAAGCCGGGAGCTGCCCAGGCGGCACCCGAAGCGCCAGCACCCGCAGCGCCGGCAGCACCCGTTGCGCCGGCAGCGCCGGCGGCAGCAGCCCCGGCCGCTCCGCAGGCATCGCCGTTCTCGAACGGTGCCGCGCCCGCTGACGTCCCCGCCCCCGCCGCCCAGGCGACTCCCGCGCCGACCCAGCAGGGTTCGCAGGAGGAACCGGGCCGTCCCGGCCCCCGTCCGGCCACGCCGCCCGCGGCGCCGTCCGCAGGGACGACGCGTCCGTCGGGAGCCCGTCCCGGTGGCGCTCCCCGCCCGGGCAACAACCCGTTCGCGCCCTCGCAGGGCATGGGTGCGCGCCGCGGCGACACCGACCGTCCCGAGCGCACCTCGCGTCCGGGCAACAACCCGTTCGCGCCCTCGCAGGGTATGCCGCGCCCGGGCCGTCGTGACGATGCGCAGCAGCGCCCCGCCGCCGGTCCCGGTGGACCCCGTCCCGCAGCCGGTGCGGGCGGACCCCGTCCCGCGGCAGGTGCCGGCGGTCCCCGTCCGGGCGCACCCCGTCCCGGCGCCCCCCGTCCCGGTGGCGCACCCGGATCACGCCCCACCCCTGGCATGATGCCCAACCGCACCGAGCGTCCCGCTGCCCCCGGCCGCGGTGCACCCGGAGCGGGAGCCGGTCCGCGCCGCGGTCCCGGTGGAGCCCCCAACAGCCCGAGCGGTGCACCCGCCGGCGGCGGCTTCGGCAAGGGCGGCCGCGGACGCGGCGGCACCGCCGGTGCCTTCGGCAAGGGCGGCGCCGGTCGCGGCAAGCAGCGCAAGTCGAAGCGTGCGAAGCGGCAGGAACTCGAGCAGATGTCGGCTCCCTCGCTGGGCGGCGTCAGCGTACCCCGTGGGGACGGCAACACCGTCGTCACGATGCGCCGTGGCTCGTCCATCACGGACTTCGCCGACAAGATCGAGGCGAACCCCGCAGCACTGGTGACCGTGCTCTTCCACCTCGGCGAGATGGCCACGGCCACCCAGTCGCTGGACGAGGACACCTTCGAGGTCCTGGGAACCGAGCTCGGCTACAAGATCCAGGTCGTGTCCCCCGAGGACGAGGAGCGCGAACTCCTCAGCAGCTTCGACATCGACTTCGATGCGGAGCTCGAGGCCGAGGGTGACGATGACCTGGAGGCCCGTCCGCCGGTCGTCACGGTCATGGGCCACGTCGACCACGGTAAGACGCGACTGCTCGACGCCGTCCGCAACACTAAGGTCGTCGAGGGCGAGCACGGTGGCATCACCCAGCACATCGGTGCCTACCAGATCCAGCACGTCCACGAGGACTCCACGCGGGCCATCACCTTCATCGACACCCCCGGTCACGAGGCGTTCACCGCCATGCGTGCCCGTGGTGCGAAGGTCACGGACATCGCCGTGCTCGTCGTGGCCGCCGACGACGGCGTCATGCCGCAGACCGTCGAGGCGCTGAACCACGCCCAGGCAGCCAACGTGCCGATCGTCGTCGCCGTTAACAAGATGGACAAGGAAGGCGCGAACCCGGACAAGGTCAAGGGCCAGCTCACCGAGTACGGCCTGGTCCCCGAGGAATACGGTGGCGACACCATGTTCGTCCACGTCTCCGCGCTCCAGGGCATGGGGATCGACGAGCTCCTCGAGGCCGTCCTGCTCACGGCCGATGCCGCGCTGGACATGCGGGCCAACCCGAACAAGGACGCCCGCGGTATCGCGATCGAGGCCAACCTCGACCGCGGCCGGGGTGCTGTCGCGACGGTGCTCGTGCAGTCCGGAACGTTGAACGTCGGCGACACGATCGTGGCCGGTACGGCTCACGGCCGTGTGCGCGCGATGTTCGACGAGAACGGCGACGTCGTCACGAAGGCCGAGCCGTCCCGCCCGGTCCAGGTGCTGGGCCTGTCCAACGTGCCCCGCGCCGGTGACACGTTCTTCGTCACGGACGACGAGCGCACCGCCCGTCAGATCGCCGAGAAGCGTGAGGCAGCGGACCGCAATGCGGCCCTCGCCAAGCGCCGCAAGCGCATCAGCCTCGAGGACTTCGACCAGGCCGTCGCCGACGGCAAGGTCGACACCCTCAACCTCATCCTCAAGGGTGACGTCTCGGGTGCCGTGGAGGCCCTGGAGGACTCGCTGCTCAAGATCGACGTCGGCGAGGGCGTGCAGCTGCGCGTCATCCACCGCGGCGTCGGTGCGATCACGCAGAACGACGTCAACCTGGCGACGGTCGACAACGCGATCATCATCGGCTTCAACGTCAAGCCGGCCGAGCGCGTCGCCGACCTGGCCGAGCGTGAGGGCGTCGACATGCGCTTCTACTCGGTCATCTACGCCGCGATCGACGATATCGAGCTCGCCCTCAAGGGCATGCTCAAGCCGGAGTACGAGGAGGTGCAGCTCGGTACCGCAGAGGTCCGCGAGGTGTTCCGTTCCTCCAAGTTCGGCAACATCGCCGGTTCGATCGTCCGGTCGGGCATCATCCGGCGGAACTCGCGGGCCCGTGTCCTGCGCGACGGCAAGGTCATCGGGGACAACCTCTCCGTGGACTCGCTCAAGCGCTTCAAGGACGATGCCACCGAGGTCCGGACGGACTTCGAGTGCGGTATCGGCCTGGGGTCGTTCAACGACGTCAAGGAAGGCGACACCATCGAGACCTTCGAGATGCGGGAGAAGCCCCGCGTCTAGGCCGTAGGTCAGCACAGGCGCTCCGGTCTTCCGGGGCGCCTGTGCCTGTCGCACCACCGGGACCCGCCGGCCGGGTCCCCCCACCAGACCAGCTTCAGTAGGAGTATCAGCAATGGCAGATCCGGCCCGCGCCGCGCGGCTCGCGCAGCGCATCAAAGTCATCGTCGCCGAGGCGCTCCGGCGTCGCGTGAAGGATCCCCGGCTGGAAGCCGTGACCATCACCGACGCGCGCGTCACGAACGACCTCCAGCACGCCACGCTGTACTACACGGTGCTGGGCGATCCGGAGGAGCAGCAGGCAACGCGCATGGCGCTCGAATCCGCCCGGGGCGTCCTTCGCTCGGAGGTCGGCAAGAACATCACCGCCCGGCTGACGCCCACGCTGGAGTTCGTCCCCGACGAGGTGCCGGTCAACGCCAGCCACCTCGAGGAATTGCTGCAGAAGGCGCGGGAGCGTGACGCGGAGGTGGCCGCGATCGCCCAGGGCGCGGACTTCGCCGGGGACGCGGACCCGTACCGCACCTCGGAGGACGACGAGGCGGCCCGCTAGGCTCCTCCTCCCGTCCGTTCCACGGATGGCCTGTACGACAACGGCAGCCGACCTCCGGGTCGGCTGCCGTTGTCGTATCCGGGGCATCGGAGCTCGTCCGGAACCGCTTCGGACGTCGTCGGCGGGAGCCGGGGGACCGTTTGTTCCCCTACCCGAGGAGGGCTGACCCTGCGGGCAGCACGGCGTCGACCGGATCAGGACCGACGCGGCGGTGCGGGCAGCCTGGACAGGCCCTCGACGAGATCCGCGGTCCGTCCGCAGAGGGCGATCCGCACCCAGCCCTCACCCATCGAACCGAAGGCCGTACCCGGTGCGAGGGCCACTCCGTGCTCGGCGAGGAAGGACCGCGTCCAGGCGCGGACATCCCCGCCCGTCGCGTGGCGGAGGTCCGCCCACAGATAGAAGGCGCCCCGGGCGTCGAGGTAGTCGATGCCCAGCCGGTCCAGCACGGCGGTCGCCTCGTCGCGATTGGCCCTGTAGTGATCCAGGGCGGTCCTGACGTAGTCCTGCGGACCCGTGAGCGCGGCGAGCCCGGCGTACTGGGAGGCGGCCGAGACGCAGGAGACCGTGGACTCCATGACGTTGCTGAGGACGGCCTCCATCCCGGGCGGAACCACGAGGGCGCCGATGCGCAGCCCGGTGAGTCCGTAGGTCTTCGAGAGGGTGAGGGAGGTGATGATCCTGGCCTCCGTGGCCTCGGCGACGGCCTCGGGGCCCCCGGCGTCGAACCGCGCGGGGCTGACGTGCGGCACGTCGTAGGTGAAGGCCTCGTAGCATTCGTCGGAGATGATCCAGAGATCGTTCCGATGCGCGAACCGGACGAGCGCGCGCGTCAGGTCGTGGCTGAACACCGAGCCGAGCGGGTTCGACGGGGAGTTGAGCATGAGCACGCGTGTCGTCGGCGTCACGAGGCCCTGCAGATCCTCGATGCGCGGCTGGAAGCCGTGGCCCGGCACCAGGGGATAGGGCACCGGCCGGCCGCCCAGGAGTCCGACCGTCATCGCGAAGGTCGGGTACCCGGGATCGGGGACGAGGACCTCGTCCCCCTCGCCGATGAGGGTGCTGAGCGCCAGGTGGAGGCCCTGCTGAGCTCCGGCGACGACGAAGATGCGTGACGGGTCGTCGTCCACGCCCGCGAGGCTCGCGAACCTGGACGCGAAGGCCGCACGGACCGGGCCGATGCCCGCGTTGGGTGTGTAGTTGGTGTCGTCCCGGTCGAGCGCGGCCATACCGGCCTCCAGGACGTGGCGGGCGACGGGGAAGGCCGGTTCGCCGATGCTCAGGACGATCGAGTCCGGGACCGCCCAGGCCGCCTGCGTGATCTCGCGGATCTGGTTGACCGGGACATTCGCCACGCGGGCGGGAGCGGAGGGCATAGGCAGTAGGGTATCGCGGCGGGCTGCGGGAGTCCGGGCAGGCGTCCTGGGTCGGCGACGACAGCAGGGACCGTACTGCCGCGCCCATATACTGGGAGGCGTGAATGCAGGGCAGGTCCACTCAGGGCTCATCATCGTGGACAAGCCACAGGGCTGGACCAGTCATGACGTCGTCGGCCGGATGCGACGGCTCGCCGGCACCCGCAAGGTGGGCCACGCGGGCACCCTCGACCCGATGGCCACCGGGGTGCTCGTGATCGGCATCAACCGCGCGACGCGGCTTCTCACCTACATCGTCGGCACGACCAAGACCTACACGGCGACGATCCGCCTGGGCCAGTCCACGATCACCGACGACGCCGAGGGCGAGATCACCGGTGGCAGCATCGCGGCGGCCGTGACCGAGGACGAGATCCGGTCCGCGATCGCGGACCTCACGGGCGATATCGAGCAGGTGCCGAGCAGCGTCAGTGCCATCAAGGTCAAGGGCGAGAGGTCCTACGCCCGCGTCCGGGCCGGCGAAGACGTCGACCTGCCGTCCCGACCGGTCACCATCCACCGCTTCGACGTCCATTCGATCCGCCGCGTGAACAACGGGCGGCTCCAGGACGTCGACGTGACGGTCGAGTGCAGTTCCGGCACGTACATCCGCGCCCTCGCCCGCGACCTCGGCTCCGCGCTCTCCGTCGGCGGGCACCTGACGGCGCTCCGCCGCACCCGCGTCGGCCCCTACTCCATCGAGCAGGCACGCACGCTCGAGCAACTCGCGGAGGACCTCTCCGTCCTCCCGCTGGACGACGCGGGCCGGGCGCTCTTCCCCGTCCGGGACCTGTCCGAGGCCGAGACCGCGGACGTGTCCCACGGGCGGAGGATCGAGCCCAGTGCCCGGACCGACGTCCCCGTCGCGGCGTTCGCCCCCGATGGCACCCTCGTGGCGCTGCTCGAGAACCGCGGTGGTGCCGCACGGACCGTGCTGGTCTTCGCGCCCGGCGGGAAGGAGTGACCATGGACCCGTTCTTCCTCGTCGGCGTCATCGTCTGCGCCGTCGCTGCCCTCCTGTGCATCGGTGCCGGCCTCCTGCGCCAGCCCCCGAACGACATCACCATCCTGTCCACCGCGGCCGTCGAACTGTTCCTGCTCGCGTACACGGTGGGTGCGGTGATCCGGCAGGTGACGGGGGAACCGGTGCTCGGTGAGGCCTGGGAGTTCTGGGGCTACCTGCTGACCGCGCTCCTCGTGCCCGTCGGCGCCTTCTGGTGGTCCATCCTCGAGAAGACCCGCTGGAGCAACTTCGTGCTCGCGGCCTCCGCGCTCACGGTGTTCGTCATGCTCTTCCGCATGGAGCAGATCTGGGACGGGGTGGCAGGACTGTGACCGACGATCGGAACCATGAGGACCGCGCAGGCGGCCTGGACCCCTCGCGTCCGCCACGGGGCTCCGGCGCCGGGAGGTCGGCGGCAGCATCAGGCGCGCCCGGGCCCGCGCCGGTGACCGGTCGCGCCACCGGTCCCGGACGGCTGCTGGTGGCCGTGTACGGCGTCTTCGCACTCGCCGCGACCGCGCGGGCCGTGTTCCAGATCGCGACCAAGTTCGATGAGGCGCCGATCGCCTATCTGCTCTCCGCGGTCGCCGCGGTGGTCTACATCGTCGCCACGGTGTCGCTGGCCCGACCTGGCATCCGCGCCTACCGCCTGTCGGTCGTCGCCGTCACCACCGAACTGGTGGGCGTCCTGGTCGTGGGCCTGCTCAGCATCGTCGACGCGCAGGACTTCCCGCACGAGACCGTCTGGTCCGGATTCGGGCGCGGGTACGGGTTCGTCCCGCTGCTCCTTCCCGTGCTGGGGCTCCTCTGGCTGCGGCGCACCCGCCCGGACCGCGCGGTGCGTTGACCGGTCCGCGTCGGCGGATCGGAACGGCCGGTGCGCTCCGCCAGGTCCCGCCCGGGTCCTGACCGGAGTACGTCCGCCCGGGCCCGGGCGACTGCTCACGCCGGACCGGCAACCGACCGTCCCGGTCGCGCGGCATCGTGAGACGATGGCGCTAGGTATCAACCAGCACCTAGGAGCGACATGACCAGCAACAGCCCCGATCACGACGGACCCTCCGTGCCGGGCCGCCGCCCGACGTCGGGCGAGCCCCTCCGCGCCGGGGGCAGCGATGGTCGGCTCTCGCCGGACAGCGCGCGGTCCTCCGCCGTCGATGGCCCGGCACCGATGAGCGCGCCGCGGGGCGCGGACAAGGCTCGCGCATCGGCAGGGGAAGCCACAGAAGCCACGAAGGCCGGACAGGGCACTCCCGGGAAGAAGGCCGGCGCAGCCAGGACATCGGGGAAGAAGGCGTCGGGCGGGGACTGGAACGTCTTCCGCACCGTCGTCGTCCTCGTCGGCCTGGTCATCGCGGGCTTCGGCGCCTACTACCTGATCCTCGGCACCGCGGGCCTGCCGGACACCGAGGGCACGCCGGTCAACCCGACGCTGGAGAACCAGTTCCGGTTCTTCTCCGCCATGATGGTCGGCGTCGGCGCCGCCTTCATCACGATCGCCATCAAGTTCCAGTGGGCCAACATGCTCTGGCTCGTCTGCCTCATGGTGTTCGTCGGCGGCATCGGCCGGGTGCTGTCCTGGGCCTTCTCCGGCACACCGAACTACATCATGATCATCCTCATGGTCGTCGAGCTCGCCTTCCCGCCGGCCCTGCTCGTGTGGCACAAGTACATCGCCAAGACGAGCCAGATGCGCCAGGAGTTCGCGCAGCGCGGCTAGGAGTCCGGGGGAGCGGCGCGTCCACGAGGATGTGGTGACCGGATCCCGCAGGCAGCACGTCCACACCGACGGGTCGGAGGACGGACCCGGGGGAGCTGTGGCCGTCGGTCCGGGGCTTCGGCGATGGCGGGAGCGGGGGGGTGCGGTCGGCCATAATGGGAGCGGCGCACAACCCGCCGGGCGACGTCCGAGGTCGCGGGACGCAGCCGGATCACAGAGGAGATGCGTGTTCTACTGGAGAGACCTGGACAGCGTGCCCGAGGACTTCGGGCCCTCCGTTCTGACGCTGGGCAACTTCGACGGCGTCCACCGGGGCCACCAGCGCGTCCTGCAGCAGGTCGTCGAAGCCGCCCGGCAGCGCTCGGCCGCCGCCGTCGTTGTCTCCTTCGACCCGCACCCCGCGCAGGTCCACCGTCCGGACTCCGCGCCGGAACTGATCATGGGCCTCGCCGACCGCGTCGAGACGCTCGCCGAGACCGGTATCGACGCCCTCCTGATGATGCACTACACGCTCGATCTCGCCGCGAACTCGCCGGAGGAGTTCGTGGAGCGCGTCTTCGTCCGGGCGCTGAAGGCGAAGGCCGTCGTCATCGGCCACGACGTCCGCTTCGGGGCCGGCAACAGCGGCGACCTGGACACCATGCGCGAGCTCGGCCGGAAGCTCGGTTTCGAGGTCATCGCGATCGACGATTTCGGCGCCAGCTTCCCCATGGACGCCACGGACGACGACGGCGACCGCCGGTGCTCCTCGACCTGGGTGCGCGAGGCCCTGGAGTCGGGGGAGGTCGGCACCGCCGCCAGGGTGCTCGGACGCCACCACCGCATGCGCGGAGACGTCGTGCACGGGGCGGCGCGCGGACGTGAGCTCGGCTACCCCACGGCGAATCTCGCGGCGTCCTCACAGGGCTACATCCCCGCGGACGGAATCTACGCCGGATGGCTCGTGGACGAAGCCGGTACGCGGTGGCCCGCCGCCATCTCGGTCGGCTCGAACCCCACGTTCGACGGCGTGGACCGGCAGGTCGAGGCGCACGTCATCAACCGCCCGCCGGAGCGCGTGCAGGACTTCGACCTGTACGGCCAGGCGGTCGTCGTCGAGTTCGTCGAGCGGCTCCGCGGGCAGGTCACCTACCGTGGGCCCGAAGCGCTCATCGAGCAGATGAAGCTCGACGTGGAGCAGGCCCGCGGCGTGCTTTCGACAGAACAACAGCCCAGACGCTAAACTTCAGGGAGATCCGGCTGCAGTCCGTGGTGGCTGGATTTTTCTGTGTCGTCGCGCAAGCGACGCTCAGCACCTGTTCACGGTACAACTCTAGGAGTTACTCGTGGCCCTTGACGCCGCCATCAAGCAGGAAATCATCAAGGAATACGCTCTCGCCGAAGGTGACACCGGTTCACCCGAGGTGCAGATCGCGATGCTTTCCCGTCGAATCCTCGACCTGACCGAGCACCTGAAGATGCACAAGCACGACCACCACACGCGTCGTGGCCTGCTTCTTCTCGTCGGTCGCCGTCGTCGCCTGCTGGACTACCTGCGGGACACCGACATCTCGCGGTACCGGTCGCTCATCGAGCGCCTCGGCCTGCGTCGATAAGCAGTACCTGAAGGCGGCACCTTCTCCACGGAGAGGGCGTCGCCTTCTCGCACTGACGGACCCCGTCCGGCCGTGCGACGCACGACAGCACCACCCTGCACCAGCAGGGGCAAAGACCGCACAACGATGGAGTCAACCGGCACCGCGCATTCGCGGTCCTCGGTAGTGATCCCCGGAAAGCGCCGGACCGGCGCCTCCGTGGATCTCGATCGAAGACCGGGTGCTGTGGCCGTCCAGGACGGACGAGACCACGACGGGTGCCGGCTGCCTCCGATACTCCTACAGATACAGAAACGGAGGTGACTCTCTTGGAGGGTCCCGAAATTCAGTTCGCCGAAGCAGTGATCGACAACGGTCGCTTCGGAACACGCACCATCCGGTTCGAGACCGGGCGCGTCGCCCAGCAGGCCGCAGGGTCCGCCATGGTCTACATCGACGAGGACACCGCGCTGCTCTCGGCCACCACGGCCGGCAAGCACCCGCGCGAGGGCTTCGACTTCTTCCCGCTCACCGTCGACGTCGAGGAGCGCATGTACGCCGCGGGCCGCATCCCCGGCTCGTTCTTCCGTCGCGAGGGCCGCCCCTCGACCGAGGCGATCCTCGCCTGCCGCCTGATGGACCGCCCCCTGCGTCCGGCCTTCGTCAAGGGACTGCGCAACGAGGTCCAGGTCGTCGTGACCATCCTCGCGATCAACCCGGACGTCCGCTACGACGTCGTCGCCATCAACGCGGCCTCGATGTCCACGCAGCTCTCCGGCCTGCCCTTCTCGGGTCCGATCGGCGGCGTCCGTGTCGCGCTCGTGTCCGACGGCAGCGGCAACGACCAGTGGATCGCCTTCCCGAAGCACTCCGAGCTCGAGAACTCGGTCTTCGACATGGTCGTCGCCGGCCGCATCACCGGTGACGACGTCGCGATCATGATGGTCGAGGCCGAGGCCACCGACAACTCCTGGAACCTCATCAAGGAGAACGGTGCCACCGCGCCCACCGAGGAGATCGTCGCCGACGGCCTCGAGGCGGCCAAGCCCTTCATCCGGGCGCTGTGCGAGGCGCAGTCGGATCTCGCGGGCCGCGCGGCCAAGCCGACCGTCGAGTTCCCCGTCTTCCTCGACTACCAGGACGACGTCTACTCCGCCGTGGAGTCCGCGGGCTCCGACAAGCTCGCGCAGGTCTTCCAGATCGCCGACAAGCAGGAGCGCGAGAGCGCGTCCGACGCCCTCAAGGCAGAGCTGATGGAATCCCTCGGGGCCCAGTTCGAGGATCGCGAGAAGGAGCTGTCCGCAGCGTTCCGCTCGCTCACCAAGGCCGTCGTCCGCCAGCGCATCCTGAAGGACCAGGTCCGCATCGACGGCCGCGGCCTCAGCGACATCCGCAAACTGACCGCCGAGGTCGAGGTGCTGCCGCGCGTGCACGGTTCGGCGATCTTCGAGCGCGGCGAGACCCAGATCCTGGGTGTCACCACGCTGAACATGCTCAAGATGGAGCAGCAGATCGACTCGCTGTCGCCCGTCACGCGCAAGCGCTACATGCACAACTACAACTTCCCGCCGTACTCCACCGGTGAGACCGGCCGCGTCGGTTCGCCGAAGCGCCGCGAGATCGGCCACGGAGCACTCGCCGAGCGCGCCCTCGTGCCCGTGCTGCCCACGCGCGAGGAGTTCCCCTACGCGATCCGTCAGGTGTCCGAGGCACTGAGCTCCAACGGCTCGACGTCGATGGGTTCGGTCTGCGCCTCGACGCTGTCGCTGCTCAACGCGGGTGTGCCGCTGCGCGCACCGGTCGCGGGTATCGCCATGGGCCTCGTGTCCGACGTCGTCGACGGCCAGACGCGCTACGCGGCGCTGACGGACATCCTCGGCGCCGAGGATGCCTTCGGCGACATGGACTTCAAGGTCGCCGGTACGTCCGAGTTCGTCACGGCCATCCAGCTGGACACGAAGCTCGACGGCATCCCCGCGTCGGTCCTCGCGGCCGCCCTGAAGCAGGCCCGTGAAGCACGCCTGCACATCCTCGGCGTCCTGCAGGCCGCGATCGACACCCCGGACGAGCTCTCCGAGTTCGCGCCGAGGATCATCTCGGTCAAGATCCCCGTGGACAAGATCGGCGAGGTCATCGGCCCCAAGGGCAAGATGATCAACCAGATCCAGGAGGACACCGGCGCCGACATCTCGATCGAGGACGACGGAACCGTCCTCATCGGTGCGACCAACGGTGAGTCGGCCGAGGCTGCGCGTGCCGCGGTCAACGCCATCGCGAACCCGCAGGTCCCTGAGATCGGCGAGCGCTACCTGGGCACGGTCGTCAAGACCACGACCTTCGGCGCCTTCGTCTCGCTGACCCCGGGCAAGGACGGCCTGCTGCACATCTCCGAGCTGCGCAAGCTCGCCGGTGGCAAGCGCGTCGACAACGTCGACGAGGTCGTCTCCGTGGGCCAGAAGGTCCAGGTCGAGATCACCAAGATCGACGACCGCGGAAAGCTCTCGCTCTCACCCGTCGTGGCGGACGAGGCCGGGGACTCCTCCGGGGATGCCGGCATCGAGCTGCCCGAGGCAGCAGACGCCGAGTAGCCGCATGCCCCGCTCCTCCTGAGCGACGTACGGCCCCGGCGCCCACCGATCACCTCGGTCGGCGCCGGGGCCGTCTGCCTTTCCCGAACAGCTCGAGAAGAAAGACCAGGATGTCCCTGTCCTCCGTAGTGTCCCTGCCCCTGCTGCCCACGCCGCGTGACGGCGGTGGCTCCGACCACTCGTTCGTGGCGGGCGACCCGGGCGGCAACGTCGTCCGGCGCAGCGTCCTGCCCGGCGGGGTCCGCGTGCTCACGGAGGCCATGCCCGGCCAGCGGTCCGCCACGATCGGCTTCTGGGTGGGCGTCGGCTCCCGCGACGAGGCCGAGGGCCAGCACGGCAGCACGCACTTCCTGGAGCACCTGCTCTTCAAGGGCACGGCGCGCCGGAGCGCCATGGACATCGCGTCCGCCTTCGACGAGGTGGGCGGTGAGTCCAATGCGGCGACCGCGAAGGAGAACACCTGCTACTACGCGCGGGTGCTCGACTCCGACCTGCCCATGGCCATCGACGTCATCGCCGACATGGTGACCTCCGCCGTGCTGGACCCCGAGGAGCTCGAGCAGGAGCGCGATGTCATCCTCGAGGAGATCGCGATGGACAGCGACGATCCCGGGGACGTGGTGCACGAGAAGTTCGTGGAGCTCGTGCTGGGGGACCACCCGCTCGGCCGCCCCATCGGCGGGACCCCGGAGGCCATCATGGCCGTCCCCAGGGACTCCGTGCTCGCCCACTACCGGCGCTACTACGTCTCCTCGGAGATCGTCGTCACCGCGGCGGGCGGTCTCGACCACGACGTCGTCTGCCGGCTCGTGCAGGAGGCGCTCGAGACGGCGGGCTGGTCCCTGGCCGAGGGTGCCCTGCCCGTGGCCCGGCGGTCGACGACGGCGACACCCGTCCACGGTGCGACCGGCACCCACGTGATCCGCCGCGCCGTCGAGCAGTCGAACATCCTGATCGGCTGCCCGTCCCTGACCGCGACCGACGAACGGCGGTTCGCGATGAGCGTGCTGAACGCCGTGCTCGGCGGGGGGATGTCCTCCAGGCTGTTCCAGGAGATCCGCGAGAAGCGCGGGCTCGTGTACTCCACCTATTCCTTCTCCGCGGCGTACGCGGACGCCGGCTACTTCGGCATGTACGCGGGCTGCTCGCCGGCCAAGACCGGCCAGGTGATCCGGCTGCTCGGTGCCGAGCTCGACCGGCTCGCAGCGGACGGCATCGACGCCGAGGAGCTCCGCAAGGCCGTGGGCCAGCTCTCCGGCGGACTCGTGATGGCGCTTGAGGACAGCAGCTCCCGCATGTCACGCCTCGGCCGCTCGGAGCTCGTGTCGGGGGAGTTCGTGGACATGGATGCCTCGCTCGAACGCATCAGGGCCGTCACGGCGGAGGACGTCCGGGGCCTGGCCCGCGAGCTGGCCGCAGCGCCCCGCACCACCGTCGTCGTCGGTCCCTTCGACACGGAGGCCGACTTCGCCGAGCAGGAGGGCTGAGGCGCAGACAGGCTGTCAGGACGTGCCGACGCTGCACGGCGGGGGAGCGGCGGTGCGCCCGACGGCCGGTGGTCCCGGCTAGCCGCCGGCGAACGGCGGCAGGATGTCGAGGACGTCGTCGGGCCGGAGGACCGTGGCGTGGTCGCGCACCGCGATCTCGTTGAGCAGGTAGCTGCTGCGGTCGAGGACCTTCGCGAGCGAGGGGGAGCCGGGTGGGCCGGACCTGCCGCGGAGATCCGCCAGCAGTTCCGCCAGGGGACGTCCGGCGGGCAGCTGCTCCTGGTCGACGCCGGACGCGGCCTTCGCCGCCCCGAAGTAGCGTACGAGGATCTCAGCCACCGATGGCACTCATCGACCGGTCGGGCTGGACGAAGCCGTCCGCACCGAGGCCCGTGTGCCCCATGCCGTGCGCCTTAGGCTTCAGCCACATGGCGTCGCGCCAGCGCTGAGCGACGGCGTCGTCGTCCGCGCCCGAGCGGAGCAGGTCACGGAGGTCGGTCTCCTCGCGGGAGAAGAGGCAGCTCATGATCTTGCCCTCCGCGGTGACGCGCGTGCGGCGGCAGTCGGCGCAGAACGGCTCGGTGACGGACGCGATGATGCCCACGGTCCCCAGGACGACGTCGGGTGCGTCCTTCGACCTGACCTCCCACCGCTCGGCAGGGGCGCCGTCCCGGTTGCGCGGATCCGGGGTGAGGACGAAGCGGGTCTCGACGAGCTCCCGCATCTCCGCGGCCGTCACCATGCCCTCCTTGGTCCAGCCGTGGTCCGCATCGAGCGGCATCTGCTCGATGAAGCGCAGCTCGAAGCCGCGGCTCACCGCCCACTCGACCAGATCGGGTGCCTCGTGGTCGTTGATGCCGCGCATGAGGACGGCATTGATCTTGACGAGGCCCAGCCCGGCGTCCGCTGCGGCCTCGATGCCCTTCAGGACACGGTCGAGGAAGGGGCGGCGCGTCAGCTGGGCGAAGGTCTCCGCGTGAAGGGAGTCCATCGAGACGTTGATACGCGTCAGCCCGGCCTCCTTGAGCTGTACGGCGCGCCGGTCCAGGCCGAGCGCGTTGGTCGTCATGGAGATGGGCAGATCCGGATGGTTCGCCCTGATCTCCCGGATGATGTCGAGCAGGTCCGCCCGGACGAGGGGCTCACCGCCGGTCAGCCGGAGCTCCCTGATGCCGAGGCGGTCGACGCCGATGCGGACCAGCCGGACGATCTCGACCCGGGACAGGACCTGGTCCTTCTGCAGCCAGTTCAGGCCCTCCGCGGGCATGCAGTAGGTGCAGCGCAGATTGCACTTGTCGGTGAGTGAGAGGCGCATGTCCGTGGCCTGCCGGCCGTGGGTGTCCATCAATCCCGCTGCCGGGACGACGGGGGCGGCGCTCGGCATGCCCAGGTCGGTTCCCATGGTTCGAGGGTACGCCCTCGCCGCCTCCGGACCCTACCCGGCAGCCCGTGCGGGGCGGGCCTTCCGCCGCCACCTCCGGGGAGGTAGGGGACGGCGGCGGGGGCCGGGGAACCCGGCGACGGCGGCACGCGTGTATCGGGAGGACCACAGCGGGCGGCACCCTGCCGCCCGGGGCCCGGACGGAAGGCACCGGTATGCGGCGGCGGACATGGGCAGCAGTCTCCGGAGCGCTGGCGGTGGGGCTGGGCGTGATCGGCGGGGAGCTGTCCGCAGCGGCGCTGAGCCCCTCCGTCACGCCCGTCAGCGCCGTCGGGTCCGCGGTGATCGACGGCCTTCCGCCCGGGGTGAAGGACTGGGCCATCGCCTGGTTCGGTACCGCCGACAAGGCGGTGTTCCTCGTGACCATCGCGGTCCTCATCGCGCTGCTCGCCCTCGCCGCCGGTGTGCTCGAGTACCGCAGGCGCTTCGCCGGACGGGCGGTGATCGCCGGCTTCGGCGTGGTCGGCGCACTGGCGGTGGCGTCCCGCCCGCAGTCCTCCCCGGTCTCCTTCGTCGCGCCGGTCGTCGCGGCACTGGTGGCCGTCCTCGTGCTCGACGCGCTGGTCCGCGCCCTCAGGGCGTGGCAGCAGGGCGCCGACGGAGCAGCCACGACCGACAGGTCCCCGGCCCGACGCCGGTTCCTGCAGGGTGCGGGCGGCACGGCCGTCGTCGTGGCCGCCACCGGTGCCGCGGCGACCGGAGTCCGGTCCTCGCAGTCGACCGTGACCCAGCAGCGCTCGTCCATCACCCTGCCCGCGCCGGCGGAACCGGCAGTACCCCCGCGCCCCGAGGGATCCTTCATCCCGGCGGGCGCGGACCTGGAGATCCCCGGCATCAGCGAGCTGGTGACCGATGCCGACGACTTCTACCGGATCGACACCGCGCTCGTCGTCCCCGTGGTGGATCCCGCCGGGTGGACACTCCGGGTCACCGGTCTCGTGGACCGGGACGTGGAGATCACCTTCGACGAGCTCCTCGCACTGCCGCTCATCGAGCGCCACATCACCCTGGCCTGCGTCTCGAACACGGTGGGCGGAGGCCTGACCGGCACTGCACGGTGGCTGGGCTGGCCGGTGCGGGAGCTCCTCGCGCGCGCGGGCGTCCGGCCGGAGGCGGACATGGTGCTGTCCCGCAGCGTCGACGGCTTCACCGCGGGCACCCCGCTGGAGGCGCTCACCGACGGCCGCGACGCGCTGATCGCCGTGGGCATGAACGGCGCGCCGCTGCCGGTCGAGCACGGCTTCCCGGTCCGCCTCGTGGTTCCCGGGCTCTACGGCTACGTCTCCGCCACGAAGTGGGTGAGCGAGCTGCGGGTGACCCGGTTCGCCGACGAGAAGGCCTACTGGTCCACACGGGGCTGGTCCGAGCGCGGCCCCGTGAAGACCTCCTCGCGGGTCGACGTGCCGCGCCCGAACGCCGAGGTACCGGTGGGGGACGTCGTCGTCGCGGGGGTCGCCTGGGCCCAGCACCGCGGCGTCGAGGCCGTCGAGGTGAGGGTCGACGGCGGTCCCTGGCAGCGCGCGGTCCTCGCGACGGCGATCTCCGCGGACACGTGGTGCCAGTACAGCGCGACACTGGCCCTGGCGGCCGGCTCGCACACCGTCCAGTCGCGGGCGGTGGATCGTGAGGGCGACGTGCAGTCGGACGCCGATGTGGCTCCGGCGCCTGACGGGGCCGAGGGCCTGCACACGGTAACGTTCACGGTGACCTAGACCACCCGCCTCCCCGGCGCCCGACCGCTCCCCGTGGCTCTTGCAGGGACAGCGGTTCCGCACGGGACGGCGTCCGGCTCAGCGGAGGCACTGATGAGAAGAACCGTCGCCGAACACCAGGCCGCCGTCGCCGGCCTCCTGCGCTGGAGCAGCGGGTACGACGCCGGAGCGCCGGAGATCCTCCCGCTCGCCGACGCCCTCGGCCGGTCCCTGGCCGCCGACGTCCCGGCTCCGGTCAGCCTTCCGCCGTTCGACAACTCACAGATGGACGGGTACGCGGTCCATGCCGCCGATCTCGAGGATCCGTCCCGGCTCGCCGTCACCGACGCGATCGCGGCCGGTTCCGTGCCGGCCGACCTGCGGCCCGGCACGGCCGCCCCGATCATGACGGGGGCCATGCTGCCCACCGGCGCCGCCGCCGTCGTGCCCATCGAGCGGGCGGTCCCACCCCGGTTCTACGCTGCAGCCGATCTCGCCCGGCCCGGTGCCGCGGTGACGGTCGCCCTCCCCGCAGGCATCCCTGCCGGACAGTACGTGCGACGGGCCGGGAGCGACATCGCCGAGGGGGCCACCGCGCTGACCTCCGGAACGCTGCTGGGGCCCGCACACCTCGGACTGCTCGCGGCCTGCGGCGTCGGACGCGTGCCCGTCCGGCCACGCTTCCGGGTCCTGCTGCTGTCCACCGGCGACGAGGTGGCGGAGCCCGGAACACCGCTCGCTCCCGGCACCATCTACGACGCCAACAGCACCCTGCTGGAGTCCGCCCTGACCGAGGCCGGGGTCGCCGTCACCCGCCACCGCCCCCTCGGTGACGACCCCGCCGTCCTCCGGGAGGCACTCGCCGGTATCGCCGCGGGCAGCACCAACCTGGTCCTCAGCACCGGCGGCATCAGCCAGGGGGCCTACGAGGTGGTGAAGCAGGCCCTGGCCGACAGCAGCGTCGAATTCTCGTCGGTCGCGATGCAGCCCGGAGGGCCGCAGGCGCACGGGACGCTCTCGGGGATCCCCTTCCTCGGCTTCCCCGGCAACCCGGTCAGCGCGCTCGTCTCCTTCGAGATGTTCCTGCGGCCCGCCCTGCAGCAGCTCACCGGCCTCCCGGCAGCACGGCCCGTCCTCGACGCCGTCCTGACCGAGGGACTCACCAGCCCCGAGGGCAAGCACCAGCTGCGGCGCGGGCTGTTCCGTGGAGGCCGGGTGGCACTCATCGGCGGACCGGGCTCCCACCTCCTCCACGCCCTCGCGGCGTCGAACTGCCTGGTCCACGTGCCCGAGGGAGTGGACATCCTGCAGGAGGGGGACAGGGTGCAGGTGACCCTCCTGGGACCCGTCCCCACGGACCCGTTCGCCGTCGAGGACGTCCTCGTCCTCGAGGACGCCGAACCGGCGAGCGTCACGGACTGATTGAATGGGATCCGCAGAAAGGACTCCTCGATGAGCACACCAGCACCTCCCGATGCCGGAGGCCCACCGGCCGCGTCCCCGGCCCTCTCCCACGTGCGGGCCGACGGGACCGCCCACATGGTCGACGTCTCCGGCAAGCAGCCGACCGTCCGCGAGGCCGTCGCCGAGTCGACGCTCGAGACCACGGCCGAGGTCGTGGCCCTGATCGCGGACGGGACCCTGCCGAAGGGTGACGCCCTCGCCGTCGCCCGCGTGGCCGGCATCATGGCGGCCAAGCAGACCTCCACCCTGATCCCGCTGTGCCACCCGTTGCCGCTGTCGAAGGTGACGGTCGACTTCGAGCCGGACGGCGGCACCGTCAGGGTCGTCGCGCTGGTCAGGACCACGGCGCTCACGGGGGTCGAGATGGAGGCGCTCACCGCCGCGTCCGTCGCGGCCCTCACGCTCTACGACATGATCAAGGCCGTGGACAAGCGCGCCGTGATCAACGGGACGCGCGTGGTGGCCAAGTCCGGCGGGAAGAGCGGGGACTGGACGGCATGACGGGTCTCCGCACCGCAGCCGTGGTCATCGCCTCCACCCGCGCCGCCGCCGGCACCTACGAGGACGAGTGCGGCCCCGCCATCGCCGCGTGGCTCTACGAGCACGGGTTCGCCGTCGCGGACGCCGTGGTGGTCCCGGACGGCGACGCCGTGGGGACCGCCATCGGCGCGGCCCTGGAGGCGCGTCCCGCCGTCCTGATCACGAGTGGCGGGACGGGCCTCAGCCCCGACGACGCCACGCCGGAGCAGACGGCGCCCTACCTCACCCGCAGCCTCCCCGGCATCGTCGAGGCCATCCGGCGTGCCGGTGAGCCGAAGGTGCCGACGGCCGTGCTGAGCCGTGGCCTGGCAGGCACCGCCGGCAGCACCTTCGTGCTCAACCTGCCCGGTTCGCCCGGCGGGGTCCGCGACGGACTCTCCGTGCTCTCGCCGCTGATCGACCACATCTGCTCCCAGTTGGAGGGCCGCAATGACCACCGGTGACGTCGTCCACGCAGCCGTCGCAGCATCGCCGATCACCCCCGAGGAGGCGTACGCCGCCGTCGATTCTCCGTTCTGCGGTGCCGTCGTCGGCTTCAGCGGTGTGGTGCGGGACCACGACGGCGGCAAGGGCGTGACGTCCCTGAGCTACTCCGCGCACCCGAGCGCGGAGCGCATCATCCGCGAGGTCGCCGAGGAGATCGCGTCCCGGCACGAGGGCATCCGCGTCTGGGTGGCGCATCGCGTGGGTCCCCTCGACATCGGCGACCAGGCCCTGGTGGCCGCCGTCGGGGCCGCCCACCGCGGTGAGGCGTTCCGGGCGTGCTCGGACCTCGTGGACCTGGTCAAGGAGAAGGTGCCCATCTGGAAGGAGCAGTTCTTCACGGACGGCACCGCGGAATGGGTCGGCGCCGGCGCGTGACAGTAGGCTGGAGGGCATGACCGAACTCCTGCCCGTCGCCGTCCTCGGCGCCCGTGGACGCATGGGTTCCGAGGCGGTCCGCGCCATCGGGGCGGCGCCCGACCTCGACCTCGTGGCCGCCCTCGGCAGCAGCGACCCGCTCGAGTCCCTCGTCTCCGCCGGCGCCGCCGTCGTCGTCGACCTGACCGTACCCGAGGCCACGGCGTCCAATGTGCGCTTCATCGTCGACCACGGCATGCACGCCGTCGTGGGGACCACGGGCTGGACCGTCGACCGGCTCGCCGAACTCGAGGCCCAGCTGGCCGGCAGCCCCGCGACGGGAGTCCTCATCGCGCCGAACTTCGCCCTCGGATCCGTCCTCGCATCGGCGTTCGCCGCCACCGCGGCCCGGTACTTCGAATCCGTCGAGATCATCGAGCTGCACCACCCGGACAAGGTGGATGCGCCGTCGGGCACGGCCGCGCGGACCGCGCAGCTCATCGCCTCGGCGCGGGCCGCCGCTGGGGTTTCCCGGGCGCCGGACGCGACGCGCGACGAGCTCGACGGGGCCCGCGGGGCCCGTGTGGACGGCGTCCCCGTGCACTCCGTCCGGCTCCGGGGACTCACGGCGCACCAGGAGGTGCTGCTCGGCAGTCCGGGGGAGCAGCTGACCATCCGGCACGACTCCTACGACCGCGCGTCCTTCATGCCGGGCGTCCTCCTCGGCATCCGCTCCGTGGCCGGGCATCCGGGGTTGACCGTCGGACTCGACGGCTACCTCGACCTGCAGACCGGCGGACGATCGTGAACGCCGTGGACCTCTACCGCCGGCACAAGGTCAAGCTCGGCGTCCTGCTGGTGACGGCCCTGCTCGTGTTCTGGCTCGCGGTCGCCTTCCAGCGCAGCTTCCTGCTGCTCGGCGACCCCGAGCCCGTGGCTAAGGCGATCGGCGCGGGGTACCTGCTCCTGCCGTGCATCGGGGCGTGGGCACTGATCCGCGAACTGCTGTTCGGTGCGCAGACCCAGCGCATGGCGCGGCAGCTCGACCGCGAGGGCGGGCTACCGGTCGACGACCTGCCGAGGACCCCTGCCGGGCGTATCGTCCGCTCCGCGGCGGACGAGGCCTTCCCCGCCTACCAGGCCGAGGTCGAGTCCGACCCGGAGAACTGGCGCAGCTGGTTCAGGCTCTCCTGCGCCTACGATGCGGCCGGGGACCGCAAGCGGGCCCGGCGGGCGATGCGTGAGGCCGCGAAGCTCCACCGGCAGAACGACGCGGCCAGCACGCCCTGACGGCGTCGCCTGCACGGACCGGGACCGGGTCGCCGGAGCCCCAGCGGCTCAGCGGCGGGCTTCGATGCGGCCGTCGCGTGCCGCGTTGGCCGCGCCCGACGCGATGAGTTCCAGGGGCCCCCGCGAGCGCACGCGCTGGAAGAGGATGCCGATGGCGACGGCGGCCGCCAGCTGGAGCCAGAAGAGCTGCACGGGATCCGGGAGCGGAGTCAGCTGGTCGGCCCAGCTCATGACGCAGACGTGGAGGCTGTAGAGGGTCAGCGTCATGGCCCCCGGCGCCGAGAGCGGCAGGAGCGCCTGCGGGAAGCGGCGCGTCAGCAGGAGGCAGACGGCGACGACGGCGGCGGCCGCTCCGGACACGTGCACCAGGTCGAGGGTCGAGCCGGAGTGGGGGGCACTGACCGCGAGCCACCACCAGGACCCGGTCTGGTCGATCCCCGCGAGGCCGACGTCGAGCATGGCCTGCAGCGGATACCGGGAGCCGTCCGGGGTCGCGAGGATGGCGTCGAGGCCGCCCGCCCGGAGCAGCTGTGCGCTGAGGAGCTTGGCCCCGATCGCCGCGGCGACGCCTCCCCCGAGGAGGCCGAGCTGCACGGGCAGTCGGCGGAGGTCCAGCCGCCCGACGACCAGCCCCACGAGGATGAAGCCGAGCCACTGCAGTGCCGGGTAGTAGCCGGTGAGCATGATGTCCGCGGCGAGGGTCTGCGGTACGAGGAGGTGATCGAAGACCGGATTGCCGCCGAGGGTCGGGGGGTCGATCCCCGCCGTGACGACGGGCCGCAGCAGGTAGGCCGCGACGGGCGCGAGGACGAGCCACCCGACGGTCCAGGCGGCCAGCGCACGCAGCCGGAGGCCCACGAAGGGAAGGGCGAGGAGGAACAGTACGCCGTAGTGGACGAGGATGATCGCGATGTTCGTCTCGACGCCGCCCAGGATCAGGCCGGTCAGCGCGATGAGCAGGGCGCGCACCGCGATCCCGGTCCGGTCGGCGGAGAGCGTGCGGTCGCGGTGCGGCGATCGCCCGCCGGTGAGCAGCGCCAGCCCGATCCCGGCGATGACCGCGAACAGGCCGGAGGCGCGTCCGGAGAAGACCAGGGCGGTCAAGGTGGCGGTCGTGCTCCCGGGTGCGTACAGCGGCAGGATGTGCGTGCTCATCATCCCGAACAGCGCCACGCCGCGGGCCGCGTCGATCCCGGTGAGGCGCCGCGGCGCGGCCGTCGTCTGCATGCTGTCATGGTCCCACAGGCATCGTGACGGTCACGCCGGGTCCCACCGGGTGCCGCCCGAACGGGTAACGTTTCATCCATGGCTGACACCCCCTCGAGCACCCCTCCCTTCGGGACCCTCGTGACCGCCATGGTCACGCCGTTCACCGCCGACGGCGCCGTCGACCTCGACGCCACCGCCGTCCTCGCCTCGAAGCTCGTGGACGACGGCTGCGACGGCCTGGTGGTGTCGGGGACCACGGGGGAGACCTCGACACTGGAGGACTCCGAGAAGGAGGACCTCTACCGCGTGGTCGTGGAGACCGTCGGGGACCGAGCCCGCGTGATCGCCGGGACCGGGACCAACCACACCTCGCACTCGGTGGAGATGGCGCGCCGTGCGGAGCGGGCAGGGGCCCACGCGCAGCTCGTCGTGACGCCGTACTACAACAAGCCCACCCAGGCCGGGGTGATCGCGCACTTCGACGCCGTCGCGGCGGCATCGGACCTCCCCATCATGATCTACGACATCCCCGGCCGCTCGGCCATCCCCATCACCACCGAGACCATGATCCGGCTCGCGGAGAATCCGAGGATCGGCGCCCTCAAGGACGCCAAGGCCGACTTCGCGGCGATCACCCGGGTCCTCGCCTCCACCGACCTCGACGTGTACTCCGGCGACGACGGCCTGACCCTGCCCTGGATGGCGGCCGGAGCGGTCGGCGTCGTCAGCGTCAGCGCCCACGTCGCGACGGCGGCCTTCCGGGCGCTGGTGGACGCGGCGGCCGCCGGGGACTTCGTGGAGGCCCGGCGCATCCATTTCGAGCTCGACCCCGTGATCCGCGCCGTCATGACGCACATCCCCGGCGCGGTCTCCGCCAAGCACATCCTGCACCTGCAGGGGGTCCTGGCTAACGCCGTCGTGCGCCTGCCCCTGGTCCAGGCCGACGAGCAGGAGCTCGCCCCGATCCTCGCGGATCTCGCCGAGGCGGGGTGGGACCTGGCCCCGACCGGAGCGCACCGGGGCGCAGGCGCATGAGTGACGCCGCCGGTGTCGGGCCCGCCCTGCGCACCCTGCCACCGGCACTCGGGGCCGGCACGCTGAGGATCGTCCCGCTCGGCGGGCTGGGGGAGATCGGCCGGAACATGGCCGTGTTCGAGATCGGCGGCAAGCTGCTGATCGTCGACTGCGGCGTCCTCTTCCCCGAGGAGACCCAGCCCGGCGTGGACCTGATCCTGCCGGACTTCTCCTACCTCGAGGACAGGCTCGACGACGTCGTCGGGCTGGTCCTCACGCACGGCCACGAGGACCACATCGGCGCCGTCCCGTACCTGCTGCGCCTCAAGGCCGACATCCCGGTCATCGGCTCGCAGCTCACCCTCGCGCTCGTCGAGGCCAAGCTGCAGGAACACCGGATCCGCCCCTACACCCTGACGGTGTCCGAGGGGCAGATCGAGCAGTTCGGCCCCTTCGAGTGCGAGTTCGTGGCGGTCAACCACTCCATCCCGGACGCGCTGGCGGTCTTCATCCGCACGGAGGCCGGCAACGTCCTCCATACCGGTGACTTCAAGATGGACCAGCTGCCCCTCGACGGCCGCATCACGGACCTCCGCGCCTTCGCCCGCCTCGGCGAGGAGGGCGTGGACCTCTTCATGGTGGATTCCACCAATGCGGACGTCCCCGGCTTCACGACGGCGGAGCGCGAGATCGGCCCGGTCCTCGAGAACCTCTTCGGGCAGGTCCGCAAGCGCATCATCGTCGCGTCCTTCTCATCGCACGTGCACCGCGTGCAGCAGGTCATCGACGCCGCGCACGCCCACGGCCGCTTCGTCTGCTTCGCCGGCCGGTCGATGGTCCGGAACATGGCCATCGCCGCGAAGCTCGGCTACCTCAAGGTCCCGGACGGGATCCTCGTCGACATCAAGAACGTCGACGACCTGCCGGACGACCGCGTGGTCCTCATGTCCACCGGCTCCCAGGGTGAACCCATGGCCGCGCTGTCGCGCATGGCCAACGGGGACCACCGCATCACCGTCGGCAAGGGCGACACCGTGATCCTCGCGTCCTCGCTCATCCCGGGCAACGAGAACGCCGTCTACCGGGTCATCAACGGCCTGCTGAAGCTCGGCGCGGACGTCATCCACAAGGGGAACGCGAAGGTGCACGTCTCCGGGCACGCCGCAGCGGGCGAGCTCCTCTACTGCTACAACATCCTCCGGCCGAAGAACGTGATGCCCGTGCACGGCGAGACGCGCCACCTCATCGCGAACGGGAAGCTGGCGCAGCAGACCGGCGTCCCCGCCTCCAACGTGCTCCTGACGGATGACGGCTCCGTGGTCGATCTCGTGGACGGCAGGGCGCGGGTGGTCGGCGCCGTGGAGTGCGGCTTCGTGTACGTGGACGGCTCCAGCGTCGGAGAGATCACGGACGCGGACCTCAAGGACCGGCGGATCCTCGGCGAGGAGGGGTTCATCTCGATCATCACCGTCGTGAACCGGACCACGGGGAAGGTCGTCTCCGGCCCCGACATCCACGCGCGGGGCTTCGCGGAGGACGACTCCGTGTTCGACGAGATCAAGCCGAAGATCAACGAGGCGCTCGAGGAAGCCGTGATGAACACCACGGACCACACCACGTACCAGCTGCAGCAGGTGGTCCGGCGCATCATCGGGACCTGGGTCAATCGCCGGTACCGCCGCAGGCCCATGATCATCCCGGTCGTCCTCGAGGCCTGACGGCAGACGGGTCCACCGCGGCGACGCTCGACCGGGTGCCGGGTGCCGGGTGCCGGGTGCCGGGTGCCGTGGGTGCGGGAATCCGACGCTTCGGCGGCGCGGTCCGGTACCGTGAGGATCATGGCCACTCGAACGTCCCCTGCCCCGCGGGGCCAGCACCAGACCCGCGGCAAGGGAGCCTCCGCCGCTGCGGGGACCGGCCGGGCCAAGGCGCCCGCCAAGGACACCCAGCGCACGACGGCGAAGACCCGGCAGGTGCCGGTCGCTCCGGAGCCGCAGCACGAGGACCGCCTGGCGCTGCCGCTGCGGGCCGTCCGGGCCGTCTGGATGGGCACGGCGCGCCTCGTGGGGTCGGGTGTCCGCACGTTCGGGCACCACGTCGAACCGGAGCGTGACCTCCGCCGTGACGGCACCGGGTTCTTCCTCCTCCTGCTGGCACTGGCCGTCGCGGCCGTCGAATGGTGGGCCCTGACCGGGACGCCGGCCGACATCGTCCACGCGGCCGCCGGAGGGACATTCGGCTGGATGGCCCTGCTCGTGCCCTTCATGCTCGGTGTCGGCGCCGTCAGGCTCTTCCGGTACCCGGAACGCCACCGGGCCAACAACCGCGTCGCCATCGGACAGCTCGTCATCCTCGTCGCCGGCTCGGGCATCGCGCACCTCGTCGGTGGCCAGCCCGGCCTCGCGGCAGGACTGGACGCCCTCTGGCGCGCCGGGGGAGTGGCCGGCTTCGTCGTCGCCGGACCCCTCAGCAGCGTCCTCACGGCCTGGCCCGTCGCCCTCGTGCTCACCGCGGCGATCTTCCTCGGCCTGCTGATCGTCACCGCCACACCCTTCCGCCACATCCCCTCGCGCCTGCGGACCCTCTACGAGCACCTCATGGGCCAGGACCCGGACGCGGCCGACCACCGGCGAGAGGACGGCCACGACCAGAGCTACCTCTACGAGACGCACGGGGCCACCGCCGCACAGGAGCCGAAGAAGCGCAAGCGCCTGTTCGGCAAGGACCGGCAGTCCGCCGCAACCGGGGACCACGGCGAGGACGACGTCGACGGCTACGTCGGCGACGAGGCGTTCGAGCGCGCCGTCATCGAGGACGAGGAGCGCCGCGCCCGCGAGGCCGAGGCCGCCGTGCCCCCGGGCATCCGCCGCCCGACCAAGCAGGAGCTCGCCGCCGAGGAGCTGAAGCGGTCGAACGCAGCCCGGCTGCCGGCCGCCGAGGCCCCGGAGCGCGCGCCCGAGGGCGCCACCGAAGCCATCGACGTCGTCCCGGCGGCGAAGGCCCTGATCGTCCCGTCGACCCCGGTGCAGCCCCAGGTGCCGCCGACGCCGATCCCGCAGCGCACCGAGCAGCTGCAGCTCGCCGGGGACGTCGCCTACACCCTGCCGCCGTCGGACTACCTGCCGGCAGGCACCCCGCCCAAGGAGCGCTCGGAGGCCAACGACGCCGTCGTCGCCGCCCTGACGCACACCATGGACCAGTTCAACGTCGACGCCAAGGTCACCGGATTCTCGCGTGGTCCGACGGTCACGCGCTACGAGATCGAACTCGCGCCGGGCACCAAGGTGGAGCGGGTCACGGCGCTGTCCAAGAACATCTCCTACGCGGTCGCGTCCTCCGACGTCCGCATCCTCTCGCCCATCCCCGGCAAGTCCGCCATCGGGATCGAGATCCCCAACACGGACCGCGAGACCGTCTCCCTCGGTGACGTGCTCCGCTCCGGCAACGCGCGGAAGACGGACCACCCGATGGTCATGGGCGTCGGCAAGGACGTCGAGGGCGGGTTCGTCGTCGCGAACCTCGCCAAGATGCCCCATCTCCTCGTGGCCGGTGCCACGGGCGCGGGCAAGTCCTCCTTCGTCAACTCGATGATCACCTCCATCCTCATGCGGTCCACGCCGGACGAGGTGCGGATGGTCATGGTGGACCCCAAGCGCGTGGAACTGACCGCGTACGAGGGGGTCCCGCACCTCATCACGCCGATCATCACCAGCCCGAAGAAGGCCGCCGAGGCGCTGCAGTGGGTGGTCCGCGAGATGGACACGCGCTACGACGATCTCGCCAACTACGGCTACAAGCACATCGACGACTTCAACAAGGCCGTCCGCAACGGCAAGGTGGTGCCGCCCGAGGGCTCCAAGCGGGTCGTCCGCCCGTATCCCTACCTCCTGGTCATCGTCGATGAGCTCGCGGACCTCATGATGGTCGCCCCGCGCGACGTCGAGGACTCGATCGTGCGCATCACGCAGCTCGCGCGTGCCGCGGGCATCCACCTCGTGCTGGCGACGCAGCGCCCCTCGGTCGACGTCGTGACCGGCCTGATCAAGGCCAACGTGCCCTCCCGCATGGCCTTCGCGACATCATCCGTGACGGACTCCCGCGTGGTCCTCGACCAGCCGGGCGCCGAGAAGCTGATCGGCCAGGGCGACGCCCTGTTCCTGCCGATGGGTGCGTCCAAGCCGATGCGCGTGCAGGGCGCGTGGGTCACGGAGTCGGAGATCCACCGCGTCGTCGAGCACGTCAAGGGCCAGCTGCAGGCGGTGTACCGCGAGGACGTCGCGGTCGACGCGCCGAAGAAGCAGATCGACGACGACATCGGGGACGATCTCGACGTCCTGCTGCAGGCCACCGAACTGGTGGTCACCACCCAGTTCGGCTCGACGTCGATGCTGCAGCGCAAGCTGCGCGTCGGCTTCGCCAAGGCGGGCAGGCTCATGGACCTGCTCGAGTCGCGTGGCGTCGTCGGCCCCTCGGAGGGGTCCAAGGCCCGCGACGTCCTCGTGAAGCCGGACGACCTCGAGCCCGTCCTCGCGGCGATGCGCGGCGACGAACCGGCGTCGCAGGCCGCTTCGGTGCCCCGCCCTGCCCAGCCCCCGATCGACCTCGTCGCCGACGACCTCGCCTCCCGGGCACAGGCCGTCGACTATCACGACGGTGCTGACGGCTCGGACGACGCGGACGGCGACACCGACGCCTGGAACCTCACCGGCAGGTAGCCTGACACCGTGAACAGCTCCCCGACCCCGGCGGTGCCGGTACTGAACATCGCGAACGTCCTGACGGTCGTGCGCATCCTGCTGGTCCCCTTCTTCATCTGGTTCCTCCTGCTCGACGACGGCGGTGGCGGCCTCTTCCGCTGGCTCGCGGTCGCGACGTTCGCCGTCGCGATCTACACGGACAAGCTCGACGGCGACCTCGCCCGGAGCAGGGGACTCATCACGGACTTCGGCAAGATCGCCGACCCGATCGCCGACAAGCTCCTCATCGGCTCCGCGCTGATCCTGCTGTCCGTGCTCGGCGAACTGTGGTGGTGGGTGACGATCGTCATCCTGGTGCGGGAAATCGGCATCACGCTGCTCCGCTTCGCGGTGATCCGCTACGGCGTGATGCCCGCCTCGCGCGGCGGGAAGCTGAAGACGGTCGTCCAGACGGTCGCGATCCTCCTGCTCCTGGTCCCGCTGCAGGCGCTGCTCGGCGACTGGGCCTGGTGGGTCGCCGCGGCGGTCATGGCCGCCGCGCTCGTGATCACGGTCGTGACGGGGGTCGACTACATCCTCCAGGCGATCCGTCTCCGCGCGCGGGCCCGCCGGTGAGCCCGTCCTCGTCCGACCCGACGGGCGACAGGCTCCTGGTCCTGCCGCGGCCGGTCGCGGAGGGAGCAGCAGGGGACGCTCGGTGAGCGGCACCCTCGCCGCCGACGTCATCGCCCTCGCCACGCGGCGCGGTCTGACGGTCGCGACCGCCGAATCCCTGACCGCCGGCATGGTCGCCTCGGCACTGGCCGATGTGCCCGGCGCCTCGTCCGTCCTGCAGGGCGGTGTAGTCGCCTACCAGGTCGAGGTCAAGCAGAATCTGCTCGGCGTGGACGCTGATCTGCTGGCCGATGTCGGCGCCGTCGATGCCCGCGTCGCGGCGGCCATGGCCGAGGGGGCCCGGCTCGCCCTCGTCGCCGACATCGGCGTCGCCACCACGGGAGTGGCCGGGCCGTCGGCGCACCAGGGCAAGCCCGTGGGCACCGTCTTCACGGCGATCTCGACGGCATCCGGGACCCGGAGCTTCGAACACCACTTCCACGGCGGGCGGGACGGCGTCCGCGCCGCGACCGTCGAAGCCGTCCTGGCGGAACTCCTCGGGGAACTCTCCGGGGGAACAAACCGCCCACGGGGTGAGTTATAAACACTGCCGGCCGTTGATAGGGTTGGCGGCTCAGGCTCAAGCAGATCGGGCAGGTCATCATCACGGGCGTTCGTCGATCACGGCGGTGCCGCATCTATGAGGGAGCAAGGCGATACAGATGGTAAAGCAGCCCGTATCCGTAAACGGCGTCGTCCGTTGGCGTGATGTGGGGTTGGCAGATGATGCACAACGCAAGCCCAAGGAGCGCAAAATGGTCGTACTTCGCCATGAGATCGGCGATGTCCTCCGGGATGTCCGCCAGCGCCAGGGCCGTACCCTGCGTGAGGTGTCGCACAGTGCGAGGGTTTCCCTCGGATACCTCAGCGAGGTCGAGCGTGGACAGAAGGAAGCATCCTCTGAACTCCTCTCATCAATCTGCAGTGCACTCGAGGTGCCGCTCTCCTCGATGCTGCGGGAAGTCAGCGACCGGCTGGCAGAAGCAGAAGGCGTGTCCATCCCAGATACCGTTCCCCAGGAATTCGCGCGTGAGTTCGGCGACGACCTCAGCGACGGACTGAACGACGATTTCCGTCGGGGGCTCGCGGCGACGAACCGCTAGCCACCCCACGACAAGGAAGGCCCGCCCCACAGGGGACGGGCCTTCCTGCTGTCCGCTACCAGTTGTCCTTGGTGTACGTGTTGTTGAGCTGCGCGATCAGGGTGCCCAGACGCGTGAGGTCGTCGACCTCCCAGTCCTCCATGAGCTGGTGGAACGCCTGCTTCCTGGCAGACTGCGCCGCGACCAGCTGAGTGGTTCCGGCGTCCGTGAGCGAGATGGACTGTGCCCGCCCGTCGAGCGGGTCCGCCTCCTTCTGCACCAGGCCGAGCTGCTCCAGCATCGCGATCTGGCGACTGACCGAGGGCTTGCCCACCCCGACGCTCGCAGCGATGTCCGTCAGGCGCATCGACCCCTCCCGCTGCAGGATCACGAGCAGGCCGTAGGCCGCCGGCTCCATGTCCGGGTGCACGCGACGCGCGACCTTGTAGGAATTCGACCTGGCACGACGCCACAGCATGCTCAGCTGTTGCTCGAGCGCTTCGATGGCGGCATCGGTGTCGGCGTCGTCGCCGGGATAGGGCGCCAGGCTCGGGCCGGGGTCGGTGCTGCTCGGCTTCGCGTTCATGGGCCAATTGTAGGGTTCCGGTTCCCAGGCGGCACCATGCGACGCCGGCCGATATCCCGCGACCTCCGTCGACGTGGCGCGACTCCGTCGCCTGCCGGGTCGCCAAGAGCACCACGGCGCTGCACGGTCCAGCCGCGCAGCCTGCCCTCGTGGCGGGCAGCTCGGCCCCGCCCTGGCCGATGCTGCGCGGCGTCGGTGCGGGCGGCCACAATGGAGAGGGCGCCGCAGGGCATGCAGGCGCCGTCGAACAGGAACGGCAGGGAACTGGACATGCGGTTGAGCGATTTCTGGCGGTTGATGGACGACGAGTTCGGGGAGCGGTATTCCCGCACCCTCGCCCGTGACCTCGTGGTGGACCAGCTCGGTGACAGGACCGCCTCCGAGGCGCTGTCGGCGGGCCTGGATCCGAAAGCGGTGTGGGAGGCGGTGTGCCGCGCCCAGGACGTCCCCCGGGACCGCTGGCTGGGCCAGGACGTGAAGCCGCGCTGACCCCGCCCGGACCGTCGGCGAACACGCGGGGGAGGTCGTGGATAATCGAATATCTGTTCGGATCGCGGTAGAATGATCCTGGAGGCGGAGTGCTCTTGTACACATAGCGGCAGGCCCACCTCAAACTGTCGGCGCAGACTCCTACAGTCGACACTGAACACGTAAACAGGCCTCACGGCCATGGACAACCGAGGTGAAGAATGGCCGCTCCAGACCGCGAGAAAGCCCTCGAAGCAGCTCTCGCTCAGATCGACAAGCAGTACGGCAAGGGTTCCGTGATGCGTCTCGGTGACGAGACCAGGGCGCCCATCGAGACCATCTCGACCAGCTCCATCGCGCTGGACGCCGCGCTCGGTATCGGCGGGCTGCCCCGGGGAAGGGTCGTCGAGATCTACGGGCCGGAGTCCTCGGGCAAGACCACCGTCGCACTCCACGCCGTCGCCAGTGCCCAGCGCAACGGCGGGATCGCCGCGTTCATCGATGCCGAACACGCGCTCGACCCCGAGTACGCCAAGCGGCTCGGTGTGGATACGGATGCCCTCCTGGTCTCCCAGCCGGACACCGGTGAGCAGGCGCTGGAGATCATGGACATGCTGATCGGGTCGGGGTCCATCGACATCGTCGTGATCGACTCCGTGGCCGCACTCGTGCCCCGCGCCGAGATCGAGGGCGAGATGGGCGACAGCCACGTCGGTCTGCAGGCGCGCCTCATGAGCCAGGCGCTGCGCAAGATCACCGGTCGCCTGAGCCAGACCAAGACGACGGCCATCTTCATCAACCAGCTACGCGAGAAGATCGGCGTGTTCTTCGGAAGCCCCGAGACCACCACAGGTGGCAAGGCGCTCAAGTTCTACGCCTCCGTCCGCATCGACGTGCGGCGCATCGAGACGTTGAAGGAGGGGGTGAACCCGGTCGGCAACAGGACCCGCGCCAAGATCGTCAAGAACAAGATGGCGCCGCCCTTCAAGCAGGCGGAGTTCGACATCCTCTACGGACACGGGATCTCCCGTGAGGGCGGGCTGATCGACGTCGGGGTCGAGAATGGCCTGGTCAAGAAGTCGGGCGCCTGGTTCACCTACGACGGTGACCAGTTGGGACAGGGCAAGGAGAACGCCCGTAAGTTCCTCATCGACAACCCGGGACTGGCCGATGAGCTGGAGCAGAAGATCCGGGTGAAGCTGGGGATCGGTGTCCACGCGGAGGAGCCTGAGGCGCCCAAGCTGAAGGCCGTCAGCGGCGAGTAGCCGCATGAACGGGGACGACGGCGCGGGTCCCGTCGAGTGGGGGACCTCCTTCGGCCGATTCGGCGGCGACAGCTCGCAGGAGCCTGCCGAAAGGTCGGACGGCGACGGCGAGATTCCCCGTCGGCAGGGCATGCGGAAGGGCCTGACGCGGTTCGGGTCGTCCTCCTTCGGCCGGAGCGGGGTATCGAGGTCGGCGTCCGGGCGCACGGAAGCCGGAACGCCCAAGCGCAGCCGGCGGCAGCCGGGAGCGCGGGCTACCAGCGGCCGCGGCGGACGCTCCTTCGTCGATCCGTTCGGACCGGTCGTCGGATCGTCGGCCGATGCCGACGCCGATGCCTCCGCGGATGTGACGGTTGGGCTGTCCGACAGCGGCGAGAGCCCGAGAGCCCGGCCGCAGGGACGCCGCCGTCGGCAGGGGGCGCGAGTCGAGACCGGGACCGGAGCGGATGCCGCACTCGACGGACCGGCCGGGCCACCGCGGCATCCTGACGGTGATGAGATGCCTGCCGACGCGGCGAGGACCGACGAGGAGTGGACGTCACTGGGTCGCTCGGTGCTCCTGCGGCAACTCGCCCTCGGTGCGCGGAGTCGTCATCAACTCGACCGCAAGCTCGCCGAGCGGGAGGTGCCTCCGTCGGTCGCCTCGGCGCTCCTCGACCGGTTCGTCGAGGTGCAGCTGATCGATGACGCGGAGTTCGCGCGCATGTGGGTCCGCACGCGGATCGCGGCCAAATCCCTGTCCCGGTCGTCATTGCGTCGCGAGCTGGCCGAGAAGGGCATCGCCGTCGAGCTCGTCGAGGATGCCCTCGAGCAGGTGTCCGACGAGGACGAGATCGAGCAGGCCCGTGACGTGGTCCGACGGAAGCTTCGGGTGTCCGCCGATCTCGCCGACCGGACGGTCCGCGAGAAGGAGATGCGCAGGCTCGTCGGAGTCCTCGCCCGGAAGGGCTACAACCCGGGGAGTGCCTACTCCATCGTCAAGGAGGTCATCGCCGGGGCGGCAGCAGATGCGGCAGAAGGGGCAGAGCCGGAGGGGTGACCCTCATGCATGACCCGGGGATGGCGGAGACGCAGATCGCGCCGAGAGCCCGGGAGGTCGAGGGCGTGCCCGCAGAGGCGCCGGTCCGGGTGCGACCGGACGCGACCGGAGGCGGGCCGTCGCTCGGCTCATCGTCGGACTGCTGTACCGGGCCGGTGCGATTGTGGAGCTCCGTCCCGGCGGTCGTAGGCTTGATGCCGTGAGCAGCACAGTCCCCGTCGCCGTCGGCCCCATCGATCTCGAACCAGCCGGAGCACCCTCCGCCCTGCCGGTACCGCCACGCACCTACGAGGTGCGCACCTTCGGCTGCCAGATGAACGTCCACGACTCCGAGCGGATCTCGGGCCTCCTCGAGGACTCCGGCCTCAGCCGGAACGAGGACGGGCAGGCCGACGTCGTCGTCTTCAACACCTGCGCCGTCCGCGAGAACGCGGACAACAAGCTGTACGGCAACCTCGGGATGCTCAAGGCCATCAAGGAGCAGCGACCTGAGATGCAGATCGCCGTCGGGGGGTGCCTCGCGCAGAAGGATCGGGAGACCATCCTCGCCAAGGCTCCCTGGGTCGACGCGGTCTTCGGAACCCACAACATCGGCGCCCTGCCCGCCCTGCTCCAGCGAGCACGCCACAACCAGGACGCACAGCTGGAGATCCTGGAATCGCTCGACGTGTTCCCGTCCACGCTCCCGACGAAACGCGAATCCGTCTACGCCGGCTGGGTCTCCATCTCGGTCGGGTGCAACAACACCTGCACCTTCTGCATAGTGCCCGCCCTGCGCGGGAAGGAGCGCGACCGCAGGCCGGGGGAGATCCTCGCCGAGATCGAGGCGCTGGTGGCGGACGGGGCCGTCGAGGTCACGCTGCTCGGGCAGAACGTCAATTCCTATGGTGTGGAGTTCGGCGACCGCGGTGCCTTCGCCAAGCTGCTCCGCGCCTGCGGGTCCATCGAGGGGCTCGAGCGCGTGCGCTTCACCAGCCCCCACCCTGCAGCATTCACCGATGACGTCATCGAGGCGATGGCGGAGACGCCGAACGTGATGCCGCAGCTGCACATGCCGCTGCAGTCGGGCTCGGACCGGATCCTCAAGGCGATGCGCCGCTCCTACCGGTCCTCACGGTTCCTCGGCATCCTCGACCGGGTGCGCGAGCGCATGCCGGACGCGGCGATCTCCACGGACATCATCGTCGGGTTCCCGGGCGAAACCGAGGAGGACTTCCAGGCCACCCTCGACGTCGTGGAGCGGTCCCGCTTCGCGACGGCCTTCACGTTCCAGTACTCGAAGCGGCCGGGTACGCCTGCTGCCGATCTTCCCGACCAGCTCCCGAAGGCCGTGGTCCAGGAGCGCTTCGAACGGCTCACAGCACTCCAGGACCGCATCGCCCGCGAGGAGAACGCCCGCCAGGTCGGCCGCTCGGTCGAGGTGCTCGTGACCGATCAGCAGGGCCGCAAGGGCAGCGAGACGCACCGCCTGACCGGGCGGGCACGCGACCAGCGGCTCGTCCACTTCTCCGTGCCCGAGGGAGCACCCGCACCGAGGCCCGGCGACGTCGTCACCGTGCCCGTCACCGAGGCCGCGTCGTTCCACCTGCTCTCGGACCCGGGCCCCGAACAGTACGTCCTCCGCCGTTCCCGGGCAGGAGACGCATGGGACCGGAGCCAGGCCGACTCCTGCGGTGTCCCCGCCGCAGGGGACGGGGCCGTCCGGGCCGTGTCCCTCGGCATGCCGGCCCTCCCCGTCAGGGCGAGCGCCTGGTGATCCTCCCCGTGGTCGCCGTGGTCGGCCCGACCGGATCAGGCAAGTCCGAGCTCGGGGTGGCACTTGCACACCGGCTGGGCGGGGAAGTGATCAATGCCGATGCGCTGCAGTTCTACCGCGGCATGGACATCGGCACGGCGAAGCTGCCTGTCGAGGACCGCCGGGGCGTCGAGCACCATCTCCTCGACGTCCTCGACGTCACGCAGGAAGCATCCGTCGCGGCCTACCAGCGGGACGCACGGAGTGCCATCGACGAGATCCGCAGCCGCGGGCTGGTTCCCGTGCTCGTCGGTGGCTCGGGGCTGTACCTCCGGGCGGCCCTCGACCGTCTCGACTTCCCTCCCACAGACCAGGCGGTCCGCTCCCGCCTGGAGGCCGAACTGCTCGACGGCGGCCGCGCGGTCTTCCGTGAGCGGCTCCGGGCCGTCGATCCCGTATCCGCTGGTCGTATCGAGGACGACCGCCGCCTCGTCCGGGCGCTGGAGGTCCACGAGGTCAGCGGGCGGCCCTTCAGTTCCTTCATGCCGACGCGCGAGTATCATCACCCGGCCGTGCAGATCGGCCTGGCAGTGGACCGTGATCTCCTGCGTGAGCGTCTCGGGGAGCGCGTGCACGGCATGGTCCGCCTCGGGCTGCGCAGGGAGGTCGAGCGACTCGCCGCGAGCGGACTGCGCGAAGGGCGGACGGCATCGCGCGCGCTCGGCTACGGCCAGTTCCTGCGGGTCATCGACGGTGGCCTGACCGAGGCCGAAGCCGTCGACGAGACCATCGCCGCCACGCGCCGCTTCGCGAAGCGTCAACTGACCTGGTTCCGGGGGGACCCCAGGATCACCTGGCTGGACGCGCAGCAGGAGAGCCTCGTCGACGACGCCGACGCCCTGGTGCGGTCCCGCCGGGACCTATCCTTGGAAGCGTGACCGACTTCCGCAGCGACACCGAACCAGCCCGAGGCACCCACCAGACGGACGCCGTCGTCGGAGGCTCCTCCGGGCTCACCTTCACCAAGGGCCATGGCACGGGCAACGACTTCATCCTCGTGCTCGACCCCGACGGCCTCGCACCGACGGACCGCCCTTTCGTCGCAGCCCTGTGCGATCGGCACCGCGGCATCGGCGCGGACGGCTACATCCGCGCGGTCCGCTCGTCCTCGCTCCCGGAGGGCCGCGCTCTCCTGCAGACCGAACCCGCCGCGGAATGGTTCATGGACTACCGCAACGGCGACGGGTCCGTGTCGGAGATGTGCGGCAACGGCGTCCGCGTCTTCGCCCACTTCCTCCTCGAGACGTCCGTCGCGCACCTGCCCGAGGGCGGAGAACTGGCCATCGGTACGCGCGCGGGCGTCAAGCGCGTCGCACGGTCCGGCGACGGGTACGCGGTGGACATGGGCCCGTGGGAGTTCATCGTGCCCGATGCCGCCGTGTCTCGGGGCACGGACTCGCTCGTCGCCGTGGGCGGGCTCGACGTCGATCGTCCCGGCCTGTCGATCAGCATGGGCAACCCGCACACCGTCGTCGCGCTGGCGGAGTACGAGGAACTGGGCCGGACCGACCTGAACAGGGCACCGGTCGTGGATCCGGTGCCTCCGCTCGGGACCAATGTGGAGCTGGTCGTGCCGTCCGATCCGCTGGTGGGGGACGACGGCGTGGGTCGCCTGACCATGAGGGTGCACGAGCGGGGTGTCGGAGAGACGCAGTCCTGCGGGACCGGGGCCTGCGCCGCGGCAGCGGCGACGCGCTTCTGGGCAGGGCCCACGGCGCCGGCGCACTGGCTCGTCACGGTACCCGGCGGCGTGGTCGGCGTGACCTTCTTCGACGGTCCGGAGGGTCGGGAGCACGTGCAGCTCAGCGGGCCGGCCGTCCTGGTGGTCCACGGCACTCTCCTGAACGGCTCCTGAGCAGCGCCTGAATGCTCCTGAATGCTCACCCCGGTGCGGTGATCGTGGTTCCGGCGCTGGACGGGCCGGAGCGGCAGGGACGTCAGTCCGCCCGGTGCACCTCGATGATGCGGAAGGACTTGGACGTCTCGGCGCGCCGCACCGTGAAGCCGGTGGGCAGTTCGTCCGCCAGCCACCGCTGCAGTGAGTCGGCGCCGAGATTCTTCTGCACCACCAGCCAGGCCCGACCGCCCGGGGCGAGCCGGGGGATCCAGCGGAGCAGCAGCGCGTGGAGGTCCTGCTTGCCGATACGGATCGGTGGATTCGACCAGATGGTGTCGAACTCGAGGTCCGGGTCGACATCGTCGGGCTTCGCGCCCGTGATGTTCGTCAGGCCCAGGCGTGTCGCATTCTCGGCGGTGAGTGCGAGGCACCGCTCGTTCACGTCGACCGCAAGAACCGACGCCTGCGGGGCCCGGAGCGCCAGGGTCAGCGCGATCGGACCCCACCCGCACCCGACGTCCAGCAGCCGCTGTCCCTCGGGGGCCGGTACGCCGTCCAGGAGGATCCGCGTGCCCTTGTCGACGCCGTCGGGACTGAAGATCCCCGACGAGGTCACGAGCTCGCGCCGTTCGCCGGCGAGGACGACAGACAGGGGTTTCCGGGTGTCCGGACCGGACGGCTGCTCGCTGAAATAGTGCTGGGACTCCATGGGGAAAGCCTAGTGGCAGCCTGCAGGCAACCGGTCCGGCCGACATTTCGCGCTGGGAGAAGAGCCTGTGTCCGTCGTCGTGCGTGGACGTAGAATTGACCTACTCATACCTAGGGAGACCATGACCACGAACAACGGACATTCCACCGGAGCCGACATGGGCCCGGAGGAGATCCAGGCAGTCATCGATCGGATTCTCGCCAGCGACGAAGCTGCCGTGGCGAAGACGAAGGCCGGTACATGGGAGCAGGCTGCCGCGCCCACGGAGAAGACCTGGCGATCGCGGGCGCTCGCCCTCTCGGACGGGGACGAGACGTCGGACGCCGACGGGGACCAGCAGGATCTCGCCGAACGCCGCGCCCTGCGGCGCGTCGCGGGACTCTCGACGGAGCTCGAGGACGTCACCGAGGTCGAATACCGCCAGCTGAGGCTCGAGCGCGTGGTCCTCGCCGGACTGTGGAGCGAGGGCACGGCGCAGGATGCCGAGAACTCGCTGCAGGAGCTGGCGGCCCTCGCCGAGACAGCAGGTTCCGAGGTCCTCGACGGGATCGTCCAGCGCCGGCTCAAGCCGGACCCCGGGACGTTCCTCGGTTCGGGCAAGGCACAGGAGTTGAAGGACATCGTGCAGGCCACGGGCGCGGACACCGTGATCGTGGACAGCGAGCTCTCGCCGTCCCAGCGGCGTGGCCTCGAGGACATCGTCAAGGTGAAGGTCATCGACCGGACCGCCCTGATCCTCGACATCTTCGCGCAGCACGCCAAGTCCCGCGAGGGCAAGGCGCAGGTGGAACTGGCCCAGCTCGAGTACCTCCTGCCGCGTCTGCGTGGCTGGGGCGAGTCGATGTCCCGCCAGGCCGGTGGCCAGGTCGGCAGTGCCGGGGCGGGCATGGGATCGCGCGGACCGGGTGAGACGAAGATCGAACTCGACCGACGCAAGATCCGCACCCGCATGGCGAAACTGCGCCGGGAGATCGCGGCGATGAAGCCTGCCCGGGAGACGAAGCGGTCCAACCGCCGCCGGAACCAGGTGCCGTCCGTGGCGATCGCCGGGTACACGAACGCCGGGAAGTCCTCGCTCCTGAACCGCCTCACCGATGCCGGCGTGCTCGTCGAGAACGCGTTGTTCGCGACTCTCGATCCGACCATCCGACGCACCGAGACGCCGGACGGGATCGGCTACACGCTGGCCGACACCGTCGGCTTCGTCCGGTCGCTGCCCACACAGCTCATCGAGGCCTTCCGGTCCACCCTCGAGGAGGTCGCCGACTCGGACCTCATCCTGCACGTCGTCGACGCCTCCCACCCCGACCCCGAGGGGCAGATCGCCGCGGTCCGCGCGGTGCTGACGGAGGTCGAGGCCCGGAACGTCCCCGAGATCATCGTGCTCAACAAGGCCGATGCAGCCGATCCGTTCGTCATCGAGCGACTGCGTCAGCGGGAGCCGCGCTCCGTGGTCGTCTCCGCCCGGACCGGTGCGGGCCTGACCGAACTGCGGCAGCTGATCAGCACGAGCATCCCGCGCCCCGGGGTGAAGCTCGACCTGATGGTGCCCTACGAGCACGGCGAGATCGTCAGCCGCCTCCACGAAGAGGATGCCGAGATCCTCGGGATGGAGCACGTCGACGAGGGGACCCGCCTCGAGGTGATGGTCCGCGAGGGCCTGGCAGCCGAGCTGGAGCCGTACGTCCGGCATGAGTGACAGCACGCGGTCCGGCGCCGCCGTCGCGGCGCCGGACGCGGCTCGCCCTTCCCCGGAATCACGCCAGGCGCTCGAGCTCCTCGACGCCGCCGTCTCCGCCATGGGCGGGGAGATGCGCTCGGGCCAGCACGAGATGGTCCGTCAGGTCAGTGAGGCGATCCACTCGGGCGACCACCTGCTCGTCCAGGCCGGCACGGGAACCGGCAAGTCGCTCGCCTATCTGGTGCCCCTGATCGCCCACGCCATGGACAGCGATCGCCCGTCCGTCGTATCGACCGCGACGCTCGCCCTCCAGGCACAGATCGTGGGCCGGGACCTGCCACGACTGCTGGACGCGGTCCGGCCCGCGCTTGCCCGGCCGGTCGACGTCGCGCTGCTCAAGGGGCGCTCGAACTACGTCTGCCTGCACAAGACCGGCGGGGGATTCCCGGAGGAGGATGCGCCGGACACGCTCTTCAGCCTCGGCGAGGATGCGGCTCCCCACCCGGCGCCGGCCGCCATCGCGGGTGGAACCGCCTCGGCTCTGGGCCGTGAGGTGGTCCGGCTCCGGGAGTGGGCGGAGGAGACGGAGACGGGTGACCGCGACGACCTCGTGCCCGGCGTCAGCGATCGTGCATGGCGGCAGGTGTCCGTCTCCAGCATGGAGTGCCTCGGCGCCGCGCGCTGCCCCGTCGCCCAGGAGTGCTTCAGCGAGAAGGCCCGCGCCGCGGCGGCCGACGCCGACATCATCATCACGAATCACGCCATGCTGGCGATCAGCGCCTTCGAGGGGCTCGCCGTGCTGCCCGAGTACGACGTCGTCGTGATCGACGAGGCGCACGAGCTCCACGACCGTGTCACCGGGGCCGTCTCCGGTCAGCTCTCCGCCGCCATGGTCAGCACGGCGGCCGCCGGCCTCAGGCGCCATGCGTCCGTTGCGACGACAGCGCTCGGCTCCGCAGCCAGCGCCTTCGAGGCCGCGTCCGAGCTGGTCTCCTCCGGTCTGCTCGCCGGCGGGCTCCCGGACGATCTGGAGCAGACCCTCGCCCAGGTCCGCGATGCGGCTCGCGCCGCCCTCTCCGACACCAGGACGGACGGGAAGTCCGAGGCCGATGCGGACGGCGGACGCCAGATGGCGAGGTCCCGCGTCACGCTCGTGTTCGACCTGGCCGAGCGGATCCTCGCGGCGTCGGACGCGAAGGAGGTGGTCTGGGCGTCGAGGCCCAGCAGCTTCACGCCCGGATCCGGCTATTCACCGGCGGACGAGAGTGCGCCGGCGACCCTCAACGTGGCGCCGCTCTCGGTGGCCGGCCGGCTCCGCGAAGGGCTCTTCGAGGACCACACCGTGATCCTGACGTCGGCGACACTGGCCATCGGATCCGAATTCGGCCCGGTCGCCGGGTCCCTGGGTCTGAGTGGCCCGGGCGCGCCGGCGTGGACCGGCGTGGACGTGGGCAGTCCGTTCGACTACCCCCGCCAGGGCGTTCTGTACGTCGCCAAGGATCTGCCGAAACCTGAGCGCGGGACGTCGGACGCGCAGCTCGAGGAGTTGCTGGTGCTGCTCACGGCGTCGCGGGGCGGAGCGCTGGGGCTCTTCTCGTCCAAGCGGGCCGCCGAGGAAGCCGCGGAGGCACTGCGCCCGAAGGTGGACTTCGAGATCCTCTGCCAGGGGGAGTCCTCGCTCAACGCCCTGGTCACGCAGTTCGCCGAGGAACAGGACACGTGCCTGTTCGGCACCATGTCGCTCTGGCAGGGCGTCGATGTGCCGGGGGAGTCCTGCCGCCTCGTCGTGATCGATCGCATCCCCTTCCCGCGGCCGGACGATCCGCTGATGACGGCGCGCACCCGGGACGTCGCCCGGAACGGCGGCAACGGGTTCATGAGCGTGTCCGCCACGCACGCGGCGGTCCGCCTCGCCCAGGGAGCGGGACGCCTGATCCGTGCCACCGGTGACCGGGGGGTCGTCGCCGTGCTGGACAGCCGTCTCGCCACGGCGCGGTACGGCGGGTTCCTCCGGGCAGCGCTGCCGCCCTTCTGGGCGACGACGGACCGGGCCACGGTCACCGGCATCCTCGAGCGGATCTCGGGGCGCTGAGGGCTCCGGGCCCGGTGTCCTCCGGCGGGTCTCGGGGCGCCGAGGTCTCGGGGTGCGGTGTTCTTCGGCGGGTCTCGGGGCGCCGAGGTCTCGGGGTGCGGTGTTCTCCGGCGGGTCTCGTAGCGCCGAGGTCTCCGGGCGGGGTGTCCTCAGGTGGTTCTCGGGGCGCTGAGGTCACCGGGCGGGGGCCGTGCAGGATGCCCGCGGGCAGTACCCCCTCGGCAGGTGTCCCAGCACCGTCGGGCGATCACCGGGCGGGCGGGCTCCCGCCCCGGTCGGAACGGGCTAGAGAGCCCGCATCACCGAGACGACCTTGCCCATGATGCTCGCGTGGTCTCCGAGGATCGGTTCGTAGCGGGTGTTCTGCGGCAGGAGCCACGTGTGGCCGTCGCGCTGGCGGAAGGTCTTGACCGTCGCCTCGTCGTCCAGCAGGGCAGCCACGATGTCGCCGTTCTGGGCGCTCTGCTGACGCCGCACCACCACCCAGTCGCCGTCGCAGATGGCGGCGTCGACCATCGAGTCCCCGGACACCCTGAGCATGAACAGATCGCCGTGGCCCACGAGCTGCCGGGGGAGGGGCATCACGTCCTCCACCACCTGATCGGCCAGGATCGGTCCACCCGCCGCGATGCGTCCGACGAGCGGCACCAGCGCCGTGTCGACGGCGAACTGCTGCTCCGGGGCCGTACCCGACGCGGACGACGCGTCACCCGGCGTCTCCGCGGCAAGCGTCAGCGGCAGCAGGACCTCCATGGCACGGGGCCGCTTCGGGTCCCGCCGGACATAGCCGAGGCGCTCGAGCTGTGACAGCTGGTGCGTGACGCTCGACAGGCTCGCCAGACCGACGGTGTCGCCGATCTCCCGCATGGACGGGGGATACCCCTTGTCGGCAATCGACCGCTGGATGGTCTCCAGGATGGTCAGCTGACGGGCCGTCAGTCCTTTGGACACGGACCGGCCCCGTGGCCTGCCGCGGCCCGCGCTGAGGGGCACGACGTCGGTCGGGGCGTCAACGGTGTTCGAATCCTGTCGAGCTGCCGGTGTTCGTTCCGCCACGGTGAGCCTTTCGCCTGGGACTGTCCGTCCCGTCGGTTCCGCCCTCGCGCCTCCGGTCGTCCCGGAAGCGATTGTGTCAGTGGCGGGTGATTGTCTTGGGTTCATCGGGGCCGTCGTTACGCGGAAGCAGCGACGTCACCGGTGTTCTCCTGTCACGTTCACGCTAGGACAGACCGGGGCACTTATCAAACATATGTTCGAGCGAGTCTCGACAGCGGTCGTCGCTGAGTGCTAGAAATAGGACCAGACGAATTAGAACATGTGTTCGAACACGCTGATCGGGCGGGTCCGTACATTCGAAGAAAGAGGGAATGGGCATGGCTGAAGCAACAGTTCTGCACGGCAGCACGGCGCTGTGGGCGCTGACGCCTGCACGGGCGGTATCCCATCTCCGGGTCGTTCCCTCGACGCTCGACGCCGATCCTGCCCGGGTCCGTACGTCCACGCAGCGGACTACGGGCTTCTCGGGTTCCGAAGGCACCGTCAACGACACGCCACCGGCAGCACGGCCGCTCACACTGACGAGGCGCGGACGCCTGCTGCTGGTGGGCCTGCCCATCGCCCTCGGTGTCGCGGCGCTGGTCCTCCTCGGAGCGTTCCTCACATCACAGGCGCAGGCCGGGGTGGACGCTCCTGCGCCGTCAGCCGTGGTCCAGGTCGATGTCGCGGCGGGCGAGACACTCTGGGACCTGGCCGTCCAGTACGCGCCGGAGCGTGACACACGTCAGGTCGTCGGCGAGATGGTGGAGCTGAACAATCTGCGCACGTCGGTGATCCACGCGGGTCAGAGCCTCTCCATCCCGGCTCGGGGCTGAATCGCTCCGTCCGGATTCCCCCGGAGGTGCCGGCCCGAAGGTCCGATGCTCCTGACGGGGTCCCGTCGCATTCGTCGGTGGAGAAGCCGTCGCTTAAACTGGATGGGTGCCTTCAACCGTCGACGCCCTAGCGAACCTGCCCCTCCGTGACGATCTCGTGGGGCTGCACCCGTACGGCGCGCCACAACTCGATGTTCCGGTCCTCCTGAACGTGAACGAGAACACCTTCGGTGTTCCGGCCGACGTGCATGCAGCGATCGTCGCCGCCGTGGATGCGGCCGCGCAGGGATTGAACCGTTACCCGGACCGCGAGTTCACCGAGCTGCGGACGAACCTCGCCCGCTACCTCGGCCACGGGCTCACGCCGGACCAGCTCTGGGCGGCCAATGGTTCCAACGAGGTGCTGCAGCAGATCCTCCAGGCATTCGGGGGGCCGGGGCGGACGGCGATCGGCTTTCCTCCCACCTATTCGATGTATCCGCTGCTGGCCAGCGGGACCGGGACCCGGTACGTCACCGCACCACGCGACGCGGCCTATGCCATGACGCCCGACGCCACGGCGCGGGCCGTGCGGGACTCCGGCGCCAACATCGTGTTCCTCTGCTCCCCGAACAACCCGACCGGGACGGCGCTCGGGCTGGAGGTCGTCGAGGCGGTCTACGAGGCAGGGAAGGATTCCCGGGCGATCGTGATCGTGGACGAGGCCTACGGCGAGTTCGCCCAGGAGGGGACGGCCAGCGCCCTGACCCTGCTGCCCGGTCGGCCCCGGTTGCTCGTCTCGCGGACCATGAGCAAGGCGTTCGCCCTGGCCGGGGCCAGGATCGGTTACCTCGCCGCCGCACCGGAGATCACCGACGCCCTCCGCCTGGTGCGCCTCCCGTACCACCTCTCCGCGATCACGCAGGCGGCGGCCAATGCGGCCCTGACCCACGCCGCCACGCTGCTGTCCAACGTCGAGGCGATCAAGGTGCAGCGGGACCGGATCGTGGTGGAACTGCAGCGGCTCGGGCTGACGCCGGCGCCGTCCGACGCGAACTTCGTCTTCTTCACGGGCCTCGACGACCCGCACCGTGTCTGGGAAGGCCTGCTGGCGGCCGGGGTGCTGATCCGTGACGTCGGCATACCGGGGTCGCTGCGGGTGACGGCCGGGACCGAGGAGGAGACGACCCTCTTCCTCTCGGCGCTGAAGAACCTCCTGTAGGGCTTCGCGGCCCCGCCTGTTCTCCTAGACTTGAAGGGCAGGATCGCGGCACCCGTCCATTGGGCGGAGTTGGGCCGGCCCCTGCGCCTGATTCGCCGACCAGCGCCCGGAAGCCCGGCAGCGCACAGAAGGAATGACATGACTGCAGATGCCCCCCGCGGCCGCACGGCCCGGATCCAGCGCGTCACCAGTGAGTCCAGCGTGCTCGTGGAACTGGACCTGGACGGCACCGGCGTGTCCACCATCGACACGACGGTCCCGTTCTTCGACCACATGCTGACGGCGCTGTCGAAGCACTCACTCATCGATCTCACCATCCGGTCGTCCGGCGACACGCACATCGACGTGCACCACACCGTGGAGGACACCGCCATCGCGATCGGCGAGGCCCTGCTCGTCGCGCTCGGCGACAAAGCCGGGATCCGCCGCTTCGGCGAGGCGACCGTACCGCTCGACGAGGCGCTGGCGAACGCCGTCGTGGACATCTCCGGCCGCCCCTTCCTCGTGCACGGCGGAGAGCCCGCGGGCTTGGAGTACCACCTGATCGGCGGGCACTTCACGGGATCGCTGACGCGCCACGTGCTGGAGGCGATAGCGCTGCACGCCCGGATCTGCCTCCACGTCACGGTGATCGCCGGCCGGGATCCCCACCACATCGTCGAAGCGCAGTTCAAGGCCCTCGCCCGGGCGCTCCGCGCCGCCGTCGAGCCCGACCCGCGGGTCGAGGGCATCCCGTCCACCAAGGGGGCCCTGTGAGTGCGCGGACCGTCACCGTCCTGGACTACGGCTCCGGCAACGTCCGTTCGGTGGTGCGTGCCCTCGAGCACGTGGGCGCGGAGGTCCTCCTTAGCGCCAAGCCGGACGACGTCCTGAACGCCGACGGGCTGCTGGTGCCCGGGGTGGGCGCGTTCCAGGCCGTGATGAAGGGCCTGAAGGACGTCGATGCCCTGCGCATGATCGGCCGCCGGGTCGCCGGAGGTCGGCCGGTACTCGGCATCTGCGTCGGGCTCCAGGTCCTGTTCGACGAAGGGGTGGAGCACGGTGTCCGGACGCCCGGGATGGCCGAGTGGCCCGGAGTCGTCGAGCGGCTCAAGGCCGACGTGGTCCCGCACATGGGATGGAACACCGTCCAGGCGCCGGAGGACACCGTCCTGTTCGACGGCATCCGCGACGAGCGCTTCTACTTCGTCCACTCCTACGGCGTGCAGGACTGGTCCTTCGACGTGACGCAGCCCGCCATGAAGCCTCCCCAGGTCACGTGGTCGAACCACGGTGGTCCGTTCATCGCCGCCGTCGAGAACGGACCCCTCAGCGCCACCCAGTTCCACCCCGAGAAGTCGGGTGACGCAGGGGCGCACCTCCTGCGGAACTGGATCGACGGCCTGCGGTGACCGCGTGCTGAGCCTCGTGCTGATGGGGGTGGCCGGCCTCCTGATCGGTGGTGCCTTCTCGCTCCGGGGGCAGGACTTCCCCCGATGGGTCTGGATCGCCTTCCTCGTCCTGGCGGGCCTCTCGCTCGTCGCTGCCTACCTCTTCACCCTTCCCGGCGACTGACCGGGCACCCGTCCATCGCCCCCCCGCGTCCTCCCGTACCGACGAAAGCAGACACCGCACCCATGAGCCCCTTCACCGAATCACCCACGCTCGAACTCCTTCCGGCCGTCGACGTCGCCGACGGCCAGGCCGTGCGCCTCGTGCAGGGCGAAGCCGGTAGCGAGACCAGCTACGGCGATCCGCTCGACGCCGCCCTCGCCTGGCAGGAGGCGGGCGCCGAGTGGGTGCACCTGGTCGACCTCGACGCCGCTTTCGGGCGTGGTTCGAACAAGGACCTCCTCGAACGCGTGGTCCGCAACCTCGACATCAAGGTGGAGCTCTCGGGCGGTATCCGGGACGACGTCTCGCTGGATGCCGCGCTGGAACTGGGCGCGACGCGCGTCAATCTGGGCACCGCAGCGCTCGAGAATCCCGAGTGGACCCAACTCGCCATCGCGCGCTACGGCGACGCCGTCGCCGTGGGCCTCGATGTCCGCGGCACTACGCTCGCGGCCCGCGGCTGGACCGAGGAGGGTGGTGACCTGTGGGAGGTGCTGCAGCGGCTCGAGGATGCCGGCTGTGCCCGCTACGTGGTCACCGACGTGACGAAGGACGGAACCCTGCGCGGACCGAATCTCGAACTCCTCCAGCAGGTCCTCGCCCGGACCACGCGACCCGTCGTCGCCTCCGGTGGCATCTCGAGCCTCGATGACATCGCCGCACTGCGGGACCTCGTGCCGCACGGCCTGGAGGGCGCGATCGTCGGGAAGGCGCTCTACGCCGGTGCCTTCACGCTCCCGCAGGCCCTCGACGTGGCGGGAATGCCCGGCGCGGACGCGTGACGGCCAGGCGCCTCCCCGCACATATCGCCGCGGCCCTCGCCGGCCGTCAGCACGGCGCCGAGGGCGGGAACACCGCGGACTCCGCGGGCCGTCCATGGGCCGGACGGGACCTGTCCGGCCCTGACAACCCACTCCACGCGTTCGACGACGACGACGGGTCCGCCGATCCAGGTCTGGCCGCGGCCGTGGCCGGCCTGCTCGGGGGTCCGGCGGCGACGGACGGGCCGGTGGACCAGCCGGGTCCGGGTGAGCGCCGGGTCCTCGCAGCACTCGCCACGGCGCGCGTCTTCATCCCGATCGTCGCGCAGCTCACCGTCGCGGGGGAAGCCGATGGTGCGGCCGGTGCCGCGGGACCGCGGGGCGCTCTGCACTCCGACAAGGAGGCCGACATGGCGCTCGTGACGCTCACGGCGCCCGACGGCCGGAAGGCGCTGCCGGTCTTCTCCTCCACCGGGGCCCTCGAGCGCTGGCATCCGGAGGCACGGCCCGTCGCGGCCTATGCCTCCAGGGCCGCCCTCGCGGCGGCCGCCGACGGCGCCGAACTCCTGGTGCTCGATCCCGGCGCCGCACTGACCGTCGTCGTCCGCCGCCCAGCGGTGTGGGCGCTGGCGCAGCAGGTCGCCTGGACGCCGTCCTACGAGGACCCTGCACTGGTGACGCTCGTGGAGACCGCCGCCGCCGGGCAGGAGGAGATCCTGTCGGTGGCTCTCCGGCCCGCCGCAGGCGTCCTCAGCCGGGCTGCCGACGGTAGCATTGCCTCCGGAGGCGGGCCCGGCCCCGAACTCCGGATGGACGTGCGGCTACGACCGGGACTGCCCGCCGAGGGCGTCCGCGAGGCCGTCACCGCCCTCAGGTCCACCCTTCTGGGTCTCCCGGATTTCGTGGAACGGGTCGACTCGCTCGACATCAAACTCATGGGCTGACGGGAGCGTCGGCCAGGAAGACGACTTGTGAACTTCGCCGTATACCGGGACCTGCTGCGCATCCGCTCCGTCCGTACCCTGCTGATCGTCGGCATGATCGCCCGGTTCCCGCACTCCGCGGCCGGTGTGCTGCTGACCCTCCACGTGGTGCAGACCCTCGATCGAGGCTATGCGGAAGCCGGCGCTGTCGCCGCCGTCGTCACCATCGGGATCGCCGTCGGAGCGCCCTGGCGCGGACGCCGTATCGACAGTGCGGGTCTGCGCCGCGCGCTGATCCCCTCGGTCGTCGCCGAGGCGGTCATCTGGTCCGTCGCGCCGCACCTGCCCTATCCCTGGCTCCTGGTCGCCGCGCTCGTCGGCGGGCTGTTCACGCTTCCGGCGTTCTCCGTGATCCGGCAGGCGCTGGGCGTGCTGGTCGAGGGGGACCGGCGCCGGACCGCCTTCACGCTCGACGCGATCTCGACGGAGGTCGTCTTCATGGCGGGACCGGCCGTCGGCGTCGTCCTCGCGACGCAGGTCTCGACGGTCCTCGGGCTGACGCTGATCGGGATCGCCACCGCGTCCGCCGGCCTGTTCCTCATGTGGTTCAATCCGCCGACGCGGTCCGAGCAGCTGCCGGACGCCGCCACGGTGCCCGCTGCCGCGCCGTCCGGCGTCGGAGAGGCTGCAGCCGATCTCATCGGCACCCGGGACACCGGAGCGTCGCCGGGAGCCAGAGCCTCGCTCCTCCGCAGGGGCGTGCGCCGCGCGCTGCCCTGGCTGACCTTCCCGCTCCTGATCGTCATGGTGGTCGCAGCAGGTGCCGGGCTCGTGCTCTCGGGGACCGAGGTGGGGATCGTCGCCGCGCTCGAGCTGTCCGGCGACGAAGGCGAACTCGGCCTCGTGTTCGTCGCGTGGTGTGCCGCCTCCGTGATGGGCGGACTCCTCTACGGGGCGCTCCACCGACCCGTACCGCCATCCCTCCTCCTGCTCGGCATGGCGCTCCTGACCCTACCCCTGGCCTTCGCGGACTCGACCCTGGAACTCGCGCTCCTCTCCATCCCCGCCGGCCTGCTGTGTGCGCCGGTCCTGTCGGCTGCATCGGAGAAGGTCGCGGACCTCGTCGCCGAGGACCGGCGGGGGGAGGCGATGGGGTGGTACGGGTCCGCACTGACGTCGGGCGTCGCGCTCGGAGCTCCCGTCGCCGGTCTGCTGATCGACGCCACGGGCCCCTGGGGCGGATTCATCGCCGTCGGCGTCGTGTCCTCGCTGATCGGCGTCGTCGGGTTCTCGGTCAGCGACCTGGCCCGCCGTCCGGCCACGGCGGAGTCGGCGCACGCCGGCCGGTAGGATCCGGGCGGCTGGATGCGAGGATCGAGCAGCGGCCCGGGTATCCGCCGGACATGACGAGGGCCCGCACCGATCGAACGGTGCGGGCCCTCGTCGTGCCAGGTCTCGCGGGCGGCGCGATGCGTCAGTTGACCGGACCGGTGTACTTCTCGCCCGGGCCCTGCCCCGGCGGATCGGGGATGATCGACGCCTCGCGGAAGGCGAGCTGGAGGGATCGCAGACCGTCACGCAACGGTCCGGCGTGCTGGGAACCGATCTCCGGCGCGGCAGCGGTGACGAAGCCGGCGAGAGCGGTGATGAGCTTGCGGGCCTCGTCGAGATCCTTGAGCTGCTCCGCGTTCTCCTCGTGGCCCAGACCGCATTTCACCGCCGCCGCGCTCATGAGGTGCACGGCCGACGTGACGATGACCTCCACGGCCGCCACCTCGGAGATGTCGCGCATCTGGCGCCGGACGTCCTGCTCGGCATCGCCCGGACCGTCCGCGGGACCACGGTCGTGCCCGTCACCGTGACCGTCCGTGCCGCCGTCCAGGGGATGCTGGTTCTCCTCCGTGAAGCTACGCCGGGTGGGGGCCGCGGCGTCGGTGTCGGGGGAGTGCGGCGGATTGTCGTGTGGCGTGTTCATACTGGTAAGCTTGGCATAGACCAACCGGTCATCGTTACTCGCTGTGCTCTGTAAGGAGCGCGCTGAAGCTGGCCGGTCTGCAAGCGGAGTCCTCTCCCACCCGCGTTTGCCTGGTGCAGCCTTCGGCAGCATTGCAGGTAGCCGGGTCCCCTGGTCGGTCCTGATGATGGACGTGCAGGAAGCTCACGCTTCCTCCGGTCATCCGGTACCGGTTTCCGAGGCCTTCGATTGCGCATGCAATGGGAGGCCTTCTTCCGTCTGCAGGCGGTTTCGGTTAGAGCACCTACAGGAGTCACACATTAGCGAGCCGAGAATCAATGATCGTATCCGCGTCCCCGAGGTGCGGTTGGTTGGACCTGCCGGCGAACAGGTAGGAATCGTCCGTATCGAGGACGCACTCCGACTTGCCGCCGAGTCCGACCTGGATCTGGTCGAGGTAGCACCGCAGGCAAAGCCTCCGGTGGCCAAGCTCATGGATTTTGGTAAGTACAAGTACGAAGCGGCCGTCAAGGCCCGCGAGGCGCGGAAGAACCAGACCAACACGGTCCTCAAGGAGATCCGGTTCCGCCTGAAGATCGATACGCACGACTACGAGACCAAGCGTGGCCACGCCATCCGCTTCCTCGGAGCCGGCGACAAGGTCAAGGCCATGATCCAGTTCCGCGGTCGTGAGCAGCAGCGGCCCGAGATGGGTATCCGATTGCTCCAGAAGTTCGCGGAGGACGTGGCGGAGGTCGGCGTGGTCGAGTCGTCACCGCGGATCGACGGACGCAACATGGTCATGGTCATCGGCCCGACGAAGAACAAGGCCGAAGCGAAGGCCGAAGCCCGTCGCGCCACGCAGCGCGCCGAGGCGAAGGCCGCCAACGAGGCTGCGAAGTCCGGTGTCGACACCGGCCGCGTCGACACCTCGGGTAGTGACAACGCACCGTTCACGCAGTCGCTCGCCGATCTCCTGCCGGAGGGGTACACCGTCAACACGGAGCCCGAGGCTCCCGCCGCCCCGGTTGTCGAGGTGGTGCCGGAGACGGCGTCGACGACTGCCGATGCTCCTGCGGTCGAAGCGACGGGACGTGAGGAGCCGACGACGGAAGCGCCGAAGGCTGCTGCACCGAAGGCTGCTCCTACGCGCTCGACGTCGGCACCGCGGTCTGCGCCGGCCCGTACCTCGACCGAGCGCCCCGCATCGTCGCGCCCTGCCTCATCCGCGTCGCGGCCGGCATCCTCCGCACCGCGGACCGCATCCACGACGCCGCGGCCGGCGTCTGCAGCTCCCGCCGCCCCGAGGCCTGCCACGGCTCCGGCGCCGTCGCCTGCGGCGGCACCCAAGCCGGCGGCGGCTGCAAAGCCGTCCGCCATGCCCAAGCCGGGTGCGCCGAAGCCTTCGGCGACCCCCAAGCCTGCCGGCCGGACGGCTCCTCCCAAGAGCCCGACCAGCCGTCCCAAGCCCGGAAGCACGGACTAAGGGCCCCGGCCCCCGTTCCCCCGGGTACGTTCGACAACCAGCAGGCACCCTCGGGTGCCGACCTCCGGGTGCATCCGCCCCGGCTACGAGAAGGAGATCGGTTCCCATGCCGAAGATGAAGACCCACAGCGGAGCCAAGAAGCGCTTCAAGCTGACCGGTAGCGGAAAGCTGAAGCGCCAGCAGGCGAACCGCCGTCACTACCTCGAGCACAAGTCCTCGACCCTGACGCGTCGACTCGCGAGCGACCAGATCGTCTCGAAGGCCGACACCAAGGTCATCAAGAAGATGCTGGGCATCTAACCACCAATCCACCCCCTCGGGAAAGCACGGGCACCCCAGGTGCCGCGCTGCGGCTGCGGCCGTGACCGAAGAAGCAAAGGAGTACACACGTGGCACGTGTGAAGCGGGCAGTCAATGCCCACAAGAAGCGTCGCGTCATCCTCGAACGCGCCAAGGGCTACCGTGGACAGCGCTCGCGCCTGTACCGCAAGGCCAAGGAGCAGCTGCTCCACTCGTTCGTCTACAGCTACGGCGACCGCCGCAAGCGCAAGGGTGACTTCCGTCGCCTGTGGATCCAGCGCATCAACGCTGCGTCCCGCGCCAACGGCCTGACCTACAACCGCCTGATCCAGGGCCTCAAGGCTGCCGAGATCCAGGTCGACCGCCGTATGCTCGCCGATCTCGCGGTCACCGACGGAGCCGCGTTCGCCGCGCTCGTCCAGATCGCCAAGAACGCCCTGCCGGCCGACACGTCGGCTCCGCTGAAGGCCTCGGCCTAGGCACATCGGCTGCCGCGGGCCCAGGCCCGCGCACCCGGTCCACGATGACTGTGAACGGACGCCCCCAGGCGCCACTGATGACCAACACCCACGCTGATCGGGTGAAGGAGGTGGCACGTCTGGCCGGGCGTCCGTCGCGGTTAAGGCGGCGGGAGTTCCTCGCCGAGGGGCCACAGGCCGTCCGTGAGGCCCTCCGGCTGCACCAGCAGCGGAACGACGACGGCGCCTCCGGGGTGGTGGTCGACGTCTATGCGACCGCCGACGCGCTCGAGCGGCATCCTGACGTCGCTGCACTCCTGGCCTCCGACGACACGCCGACGGTGCGGCTGGTCAGCCCCGACGTGCTGGCGGCGATGTCCTCGACCGTGACACCCCAGGGTTTCATCGCGGTCTGCCGCTTCGTCGACAGTTCCCTCGACGACGTCCTGGCGGCGCGCCCGCGCCTCGTCGCCGTGCTGGTCGAGGTACGGGATCCCGGGAATGCCGGCACGATCATCCGCGCAGCAGACTCCGCAGGGGCCGATGCCGTCATCCTCACCGGCGCGAGCGTCGATCCCTACAACCCGAAGACGGTCCGCTCCACGGTCGGATCGCTCTTCCACCTCCCGCTGGTGATCGGCGCAGAGCTCGACGGGCTGGCCGAGCGACTGCGGGCTGCCGGACTGGCCGTCCTCGCCGCCGACGGATACGGGAGCACGAGCCTCGACGATCTGCAGGACTCCAGTGCCGCCAGGCGTGGGCCCGCGCGCACCGCGGGGCCGGACGTCGACCCAGGGGCAAGCAAGTCGACGGCCGGGCCCGACGCCAGCCCGACGAAGGGGCCCGAGGTGCGCCTCGAGCAGCCCGCGGCCTGGCTGTTCGGCAACGAGGCGCAGGGTCTGGCCCAGGAGGTCTCCGCTGCCGCCGACGCCCGTGTCGCCGTCCCCATCTACGGCCGGGCCGAGAGCCTCAATGTCGGAACGGCTGCGACGGTGTGCCTCTACGCCTCGGCGCGCGCACAACGCTGAGGCTGACCGGTGCCGGCGGGATGGACGCCGGACTCCCACCCACGCGTCCACCGTGCCGGCCGGAGGGATGCCCACGGCGGCGACCCGGGCCGCCCCACTCGTCAGGGGACGCGGACGCCCTCCGCGCTCGACACCGCACCGGGCGTCCCGGCTGTCGCTGGTGCCTCGGACCGCCCGTTCGATCCACCGTCAGGCGCCGGAGCGTCCCGTCGATCGATGCGGCCGCTCAGGAGGGCGACGCCGAGGCCGAGGACCGCCAGGCCGGCGCCGACGAGGGCCGGTGAGGTGAAACCCCAGCCGGCCGTGATGACGGCTCCGCCGACCGCTGCGCCGAGGGCATTGGCCGTATTCAGCGCCGAGTGGTTCATCGATGAGGCGAGCGAGGGAGCCCCGGGTGAGACATCTAGGAGCCGTGCCTGCAGCGGCGGGATGAGCGTCGAGCCACTCGTCCCCACGAGGAAGACGAAGAGGCAGGCGGACCAGGGAGCGGTGGCGGCCACGGGGAACAGCAGGAGGACGATCGTGATGCTCGCCATGACGCCGTAGATGCTGCCCATGATGGACCGATCGGCGAGCCGGCCGCCCAGGATGTTGCCGGCGACCATCCCCAGGCCGTACAACGCGACGACGAGCGGCAGGAGCGTGGACTCCAGTCCTGCCACCTCGGTCATGATCGGCGAGATGTACGAGTAGACGGCGAAGAAGCCGCCGAAGCCGACGATCCCGATGAGCAGGGTCATCCACAGTTGCGGACGGCGGAGCGCGCCCAGCTCGGTGCGGATACTCGCGCCCGGCCGGACGGGGATGTCGGGTACGAAGGCGCGGATGGAGACCAGCGTCGCGATGCCGATGAGGCCCACGAGCAGGAACATGGTGCGCCACCCGAACTGTTGTCCGAGCCACGTCGCGAACGGTACGCCGACGACATTCGCGATGCTGAGTCCCAGCATCACCATGGCGATCGCACGGCCCCGTTTCGCCGGATCGGCCAGTGTCGCGGCGATGACGGCCGCGACGCCGAAGTACGCGCCGTGCGGCAGGCCGGACAGGAAGCGTGACGCGAGCATCCAGCCGAAGCCGGAGGCGAAGTAGGACGAGAGGTTGGCGAGCGTGATGACCAGCATCAGGGCCAGTGCCACGGTGCGCTGCGGCTTCTTCGCCCCGATGGTCGCGAGCACCGGCGCACCGATCACGACACCGAGCGCGTAGGCCGAGATGACGTGCCCTCCCTGGGCGTAGTCGACGCCGAGATCCGCGCGCATCTGCTCGAGGAGTCCCATGATGGTGAACTCGGTGGTACCGATGGCGAAGCCGCCCACCGCCAGCGCCGCGATGGCGAGATTCAACCGGCGGCCTGACAGGCGTTGGGAGGGTGGTCCTTGGGCGGGGGTGTCAGTCATGGGTGTCCTAGCGGCGGGAGTCTGTCGGGAGCGGTCGGCCCGGTCGCCGGATGCCCGGGACGGGATGACCGCCGGGCGGAACGGCGACAGGTGACGTCGTCGTTCCCCCTCAAGCCTAGGCGAGGGCTCCGAGGTCGGGAAATGCAAGGGAAACGTGCGTCACGACGGGTTTGCCGCCCGGAATTCAGCAGACTTACGATTGCTGACGGAATCGTGGGTGAGCAGAGGCCCTGACACGTCTTCCTGCTCAGGAGTTCGACATGCAGATACCCGCAGAGGTCCTCGCGCGACGCGCCTGGACGCAATCCGCTTCACCTTCGGGTATGAAGCCATGAGGACCTTCGGCGTCGAGGAAGAGTTTCTTCTCGTCGACGCGGTGACGGGAGAGCCGAGGCCTGTCGGCCGGCAGGTCGTCGAGCAGAGCTTCGACGATCGGCTGACGTGCGAGGTCACGCAGGAGCGGCTCGAGACAGTCACCCGACCGCACCGGGATGTCAACGACCTCGCCCTCGACCTCGCGAGGTGCCGCACGCTCGCCGACGAGACGGCCCTCCGGGTGGGTGCACGGGCTGCCGCCCTCGCGGTGTCCCCGCAGCCGGTCCTCCCGCTCGCCTCTCCCGCCAGCAGGCACGACGGGACACACGAGCGCTTCGCCCTGACTGCCGGCGACCAGGTGACCTGCGGGTGCCACGTCCATGTGGCTGTCGAGGACGACGACGAAGGTGTGGCGGTCCTCGACCGCATCCGCCCGTGGCTGCCGGTACTCCTGGCGCTGTCGACCAACTCGCCGTACTGGGACGGAGCGGACACGGGGTACGCCAGCTACCGGTCCCGGGCCCGGCGGCGTTGGCCCATGGCGGGTCCATGCGATCTCTTCGGAACCGCGGAGCGGTACCACGCAACGGTCGAGGCCCTCCTCGAGGCCGCCGTACCCGTGGATCTCGGGCAGATCCCGTTCGACGCCCGCCTGAACCACCAGGACCTTACGGTCGAGGTGCGCGTGAGCAACGTGTGCCTGTACTCCGACGACGCCGTCCTGATCGCGCTCCTGACCCGGGGACTCGTCGAGACCGCCGCACGCGAGTGGCACGCCGGCGTGCCGCCGCTCGAGATACCCACCGCGACCGTCAGGGTGGCTTCGTGGCGGGCGGGCCGCTTCGGCATGGACGGACGGCTCCTGCATCCGGTGACGGCCACTCCGCAGGATGCAGGCGACGTCGCGCTCGCCCTCCTGCAGCGCCTGCGCCCTGTCCTCAGGGACCAGGGAGACGCCGAGATCGCCGAGTCCCTGCTGCGCCAGCTCCTCGCCCGCGGAACCGGAGCGCGCCGCCAGCGTGCAGCACTGTCGAGGAGGGGCGATCTCCGGGACGTCGTCTCCGAGGTGGTCCGCGTGACCAACCTCCCCCGCGGCGGCATCACGGATCAGCATGAGGCCGCCGCTCGTCCTGCGTCACGCTCATTCGCCGGTCTCCTGGGTCGGGGCAGGCCATGACGGACCCTGCATGACGGACCCTGCATGACGGACCCTGCATGCTGGAACGTGCGGGATGGGCCGCTCCCGAGACCGATCGGCGCCGCTCGTCAAGCCCCGCGGTGCCGTCGACCTCAGCTGGCCGATCCCGCGCCCTGATGATGTGATCGGGGGATGAGCTGGACACCGCACCCCTCCCAATTACCCCACAGCGAGCATCTTCGCGAGGACATCAACCTGCCTGCCGAGCCCGCGTCCGAGAGCGCTGCGGACTTCTCCGACGAGTCCTACACCTCGATGGAACTCAACGCCGGTCAGCAGGTGCCCGGGCTGAGCCCGCACGGCGAATACCGGCGCGGGGATGACCCGGAACGTCGGACGGCGCCGACGGGCGACGGCCCGGCCTCGCCCGAGGAGAGCTGAGCGCACTCGATAGACTTCCCGGGTGACGCAACCAGCAACGGATCCGCTCCGTCAGATCGTGGGAGCCGCCGTCGTGGACTCCCTCGTGCAGCCGACCCGACTCCTCGTGGCCCGTCGGACGGCGCCGCCCGAGTTCGCCGGGATGTGGGAGTTCCCGGGCGGCAAGGTGGAGCCGGGGGAGACCTGCGAGGCGGCGCTCCTGCGGGAGCTCGAGGAGGAACTGGGCGTCCGCGCCGTCCTGGGCTCCGAGATCGAGGGTCCGGGCCACCAGGGGTGGCAGCTCAATGCTGTGGCCGCGATGCGCGTCTGGCTTGCCGAGGTCGCGGACGGCGAGCCTGCGCCCCTCCAGGACCACGACGAGGTGCGGTGGGTCCTCCTGGACCCCTCCCACGAGCTGGAAGCCCTCCCGTGGATCCCGGCAGACCGTCCGATCCTCGCCGCGTTGCGAGCCGAGGCGGCTGCACGCCGGGTGTCATGAGCCTGCTGCCGGACGTCGACGGTTTGATCCGACGCCGGAGACCCTGACCTGCCGAAGGAGAGAACTGTGGAACTCGATGACCTACTCGCCGCACTAGACGCCGGGGAGACCATCACCGGCGACTCGCCTCTGCACGAGGTGATGCACGCCGTGAGCCAGGACGCCCTGCGGATCACGGGCGAACTCAACAACGGGTACAAGGACCCGGCGCGCGTCCGGGTGCTGCTGTCCGAGCTGACCGGCAGGCCGGTCGACGAGACCGTGACGGTGTTCCCGCCGTTCTACTCGGAGTTCGGCCGGAACATCACCCTGGGGCGACGCATCTTCATCAACGCCGGATGCAAGCTGCAGGACCAGGGCGGGGTGGTCATCGGGGACGACTGCCTGATCGGGCACAACGTGGTGATGGCAACCCTCAACCACGACCTCGACCCCGGCAGGCGCGCCGACATGATCCCCGCCCCGATCGTCATCGGCCGGAACGTCTGGGTCGGCTCGAACGCGATCATCCTTCCCGGGGTCACCATCGGGGACAACGCGGTCGTCGCAGCCGCTGCCGTCGTGACGAAGGACGTGCCGGAGAACGCCGTCGTCGTCGGTTCTCCGGCACGAGTGGTGCGCTCGGTGACCGGCTGACCCGACCGCTGGTCAGAAGAGCGCCGCCTGAACCGGAGCGGGCGTCCGTGCGTCTGACGGTGCTTGCCTGCCGGGAGCGCCGGGAGCGCCGGGAGCGCCGGGAGCGCCGGGAGTGGCTGGTGCGGGGGACCCGGTCGGCGTCAGGTTCCGGAAGAACCCGGCGCCCGCCGTGAGTCCGTGCTTCCGCCTGAAGACGCGGATCCGTCCCGACAGCCAGTCGCGGTACTCCTTCGACGCATAGCTCCCGCTGCTGTACAGGCCCTCGTACCGTGACACGAGGCGGGGGTGATGCGCTGAGAGCCACTGCATGAACCACTCCCGCGACCCGGGTCTCAAGTAGAGGGGGCCCGCGCTGACCCCGGTCGCACCGGCGGCGGCGAGCGCCCCGAACAGCTGGTCGAGGGACTCGTCGCCGTCGGTGAGCCACGGCAGGATCGGCATGGCCATCACCCCGCAGGGCAGTCCGGCGTCGCGCAGCCGCGAGATCAGCGCAAGACGCGCCTTCGGAGCGGGGGTGCCCGGCTCGATCGACTCCGCGAGGACCGGGTCCATCAGCGCGAGCGAGATACCCACACCGATGGACACCGCGTGCGACGCCGCCGCGAGGAGGGGGATGTCCCGGGCCAGGAGCGTGCCCTTGGTGAGGATGGAGAACGGGGTCCCCGACTCGGCGAGGGCGGAGATGATCCCGGGCATCAGACGGTACCGGCCCTCCGCGCGCTGGTACGGATCCGTGTTCGTCCCGAGGGCCACATGGTCGCGGTTCCACGAGGGCCTGGCGAGTTCGCGGGCCAGCACCTCCGCGGCGTTGATCTTCACGACGAGCTGCGCGTCGAAATCGAGCCCGGTGTCCAGGTTCAGGTAGCTGTGGGTCTTCCGCGCGAAGCAGTAGACACAGGCGTGGGAGCACCCACGGAAGGGATTGATCGTCCACGAGAAGGGCATCGAGGATGTCGGCGGCACCTTGTTGAGCACCGACTTGGCGGCGACCTCGTGGAAGGTGATCCCCGCGAAGTCCGGGGTCCTCACCGTGCGGACGAGACCCGCGAGTGGCAGGAGGCTTGGTTCCGCAACGGTGCTGCCGTTCTGCTCCGTGACTCTCTGGCCTTCCCACCGCATGGAAGTATTAGAACACGCGTTCTAATACTCTGTCATCCGACGGCTGACCTAGGCTTGTCGAATGATCCTCCTCACCGGCTTCGAACCCTTCGGGACAGAAGCGACCAACCCGTCCTGGCTCGCCGCCCGGCGTGCGACGTCCCTGCTGCGCGAGCAGGGTCTGGACGCGACCGCCGTCGAGGTGCCGTGCGTCTTCGGCCGCAGCGTCGATGCGTTGGCGGAGGCGATGGACCGCCACCGGCCGGACATCGTCCTCTGCGTGGGGCAGGCCGGAGGCCGCGAGCGCGTCTCCATCGAGCGTGTCGCCATCAATGTCGACGACGCACGCATCCCGGACAACGCGGGCCGTCAGCCCGTCGATGAGGCGGTGGAGCCGGGCGGTCCTGCCGCCTACTTCTCCACCCTGCCGATCAAGGCGTGCCGCGAGGCGGTGGCCTCGCTCGGCGTCCCGGTGGAGGTCTCGCAGACCGCCGGGACCTACGTCTGCAACCACATCTTCTACGGGCTCATGCACCGCCTCGCAGGAAGCAGTGGGATGAGGGGCGGCTTCGTCCACGTCCCGTACTCGACGGAGCAGGGCGAGGCGAACGGCGCCCCGGGACTCCCGGTCGAGGACATGGCGGCTGCGCTCGTGGCCATCGCGACGACGACGGCGGGGACATCGACGGACCTGCGGGTCTCCGCCGGCGCGGAGCACTAGGACCGGGCGCGACGATGACGGCGGGAACACAGGGGCAGGGAGAGGACGCAGGGACCGGCGGAGCAGGACACGCGGCGGACCGCTGCCGGGCAGGGCTCACGACGTCGGGTCCTGTTTCCGGCGCACGCGCCTGGTGTCCAGTGCGGCCCGGACCGCGGTTGTGACAGGACGGAGCGGCTGTTCGCGGTAGCCGCCGTCGGCCAGTCCGGCCCCGCGCTCGAACGGGTTCCGCGACGCCGGATCGCCCGTCCGCACGAGCGAGTACCCGGCGGCCACCAGATAGGCGGGAAGGAACGGCAGGCCGAGACAGGCGGCGTACTGGCGGCAGTGGCGCGCCTCGTGCTCGAGGAGCCGCCGGAAGCCCGCCGGCGCGTCCTGGGGGACCCGTCCGCGCAGCAGCACGACACTACCCACGGTGAACGCACGGGCCCTCGGCAGGCGCCTCCGGTAGCCCTCGGCGAGGAGGATGCCATGGGGACCGCGGGTGATCCTGCAGCCCGACAGGACGGCGACGGCCAGGCCGCACGGGGTGGACAGGTTCACCCAGTTGAGGACGGGCACGAGGCTCCGGTGCATGCCGACATCGTACTGCGGCCGGAGAACCGGTCACCGACGACGTCCGACGAGCAGGCCTGGGCCCGGGCGTGATGCGGTTGCGGGCCCGCCGAGCCGGTCGCCTAGACTTGACCCGCCGGTGCGCCCACGCTGCGAGCCGGCGTTTTCCTGTCCACGGCGTGGCCGGCCGAGCAGGCCGCCCGCCGCACGTCGCGAGAGTGCAAGGTAGCAATCGATATGTCCGACACCCCAGAGCAGGCCGGGCCCGCCGGCCCCGATGCGCAGGTCCCCGATCCGCTGGACGCCGCGTCGGTCGCCGCCGCCGTGGATGCCGCGCTCGCCGACATCGCTGCGGCAGGAGACCTCGACGGACTCAAGGCGGCACGGATCGCCCACACGGGGGAGAAGTCGCCCCTGAGCCTCGCCAACCGCGGCATCGGCGCGCTGCCGAAGGAGCAGAAGTCGGCGGCGGGCAAGAACATCGGCCCGGCGCGGGGGCGCATCAACCAGGCACTGGCCGGACGCACCACCGAGCTCGAGGCCGAACGGGACGCCCGCATCCTCGTCGAGGAGGCTGTCGACGTGACGGCCGCGCCCCGCCGCCGTCGTACCGGTGCACGGCATCCGCTCTCCACCCTGCAGGAGCGCGTCAGCGACGTGTTCGTCGGGATGGGCTGGGAGATCGCGGAGGGGCCCGAGCTGGAGTCGGAGTGGTTCAACTTCGACGCCCTGAACTTCAAGCCGGACCACCCCGCCCGCGAGATGCAGGACACCTTCTTCGTGGAGCCACCCGAAGCGCACCTCGTGCTGCGCACGCACACCTCACCGGTGCAGGTGCGGTCCATGCTCGAGCGCGAGCTGCCCATCTACGTGCTCTGCCCGGGCAAGGTGTTCCGCACCGACGAGCTCGACGCGACGCACACGCCGGTCTTCCACCAGTTCGAGGGCCTCGCGATCGACAAGGGCCTCACCATGGCGGACCTCGTCGGCACGCTCGAGCACTTCACGCAGCAGCTGTTCGGCGACGACGCCAGGGTGCGCCTGCGGCCGAACTTCTTCCCCTTCACCGAACCCAGCGCCGAACTCGACATCTGGCACCCGGGGGCCAAGGGTGGGCCGCGCTGGATCGAGTGGGGCGGCTGCGGCATGGTCAACCCCAACGTGCTCAGGGCCACCGGGATCGACCCGGACGTGTACTCCGGTTTCGCCTTCGGGATGGGGATCGAGCGGGCACTCATGTTCCGCAACGAGGTCATCGACATGCGCGACATGATCGAGGGCGATGTACGTTTCAGCGAACACTTCGGGATGGAGATCTAAGTGAGAGTCCCACTCTCCTGGCTGCGCGAGTACGCAGCCGTACCTGCGGACGCCACCGCGGAAGACGTCATGGCGGAGCTCGTGAAGGTCGGGCTCGAGGAGGAGGACGTCCACCGTCCCACCGACGAGCTGACCGGACCGATAGTCGTCGGGCAGGTCCTCAGCCTGGTCAAGGAACCCCAGTCCAACGGGAAGACCATCAACTGGTGCCAGGTGCGCGTGGTGCCCGAGGGTGCCGGGCAGGCGCTGTCCGGCGACGGGATCGATCCCTCCGGCGTGCAGGGCATCGTCTGCGGCGCCCACAACTTCGTCGAGGGTGACAAGGTGGTGGTCACGCTGCCCGGCGCGGTGCTGCCGGGCGACTTCCGCATCAGCCCCCGCAAGACCTACGGGCACGTGTCCGCCGGCATGATCGCCTCGGTGCGCGAGCTCGGGATCGGCGATGACCACGACGGCATCCTCGTGCTCTCGACGCTGGGCCTCGATCCCGAGGTCGGCACCGACGCCATGGAGCTGCTCGGACTGTACGACGAGGCCGCCGAGATCAACGTGACCCCGGACCGCGGGTACTGCTTCTCCATCCGGGGTGTGGCCCGCGAGTACGCCCACGCCACGGGAACGGCCTTCACCGACCCGGCGGCCTCCGTCGTCGTGCCGCCGGGCACGGGCGGGGGCTACCCGGTGCGGCTCGAGGACGGTGCGCCCGTCTACGGTGTCCCCGGCTGCGACCGCTTCGTGGCCCGGACGGTCCGCGGCGTCGACCCCACCCGGCCCACCCCGCCCTGGCTGTCGGCGCGCCTGCGCCTCGCGGGGATCCGCTCCATCTCGCTCGTGGTCGACATCTCCAACTACGTGATGCTCGAACTCGGCCAGCCGCTGCACTTCTACGACCTCGACGCGCTCTCGGGCGAGATCGTGGTCCGGCGCGCCACCGCCGGCGAGACGCTCCGTACCCTCGACGACAAGGTGCGCACGCTCGACGCCGCGGACCTCCTCATCACGGACGCCTCCGGCCCCATCGGGATCGCGGGCGTTATGGGCGGGGCCGCGACCGAGGTCACCGACGGCACGCGCAACGTCCTGATCGAGTCCGCGCACTTCGACGCCGTCAGCATCGGCCGCTCGCGCCGCCGCCACAAGCTCCCCTCCGAGGCGTCCAAGCGCTTCGAGCGCGGCGTGGACTGGCACGTGGCGGACATCGCCGCGCAGCGCGCCGTCGAGCTCCTCCTCGACCTCGCGGGCGGAACGGTCGACGACGCCGTGACCGATGCCGGCCAGGCACCGGAGCCGCGGGTCATCGAGTTGGCCGCCGACTTCCCGGCGCGCCTGATCGGCCGTCCCTTCGACGACGGCGAGATCACCGGCACGCTCACCGACCTCGGCGCGGCGGTCGAGCGCACCGACGGCGGCTACCGCGTGACGGCCCCGAGCTGGCGCTCCGACCTCGAGACACGGGAGGACCTCACGGAGGAGATCATCCGCCTCCTCGGGTACGACACCATCCCCTCGAGCCTGCCCGTGGCACCGCCCGGCCGCGGCCTGACCCGTGGCCAGCAGCAGCGTCGCCGGCTCCTGAACGCCCTCGCGGCGGCGGGCCTCACGGAGGTGCTGTCCTACCCGTTCGTCAGCGCCCGGTCCAACACCGTGTTCGGGGCACCGGAGGAGGGCATGGCCGCGCCGTCGGTGAAGCTCGCCAACCCGCTGAGTGCCGAACTCGGGTTCCTCCGCCGGTCGATCCTGCCGGGCCTCGCCGAACTCGCCCGGCGGAACCACTCCCGCGGTTTCCGGGACCTCGCCCTCTTCGAGGCGGGGGCGGTGTTCCTGCCCGGCGATGCGCTCGGCACGGATTCGATCCCGCCGCTGGGCATCAAGCCCGACGACGCCGTCCTCGACGCGCTGTACGCCGGGATCCCGGACCAGCCGCAGACCGTGGCGGGCCTGTTCACCGGACACGAGGCGGCGCCGTCGGCCGGGGTGGCACCCCGCGCCTGGGACTGGGCCGATGCCGTCGACGCGGTGCACCTCATGGCGCAGGTCACCGGGGTCGACGTCGTGGTCCGGCAGGGCAGCCACCAGGCGTTCCACCCCGGCCGTACCGCGGAGTTCGCGCTGCGCAGCGGGGAACTGCTGGGGTACGCGGGCGAACTGCACCCGAAGCTCATCGCGGCGGAGGACCTCCCGGCGCGGACCGTCGCCTTCGAGATCGACGTGGACCTGCTGTTCGACGCCGCGGCCGACGTGATCGTGGCCCGGCCGCTGTCCACCTACCCTGCCGCGACCCAGGACGTGGCGCTCGTCGTCGATGCCGCCGTGGTCGCAGGGGACGTGCTCGAGGCCCTGCGCGAGGGCGCGGGCGAACTTCTCGAGGACGTCAGCCTGTTCGACGTCTACACGGGCCCGGGCATCGGCGAGGGGAGCAAGTCACTGGCGTTCGCGCTGCGCTTCCGTGCTCCCGACCGGACGCTGACCGCCGAGGAGGCGAGCGCCGCGCGGGACAGCGCCGTCGCCGGCGCGGCCGAGCGCTTCGGAGCCGTACAGCGCTGACCTCCGGGAGACCCGCTCGGCACGACGGAAGGCCCGCCCACGCTCGCGCGGGCGGGCCTTCCGTCGTCCGGACACGCAGTCCGGTCAGGGGACCAGCAGCACTTTCCCCGTGGTCCTGCGGCCCTGCAGGTCCTCGTGGGCGCGTGCGGCCTCCGCGAGGGGGTAGCGGGCGCCGATGCGCACCTCGAGATGGCCGGCGACGACGGCACCGAAGAGCTCCTCGGAGCGCCAGCGCCGCTCCTCCGGGGTGAGCAGGTGGTGGACCAGCGTGGGGCGGGTGACGAACAGGGAACCCCCGCTGTTGAGGCGCTGCAGGTCCAGTGGAGGGACCGGGCCGGATGCCGCCCCGTAGAGCACCAGCGTCCCGCGGATCCTCAGCGCGCGCAGGGACTCGTCGAAGGTGTCCTTGCCGACGCCGTCGTAGACGACGTCCACGCCCGTATCGTCGGTCAGGGCCCTCGCAGCATCCGCGAAGCCGTCGTAGCGCAGCACCTCGTCGGCGCCGGCGCTGCGGGCCAGCTCCTCCTTTTCGGCCGTGGACACGGTGGCGATGACCCGGGCGCCCTTGGCCTTGATGAGCTGCGTGATCAGGAGACCCACGCCACCGGCGCCGGCGTGGACCAGCACGGTGTGCTCGGGCCGCACCTCGAACGTGGAGTTGATGAGGTAGTGGGCGGTCATTCCCTGCAGCGGCAGTGCCGCGGCGGTTTCGAGGTCCACGCCCTCCGGCACGGGCAGGGCGCGGTCGGCGTCGACGAGGGCGTACTCGGCGTAGGTGCCCGTCCCCTCGGCGAAGGCGACGCGGTCACCCACCCCGAAGCCCGCGGTCTCCGCCCCGAGCGCCTCGACGGTGCCCGCTGCCTCGGCTCCCGGGGTGAAGGGATGCTCGACGGGGTAGGCGCCGCTGCGCTGGTAGGTCTCGATGAAGTTCACCCCGGCGGCGGCGACCTTCACGAGGAGCTGGCCGGGACCCGGTTCCGGGCGGTCCGCGGGAGCGAGGGCGAGGACCTCGGGTCCGCCTGCCTGCCGGACGACGATGGCTGAGGGCATGATGCTGATCCTTTCGGTGGCGTCTGCCCATGCTATTCCCGCAGGCCGCACCGAAGGACTGCATAACTATGTGTAGCTCTGCATATCCTTGCTGTAGGGTTGGGGCATGACGTTCACCGCAGCGGTATCCGGCGCCAGTGGCTACGCCGGGGGAGAGCTCCTGCGCCTCCTCGCGAACCACCCCGACATCGAGGTCGGAGCCATCACCGCGCACAGCAGTGCCGGGTCCGCCCTCGGTGCGCTCCAGCCCCACCTGCACTCGCTGGCCGGTCGCATCCTGCAGGACACGACCCCCAAGGTCCTCGCCGGGCACGACGTCGTCTTCCTCGCCCTGCCGCACGGAGCCAGTGCGGAGATCGCCGCGCAGCTCCCGCCGGAAACGCTCGTCATCGACGCCGGGGCGGACCACCGCCTGCAGGATCCCGCCGCCTGGGCGAAGTTCTACGGTTCCGCGCATGCGGGCACCTGGCCGTACGGGCTGCCCGAGTTGCCCGGACACCGGGCCGCCCTCGAGGGTGCGCGCCGCATCGCCGTTCCCGGCTGCTATCCCACGAGCGTGCTCCTCGCCCTCACCCCCGGCTTCGCCGCGGGCCTCCTCGAGCCCGACGACGTCGTCGTCGTCTCGGCATCGGGCACGTCGGGTGCGGGCAAGGCCGCGAAGCCCCACCTGATCGGCTCCGAGGTGATGGGCGGCATGAGCCCCTACGGCGTCGGGGGGGGCCACCGCCACACCCCCGAGATGGAGCAGGGCCTCAGCCTCGCCGCCGGCGAGCGCGTGTCGCTGTCCTTCACGCCGACCCTCGCGCCGATGGCCCGGGGCATCCTCACGACGGCGACCGCGAAGGTACGCCCCGGCGTCGGCTACGCCGAGCTGCGTGAGGCATGGGAGGCGGCCTACGCGGACGAGCCGTTCGTGCGCATCCTCCCCGAGGGGCAGTGGCCCGCCACGAAGTCGGTCCTCGGCTCGAACTACGCGAACCTCCAGCTCGCGTTCGACGCGCACGCCGGCCGCGTGATCGTCAGCAGCGTCATCGACAACCTCACCAAGGGGACCGCCGGCGGAGCCGTGCAGTCCATGAACATCGCCCTCGGTCTCGACGAGACCCGGGGCCTGACCATCCAGGGGATCGCACCGTGAGTATCACCTACCCGGGCGGGTTCCGCGCCGCGGGCGTCGCCGCCGGCCTCAAGAGCACCGGCAAGCCCGACATCGCCCTCGTGGTCAACGACGGGCCGCTGCACACCGCGGCAGCGGTCTTCACCTCCAACCGCGTCGTGGCCGCTCCCGTCCTCTGGTCCCGCCAGGTTGTCTCCGACGGACGCGCCGACGCCGTCGTCCTCAATTCCGGCGGCGCCAACGCCTGCACGGGGCCGGAAGGCTTCCAGAACACGCACCGCACCGCCGAGGTGGCGGCCGATCTCCTCGGCGTCTCGGCCACCGACGTCGTCGTGTGCTCCACCGGACTCATCGGCGAGCACCTGCCCATGGAGAAGCTCCTGGCCGGTGTCGCCGACGCCGCCGGATCACTCGGCCGGGGAGGCGGACCCTCCGCCGCCGAGGCGATCATGACCACGGACACGGTGTCCAAGGAAGCCCGCTACCCGGCGACCGCCGACTCCGCCAGTGAGGGCTACGCCATCGGCGGGATGGCCAAGGGGGCAGGGATGCTCGCGCCCGGCCTCGCCACGATGCTCGTCGTCCTGACCACGGACGCCGCGCTCGAGCCCGCCGCGCTGGACGCGGCGCTCCGCGAGGCGACGCGTGTCAGCTTCGACCGCACCGACGCCGACGGCTGCATGTCGACGAACGACACCGTGGTGCTCCTCGCCTCGGGCGCAGCCGGGATCGCGCCCGACCAGGCCCAGTTCACGGCGGCCCTGACCGATGTGTGCCTCGACCTCGCCGCGCAGCTCATCCACGACGCCGAGGGCGCGAGCCACACCATCGCCGTCACGACGGTCAACGCCGCGACCGAGCGGGACGCCGAGGTGGTCAGCCGCGCCGTGGCCCGCTCGAACCTCTTCAAGACCGCCATCTTCGGCAACGACCCGAACTGGGGCCGGGTCCTCGCCGCCGTCGGCACCACCGACGCCGTCTTCGAGCCGGACCAGCTCAACGTCTCCATGAACGGCGTCCAGATCTGCCGGAACGGCGGCATCGGCGACCCGCGCGACCTCGTGGACCTCAGCGGACGGGATGTCGCCGTCGAGATCGACCTCGCAGCGGGATCCGCCGGCGCCACCATCTGGACCAACGACCTCACGCACGAGTACGTGCACGAGAACTCGGCGTACTCGAGCTGATGGGAGGGACCATGACAGACGCACCCCCGACCGGACCCTCCGCGTCGACCCTGCGGGCGCAGGACAAGGCCGCCACGCTGATGGAGGCCCTGCCCTGGATCCAGCGGTTCGCCGGGACCACGATGGTGATCAAGTACGGCGGCAACGCCATGGTGGACGACGACATGCGCCGGGCCTTCGCCGAGGACATCGTCTTCCTGCACCACGTGGGCATCCGCCCGGTCGTCGTCCACGGCGGCGGACCGCAGATCAACGCGATGCTGCAGAAGCTGGGCATCGAATCCGAGTTCAAGGGCGGCCTCCGCGTCACGACGCCCGACGCCATGGACGTGGTCCGCATGGTCCTCACCGGACAGGTGGGCCGGGAGCTCGTGGGCCTGATCAACTCGCACGGCCCCTACGCCGTCGGTCTCTCCGGGGAGGACGGCGGGTTGCTCCGCGCCGTGCGCACCGGGACGGTGGTCGACGGCGAGCCCGTGGACCTCGGCCTGGTCGGCGAGGTCACCGCCGTCCACCCGGGAGCGATCCTCGACATCCTGCAGGCGGGCCGCATCCCGGTGATCTCCACGGTGGCGCCCGAGTACGACGTCGACGGCGAGCCGACGCAGCAGGTCCTCAACGTCAACGCCGATTCCGCCGCTGCCGCGCTCGCCGTGGCCCTCGGGGCGGCCAAGCTCGTGATCCTGACCGATGTGGAGGGGCTCTACGCCGACTGGCCCGACCGCGGTTCGCTCATCTCGTCGCTGTCGGCGGGCAGGCTGCGGGAGCTCCTGCCGTCGCTGGAGTCCGGCATGATCCCGAAGATGACCGCCTGCCTGCAGGCCGTCGAGGGCGGCGTGGAACGCGCGCACATCGTGGACGGCCGGCTCGCCCACTCGATGCTCCTGGAGACCTTCACCGCGGCGGGCATCGGCACCCAGGTGGTCCCCGACGAGACCCCAGCACTCACGGGAGGAACCCCATGACCGACCTCGGGACGACGACAAGCACCACGGGCACCCCGGGCACTCCTGGCACCAGAGACGCCACGGGCACCACGGGCATCACAGCCGCGCAGGGCACCGCGCACGGCCGGCACGCTGCCCCCGGTCCGGTCGATGCGGTCCCCGCGGAGGCGGGCCGGATCGACGCCGGGACGGCCGGTCACGCGGTCGGCGTCCTCACGGGCGGCAGTTCCGGCGCCGACTGGCTCGCCCGGTACAGCGGCTCCCTGATGGGTGTGTTCGGGACGCCGCAGCGCGTGCTCGTGCGTGGCTCGGGCTGCTACGTCTGGGACGCCGACGGGAGCCGGTACCTCGACCTGCTCGGCGGCATCGCCGTCAACGCCGTCGGTCACGCCCACCCGTTCGTCACGTCGGTGATCTCGAGCCAGCTGGCGACCCTCGGTCACATCTCGAACTTCTTCACCAGCCCCACGCAGGTGGCGCTCGCCGAGAAGCTCCTCGCGCTCGCCGACGCCCCCGAGGGGTCCCGCGTGTTCTTCACCAACTCCGGGGCGGAAGCGCTGGAGGCCGCCGTCAAGCTGGCCCGCCGGAACAGCACGCCGGAGCGGCGCCGCATCCTGGCGCTCGACGGCGCCTTCCACGGCCGCACCATGGGCGCCCTCGCGCTGACGTCGAAGAAGGCCTACCGCGAGCCGTTCGAGCCCCTGCCCGGCGGCGTCGAGCATCTTCCGTTCGACGACGTCGAGGCCCTCCGTGCGGCGATGGACCACACCGTGGCCGCCCTCGTCGTCGAACCGATCCAGGGTGAGGCCGGGGTCCGCCCGCTGTCCGCCGGATACCTCCGCGCCGCGCGTGAACTCACCCGCGAGCACGGCGCCCTGCTGATCCTCGACGAGGTCCAGTCCGGCATCGGCCGCACCGGCCGCTGGTTCGCGCACCAGGGGGTGGAGGGAGTGGTCCCCGACGCCATGACCCTCGCCAAGGGACTCGGTGGGGGCTTCCCCGTCGGCGCGCTCGTCACGTTCGGCGAGGCGGTCTCGACGCTCATCTCCGCGGGCCAGCACGGCACCACCTTCGGTGGCAACCCGGTGGCCACGGCAGCCGGGCTCGCGACGCTCCACGTCCTCGAGACCACGGGTGCCCTGCAGGACGCGGTGCACGTCGGAGCCCTCCTGCGGCGCGGGCTCGCCGCCACGCGGGGCGTCGTCGCGGTGCGCGGCGAGGGACTCCTCATCGGGTTCGACCTCGACGGCGACCATGCCCCGGCCGCAGTGCAGGCCGCCCTGCAGTCCGGGTTCATCATCAACGCGACCGGCCCGGCGACCATCCGGCTCGCGCCGCCCCTCATCCTCACCGAGGACCAGGCAGCGAGCTTCCTCGACGCGCTCCCCGGCATCCTCGACGCCGCCCGGCCGTCGACCGACAGCACATCCCAGGAGGCACCAGCATGACGCGCCACTTCCTCGTCGACACCGATCTCTCGCCGGCCGAGCAGGCGGAGGTCCTGGACCTCGCCGCCGAGCTGAAGGCGGACCCCTACGCGCACGCCCCCTTCGCGGGCCGCGGTGCGGGCCGGAAGACGGTCGCGGTCATCTTCGACAAGACGTCCACGCGTACCCGGGTGTCCTTCGCCTCCGGCATCGCCGACCTCGGCGGCGTCCCCCTCATCATCGGTGCGGGGGACTCCCAGCTCGGGCACAAGGAATCGATCACCGACACGGCGAAGGTCCTGGAACGGATGGTCGCGACCATCGTCTGGCGCACCTACGCGCAGTCCGGGCTCGAGGAGATGGCGGCCGCCTCCAGCGTCCCGGTCATCAACGCCCTGTCCGACGACTACCACCCGTGCCAGCTCCTCGCCGACCTGCTCACCATCCGCGAGCACAAGGGGAAGCTGACGGGGCTGACCATGACCTACCTCGGGGACGGCGCCAACAACATGGCGAACTCCTATCTCCTCGCCGGCGCCACGGCAGGGATGCACGTGCGCATCGCGGGGCCGGAGGGCTACCTTCCTGCGGCCGCTGTCGTCGCGGCCGCCGAGAAGCGGGCGCGTGAGACGGGCGGGTCCGTCCTCGTCACCACCGACGCCGCCGCCGCGCTCGCCGGGGCCGACGTCGTCGCGACCGACACCTGGGTGTCCATGGGCCAGGAGGACGAGAAGGCCGCCCGGCAGGAGCTGTTCCGGGCCTACGCCGTCGACGCCGCCGCGATGGCGCAGGCCGCGCCCGACGCCGTCGTGCTCCACTGCCTCCCCGCCTACCGCGGCTACGAGATCGCGGCGGACGTCATCGACGGCCCGCAGTCGCTCGTCTGGGACGAGGCGGAGAACCGGCTGCACGCGCAGAAGGCGCTCATGACCTGGCTCGTCGCCCGCTCGGCGGCCACACCGTGACCGTGCAGCGCGACTCCGCCCGGCCCGTCACGAAGACGGCCCGGCACGCCCGGATCACCGACCTGCTGACCGCGCACCCCGTCCGCTCCCAGGCCGAACTGGCCACGCTCCTCGCGGCCGACGGCGTCCAGGTGAACCAGGGCACGCTGTCGCGGGACCTCGTGGAACTCGGCGTGGTCCGGGTGCGCGGGGCCGACGGCGCCCTCGTGTACGCGGTGCCGGTCGAGGGTGGCGGGCGGCACGTCCAGAGCGGGGTCTCGCAGGAGATCCTCGACGCGCGGCTCGCGAAGCTGTGCAACGAACTGCTCGTGACGGCGGAGGCGAGCGGCAACATCGTGATCCTGCGGACGCCGCCGGGAGCCGCGAACTTCCTGGCCCTGGCGATCGACCACTCCGTCATCCCGTCCATCCTCGGCACCATCGCGGGCGATGACACCGTCATGCTCGTCAGCCGGGAGGTCGACGGCGGGGCCGCCGTCGCCGAACGCTTCCTGAACCTCGCGCAGGAGCCGCAGGGCAGCGCCGAGACCGCCTGACCCCGCCCCACCGATCACCCGCCGCTACGCTGGCAGCAGCGGCACAGACCACCCACACCAGGATCTTCCGGGCCCCGCCCGGACAACCGAAGGAGCACATCCCCGTGACCGAACGCATCGTCCTCGCCTACTCGGGCGGACTCGACACCTCCGTCGCCATCGGCTGGATCGCCGAAGCCACCGGAGCCGAGGTGATCGCCGTGGCGGTCGACGTCGGACAGGGCGGCGAGTCCCTCGAGACCATCCGCCAGCGCGCGCTCGGCTGCGGCGCCGTCGAGGCCTACGTGGCGGACGCCCGCGACGAGTTCGCGACCGAGTACTGCATGCCCGCGCTCAAGGCGAACGCCCTGTACATGGACGCGTATCCGCTGGTCTCCGCGGTGTCTCGTCCGGTCATCGTCAAGCACCTCGTGGCAGCCGCGCGGAAGTTCGGCGCCACCACCGTCTCCCACGGCTGCACCGGCAAGGGCAACGACCAGGTGCGCTTCGAGGTCGGCATCCAGACCCTCGGTCCGGACCTGAAGTGCATCGCCCCCGTACGGGACCTCGCACTCACCCGCGACAAGGCCATCGCCTTCGCCGAGGAGAAGGGCCTGCCCATCGAGACCACCAAGAAGAACCCCTTCTCGATCGACCAGAACGTCTGGGGCCGCGCCGTCGAGACCGGTTTCCTCGAGGACATCTGGAACGGCCCCACGAAGGACGTCTACGACTACACCGAGTCGCCCGAGTTCCCGCCCGCCGCGGACGAGGTCGTCATTTCCTTCAAGGAGGGCATCCCGGTGGCGATCGACGGCAACACCGTCACCCCGCTGCAGGCCATCGAGGAACTCAACCGCCGTGCGGGCGCCCAGGGCGTGGGGCGCATCGACATCGTCGAGGACCGCCTGGTCGGCATCAAGAGCCGCGAGATCTACGAGGCCCCCGGCGCCATGGCGCTCATCGCGGCCCACCGCGAACTGGAGAACGTCACCATGGAGCGCGAGCAGGCCCGCTTCAAGAAGACCGTGGGCCAGCGCTGGACCGAGCTGGTCTACGACGGCCAGTGGTTCTCGCCGCTGACGCGCTCGCTGAACGCGTTCATCGACGACACCCAGAAGTACGTGACGGGAGACATCCGCATGGACCTGCACGGTGGCCGCGCCACCGTGACGGGGCGCCGCTCCGACGTCGGCCTGTACGACTTCAACCTGGCCACCTACGACTCGGGGGACACCTTCGACCAGTCGATGGCCCGCGGCTTCATCGAACTCTTCGGGATGTCGTCCAAGGTGGCGTCGCGCCGGGACCAGCAGGCAGGCGCCTGATGGCGCCAGCGCACGACGGCGGGACCGCCGGACCTCTGGGGCACCGGGCGGAGCCACGAGCGCCGGGGTCCCCGGCCGAGCGAAGCGGGCGTGCGGGGCGTTCGGGGACGAACGAGGGTTCGCTCTGGGGCGGCCGGTTCGCCGGCGGTCCAGCCGACGCCCTCGCCGCGCTGAGCAAGTCGACGCACTTCGACTGGCGCCTGGCCACGTACGACATCGAGGGCTCCCGCGCCCATGCCCGCGTGCTGCACCATGCCGGACTGCTCGACGACGTGGAGCTCGCCGGGATGCTCGATGCCCTCGACCGGCTCGACGCCGACGTCCGCTCGGGCGCCTACGTCCCGGCGGAGAGCGACGAGGACGTGCACGGCTCCCTGGAGCGCGGCCTGATCGAGCGTGCCGGTCCGGCGCTCGGTGGAAAGCTGCGTGCGGGGCGCTCGCGGAACGACCAGGTGGCGACGCTCGGCCGGATGTACCTGCGCGACCATGCACGGATCATCGCGCGGGGCGTGCTCGCGACCATCACGGCGCTCGTCGACCAGGCGGAGGCGAACCTCGAGGCGTCCATGCCCGGACGCACCCACCTCCAGCACGCCCAGCCCGTCCTGCTCAGCCACCACCTGCTGGCCCACGCGTGGGCGCTGCTGCGCGACGTGCAGCGGCTCGCCGACTGGGACCGCCGCGCCGGTGTCTCGCCCTACGGGTCCGGGGCCCTCGCGGGATCCTCGCTGGGGCTCGACCCCGAAGCCGTGGCCGCCGACCTCGGGTTCTTCTCCGCCACCCACAACTCGATCGACGGCACCGCGTCGCGCGACGTCTACGCGGAATTCGCGTGGGTGTCGGCGATGATCGGCGTCGACCTGTCGCGGGTGAGCGAGGAGATCATCATCTGGGCCACGAAGGAGTTCTCCTTCGTCACGCTCGACGACGCCTTCTCCACGGGGTCGTCGATCATGCCGCAGAAGAAGAACCCCGACGTCGCCGAACTGGCGCGCGGCAAGGCCGGACGCCTCATCGGGGACCTCACGGGTCTCCTGGCCACACTGAAGGGCATGCCCCTCGCCTACAACCGGGACCTGCAGGAGGACAAGGAGCCGGTGTTCGACGCCATCGACACCCTCGAGGTCCTGCTGCCCGCCGTCTCCGGGATGATCGCGACGCTCGTGTTCAACACCGAGCGCATGGCCTCCCTCGCACCGCAGGGGTTCGCGCTGGCGACGGACATCGCCGAGTGGCTGGTCCGCCAGGGGGTGCCGTTCCGCGAGGCGCACGAACTGTCCGGTGCGGCGGTGCGCGTGGCCGAGCAGCGCGGCGTCGAACTGTGGGATCTGACGGACGAGGAGTTCGCGGGGATCTCGGACCACCTCACCTCTGCGGTCCGCGAGGTGCTGACCGTCGAGGGATCGCTGGCCAGCCGCGACGCCCAGGGCGGAACCGCGCCGGCCGCGGTCCGGCGCCAGCTGACGGCGCTGAAGGCCGAGCTCGAGGACGTGCAGCCCTACGCTGCCGGGTGACAGCCCGGTTCCGGTGTGTGCCCCGCGGGGGACACACCGGGACCGGCCATCCCTCTGACCCGCGTCCTCCTACGCCCGTCGCGAAGTGCTTTGACTCGCCCGGCCGTCCGGCGCACTGTGTGGCTATGAACACCACCACCCAGCGCGCCACCCTCCGGGAGTTCTTCCCCTACCTGCGGGGCCACGTCCGTGTCCTCGTCCTGGTCGCCGTCGTCTCCCTCGTCTCGACCGGCCTCTCGATCGCCCAGCCGCTGATGGTGCAGCAGCTCGTGAATGCCGTCTCGGCGAGCGAGCCGGCCACGGTGTTCGTCTGGTTCCTCGTGGCCATCACGCTGGGCGGAGCGGTCTTCGGAGCGGCACAGTCCTACCTGCTGCAGCGGACCGCGGAGTCGGTGGTGCTGGGTGTGCGGCGCTCGCTCGTCGGGCAGCTCCTGGCACTGCCCATCCGGGAATTCGACCGGCGGCGCGTCGGCGACCTCATCTCCCGCGTCGGATCCGACACCACGCTGATGCGCAGCGTCATCACGTCCGGTCTCTTCGAGATCGTGTCCTCGATCCTCATGTTCTGCGCCGCCGTGGTCCTGATGGTGCTCATCGATCCGCTGCTCTTCGGTATCACCCTGACCGCCGTGCTGTTCGGCGCCGGCGGCGTCCTGTTCCTCGGGCGCCTGATCCGCACGCGCAGCCGCGCGGTGCAGGACGCCGTCGGCTCGATGACCGCCGCCGTCGAGCGCGGACTGTCCGGCATCCGCACCATCAAGGCCTCGGTCGCCGAGGAGCGCGAGGCCGCGGTCATCGACGTCGAGGCGACGAAGGCCTTCCGCGCCGGCATCGCCATGGCCCGCCTGCAGGCCGCCGTGCAGCCCATCATGTCCATCTGCATCCAGGGCGCCTTCATCGTGGTCCTCGCGGTCGGCGGCATCCGGGTTGCCGCGGGAGAGCTGCTGCTCGGGGACCTCATCGCCTTCATCCTGTACCTGTTCCTGCTCGTCATGCCCATCGGTTCGGCCATGGGCGCCTTCGTGCAGATCCAGTCGGGACTCGCGGCGCTCGACCGCATCCAGGAGATCGCCCGGCTCGAGCCCGAGCGTGCGGATGAGCAGTACCTGACCCAGGATTCAGCTGTCGGCGGTTCTGCTGCTGTCGGTTCTGCTGTCGTCGGGTCCACCGGTGCGCGGGCCGGTGGCACCATCGAGCTGCGCGACGTCAGCTTCCGCTATGCGGCGACCGAGGACGACGCCGCCGGCCCCTCCGCGAGCGGCAGTGCCGGCGGTGCGCCCGGTGCGGCGACGACCGGCGGCGCCGATCGGAGCGAGCTGCACGACGACGCCCAGCTCGTCCTCGACGGCGTGAGCTTCACGGTCCCTGCCGGGAGCCGGACCGCCCTCGTGGGCCCCTCGGGCGCCGGCAAGTCCACCGTGCTCGCCCTGCTCGAGCGGTTCTACGAGCCGGACGGTGGAGGCATCAGCCTCGACGGCGTCCCCATCCGCGACCTCGAGCGCTCCGAGCTGCGGGCGCGCATCGGCCTCGTGGAGCAGGAAGCTCCCGTACTCAGCGGCACGCTGGCGGACAACCTGCGTCTCGCAGCCCCGGACGCACCGGACACCGAGCTGCGCCGGGTGCTCGCCGCCGTCGGACTGGATGCGCTCGGTGACCGGTCCGAGGACGGGCTCGACCTGAACCTCGGCGAGGACGGCATCAGGCTGTCCGGCGGCCAGCGCCAGCGTCTCGCCTGGGCACGGACGATCCTGGCGGATCGGCCCGTCCTCCTGATGGACGAGCCGACGTCGGCCGTGGACTCGCGGACGGAGCAGCTGCTGCAGCAGACGCTGGGGGAGGCCTCACGGGACCGCACGGTCGTCGTCGTCGCGCACCGCCTGTCCACGGTCGCGGATTTCGACCAGATCGTCGTGCTGGACCAGGGGCGGGTCTCCGCGGTGGGCACCCACGAGGAGCTGCTGGCGACGAGCGAGCTGTACCGGGACATGGCGGCCCGGCAGCGCCTCGTCGCCCACGCCTGACAGTGACGCCTGACGCCTGACGCCCACGCCCGACGGTGACGCCTGACGGAATCGCTCAGGACCCGAGCCCGGGCCCACGGCCCGACGCCGTAGCCCACGCGCCGGTGCCCCCACGCGGCGAGGCCCGCCGGGCACACCGGCTCGCCGGAGCCTTCGCGGCGTGGCGGTGATCAGGGGAGCGGAAGCCGTCCCGCCTCGCGGTCGAGCAGCCGCTGCTTCACGGCGAGGCCCCACCGGAATCCACCGAGGGTGCCATCCGTCCGGATGACGCGGTGGCAGGGGACGAAGAGGGCCGCCGCGTTCTTCGCGCAGGCGCCCGCGGCGGCGCGGATGGCTGCCGCGTTGCCGGCGCGCTCGGCGTACTGCAGGTAGGTCACGGGCGCGCCCGGTTCCACCGTCCGCAGCACGTCCCAGGCGTGCACGCGGAACGGACCGGAGGCCTGACGCACCCGCACGGAGGTGATCGCTGCGAAGTCGCCGTCGTAGTACCGTGCCACCGCCTCGAGGATCGGGGCCGGCGCCGAGGCGGCCGGATCGAAGGCGGTGGCCCTGATCGTGGGATGGATCTGGCCCACGAGGTCCCCCGCGGTGTCCGTCCACCCCGAGGAGAGCACCGCGCCCTCGGCCTCTATGACGGTGAAGGCGCCGTCGGGGGTGTCGATGGTGGTCGTCGTCGTTCCCTGCAGCCGGAGGATGCCGGACGTCGGCGTCGGCGTCGGAGTGGGGGTTGTGCCCGTCGCGGTGGGTGCTGCAGGGGAGAGGGTGCTCATGGGAAGATCGTCCGTTCGGTGGGTGCCAACAGGGTACGTGGTGCAGCTGATGAGGTGCGGGGTGCCGTCGCTGCCCGGCCACGAGGTTCGGCAGCGACACGCCAGAGGTGGAGCGTCGCGTAGGAACGCCAGGGCCTGATCCCCAGCATCGCCGCCTCGAGGGGCGTGTCCGATCCCGCGGATGCCGCGTGCGACGCGAGGACCCGCGACCAGCCCGTGCGGACGGCGGCGTCGTCGGGCAGATGGACGTCCGGGTCGCCCAGCACACGCATCCCGACGTAGTCCGCCGTCCAGGGCCCCACGCCGTCGAGTGCCAGGAGGTCCCTGCGGAGGTCTGCCGGATCGGAGCCGACGCCGAAGGACAGTGCTCCTGTCGCGAGCTCCACGACCGCGGCCCGCAGGGCGTCGTTCCGGCGGCGTGGTCCCCGCAGCAGGGGTCCGAGGCGGTCCGCAAGGTCCTGGGCGGAGGGGAAGTACCGTGTCAGGGTCGTTCCCGGCGCGTGCACGGGCCGACCCGCCTCCGCGAGGCGCCCCAGGGCCGTCGTCGCTGCAGCGACCGTGACCTGCTGACCCGCAATCGCCCGGACCAGCGTCTCGTGGGGAGCCAGGGAGCCGGGCAGGCGCAGTCCCGGCGCCGCTGCGGCGAGGGGAGCGAAGGATCGGCTCCGTGCCAGCGCCGTGTCGATCGCCACAGGATCGGCGTCGAGGTCGAAAAGCCGCCGGATGCGCGCCAGGAGGGCGGGAAGGTCACCGAGACCGGTCACCGAGACCGTCACGGGGAGCAGGGCCCGGCCGTCCGTGCGGCGCTCGACCCGTGCGGCACGGAACCAGGCCGGTCCGGTGGGGAGCCTCAGGAGCCGCTCGTAGGTGGATCCCGTCCCGAGCTCGACGCCGACCACGGCCCGCGCGGCGAGGAAGCGGAAGATGCCGTCGTCGTACGGCAGGCGGACCGGCAGTGCGAGGGACAGCCGGACCGGACCCCGGCCCGGCCCGTGTGGAGGCGGCACCTCGACCGGGAGTCCACGCGCGGCGTCGCGGAGTTGCCGGGGGGTGAGGTCGAAGACCTGCTGCACGGTGTCGTTGAACTGGCGGATGCTGCCGAAACCGGAGGCGAAGGCGACGTCGGCGAAACGGAGCGCGGACGAGGTGAGGAGCGTTCGGGCTGTCTGGGCGCGGTGTGCCCGGGCGAGGGCGAGGGCTCCGGCCCCGAGCTCCGCCGTCAGGATCCGGTTGAGATGCCGTGTGGAGTAGCCGAGGTGGGCCGCCAGGCCGGATACGCCGGTGCGGTCCACTTCCCCGTCCATGATCAGGCGCATGGCACGGGCCGCTGCGTCGTTCCGCAGGTTCCATCCCGGATCGCCGGGAACCGCTTCGGGGAGGCATCGCTTGCAGGCGCGGTACCCGGCGTCGTGGGCAGCCGCCGAGGTGCGGTAGAACGTCACGTTCGCGGGCTTCGGCGTCCGGGCGGGACAGGACGGACGGCAGTAGATGCCCGTGCTCGAGACCGCAGTGACGAACTGCCCGTCGAAGCGCGCATCGCGGGCATCGATCGCCCGGTACTGCTGCCAGAAGTCCATACCCGCCATCCTGACAGTCGTCACGGTCTGGAACTAGCGGGATTCGGACATGGCGGCGGCGTTCGGGATGCGGGGACTTTGCTACGGTCGATGCGTGATCGAGGAGAGCGGCACCGGCCCGGCGACGCGGGCGGAACTTGCCCGCAGTGCGCTGGACGTCGCACCCAGGCTCCTGGGCTCCCGCCTCACCCACCAGTCGGAGGAGGGCGCCGTCACCGTCCGGATCACCGAGGTGGAGGCGTACCTGGGGGACGCCGATCCCGGTTCGCATGCCTTCCGCGGGATGACCGCCCGGAACGCGACCATGTTCGGACCTGCCGGACACCTCTATGTGTACTTCACCTACGGAATGCACTACTGCGCCAACATCGTGTGCGGCACGGAGGGCTGGGCCACCGGACTCCTGCTGCGCGGGGGCGAGATCGAGGAGGGTATCGACCTCGCCCGCGAACGGCGATCCCGCCCCGCGTCGGATCTCGACCTCGCACGCGGGCCGGCACGCCTCGCCCAGGCCCTGGGACTGGACCGCCGGTTCGACGGCGCCGACGCGCTCGCGGAGCCGTTCAGCCTGGACCTGTCGCAGGAGCGTGCGGACAGGTTCGAGCGCGGCCCACGCGTCGGTGTCAGCGGCGTCGCGGGGACCGAGGAGTATCCCTGGCGATTCTGGCTGCCGGACGAGCCGACGGTCTCCCGGTACCGCCCGGGCAAGCCGCGCAGCCCGTAAGGTTGATCCGTGACGATCAGCGGAGCCGGGACCGGCGGAACCAGTGCACCCGGACCGGCAGCGGACCCCGGCAGCACGCACCTCCTGGACCGTGCGGTGGCGGCCATCGACCGCCTCACCGTCGTCGTCCCCGACTTCCCGTCTCCGGGCATCCTGTTCCGCGACCTCACTCCCGTGTTCGCGGACGCGGCGGGCTTCCGCGAAGTCGTCGATGCGATCGCCGCGTCCTTCGCCGGGACCTTCGACGCCGTCGCCGGGGTCGAGGCGCGCGGTTTCCTGCTGGCGGCCGCCGTCGGGTACGCGACGGGGACCGGCGTCGTCACCATCCGGAAGGCGGGCAAGCTGCCGCGAGCGGTGCACCGGGAGTCCTACGACCTCGAATACGGCCAGGCAGCGTTGGAGATCCACCAATCGGATCTTCCTGCAGGGTCCCGCGTGCTCGTGCTCGACGACGTCCTCGCCACGGGCGGAACGCTCGTCGCGGCGTGCACGTTGCTCGACAGGGCGGGAGCAACCGTCGTCGGCTGCGGAGTGGTCCTCGAACTCGGCGGCCTCGGCGGGCGCGAGAAGCTCGCCGGACGGACCGTTCACGCACTGGAGATCGTGGCGCCCGCCCCGCGCTAGACTTGACGGTCCGCCTGTGTGATGGAAGGAAGTTCCCGATGCCCGAGACGCCCCAGGCGAGAGTCGAACTCGACGCGGAGCGCGACTACGTCGATGGCCTGTACCGCCGGCTCGATCATCTCCGGGCGGAGAAGGCCCAGCAGCTCGCCGACGTGCGGCGCACCCAGGCGGCCGGCTCCCACCAGAACCGCTCGGAGCGCGACGCCTTCGCCACCATGTACGAGGACCGTCTCGCCCAGCTGAGCGCTGTCGACGACCGCCTCGTGTTCGGCCGCCTGGACCTCGACAGCGGGGACAAGCGCTACATCGGCCGCATCGGCCTGTCCGACGACGACCTCCGGCAGCTCATGGTCGACTGGCGTGCACCCGAAGCGGGGACGTTCTACCAGGCCACGGCCTTCGAGCGGATGGGCGTCCGGCGTCGTCGGCACCTCATCCTCTCGCGGCGCGACGTCGTCGCGATCGAGGACGACGTCCTGGATGCGGACCTCCTCGGCGACGACGACTCGCTGCAGGGGGAGGGAGCCCTGCTCGCCGCCCTGAATTCTCGCCGCACAGGCCAGATGTCGGACATCGTGGGCACCATCCAGGCGGAGCAGGACCGCATCATCCGCGCCCCCCTGCCGGGCGTGACCGTGGTGCAGGGCGGGCCGGGTACCGGCAAGACCGCCGTCGCGCTCCACCGTGCCGCCTATCTCCTCTACACGCACCGCGAGCGGCTGAAGTCCGCCGGCGTCCTGCTGGTCGGACCCACCGACGCCTTCATGAAGTACATCGAGCGGGTCCTTCCGTCCCTCGGTGAGACCGGGGTCGTGATGGCCGGCATCGGCACCCTCATGCCGGGTGTCCACACCGTCCAGGAGACGAGCGAGGAGGCAGCAGCCATCAAGGGCCGCCTCGACATGGCCGCGGTGATCCGCAGCGCCGTCGCGAACCGCGAGCGGGTGCCCGCCGAGAACAAGCGCCTCAACGTCGAGGGGACCATGCTGACCCTCACCCCCCGGCAGGTGGGCCGTGCGCGTGAGCGTGCCCGTGCGACCGGGAAGCCGCACAACGAGGGCCGCGTGACCTTCGTGAAGATCCTGCTCCGGGAGCTCACCGAGCAGCTGCTGGACAAGCTCGAGGAGTCCTCGGGCGGCGGCAACAACGCGGACCGCTCCTACCTCGCGGAGGATGTCCGCAGTTCCAGGGATGTCCGGATCGCCCTGAACCTCGCGTGGATGCCGCTCACGCCGCAGAAGCTCGTGTCGGAACTCTTCGCGCGGCCGGAACTGCTGCGCGCCGCGGCGCCCGGGTTGACCGACGCCGAGCGGGCCGCCCTGGCGAGGCCCGTCGATGCTCCCTGGACCGAGGCAGACGTCCCGCTGCTCGACGAGGCCGCCGAACTGCTGGGGGATCTCGATGCCTCCGCCGGCCGCGACACCGCCGCCCGGGAGCAGGAGCAGAAGCGCGACCTCGCCAACGCCGAGCGTGCCCTCGAGAACGTCAACGCCTCCCTCGAGGACTCCGGCGTGGACGGGGTCCTGACGGCGGAGGACCTCGCGCAGCACAACGCGGTGTCCGCGACGCGCCTGTCCGCCGCCGATCGCGCCTCCACCGACCGCACCTGGGCGTACGGGCACATCGTCGTCGACGAGGCACAGGAGCTGTCCCCGATGCAGTGGCGCCTGCTCATGCGACGCTGCCCGCTGAAGTCCTTCACGATCGTCGGTGACATCGCCCAGACCAGCTCCGCCGCCGGTTCGCGCTCCTGGCAGCAGGCGCTCGAACCGTTCGTCGGGGAGCGGTGGCAGCTGGAGGAGCTGACGGTCAACTACCGGACCCCCTCCCAGATCGCCGAAGCCGCCGTGCGGATGGCCAACGCCGCCGGACTGGTGGTCTCGGCGCCGAAGGCCGTGCGTGAGGGCAGGTTCCCCCCGGTGCTCGACACGGTTCCCGAGGTGCTGCCCGCACTGGTGCGGGCCATGCCCGAGGAGCTCGCGGCGATCGACGGCGGCCTCCTGGCGGTCATCGCCCCCGAGGCCCTGGTACCCGACGTCCGCGCTGCGCTCGCTCCCTGCTACGCGGATCGTGTAGGGACCGGCGCGGGTGGGCCCGGCCAGGACATCGTGGTCATCAGTCCCCGCGAATCGAAGGGCCTGGAGTTCGACGGCGTGGTCATCCTCGAGCCGCAGGAGATGCTCGACTCCGCCGGCGCGAGGGTGGGGGACCTGTACGTCGCGATGACGAGGCCCACGCAGCGCCTGCGCGTCATCTCCTCCGGCCGAATTCCCGCTGGTATGGCCGACTGATAATTTGGTGGGGTGTCCCAGCAAACAGACTCCCCGGTCAGTGGCCTCGCAGGCCAGCGCAACGATCCGTCCTTCGACGGCGTGTACGACGAGCTCGCCTGGCGGGGCCTGATCCATGTCTCCACGGACGAAGGCGAACTGAGGGAGCTGCTGGCCGGTCCGCCCATCACGTTCTACTGCGGGTTCGATCCCACGGCGCCCAGCCTGCACCTGGGCAACCTCGTCCAGTTACTCACGATGCGCCGTCTGCAGCTGGCGGGGCACCGTCCCCTGGGCCTGGTCGGGGGATCCACCGGCCTCGTCGGTGACCCCCGGCCGACGGCGGAACGGACGATGAACACCAAGGAGACCGTCTCCGAGTGGGTCGGCTACCTCCAGGGGCAGGTGCAGCGCTTCCTCGACTTCGAGGGTGACAACGCCGCGCGGATGGTCAACAACCTCGACTGGACCGGGCCGATGTCCGTCATCGATTTCCTCCGCGACGTCGGGAAGTACTTCCGCGTCGGCACCATGATCAAGAAGGAGACGGTCGCCAAGCGACTGAACTCCGACGAGGGCATCAGCTACAGCGAGTTCAGCTACCAGATCCTGCAGGGCATGGACTACCTCCAGCTCTTCCGCGACTACGACTGCGTGCTGCAGACGGGTGGATCGGACCAGTGGGGGAATCTGACGAGCGGCACCGAGCTGGTCCGTAAGGTCGAGGGGAGAGGCGTACACGCGATCGGCACGCCACTGATCACGAACTCGGACGGCACCAAGTTCGGGAAGAGCGAGGGGAACGCCATCTGGCTGGATCCCACGATGACCAGCCCGTACGCCATGTTCCAGTTCTGGCTGAATACCTCCGACGCCGATGTCGCGGAGCGGATCAGGATCTTCACGTTCCGCTCGCGTGCCGAGATCGAGGAGCTGGAGCGCGCGACGGCGGAGCGGCCGCATGCCCGGGAGGCGCAGCGGGCGCTGGCCTACGATGTCACGTCGCTGGTGCACGGCGTCGAGGCCACCGACAAGGTCATCGCGGCCTCGGCAGCCCTGTTCGGTCAGGGCGACCTCGCGTCGCTGGACCTCCCCACCCTGCAGGCCGCGACAGCAGAGCTCGAGTCGGTCACGGTCGGACGCGACGGCCTCGGCATCATCGAACTCCTCGTCGCCTCCGGGCTGTCGGCCAGCAATTCCGCTGCGCGCCGCACGGTCGCGGAGGGCGGCGCGTACGTCAACAACCAGAAGATCTCGGATGTGGATCATGTGGTGGGGGAGGAGCACCTACTCCACGGGCGCTACCTGCTCCTGCGCCGGGGCAAGCGCAACCTGGCGATGGTCGACGCGGGCTGACGCCCCACCGGCCAGGATGATCGGGCCGCGTCCGGCCGGACCCGCCGCACGTGGCACCGGCCGGCGGCGACGAGTAGGGCCGGCACCTCCCCGTGGGGAAGGTGCCGGCCTTCTTCGTCCGTGACGCCCGCCTTGTCCTTGCACTGTCCGCCGTCGTGTCGTCGGGCTTGTCGTCGGGTAGGTCGGGCTCGTCCGGTCGTCGGACTCGTCTGGTTCGTCGGGTTCGTCTGGTTCGTCGGGTTCGTCCGTTCGTCAGGCTTGCCGGGTTCGTCGTGCTTGTCACGGCTGCGCTGTGTGGGCCGTACTGCCCGTCGTTGCAGCACGGCGCTTTCGCGACCCTGCTCCGGCGACTTAGCTCGATGCCCACCTCCCCTTGCAGAGTAGATACTGGCTCCGACGAGGTCGCTCGGTGCTTGCGTGCTTGCGTGCTTGCGTGCTTCGGCACCGGCGGCCGGCGCGAGCTGCGGCGAGTCAGCTCCGTGCCCACCTATCCCGACCGAGACTGCCCAGATCCGTGCCCGCCCGACGTGGCACTGCGCGGGCCGATGCGAGTCAGCTCGGTGCCCGCGTATCCCGACCGAGACTGCCCAGATCCGTGCCCGCCTGACGTGGCTCTGCGCGGGCCGATGCGGGCGAGGACGAGTCGGCTCCGCGCCAACCAGCACGTGCTCCGGTGGGACTGTGCGGTCTGCTGAAGCAGTCCGCACAGGGTCGGCCCGGTTGCCCTGCACCGGGTGGTTGATTCGGGGCCTGGGGTTTGGGGGTGTGGGTGGATTTGGTGGTGGGGGTGGGGTGGTCGTATAGTTATGGAGTTGCCCCGGTGTGGGTGACGACCCCCCTTACAGAGTTGAAGTTGTTCCGGCGTGTGCTGTGCATGGCGTTGGGATGGGCTTCTTGTTTGTTGTCGGTTGTGTGGGTTTGTTCTGGTTGTGGTGCTGGTTCCTGGAGTGTTCTGGGGGTTGGTGGCGGGATCGGGGATGGATTTGCAGGATCGGGTTGGTGTGGGTAAGCTTGAAAAGTTGCTTCGGAGCGATAATGCAGCGGTTTGGTTGTGTTTGGTGCCGGTAGCTCCTGTTGTTTGAGAACTCAATAGTGTGCC
>NZ_LMLU01000007.1 GCF_001422665.1 Arthrobacter sp. Leaf234 | reverse complement strand
CGCTATCCGGGGACCGGTGAGGCGTGGGGCACGAGGTCGGAGGGTGCCGGAGCGGGCGCGGGAGCCGGTGCTGCGCCCTTGCCCGGGATCGTGAGTTTCTGGCCCGGGTAGATGATCGTGGTCATGCTCATCTTGTTGGCGGCCAGCAGGGCCTGCAGGGAGACACCGTGTCGGGAGGCGATGGCGCCGAGTGTGTCCCCGCCCTTCACGGTGTAGGACCCGGCCTGCGGCGCGGGGGCCGGAGACGGCGCGGGAGCAGGTGCGGGCTTACCCGGCGCGGGAGCAGGTGCTGCCCCCTTCCCGCCGATCGTCAGTTTCTGGCCCGGGTAGATGATCGAGGTCATCGAGAGCTTGTTGTCCGTGAGGAGGCTCTGGAGGCTGACCCCGGCACGCGAGGCGATGGCGCCGAGGGTATCGCCGGGCTTCACCACGTAGGTCGAACCGGTGGTCTTCACCGCCGGGGCAGCGGGAGCGGAGGGTGCGGGCTTCTCCGCCCCGGCCTTACCGCCGAGCGTGATCTTCTGGCCCGGGTAGATGATGGTCCGCGCGTTCATCCGGTTCAGGGTGAGGAGGCTGTCCGTGGACAGCCCGTGACGCTTGGCGATCGCTCCGATGGTGTCGCCCGGCTTGACGGTGTATTCGGCGGGAACGGGCTGGGCGGCGATCGCGATCCTCTGCGCGGGTACCTGTACCGCCACCAGTGCGGCGGGCACGAGCGTGCGCGAGGGCAGGGAGACCGCAGGGGTGCCGAGGTGACGCATGGCAGGCGCGACCTGGGCAGGAGCCGCCGTCGCCGGTTGGGCGAGGGCGACCGAAGAGAGAATCACCGCGGGGAGGGCGGCGGTGGTCACGGCGACATTCAGGCCGCGCGCGCTGGCGCCGGTGGCCTTCCTGCGGGTGCCGTTCAGCGGTGCGTTCGATCGCTGGGCAGTCATGTTTCGTTCCTCGTCTGTTGGCGGCTGAGTCCGCGCGGACGCACGCGCCCGTGGTGATTCTTCCTGATCGGGCGCGCGCAGTGCTGGTGATGCTGATGTGTCACCTGTGGTTACTGTTACTTCTGTGACCCATGTGAACTTACACGATGAGGGCCGTAGCACAAGAGGCATGAAGATTCCGTGAAGCTGCTGTCCGGCGTGTCGCAGGAGATCCGCATCGTGTCGCGTCCCTGCGGACCAGCCGGCGCCCTGTGCCGCAGGTCGTCCGAGTGGAGCCGGAATGCGTCGGCATGGCACCCTTGGACGGTGAATGAACTTCAACAGCTCGTCCCGGCCTGGCTGAATCTCCCCGAGGTGGCGCAGGCGCTCGACCTCCCCATCACCCGCGTGCATTCGCTCATCAGTGAGCGGGCGCTGGTCAGCGTCCGTATCGGTGAGCGAAACATCCGCAGCGTGCCCGCGGAATTCCTCGTGGACGGGGCGATCCTCGACAGCCTCAAGGGCACCGTCGTCGTCCTGGCGGACTCCGGCTACGGGGACGAGGACATCATCCGATGGCTCTACACGGAGGACGAGTCGCTTCCGGGTCGGCCGATCGATGCGCTGCGCGAGGGACGGAAGACGGAGATCCGCCGTCGGGCGCAGGCTGCTGCCTGGTAGGCCGATCCACCGCCGGGTGGGTCACGCACCCGGCCGCGCGTCAGGCAGTGCGAGTGACGGCGGCTTCGGCGAGGAGGCGCAGGGCCTCGAGCGACGTCGTATCGACATCGAGCTGGGCGAGGGCCCGGAAGGCCTCGGCTGATCGCTCCTCGATCAGGGTCTCGGTCTGGGCCAGCGCACCGCTCGCCACGATCAGCCCGCGGAGCGTGTGCACCGCGTCGTCGTCGAGCTCCGTGTCGCCGAGCATCGCGTTGATCCTCGCCCGGACGTCGCTGCCGCTCTCGCCGAGAGTGCGCGCGATCAGGAAGGTGCGCTTCCCCTCGCGCAGATCGTCGCCCGCCGGCTTACCGGTCACTCCCGGATCCCCGAACACACCGAGGACGTCGTCCCGGAGCTGGAAGGCCTCGCCCAGGGGGAGCGCAAAGGCAGAGAAGTCCGAGAGCAGCGCCTCATCGGCTCCGGCCAGTGCTCCGCCGAGCATGAGGGGCCGTTCCATCGAGTACTTCGCCGACTTGAAGCGCAGGATGTTGAGGGCACGGAGTTCGGCCTGCTCGGGCGTCTGGTCGGGCCCCACCGCCTCCTCGAGCAGGTCCAGGTACTGGCCGGCCATGACCTCGGTGCGCATGCGGTTGAAGATGGTGCGGGCAGCCTCACCCGCCTCGGCGGAGCAGGACGCCGTGAAGAGCTCCTCGCTGAACGCGAGGCACAGGTCCCCGGCCAGGATGGCTGCGGACACGCCGAAGCGCTCGGGGTCGAGATGCCAGCCCGCCTCCGTGTGGCGCGCGGAGAACTGCCGGTGCACGCTCGGCCCTCCGCGCCGGGTATCCGAGCGATCGATGATGTCGTCATGGATCAGAGCAGCGGCCTGGAAGAACTCCAGTGCCGTCCCGGCCGTCACCGGAGCCGCAGCTCCGGGCGCGCCTCCCGCCGCGCGCCATCCCCAGTAGCAGAGCAGGGCGCGCATCCGCTTACCGCCCCGGGTGAGTGTCGCGATGCTCGAGATGAGGGGCAGTGATTCCTCGGAGATGGCCGTCAGGACGTCCGCCTGGTCAGCCAGGAACTCGTCGATGGTCCTGGTGAGCGCGGACCGGAACAGGTCCTGCTCCGCCGTGATGACGTCAGGAGCGGGGCCGCCCGGATCAGGGGTGGCAGGTGCGGACAGCATGGATCTCCCGGGCGGTTCGACTGGGTCAGGTCCTCACACTCTATCGGGCGGCTCTGCCCCGGCCCGGCGGTACGGACGGGCCGTCGGATCCGCCGGGCCCGGCTGTCGGTGGCACTGCGTACGATGTGGGCGTGGTCAGGGATGAGGGTCGGACGCCGATCGAGCATGCGGAGTGCCGCATCCTGCACATCGACATGGATGCCTTCTTCGTCTCCGTCGAGCTGCTGGACCACCCTCATCTCCACGGCGTACCGGTAGTCGTGGGATCACCGTCCGGCCGGTCCGTCGTCCTGTCCGCGTCCTACGAGGCCCGCGCTTTCGGGGTGCGCTCGGCGATGCCGATGTCGGTCGCCATGCGCCAGTGCCCCACTGCGGTGATCCTCCCGCCGCATCATCGTCGGTACTCGGAGATCTCCGGACAGGTCATGCGGATCTTCCGGTCGGTGACGCCGCACGTGGAGCAGCTCAGCGTCGACGAGGCATTCCTCGACGTGGCCGGGTCCATGCGCCGGCTGGGCGGTCCGCGCGAGATCGGTGAGCAGGTGCGCGAGGAGATCAGTTCCACCCTCGGTATCACCGCGAGCGTCGGTGCCGCGACGACGAAGTTCGTGGCCAAGATCGCCTCCACGAGGGCGAAGCCGGATGGCCTCCTGCTGATCCCGGGTGACCGGACCGTCGCGTACCTGCACACGCTTCCCGTCTCCGCGCTCTGGGGGGTCGGCGCGAAGACACAGGAAGTCCTGGGCCGCATCGGCATCCGCACGGTGGAGGACGTGGCGCACACGCCGGTCACCACCCTGCGGCGCCTGCTCGGAAGCTCCGGCGAGCACGTGCACAACCTCGCCTGGGGGAGGGACCCGCGGCGCGTCGTCGTGGCCCGGCCCGAAAAGAGCATCGGAGCGGAGGAGACGTTCTCCAGGGACATCGACGACTCCGACGTCCTACGGCGGGAACTGCTGCGGCTGGCGCACCGCACGGCGACCCGGCTCCGCGCCTCGGGCAATCGGGCCGGTGGGGTGGCGCTCAAACTGAGGTACGCCGACTTCTCCACCCTGACGCGGTCGAAGAAGTTCGATGAACCGGTCGACAGTGCCAACGCGCTGTATACGGCGGCGACGGCCCTGCTCGCCGCCCTCGGTGATCGGCCCATGGCCGTGCGGCTCATCGGCCTGCGTGCCGAATCGCTCGAGAGTGGCGGAGACGGCTCCACGCAGCTGACGATCGACCGGCGCGACGACAACTGGCGCCTCGCCGAGCGGGTGCTCGACGACGTGAACAGGAGATTCGGTGACGCCGGCGTCGTCCCGGCCGGGCTGCTCGCTTCCCGACGTGCGGACGAGCCCCGTAGGGGACGGGCGGGCGGGCCGCCGCCCGCCGCAGGTGACGCTGGTGCAGGTACCGCGGCGGGTGTGGGTGCTGGCGGAGGTGCTGGCGGAGGTGCTGGCGGACGCGCCGCTGGGCGGACTGGTGGAAGCGCGCTGGGCCGGAGCGGCGCAGTGCCGGAGGCGGAGTCCGGCAGGCGGGCCGGACACGACCAGGGGCCGGGTGCTGGCGGGTCCTCCCGGGGAGCCCCGCGGACCCATCGCGATCCGCGTGCCTGAGCGGTATACGGGGTCAGTATGCCTTCATGGAACCCCCCTCGGATTCCGCATTGTGACTTTGCGGGCACCACGTAGCAAACTAGTCTTGAAGCAGGTAGTCCAGCTGCCGTTCAGCACGCTTTTGCAGCCTCCGGAGCCCGTGGTCATCGACCCCTCCACCGGGAACCTGGTGAGCGTTCGGGACGTTGGGTGGGTGGAGGAACGTTGGTACCCATATCAAGGAGGCGGTCATGGCACTCTCGGAACACGAGCAGAGGTTGCTTGATCAGCTTGAACAGCAGTTGCACGCCGACGATCCCAAGTTCGCGCACTCGATGGCGTCGGACACCCGCAAGTCGATGTCGACCAGGCGTCTGGTCATCGGTGCGCTCATCACGATCGCGGGCATCCTGGTCCTGCTCGCGGGCATCGTCAACCAGAACATCCTCATCGGAGTGGCCGGCTTCCTCGTCATGGGGGGCGGCGTCTACTTCGCGACGACCAAGTCGAAGCAGCTGGACCAGGGCCAGCCCGCGGGTAGGCCGACGAAGGCTCCGACCGGCGGGAAGAGCGGGTTCATGACGAGTCTCGAAGACAAGTGGGACGAGCGGAAGCGCGACCAGAGCTGATTCCCTGCCGGGCCACCGATGGTGACCCCGATACAGCCTCACTGCACCGGCGTGACCGGGCAGCCACGAACTGACGAGGACCCGCTACGGCGGGTCCTCGCTCGTTAACCGGTCATCCCCAGGCGCTCCACTGCCGCATGCACTGCTCTGCACCGGGTCGGTGCCCCATGCCGACCGCCTCATACCGGCCGCCCCCTCCATCGCCCCCTCCACTTCGCTCCCTAGCGAGGCAGATAGCACCCGGTCGCGTGATCGCGGGGCGGACGGACGTCGTCGGCGGAGCAATCCCGGGCGCGCCGCGCCCCGGATGCATTGACGGTGGAGAGTTGTGGAGTAAAGTGGGGAACATAAGAGCAAGGCAGCATCGAGCTGGGCTTGGCGGACTCAGAACAGGCGGTCAGGGATGTTCCTCGGAACTCATACCCCCCGTCTGGACGAGAAGGGCAGGCTCATCCTCCCGGCGAAGTTCCGCGACGAACTGAGCGAGGGGCTGGTCCTGACCCGGGGCCAGGAACGGTGCATCTATGTGTTCAGTGCGAGTGAGTTCGAGAGGGTTCACGAGCAGATGCGGGCCGCACCCATCTCGTCACGCCAGGCGAGGGACTACAACCGTATCTTCCTGTCGGGAGCCTCGGACGAGGTGCCCGACAAGCAGGGCAGGATCACCATCCCACCGGCCCTGCGGACGTATGCAGGGCTCGACCGTGACCTCGCGGTCATCGGAGCAGGAAGCCGCGCCGAGATCTGGGCGGCGGATGCCTGGGACTCGTACCTGACGGAGAAGGAGACCGCCTTCTCCGAGACGGACGAGGACGCTTTCCCGGGAATCATCTGATCCACGGCGCAGGACAGGCAGTACCAGCAGTACCAGCAGTACCAGCAGCACCCGACGCGAACGGATTCACCTCTTGGATGAGATCTCCAGCCGCCGGACCAGGTACGACTCCTGGCTTCACTTCCCCGAAGCCAGGCGGAGACCGTCCGGCCGGATGGGGGTCTGATCCCAGAGATGGACCATCGCCCCACGCCTGCAGGGACACCGACATCACGAACGACGAACTGCAGGAGGGAGAGCGCGCATGGGGGAGAACCGGCCGACGGGCGAGCGACACGTCCCCGTCCTCCGGGACCGCTGCGTCTCCCTCCTTGCTCCCGCGGTCGAGGCAGCAGCAACAGCCGGACGCCGGCCGGTGGTCGTCGATGCGACCCTCGGCATGGGCGGCCATTCCGAGAGCATGCTCGAGCGCTTCCCCTCCGCGCATCTCGTCGGGATCGACCGCGACACTGAGGCGCTGGGCCTCGCCGGGGAACGCCTGACGCGCTTCTCCGACCGCACCGACCTGGTCCACGCCGTCTACGACGATCTGCCCGAGGTGCTCGAGGACCTCGGGATCGGGGGGGTGGACGGCGTCCTGTTCGATCTCGGCGTCTCCTCCCTGCAGCTCGACGAGCGTGACCGCGGCTTCGCCTACTCCTACGACGCCCCCCTCGACATGCGCATGGACACGACCACGGGCATCACCGCCGCGGAGGTCGTCAACACCTACGCCGAGGCGGATCTGCTGCGTATCATCCGGACCTGGGGCGAGGAGAAGTTCGCGGGTCGCATCGCGACGGCGATCGTCCAGGCCCGCACCGCACGTGCGTTCGGCACCACGGCGGAGCTCGTCGAGGTCATCCGTGGGGTCGTCCCGGCCTCGGCGGCACGGACCGGGGGACATCCTGCCAAGCGGACGTTCCAGGCCCTGCGCATCGAGGTCAACGAGGAGCTGTCCGTCCTCGAGCGCGCCGTACCGGCCGCCATCGCCTCGATCCACACGGGGGGTCGGGTGGTCGCGATGTCGTACCACTCCCTCGAGGACAGGATCGTGAAGAGCTCCTTCGCGGCCGGCACGAAGTCCTCCGCGCCCCTCGGGTTCCCGGTCGAGCTCGAGGAACACAAGGCCTACCTCCGGTCCCTGACGCGTGGCACGGAAGCGCCCACGCCGGCGGAGATCGAGGAGAATCCCAGGGCGGCCTCGGCCAAACTGCGCGCTGTAGAACGAATCAAAGCCGGACCCGTCGACAGGACCAACGGATGAGCCAGACCCTGACTGTTGAGAAGCGGCACAGCGCCGCGGCCTTCGCCGGCAACGGAGCACTCGCCGTCGCGCCGCGCCGGCCGGCCGGTCTCTCCGACGGAGCGCCGGCGAGTGCGCGGCCGGAGGCCACGCAGAAAGTGCGGACGCCGCTCTCCGTGGTACCGGCGAGGCCCTCCCGCCGTCGCGTGCCGTTCGCCGTCTTCAGTCTCCTCGTCCTCGCCGGAGCCCTGGCCGCAGTCCTCATGCTCAACATCTCCGTGTCGGGGACGCAGTACGAGCTCGTGCAGCTGCGCAGCCAGCAGGTGGCACTCAGCCAGCAGAACGAGGCGCTCGTCCTCGAGATCGAGAACAAGGAGGCGCCGCAGAACCTCGCCGCCGCCGCGACGAAACTCGGCATGGTGTCCTCCCCGACGTTCGGGACCATTGAGCTAGATTCGAAGAAGGTGACGGGGACTCCGGAACCTGCGAAGGAAGGCCCGAAGCCCGAGGTCCTGATCGCCGCCCCGGACCTCGTCACCGAGCAGCCCGCTCCCGTAGTTGTCGAGGCGCCGGTAGCGGCCGATCCGGCACCCGCGGGCGCCGGTGCAGCGGACGAGGCGGCGGATGCGGCCGCGGACTCCGCGGCCGGCAGCACGGCCTCGGGGACCATCCCCGGTCCGGAGCAGGCCGCGTCCGACCGCTGACACGCGGGTCCTCCGCCGTCACCCGCTCCGCACGAACCGCCTGCACTGATCGACAAGGATTCCTCCGTGACCCCTGCACGCACCGGCAGCCCTGACAGCCTCCGACTGGTCCTCGGCTCGACCCGGCTCCGCGTGGGGCTTGCCTTCGTCCTCGTCCTCCTCATGATGCTCGGAGTACGGCTCTTCCAGTTGCAGGGGCTCGATCTCGGCGGGATGGCCCAGGTGGGCCTGTCCAAGCGCCTGACGAACACCACTGTCGCCCCCGTCCGCGGCTCCATCGTCGACATGAACGGCAAGTACTTCGCCCGGAGTGTCGAGCGTTACGACATCGTCGTGGACCAGGGCCTCAGCGCCGTCGACGGATTCGACCGGACGGTCCAGGATCCCGACGACCCGGACAGCACCATCCGGGTCGACGTACCGATCGAGCAGGGGCTCGAGGAGCTCTCGGCGGTCCTCGGGATCGATGTGGAGACACTCCGGGGTTCGGTCCTGGGGGACAAGACCTTCAACTACGTCGCGAAGTCCGTCACGCCGGAGGTGAAGAACCAGGCGCTCGAGATCGGCATCCCCGGCGTCTACGCCGACAAGACGAGCGTCCGTACCTATCCGGCAGGATCGGTCGCCGGATCGGTCATCGGCTTCGTGTCCGACGACGGCACCCCGCAGGAAGGTCTCGAGTACTCGCTGAACGACCAACTCACGGGCACGGCGGGGAAGAGGACCTTCGAGATCGGCGGGGACGGTATCCGTATCCCCTACGCGACCAATGAGGACGTGCCCGCGGTGGACGGACAGAGTGTCCGCCTCACGATCGACCAGGATCTCCAGTGGTTCGCGCAGCAGACCATCGCGTCCCAGGTCAAGGACTACGACGCCGAGTGGGGCAACATCGTGGTCGTCGAGACCGGCACCGGCGCCATCCGTGCCATGGCGGAATCCACCACGCCCGATCCGAACGATCCGACGGCCACCCCTGCCGAGCAGCGGAGGCCGAACTCGGTCAGCGCCTCCTTCGAACCGGGGTCGACGACGAAGGTCATCACGCTCGCCGGCGCGCTCGAGGAAGGGCTGATCGAGCCGACGTCGAAGTTCACCCTCGACAACCGGTACACGGTGGGGGACCAGACGTTCAAGGACGCCTGGGAGCACGGCACCGAGAAGCGCACGGCCGCCGGCATCCTCGCGAAGTCGATGAACACGGGGACCGTGCAGATCGGCGAGAAGCTGACCAAGCAGGAGCGGTACGACTGGCTGAAGAAGTTCGGGATCGGCGAACCGCTCGGCACCGGCCTGAACGAGGAGAACCAGGGGCTTCTCAGCACGCCGGACAACTGGGACGATCGCCAGCAGTACACGGTGCTCTTCGGGCAGGGGCTCACGCAGACCGCGCTGCACACCGCGATGGTCTACCAGACGATCGCCAACGACGGCGTCCGGCTGAAGCCCCGCCTGATCGACGCCTACATCGACCCGGACGGCACGGAGCACGTGGTGCCGCAGGCCGAGGGGACCGAGGTGGTCTCGGAGAAGACGGCCGCAGAGATGCGGAAGATGCTCGAGACCGTCACCGAGGAGGGGTCCGGGAAGTCCGGCGAGCTCGAGCAGTACCGCGTGGGCGCCAAGACCGGCACGGCGGAGGCGCCGGGAGCCACCGGCGGGTACGACGGCTACACTCTGTCCTACGCCGGGATCGCCCCGATCGAGGACCCGAAGTACGTCGTCGTCATCACGCTCCAGCGACCCCAGGGTGACCTGTACTACCTGATCCCAGGGGAGTCCTTCCAGAAGGTCATGCAGCAGGCCCTCAATTCCGACAACGTCCCGGCCTCGACGACGAAGCCGGACATCTACCCGGTCGAATACTGACCCGGAGGCCACAGCACCGTGCATTCCACCACTCCGCAGGGACGCGCCGCTTCCCTGATGCGTCCGCATGAGCCGCGGCCGATCGGCCTGGCAGCGGCCCTCGCTGCAGCCGGCCTGCCGGTCAGTCCCGGGACCGGGCACCTGCCCACCGTCTCGGGCCTCACCCTCGATTCCCGCGCCGTCCTGCCCGGCGACGTCTACGCCGCCTTGCCCGGCGCCGCCCGCCACGGCGCCGGTTTCGCCGACCAGGCAGTGCTGGCGGGTGCCGTCGCGGTCCTGACGGACGACGTCGGCCGGGAGCTGCTGGGCGACGGCGTCGCCGTGCCCGTCCTCGTCGTCCCCGACCCCCGGCGCGTCATCGGACCGCTTTCGCGCGTGATCTTCGGAGGCGGTGCCGCGGACGACGGCGGCGCGCCGACGCTGTACGGCGTCACGGGGACGAACGGGAAGACCACCACCACCTACTTCGTCAACGCCCTCCTGGAGGCACTCGGCCGTTCGACCGGACTGATCGGCACGATCGAGATCCGGGCCGGCGGCGACGCCATCCCGAGCGCGCTCACCACGCCCGAGTCCCCGCAGGTGCACTCGCTGCTCGCCCTCATGCGGGAGCGCGGCATCGATGCGGCCTCGATGGAGGTCTCCTCGCACGCCCTGGAGTACGGGCGTGTGGACGGCGTCCTCTTCGACGTCGCCGGGTTCACCAACCTGACGCAGGACCATCTGGACCTGCACGGCACGATGGAGGAGTACTTCGCCGTCAAGGCCGCCCTCTTCACGGCGGAGCGGTGCCGGACGGCGGTCGTCCTCGTCGACGACGCGTGGGGCCGGCGCCTCGCGAGGACCGCTGACGTGCCCCTCCTCACCGTGTGTACGGACGGCGGCGACGGGTCCGGGCCGGCGGCGGACGCCGACTGGACGGTCACCGACGTCGAACGGAGCGGCCTCGGCCACGCCTTCGACCTGAAGTCGCGTGACGGGCGCCGCCTGCGCGTCCGCAGCGGGCTCCCCGGGTCCTTCAACATCTCCAACGCGGCCCTCGCGGCCGTCATGGTGCTGGCGTCCGGGGTGTCCGAGCACGACCTGCAGCACGCACTCGATGCCCACGACCCCTTCACCACCGAGGTACCCGGCCGCATGCAGCTCATCGCCGAGGAGCCGGCGTCGATCGTGGACTTCGCGCACAATCCCGACGCGCTCGAGCGGACGCTCGCCTCGGTGCGCCGCCCCGGGGGCCGGGTCATCGCGGTCTTCGGCGCCACGGGACAGCGCGACGAATCGAAGCGGCCCGTCATGGGCGCCGTGGGCGCGCGACTCTCGGACGTCCTCATCATCACGGACGACGATCCGCACGACGAGGACGAGGCCGTCATCCGCCGCGCCGTCCGGTCCGGCGCGGACGCAGCCGTCGCGGAGGAGGGTCTCGACTGCGAGGTCCTCGAGGTCTTCCCCCGTGCCGACGCCATCGACCGCGCCGTCGCCCTGGCCACGGCGGGGGACACCGTGATCATCGCCGGCCGCGGCCACGAGGTGTGGCAGGAAGTGAAGGGCATCAACCTGTCCCTCGACGACCGCGTCGAGCTGCGTTCCGCGTTGACAAGGCACGGATTCTCTGGGCTTTCCGCCGCCGGGATAGAGTCCTGAACCGTCATGATTGAATTCAGCGCAGCCGAGATCGCGGCACTCACGGGCGGGGTCCTGGTCGGTATCGACCAGCACGGGCCTGCCATCACCGTCACCTCCGCCGCCACCGATTCCCGCGAGTGCACGCCCGGTTCGCTCTTCGTGGCCAAGCCCGGGGAGGAGTCCGACGGCCACCTGTTCGTCGGAGCAGCCTTCGAGCGCGGCGCCTTGCTGACCCTCGCCGAGCGGGAGGTCGCGGCGGCCGACGGCGCACCGTTCCCCGCCGTCGTCGTCCCCGACGCCGTCCTGGCCATGGGAGCCCTCACCGCCGAGTCGGTGCGGCGCCTTCGTGCGGCCGGGGACATCACCGTCATCGGGATCACGGGTTCCGCCGGGAAGACGACCACCAAGGACCTGCTCGCGGGGATCCTCGCGACCATGGGCCCCACCGTGGCGCCCCGCGGCTCCTACAACGGGGAAGTGGGTGTTCCCCTCACCGTCTTCGAGGCGGACCTGGACACGCGTTTCCTCGTGATCGAGATGGGTGCCACGAAGCCGGGCCACATCGCCTACCTCGCGTCCCTCGTGCAGCCGGACATCGGCGTGGTCCTCGGCGTCGGGTCGGCCCACGCGGGCGAGTTCGGCGGCGTTGAGAACATCGCGAAGGCCAAGGGCGAGCTCTTCGAGGCGCTCACCGCCCAGGGCACCGCCATCATCAACGCGGACGACGAGCGCGTCCTCGCGATGCAGACCCGGACGCCTGCCCGGCGCGCCTTCTTCACCTCCTCCGACGACTTCGCGTCGGACGGTAGCACGGTGGTCCGTGCGAGGAACAGCACCACGACTCCGGAGGGCAACCCCTCCTTCACGCTGCAGTTCCCCGACGGGAGCGAGCACGACGTCGTGTCCCCGCTGCTCGGCCTGCACCACACGACCAACCTCCTGGCCGCGGCGGCGGTCGCGTTCGCCGTCGGGTGTGCGCCCGAGGCCATCGCCTCGAGCCTCCGGACGCAGGCGGCCGCCAGCCGCTGGCGTATGGAGCGCACGGAGCGCACCGACGGCGTCACCGTGATCAACGACGCCTACAACGCGAATCCGGAGTCCATGCGCGCCGCCCTCCGCACCCTCGCCGAACTCGGCGGCGGGCGCAGGCGCACCTGGGCCGTCCTCGGCGAGATGCTCGAACTGGGGGACCGCTCCGTCGAGGAGCACGACCTCCTCGGGCGGGTGGTCGTCCGGCTGAACATCTCGAAGCTCATCTGCGTGGGACCGAACACCAGGGCCCTCTTCAACGGGGCGGTGCTCGAAGGCTCGTGGGGGAGCGAGGCCGTCCATGTGGACGACGCCGACGCGGCCGAGCGCATGCTGGCGGCGGAACTCGAGCCCCGCGACATCGTCCTCTTCAAGTCCTCCAACGGCGCAGGCCTCCGGTTCCTCGGCGACCGGATCGCGCACGCCGTGGCCGACGCCTCGGTCTCGGCCGGTCCGGCGGCCACCGACGAGCGCGACGCCGCCGGGGCGACCGCCGACGCAAACCCCTTCGGAAAGGCCGACCAGCAGTGATCGCACTCCTCATCGGCTCGGCCTCCGCGCTGTTCTTCGCCTTCGTCGGCACCCCCCTCTTCATCAGGCTCCTGGTGCGGAAGGGCTACGGCCAGTTCATCCGCGACGACGGTCCGACGGCGCACCACACCAAGCGCGGCACCCCGACCATGGGTGGCGCGGTGATCGTCGGCTCCGTCCTGCTGGCCTATTTCCTGACGCACCTGATCATGATGGCGACCGGGTCGCCCGTCGGCGGCCCGAGCGCCTCGGGCCTGCTGCTGCTGTTCCTCGCCGCAGGCATGGGGCTCGTCGGATTCGCCGACGACTACATCAAGATCTCGAAGCAGCGCAGCCTGGGCCTCAGTGCCCCGGCGAAGATCATCGGCCAGTCGGCGGTCGGCATCGTCTTCGGCGTCCTGGCCCTCGGGTTCCCCAACGAGCAGGGCCGCACGCCGGCGTCCACCGCGATCTCCTTCATCCGCGACCTGCCGATCGACCTGGCCTTCGCGGGGACGGTCGTGGGGGCGATCCTCTTCGTCATCTGGTCCAACCTCATCATCACGGGTGCCAGCAACGGCGTTAACCTGGCGGACGGCCTCGACGGCCTGGCCGCAGGGGCATCGATCCTCGTCTTCGGTGCCTACATGCTGATCGGGATCTGGCAGAGCAACCAGAGCTGCGGTTCGCCCGGGGCGGGAAGCGTCTGCTACGAGGTCCGGGACCCCCTGGACCTCGCCCTGATCGCCGGCGCCATGTGCGGTGCGCTCGTCGGGTTCCTGTGGTGGAACACCTCGCCTGCGAAGATCTTCATGGGGGACACCGGGTCACTGGCCATCGGCGGTGCGATCGCCGGGTTCGCCATCCTCTCGCGGACCGAGCTGCTCCTGGTGATCCTGGCCGGTCTCTTCGTGATGATCACCCTGTCGGTCATCATCCAGGTGGGTTACTTCAAGCTCTCCGGTGGCAAGCGGGTCTTCAAGATGGCACCCCTGCAGCACCACTTCGAACTCAAGGGCTGGGCCGAGGTCACCGTCGTGGTCCGCTTCTGGATCCTGGCCGGACTCTTCGTGGCCGTGGCACTCGGGATCTTCTACGCGGAATGGGTCGTGGGATGAGCGGGGCCGAGGGAACCACCGGGCGCGTGCTGGAGACCGATCGCGTCAGGGACCTGACCACCTGGGACGCCGACTGGGCGGGCCTGCGCGTCGTCGTCGCCGGGATCGGGGCATCCGGCTTCTCGGCGGCGGACACCCTGATCGAGCTCGGCGCGGCCGTCGTCGTCGTGGATGCCGGTGCGACCGCCGGCAACGAGGCGAAGGCCGACATCCTGCGCATCGTCGGAGCGCGCGAGGTGCTCCTCGGCGCCGAGCACGCGGAGGCGCTCCCCCTCGTCGACGGCGAGCAGGCCGAGCTCGTGGTGACCTCGCCCGGATGGCGGCCCACGCAGCCCCTCCTCGCCGGGGCCGCTGCCGCGGGCATCCCTGTCTGGGGGGACGTCGAACTCGCCTGGCGTGTCCGGATCCGGGAGGGACGGCCGACGGCGGACTGGCTGACGATCACCGGGACCAACGGCAAGACGACGACGGTCGGCCTGACCGAGGCCATGCTCCTCGCCGGCGGGAAGCGGGCGGTCGCGGCCGGCAACGTGGGCACGCCGATCCTCGACGTCATCCGTGACCCGCAGGGCTTCGACGTCCTCGCCGTCGAGCTCTCCAGCTTCCAGCTCCACTGGGCCCACTCGATCTCGCCGCTCGCGAGCGTCTGCCTCAACATCGCCGAGGACCACGTGGACTGGCACGGCAGCTACGAGGCCTACCTCGCTGCCAAGGCCTCCGTCTACGAGCGCACGCGTGTCGCCTGCGTGTACAACGCGGAGCAGCGGGAGACGGAGGCGATGGTCGAGGAGGCCGACGTCGTCGAAGGATGCCGCGCCGTGGGCTTCACAACCGGCACGCCCTCCATCAGCATGATGGGCGTCGTCGAGGACCTCCTCGTCGACCGCGCCTTCATCGAGCAGCGCAAGGACTCCGCAGCCGAGCTGGCGTCCGTGTCGGAGCTGGGGGAGGTGGTCCCGCGCCACTTCGTCGCCAACGCACTCGCCGCGGCCGCCCTGGTCCGCGCCGCCGGACTGCCGGCCGCCGCGGTCCGCGACGGCATCCGGGCGTACCAGCCCGGGGAGCACCGCATCCAGGTCGTCGCCAACGAGGGCGGCGTGCTCTGGATCAATGATTCGAAGGCGACCAATCCGCACGCCGCCTCCGCCTCACTGGCGTCCTTCCAGTCGGTCGTGTGGATCGCGGGCGGGCTGTCCAAGGGCGTCTCCTACGACGATCTCGTGACCCGGCATGCGCGGCGGCTGCGCGCCGTCGTCCTCGTGGGACAGGATCCGGCGCCCCTGCAGGCTGCCCTCGCCCGACACGCACCCGATGTTCCGGTGTCCCTCCATCCGAGCCTTCACACTGGACACGGGCACGACGGCGGATCGAGCGATCCGGTCACCGGCGACGCCCTCATGCAGTGGGTCGTCTCCGAAGCAGCGGGGATGGCCCGTGACGGTGACACGGTGCTCCTTGCGCCGGCCGCCGCATCGATGGACCAGTTCTCCTCCTACGCGCACCGGGGGGCCGCCTTCATGGCGGCCGTCCGTGCACGTGGCGATCAGGGGACAACCGCGAAGGAGTCGTAGATGGTGACCACGCCAACCCGTGGAGGCGGACGCAAGCCCTCCGCCCGGGCGGCCCGGCCCACGGACTCGGGACGACCGGGCACGTCGAACGCTCCGACGGGCGCCGCATCCGGTAGCGCACCGGCCGGTCAGCGCGGCACGCGGGGCGGAGCGTCATCCGGCAGCAGATCCGGGACGGGTGCCCGCGCGAAGGCAGGAGCCTCCCTCGGGAGGGCCGCGGCGGCGACCCCGGAGAACGCCACCGAGGCGGACCAGGGCCGCGGGATCCGCGCGCGGCTCCGTCGCGGCTGGCGATTCCTCGAGGGCTCCGACCGGGCGCCCTCCGGCTCGAGCTACTACCTGATCCTCGGCTCGGCCCTCGCGCTGACCGCCATCGGCCTGCTCATGGTGCTCTCGGCGTCATCGGTCGAGGCGATCTCCGACGGCAAGGATTCGTTCGACCTCTTCCTCAAGCAGGCGGTCTGGGCGAGCGCCGGACTCGTCCTGATGCTCGTGCTGTCCCGGCTCGGTCCCCGCGCCTACAAGGCGCTGGCCTGGCCGAGCCTCGCCATCGCCGTCGTGCTGCTCGTGCTGGTGCTCGTCATCGGCGTCGAGATCAACGGCAACAAGAACTGGATCCAGATCGGCAGCCAGACCTTCCAGCCGTCCGAGCCGACCAAGCTGGCCCTCGCGCTCTGGTTCGCCGCCGTCCTCGAGCGCAAGAAGGCCCTCATCCGGGACTGGAAGCACGCGATGATCCCGGCCATCCCGTTCGGTGGACTGCCGATCGGACTCGTCCTGATCGGTGGTGACCTCGGCACCGGCCTCGTCCTCATGATGATCGCCGGAGCCGCCCTGTTCTTCGCCGGTGCTCCGCTGAAGCTCTTCACCTTCGCCGGTCTCGCCGCCCTCGCCGGATCCCTGCTGATGGTCGCCACCAGTTCCAACCGTGGCGGGCGCATCAGCGCGTGGCTGCGGCTGAACTGCGACGACGGCGCCGACCTGTGCCTCCAGTCGGACAACGGGCTCTTCGCCATGGCCTCGGGCGGCTGGTTCGGCGTGGGGATCGGGCAGAGCCGGCAGAAGTGGAACTGGATCCCGGAGGCCCACAACGACTTCATCTTCGCCATCATCGGCGAGGAGTTCGGGCTGCTGGGGACGCTCGTCATCATCCTGCTCTTCGGGATCCTCGCCGTCGCCACCATCCGCGTGGCGCTGCGCTACACCGACCCGTTCGTGCGGATCCTCATGGGGTCGATCCTCGTGTGGCTGATCGGGCAGGCCTTCGTCAACATCGGCATGGTCACCGGCCTGCTGCCCGTCATCGGCGTGCCGCTGCCCTTCATCTCCTACGGCGGTTCGGCGCTCACCTTCACGCTCGCCGCCGTCGGGGTGCTGCTGTCCTTCGCCCGCAAGACCCCGCATCCACCGAACCCCGTCCCGGCGGGCAGCAGTCCCGCCGTATCCACCGCCGGAAGAAGCCACACACCTTCATGACACACCCCTCCACGCCCGGGCGCACGCTGTCCGTGGTCCTCGCCGGCGGTGGCACCGCCGGGCACATCAGCCCCCTGCTGGCCATCGCCGGCGCGATCGTCGACCAGCGGCCGGGCACCCGCATCACCGCCGTGGGGACCGAGGCCGGCATGGAGACGCGGCTCGTCCCGGCGGCCGGCTACACGCTCCGGACCATCGACCGCGTCCCCTTGCCGCGGCGTCCGTCCATCGACCTGGTCAAGCTGCCGGCCCGCCTGCTGCGGGCCGTGCGGCAGGCGCGCGCCATCGTCGCGGAGGCCGGGGCCGACGTCGTCGTCGGGGTGGGCGGATACGTGTCCACGCCCGTCTACCTCGCCGCCTGGTCGCGGCGCGTCCCCGTGGTCATCCACGAGGCGAATGCCCGGCCCGGTATCGCCAACCGGGTGGGCGCCCGGATCGCTGCCACGGTCGCTGTCGCCTTCGAGGGGACGGGGCTGACCGACGCCGTGCTGGTCGGCATGCCGATGCGGCGCAGCATCGCCGACCTGGACCGCACAGCGGAACGGGGGACCGCCCGCGCCTCGCTCGGTCTCGATCCGGACCGGCCCACCCTCATCGTCACCGGCGGTTCCTCGGGAGCCGCAAGCGTCAACCGTGCGGTCGCCGGGGCTGTCCCGGACCTCGTCGCGGCCGGCGTGCAGGTCCTCCACATCACGGGCCGCGGCAAGGCGGTCCTCGGCGACGACGGTGCGCCGATGACGCTCGAGGGCTACCACCAGGTCGAGTTCGTCGACGGGATGGAGCGCGTGTACGCGGCCGCGGACCTCCTCGTCGCGCGTGCCGGGGCCGCGACGGTCAGCGAGGTCAGCGCTGTCGGCGTGCCGGCCGTCCTGGTGCCCCTTCCGCACGGCAACGGCGAGCAGCGGCTCAATGCGGCGGGGCTGGTCGCGGCCGGCGGGGCCCTGCTCGTCGAGGATGCCGACCTCGGCCCGGACTGGATCCGGCGGGAGGCCCTCCCGCTCCTGGCGGATCCCGCGCGGCTCGCCGCGATGTCGGCCGCCTCCCGCGCCCAGGGTGTCCGCGACGGTGACCGGCGGATGGCCGGACTCGTCCTCGCCGCAGCGGAGGACGGACGATGACGCCCGATCCGCACCGGCCGGGAGCGACGGCGGGACGGCACGGCAGCCCTGACAGCATTCCGCCCGCGGGCGGCACCTCGGAAGGATCCGGCATCAGCACGGACGAGACCACGGCATCGACGGGACCGACGGGACCGACGGCACCGACGGCGACATCGCCCGGGGGCGCAGGACAGGGCGGCGACCCCTCGCCGGCCGTGGCCGCTCCCCGGCACGCCGGGGGACTGCAGGAGCCCGTGCACTTCATCGGGATCGGGGGCGCCGGCATGTCCGCCGTCGCCCGCGTGCTCCTCGGCCAGGGGGTTCGCGTGTCCGGTTCGGATGCCGCCGAGTCGAAGGGCCTGCGCGCCCTCGCCGCGCTCGGCGCCGTCGTCCACGCGGGCCACGAGGCGGCGGCGGTTCCGGACCGGGGGACCGTGGTGGTGTCCTCGGCGATCCGCGCGAGCAACCCGGAACTCCAGGAGGCGCGCCGGCGGGGACTTCCCGTCATCCACCGTTCCGAGGCACTCGCCGCGGCGATGACCGGCCGGCGTGTCGTGGCGGTGGCCGGAACGCACGGCAAGACGACGACGACGGCCATGATCACGGTGCTCCTCCGGCAGGCCGGGCTTGCACCCTCCTTCGCCATCGGGGGCGACGTCGCGGCCCTGGGCGTGAACGCCGAGTGGGCCGGCGGGGACGTCTTCGTGGCGGAAGCCGACGAGTCGGACGGCTCGTTCCTGAACTACGACCCGAGTGTCGCGGTCGTGACCAACGCCGAGGCCGACCATCTCGACCACTACGGCACGGCTGAGGCGGTCCACGAGGCGTTCCGCCGGTTCGCGGGGAGGGTGTCCGAGGACGGACTGCTCGTCGCCTGCGCCGACGACCCGGGGTCGGCAGCGCTGGCCGCAGCCGTCCCGACCACGCGACGCGTGCGAACCTACGGCTACGCCGGGACGGCGGACATCAGGATCAGCGACACGAGGGCGCTCGGCAGCACGACGAACAGCATCCTCTCCTTCGCCGTGGACGGCCTCGACGCGCAGCAGGAGCTCCAGCTCGGCGTGCCGGGCCGGCACAACATCCTCAACGCCGCGGCGGCCTTCACGGTGGCCCTGGAGCTGGGCGTCGACCCGGCTGTCGCCGCTGCCGGGCTGTCCCTCTTCTCCGGTGCCGCCCGCCGCTTCGAGGCCCGTGGCGAGGGCGACGGCGTCCGGGTGTTCGACGACTATGCGCACCACCCCACGGAGGTGCACGCGGCCCTCACCGCGGCCCGCACCGTCGCGGGGGAGCGGCGCGTGCACGTCCTGTTCCAGCCGCACCTCTTCTCCCGGACCCGCGAGTTCGCCGCCGGTTTCGCCGACGCCCTCTCGCTGGCCGACACGACGACGGTCCTGCCCGTCTACGCCGCGCGCGAGGACCCGGTGGACGACGTCGGCGGCTGGACCATCACGGAGCGCATGACCGGGGCGGAGGCCGCCTACGTCGCGGATCCGGAGGAGGCGCTCCGGACCGTCGTAGGCCGGGCGGCGGAGGGCGACCTCGTGCTCACCATCGGGGCGGGGGACGTGACCCAGTACGGCGTGCGGCTCGTCAGCCTGCTGCGGGACCGTGCTGCTGCGGCGGGAACCGGTGGGGTGTCCGGATGAAGCCGCGCAGGCCCACGGTGGCGAGGGTCACCACGCCCTCCGGTGGCAGTCCGTCCGGCCGGGGGAAAGTGTCCCTGCTCGAGAAGCCCGACGGCGCGCTTCCGGTGGGGAAGGTGCTCGACTTCCCCGCCCCGCGCCGCTCGCACCGGCTGCGCAACGTCATCCTGGCGGTCACGGCGGCCGCCCTCGTCCTCGGCGGGGTCGTCGCCTACGTCGTGTTCTCGCCGGCCCTCGCGCTCAGGACCGTCGTGGTGGAGGGCAACACGCTGGTGTCGACGGAGGAGATCCACGCCGCGCTCGCCCCGCTCTCGGGGACCTCGCTGACGCAGATCTCACCCGACCGGGTGAGGGGGATGCTCGAGGACAAGGCGCCGATCGAGGACGTCAGGATCGCGGCCGAGCCGCCGTCCACCCTGGTCGTGACGGTGCAGGAGCGGATCCCCGTCGCGGTCCTGCAGAACGGCGCGGACGTGGTACTCATCGACGCCGAGGGCCGCCAGCTCGCACGCGTGGCCGATCGTGCCCAGGTGAAGCTCCCGCTGATCGACGGCGGGACGAACGCCGTCAACTCCGAGGTGTTCTCCTCGATCACCGCAGTCCTCGCCGAGCTCCCGGTGTCGGTGCTCTCGCGACTGAACAGCGCCTCCGCGGCCAGCGTCGACTCCATCAGGCTCTCCCTGACGGGGGACCAGCGCATCTTCTGGGGCAGCTCCGAACGCAGCGCGGAGAAGGCCGAGGTGCTGGAGGCCATGCTGGCGATGCCTGCGAGCGATCCGCCCGTGAAGGAGTTCGACGTGAGCACCCCGGACCGGCCGGTCACCCGCTGAGGGGTCCGGTGAGTCCGGGAGCGGACTGCACGGACGGCTGCTCCGGACACGGCGACACGCCCGACACGCGGAGGCCGGTGGTTGCAACGCGTTGCGCATGCACTAGCGTCGTCCATAGAAGTTACTTGACATAACGTTAACTCTCAACCTGAACGTTAACGTTGTCTCGGGTGAAGGTTGAAGCCGGATCAACGGCAGCCCCCGTACAGCACACAGATTCGAACAAGGGACACAGGACGTGGCAGCACCTCAGAATTACTTGGCCGTCATCAAGGTCGTCGGCATCGGCGGCGGCGGCGTCAACGCCGTCAACCGGATGATCGAGGTCGGGCTCCGCGGCGTGGAGTTCATCGCCATCAACACGGATGCCCAGGCGCTGCTCATGAGCGACGCGGACGTCAAGCTCGACGTCGGACGCGAACTGACGCGTGGGCTCGGCGCCGGAGCGGATCCCGAGGTGGGCCGCCGGGCCGCCGAGGACCACTCCGAGGAGATCGAGGAGGTCCTCCGCGGGGCCGACATGGTGTTCGTCACCGCGGGCGAGGGTGGCGGGACCGGAACCGGTGGAGCGCCGGTCGTCGCGCGCATCGCGCGCTCGCTCGGCGCCCTGACCATCGGCGTGGTCACGCGCCCCTTCACCTTCGAGGGCCGGCGTCGCTCGAACCAGGCCGAGAGCGGCATCGACACCCTCCGCGAGGAGGTCGACACCCTGATCGTCATCCCGAACGATCGCCTGCTCTCCATCAGCGACCGCAACGTGTCGATGCTCGACGCGTTCCGCTCCGCGGATCAGGTGCTCCTCTCGGGTGTCCAGGGCATCACCGACCTCATCACCACCCCGGGCCTGATCAACCTCGACTTCGCGGACGTGAAGTCCGTGATGCAGGGTGCCGGTTCGGCACTCATGGGCATCGGCTCCGCCCGTGGCGAGGACCGTGCCGTCAAGGCCGCGGAGCTCGCCATCGCGTCGCCGCTGCTCGAGGCGTCGATCGACGGCGCACACGGCGTGCTGCTCTCCATCCAGGGTGGATCGGACCTCGGCCTGTTCGAGATCAACGAGGCCGCACGCCTCGTCCAGGAGGTCGCCCACCCCGAGGCGAACATCATCTTCGGTGCCGTGATCGACGACGCCCTCGGCGACGAGGCGCGCGTGACCGTCATCGCCGCCGGCTTCGACCAGGTGGACGCCACCTCCCAGCCTGCTCCCGCCTCCGTGCCGTCCTCACGGCCGGCATCGGCGCCGAGCGTCGGCGGTGATGCGCAGCGCACGTCCGGTGCAGCGACCGCGGGCCTCGGTGCCTGGTCGCAGCAGCGCGCCCAGAGCGTGCAGGCAGTCCCGGCCGACTCCGGTTTCGACGTCGACCTCCCGGCGATCGTCGAGCCCGATATCTCCGCAGGCCGTTCCGACGACCTCGACGTCCCCGACTTCCTCAAGTAGTCCGTGGACAGAACCGTCGATCCCGGCCGGACCTCCCCGTTCCACTGGAACGAGGAGGTCCGGCCGGGGTTACGGGTGGCCTTCACCGCGGTGGGGGCCGGGAATCTCGCGCTGCATGTCGGTGACGACCCCGATGCCGTCCGGCAGAGCCGGCGCCGCCTCGAGGCTGCGCTGGGAGTTCGCCCCGACACGCTGCGCTTCATGAGCCAGACGCACTCCGACCGGGTGGCGCTGCTCGGGGCGTCGGACAGTGCCGAGCGCGTGCCGCCGGACGCGGACGCCATGGTCTCGGCGACGGGCTCCGAGCCCCTCGCGGTCCTCGTGGCCGACTGCGTCCCGATCGTCCTGGCGGACGCGGACCCCGACGACGGCGGCACCGGCGCGACCGCCGTCGTCCATGCCGGCCGCGCAGGCGTCGCGAACGGCATCGTCGTGAAGGCGGTCGAGGAGCTGCGGCGCCGTGGCGCCGCGACGATCACCGCCTGGATCGGCCCGTCGGTCTGCGGATCCTGCTACGAGGTGCCCGACGCCATGATGACCGAGCTCGCGCGGGAGATCCCCGTGGCTGCGTCCCGTACCCCCGCGGGGACGGCAGCGCTGGATCTTCCCGCCGCGGTCCGGCACCAGCTCGCCCAGGGAGGCGTCACCGTCGAGGAGCTGCGGGGTGCCGCGCCGTCCTGTACACAGGAGAACACGGCGCTGTTCTCGCACCGGCGTGAGCCGGGGGCCGGTCGTCTCGCCGGGCTGGTCTGGCGCCCATGACCGGCGACGGACAGGACGGGGACCGCGGATCCGCCCGCGCCCAGGACCTCGAGCAGCGTCTCGCCGCCGTTCGCGCGAGGATCGGAGCTGCCTCCGCGGCAGTCCGGCGCGAGGAGCCGCGCCTGATCGTCGTCACCAAGTACTTCCCCGCCTCCGATGTGCGGATCCTCGCCGGGCTCGGCGTCACCGACGTCGGTGAGAACCGGGACCAGGAGGCGGCCGCCAAGGCGGAGGAGCTCGAGGCGCTCCCGCTCACCTGGCACTTCATCGGACAGCTGCAGACCAACAAGGCCAGGTCAGTCGTCCGCTATGCCCACAGTGTCCACTCGGTGGACCGGGCCACCCTCGTCACGGCCCTCGGCAAGGCCGTCCGGGGAGAGCAGGAGCGCCGTGCGGAGGCGGGGGTCGCGCCGCGGCCGGACCTCGAGTGCTTCCTGCAGTTCACGCTCGAGCCGGACGCCGCACCGGGCGGCAGGGGAGGAGCGCTCCCGGCCGACGCGCACGCGCTGGCGGAGGCCGTCACCGCAGCCGACGGCCTCCGCCTGGCGGGCGTCATGGCCGTCGCCCCGCTGGGCGCGTCGGCGCCCGAGGCCTTCACCCGCCTGCTGGAGATCTCGGCGTCGGTCCGTGCCGTCGACCCTGCGGCGACCGCCGTCTCCGCGGGCATGAGCGGTGATCTCGAGGACGCCGTCGCCGCCGGAGCGACACACCTGAGGATTGGTTCTGATGTCCTCGGTCCGCGTCCGGCCGTGGGGTAGCGTTCGAGCTAGAACGGCGGAATATCAGGCGTCCGGGCCCTGTGCGACGGGCCCCCGGAGCCGCACCTCATCCACTCTCATGACAGGAGCCACCATGGCCGGCGCACTGCGCAAGACGATGATCTACCTTGGGCTCGCCGATGGTGACGAGCACTACGAGCCCGAAACGAAGAATGCGCAGAGCAGGAACGAGGACTACACAGTGGACTACGACCGCGACGAACGACGCCTCGAGCCGGCTCCGGCCGTGAGCCGCGTGGCCCCGGCGGAGGAGTACCGTGCTCCCGTGACCCCGATCAAGCGGGCGCCCTCCTCACGCGAGGACTCCGCCGCCCTGCGGCAGATCACCACGATCCACCCCCGGTCCTACAACGATGCCAAGCTCATCGGCGAGAGTTTCCGCGACGGTATCCCGGTCATCATGAACGTGACGGACATGGGGGAGTCCGACGCCAAGCGCCTCGTCGACTTCTCCGCAGGGCTGGTCTTCGGCCTCCACGGCAGCATCGAACGGGTCACCAATAAGGTGTTCCTGCTGTCGCCGTCGTATATTGAAGTCCTCGGCGAGGATCTGAAGGCAAGCGAAGCACAGACCAGCTTCTTCAACCAGAGCTGAGCCCCGCGGCCGTGACGGTCGCACGAGACCCATCACGGCCCGAAGGACTGGAACAGCCCTGTGAGTTTGGTATTCGCCCTGATCTACCTGGTACTGATGCTGTTCCAGCTCGCCCTGATCCTGCGGATCGTCTACGACGCCGTGCAGGGCTTCGCGCGGGACTGGCGTCCCCAGAAACTGGCACTCGTGCTCGCCACCGGCGTGTACTCGGTCACCGATCCGCCCATCAAGGCGCTGCGCCGACTCATCCCGCCGCTCCGCCTCGGTGGCGTGCAGCTCGACCTCGCGTTCCTGGTGCTCTTCATCCTCGTCCTGATCCTGATGTCCGTGTCCAGGAGCCTCGCCGCATAGCGCCGAGTCCGTTTCGTGATGGACTTCCCGACCGGATACGCTGGTCCACAGTTCGACGCGAGCCCCGCCGGTCGCGTCCGCAATCCGGTACCGCAGCACTGTCCGCCTCTTCGGCGGGCCGGCATCTACCAGTATGAGGTGACCCCATGGCCCTGACGCCAGATGACGTTGTCAACAAGAGGTTCCAGCCCACCAAGTTCCGTGAGGGCTACGACCAGGACGAGGTCGACGACTTCCTCGACGAGATCGTCGTCGAACTCCGCCGCCTGAACCAGGAGAACGAGGACCTCCGCCGCAAGCTCGCTGACGGTCCGTCGGACACCCCGCAGGCCACGACCGTGCCGGCCCCCGTCGCCGCGAGCTCGCACACCGAGGACGCCGGAGCCGAGGGCACGACGCCGGACAGTGTCCCCGCCGAGGTCGCCGCGGACGTCGAGGAGCCGAACCCCGCTCCAGCACCGGCGGCGCCCGCCGCCGCAGCACCCGCCGCCTCGACCGCCAGCGCGGAGTCCGCCGCTGGCGTCCTCGCCATGGCGCAGCGCCTGCACGACGAGTACGTGAACGCCGGCGTGGAGCAGCGTGACAAGATCATCGCCGAGGCCCAGATCGAAGCCAACGGCCTCGTCAACGATGCGCAGGAGAAGAGCCGCAAGACGCTCGGGGATCTCGAGGAGCAGAAGACGGTGCTCGAGCGCAAGGTCGAGCAGCTGCGCGGCTTCGAGCGCGACTACCGTGCACGCCTCAAGGCCTACATCGAGGGCCAGTTGCGCGATCTCGACTCCCGCGGATCGCTGGCGTCGGACGCTCCGGCCTCCTAGCAGGACCGTCGGCCCGATCGCGGGCCGCCGGGTGAAGGGCCGGTGACCGGGGCATGGACCCCGGGAGCCGGCCCTTCGCCGTCCGGGCCGCCGTCCCAGGTGGCCGTCGTCGCACCTAACCCCTGGATGGACCGTGAACGAGCACCAGCCGATCGACCCCGCTGCCGAGATGACGCCCTCCGGGGAGCGCGACACGGCAGGCCAGCACGGGGCCGCGCAGGGCGCCGACTCCCGCCACGCCCGGCAGGTCCCGTGGCGCTACGGCGTCGTGATGCTGCTGTGCACGCTGGTGGCGTACACGCTCGATCAGCTCACCAAGTGGTGGGTCGTGTCGACGATGAGCGAGGGCCAGGTGACGCCCGTGATCCCGCCGGTCCTCTCCTGGCGCTTCATCCGCAATCCCGGCGCGGCGTTCTCGATCGGCACCGACTACACGTGGGTGTTCACCATCATCATGGTGGTCGTCGCGACGGCCATCGTGCTGCAGGTCCGCAAGGTCGCCTCGTGGGGCTGGTCGGTGGCCCTGGGGCTGGTCCTCGGCGGCGCGCTCGGCAACCTGACCGACCGGCTCTTCCGTGAACCGTCCTTCGGGCAGGGGCACGTCGTCGACTTCATCGCCCTGCCGAACTTCGCCATCTTCAACATCGCGGATTCCGCCGTGGTCAGCGGCGTGGTGCTGATCTGCCTCCTGACGCTGCGCGGTATCGGCATGGACGGTCGCCGCACCTCCGACGACGCCCCGGATGCCTCGGACGTGTCGGACACTCCGGCCGACGCGGCGACCGCCGGGTCGGAGCCCGCGACAGATCCGGGCACGACGCCGGGCACGACGTCAGGGTCGACCCCGGGCACCACGTCAGGTCCGACGCCGGAGCAGGCGACCCCGGGTGCGAAGCCGGCCCCGGAGACGACGTCGGGCACGACGACGACCGGCACTAGCCCACAGGACACCGACGACGACGGCGCCGGCCGTGGCCGCTGAGCACCGCGACGTCGTCGTGCCGGCGGACGAGGCCGGCGCCCGCGCCGATGCCGCCCTGTCCCGGCTCCTCGACGTCTCCCGTTCCGCCGTCGCGCAGTGGTCCGCCGACGGTCGGATCCTGCGCGGAGGGGTGCGGCTGGCGAAGTCGGACCGCGTGCACGAGGGTGACGTCGTGGCAGTCGATCTCCCTGATCCGGACGATCGCCACAGGATCATCCCCGAGGCCGTGGACGGCATGGGGATCCTGCTCGACGACGAGGATTTCGTGGTCGTCGACAAGCCCGTCGGCGTGGCAGCGCATCCATCGCCGGGATGGGTGGGGCCGACGGTCGTCGGGGCTCTGGCGGCTGCCGGGTACCGCATCTCGACCTCGGGCGCACCCGAGCGCGTCGGGATCGTCCACCGGCTCGACGTCGGGACCTCCGGCGCCATGGTCGTCGCCAAGACGGAGCCCGCCTACACCGCCCTGAAGCGCGCCTTCAAGGAGCGCACCGTGGAGAAGGTCTACCACGCCGTGGTCCAGGGCCTGCCGGAGCCGCTCAAGGGCACGATCGACGCGCCCATCGGTCGGCACCCGCACCACGAGTGGCGCTTCGCGGTGATGGAGGACGGACGGGACTCGGTGACGCACTACGACGTGCTCGAGGCGTTCGGCAGGGCGAGCCTCGTCGAGGTGCATCTCGAGACCGGGCGGACGCACCAGATCCGCGTGCACTTCTCGGCCCTGCGGCATCCCTGCGCGGGAGACCTGACCTACGGCGCGGACCCGCGCCTGGCTGCCGAGCTGGGCCTCACCCGCCAGTGGCTGCACGCACACCGGCTCGGCTTCGCGCACCCGAGGACCGGGGAGCCGGTCCTCGTCACGAGCCCCTATCCCGTGGACCTGGCCTACGCCCTGACGGCGCTGCAGGACGGCCTGGTCTGACACACCGGGACGGCGCGGTGTGACACGCCGTCGAGCTCTGCCCCGACACGCCGGAACGGCCCGGTGCGGCACGCCGGGACGGCTTCGCGTGACACGCCGGAACGACCTCGCGCGATGCTGCCGGAGGCGGTCCGGACCCCCGTCCGCCACTAGACTCGGACGGTGGCTACTCCTGCATCGACCGATTCGTTCGTCCATCTCCACAACCACACCGAGTACTCGATGCTCGACGGCGCGGCCCGCCTGACGGACCTCTTCAGCCATACCGAGGAACTCGGGATGAAGGCCCTCGCGACCACCGACCACGGCTTCGTGTTCGGGGCCTTCGACTTCTGGAGCAAGGCCAACAGCGCCGGCATCAAGCCGATCATCGGCGTCGAGGCGTACCTGACGCCGGGGACCGCACGCAACGACCGCACGCGCGTCCAGTGGGGCGGCGGCGGGCGCGACGACGTCTCCGGTGCCGGTGCGTACACCCACATGACCCTGTGGTCCGAGACCACCGAGGGCATGCACAACCTGTTCAGGATGTCCTCGCTGGCCTCCCTCGAGGGCTATCTCTACAAGCCCCGCATGGACCGCGACCTCCTGCAGACGTACGGCAAGGGCCTGATCGCGACCACCGGCTGCCCGTCCGGCGAGGTGCAGACCAAGCTCCGGCTCGGCCTCTACGACGAGGCGCGGCAGGCGGCGTCGGACTTCCGGGACATCTTCGGTGCGGAGAACTACTTCTGCGAGCTGATGGACCACGGCCTCGACATCGAGCGGAACGTGAAGGCCGACCTCATCCGGCTCGCCAAGGATCTCGGCCTGCCGCTCGTCGCCACCAACGACCTCCACTACACGCACGCCGAGGACTCCAAGGCCCACGCCGCGCTGCTCTGCGTCCAGTCCGGCTCCACCCTGGCCGATCCGAAGCGGTTCAAGTTCGACGCGGACGAGTTCTACCTGAAGTCGCCCGCCGAGATGCGCGCCATCTTCCGGGACTACCCGGAGGCGTGCGACAACACCCTGCTGATCGCCGAGCGGTGCGAGGTCGAGTTCAACACCAAGGCGAACTACATGCCGCGGTTCCCCGTCCCGGACGGGGAGAACGAACAGTCCTGGTTCGTCAAGGAGGTCGAGACAGGCCTGCAGTTCCGCTACCCGGCAGGCGTGCCCGACGACGTCCGGAAGCAGGCCGAGTTCGAGGTCGGCGTCATCACCCAGATGGGCTTCCCCGGCTACTTCCTCGTCGTCGCCGACTTCATCAACTGGGCCAAGAACAACGGCATCAGGGTGGGCCCGGGCCGTGGCTCGGGTGCCGGGTCGATGGTCGCCTACGCGATGCGCATCACCGATCTGGACCCGCTCAAGCACGGCCTCATCTTCGAGCGGTTCCTCAACCCGGAACGCGTCTCCATGCCCGACTTCGACGTCGACTTCGATGATCGTCGCCGGTCCGAGGTGATCCGGTACGTCACCGAGAAGTACGGCGACGAGCGCGTGGCCATGATCGTCACCTACGGCACCATCAAGGCCAAGCAGGCGCTGAAGGACTCCTCCCGCGTCATGGGGTATCCCTTCTCCACGGGGGAGCGCCTCACCAAGGCCATGCCGCCGGACGTCATGGGCAAGGGCCTCGCCCTGGCGGACGTCCACAACAAGGGCGCGAAGCGCTACTCGGAAGCCGAGGAGCTCCGCGAGCTGCTGAAGACCGACGCCGACTCCGAGAAGGTCTTCGAGACCGCCCTCGGGCTCGAGGGACTCAAGCGCCAGTGGGGCGTGCACGCCGCCGGTGTCATCATGTCCTCGGACCCCCTGATCGACATCATCCCGATCATGCGCCGTGAGCAGGACGGCCAGATCATCACGCAGTTCGACTACCCCACGTGCGAGGGTCTCGGGCTGATCAAGATGGACTTCCTCGGCCTGAGGAACCTGACGATCATCACGGACGCCGTGGAGAACATCAAGGCCAACAAAGACACCGATCTGGTCCTCGAGGACCTGGAGCTCGACGACAAGGACTCCTACGAGCTCCTGGCGCGGGGCGACACCCTGGGCGTCTTCCAGCTCGACGGCGGTCCCATGCGGTCACTGCTGAAGCTCATGCGTCCCGACAACTTCGAGGACATCTCGGCGGTGCTGGCGCTCTACCGGCCGGGCCCCATGGGCGTGAACTCGCACACGAACTACGCGCTGCGGAAGAACGGGCTGCAGGAGATCGAGCCCATCCACCCCGAGCTCGAGGGTCCGCTCGAGGAGATCCTCGGCGGCACCTACGGCCTGATCGTGTACCAGGAGCAGGTGATGAGCGCCGCGCAGAAGCTGGCGAACTTCACGCTCGGCCAGGCGGACATGCTCCGACGCGCGATGGGCAAGAAGAAGAAGTCCGAGCTGGACAAGCAGCAGGCCGACTTCTTCGCGGGGATGAAGGCCAACGGCTACTCCCAGGCGGCCATGGACAAGCTGTGGACCGTCCTCGAGTCCTTCTCCGACTACGCGTTCAACAAGGCGCACACCGCGGCCTACGGGCTCGTGTCCTACTGGACGGCCTACCTGAAGGCGCACTACCCGGCCGAGTACATGGCCGCCCTCCTGACGAGCGTCGGCGACGACAAGGACAAGCTCGCCATCTACCTGAACGAGTGCCGGCGCATGGGGATCACGGTGCTGCCGCCCGACGTCAACGAGTCGAGCGTCAACTTCACCCCGGTCGGCAAGGACATCCGCTTCGGCATGGGGGCCATCCGGAACGTCGGCGCGAACGTCGTGGGAGCCATGGTGGGCGCGCGCGAGGAGAAGGGCGCCTTCTCCTCGTTCAGCGACTTCCTGCAGAAGGTCCCCGCCGTCGTCTGCAACAAGCGGACCATCGAGTCGCTCATCAAGGCGGGCGCCTTCGACTCGCTGAAGCATCCGCGCCGGGCGCTGGCGATGATCCACGAGGAGGCCGTCGACTCCGTGATCGTCCTCAAGCGCAACGAGGCGGCGAACCAGTTCGACCTCTTCAGCGCGTTCGACGACGACGGCGGCGGGCTGGGCGCGGGCGGACTGTCCGTGGAGGTGCCGGACCTGCCCGAGTGGGACAAGAAGGACAAGCTGTCCTTCGAACGGGACATGCTCGGGCTCTACGTCTCGGACCATCCGCTCCAGGGGCTCGAGGGCATCCTGAGCAACCATGCGGACTCCTCGATCCCCTCGATCATCAGCGAGGAGGGCCCGGCCGACGGTGCGATCGTGACGATCGCCGGCATGATCACGTCCCTGCAGCGCAGGATCGCCAAGAACAGCGGCAACGCCTACGCGCGCGCCGAGGTGGAGGACCTCGCCGGATCCATGGAGGTCATGTTCTTCGGCCAGGTCTACGGGCCGATCTCGGGTGTCCTCGCGGAGGACCTGATCGTCGTCGTGCGCGGGCGCCTGCAGCGCAGGGACGACGGCGCCGTCATGCTGAACGCACAGGAGCTCTCCGTTCCTGACCTCAGCGAGGGCCACTCGGGGCCCGTGGTCATCTCGATGCTGCAGCACAAGGCCACCGAGACGGCGGTGACGGCCCTCGGTGACGTCCTGCGGACGCACCCGGGGACCAGTGAGGTCCTGATCCGGCTGAACGGTTCACGCAAGGTGGAGGTCATGAAGCTCGGGGTCGACCTCAGGGTGAATCCGACCCCGGGCCTGTTCGGCGACCTCAAGGTCCTGTTCGGACCGGCCTGCCTCGATGCCTGAGCCGCATCCGCATCAGATGACGTAGTCGGTGGCCGTCGGGGTCCCGTAGCTGCCGCCGTGGTAGAGCAGGGGGGCGCCGTCGGCGCCGATGCTGCCAGCGACCACCTCGGCGACCACCACGGCGTTGTTCTCGAACGAGAGCCGCATGCTGATGCGGCCCACGAGCCACCCGGCCACGTCCCTGAGGATGGGGACCCCCTCGGGTCCGGGCTCCCAGTGGTCGCCGGTGAACCGGTCCTTCGTGCGCGCGAACCGGTTCGCCAGGCCCTCGTTCTCGGTGCTGAGCATGTGCACGCCCACGAAGTTCGTGTTGGCGACCGCGGGCCACGAGGAGGACGTCCGTGCCATGTTGAACGAGAACCGTGGCGGCTCGGCCGAGAGCGACGCGACGGAGGTGGCGGTGAAGCCGAACGGTACGCCGTCGTACGTGGCGGTGATGATGGCCACTCCGGCGGCGTGCCGGCGGAACACCTCCCGGAAGGACTCGGCGTGGGGTTCGGCGACGGCGGGCAGGCCCGCCGCTGTACTCGGGTTGGTCACGTGGTTCCTCCGGGGTTCGACGGCGGGGACGGCACGGGTGCTGATGGTCCCGCCGCGGAGGCGGGTACGTCGCGCTGCCACCACCACCCTAGGCGCGGTCCCCGGCGGCGGGAGGGTTTGTTAATGTAGAAGTCATGCGCGCCAGCCAGGGACCGGATACGGGTTCGAGCAGTTACCCTCCTCCCGTCTACGCGGTCGCCGAGGACCGGCGGTCGGTACCGCCCGCGGGAGTCTTCTGGTGGCTCGGTTCGACGATCCTGCTCGGAGCGGTCCTCGGCGCGGCCTGGTGGCTGCTCGCTCCGACGGGGCGCCTCTTTGGTGATCCCGAGGACGCCCAGCAGTGGGTGCTGCGCGATCTGACCCTTGCGGGACTGCAACTCCTGGCCGGCATCGCCGTCGGGACCGTCGTCGCCGTCCGGCTCCGGTTGCCGGGCGTGGTCGCGCGGATCCTCGCTGCCGTCGGCGGCTCCGTCCTCGGGTCGCTGCTGGCCCTCGGCGTGGGGGAGGGACTGGCGCTGATGCTGGGACCCCACGGCCGGGAGGATCTCCCCGGGTCCGCCTTCATGCTGCACTCCTACGGAGCGCTGGCGCTCTGGCCGGCCGTCGCCGCCGTCATCATCTTCGTGACGGCGCTGATCGGGCTCGCGCGCCGGAAGGCCTGACCACCGGCTCCGCCGCGCCGCGCCGCCACCGCTCCCGATAGACTTCACGGGTGACTTCCGCGCCCAACACCCCGACCACCGTCGCCTTCCGCACCATCGATCTCCGCGGCCGGGCGCTCAGCCCGGGGGAGCTGAAGAACGCCATGCCACGGGCCGCCGCCAACGCCTCATCCTCCGAGAGTGCCGTCCAGGCCATCATCGACGACGTGCGCGCCCGGGGTCTCGAGGCGCTGCGCGACTTCGCGCTCCGCTTCGACGGCGTCGAGCAGGACCACCCGCGCGTGCCCGCCCATGTGGTCGAGGCGGCCGTCGCAGGCCTCGACGACGACGTCAGGATCGCCCTGCAGGAAGCCATCCGCCGCGCACGGATCTTCGCGAAGGCCCAGGTGCCCGCGGACGTGGAGGTCGCGATCGCGCCCGGCGCGACCCTCAGGTCCCGGTGGGTCCCCGTCGACCGCGTCGGTCTGTATGTCCCCGGTGGCCTCGCGGCGTATCCGTCCTCCGTGGTGATGAACGTCGTGCCGGCCCAGGCCGCCGGCGTCGGCTCGATCGCCCTCGCCTCGCCGCCGCAGAAGGAGTTCGGCGGCTGGCCGCACCCCGTCATCCTCGCAGCGGCGTCCATGCTCGGCGTCACCGAGGTGTACGCCATGGGAGGGGCCCAGGCCGTCGCGGCCCTGGCCTACGGGGTTTCCGGAGTACCCGGCCTCCCCGACGGGTCGGACGCGAGCGTGGCCGGCTCCGGGGCGATCGACCCCGTGAACGTCATCACCGGCCCCGGCAACGTCTTCGTCGCGACGGCCAAGCGCCTCGTCCTCGGCGCGGTGGGCATCGATTCCGAGGCCGGTACCACCGAGATCGCCATCCTGGCGGACGCGGGTGCGGATGCCGGCCTCGTGGCCGCGGACCTGGTGAGCCAGGCCGAGCACGACCCCCAGGCGGCATCGGTCCTCGTGACGGACTCGGAGGACCTGGCGACGGCGGTGGTCGAGGCCCTGCAGGTGCGGGCCGCTGCCACCCGGCACGCCGATCGGGTGAGGGCCGCCCTCTCGGGGCAGCAGTCCGGCGTGATCCTGGTCGACGACGTCGAGCACGGCATCGCGGTCTGCGACGCCTACGCGGCGGAGCACCTCGAGATCCAGACCACGGACGCCGCGCGGGTCGCCGACCGGATCCGGAACGCCGGTGCCATCTTCGTCGGTGCCTACAGCCCCGTGAGCCTCGGCGACTACTGCGCCGGTTCCAATCACGTCCTGCCGACCAGTGGCACGGCGTCCTTCGCGTCCGGGCTCAACGTCACCACGTTCCTGAAGGTCGTGCAGATCGTCCACTACGACAGGGACGCGCTCCGCGAGGTGTCGGCGTCCATCCTGTCCCTCGCCGAGGCCGAGAACCTGCCGGCGCACGGCGAGGCCGTCTCGGCGCGCTTCCCGGCGGCGGATGGGGCGGTCTAGAACCCTGCCCACGGTGCAGCTGCCACTACATGTGGTAATGACACGGTTGTAGTTTCCCCACATCTAGTCCTAGACTGATCCGGTCGAGCGTCGACGAGAGGAAAGGGGAGCCGTGTACTGTCCGTACTGCCGCAACCCGGACTCCCGCGTCGTCGACAGCCGACTGGCCGACGACGGGTCGGCGATCCGCAGGCGTCGCCAGTGCCCGCAGTGCGGCCGCCGCTTCAGCACGGTCGAGACCACGAGCCTCAGCGTGATCAAGCGTTCCGGCGCCGGCGAGCCCTTCAGCCGCTCGAAGATCATCAACGGCGTCCGGAAGGCGTGCCAGGGCAGGCCCGTGACGGAGGACGATCTCGCCCTGCTCGCCCAGGAGGTCGAAGAGAGCGTCCGCGCCAGCGGCGTGGCGGAGATCGACGCCCATGAGGTGGGGCTCGCCATCCTCGAACCGCTGCGCAAGCTGGATCAGATCGCCTACCTGCGCTTCGCCAGCGTCTATCAGGGCTTCGAGTCCCTCGAGGACTTCGAGGAGGCCATCGGTACCCTCCGCCAGCAGGCGAAGGACAACGCGCGCGTCCCCTCGGGAGCGCAGAGGCCGTTGACGGCGCAGTAGCGCCCATCAGACCCCGGTGGTGGCTGCGGAGGGGAAGCCGACGCCACCACCGGTTCCACGTCCGGTTCCGCCCCTCCAGGCGGCGGACGCACAGGAGCCCGGTACGGATCACGTCCGTACCGGGCTCCTGTGCTGTCGGGCAGGGTCCTCCATGCCGTTCCTGCCCGCGCAGGCAGGAACGGGGCTCAGGCCTTCGGCGTGAAGAGCAGTGCCGCCTGGAGGGCGCCGCCCACGATCCCTGCGTGGTTCTTCAGCTGTGCGGGGATGATCGGGGTCCGGAGCTCGAGCGAGGGCAGGTACTCGCTGCTGCGCTTGGAGATCCCGCCGCCGACGATGAACAGCTCGGGGGAGAAGAGGAACTCGACGTGCGAGAAATAGCGCTGGAGCCGCACCGCGTACTCGTCCCAGTCGATGCCGTCCCGCTCGCGGGCGACGGCGGACGCCTTCGTCTCGGCGTCGTGGCCGTCGATCTCCAGGTGACCGAGTTCCGCGTTCGGCACGAGCTTGCCGTCGAAGATGAAGGCCGAGCCGATGCCGGTGCCGAGCGTGATCACCAGGACCGTGCCCATCTTGCCCTTGCCCGCACCGTACCGGACCTCCGCGAGTCCGGCCGCGTCGGCGTCGTTGATGACGTGCACGTCGCGTCCGAGGACCCTCGTGAAGAGGGCGTCGACGTCGGTGTCGACCCAGCTCTTGTCGACGTTCGCGGCGGAGCGGGCCACGCCGTGCTGGATGATCGCCGGGAAGGTCACGCCGACCGGGACCTCCGCCGCCGGTCCCTCGGGGCGCGAGGACAGCTCCGTGACGATCTGCGCGACGACGTCGGCGACGGCTTCGGGAGTGGAGGGCTTGGGTGTCGGGATACGGTACCGCTCGCCGACGATCACGCCCTTCTCGAGGTCGACGATGCCGCCCTTGATCCCGGTCCCGCCGATGTCGACGCCGATGACGGTCGCGGGGAGCTTCTTCGACTTCTTCTTCTCGATGTCCTTGGCCATGATTCTCCGTTGAGGTGGTTCGGCGCGAGCCGGAGGGGTGGGGTACAGCGTGCAAGCAGGACCAGCGGTGCGGCTGCGCTAGGGCAGGGTGAGGATCTCCGCACCGCGGTCGGTGACAACGAGCGTGTGCTCAAACTGCGCTGTCCTCTTCCGGTCCTTCGTGACCACGGTCCAGTCGTCCGCCCACATGGTCCAGTCGATGGTCCCGAGGGTGAGCATCGGCTCGATGGTGAAGACCATGCCGGGCTCGATGACGCGGTTGTAGGCGGGAGCGGCGTCGTAGTGCGGGATGATCAGGCCCGTGTGGAACGCTTCTCCGACGCCGTGCCCGGTGAAGTCACGGACAACACCATAACCGAAGCGCTTCGCGTAGGACTGGATGGTCCGGCCGATGACGTTGATCTCGCGCCCGGGAGCGACGGCCCGGATGGCCCGCGCGAGCGACTCCCGGGTGCGCTCCACCAGGAGGCGCGACTCCTCGTCGACGTCCCCGATGCAGAACGTGTGGTTGGTGTCCCCGTGGACGCCGTCCTTGTAGGCGGTGATGTCGATGTTGAGGATGTCCCCGTCCCGGAGCTCCGTGGAGTCGGGGATGCCGTGGCAGATGACCTCGTTCAGCGAGGAGCACAGGGACTTCGGGAACCCCCGGTAGCCCAGCGTCGACGGATAGGCACCGTGGTCGAGGATGAATTCGTGCCCGATCCGGTCGAGGAAGTCGGTGGTGACGCCGGGCTTCGCATGCCTGCCGACCTCGACGATCGCCTGGGCGGCGATCCTGCCGGCCGTACGGATCTTCTCGATGACCTCGGCGGTCTTCACCTCGGAACCGGTGAACGGGGCGGGTGCTGCCCGGCCCACGTATTCGGGCCGTGCGATGCCCGGCGGGACGGGGCGCTGCAGCGAGACCGTACCGGGCGTCAGGGTCCCGAGGGGAGCGGTGACGGAAGACTGGGGCATACCCTTGATCCTATAGCGGGCCCGTCGGGACGGCCGCCCCGACAGGTGGTGCGGCACGGTCACTGGGCATCCCGGCGCCGGGGCCGCGACGCCGCACACCGATCCGGACCAGCGATGGCCGGGGAGAGCAGGAGGTCGACATGACGGAGTACTGGTTCAACGTCCGCACCCGCGAGGTGGAGGAGGACCGGCAGTCGGACTGGTCCCAGCTCATCGGGCCCTACGCGACGCGCGCCGACGCCGAGAAGGCGCTCGAGAAGGTGCAGCAGCGCAACGACGCCTGGGATCGGGACGACGAGTAGTCCGGGAGGCCGCGCCTAGAAGGTGTGCTCGGGCCCGGGGAACGTCCCCGAGCGCACGTCGTCCGCGTAGGAGCGGGCCGCATCGGTCAGGACGCGGCGCACGTCGGCGTACTGCCTGACGAATCTCGCCTGCCGCCCGCCGCGGAGTCCGGCCATGTCCTGCCACACCAGCACCTGGCCGGTGGTCCCCGGTCCGGCCCCGATGCCGATCGTCGGGACCCGCACCGCGGCGTCCACGGCGTCGGCGGTGGCGGCGGGCACCATCTCCATCAGGACGCAGAAGGCACCCGCCTCGGCGAGGGCGACGGCGTCGTCCACGATCCGCTGCGAGGCGTCGCCCCGGCCCTGCACGCGGTACCCGCCGAGCGCGTGCTCGCTCTGCGGGGTGAAGCCGATGTGCGCCATGACGGGGATGCCGGCGCGCACCAGTGCCCGGACGGTCCCGGCGTAGTCGGCGCCGCCTTCCATCTTCACGGCGTGCACGAGCCCCTCCTTGAGCAGCCGTACCGAGGATTCGACGGCCTGCTGCGGGGAGACCTCGTAGCTGCCGAAGGGCAGGTCCGCGACGACGAGTGCGCGCCGGGCGGCCCGGCTCACGGCGCGGCTGAAGAGGATCATCTCGTCCAGGGTGATGGGCAGGGTCGTGGCGTGTCCGAGCACGTTGTTGGCCGCTGAGTCGCCGACGAGGAGGACCTCGATGCCGGCCTCGTCGAACACCTGGGCGGCGTACTGGTCGTACGCCGTGAGCATCGCGAAACGCGTGCCCTGCTCCTTGGCCTGCTGCAGGTGGTGGATCCGGACCCTGCCGGGCGCCTTCGGCCCGCCGACGGGACCAGCAGGCGCGGCAGGTGCAGGCGCGGCAGCAACGCCTTCTCCGTAGGGTGCTGGCAGTTCGGCGGATGTCATGCCACGAGACTAGCGGACCCCTGCCGCCGCTTCCCTCCGCCCATCCGCCGGTGGAAACCCCGTGTTAATACCGGCACGCCACACTGGGCAGGGCCGCACCTGATCTGTGCGACCGTGTCAGTAGAGTATTCACGGTGGTCCGCGCACCGGCGTCCCGGTCTCCGCACGGGCCGCACGCGCACGACGCCGGACAGGGACAGCCCGCCGCCCATCGGGGCGGCCCGGGCAACGAGGCAAGGAATGAGGGTGGTCATGGACCGGCAGCAGGAGTTCGTACTGCGCACCATCGAGGAGCGCGACGTGCGCTATGTGCGCCTCTGGTTCACCGACGTCGTCGGTTCGCTGAAGTCCGTCGCCCTCGCCCCGGCCGAAGTGGAGGGCGCCTTCGAGGAGGGCCTCGGCTTCGACGGCTCGTCGATCGAGGGCCTGGCCCGGGTCTACGAGTCCGACATGCTGGCGCAGCCGGATCCCTCGACGTTCCAGATCCTGCCCTGGCGCGGCGATAAGGAGCAGACGTCGCGCATGTTCTGCGACATCCTGACACCCGACGGGCAGCCCTCCACCGCCGATCCCCGCGGGGTACTGAAGAAGACCCTGGCCAAGGCGGCCGACATGGGCTTCACCTGCTACACGCATCCGGAGATCGAGTTCTACCTGCTGAAGTCCGCTGAGGTCGGTGCGGACGGCCAGCCCGTCCCCGTCGATCAGGCCGGCTACTTCGACCACGTACCGGGCGGCGTCGCCCAGGACTTCCGCCGCACCGCCGTCGCGATGCTCGAGTCCGTGGGGATCTCCGTGGAGTTCAGCCACCACGAGGCGGGGCCGGGCCAGAACGAGATCGACCTGCGCTACGCGGACGCGCTGCAGACCGCCGACAACATCATGACGTTCCGCACGATCATCAAGGAGGTCGCGCTCACATCCGGCAGCTACGCGACCTTCATGCCGAAGCCCTTCTCGGAGCACCCGGGCTCGGGCATGCACACGCACTTCTCGCTGTTCGAGGGTGACACCAACGCGTTCTACGAGGCGGGCGCGGAGTTCCAGCTGTCGCAGACCGCACGCCACTTCATCGCGGGCATCCTCCGGCACGCGCCCGAGTTCACCGCCGTCACCAACCAGTTCGTGAACTCGTACAAGCGCCTGTGGGGAGGCGGGGAGGCCCCGAGCCACCTCGCCTGGGGCCACAACAACCGCTCGGCGCTGGTCCGCGTGCCCCTGTACAAGCCGAACAAGGGGCAGTCCGCCCGCATCGAGTACCGGGGCATCGACTCCGCCAGCAACCCCTACCTGGCCTACTCCGTGCTGCTCGGCGCCGGGCTGAAAGGCATCGAGGAAGGCTACGAGCTGCCGCCCGCGGCCGAGGACGACGTCTGGAGCCTCACCGCGGCCGAGCGGCGCGCGATGGGCCACGACCCCCTGCCGGCCAGCCTGCACGATGCCATCCGTGTCATGGAGGACTCGGAGCTGGTGGCCGACATCCTGGGCGAGCAGGTCTTCGAGAACTTCCTGCGCAACAAGCGCGCGGAGTGGCACGACTACCGCATCCAGGTCACGCCCTACGAGCTGCGACGGAACCTCAACATCCTCTAGGTGCCGACGGGCCGTCGCTGCGTGGCTAGTGTTGCCTCATGAGCCTCAACCGCAAGCTGATCAGTCACGGGTTCGCGGACCTCGAGAAAAGCCGGCGGTTCCTCGACGCGCCGGAGCTGCAGGGGCTCAACGACGACGCCCTGTTCGCGGGCCTCGCGGTCGCCGCGAATCCGGATCTCGCACTCCAGTCCTTCGTCCGCCTCCTGGCTGCGCGCCGGACCCCGGTCGAGGCGACCTTCGCCGACGAGGGCAGGCGGTCGGCACTGTTCCGGCTGCTCGGAGCCTCCGAGGCACTCGGCGAGTTCCTCATGCGCCATCCCGAGCACCTCGATGTCGTCGTGCCCGGTTCGGCCACGCCCCGCGTCGTGGAGGCCTCGGACCTCCGGACAGTCCTCCTCCGGGCGGTCCAGGCGGACCCGGGGGAGGACAACCCGGTCGCAGGGGTCACCGGGGTGGACGCCCACCGTGCACTCAGGATCGCCTACCGGCGGCAGCTGACCGACCTCGCCGTCCGCGATCTCGGCCACTGCGCGCCGGTCGACTACCTGCCCGTCGTCGCGCGTGAACTGGCCGATCTCGCCGCTGCGGCGCTCGAGGCGTCGCTGGCCGTCGCCCGGGCCGAGCTCGAGGAGGTCCACGGGTCCGATGTCGTCCGGCGCGTACGCCTCGCCGTCATCGCCATGGGCAAGTGCGGTGCCCGTGAACTGAACTACATCTCCGACGTCGACGTCGTCTACGTGGTGGAGGGCGACGACCTCGACGACACGACACTGACCCGGATCGGGACCGGTCTGGCCTCCGGCATGTCCCGCGGTGTCTACTCGCCCGGCCCGGAACCGGCGCTGTGGGAGGTCGACGCGAACCTCCGTCCGGAGGGCAAGGACGGCCAGCTCGTCCGCACCCTCGAGTCCCACGTGTCCTACTACCGTCGATGGGCGAAGACCTGGGAGTTCCAGGCGCTGCTGAAGGCGCGCGCGGTGGCGGGCGATCTCGAGCTCGGCCGCCGCTACGAGGAGGCGATCGCGCCCTTCGTGTGGGCGTCCTCGCAGCGCGAGGGCTTCGTCGAGGCCGTGCGTGCCATGCGGCGCCGGGTGACCGACAACATCCCGCGGGAGGAGGAGGCCCGCCAGCTCAAGCTCGGCCCGGGCGGACTGCGCGACGTCGAGTTCACGGTGCAGCTCCTGCAACTGGTGCACGGCCGGCTCGACGATTCGCTCCGCGTCCGGGACACGGTCTCGGCGATCGCCGCGCTCAGCGCCGCCGGCTACATCGGGCGGTCCGATGCGCTGGACCTCGACGACGCCTACCGGTACCTGCGCGTGCTCGAGCACCGGATCCAGCTGGTCCAGATGCGCCGCACCCACCTGATGCCGGAGGACGAGACAGCGCTGCGCTCCCTCGCCCGGTCGTCGGAGGGGTGCATGGTGACGGTCCGGCCCAGCGCCCAGAGCCTGCACGAGAAGTGGCAGCGGACGCGGCGGCTCGTGAAGCGGCTGCACGAAGCCATCTTCTACCGGCCGCTGCTCAACAACGCGGCCACGCTCCGGCCGGAGGACGTCCAGCTGACGGCCGAGGCGGCACAGGCGCGCCTGGCCGCGCTCGGGTACCAGGATCCGCGCGGCGCCATGCGGCACATCGAAGCGCTCACGGGCGGCCTGCGCCGGCGGGCGATGCTGCAGAAGCAGTTGCTGCCCATCCTCCTGGCCTGGTTCGCCGACGGCGTCGATCCCGACGCCGGGCTCCTCGGCTTCCGGCGGCTCAGCGAATCGCTCGGTGAGAGCCACTGGTATCTGGGGATGCTGCGCGACTCCAACGCCGCCGCCGAGCGGCTCTGTGCCGTCCTGTCGAGCAGCAGGTTCATCACGGACCTCCTCGAGGTGTCGCCGGAGTCCACCCAGTGGCTCGGCTCGGACAGCGCGCTGGTACCCGACACCTTCGAGGCGCAGTGGCAGGAGATCCAGTCCAAGATGTCCCGGCATCCGGAGCCGGGCGAGGCGATCCGGCTGATCCGGCTGATCCGGCGGCGTGAGCTCCTGCGCATCGCCATCGCCGACAGCTCCAGCCTCCTCACCCAGGCGCAGGTCGGGGAGGCCCTGGCCGATACCGATCGCGCCGCCGTCCTCGGCGCGCTGCACGTCGCCGAGAAGGAGCTCACGGCCCGCGGTGAACCGCGGCTCACCGACGTCGTCGTCATGGCTATGGGACGGCAGGGCGGCAGGGAGATCACCTACGGGTCCGATGCGGACGTCATCTACGTCCACCGACCCCTCGAGGGCGCGGACGCGGCAGCCGCGCAGCGGCAGGCCGAGGGGATCGTGGCCCGGCTGGCCGCCCTCCTCACGCAGCCGTGCAAACCTCCCGTGCTGGCCGAGCGCGTGCTGGAGATCGACACGGCGCTCCGCCCCGAGGGCAAGCAGGGCGCGATGGTGCGGTCCATCGACAGCTACCGCGAGTACTACCGCCGGTGGTCGCTCGTGTGGGAGGCGCAGGCCCTGCTGCGGGCGAGGCCGCTCGCCGGCGACGACGGACTCGCTGCCGAGTTCGTGGCCCTCATCGACCCCGTGCGCTACCCGCAGGACCTCGGCGAGACGGAGGTGCGGGAGATCCGGCGCGTGAAGGCCCGGGTGGAGGCGGAGCGGCTCCCGCGCGGGGCCGACCCGTCGCGGCACCTCAAGCTGGGCAGGGGAGCCCTCAGCGACGTCGAATGGCTCGTGCAGCTGCTGCAGCTGCAGCACGCACACGCGGTACCGGGCCTGCGCGTGCAGTCCACCCTCGCAGCCCTGGACGTCATCGCCGCGGAAGGACTCCTGCCCGCTGACGACGTCGACACCCTCCGTGCCGGCTGGAACCTCGCCACGCGCATCCGCGCGGCGAACGTCATCTGGAGCGGCCGCGGCTCAGACCTCCTCCCGTCCCCGCGCCGCGACCTCGAGGCGGTGGCGCGCTGGTGCGGGTACGGTCCGGGCAGCGGCTCGGACCTCGAGGAGGACTACCTGCGGATGACACGGCGCAGCCGGGCCATCTTCGAGCGGCACTTCTACGGGTACTGAGTAGCACTGCCCGGACACGACGACGGCGGCTCCCGTCCGGGAGCCGCCGTCGCGGTCGATCAGGTGGTGCGGCGCGGATCAGACGCCGTAGTAGAGCTCGAACTCGTAGGGGTTCGGGCGGAGCGAGAGCGGCTTGATCTCCATCTCGCGCTTGTAGTCGATCCAGGTGTCGATCAGGTCCTGCGTGAAGACGTCTCCGGCCTGGAGGAACTCGTTGTCGGCCTCGAGGGCCAGCAGTGCCTCCTCGAGGGACCCCGGCGCCTTCTGGATGTCCTTGGCCTCCTCGGCAGGGAGCTCGTAGAGGTCCTTGTCGATCGGCTCGGCCGGCTCGATGCGGTTCTTGATGCCGTCGAGGCCGGCCATGAGCTGCGCGGCGAAGGCGAGGTACGGGTTCGACGAGGGGTCCGGCGCGCGGAACTCGATGCGCTTGGCCTTCGGGTTCGAGCCCGTGATGGGGATGCGGATGCCGGCGGAGCGGTTGCCCTGCGAGTACACCATGTTGACCGGGGCCTCGAAGCCCTTCACGAGGCGGCGGTAGGAGTTGACCGTCGGGTTGGTGAAGGCGAGGACGGCGGAGGCATGCTTGAGCAGGCCGCCGATGTACCAGCGGGCCGTGTCCGAGAGCCCGGCGTAGCCGCGCTCGTCGTAGAACAGGGGCTGGCCGTCAGCCCACAGCGACTGGTGGCAGTGCATGCCGGAGCCGTTGTCGCCGAAGATGGGCTTCGGCATGAAGGTTGCCGACTTGCCCCACGCGTTGGAGACGTTCTTGACGATGTACTTGAACTTCTGCAGGTCGTCGGCTGCATGTGTCATGGTCGTGAACTTGTAGTTGATCTCGGCCTGCCCGGCACCGCCCACCTCATGGTGCGAGCGCTCGACCTCGAGGCCTGCCTTGTCCAGTTCCACGCAGATGGCGTCGCGGAGGTCGGCCTGCTTGTCGACGGGGGAGACGGGGAAGTACCCGCCCTTGAAGGGGGTCTTGTTGCCCAGGTTTCCACCGACCTCCTCGCGCCCGGAGTTCCACGGTGCCTCGATGGAGTCGACCTTGTAGAAGCTGCCCTGGGGGGAGGACTCGTACTGCACGTTGTCGAAGATGAAGAACTCGGCCTCGGGTGCGAAGAACGCCGTATCCGCGATACCGGTGGAGGACAGGTACGCCTCGGCGCGCTCGGCCACGCTGCGGGGGTCGCGGTGGTAGGGGTCACCCGTACGGGGGTTCACGATCGAGAAGTTCAGGGCGAGGGTCTTCTCGGTCCGGAACGGATCGACGAATGCTGTCGTCACGTCCGGGATGAGCTGCATGTCCGATTCCGCGATGCCCTGGAAACCACGGATGGAGGAGCCGTCGAAGAGCTGACCGTGGATGAAGAAGTCAGCATCGACCGACTTGGCGGGGACGTTGAAGTGCTGCTGCACCCCCGGAAGATCGGTGAAACGGACATCGACGAACTTGATGTCTTCATCGGCGATGAACTTGAGGACCTCGTCCGCATTCTTAAACATCGATTCATGCTCCTAACGCATGGCTGGGGTGGAATCCGGCGCCAGCGCGTGTCCCTGCACCGCACGGGAAGTCACGGGCTCTGGCAGGATGGAACGCTGCCGCCGACTCGTCACAACTGTAGGAGCGGGCAGTTTCTCGCTGGTATCGCTCGTGTTTCCGGGACGTTACGTGACAGGAACTGCGCTCCCCACCCTAGCGTCTCCGGTGCGGCAGGAGCATAATACGCCCCGCGCGGGACCGGTACGCTGGGGACGTGGTGAACAGACGAGACCTCGGTTCGTGGATGGAGGGGCCCTCGCCCTCCGGCAATCAGCAGTGGCCAGGGCAGCGCCTCGGGCGACCCGAATCCGGCCCGGGCTCCATCGCGCGGTTCGCCCCGCGGGCAGCGGCGCTCCTGATCGACTGGGTGCTCTGTTCCCTCCTGTCGGCTGCGTTCTTCGGCTACGACGGAGTCGCCACGCTGTACATCTTCCTGGTCGAGCAGGTCCTCCTGGTCGGGTTCTTCGGCTACAGCATCGGGCACCGGATCCTGCGGATGCAGGTGCAGACACTGGACGGGCAGCCGGCCGGGTATCTGACGGCACTGATCCGCAGCGTCCTGCTGTGCCTCGTCATCCCGGCACTGATCATCGACGTCGACCAGCGCGGCCTGCACGATCGCGCCCGTACCACGGGTCTCTTCCGGATTTGATCCATTGCGTCACCTCGGGCATCCGGCGCAGCCCGGGCGCAAAGCCGGATGTCGGTGCCGTGCCCGGCCCCCGATGCCCTGCGTGCGGCACAGGAAAAGCCCCTCCCGTTTCCGGGAGGGGCTTCCTCTGTCGTCAGGCGCGGGGTGCTCAGCGGCCGCGCATGGCCTTACGGTCCGGGCGAGCCTTGAAGGGGTCCACGCCCTTGGGGATGGGAAGCTTCGTGCCGAGGGCCGTCAGTCGCTTGTCCACGGCGTAGACCTCCTGCTTGGTCAGCGTCTTCTTCAGTTTCTGGACGGCCTTGGGGACCTTTGAGAGCGGCACCTGGCGCTCATCCCGCCCTGTCTCGATGACATGGACCGGGACGTTGGGGATGATGCGGGCCATTTTCCGCTTCTCCCCGTCCACGAGCTGCTTCACTCGCGTCGACGGACCTTCGGACACGAGGATCACTCCGGGCCGGCCGATGACACGGAAGACGGCATCCTGCGTGCGGGGATTCACCGCGACCGGCTGCTCCTGCAGGATCCAGCCTCTCCGGAGCACGCTGAGAGCCGCCCCTGCCGCCCCCGGGCGTCCTTCGATCTGCGAGAAAGCCGCCCTCTCGGCCCGCCTGGAGAGGATGAAGATCGCGGCGAGGAACGCCAGCGGCACCGCGATGATCATCAGCGTGATGACGTTGTTGATGAGCAGGCCGACGAGGAGGCCGACGGCGATGATGCCGATGAAGGCCAGCAGCATGAACCAGACGACGCTCGGGTCGTTGCGGCGGGTCATCGCGAAGACCTCGCGGATCTGCTTCATCCGCCCGGGCTTCTTCGGCCCCTTGTCCGCCTTCGGCTTGCGGGAGAACAGACGGCGCTTGGGCGTAGGTGAGCCTGAGGGATCGATCGCGTGTGACATAGTCCCTCGATTCTACGGGATGGGCGGCGCGCTCACCCCGACGCGCACGGACACGGGCACGGATCGGGTGTCACCCGGCGAGGAGAGAGGATGCTTCCTGCATCGCCGAGCCCGAATCGTCGAGGTGCGCGAGCTCGGCAGGGAGCTCGAGTCCCTTCCTGCGCATGGCACGCGCCCAGAGGCGGCCTGCCCGATAGGACGAACGGACGAGGGGTCCGCTCATCACCCCGAGGAAACCGATCTCCTCGGCCTCCTCGCTCAGCTCGACGAACTCACCGGGCTTCACCCAGCGGTCGACGGGCAGGTGGCGCTCGCTCGGTCGGAGATACTGCGTGATGGTGATGAGATCGCAGCCGGCGTCGTGCAGGTCACGCAGGGCTTCCGAGATCTCCTCGCGCGTCTCGCCCATGCCGAGGATGAGATTCGACTTCGTGACCATGCCGCGGTCCCGGCCCTGCGTGATGACGTCCAGCGAGCGCTCGTACCGGAAGGCCGGCCGGATGCGCTTGAAGATGCGGGGTACTGTCTCGACGTTGTGGGCGAAGACCTCCGGCGCCGCGTCGCAGATGGCGGCGATGTGCTCGGGCTTGCCGGAGAAGTCGGGAATGAGGATCTCCACACCCGTGCCGGGGTTCATGCTGTGGATCTGGCGGATGGTCTCCGCATAGAGCCATACGCCCTCGTCCGCGAGATCGTCACGGGCAACCCCGGTCACCGTCGCGTAGCGCAGGTTCATCGACCGCACGGACTGCGCCACCTTGAAGGGCTCGCTGCGATCCAGCGGCTGCGGCTTGCCCGTGTCGATCTGGCAGAAGTCGCAGCGCCGCGTGCACTCGGACCCTCCGATGAGGAAGGTCGCCTCGCGGTCCTCCCAGCACTCGAAGATGTTCGGGCACCCGGCCTCCTCGCAGACGGTGTGCAGCCCTTCCTTCTTCACCAGGTTCTTCATGGCGACGAACTCGGGGCCGATGTTCACCTTGGCCTTGATCCAGTCCGGCTTGCGTTCTACCGGCGTCTCGGCGTTACGCGCCTCGATGCGCAGCATGCGGCGGCCCTCGGGTGCAAGGCTCACAGTGAAGCTCCTTCTGGCTGGGTGTGACGGGCACGACCGATCGTGTCGGGGCCCGCTGTGTCTGCCGTCCCGGCGATCACGCCGGGGGTCGATCCGGATGGCTCGATGGCATCGTCGCCTACGAGCACCGCCTCATTCTTGCGCAGTTCGGCCTCGATGAGTGAAACGACGTCCGAGGGCTCGACGGGCCGTCCGCATTCCGCCGAGATCGAGGTGACCCCGGCGTCATTGATGCCACAGGGGACGATCTGCTGGAAGGGAGCGAGATCGTTGCTGCAGTTGACGGCGAAGCCGTGCATCGTCACGCGATCCTTGACCCGGATGCCGATCGCCGCGATCTTCCGGGCGGGCATCGTAGCGGACGCCGGCAGCCAGACGCCGGATCGGCCGGCGATCCGGACACCCTCGATGCCGAAGTGGGCGAGGGCGGAGATGATGACCTGCTCGAGGACGTCGACATAGTCGGCGATCCTCGCTGGATCACGCAACGCGAGGATGGGATAGCCGACGAGCTGACCCGGCCCGTGCCACGTGAGCTTGCCGCCGCGATCGACGGGGATGACAGGGGTTCCGTCGAAGGGCCGCTCGTGATCCTCGGTCCGTTTCCCGGCGGTGTAGACGGGGGTGTGTTCGAGCAGCAGTACGGTACTGGGTGCAGCGCCGGCGACGACGTCCGCGTGCAGCGCCTTCTGGATCTCCCAGCCCTGCGTGTACTCGATGTAGTCGGGAGCGAGGCCGACGCGCGACAGGACGAGAGTCATGACGCAAGCCTAGTCCTGTGCGGTGACACGAGTGCCGGGGTTCGAACGGCACAGCATCATTCCGGGACGGAGAAGGTCAACGCCAGGCGCGCCAGCCGCCATTCGTGCCCGGCGCTCCGCACCTCGAAATGCAGGAGGGGCCCGGCGGGGTTCGTCTGTGCGCCGAAGCGCCAGAAGTGCGCCGTCAACTCCCGCACGGGCGACGATCCGACGGCATCCGGGCCGAGGACCGGCAGTGCGCGCCAGGTCGTCCAGTGACGGGTGACTCCGATGACCCACCACTCCGAACCACGCCAGAGGATCCGTTCCGGTCGCTTCTCGCCATCGACCTGCGAGAAGTGCAGGACGAGGGGGTCGTCGAGCGCTCTCCAGGTCATCCCGCTCTCGGTGGTGCTGTTCCGCATGACGTCCCTGTCCCGATCGCCGGATGTATGTTAAAAATAGAACACATGTTCTATTCGGGCAAGCTCCGCAGATGGGCGAGGCCGGGAAGGCTGTGGATAACCTCCGGAACGACGCCGTGATCGCCTAGAACAGATGGATGGATGACCCCACCTCCTGCCCTCCCTCCCCGGACCCGGATGCAGACGATACCGCCCGGTTGCGCCAGGACGACCCGTGGCCGCACGACGAGCCCGCGCGTCCCGTGGTGGCGGGACTGTCGGTAGGACGCCTGCTCGGGCGGGGAGGCGCCTCCGTGGTGTGGCAGGTCACCGACGCCGCCGGCCTGAGCTTCGCCCTCAAGGTGCCGATGACGCCGTCGGATGTGGGTGAGCCGTCCCGCACGAGCCCCTGTCCGGAGGACGCCGGCGCGGCCGTGGAGGCTGGAGGAGGCCGGCGCGGCGAACGCCCGAACCGACGGGCGCGAGCTGGAAGCGGCGGATCGGCCGGCCTCCCACCCCGTTCTCTCGTGGGCGATGCCGCCGCGCCGAGCGCGTCGTCGTCCCCCGCCCGGCGCGGACGTCGCTCTGCCGGGACATCGCCCTCGATCTCCGCTGTGCGGAGGGCGCCGGCACCCGCGGAGCTGCCCACTTCAGTGTCAGAAGAGCCGACCAAGCTCTTCGGACGTGCGACGGAGGCGCCGTCGGCCCGGCGGATGGCGGGGACGCCTCCGGGGGCGGACGGGCTCGCGCGTGAGCTCGCCCTGCTGCAGCGCTTCACCCACGACCACCTCCTGCGCGTGCACCGGATCGTCCCGACGGACCAGGGCCCGGCCCTGCTGGCCGAGCTTGCGGCAGGGGGATCGATCCTCGCCCTGGTGGCGGGCCGGGGTCCGCTGCCCATCCCCGAGGTCGTGACGTCGCTGGTCCCCATCGCGCACGTCCTGCAGTACCTGCACGACGCCGGTGCTGTGCACGGCGACGTGACACCGGGGAACATCCTCTTCAGCCACGAGGGGAGGCCTATCCTCGCTGATCTCGGGACGGGTCAGCTGCTCGGAACGGATGCGTCGAGGTCCCGGGGGACGCCCGGTTTCATCGATCCCTCGGGTGGTGGCGGGTTCGACCCGGGAGCCGACGTCTTCGCCCTGGCTGCGGTGTCCTGGTTCGCCATGACCGGACGCGTCTCCGGCCCCACGGAGCAGCGACCTCCGCTCTCGCTGATGGTGCCCGAGGTCCCGGCGCCGCTCATGCACCTCATCGAGGACGGCCTGAGCGCTGATCGCCGACGCCGCCCGACCGCCGAGCAGTTCGCCCGGACCCTCCTCTCGAGTGCGGCGGCCCGACCGGTCGACCTGGTGCCCGCCGTGCACCCCAGTGTCCTTCCCGAACTCCTGACCCGCCGTGCGTCCGTCCCGTCGGACAGAAAGCCGACGGGCTGGCGGCGCCTGGTGGCGGTCCTGCGCCCGGCGTGGCGACGTGGGGCTCCGCAGGCAGATGCACGGCGCGCGCCCGGAGAAGAGCAGCGGATCGCCGGGCCAGGCACTCCGCGTCCCGGATCCGGCAGGGCGCCGATCAGGGCCCCGCGTGCCCGAGCAGGGGAGCGCGCCGCGGTGGCGGTCCGCCCCGGTTCCCTGATCGCCCCGGGCGTGGCCTCAGGCGCACGCGGTGGTGCGGCGCTGGTCGGCAGGCCCGCCACCGGCTCCCTCGGCTCCCTCCGGTCGCGTCCGCGCGATGGGCGGGACGGGATCCTGCGCGGCCGTGCCGCCCTGGTGGCGGGAGTACTCGCCCTGGCCCTGCTGGTTGCCGGGCTGGCACTGACCGTGAGCGGTCCGCTGCGTCCGGGCGTTCTGTCCGCGCCCGTAACGGTGACGGCGGACACACCGGGACGGGGCGGCGGCGAGGCGCGGACGAAGGATGGTCCGGAGGCCGGCGGGTCGGGGCGGAGTCCGGGGACGGGGGCGACGCGGGAGGACGGAGGCGCCCCGGCGACCGGCTCCGATCAGGGGCGGGAGGAGGGCGCGGATGAGGAGGAGATCGACGACCAGGTGGGGGAGGGCGATCCGGGTCGGGGGGTCCTGGAAGCAGCCGATCCGCGGGTGCCCGGCCGCGACGGTCCCGCCGGCGAGGACCCGCTGATCGCGCTCGGTGACCTCGCGAATCTGCGGGCGGAGGCCTTCGCGACCGCGGACCCGTCCCTGTTGTCGAGGATCGATGTGGAGGGATCTCCGGCGATGACGGCAGACCGCGAGGCGTTGGAGTCGTTGGCGACGTCCGGAATCACGTTCCCGGGCCTGACGATCAGCATCAGGGAGCCCCGGGCCCTCACCGGTGACGAGCAAGCAGCCATGACGGCGCTCGCGGACTCGCCGGCGGTCGGCGATGCTCCGTCGGGCACGACCGTGTCCCTGGTGCGGGCCACCGCGGCGCTGTCCTCCTACACCGAGGAACGAACCGTCCCGGCCGACGAACGCGGATCACCGTCGCTGATGGCGGCCGGCCGTCAGGACATGATCTTCGTCCTGTGGAATTCGGGCGGGGGCTGGCGGATCCACTCCACGATCGAGCCCCCTGCCTGAAGGATCCCGCTACTGCTTCGATCCGACGTTCCGACGGACCCAGGCGGCGAGCGCCTCCGGGGTCGGTTCGTCGAACGAGAAGCCCGACGCCGTGAGGGCGCGCGGCTGCATCCGGGTACTCACGAGGAGGAGCTCATAGCCGAGTTGTCCGATGGCCGCTGTGAGGATGAAGGCGGGGGCCCGCAGCCACACCGGTCGGTGGAAAGCCTTCCCCAGCTGCAGCGCGATGGTGTCGAGGGTCGCGGGCGTCGGGGCGCTCAGGTTGACGGGCCCCGCCAGGTCAGCCGTGAGGAGGAACTCGATGGCACGTATCTCGTCATTCAAGCTGATCCAGGGCCACCACTGGCGGCCGGACCCGAGCGAAGCCCCGATGAACGCCCGGATCGGGATCAGGAGGTTGGGCAGCGCGCCCCCCTCCGTGGCCATGACGATGCCGGTGCGGGGGAGGACCACCCGCACGGAGGAGGGAGCGGCGAGTGCCTCCGCCTCCCACCGACGGCAGATGTCCGCGAGCAGCGTCTCGCCCGAGGAGGCCTCCTCCGTCAGCACGTCGTCACCGCGGTCGCCGTAGTAACCGGACGCCGACTGGCTGATGAAGACCTCCGGCGGGTGGGCCGCCTGCCGCATCGCCCGCACCAGGGTCCTCGTGGGCATGATCCGGGAGGAGTACAGGGTCTCCTTGTAGCTCCGCGTCCACAGACCGCCGGCAATTCCCGCCCCGGACAGGTTGATCACGGCGTCGGCCTGCTCCACGGCAGCGACGTCCAGTTCACCCCGTGCAGGGTCCCAGCGGACCTCCCCGGCCCCCTTGGGAGCGCGCCGCACGAGGCGTGTCACCTCGTGGTTCTTCTCGAGCTGACGGACGAGGGCTGTGCCGATGGTCCCGGACGCGCCGGCGAGAAGGATACGCATGCTCCCATCGAACCACTTGTGCGCGACGAAAGGTATCGGGCCCCCAAGCGGACGCGGTGACGCCGCAACGCGGCGCACGGTGTCGGTCCCGCGCTGATGCGGTGACCCCGCAACGCGGCGAACGGTGTCGGCCCCCGCGCTGATGCGGTGACGCCGCAACGCGGCGCACGGTGTCGTGCACCGCGAACGCTCTGGCGTCCCGGCGTGGCGGGGCGTCATCGGCCTCACCGACCGCCGACGTCGCGCAGGTCGTACCACGGCGGACGAATCGACTCCGAACATGCGGGAGGCCCCCGAACGAATCCGGAGGCCTCCTCGTGCGGCCCGTGAGCGGACCTGTGAGCGGTCCTGGACCCGATGCGGGGCCGGACCGCCCGGGGTCAGCTGTGCAGTGTCGCCGTCAGGGAGATGTCCTTCACTCCGGCCAGCGCCTGGGACACGGGGCAGCCTTCCTTCGCGGCCTGCGCGACACGCTGGAAGTCCTCCTCGGAGAGATCCGGGACGGTGGCGTCGAGCGTGAGGCGGATCGCGGTGATCCCGGTGCCGGGCTGGAAGTCGACCTCGGCCTTGGTCTCGACGCGGTCGGGCGTCTTGCCCTCCTCGCCGAGCGCGTGGCTGAAGGCCATGGAGAAGCAGGCGGAGTGTGCGGCGGCAATGAGCTCCTCGGGGCTGGTCTTGCCCTCCGACTGCTCTGCACGGGCCTTCCAGGTCACGTCGTAGGTTCCGAGGCCGGAGGAATCCAGTGTGACCTGCCCCGAGCCCGAGGGCAGATCCCCGCTCCAGATGGTGTGGGCTGTGCGAACGGTAGCCATGGTTCTCCTTGCTGTCCGTCCGGACGCGGAGGTCGCGTCCGGTACTTCCCTCCCATCCTAGGAGCAGATCCGCGTCCTGCCCCGCCCCACCTGCGCCGGGCTGCGGGCTGCACCGGAGATGACGGCGGACGGGTACCCCGGGACGACGGAAGCCGCCTCCCCGGGGGGAAGCGGCTTCCGTGCGGACGCGACGGCCCGGGTTGCTGCTAGAGGCCGAGATCGGCCTCGAAGGCGCCGCCTTCCAGGCGAGCCTTGAGCGTCTGCAGGAAGCGTCCCGCATCCGCGCCGTCGACCAGTCGGTGGTCGTAGGTCAGGCTCAGGTACATCATCGACCGGATGGCGATGGTGTCGTCGCCGTCCGCACCCGTGATCACCACCGGGCGCTTGACGATGATGCCCGTGCCGAGGATGCCGACCTGCGGCTGGTTGATGATCGGCGTGTCGAACAGAGCACCGGCGGAGCCGATGTTCGTGATCGTGAACGTGCCGCCGGAGAGCTCGTCGGGACCGATCTGGCCGTTACGGGTCCGGGATCCGACATCGGCGATCTTCTTGGCGAGACCACCGAGGTTGAGGTTCCCGGCGTCCTTGATGACGGGGACGAGCAGGCCCTTCTCGGTGTCCACCGCGATCGCCAGGTGCTCGGCGTCGTGGTAGGTCACTTCCTTCTTCTCCTCGTCGAAGGAGGCGTTCAGCTTCGGGTGCTGCTTCAGGGCCTCGGTGACGGCCTTCGAGATGAAGGGGAGGAACGTGAGCTTCGCGCCGTTCTGCGCGAGGAAGGTGTCCTTCGACGCGGTCCGCAGCTTGGCGATCCGGGTCATGTCGACCTCGATCACCTGGGTCAGCTGCGCCGAGACCTCGAGGGACTCCCGCATGCGCTTGGCGATGGTCTGGCGGATGCGCGGGGCCTTCTCCACGGTGCCGCGCAGCTTCGAGGGCTCGACGGCTGGCGCCGCGGGCTTCGACGGCGCTGCGCCTCCAGCGGGAGCGGCGGGCGCCGGCGCGGCCTGCTGAGCGGGCTCCGCCTGCGCCGCCTTCCGGGCCTCGGCGGCGTCGAGGACGTCCTGCTTACGGATACGCCCTCCCACCCCGGTGCCCTTGACCGTGGACAGGTCGACGTCGTTCTGGTTCGCGAGGCGTCGCACGAGCGGGGTCACGTACGCGGACGCATCCGAACCGCTGGAGTCGGACGCCGTCCCGGCAGGCTTGTCCGCGGACTTCTCTGCGGGCTTCTCCACCGGCTTCTCAGCGGGCTTCTCAGCAGCGGCGGGCTGCGGAGCCGATGCGCCGCTCGCGTCGTCGTCGGGCTCCGACGTACCGGAGGCCCGCTCGGCCTCGTGGTGCGAGCCGGGCTTCTCCGTGGGGGCGTCCTCGCGCTCCTCGGCGGGCGCGGCCACGAGCGGCTCACCCGACGCGGCCTCGACCTTCTGGGGGGCGGAGGCCCCGGCACCGATGACGGCGAGGACCGCGCCGACCTCGGCGGTCTCGTCCTCGTTGACGCGGATCTCCTGCAGGGTGCCGGCCACGGGCGAGGGGATCTCCGTGTCGACCTTGTCCGTCGAGACTTCGAGGAGGGGCTCGTCGACCTCGACCTCGTCGCCGATGGCCTTCAGCCAGCGGGTGACGGTGCCCTCGGTGACGCTCTCGCCCAGGGCGGGAAGGGTGACCTCGGTGCCTTCGCCCGATCCGGCGTCATCGCTCCCTGCGCCGGTCCCACCGTCGGAGGACGAGGCCTCCGCCTGCGGTGCCTCCGATGTATCGGGCTGCGAGGCCTCGGCCGGTGCGGAGTCCTCGGCCGGAGCGGCATCTCCGGAATCGCTGCTGCCCGATCCGTCGCCGATCCGGACGAGCGGTGCGCCGACCTCGGCGGTCTCGTCCTCGGCCACCAGGATCTCCTCGATGACGCCGGCGATGGGCGACGGGATCTCGGTGTCGACCTTGTCGGTGGAGACCTCGAGGAGCGGCTCGTCCACCTCGACACGGTCACCGACCTGCTTGAGCCAGCGGGTGACGGTGCCTTCGGTGACGCTTTCACCGAGAGCGGGCAAGTTCACGGATTCAGACATAATGCGCCCGTTTCTCCTTCGTAGATCGTTCCTGACAGCTGATCGACGAGCGGGGCCCGCTCAGCTGGACGTGCGTGAGATTCCTGGTTCCGAGCTTAGTCCACGCCTCCGGGGCGTGGACCAGGCTCGTGGGACCGTGTGACGGCTCCCGGACGGGCGTCAGCCGTGCAGCGGCTTGCCCGCCAGCGCGAGGTGCGCCTCGCCGAGCGCCTCGTTCTGCGTGGGGTGTGCGTGGATCAGCGGGGCGACGTCCTCCGGGTAGGCCTCCCAGTTGACGATCAGCTGTGCCTCGCCGATCTGCTCGCCCATGCGGCTGCCGAGCATGTGGACACCGACGATGGGGCCGTCCTTCTCCCGGACGAGCTTGACGATGCCGCCGGTGCCGATGATCGAGCTCTTGCCGTTGCCGGCGAGGTTGTACTCGTGGGTCAGCACGTTCTCGTCACCGAACTTCTCGCGGGCGGCCTTCTCGGTGTAGCCGACCGAGGCGATCTCCGGATCACTGTAGGTGACCTTGGGGATGTTGAGATCGGCGACGACGACGGGCTTCAGGCCCGCGATCTCCTCCGCCACGAAGATGCCCTGCTGGAAGCCGCGGTGGGCCAGCTGCAGGCCGGGGACGATGTCGCCGATCGCGTAGATGGTGCCGACACCGGTGTGGAGGCGCTCGTTGGTGATGACGAAGCCGCGGTCCATGGTGAGGCCTGCCTCCTCGTAGCCGAGGTTCTGCGTGACCGGTCCGCGGCCGACGGCGACGAGCATGAGGTCCGCTTCGAAGGTCTTGCCGTCCTCGAGCGAGACGACGACGCCGTCGTCGTTCTGCTCGACCGACTTGAAGCGGGTACCGGTGTTGAACTTGATGCCGCGCTTCTTGAAGGCGCGCTCGAAGTTCTTGACGATCGACGCGTCCTCGTTGGGCACGAGCGAGGGCAGCGCCTCGACGATCGTGACGTCGACGCCGAAGGACTTCCACACGGAGGCGAACTCGCAGCCGATGACGCCGCCGCCGAGGATGATGACCGACTTCGGCACGAAGTCCATCGTCAGGGCCTGGTCCGAGGTGATGACCTTGCCGCCGATCTCGAGGCCGGGGAGGCTGCGGGAGAAGGACCCGGTGGCGAGGATGATGTGCTTTCCGGTGTAGACGGTGCCGTCGACGTCGATGGTGTTCTCCGACGCCAGCTTGCCCGATCCTTCGATCACGGTGATGCCCTTGGACTTGATGAGTCCCTGCAGGCCGCGGTACTTACCGGCGATGATGCCGTCCTTGTAGGCGTTGACCGCGTTCATGTCGATCGACTCGAACGTCGCCTTCACGCCGTACTTCTCGGCGTCGCGGGCGCCGTCGGCGATCTCCGCGGAGTGGAGGAGGGCCTTGGTGGGGATGCAGCCGTTGTGCAGGCAGGTGCCCCCGAGCTTGCCCTTCTCGATGAGCCCCACCGTGAAGCCCAGCTGCACGGCACGGAGTGCGGCGGCGTATCCGCCACTTCCTCCGCCGAGTACCAGGATGTCGAATTCTTGCGCAGTTGCCGATGCGGCCACTTGAACGCTCCCTCGCGTGGTCTGGGACGCGCCCTGCGCGTCGGTTGGTGGATCGTTTGCTCATGCGGTCGCGATGCGGTCGCTGATCGTTCGTGTGCTTTGTTTTTCACCCTATCCCCACGGTGCATCCGGCTTCTACTCGAAGTCGGCGCCGGACGCACCGTGGGGTCGTGATGTGCGCTTTCTCACGCGCCGGAGGGGCCGCCCGCCGGACGGACCCCCGGTCAGACCGTGCGGGCGAGGGTGTCCTCGACGTAGGCGAGGAGCGTGCGGACGCCGACGCCGGTGCCCGCCTTGGGCGTGTAGCCGTAGGGCGCACCCTCGTTGAAGGCGGGACCCGCGATGTCGAGGTGCGCCCAGGGGATCTTCTCGCCGTCGACCTGGCCGACGAACTCCCGCAGGAACACGGCTGCGGTCATCATGCCGCCGTTCCGCTCGCCGATGTTCGCGATGTCGGCGACCTGGGACTCGAGGCTCGGCCGCAGCTCCTCGGGGAGCGGCATCGGCCAGAACTGCTCGCCCGCGCGGTCTGCTGCGGCCTTGACGGCGTCACGTACGCCGTCGTCGCCCATGACGCCCGAGACCCGCGTGCCCAGGGCGATCATCTGCGCACCCGTGAGCGTGGCGATGTCGATGATCGCATCGGGTGCCTCCTCGCTCGCGGCGGCGAGGCCGTCGGCCATCACGAGCCGGCCCTCGGCGTCGGTGTTGAGGACCTCGACGGTGCGTCCGCCGTAGATGGACAGGACGTCCTCGGGGCGCTGCGCGGTACCCGAGGGCATGTTCTCGGCGAGGCAGAGCCAGGCCGTGACCTTGGCGGGAAGGCCCAGTTCGGCGACGGCCAGGAGGGTGCTGAGGACGACGGCGGCACCGGCCATGTCGAGCTTCATGGTCTGCATGCCCGCAGCGGGCTTCAGCGAGAGTCCACCGGAGTCGAAGGTGATGCCCTTGCCCACGAGGGCCAGGTGCACGGCGGGCCTGGCGGGGGAGTACTCGACCTTCACCATGCGCGGGGGACGCGACGAACCCTTGCCGACGCCCAGGATCCCGCCGTAGCCGTCCCGCTCGAGGCGCTTCTCGTCCATGACCGTGACCTTGATCGGCAGACCCCGCGTCAGGTCCTTGGCCGCCTGGGCGAAGGTCTCCGGGTACAGGTGGCTGGGCGGCTGGTTGACGAGGGAGCGCGTGGTGTTGACGTTCTTCCCGAGGATGGTGGCCCGCCGGAGGGCGGGAGCCAGCTGAGCGTCGTCGGCCACGGCCGTGTGGACGACGACGTTGCGCACGGCCGCTCGGTCGGTCGCCGGGGCGATCGTCCCGTCGGCCTTCATGCCCGACTTGTGGCCCTCGTAGCTGTAGGCGCCGAAGGCGGCGCCTTCCGCGACGGCTGTCGCCGCAGCCACCGTCGTGGCGGGGAGTGCGATGACCACGGTGTCGAGCCCGGTGAGCTGGCGGACCGCGGCTCCCGCCGCGCGGCGCAGGGTCTCGGCGGGCACCTCGGCGTCCGCGGACACCGGACCGACGCCGGACAGGACGAGCGAGTCCGCGCTGGTCTCCGGGAGGCCGGGGAGCCTGCGCACCTCGTCCGCCGCCCCGGTGATCCCGAGCACCTGCAGCGAGTCACCGAGGGCGCGCGCAGCCTTGGCGGGAAGAGGGTTCTCGAGCAGGACCGGTCCGTCCGTCCCCTTGGCGACCGCGATCACGAGCGCGTCGCTCGGGATCTTCTTGATGTCCTTCGCGGAAGCCGTCAGGTGTAGTTCGCTCGTCTTGATCACGGAATCTGTCTCCTCGTGTCCGGATGGGTTGTCCAGATGCTGCATGCTGCGTGGTTCCGGTATCTGGTGGTCCGGGAACCGTCCTGACGATCGTAGTCTCTGTGCCGCGGGTGCCCCGCAGCCGTTCGCAGGACGCATACCGCGCGATCCGCATCCGCCGCTTGCCGCCCGGCCCCGCGGTCCCCATCCTCCCGCTCCCCGGAATGAAGCCGGTCCGGGTGGCGTTGACGCCTGCAGGACCACGGAGCAAGGAGAGAGCCATGCTGGATCCAGGAACCCTCTACAACATCAACACCGACGTCTTCGACGACCCCGCGACCAAGGGCCTCCCGCTGCTCATGAGCCTCACCGGCTTCATGGACGCCGGCCAGGTGGTGTCCCAGGTCAGCGAGGAGCTGATGGAGGTGCTGGAGCACGAGCCCGTCGCCGAGTTCGATGCCGACCAGCTCATCGACTACCGCGGGCGGCGTCCGAGGATCACCTTCGTCGAGGACCACCTGACGGACTACCGGCCGCATCGCCTCGGCCTCCACCGCCTGTACGACGGCCTCGGCGAGCCGTTCCTCCTGTTGACCGGACTCGAGCCCGACCTGCAGTGGGAGCGTTTCTCGAGCGCCGTCGTCGGCCTGGTGAAGGACCTCGAGGTCTCGATCGTCTCCTGGGTGCACGCCATCCCCATGCCCGTCCCGCACACGCGCCCCCTCGGCGTGACCGTGCACGGCAACCGTCCCGACCTCATCGACGGCATGAGCGCGTGGCGGCCGACGGCGGAGTTCCAGGCGTCGATCGGGCACGTCCTCGAGATGCGGCTCATCGAGGCCGGGAACGACGTCGTCGGGCACGTCATCCACGTCCCGCACTACCTCGCCGAGGCGGAGTACCCGCCCGCTGCCGTCGCCGGACTCGAGTACCTCGGCGCGTCGGCGCGGCTCGTCCTGCCGACGGACAGGCTGCGCGAGACGGGCCGCGACGTCGAGCGGCAGATCGCCCGGCAGGTGGGGAACTCCACCGAGGTGCAGTCCGTGGTCACGTCCCTCGAGCAGCGGTACGACGAGTACGCCGACGGGGCGGCCCGCCGGTCGCTGCTCGTCAAGGAGAACAGCGAACTGGCGAGCGCCGACGAACTCGGTGCCGCCGTCGAGGCCTATCTCGCCAGCCCCCAGGCGGAGGAGGAGTCGACGCTGCTGTGGGACACGGAGTTCCTGGGGACGACGCCCATCGACTACGGCTCGCACGGCAGCGCTCCGGATGGAGCGGTATCGGGCGAGTCCGGTGCTGCGGGCGGGTCCGACGCCGCCGACGGGTCCGGGATCGGGGCTCCGGGGTCGACGGACGACGACGGCCCGTCCGGCACCCGCCCGCCCTCCTGAGCTGCCGCACGCGTCCCCGCGCCTCGATCCGGCGACCGGATCCCGCCTGATCCCCGCGGCCGGAACCCTGTCGGACAGACCGGTACCGCGCCGCCGATGCCCATCCGCCGACCAGGCGGGTGGGCATCGTCATAGGCGGCAGAGCCGCAGGACGGCGGTAGCGCAGGGGACGTCACGGGATAATGGGCAGCGTGATCTTCTCGAGAGCCGGACTGGTGTGGGCGGCGGGCGTGCTGGCGTACCTGGTGGCCGTGACGCAGCGCACCACGTTCGGGGTGGCAGGGCTCGAAGCGACGGACCGGTTCGGCGCGACGGCGTCCCAGCTGTCCGTCTTCACCGTGGTGCAGCTGCTCGTCTACGCGGGCCTGCAGGTCCCCGTGGGTGTCCTCGTGGACCGGTGGGGGCCGCGTACGCTGATCGTGGCCGGTGGCGTGCTGATGGCGCTCGGCCAGGCCCAGCTGGCCTTCGCGGACTCGGTCGGCGCCGGCATCGTCGGACGGTTGTTCGTCGGCGCCGGTGACGCGACGACGTTCATCAGTGTCCTGCGACTCCTCCCCGCCTGGTTCGAGCCACGGCGCATCCCGGTGCTCACCCAGTGGACCGGGATCATCGGGCAGCTCGGGCAGGTGGTGTCCGTCATCCCGTTCGTCGCCCTCCTGTCGGGCGTCGGCTGGCAGCCCGCGTTCCTGTCCGCTGCCGCGCTGTCGGTGGTCGCCGTCGTGCTGTCCGTCAGTGTGATCCGCGATTCCCCCGTCGCGGGCAGCGAACGACGATCCCAGACCCTCCGGGAGACCGGGACGTCGCTCGCCGAGGCCTGGAAGCAGCCGGGGACCCGGCTGGGACTGTGGTCCCACTTCACCATCCAGTTCCCCGGGACCGTCTTCGTGCTCATGTGGGGCTACCCGTACCTCGTCCGTGCGGAGAAGGTCGGTGAAGGCGCCGCGTCCGCGCTCATGACGTTGTTCGTGGCCGTGGGTATCGCCTGCGGGCCGCTCCTCGGGCGCTACGTGGGCCGCCACCCGCTCCGCCGCTCCACCATGGTGCTCTCCATCGCCGGCCTGATGGCGGCTGCCTGGCTCGCCGTCCTGCTCTATCCCGGGCCCGCACCCCTGCCTCTGCTGACCCTCCTGGTGGTGGCGCTCGCCGTCGGCGGACCCGGATCGATGATCGCCTTCGACTTCGCGCGCACCTTCAACCCCGCGGCCCGCATGGGCACTGCGACCGGGATCGTCAACATCGGCGGCTTCATGGCGTCGCTCCTGACGATGTTCGTGATCGGGATCGTGCTCGACCTCCTCCTCGCGGGTGGGTACTCGCGCGGCGACCTCTACGCCCTGACCTCCTTCCGCCTCGCGATGGCCGTCCAGCTCGTGGTGCTGGCCACCGGCGCGACGGCGGTGGTCATCGCTCGCGGGAGGGTGCGACGGCGGATGGCCGAGCAGGGCGTCGTGGTCCCGCCCCTGCGGGACGCGCTCGCCCGGGAGCGGCGGCTGCGCCGCCAGCGGAAGGCCGCCCGGAGGCAGGACGGCTAGGTCCGTCGGCGGGCCCGACCCGTTGTCCACATACCAGCGCATCCTCGCGCGTGGAGGCGCACACGCCACGAGGCTGGACCGCATGTCCTCCTCCACGAGCCCCGCAGCGGGCAGCCACGCGTCCCCGGCCTATGCCGTCACCTCGCCCGCCGACATCCTGTCCTACGTACCCCATGCCCTCGGATTCATGCCCGAGGAGAGCCTCGTCGTCCTGACCACCTCGGAGCGGCGACTCGGCGCCACGCTCCGGGTCGACCTCCCGTGCTCCGGCACGGACCGGCTGACCTTCGCGGAGGGTGTCCTGTCCTTCCTCGAGGGCGACACGGAGGCGGACGGCACGCTGGTCCTCGTGTATGCGGGCCAGGAGTGGCAGCGGCTCACCGCCCCGCCGGCGTCCGACACGGTGCGCGCCCTCGAGACCGTGCTCGGAGCTGCCGGTCTGCCCGTCCGCGCGGGCTGGCACGTGTCCCACGAGGCGTGGCGGGACTACTTCTGCCGCGACGAGGAGTGCTGCCCCTGGCCGGGCCGGCCGCTCGACACCGTGACAGACAGTGCTCTCAACGCGGAACTCGTCTACGGCGGCAGCGCCTTCGACGCGTCCGCTCCCGCCGCGGTGGAGCGGGCCACACCGTTTCTCCGGTCGGGGTCCGCGGGGACGGACGGGGCCCGCCCGGACATCGAGGAGGCCCGGGCCCGCGCCGGCGTCCGGTGTGCAGGCCGATGGGCGGACGAGGGCCGGTTCCGGGCGACGTCAGCGATGTGGGATGCCGTGCTCGAGGGCACTCCCGGAATCGACGTCGCCGCCGACGCGGGGCTCGCAGGCTTCCTGCTCGCCACCGTCGAGTCGAGGACGGTGCGCGACTTCCTCCTGGTCAGCGCGTGCCTGGGGTCCGCCGCAGCCCTGCAGGGCGTCGCGGCCTCCGGCCTGCTCCGACCGTCGCGGAGCCCGGGGGCGATGGCCCCTGCGGCGTCCCCTGCGGCGTCCCCTGCGGCGTCCCCTCGCGACGCCGGTCCGGCGCAGGTGCCGGAGCGCGTCGACCTTCCCGAGGCGCTCCGGGCGGCGCTGGATCACGGAGCGACGTCCTCGGCATCCGTGTCGGTCGGGCAGGAGGAGGATCCCGGCTCCCTCGGCCATCTCCTCGACGAGGCAGCCCGGCTGTACGGCGATCTCCTCGCCGGGCGCTACGCGGGGACCATCCAGTGGGCACGCGTCGATGCGATGAGCCATGTGCTCGGTCGCCTCCCTCTGGTCGGCGAGGGGGAGTCGAGGGCCGCCGCGCTGACGATGGCCGGCTGGTTCGACTACGCGCGGGGCAGGGGATCACGGGCGGCCGTCTACCTGGACGCCGCCGAGCAGGCGGTGCCGGGGTATCGTCTCGCCCGCCTGCTCCACGAACTCCTCCGGCGCGGTGGGATGCCCGCCTGGGCCAGGACCCGAAGGACGGCATGGACGGCGACGGCCGGGCAGGGTCGTGGGACCGCTGCGTGACGGGCACTCACGGGGGTAACGGGTGCATCCTGCCGCGCCCGTGGGTACCGACGGAAATTTCCGGCGCGACGGTCGGTCGTGAGACAATGAAATTTGAGACCCGGTTGGGTCCGTGCACCAGAACTCCATCGAGCATGCCCGTCCGTGCAAGGCCGCAAGGCACACGCCGGCAGGGAATAGCTCGGTCGGCGGAACCGTTCTCCAGGGAACGGACTCCGTCGGTATCGTCTGGGATCAGCGCGGACTTGACAGGGTCATAGTGGTGTTGTCCGTCTGATGACATCACACACCGCCGTATGAAAGGTCCCCTGTGCCGGTCAAGAAGACAGCAGCTCCGGCGTCGACAGACGCTGGTACCACCACTACCAAGCGACGGGTAGCGGCCAAGAAGCCCGCCACGAAGGCTGCTTCCTCCGCTGCGGCGGCGAAGGCCTCCGCCGCGCAGGGTTCGGTGGACACGCTCGAGCCGACGGATCCGGCCATCGAGGTCGCCGTCGACACTGACTCCGAGGACGCCAAGCCCGAGGCGGCCGAGGTCGGCACCACCACCGGTTTCGTCTACTCCGATGCGGACGACGACGACGCCCCCGCGCAGCAGGTCGTGTCGGCCGGCGCGACGGCCGACCCCGTCAAGGACTACCTCAAGCAGATTGGCAAGGTCGCGCTGCTCAACGCCGAGCAGGAAGTCGACCTCGCGCTGCGTATCGAGGCCGGCCTGTTCGCCGAGGAGAAGATCGCCGCCGATCCGGACATGGATCCGAAGCTGAAGCGCGAGCTCGAGTTCGTGATCCATGACGGCAAGCGCGCCAAGAACCACCTCCTCGAGGCGAACCTCCGCCTGGTCGTCTCGCTGGCCAAGCGCTACACCGGCCGTGGCATGCTCTTCCTCGACCTCATCCAGGAGGGCAACCTCGGCCTCATCCGCGCCGTCGAGAAGTTCGACTACACCAAGGGCTTCAAGTTCTCGACCTACGCCACCTGGTGGATCCGCCAGGCCATCACGCGGGCCATGGCGGACCAGGCCCGCACCATCCGTATCCCCGTCCACATGGTCGAGGTCATCAACAAGCTGGCTCGTGTCCAGCGACAGATGCTGCAGGACCTCGGCCGCGAGCCCACTCCGGAGGAGCTGGCCCTCGAACTCGACATGACGCCGGAGAAGGTCGTCGAGGTACAGAAGTACGGCCGCGAGCCCATCTCGCTGCACACGCCGCTCGGCGAGGACGGCGACTCCGAGTTCGGCGACCTGATCGAGGATTCCGAGGCCGTCGTGCCCGCGGATGCCGTCAGCTTCACCCTCCTGCAGGAGCAGCTGCACTCCGTCCTCGACACCCTGTCCGAGCGTGAGGCCGGCGTCGTCGCCATGCGCTTCGGCCTGACCGACGGGCAGCCGAAGACGCTGGACGAGATCGGCAAGGTCTACGGCGTGACCCGCGAGCGGATCCGCCAGATCGAATCCAAGACGATGTCCAAGCTGCGCCACCCCTCGCGCTCCCAGGTGCTGCGCGACTACCTCGACTGATCAGCGACGCCGGCATTGCCGGTCCTGCTCGGTCGACACAGGGCCCCTCCCTCGGGAGGGGCCCTGTGTCGTTCGAGCACGGCACCGGGCGTCCCGTCGGCTCCCGTGCCGTCACGCCTGCAACGCGCAGCAGCTCGCCCTGCGGAGGTGATGGCTGGGCCCGCACGCCAGGTGGCTCGTCCAGAAGCAGGAAAGGCCCCCTCCGATGGAGGGGGCCTTTCCTTGTCAGCTCCCTGTACACGGGGGGAGCCGGTGTCGTACGTCGGATGGGGCGGGATGATCCCGGTCAGTCGGCCGCGACGACGGGCTTCTCATGAAGCCGCTGGGTCTCGTCCTGCCACTCGGATGTGAGCGGCTTCAGGTTTGCTTCGACTGCACGCGCGTGGTGGCCGCAGAACAGAAGCTCTCCACCGGAGGACTGAAGGACCGCCCGCACGTAGGCCTGGGCGCCGCATCGGTCACAGCGGTCCAGGGCAGTGAGTTCGCGAGTTGCTACTGCAGTGGTCATGAATGCCTCCTCATGTGGATCGTGTACTCATATAACCACTATTCGTCGCAGCCTCTTCGCAGGCTGGGCCTCCTTTCGCTCCGGGCGTACCGGGGGTATGGGAGGCAGTCGCCGAGCCCCGGAACCAGGCCCCGATCGCGCCCTTCCGGCCGGTGTCGGTCACCCGTAATAAACTGACGGAGAGCCATCCCCACCATCACCCTCCTGACTCCTGTCCTGGATCGTGCCGTCCCGCCAAGGAGACCCCCGCACCGTGACACCTCCCACTTCGGACTACACAGCCCGGCACCTCTCGGTGCTCGAGGGACTCGAAGCAGTCCGCAAGCGCCCCGGCATGTACATCGGGTCGACGGACTCGCGGGGCCTCATGCACTGCCTCTGGGAGATCATCGACAACTCGGTTGACGAAGCCCTGGCCGGGCACGGACAGAGCATCACCGTCATCCTGCACGCCGACGGGTCCGTCGAGATCCACGACGACGGGCGTGGTATCCCGGTGGACATCGAACCCAAGACCGGTCTGACCGGGGTCGAGGTCGTCTTCACGAAACTCCATGCCGGAGGCAAGTTCGGTGGCGGCTCCTACACCGCCTCCGGCGGGTTGCACGGTGTCGGGGCCAGTGTGGTCAATGCCCTCTCCTCGAGGCTGGACGCCTTCGTGGACCGCGGCGGCAAGACGTACACCATGTCCTTCCGCCGCGGTGAACCCGGCACCTTCAAGGACGCGAGGACGCCGTCGCCCACATCCGCCTTCGAGCCGTTCCTCGACGGATCGCGCCTCGACGTGGTCGGGACGGCGAAACGGGGTGTCACCGGGACGCGCATCAGGTACTGGGCGGACCGCCAGATCTTCACCGCCGATGCGACCTTCTCCTACGAGGAGCTCCAGACGCGGGCACGACAGACGTCCTTCCTGGTCCCGGGACTCCGCATCGTGCTGCGCGACGAGCGGAGGATGCCGGGTACGCCCGGTGAGTCCGGGCCGGTGGAAGAGGTCTTCCAGCACGACGGCGGCATCTCGGAGTACGCCGAGTTCCTGGCCCTCGATGCCGCCGTAACGGACGTCTGGCGGATCCAGGGGTCGGGTCGGTTCAAGGAGTCGGTCCCCGTCCTCGACGAGCGGGGACACAGCAGGATGGCCGAGGTCGAGCGCGACTGCGACGTCGACATCGCCCTGCGCTGGGGCATCGGCTACGAGACCACCGTGCGCAGCTACGTCAACATCATCGCGACGCCGAAGGGCGGGACGCACCAGAGCGGCTTCGAAGGGGCCCTCCTGAAGACGTTCCGCAAGGTCATCGGGGACAACGCCCGCAAGCTGAAGGCCGGCAGCGACAAGATCGAGAAGGACGACGTCTTCGCGGGGCTCACCGCCGTGCTCACCGTGCGGCTCGCCGAGCCCCAGTTCGAGGGCCAGACGAAGGAGATCCTCGGCACGTCGGCGGTGAAGGCCATCGTGACGAAGGTCGTCGAGAAGGAGCTGCAGGCGCGGCTGACCTCCTCGGCGCGCAACGACAAGACGCAGTCCACGCTCCTCCTCGAGAAGGTCGTGGCGGAGATGAAGTCGCGCATCTCGGCGCGTGTCCACAAGGAGACCCAGCGCCGGAAGAACGCCCTGGAGACCTCGACCATGCCCGCGAAGCTCGCCGATTGCCGCATCGACGACCAGGAGCGTTCCGAGCTGTTCATCGTCGAGGGGGACAGCGCTCTCGGGACGGCCAAGAACGCACGGTCCTCCGACTACCAGGCGCTGCTTCCCATCCGGGGCAAGATCCTGAACGTGCAGAAGGCCTCGGTCGGCGACATGCTGTCGAACGCCGAGTGTGCTGCCCTTATCCAGGTCATCGGCGCCGGGTCCGGACGGAGCTTCCAGCTCGATGCCCGGAGGTACGGCAAGGTCATCCTGATGACGGACGCCGACGTCGACGGCGCGCACATCCGCACGCTCCTGCTCACGCTGTTCTTCCGCTACATGCGGCCGCTGGTGGAGGACGGGCGTGTGTATGCCGCGGTCCCGCCCCTGCACCGGGTCGAGGTGATCAACGGCGGGTCGAAGGCGAACGAGATGATCTACACGTACTCGGAGGCGGAACTCAACCGCCTGCTCGCGGCGATGGAGAAGCAGGGCAAGCGCTACAAGTCGCCCATCCAGCGGTACAAGGGATTGGGGGAGATGGACGCCGACCAGCTGGCCGAGACCACCATGGATCCGCGGCACCGTACGCTGCGGCGTGTGCGGATCCAGGAGGCGGAGTCCGCCGAGCGCGTGTTCAACCTCCTCATGGGGAGTGATGTCGCTCCGCGGAAGGACTTCATCGTGGCCGGAGCGTCGTCGCTCGACCGGGACCGCATCGACGCCTGAGACGTCTCTTCAGGAGACGCGAAGCCGCGGTCACGGCTCAGCCGAGCAGTTCCGGTGCCACCAGCAGGACGGGCGGGACCACGAGCAGCAGGCCGGCCGTCGAGAGGGCCAGACCCTGCTGGAATCTGCTCAGTGGTGGAAGCGGTGTGAGCAGCCGGCTCAGGCGGTGCGCCGTGGACCGCGTGTCGGCCGTCCCGCCGGTCACCTCGGCACCTGCACTCGTGTCGCGTCCGGGGTCGTCGGCAAGGGGGTCGTCCAGGACGTCCTCCGCCCGGGGGAGCGCCCCCGAGCCGACGATGGCGATCGCCCGCACGAGGGTGGGCTCGTCCACATGGCGCAGAGCCTCGTCGTCGGCGAGCATCTCGATGAGCTCACTCACGGCCCGCTGGGCGAGCCGTGACGTCGGAAGCCAGGGGAGCGCGGAGCGCCAGGCCGCGAACGCCCACAGCAGCAGGTGGTGGCGCTGGTGCAGGTGGGCGCTCTCGTGCGTCAGCACGGCGTCGAGTTCGGCGCGGGTCAGCAGGTCCATGAGGCCGTCGGACATGACGGTGACCGACCGGGCGCCACCGGGCAGGCAGTAGGCGACCGGAGCGGGATGGTTGATCACGAGCGTTGCGGGCTGATCCGCCGCAGGCGAACTCAGCAGGTTCAGCATGTCGCGGTGCCGGCGGCGCTGGCGCCGGATGCGCATGAAGGTCAGGACCAGGGTGCTGACCAGATGGGCGAACAGCAGGGTCGCCGCGCTGATGGCGAAGACGTGGACGACACCGAGTGTCTCAGCGGATTCGTCGTCGATCAGGATGTCGAGGAAACCCACGGAGGCGGAGACGAGGTTGTCCCCCAGGGGTTCGAGACCCCAGACGAGCATCGCCCCGATCATCGACAGGCCACCCGCCAGTGCAATCGACTGCCAGAGCACCATCGCCGTGAACGGCGCCCGGGCCGGCCAGGACGCACGTGACAGCGCGATCGGCGCAGGCCACGCGAGGATGATCGCGAGAGCCGCCAGGAGATAGGAGGCCCAGAACATCGGAGGGTCAGCTGCCGCCGAGCAGCTTGCGGAGGGTCTGCGCCTCGGTCTCCGAGACGCTGCCGATGAAGCGGGCGAGCACGGCCTCGCGGTCGGGGGCCGTCACGAGGACCTCGTGCATCAGCTCTGCCGTGTGGTCCTCGCGGCTGGTCACCGACCTGTACCGATGAGGGCGGCTGTCGCGCTCCCGCTCCACCAGGCCCTTCTTCTCGAGCCGGGACAGGACCGTCAGCACCGTCGTCACGGCCAGTTCACGTCCCACTTCTCCCGACGGTGCCTCGGCGATGGCGTCCCGCAGTTCATTGGCGGTGGCCGCCTCCGGCGTCGCCCACAGCAGATCCATCACCGTGCGTTCGAGGTCTCCGAGCGTTGCCATGTTCTTCCTTCAGTCATTCCGCGATCCCGGCCCGCCTCGGACGGGGATCCGCTCCCGGCAGGGAGCGATGAGGCGTGGTGCATCTAACGTACAGCGTCGAGCCGCACATTTCTACTCCACGTAGAAGTGCAGTCGGAATCGTTCTACACTGTGTAGAAGAACTCTTCTACACGCCGTAGAAGTCCCGTCCGGAGCGACGGTGGGCACAGCTGAGAGGGTCTCATGGAAGCCTTGGAGATCGCCAGGTGGCAATTCGGGATCACGACCGTCTACCACTTCGTCATGGTGCCCCTGACGATCGGTCTCGGGCTCCTGGTGGCGATGATGCAGACCATGTGGCATCGCACCGGTCATGAGCAGTATCTGCGCATGACCAAGTTCTGGGGGAAGCTCTTCCTCATCAACTTCATCGTCGGGGTGGCCACGGGACTTGTGCAGGAGTTCCAGTTCGGCATGGCGTGGAGTGAGTACAGTCGTTTCGTCGGTGACGTCTTCGGCGCCCCGCTGGCCATGGAGGCGCTGCTCGCCTTCTTCGTCGAGTCCACCTTCCTGGGCCTTTGGATCTTCGGCTGGGGCCGCCTGCCGAAGCGGCTGCACCTCATGTCGCTCTGGGCGGCGGTCCTCGCCTCGGTGTTCTCCGCCTACTTCATCCTGGTGGCGAACTCCTGGATGCAGCACCCCGTGGGCGTCGAGATGGTCGACGGCAGGCCGGTGATGACGGACGCGTGGGCCGTCTTCACCAACAACACGGCGCTCGTCGCCTTCCCCCACACGCTCTTCGGATGCCTCGCCGTCGCCGGGGCATTCCTCCTCGGCATCAGCTGGTACCACCTGTGGAGGCGTCGCCACGACGGGATCGACGCCGTCGGTGCGGACGGCAGGGTCGTCGTCGGCGCACGGACGGGGTCCCGGGACGCCGTCGACCACGCCGTGTGGCTGCGCTCGGCGCGCGCCGGGGCCGTCGTCGCGATGATCGCGTTCGCGGGTACCGGGATCACCGGCGACCTCCAGGGCAAGCTGATGTTCGACCAGCAGCCCATGAAGATGGCCGCGGCCGAGGCTGCCTGCCACGACGGCACCGGATTCTCCATCCTGTCCGTCGGCAACCTCGGGGCGCAGAGCTGCGACGACATCACCGCCGTGATCGAGGTCCCGGGGGTGCTCTCCTTCCTCGCCAATGGCGACTTCACCACCGAGGTCAAGGGTGTGAACACCCTCCTCCCGGAGTACCAGGAGAAGTACGGCACGAATCTGCCCGACGACCCCCGGTACGGCGACCTCGCCGGCACCGAGATCGACTACCTGCCCGTCATGGAGGTCACCTACTGGGGCTTCCGCATCATGATCGGCTTCGGTGCGATCGCGGCCGCTGCAGCCGCAGCCGCCCTGTGGGTCCTGCGCAGGGGCACCGTCCCGGAGTCGCGCTGGCTCATGCGCCTGGCGGTGTTCGGCATCCTCGCGCCCTTCGGCGCGAACATCGCGGGCTGGGTGTTCACCGAGATGGGCCGCCAGCCCTTCGTCGTCGCCCCCAACCCGGATCCGACCGGCGTCGACGGAGTCTTCATGTTCACCGCGGCAGCCGTGTCACCCGGAGTGTCCCTCGCCGAACTCGTCACCTCCCTCGTGCTGTTCACCGCCGTCTACGCCGTGCTCCTCGTCGTCGAGGTGAGGCTCCTCGTGACCTACGTCCGGGGTGGCACCGCATCCGCCATGCCCGAACTCGCCCACACCGACGACGACGAAGACCCGCGGAGCGGCAGGAAGGACGACGGCGATGTCCTCGCGTTCGCGTACTGACCGGCCCTTCGATCCTCGCGGGACCGCCATCGGTGCCCGTGCACCCCACCCGTCCGCACCCCGAAAGGCACCACGATGACCGAGGCCCTGCCCACCGTGTGGTTCGTCCTCATCGCCCTGCTCTGGGCCGGCTACCTCTTCCTCGAGGGTTTCGACCTCGGCGTCGGCATGCTCATGAAGCTCATGGCGCGAAGCGACACCCAGCGGCGCGTCCTGCTCAACACCGTGGGGCCGGTCTGGGACGGCAACGAGGTCTGGCTCGTGACCGCCGTCGGTGCAACCTTCGCCGCGTTCCCCCTCTGGTACGCCTCCCTCCTGTCCGCGCTCTATCTGCCGTTCATGCTCGTGCTCCTCGGACTGATCTTCCGGGCCGTGGCCTTCGAGTGGAGGGGCAAGCGTGACAGCGACGCCTGGCGCAACCGGTGGGACTGGGCCATCGCCCTCGGCTCCTTCACCGCGGCAGCAGGCATCGGGGCGGCCCTCGCCCTGACCACCACGGGACTGCCGCTCGACGCGAACGGCGACCGGGTCGGCGGGGCGTTCGCCTGGGCCACGCCACCGGCACTCCTCGGAGCGGTCGCCGTCGTGCTCTTCTGCCTCGTGCACGCGGCGGCGTTCGTGGCACTCAAGACCGAGGGTGGCGTCCGCCGCCAGGCTGATCGCCTGTTCCGGCGGCTGCTGCCGGTCGCCATGATCCCGTTCGTCGGGTGGGCGCTCCTCGTCCAGGCCGACGACGGCACCGTGGTCACCTGGTCCGCCGTCGTCCTCGGCGTGGTCGCCTTCCTGGCCTCCTACAGGTCCGCCGCGACCGGGCGGGACGGCCGGGCCTTCGCCGCCCTCGGCATCGGGATGCTCGTCCTCGTCGGGTCCATCTTCGGCGCCGCTTTCCCTGTGGTCCTGCCGTCCACGATCGACACCGCGTTCGACCTCACGGTGCAGAATGCCTCGTCCTCGCCCTACACGCTCGGCCTGATGAGCATCGTCGCCTGCATCGGATTACCCCTTGTCCTGGCGTACCAGGCCTGGACCTACTGGGTGTTCCGCCGGCGTGTCTCCGAGGAGAGCATCCCCGCGGCCCACGCCGTCCACGCCCTGTGAGCGGAGCCATCAGGACCGGCATGCGCGACTTCACGCCCACCGCGGACGTCCCCGCCGGTGACCTGTCGCAGGCGCCCGCTGCGTCGGCGCCTGCCGCGCGGAGGTCCCCCATCGCCTCCTTGAGGGCGGGCGGACCGGCCGGTGCGGCCGGATCGACGACGGCGGTCTATCTCCTCGGTGTCCTCGCCGCAGCACGCGCGCTCGGCCTGGTCCTCATGGCGCAGGCACTCGCTGTCGGCATCGCCTCCGTCGCCGCAGGCGATCTCGAGGTGGGGGCCGTCCTCGTCCAGGGCGTCGCGGGCGCGATCCTCCGGACGGTGGCGGCCTGGGGGCAGGACGCCACCGCCGCCCGGCTGGCCCTCGGCGTCCGCGAGCGGCTCCGTGAGGCGGCGCTGCTGCGCGTGCTCGACGACGGGGGGACCACCCGGGCGGCCCACGGCGGCACCGGCCAGGGCTCCCTCGCCGTGCTGCTCACACGCGGCCTCGACGGACTCGACGCGTACTACACGCAGTACCTGCCGTCGCTCATCACCTGCACCGTCGTGCCACTCCTCGTCGGCGCGCGGATCCTCGCCGCAGACTGGGTGAGCGCACTCATCATCGTCCTCACCGTCCCCCTCGTGCCGGTGTTCATGGTCCTCATCGGCCTGCACACGCAGGAGCGGACGCAGCAGGCAGCCACGGCGCTCGGACGGCTCTCCGACCATCTCCTGGAACTGGCCCGGGGGCTGCCGGTGCTCGTGGGCCTCGGCCGCGCGGGCGAGCAGACCAGGGCGCTGCGCGAGATCGCCGCAGATTATTCATCGCGCACCATGACGACCCTCCGGACCGTCTTCCTGTCCTCGCTGGCCCTCGAACTGATCAGCACCATCTCGGTCGCCGTCGTCGCCGTCTTCGCCGGTGTACGCCTCATCCACGGGGACCTTGGACTCGAAACCGCCCTGATCGCCCTGATCCTCGCGCCCGAGTGCTACGGGCCGCTGCGCGACGTCGGAGCCGCGCACCACGCGAGCGAGGACGGCGAGGAGAGCGGCGAGCGCGTGCGCGCCGTCATCGACGCCCCGCCGCCGTCGACGGCCGGTGCGGCTTTGGTCCGATCGGCGGTGGCGGACCCGGTGACCGCCAGGCTGGAGGACGTGACGGTCCGGTACGACGGCGTCGTCCCGCCCGTCGTGTCGGGCGTGTCCTTCCGGCTCGACCGGGGAACGGTCACCGCACTCAGGGGACCGAGCGGGACCGGCAAGTCGACGCTCATGCGCACTCTTGCCGGCGGGGCGGCGCTGCCGGCAGGGCTGCACCTGGAGGGGACGATCACAACACCGGCGGACGGCGCGGTGGCGTGGGTTCCGCAGCATCCGGAGCTGATCGCCCCGACGGTGCGCGCAGAACTCGCGCTGTACGGACGGACGGAGGAGGACGATCCCGCGATCACCGAGGTGCTCGCAGGCGTGGGCGCGGCGGACCTCGTCGACCGTCGGACGGGCGAGCTCAGTCCCGGCGAGCTGCGGCGCGTCGCCGTCGCCCGGGCTCTCCTGCGCGCGCAGGACCCTGCAGTCGGGCTGCTCCTCCTCGACGAGCCGACAGCGCACGTCGACGAAGGATCCTCCGCAGCCATCCGCGCCGCGATCGCGCTGCGTCGGCCGGGGCTGACGGTCCTTTTGATCGCGCACGACGACGCCACCGCGGCCATCGCCGACACGCAGGTCCACCTGGGAGCCGCGGCCGGCACCCGGGCCACCACGAGTGCGTCGGCCGTGGGTCTGCCGATCGCTGACAGGCCTGACGCGCCTGACGGGCCCGAGCTACGGGCATCGGCGGTCGCATCGTCGCCCACCCCGTCCGCCACGTCATTCGGCACCTCGACCGGCTGCCCGACCGGCTGCCCGACCGGCAGCCCGACCGACAGCCCGACCGATGTCTCGACGGATACCCTGACCAGCAGCTCGACCGGCGTCCCGACCGGTGCATCGACCGGTGTCCCGTCCGGTGCATCGACCGGCGTCCCGACCGGTGTCCCGTCCGGCGCATCGGCGCCGGCCGCTCCACGTGCTGCGTCCCGCGCAACGGAACGGACAGCAGGGCGGACGACGGGACGGATGACGGGACGGACGGCGGAGGATCCGTCTGCGGACCCGTCCACCGGCGTCCCGGGGACGCGACCGTCCGTCTCCGGGTGGCTGCATTCGGCGCGTCACGTGCTGGTCCTCGTGAAGCCGTGGGACCGGCGCTTCGTCGCCGCGACACTCCTCGGTCTCGGATCCGCCGTGTTCGCGGTCGCCCTGGCCGCGCTCAGCGGCTGGCTGATCGTCCGCGCATCGGAACAGCCGCCCATCCTCTACCTGCTCACGGCGATCGTCGGCGTGCGATTCTTCGGCATCGGCCGGTCGCTCCTGCGCTACGAGGAGCGGCTCTGGCTCCACCGGGCGGTCTTCCACCGGGCGGACGAGACGCGGCTCCGCCTCTGGACAGGCCTCCTCCGCGCAGGGCAGTCCTGGCGGACGCTGGCTCGCGGATCCGGCGCGATCGAGCAGCTCGTCGGCGACGTCGACGAGCTGAGGGACCTCTCCGCGCGGGCGCTGTCACCCTTCCTCACCGCTGGCCTCACCGGCGCGGCGGCCCTGGTGACGACTGCCGTCCTGCACCCCGCCTCCCTGGGCTGGCAGGTCCTCGCCGTGGGCGGCGCCGTCGTCGTCGCGCCCGTGGTCGCGGTCCTCAGGGAACGGGCGGCGGGTGCTGCGGCAGTGCAGCTGAGGGCGGATGCCCTCGGACGGGTAGCGCGGCTGCTGCGGGCCGCACCTGATCTCCGCGTCAACGGTGTCCACGGTCCCGCCCTGCTGGCGACACGTCGGACGGAGGCGCTGCTCGCCCGCGCGGCGCATCGTTCCGCAGCGGCAGCCGGGGTGTCGACCGCGGTGGTGGTCGCCGCGTGCTCAGCCGCAGCTCTGGGCATCCTCGTCACGGCGGAGGGGCTGCCGGCCGATGTCACGGCCGTCCTCGTCCTCATGCAACTCGCCCTGATCGAGCCGTTCGCGGCCGGTACATCGGCCGTCCGGCACTGGGGTCCGCTCGCCGCCGTGGTGGGGAGGCTCCGGCCGTCGCTGGACGCTGCGCCGACGGCGGGACGCGACGACGCCCGGCCGGACCGGCAGGATCCCGTCGCCGCCTCGACGCTCGCCCTCGAGGACGCCTCGATCGGGTACGTGCCCGGGGAGCCCGTGGTCACCGGCGTGGACCTCACGCTCGTCCCGGGTCGGTGGACGGGTCTCACCGGCGCTTCGGGGAGCGGCAAGTCGACCGTCCTCGGCGCGCTCCTCGGCTTCCTGCCGCTGGATACGGGGCGGCTCCTCGTCGATGGCGGGTCCGCCCGGCCGTCGACGAGGCCGCGGGTCGCCTGGTGTCCGCAGGAGAGCCACCTGTTCACCTCCACCCTGCGGGCGAACCTCCAGCTCGCCCGGAGGCCCGGGGATCCCGCCACGGAGGAGGAGCTCCGCGCGGTGGTCCGGGCGGTGGGCCTGGCGGAGCTGGTGGACGGACTCGAAGACGGTCTCGATGCCCAGGTGGGCTCCGGCGGGTCGCGCCTCTCGGGCGGGCAGCGCCAGCGGCTCGCCGTTGCACGTGCCCTGCTCACGCGGTCCCGCGTCGTGCTCCTCGACGAGCCGACCGCGCACTTGGACCGTGACGGTGCCCGCGCGCTGCTCACCGACCTGCGCGGTGGCCTGCCGCACACCGCCGTACTCCTCGTGACGCACGATCCCGCCGAGGCGGCGACCTGCGACGAGGTCCTGCTCCTCGGCGCGGCGCGCAGGCAGGCGGAGGCCGCGGTACCCCGCATCCGCCCGTAGTCGTGTCCCGATGGGACCTACGGCCCCGCCCGGCCCGCCCGGCCCGCCCGGCCCGCCCGGCCCGCCCGGCCCGCCCGGCCCGCCCGGCCCGCCCGGCCCGTCCGCACTGGACCGGTCCTGCGTGTGCCGGGGCCCGGGACCCCGCCGCGCCCGGAAACCGCCCGGAGGCGGACGGACCTCCAGCGGGGCCGGTTGACCCTGCAATACGCTGGCATCATGACGCGCGAGACTTCATCACCGGACATCGGTCCCACCTCCGACCGCGGGGAGGGCGTCCTCCCGCTGCCCGCTGTGCTGCAGTGGCGGCCGCTGGCCTACGCGGACATCGACCGCTGGCTGGCGCTCGTCAGGCGGATCGCCGTTGAGGACCAGCCGGACTGGGTGGAACAGCGTGCCGATCTCGAGCAGGCCCTCCGGGCGTCGAAGAACGACCCGCGGCGGGACACCCTCGCCGGTCTCGACGACGACGGCGTCCTCCGCGCGTTCGGCCGGGTGTCGATGAACGCCGGCTCGTCACTCGTCCACGGCGCGGGCGGCGTTGATCCGGCCTGGCGCCGGCGGGGGATCGGCGGAGCGGTCCTCGCGTGGCAGGCACGGCGTGCAGCGGAACGAGTGCGGGACACCGGCCGGACCGACGGCATCTTCCGCAACTATGTCGAGGAGCGGAACCCCTCGCACCTGGCGCTGATGACGGCGAGCGGGAGCACGATCGTCCGGTACTTCACCGAGATGACGCGCCCGCTGGACCAACCCATCCCCGATCTGCCGTTCCCCGCCGAGCTGGAGCTGGTGACGTTCGCGGACGGCGCGGACCGCAACATCGCGGAACGGGTGCGCCTCGCCCACAACGACGCCTTCCAGGACCACTGGGGGAGTGAGCCCCGGGACCAGGAGTCATGGCAGTTCACGGTCAGTCATCCGGAGTTCCGCGACGACTGGAGTCTCGGCCTGGTGGACCCCCGCACCGGGGAGGTGGTGGCCTATCAGCTGGCGAGCTTCGACCCGGATTCGCCGGAGCTGCTCGGTCATTCCGAGGGCTACACCGATCTGCTGGGCGTGCGGCGGAAGTGGCGGGGACGGGGACTCGCCCCGGCCCTTCTCGCCGAGGCGATGCGGCGCTACCGTGCGGCGGGAATGGACAATGCCGGCCTCGGTGTCGACACGGAGAACCCGTCCGGTGCGCTCGGCCTGTACGAGCGCATGGGATTCGTCCCCACGCAGCGCTCCATCGTCTTCGATCTGCCCCTCGACCCAGCGATCGACTGACCCTTCCCGCGCGACCACGGGACGCCACGCCGCGCCAGGAGGACGGGCGGCCACCAGCCCGGCCGGGAGGGGCTAGAGCAGGGTGCCCTGCGCGTCGTCGGGTGTTCCACCGGCCGAGCCGTCGACCGCCCTGACCGTATCCGGAGCATCATCGTTCGCGGGCTGCGTCTTCCCGACCGGAGCCTCCGCTCCCGATCTCCCGGGCTCGAGGAGTCCCTTCAGCGCCGGGCCGACCGCGTCGATCTGCTGCGTGAGGGGCACGCCGGATCCGTCCCGGCGTCCGTGCTCGGTCGGCAGGGCCCGCGCCACGCCGTTCGTGGAGGCGGCCCTCGCCGGACCGTGACCGGCCCAGGCCAGGGAGAGCGATTCCTCGCCGCGAAGGAAACGGTGGGCGCGCACTCCCGCGGTCGCGCGTCCCTTGACCGGGTACTCGGCGAACTCGGTGACCTTGGCCGAGCCGGCCGAGGTCCCCGGCAGTGCATCTCCCGCAGCCGTGACCGTCACGACGACGGCCTGGCCGTCGCCGGCCGCGACGGCGCCGAAGTGCAGCACGGTGTCCCCGGCCCCCAGCTTGATGCCTGCCATCCCGCCGGCGGTCCTGCCCTGCGGCCGCACGGCCGACGCCGGGAAGCGCAGGAGCTGGGCCGTGCGGGTGACGAAGACGAGATCGTCCTCGTCCGCGGCGGTCGCGACACCCACGACGGCGTCCTTCGGCTTCAGCGAGATGACCTCCCAGTCGTCCCTGTTCAGCGGATGGTCCGGCTGCACGCGCTTCACCACGCCCTGCGCCGTGCCGAGAGCCACCACGCCGTTGAGCGGAGCGAGTCCTATCAGGCGCTCCCCGCGCTCGAGGGTGATGAACTCCGTCGACGGCACGCCGCCCGCGAGATTCGGCACTCCGGCCGTGGGCGGGAGGGCCGGCATGTCCATCACCTGCAGGCGGATCATGCGACCCGCCGACGTCACCGCACCTACCTCGCCGCGGGCCGTGGACGGCAGCACGGAACGGAAGGCGTCGTGCTTGATGCGCTGGCCGTCGGCAAGAGGCTCCCGGTCCGACGTCCGGGCGAGCTGACCCGAGGCCGAGAGCAGGACCCAGCAGGGGTCGTCGGCGATCTCGAGCGGCATGACGGCCTTCGCCCCCTTGCCCGCGGGAGCGGGCAGGCTGGACCCCTTGAGCGGGGCGGCCGCCTCGGACTCGAGGAGGACCGTGCGGCGTGGTGTCGCGAACTGCTCGGACAGTGCCGCGAGCTCGTCGGAGACGAGGGTCCGCAGGCGCTCCTCCGACCCGAGGATCGCCTCCAGCTCGGCGATCTCGAGACGCAACTGCTCCTGCTCCTTCTCGAGCTCGATGCGCGAGTAGCGGGTGAGCTGGCGCAGGCGCAGTTCGAGGATGTAGTTGGCCTGGATCTCGGTGAGATCGTAGATGGCCATCAGGCGCTCGCGCGCGGCGGAGGACTCGTCGGACGAACGGATGATCTGGATGACCTCGTCGATGTCCACGATGGCGACGAGCAGGCCCTCGACGAGGTGCAGGCGGTCGCGCTTGCGCTGCAGCCGGTAGGAGGTGCGACGGCGGACCACGAGGATGCGGTGCGCTACATAGACCTGCAGGAGCTCCACGAGCCCCAGGGTGCGGGGCTGTCCGTCGACGAGCGCCACGTTGTTGATGCCGAAGGAATCCTCCATGGGCGTGAACCGGTACAGCTGCGCGAGGACGGCATTCGGATTGAACCCGTTCTTGAGCTCGATCACGAGCCGCAGCCCGTGCTTCCGGTCGGTGAGGTCGACGATGTCCGAGATGCCCTGCAGCTTCTTGGCGGTCACGGCGTCCTTGATGCGCTCGATCACCTTCTCCGGGCCGACGGTGTAGGGCAGCTCGGTCACCACGAGGCCTGTCCGCCGCGCGGAGAGCTGCTCCACCTTGACCGTCGCCCGGGTCTTGAACGAGCCGCGGCCCGTCGCGTAGGCGTCGCGCACGCCGTCGAGCCCGACGATCTTCCCGCCGCTCGGGAGGTCCGGGCCGGGGATGAACCGCATGAGGTCCTCGAGCGGTGCGTCGGGGTTCGCGATCAGGTGACGTGCGGCGGCGACGACCTCGCCGAGATTGTGCGGCGGCATGTTCGTCGCCATGCCCACCGCGATCCCGCTCGCACCGTTGACGAGGAGGTTGGGGAAGGCCGCCGGGAGCACCTCGGGCTGTTCGAGCGAGTTGTCGTAGTTGGGGATGAAGTCGACGACGTCCTCGTCGAGGTGGTTCGTCATGGTCAGCGCCGCTGCTGCGAGACGGGCTTCCGTGTAGCGCGCGGCCGCCGGTCCGTCGTCGAGCGACCCGAAGTTGCCGTGCCCGTCGATGAGGGGCAGCCGCAGGGAGAAGTCCTGGGCCATGCGGACCATGGCGTCGTAGATGGCGCTGTCACCGTGCGGGTGGAGCTTCCCCATGACCTCGCCCACCACGCGGGCGGATTTCACATGGCCGCGGTCGGGACGCAGCCCCATGTCGGACATCATGTAGAGGATGCGCCGCTGCACGGGCTTGAGCCCGTCGCGAGCGTCCGGCAGGGCACGCGAATAGATGACCGAGTACGCGTACTCGAGGAAGGACTCCTCCATCTCGGCTTCGACGTCGACGTCGATGATCTTCTCGGTGAAATCCTCCGGCGGAGCGGGGGTCTGGCGCCTGGCCATGTGCGGCTGTTCCTCAGTGGTTCGGGGGGTGATGACGGGGTGCTGTGCCTGCGTCCACCCCGCGGCGCGGCTCCGGTGACGGCCGGGCCTGCGACACCGCAGGGGATGCCGACTACCCTGAGTCTATGGTGGCGGACGGACAATACCCGGAATATTGGGAGGCTGATGTCATCCTGCGCGACGGCGGCACGGCGCACCTGCGGCCCATCTCGCCGACGGACGCCGATGCGGTCCAGGCCTTCCACGTACGCCAGTCCCAGGCATCGATCTACCTCCGCTTCTTCACCTACAAGGCGAAGCTGAGCGCCAAGGAGCTGACGCGCTTCACCGAGGTGGACCACCGGGACCGCGTTGCGTTCGTCATCACGCGGGGTGCGGACATCATCGGGATCGGCCGGTACGACCGCCTCGACGATCCCCTCGAGGCGGAGGTGGCCTTCAACGTCTCGGACCACCACCAGGGCCGCGGCGTGGGGTCGATCCTCCTCGAGCACCTCGCGGTGGCCGCTCGCGAGAACGGGATCCGGCGGTTCTCCGCCGAGGTGCTTCCCGAGAACCGGAAGATGATCACGGTCTTCGCCGAGGCGGGTTACGAGGTGGAGCGCCACTTCGACGACGGCGTGGTGATGCTCAGCTTCGACATCGACCCCACGCGGAAGTCGCAGGCCGTGATGGAGGCGAGGGAGCACCGCGCGGAGGCGCGGAGCATGGCCGAGCTCCTGACGCCGTCGTCGGTCGCCGTCATCGGCGCGAGCCGTGAGTGGGGGACGGTGGGCCACGCGCTGCTGGAGCACCTCGTGGACGGCGGATTCACGGGCCGCATCCACGCGGTCAATCCCGAGGCCTTCGAGCTCGGCGGCATGATCTCGTACGCCTCCCTCGCCGAGGTGCCCGAGCAGGTCGACCTCGCGGTGATCGCCGTGCCCCACGAGGAGGTCGACGCCGTCGTGGACGACTGCGCGCGTGCCGGCGTGAAGGGCCTCCTGGTGGTGACCGCGGGCTACGCCGACGACGCCGGTGAGGGCATGGTGCGGCAGCGCGCCCTCGTGCACAGGGCGCGGGCCCACGGCATGCGGGTCGTGGGACCGGCGTCCCTCGGCCTGGTGAACACCGATCCCCTGGTGCGCCTCAACGCGTCGATGGCACCCGACCTGCCGGAGCGGGGGGCCCTCTCCCTCTTCAGCCAGTCGGCGGGACTCGGGGTCCTCCTCTACGCCAGTGCGCACCGCCGCGGCCTCGGCGTCTCCTCCGTCATCTCGGCGGGCAACCGCGCCGACGTGTCCGGTAACGACGCCATGCAGTTCTGGGAGGACGATCCCTCCACCCGTGCTGTGGGGCTCTACTTCGAGTCCATCGGCAACCCGAGGAAGTTCTCGAGGATCGCCCGGAGGCTAGCCCGCACCAAACCCGTGATCGTGGCGAAGTCCGACGTCACCGGCCTCCAGCTCCCGCCCGGGCACGCCGTGCGGACCAGCCAGGCGCCGCCGGGAGCGCTCGACTCGATGCTCCGGCAGTCCGGCGTGATGCGCGTCGAGACCACGGAACAGCTGATGGACATCGCGCAGATCGTCGCGAGCCAGCCGCTGCCCGGGGGTGGCGGGATCGCCGTGTTCAGCAACTCCTCCGCGCTCGGCAAGGTCGTGGCGGACGGCGTCGTGTCGCAGGGCATGACGGTCGCCCGCCTCCACACCGACCTGCAGCTCGACGCCGGGCAGTCCGTCGCCCTGCCTGCCCTCGCCGCGGCGGTGGACGGTGCCCTCGCCGATCCGGCCGTCCACGCGGCGGTCGTGACGACCCTGCCGGCGCGCGGGCTGACCGCCGAGTCCGTCGCCGCCTGCCTGCAGCGGTGCGCGGAATCCGCGGGCAAGCCGGTCGTCGCCTCCTTCACCGGCATCCTCGACGCCGCCCTGCAGCTCGACGGGCTCGTCACCGCCGCGTCGGCGGGCGGCGTGAGCCCGGCTCCGCTGGACGCCACGCCGGAGGGCGAGGGGAAGGGTGGCGTGCAGGTGGAAGCAGCGCACGACGGGTCCGCACCCGCGGGACCGTCGCGAGCGCCTGCGGGACCTGTCACGACGGCGGCCGACGGACAGGCCGCGACGCCGCTGGCGCTCCCGCTGCAGCGCGGACTGCCCTGCTTCACGAGTCCCGGTGCGGCCCTCGCCGCCCTCGGCGCCGTCGTCCGGTACGCGCGATGGCGTGCACGGGACCACGGCGAGTTCCTCGACCCGGAGGGGGTCGACGTCGACGCCGCGGCCGCTGTCCTCGCGACGGCGCGGAGGCGCGTCGCCGACGTCGAGCTGTCGCGCCTCACCGGCGAGGAGTGCGTCGCGCTGATGGCCGCCTACGGCATCCGCCTGCTGCCCTCTGCGCGGTTCACCACGGCCGAGGAGGCAGTCGCCGAGGCGACACGCCTGGGCTGGCCCGTCGCCCTGAAGACGATGGACGAACACCTGCGGCACCGCCTCGATCTCGGTGGGGTGCGCCTGAGCATCGACGATGCCGCCTCGCTCCGGCGCAACATCGCCCAGATGGAACGTGTCCTGGCCCCGTTCGGGAGCTTCGGCATGGAGGTGCAGTCCATGGCGCCGGCGGGCCAGGCCTGCAGTATCCGCGCCATCGAGGATCCCCTCATGGGACCGGTGGTGTCCTTCGGTCTCGCGGGCGACGCCGTCAACCTCCTCGACGACTGGGCGCACGCCGTCCCTCCGCTCAGCACGGTGGACGCCGCCGACCTGGTGCGTTCTCCCCGCGCGAGCCGCAAGCTGTTCGGGTACCAGGGCCTGCCGCCGGCCGACGTCCCCGCGATCGAGGACCTGCTGGCGCGGGTCGCGCTGCTGAAGGACAACCATCCCGAGATCGCCCGGCTCGACCTCAACCCGGTGCTCGTCGCGACGTCCGGGCTGACCGTCCTGAGCGCCGCGATCGACGTCGGGAACCCGCAGCGGCGGACCGACAGCGCGCGCCGCGCCATGCGGGACTGACGCCACCGGGTTAGGCGCTGGGCGGCCCGGTGGGGGAAACTGGGAGCATGACCCCATCGCCCTCCGCCACGTGGCGCGACCTCGATGCGTCCCTCGAGCGGGCTGGTTTCTACCCCCGACTCGTGGCCGACGTGGTGCACGATGCCCTCGACGGGCGTGAACCCCTGTCCCACGTCGCGCATCTCGAGACCCACTTCGAACGGACCGAGGTGCACCGGCACATCACGGTGCTCGTGCTGACCGAGGACATGCTGGTCATCACGCACGTGGACGACCAGCAGCTCGACGACGCCGGCGAACAGGTCACGGCGCAGATCTCCACGGAGTCGGTGCCCGTCAGCCAGATCCGCTCGGTGGTCCTGAGCTACCTCTACGCGCAGCCCCAGGACTACAAACCCAGCGACCAGACGCGCGAGGTGACCCTCGCCATCGCCTGGTCGGGCGCCCAGCGGCTCGACATCGGTCCGGCGAGCTGCGGGGACCCCCAGTGCGACGCCGACCACGGCTTCACGGGGACGGTGGCCCAGGAGGACATCGTGCTGCGCGTCAGCGCCGAGGCGGACGGCGCGCAGGCGGTCCAGAACGCGAAGGCGTTCGCCCGCGCCCTGCGCAAGGTCAACACGGCGAGCCCCGTGGGTGGCGGGTACTTCGCCGGCCCGGACGTGGCGCCGCGTCGCCAGCCGGGCTTCGCAGGCCGGTTCACGCGGGCCCACCACCAGCGGTAGCGGCCGATGCCCCGACAGCACAGGGAGCCCCTCCCGGCTCCGCCCGCCTACGGCGTGTCCACAGTCTCCGAGGTGATGACGAGTGCGGCCGCCGCGCTCGGCGTCGACGGCTTCACCAACGCCCTCGCCCTGCCTGCCGCGCGCCGGATCGCGGTGGTCATGGTCGACGGACTCGGGATGACCCTGCTGCGCAGATATGCCGCGCACGCCCCGTTCCTCCGCGAGGGCCTCGGGACTGCGAGGACCCTGTCCTCCGCGTTCCCCTCGACCACCGCGGCGTCCCTCGCCGGCCTCGGTACGGGCCTCGCCCCGGGCCAGCACGGCATGGTCGGCTACGACGTCCTGGACCCCGACCAGGGCAGGGTGGTGAATATGCTGGGCCGCTGGGATCCCGGTGTCGATCCGCAGGCCTGGCAACCGCACCGCACCGTCTTCGAGCGCGTCGCCGAACACCTCCCGATGGTGACGGTGAGCCAGCCCCGCTTCGCCGACTCGCCCATGACGCGCGCGGCGCTGCGCGGGGGGCGTTTCGTCGGGGAGAACACGATCCACGCGCGCATCGATGCGGCCGCGACGGAGCTCGCCGCCGCCCCTCGGGCGCTCGTCTACTTCTACGTCAACGACCTCGACAAGGCCGGCCATCGGTACGGGGTCGACTCGCCGCAGTGGATCACCGCGCTCGAGGACCTCGACGCCGCCCTGAAGCTGCTCGCACGCCGCGTCCCGTCGGACACGCTGCTGCTGCTGACCGCCGACCACGGGATGGTGGATGTCGCGCGCTCGCAGCGGATCGACTACTCCGAGCGCCCGGACCTGCTCGACGGCGTCGCCCATACGGGTGGGGAGGCGCGGATGCTGCACCTGTACCTCGAGCCGGCACTCGGCGCTCCTGAGCGTGAACTCCTCGCGGAGCGCTGGCAGGAGGCGTTCGGCAACCGGGCCTGGATCATGACCCGCCAGGAAGCGGTGGCGCACGGGTACTTCGGCACGGTGAGCGACGTCGTCCTGCCGAGGATCGGGGACCTGCTCGTGCTCGCACGGGAGGGGATCGCCCTCGTGGACGGGCGGCGGTCGCAGCCCGCGGCGTTCGAGATGGTGGGCCAGCACGGCTCGCTCACCAGGGCGGAGCGCGAGATCCCGCTCCTGACCCTCGCAGCACCGGTGGGCGACGGGCGCCGTGGGCGGACGACGGGCACGGGGCATGGCTGAGCTGCTGTTCTTCTCGGGCACCATGGACTGCGGGAAATCGACCCTCGCACTGCAGATGGACCACAACCACAAGGCCCGCGGCCGGCGCGGAGTGCTGTTCAGCTCCCACGACCGTGCGGGGGAGTCGATGATCTCGAGCCGGCTCGGCCTGCAGGTACCCGCCGTCGAGGTCTTCCCGGACACGGACTTCTGGGCGGATCTGACCGCGCGCCAGACCATGGGTGCGCGCATCGACTACGTGATCTGCGACGAGGCGCAGTTCTACTCCATCGAGCAGATCGACCAGCTCGCGCGCGTCGTCGACGAGATGGGCATCGACGTCTTCGGCTTCGGCATCACCTCGGACTTCCGGACCCGCCTCTTCCCGGGGTCGCAGCGGCTCATCGAGCTGGCGGACCGCGTGCAGGTCCTGCAGGTCGAGGCCCTGTGCTGGTGCGGGAAGCGGGCCACGCACAACGCCCGCACCCTCGACGGCGTCATGGTCGTCGAGGGGGACCAGATGGTCGTGGGGGACGTGGACCAGTCCGACGGCGCCGGTCCCGTCCCGCAGCCCACCGATGCGGCCGGGCCGGCATCCGGTGCAGGGGAGGACGTGTCCGGCGGACCGGCGTCCACGACGGGACCTGCGCCCCGTGGAGCGACCGTCGGCTACGAGACGCTGTGCCGGCGGCACCACATGCGACAGCAGACCTCACGCACGTCGCCCTCGCTGTACGTCAACCAGGTGCCCCTGCCGTTCGAGCAGGGCCCGACGGCGGGACCGGATGCGGGCAAGGACCGGACGCTCTCCGGCCAGGCATCGGTGCAGGCCTGACCCGACGCCGTGCAGTGCTCGTCCGGGCGGATCCGCCCGTCGTGCGTGCAGAGGCGGTGTCCGGCTGGTGCTAGTCGCCCTTGCGGCCGAACACGATGTCGTCCCAGCTCGGGACACTCGACCGCTTCGGCTTGGCCTTCCGCTCGGGTGCGGGCCCGGTGCCGTCCGCTGCGTCCTTCTGGCTGTTCCTCCCGGCCTCCCGACCCGCCTGCTGACCCGGGTCCTGGGCGCTTTGAGCGGGGCGCGCCGAGGCGTCGTCGGACGGGGGTTTCGGGGGAGCGAGCGGCTGCAGCCGGCGCGAGGGCTGCGCGAAGATGCTGATCTCGCGTGTCTCGGTACTGACCCCGTCGTAGAGGCGCGGCGTCCCGTCCTCGTGATACGCCGTCGCGTCGTCGGACTCGTCCAGGCCGTCCCCTCCGGCCCTCGGCGCGAGTGACAGACCGGGGATCAGGGTGTCGCGTTCCTGCGCGGGGTCCTCGGACGGGTCGTCGACGGGACCGTCGGGCGCCTCACCGTCGCGCGGGTGTGCTGCGGGGATGCTGCCGCGGGTGAGGAGTTCGGCGAGGGCGTCGTCGCCGTCCTCGTCCGCGCCGAGGCGCTGGCCCCGGCGCGAGCGCAGCACGTCGAGCAGGCCGTCCTGGTCCGTCTCTACCGACCCCGGTGCTTCCTCCTCCTTCTCCGCCTCGAAGTCGAACACGCGATCGGCGACGGCGCTCAGGCGGCGCGAGGGCAGGGGACCGTCGAGCGGCTCGAGCTCACTGAGCACCTGCGCCCACCGGTTGCCGTTCGCCACGGTCTTCCGCGTCGGGTTGTACGTCCAGTGCGCCGGGGGCTGCTCGCCGAGATCGACCGCGAAGTCCTCGGGCAGGTCGAAGGAGGCCTCGACGTGCCAGGAGCCGTCCTGCAGGCGCCAGGAATCCCATTCGAGAGACCCCGGATCGATCCCGTAGCTCTGGACGCGGTAGGACACCATGTCACCGAGCAGCGCGGGAGCATCGCCGAAGGCGGAGCGGTAGCCGTCGTGGCTGGGGAGGGGCGAGGCCACCTCCACGCGCTGGGCGAGGTAGGCGACGTAGTCCCGCTCGGCACGCACGGGGCCTTCGTAGCGTCGGACGTGCGCCAGGTCGAGATCGGACTCGGCGACGACCTGCTCCGCCGTCGCCCCGGCGCGGATCCGTGCCTGGATGTCACGGGGCGTGAGATGCACGGGCGCCTTGGCCGCCTTCTGGCGTGGGGGCTGCCGGAGGTCCTGCGCCGGGGCGGAGGCCGGCGTGGCCGTCTCCTCCGACCCACCCGTGCTCGCAGTGCGCAGTGCGTCGTCGATGGGCAGTCTGAAGGACGTACCCGTCTCACCGCTCAGAAGCAGATGTCCGCCATCCTCATGGACACCCACCAGGCGTAACTCCTGCATCAATTCCTCCAGCCGAGAATAATCACTAGGTGAAACTTTGCCATTGAATGGCGGCCATTCCTACTACGCGGTAAGGCGTGGCGGGGCGCACGGCGATGAACGGGCACAAATCCGGGGGTCCCGGCGTTGTGGCTGCCGAGGGGACACAGCCGGGGAAGGACCCGACCGATGGAGCGTGGGAGAACAGGTATGCCGATGGATGACGAGACGCCGCGCACGACGACGGCGAACGACGGCGGGACCGGGGGCGCGGGTGCCGTAGCACAGCTGCTCGTCGCCCACACGGGAGACCGGCGAGGAGTGGGTGAGGTGCTGATCGACGAGGACGAGCTGGCGGCCGCCGACGCCTTCGACCTGCCGGGTGCGGATCTCTCGAGCGAGGAGATCTCGGTCCAGATCCTCGCGGCCCAGGCCGACGAGTTCACCTGTGCCTCGTGCTTCCTGGTGCGCCACCGGTCGCAGATCGCCGCCGACCGCGGAGGCCGGCTGTACTGCGTGGACTGCGAGGGCTGACCGGGGACGTGGCGTCAGCCCTCGAGGGCGGCCACCAGGCGCTCCGGTGTGCGCGAGGAGGCGAGCCAGTAGGGCGTCCGGTCCTCAGGATCGACGACCTCCACCCTGACCACCGGTGAGATCCACCCGCGGATGCACAGATAGGCGAGCCCGTTCAGGCCACGGCCGCGCTGGTACGTGGCGTCGTCGCCCGTGAACCATTCCGCGGTCCCGAGGTACCGGCGTTCGATCGTGGCCCGCCCCACCGTCAGCGTGGTCGGGGTGACCGTGATACGTGGGGTGGACGTGAAGAGCAGGGTGAAGACGATGACGGCGACGACGGCGGCCGCCCCGAACCCGACCTCCATCGAGATCGGCGCGAACATGACGATCGTGGCCGACGAGAATCCCGCCGCGATGAGCCAGATCCACGGCGACGGCCAGAGCCGCTCCTCGTACAGGACTGCCTGGTCTGGTGTGTTGCGGGGGGCTTCCCCTGGCGCGCTGGACATGACACCAGCATTCCACTTCTGGGCGGCGACCTCATCCCGACGGTCGGTGAGGCGTGCGGCCCCACTCCCGGGCCATGCCGAGGACTGTCAGGTGGGGCTCCGGCAAAGGCGCTACAGTGGGGTGCTGGTCACCGGGAGAGGTGCTCGACGGAGCCGCGCACGCACCTTCACCTCCGTGCCGGCCGCGTCCTCGCCAGCCGGCCCGCCAGCACAGGTTCATCAAGTACATCAAGGGGTACACCGATGAGTACGCAGCAGGGCCTTCCGGTCCGCATCCGGTTGCTCGACGACGGCCTCGAGCCACCGTCGTACGCCACCGAGGGGGATGCCGGAGCGGACCTCAGGACCGCCGTCGACGTCGTCATCGCCCCCGGCGAGCGTGTGCTCGTCCCGACGGGAGTCGCGATCGCGCTCCCCGACGGCTATGCCGGGCTGGTCCATCCCCGGTCGGGGCTGGCCGTCCGCCACGGCCTCACGATCGTCAATGCGCCGGGGACCATCGACGCGGGCTACCGTGGCGAGATCAAGGTCTGCCTCCTCAACACGGACCGGACCGAGTCCGTGCGCCTCACCCGCGGCGACCGGATCGCGCAGCTGGTCATCCAGCGCGTGGAGCGGGCGGTGTTCGAGATCGTGGACGAGCTCCCGGGCAGCGTGCGTGGAACCGGTGGCTTCGGCTCGACCGGTGGCTTCGGCACCATCGACGCGGAACCCGCCGTCCGTCCCGCGGTCGGCTGACCGGGCGGCTGACCGGGCGCGGAGCACGCGCCCCCGGGACCCGGGCGGGGACGCCCGGCAGCAGCGATCATCACGTGCAGCCACAGATACCGACAGATACCGACAGATTTCTCCGACACACAGACCATGGCATCAGGAAAGGGACCCGGAATGGCTTTTGGGCGCCTCAGGAAGAAGAAGCAGGACGACGCGGCCGGCGAAGCTGCGGGGACGACGGGCGACGCCGTGCCGGCGACGCCGCAGGACAGCGCCCCGGGGACGACCGCAGCTGCCGGGTCCGACGACGCGGCAGGTCTCCCCTCCTCGGACGAGGAGTCGACGAACGGGTCGCCGGCACGGGGCGACGGCGTGGCCGGTGATGCCCCAGCGCCTGCCGCTCCCACCGCATCTGCCGTCCCCGCCGCGCACGTCTCCAGCGCGGACTACGACCGGACCGCTCTCGGGCCGTTCGACGTCTCCGAGCAGAACACCGACAGCGGCTACATCGATCTCGGCGCCTTGAGGATCAAGGCCGCCGAAGGACTGCAGCTGCGCCTCGAGGTCGAGGAACGCAGCAAGCGCGTCATCGCCGTGACCCTGGACCTCGGTGGTTCGACCCTGCAGCTGCAGGCTTTCGCGGCGCCGAAGACCGAGGGCCTGTGGGACGAGATCCGCGAGCAGATCGGCGTCTCGGTCGGGTCCCAGGGCGGAACGGTCGAGGAGCGCCCGGGACGGCTGGGCACCGAACTCCTGGCCAGGCTGCCCGCGCAGCTGCCCGACGGTCAGGCCGGCTACCGCGTGGCGCGCTTCGCGGGCATCAACGGACCGCGGTGGTTCCTGCGGGGTGTCTTCGGGGGACCGGCGGCGCTGGAGCAGAATGCGGCCGCCCCGATCGAGAGCCTCTTCCGCGACGTGGTCGTGGTGCGTGGTGACCATCCGCTGCCGCCACGTGAACTGCTGCAGCTCAAGCTGCCGAAGGACGCCGCCGCAGCACCGGCTCCCGTTCCCGAGTCCCGGCGGCCGGACCTCAATCCGCTCGAGCGCGGCCCCGAGATCACCGAGACCCGCTAGCCCCGGTGCCCGCCACGACCTCACTTCCCGGGCCCGCCGATCCCCCCGGGCCCGCGGATCGGTCGGCGCACGGCACGTTCCACCACGCTCAGCGCCCGGGCCCCGCGGCGGTCTCCCCGGCGCCGTCGTCGTCCGCCCTGCCGACGCGGGGCAGGATCAAGGCGCACGGGGTGATCGAGAGGATCACGATCGCTCCGGTGACGGCGTCTCCGTCGTTCCGGGCGCTCGCCCGCATCGAGTGGAACGGAGCCCGGGAGTCGGTGCTGATCGTGTGGATGGGCCAGCGCCGCGTGCCGGGCGTCGAGGCAGGCGTGACGCTGCGGTTCGAGGGCATGCTGAGCCGCGTCGCCGGCACGCCCACGGTCTACAACCCCCGCTACGAGATCTTCGGGCGTCCCGAGGAGTACTGAGGAGTACGAATGAGTGTCCACGCATGAGCACCCCGGAGCAGTCCCCGGAGCAGTCCCCGGAGCACGGTCCCGAGCAGCATCCGGAGCACAGCCCGCAGCAGCGTCCGGAGGGCACCGCAGCTGGGGCCGATCAGCGCCCGGCAGGCCCGACGGCGGCGGACCTGGCGACGCAGTACGCCGCGACGTCGGGCGTGCGCCGGAGCGACGACGGGCAGATCGATGTCCTCTCCTCGATCGGCGGGGTGCAGGGACTTGCCGAGAGCATCGCGCCCGGGCTCGTGTTCACGCTCGTCTTCACGTTCGCGCGGGACCTCATGGTGTCCCTCGTCGCCGCCCTCGCGGTCGCCGCGGTCTTCACCGTGGTCCGCCTGGTGTCGAGGAAGCCCGTCACGCAGGCCCTCGCCGGCCTGGTCGGTGTCGCGTTCTGCGCCTTCGTGGCGCTGAGGACGGGGAACGCCGAGGACTTCTTCCTCCCGGGGTTCTTCATCAACGGCGCCTACATCGTGGCGATGGCCGCGTCCGTGCTGTTCCGCTGGCCCTTCGCCGGGCTCCTCTTCGGATTCATCCGCAACGAGGGCATCGAGTGGCGGAAGGATCCGCTGCGCGTCCGCGCCTACTCCCTCGCCACGTGGATCATCGTCGCGGTCCTCGCCCTGCGCCTCGTGGTGCAGGTCCCCCTCTACCTCGTCGAGAACGTCGCCGCCCTCGGCTCGACGCGCGTGGCCATGGGGCTGCCGCTCTACGCCCTCGGCCTGTGGCTCGCGTGGGTCGTCTCGCGTCCCGCGTCCGCCACGCCTGCTGCGGCGGACGCCTCCGAGCCGGGACCCACGCCGGACCCTGCGGGGCCCGGGCGTAGCTAGCGCTCCTCCTCCGGGTCGTCGTCGCTCCGCGCCGAGAGCGCGATCCTCAGTTCGTCCTCCGCCGCGATCGCCGCGAGGAAGAACATTTCGTCGCCGCCCTCGACGACGTCGTCGGGGCTCGGCGTGATGGGGGAGTCGTCGCGCAGGACGGCCACCACCGCGCATTCCGCGGGCAGGCTGATGCTGCCGATCGTCCCGCCGACCAGCGGCGAGTCCTGGGGGACCGTGAACTCGACGATCGAGGACATGCCGGTCTGCAGGGTCAGCAGGCGCACGAGGTCGCCGATCTCCACGGCTTCCTCCACGAGAGCCGTCATGAGGCGGGGCGTGTTGACGGCCACGTCGACGCCCCACGAGTCGTCGAACATCCAGTCGTTCTTGGGGTTGTTGACCCGGCCGACGGTCCGGCCCACGCCGAACTCGCTCTTGGCGAGCAGTGAGACCACGAGGTTCACCTTGTCGTCGCCGGTCGCGGAGACGACGACGTCGGCCTCGTCCAGCCGCGCGTCCTTCAGGGTGGTGAGCTCGCAGGCGTCGCCGATCAGCCACTTGGCCCCCTTCAGCCCGCTCCGCCCGATCACCTCGGGCTTCTCGTCGATCAGGAGGATCTCGTGCTTGTTGCCGAGCAGTTCCCGGGCGATGGAGGAGCCGACGCTCCCCGCCCCGGCGATGACGACCCTCATGACTCCTCCTTCGGTGCGGCCGCGAGGATCCGTCCGATCTCGTCCGTCGCGGTCGTCTTCATCATGGCGTGCAGGATGTCGCCCTGCTGGTAGCTCGTCTCCGGTGTCGGCAGGATGCCCTCGCCGAAGCGCGTGATGTACGCGATGCGCACACCGCTCGCGATCTCGATGCCGCGCAGGGGCCGCCCGAGCCAGGCGTCGCTCAGGGCCAGTTCGGCGAGGATCAGGCGCCCGGACGTCTCGCGGAAGTCGCCGTTGATGGTCTGCTCCGGGAGGATCCGCCGGAGTACCTGGTCCGCGCTCCAGCGGACGGCCGCCACGGTGGGGATCCCGAGGCGCTGGTAGATCTCCGCGCGGCCGGGATCGTAGATGCGGGCGACGACGTGGGGGACGTGGAAGGTCTCGCGGGCCACGCGCGTGGCGAGGATGTTCGAGTTGTCGCCGCTCGAGACCGCGGCGAAGGCATAGGCGTCGTCGATCTCGGCGTACTTCAGGGTGTCCCGGTCGAAGCCGACCCCGGTGACCTTGCGGCCGCCGAAGGAGGAGCGGAGGCGGCGGAACGCACGGTCGTCCTGGTCGATGATGGCCACCGAGTGCCCGGATTCGTCGAGCGTGTGGGCGAGGCTGACACCCACTCTGCCGCACCCCATGATCACAAAATGAGCCACCGAGGGCACCCCTGATTCCTGGTCTGTTCGTCGTGGAGATCCTGCTGATCCGTGCTGTACCAGCCCCAAGCCTAGTGGCTGCCCACCCGCGCGGACGCGCTAGTCTGAGGGCTGTGCTGACTTTTCTCGAGGCCGTCAAGCGGGTGCTGGTGGGTAAGCCGTTCGCCAGCGACAGGCTGAGGAACCGAAGCCTCCCCAAGCGCCTCGCCATGCCCGTCTTCTCCGCGAGCGCCCTCTCCTCCGTGGCCTACGCGCCGGACGAGATCCTGTTGACGCTCGCCCTGGCCGGGGTCGCCTCGGTCGCCATCTCACCCTGGGTCGGACTCGCCGTGATCGCGGTCCTCCTCGTCGTCGTCGCGTCCTACCGGCAGGCCGTGCACGCCTACCCCTCCGGTGGCGGCGACTACGAGATCGCGAAGCGGAACATCGGTCCCCGCGCGGGCACCACGGTGGCCTCCGCGCTCATGATCGACTACCTGCTGACCGTCGCTGTTTCGGTGTCGGCGGCCGCGCAGTACGTCGTGTCCCTCGCCCCGGCGCTGGAGGGCGCCCGGACCACGCTCGCCGTCCTCGGCGTCGCGGTCCTCGTCCTGCTCAACCTGCGGGGCATCACGCGCGGCGTCCGCGCCCGGGCCGTGCTGACCTACGCGTTCCTCGCCGGGATCGCCGCACTCTGCGTCACCGGCATCGTCCAGGCCGCGACGGGTACCCTGGCGCAGGCTCCGAGCGCCCGCTTCGAGATCGTCCCGGATGCGGCCCTCGACGCCGGCCTGGTCGGGCTCGCCGGGGCCCTGCTGATCCTCCGCGCGTTCTCCGCGGGCGCCGCCGCCCTGACCGGGCTCGAGGGCCCGGGCTCCAATGTGCCGCGCTTCGAGGCGCCGCAGGCTCGCAACGCCGCGACGACGCTCGTCGTCCTCGGGATCGTGTCGGCCGCGATGCTCGCCGGTGTCATCTACCTCGCCAATGCGGCGCGCGTCCACGTGGTCCAGGACCCGTCCCGGCAACTGCTGCTCGACGGCGGGCCCGTCCCCGAGGACTACATCCAGGCGCCGGTGGTGAGCCAGCTCGCGCGCACCGTCTTCGACGCCGGTTCGCCCGCCTTCTACCTCGTGGTCGCGGCGACGGCGCTGATCCTGATGCTCGCGGGTCATGCGGCCTTCAACGCCTTCCCCGTCCTCGCGTCGATCCTGGCCACGGACGGGTACCTCCCGCGGCAGCTCCGCACGCGCGGTGACCGGCTGACCTTCAGCAACGGGATCCTCGCGCTCGGCCTCGGCGCCGTGGTGCTCATCCTCGTGTTCCGCGCCGACGTCACGGCCCTGGTGCAGCTGTACATCGTCGGGGTGTTCGTCTCCTTCACGGGCGGCCAGCTCGGACTCATCCGCCACTGGAACAGGACATTGCGGAGCACCGTCGGGGCGCAGAACCGCTGGGCCATCCACAAGTCCCGGGCCATCAACAGCCTGGGCTTCGCGCTCACCGCGGCGGTGCTCGTCGTGGTCCTCGTGACCAAGTTCGAGTACGGGGCCTGGATCGCCGTGCTCGCGATGGCCATCCTCTTCGCGGTGATGCGCAGCATCAAGAAGCACTACGACGCCGTGGCCGCCGAACTCGCGATCGACGACGCCGTCCGGCTGCGTGCGCTCCCGTCACGCGTCCACGCGGTGATCCTGGTCTCCCATCTACGGAAACCCGTCCTGCGCGCTCTGGCTTTCGCGCGGGCGTCGCGACCCTCCCGCCTGGACGCGGTCACGGTCGATGTCGACCCCGAGCAGACCCGGCGGACCCTCGCGGACTGGGAGAAGTACGAGATCCCGGTCCCGATCACGGTCCTGGCCTCGCCCTACCGCGACACCATCACACCGATCCTCGACTACATCAGGACCATGCGCCGCGACTCCCCGCGCGACCTGATCGTGGTCTACATCCCGGAGTACGTCGTGGGAAAGTGGTGGGAGCAACTGGTCCACAACCAGACCGCCCTGCGGATCAAGGCGCGCCTGCACTTCGTGCCCGGCGTGATGGTCGCCAGCGTGCCCTGGCAGCTGGCGTCCTCCGACGCGGCGCAGATCTACCAGGACCTCAAGTAGGAAGACACCATGACCGACGCAGTACCAGCCGCCGCCGCCCCGTCGACGGGGGAGCAGGCCGGTCCGCCCACCGCGGAGCTGACCATCGGACGCCCCGCGCACGGCGGGCACTTCGTCGCACGGCACGAGGGCCGCGTGGTCTTCGTCCGGCACGCGCTGCCCGGTGAGCGCGTGCGGGTCCGCTTCACCGACACGTCCGACGACGCCAGCTTCTGGCGGGCCGACGTCGTCGAGGTCCTCAAGGCCTCGCCCCATCGCGTGGACCATGTGTGGCCCGTCGCGGATGCCCTGCGCGCCGCCGCCCGCGGGCGCTCGGCGGTGGGCGGCGCGGAATTCGGACACATCGACCTGGCGGAGCAGCGGCGGCTCAAGGCCGCCGTCGTCGAGGAGCAGCTCTCGCGGCTCGCGGGGACCGACCGCGCCGTCGTCGTGGAGCCGGCGCCCGGGGAGTCGGAGGACGGCCTGGGCTGGCGGACGCGTGCGGCCTTCGCGGTCGACGCCGCGGGCCGGCTCGCGATGCATCTCCACCGCTCGCACGAGGTCCTGCCCGTCCAGGAGATGCCCCTCGCCGTCGGGCCGGTCAACGCGCTGCGCCTGTGGACCCTCGATCTCAGCGGGATCGAGCGCGTCGATGTCGCCGTCCCCTCCGGCGGAGGGGACCCACTGGTGCTGCTCGTCCCCGCAGCGGGCACCACACCGAAGCGCGTCGGCACCGTGGCCGCATCGATCGACGGCGCGTCCGTCGGGGTCCTCGATCCGGGATCCGGCCAGGTGGAACGGCTGAAGGGCCGCACCTGGCTGCAGGAATCGGTGCTCGGTACCGACTACCGGGTCACCGGTGCCGGGTTCTGGCAGATCCACCGCGGTGCGCCGGAAGCCCTCGTGTCGGCGGTGCTGGACGGACTCGTCCCCTCGCCCGGCGAGCGCGTCGCCGACCTCTATGCGGGCGCCGGCCTCTTCACCGTCCCGATGGCGCGCGCCGTCGGACCGGACGGTGCGGTCCTCTCGGTCGAAGGATCGGCGGGCACCAGCAGGGACGCGCGCCGCAACCTCCACGGACAGGGCCACGTGTCGATCGTCCAGGGCAGGGTCGACGCCGTCCTCGGACGCTGGACGGACCGGCTCGACATCGTCCTGCTCGACCCGCCGCGTGCGGGTGCGGGGAAGAAGGTGGTGCGGCAGATCGCCGCCGCCCGTCCGCGGGCCGTCGGGTACGTCTCGTGCGACCCCGCGTCCTTCGCGCGCGACCTCGGCTACTTCCACGCGGCAGGCTGGACGCTGGACAGCCTGCGCGTCGTCGACCTGTACCCGCACACCCACCACCTGGAGTCCTTCGCCCGTCTGCTGCCGCCTGCCGCCTGACGGTTCGGAAGGGACGCAAGCCCCGCGGGTGCCGCGCCGTCAATGGCACCCCTGGGGAAGCCCGAACGTTAGGGTTAAGGTCAATCACGGGTGGTCGACCGCCCGTGCCGAACGAAGCGAGGAGGCGCCGATGGGACTCTTGGAGACGATCAACGGCCCGCAGGACCTGAGCAAACTGACCGCCGTGCAGCTGACGGCCCTGGCGAAGGAGATCCGCAGCTTCCTGGTCAGCACCGTGTCCCGCACCGGGGGACACCTCGGTCCCAACCTCGGCGTCGTCGAGCTGACGCTCGGTATCCACCGCGTCTTCGACTCGCCGCGCGACAGCATCATCTTCGACACCGGCCACCAGTCCTACGTGCACAAGCTCGTAACCGGGCGTCAGGACTTCAGCACCCTCCGCCAGCAGGGCGGCCTCTCCGGGTACCCCTCCCGCGCGGAGTCGGTGCACGACGTCGTCGAGAGCTCCCACGCCTCCTCCTCCCTCTCTTGGGCCGACGGCATCTCGCGCGCCCGCGCCCTCAACGGCGAAGGTGATCGCTACACCGTCGTGCTCGTCGGCGACGGCGCGCTCACCGGTGGCATGGCGTGGGAGGCCCTCAACAACATCGCCGCCGACAAGCGCCGGCGCGTGGTCATCGTGGTGAACGACAACGGCCGGTCCTACGCGCCCACCATCGGCGGAGTCGCCGACTATCTCGCCTCGCTGCGTCCCACGCTCGATTCCGTCCGCACCCACCGCGTCTACGAGCGCACGCTCGACTGGGTCAAGCTCCGCATGCAGAACGGGGGACCGGTCGGGGAGTTCAGCTACAAGAGCCTCCACGCCATGAAGAAGGGCATCAAGGACTGGTGGGCGCCCCAGGGCCTGTTCGAGGACCTCGGGATGAAGTACGTGGGCCCGGTGGACGGTCATGACCAGTCAGCCGTCGAGCAGGCGCTGCACCTCGCCAAGAACTACGAGGGGCCCGTGATCGTCCATGCGATCACCGAGAAGGGTCACGGCTACGCTCCTGCCCGCGCCCACGAGGCCGACCAGTTCCACGCCGTCGGCATCATCGACCCGGAGACGGGCGAACCCGTCGACGCCGCGGGCCAGCAGTCGTGGACCTCGGTGTTCGCGAACGAGATCGCGGACATCGCGGACGAGCGTCCGGACATCGTCGGCATTACCGGCGCCATGCTCATCCCCGTCGGCCTGCACCGCTTCGCCGCGCGGTACCCGAACCGCGTGTTCGACGTCGGCATCGCCGAGCAGCACGCCCTCACCAGTGCGGCCGGCATGGCCTTCGGCGGGCTCCACCCCGTCATCGCGCTCTACGCGACGTTCCTCAACCGGGCGTTCGATCAGCTGCTGATGGACGTGGCCCTCCACAGGGCCGGTGTCACCGTCGTCCTCGACCGCTCCGGCGTCACCGGGCCCGACGGCGCCAGCCACCACGGCATGTGGGACCTCGCCCTGCTGCAGGCCGTGCCCGGCCTGCACCTCGCCGCTCCGCGGGATGCCTCCCGCCTCCGTGAGGAGCTGCGCGAGGCCGTCGCGATCTCCGACGCGCCCAGCGTGGTCCGCTACTCCAAGGGGTCGGTCGGTGCCGAGGTCGAGGCGGTCGAGCGACTCGACGACGGCGTGGACGTGCTCTCGCGCCGGCCCGCGGGCTCACGCCACAACGACGTCCTGATCGTGAGCGTCGGGGCCATGAGCGAGCTCGCGCTCGACGTGTCGAACCGGCTCGGAGCCCAGGGCATCAGTTCCACCGTCATCGACCCGCGCTGGCTGCTGCCCGTCCGACGGTCGGTCATCGACCTCGCTGCCGAGCACCGCATCGTCATCGTCATCGAGGACGGCGTCCGCGCAGGCGGCGTGGGGTCGCGCATCCGGCAGGAGATGCGCTCGGCCGGGGTCGACACCGCGCTGAACGAGGTGGGTCTCCCGGTCGAGTTCCTCGACCACGGCTCGCGCAACCAGGTGCTGGAGCGCGTGGGGCTGACCGCGCAGCAGATCACGCACGACGTCGTCGCGCAGGTCCTCGGCACGAAGGTGCCGGTCGCGCGCCCGCTGGCCGAGGACACGGCCCCGGCGACGGGTCAGTTCCCCCAGCGCTGAGCTCGTCGGGCTCCGCGGGCGCGGCGCGGCCCCGCGAGCACGTCCGGCCCGGCGCAACGGTCCTTCCGGGGGGTGGTGTGAGACAATGACGAAGGCCGGAGAGGGAACCACATTCCCCCGCCGGTCCAGTGACAGGCTTCCGTTCCGCGAGCGATGCTTCTGCCCTCCCGAGTCCGCCCCACCGGCGGAAGGAGGCGGAATCCGCTGGGGGGACCCACCGTCCGCAAGGGCGGCTGAGGTGGAAAAGCGCCACTGGTCTCCGAGTGATTCCGCACCCGATTGACGGTGTGACCTCGGACGACATGACAACGACTTCCGGTCTGCCGCCGGGCGAAGGGCCCGCGGCCGGCCGACATACCGCCCTGGTGGGTGCCGGAATGTGGCCGGCGCCGCAGGGGTTTGGAGCGAGACCCATGGATCAGTCAGAACTGCAGGGGAACGAACAGGACCGCACGGACGCGCCGGTGACCACTCCGGAGGTCGCGGCGGACACCGCCCCGCCGAAGGCCCCGAGGAAGCGCCGGGCGGCCAGCGCGCCGGAAGGCGCCCCACCCGCGCCGCCGGCGCCGCCCGAGGGGGCCGTCGCGGCCCCCGTGCGGAAGAGGGCGACCCGCGTCCGCAAGCCGGTCGTCGTCACCGACGAGACCGCTGCGCCGGCTGTCGCCCCTGCCGCGGGCGTCGCGGACCCTGCCGACGCATCCGTCGGGGCCGAGTCCGCTCTGCCCTCGGCGATCTCCACCGAGGCAGGGGCGCAGAACGGTGCAGCACCTGCACGCGCGCCCCGGACCCGCCGTCGTGCCGCGACCGCGGAGGCCGGACCGGCCCGTGCCGTCGAGCCCGCCGCGCCGGCCACGATCGGGGCAGGCAGTGCCGCGGCCGCCGCTCCCCCCGAGTCCACCGAGTCGTCCGACAGCGCTGAGGCACCCGTCGACGCAACGGCGTCGGGCGCAACCGTGGGCGACGGAGACACCTCGTCCGGTGCCGAGGAGAAGCCCGCCCGCACCAGGCGGACCGCCACCCGCACCCGCAGCCGTCGCGCCTCCGAGCCCGTGGAAGCACCGACGACGGACACCGTCCCCGACGCCTCCGCCCCGAGGGACGTCGTTGCAGCCGCGCCCGACAGTGCAGCGCCGGACACCGCCACCGAGACCGGAGCGACCCGCCCGGCGACACGGCGCACCTCCCGGAGGTCCGGCCGCGCCGCGACGCAGGGCGACGGGCAGGGCGTCGGGCAGGTCGACGCAGCGGCACAGGCGGACGCACCCGCGACCGGAGTATCGTCCGAGCCTGCCGGGCAGCCGAGCAACCAGCCGGACGTCGCCGCCGGCGAGGATCCGGCCGACGTGACCGAGGAGGCAGCGGACAGCTCGACCCACCGCTTCGACCCGTTCGCCGTCCCCGAATCCCCGCTGTCCCTGCTGTTCCACGCGCCCGACCTCACCACCGTCACCGTGCCGTCCGTCAAGGTCGCGGCGCCCCGGGACGACGACTCCGAGGAGGACGACACCGAGGATGCCGGCCGTCGCTCGCGTCGTAGCCGCCGGACCAGGAACCGCACGCGCGGAGACGCTGCCGCGGATTCCGCGACCGGTGCCGCCGAGGACGGGTCCGACGCCGAGGGCTCCGACGATGCCCCGCAGGCGAACGGGCCGGATGCCTCCACCGCCGTCACCTCGCGTCGTCGTCGCCGCCGCCGCCGCGGTGACCAGGATCTCGAACTCACCGGTGGCGAGGACGACGACCCGCCCAACACCGTCACGCGCGTCCGCGCACCGCGCCAGTCCAGCGAACCCGTCTCGGACCGCGTCACGAGTGTGCGCGGCTCCACGCGCCTCGAAGCCAAGAAGCAGCGCCGCCGCGAGTCGCGTGACACGGGCCGACGCCGCCAGGTGATCACCGAGGCGGAGTTCCTCGCGCGCCGTGAGTCGGTGGACCGGCAGATGATCGTACGCCAGAGCGACGACCGCATCCAGATCGGCGTGCTCGAGGACGGCATCCTGGCGGAGCACTTCGTGTCCCGCACCCAGCAGGACTCCCTGATCGGCAACGTGTACGTCGGCAAGGTCCAGAACGTGCTCCCCAGCATGGAGGCGGCCTTCGTCGACATCGGGCGCGGCCGCAACGCCGTCCTGTACGCCGGCGAGGTGAACTGGGACGCCGCCGGCCTCGACGGGCAGCCGCGCCGGATCGAGCTCGCCCTGAAGTCCGGCGACCCGGTGCTCGTCCAGGTCACGAAGGACCCGGTGGGCCACAAGGGCGCCCGCCTGACCAGCCAGATCTCGCTGCCCGGCCGCTACCTGGTCTATGTGCCCGGCGGCTCCATGACGGGCATCTCGCGCAAGCTCCCCGACGTCGAGCGCAACCGCCTGAAGCGCATCCTGAAGGACCGCCTGCCGGAGAACGCGGGCGTGATCGTCCGCACGGCGGCCGAGGGTGCCAGCGAGGAAGAGCTGACGCACGACATCAACAGGCTCCGCGCGCAGTGGGAGGAGATCGAGCGCAAGTCCGGCTCGACAAAGACCCTCGCGCCGGAGCTCCTGTACGGCGAGCCCGACCTCACCATCAAGGTGGTCCGCGACGTCTTCAACGAGGACTTCTCGAAGCTCGTCGTCTCCGGTGAGGACGCCTGGGACACCATCGAGGCCTACGTCATGTACGTGGCGCCCGATCTGGTGGGCCGGCTGGAGAAGTGGACGGGCGAGGAGGACATCTTCGCGGCGTCGCGCATCGACGAGCAGATCGCCAAAGCCCTCGAGCGGAAGGTGTTCCTGCCCTCGGGCGGATCACTGGTGATCGACCGGACGGAGGCCATGACGGTGGTCGACGTCAACACGGGGAAGTTCACCGGCAGCGGCGGCAACCTGGAGGAGACCGTCACCAAGAACAACCTCGAGGCCGCCGAGGAGGTCGTGCGGCAGCTGCGCCTGCGCGACATCGGCGGGATCATCGTCATCGACTTCATCGACATGGTGCTCGAGGCGAACCGCGACCTCGTGCTCCGGCGCCTCGTGGAGTGCCTCGGGCGCGACAGGACCAAGCACCAGGTCGCGGAGGTCACCTCGCTCGGCCTCGTCCAGATGACGCGCAAGCGCATGGGGACCGGGCTGCTGGAGGTCTTCGGCGAGGACTGCGAGCACTGTGCTGGTCGCGGCGTCGTCACGCACATGGAGCCCGTCGAGCACCGCCGGGCTCTGCCTGCACCCGAGCAGCAGCAGTCGCGGCAGGACAAGATGTCCCGCAGCGAGCGCAAGCGGAACCGCGGCGGACGTGGCGGCCAGCAGGACGACCTCGTGACGCCGCCTGCCGCGCCCGTCGCGGACAGTCCCGACCGCGCGGCGAAGGCCGAGGCGGCCCGAGCGGCACTCGCGAGTATCGCAGCGGCAACGCACCACGCCCATGAGGAATCCGCGGCACACGGTGATCGGGGTGCACACACCGACGTCGCGGCCGCCGACGCGGACATCCAGGTCACCGAGGCCGTGCTGACGATCAACGGCGAGACGGTGACCCTGCCGCGGGCCACCCATCGGCGTCGTCCTGCCGCGGAGGAGACGGCGGACGCCCCGGCGACCCGCCTGACCCTCGACAGCCTGAGCGAGGCCTTCGGACGCACGGCGGTATCGGGCGAGGCGCGGCAGGCTGCCCCGCAGCGCGCGCCCGGACCGGAGGCGGTTGCCGCAGTGGCGCCGTCGTCCGCTCCCGCCGGGACCACCCGGGTGGCCCCGGCCGCGGCGGAGGAGGCTCCTGCCGTCCGGTCACGGCCCCGCCGCCGTGTCGCCCGCAGCGCGCAGGGTGCTGCGGACACCACCATCGAGACGCAGGGCGCCGAAGCCGCAGCCGAACCGTCGGGCACGCGACATGTCGCTCGAGCCCACGCTCAGGTGCGGACGCCCGCGACCGGTGCCGCAGAGCCGTTGATCTTCGGCGTCGGGGTACCCGCCTCGGAGCTGTAGCAGCAGGCGCTGCAGGACGGAAGAGGACCGGGGTCCAGGGGACTCCGGTCCTCTTCCGCGTCCAGGGAGGTCCGATCCGGGAGCGACGGCGGATCGCCTGCACCAAGGGCACGACGCTCGACGTCCGGCCCCTGCCGCCGGCCAGGGACGTGGTGCCCTGGAGCTGCGCTAGGCTGACCGGTGACACGGGGTGCCCTGCCGGATGCAGGGCTGAGATCACACCCGTCGAACCTGATCTAGCGGACGCACGGCGTCCGGGGCCTAGCGGAGGGATGTCAGCCATGGAACCTCACCGAGCAGCGACGAGCCGGGACACGGTCATCCCGAACGTCCTGAGCATCGCCGGATCCGACCCGAGCGGGGGAGCCGGGATCCAGGCGGACGTCAAGAGCATCAGTGCCAACGGCGGGTACGCCCTCGCGGTGGCGACGGCGCTGACCGCCCAGAACACCATGGGTGTCACAGGCGTGCACACCCCGCCCGTGGAGTTCCTGCGCCGGCAGCTCGATACGGTGTCCGACGACATCCTCCTCGATGCCGTGAAGATCGGGATGCTGGGGAGCGAGGAGGTCGCGGACTGCGTCGCCGGCTGGCTCGACGGCGTCCGGCCCGCCGCCGTCGTCCTCGATCCCGTCATGGTGGCGACGAGTGGAGCGCGCCTGCTCCAGGACGACGCCGTACGGGCCGTTCTCCGTCTGGCCGCCCGCGCGTCCCTGGTCACCCCGAACATCCCGGAGCTCGCCGTCCTCATCGGTGTGGAGCCTGCCGGATCCTGGCAGGAGGCGCTACGGCAGGGGCGGGAGCTCGCCGGACGCGTGGGGACGGCCGTCCTCGTCAAGGGCGGGCACCTGCCGGGGCCGCGCTGCCCCGATGCCCTGATCCTGCCGGGCGAGGGAGCCGGACGCCCCGGTGACGCCCTTGTATTCGACGGACGCCGTGTGGGCACGGACAACACGCACGGGACCGGCTGCTCGCTCTCGTCCGCCGTCGCCACGCGGTACGCGGTGACCGGGGACTGGTCCGCCGCCGTCCGTGAAGCGAAGGCGTGGCTCGAAGCAGCCCTCGGCGCCTCGGCATCCCTGCGGGTCGGGCGTGGCGCCGGGCCCGTGCACCATTTCCATGCGCTGCCGGATCCGCGCCACCTGCAGCCGTTCACCGACCTCGCCTGGCGGGACACCGCCGGCCTGCGGCACGAGATCCTGCAGCTCCCGTTCGTCGTCGGGCTGGCCGACGGCAGCCTGCCCGCGGCGGACTTCGCGTGGTACCTGAGGGAGGACGCCCTCTATCTCCGCGAGTACGCGGGCGTGCTGGCCCGTACCGCCTCACTGGCACCGACCGAGGCCGAGCAGCTGTTCTGGCTCCGGTGCGCCGCCTCGTGCCTCGAGACGGAGGCGGAGCTGCACCGGTCATGGCTCGGGACGGAGCACGGACCGCGCGGCGAGGACCTGCCCGGCCCCGTCACGCGTGCCTATTGCGACCATCTCGTGGCGACGACGGCCCGTGGCTCCTACGCCGAGCTCGTCGCCGCGGTGCTGCCCTGTTTCTGGCTCTATGCCGCGGTGGGGGACTACATCCGGGACCAGGTGCGGCAGGACGCCGGCGCGGCAGAGGCGGCCCACCCCTACGGTGACTGGATCGCGACGTACGCCGACCCCGTCTTCGCCGAGGCCACCGCGGAGGCCAAGCTGATCGCCGACCGAGCCCACCGCGCCGCCTCGCCGGGCGAGCGGGGTGCGATGCTCCTGGCGTTCCGCTGGTCCGCCACCTACGAGCGCGACTTCTTCGACGCGCACCGCGGACCATCCGCGGACGCCGCGCCGACCGAGCACGCTGATTTGCGGGAAGGCGTCGTCCTGCCGTAATCTTGACCCTCGGTGCATCCGCCTGTTAACGGCGTGTCCGCCGGAACCCGGAGGGGCACGGCCCCGCAGGAATCCGGTCGGGCTCCGGCAGCCCCAGGGCAGCAGCGTCGACGACGCACAGAGCGGGCCCGGTGCGGCGCAGCAGTTCGTGCTCGAGGCGCACCCGAGTTTTTTCATCAGAAGTCAGATTGTCGAGAGAAGTGAGTTCCCAAGTGGTGTACGCGATTGTCCGCGCAGGCGGCCGCCAAGAAAAGGTTTCTGTAGGAGACCTCGTTACCCTTGACCGCGTCACCGGTCAGGCCGGAAGCACGTTCAAGCTTCCCGCCCTCCTTCTGGTCGACGGCGCCAAGATCACCTCGGCAGCGGAGGACCTCGCGAAGGTCTCCGTGACTGCCGAGATCGTCGAGAATCTCCGTGGACCGAAGATCGTCATCCAGAAGTTCAAGAACAAGACCGGCTACAAGAAGCGCCAGGGTCACCGTTCGGAACTGACCCGCGTCAAAATCACAGGTATCGCGTAGTCCTTCGGACTACCGATCGGTCACCTAGACACTTCAGCGAAGGCAGGCACACACCATGGCACATAAGAAGGGCGCAAGCTCCACTCGTAACGGCCGCGACTCGAACGCGCAGTACCTCGGCGTCAAGCGCTTCGGTGGCCAGGTCGTCAAGGCCGGCGAGATCATCGTCCGCCAGCGCGGCACCCACTTCCACCCCGGTGCCAACGTAGGCCGCGGCGGCGACGACACCCTCTTCGCACTCGAGGCAGGTGCCGTCGAGTTCGGTACCCGTCGCGGACGCAAGGTCGTCAACATCGTAGGGGCCGCAGCAGAGTAATCTGCGCCGCGGACGTGCACCGACCGTGCACCAGCATTCGGGTGGGGTGAGCCGCTTCGGCTCGCCCCACCTTCTTTTAAGCCGATCAGACTCGGCACAGTGAAGTACTTGTAGAAGGAGACCCACGTGGCGAGCTTCGTAGACCGCGTCGTCCTGCACGTATCCGGTGGCACCGGTGGCCACGGCTGCGTGTCCGTCCACCGGGAGAAGTTCAAGCCCCTGGGTGGACCCGACGGCGGCAACGGCGGCGACGGCGGGAACGTGATCCTTCGCGTGGACCACCAGACGACGACCCTCCTCGACTACCACCACGCCCCCCACCGCCACGCCACCAACGGCGGCAACGGCATGGGCGACTGGCGCGGCGGCAAGAGCGGAGAGACCCTGATCCTCTCCGTCCCCGACGGCACGGTCGTGAAGACCAAGGACGGTGAGGTCCTCGCCGACCTCGTGGGCGAGGGTACCGAGTTCGTCGCCGCTGCCGGCGGCCAGGGCGGCCTCGGCAACGCCGCGCTCTCCTCCCAGAAGCGGAAGGCGCCCGGCTTCGCCCTCCTCGGTATCCCGGGCGACGAGCGCGACGTCGTGCTGGAACTGAAGTCCATCGCGGACATCGCCCTCGTCGGTTTCCCGTCGGCGGGCAAGTCCAGCCTGATCGCCGCGATGTCGGCCGCCCGGCCCAAGATCGCGGACTACCCGTTCACGACGCTCGTCCCGAACCTCGGCGTCGTCGAGGCGGGCTCCACGCGCTTCACCATCGCGGACGTCCCCGGACTCATCGAGGGTGCGAGCGAGGGCAAGGGGCTCGGACACCACTTCCTGCGCCACGTCGAGCGCTGCGCGGCCCTCGTGCACGTCCTCGACTGCGCCGCGCTGGAGACGGACCGCGACCCCCTCAACGACCTCGCCATCATCGAGCGCGAGCTCGAGAAGTACGCCGTGGACATGAGCTTCGCGGGCCCCGCCGGCGACGTCGTGCCCCTCAACGAGCGGCCCCGCCTGATCGCGCTCAACAAGGTGGACGTCCCCGACGGCAAGGACATGGCCGGTTTCGTCCGGCCCGAACTCGAATCCCGTGGCTACCGTGTGTTCGAGGTCTCCGCATCGAGCCACGAGGGCCTGCGCCAGCTGGGCTTCGCCATGGCGGAGATCGTCGAGGCGGCCCGCAAGGCCGTCGCCACGGCTCCGCCCGTGGTGGCGCCCCCCGTGCTGCGCCCCCGCGGCGTCAATGCCGCCTCCTTCCGCATCCGCAACGAGGAGAAGGACGCGCTGCCGCTGTTCCGCGTGCTGGGCGAGAAGCCCGAGCGCTGGGTCAAGCAGACCGATTTCACCAACGACGAGGCCGTGGGCTTCCTCGCCGACCGCCTCGCCAAGCTCGGCGTGGAGGAGCAGCTGTTCAAGTCGGGCGCGAAGCCCGGCGACACGGTGGTCATCGGCGAGGGCGACGGCGTCGTCTTCGACTGGGAGCCGACCATGATGGGCGGCGCCGAACTGCTGGCGGGTCCCCGCGGCAGCGATCTCCGACTGGCGGAGTACATCCGGCCCACGCGCGAGCAGAAGCGCGAGGAGTACCAGGAACGCAAGGACGCCAAGGCTGCGGCGCGCGCCGAGCTCGAAGCCGATCGCAAAGCCGGCATCTGGACCGAGTCGGTGCAGAACCGCAAGCAGTCCGCCCCTGCCCAGCAGGAGGCCGACGCCGAGTCCCAGAGCTAGGACCGTGGCGCTGGACCAGTCCGGGCCGCGGCCCGCCGCCGATCGGGCAGGGCTCGCATCGGCACGCCGCATCGTCGTCAAGGTGGGGTCGTCCTCGCTCACGTCGGTGACGGGCGGCATCTCCGGCGAGGCCCTGACAGGCCTCGCCGACGTGCTGGCCGAGCGGCGGGAACGGGGGACCGAGGTGATCCTCGTGTCCTCCGGTGCCATTGCGGCGGGCCTCGCCCCGCTGGGCCTGGCCCGACGCCCGGCCCAGCTCTCCACCCAGCAGGCCGCTGCCAGCGTGGGGCAGGGTCTGCTCATGGCACGGTACTCGCAGGCCTTCGGCACGCACGGGATCACCGTGAGCCAGATCCTGCTCACCGCTGACGACCTGATCCGGCGCTCCCACTACGCGAACGCCCACCGGGCCATGGAGCGCCTCCTCAATTTCGGGGTGGTACCGATCGTCAACGAGAACGACACCGTCGCCAGTCACGAGATCCGGTTCGGCGACAACGATCGCCTCGCCGCGCTCGTGGCACACCTCGTCAAGGCGGAGGCACTCGTGCTCCTGTCCGATGTCGACGCCCTCTACGACGGCCCGCCCAGCGCGGGGGCCCGGCGTATCCCCCTTGTCGCCTCACCGCTGGACCTCGAGGGGGTCACCATCGGCAGGACCGGCAAGGCCGGCGTCGGAACGGGCGGCATGGTCACGAAGGTCGAGGCCGCCACGATCGCCGCGTCGTCCGGCATCCCCGCGCTCGTCACGTCCACCACGAACGCGGCAGCCGCCCTGCGGGGGGACGACGTCGGCACGTGGTTCACGGCCACCGGCAAGCGCCAACCGATCCGGCTCCTCTGGCTCGCCCACCTGGCGCGGGTGGTCGGAACGCTCGTCCTCGACGACGGTGCGGTCCGCGCTGTCGGCGAGCGGCGCCGGTCCCTGCTCCCGGCCGGGGTGGTCGACGTCTCGGGCGCCTTCGAGGCCGGAGATCCGGTGCAGCTGGTCGCCGGGGACGGGACCGTCGTGGCCCGCGGTCTCGTCAACTACAGCTCGTCCGAGCTGCCACGCATGCTCGGCCGGTCCACCCACGACCTCGCCGAGGAGCTCGGCGCGGAGTACGAACGCTCGGTCGTCCACGTCAACGATCTCGTGGTCCTCCGGCAGGGACCGGCAGCGTCCTGAGCGAGCCGCGGCAGGGCGGCGGTGTGGCCTTCACCGCCCCTGCTGAGGGCTGCGTCACGAAGCGGAGACCCGCGGGCCCGGACGGAGCAGCTCGCTAGACTGTCCGCATGACCGAGCTCCAGGACGCCCGCACCACGCAGAACGACGACGACGCCGAGCGATCGCCGTCGACCCATCCGTCCGCGTCGTCCGCGTCGTCCGCGTCGCCCGCGTCGTCCGGCTCGTCGCTGTCACCGGACGAGCTGACCGAGGCCGTCCACTCCATCACCGACCGGGCCCGCGCCGCCTCGCGCGTCCTGGGCCGCGCCACCAGGGCTCGCAAGGACCGCGCGCTGCTGGCCATCGCCGAGGCGATCGTGGCGCGCCGCGACGTCGTCCTCGCAGCGAACCGGGCCGACGTCGAACGCGGCCGTGCGGCCGGAACCTCCGACTATCTCCTCGACCGCCTGACCCTGGACCCCGCGCGGATCGACGGGCTGTCCGCCGCCCTCGCGCAGCTGGCAGCCCTCCCGGACCCCGTCGGCACCGCGGTGCGTGCGGAGACCCTGCCCAACGGACTGCGGATGCGGCAGGTCCGGGTACCCCTCGGAGTCGTCGCGGCGATCTACGAGGCGCGTCCCAACGTCACGGTCGACATCGCCGGGCTGGCGCTCAAGAGCGGCAACGCCGTCGTCCTCCGCGGCGGCAGCGCGGCCCGGGCGACCAACGCCGCGCTGATCGGCATCATCCGCGACACGCTCGAGGACCACGGGCTGCCCGACGACGCCGTCCTCACCATCGACGAATACGGCAGGGCCGGTGCCCAGGTCCTCATGGCCGCGCGCGGTCGGATCGACGTCCTCATCCCACGCGGTGGCCGTGACCTCATCCAGTCCGTCGTGACGACGGCGCGCGTGCCGGTCATCGAGACCGGTGAGGGCAACGTCCACATCCTGCTCGACGCGTCCGCGGACGAGGAGATGGCCGTCGACCTCCTGCTCAACGCCAAGACCCAGCGCCCCAGTGTGTGCAACACCGTCGAGACGCTCCTCGTCCACAGCCGGTCGGCGGCTGCACCGGGCGTGCTTGCCGCGCTCATCCGCGCCGGTGTCACCCTGCACGTGGACGATCGGGCCCGGTCGCTGCTGCCAGAGGGGGTCGACGCCCCCGCAGCGACCGATGACGACTGGGGCCGCGAGTACATGCAACTCGACCTCGCGGTGCGGACCGTCGATTCCGTCGACGAGGCCCTCACGCACATCCGACGGTGGAGCACGGGACACAGCGAAGCCATCATCACCAACGACCTCGCGGCGTCCGAGGAGTTCGTCGCCGGCGTCGACTCCGCAGCCGTCCTGGTGAACGCCTCGACCCGTTTCGTCGACGGCGGGGAACTGGGACTGGGTGCGGAGGTCGGGATCTCCACGCAGAAGATGCACGCTCGCGGGCCCATGGGCCTCAGCGAGCTCACGACGACCAAGTGGATCGTCCAGGGCGAGGGCCAGATCCGGCGCTGAAGGCCGTGGCCGAGGGGAGGCCCCGGGGGCCGAGCGCGTACCATGGGACGTAATGCCCGCGCCGGACCGAATGGTCCGACAGTTCATGACCCGACAGAGGACACACGATGCTCTACTCCCTCGGCAGCGCACTGCTGGCGACCGAAGCCATGGAACACCACACCGAACTCCCGATGCCCGCCATCGCGTACGGACTGATCGCCATGGGCATCCTCCTGACCCTCATGATCGTTACGGTGTCCTTCTCCAACGTGCGCAACCGGCACGAGGCCGTCGAGGAGCACCTCGATCCCCACAAGCAGCACGCCAACAACCACGACCACGGTGAAGCGGGCCGGCACTAGCCGTACCGGTCCCGTGGACAGCAACCGGAGGGACGTCATGGGCGGGCCCCGGCAGCGACATCGTGACGGTTCACCCTGGCGCCTCGGCGTCATGGGTGGAACCTTCGATCCGATCCATCACGGGCACCTCGTGGCTGCCAGCGAGGTGGCCTCGGTCTTCGATCTCGACGAGGTCGTCTTCGTCCCCACCGGACAGCCGTGGCAGAAGGCGGACAAGGACGTCACGGCGGCCGAGCACCGATACCTGATGACGGTTGTCGCCACGGCGTCGAACCCTAGCTTCACGGTGAGCCGCGTCGACATCGAGCGGCCCGGACCGACGTTCACGATCGACACGCTGCGGGACCTCAAGGTCCAGCGGCCCGATGCGCAGCTCTTCTTCATCACGGGCGCGGATGCGATGTCGCAGATCCTCACCTGGAAGAACGCCGAGGAACTGTGGTCCCTGGCCCACTTCATCGGTGTGACACGGCCCGGGCACGAACTCAACGGCGGGGGACGCGACGTCAGCCTGCTGGAGGTACCGGCGATGGCCATCTCCAGCACGGACTGCCGTCGGCGCGTCGGCGAGGACAAGCCCGTCTGGTATCTCGTGCCCGACGGCGTGGTGCAGTACATCGCGAAGCACCGCCTCTACCGCAGGGTCGGCGACCTCGAGGAAGTCATGTCGGCGGAGATCGACGAAGACGTCTTCCCGTCCGAGGGAAGGCACGCGGGCGATCACAGCTCCGCACAACGACTCACCGGGTGAATCAGCAACGAGCAGGATGATGGACGACGCACGGGTCTCCGGGTCTCACGAAGCGGACCGTGCCGAGTCAGGGGAGTCGGTCATGGCAGGAAGCGACGCGTCGGCGTCACGGGACGATCCGGTCGATGGTTCGGTGGTGGACACCGGCGCGGCAGGGACCATTGCCGGAACCGGAGCAGAAACCATCGACGAAGCCGAAGCAGGAGGCGGGTCCGGGACCGCGACGGACGGGGGAGCTCCTGCGCGGCAGCTGCCGCGCAGGAGCAGGAGAGCGGCCGGTACACCGGTGGACGCCGTTCCCGCGGGGCGCCAGGAGCGCGATGCGCGGGCCCGCGCCCGCGACCGGGAAGCGATGCTGGCCAGGCGTGCATTCATGGAGGGCGCGACGGCAGGGACGGAGGACGGCGCGAGGGTCGAGACGCCCACCCGTCGTCAGCTGAGGCTGCAGCTCGCGCAGGGGCGGGCCGTCGATCCCACGGGGCACCCTCAGGCCGACGATGTCCCCACCGACACCGACGATGACGGCGCGGCCGACGCGGTGAATCCGTCGCACGCCGTCGAGGCACCTCCGGTGCTCGCCGGTTCCGGCTCTCCGGCCGCCGAGGAGAACGGCACAGCGGACTCCTCCGCCGTCCGACCCTCCTCCGAGCCCCTGCCGCCACGCGCAGGTTCGACCACCGCAGGGTCCACGCGTGATCGGTTACCCGGCGGCCGCAGGGACCGACGTCGACAGACCGACACGGGCAGGATGGCGCAAGCGGCGCTGCCGGCTCCCGGCGACACCGGCGACACCGGCGACACCGGCGACACCGGCGACACCGGCCAGCATGAGGCCGGCGCGGCCGAAGGATCTGCCGGGACGCCGATCGAGAACGACCCGGCGACCCGCGAAGCGCTCCTCGAGGACGCGCGGCGGCATGCCGTCCTCCTGCAGGGCGAGAAGGATCCGTTCACGGTCGACCTGGAGGTCCTGGCGCAGCAGAAGGCGCTGGCCGAGCGGGCCGCCGTCCTCAACGCGCGTGCCAGGCGGGTCAGGGAACTGGCAGAGCAGATGCAGCCGCGCACACCCGTCCCGAATGACCCGGCGGCGGCCCACAACCTGTCGATCGTCGCGCCGCCCGAGTACATCCAGGTGCCCGGTGGCAGCAAGGCCATCCTCCGGGCGCCCGCGACGTCGCACATCCCGATCGTGCTGCCGAAGCCCGGGCGGGAAGCAACGGTCGTGCCGGCCCGGTCCGGGGAGACGGATCCGCGCGTGGCATCCGACCCTGCCGGGGAGCCGAAGTCCGGGCCCGTCGAGGCACGCAGCGCCTTCGGACTGGAACCCCTCGATGCGATGACGGCGGGGCTCGGGCGGATGCGCCGCGTACGCTACCTGCAGTACTCGTTGCTCGGGATGGGCGCAGCCGCACTTTCAACCGGGATAATGATGACAGTCAGCTCCCTCAATGGGTAAGAATGCTGGCCACACACAAGGAGATCAGTGAGCGCAACCGAACAGTCCATCAGCATCGCCCGCACCGCGGCGCACGCGGCAGCGGACAAGATCGCCCAGGACATCGTCGCCATCGACGTCAGTGACCGCCTCGCCATCACGGACGTCTTCGTGATCGCCTCCGCTCCGAGCGAGCGCCAGGTCAACGCGATCGTCGATGGCATCGAGGAGGAACTCTCGAAGCAGGGACTCAAGCCCGTTCGTCGCGAGGGTCGCAGCGAGGGCCGCTGGGTGCTGCTCGACTACGCGCAGGTCGTCGTTCACGTGCAGCACGAGGAGGACCGCGTGTTCTACGCGCTCGACCGGCTGTGGAAGGACTGCCCGTCCGTGGACCTGGAGCTCGAAGGTACGCTCCAGAGCTCGCCGCAGGCGGCAGTGTCCGGCGACGTCGCGGAGTGACGCGGCACGTACACGCTGACCCCGGGGCTCGTCGCGTCATCTTCTGGAGGCACGGGCGGACGGAGTGGAACCATGCGGGACGGTTCCAGGGCCAGGAGGACATCGACCTCGATGCCACGGGCCGCGAGCAGGCCCTGCGGGCTTCCGAGGTGCTCGAGACCCGCCATCCGGCAGCCATCATCTCGTCGGACCTGCGTCGCGCGGCGGATACCGCTGCCGCGCTGGCGGAGCGGACCGGCCTGACCGTGAGTTATGACGAGCGGCTGCGCGAGACGGATGCCGGCCGGTGGCAGGGGTTGTCCTTCGCCGAGATCGACGAGCAGTTCGCCGAGGACAACGCTGCCTGGCGCGGTGGTGACCCGACCGTCCGCGCGGGTGGTGCGGAGAACCGCATCGAGGTCGGACGGAGGATGCTTGCGGTGGTGACCGAGGCCGTCGGACGCATCGCACCGGCCGGCACGCTCGTCGTCGTCAGTCATGGGGGAGCGATCAGGGCTGCGCTGGCAGCGCTGATGGGGCTGCCGCCCGAACGGTGGGGGGCCTTGGCGGGCCTGTCCAACTGCCACTGGTCCGAGGTGCACGAAGTCGTAGACCGGGGCGATGCGCTGTTCTCCTGGCAACTCACGGAGCACAACGTGGGTCTGGGCTCCCTTCCGGCCGAGCCCATCGAGGGTTGACCTCGGTGCCCCAGCCGATTTGGCGCTGCCGCCAGAATTCATTACACTGGACAAGTTGCTTCGGCGGTGTGAAAGCCTTCTGAAGCGGCGTGAGTACGGGGCTATGGCGCAGCTGGTAGCGCACCTGCATGGCATGCAGGGGGTCAGGGGTTCGAATCCCCTTAGCTCCACAGTTCGAGGCCCGGGAAACCGGGCCTTTTCTGTTTCCCGCTCACAAAACTGGCTCACCTGCTCACAAACGGGGGGTCTGAAAGTCAGCGCCGGTGCCTAGAGTTCAGGGCATGGCACACATCGTCGAGCGGCCCCTGCGGAATGGGGACATCAGCTACACCGTCCGATGGCGGGACCCGCTCACACGCAAGCAGGACTCCATCGCCACAGAGGACCGCGACCACGCGCTCACTCTCAAGAGACTCCTCGACGCCAACGGGCAGTCCTTCGACATCGCCCAAAGGCTCATCCTCGAGCAGAAGTCCCTCGCCCCGACTGTCACCTCGACGATCGAGAAGCACGTCGGGTCGCTCACGAACATCAGCCTCGGCACGGAGAGCAAGTACCGAACGTACCTTCGCCTCTACCTCAACGGGCCACTCGGTGGCCGCCCAGTAGACGCGATCGAGTACGACGACGTCGTCGCCTGGATCAAGTGGATGCAGGCGCAGGGGAAGTCCGCGAAGACCATCGCGAATGTGCACGGGCTCCTGTCCGCCGGTCTGTCCACCGCGGTGCGGTTGAAGCTGCGACCCGACAACCCGTGTAAGGGGGTCAACCTGCCGAAGGGCGACCACATCGTCGAGCCGGTCACGTTCCTCACGCACGAGGAGTTCCGGCTTCTCATGCGCTTCGCACACCCCCACTATGTGCCCCTGTTCCGGTTCCTCGTGGCAACAGGGCTACGCATGGGGGAGGCGACGGCACTCGTTGCGTCGGACTTCGACCTCGACGGCGCGACGCCGTCCGTGCGTATCTCGAAGGCGTGGAAGCAGGACGGGGCGGGCGGGTACTACGTGGGCCCGCCGAAGACCCGCAGGTCCCGGAGGACGGTCGCCCTGGCGCCGGACACTGTCGCCGTGGTGTCGTCGCTCGTGAAGCGGGCGAAGCTCACCAAGGGCGAGGTGTTCACGTCGCCGACGGGGAAGGTCATGCGCAACGGGACCGTCTATCGGCGAGCCTGGTACCCGGCGATCGTCGCCGCGCAGGCGCACGGGCTGGAGAAGAAGCCACGCCTGCACGATCTCCGCCACACCCATGCGTCGTGGATGCTGAACGCCGGCACCGACATCTTCAAGCTGTCCCGGCGGCTGGGACACGAGTCCACGACCACAACGACCGACCTCTACAGCCACCTGCTACCCGAGGCGCTTGAGTCCACAGCAGTGAGCGCTCAACGAGCCATCGCCGGCGCCTAGCCGGGCCAAAGGCTATTCGGCGGGGAGGTCTTCCAGCTTGAGCTTCCCACGCTGCTTTTCCGCCTGCTCGTACATGCGGGCAATGTACTCCTCGAGCTTCACCCGCTCTACCCGCCATTGCCCGCGGCCGCCAACCTGAATCGCTTGCAGGTCGCCAGACTTCACGAGCGCGTACATCTGAGACTGACTCACCGCCAACTCCTCCGCAGCATCGGTGAGGGTCATGAAACGGGGCTGAGCAGTCATGAGCCGATCATAAGGTCACCGGCGGCTCCTACCCTGCATCAAATGGGCCAGAACAAGCGGTACGCCGAGCACTACGGCCGCTTGATGGACGAGCGGATCGGGGAATGGGTGATGCGCGAGGAACCCATGCTCCTCACCGCAGCCGAGCTGCAGCTTCGACAGAACCCTCCGAAGAACTTTGACCAGCCGCGCCGCGTGTATGCGTGGGTGCGCTACCCAACGCAGGCCGTGCGGATGCAAGCCATGGCAACAGCGTGGACCAGAACCGCCGTGAAGATTCGCTTCTACGAGCAGCACGTCGACGCGTGGCGAGAGGGTTGGGTGTGGAGGAACGCGGTCACCCCAGCCTGATCAGCCGTCGCGGTTCCGCTTCCGCTCCTCGAGCTGGCGGCGCTTCACCACGCCGGCGTCAACCCACACTTCACGTGCCACGCTGTATTCGACCCACTGCACGCGGACCATGCTGTTGGTCCACGCCATCGCGAAGCCTCTCACTGTCTGCTTCTGCCCGTCCGCGTACACGAGGTCAATCCAGATCGGCGGTGCTTTGTCAGTAGTCTCGGTGATTCCGGATGTGGGTCCCGGCAAGCTGATCGGTGGCACGTACCTGTCCCTCGAGGGTGGGATGCCGTGCCAGCCTGGGCGGGGTGCGCGTTCCATGGGTGTGACCCTAAGCGCCCGCGGTGACGGTCCAACGTCCTCGCACCCTGCTATGACACCATTGGCGAAGGTCTCGACGAAGGAACGCACACTCATGAACGAAATCACGCCTGTCCTGCTGCGCGGAGCAGATATCAAGCCCTATTCGGACGACAACGGGAACGTCATCGAGGGAACCCCGAGAACGAACGGCTACAGCATCGTGGAGTTCAGGGGCTCGAACTGCAAGCTCGTCTTCGGGGAGAACGTGCGCATGTATGGGCAGATCGCTTTCCAACGTGACGACTCGATTGCATCCCTGGCTGACAAGGGTTTCTACCGGGGCCGCACGTCTTTAGGCCTCGGCTGCAGCGTCTCATTCGGATACAACATCTACTGCGGTATCGACCTGCAGGTGAATACCGCTGAGGGCCAGAGCATCACCATCGGTGACGACATCCTCATCGCCAACCACGTTCGCATCAAGGGCGACGACTCCCACCCGATCTACGACGGCGTCACAGGGCAGCGCATCAACCCTTCCCGCCCCGTGGTCATCGAGGATCATGTGTGGATCGGGCAGGAGACGTTCATCATGCCCGGGTCGCACATCGGCACTGGCAGCATCATCGGTGCTCGGAGCATGGTGATGCGAGGAGGCCCGATACCTCCCCATTCACTGGCCGCCGGGTCGCCGGCCACTGTGCGACGCAGTAACGTCCACTGGGTACGGAAGCACACCCAGAACAGCTTTGACCTGACCGAGGAGATCGAGCCCATGCTCAGCCCCGAAGAGCCGGCACCCGTGCCACGAGGCTCGAAGCTTCTCACCTGCGACTCCTGCAGCTTTCAGGCGCACGCCCGCGATGAGGGAGACATCGTTGCGGCCGCAGCAGGGCACGAATTCGACGAACCAAAACACACGGTGACCGTCAGTAATTGAATGCTGAACGTAGAAAGCCCCGCACTCCGGTTGGAGTGCGGGGCTTTTCTGTGACTAGGCGAAGACGGGCTGCGGGTTGTAGGCCACGTTTGTCACCAGGGGGCTCTCGTACTGGCTGTAGAACGTCTGGCTGATGTCGAAGTTGTACTGGTACGGGGTGGCGGGGTCGATCTTCACGTCGCGGATGGTCTTGTTTCCGAAGGCGCGGCACGCTGTCTTGTTCGGCGAACCCGGCACGTTGCGTGAGAGCCGGATGTGCTGGATGGATGCGTTGGAGGATCCTCCGCAGGAGATGCCGCCGGGTGCTGAGTCCTTATGGGTGCCGCCGAGGATGGTGACGTTCTCGGCGGGCTGATCCCCCCCGGTGCAGTGGATGTCCCAGGTGCCGGTGGTGTGGCCTTGGATGCGGTAGCCGTCGAGGACGACTTCTCCGGCGAGGAAGTGGATGAGTACCGCGGAGCTGCCGGCGTAGTTGTAGTTCGGGTCGCTGCGCATCGTGAAGTTGGTGTTTGTGACCCCGTGATATGCGCCGACAACCCAGTGGTGGTACTGGCTCCCGGGTGGCGTCTGGTCGTCTGGGACGTCCTGGTCGGGGTTCTCGACACCGCCGAAGAACACCCGGCGAGGGTGCGTGGACTTACAACCGATCATCTGGATGTTCTCAGCGGTCAGCGATCGTACGGCAGGGTTGCCGGGGTAGTTCACGTGATGGCCGATGTGTCGCTGCGACCAGTTGCATTCGTTCCGCTCGGCATGGCATCCGATGTAGGTGACGTCTCGTGCGGCGCTCATGGTGCCGTGGGCCTTCGCTTCGAAGCCGTGAGCGTTGCCTGTGGAGTAGCAGTCGGTGTGGTTGACGTCGTAGGAGTAGTCGTCGGCTTCGAAGCCGTTGGAGTTCACGTAGGAGCGTTCCAGCGCGTAGCGGGTTCCGTTGGCGTGGCAGCGGGTGTACCAGATGTGTCCGGATCCGTGGGAGGTGAAGCCGTCGTCGCCGTACTTATCGGCGTAGCAGTCGGTGGCGTAGATGAATTCGGAGGGGTCCGGGATGATCGCGCCGTCGCCGGCGTTCCCGTAGTACGGGGTGGTGAAGTCGAAGCAGTGCTGGACGGCGTTGATGGAGCGCACGTGCTCGAGGTAGATGTGCCGGGAGTTCACGACGGACACGTTGGTGCCGTAGATCCCGCCGGCGGGCTGCGTGCCGGGGGCGGTGCCGATGGTGGTGTCTCGCTCGAAGTAGCGGCCGTCGACGGTTAGATGGCGAAGCCCTGCGTCGTGGGTGCCAGGGGGGAAGACGAATCCGCGGGCGTCCCACCCGAGGCCGGCCGCGTGGTGGAACTGCGTGGCTTCCCGCCCCCGGCCCTCGAGGAACGTCTTCGTATGGATCTCTACCTCACCTTTGTACCTGCAGAACCCTGCTGGGGCTTGGTGGAAGCCGGGGGTCTGCCCGGCCAGGCGGAGCCCGATCGTGTTTTGCTCGATGATCTCGGGCGTCCAGATGAGGGCATCGAAGACCACGTTGAACGGGGCGCCCGTGATGTCGTTGAACAGGTCCTTGAACAGTTCGACGGCGTTCGCCTCCGTGAGTACCCGTGTAGCTGGGGTTTCCGGCATTGCACCCTCCTACGGGCATGGGAAAGGGGAGCCACCGTCGCTGGTGACTCCCCTTCGCGTGGCTGGGTCAGAGGCCGTACTGGGCTTTCATCTGGGCGAGGATCGAAGCACGTTCGGCGGTGGTGGCGGCGTAGGGCAGGAACGCGAGGCGCGTGTAGTCCGTCCTGTTGAAGACGCTGGCGGCGCTGTTGATCCCGAGGTTGATGAACGTCCTCGAGCTGGTGCCCGCATTGCCGGCTACTTCGACTCCGTCGACGCTGATGCTGGAATTTGCACCGTTGTTGACGACGATGTAGATCCGCCAGTTGGTGTTGACTGCGGCCGCCGAGGTGCCGAGTGCTGTCCCGGCCGTGACTTCCATTTTCGTGTTGGTGCCGTCGGTGCGGACGTGCACGCCTCCGGCGAGGACGGTGTTGCCAGCCTTCAGTTCGTTCATCCTCGCGACGATGACCGTTGTCATTGGTTGAGGTTTCGCGTAGGCGAGTTGCATCCAGTTCGCGACACCGTCGAACCGGACGATCCGCCGGCCGCCATCAGTCACGACAGATGGCATGTTGCCAGCGGCGGAGCGAGACGGAAGTACCAAACCGCTGACAAGATCGGGCCAGGACGCGAGCAAACCGACCGGCAGGATGTCCGCAGCCCAGTCGTTCACTGCACCAGCGACAGGCCGTACGTACGCAAGTTCGATCTTCGGGAGGGTGGTGTCGCCGAAGGACACCGGGGCGATGATGGCGCGAGCGGTCACTGCGGGATCCAGCCTCTCGATTGCAGGTATGGGTAGAAGACCTTTGACGCCAGAAGTGCGGCTGAGGCTTTGGTGTAGTGCGTCCCGTCGGCCATGATGGACGGCGGCAAAGTGTCCGCCGCCATGGCTGCAAGATCGTCCGATGTAGGAGTGATGCCCTGGTCGTAGATGCACCTGTCGATGAGGTACCGGCGGACGTCCACGAAGCGTGGGCCGTACTTCGCCGCGAGGGCGGCGTTGATACTCGTCACGGTCGCGTGCCCGGCGGTCCCGCGAGTTTCGGTTGTCGTTGTGATTGTCCCGACCAAGATGACTTGTTTGAGATCGACCGTCAGGTAGTTCACGAGCCTCTGTGTGGAGGCGACGACGTGAGTGACGACGCTCGAGTCGGCGCCGATGACGTTATTAGAGACGTCATTGCGCCCGATGAAGATGATGAGGGTGTCGGTCCGGTGCAGGTCCCAGTTCGCGGCGAAGCGGAGCGGCCCGTCGACGGGTGTCGCCGCCCCCGCACTGTTCCTGGTGAAGATGAGCGCGTTGCCCTCATTCTTTCGGATCACCCCGGAGATACCAGCGAGGGAACCGTGGAAGGATCGGATGTTGTTCGCACCGGTCCAGCCAATTATCTGGCTAGTCGTCAGATTCACCGGACCCGACGCAGGGATTGTCCCGCCCACGACTGCAACCTCAAAGGGGAGACCCCCCAGATTGATGGCTATCTCATCGGCAGTCCAGCCAGCGACGGCCCGGTTGAAAACCTCGACGCCCGCGGGCACGAGAGTTTGGAGTTGGGCTGGCCACGACTGGCCCGTGGACCAGTTACCGGAGACCCCGTCATAGCCAGCGGTCAAGGAGTCGCCCAAGGTCGCGATACGGGTCTTGGCCGAGCGCGTGTAACCGAGCATGTCGTTTGCGGCGTCAAGGCTCGACGCCGCGGCGGTCTTATAGGCCACGAACGTCCCATCGGACCTGACCCCGTGAGAAATGTATCCGTCCTGATCAACGTGAACCTCAGCCCAGCCAGGGGCGCTGACAGGCTGGGCGACTGTTCCCGCCACCCCGAGAACAGTCGGCGGCTTCTCGAAGTTGAAAGCGCCATCCGGCTTGACGCCGCCGGCGATATAGCCTGCCTCGTCGGTGAACGGCAAGGCGTACTGAGTGCTGCGCACATCTCGAAGCGCCCGTGCGTCAGAGCCCTTCACGACGTCGACCCCGGCAAGAACTGTGTTTACGGCGTTCGTTGCTGCTTGCACAGGTGCGGCGTCTGAGGCGATTGCATCGACGACCATCCCTTCCACCGCGTCGAGGGGTGCGTAGATGTCGGCCGCGTTCTGCTCGGTGAGGAGTCGGATGACCGGGTCGTCCTGGGGGAGGGCCATGTGGCTCCTATCCGGTGAAGTAGTAGTTGCCGTCGGTGCCCTGGTAGACGGTGATGTCGTTGGCGCCGAGGAGTATGTAGGGGACCCCGTCTGGGGCGAGTGCGAGGTTCGACGGGCGTGACGCACGCTTGAAGGCCTCGTCTACCTGCTCGTCCGTTGGGCCCTGCGCGAATTGCTTCGCCTCTTCGGCTGCGTCAGCGGAAATCTCAGCTGCGATGCGGGCCAGCTCGGCGTCGTCTCGGGCGGCGATGACCGCGGCGTCCTTCGCGTCGTTGGAGTCGCGGCGGAAGCTCAGGTTCCCGGACTTCCAGATGTGGTGGAAGTTCTCGGAGACGACGTACACGTCGGGGAAGATCGGCAGCGCCCCGACCGGAACATCCAGGCGGGTGAGTCCGGACGGCGTTTTGATCGTCAGTGGGTTGCTGAACGTCGTGTCGTTCTCCTCGAACACCTGGTACGTGGTGTTCGAAGTGACGATGGCGCTGACGACGCCGTCCGGGCCGACCGAAGCGGCGTCGCCAGCTGCGATGCCCGGGTAGTAGATGTCCGGCACGGCGGCCTCCTAGTGGGGTTGGGCATAGAAAAGGACCCCACTAGGAGGTCCGGGGTGGTGCAGGAGTGGTGCTATTCGGCTCGACGTTTCCCTGTGCCGTTGGGGATGACGTAGACGCCGGCGGCGGTGAGCATCGCGGACAGCACGGTGAGGACGACGAACAGGTCCGTTCCTGGGCCGATCAGGCCGAGGGCCGCGGTCGTACCGGATCCGAGGATCGCGACGATGAACTTGGCGTAGGGTGCGAAGTCGTTCACTTGGCCCCCTTGATCGCGGCGACGATGGTTGCCACGGCGCCTTTGATGGAGTCCGCCAGCAGTCGGCGGTCCTCGTCGCGGGAGGCCCGCTGCGATGTCAGCACCCACGCAAGACTGTTCTGGCCCTTCCCCTTGTTGTCGACGACGACCTTAGTCAGGACCCGGTCGGCGATCTTGTCGATGTCTTCGTTCGTGAGAGCCATGTCGTCCTCTTCCGTTGCTGCTGCGCCCGTGCTGCCGGGCCTAATGGGTGTGTTCGTAACCACGGAGAAGTGGTCGAGTGGGTTGACCCGCGAGTAGAGCGGGTCGGAGTAGTTCACGGGGAAGCGGATGGCGGAGAAGTGGACGTGGGGTCCACCTGACCGGCCGGTGTTCCCCGATAGGCCGACGAGCGTGCCTGCTGTAATGCGCTGGCCCACCCGGGCGTCCATGTAGGACTCCTGCTTGTGGGCCATGTACGACCCGATCGGTCCGTGGTCGAGGCACGTGACGATTCCCGAGGGCCACCCGCCCGGCCCGTAAATGAACCCGTATTTCAGGGCCACCCATTCGGGCATGTTCTCGCCCCACCCGGCGTAGTCGACGACGGCGTCCCCTGGCGCATAGACGGGGGTTCCGATCGGGCATCCGTAGTCGATGCCGTCGTGGCCCATCGGCTGGTAGTTGCCGTAGTTGAATACGAGCTGCTGGACGGCAGTGCCGTTCGGGTCCGCCCCGACGCCGCCCGTCTTGTTCGCTCCCCACGGTTGGGTGATGACCGGGTTATCCACCGGGTGTCTACTGAATACGTTCATTCGGGTCCCTTTCGCAGGGTGCGGAAAAGCCCTGTCCGATTGGCGGGGCTCAGTGTGGGTAGAGGCGAGGAGGCTCGCCGATGTCGGTGTCTTTCAACCGGTGCCGTGCGTCGATGTCCCAGACGCGGTGCTTCGCGATGAGTTCATCGCGGGTACGGATGTCGCGGTAGAGCCCGTCGTTCTCGCGGCGGAGGTCCCGGGTCGTGGTGCGCTCGGTGCGAAGGTCCTCCTCGGCGATCCGTTTGCCTTCAGTCAGCTCCTCCCATGACTGCTCGCGGGTGGCGAGTTCGTTGGCGGCTTTCTGCTGCGCGATGGTGTCCTTACGTCCGCGCCTGGCCTGGATGATGCTCCAGACCAGTGCGGCGAGACCCGTCAGGGACACGATGAGGGCGGCGATGTCGATCTGCATGTGTGTCCCCTACTTGTCGCGCCGTGTCAGATCGGCCGTCACCTTCTGGATCAGTGGTTCGAATGGGTTGCGCAGTGGCTGGCGGAGCATGGTCGCGTCTTTGAGGAAGACCGCTGTCCAGATGACGGCGCCCGTGTAACCTGCGGAGGTTCCGCCGTAGATGGAGGCGAAGAATCCTCCGGCCCAGCATGCTGTGGTGACGACGGAGAACAGGAGTCCGGCGCGTGCTGCGGCTTCCCTCCCGACTACCGCGGCGATGAGGCATGCTGCTCCGGTGATGAGGAACAGGTAGCCCCAGAAGACGATCCCGGCTCCGAGTGAGATGCCGGCTACGGCGTCGATGATGCCTTGGTAGGAGCCGGAGGTGAAGGACCCTGGGTCGAGGACGCAGAGCAGGCCGATGATGAGGTGGCGGCCAGCGGCGACGAGCAGGTAGAACCTTGCGCGTCGGGACATGTACTGCTCGCTGATGAGATCGGACCGCGACATGGGTGCCTCTATCCGACTTTGTCGATGCGGACGCGGGTGTCGACGGTTCCGGACCCGATCGATACTGCTCCGAAGCGGATGACCTCGCCAGCCTGGAAGAGGGTGCGGGGGAACGTCGTCGAGATCTCCCAGAGGTATCCGGAGGTGTTGCCGGTCGTGATGACGTCGCCGCGCCCGTTCCTGAGGATCACTCCGGCGTTGCCGACGTTCGTGGTGCGGGGGGTGGTGATGGAACCGCCCTCGTAGTAGCCGCGCCGAAGGATTCTGATGGACCCCGACAGGGGGCCCTGCTCCGCGAAGCCCGCGTTGACTGCGTAGTTCGCGTCGTGGGAGAGAGGCCCGACGTCCCATGCTCGGCCGCCGCCGGCCCAGCCAAACCCGTTGCTCCCGGTCCAGAACTCCATGTGCTGGATGCCGTCGCGGATGACCCAGTCCCAGACGCCATTACCGATCGGCTCGTACTGGTAGAGCGTGCCGTCGATCGTGACTCTCGCCCCCGGTGCTTTGAGGTACTCGAGGGCCATCTTGTTCATGGCGATCTGTCCACCTCCGCCGCCGCCGAATACGCGCAGGTCGGTGATGGACTGGGGCTGGGTTTCACCTCCGAGCCACTCGACGAGCCACAGTGGCTGGTCGTCGACCTCGCCCGGGCTCGTCTCGCGGCCGGTGGGGATCGATCGCGATGACGTGCCCTGCACCTTCGTGATGGTGGTCGGCCCGCCACCGGTGGGCGTCCAGTCTCGGCGAGGTGTGATGAGGTCGAAGCGACGGGCGTTCAACGCGGGCGGTGTGCACACCACCGTGACGGTGCTGTCCGATGTGTCCCACACCCCGTGTCCCCAGAACCCTGAGGGGGCGGGGCTGATGTTCACCGCGTACGGGGTCGAAGGGTGAGCCGTGCACAGCAGCTCCGAAGGGTTCGACACCCCGTAGATGGGGCCCCGGGATCGGGCCGACTCGGACCACTCGATCTCGTTGATGCCCTGCCCGGGGATGGTGTCGTAGAAGTGCGATTCGATGCCCATCAGGCTCTCTCTTCCTTGCGTTGGGATGCCTTGACGGCGGCGAGGTTCTTCTGGGTTTCGGCTGCCGAGTCGACGCGTTCGCCGATGACTGGTTCGGACACGATGACGTTGGGTGCGACGACGGTCCGGACGGCTTCGGTGACGGGCTGGTTGATGACGCCGGCGGGTGTCCGGATTGGGACGATGTCGCCGACGAGGACCCCGTCGGTCCCGTACCGGAATGCTGTGGTCTCGGCGAGGGTGATGGACAGGAAGTCGACCTTCCCGGCTTCGACGAGGGCTTCCTGGCCGCGTGCGTCCATTGTGGCGATCGTCTTTGCGACGTCCTCGGGTTCGGTGTCGTCCTTTGCGTCGCGGGCGTCGACGAAGCCTTCGCCGCAGAACCCCCAGATAGTCTCGGCGCCGGTGTCGACGAGGCGCCGGTACCGGCGTGCCTTGCCCTCTCCTGGGCCGCCGACGACGACGCGGGTGATGGTGGGGCGCCGCCTCGTGTGCTTGTAGGCCTTGAGCGTCCCAGCCTTTACGGAGAGCTCGTACGGGTACACGCGAGGCACGTACACGTCGAACACGAGTTGCACCCCGATCTGCCGGATCCGGATCCCGATTCCGGCGTTCGTGACGCTCGGGAAAATCCGGTCCGGGAGGGGGTGCATCCGCAGGGTGGCTCCTCCGGGGATGGTCGCGCCGCGCTGCTGGTCCGGCGCGACGACCAGCCCGGGGATCTGGAGGCGGGTGACGCCGTTCTCGCGGACGGCGTTCTTGATCACGGTTTCGGCTTTGCCCGTGTACGACCGGTACTCGGCGGCGGACTGATCGACCGTGTACCCGGTGGCCCCGGACGTCGGAACCTGCCAGCCGAGGATCGCCCCGATGAGGCTGTCGTCGGACAGGACGAGGACCTCGAGGGTGTCGCCGTCGCTGGTCTCCGTCGCCTCGTCCACGACACCCGTGAACAACGAGGCGGGGTCGCCGTCGTCGAAGACAACGCGGGCGGACGGCGCCCGGAGCGCGGCGACGACGTCGGCGTGCACCATGCGGTCCGCGTCCGTGCCGGTCACCTGCAGCGGCACCACCATGCGGGCCGTCCCGATGAGGGGGAAGACCCGCGGGGTGATGACCAGTTCCACCGGTGCGCCGACCTGTGCGGCGAACTGGCGATCCTTGTCGTAGACGGTGATCTTCAAGGGTTCACCACGCTCGCTTGTAGAGGGACGGCAAGTTCAGTTCGACCACGCCGTTCCCTTCGAAGTTCACGGCGAGCTTCACGCGGCGCCCGACTGCGACCGGCGCGAAGTCTGGGGAAGCACCCAGCTGCTTGGACCTGTTGACCGGGTTGATGAGGTCGACGCCGAACACGCGCTCCGAGGGTTTCATCCGGTCCGCCGGGCTGAGGGCTGCCTGGGCTGGGCTGAGCTGGTAGAGGACGGCTCCGATCTTCGTCGGGTCCGACTCGATGACCAGGCAGTGGCCGGCCGGAACGGCGAAGGGAATTGCAATGGTCCTCGACCCCACACCGACCCACGCGCCGGCGGCGGTCTCACCGTCGACGTACCAGCGGCCGTAGGACTCGACGTCGCCGAGGTTGTCGATCGACGCGTTCGCCGTCGTGAAGCCCTGCCCGATGTTGAACAGGCCGGGCCCGTTCGGATCGAAGAACGGGTCCTCCGGGCGGGGCGGGTCGAACGACTTGACCGACGGTTTGCCCACCCAGAACGGCTGGTCCGCCATCAGGTACAGGGCGTACCGTGCCCAGCCCTGTAGCGAGGGGATGGTCTCCACGCCGTCGTCGACGGACTTCTCCGGGTCGTAGCGGAGCTCGAGGTGGCGTTCCTCGCCGCCGTCCGGCTGGACGACAACCCAGCGCCCGACTCGCTCTGGATCCATCGTGTCGAAGAACGCCCGGTCCCGTTCGATGAATTGGGTGCCCTTGCCCTCGTGCCAGGTCTTCACCGGCCAGAACACTTCCCGCTCGTTCCAGCGGGTGCCCCTGTGCTGTGATCCGTGGAAGCCGGGCGGGCTGTTGCGGAACCTGACCCCTGTGGGCTGTCCGAGGCCGCGCAGCCCGGAGAGGAGGAACACGCCGGACCGGCGGTCGCACACGTCCCAGATTGACCCGTCCCAGCCCTCCCACCGCATCCGCATCCCGTTGAGGTCTGCGCTGTCGGCGGGAGTGCTGGGGCTGGGTGCGGACATGCCGAGCAGGAGATTGGGCATCAGTTCCTCCTGTTTCCGTAGGCCGCCGCCATGTCGCGGGATTGTTGTTCGCCCTGCCGGGCGATGCTGCTGGCGTACTCGTGTGCGAGGCCGGGCTCCGCGCTGATCTGCCAGACGTGCTGCACGGACGGTGTGGACGCGGCTGCTGCCCCGTAGCCGGTGGTCGCGTACTCACGGCCGCCTGCGCGCCCGCCTGACGCGAACGCGGGGAGGGAGGATAGGCGCGGGTCGTCGCGGTGGATGGCCCACAGCAAGTCGCTGTGCTTCTCGGTCATCCGTGCACTGGTGATCTGCTCACCGCCGTCGAGCCAGGACATGGGCGCCCCGGTCTTCGAGTTGATGCCGAGGATCCCATCGGTGATGTCCGTACCCGGCCCCGTGGTGGGAAGGCGTCCGCCGATGGCGTGGCGGGGGATTCGCCCGCCGTCCGCGTTCCTGCCGACTTGCCCGACACCGACGCGCTCGTTCCGCTCGGTGACAACGACGATCTTCGACTCTTTGTAGGAGGGGATCGCCGCGATCGCCGCGCTGGTCTGGTTCGCCATGTCGCGGGCGTAGGAGTCCATGAACGACGTGACTGACGCGCCGGCTGGGATCTTGAGGATCTGAGACGTCGTGTTGTCGGCCTCGTTGCGGGCGGCCGACGACATGAAACTATCGATCGCTTCGGACTCTGGGATCCCGAGGGACGCCGCACGCGTGCGCAGAGCCTCCTGGAACGCCGCATCGGACATCCACGAGTCGATGGTCTCCCTGTTCGGGATGTCGTCGGCGGCCTTCTTCGTCATGCCCGCGGTTTCGAACGCGGCCGTGTTCATAGCCGATTCGACGTACACGCTGTTGGGGATCTCCCCGATGGCCTCGCCCGTGGTGTCGGCCCGCATCTCAGCGGCTTCCGACATCCACGTTTCGATAGCCACGCCCGGGGGGATGCCCATCAGCTCGCGGGTCAACGCGATCGCCTGGTCCTTGCCGAGGCCGAGACCCATGGCGCTTTGCACGCCGGCGTCATAGGTCGCGATGAGCTGCTGGTTGACGTCCGCAGTCGACTTGGAGAGGTCGCCGGAGAACGTCTCCGCGACCTTGAGTCCGTCGGACACGATCCCTTGCAGGACACCGTTGGCGTTCTTCCCAGCCTCGGACATGGTGTTGAAGTCCGTGCCCGTCGCGTTCAGGATCGACCCGAGTTCGCCCTGCGAGTTCACGACGTCGGCGACTGCCTGACCCATCCCGCGGAGGGTCTCCTGCCAGCCGAACGCTGCGTCTCGGCTGGACATCGTTGCGAGGCCCATCGAGAACAGCATGTCCGTGAACTTCTGCAGGTCGATGATCGCGCCCTCAGCGGACAACCCGATCTCGGCGAGTGCTTCGATCATTTCGTCTGAAGCCGCAGCTGCCTGCTCTGCAGCGGCACCAGCGAGCCCGAGGGCATCAGCTGTGCCCTGGGCGCCGCCAGCTGCGTTCTCCTGTTCGACAGCGACGCCTGCGAGGGCGTCGGCGTACTGCGGGAACAGTGCGGAGACTTCCTCCGTCGTCGCACCCTGAGCGAGCATCTGCTCCTCGAGGCGCTTGAACGTCGCAGCTGCACCGTCGATGTCGCCCGAACTGACGAGGTCGGACAGTCCGGCGTCGACGCGCTTCCACGAGTCCTCGAGGATCGCCACGGACCCTTCCACCCCTGTCACCGCGGTCACAATGGGCTGGGCCCAGTCGTTGAAGCGCTGCTCGGCGTTCGGGTTGAAGGTCCGCTCGATGGCGGATTCGAGGTTTGTGATGTTCTCGGTGAGAGCGTCGCCGTCGCGGTTCTTGAACAGGTCGTCAAGGGCCGCGGAGGCACCCGGGCTCTCGTTGGCGACCTTCGTGAGGGCGAGCGCGACCCGGCCCATACCGGTGTCGATCTTGCTCATGTAGTTCGCTTCGGCGATCTTCGCGAGGACGACCGTCACGCCCGCGAGGGCGCCTGCCGCGCCAGCGGCCCTGCCAACCTTCGACAGGCCGGTGGCAGCACCGGGCGCGCTGGAGGAGAGCTTCTTGAAGGCGTCCACTGTGTCCAGCGCCCGCGGCACGACAAGCAGGAGCCCGCCAGCGGCGAGGGCGGCGACGCCGACGACGCCAGCAAGCCCTGAGATGGCGCCCTGCACCGGCGCGGGCAGGTTCCCCCACATCTCCGCCATGTCCGCGACCGACTCGGAGACCTCCTGGATGACAGGGAGGACCACGGCGCCGGCGTCGATCGCGGCGTCCTTGATCCCGTTCCAGGCGATCCGGACCTGCGACTCGGTGGTCGCGTACCGCTTGTTCGCTTCCTCTAGGAGTGCCGTGTTCTCCGACCATGCCTGGTTGCCCTGAGCGAGGCCGTCGGCGAGGAGGGTGCCCGAGTTTGCGAGGGCGAGCATGACCTGCGTGCTCTCGGTGCCCTTGATGCCCATGTCGGCGAGCGAAGCGACGACGTTGCCGCCTTCGTCCTTCACTCGTCCGAGGCCCTGCGCGACCATGGACAGCGCCTGCACCGGGGACCGTTCGAACGCTGCCGCGAACTCCGCCGCACTGGTGCCGGCGGTCTTCGCGAACGCCTCGAGCTTCGGGCCGCCCTCCTTGATGGAGGAGTACATGCCCAGGAGGACGCGGGTCGCGACGCCACCGCCCAGCTCGGCCCGAATGCCCATGGACGCGAGGGCATTGGACAGGGCGAGGACTTCGACTTCGGACCCGCCTACGGTCGCCATTGCACCGGCGATCCGCTGGGCCATGGACAGGATGTCTGCTTCCGTGGAGGCGCCGTTGTTGCCGAGTTCGACGAGGGTCGCGCCGAAACGGGACACACCTTCGGCCCCTTCGCGGCCCATGGTGCCCATGACGTTCGAGATTTGGGCGATCTGCGTTGCGGCTTCGTCAGCGGTGAGGTTTGTGGACTCGCCGAGGTCGATCATGGTCTTCGTGAATCCGAGGACGTCCTCACGGGCGACGCCAAGCTGCCCGGCTGCCTCAGCGACGGCGGCGATCTCCATGTGCGCGAGGGGGAGCGACTTCGCGAGACCGCGGATCCCGGTTTCGAGTTCTGCCATCTGCTCGGGCGTGCCATCGATGGTCTTGGTGACACCAGCCCAGGAGGATTCCCAGTCCATGGCGGCCTTGGCGGCGAAGCCCAGGGCCCCGACTGCTACAGCACCAAACGCGGTGAGGGAGCCACCGGCCTGATCCCATGCGGCCCGGTTGTCCTTCGCGGACTTCGCGACCTCGTCGAGAGTGCGGCCGAGTTGCTTGATGGGCCCGCCTGCTCGAGCAGCTACGGCTGCAGCAGCGTCCGATGCTACTGCTGCGTCCTTTACTGCCTTCGAGTAGGTTGACAGCCCGGTCTCGGCGGCCCGGGACGACGAGACGAACTTGTTGTTCGAGTCGACCAGTTTGCCCGCTGAGTTGTAGTGCAAGTCGTGGGCTTTGGCGGCGTCCTGCGCTGCCTGCGCTTCTTTGCCGAGCGCCGCCGCTGTTGCTGCTGCCGCAGCGGCGGCTTCCTTTGAGGCCTGCTTCGACTTCTGTCCGGTTTTCTCCGTAGACGAGGCCACGTCGTCCGTGGCCTTCTTCGCCTGGCCCATCGCGGACACGTATGCCCCGACACTGGCGGCCAGCCGGACGACGACGGAACGCTCGGCCATGGTGCCTCCAGGTATGTAGTTGTCAGGTCACGCGTCGACGGGCATCGGCTTGAGTGGCTTGTCGTCGGGGCGGGTGTACTCCGTGTAGAGGAGCTCGCCGGGGGACGGCTCGTAGCCCTTGACCCCGGTGATCCGGTCGACGGCCGCTTTGCTCTGGCAGGTCCTCCGCTTCGCGTCGAACCAGCCGTCGTTGTCGGGGTTCTGACAGATGTGGCGGGGCCACCCGCAGTCGCAGAGGCCGTCCTCGTAGAGGGTGTACGCGTACTCGAGGAGCCGGTCCTTCGTCTCGTCGCGGTACCCGAGGTACTCGGACGGGGCCCGCGTGTAGCGAGCCGCGGTCTTGAGCGCGGCTACGACTCCGGGCCAGCGGCGGGTCCAGAGAGCTTGCGCAAAAAATCGGCGTCCAGGGTGGGGATCCCGTTGGTGGCGGTGAGCTGCGCGTCGTGGATTGCGCCGAGCTGAGCGTCGCCGATCTTCTTGTACAGCTGCTCGACCTGCTCGACGGATAAATCCACGGTTTTCCGTTCGCCGCCGGACTTTTTCATGCCGACGATGGACATGGCGAGGACGCGGAAAATGAACCCGCTGTTCTCTTCGGTGCCATCGTTCATCGCCTGGTCGTGGGCTTCTCGGATGTACTTCCGCTCCGTTCCGCTGAGGGCACGCACGTACACGGTGATCTTCGATGCTTCGAACTGCTTCGCGAGGTTCACCCACTGGTCCTCGAGGCTGTCCTTCGTGGGCGACGCGGCGGTCTTCTCGGCGTCCTGGACGCGGACCTCTACGTCGATGCGGCGCTGCAGGTCGGCCATCTCGCCGAGAAGCGCCGCGTTCGTGAAGATGTCGGCGGACTGCTCGGGGAGGTTCGCGTCGGCGAACCAGTCAGCGAAGTCGAACTCTTCGGGGGTGGTCTTGGTCATGGGGTTCAGCCTCCATAGGTCGGGGCAGCCTCAGGGGTGGTGCAGCGGGCGCGTGGAGGCTGAGACACACGCGCCCGCCGGTCGTGCTGGTCAGACCCCGGCGACGGGGACTTCGGTGACCATGTTCTGCGCGAGGAACTCGATGCGGCGCTTGATGTTGCCGTCGTTGTTCACCCGCATCGGGGCGTCGGACACGAGCTCGCCGCCGAGGTGGATCTCGTCGCCGCTGGCCCAGTCCTCGGTGGAGGCCTTGTCGGACTCGCGGAGGTAGATCCACACGGTCGTGCCGCGGGTGCGGACGGCCTGGTAGCCGAGGTCGTCCCCGGTCTTATCCGCGCCGCCGGCCTCGAGGTACTCGCGGAGGAACGTGAGCGCCGTGTCGTAGTTCGCGGCGCCGAGTGCCTGACTGTTGCCCATCTGGCAGGCGGCCTTCTCGTTGAACCGGTCGGAGGCCGTGTTCGTGAAGTTCGCGTCGGAGTCGAGGACGGAGCAGGAAATGTCCTGTCCGGCGTTGAGCTCGGCGGCGGTGGGGATCCGGGCCGCGGGGGCTTCGGTCAGTAGGGTGAATTTCTTGCGTCCGTCAGCTGCTACCTTCATCAGCTAACCTCCTCTGTGTTCTCCGGCCGGGCCGGTTCGGTGACGGTGGTTGTGGTGCTGGCCGGAGTGGCCCTTCCCCGTGTTTTCGGGGGAAGTTTGTAGTTGAACGGTTCCTCCAGGTAGTGGAGGGGGACGCGGCGTTTCTTGCCGCCGCCTGGGGGTCTCGCGGTGACGAAGCCGTCTTCTGCCATGGGTTGCTCCTAGTTGGTGATGAGCCGCCATTGGAGGGGCAGCATGTACCGGACTGGGGTGAGTTCTTCGCCGCGGATGGGGGTGGGCTGGTCGAAGCCGTCGGGGTTCTTCCTGACGGTGCCCTTGGCGACGGTGAGGTTCAGGAGGATCTTCCGTACGTCACCTGCGACCCCGGCGGTCTGGGCGGTGCCGGGTCCTACGCAGGTGGTCTGGAAGTCGAAGACCAGTGCGCCGGTGGGGGTCTTACCTTCGGCGGTGGTCTCGCGTGGGTTGTCGCCGATGCCTGCGAAGAGGACGACGTAGGGGAGGACGAAGCCGGCTTTGTCGGTGGGGATGGGCCCGGTGACGCCGCCGTCGTACACGCGTCCGCTGATCCCGGCGATGCCACGGAGCGCTGCGAGGATTGCGTCTTTCAGGAGGATCGGGTCAGCCACCGAGGAGCCCTTCGCCTAGTCGCGCCATGGCGTCCCCGAAGGGGCCTTGCCGTCGGTCCGCCGCGGGGCCCATGAAGGGCTGCGCGGCCATGCGGGTAGTGCCGAGTTCGAGGTAGATGCCGTAGGACGCGGTGGGCCCGATGGTCGCTTCGAGTCCGTTGATGTCGGAGCCGATGGATCCTTGCAGGTTCCCGGTGTCGACTGGCGCGAGTTGCTTCGCGTCGGCTTCGATGTCGCGGGCGGTTTTCGCGACGACGAGTCGGGCCCTGGGCGCGGCTTGCGCTGCGGCCCGTGCGATGTCGGCGGACAGCTTCCAGATCTCGCTACCGTCCACGCGCTCACCGTCCTTCTAGTCGGGGTTCTGCTGGGTGAGGTTGTCGACGCAGGTGAAGTCGCGTTCCCACAGGTAGGTGCCGAACGCTTCGTTGATGATGCTGAGGCATCGGCCTTCGACGTCGATGACGTCGCCTTGCTCACCAGAGCGGATGGGCGGCCCGTCGACGGGCGCTGTGACGAGGTACTGGTGGATGCTGGTCGGCTGCTCGCCCGCGCTGGTGGTGCCTTCGCGGTTGAGCTGCTGGACCCTGACGAGGACCGGGGTCTTTTCGGTGCCCCAGATGTCCTCGCTGCCGTCCCAGCCCTTGGGGGCGGGGTATGGGGCGGGTCCGCCGCTGATCCTCCGGAACACGGCGGGGGACTGCATGGTCGCCGCCGCTACGGGCCGGTGCCGTGCCGCCCACCCGGGCGGCATCACCTGGTAGCCGGGGAGCGGGCTCACCAGCGGTACTCCGCACCCTCAGGCCGGAAGGACGAGGCGAACGGCACGATTTCGAAGAACGGCTCATCCTTCGCGGCAGCGTCGTCCGCGTCGGCCTTCGCCCGCAGCTGCGCGGCACGCTTCCGCAGGTCCGTGGCGACCTTCGGGCCGTCCGTCGCGAGGTCCTGGGTGCGGATCGCTTTCGACAGGAGCGACTCGGTCGTCGCGATCGCGTCGAGGGCGTCCGCTGCGGCCCGGTGCACGCTGCTGTCGTTGAGGTCGAGGTACCCGGTGATGTGCTCGTCGGTGAGGATGGGCGCGGACTCGTCGAGGTCCGCGATGAGGAGGCGTACCTTGCCGATCGGCTGGTCGTAGTAGATCGCCATGGTGCCTCCTAGGAAGTGTTGGGGTACCCCCGGTGGGCGCGTACTGGGATTGATGCCACGAGTCAGTCGCGGTCATCCCACCGGGGGCGGGTGGTGCTAGGCGCCGGCGGACGCCCAGACGCCGGGGGTGAAGCCCTTGTCGATGCCGTAGACGTCGCGCCCGCGGAACCAGATGGTGTCGTCGTTGAACGAACCCGCCTCGACGGGCAGGTCGCCGCCGCCGACTGACGCACCCTGGTCGCGCTTGACCCGGATGTCGACCGTCTCCTCACCCGAGAGGAGTGTGCGGATGATCGAGGGCAGGTCCGAGGACTTGCCCTGCACGATGGCCCACGCCGTGTTCTGGCCGGAGCCGAGGCGCTGACCGACGGTGCGGGACTCGAGGGGCGTGACGACGTTCCGGAACGGGTTCGTCTGGCGCGTCTTGGTGACCTTGTTGCCTTCGGTGACCGCGAGTTCGATCTCGGCGGCGAGAAGGACCCGGTTGACCTCGGTGCGCAGCGCGGGGCCGTGCACGAGGACGAGGTCGGAGACGTCGACGAGCTCGCCGCGGTGGTTCTCGCGGACGGCGAGTTCCTTGATCGCGGCGTCGAGGGCCTCGGGGGAGAACTTGACCGTCTTCACGTCCCCGAACAGGGCCGTGTTCCAGCCGTTGTTCTTGATGAGGAGGTCCGCGACGGCGTTGTTCTGGCCCTTGACGGAGCCGTTTCCGAGGAAGCGGGGGAAGTTCGCGAGGGCGGAGAACTCGCGGCTGCGCCGAAGCTCCCAGGTCAGCCCGTACGACTTGCCGTGCTTCCCGGCGCCGTGGTCCAGCTCGGTCTCGGCGAGGGTGCCGCCCTTGTACTCCTCGCCCTGCTTCACCGTCTCGAACGCGTCGCCCGACCACAGGTCGACGAGCTTGTGGCGGTTGAAGTCGTCGACGGTGATGTCGACGAGGAGCGGCTCGAACTCCTTCTCCGCGTCCTTCTGGAAGGTGACGGCCTGCTTCGAGAACGCCTGGCCGAGCAGGACGGGGAAGTCGCTGGTGGAGAGCGCTTCGAGCAGGGTGGCCTGCCGGAAGTAGTCGGAGCCGGAACGGCCGGCCTTGAACAGGCGGGCGGCTTCGAAGACGCGCTCCTGGTGGGTGGGTGCCTTGCGGAACCCTTCGTTGACGAGTGTGTCCATGGTGGTCTCCTTACGCGCCAGCGGCGGTCTGGGTGGTGTAGCCGATCGGGGCTACTTCGAGTGGGCCGGTGCCCGTCCCCTTGGTGCCGAGGGCGACACCGAAGACGTAGTTGCCGGTGGCCGTGGCGGTGAGGGTGCGATCGGTCTTGATGTAGACCGGGTCGCCGACGTTGGCCACCGCGCCGGTGACCGGGATGTCGTAGGAGCCGTCGAGCCACAGGGTGGCCTTGCCGTCGGTCTCGCGGTCGATCTGGGCGACGCCGCAGATCTGGCCGACCTTGACGGGCTCGCCGGACTTCACCCCGGCGGGGACGGGGACGCTGATGTGCAGGGCGTTGGTGTACCGCTGGTTCTTTGCCATGGTGTGCCTCCTTAGAGCGCGTTGACGATGTCGTCGTCGGTGATGGTCTTCGATTCGTCGACGGCGGTGGTGTCGCCGACGCCGTCGACCTTGCCGGCGCCCTGGAGGACCTTGATCTCCGCGGCGGACTCGGTGGCCTCGGCGCGCAGGGCGTCCGTGGTCATGGTCGAGCCGGTGGCGGTGAAGGACTCGAGGATGCGAGCCTTCGTGCGGGGTGCTTCGAGGCCTGCGAACGCTTCGGCGATCACGGCCTCTGCTACCGACTTGCGGAGGTCGGCGTTGTCGGACTCGAGCGCGGTGACCCGGCCGGCGTCCTGCTTGAGGGTCGCCAGTTCGGCTTCCTCAATCTGGGTTGTAGCCACGATGGGCTCCTTCCTTTCGGTTACCCCAGCCGGGATCGGTGGGGAATTCTTGGACTCCACGGTGGGAGTGGTGACGGGCACGTAGCTGGTCTCGGATCGGACCTCGACCGGGTCGCCGGTGAGCGTCGCAGCGGTCGCGTTGACCGTGTAGGTGCGCTGCCAGATCTTCGAGCCCTCGTCGTAGTCGGAGGAAGCGTTGAACCAGACGTTGGTCTCGTCGAAGTCGCGGACGTACGTGTACCTGTTGGCGCCGCCATGGGCGTCCTTCACGGCGCGGGACAGCATCTCTCGTGTCTGGTTCGCGGTCGCCTCGGCGACACCGTGGGAGATGGCGGAGTGAGTGACTCGAGCCGATTCGAGGACGTCCATGACCTTCCCGCCGCGGCCTGCGCGGGTGACGAAGTCGACGGATTGAGCCTCGACCAGGCGGGTGATGATGCGCGTGCCGGATGCTTCCTCGACCTCGGCGGACGCCCGGATGCTGACCCCGATGTCGTCCTTCATCTCCTCGATGACGCCGGCGTGCGCGGAGTATGCGCGGATGTCCGCGTAGAGGGCGCCGGATTCGTAGACCGCGTCGTTGTCGAGGACGGCGGCAAGGTCCTTGACCGTGCGCTCGGGCCGGTCCATGGTTTCGAGGGCGGTGGGGTGGTCGAGGTACATGTGGGTGCCTTTGGCGAAGATCTTGTCCTTCGCTGCCTGCTCCAGCGTCTTGCCCGGGTAGGTGCCGGACGATCCGACGCCCTCGTCGATGATCTTGATGCGGAACCGCTTCGCGCCCGTCTTCTCGAGCGTGCCGGTCAGGGTGTCGACCGACTCTGTGATCAGTACAGCCACGAGGGCCTCCTATACGATGTGCGGGTGGGGCTGGATGATGCGAATACGGGTGGGCCGGGCGAATGCCCCGGCCACGAGTTCGTGCTCTCCGGCATCCAGCTCAGGGCGCGGGGCGCGAGCATGACGCAGCAGTGCAGGTACTGCGGAGCGGTCAGTTACACGCCGTCACGCCAGGACTGACGCCCGCAGGTCACGCACCGGGGTGACGGCGACGCTGTCCCGCCATCCCGCGTTCTGCTTCACGGTGGCGAAGTCCGCCCATTGCGCGTCGCCTGAGCGGTACAGCTCGAGGCGGGACGGGCCCATGATGCTCAGCTGCGTCCGTTCGGTGAGGTTCCCGAACCACTCCTCGCTGCTCTGCATGAGCGACGGTGGTTCGTCGATGCCTTCGAAGCCGAGGTCCCTCCACGACTTGGTAACCGGGATCCGGTCGCACCGGCAGTTCTGATGACCCTTCGGGCCTTCTTCTTCGAGTGGGTACTCGGTGCCGTGCTTGGACAGGCAGGCGATGCAGGTTTTCGCGTCGAGGTTGGCGCCCCATGCCCAGCCGCGCATGACGTCGGCGTTCGCGATGTCGGAGGCGCGGCCCCCGGATCGGTGGGCGTCGAGTGTTTCGGTCCTCGCTATGGTGAGTGCCCGGGTGAGCCCACCGTTGAAGTGCCCTTCCGTTTCGCGGATCATCCTGCGTGCGGTGACGCGGGGGTTCTCGCCTACGGCGATGCCGCGGACGAGGTTGCGGCGCATGGCGAGCTGCGCGTCGACTGAAAGGGGGTCGGCCGCTGACTCGATCTGCCCAGTGATGCGCAGCACGATGGCGTCCATGGCCGCGGTGGAGACCTGCGTGAACGTCGGCAGGGTTGCCACCTGGCCCGCGGGCGGCAGCTGCGACTGGAGCACTTCGATCTGCGACTGCGCCGCCGCTAGGGCGGTCAGTGCGACGTCGGCCTGCACCGTGACCATGGTGGTCTGCGCGAGTTCGTCGAGCCGTTCCGCCGCCAGGGTCAGGGCCTTTCGGAGTCGGATGTTCCGCGCCACCTGCGAGCCCGTCAGCCTGCCGTCCTTCGCCGCCGCCAGCAGCTCCGTGAGGGCTGCATCAAACTCAGGGGCGAGGACGTCCCACGCTTCCACCCACGCCTTCGTCAGCGCCAGCGTCTGCGCGTCCAGCGTTGTCACGAGGTCGTCGCGCCGGTCCCCGAGGAGTGCGAGTGTGCGGGCGTTGATACTCATCGTCACCCTCCAACACGTCGTACTCGTCCTCGACCAGACGGCCGAGCTTCCCGAACTGCACCACCCTCACCGCAGCGCCTCGCTGGGGTCTTGGCCTGCGCGGAAGCGGCGGGTTGCGTCGTCGCCGGCGGTGACCAGCGGGTCGATGAGGTTTCCGTCGTCGTCGGCGACCCGTTCGATGATCTCGTCGGCGTCGTCCACGTCGAGTGCGTGGAGGATGAGCTTGAGGATCTCGACCTTTGGGACAGTGCCGGTTCCGTCGGCAATCTCGATGGCCTTCATGATGATGTCCAGTGGGACCTCGTCGAGCTTCGGCCACACGAACTCGATGGTGTTCTCGTCGTCCCCAGCTGGCGTCGCGTAGAGCCGGTCGCCGTCGCGCACCACTGTGCCCTTGAGGGGTCCGCGGGGCGCGATGATGGCCTGCTCGATCACATAGTCGAGTGTGGCGCGGTCGGTCTGCTCGCACAGTTCCTGCCGGCCGCGCATCTCGAGGCGCTTGACGAGATCCATGGTGACCGCGGTCGCCCGGTTCCCGGCCTGCCCGGGGTCGGCGAGGAGGTCGATCACGCTGACGCCCATGGCCGCTGCGACGAGCGCCGCAACAGGGCGTCCGGAGTCGGAGTCGATGGTCGCCCCGGTCTTCGGGACGGCCTCGAGCTTCGTGCCCTCGGAGCCCATCGCCCATGAGCCGGCTGGCGCGTTCTGCCCCGATTGCACGGCGGCCCGGACCTTCTGTGACTCGAGGCCCTTCTTCGGGACCGCCTGATAGGCGATCTTCGACAGGGACTTCACCAGCAGGACCCAGTCCTCGATGAACTCCTTGTAAGCACGGGCGTAGGGGAGAGCGGCGTAGGTGTCGCCGATGCCCCACAGCCAGCCCTCGAGGTCGTTGACCTTCTCGTGGAGGACGGGTGCGTCCCACCGAACCTCGACGCCGCCGAGGTTCCTCGGCTTCGTGAGGGGCTGGTAGGTGAGGGCCGGGTAGTAGGCCTTCCGCTCACGGGTCAGGCCGCTCCCGCCGAACGTCTCCGTCGGGGTCGTCTCCTGCCAGACGCGCAGGTAGTACCAAGGCTCGGTCTTGTCGCCGGGCGCGGTGACGATGTCGGTGATCTCGTCGAACGGCAGGGTGCGGACCCGGACGGTGCCGTCGAGGGGATTGGTGAAGTGGGCGCGGAAGACGTTCCCGTCCGTGCCCTGCGCCTTCGTGCGCCGTTCGCGTGCTTGGGCGCCGGTGAACGTGGCCTTCGTGTCCTCACGGTCCAGGAAGGCCTGCACAACCTCGTTGACGGCCTCGTCGCGGGCACTGATTTGCACGCCTTGGCCCCACACGTACGCGTGCCGGATTCCGAGGGCCCGCTTGATCAGCGGGTTCGCGATCGCCATGAGGCGGCCGTTCGTCGCGATGCGCTTGAGCCCGTCTCGGGAGAACTCGTTGACGAGGTCAGCGTTGAGTTTCGACCAGCCCGAGTCCTCGGCCGCGAGCTGCAGCTGCGCCATGGACTCCTCAAGCCGGTACTCCAGTGTCTGCAGCTGACCGACGGAGATCTGGACGACGTCAGTCGCGGGGGCTGCCTCTTGGAGGCCGATGCGCTGCAGGAACTTACCCACGGTGCCTCCATTCGTTTGAGCGTGCGGGTGGTGGGTATGGGATCAGTACGGGCTGATGCCCGACCATTCCTCGACGTACGGTTCGATAGGTTCGAACATGCCCGCTTCGAGGGGCATGAGGAGCAGCCGGTTGATGGCCTGCGACAGGGCGTCGATCGTGTCGTCGTGGGCGCTGTTCGGGAAGTTCCGGGCCTCTTCGATGAGCTCGTCCACGTTGGGGAGGATCTCGGAGACTGGCAGGAGCACGTTGCCGGACTCGGTGAGCGGGCTGATCGCCGAGGCGCGAGCGTACTTCGACCCTTCAGGCTCGATGGGGATGAGCCCCATCACCGTCTTCCCAAGGGCGTTCATCACAGCGGGCCCGTTGGCTTTGTCCTCGACGAACTTCGCGACCGCCTGCGGCCACTTCGCGCTCATGGCTTCGATGGCCTGGCAGGTGGCGGTGAAGTTCAGGCGCTCCCGCACCATGTCCAGCAGGTAAGCGTCCATGCCGACCCTCAGCCACACCTGACCGACCACGTAGTCGCTGCTCTTGGTGTCCTTGAACGCGAGGTCCCACGACTGGATGAGTTCGTGATCGTCGCGGCCGATACCGGGGACTGTGCGGCGCCCGTCAGGGTGCTCGATCCACAGCTTCTCGGAGTAGCGTGCCCATTCCTGTGGGAAGACGCCGCCCGTGTCGGGGGAGGGTCTGCCCTGGTAGAGGCTGGCCCAGGTGCGGGCGCCGGCGGTGGCTTTGCGCTGCAGCCACTGCTTGAGCGTCCTCCCGCGGGCGCTAACCATGAACTCGCCGGGCTTCCTGCCGAGCGGGTCCGTCTCGCCCTTCTCCGGCCTGTGGTCGGCCTGGGCGGGGATGTTGAGGACTTTCCAGCCTGCCTCTTTGTCGTGCTCGAGGAGGCGGCCTGCGAGGTCGTCTTGGTGCCAGCGGGTGAGGATGACGATGACGGGGGCGCCGGGCGCGAGACGCGCCGAGGCGGCGTCCGTCCACCAGTCCCACACGTTGTCCCGGTAGGTCTTCGAGTCGGCTTCTTTGCGGTCCTTGATGGGGTCGTCGATGATCATCATGTCCGCGGGACGACCGGTAACACCGGCCCCGATGCCGACGCTGAGGACGCCGCCTTCGTGTCCGTCAAGCGTCCACTCGTGCACGGCCCCGTTGTCGGAGGCGATGCGCAGGTCGATGTCGTCGGTGGTGGTGATCCGGTTGCGGATGACCCGCCCGTTCCTGTTGGCGAGGTTCTGCGCGTAGGACGCGGTGACGATGCGGAGGTCGGGGTTCTGGGTGAGCGCCCAAATAGGGAAGTCGTTGGCGACCCGGACGCTTTTGCCCTCCTGCGGAGCCATGCTGACGATTAGCCGCGAGTCGGGAGTGTTGAACGCTTCGACCAGCGCTGCGTCGATGAGGTCGAGTGCCGGAGTCTGTACCGTTTTCGGGTTCGTCGCCAACGCCATGGCGCCGGGTGACGCCCACTTCGGTTTCCTCGGTTCGAAGTGTGCTGCGGCGCGTTCCAGCCATGGAGCCGTCACGGCCGCCGCCCTCCTGCTCAGGTGATGGTGATGGTTTCGACGTCCTCGACGATGACCTCCGGGTTGTCGGTGATCCGCGCCCAGAGCGTGTACTTCCCGGGTGGCATGCCGGTGATGAGGTGCCCGTGTTCGCCGTCGAGGACGAGGGCTGCCTGCCAGTTGGTGGCTCGTTCGGGGTAGGGGACGAGTGCGGTCTCTACGGTGACGCCGTCGAGTCCGTTGGGGGAGGTGATTCTGATGGGCCGGAACTCGGTGGCTTCGCGGTGGATGGCGGTCACGCTGTCACCTTCCATCGTTGTCGTCCTGGCTGGACCGTATAGCCTCGGCCGCCGGGCTCGACCTGGTATCTGCGCGGTCCTGCGGTGATGGTGATGTCGAGGTCGCGTTGGGCGCTCGAGGTGCCTCGGACCGTGAACAGGGTGAGGGTTTCGTGGGTGGCGCTGCCCTGAGACACGTAGTGGCCGGCGATCGCGCCCGAACAGCTGGTGCTGAAGACCATGGATGCGGCAGTACCGCGTTTGCCCTGCGCGGACCCCACGATGGTCGTGGTGGAGAGCGTGGCCCCGCGTGTTCGGCGTACCCCTGACAGCGTGGAGGTCGTTGTAGTGCTGCCCTCGACCGATCCCGACCGTGAGTCGAGGGTTGGCGCGGAGCCTTCCACGGTGCTCGTGGTCAGTGTCGTGACGGGTACTGAGCCGACCCGCGTGGTCTTGCCCCTAGTGTCGGAGGTTAACGCCGTGCTGGTCGACATGGCCGCGGATCGGGCTGCCTTACCCGCGACGGTCCCTGTCGTCAGGGTCGAAGTGGTCACCGCGCCGGAGGTTGCGCTGGCCCCGGCGGCAGGGCCTGCAGTGGCCGTGGTGCCGGTCGCTAGTCCCTTGCGGGATGCCCGCCCCAGGATGGTGCCCGTCGTGAGCGTCGCACCGGTGAGCGATCCTGACCGGGTTGTGCTGGTCACGGGGCCGATGAACCCGGATGTGAGCTCGTCGGTGCCTTCGTAGCTGTCGAGGGTGATCGCCCGGGTCTGGGCGAGGTTGGTGTTCCGGCCGAGCCGGTACGTCGCGAACGCCGTTGTCCCTGCGTTGACCGTCGGCCCGGAGTCGTAGGACCAGAGCGGGGTCGTCGACTCGCCCTCGAAGAACGCGACCTCGATACGGCCGTTGCTGGTCGTTGTCCCCGCGGTCGCCGCGTGCTCGATGCGGTAGACAGTGCCGGCGGTGGCCTGCTGTCCAGTCGTCGACGATGTGGCGATGTTCGCGCCCACCGCGTTCTGCACCCCGAAGAACCCGGAAGCCGTGATGATCGGGATTCCGACTGACTGGTTCGCCGTGTTGTAGAACGACCCGAAGTGTTCCTGCACGGTCGGCATTGTCGCGAGCCGGGCGTAGTGCCGGCTGGTCAGGCGGGTCCCGACCGTGCCTGCGAGGTTCCAGATCAACTGCCCGCCGGCGGTCGTCCCGTAGGTGGCGAGTGCGGACCGGGCCCCGTGGATGGGGTTCGTGCCCGTGTACGCGAACGAGTTCCCGGACCCGGTGTTCACGATGCTGCACGCAGTACCTGCGACGCCGCCACTGTTGCCGGTGGTGACGTTCGTGCCGGCGGCGCCGCCCTCGAAGCTGTTGGCGATCCGCACCATCGGCTCGGCCCCTAGCGGTAGATGAGGTAGTTCCCGTCCCGGTCAGGTGCCGGCTTCGTCCCGCCGATCGACGTGTCGACCCCGACGAGTGTCCGGCCGCCCTTGCGGATCGTCACCGACGCTGGCGTGATCTTGTTCGGCACCCCGTTGTAGACGTCGTCGATGTGGACCATGATGCGGCCCGCGTCGATCCCGTCGTTGTGGATGGGGTCCTCGATGAGCAGGGTTCCCTTGTAGGCGTCCTGGTCGGAGTTGAACGTGAAGTGCATGGCGTTGCGGTACTTCGCCCGGTCGGGGCGGACCGTGGGGCGCACGTGGTGCACCTTCCCGCCGACCCGTTCGTGGTTGATGCCCGCGTGACCACCGATGGACACGAGGTCCTCGGTGTACACGTCGCCGCACTGCCACCACGTCGGCATCCCGTAGGGGGAGTCGCGGAGGGTGGCGCGGATAAGGCGGGTGCTCGCCACGTTGTTGAACCCGATCAGGCTCGAGCAGACACCGTTGCCAGCGAGGTCGATGTCCGTGGCTTCGACGGACGCGCACCGCCAGTAGTTCAGACCGAACGTTTCACCGGGCGGGAACCACTTGTCGCCGGGCGCGAACCCGGCACCGGTGATCCGGTCGGACTCGGCCCGTCCCTTGTTGGTGCGAATCTGGGCGCCACCATGGAGGTGCCCAGCTTTCGATTCGCGCCAGTGGATGTCGCTGAACACGAAGTCACCGCGGGCGCTGTCATTGGCGACGAGGATGTAGAACGGGTTGGTGCTGTTCGCGGGGAGCGCTGCTACTTGCGCGGCTTTCGTGGAGGAACCGGGGACGATGCCGAGTTCCAGTGGGGCGCCAGGGGTTCCGATGAGCCCACCGACACCGTTGTGGACCCAGAAAACGCCGTTGCCGTAGGGGAAGTCGCGTGCTTCGGCGACGAGCCCGGGTGGGGCGCTGATGATCCGGCCACCCTGGTCTTTCGCGAGGGCGGCTCGGAGGCCTGCCCCGTCGAGGGTGACGCCGAGGTCCTGGAGGCGGACGATCGGCACCCCGGACGAGTGGACCCCGGTGGGCTGGACGGGCGCGGCCGGGGCTGCCGGGGGCGGGGTGGGCTTGGTGAGTTCGAGGATGCGGGCTTTCGCCTGGTCTAGTTCGGCGCGGGCGGCGACGAGCTGCTGTGCGGCGTCGTCGCGCTGCCCGGTGACGGTGGTGGTGTTGGCCTGTTCGTCGCGGACCTGCTGCTTGAGGCGGGTGATGTCCGCCTGCAGTGGTGCGAGGGCCGCCTGAAGAGACTCTTCGAGGTACGCGTCCGTGGCTGCGGTGATCGCGGCGAGGAGGCCTTCGGTGTGGTTCATCAGGCGCCCTGCAGGGCGAAGCTGGTGAGCGTGTACTCGCCGGCGGCGTTGAACTGGACGTCGTTCGTGGAGCCGTTGCCGGTGGGGATGGGGAAGGACCCGTAGAACGTGCCACCGGTCGCGCCGCCCCAGAGTCCGACGTGGGTGACGGGCCCGTTACCGGCGCCGCCGGTGAAGTTCTTCCCCGCGACGACGATCAGCCCGTTCGCGGAGGCAGGCCAGCCAGCGGCGACCCGACCAGCACTGGTCTGGTTCGCGCCCGTGGCCCCGGGGTCGGCGGAGTGGAGTGCGATGTGGGTGGCGGCTGCGGCGAGGGCGTTCTTCTCGACGTTCAGGCCAGCTGCTACGAGTGCCATGGCTGCTCCATCTCGGGCGGGGTTTTGAAGTGTGCTGGTGTCGAGCGCAGGACCAGCGGCCAGCCCCAAGCCTTTGCTTCATGGGCGTCGGTGGCTCTACACGATGTTCGGCGTGTTCCGACCCGGTTACTCCCAGCCGTCATCTCGTGCAGCTGGCCAACCGCGGGAAGGCTACAGCTACGAAAAAGTGGCCCCGCTTCTGGAGCCACTGATCGCACTATGAGAAGAGTATGGGGACAGTCACCCTACGTCAAGTGGTGTCTTGGCCCGTGTTGCGGGTTGGTTGTGGCATGAGTGGTAGATGTCGGCTGCGGTGTACTGGTGTTCGCGGGTGGCGAGGTCGCAACGGCCGTAGAGCTTGGAGCGTTGCGCCCATTTCTTCGCGGTGTCGTAGCTGATGGTGATGTGCTTGGAGTCGCGGAGTGCGCGGACGAGGAGTCGGAGGCTGGCGGTTGCGTGCCAGGCCTGGCCGATCATCCACTGTTGCCGTTCGGCGACGTCCCACACGGCGTGGCAGCTCCGGCACTTCCCGGTGGGGGATCCGACGACGGCGGTGACGAGGCCGTCGCAGTCCCCGAAGCCGCAGACGCCGAGGCTGATGACGTCGAGGGCCCTGTCGGTTGCCCGCCGGCACTCGGCGAGGGAGGCGGCGAGTTCTTGTGCGAGGTCGCCCGCCCAGTCCTCCTTCACCACCATGCGCATGTGCTGGGCGAGGAACGCTGCGGCCTCTGCCGCTGACCGGACTCGGTAGCCGCCAGCCAAGGCACCAGCCCACCCGTTGAGGACAGACGCGAGGGTCTCGCCCTTGTCGTGCGCGTCGAGGTTCATGCACGGCCGCGAGCCGGTTGCGCCACCGCCGATCGCCGAGGACGTGGCGTCCTGCCGACGGATCGTGACCCGGAGGTTCGCCCACACGTCCCCGACCGCGGCAAGATCCTTGGACAGGTGGCCGGTGTGAGTGGGGCAGAGGGTGAACCCGTCGTACAAGGGCACGTCGCACCGGCCGTCACCGCACAGTGTCGCCTGCTCGATGGGGGTGAGCGTCTCGGTCATGCTTGCTCCGCCCGGATCGACTCCTTGTGTTCTCGGTGCCACTTCTGCCTCTTCCCCTGGCTCGGGAGCGCTTCGGATAGGGCGCCGCAGCTGCACTTCGCGTGCCCGTTTCTCCACTGCGCCCCGTATAGCTGTCCCTCTGCTGTGAAGGGTCGGCCCTCGGCGATCAGGGTATGACCGGAGAGCCTGGTGTTTGCCCTGAGGGGTGGGTAGTCCCCGCTCACTGATCGCCCCTGAGCCAGACGGATGCGCCGTCTGCGCCGTGGAGGGTTTCGATCGGCATGAGGTCTGCGGCGGCGGTGAGGATGCCGCGCACTTCGGCCCGGTACTCGGTGCGGCCAACCTTCTCGGGCACGTCGGCCCACGGGGTGGAACCGGGGAGTGCTTCCCATGCCCGCCGGCAGAGTTCCTCGAACGTCGCCTCACCCACCGACTGGTTGGGGCTGGGTAAGTTAGTGCGGTCGGTTGTGGCAGCATCGCCCTCAAGACATTGGGTGAGTGCCGGTATGGGATGAGCGCTCGTCATGCTCTTCATTCTACCCGAGTAGCAGGGTAGAACACCCCGTGTCGCAGGGGTCGGGAAAAGCTAGCTTACTGCGATGACCTGCTCATGTAGGAGAGCTACCAGTGCGAACGCTAGCGCTTGTGCTGTCTTCGCGCCCTCCTCGCTGATCCCCGAGTAGTGCTCACTCCCGTGTCGCTCGCCGCCCTCCCACAAGTTCTGCATCATCTGCTTTACAAGCTCCTGGTGATTGGCATTCTTTTCCCGCAAAGGCAGTGTCACACTCTTACTGCTTAGGTGCGTGATCACCGAGCCGAGGGTCGCCTTTGTGTTCTTCGGCAAGTACCGGGGGCAAGCTAGCGTTTCGACCGCCTTCACGCTCAAGTCATACGCGTGATTCGGATTTGGGTTTACTCCGTAGGCAGCGTTGAACGCTTCGGCCAGGAGCTCTCCAGCCATTCCCGTTTTGGAGGCGACTTCCTCGTAGGATTGAAGGACTCCGGTTGGTATGCGGTGGGACAGACGAGGTTCGCCATCAACAGTCGAGACTTGCCACTCAGAACGCCCAGCTTCCAACACATATCCGAGACTCGTCGCCTCTTCCTTAACGCCGGCCACGTCGTAGAACAGCATGCAGTCGATGAGGTTGACCAGCGCCTCTGAACTCGCCTTATCAAGCCAGTGTCGGAAATAAGTCCGGTTCGGGGGTAGGTTCTCCTTCACCTGCAGGCTCAGAAAGTTGACTCCCACAGAGAAGTCTTCGTAAGGGCCATCGAGCACATCCAGCACCCAGTTGACGAGTTGAGGCCGCATGTACTCGGGGATGCCGGGTTCGATTGCCGTCAACTTGGCGAAGTCATCTGCTTTCATGGCGGGGGGCACCCATTCGACCACGGTCATCTCCTCTGTGCGGCGGTTTCCACCTTGGAGGTTACTTCATTAGGGCGTGAGTTCGCCGAGTGCGCGGAGTGCCTGGGGCACCACGGTGGGCACGAGCTCCCACTGAGATGGGGACAGGTTGAGGGCGTCGAGGATGGACCTGATGGCGGCGGCCACGAGGTCGCCCTGCTGCTCAGCGAGACGGACGCGGCGCTCTTCGATGCCGGCCTTGAGTGCAGCGGTGGTGACGGCGACGAGGTGTTTCCGTTCCCCGAGGTACAGCTGGTACCAGGCGTTGAACTCGGCACGCTCCGTGGTGACGTCGACCGGCCCTTGGGGTCCGATGCCGTCCTGCTTCTCGACAAGGCCCCACACGAGCTGGTCGGGCTCGAGCTCCCGGACCTTGGCCTGCAACCACAGGACCGTGCCGTACGTCCGTGAGATCTCGTCGAGAAGGGCCTTCGCCGGGTCGATGTCCTGAGGTAGGCCGAGGGTGACGATCGCTTTCTTCATGATGTCCCGTGCTTCCTGTTCGGCGACCCGTTGAGCGGCGGCTCGCTGCGCTTGGGGGGACTTGCCCCCGTGGCGGGCACACCGCCGCTGGCCCCGCATAGGCGGAGCGCCGCACGAACCGCCGTCACGCTTTTTCGCGCCGCACTCCGCCATGCTCACCTATCCTTCCGCTCTCATTTGAGCTAGATCCCAGCCGATGATCTTCCGCATATCGATACGAAGCGAATCGAAAGTCCGCGTCGATTCCCCGTTGATGATTACCGCGTCAATCAGGTTGATATACATCCTGTGGAATTTCGGGGGCTCCCCCTCGTCCTTCTTGAAGCGTTCGTCGAGCATGTCTTCGCTCATGCGGAATCCCTCGGCGATATTGGTGGCGCCCGCTTCTTCGAGCCGATCCGCCTGGCGGAGATGCCAGGTCTTGCGTGTCACTACCGTTCCAGAAATCACTCCTGCTGCGGTCACCAGAGAGATGCCCATTCTTGAATCGTGCGATTCATCATTCGATCCCAGAACTACCCCGAGCAGGATCTCTAAGTGAATATCGAGGGCCGGTCGGGCGGTCTCGTCTGCGCCCTGTTGAGATATGGGTTCGGCGTCGGTCATTATTCCCTCCACTTCATCTGGCGCGGCGTGTTCCGCGTCACAACCAAAGCTACCGAGTGACGGTGACAAACTTTCACAGCGTGTCGACGTGACACACTTCACGCGGGGTTCATAATCAGGATGCACGACCACCTAGTGAAGGTCTAAGCAGACATCGGTCACCCATCGTAGACCTAACGACGCATCATCAGTCGAGCTTCGCGAATGAGGGTTTAGGAGCAATCACTGGCATGCGCGTCTGATTCAGGTGTAGCCAGTGAGGTGCGTCCACCGATACCAACTTATGCTCCGTGTTGACGAGGTCTTGCTGGGACGCTTCATTAAGAGCGTTCTCAATTTCCATCACCTTGACCGTCGCGTAGCTTTCAAGCTGAGCCTGGAGTCGCTGCCCCATTGGTGTCGGTTTGTAGAAATAATGAGCGCGATCATGCTTGCCGACTGTGATGATTGCCTCCGCGACTGACTCGTATGCATCATTGAACAGACCCATGAATCCGTCCGGGTCAGGAAGGACTGCGAGCCAGAGTCCCTTGTGGTAACGGGTTCCGTGGCGCAAGTCGGCGGCTTCAGGAACGATACCGAGGCGAAGTCCGGCCCCTCCTTCCAACTGGTGCCAATTACTCTTGATCGTCGTAGCTAGGTGTCGACGGCGGTCTTCATCGCCGAGGAACAGATCGGTTTTCCAGATGCTCTTAATTCGAGTATTAAGCATAGGTTCAGCAGCCTTACCCCGCGCCGCCACCGAGACCCATGGTCCGAACTGGAAGGGTCGTCCGGACCCCTCCGGAAGCAACAGTGCGTCTTGCGCCGCAGAGTCGACAACGGCGTCGAGGAAGCCAAGGTACTTAGCCCGCTCATAGCCGAACATCAACGACGTTGGCTTGGTCAGAGAGACAAAGGATTTCCGGGAGGCTCTGGTCATGGCAGCTTGGACCGGTTCGAGAACGCGTGGTTCTTCGCCGACTATGGCCTCATGTACCGCCCACTCGAATCCATCACCGCGCATTCCCTTGTCCCTATGCAGCCGCGCAAACTTCGACAGTTGGCGGAATGTCACCTCCTGCCGATCAATGTTCAGGTCCTCCAGGTCAGAGTGCGTAAGTTGGTCAAGGTGCGCTCGGAGTACGGAGCGGGCGACCGCGTAGAGAGCTCGTCCTCGCTCGTCAATAGGCTGGTTCTGCTTGACGAAGGTCACGGCACCGCCGGGAGAAGTATTTGGCATGGTGAGAAGACTATCGAAGCGAAACGACAAGTCTGGGAGCGGCGCCGTATTCGCGTCGTGCGGCGAGCACGAGAGCGTTCGCGGATTATCTCTCACCGCTGTGCAGCTCGAAACGAGTGTTTGCGCCCGAGGAAGTGCACTTCATCTGGTGCGCTCTGTGTCCGGTGGGCGGCGGTCAGGTCAGCGAACCGGTCCGCCTGGACGGTGGACGGGGCGCCGCACGCGATGGCGTGAGCGTACGCGTCGAAGGCCTCCACGAACGACGGGATGGTCATCGCCTGGCCGCCGCTCGGACCATGGCGTCGACGGATGCGGTGACCTGGTAGGTGTAGGTTCCGCTGATCAGCTTCCCGTCGGACGAGTAGAGCCTGACCTCGCCGTTCGGGTGCCGGCGCAGGTCCGACAGCCAAAGGTGTTCGAGGCCGTCGCCTTGCTCCCGCTTCTGGTTGAGCGCCTGCACAGCTGCGACGGCTTCCGCGATGGTCTGTGTCCCGTCGATGCCGAGTTCGGCCAGGAGCTTCTCCACCTCGGCGCTCATGCTGCGGCTTCTTCGAGCTCGATGATCCGGTCGACGGCTGCTTTGATGCCCGGCTTGAGAGTGGCGTAGCCGGTCGCTTTCAGCTCTCCGTAGCAAACCTCAGGGAAGTAGATTCCAGCGAGTTCGTCGCGGCGGGCGTTGCGCTTCGCCTCAGTGGCACTGCTCTGCCGTTCGACCGCTTCGGCTATGGCGAGGTTGGCCGAGGCGATACTGCGGTTCCAGGTGCCGTCGGTCTTGTCGCCGTCTTCCTCCGCGAGGGTGAGGCTGGGCTGGTAGCGCTGCTGCGCCAAAGCTGTGACGAGGCCGATGTCAACGTGATCACTGATGCTGACCTCGGGTACTTCGTTGCGGGGGATGATGACGAACTCGGCGAGGATCGCGTCTGTCGCCATGCTGGCGTTGCCGGCGCACATCCCGTTGATGATGGCTTTCATCTGCTCGCGGGGGGTGTTGCTATCGTGGTCCATATCGGAACTAGCCTTCAGGTCATGGCCCCGGAGTTCGCAGCTCGCGGGGCTTCTTCGTGGGGTGATGCGGTTATCTCATTCTACCCGAGAAGGAGGGCGTTCCACCCTACGTCTCAGGGTGTTTCGGTGATGGTGATGAGGAGTTGCGCCGGGGCTTTGTGCTCCGATGGTCGGAGGTCAGGGCCGGTCACGTACTGGTTGGAGTCGTCGGCGCACAGCCCGTAGTCGATGAGCCCGTCGACGACGGCTTTCGCGGTGGGCATGAGGTTGTGGACGTCGTACGCCCGGTTGGTGGGCTTCGTGACGGTGATGGTGATGCTCACCCGGTCGAGGCCCATGACGAGGCAGGCTTGCCGGGCCCGGATGTGGGTGGCTGACCGCCATGCCCTGGTGAGCTTCGCCCTGGTTGCCCAGTGCAGCCGCTGATTCAGGTTGATCCAGTCCGCCGGCGCCGGAACGACCAGCTCCCACGGACCGCCGCTCACGCGCCCCTCCTGTCACCGGTCAAAGAACCCCGCACCGCAGGGCGTAGAAGGCGCTCAGAAGCCCCAGAACCGGTCGAGACGGACTGGTGGACCCGACGGGCCGTTACGTCGCCCCTGACCCCCAACACGGGCCGCCCAGCCAACAACGAACGCTCATGCTCCCACTCAGCGAACACCCGAGCCTCATACGCACGCGCATCTACCAACGCAATCCGCGTCACCTCCACCCGCCGCAACACCCGCACCCGCTCCCCATCCCGAGTCCCGCTCAGCTCCGAACGCTCCCGCGACAACCGCACCACCAGGGCGTCCGTGATGGCCTTCGCCTCCGCGAACCTGGACTGCGCCACCCCAACCCGCGAAGGTCGCTGATCGGGGGAGTCGGTCGCCACTACGTGGGGGGTCCTGTTCGCGCTCATCGGGTGGCCTCCTTTTGGCAGTAGCAGCCGCAGCGCTGGGCGCTTGGGTCGGGCTGCCCAGTCCGCTTGGCGTGCTCGATGTCGTCGGCGTCTGCCCAGGTGTGCCAGCTGGTCTCGCACTCTCCGAATTGGCAGGGCCAGCACTTCGAGTAGCAGATGCTGATGCCGGTTTGCTCGGTCATGGTGTGCCTCCTGGGGTCCAGTGTTTGCCTTGGTGGGTGGGTGGTCTGTCGCCGACGAGGATGTCGGCTTTGCAGCAGTGGCAGGTGTGCGCGGGTTCAGTGGCGTGGTCTTCGCATTTGGGTCCGGATGGTGGTGCTTCCCTGGGTTGGTCGGGGCGTTCCCAGTGCTTGCCGTCGAGGAAGATGATCGCCGGGGTGTTCTTGGTGGGGTCGTTCGCTACCCGGATGGCGGCTTCGCAGAGGGCGGGGTAGCTGGGGATGGTTGCGAGGTTCTTCCCGATCAGCGAGACGATCGCTTCGGTGGACCAGCGGGGCCGGATCTCGTGAAGCAGGGCCGCGAGGATCGTCGCTTGGTTGCGGGTCACCGGATGAGGAGTTTCAGCAGGCAAGTGTTCCGCCTCCTTCGCGTCACTTAAGTGACGATTGCTTGCTTGTCTTGGACCACTTCTTGAAAACCCATCCATGCTGGGAGGTGGCTTAAGTACTTGGTCTTGGTCTTGGTCTTGGTCTTGGTCTTGGAGAAGCGTTAGTAACGGTGTCTGTCACGCGTCACGTCACGCGTTACTCGTCTGGCTTGTCACGCCTTTTGTCACGCCACGCCTTCTGTCGTGCGCGGGCCTTCGCACGGTCCTCCTCAACCTGTTCCTTCGTGCGCTGGTACTCGGTCCAGGACAGGAACTGCCAGTCGGATCCGGAGGCCTCCCAGAACCGTGCGGTCACGAGCTGCTGGGCCAACCGGCGGCCGCGAGGCCACGAGTCCACGTACCAGCCGGGCACAAGCCCCTCGGTCAGGTAGTCGGAGCAGTACGTGCCGGCCATGAGCCACAGACCCATCGCCTCGAGGCCCGCCTGTCGCGGCTTTGGATGGGAGTGCATCTTGTCATCAGCGTTGAACCAAGCCATCAGGACCTCCGATATGGTCGAGGAGTGATTTCGACCGCATCTGAACCATCCTGGGCAGCGGAGCTTTTTAGTGGTTCCATTGGCTCACTCGTAGCAGCGGTTATAGGCGGGCTCGTAGCGCTCGCAGTAGTTCGGTCGACCAACCAGCAAGCGCGTCGCAACGCGGAAAATGAGCGGCGCGTGCAAGCCATCGCGGAACTCAGTGCGGCTCTCAACGCGTTCATTCTTACCTTCGATGCTGAAGGGGAGTTCAACCCAAGGCGCGAATTCATAAGCCTGGAGACTGCATTCATAAAGCTCCGCTTATCAGGTACTGAGACGGTTGAGCTCGCGGACATAATCGATCCTTTGTCGGCCCTATTACCTAAGTTGGCAATCAAGTTCAATGACCCGAAAACACCTGCGGTGAAACAAGGGGAGATCCGGGAGGTGCTTACACATTCGGTCGCGGTACTCGTGCAAACCCTCATCGAGTGGCCTACCGACACACCGAAGATGCGGCAGATGAGTCTCGTGCTTCTCGAGGGATGCGTTCGGTCTGCGAAGTCGACGTTCCTCGACGTGGGCGGGGTGTCAGTTGCACCGTCCCTCCCTGAAGGGGTGGAACCGCTCAACAGAAGGCAACGTAAGGAGCTGAACAGGCGCCGAACTATCTGGTTCAAGAAGCTCCAACGCGGCGGTAGATAGTCCACCGGATAGCGCGCTCGAGCGCCGTCGTCGATGGCCTCGCGGCTATGCGGGAAGGACCTCGAGTAGAAGGGCGAAACCTGAGCTAGCCTCACACCATGGCTATTGAGTGGGGGACTCCCGTCGGCTGGACGGGCACGCGTGAGGATATCGCCGCGATGTACGGCGGTACGAGGTTTCAGGGAATGGAGACGCCGAGCTCGTCGCCGAATGTCCTGCTGTTCTCTGACCCGAAGGTGGGTCGCGAGAACGGGTACGAGTTCGACGGGTGGTCGACCGACGGCGAGGTTTTCTCCTATACCGGCATGGACCGGGAGGGTCCGCAGAAGATGCACCGGGGCAACCTGGCCCTGCGTGACCACAAGCTGAATGGTCGGGCGGTCCGCGTATTCGGTGTGAGCGGTAAGGCCGCGACCGGGAACGGGCTGACCCGCATCTACCTTGGCGAGTTCGCACTCGATGACGAGTTTCCCCATTCGACCGAGGACGCTCCGGGCGCGGACGGAGTCATGCGCACCGTTTTCGTGTTCCACCTTCGCCCGGTCGGCGAGGTGCTGCGCCGCGACGAAGACGTGAGCTCGAAAGCCATCGCGCCCATGGATGCGGGCTCCGCGGTACGGGTGCCGCTCGAGGCTCACACTGTCGGCGAGTTCGAGCGCACCGCTGTAGAGGCAGGTACGAGTAGGAAGCGGGAGCAGGACCTCGTCGAGGTCTTCCAGCAGGTTCTGCAGGGCCGTGGACGTGAGCTCGACCGTTTCAAGGTGTACCCCAGGGGCAGCACGATGCCGCTTTTCACGGACATCCACGACGCCACGGAGGGCGTTCTCTACGAAGCGAAGGCTGATGCCACGCGTAACAGCGTCCGTGCCGGCCTCGGGCAGCTGCTCGACTACCGACGATATGTCGACGGTCGACCATGCCGGCTGCTGCTCCCGGCTGCGCCGAACGATGACCTGCTCGAGCTCCTCGCGGAACATGGCATTGCCGCGGTGTGGCGCGTTGGTGAGACAGCTACTTTCATGATCTATCAGACAGGCCATAAGCAGCACTTGTGATCTGGTACCGCTGATGCTGGTACTCGCACGCAGTGCACCGATGCTTCCAACATAAGGTAATTCCATGGTGCAGATACTCCAGTGTGATGAGGGCGGCTCCGTGACGTGCGCCATCCTTGAAGTGGCACGGTCCCTCCAGGAGGGACCGTCTGCATTCGAAGTACTTGCGATCGGGGTGATTCCTTTACTCGCTGCCTTGGCTTCCATTGGCGTCTTGTACTTCTCTGTCGTGACTGCCCAGCAAGCAAAAGAGCAGGCGCAGAAGACTGAACGTGCTCGCGTGCAGGCTGAGAGAGATCGCATTGAGTACGAGCGCCAATTGCGGTTTGAGAGGTCAGTGCGCGAGGTTCTTGTCTCGCTCTCCCACCATCTGGAGCAACAGGTAGCCCACCGACGAATCGAGAAGCGGTGGAGAAAGCGTCTGGTCGAGGGAACCGTCGAAGCAGGCACTGAGCCTGATCGGCCCTTTCTCTCGTCGCTCATAGTGCTGGTGGGTGCAGCGAAAATTGATGGTGACCTGGAGGACCAAGAGATCCTGACAGGAGTGCGAGCCGTCCTTTCGCAGGCCTTGCGCCGACCAATGGACGCAAGAATCAGACTGATGAGTGTGTTGCCCGACGTGCTTGTGCGATGGTTGGTGGCCCCGCAGGGTGGTGAGGAACGAAGGAAGTTGGTCCGACTACTGAGCGAAGTGCAACAGTGCAACACAGCGGAGGAAGTCGACACCGTATTCGCAGTATTTTTGAGCGAGAGTGAGCCGTCGGGACTAGGCGGCGCATAGAGGGCAAGGAAGGTCATGCTGCTACCGCCTTCCGCAAGTCGACGCGGGCGCCGGGTACACCGGAGTTGATGAGCTTGCGTGCCGCCCGGTCTCCGTAGGCGATGAGGACGGAGGGTGCGCCGCTGTTGGCTTTGGCTCGGCTACCGTCGGGGTGATGAAAGTGCAGCCGGCCCTCGATGAAGAGGAGTGCGGTGGCATAGGGCCACACCCAGTCGAAGAACATGCGGGTCTCGGTACGGGCGAAAACGAGGGCAATGCCGTCGCCGTGCTTGGCAAGGCGCCCAAGCCAAGTGGCTGCTTGCAGCCCGTAGGGCGGGTTCATCCAGACGTTGCCTTCCCATTCGCGGGAGAGCCCGTCGTCGTCAATCGTGTAGTGCTTCGCTGCGGTATCCCAGGGACGGTCTAACGGTGAGCAAGGGTCGAGGTCGAATGGTCCGAGGGCTTTAATGATCCATGGCGGGGTGAGCCACACATCGGACTTCATGGCGGCTGACTGGTGGGATCCCATGGCGCCGCTCAATCGCTGCACCTGCACTCGCCGGTGATGCGGATAGGGGACCCGCAGGAGGTGCAGATTTCGGGCTTGGTGATAGTGGCGGTATTCATGGTCGTTCCTTTGCTGATGGGTAACGCCGCCCTCCACCGGTGGGGGCGGAGGGCAGCGCTGAGGGAAGTTCGGACTAGAAGGGTGGTTCCGAGTCGTGCTGCTGGCCGCCCGCGGGCGTTGCCCACGGGTCGGATGCGGGCTGCTGACCCCACCCTCCGCCGCCGGATGACGGTGGCTGAACGCCGCCACGAGTCCCGGGGCCTTGCGTTCGAATGACCTTCGCGGACGCGTTCTTCAGGCTGGGCCCGATCTCGTCGACCTCGAGCTCCATGACGGTGCGCTTCTCGCCTTCCTTCGTGTCGTACGACCGCGACTTGAGGCGCCCCTGGGCAACGACGCGGGTGCCCTTGGTCAAGGACTCGGCGACGTTCTCGGCCATGTCCTTCCACGCGGACGCCCGGAGGAACAGGGTCTCGCCGTCCTTCCAATCGTTCGACTGCCGGTCGAAGGTGCGCGGCGTGCTGGCGATCGTGAAGTTCGCGACCGCCGCCCCGCTCGGTGTGAAGCGCAGCTCGGGGTCGTTAGTCAGGTTCCCTATGACGGTGATGACTGTCTCGCCGGCCATCAGTTGGTCCCTGCCAGCCATGCAGCGTCGGCATCCGCATCGACGACCGTGGGTATGACCCCGTCGGCGTCGACGACGTCCTCGGCCGCCTGGTTGCGCTCGGCGGCTTCCGCCTCGAGCTCGTCGGTCAGCTGCTTCGCTTCGCCCACGGTGAGGTCCTTCGAGCCGGTCAGGTCGCGGCCGACCCATGCGGTGACGACGGCGAGCATCTCGTCCTTCGTCGTGTGGCCGAGGGCCTTGAGCGCGTTGCCGAGTGCGGTCTGCTGGGCGCGAGAGCACAGCGGCTCCGTCGCCTCGACTGCCGGGGCGGCTTCGGGCTGAGGTGTCTGCGCTGCTGCGGCGAGGCGGGCGGTCGCGGACTGCCCGGGCGCCTGCGACTGGGTAGCCGGGACGCGCTCACCCATGTCCTCGAGCTCGATCTCTTCGGCGCTGTACGCCATACCGAGAAGGATGTCGGGGAACACGGTGCGGCACGCTTCGGCTGCGGCCTTTGCGCCGAGCATCGCGATCGGGTCGGACTGGTACTTCGCGTTGGTCGTGTAGCCGGCCTTCTTGGCGCGTGCGATTGTCCAGGTGAAGTCCTGCCACTGCTCCTCGCCTTTGCGGCGAACGGAGTAGGTGACGGAGTCGTCGGTCGCGGCCGAGCGCTTCACGCCGTGTCCCTGCCCGATGACGAGGGCGACCATGGTGCGGGCATACATGCTGGGCATGCCGTGCACGGGGAAGATGTTCTGCACCGCCTGCATGGGGTCGAGCCCGACGGACTTCCCGGCGAGGATGACGGCGGCCGCGTCGAAGGTCAGCTCGTCCATGTCTTTCGGCACACCCTTCCGCTTCTCGCGCAGTGCGAGGGGTAGGAAGCTGGATGAGGCGAGGACCTGCGCGAGCTGGCGGGCGGCGGCCAGTTCGGCGGCCCACTCGTGGAGCTGCACGACGGCGTCGGTCTGCGGGAGCGCAGCGGGGACGGGGAGGGCCAGCGCCGCGGGGTTGCTGGCCGTGGTGAGTTCGGTCATGACGGGGGTTCCTATGCTTCTCGGGTTGCCCAGGCGGGCAGGCTGATGGGGTCGGATTGTGGGTAGCCGGGCCACTCGTTGGTGGCGCTGCAGTGGTTGTAGGTGTGGATGGATCGGGTGTTGGCGGCCCGTCCGAGGTCGAGCGCTTCGGCATCGAGCTCGACGACGGAGACGAGGTAGGGGGGCTGCTTCTCGACGAGGATGAACAGGAAGTCGGGTCGGGCACCGGTGACGGCGTGGATGCCGTCCCGGTAGTGGGGGTCCTGCTGGTGGTAGCCGAGGTCGAACGCGGTCTTCCCGAACTTCCGTGGGTCCGCGGATGCCGCTGTCTTGAGGTCGGCGACGATCGGCCCGATGGGGGACTCGAGGTCGAGCTTGTCCGGCCGGCACCTGAGCGCGGCGCCGGTGTCGTGCTGCCAGAACAAGGACTGCTCGGCTTTCCCACCGGTGAGGGCGAGCCGTGCGACTGGGTGAGCGGCGACGCTGTCCCGCATGGCCTTCACCACCAGGTAGTCCTTCTCGAGCAGCGGGACCATGCCTTCCGCGTATGCGGCGTCGCGTTCCTCCCGGGCTGCCTTCGTCCGCCAGTCGGCGAAGTCGAGAGCCCGGATCTTCGAGTGGTCGTCCTCGAGGACGAGGGAGTGGGTGGCCGTGCCGACGTCGAAGATGCCCTTGTGCTCGGGGTTGTCCATGCGGTGCCGGTAGTGCGCCGGCGTCTGGGTGGCGAGGATCTTTAGCCCGGTCGCTGAGAGGCTGTCGTGCGAGTGGTACTCGTGGTTCGGCAGGCCGTCGATCAGGCCCGTCTCGGCGATCGTCGCGGTCATGGCATGCCCTTCGGTGTGGTGACTTCCCACTGCTGCTGTGGGGTCGGGTCTTGGAAGCAGGGGAGGGTGTCGTCGCGGCCGCAGTCGATGCCGTCGGCGTCGAGACCGCAGTCTGGGCAGTCGGCGCTCATCGGAAGCAGTCCGCGACGACGAACGCGCAGGCGGCCATAGCCATCAGGCAGAGGAGGCTGAGGACCGCTTCGCCGGTGTCGCTGGCGAGCCACCGACGGATCACCTGGTGCCGCCGAGGGCGAGTGCGGCGATGGTGAGGTTCTCCTGCTCGACGCGGAGCCAGCGGTCGCGCGCGTGGTCAGTGTTCGGGTGCCCGTACAGCTCGGTGACGCAGGCTCCGTGCTCGAGCGCCCAGATCTTGCCGACCGCTTCCATGGCATCGCTCACCGTGAAGGCGTTCACGTGCCGGTCGAGGATCGCGGCGAGGATCCGGGCCTGCTGTGCGTACCCGTTGTCGGCGTCCACCGGCGTTGACTCGGCCCACAGTGCGACGAGGGTGTCGGAGACGTCGACGTTGCTAGTCTGGGAGAGGAACTGAATCACCTGCGCGGTGGACGTTTCGTTGAGAGTCGCACCCTGGCCGGTGCGGCTCTCTATCGTTGTGATGGTCATGCTGCTACTCCTGTCTGTGCGGCGAGCCGTTCTGCTGCGAGTACGGTCTGCCGATTCCTGACTTTGGTGAACTCAGTGACGTTGTTGTTCCGGAGGGTGATGTCGCGGTCGACGTCGTCGAGGCGGCGGCCGGTGTCGGCGTCGCTGACGAGGTCGTCCTTGAGTCGGCTGGCCCAATCCGCGAGGGCCGCCCATACGTTGTTCAGATCCACGGCTTTCTCCTAGCTGGCGAGTGCTCGGCGGAGCCGCTTGTTGCGGTCCCGTGACGATCCGGTCGGCTTCTGCTTGTGCTCGGTGAGGGTCACGATCTGCTGGTAGTGGTCCTCGGTGAAGCGGATGGTGCGGGGCCCGAGCTTCAGGCACGGCCACTCGCCGGAGTGGCCCTTGGCCTTCACCATCGACACCGATACGTGGAGCTTCTCGGCCAGCTGGGCCGGTGTGTGGTGGTCGGCGATCACGGCTGGGCCTTCCGCCACACCCTGCACAGTCCGCCGGAGCGTTCCGGTCGTGCACTGGGGTGGATATCGCACACCTCGATGAGTCCCTTGCCGCGAGCTGCCCGGAACAGGGCGCCCCACGCGTTCGGGTGCTCAGGTTTCTCGAGGCCCCGCTGGGTGAGCGTGTACGCGTCGAAGGGCTGGCCCTCGCCGGCGATCTCGGAGATGAGCTCCATGCCGCGCTGCTTCCACGGCTTGGACTCGAGAACTGCTGCCTGACTCATGCTGGAACCTTCTTCCTGCTGGTCTCGCGCTGGATGATAGACACTTCTGCCGAAAATAGGGACCCGCGGGGCTCGTTGAGGACGTCCTCGATTGCGCGGGCGACCTCTGGTTTCGCGGTTCGGCGTTCGCCGGAGCGGAGGTGCCCGATGGTGGAGTGGGAGACGGTGGCCTTGCGGTCCTTCTTGCGGAGCTGCCGTTCGACGGCGTCGGCAAGGCTGCGGACGGTGTATCCGCGGTGTGTCATGAGTACCTGGAGGAACTGTGCGTCCTTCAGTTTCATGTCCAACCTCCTGACTGTGACGATCACTTTCAATGTCCTTCCAGTGTAGACGTTCGTTGTTTGTCTAACAAGAGTGTAGACAGACTGAGACGCGCTTGTCTACAAGTCGTGGAGGGGAGTTAGGCATCGTCTCGCGGCGCGGGTAGTTACAGCCATGAGATTTGTAGACACGCTGTCTACACTCAAAGTTGCGGACCCCGTTAGACGCACTAGAAAGTCAGTAGACATGAGACGAGATGCCCCCGAACCGTGGGCGCAAGCCATGGTTGACGCAGGCCGAGTAGACCCTCGGAACCAACGTCCATCCATGAGCCAGCTAGCGAAAGCAGCCGGCTTACACACCAGCACCGTGACCAGCCTGATCTTCCAGGACAGGGAGACTGAGCCCCACGTGGTGGAACGCGTAGCTAAAGCGCTCGGCGTCGACGTGCAAATCGTCTCAGAATGGGCAGGCATCCACAGGCCGATGAGCGCACCCTACGTCCCGCCGCCGGAGGCAAACCTCCTATCGGCCAGGCAACGAAAAGCGATCACCGAGCTCATCAGGAGCTTCACCCAATCTGCAGCAGCGCCAAGCCCCATCCGGAGGCTGGAAGCTGTACCTGACGAACCACTGCACCTGGCTGCGAAGGACAAAGATCCTGACGTCGGGCACGACGATCTAGAACGGGAAACGTAGAACCATGAAGAACCGACCACTGATTGCCGCCGGCGCGTTTGCGGCACTACTCACCCTCACGGCTTGCGGGGGAGTGGGGAAGGACGCCAGTTACGAGGATGTGCATGCCCTCCGCGAAGCTGTCCTAGCTTCCGACGGTGACTGCCCCGGTGAAACGGCTGAGGGTGAAAACGAAGACGGCGAGGTCCTCATTGTCTGCGACGAAGACACCGCGGTCCGGTGGTTCCCGAACGAGGAGGAACTGACGACAGGGAAGCTCGGCATGGCGATTGGATTGAGCGGCGCTGGTGCCTTCCTCACTGGCCCGAACTGGATCATCCAGGGGACGACCGACGAGCTCGCTGACCTGCGGGAGTCCATGGGTGGGGAGTTGACGGTCCTGTGAGCGGAGGCGAGACCCTGCAGCGTCTCATCCTCGACGCCAAGGGGGAGAAGTCGTATGCAAGGCTGTCGCGGGACTGCGGCGGCAACCCGTCCACGAACAGGCTTCAAGCGCTGGCAACCGGCGCGGTCCGCGCTTTCCCGGACGCGGACACCATCAAGGGAATCTCCCGAGGCCTGAACGTGTCCGTGACCCGCATCGTGCTCGCCGCGGCCCGGTCGCTGGAACTCTCCGTGAACGACTCGGATCCGACCGAGCTCGTCCTGCAGGGCGCCGGCAGCCTCCCGGCCGAGTCGAGGGAACTCCTCGTCAGCATGTCCAGGCAGTTGCAGCAGGCGTACGCGACCCCGTGGGGTGAGACGCGAGACGACGTCGAGCTGGCCGCCCGTGTCGGGGATCACGGTGTCGATCCCGAGGAAAACCAGCCCTGACCCGATAGTGTCACCGACTCGCCATACGGTTCAGAGCCTATGGAATTCGAGAAGATCATCGCTGAGACTGGGGTCAAGGTGGTCACGGGGGACTTGCCGCGAGGCTGGTGGGGCGCGTACGACTGGCGCGATCACCGCATTATCTTGCGGCCGAGGCTCGGCGTGGTCCAGTACGACTCGACGCTAGCCCACGAGCTCGGCCACGCCTGGCACATGCACCGCGGCACAACACCACGGCAGGAGAGACAAGCGTCCGTGTGGGCGGTCCGCCGGCTCATCAGGCCATCGGCGTTTATCGACGCCCTCCGGGTGTCCGAGCACCAGACAGGCATCGCCCAGATCCTCGGTGTCATGCCGTCCGACGTCGACACGTACATCTCGACTCTGACACCGAACGAGATCCTGTTCATCCGCAACCTCATCCGCAAGGAAGAAGCGTGCTGACAGGCCTGCTCACAATGTGAGCAGGATGAGGGTCTATGGCACCTCATAGCTTCTCGTCGGCCCCCTTCCTGCCGCGGAATGGCGGGGGACACGCCCAAACGCACCGCTCAGAAAGGGGTTCGAATCCCCTTAGCTCCACGACGAACCGCTGGAACTCGAGGGTAATCCCTTGAGTCCGGCGGTTTTTTGTTGCCCGCGACGAATGTCGCCGCGCGCCCGACGGCGACCCCCTCGATCAGATGATCGCTGCCGGCGCAGCCGCCACGAATCGGCGATCGACGCCTGATGCCGAATGAGCGGTGCCCGCTGGCGGTGTGTCCGCAGGGCCGCCAGCAAGGGCGTGGTCCCGGCTGAGGGGCCACCGCCTGAGCTACGTCCCAGGGGTCCCGTCCGCCCGCAGCAGTCGTTCAGCGGCGGCCTCTGCGGCGAGCTGCTCATCGGTCACGATCTCGCCGCGCAGGTGGCCTCCGCTGCGAAGCATCGTCCGGAGTTCCTCCACGCCATAGGACACCGGCCATCGGCTGTGGGCGACAACGTGGCAGTTCGGGCACAGGGGCACCAGGTCCGCTGTCGGGTCCACGTCATACCGGTCCGTCAGATGCGCCAGGGGAGTGGTGTGGTGGAGTGCGACGAGGTCCCGCCCGTGCTCCCCGTACGTCGACTCCATGTCGAGCCCACAGGCATGACAGGCCGAGCCCCGATGGGCGAGGGCAGTGCGCCGCAGGTCGTCGTCGTACTCGGAACGATCCACGATCAGGCGGCGGGTGAGGTGCAGCGGCAGGACACCCGGCGGCGGATGCACTGCCCCCTGGGCCGGGACGACCGACGCAGCCCACAGGCTCCTCAGGCCTGCAGCCTGCCGGTCGTCCAACAGTCCGGACGCGGCCGCCGATGTGAGAAAGCCCTGCACCGTGTTCTCGAGGAGTGACGAAGGAATCTGGTCGCCGTGTTGCACCAGGAGATCGAAGTCGACGTCGATACCCTGTCCATCGGACGTCCCCGGAGAAACGCCTGCGACGACGCCGTGACCCGCGATGCCCTGCATAGCGGGTCCTCCGTGCGCGATCAGCAGCCAGACGTCCGCCCCGACGGGAGCGACCGGAGGCCCTGGCAGCGGCCAGTGCCGCCGGATGATGCCCGTGCGCCGGACCGTCTCCGCATCAGCGGCGTAGATCCCCGGCCACTGCGGACCCGTCGTGCTCCACGCAATGATCAAGGCCACCATGGTGCCGAGTCTGCCACGATCGGCGAGGTAGACGGCGACAGGAGAAGCCGAATGCTCGGCCTCTCCTGTCGCTCAGGGGTTTCGTCTACTGCTCAGTGCGCCCAGAGCCAGGGAGCGGCCGTGCCGTTGCCGTGCTGGATGCGCGGGGGCGTGACGATGCGGTTGGTGTTCGGGCCCGTGTAGTTCGTCGGCGTGAGAACGAGCATCTTCTTGCCTTTGCCGATCGGTCCCGACGTCGTCGGGTTGATCCACTCGTCGTTGGTGGCGCCGATGATGGTCAGCGCGCCGTCCCCACGGGAGGACATGAAATTCACGTGACGACGTGTCTTGGAGCTGTGCATGACCGGTTCGTGGTGAACGGTACCGAAACTCTCCTCGTGATTGATGCCGATGACGTTGCGGATGGACTGCAGATTCCAGGTCTCCGAGTTGTTCGACTGCCAGAAGGTCGGCATGCCGAAGCGGGAGTCGTGCGTGAAGGCATTCCACAGCTTGCCCCGATCGTGGCTGTTGTACCCGATCGGTGACGCGCCGACCTGCGCGCCCCGGACCCTCGATGCGAACCGGTCGCCGCTCCACTGGTAGGCGTCGACCTCGATGTCCCGGGTGATGGAGTCGCTTCCCCGCCACCAGTTGAGGCCGAACGTCTCGCCCGGAGGCGACCCCGCGTTACCGTCGATGCCGGTAATCAGGAGGTTCTCGACGGTCGTGCCCGGCTTCGACATGCCGACCATGATGCCGTTGAACAGATGACCCTGTGGCGTCCCCTGAAGCCAGAAGTTGGACAGGACCTGCGGGACGAGTCCCTCGTTCATGCGGAGCACGTAGAGCTGATTCGTCTGACCGGTGCCCTGCGCAGGAACAGTGCCGCCGAAGGTCGAGGTGTTGGGTTTGATGCGCAGGATGGTGTCCCGGCCCTCCCCGATGACTCCCTTGACCTGCTTCGGCACGCGGATGGCAACCGAGGCGTCCCGGAAGTTGCTGACCTCGAAGACACCGGCAGGCAGCTTGAGGATCTTCCCCGAGAGTTCCGGTTTGGCCAGGACGCTGTTGATGTCGTCTCCTGGTCGCGCGATGCTGCTCCACAGCACCCAGTCGGCAGGCACGGTGACGGACGGCACCGTCGGAACGGGAACAGGAGACGGAGCAGGAGCCGGCGGCGGCGACACAGCGGTCGGCGCCGGAGTCGGAGCAACTGTCGGAGCAACTGTCGGGGCGGTGGTGGGAGCCGGCCTGGGAGCAACTGTCGGGGCGGTGGTGGGAGCCGGGCTGGGGTCGGTGGTGGGAGCCGGGCTGGGGGCGGTGGTGGGAGCCGGAGCAGGAGCCGGGGCTGTTGTCGTGACCGGGGCTACCCAGAATCGGGCGCCCTCGTCCGCCCAACCGGCGCTCCGCAGCGTCCGGCCGTCTGCCGCGGAGACACTGAAACGGTGTTTGCCTGCGCGGTGGTAGCGGCGAACTTCCACACCGCACGTAACGGGCGTGAGCGAAGCGTAGAACGCCACCTTCTGGTGCTTGTACCCCAACCGCGACTGCACGGTGTCGTACTCGTCGATTCCCGCGACATCGGGAAGGAGCAAGTAGTCGCCGTTGAGGAACAGCCGGTGGATCGGCACAAGTCCTGCCGCGGCGGTGCTGGAGGCCCGGAAGACCAGACCCTTGAGCTCGGTGAAGCCCGAGGACCGTGAGTCGACGGCCTCGGTGGCGGACGTCGTGAGGAGGGAGGCCGTCGTCGTCGGGTTGATGCTCTGGTAGACCGACTGTCTCATGGGCGTGCAGGGCGTGGTCGCTGCCGCTGCGGGCGAGATACCCTGCAGCGCAGCCAGCGGGGCGACGGCCGTCAGGAGCAGCGCGAGGGCCACCCGGCGACGCGGCGCCGTGCCCTGAACAGCCGAAGGAACGGGAGAGAGGGCCCGGAGGAAGGGGCCTCGGAGAAAGGGCATGTGGAACCTCGATTAACAGGTGTGCCCCCAGCGGGCACGCTCAGATCATCGCAGTCGTGCTGTCAAGCCCTTTCTACCTGCGCCAAACTTGCAGGAACACTGCGCGCTCCTCGGGAGTGCGCAGGCGGGAACGCAAGATTCAACGCTGCAGCAGCCATCGGACGGCGTCGTCTCGTTCGGTGAAGAACCTGATGGTCATCGGCGAGCGGACGGTGAAGGCCGTGAGGACGAGGTCGACGGCGTCGGAACCGAGGATGGCGACGCGTGCGGGGTGGTGGTAGGAGAGGATGGCCTCACGGGCATCCCAGGTCACTTCCCTGAGTGCCGAGACCTCGACGAGCAACGGCAGGGTGGAGCGCCCCGAGGAAACGATCGCCCGACCCGCCTGCGCGACGTCGGCGAGGTGCACGACCATCCGGGGTGCGCAGCGGACGTGCAGCAGGAGGGGTAGGGCCGAGACCGACACCCGGGACGTGCGCTGGGTCATGACCTGTGAATCCATCGAAAGAGACCGCCTCATACGGGCCTGCGACGGCATCCACAGATGCCCGGGCAGATACTGAGCCGCGTCTGCGCGGCGGGCCGCGCAGAGGGCGCCGACCAGCACGCATTCGAAGCCGTCACGGGAACGGATGGGTCGGACGGCGCGAGGGTCAGGCCTTCATCAGAGGGCCCAGGGCCGCCGATCCCGCCACAGCCCCAGTTCGTCCATGCCGTCGATCAGTGTCCGGACGCCGGGAGCCAGCACAGGGCTGTCCTGCTCGACGGCGACCAGCGGTCCGTAGTGACGCAGTTCGGCCATCTCATTGGCGAAGTGCAGAGCGCGCGCGTCCTGGGTGGTCAGGGTGCCGCCGCCGGCCGCTACCGCTTCGAGGGCCTCCTGCGCGGCGCCGAACGCGATGGCATGCGCCAGGTCCGCCGCGGAGCCCGCGAAGTCGTCGCGGGCGGCCGTGTCCCAGCCCCGCAGGAGAGGCTCCTCCTCGACGCGGAGACCGGTCGATTCCCATTCCCGTGCCATGCATCCCCCGATGATCGTGTGCCGAGCCGAGGTCCCAGCGTCGCAGCCGCGCCCCTCCGCTACAACCCGCGTGCTCCTCCCGGGTGAAGTCGTTAGCCGGTCGTGACCTCGGCGAGTGCCCCCTCGTCGGCCGGTGCGGGCCGTGCCAGACTGGGAGGCATGTGTCCTCCTTCAGACCGTCCCCAGGATCCCGCCAACGCGTCGGCGGCTCCCGCACTGTCACCCGGCGCCGACCGGGACGCCGTGCCGCCGGAACCGGCGACGGACCGTCACCTGGCGTTGCGCCTCGACGATGCCTGGCTGCGCTTCCAGACCCGTCTCGCTGTCCGACGCGGCCGGGTGCACACGGTGATCCCCTACACCGGCTACGGCTCGACGGCGTGGGTCCGGGTTCTCGCCCGCGTGGTCCTCGCTGATCCGCGGGACACCGGCGGCGGCTCGGAGTCCAGCCCGCTGAAGCCACTGCAGGAGGGGATGCGCGGCTGGCGCAACTTCACCAGCGCACCCGTCGCCCACGCCGTCGTGCACGTGACCGTCGGTGACGCGGTGCACGACGTCGTGGCCGACCGCGGTGGTGTGGTCGATGCCCGCATACCGGTGTCCCTGGACGCCGGATGGCACACCATCACCGTGCAGTCCGGGCAGTCGCGCACCGTCGAGGCGCCCGTCCGCATCGTCGCGGACGGTACGCAGTTCGGGGTCGTGTCCGACATCGACGACACGGTCATGGTCACTGCCCTGCCGCGCCCGTTCCTCGCCGCGTGGAACACCTTCGTGCTCGACGAGCACGCGCGCACCCCTACTCCCGGAATGGCCGTCCTGTACGAGAGGATCGTCCGGACCATCCCCTCCGCCCCCGTCCTGTACCTCTCGACCGGTGCATGGAACGTCGCGCCCACGCTGTCCCGCTTCCTCTCCCGCAACCTCTACCCGGCGGGACCGAAGCTGCTCACCGACTGGGGACCCACCCGCGACCGCTGGTTCCGGAGCGGCCAGGACCACAAGCGCACCTCCCTCGAGCGGCTCGCCGAGGAGTTCCCGGGCGTCAAATGGCTGCTGGTGGGCGACGACGGCCAGCACGACGAGGCCATCTACTCGGAGTTCGCCCGGCGCCATCCGGAGAACGTGCGCGCCATCGCGATCCGGCAGCTCTCCGCCGGAGAGGCGGTCCTGGCCGGTGGCCGCTCGAAGTCGGGCATGCGGGACACCCCGGGCATCACCTGGATCTACGCTGCGGACGGCGCGGGCATGTCGGCCCGCCTCGAGGAACTCGGCATCATCCGCAGCGAGGTCCGGTCCGCTGACGTCCCGGAGGAGACCGACGTCCCCGAGACCACCGACTGACGCCCTCGGTGTGGCCGCGTCATGAACAGCCGCACACTTGATGGTCCCGATCGTGTGTCGTAGCGTGTGGTCCAGCTACTGAGGTAGCGGGTCAGCGACTTCCGCGAGGAAGTGTGGGTGCCTCCATGTGGGCCTGACATTCGTACGCAGTACCGCCGGTGTCCGCGCCGGTCGTTCCCCTGCACACCATCGTTCCCGGCGCGCACGGCGCAGCTGCGGGCACGTACGAAGAGGACCCATGCCGCCACCTACCTATCCCGCCCTGTCCTACGAGCTGTATCCACCCAGGAATCCCGCCGCCGAGGAATCCCTGTGGACGTCCATCCGCCGGCTGGAGGACACGCGCCCGGACTTCGTGTCCGTCACGTACGGCGCAGCCGGCAGCAACCGCGAGACGGCCATCCACCTGCTGCGGCGCCTGCTCACCGAGACGACGCTGAGACCCCTGGCGCACCTCACCTGCGTGGGCACGAGCCGGACCGAGCTGACGCAGATCATCGAGCGCCTGATCGGTGGCGGGGTGCGGGGGATCCTCGCCCTGCGGGGCGATGCCCCCGAGGGTTTCGAGCCGGCTGCGGGCGACGTCGAGCACGCGGACGACCTCGTCCGCCTGATCCGCGAGGTGGAGGGCAGGCGCACCGCTCAGCTGGCCGCCGGCAGGGTCTCGGTCGGGGTCGCCGCCTATGCCACCCGCCACCCCGACTCGCCCAGCGTGGAGCAGGACATCGAGGTCCTCCTCGCCAAGGAGGAGGCCGGTGCCGACTTCGCCATCACGCAGGTCTTCTTCACGCCGTCGGACTACACCCGGCTCGTGACACGGGCACGGCGGGCGGGCGTCACCATCCCGATCATCCCGGGTGTCATGCCCCTCACCAGTACACGGCGTCTGAAGAAGCTCGCCGGGCTCGCGGGAGTGGACGTCGACGAGACCCTGTGGGCGAAGCTCGACGGCGCACGCACCGATGAGGAGCGACGGCGGGTCGGGGTCACCGCGACGGTGGGCCTCGCGAGGGCTGCGCTGGACGACGGCGCCCCGGGCATCCATCTGTACACGTTCAACGAGCATGCCGCCGCGCTGGATGTCCTGGACGCGCTCGACCTCGAACGCCCGCCCGAAGCAGGCCTCGCCGCCTCGCTGTGACACCTCCGACCGGTCCGGCTCGATCGATGGCCGCGCCCTGACGCATGACAGCCCTACCATCCACGACAGCCGTCAGGAGATCGACATGCCCGCACTCTTCCCGCACAGCACCATCATCGGATACCCCCGGATCGGCCCGCGCCGGGAACTCAAGAAGGCCCTGGAGGCGTACTGGGCCGGTCGCAGCGACGCCCCGACCCTCGAACGGGAGGCCAGGAGGCTGCGCGAGACCACCTACGCGCGCCTCACCGGCCTCGGGCTGAACCCGCACGACGCCTCCATCCCCGCGTCCTTCTCGATGTACGACCAGGTGCTGGACACCGCAGTGCTCCTGGGTGCGATACCCGAACGGTTCCCCGACCTCGCCGCGGACCGCGGCCCCCTCGGGATCGACGACTACTTCACGCTCGCACGCGGTGACGAGCAGAGGTCGCCGCTCGAGATGACGAAGTGGTTCGACACCAACTACCACTATCTCGTCCCCGAGATCGGGCCGCGGACGCCGTTCGCGCTGGACCCTGATACCCTGCTGCGCCAGGTCGCAGAGGCAGCCGACTCCGGGTACCGCGTCCGGCCCACGCTGATCGGACCCGTCACGTTCCTCCTGCTGAGCAAGGCGGCCGACGGAGCGGGTGGCGGCTTCGATCCGCTGGACCGGCTCGACGACGTCCTGCCGCTGTACGCGGATCTCCTGGGTCGGCTCGAGGAGCGCGGTGTGCGGTGGATCCAGTTCGACGAGCCTGCGCTCGTGACGGACACGCCACTGCCCGACGCCGTGGTGGACGACGCCGTCCGACGTGCCTACGGGTACCTGTCGGGGGTGGCCGGGCGGCCTGCGATCTTCCTGACGACGCCCTACGGGGGCGTGGGGGAGCGTCTCCGGGCCATCGCCGCGACGGGTGTCGAGGCGGTCCACCTCGACCTGGTCAGGGGAGCCGTCCCCGCTCCCGCGGAGCTGGCGCTGTTGAGGGGGAAGACCCTGGTGGCCGGGATCATCGACGGACACAACGTCTGGAAGGCGGACCTCGGCGGGGCCGTGGCCGTGCTCGACCGCCTGAGGGCGGACGGGGTGTCCCTGTCCGTCGCGACGTCCACGTCCCTGCAGCATGTGCCGCATGACACCGGGGTCGAGCAGTCGCTCCCCGACGAGCGCCGTTCGTGGTTGTCCTTCGCGGACCAGAAGGTCGAGGAGGTGGTGATCCTCGCAGGGCATGTCGCGCATCCGGGCTCGGCGGATCGCGCGATCGCTGCTGCGGCGAAGGTCCTCGCGGGTCGGCGTTCGGCTCCCGGCGTCGAGGTTCCCGCGGTCCGCGAGCGTGCGGCGGGGCTCTCGCCGTCGGACTTCGACCGCGGTGGTTTCGAGGAGCGGCGGTCCGCCCAGCAGGCGGCCCTGGACCTGCCGCTCCTCCCCACGACGACGATCGGTTCCTTTCCGCAGACCACGGAGGTGAGATCCGCACGTGCGCGGGCTGCCCGCGGCGACCTCTCCGCAGCGGGCTACGAGGCTGCGCTGCAGGACGAGATCCGCCGCGTCATCGCCCTGCAGGAGGAGCTCGGGTTCGACGTCCTGGTGCACGGTGAACCCGAGCGCAACGACATGGTGCAGTACTTCGCCGAGAACCTCGACGGGTTCGACGTGACGCAGCACGGCTGGGTGCAGTCCTACGGGTCGCGGTGCACGCGCCCGTCGCTGCTCTGGGGCGATGTCAGCCGGCCCGCACCCATCACGGTGCCGTGGACGTCTTTCGCTCAGTCGCTGACGGGCAAGCCGGTCAAGGGCATGCTGACCGGTCCGGTGACCATCCTGGCCTGGTCCTTCGTCCGCAACGATCAACCGCTGGCCGACACCGCCTTCCAGGTGGCACTCGCGCTCCGCGACGAGGTGCTGGACCTCGAGCGGGCGGGGACGCGCATCATCCAGGTCGACGAACCGGCCCTGCGCGAGCTGCTCCCGCTCCGCCGTGCCGACCAGCCCGCCTACCTCGACTGGTCGGTGCGGGCCTTCAATCTCGCGACGGCGGCGGCGGCTCCCGCCACGCAGATCCACACGCACCTGTGCTACTCGGAGTTCGGTGCGGTCATCACCGCGATCGACGGCCTGGACGCGGACGTCACCTCGATCGAGGCAGCCCGCTCCCGCATGGAGGTGGTGCGCGATCTCGAGGAGCACGGCTTCCCGCGCGGTGTGGGCCCCGGGGTCTACGACATCCATTCCCCGCGTGTCCCGCCGGCGGAGGAGATCCGGCTGCTCCTGGAGCGGGCAGTGCGCCACGTCCCCGCGGCACAGCTGTGGGTGAATCCCGACTGCGGGCTGAAGACCCGGGGCTACCGGGAGACCGAGCAGTCGCTCCGGAACCTGGTCGCTGCCGCGGGGGCCGTCCGTGCCGCCGTGGAGGTGCGCGGCTAGGAGCCGTCCCTGACCTCGAGGAGCGTGGTCCGGCTGAACCGGATGTCGGTGAAGGTCGCCCAGGTGCCCGACCCTGCGGGGGACTGCGCCACGAACCCGACCTGGAGCGTCTCGGCGGCGCTCCGTCCGACGGAGAAGTAGCGGACCAGCGACCAGCGGTCGCCGTCGTGGGACGCATGGAGGGCGAAGGCGCCGCCCATCCGGCTGATGCGGAGGTGGGTGCCCGACCCGTCAATCGGCCAACTGTCGCAATCGTCGGAGGCTCCGTCGCGCGTCACGACCGAGACCACCCTGGTGATCCCGGCGGGATCACGCTCGGCGCACACCTTGAACCACGTGTCGTCGTCGAACCAGCCCAGCAGCACGCCGGAGTCGAAGTCGGCGACGAAACCCGCGGCCACATGGGCCTGCAGCTGGAAGTCGCCGTCCACGGGAGCCGTCCATCGCTCCGCATCGGGGCGGGGGCCCTCGACGCCCCGCGGGTCCAGGAACAGATCGGCGCCCGCCCCCGCGGTCAGGCGCACCACCGTGCCGGTCACGTCCGGATCGCGGGGAGCGGCGCCGCCGTGCGGCTCGAGAGGGAAGGGAAGGCCGGGACAGCTCAGGGATCGGGAGGTCACGCTCGATCCTCGCACGGGCAGGTGCGGCTGCCGTCGCGCCCTCGGGCGGCGTGAAGCTCCTGGCGTTCCGGCGCTCGAGCATCCGCCCGGCGTACGGGCCGTCCTCCTGTCCAGGGAAGGGGCACGGCGTGCAGGACGCCGGACGGCTCTCCCGTCAGTCGGCGCCCAGCAGATCCCGCACCAGGGTCTCAGCCCTGCCCGCCACGACGGGGACCCCGGTCTTCAGCGGTTCGGCGAGGACGAGGGCGCCGAGTGCTGCGCCGAGGAGCGCACTGCCCGCGACGGTTCGCTGCACGGTCGGCCGTGTACACGGGTGGCATGGCGACCGCTCGCCGCCCCGTGTAGTTCGCCGCGTGGTCGAAGAAGGGGGTGTCGACGGTCGGTGGCAGCACCGTGCACACGTGGATCCGCTTCTTCCGGTCGAGGGTCAGTTCGGAGCGGAGGCTGACCCCGAGGGCGCGGACGGCGGCCTTGGAGACGGAGTAGGCGGAGGTGTACGGCTGGGGGACCTCGCCGATGATCGAGGCGACGTTCACGAGCACCCCTGCCCCCTGATCCTGCATGCGCTCGAGTGCGGCGCGCGCTCCGTGGACGTACCCCATCAGGTTGACGTCGATCACCCGCTGGAAGTCCCGCATCGGGACGTCGAGGAAGGGGGAGAAGAAGGATACCGCCGCATTGTTGACCCAGACGTCGATGCGGCCGAACTCCTCCACGGCGCGGCCGGCCAACTCCTGCACGGCGTCGTACTCGGAGGTGTCCGTCGGGACGGCGACGGCCCGTGAGCCGAGGGCGGTGCATTCGGTGACGAGGGATTAGAGCGCCTCGACGCGCCTGCTCGCGAGGACGAGGTCCACGTGCCTGCGGGCGAAGCGCAGTTCGTCGCGCGTCCGATCCCGCTCGCAGCTCCCGTGATGACCACGACACGGTTCCTGATGCGCATGCTCGCTCCTCCGATGCCCTGGGGGTTCCTCCCGCGGGTCTCTCGAACCTACGGACGGCTCCGAGGGACCCGCAACGGGGAATCAGTGGGCGGTGGGGGATGCGAGCACGTGCGGGGTGTGCTTGGGGCCGATGCTCCGGGTGTGCAGGATCTCGGCGAGGTGATCCATGAACAGGCGGACGCGGGCGTCGTCCGCGTCTCCCGTCCGGAGGGCGAAGATGCTCCGCGCCAGCCGGATCTCCGGGACGTCGAGGGTCACGATCCCCTCGGGTCGGCTCACCATCGCGAGGTCGGGGACCAGGGCGGCGCCGAGGCCCGCGGCCGTGAGTTCGAGGGTCGCGTTGAAGTCGTCGCAGTAGGCGGCGATTCGAGGGTGGAGGTTGCAGCTCGCGAAGAGACGCTCGATGACGGTCGCGTCGGCGGTGCCCGGGTGGTGCATGATCCACGGCATGTCGGCCAGCTGGTCCGCGGTGATGCGGGCGCCGCTGCGGATCCCCCAGGTCGCGGGCAGGATGACGCGGAAGTCGTCGTCGCCGATCCACTGACGGCTGAGCGTCGACGGCCAGGCGAGCCCGGCCTGCCCCACCTGGTAGACGAGGGCCAGGTCGAGATCGCCGCCGGTGCGCAGGCCCTGGATGGTGTGGGCGGGCTCGCCGACGAAGACGCGGAGGGATACGCCGAGCCGCTGCCACTCCGGCATACCGAGGAGTCGGGGCAGCGCGAACGTCGCAAGGCTCGGGAAGATCCCCAGCCGCAGCTCGTGGGCGGGACCGGCTCCGGCGCGCGCCGTGGAGGCGAGGAGGGCGTCGATGTCGGTGAGCACCTTCGCGGCGTGGCGGGACACGGCGAGGGCCGCGTCGGTCGGGATGGCACTGCGGGCTGTGCGGGTGAAGAGGGTGGCCCCGGTATCGCGCTCCAGGGCGGACATCTGCTGGGAGACGGCCGACGCCGTGTACCCCAGGCTGGTGGCCGCGCCGCTGAAGGACCCGTGGCGGATCACCTCGAGCAGTGTGCGCAGGTGGATCGGATTGACCATTTAGCACGTCCTCCCTGGCTGGTCCATGATTCCCCCGACCGGAAGAAGTGGTTGCACCAATCCCGAATCTGTGTTGCTCCGAACTTCTCCCGAATCAACTGTGCGACAGGTCTCTGGAGTCCGATCCACCGGTGTCCCGGCGGGGTGTGGCGGCTTGCGGCGAGTCCGTGGGAACCTGCGGATGCTCCGCCGTACAGCCACACGACCGGCAGGAGAAGACATGTCCGACGACGAGACGGGTTCCGTCGAGCTTACCCGCGGCGGGCAGCCGGCCGGCCGCCGGGTCGCCGTGATCGGCAGCGGTGTCTCGGGCCTCACGGCCGCCTGGATCCTCCGGAACGGCAACGCGGTCACCCTCTTCGAGGCCGACGACCGCCCGGGCGGTCACGCGCACACCCACGAGGTCGATCTCGCGGACGGCACGACGACGGGCGTCGATACCGGGTTCATCGTCCACAACGACCGAACCTACCCCACCCTGGTCCGGCTCTTCGAGGAACTCGGCGTGCCTACCCAGGACTCGGACATGAGCATGTCCATCCGCTGTGACGGCTGCGGCCTGGAGTACGCGGGGGCCAAGGGCCGGCGCGGGGTGTTCGCCCAGCCCGGTGTGCTGCTCCGCGGCCGGTATCTCCGCATGCTCGCCGAGATCCTGCGGTTCCAGCGGTCGGCACGGGCGCTCCTGCGCCACAGTGACGACGCCTCGGCGGGCACCGCCGGCGAGGGGGAGCCCACGCTCGGCGACTTCCTCGACCGGGGCCGCTTCAGCGCCTATTTCACCTCCCACTTCATGACGCCCGTGGTATCGGCCGTCTGGTCCTGCGATCCGACCACGGCCCTGGCCTACCCGGCCCGGTACCTGTTCTCCTTCATGGACCACCACGGCATGCTGACCATCAAGGGCTCTCCCCAGTGGCGCACCGTCACAGGAGGCTCCAACGAGTACGTGCGGCGCATCGTCGACGTCCTCGACGACGTGCGGCTGTCCAGTCCTGTGACCGCCGTGAGGAAGACCGACGACGGCGTCCTCGTCACGACCGCCGGTGCGAGCGAGCTGTTCGACGCCGTCGTCATCGCCACGCATCCGAACCAGGCCCTGGCGATGCTCGAGGAGCCGAGCGGCGACGCCGCCGAGGTCCTCGGCACCATGCCCTACTCCGTGAACACCACGCAGTTCCACACCGACGAGTCGGTGCTGCCCCGCGTGCACGGCGCCCGCGCCTCCTGGAACTACCGCCTGCCCTCGTGCGATGCCACGCCGGACCGCGTCCTCGTGTCCTACGACATGACGAGGCTCCAGCGCCTCGAGGGGCGCACCAACCACCGCTTCATCGTCAGCCTGGGGGAGGGTGAGCTGATCGATCCGTCGACCGTGCTGAAGACGATGGTCTACGAGCACCCCCAGTACACGCCGCAGTCCCTCGCGTCCCAGGCGCGGCTGGCGGAGCTCGGTGACGACCGGATCGCCTTCGCCGGCGCGTACCACGGCTGGGGATTCCACGAGGACGGAGCCCTATCCGGCCGCCGCGCCGCGGAGAGCATCGGCGGGTCGTGGGACGGGAACCCCGCCACGGAACTCGCCGACGTACGGGCATGAGCGCCTTCCTCTACCCGACGACGATCCGCCACGTCCGGCGGACGCCGCTGCGCAACGACTTCACCTACCGCAGCTACAGCTGGCTCGTGGACCTCGACGACCTCCCCGTCCTGCCCCGCTGGCTCGCCCCGTTCGCCCGGTTCCTCCCCGAGGATCATCTCGGCTCGCGCGGGCGCAGCATCCGCGAGAACGTAGCAGCCTTCCTGCGCTCGCAGGGCAGGAACGACGACGGCGGACGCGTCACGATGCTCTCGAGCGGCCGGGTGCTCGGGCACGTCTTCAATCCGCTGTCGCTGTTCTGGTGCCATGACCGCTCCGGCGCCCTCACCGCCGTCGTCGCCGAGGTGCACAACACCTACGGGGAGCGCCACTGCTATCTGCTCGACGTCGATGCGCACGGCACGGCCCACACCCCGAAGGCGTTCTACGTGTCGCCGTTCAACCCCGTGGAGGGGTACTACGAGATGCGCGTGCCCGAGCCCGCCGAGAGACTCGGCGTCGCGATCGTGCTGCATCGCGAGGAGCAGGCACCCTTCACCGCCACCATGACCGGACACCGCCTGCCCGCGACCCCCGCGAACGTGGTCCGGATGGCGCTCGCGGTCCCCCTGGCACCCCTCCGCGTCGTCGTCCAGATCCGCTGGCAGGGGATTAGACTCTGGCTGCGGCGGCTGCCCATCAGTCCCAGGCCGCTCCATGAACACCAGGAGGCAGTTCGATGAGCACCACAGTTGTTCCCTCGAAGGCGGACGTCGATCCGGCCGCCTGGCCGGGCATCGCCGGCGTCCCCGGCGGGAGGCGGGGCAAGGTCCGGGCCACCATCGCCGAGAAGATCTTCTCGGCGGCCGTCAACACCCTCGAACTCCGGGTCATCCACGACGACGGCACCATCCTGGGCGCGCCCGGCGGCGGCCCACGGCCGGAGATGCGCATCCACCGGCCCGCCGACTTCTACGCCCGGCTCGGCGACAGTGGCCTGATCGGTCTCGGTGAGTCCTACATGGCCAGGGACTGGACGGCGTCGGACCTCACCGAGGTGATCCAGGTCTTCGCGGCGCGTGCCGCGCACCTGGTGCCCGTGCCGCTGCAGAAGCTCCGCGGGCTCTCCCTGCCTAAGCCCCCCCGGCGCGAGCGGAACAGCACGGCCAACACGCGCTCGAATATTTCGCGGCATTACGATCTCTCCAACGAACTCTTCGCCCTGTTCCTCGACCCGACCATGTCCTACTCGAGTGCCCTCTTCGATGCCACCGGCAAGGATCTCCTGCACGTGGAGTGGGACGAACTCGCCGCCGCGCAGCAGCGCAAGATCGACCGCCTGCTCGACCAGGCGAACGTGGGCCAGGGCACGCGGGTCCTCGAGATCGGTACCGGCTGGGGGGAGCTCTCGCTCCGGGCCGCCGCCCGCGGAGCCACCGTGGTGTCGGTGACGCTGTCCAGCGAGCAGAAGGAGCTCGCGGAGCAGCGCATCAGCGCCGCCGGCTTCGCGGACCGCGTCGAGGTGCAGCTGAAGGACTACCGGCTGGTCGAGGGCCAGTACGACGCCGTGGTGTCGGTCGAGATGATCGAGGCCGTGGGCTACGAGTTCTGGGCCGTGTACTTCCAGACGATCGACCGCGTCCTCGCCCCGGGCGGCCGCGTGGCCATCCAGGCCATCACGCTCCCGCACGAGCGGATGATGGCGACGCGGCGGTCCTACACCTGGATCCACAAGTACATCTTCCCCGGGGGATTCATCCCCTCGGTCCGCGCCATCGAGGACGTCACCGACCGCTACACCAGCCTGCGGGTGCGCGAGCGCCTCTCCATGGGCGACCACTATGCGCAGACGCTCCGCCTGTGGGAGGAACGTTTCCTCGCGCGGCACGACGACGTGGCGGCCCTCGGCTTCGACGAGACGTTCGAGCGCATGTGGCAGTTCTACCTCTGCTACTCGCGGGCGGGTTTCCAGGCCGGCTACCTGGACGTCCAGCAGCTCATCTTCGACCGGCGGCCCTGACGGGCCCCCGCTCGTCCCGAGCTTCCCGAGCTTCCCGCTCTTCTCGTTGTTCCCTGCGGCCCGAATTGGCCCATACCGTCCCCATCCGTCCCACCAAGGAGTATCGCGTGACTGACCTCGAGCAGGGCACCATGTCCACCGGCCGATCGGGCAGCGGGACGGAGGGGATCGCGCAGAAGCTCGCCGGGATCCTCGCACCGATCGTCGGTGGGGAGCTCCCCGTCCGGCTCGTCGCCTGGGACGGCAGCGCTGCGGGCGGCGAGGACCAGCCCGAGGTCCGCCTGAACAGCGTTAACGCGTTGCGCCGCATCCTCTGGAGTCCGGGTGAGCTCGGCGTGTCCCAGGCCTACGTCACCGGCGAGCTCGACGTCCCCGGATCCCTCGGGCAGGCGCTCACCCACCTGTGGACCGTGATCGGGCAGCGCGGACTCTCGATGCCGCGGCTGACCCCGCAGCTCGTCCTGCAGCTGACGAAGGTGGCTCGCGAGGTCGGGGCCTTCGGTCCGCCCCTGCCGGCGCCGGCATCCCAGGCGAAGATCAAGGGCCGCCTGCACAGCCTGCTGCGTGACCGCGCGGCCATCAGCCACCACTACGACCTCTCCAACGACTTCTACGGCCTCATCCTCGACGACCACATGGCCTACTCCTGCGGCTACTGGCTCTCCGACGATACTGACTACTCCCTCGAGGACGCCCAGCGCGACAAGCTGGACCTCGTCTGCCGCAAGGTGGGCCTCGACCGGAAGCCGGGGCTGCGGTTCCTCGACGTAGGGTGCGGCTGGGGGTCCCTGAGCCTGTACGCCGCCGAGCACTTCGGCGCCAGGGTCACCGGCGTCACCATCTCGAAGGAGCAGAAGGCGTTCATCGACCAGCGCATCGCGGAGCGGGGACTCGGCGACCGCGTCGAGATCCGGCTCCAGGACTACCGCGACGTGCGTGACGGACCCTACGACGCCGTCGCCTCCCTCGAGATGGGGGAGCACGTGGGCGAGGAGAACTACGGGACCTATACGTCCACCCTGTTCCGGAACGTCGCCCCCGGCGGGAAGGTCCTCATCCAGCAGATGTCGCGGCACGGCAAGCACCCGGGTGGAGGGCCCTTCATCGAGTCCTTCATCGCCCCGGACATGCACATGCGGCCCGTGGGGGACACCGTCAACCTGATCGAGGGCGCCGGCTTCGAGATCCGCGGAGTGCAGGCGCTCCGCGAACACTACGTGCGGACCATCGATGCCTGGGAGGACCGCTTCGAGGCCAACTGGGACCGCGCCGTCGCGATGATGGGCGAGGAGGTCGCCCGGGTCTGGCGTCTCTACATGGTCGGCGCGTCCATGACGTTCCGGGACGGCCGCATGGGCGTGGACCAGATCCTCGCGGAGCGCCCGCTCCGGTAGGTCTGCCCCGGCCGCCCTCACGGCGGTCCCACGGCCGGTACCGCTTCTCCCCGGAAGCGGTGCCGGCCGTCGTCGTCTGCAGGTCGAGGCCGGCCGCCGCCGGGTGCGGCGGGACGTCCGCGACACGCCGCGGAATGACGACACGGGGTTTTCTCTGCCTGTGTGGAACTCCTCCACAGCGTGTGGACCGAGGCCCCGCCAGGGTGCCGGAATCGCTCGTTTCCGGGCTTTCCGACAGCCTCGATCTGTGGACATCGTGTGGACTACGCGGACCGGTAATGACATACTTGTAATACATCATCTAGGGGTCCACCCGAGCGGTGCGCACTAGATGTAGTATCGAACTACAGAAACAACCGCTGGACGGGCATGGGCCCGGAAGCGCGGAAATCCCCGGATTTCTTCCCCTGTCCGGGGCCGCACTCCACCCATGACACAGCACCACAGCAGTAGACGAAAAGGGGACTAGGACATGACGGTCACGGTTTACACGAAGCCGGCTTGCGTACAGTGCAACGCCACGTACCGCGCTCTGGACAAGAAGGGCATCGCCTACCAGAGCGTCGACATCTCGGAGGACCCCGCGGCCCTCGAGCGCGTGCGCTCCATGGGCTACATGCAGGCTCCCGTGGTCATCACGGACAACGACCACTGGTCCGGGTTCCGCCCCGACAAGATCAGCGCGATCGCCGACTCGGCCGTCAGCTCGGTGGCCTGAGCGATCCCCTCGGGGATCGGCAGGCCGGGCATCGGGCGATGAGCATCCTCACCGTGGATGATCGTTCCACCTCTGCCGATCCGGCAGCAGCCGGCGCGGCAGAGGGGACGGTCACCGATGCCGCACTGATCTACTTCTCGTCGGTCTCCGACAACACCCACCGCTTCGTGGAGAAGCTGGGGGTCAGGGCCGCACGCATGCCGGTGCTCACCAGGGAGCCGACCCTGCAGGCGACCAGGCCGTACGTCCTGGTCCTTCCGACCTACGGCGGGATCACCGGCAAGGGCGCTGTGCCCCGCCAGGTCGTGAAGTTCCTGAACAACGAGCAGAACCGCAGCCTCCTCCGCGGGGTCATCGGGGCCGGTAACACCAATTTCGGTGAGACCTACTGCCTTGCCGCCGACATTGTCGCCGCCAAGTGCAACGTGCCGGTCCTCTACAGATTTGAAGTCATGGGAACGTCCGAGGACGTCACCCGCGTAACCACAGGATTGGAAGAGTTTTGGACATGAGTGTTGCAGAGACGGAGACGGGCGCACCCGCAGCCGCAGTAGAGCGCTTCAAGGACATGGGCTACCACGAGCTCAACGCCATGCTCAACCTGTACGGACCGAGCGGGGAGATCCAGTTCGACGCCGACCGCGAGGCCGCGCACCAGTACTTCCTGCAGCACGTGAACAACAACACCGTGTTCTTCCACGACCTCGAGGAGAAGCTCGACTACCTCGTGAAGAACGAGTACTACGAGCGCGAGACGCTCCACCAGTACACGATGAACTTCATCCGCGATCTCTTCAAGCGCGCCTACGCCAAGAAGTTCCGCTTCGAGACCTTCCTCGGTGCCTTCAAGTACTACACCTCGTACACGCTGAAGACGTTCGACGGCAAGCGTTACCTCGAGCGCTACGAGGACCGCGTCTGCATGGTCGCCCTCCACCTGGCCCGCGGCAACGAGCAGCTCGCCCTGCAGATGGTCGACGAGATCATCGACGGCCGCTTCCAGCCCGCCACTCCCACCTTCCTCAACGCCGGCAAGCGCCAGCGCGGCGAGCTCGTCTCCTGCTTCCTCCTCCGTATCGAGGACAACATGGAGTCGATCGGCCGTTCCATCAACTCGGCCCTGCAGCTCTCCAAGCGCGGTGGCGGCGTCGCCTTCGCCCTGACGAACATCCGCGAGGTCGGCGCGCCGATCAAGCAGATCGAGAACCAGTCCTCCGGCGTCATCCCCGTGATGAAGCTCCTCGAGGACAGCTTCTCCTACGCCAACCAGCTCGGCGCCCGCCAGGGTGCCGGAGCCGTGTACTTGCACGCCCACCACCCGGACATCAACCGCTTCCTCGACACCAAGCGCGAGAACGCGGACGAGAAGATCCGCATCAAGACGCTGTCCCTCGGCGTCGTGGTCCCCGACATCACGTTCGAGCTCGCCAAGCGCGACGAGGACATGTACCTGTTCTCCCCGTACGACGTCGAGCGCGTCTACGGCATGCCGTTCTCCGACATCTCGGTCACCGAGAAGTACTACGAGATGGTGGACGACGCCCGCATCAAGAAGACCAAGATCAAGGCCCGCGAGTTCTTCCAGACCCTCGCGGAGATCCAGTTCGAGTCCGGCTACCCGTACATCATGTTCGAGGACACCGTGAACCGGGCCAACCCGATCGAGGGCAAGATCATCATGTCCAACCTGTGCTCCGAGATCCTCCAGGTCTCCGAGCCCACCACGTACAACGAGGACCTGTCCTACGACCAGGTGGGCAAGGACATCTCCTGCAACCTCGGCTCGCTGAACATCGCGAAGACCATGGACTCGCCCGACTTCGGCCGGACCATCGAGACCGCGATCCGCACCCTCTCGGCCGTCTCGGACATGAGCCACATCAGCTCGGTGCCCTCGATCGCCAAGGGCAACGACGCCTCGCACGCCATCGGCCTCGGCCAGATGAACCTGCACGGCTACCTCGCCCGGGAGCGGGTCCACTACGGCTCCGAGGAGGGCCTGGACTTCACCAACATCTACTTCTACTCCGTGGTGTACCACTGCATCCGTGCGTCGAACCTGATGTCCATCGAGACCGGCCGCCAGTTCGCGGGCTTCGAGCGCTCCACGTACGCCAGCGGAGAGTTCTTCGACAAGTACACCGATCAGGTGTGGGAGCCGGCGACGCCGCGCGTCCGTGAGCTGTTCGCCGACGTTCACATCCCCACGCAGGAGGACTGGCGCGCACTGAAGGCGTCGGTCATGGAGCACGGCATCTACAACCAGAACCTGCAGGCCGTCCCGCCGACCGGCTCCATCTCGTACATCAACAACTCGACCTCCTCCATCCACCCGGTGGCGTCGAAGATCGAGATCCGCAAGGAGGGCAAGCTGGGCCGCGTGTACTACCCGGCGCCGTACCTCACCAACGACAACCTGGAGTACTACCAGGACGCGTACGAGATCGGCTACGAGAAGATCATCGACACCTACGCCGCTGCCACGCAGCACGTGGACCAGGGCCTGTCCCTGACGCTGTTCTTCAAGGACACCGCGACCACGCGTGAGATCAACAAGTCCCAGATCTACGCCTGGCGCAAGGGCATCAAGACCGTGTACTACATCCGTCTCCGCCAGCTCGCGCTGGAAGGGACCGAGGTAGAGGGCTGCGTCTCCTGCATGCTCTAGCAGTTCCCGCCGGACCGGGCATCACGCCCGGTCCGGCATCCCCGTTCCACCAGGCACCACCCACACCCCCAGACAAGGAACACACCATGAGCGAGAAGCTGAAGCTCGTCGACCAGGTCCAGGCCATCAACTGGAACCGCATCCAGGATGACAAGGACGTCGAGGTCTGGAACCGCCTGGTGAACAACTTCTGGCTGCCCGAGAAGGTGCCGCTGTCCAACGACGTGCAGTCGTGGGCCACGCTGACGCCGGACGAGCAGCAGCTCACCATGCGCGTGTTCGCCGGTCTGACGCTGCTCGACACCGTCCAGGCGACGGTCGGCGCCGTGAGCCTGATCCCCGACGCGATCACGCCGCACGAGGAAGCCGTCCTCACGAACATCGCGTTCATGGAGTCGGTGCACGCCAAGAGTTACTCCTCGATCTTCTCCACCCTGGCCTCCACCAAGGAGATCGACGAGGCGTTCCGCTGGTCCACGGAGAACGTGAACCTGCAGAAGAAGGCCAGCATCGTCACGGAGTACTACCGCGGTGACGATCCCCTGAAGCGCAAGGTCGCCTCGACGCTGCTCGAGAGCTTCCTGTTCTACTCCGGCTTCTACCTGCCCATGTACTGGTCCTCCCGCGCCAAGCTCACGAACACGGCCGACCTGGTGCGCCTGATCATCCGTGACGAGGCCGTGCACGGCTACTACATCGGCTACAAGTTCCAGCGCGGGCTCGAGAGTGCGACGCCGGAGCGCCGCCAGGAGATCAAGGACTACGCGTTCGAGCTGCTCTTCGAGCTGTACGAGAACGAGGTCCAGTACACCCACGACCTGTACGACGGCGTGGGCCTGGCCGAGGACGTCAAGAAGTTCCTGCACTACAACGCCAACAAGGCCCTGATGAACCTCGGCTACGAGGCGATGTTCCCGTCGTCCGTCACCGATGTGAACCCGGCGATCCTCTCGGCGCTGTCACCGAATGCGGACGAGAACCACGACTTCTTCTCCGGCTCGGGTTCCTCGTACGTCATCGGCAAGGCCGTGAACACCGAGGACGAGGACTGGGACTTCTAGGTCCTAGTACTTCGAGAGCGGGCCCGGCCGGAGATCCTCCGTCCGGGCCCGTCTGTATATCCGCCGTCGGACGCTCTGACGACTAGGTCAGCCAGCTCCACCAGCGCGACGGTTCCGGCTCGGGGCGGGGGACTGGTTCCGGCTGCGGTTCGCCACCCAGAGCCTGAGCGGCCTCGACGAGATCCTCGGCGGTGAGGGTCATGACGGCGTCGCGGTCGAGGGCGTCGAAGTCCCGGCCCTCGTCGAGCGAGAGCCTGAGCGCCTGCCTGTTCAGTGCCTGCTCGAACAGCGTGCGGGCGAAGCGTGCGTTGCCCGAATCCTCTCCGACGTGCAGGCCCAGGAAGATGCGGCGGAGCATCTCGCCCGCGCCGTCGGCAAGGACGTACTCGTGCTGGCCCAGCATCTGATGGAAGATCGTCTGGAGCGCGTCCACTGAGTAGTCGGGGAAGGTGATCTCCCGGGCGAAACGGGAGCGAAGCCCGGGGTTCGACAGGAGGAACGCCTCCATCAGCTGCGGATAGCCGGCCACGATGACCACCAGTCGATGCCGATGGTCCTCCATGCGCTTGAGCAGGACCTCGATGGCCTCCGGACCGAAGTCCATCCGGCCGTCGTCGGGCGTCAGTGCGTACGCCTCGTCGATGAAGAGCACGCCGTCGAGTGCCCGCCGGATCACCCGGTCCGTCTTGATGGCGGTCGCCCCCACATACTGCCCCACGAGGCCGGACCGGTCCACCTCCACGAGGTGCCCCTTCTGCAGCAGTCCGACAGCGCGGTACATCTCGGCGAGAAGCCGCGCGACCGTGGTCTTCCCGGTCCCCGGGTTGCCGAGGAAGACGAGATGCTGTGACGTCGCCACCTCGGGCAGTCCGTGCGCCTTCCGGCGTGCTTGCACCTGGAGCAGGGCGACAAGAGCGCGCACCTGCTCCTTGACCGTGTCCAGTCCCACGAGGGCGTCGAGTTCGGCCTGCACTTCGGCCAACGGGCGGGCCGGACCGGGGCGCGCTGCAAAGTACTCCCCGCGTAGATCCTCGACGCGCTCCGACCCCGAGGACTTGAGCTGATCCGTGAGGTGGCTCAACGTCTCGCGGAGGTCGTCGAGTGGATTGCGGCCAGCGGCCATGTCGTCCTCCTGCGCGGCTGACCGGCAGCCGCCAGCTGTCCCACCGGAAGGTCAGCCACCGCACCCGTCGAAGCCTGGTGGTGTCCCGCCAGTCCAACGGGATCATCACCACGCTACCGCACGGGAAGAGCGGGCACGGGCCCAATTCCAGGCTGTTTCAGCGACGCTCGTGGCGCCGGAGAGCGACGGCAGGGTCAGTGGTGAAGCCCCTGCCCGTCGTCACACTCCGGTGAGCGTCCGGGTGTCGCCTTAGTATCGCTGGTTACTGCGCTGGACGCACGCAGTCTTGACGGCAGGCGACCGACCACCGCGCCGCCATAGGCGGCGGGGCCCAAGGGCGCGCCTGCTGCGAGCGCTGCCTGGAACGACCCCACCAGCAGGAGGAGGCCGGACGCCACCATGGCTGACGTGGGTGCGGGAATCCCCCGAGAGAAGGCCTTCTGTCGCTGCATGGACACATCGTCTTCACTTCTGCCGGCCCTGCCGGCCCTGCCGGCGCTCCCGGCCATGCCGCCGGTGCTCCTAGGGCGGCCAACCCTCTGGCGGCGCCGCGGCGACACCCGTCGGGGTCGAGGCCGGAGTGCTCCCCGCTCCTGCCGCGCCGTCCGGTCGGTGGTGGATCGGCCTCACCGGAAGGGGCCGCCCTTCACTCTGTCGCCCGACCCTGACAGGGTGGAGCCATGGGGAATTCGACAAATGACGACAGGCTGCACAGCGACGCCATGCAGATCATGGGATTCCTGGGAGCAGTGCTCCTGACCATCCCGATCATCGTCCGGTTGGCAGATGGTGCCGGCAACAGCCTCGACTGGGTGTTCCTCGTGGTGGGCATCGGGCTCGCGGGCTACTGGATCCTGCTCGCGCTGCGCGGGAGGCGTGCGCGTCGCGTCGAGCTCGACGATCTCCGGCGCCTGAGGGACGGCGGCACGGTCCGGTGACAGGCCACGGGCGACTGAGCCAGGCCGCCGGTTTCCGCGCGATGATCGTGGAGGTGCAGGGAATCAGTGTGCGCTCGGGCTCCGGCCACGCGAAGCCGTCGTCGATCTCCACCGCGCGGGGGAGAACCGCCCCGGGAGGGTGGTGCCTTCGTCCAGGTGGAGGATCGTGAGCCCAGCGCCGATGAGTGCGTTGACGATCTCCGGGATTCGGTGCGCCCACGCGAGGGCGCGCGGATGGTCGACGCCGCCGCCGCCCGCGTAGGTCGCTGGAGCGGGACGCGGTCCTCCCCCTTGCTCAGGTCGGCCGACCGCGCGCCATCCCACGGAATGCCTGCGCGCTGATCGCTCATCTCGCCCTCCTGGCGAGCGGATCGGTCGATCGATGGACGGGGAAGGCGATCCGGTCCAGGTCCGACGCCGCGACCACAGTGGTCGCGGTCCCGGCCGTCCGCCGGGCGTCGGCGGCGAGCAGTCCGACGTCGTCGTAGCGGGACGAGAAATGTGTCAGGACCAGTGACGTCGCCGCGCCGGACGCAGCGATGGAGCCGGCCTGCCCCGCCGTCAGGTGGAGGTACTCCTCGGCGAGCCGTGCGTCGGCGTCGCTGAAGGTGCTCTCCGTGACGAGGAGATCGGTGCCCTCCGCCAGCGCGAACGCGCCCTCGCAGACCGCCGTGTCCATGACGAAGGCGAACCGCCGCCCGGGACGGTGCACGCTGACGTCCTCGAGTCGCAGGTCCCCGAAGCGGCCATCGCGGGCCAGGCGTCCGACGTCGGGGCCGCTGACTGCCGCTGCCTCGAGGCGCGCCGGGAGGAAGGTCCGTCCGTCCGGCTCGGTCACCCGGTAGCCGTAGGCCTCGATGCGGTGGCGGAGCGGCTCGACGTCGACATAGTCCGCAACCGGTCCGGCAGCCCCGTGCGGATGCAGGTGCAGATCGAGGCCCGGCGTCGCGAGGGAGACGAGCGCGCGGACCGTTTCGCCGCCCGACGCCGGGTAGTGCAGGTGCACGGGGTGCGGGACACCGTCGAGCACCATCCGGGAGAGGACTCCGGGCAGCCCGAAGCAGTGGTCACCGTGGACGTGGGTCAGGCAGATCCTCGTGATCTTCGAGGCGGAGACCCCTGCGTGGAGCATCTGCCGTTGCGTGCCCTCGCCGGGGTCGAAGAGGATGCCCTCGCGCTCCCACCGCAGGAAGTACCCGTTGTGGTTGCGGGTCCTGGTGGGCACCTGGGACGCCGTCCCGAGGATGACGAGCTCGCGCATGGTCCCAGTCTTACACCGAGGAGGAACGCAGGGGCCGTCGCGCCTCGGTAGTGTGGCCTCCCTCGGTGGGGAGACAATGGCGGAGACGTAGCCCGGGCGGCACACCGCCGGGGGAGGGATCGGAACCGCTGAAGGAGCGTGGGTGGTGGAGCAGCAGCCCGGAGTGGCGGCCGTGGGACTCCGCGGCGAGCGGCCGACGGCGAGGGCCGCCCGATCGTGGGCGGCGGGCTCCTGGCGGACGCCGTCCTGGGCGCTGCTCCCTGCAAACCTCGTGTCCCTGGCGGGTTTCACCCTCCTGGTGCTGCATCAGCCGGCGATCGGCTACGGACTCCTCGTGCTCGCTCTCGCGGTGTCCGCCGTCGTCGACCGGGCGTTCTTCCGCGACCTCCTGCTCGTCGCCTTCAGCCTGACGGTCATGAGCCTGGTCCCGATTACCACGGACATCAGCGTGGACCACATGACCCTCATGGGAGCGGCGATGATCCTTGCCGTCGGGGTGCCGTACGCAGTGTCCCGCTTCATCTACCGTGACCATGCCATCACCTTCCCCGTCCGCACGGGCCAGCCCTGGACGCGCGCGGAGAAGTGGTATCTGCCCGCGGTCCTCGTGATCGGCTACGCGCTGCTCCCCGTGTACATGCTGGGTACCGGCGTCTACGCGAACTGGCCGGCCGCGGACGAGCCGGGCGAGGTGGCCCGCCTGTTCGTCGGCACCAACGGACTCGGGATCTGGGACGAACTGTTCTTCATCTGCACGGTGTTCGCCCTCCTGCGGCGGCACCTCCCGATGGCCCAGGCCAACATCCTGCAGGCCGTCCTGTTCACGTCCTTCCTCTGGGAGCTCGGCTTCCACGCGTGGGCGCCGTTCTTCATCTTCCCGTTCGCCCTGCTGCAGGCCTTCATCTTCACGCGTACCCGCTCGCTCTCCTACATCATTTGCGTGCATCTGCTCTTCGACTTCGTCCTGTTCCTCGTCCTGATCCACGCCCACAACCGGGCCTGGATCGACATCTTCGTCTGGTGAGCGCCGAGCGGGTGGCAGAGGCCCTGGACTTCATCGACGAGTCCCTGCAGTACGAGAGCACGTGGGAGCGGGCGGAGGACCACGAGCGGCGCTTCGGCACCGAGCTCGAGTACTACGGGGCCTCGGTCGGCGCCGTCCGGGGCAGTGTCCGGAATGCCGGACGCCGCTATCCCGCCCTGGACCACGACGACGTCACCGCCCTCGCGAGCGCGCTGTGGTCCACGCCCGTGTACGAGCGGCGGCTCGCCGCCGTCGTCCTCCTGCAGTCCGCGTCCGGACTGCTCCGCCACTCCGACCTCACCCGGATTGAGGGCTTCATCCGGTCCGCCGCCCTGCGCGACCTCGTGGATGCGCTCGCCGTCGACGTCGTCGGAAGCCTCCTGCAGCGACTGGCGGGGCAGGATGCGGCGCGTGCGAGCGCCGTGGTGGCCCGGTGGGCCGGCACCGACGAGCCCTTGCTGCGGCGTGCGGCCGTCCTCGCCCACCTGCCCGCCTACCGGTCGGGGAACGGCGACGACGACGCCTTCCGGCGGACGGTCCGCTCCATCTCGGGCGTCCAGCGGAGCCGGGTCCCGGAGGTCGAGGAGGCGATCGCCCTGGTGCGATCCAGTGGCGCGCCCTAGCGGATGTCGATGGTGCGGATCAGTCGTCCACGCAGTGCCGGCACGAGGTGATGGATCCCCATCATCCCCACGCCGTACCGGCGGACCCGCCGCATGGACGTGGCGACCCGCAGGCGGGGGTCGATGCGGACCGCCTTGTAGCCGAGGCGGCGCGCCACCCGGGCGGAGAAGTCGATGTCCTCGTCGCGGGTGTCGATCGCGGTCCGCCCGAACCCGCCCGTGGCCAGATAGGCGGAGGCCCGCACGGCCATGTTGTGCCCGGCCACGAAGCGCAGGAAGGCGACGTCGAGATGGACGGCGGCCATCATAACGCGCAGGAGCCTCAGCGCGCCGGGCATGAGGATGTCGTCGCCCCAGCGGTAGTGGTGATCCCGCAGTGGCACGCTCGTCCCGCCGAGCAGCTGGACCTCCGGGTGCTCCGCGAACGTGCGGCGGATACGCGCCGACCAGTCCTCGGCCGGTTCGCTGTCGCCGTCGGTGCGGGCGATCACGGTGTAGCCGTCGGCGATCGCGGTCCGGAAACCGGTGTCGCAGGCTGCTCCCGTGCCCTTCTGCCGTTCGGTGAGCAGCGTGAGTCCGGCGGACGGGTGTGCGGCGGCGAACTGCCGGACGCGCTGTGCGGTGTCATCGGTGGAGTTGTTGTCCACGACGTAGACGTGCAGGCCATCGAGATCTCGCTGCCCGAGCAGCGCCTCGAGCGTGTGCGTGATGCCGGGTTCGTTGAAGACGGGTACGACGACGGCGAGCCGGTCGGTCACGAGTGGTCCTTCGGGGGTGTGCAGGGGGATGGGGGCGGATACCGGGGAGGGAGGTCTCAGGGGGTGTCGAGGTCGGCGGCGGCAAAGGTGTCGCAGGACCGGAGGTCTCCGGTCTCGTACCCCTGCGAGAACCAGGCCTGGCGCTGGGCGCTGGAACCGTGGGTCCACCCCTCGGGATCGACCCGGCCCGTCGCGGCCTCCTGGATGCGATCATCGCCGACGGACGCGGCAGCGGACAGTGCGTCCTGGAGATCGGTCGTGGAGAACGGGAGCAGGAACGGCTGGCCGGACTCCGGGTCCTCCACCGTCGTGGCGTGTGCAGCCCACATCCCGGCCAGGCAGTCGGCCTGCAGCTCGACGCGGACGCCGCCGGATTCCTCGCCCTGCGGGTCCTGCCCGGCGGCGCCGAGCGTGCCGATGAGGTTCTGGACGTGGTGGCCGAACTCGTGGGCGACGACGTATTCCTGCGCCAGCGGGCCGCTCGATGCGCCGAACTGCGTGACCAGTTCGTCGAAGAACGCGGTGTCGTAGTAGGTCTGCTCGTCGACGGGGCAGTAGAAGGGTCCGACGGCGCTGGTCGCCGTGCCGCAGCCGGTGTCCGTGCGGTCGGTGAACAGGGCCACGCCGGGCTGGGTGTAGGCGACCCCGTACTCGTCCAGGTAGGGGAGCCAGAAGCTGTCGAGGCTCTCCGCCGTCGCGAGGATGCGGCAGTCCAGCCGCTCGTTCGCCTCGATCCCCGAGACGCACTCGCTGATGGCACCGCCACCGTCGTCGCCCGGTCCGGCCGTGCTGGTACCGTCCTGCAGCCCGAGCTGGTCCACGACACCCGGACCGAAGATGAGGGAGAGGATCAGGAGGAGCCCCCCACCCACGCCGCCGCCGACGGCGACGCCGCGGCCCCGTCCTCGCCGGTCACTGACCCGGGAGGGGTCCAGGTGGGTCCTGTCGTTGAAACTCATGGATCAACCATAAGCCGACTTAGCGTCCGGCGGTGTACGGAGGGTGACGCGCCGCACCACTAGGCGAGCGGCCGGCCGGCGCGCGGCCAGGTCCCGGGATCCACCCGGACCTCGGACACGCCGACCTTCAGCGTGTCGAGCTCGCGTTGGAGGATCGCCGCGGCCTTCCGGCTGCCCTCGGGGGTGAGGTGGACGGCGTCGGCCAGGTCGTCCTCGAGTTCGTGCGCCGTCAGCCAGTCGCCCACGGAGACGAAGGTGATGCCCCGCGCGGCGGCGAGATCCCCGAGGAGTGCGTCCACCTCTGCACGGCGACCACCGCCGTCTCGGGAGCTGCGGCTCAGGGTGCCGATCATGATGACGCGAGACCGGGGGTAGGTCCGTTCGAGCCCGAGGAGCAGGGCGTTGGCGCTGCCGAGGATGTCCCCGTCCGATGCGCGCCGCCCGGCATCGTTCCCGCCTCCCTGGACGACGACGAGCGCGGGGTCGCCGTGCGGCAGGACCCAGGTGTTGCTGGTCAGGGAGTCGTAGTAGTTCGGCGCGTCGATGCTCGGATTGGCGACGACGAATCCGGTACCTCCCGCGCCGAAGAAGCGGACCTCGTAGCCGAGGGCGCGCAGGGCGAGCTGGGGCCAGGAATCCTTGCCGGCCGCCTGCGAGTCACCGATGAGCACGGCCGTCCGGCGCACCGTCGGCACCACGACCTCTCGCCTGCCGGTCGTCGGGTTGGTCGCGGTGCTCCCGACCTGCAGGCCGGGGACCGACACCACGGTGGCCGGCAGCACCGTCGTCGGACCGGTCACGGCCGGGGTGTGCAGGACGTCTTCCGATCGTGGTCGAGGGATGTCCCAATGGGGCAGGACGATGGACTCCGTCGTGGTGCGGCTGGACTCCTGCGCGTCGGCGGGCGCTGCCGAGGCCGGCGCCACCCCGGGAACGAGTGTCAGCGAAGCGATCAGGGCGACCGCCCCGATCCGGAGGCGGTTCCTGTCGGCGCCCCAGGCCACGGGTACGGCCTCGCTCTCCGTGGTGCTGGTCATCGTGATCCGCTCTCCCCCTGGGTGCCTCCACCCGGCATCCCGGGGACCAGCCTATCGGGGTGGCACGACGGTCCGCGGCCGCCCGGCCAGGACACTCCGGAGCGTGCGCTCGCGCTCCGGAGGACCGCTCAGGCGAGCCAGTGCTGCGGCGCCGACAGCCGTCGAGGCAGTCGGGTGGCCCGGTCACCCAGCGCCGCCGCGACCTGCATCGGCGTGAGGAACAGGGCGCCGGAGAGATCCGCACCGTGCAGGCGCGTGTCACGCAGGTCCGCGCCGAGGAGGTCCACCCGGTCGAGATCCACGCCCGAGAGGTCCGCGGCGATGAGGTACGCGCCGCGGAGATCGGCTCCGCGGAGCATGCGGCCGGTGAGGTCCGCGCCGAGCAGATCGGCACCGGGGCCGAGACGGCGGGGGTGGCGCGAGCCGGCAGCGCTGCGCCGTACGGACACGCTGACGGCCGTCAGCGTGTCGCCGACCCGCCGACGGAGGGCGCCGAGGTCGAGGCCCGGGAGGCGGACCGCGTCCAGGCGCGCGAGGGCGGTGGTCTCCTCGGTGAGCGCGGCGATCGTGGTTCTCACATCGGACGGGACCTCCGGTGCGCCGGCGGCCAGGGCCAGCGCCTCATCGAGGTACCAGAGGATCTCGTGCAGGTCGCGGACCACGGGGAAAGCAGCGAACATCGGTGCGCGCACCTCCGGGTGGTCGGTCCAGCTGCGTCCGCCGAAGGTCAGCTGGGCAACCTGCTGGCCGGCCCCGAAGCAGTCGAAGACGGTGCAGCCCTTGTAGCCCGCATCGCGCAGCTTCCGGTGGATGGTGCAGGAGAAGTCGTCGGCGAGGTTGTGGCAGGCGCGGCCGATCGGCTTGTCGTGCGCGAAGTCGCTGGAGCGCTCGAAACCGAGCGCCGAGCAGCACAGCGCGAAGCAGCTGGAGCAGTCGGCGGTCAGGGGGACCTCCGGGTACCCGGTCAGGTGCAGGGGGACGGCGGGCACGGGGTCCTTCCGGATGCGGCTGGCGTCGGCCATCGATGCAAGCGTGGCGGAACCTCCACTGTGCCACAGGCAGGACGAGCCCCGCCGGAGTCCGGCGGGGCTCGTGCTGACGCGCCCGGCGCGCCGGTGTCAGTGCGCGGGTGTCAGTGCACGGGCGTCGGTGCGGCGCCGTCCTGCTGCGGCGCGCGGACGAAGAAGGAGGCGACGACGGCGAGGAGGAAGATGATCGCGCCGTACATGAACGCGGCCCTGATCCCGCCGGCCATGGCGGGGAGTTCCCCGACGCCCTCCGAGACCAGGGCAGTGGTCTGCAGGGTCATCACGGAGATGAACAGCGCGGTCCCGGCGGCACCGGCCAGCTGCTGGGCCGTGCCGAACACGGCGCTGCCGTGCGAGTACAAGTGCGGCTTGACGGACCCGAGGGCCGAGGTCAGCAGCGGCGTGAACATCAGGGCGAGGCCGATGCTGAGGAACACGTGCGCCACGAGCACCAGCTGCAAGGGTGTGGTCTCGGTGAGCCGTGTCATGGCCCAGAACACCACGCTGACGAGCAGGGCTCCCGGCACCAGGAGTACGCGGGGTCCGCGGCGGTCGTAGATCCGACCGACCACGGGGCCGAGCAGGCCCATGGCCAGCCCGCCCGGGAGCAGGAGGAGTCCGGACACCAGGGGGTCCATGCCCAGCACGGTCTGCACGTAGATGGGGATGAGGATGATCGTGCCGAACAGGGCCATCATGCTGACGGCGATCGCGACGATCGAGATGGTGAAGTTGCCGGAGGTGAATACCCGGAGGTCCAGCAGGGCCGCGTCCCTGCGCTGCAGGACGAGCTGACGCGTGATGAAGAGGGCCAGACCGGCGATGCCGGCGACGAGCGGGATCCACGCGGGGACGGCGCTGCCGGTCGATGCCTCGCCCAGCTGGCTCAACCCGTAGATGATGCCGCCGAAGGCGACGGCGGACAGGATGACGGAGGGCACGTCGATGGCCGACCGGCGGGGCTCCGTGACGTTCTGCATCTTGGCCGCGCCGATGGCGAGCGCGGCGAGGGAGATCGGGAGGACGAGCCAGAACATCCAGCGCCAGTCGAGCACGCTCAGGATCGCTCCGGAGATCGTGGGACCGAGGGCGGGAGCCACCGAGATGACGATCGAGATGTTGCCCATGATCTTGCCGCGGGAGGCGGGCGGGACCAGCGTCATGACGGTGGTCATGAGCAGGGGCATCATGATGGCGGTGCCGCTCGCCTGGACCACACGGCCGATCACCAGGACACCGAAGCCGGGCGCCATCGCGGCGATGAGGGTGCCGAGGCTGAACAGGCCCATGGCGGCCATGAAGACGGGGCGGGTGTCGAAGCGCTGCAGCAGGTAGCCGGTGATGGGGATGACCACGGCCATGGTGAGCATGAACGCGGTGCTGAGCCACTGCCCGGCACCGACCGTGATCCCGAGGTCCTCGACCAGCCGGGGGATCGCCACGCCCATGATCGTCTCGTTGAGGATCACGACGAACGCGGAGATGAGCAGGAGTGTGATGACGAGCTTGTCGCGGGGCGGGAGTGCAGCGCCGACGGGACCGGCGGTCCGGCGCGCATCGGACGGCGCATCGGACGGCGCATCGGACGGGGCACCGGCGCGCGTGTCGGGACGGGGTGGTGTCGCGGCACGGGCCGTCGCGGCCGCGGCCCCGACGCCGGGCACCTCGGGACTGGGTAGTGCGTCGGAGACGCTGGAGGATGGGCTCTGGGTCATCGTGATCCGCTCGGTTCGATCTGGTGCCGCCCGGCCGGGACGATCCATCCGGGGCCGGTATGCGCGTGTACAGGGGACCGTCCAGGTGAATGGTTGATCCGGTCAACTACCTGAACCCCTGGGTCCGGGAGTCTATTCCGCCCGCGGTCCGCCTGCCCGGGACGGTGGCTCCGGCCGTCGTCCGCGTCAGGCCCGGGCGGTCCGCTGCTCCACTAGCATAGGGCTGGTGCGGCGCGCCGGGCCAGAGTCGGGGATCGCCGGTCCCGGCCCGCACGATCCCGTGCCGACGACGAAGGAGAACTCCCTGTGGCCGATTCTTTCTACCGCGGACTCGGTGGCGGACGGTTCGTCTCCACGCTCAACGCGCAGGGGGCGTGGAACCCGGAGGAACAGCACATGGCTCCGATCTCCGGGCTGATGACGCAGTGCCTGCTCGAGTGCGCGCCGCGGGAGGGCATGCAGCTGAGCCGGATCGGCTTCGACATCCTCGGGATGATCCCGGCGGGCGAGTTCGAGATCACCACCGCCGTCGTGCGTCCCGGGCGGACGATCGAGCTGCTCGAGGCCAGGATGGAGGCCGCAGGCAGGACCGCGATCGTCGCCCGGGCCTGGCGCCTGAGCGCACAGGACACCGGAGCCGTCGCCGCGGTGGAGGACCCGCGTATCCCCGGCCCCGACGCCGCTGGTCCCCATGAGGGCATGACCGCGTGGCCGGGCGGGTTCATCCGGTCGCTCGACGTACGCGTGGTGCCCGGCCACCGGCCGGGGCGCGGGCAGGTGTGGCTCCGGAACCCCTACGCCATGGTGGAGGGCGCAGCAGCGCCCGATGTGGTCCGCCTGGTCGGGATGATGGACGCAGCCAACGGCATCGCCTCGCGGGTGGCGCCCGGCGGGGACAGCTGGATGTTCCCCAACGTGGACCTGCAGGTCCATCTGTACCGGGAGCCCGCGGGGGAGTGGCTCGGCCTGGACACGCGGGTGACGTTCGGGCAGGACGGCGTCGGACTGACCTCGAGCGTGGTGCACGACCTCGACGGACCGTTCGGGCGGCTCGAGCAGATCCTCACCGTGCGGAAGCTCTGAGGGGCACCTGCCGGAATGACGGGGCGCCGGCCATGGTTGCACGAGGCACGGAAGCCTGCGGCGTGCTCCACGCCCGGGCGGTCACCGCGCCCACGCGCCCGTGGGACGTCGAGGAAGAGGAACCATGCCGAAAGCACTGTGGAACGATCAGGTCATCGCCGAGTCCGCGGACACCGTGATGGTCGAGGGGAACCACTACTTCCCGCCGAACTCCATCGCGGAGCAGTTCTTCGTCCCGACACGGACGCAGACGGTGTGCCCGTGGAAGGGGACCGCGAGCTACTTCAGCCTGGAGGTCGACGGCGAGCAGAACAAGGATGCCGCCTGGAGCTACCCGGAGCCGAAAGAAGCGGCGGAGAACATCCGCGGTTACTACGCTTTCTGGAAGGGCGTCACGGTCAGCGCGTGACCACGTGAGCGAAGGGCGCCGTCGTTCGACGGCGCCCTTCGCGCGTGCGGGCCGAAGCGGCCGGCACGGCACCACCCGAACGGACGACGGCGCCGCACGGCGCAGGATGAAGGAGCACCATGGAGAACCGGACACTCGGCAACAGCGGCACCTCGGTCTCGCACCTGGCCCTCGGAACGATGACCTTCGGCGCGGAATCGGACGAGGCGACGTCGCACGCCATCCTCTCGGACTACGCGGCGGCGGGCGGCAACCTGATCGACACCGCCGACGTCTACACCGCCGGGGCCTCCGAGGAGATCATCGGCCGCTGGATCGCGAAGAACCCGGCCGAGAGCGGACGCATGGTCCTCGCGTCGAAGGGCCGCTTCCCCATGGGCGATGACGCCAACGACCTGGGACTGTCCCGGCGTCACCTCCGCCAGGCGCTCGATGCCTCCCTCGCGCGCCTGGGCGTGGAGCACATCGACCTCTACCAGGTGCACTCGTGGGATCCGCTGACCCCGCTCGAGGAGACCCTCGGCTTCCTCGACCACGCCGTGGCGCAGGGCAAGATCAGCTACTACGGGTTCTCCAACTACACCGGCTGGCAGCTCACCAAGGCCGTGATGATCGCCCGGCAGCGCGGGTACTGCCTGCCGGTCACCCTGCAGCCGCAGTACTCGCTGCTGGTCCGCGAGATCGAGGCGGAGATCGCCCCCGCGGTGCTCGACGCCGGCATGGGCATGCTGCCCTGGTCCCCGCTGGGCGGCGGCTGGCTCACCGGCAAGTACAGCCGGGACACGGAGCCCACCGGGGAGACCCGGCTCGGCGAGAACCCGCAGCGCGGGATGGAGGCCTGGGAGAAGCGCAACGCGCAGGACCGCACGTGGCGCATCATCGACACCGTGACGGGCATCGCCGGCGAGCGTGGCGTGAACGCCTCCCACGTCGCCCTCGCCTGGGTGGCCGCGCAGGCCGGCGTCACCTCCGTGATCCTCGGCGCGCGCACCCGGGAGCAACTGGCCGACAACCTCGCCTCCGCCGACCTCGAGCTCACCGCGGCGGAACTCTCCCGGCTCGACGACGTCAGCGCCCCGACCTTCAGCGACTACCCCTATGGCGGCCCGGGCATCGAGCAGCGCAGCCGCGTGATCGGCGGGGGCCGCTGACCCGGTTGGCTCCGTCCGCCTGACGGGCTATCGTTTCGAGCAGTGACACGGGGTGTCCCTCCAAGGGAGGGGCTGAGAAGAGACCCGTCGAACCTGATCCAGCTCATACTGGCGAAGGGATGTCCTGCCGGGCCCTCGGCCCCGTGCGTCCTGCCGCCCCATCGCGAGAGGTCGCCACCGTGCACCAGGTCCAGGAGAACCCCACCCAGGCCGTCGGCCCCGTCACCGCCGAGGACTGTGCGCTGCTGCTCGCGGCCCTCCGCGACGCCGTGCCGCTCGTGCAGTGCATCACCAACGCCGTCGTCACGAACGTCACCGCCAACGTGCTCCTCGCCCTCGGAGCGGCTCCCGCCATGGTGGACATCCCGGGCGAGGCCCGGCAGTTCGCCCCCGTCGCCTCGGCTGTGCTCGTCAACCTCGGCACCCCCACCGGTTCCCAGCGCGAGGCGATGCTGGAGGCGGCGGACGCGGCGAACGGGGCAGGGACGCCCTGGGTCCTCGACCCCGTCGCGGTCGGCTTCCTCACCGTCCGCACGCAGACCGCCGCGGAGCTCGTCGCCCTCCGCCCCGGGATCATCCGGGGCAACGCCTCGGAGATCATCGCGCTCGCAGGTGCGGGCGCTGGCGGCCGCGGCGTCGACTCCCTCGACGAGCCGGCCGCCGCGCTCGACGCCGCGCGGCTCCTGGCCTCCCGCCACGGGTCGGTCGTCGCCGTGTCGGGCGCCGTGGACATGATCGTCGCGCCGTCGGGTGCCGTCGTCGGCGTGGCCAACGGGACGCCCCTCCTCACGCAGGTCACCGGGGGCGGGTGCGCGCTGGGGGCCGTCATGGCCGCCTTCGCCGCCCTCACCGAGGATCCGCTCCTCGCGGCGGTCGCCGCGACCGGCGCGTACACGATCGCCGCAGAACACGCCGCAGCCGTCGCGTCGGGGCCGGGCACCTTCGGGGCACAGTTCCTCGACGCGCTCTCAGCCATCACCCCGGACGACGTCCGGCGCAGGCTGACCCTGCAGGCAGGCTCCTGATGCCCGTCCAGGACGGGAGCGCCCGGCCGTCGCCGGCGTCGTACCTGCCCCTCTACCTCGTCACGGACACCGTGCTCTGCTCGCCACGGTCGGTGCCCGACGTCGTCGCCCTCGCCGTCGGGGGCGGGGTGACCTGCGTGCAGGTCCGGGACAAGCGAGCGGGCGTCCGCGATCTCCTGGACCTGCTGGTGGCCGTGGCCGCCGCGGTGGACGGCCGGGTGCCCGTGCTGGTCGACGACCGGGTGGACGTCTACCTCGCTGCCCTCGCCGGGGGTGCCCGGGTGCACGGCGTCCACGTGGGGCAGTCGGATCTTCCTGCCGGCGTGGTGCGGGCCATGGCCGGACCGGACGCCGTCGTCGGACTGAGCGCGGCGACGCCCGGGCAGTTCGAGGCGGTGTCGGAGCTCCCGGCGGGCACGGTCGACTACCTGGGTGTGGGCGCGGTGCATGCCACCAGCACCAAGCCCGATCACCCGGCGCCCCTCGGTGTCGACGGGTTCGCGGGCCTGGTGGCGGCTGCTCCACTGCCCTGCGTCGCGATCGGCGGCATCACGGCGGACGACGCGGCTCCGCTGCGCCGTGCCGGGGCCGCGGGGATCGCCGTCGTCTCCGCCCTGTGCACGGCCGCGGACCCGTCGGCGACCGCACGCGACCTGCTCGGGGCGTGGCAGGACGGAAGGAGCTGATCCCTGCGCGACCGGTCGGCGGGACGGGTTTCCCGGCCGGCGATCGGCGCTCGGTGCAGCAGGCACGACGTCGCCCGCGGTGGCCGGTCGCGGACCCCGCACCGGCCACCGGTGCCTACGATGAAGGGATGAGCACTTTGTGGAACGGCGCCGACGCGCTCGCCGTCGTCGTCGAGGGAGGTCCCGCCGATGCAGGCGACTCCCCGGTGGAGGACGCGGCCGTGGGGGGCGGGCCGCGCGCCGCTGCCGACCTCGATCGGGGCATCGCCATGCTGCGCGAGGTCGCCTCGGGGACCCGCCCGCCGACGCTGCGCCTCTACCGGCCCAGCCCTACCGTCGCCTTCGGCCAGCGGGACGCCCGCCTCCCCGGGTTCGCCGCCGCGGGCCGTGCCGCCGAGGACCGCGGATTCACGCCCCTCGTCCGGCGGGCGGGGGGCCGGGCCGCGGCCTACCATGGCGGATGCCTGGTGGTGGACCACCTCGAGCCGGCGGCCGACGGCGTCGCCGGTACGCGGGCGCGCTTCGCAGCCTTCGGCGCATTCTTCGCGGCGGTGCTCGCCCGCGTCGGCGTCGACGCGCACGTGGGGGAGGTCAAGGGCGAGTACTGCCCGGGGGAGTTCAGTGTGCACGGCCGCCGAGACGGCGTCCCCGCGGTCAAACTCGTGGGCACGGCCCAGCGTGTGATCTCCGGCGCCTGGCTGTTCTCGTCCGTCGTGGTGGTGGAGGACGCCACGCCGCTGCGTGCGGTCCTCTCGGACGTGTACGCGGCACTGGGCCTGGACTGGCTGCCCTCGACGGCGGGCGGGGCCGAGGACCTGGCTCCGGGACTCGCCGTCGACGACGTCGAGCAGGCGCTGCTCACGGCCTATGCCGCCGTCGTCCGCCTGGACCCCGCCTGACCGGCAGCTCGTCCGGAAACAGGGCGTCCCGCCCCTCCGGGAGGAGGGACGGGACGCCGGCGGACCGTGGTGCTGCAGCTCCGGGGTCAGTGCCCGCGCGCGATCCATTCCTCGAGGTGCGGGGCCTCGTCGCCGATCGTCGTGATGTCGCCGTGACCCGTGCGGGCGATCGTGTCCGCGGGCAGCGTCAGCAGGCGCGTCCGGATCGACTCGATGATCGTCGGGAAGTCGCTGAAGGACCGTCCGGTGGCACCGGGCCCGCCCTGGAAGAGCGTGTCGCCGGTGAAGACCGTGCCGGCCTCCTCGAGGTAGAAGCAGGTGGAGCCGGGGGAGTGGCCGGGCGTGTGCAGCGCGGTGAGGACGACGCCGGCGACCTCGATCCTGTCGCCGTCGCCGATCCACTGGTCCGGACTCAGCTCCGGGAACACCATGTCCCACAGTTCGCGGTCGGCCTCGTGCAGGTGGATGGGTGCACGGACGGCGTCGAAGAGGTCCCCGACGGCGCGGATGTGGTCGTCATGCGCGTGGGTCAGGAGGATGGCCCGCACGGTGCGACCGTTCACCTGCTCCACGATCGCCGCGGCGTCGTGCGGCGCGTCGATGATGACGCACTCGTCGTCGTCACCGACGATCCAGACGTTGTTGTCGACGTCCCACGTGCCGCCGTCGAGCGAGAACGTGCCCGAGGTGACGAGGTGCTCGATCCGCGCGACCATCAGAGTTCCACCACCGAGCGCAGCACCGCACCGTCGTGCATCTTCTCGAAGGCCTCCTCGACCTGGTCGAGGGAGATGCGCTCGGTGACGAAGGCCTCGAGGTCGAGGGTGCCCTGCAGGTAGTGGTTCACGAGCATCGGGAAGTCGCGGCTGGGCAGGCAGTCCCCGTACCAGGAGGACTTCAGCGACCCGCCGCGGCCGAAGACGTCCAGCAGCGGGAGTTCGAGGGTCATCTCGGGCGTCGGCACGCCGACGAGCACCACGGTACCGGCGAGGTCGCGGGCGTAGAACGCCTGCTTGTACGTCTCGGGGCGCCCGACGGCATCGATCACGACGTCGGCACCGTTGCCCCCGGTGAGGGCGCGGACGGCTTCCACGGGGTCCTCGTCCTTCGAATTGACCGTGTGGGTGGCACCGAGGCCCTTGGCGAGCTCCAGCTTCCGGTCGTCGATGTCGACGGCGATGATCGTGGTGGCGCCGGCGAGCTTCGAACCGGCGACGGCGGCGATGCCCACCCCGCCGCAGCCGATCACGGCGACGGAATCGCCGAGGGACACATTGCCCGTGTTGATGGCCGCACCGATGCCCGCCATGATGCCGCAGCCCAGGAGGCCGACGGCGGCGGCGTCGGCCGCCGGGTCCACCTTGGTGCACTGCCCGGCTGCGACCAGCGTCTTCTCGGCGAATGCACCGATGCCCAGGGCGGCCGTGAGCTCGGTGCCGTCCTCGAGGGTCATCTTCTGGGTGGCGTTGTGCGTGTCGAAGCAGTATTGCGGCTCGCCGCGGCGGCACGCCCGGCACTCGCCGCAGACGGCGCGCCAGTTCAGGATCACGCGATCACCGGGCGCCACCTGCGTGACGTCGTCACCCACGGCGCTCACGACGCCGGTGGCCTCGTGTCCCAGCAGGAAGGGGAAGTCGTCGTTGATGCCGCCCTGCTTGTAGTGCAGGTCGGTGTGGCAGACGCCGCACGTGAGGATGTCGACGAGGGCCTCGCCGGGACCCGGGTCCGGCACCAGGATGGTCTCGATGGTGGCGGGGGCGTCCTTCGCCCGCACCACGACTCCCTGAACTCTGTGCACCATGGTCTCGCTGTCCTTCCGCTGGGTACCTGCTGGCGGTCGGACCGCGTCCTGCCGGTCCGCCGTTCCCCAGCATAGGGGGACGGCGGACGAGGACGGCGCCGGGTCCGGGCTAGACGGAGAGGCGCGTCCTCACATCGGCGACGGACGGGTTGGTGGCCGTGCTGCCGTCCGGGAAGATCACGGTGGGGACGGTCTGGTTGCCGCCGTTGAGGGACGCCACGAGCTCGGCGGTGCCCTCGACCTCCTCGATGTTGACCTCCGTGTAGCCGATGCCCTGGGCGTCCAGCTGCGACTTCAGGCGTCGGCAGTACCCGCACCACGAGGTGGAGAACATGGTGATGGTTCCGGCGTCGGGCGTGTAGTCCACGGTGCTCCTCGAATCTGCGTGCGGTTCTCCCGCACGTGCTCTGATCGGTCAGCGGTCGGCATTCCCGCCCGCACCCTCCTCAACGCGCGTGGTGGGGCGGGCATTCCACGACCGACCCGCCGCCCCTGGCGCGCGCCGACCGGGGCGACGGTAGGCTCACGGCATGCCCGGAGCGAACGAAGAGCAGAACGCGATGCAGCTGGCGGCGGTCCGCGTGGCCATCAACGAGGTGGACGAGCAGCTCGTCTCCCTCATCTCACGGCGCGAGCGCCTGGTGCGGCGTGCAGGTGCCCTGAAGCAGGACGACGCCTCCGTGCGCGCGCTGGCGCGGGTGGAGCAGGTGATCACGAACGTCCGGGGCTACGCGGCCAGGCTCGGGGTGGACCCCACGGTCGTCGAGCACACGTACCGCGCGATGATCTCGGCGTTCATCGACCTGGAGCTGAAGGTGCGGCGCGAGGGCTGACTCCCCGTCGGACCTCCGCCGGTTTCCTGTGGCTCCCGCCGGCTCCCTGCAATGAGCGTGTTGGTCGGCCGTCCGCCCAGCCGATACGATCAGGACGGCGGTCCCGTGCCCTACCGGGTGCCGCCGTGCCCGTTCGGGCGACTATTTTCCACCCAGCACCGAGGAGACCTCCCGTGTCAGCGCCGCAGCCCCTGAAACTCATCGTCGACGGCGAAGAGAAGCAGGCGACCACGGGTACCACCGGCACCGAGCTGTTCTCCGAGCGGCGCGACGTCGTCGTCATGCGCATCGACGGGGAGCTGCGCGACCTCGACCAGGTTCTGCCGGACGGTGCGACCGTCGACGGTGTCACGCTGGAGGACCCGGCCGGGCTCGAGGTGCTCCGCCACTCCGCCGCGCATGTCATGGCCCAGGCCGTGCAGCAGCTGCGCCCGGGCGCGAAGCTGGGGATCGGCCCCTACATCACGGACGGTTTCTACTTCGATTTCGACGTCGAGGAGCCCTTCACGCCGGACGAGCTGAAGCAGCTCGAGAAGATGATGCTCAAGATCGTCAACGCCAACCAGCGCTTCGTCCGCCGCGTGGTGTCCGAGGACGAGGCCCGTGAGGCCATGAAGGACGAGCCGTACAAGCTCGAGCTCATCGGCCTCAAGGGCGGTGCCACCGAGGAGGACGGCGCCTCCGTGGAGGTGGGCGCCGGCGAACTGACCATCTACGACAACGTGGACCGCAAGTCCGGGGACGTGATCTGGCAGGACCTCTGCCGCGGGCCGCACCTGCCCAACACCAAGCTCATCTCCAACGCCTATGCGCTGACCCGCTCGGCCGCCGCCTACTGGCGCGGGAGCGAGAAGAACAAGCAACTGCAGCGCATCTACGGCACGGCCTGGCCCACGAAGGACGCGCTCAAGGCGTATCAGGAACGCCTGGCCGAGGCGGAGCGCCGCGACCACCGGCGCCTCGGCACGGAACTCGATCTCTTCTCCTTCCCGGACGAGCTGGGTTCCGGGCTCCCGGTGTTCCATCCCAAGGGCGGCATCATCCGCAAGGAGATGGAGGACTACTCCCGCCGGCGCCACACCGACGCCGGGTACGAGTTCGTCTACACACCGCACATCACCAAGGGCCACCTCTACGAGGTCTCGGGCCACCTCGACTGGTACCGCGACGGCATGTTCCCCGCGATGCACGTCGACGAGGAGCTCAACGAGGACGGCACGGTGCGCAAGCCCGGGCAGGACTACTACCTCAAGCCGATGAACTGCCCCATGCACAACCTGATCTTCCGGTCCCGTGGACGCTCCTACCGCGAACTGCCGCTGCGCCTGTTCGAATTCGGCTCCGTGTACCGGTACGAGAAGTCGGGCGTCGTCCACGGCCTGACGCGCGTGCGCGGCATGACCCAGGACGACGCGCACATCTACTGCACGCGCGAGCAGATGAAGGACGAGCTCACCGGGACGCTCACCTTCGTGCTCGGCCTGCTCAAGGACTACGGCCTCGAGGACTTCTACCTCGAACTCTCCACCCGCAACCCGGAGAAGTCCGTCGGATCGGACGAGATCTGGGACGAAGCCACGCGGACCCTCGCCGAGGTCGCCGAGGCATCGGGCCTCGAGCTCGTGCCCGATCCCGGGGGAGCGGCGTTCTACGGGCCGAAGATCTCCGTGCAGGCCCGGGACGCGATCGGACGGACGTGGCAGATGTCCACGATCCAGCTGGACTTCAACCTGCCCGACCGGTTCGAGCTCGAGTACCAGGCGGCGGACGGTTCGCGCCAGCGGCCCGTGATGATCCACCGGGCTCTCTTCGGCTCGATCGAACGCTTCATGGGAGTCCTCACCGAGCACTACGCGGGCGCCTTCCCGGCCTGGCTCGCGCCTGTGCAGGTGCTGGCCGTCCCCGTGGCCGAGGCGTTCAACGAGTACCTGTACGACGTCGTCGACAAGCTCAAGTCCCAAGGGATCCGCGCCCAGGTGGACGCCGGCTCGGACCGCTTCCCGAAGAAGATCCGGACGGCGAGCAAGGAGAAGGTGCCCTTCGTGCTCATCGCGGGCGGCGAGGACCAGGAGGCGAACGCCGTGTCCTTCCGGTTCCGGGACGGCAGCCAGGACAACCAGGTGCCCGTGGAGGAGGCCGTCCGGCGGATCGTGGAGGCGGTCCGCAGCCGGGAGGCGACCGTCTGATGGCGGGGGCGGACGGAGTGGACAGGCCCGTGGAGGGCGCCGCACAGGGGTACCCGGGTGATGCCGCGGTGACCGACGGCTTCGAGCTGGCGGGTGTGCCGGACGCCTTCCAGCGCCTGTGGACCCCGCACCGCCTCGCGTACGTGAAGGGCGGCCAGGACCAGGTCGGCTCCGAGGAGAGGTGTCCCTTCTGCCGTGCCCCCCGGCTCAGCGACGAGGAGTCGCTGATCGTGCACCGCGGGACCCACGCGTTCGTCCTGCTCAACCTGTTCCCCTACAACGCCGGTCACCTGCTCGTGGTCCCGTACCGGCACGTGCCCGACTACACGGACATCGACGAGGCGGAGACGGCCGAGGTGGCAGCCCTGACCCAGACCGCCATGCGCGTGCTGCGCCGCGTCTCCCACCCGACAGGCTTCAATCTCGGGATGAACCAGGGGGCGACCGGCGGGGCCGGGATCGCCGCCCACCTCCACCAGCACGTGGTGCCGCGATGGGGTGGGGACGGCAACTTCCTGCCGATCATCGCGCAGACCAAGGCCATCACCCAGACCCTCGGCGAGGTCCGGGCGCAGGTCGCCGAGGCATGGCCCTCGCGTGGGGACGACGCCGCCCCGCCGGAACCGGGCTCCTGATGCTCAACAGGTACGCCCGGGGCTTCTTCACCCGGCTGTTCACCCCGCTGGCGCGGTTGCTGCTGCGCTGGGGTGTGACGCCTGACGCCGTCACCATCGCCGGCACCATCGGGGTGGCAGGCGGTGCGCTGGTGTTCTACCCCCTCGGACAGCTGTTCTGGGGGACCGTGGTCATCACGCTCTTCGTCTTCTCCGATGTCATCGATGGGATCATGGCACGCCTGAAGGGGCACGGCGGCTCCTGGGGCAGCTTCCTCGACTCGACGCTCGACCGCATCGCCGACGGCGCGCTGTTCACGGCGGTCGCCATCTGGTTCTTCACCGGCGGACAGAATCCCGCCATCGCCGTCGCCGCCCTCGCCTGCCTCGTGCTCGGCATGCTCGTGTCCTACGCGCGGGCCAAGGCGGAGTCCCTGGGCTTCACGGCCAACGTCGGGGTGGCGGAGCGGGCCGAGCGGCTCGTGTCGGTCCTCGTGGTCACCGGGCTGACGGGCCTCGGGTTGCCGGAGGTCGTCCTGTTCACCGTCCTCGTGATCCTGGCGCTGGCGAGCCTCGTCACGGTGTACCAGCGTGTCCGCGCCGTGCGGAGGCAGTCGCTCGAGGCGGCGTCGCCCTCCTGACCCCACGCCGACGGGCCCACGCAGCGCGTGGCCGGGCCGGTGAGCAGCTGAGCGTCCCCGCACCCGTGCACGGTTGTGCGCACGGGTGGTCCAGCGGCCGGGTCCTGGTGCCACCGTCGTCCCTTGCGCCCGGCACCGATGCGTCCCGTCCGTCCGGCACCGATGAGTACCGTGCGCCCGGACCGTCTAAGGGGCACCGATGCTCCACGACGGAAGGACGGCGTCATGTCACCCCTCGGATTCCTGCCCGCGGACCTGCACATCGTCTCGCAGGGCGATCTCCTCCTCCTGCAGGCCGGCGGCACTGCCCGTGACCACCGCACCGGGCCCGGCGCCGGGAGCCGCCGGTGCCCGCCCTGGCCCGACGAGGCGGTCGACCGCGTCCTGGACGAGCTCGAGCGCAGGGACGCCGCCGTGCTGCAGTGACCCCGCCGTGAGTCACTCCCTGCGTTGCCGCGTGACGGTGACGGACGTGACGGACGCGACGGACGCGACGGACGCGACGGACGCGACGGACGCGACGGACGCGACGGACGCGACGGACGCGCCGCAGTCCCTCGGCATCAGGCGCCCGGCGCCGGCGCGGACCCGATGGACCAGATCCGCGGTGGTACGGCGCCGTTGACCGAATGGTCACCGACGATCCTGGCCTTGAAGACCCAGGGGTTGTGGTTGGCGGCGGTGCGCGCGTTGCGCCAGTGGCGGTCGAGGTTCTTCGCCGTGCTCACGCCCGAGGCCGCGAGGGCGCCGAAGACGTCGGACGTAGCCCGCGTGGCGAGGGCGGACAGGATCACCTGGGCCTTCGCGGTCTCTAGCTCGGCGACGTCGTTGCGCCGCTCGTCCTCGGCCTCGTCATCGAGGAACGCGCCCTCGTAGGCGTGCTGCAGCGCCCGCGCGGCACGCTCGACCGTCGCCTCCGCCGCATACGCGGCCGCGGACACCTCCCCGACGACCTGCAGGATCTGGGGATCGGCCGCGAAGGATGGAGCATTCCCGTGGCTGAAGATCCGCGTCCTGGTCCGGACCTCGCGGGCGACGTCGTGCTCCGCGCCCTTGATGGTCCCGGCAAGGACCGCAAGCAGCACCGCCTGGTAGAACGCGGTCTGGTAGGCGAACCGGGTATCGAAGTCGATGACGTTCTCGGCGTCGACGCGTGCTGCGTCGAACGTCGACGTCCCGGAGCCGGTGGTCTGCTGGCCGAAGCCGTCCCAGTCGTCGGCGTGCGTGACCCCCGGCTGGTGGGCACTGACGACGGCGATCACCTTGACGCCGTTGTCGGTGCGCTGGGCGAAGGTGTCGATCCAGTCGGCGAAGATGCTGCCTGTGGAGTAGTACTTGGTGCCGCTGACGAGGAACCCCCCGGAGTCCGGATCGGGACTGACCTTGGTGATCACGTCGCCGATCGTGACGCCGCCCACCTCGGTCCAGGAGTTCCCGACCGTCTCGCCGTCGACGAACCGCCTGAGCCACGTCTCGCGGTGCGGGCCCGAGGAGACCAGCCGGTCCTCCACGAAGGCGAAGTGGCCACGCAGGGCCTGCGGGATGTTCGGGTCGGCCGCGGCGAGCTCGGTGAGCAGCCGGAACAGCTGGGGTAGGGAGGCGCCGAAACCGCCGGCGGCTACGGGGACCCGGAGGGCGCCGAAGCCCGCGTCGATCAGGGCACGGATCTCGGCGCGGGGGAGTTCGTGCTCACGGTCCCGCCGCGAGGCTCCGTCGGCGATCCTGGCGAAGAGCGGGCGGAAGCGGGCGGCGAGGAGCTCGTAGTCGGCATCGGCAGTGCGGGTGATGTTCGTGATGGTGGTCATGACGGACCTTTCGATGAAGGGATGCAGGGCGGACAGGGCGCGGGAGGGGTGTAGAGCGGTTGTCAGGCGTCGACGGCGACCGGCTGCGCGGCGATGACCGGTACGGGCCGGCCGCCGAGGGTGACGGCGACCGCGAAGAGGGCACCGAGGACCACGGCCGTCGCGATGACGGCCGTCGTCCCGCCCGGCCAGGCGCCGTTGAGGCCGAGCAGCGCGGGGACCACGGTGCTGATTGTGCCCACGAGGATCGCGCTCCAGCCGGTGACCCGCGTGAGGCGCTCCGCGCCGCGGGCGAGGAGCAGGAAGAACAGGGTCCAGAGCGCGGCCCAGCTGATCCAGAGCACCGAGCTCACAGGGTCCTCGCGGGCTGCCGTGCCGGCGAGGACGAGGGCGAGCACGGCGACGAAGCCGCAGAACCAGCCGACGCCGGCCGATCCGAGGCCTGCGACCGAGCCCAGCCCCACGTACAGGTAGGTCAGGCCGAACAGGACGATCCCGGCCGCCGATCCGGCGGCGCCGGGATCGGACGAGGCGACGAGCAGCGCCACGACCAGTTGCAGCAGGCCGATCGCGATGTTGAAGAAACCGGCGTCGCGCGGGGTCACGCGGCCGAGCAGGGAGACGCCGTTGATCAGCAGGGCGGCCCCGGAGAGCAGGAGGCAGATGTACGACATGGGTGTCCCGTCGTCAGGACGCGGACCAGGGGTGCGCGCCGTGCTTGCCCCGACGCGGGCTGCGCGGGGCCTGATCGTCACCTGGGGCACCCCGCCACGGAGGGGGTTGCCGTCCGACGAGCCAGGGCTTCGCGTCGGAACTCTTGATCTGTCCTCCGAGGCTAGGCCGTCCCACCGCCGGTGTGCCGGAATGCGTCGGAGCGTGACCCCCGATGACCTCCGATGACGCCCCGCAGCCTCACGTGGCAGACCGGGATGCTCGGTCCGCCTCGCCCCGGAGACCGGTGCCCGACACCCGTCGCCCGCGGAACATAAGCACCCTTCGCAGTGTTGTAGAAGGTGATGACGATGCCCCAGGAACAGGATCTGACCACGATCACCCCCACGCGCCTGTGGGTCCCGCGCCATGTGCTGATCACGCGTGCAGCCTCCGACCTGCCGCACACCGCGGAGATCGTCCGCCGCTGTGAGGCAGCCGGAGTGGAGGACATCCGCGTCCTCCCCGGTAACGCCCTGACGGGGCTCCGCGGCGCCACGGAACGGGAGACCTATGCGTCGGCGAAGAACACTTTGGCCGTCGTCGTCGCACCGCCCAGTGCGCTGAAGCCCCAGCCGATCCCCCCGAGTGCCGACTGGCGGATCGACCTCGCGAAGGGTTGTCCCGCCCACTGCCAGTACTGCTATCTGGCCGGCTCGCTCCAGGGTCCGCCGGTGACCCGCGTCTACGCGAACCTCGACGACGTCCTCGACGGGGTGCGCACGCACGCCGGCCGGGGTTCCGTGACCAGCGGCACCATCGAGCGAGGTGGCGAGGGCACCACCTTCGAGATGTCCTGCTACACCGATCCGCTCGGCATCGAGAACGTGACGGGCTCGCTCGCGGCGGCGATCTCCCGCGTGGGCTCGGGAGAATTCGGCGAGGACGTCCAGCTGAGGTTCACCACGAAGTTCGACGACGTCGGCGAGCTGGTGACGCTGGATCACGGCGGCCGGACACGGGTGCGCTTCTCGGTCAACGCCGCCGAGGTGGCCAACCGCTTCGAGGGCGGGACGGCCAGGATGCCCGCACGGCTCACGGCGCTCCGCGCGGTCGCGGCGGCAGGCTACCGTGTGGGCCTGACCATCGCCCCCATCATGCCCGTCCCCGGCTGGCGTGAGCAGTACGGCGCGTTGCTCGACGACGTCGCCGCTGCCCTCGACGGCATCGAGGACGTCGACCTCACGGCCGAGATCATCACGCACCGGTTCACGCCCGCCAGCAAGGAGGTGCTGCTCGGCTGGTACCCGCGGACGAAGCTCGAGATGGACGAGGACCTGCGGAGTCGGAAGCGCTCGAAGTTCGGTGGGATCAAGTACGTGTACCCGAAGCAGACGATGAGCGAGATGCGGACCTGGTTCGTCGACGAGCTCGAGCGGCGTGTCCCGGCGGCGCGCCTCCTCTACTGGACCTGATCGGGGCATCCGGGCGTATCCGCCCGGTCCGCTGAACTCCCGGTGCAAGCCCCGTGGTAGGACCGCCCCTGGCCGAGCGCCACGGCCTGTCAGCACCCACCGCCCCCTGGAAACGGGCGGGCCGGCAGCTCTCCCGGGGGCCGCCACTGCGGCCGGAACAGTGCCCCGGGCGTCGTATCATGAAGGGTCAGCTTTTTTCTACCTTGAGGGGCAAGTTGTGTCCACCGTTGAAGACAATTCGGCAACCACAGCGCAGACCGGCGGAAGCCGGGTCAAGCGGGGTATGGCTGAAATGCTCAAGGGCGGCGTCATCATGGATGTCGTCACAGCCGATCAGGCCCGCATCGCCGAGGACGCCGGTGCAGTGGCCGTCATGGCGCTCGAGCGGGTTCCCGCGGACATCCGCGCCCAGGGCGGCGTGTCCCGGATGAGCGATCCCGACATGATCGACAGCATCATCGAGGCCGTCTCCATCCCGGTGATGGCCAAGGCACGCATCGGTCACTTCGTCGAGGCGCAGGTCCTGCAGTCGCTCGGCGTCGACTACATCGACGAGTCGGAGGTCCTCACGCCGGCCGACTACACGAACCACATCGACAAGTGGAAGTTCCAGATCCCCTTCGTCTGCGGTGCCACCAATCTCGGTGAGGCGCTGCGTCGCATCAACGAGGGCGCTGCGATGATCCGCTCGAAGGGCGAGGCCGGCACCGGTGACGTCTCGAACGCCACGATGCACATGCGCACCATCCGTGCGGAGCTCAACCGGTTGTCCTCCATGGCCGAGGACGAGCTCTACGTCGCCGCCAAGGAACTCCAGGCGCCCTACGAGCTCGTCAGGGAGGTAGCCTCGGCCGGCCGCCTCCCCGTGGTGCTCTTCACCGCCGGCGGGATCGCGACGCCGTCGGACGCCGCGATGATGATGCAGCTCGGCGCGGACGGCGTGTTCGTCGGTTCCGGCATCTTCAAGTCCGGCAACCCGGCCGAGCGCGCCAATGCCATCGTCCAGGCGACCACCTTCCACGACGACCCCGACATGATCGCCAAGGTCTCGCGCGGGCTCGGCGAAGCCATGGTCGGTATCAACGTGGACGAGATCCCGCAGCCGCACCGCCTCGCAGAGCGCGGCTGGTAGTACTGCCCGTCCCCGATCAGGGACGCGAGGACCTCAGGAGGACCGCAGCCCGCACGGGCTGCGGTCCTCCTGCCGTTCCCGGCCGGAACCGGCCTACCGACCGGCGGACCCGTCGAGCTGCAGCGAGAACGTCTTCCCGCGGCCCAGCAGCGTGAAGCCGCGTCGGGAGAAGAACGCATAGCCCTGGGGAGTGGCGTTGACCGCGAGGTCGAGGGCTCCGGCTGCCGCGGCCCGCCGTGCCGTCGTCGCCACCAGGGAGGTCGCCAGTCCCTGCCGCTGGTGATCCGGCAGCACCTCGAGGTGATGGATGCCGCCGAGGCCGCGCAGTCCGGCGACGCCGGACGGGTAGAACGAGTAGGCCGCACCGGTGATGTTGCCGGTACCGGCGGACCGCGACACCGCATGCCACGCCTGGCGGGGCTGCGACCGGACCACTCGCAGTTCCTGCGCCAGGGGTCCGATGTAGTCGGGCACCTCGTCCGTCAGCCGGGCGGCGCCCGCGTCCCCGCCGCCGTCGTCGCCCTCCTTCGCCACGCCCGCGCCACCGGTGACGGCCGACACCGGTGCGGCCATCCACCACGGCTGCCAGCTCGGCTCGAAGCGCAGGTCCCCGAGCTCGACGGCGTCCACGGCCCCGTTGAGCCACACGCGGACCGAGGCGGCGCCGAGCCGCACTCCTTCGGCCAGCGCGGGCCGCACGGCGGTGGCACTGACCGCGGAGGGGAACATCAGCCCGAGCTCACGCCGCGCCGGCAGCCAGACCCAGGTGTTCCCGTGCGTCGAGAACGTCTTCCCACCCGTCGCCGTCGCCAGCGCCGCCGACCATGCCGTCTCCAGCCGCTGGCACTGCGCGATGGTCACCATGCGGGTGCGCCCGCGCGGACGCGTCTCACGCGAGACCGCGACGCACGAGCAGGGGCTGCAGGTCCGCGTCGCGTCCGCGGAACCGGCGGAAGGCCTCCAGCGGATCGATGCTGTTGCCCCGTGACAGCAGCTCGCGCCGGAAGTGGTCGCCGTTCCCGCGCGTCAGGCCGCCGGAAGTCCTGAACCACTCGACCGTGTCGGCGTCGAGCATCTCGCTCCAGATGTAGGCGTAGTAGGACGCCGCGTACCCGCCGGCGAAGATGTGCTTGAAGTAGGACGTACGGTAGCGCGGCGGGACCGGCGCGAAATCCACCCCCGCGTCCGCGAGGGCGGCGGCCTCGAAGGCGAGCGGGTCCTCGACCACCGTGCCGGAGGGGATGGAGTGCCAGGCGAGGTCCAGGAGGGCGGCGCCGAGGTAGGCCGTGGTCTCGAAGCCCTCGCCCCAGGCGCCCGCCGGGTGGATGCGGTCGATGACGTCCTGGGGGAGCGCCTCCCCGGTCTCGTGGTGGCGCGCGTAGTTCGCGACGATCTCGGGCCACAGGATCCACATCTCGTTGACCTGTGAGGGGTATTCGACGAAGTCGCGCGGGACGGCGGTCCCGGCGAACAGCGGGTAGGTGACGTCCGAGAACAGGCCGTGCAGGGCGTGGCCGAACTCGTGGAACGTCGTGACCACCTGGTCGTAGGACAGCAGCGTCGGTTCGCCCGTGCCCGGCTTCGACAGGTTCAGGTTGTTGACGACGACGGCACGCGTGCCCTCGAGCGCGGACTGGTCCACGAACGAATTCATCCAGGCACCCCCGCTCTTGGTATCGCGCGTGTAGTAGTCGCCGAGGAACAGGCCCAGCCCTGACCCGTCCGCATCGAAGACCTCCCAGACGCGGACGTCCGGGTGGTAGCCGACGAGGTCGGGGCGCTCCGCGAAGCTGAGTCCGTACAGCCGGTTCGCGGCGTGGAAGACGCCGTCGTTGATGACGCTCTCCAGTTCGAAGTACGGGCGCAGTGCATCGAGGTCCACGTCGAACTTCGCCTTCCGCACCCGCGACGCGTAGAACGCCCAGTCCCACGGCTCGATCGGGTGCCCGGCCTCGGCCTCGAGTTCCGCGGCCTCGGTCCTGGCGTTACGGACGGCCGGAGCGGCCAGCTCCCGCATCCGGTCCATGATCGCGGCGAGCGACGGCGCCGTCTGGTTGTCGGTCGCCGCCGCTGCGTGCGTGTCGAATCCGAGCAGGGCTGCGCGTTCGGCGCGGAGGGTCGCCATGCGGGTCGCGATCGCGAGGGTGTCCGCCTCGTTGCCGCGCGCTCCGCGGTTGACGGACGCCTCGTGGAGCCTGCGGCGGACGTCCCGGTCCGTCAGCAGCTCCAGTGCGGGCTGCGCGGTCGGCAGGATCAGGGTCAGCAGGTACTTGCCCTCGTGGCCCGCCTCCGCGGCAGCTCCGGCGGCGGCGGAGACGGCGTCGGAGGAGAGGCCGTCGAGTTCCTCCGCGCGATCGAGGAGCAGCGCCGAATCGTTGGTGTCCTTCAGGAGTTTCTGGGAGAACTCCGTGCTGAGGGCCGAGAGTTCGGAGTTCAGTCGGCGCAGGGTCACCTGGGCGTCGTCGTCCAGTTCCGCACCTGCCCGGACGAAGCTGCGCAGGTACTCCTCCACCAGGCGCACGGATTCGTCGTCGAGCCCGTCGAGCGGCACCCGGCGGAGACGCTCGAACAGTGGCCGGTTCAGCTTGATGTTGTCCTCGTGCTCAGCGAGCCTCGGCGCCACCTGCTGTTCGAGATCCTGGATGAACGGCGTCGCGTGGCTGACCGAGTTGCTGAAGAACACGCTCGCGACCCGGTGCAGCGTACGCCCGGCACGCTCAAGTGCCACGACCGTGTTCTCGAAGGTCGGGGCCTCGGCCGAACCCGTGACGGCGTCGATCTCCGCGAGGTGCTCGGCGAAGCCGGCGTCGAAGGCGGGCAGGTAGTGCTCCTCCCGCAGGGAGGCGAAGGGTGGCAGCTGGTAGTCGAGGGTGCTCGGCTCGAGGAAAGGGTTGCTCATGAGAACTAACTTTTGCACGTTGTTGCACGTATGCGCACCACCCTTGACCCGTCCGGATCACGCTCCCTAGGGTCGGGAATGCTTCGCTGCCTGATGATCGGCGTCCTTCCGGGGGCGCCACCAGGACAGGGGCGGCCGGCACAGGAGCCGGTTGCCGCGGAGCACGCCGGGCAGCGCAGCCCGGTCCCGAGAAGGAGCACCCATGAGAACCCGTTCCCGAACATCCGTCCTGCTGACACTGTCGCTGGCCCTCAGCGGCGTCACCGTCGCAGCCGTCCCGGCAGTAGCGGCACCACCGCCGGCTCCCGCCCGCGTCGTCGCCCCCCTCGCCGCCGACGGGACGACGCCGATCCCGGCCGTCGAGGGCCCCCTCGCCTCCACGGCGGAGTCCTACCCCTTCGGGGCGGCGGACCACCAGGAGGTCCCGCAGGACCTCGCCCGCCTCGGGTACGTGGAGGAGGAGTACCTCGTGAGCGGTACCTCCAACGTCTACACATGGCCTGCGGCAGGGCCCGCCGAGATCCGGACCCCCGACGCCCCGTACAGCACCCGCGTACTGGTCCGTAAGCCGGCCAGGGGCCAGGCGTTCAGCGGCAACGTGGTCGTCGAGATGCTCAATCCGAGCAACCTCTTCGACCTCAACATCGGCTGGGCCGTGGCCCAGGAGCAGATCGTCGCCAACGGTGACGCCTGGGTGGGCATCACCGCCAAGCCGATCGCCGTCGAGGCGCTGAAGAACTTCGACGCGGAGCGGTACGCCTCGCTGTCCTTCGCCAATCCGCTGCCCCTGACCGATCCGGCGAACTGCGCCACGGTCGCCGCCGACTCCTCCAGGACGACGGAGAACGGCCTGATCTGGGACATCTACTCGCAGGTGGGTGCCTGGCTGAGGAGCGACGACGCCACGAACCCGCTGCGCTACGGCGCGCGGACAACCCGCGTGGAGCACGCCTACGGCTTCGGCTACTCCCAGACCGGTGGCTTCCTCGTGAACTACATCAACGGCGTGCACCCGCTCGTCGTCGAGTCGGACGGAGCGCCGATCTACGACGCCTACCTCGTCGCCGTCGCCGGTGGCGCCTTCGCCGGCGCGTACCCCATGAACCAGTGCGAGCCCGCGCCACCGGCCACCGACGTCCGCCGCCAGTTCAGGGACGTCGGCGTGCCCATCATGCGCATGATGTCGCAGTCCGACTATCTCCTCGGCATCGGCTCCCGCCGGGAGGACAGCGATGCGCCGGGCGACCAGTACCGCCACTACGAGATGGCAGGCGCCGGCCACGCGACCCCCGACGAGCTCACGTTCTCGGCGTCCTCCGCAGACATCCTCGCCGCGGACCGCGCCGTCCCGCCGGCATCCTGCAACGAGGGGCCACGCAGCCGGTTCCCGAGTTCGATCTTCTTCAACGCAGCGCTGCGGAACCTCGACGCCTGGGTGCGCGACGGCGTCGCGCCTCCCCACGCGGAGCCCATCCTGGTGCGCAACGGCGCGCCGGTCCTCGACCGGTTCGGCAACGTGCAGGGCGGCCTCCGCTCGCCGTTCCTCGACGCGCCCACCAGCACCTGGTACGGCACGGCGACGGGCGCGTCCTTCTGCTTCATCGCAGGATACGAGCGCCCGCTGTCCCAGACGGTGATCGACAGCCTCTACCGGAACCACGGAGCCTACGTGAAGGCGGTCAAGGACAGCGCACGCAGCCTCGAACGTGAAGGGTTCCTGACCGCCTACGACGCACGCGAGCTGCAGAGGGACGCCGCGCAGAGCAGGATCCCCTGATGGTGGGATGAACGCAGAGAGGCCCCCGTTCCGGCGGGGGCCTCTCTGCGTGGACGGCCTGCAAGGGGACATCGGCTGTGGCAGGGTTGCCGGATGGACGAGCAGACCTGGGAACAGCAGATCGGGACCTACTGGGAGCAGGAGTTCGACGACACGCGTCCCGAGGAATCCCTCGTCCGGATGCGGGACCTGGCCGCCGTGCGGCCTGACGGCGATGCGGCAGCCCTCTTCGAGTACGCCGGCGTGCACGACGCCCTCGGTCTCGAACACGAGGCGATCCCCCTCTATCGTGCGGCGATCCGTGCGGGTCTCGAGGGCGAGCGCGCCACCCGCGTGGTCATCCAGCTGGCCAGCACCCTGCGCAACGTCGGCGCGTCGGCCGAGGCGGTGCGGATGCTCGAGTCGATGCCGGCGACGGAGGCCGACGAGGCGGCGCGTCAGGCCTTCCTGGCCCTCGCGCTCTACGACGAGGGACGCTATGGCGATGCCCTGCGCACCGCACTCGCAGCCCTGATCCCGACGCTCGACGGCTACCGGCGAGCCCTCGGTGCCTACGCCGACGAGCTGCCGAGCACGACGCCGGACCGCGGCTCGTCCCCGCAGCCTGTCATGGATCGCCCTGAGTGACGTGACGTGACGTCCGTCCTCCGCGGCACGGTCACGGCCGGCCTTCACCCCACGTGGCGGCGAGCGCGGTCCAGGCTGTCCTTCCCGTGGCGAGCGGGGTCCTGGCTGTCCGTGCCTGGGCGGTTGCGCGTCCTGAACGCCTCCGCGCCGAGGGTCGCAGCCGTGCTGCCCACGCCGAGGACCAGGCCGATGCGGGTATGCGGAAGCCGCGTGCCTCTGTCCGCAAGGCGCTCCCCGACACCGAAGACGAGCCGTTCCATTCCGACCGTCAGCGCGACGCTTCCGCCGAGGAAAGCCACCGCTGCTCCCGTGAGCACCACCGGGTGACGTACGGGGTGGCGCATCGACGACCGGAAGCGCGGGCCCCGGTGGGTGCCCGAGCGTCCATCGGTGGTCGACCGGGGTGATGGAGGATCGGCGGCGACACCCGGGTCGCCGGGCTCCGGCTCCGGTGCAGTGTCCTCGCCGGGTGAAAGCCTGCCGCGTCTCATCGCCGCGATCCCGTAGGCCGCACTGGCGGTGAGGATCATCGTCTTGGCGACGACGCGCACCGGCCTGCTCGTGGTGTAGTCGGGCAGGGCGTACCAGAGGATGATGCCCAGCCCGGACAGGAGATCGGCCAAGAGCGGGAGGGGAGGTGTGGTCTTCGGCGACATGGGATCCACGCTACGGACCCGCCCGGCGCGGGCGCATCCGCCCTCGTGCTGATCCCGGTGTCCTCCGCGCGGAGGATGGCCGCCCGTCCGGCGGAGGAGAACACGCCCAGCCGGCGGAGCAGAAGGCGCTGGACGCCAGGGCGAAGTCCGCTGGACCCCGGAGCAGAAGGCGCTGGAGGCCGGAGCGAGGTCCGCCCGGACACCGGCCGTGCCCGCCCCGGAGTCGGGCGGGCACGGCGTCGGGTCCACGTCGTCCGCAGGTCAGCCGTTCGGGGGCGTGTAGAGCTGGAGGTCGTTGCCCTCGCTGTCCTTGAACGGGAGGATGCGACCCCACGGGTACTCGCTGATGTCGCCCTCCACGGACGCTCCACCCCGGGCGGCGATGCGCTCGAGCTCGTCCTCGATGGAGCCTTCCGGCTCGAGGCTGATGACGGCTCCGCCGCCTGCTCCGCCATGGGTGGCCTCCCGTGCGTTGAGGCCGATGGTGAGCCCGCCGGCGTCGATCTCGGCCCACTCGTCCTCCTGCATGCTGACGTCCAGTCCCAGGGTGTCCCGGTAGAAGGCCAGCGCCCGGTCCATGTCCTCGACGGGGACCCAGACGGTTGCTACTCCCTTGGCCATGATGCTCCTTCCGCGGATCCGGAGGGGATCCAGAGGGTTCACGGACCCGGCCGGGCCCGTCCCTCGGCACGCTACCGGCCGGTCGGAGCCGACGCTCCGGAGGAGAGGACCCTTGACGGCGGCTCGCCCGTGCTGTCCTACCGGGGGCGCTCGGCGGCGTGGCGGCGCGCGAGATCGGCCAGGGAATCGTCCAGGCCGTCGGCGTCGAAGGAACCGAACCTGCGCTCGGCGGCGGTGCGCAGGAGGAAGTCGGCGATGGCCGGGTTCTTGGGCAGGAGCGAGCCGTGCAGATAGCTCGCCACGATGTTCCGGTAGCGCGCCCCCTCATGCTCGTCCTCAGCATTGTTGCCCGCGCCCTTGACGACGGTCGCGAGCGGCCTGACGCCTTCGCCGAGGAAGGTCTGTCCGCTGTGGTTCTCGTAGCCGTGGATGTCGCCGAATTCCTCGCTGGTGGCGACGACGTTGCCGATCAATCGCTCCGTGCCACCCCGGGTTTCGAGGTCCAGCACGCCGATCCCGGGGATCACGGTGCCGTCGTGTGTCCGGAACTCCCTCCCGAAGAGCTGGTACAGACCGCAGATGAGCAGCATCGGCGTACCGTCTTCCGCGAGCTCGCGGAGACGCGGAGCGATCGACTGGAGGTCGTCCTGGATGACCACCTGTCCGCTGTCCTGTCCGCCGCCACCGATGATGACGTCGATGTCCGCGGGGAAGGCGTCGCCGGCGTTGTGTTCGAGGATCTCGGCGCCGTAACCGCGCCAGGCGAGCCGCTGCTTGAGGACCAGGACGTTGCCGTAGTCGCCGTAGATGTTCATCTCCCGTGGGTACAGCTGCAGGATGCGCAGCGTCCCCTTCGCCGGATCGGCAGGAGCCTCGCTGAGGTGGCTGGCGGACGGTGCATCGGTCATCAGGAGACCACCTCGACCTTCGTGATCTTGGAGAGTTCGCGGCGCACGGCGAGCATCGCCGTGTAGGTGCAGAAGATGCGCTTGGGGTGGCCCGCCGAACCGCCGATGAACTGCTTGAGCCCGTCCGGGATGTCGGTCTCGACGGCGCCCACGCGGACGTCGTCGTACTTCAACCGGAGCGCCATGTCGTAGGCGCGGACGCCGCTGACCATCTCTACGCCGCCGAGTCCGAGCGAGTCGAAGTCGACGTCCCAGAGCCAGGACATGTCGCGCCCGTCGGCGTAGTTGTCGTTGATCGCGATCATCGTCGCGCAGCCGGCAGGATCGAACGACTTCAGCCCGAGCCGGAAGCCACTCGGGTTCTTCACCAGGACCAGTTCCAGGGGAAGGCCGTCGACGACGAGGCTCTCGCCCCGTCCGAACGCGGGCTCGACGGCGGCCAGGGACGCGTACAACCGGTCGTCGTCGGCGGTTCCGGCCATGACGGTCCGCGCCGCAGCGAGCGCGGCGGCCGCGTTGAAGATGTTGTAGACGCCCCGGAGGCGGAGATCCGTGCGGGTCACCGTGCCGTCCGCCTCGAACTCGGCGGACTTACCGTCGACCGAGCGGAGGACCACGTCAGCGGGCAGGGCGGAGGCGGGAGCGGTGCCGGCCGCGCCGCGGAGTTCGTCGTCGTTCGGGAACGTGCTCCGCAGTGATGCGTCGAGGCCGAAATAGACGACGTCGGCGGTCGTGACCGATGAGGCGATACCGGCGACGCGCGGGTCCTCGCGGTTGAGCACGACGGTGCCCGTCGTGGCCAGGGCGATGCGCTCGAGCAGCCGCGTGGTGGCGTCGATCTCGCCGAAGCGGTCCAGCTGGTCGCGGAGCACGTTGAGGAGCAGGGAGAAGCGTGGGGGGACGAGCTTGACGAAGTGCACCGCGTGCGCCTCGTCGAGCTCGAGCACGGCGACGTCCGCCGTCAGGCGGCCGCGCCAGTCCACCTCGCCGAGCAGTGCGGCGGCCACGCCGCGCGTGAAGTTGCTGCCGGTGCGGTTGGTGAAGACTTTCAGGCCCTGGCCCTCGAGGAGCTCCACCACCATCTTGGTGGTGGTCGTCTTGCCGTTCGTCCCGCTGACGACGACGACGCCGCGGGGGAGGGTGGACAGCGCGCGGGCCATGAACCCGGGGTCGAGGCGCTCGACCACGAGGCCGGGAAGGGCGGAGCCGCCGCCGCGCAGGCGGGACGCGATGCGCACGGCCTTGCCCACGAGGACTGGAAGGGGATTCATGCCTCCACGATATCGCCGGGCCGGCGTTCTTCCCGCGAGGCGGGGGACGAGGCGCTCCCGGCCGGGGCGGCTACGCCCGGCCGACGACCTAGAATCGAGGGATGACCTCCCCGTCCTCCTCGGCGCCCCTGCCGACGTCGGTCCCCGTATCCGATGAGCCGATCGACGCTCCGATCGACGCTCCGTTCGACGCTCCGTTCGACGCTCCGTTCGACGCTCCGTTCGACGCTCCGTTCGACGCTCCGTTCGACGCGCCGATCGATGCGCCGGCCGACACCCGTCGATCCGGCGTGCGTCCGGTCGGCGTGCCTCCGGCCGGCGGGCGCCCGGTCTCCGGGGATCGCGCGATCACGGAGGGGAGGGCCGCGGCCGGACGGCGCGACGTCGTCGTCGGGGTCCTCGCGGTGCAGGGCGACGTACGGGAGCACATTGCGACGATCGAGTCGCTCGGCGGACGCGCCGTCACGGTGCGGCGTCCGGCGGAACTCGCCGCTGTGGACGGCCTCATCATCCCCGGCGGCGAGTCGACCACCATCGACAAGCTGACGCGCACCTTCGGGCTGGCCGCTCCGCTGCGCGAGCTGATCCTCGGCGGCCTGCCCGTGTACGGATCCTGCGCGGGCATGATCATGCTCTCGGATGTCATCGCCGATCCCGCCTCCGACCGCTCGGGGAATCCGCAGCAGACGTTCGGCGGGCTCGACATGGTGGTGCGGCGCAACGCCTTCGGACGCCAGCGCGAGTCCTTCGAGACCGACCTCGACTTCGCGGAGCTGGCGGCCACGGGTGCCGCCGCGGCCGGGGACCCCGTGCGCGCGGTCTTCATCAGGGCGCCCTGGGTCGAGAAGGTGGGCGACGGCGTCGAGGTGCTGGCGCAGGTGCCCGCCGCCGGGACACCCCGGGCGGCACCCCGGGACGACGTCGGTGACAGTGCTGACGGCGGTGGCTCGAGCGATGGCTCAAGCGACGGCTCAAGTGGCGGCTCAAGTGGCGGCTCAAGCGACGGCTCCGGCGGTGCTACGGACGGCGCAGGAGCGGACTTGGAGCCGGTCGCTAGAATTGTCGCAGTGCGTTCGGGCAACCTGCTGGCCACGAGTTTCCACCCGGAAGTGACGGGTGAGCGGCGGGTCCACGAACTCTTTATCCGGATGATCAGAGGAGAAGCGTAAGCATGTCGGGGCACTCCAAGTGGGCAACCACCAAGCACAAGAAGGCGGCGATCGACGCCAAGCGCGCGAAGTCCTTTGCGAAGCTGATCAAGAACATCGAGGTCGCAGCGCGCGCGGGCGGTGCCGACGTCGCCGGTAACCCCGGCCTCGAACTCGCCGTCTCGAAGGCCAAGAAGACCTCCGTGCCCATCGACAACATCAACCGCGCGGTGAAGCGCGGCGCGGGCCTGCTCGGCGAGGCCGTCGACTACCAGACCATCATGTACGAGGCCCGTGGGCCCCAGGGCTCGGCGCTCCTCATCGAGTGCCTCACGGACAACAAGAACCGTGCTGCCTCGGAAGTGCGGCTCGGTATCTCCCGCAACGGCGGGACGATCGCCGACCCCGGATCCGTGGCCTACCTCTTCGCCCGGAAGGGCGTCGTCACGCTGCCGAAGAACGGACTCACCGAGGACGAGCTCCTCATGTCCGTGCTCGACGCCGGCGCCGACGAGGTCAAGGAATCGGCCGACACCTTCGAGATCGTGTCGGAGCCGCAGGATCTCCGTGCGGTCGTCGAGGCCCTCGACGCGAGCAGCATCGAGTACGAGACCGACGAGGTCGAGTTCGTCCCGTCCATGCAGGTGGATCTGGACGCCGAGGGAGCGCGCAAGTTCCTGAAGCTCGTGGACGCCCTCGAGGAACTCGACGACGTCCAGAACGTCTACTCGAACGCCAACCTCTCGGACGAGGTCCTGGCCGAGCTCGAGGACGACTGACATCGCCCACCCCGGCGGCGTCCTCCTGCTGACCGGATCCGCCCTGTGACCTACCGTGTCATGGGCGTGGACCCCGGACTGACGAGGTGCGGCCTGGCCGTCGTCGACATCGAACCGAACCGTCGCTCGACGCTCGTGGCCGTCGGCGTCGTCGGGACGGAGGCTGGTCGCAGCCTGGACGAACGGCTGCTCGTCATCTCCGAGTCGGTCGACACCTGGCTGGACCTGCACAAGCCGGAGGTCCTCGCCGTCGAGCGCGTCTTCAGCCAGTTGAACGTGAGCACCGTCATGGGGACGGCCCAGGCGTCCGGCGTGGTCATCGTCTCGGCCGCCCGCCGCGGGATCCCCGTCGCCCTGCACACGCCCACCGAGGTCAAGGCGGCCGTCACGGGCAACGGGCAGGCGGACAAGGTGGCCGTCACCAAGATGGTCACGAAGATCCTCCGCCTCGACACCCCTCCGCGGCCGGCGGATGCCGCCGACGCGCTGGCCCTCGCCATCACCCACGCGTGGCGCAGGGGAGTGGGGCAGCAGGGCGCCGCGGCGTCCGGCGGCTCGCTCACGCCGGCGCAGCGCCTGTGGGCGGAAGCGGAAGCCAGGGCCCGACGCCGGTAGGCCCGCCCCCCGGTGTGGCGGCTCGATCGCACGGCGTGACGCCGGTACCGTAGTGCATTAGAACGTATGTTCGACACCGGGTGCGCCCGGTCCATCCATCCGCACGTGCCTCTGGAGCTCCTCATGATCAGTTCCCTCCGCGGGACAGTGACCCACGTGGGCCTGCACTCCGCCGTCATCGACGTCAACGGTTTCGGCATGCAGGTCCAGGCCACCCCGCAGACCCTCGCGGGACTGCGGACGGGCGAGGAGGCCAGCGTCGCGACGGCGATGATCGTGCGCGAGGACTCCATGACGCTCTTCGGGTTCGAGGACGCCGACCAGCGCGAGGTCTTCGAGACGCTCCTCGCCGTCAGCGGCGTCGGTCCGCGCCTGGCCCTGGCCGTGCTCGCCGTCCACACCCCGGATGCCGTGCGCATCGCGGCGTCGTCGGGCGACGACAAGGCCTTCAGCAAGGTACCCGGGATCGGGCCCAAGGGCGCGCGGCGCATCGTGCTGGAACTCGCGGGCAAGCTCGTGCCGCTGGAGGCGAAGCCCGGTGTGTCGGCGCAGTCCTGGCAGGGCCAGGTGCTCACGGCCATGATGGGCCTCGGCTGGTCCGAGAAGGACGCCGGAGCGGCGATCGACGCCGCCGTCGCCGAGGCGCCCGAGGTCGCCGCGACCGGCGACGTGGGGCAGATCCTGAAACTCACCCTCCGCAGGCTCGGCCAGGACGGCGCGCGCAGCTCCGCCCGGTCGACCACCCGGGGTCCGCGCACTCCCGCGGGCGCTGCCGGCCGGGTCCAGGCCGACGCCGAGGTGGGCGCATGACCGACCACCACCCCGAGGACGTGCCGCTGGTCGCGCCCGCGGCCGATCCGGAGGACCGCGCCGTCGAGGCCGCGCTCCGGCCGAAGAACCTCGACGACTTCGTCGGCCAGAAGCGCGTCAGGCGGCAGCTCTCGCTGGTGCTCGAAGCCTCCCGCCTGAGGGGGCGCAGCGCGGACCACGTCCTGCTGTCCGGCCCTCCCGGGCTCGGGAAGACCACCCTCGCCATGATCATCGCCGCGGAGATGAACGCGCCGCTGCGCATCACCTCCGGGCCCGCCATCCAGCACGCCGGTGACCTCGCGGCGATCCTCTCCTCGTTGACGGAGGGGGAGGTGCTCTTCCTCGACGAGATCCACCGCATGTCCCGGCCCGCCGAGGAGATGCTGTACATGGCCATGGAGGACTTCCGGGTCGACATCATCGTCGGCAAGGGACCCGGCGCCACCGCCATCCCCCTGGAGCTGCCGCCGTTCACGCTCGTCGGAGCCACGACGCGAGCCGGCCTCCTTCCCGGCCCGCTCCGGGACCGGTTCGGCTTCACGGGGCACCTCGAGTTCTACTCCACCGAGGAACTCGAGCTCGTGCTCCGCCGCTCCGCGATGCTGATGGACATGAAGGTCAGTTCGGCGTCCTTCGCGGAGATCGCCGGCCGCTCCCGGGGGACCCCGCGTATCGCCAACCGCCTGCTGCGGCGTGTCCGGGACTGGGCGCTCGTCCACGGCGTCGACCTCATCGATGCACGGTCCGCCAGTGCGGCGCTGGACATGTACGAGGTGGATGCGCGCGGGCTCGACCGGCTCGACCGCTCGGTGCTCACGGCCCTCATCACCAAGTTCAACGGAGGGCCGGTGGGACTGTCCACCCTGGCCATCGCCGTCGGTGAGGAACCGGAGACCGTGGAGACCGTGGCCGAGCCCTACCTGGTGCGTGAGGGCATGCTGGGACGCACCCCGCGGGGGCGGATCGCGACCGCCGCCGCCTGGAAGCACCTCGGCCTCGTGATGCCCGCCACCGTGGCCGCAGCCATGCCCGAGGACCTCTTCTCCGTCGCGCCGGAGGACCTGATGGGCAGCGAATCCGCGATCGACAGCTGGGCCCGACCGGACCCGTGACGCGGAAGCGGTCAGGATTCCCCTTTACACTGGTGTCTTCGTCTGTGTGCCGGGGCACATCCCTGCCGCACACACCCAGACCCACGAACGGATTCGCCCAGTGCTCGCACACGTAGTTGCCCAGACCGCATCCGAAGATGCTCCTCCCTTCGACATCTTCTCGCTGCTGCTGCCCCTGGCGCTGGCGTTCCTGATCTTCACCATGTTCCGGCGGCAGCGTAAGTCGCAGCAGCAGGTCAAGGAGATGCGGACGCAGATGGAGCCGGGCACCGAGGTCATGACGCAGTTCGGTCTCTTCGGCACGATCGTCTCCATCGACCAGGAGAACAATAAGGCCGTCCTCGAACTGTCGCCCGGCACCTTCGCGACCGTCCATACGCAGGCCCTCTCGAAGGTCGTGCAGCAGGAGTCCGCCGCGGCGGAGGACACGCCCGGTACGGACGATGACGCCGCACGGCGCGATCTCGACGCCTACGACGGCGCGGTCGTCCCGGACGACGCCTCCTCGCTCGACGGTGTCGACCGGCCCGCCACCGGCGGGGCGACCGCCACCTCGCCCTCCACGGTGTCGGGTGCCGAGACCCCGGACCCCCTGCGCGAGCAGGGCGGCGAGCTGCCCGAGAGTGATCAGCCGCTGCGGGACAACCGCGACGCGCGCGACGCCCGCGACCCCAAAGCGAACCCCGACCACTAGCATTCCTCAGGGGCCGGTACTCAGCCGCGCCTGTCGTGACACCGGCGCCACGCGTGGCGCCACAGCATAAGGACACCTCACCATGCCTCGTACCGGTCCCGGGACGGCAGCCAAGCGGACACTTGTCTGGCTGGGCGTACTGACCGCACTGCTCGCGATCCTCCTCGGCTCGGGCTCCATCTGGAGCACGGCCAGCTGGAGCCCGCGCCTGGCCCTCGACCTCGAGGGCGGCACCCAGATGATCCTCGCCCCCCGGGTCCAGGGCGGCAGCGAGATCACGCCCGAGCAGCTCGACCAGGCCGTCGAGATCATCCGCCAGCGTGTCGACGGCTCAGGCGTCGCCGAAGCCGAGATCAACACCCAGTCCGGCCAGAACGTGATCGTGTCCCTCCCGGGCACCCCTGACCCGGAGACGCGGGACCTGATCCAGGCATCCGCGCAGATGGAGTTCCGGCCGGTCCTCGCCGGCGGACCCGGTCAGGCGCCCGCCGCCGAGACGCCGACGCCCGACGACCAGCTGCCCCAGCCCGCGGCCGAGCCGCAGGACGCCAGCGATCCGAACTGGATCACCCCGGAGCTGTACAAGGAGTTCGAGGCGCTCGACTGCCTCGATCCGGCCGCACTCGAGCCCGCGGAGGAACCGGCGCCCGCCGACGAGCCCATGGTCGCCTGCGAGCCAGACACCCAGGGCAAGTACATCCTCGGCCCGGTCGAGGTACCGGGCACGGACATCTCGACCGCGAGTTACGGGCTGCAGCGGGGTGCCCAGGGCCAGGCGCTCAACACCTGGGCCGTCAACATCGACTTCAACGACGAGGGCACGCAGATCTTCCGCGAGGTCACCGAGCGCCTCTTCGCCCTCGGCGACGGGGACCCACGGAACCAGTTCGCCATCGTGCTCGACGGCCGGATCGTCTCCGCGCCCACCACCAACGCCGTGATCCCCGACGGCAATCCCCAGATCAGCGGCAACTTCACCGAGGAGTCCGCCGCGGCGCTGGCCGAGCAGCTCAAGTACGGCGCGCTGCCGATCAGCTTCGAGATCCAGAGCGAGCAGCAGATCTCCGCGACCCTCGGTGCGGACCAGCTCCGCCTGGGCCTGATCGCCGGGCTGATCGGCCTGCTCCTCGTCGCCGTGTACTCGATGTTCCAGTACCGCCTCCTCGGGCTGGTCACCATCGCGTCGCTCGTCGTCGCGGGCGTCCTGACCTACCTGGCCATCTGCATCCTCGGCTGGACGGAGAACTACCGTCTCTCACTCGCCGGTGTCGCAGGCCTGATCGTGGCTATCGGCCAGACCGCGGACTCGTTCATCGTGTACTTCGAACGCATCCGCGACGAGCTGCGTGACGGGCGCGGGCTCGTCTCCGCCGTCGAGAACGGGTGGCGCCGGGCCAAGCGCACCGTCCTCGCCTCGAAGGCCGTCAACCTCCTCGCCGCGCTGGTGCTCTACTTCGTCGCCGTGGGCAACGTCCGTGGCTTCGCCTTCACCCTCGGCCTGACCGCCATCGCCGACCTGATCGTCGTCTTCCTGTTCACGCACCCCGTGCTGCGGCTCCTCGCGAGGACGAAGTTCTTCGGTGAGGGCCACCCGTGGTCCGGCCTCGATCCCCGCCGCCTCGGGGGCATTCCCCTCTACCGGGGAGCAGGCAGGCTCCGTGAGCCCGGCGCCACCGTTCCCGCGCCGGCCGCCACGACCCGCGCCAGGAACAAGGGCGCCTCCGGTGAGGCGGAACGCCGCCTGACCATCGCCGAGCGCCGCCGCGCGGAGCAGCAGGAGGCACTCGCCGGACGTACGGGGTCCACCGTCGTCGACCGCACCGGTTCTTCCCAGAAAGAGACCCACGAATGAGCCGCACCAGCTTCGCCACCTTCGGCAACGAGCTCTACTCGGGCAAGCGCTCGTATCCTTTCGTCGCCAAGCGGAACCTCTGGTTCCTGATCGCGGGGATCGCCCTCCTCGTCTCGATCGTCATCCCCGTGGTCAAGGGTGGCTTCAACCTCGGTATCGACTTCCGCGGCGGTTCGGAGTTCACCGTGTCGGCGACGGAGAACACGGAGGTGGCCGTCGGTGAGCAGGCCGTGACCGATGTCGTTCCCGACGCCGTGCCTCGCGTGACGAACATCGCCGCGGACACCATGCGCATCCAGACCGAGCGGCTCTCCGACGACGAGACCCTCAGCGTCCGCGACAACCTGGTCGCCGGCTACGGTGTCGGGGAGGACCAGGTCACGTCGAGCTTCGTCGGCCCGACCTGGGGCGAGGACGTCAGCCGCCAGGCGCTGATCGGGTTCGGGGTGTTCGTGGTCCTGGCCGCGATCCTGATGGGCATCTACTTCCGCACGTGGAAGATGTCCCTCGCCGCCATGGCGGCCCTCGTGGTGGTCATGGTCGTCACGGCCGGCCTGTACTCGCTCAGTGACTTCGAGGTCACACCCTCGGCGATCATCGGCTTCCTGACCATCCTGAGCTACGCCCTCTACGACACGGTGGTGGTGTTCGACAAGATCCGGGAGAACACCGCGGACGTGACCATCTCCACGAAACGGACCTTCGCCGAGCAGGTCAACCTCGCCGTCAACCAGACCCTGGTGCGCTCCATCAACACGTCGGTCGTGGCCATCCTCCCGGTCGCCTCGATCCTGTTCATCGGTGCGTTCGTCCTGGGGGCGGGCACCCTCCAGGACCTCTCCCTGGCACTGTTCATCGGCATCATCCTCGGCACGCTCGGTACCATCTTCATCGCAGCCCCCCTGTACGCGGCGCTGCGGCTCAACGAGCCCGAACTGAGGAAGCAGGAGAAGAAGGTCCTGAACCGCCGCTCCATGGAGGCCGCTGCCGCCTGACCGCAGCGCCGGAACGCTGATCCGCCGAGCGCATCGACGACCCCGGCGACGACTCCGACGCGCTGCTCCGGCCGTCGCATCCTTCAGGGGATGCTGCGGCCGGTGCGGTGAAAAGCCCGGCTAGACTTGGATGTGCGACCCGACCTGTGGCATCTTGAGTCCTTCCAGGGTCCGATACCGAGATGGAGGGGCTGTGCATGGCTGAAGCGGTGAATCCCGCAGTGCGGCCCGGTGACGCCCAGGACGTCGTCCCGGCCGAGGGCACGGGGCCTGTCACCACCGAGGTCCCGCAGCCTGCAGCCCGGGGGCTCGTGCAACCCGCGTCGCCGTCGTCCGCGCCTTCCGCGAGCAGCGCCGGCGAAGTCGCCCCCGGCCGCCGCGGCCGTACCCGCGCCAGGATCGCGCGACTCACCGGAAGGGGTTCCTCCGGGTACTCGCCCGTCCTCGAGCCGCTCCTGCGCACCGTACGCGCCAACAACCCCAAGGAGGACCTGGACCTCATCCAGCGCGCCTACCTGGTTGCCGAGCGCAGCCACGAGGGCCAGACGCGGAAGAGCGGCGACCCCTACATCACGCACCCTGTGGCCGTCGCGACCATCCTCGCGGAGCTCGGCATGACCGGCACCACGCTGGCGGCAGCGCTGCTGCACGACACCGTCGAGGACACCTCCTACACCCTGGACGAACTGAAGCGTGATTTCGGCGCGGAGGTCGCCATGCTGGTCGACGGCGTGACGAAGCTGGACAAGGTCTCCTTCGGGGATGCCGCCCAGGCCGAGACAGTCCGCAAGATGGTCGTCGCCATGGCCAAGGACATCCGGGTGCTGGTCATCAAGCTCGCCGACCGGCTGCACAACGCCCGGACCTGGCGCTTCGTCTCCCCGGCATCCTCGGCGAAGAAGGCGCGGGAGACCCTCGAGATCTTCGCGCCCCTCGCCCACCGCCTCGGCATGAACACCATCAAGTGGGAGCTGGAGGATCTCTCCTTCGCCGCGCTGCATCCGAAGGTGTACGAGGAGATCGTCCGGATGGTGGGGGACAGGACCCCCGAGCGGGAGAAGCACCTGAGCCTCGTGCGGAACCAGGTCGAGGAGGATCTCCGCGCGGTGAAGATCAAGGCCACCATCACCGGGCGGCCCAAGCACTACTACTCGATCTACCAGAAGATGATCGTGCGCGGCAAGGACTTCGACGACATCCATGACCTGATGGGCGTGCGCGTGCTGGTGGACAGCGTGCGCGACTGCTACGCGACCCTCGGCTCGCTGCATTCCCGCTGGAACCCCCTGCCCGGGCGGTTCAAGGACTACATCGCGATGCCGAAGTTCAACATGTACCAGTCGCTGCACACCACGGTGATCGGCCCCGGCGGGAAGCCGGTGGAGATCCAGATCCGGACGCACGACATGCACCGCCGCGCCGAGTACGGCGTCGCGGCGCACTGGAAGTACAAGAGCGGCGGGCGGCAGCTCGAGACCCCGGAGAACGGCGACATGGGGTGGCTCCGCAGCCTCGTCGACTGGCAGCAGGAGACGTCCGACCCGAACGAGTTCCTCGATTCGCTGCGCTTCGAGATCAATGCGCGCGAGGTGTTCGTGTTCACCCCGAAGGGTGAGGTCATGGCGCTGCCGGCCGGGTCCACGCCCGTGGACTACGCGTACGCGGTCCATACCGAGGTGGGGCACCGGACCATCGGCGCCCGGGTCAACGGGAAGCTGGTGCCGCTCAACAGCGAGCTGAACCACGGCGACTGGGTGGAGATCTTCACCTCGAAGGCCGAGGGGGCCGGCCCCAGCCAGGACTGGCAGGGCTTCGTCAAGAGTCCCCGCGCCCGGAACAAGATCCGCCAGTGGTTCACCAAGGAACGCCGCGAGGAGGCGATCGACAAGGGCAAGGAGCTGCTGACGCGCGCCATGCGCAAGCAGAACCTGCCGCTGCAGCGCATGATGACGCACAGCGCCCTCATGTCGGTCGCGGAGGAGCTGAAACACCAGGACATCGCCGCGCTGTACGCGGCGGTGGGCGATGGCCACACGTCCGCGCAGAACGTGATCGAGCACCTCGTCGCGCTGATGGGCGGTCATGAGAGCGCGGAGGAGAAGATCGCGGAGACCGCGGTTGCCACGCAGCCCCGGAGGCCGAAGTTCTCCGACTCCGGTGTGACGGTCCGCGGTGTCGGTGATGTCTGGGTCAAGCTAGCCCGGTGCTGCACGCCCGTCCCGCCGGACCCCATCATCGGGTTCGTCACGCGCGGCTCCGGCGTCTCGGTGCACCGGAACGACTGCCGGAACGTGGCGGAGCTGAGGGACCAGCCGGACCGGATCGTGCCGGTCGACTGGGCGCCCACGCAGTCCAGCGTGTTCCTCGTGGAGATCCAGGTCGAGGCGCTGGACCGCAAGAGCCTGCTCTCGGACGTCACGAGCGTGCTCGCCGAGAACCACGTGAACATCCTGGCGGCGAACGTGAACACGTCCTCGGACCGGGTCGCCATGTCGCGGTTCGCCTTCGAGATGGGCGATCCCAAGTACCTGAACCACATCCTGAGTGCCGTGCGCCGCATCGACGGCGTCTTCGACGTGTACCGGACGACGGGGTCGCAGCGCCGCTGATCGAAGCACTGCCGGCCGCAGCGCCGGTACCCGGATTCGTCCGGTCCTGAAACTGCAGGTGTCCGGCGGGACGACATGGGCGGGCTGCCCGGCGTCGTCGCATGGCCCGCGCTCAGTCACGATGTGGACCCCGGGCCTGACGCAGCCGCTCCAGTGCCCGGGTCTTCCCCGGCACGCGCGCGGTCCTGGCCAGGGCCACCTCCACCAGCCGGAGCGGGCAGTCCAGGGTGGCCGAGGACCCGATGGCGCGCAGGATCTCCACCGCATCCCGCTCCTCTCCGTGCACGGCGATGTCCAGCGCCGTCCTGAGCGGTGTCGTCACGGATACGCCACCCACGAGGTTGACGTCGAACGGCCCGAGCGCCACCTGGTGCATGACGGCGGGCGAGAAGGGCGGGAGGGCGGTCGTGCGGCGCCGATGGTCCGTCACGAGGCTGATCACGCTCGGAGGAGCCGCGCAGCCGTAGATCCACGCCGCGCAGGATCGACCGAGCGCCACACGGGGGCGCACAGAGTGCGGGACGCTGTGTGCCGCCGCCCGGGACCTGGTGGCAGGATCCTCCCGGAAGTCGCTGCGGAGGTAGGAGTCCCCGATCACGAGGCGGACGAGGCCGTCGAGCCGCATGGCCTGCAGCTCGGCCGAGGTGAAGATCTCGCCTGCGTGGAACAGGGCGCCGCCGGTCGACGTCACCGGGACGGCGCCTGCCCCCAGATGGCGTTCCGGGGGTGCTGCGACGTCGGCACTGTCGAGGGGAGGCATTGGTCCAGCATCGCGAGGACGGCCTCGACGCAAAAGCCCTCCGGCGCCGATGTGGACAACGGCGCCGGAGGGCTGGTGGCTCGGCGGCCGGCGGACCGGCCCCCGGCTAGGAGAAGTCCTGGGCGGACTTCTGCAGCATCTCCAGCCACTGTTCGCGAGCGGCGAGGGCTTCGCGCGCGCCGGCGATCTTCTTCGCGTTGCCCGCACGCTCGGCCGAGGCGAGGTCCTCGCGGAGCTGCGCGATCGTCCCCTCGAGCTGGCTGAGCGCACTGTTGGTGCGCGCCTTCGTCTCGGGATTCGTCTTCGTCCAGTGCTCGTCATCCGCAGACTTCACGGCGTCCTCGACCTGGCGGAGACCGGCATCGATCCGGCCCATGTCCGCGCGGGGCACCTTGCCGGCCTCGTCCCAGCGGTCACGGATGGACTGCAGTGCCTTCTTGGCGGCGGCGAGGTCGCGGATCGGCAGGATCTGCTGGGCTTCCTTCAGCAGGGCCTCCTTCGCCACGAGGTTCCCTGCGTACTCCTCGTCGACTGCCTCGTTGACGGCCTTGCGGGCCTCGAAGAAGCGGTCCTGCGCTGCCCGGAAGCGGGCCCACAGGGCGTCGTCGTCCTTGCGGCTGGCGCGCTTCGACGCCTTCCACTCGTCCATCAGGCGCCGGTACTCGGCGGCGGTCTGGCCCCAGTCGGTGGAGGTGGACAGCTGCTCCGCGCGCTTGATGAGCGCTTCCTTGGCCTGCTTGGCCTCGGCGTTGTCGTTGTCCAGCTGGGAGAAGTATGCGCGGCGGTGGCGGTCGAACACGGTGCGGGCCGAGCGGAACCGCTTCCACAGGGCGTCCTCCGTACCGCGGCCCAGGCGCGGCCCGTTCTTCTGGGCAGCCTTCCACAGCTCGAACAGCTCGTTCATGCGCGTGCTGCTGGCCTTCCACTGCACGGTGGAAGGATCGCGCCCCGAGAGCTCCTCGGCCTCCGCGACGATGGCTTCGCGGGCAGCGAGTTCCTTCGCCTTGAGCTCGTCCTGCACGGCGCGTTCGGCCTTCTCGAGACCGCCGATCTCCGCGAGGAGTGCGTCGATCCGCGCCTCCAGGGCGAGCACGTCGCCGACCATCTTGCGTTCGCCGACCTGCGCGCGCAGATGCTTGGCGGTCTTGGTCATGTCCGACGACGGCGCCTTGGCCTGGACACGCTGTTCGAGCAGGGCGACCTGGCTGACGACGTCGTCGTACTTCCGGACGAAGTAGCCGAGCGCCTCGTCACGCGTCGCATCGGGGTACTGGCCCACCGCGTGCTCCTCGCCGTCGACGAGGAGGAAGACATGGCCGTCCTCCTCGACACGTGCGAACTTCGCGGCCTCCTCGAGGGAGGTGCTGTGCGCGGGTGGAGCGACGACGGGCTGGGCGGTCTTCTTCAGCGGCCGCGGCGTCATGGCGGTGGGCAGCGGCGGCTTGGGAGCCGCGAGGCGGGGGGAGGGGGTGCTGAGGGGAGCGGGTTCTGCGGCGAGGGGCGGAGCGGGCTCGGTCGTCCCGGTCGCTTCGGTCGTCGTCGCGACGTCGTCCGCTGTCGCCTCGGCTTCCGAGGTCCCGGCGTCGTCCGCTGCTGCGGCGTCGGCCGGAGCCGCGACCTCGTCGACCTCGGTGGCCTCGGTGGCCTCGGTGGCCTCGGTGGCCTCGGTGGCCACCGGGTCCGCCGTGCCGGCGGACGCCTCATCCGCCGTCGCGTCATGATCCGCGGCGGATCCGTCCTCGACCACCTCGTCCGCGGGAGCAGCGGGGGCGTCCGCCGGAGCCGCCGGGGCTTCGTCGGCCTGAGCCGCCGGGGCTTCGTCGGCCTGAGCCGCCGGGGCGTCCTCCGTGCCGGAGGTCGAGGGGCGGTCGCCCATGGCACCGTCGGCCTCCGCAGCGTCCTGCTGCGTCCCGAGGCCGATGGTCGTTTCGTCGGATTGCTGACTCTCTGTCACCGCTAGAAGTCTTTCGCTCGTCGGATGGCCCTGATCAACGCCGGAGCCATGTCATGCAGGATCACACCATGCAGGGTTCAGGAGTCTATCGGTCCGGTCCCGGCCGGCGAGGGAGGCGTCCACCGGACACCCCTGCTCGACACCGGCAGTACCGCGATTCCTGCCCCTGAGGCTACTTTACCCACTGCCCTCCGTTCCGCGTCCCGGCGCGGATCACGCCGGTGCGTCCACCCGAGCGGCGCCCGGCCCCTGTCACCGCCTGCCGTTCCTTTTCCGGCTGCCCTGCCTGACGCCTAGGATTGAGGCCGCAGAACCGGACCGCCGGCAGCACGGCCGCGGTGACCGGACCCCGTGCAGGAGGAGATCAACACCATGGCCCGCAAGGCATCACTGTCCGGCTTTCCCGAGTGGCTCCCGGAAGAGCGCCTGATCGAGCTGCACGTCCTCGAGGTCCTGCAGCGCACGTTCGAGCTGCACGGGTTCTCGAGCATCGAGACGCGCGCCGTCGAGACCGTGGAGCACCTCCTGCGCAAGGGCGAGATCGACAAGGAGGTCTACGCCGTCTCGCGGCTTCAGGCCGAGGAGGCCTCGGCGTCGGAGAGCGGACTGGCGCTGCACTACGACCTCACGGTCCCGTTCGCCCGCTACGTCGTCGAGAACGCGGGGCACCTCGCCTTCCCGTTCCGCCGGTTCCAGATCCAGAAGTGCTGGCGGGGTGAGCGCCCGCAGGAGGGCAGGGCCCGCGAGTTCACGCAGGCGGACATCGACGTGGTGGGTGACGGCGTCCTGCCGTTCCGGTACGACGTCGAGCTCGCCCTCGCCGTCGTCGAGGCCCTGGGGGCCCTCCCGATTCCCGACGTCACGCTCCGCGTCAACAACCGCAAGCTGGCGGAGGGGTTCTACCGGGGGATCGGTCTCGAGGACACGGCCGCGGTGCTGCGCAGCATCGACAAGCTGGAGAAGATCGGCCCGGAGAAGGTCGGCGCCCTGCTGCGGGACGAGACAGGTGCCGACGACAGGCAGGTGGAGCTCGCCCTCGAGCTGGCGGGCATCCGCACGCCGGACACGTCCTTCGTGGACCAGGTGCGTGCCCTCGGGGTGACGAACGACCTGCTGGAGGAGGGCCTCGACGAGCTCCGCCAGGTGGTCGGCGAGGCGGCACGTCGCGCCCCGGGCCGGGTCGTCGCGGACCTCAGTATCGCCCGCGGTCTCGACTACTACACGGGGACCGTCTACGAGACGGTCCTCGACGGGCACGAGGGCCTCGGCTCCATCTGCTCGGGCGGCCGCTACGACTCCCTCGCCCGGAAGGGCAACCGCACCTTCCCCGGTGTCGGCCTGTCGATCGGGGTGACGCGCATCGTCTCGCGCATGCTCAGCCAGGGCTTCGCGACCGCCTCCCGCGCCGTGCCCACGGCCGTCCTCGTGGCACTCGCCGACGATGACGCGTGGTCGCAGGCGCAGGACGTCGCCGCGGCCCTGCGCCTGCGCGGGATCTCCGCGGAGGTCGCTGCGGGTGCCGAGAAGTTCGGCAAGCAGATCAGGTTCGCCGATCGACGGGGTATCCCGTTCGTCTGGTTCACGGCTGCGGACGGCACGCACGAGGTGAAGGACATCCGGTCCGGCGATCAGGTGGTGGCCGATCCCGCCACGTGGATGCCCCCGTCGGCTGACCTGCGTCCGGTGATCACCCGCGCCTGACCCCGCTCACGCCGTCGCGCGCCCGCCGGGCGAGCACGATCGCCCGGCCGACGAGTCCGACGGCGAGCACCACCAGCATGGTGACCACCGACGTCGCCGGGAGCGTGAAAGCGAGGACGAGGCAGGCGAGCGCGCCGGCCACGTTCAGCCAGCGCGGCGCGTACCACTGCCGGTCCGTCAGGGTGAAGGCCGCGATGTTCGCGATCGCGTAGTACAGCAGGACGCCGAAGCTCGAGAAGCCCACCACCGTCAGCACGTCCGTGGCCAGCAGGAGCACCACGACCACCACGGCCGTGGCGATGTCAGCGATCCAGGGGACGCCGAAGCGCCGCGAGACGCGCCCCAGCAGCTGCGGCAGGTCGCGTCCGCGGGCCATCGCGAGGCTCGTCCGCCCGACCCCGGCGATGAGCGCGAGCAGCGCGCCCAGGCTCGCGAGGGCCGCGGCGAGGGTCACGACGGCGCCGCCCCGGCCCATCGAGCCCTCGCCGGGCACCGCGGCGTCGAACACGTCGCGCAGGGGTGCGGAGGCTTCCGCCAGGGCGGCCGGCCCGAGCACCCTGAGCAGGGACACCCCCAGCACGAGGTAGAGGACCAGCGTGAAACCGAGGGCGCCGAGGATGGCCAGCGGGATGGTCCTGTGGGGGTTTCGGACCTCCTCGCCCATCGTCGCGATGCGGGCGTACCCGGCGAAGGCGAAGAACAGCAGGGCCGCCGCCTGCAGGACCCCGCCGGCCCCCACGGGCACGGTGTCGGAGGCGCCCTCCGCCGGGGGCGTGCTGAGGGCGACCACGATCACGAAGGCGATCACCGGGACCACGAGCGAGACGATCACGCGGGTCGCGAGGGCCGTGCGCGTCACGCCGAGGAGATTGACGGCCGTGAGTGCGGCGACGGCGGCGACGGCCGCTGCCTTCTCGAAGCCCGGGGCGGCGTAGAGGCCGAACGTCAGGGCCATCGCCGCGCAGGAGGCCAGCTTTCCCGTCACGAAGCTCCAGCCCGCGAGGAAGCCGGTCCAGTGACCGAGCTGTTCGCGGCCGTAGACGTACGCGCCGCCGCTGGACGGGTAGCGGACGGCCAGGGAGGCCGTGGCGGAGGCGTTGCAGTAGGCGACGAGGCCGGCGATGAGGATCGCCAGGGGCAGGAACCGCCCCGCGGCGGCTGCCGCAGGCGCGAAGACCGCGAAGGCGCCGGCACCGATCATCGCGCCCAAGCCCACGGTGGTCGCGTCGAAGGCGCCCATCACGCGGCGCAGGGCTGGTTGCTGGGACATGGTCCTCCTCGGACGGGGTGGCCGCCGGGCGGCTGATCGCGCCGGTCGGGCAGGACGGCCGGGCGCCGTCCTCCTCCGGCCGGACAGTGTCCGGGCGCCCGGGGGCGGACCGGTAAAGTTGACTCGGTTCGCACCAACTGTAGGCAGGCGCATCGGCACCTGCGATTCATCTGACACCCCTGTGGGAAGGAATGCTGTGCTCCGCACGCATGAACTCGGCTCCCTTCGGCCCGAGCACGTAGGACAATCGGTCACCCTGGCGGGCTGGGTCGCGCGACGCCGCGACCACGGCGGCGTGGCCTTCCTCGACCTCCGTGACGCCTCCGGTTTCGCGCAGGTCGTGGTCCGCGAGGAGGACGTCTTCTCGAGCCTCCGCAACGAGTACGTCCTGCAGATCGTCGGCACCGTGCAGCAGCGCCCCGAGGGCAACGAGAACCCCGCCCTCCCCACGGGCGCCGTCGAGGTGATCGCGGACTCCGTGACCATCCTCAACACCTCGGACCCCCTGCCGTTCCAGATCGACGAGCACGTCGAGGTCGGCGAGGAGGCACGCCTCCGCCACCGCTACCTCGACCTCCGCCGTCCGGGCCCCCAGGCCAACCTGCGCCTGCGTTCCGAGGCGAGCCGCGTGGCGCGCGAGCTGCTGCACCAGGACGGGTTCGTGGAGATCGAGACCCCCACCCTGACACGCTCGACACCCGAGGGCGCGCGCGACTTCCTCGTTCCCGCGCGGCTCGCCCCCGGCTCCTGGTACGCCCTGCCGCAGTCCCCGCAGCTGTTCAAGCAGCTCCTCCAGGTGGGCGGCTTCGAGAAGTACTACCAGCTGGCCCGCTGCTACCGCGACGAGGACTTCCGCGCGGACCGCCAGCCGGAGTTCACGCAGCTCGACATCGAGGCGAGCTTCGTCGAGGAGGACGACATCATCGCGCTCGGCGAGCAGCTCGTCTCCCGCCTGTGGAAGCTCATCGACGTCGACGTGCCGCTGCCCATCCGCCGCATGACCTACGCGGACGCCATGGCGAAGTACGGCTCCGACAAGCCCGACCTGCGCTTCGGTCTGGAGCTCAGCGAGCTGACCCGGTTCTTCAAGGACACCGGCTTCGGTGTGTTCAAGGCCCCCTACGTCGGCGCCGTCGTCATGCCCGGTGGCGCGTCGCAGCCCCGCCGCCAGCTCGATGCCTGGCAGGAGTGGGCCAAGCAGCGCGGCGCCAAGGGCCTCGCGTACGTCCTCATCGACGACGACGGGAGCCTGCGCGGCCCGGTCGCGAAGAACCTGACCGACGCGGAGCGCGAGGGCCTCGCTGCGGCGACCGGCGCGAGCCCCGGCGATTGCATCTTCTTCGCCGCCGGGGACGCTGCGTCCTCGCGCGCCATCCTCGGCGCCGCACGGGTCGAGATCGGCCGACGCACGGGACTCGTCAAGGAGGGTGACTGGGCGTTCGTGTGGGTCGTTGACGCTCCGATGTTCGAGCCCGCGTCGGCCGCGGTGGCCGCGGGCGACGTCGCCGTGGGTGGCGGCGCGTGGACGGCCGTGCACCACGCCTTCACGTCGCCGAAACCCGAGTTCATGGACACGTTCGACTCGGATCCGGAGAACGCCCTCGCCTACGCGTACGACATCGTGTGCAACGGGAACGAGCTCGGTGGCGGATCCATCCGTATCCACCAGCGTGACGTCCAGGAGCGCGTGTTCGCGGTCATGGGACTGAGCGCCGAGGAGGCCCAGGAGAAGTTCGGGTTCCTGCTCGAGGGCTTCAAGTACGGAGCGCCTCCCCACGGCGGGATCGCGCTCGGCTGGGACCGCGTGGTGTCGCTGCTGGCCGGCACGGACTCCATCCGCGACGTCATCGCGTTCCCGAAGTCCGGCGGCGGCTACGACCCGCTCACCGCCGCCCCCGCGCCCATCACGGCGCAGCAGCGCAAGGAGGCGGGCGTCGACGCGAAGCCCAGGTCGGAGACCACGGCCGACCAGTAGGCCGGTCAGGTTCCTCCGCGCCCTGAGGGACGGGACACCCGGCAGGGGTGTCCCGTCCCTCAGGCGTCCGGGGCCTCATGCGCCACGCTCGCGGTGATCGCTGTCGGACGAATTATGACGATCCGACGGTGGGTCCGCGGGCACTGTGAAATAATCGGCGCAGTACGTGCTCCGGGGTCGGTGTAAGTCCGAACCGGCGGTGATAGTCCGCGACCCGCTCCGTCGTTCCGCACCCGCGGAACGAGGGCGGTTGAGCCGGTGGAATTCCGGGACCGACAGTCAAAGTCTGGATGGGAGAAGCACGCACAGCAGTGCACTGTCCGCTGCCCGATCGATGGGCCGCGGCTCTGCCGTGGTCCGCCGCGGCACGGGGTCCACTGCTGCCATCACCCGGAGCCGTCGTAGCGGCGAAGGATCGGCATGGATTTTCTGCAGTGGCTCTTCGAAGCCCGCATCCCCGTAGGCAACGGCTCCCTGCTGCTCCGTGAGGTGGTGGGCAACGTCTTCGGGCTGCTCAGCGCCCTCGGCGGCATGCGGCGCCGGGTCTGGGCCTGGCCGGTCGGCATCGTCGGCAACGTCCTCCTCCTCACCGTCTTCCTCGGTTCCGTCTTCGGCGCCGCGAGTGCCGCCAACCTCCTCGGCCAGGCCGGCCGCCAGGTCATGTTCATCGCCGTCTCCGTATACGGGTGGCGCCAGTGGCAGGCGAGCCGTCACGGGGGCGGGCAGGCCGTGACGCCCCGGTGGGCCGGGACCAGGGCCAGGATCGGCATGGTCGCCTTCATGGTCCTGGGGACCGTCGCCCTCACCCCCCTCTTCCGCGTGCTCGGTTCCTACGAGCCCGTGTGGGCCGATGCCTGGACCTTCGTCGGGTCTCTCCTCGCCACCTACGGCATGGCCAGGGGCTGGGTCGAGTTCTGGCTGGTCTGGGTGGCCGTGGACCTCGTGGGTGTTCCCCTGCTGTTCAGTGCCGGCTACTACGCGAGCGCCGTCATGTACGCCTTCTACGGGGTCTTCACCCTGGTGGGCTTCTTCGTGTGGGCCAGGGCCCAGCGCACGGCGCAACCCCGTGTCGAGGCCCTCCTGCCCGACCCCAGCCTCCGATGAGCACGACGACGCGGGTGGCGGAGGCCGAGGCGAGGGCGATGCTGCGCGCGCTGGAGCTCGCCGGTCTCGGCGTGCGTGGCGCGAACCCCCTCGTCGGCGCCGTCCTCCTGGCTCCCGACGGCACGGTCCTCGGGGAGGGGCACCACCGGGGCGCCGGCACCCCCCACGCGGAACCCGCGGCCCTCGCGGACGCCGGGGACCGCGGGCACGACCCCCGCGGCGGCACGATGGTGGTCACGCTCGAACCGTGCAACCACACGGGACGCACCGGCCCGTGCAGCGAGGCGCTCATCAGCGCCGGTGTGGCCCGCGTGGTCTTCGCCGCGGATGACGTCAACGGACCAGCGGCGGGCGGCGCGGGCCGGCTCCGCGCAGCGGGCGTCGGGTGCGTCGGCGGGGTGGAAGCGGAAGCGTCGCAGCACCTCAACGAGCGCTGGACGGCGTCCGTCGCAGCGGGTCGCCCCTTCGTGACAGTGAAATCGGCCCAGTCGCTCGACGGGCGGGTGGCGGCGGTCGACGGCACCAGCCAGTGGATCACCGGACCGGAGGCGCGCGCCGACGGCCACCGCCTCCGGGCCCTCGCCGACGCGGTCCTCGTGGGCAGCGGGACGGTGCGCGACGACGATCCGCGCCTCACCGCGCGCGGCGGGCCCGCGGTGGACGGGACGTCCGCGGGAGCCAGGGCGACCCTGCGCGTCGTGATGGGGCTGACCCCGGTGCCCTGCGAGGCCGCCATCCGGGGTCCGGGCTTCGTCCACCTGACCACCCGGGACGTCCGCGCCGCCCTCGATGGACTCTTCGCCCGGGGGGTGCGGCACCTCCTTGTCGAGGGGGGACCGCGGATCGCCGCCGCCTTCCTCCGTGCAGGTGTAGTCGACGAACTGGTCAGCTACGTGGCGCCCGTGGTCCTCGGTGACGGCGCTCCCGCCTTCCCCGACCTGGGGATCGACTCCCTCGCCGCTGCCCCGCGTTGGGGCCTGGACGAGGCGGGCGGACCGGCCGTCCACCGACTCGGGGCGGATGTCCGGCTGCACCTCCGGCCGCCGCCCGGGTGAGCAGCCCGTCCGGCGTCCGACGCCGGACGACTTGACCCCCGGTCGATCCAGGTAGACCCACCCGTCGCTCCATCCCCTCCCGACCCACCCGAAGGAAGTACCCGTGTTCACAGGAATCGTGTCCGAGCAGGGCAGCGTCGTCTCACTCGACGTCACGCCCGACGGCGAGAGCGCGCTGCTCGTCTTCGAGGCGCCCGAGACCGGGAGGGACCTCAGCCCAGGGGCGTCGATCGCCGTCAACGGCGTCTGCCTCACCGCGGTGACGCTCGACGGCGGGCGCGTGGGCGTCGACGTCATGGGCGAGACCCTCCGCCGCACCACCACGGGCGGGCTGCAGCCCGGGACGCCCGTCAACCTCGAGCGCTGCGTGCCGGCCGGCGGACGCCTCGACGGTCATGTCGTCCAGGGCCATGTCGACGGCATCGGGGTGCTCCTCGAGCGCGAGGACCTCGGCGCCTGGCACCGGCTCCGCTTCGGCCTGCCCGCGACGCTCGGCCGGTACGCCGCCGAGAAGGGGTCCGTCGCGATCGACGGCGTGTCCCTGACCGTGACCGCGGTGAGTGCGCCGGACGAGAGCGACCAGTGGTTCGAGGTCGGCCTCATTCCCACGACCCTCAGGGAGACCGGTCTCGGCGCCAAGGCCATCGGCGATCCCGTGAACCTCGAGATGGACGTGCTCGCCAAGTACGCCGAGCGCCTGCTCGGTTTCGCGGCGGTCGACGCCCGGCGGCAGGACACGTCCGGGGACGCGCAGTGATCCGCGAGCCGGCCCGCGACACGACACTCCTCCGCCTCGATCCCGTCGAGGACGCGGTCGCCGCCATCGCGGCCGGCGGTGCAGTCGTCGTGGTCGACGACGAGGACCGCGAGAACGAGGGCGACATCGTCTTCGCCGCCGAGGACGCGACCCCGCAGCTCGTCGGCTGGACCGTGCGGTGGACCTCCGGTGTGCTGTGCGTCCCGCTCCGCGCTGAGGATGCGGACCGCCTCCTCCTGCCGCCGATGACCGCCGTGAACGAGGATTCCAAGGGCACGGCCTACACCGTGTCCTGCGACGCCGCGACGGGCGTCAGCACGGGCATCAGCGCCGCGGACCGGGCCCGGACCGCGCGTGTCCTGGCGGACGGCGCCAGCGGGCCCACGGATGTCACCCGGCCGGGCCACGTCTTCCCCCTCCGCGCTGCACCGGGCGGCGTGCGCGAGCGGGCCGGCCACACCGAGGCCGGGGTGGAGCTCAGTGTCCTCGCGGGCAAGCGCCCGGCCGCGGTGATCGCGGAACTCGTGCACGACGACGGCGACATGATGCGGCTGCCGGCCCTGCGCCGGTTCGCCGACGAGCACGGCATCCCCCTCGTCTCCATCGAGGACCTCGTCGTCTTCCTCGGGGCACGTGCAGCGTCCGGGCCCGACGGCAGCACCGGCGCCGGCGGTGCAGTCCATCGTCCGGACACCCCTGAACACCCCCTCGACATCCCCAGCGACACCACCCCGGAAGGAACATCATGAGCGGCCACGGAGCACCCAGCATCGACATCAGCGCACTCACCACTCAGGACGGCGCGCCACTGCGGCTCGCGATCATCGCGGCGAGCTGGCACACGCAGATCATGGACGGTCTGCTCGACGGCGCCCGGCGTGCCGCCGCGGAAGCGGGGGCGGACGTCACCGAGGTCCGCGTGCCGGGTAGTTTCGAGCTGGCCGTCGCCGCCGCGCGCATCGCCCCGCACGTCGACGCGGTCGCTGCCCTCGGCGTCGTCATCCGCGGCGGGACGCCCCACTTCGAGTACGTGTGCCAGGCCGCGACCTCCGGCCTGACCGACGTCAGCGTCCGGACGGGCGTACCGGTCGGCTTCGGGGTCCTGACCTGCGACACCGAGCAGCAGGGCCTCGACCGCGCCGGCCTGCCCGGCTCCTCCGAGGACAAGGGCCACGAGGCGGTCTCCGCCGCGCTGGCCACGGCCTCCGTCCTCCGGGCCTTCGGGCGGTGACGGCCGAGGCATCCGTCACAGAGCGGGCCGGGCGTGCCGAGCCGGTGCGGSGAGCCGATAGCCTAGGGGATGTGAAAACCTTTGATTCCCTGTTCGAGGAGCTCAGCGCCAAGGCCGTCGAGCGCCCTGCGGGGTCGCGCACCGTCGCGGAACTCGACTCGGGCGTGCACGGCATCGGCAAGAAGGTCGTCGAGGAGGCCGCCGAGGTCTGGATGGCCGCGGAGTACGAGTCGACGGAGGACGCCGCCGAGGAGATCTCGCAGCTGCTCTACCACCTGCAGGTCCTCATGATCGCGAAGGGACTCACGCTCCAGGACGTCTACAAGCATCTCTAGCCGCGCCGGCGCACCCGCCCGCGGCCCACGATCGCCTGTCCCACCCTCCTGACGCGAAAGTACCCCATGCTCCGTGTAGCAGTCCCCAACAAGGGCGCCCTCTCCGAGGCCGCCTCGTCCATGCTCGCCGAGGCCGGCTACCGCCAGCGCCGCGACTCCCGCGAGCTCGTCCTCGTGGACCCCGAGAACGAGATCGAGTTCTTCTTCCTGCGGCCCCGCGACATCGCGGTGTACGTCGGTTCCGGGACGCTCGACGTCGGGATCACCGGCCGTGACCTGTTCCTCGACGCGCAGGTGAAGGCGGAGGAGCTCATGCAGCTCGGCTTCGGCGCGTCCACTTTCCGCTTCGCCGGTCCGGTCGGCGACTTCGACGCCCTCGAGCAGCTCGAGGGCAAGCGGCTCGCCACGAGCTACGAGGGCCTGCTGAAGGACTACCTCGCCGAGCGCGGCATCACGGCGTCGGTGGTCCGGCTCGACGGCGCCGTGGAGTCCTCCGTGCGCCTCGGCGTCGCCGATGCCATCGCCGACGTTGTCGAGACCGGCAACACGCTGCGCGCCGCGGGGATGGAGATCTTCGGTGATCCCATCCTGCAGAGCGAGGCCGTGCTCATCGGCCGCGCGGGGGAGGCCCCCGTGGGCCTCGACGTGCTCCTGCGCCGCCTGCAGGGCGTCCTCGTGGCCCGGCAGTACGTGATGATGGACTACGACGTCCGGAAGGACCTCGTCGACGCGGCGGCGGCCCTGACCCCCGGCCTCGAGTCCCCGACCGTCTCACCCCTGCGCGACTCCGAGTGGGTCGCGGTGCGCTCCATGGTCCGGCGGAACCAGACCAACCGCATCATGGACGAGCTGTACGAGCTCGGTGCGCGCGCCATCCTCGTCAGCACCATCCACGCCTGCAGGATCTAGGGAGGCGAGCATGAGTGTCGCCATCCGCGTGATCCCCTGCCTCGACGTTGACGCCGGACGCGTGGTCAAAGGGGTCAACTTCGAGGACCTGCGTGACGCCGGGGACCCGGTGGAGCTCGCGCACCGCTACGACCGGGCCGGTGCCGACGAGCTCACGTTCCTCGACGTGACCGCCTCCTCCGGCAACCGCGAGACCACGTTCGACGTCGTCTCGCGGACCGCCGAGGAGGTCTTCATCCCGCTGACGGTGGGCGGGGGAGTCCGCGAGATCTCCGACGTGGACCGCCTCCTGCGGTACGGCGCGGACAAGGCCTCGATCAACACCGCCGCCGTCGCGCGGCCGGCCGTGATCGACGAGATCACGAAGCACTTCGGTGCCCAGGTCCTCGTCCTGTCGCTCGACGCGCGCCGGACCCGGGACGCCGCGACGCCGTCGGGCTTCGAGGTGACGACCTACGGCGGCCGCAAGGGTACCGGGATCGACGCCGTCGCCTGGGCGAAGGAGGCCGCCGACCGCGGGGTGGGGGAGATCCTGCTGAACTCGATCGACGCCGACGGAACCAAGGAGGGGTTCGACCTCGAACTCATCCGCGCCGTACGGGCGGCCGTCGGCGTGCCGCTCATCGCCTCGGGCGGTGCGGGCGAGCCCGCACACTTCCCGCCCGCCGTCGAGGCCGGCGCGGACGCCGTGCTGGCGGCCTCCGTCTTCCACTTCGGTCCGGTGTCCGCGATCGCGGACGTCAAGGCCGCGATCCGCGCGGCAGGGTACCCCGTCCGCTAGGCGCCGGGTCCTGCCTGCAGCGGGAGGATTCAGAGACCGACGTCGGCACTCTCGAGCAGGGCGACGGCATCGGGCCCGCCCTCGAACGTGACGAGTGCCTGGGCACGGCGACCGTGGGCGTGCATGAGCAGTTCGCCCGGCTCGCCCACGATGGCCACCGATACGGGTGCGCGCTTCGCGACGTGGCGGGGACCGTCCGTCCGCACCAGCACGATCCCGAGATCCACGCCGCGGTAGAGGATGGCGGCGCGCTTCACGAGTTCCTCCCACAGGGCGTTCGCGTAGTCCTCGTCGAGCGCCCTCGGTGCCCAGCGCGAGCCGGCCCGCCGGACGTCCTCGGTGTGGACGAAGTACTCGATCAGGTTGGCGCTCTTGTCGACGGCATTGAGGCGCATCGGCGAGAGCGCGGGTGGACCGGCGAGGAAACGCCGCACGAGCGCCTCGTAGCCCGCCGGGGATCCGGCACGTTCGGCCGTCTCCCGCGTGGCGCGCTCGGTAATCGGGGCGAACCTCTTCACGACCATGCCGAGGCCCAGGGCCGGCTTGTGCTCGCGCAGGTACAGATGCGCCGCCAGATCGCGCGTGTGCCACCCCTCACAGAGCGTGGGGGCATCGGGACCGGCTGCCAGGAGCGTCTCGGCCAGGACCTCGCGGGACGGGGTTACGTAGTGCATCACTGCTGAAACTAGCACGCCACGCGAGGGCGGTGGCAGGCGCGCCGCGCCGCCGTCGGGGCCGCACTAGAATCAGGGGTGATGCCTCCCACCACGTCCTCCCCGTCCGCCGCCGGAACAGGCGCTCCTCCGGTCTCCGAACGCCAGGCGGCGCGCGACGCGCCCCTGCTCGATCCCGCGATCGCCGGGGCCCTCAAGAAGGACGACGCCGGCCTGGTCGCCGCCGTCGTCCAGCAGTACGACACGCTCGAGGTGCTCATGCTCGGCTGGATGGACGAGGAGGCCCTCCGCCGGACCCTGACCACGGGTCGGGTCACCTTCTTCTCCCGGTCACGCGACGAATACTGGCGGAAGGGCGACACCTCCGGACACCGTCAGTGGGTCAAGGGCGTCGCCCTTGACTGCGACGGAGACGCCCTGCTCGTCACCGTCGACCAGGAAGGCGCCGCCTGCCACACCGGCACCCGCACGTGCTTCGACGGCCGCGACCTGCCCTCCGTCACCTCCAGCCGTCCCGACGCGGAAGGATCCTGACCCGCATGCAGCAGCTCGGCACCATCAGCCCCACCCTCGAGGAGTTCCGCGACCTGGCGAAGGCGCGGCGCGTGGTGCCCGTGCACCTGAAGGTCCTGGCGGATGCGCACACGCCCATCGGGATCTACCGCAAGCTCGCGGACGGCCGCCCGGGCACCTTCCTCATGGAATCCGCGGCCGTCGGCGGCGTCTGGTCGCGCTACTCGTTCATCGGGGCGCACTCCCGGGCAACCCTGACCACGCGCGACGGCGAAGCGCACTGGCTGGGCGAGCCGCCGGCCGGCGTGCCGGTCGCAGGCGATCCCGTCGAGGCGCTCCGCCTCACCGTCGAGGCCCTGCGCACGGAGCGCTTCGAGGAACTGCCTCCCTTCACCTCCGGCATGGTCGGCTTCGTGGGCTGGGAGGCCGTGCGGCACTGGGAACGGCTGACGAGTCCGCCCGAGGACGATCTCCTGCTGCCCGAACTGGCGATGTGCCTGGTCTCCGACCTCGCCATCCATGACAACTCCGAGGGCTCGCTCACCCTCGTCGCCAACGCCGTCAACTTCGACGGCACCGACGAGCGGGTCGACGAGGCCTGGCACGACGCCGTAGCGCGGGTGCGCGCCATGCTCGCCACGCTCGTCGCCCCGGCCGAGCTCGCCGTGTCCGTCATGGCCGAGGGCACGCCAACGGCGGAGGAGTCGATGGAGCGCGTCCGGGAGTCCTGGTTCGAGCCGGAGTACCTGCGCGCGATCGAGCGCGGCAAGCGGGCCATCGTCGACGGCGAGGTCTTCCAGGTCGTCATCAGCCGCCGCTTCGAGATCGAGTGCGACGCTTCTCCGCTGGACGTCTACCGCATCCTGCGGACCACCAACCCGAGCCCCTACATGTACCTGTTCAGCCTCGAGGATTCCGACGGACGCGGCTACTCGATCGTTGGCAGCTCGCCGGAGGCACTCGTCACCGTCACGGGCGACGAGGTCATCACCCACCCCATCGCGGGCTCGCGCCCCCGCGGCAGGACCACGGAGGAGGACCGCGACCTCGCCGTCGAACTCCGGGCGGACACGAAGGAGAAGGCCGAGCACCTCATGCTCGTGGATCTCGCGCGGAACGACCTCTCCAAGGTGTGCACGCCGGGCAGCGTCGACGTCACCCAGTTCATGGAGGTGGAGAAGTTCAGCCACATCATGCACCTCGTCTCCACGGTCGTCGGTCGGCTCTCGCCGGCGAAGACGGCCTACGACGTCCTCGCGGCGACCTTCCCGGCCGGGACACTCTCCGGCGCCCCGAAGCCGCGTGCACTGCGCCTCATCGACGAGGTGGAACCGCATCGCCGCGGCATCTACGGAGGAGTGGTTGGCTACCTCGACTTCGCGGGCGACATGGACATGGCCATCGCCATCCGCTCCGCGCTCCTGCGCGAGGGCACGGCATACGTCCAGGCCGGCGGCGGGATCGTCGCCGACTCGGTGCTGGAGGCCGAGGCCCTCGAGACCGTGAACAAGGCTGCGGCACCCCTGCGGGCAGCCCTCACCGCGGCCGGGCTCCGGCCCGCGGCGGTGGACGCACCATGAGTGCCGGACGCACCGAGCGCACCGCGCCGGGCAGGTTCGCGCGGCGCGGCATAGTCGTCATGGGGATCGTGGTCCTCGCGCTCCTGGCCTTCGGTTCCACGACCCAGACCTGGCTCACCGTCCGCCTGCCGCAGGAGGCCGTGCAGACGCCGGACCTGATGATCGCCGGGAGCGACGCGTCGACCCCCGTGACGGCTTTCGCCCTCGTGGCCCTGGCGGCTGCCCTCGCCGTGTCGATCGCCGGTCGCCTCGCTCGGTGGGTCATCGCCGTGATCCTCGTGCTCTCGGGCGTCGGTATCGCCCTGTCCAGCGCGGGTGTCGCGCTCGATCCCGCGGCGGCTGCAGAACCCGCCGTCGGCGAGGCCATCGGCGTGAGCGGCCTGGCCGGTGCCGAGGCGACGGCCGGCGTCTTCCCGTGGCTCGCCGTCGCGGCCGGCGTCCTCCTGGTGCTCGCGGCCGCCTGGGTGGTCCTGGCGGGCCGCACCTGGGGAGTGAACCGACGATACGACGCCGGGGCCTCGCGGGCGGTCACGCCTGCTGCCGGTGACCTGCAGCCCGGAGCGCCCGCGCCTTCCACGGGAGACGTAGCCCCCGGGGTGGTCCCGGCCGCCGATGACGACGACGGCCGCAGTGAAGGTCCCGTCGACGGACGCCCGGTCCCGGGAGGCGCGTCATCCTCCGCGGCGGCACGGTCCGCGGCCGCGCCCGATGCACCCCCCGACCCACTGCTCCCCGCCGGGGACGAGACCGGCGGGGCATCCTCGGCCGCGGCGCGTCCCTCCCGCGGCCGGTCCAGCGCCCATGCGGACGAGATCGACAGCTGGGACCAGCTCTCGCGGGGCAACGACCCGACCGGCTGAGAGCCGGGCGCGTACGTCCCCACCGGTTCCTCCCGACCGCCCCATCAATGGCAGAATGGAACCTGACCCGTTCGAAGGAGATTCACCATGGCATCCGAGACCCGCGCCTCCGCGACCCGCAACACCCCCGCGAACCACGCCCGGATGGGTGACGAGACGATCGGTCACGGCAACAGCCCCGCGGCATGGACCTGCGTGCTCATCATGCTGGCCGGTGCCGCTGTGGCCTCCTTCGCCTACATCCTGGCGAGCACGGAGGGCAACCACGACTTCGGCACCCTCCTCTTCTGGATCGGGATCGCGGTGATGTTCGTCGGCCTCCTCGTCGGATTCGTCCTCCGGAAGATCGGCTACGGCGTCGGCGGCTCCAAGCTCAAGAACAACGGCCACTAGATGACGGTCCTCGACGACATCATCGGGGGCGTCCGCGAGGACCTCGCGGAGCGTCGGCGTGCCGTTCCCCTCGAGGACGTCCGGAGGGCGGCGACGTCCGCTCCCGCGCCGATCGACGCCTTCGCGGCGCTCGGCTCGGGTGCGGGAGGAGACCTCGCGGTCATCGCCGAGGTGAAGCGCAGCAGCCCCTCCAAGGGCGCCCTGGCGGACATCGCCGATCCGGCGTCCCTTGCCGCGTCCTACGAGCGTGGCGGCGCCGCCGTCATCTCCGTGCTCACCGAGGAGCGGCGCTTCGGGGGTTCGCTGGCCGATCTCGACGCCGTCCGAGCAGCAGTCCAGGTGCCTGTGCTCCGCAAGGACTTCACGGTGGACGCCTACCAGATCTGGGAGGCGCGGGCCCACGGCGCCGACGTCGTGCTCCTGATCGTCGCGGCACTCACCGACGCCGAGCTCGCCGGCTTCCTCGCCCTCACCCACGAACTCGGCATGAGCGCGATCGTCGAGACCCACACCGAGGACGAGGTACGGCGCGCCGTCGCGGCGGGGGCACCGATCATCGGTGTCAACGTCCGCAATCTGAAGACGCTCGAGATCGACCGCGGCGTCTTCGCCGGATTGGCCCACCTGGTCCCGGCGGGGACCGTCGTCATCGCCGAGTCGGGAGTCCGTGATGCCGCCGACGTCGAGGAGTACGCGGGCCACGGCGCGCACGCGGTCCTCGTCGGCGAGGCACTCGTCCGGCACGACGATCCGGCCGCGACGATCGCGGATTTCCGCCGGACGGGCCGTACCGCCTGGCGGGAGCCGGGCATGGCCGCGCGCGCCTGAACGCGTCGACGGGCCGGCGCCCGCAGCTCCCACCAGGGAGCGGTCCAGCCGGACCATCCATACCGGGCACGCGCCCGCCAAGCACCGGCCACCGGTCGGCACCAGCACCACCGAGCAGCACACGGGACGGATCACCGGACCCGCCGGCGCCCGCGACGCATCCCCGTCCGGGCGAGGACCAACAGGACAGGATTGCTGAAGTCATGACTGATATGCACCAGGACACGGGCCTGACCGGCACGGACGCCGGAGCAGCGGACGCCATCGACGCCGGGACGGCCGAGGCCTTCCTCAGCCACGACCAGAGCCTCCGCCACGCCCCCGGTCCGTACTTCGGCGCCTACGGCGGCCGCTGGATGCCCGAATCGCTCATCGCGGCGCTCGACGAGCTGCAGGACACCTTCGACAAGGCGAAGGCGGATCCCGAGTTCACGGCCCAGGTCGCGGAGCTCAACAGGAACTACGCCGGCCGCCCCTCGCTGCTCACCGAGGCCGCGCGCTTCGCCGAGCACTGCGGGGGCGTCCGGGTCTTCCTCAAGCGGGAGGACCTCAACCACACCGGGTCCCACAAGATCAACAACGTGCTCGGCCAGGCGCTGATCGCCAAGCGCATGGGCAAGACCCGTGTCATCGCCGAGACCGGCGCCGGCCAGCACGGCGTCGCCAGCGCGACGGCGGCAGCCCTCCTCGGTCTCGAGTGCGTCGTGTACATGGGCGCGGAGGACACGCGTCGGCAGGCGCTGAATGTCGCCCGCATGCAGCTGCTCGGCGCGACGGTGGTCCCCGTGACCAACGGGTCGCAGACCCTCAAGGACGCCATCAACGACGCCCTGCGTGACTGGGTCGCCAACGTCGAGACCACGCACTACCTCCTCGGCACCGCCGCGGGAGCGCACCCCTTCCCGTCGATGGTCCGCTACTTCCACGAGGTCATCGGCGACGAGGCGCGCGAGCAGATCCTCGAGCAGACCGGACGCCTGCCCGACGCCGTGACGGCCTGCGTGGGCGGCGGGTCCAACGCGATCGGCATGTTCCACGGCTTCCTCGACGACCGCGAGGTCGCGCTGTACGGCTTCGAGGCCGGGGGCGACGGCGTGGAGACCGGCCGCCACGCCGCGACGATCACGCTCGGCCGACCGGGTGTGCTGCACGGCGCCCGGTCCTACCTGATGCAGGACGAGGACGGCCAGACCATGGAGTCACACTCCATCTCGGCGGGCCTCGACTACCCCGGGGTCGGCCCCGAGCACGCCTACCTCGCGGACATCGGGCGCGCGCACTACGAGCCCATCACCGACGCCGAGGCCATGGAGGCCTTCAAGCTCCTCAGCCAGACCGAGGGCATCATCCCCGCCATCGAGACCGCACACGCACTCGCCGGGACCATGAAGCTCGGCCGGCGCCTCGCCGCCGACCTCGCCCCGGGGGAGCAGCCCTCGGACAGGATCATCGTCGTGAACCTCTCGGGCCGTGGGGACAAGGACGTGGCGACCGCCGCGGGCTACTTCGACCTGCTGCCGGACGACAGCGTGGAGCAGGAGATCGCAGAGGAGGGTGAGCAGCTGTGACGACACACGTCCCTGACCAGCAGCAACCGGAGCCCGGCGCAGCCGGCGCACCCGCCTCAAAGGCGGCTGCCGCCATCGAGAAGGCCCGCAGCGAGGGTCGCGCAGCCCTCATCGGCTACCTGCCCGCGGGGTTCCCCGATGTCAGGACCACCATCGAGGCCGGGATCGCCATGGCGGAGAACGGCGTGGACCTCATCGAGATCGGCATCCCGTACTCCGACCCCGTCATGGACGGGGTGGTGATCCAGGAGGCGACGGTCGAGGCCCTCGCGAACGGCTTCACCGTGCCGCAGATCTTCGACGTCGTGGAAGGCATCACCCGGAAGACGGATGCCGCGGTGCTCGTGATGACGTACTGGAACCCCGTGATGCGGATGGGTGTCCGCGACTTCGCGGAGCGCCTCGCCGCCGCCGGCGGAGCCGGGCTCATCACCCCCGACCTCATCCCCGACGAGGCAGCGGAATGGCTGCAGGTCTCCGAGGAGCTCGGCCTCGACCGGGTGTTCCTCGTCGCGCCCTCCACCTCCCCGCAGCGCATGCAGAACACCGTCGACGCCAGCCGCGGCTTCGTGTACGCGGTCTCCGTCATGGGTGTGACGGGTGCCAGGACCTCCGTCGGTGCGGCGGCCCAGGCCGTCGTCGACGCCGCGCACGACGCCGGCGCCGAGCGCGTCTGCGTGGGACTCGGCGTCTCCTCCTCCGCCCAGGTGCGCGAGATCGGCGCCTACGCGGACGGCGTGATCGTCGGGACGGCCCTCGTGGCGGCCCTCAGGGACGGTGGTGTGCAGGCGGTCGCGGACCTCACACGCGAGCTCAGCACGGGTGCCGCCAAGGTGTCCGCCGGAGGGTCGGCATGACCGGGATCGCCGTCGCGGCGTCCATCCCGAGCCCGCCGTCCGAATGGGCGAGCTTCGCCCTCGGGCCGGTCACCATCCACGCCTACGCGCTCTGCATCCTCGCGGGCATCATCCTCGCGCTCATCCTCACGCAGAAGCGCTTCGTCGCCTTCGGCGGGAACGCCGACGCCGTGTGGGACATCGCCATCTGGGCCATCCCCTTCGGCATCATCGGCGGACGGCTCTACCACGTGGTGTCGTCGCCGGACGCGTACTTCGGACCCGAAGGGGATCTCGCCCGGATCCCGCAGATCTGGCTGGGCGGCCTCGGGATCTGGGGGGCCATCGCCCTCGGTGCCGTCGGGGCCTGGATCGGGGCGCGGCGGGCCGGGGTCAGGCTCTCCGCCTTCGCCGATGCAGCGGCGCCGGGCGTGCTCCTCGCGCAAGCCGTGGGGCGTCTCGGGAACTGGTTCAACCAGGAGCTCTTCGGCGCGCCCACCACGCTGCCCTGGGGTTTGGAGATCGATGCCGACAACGCCAACTTCCCGCTCGACCAGGAACCCGGGACGCTGTTCCACCCGACCTTCCTCTACGAACTCCTGTGGAACCTCGCCGGAGTCGCCATCCTCCTGCTGCTCGCGCGGAAGCTGAACCTCCGTGGCGGACGCATGTTCTGGCTCTACGCCGCCTACTACACGCTCGGGCGCGTCTGGATCGAGGCCCTGCGCATCGACGACGCCGAGATGGTGACGCTCTTCGGGGTCACGCAGCGCCTGAACGTCTGGACGAGTATCGCCGTGTTCGTCGTCGCGCTGGCCGTCCTCGTGTATCTCGCCGTGAAGCGCCGGCCGGCCGAGGCGCCGTCGGTGTATGTGCCGGGCCGGGAACCGAAGGACGCCGTCGGGGCGGACGTCGACTCCACGGGTGCCACGGATACGGGCGCCAAGGACACCACGGCCACCGACGGCACCGCTGCCGCGGATGCCGCAGGTGCCGAGCCTCCCACCGATCGTGACGACGCCGGACGGTCCGTGAGTAACGCTTCAGCCACAGGTGGCCACGCCTCGGATGGAGCGGCGGACGCGCGGAACGAGCGTGGTAATCTGTCCGAAACAAACGGCTCCTGAGGATCGATCCACGCTCCGAGGACCCCGCGAGAGCGGAGCCGCGGGACTGGGTCCCCGACAGCAGTCCCCGGGCCACCGCCCCTCAAGGACGCAACACCACACAGTTGTGGACCACAGGTGCGACGGCCGGATCACCTTCCGAGCCTGCACCGGTACCGCCCTGACCAGCGCAGGATGACCACAGTGATCGCCCGCCAACAGCGCCGGGCGGCGCAGGGCCGGGCGGTGCACGCGAGATCGACAGACGGTGCCCGTTCCCCTCGGATCGGTGCCCGCGGGGCCAAGGCTGTCCCCTCCCGACGCTCCATCATGGGGGAAGGATCCTTTCTATGACTGCTTTGACGCCACACCCTCTGCAGGCGGACCCGGGCACGGACACGTCCTCGACGGACGCCGCCGAGTCCCCTTTCACGCGGTTCGCCTCGCTGCCCGAGGCCACGGGCCTGTACGACCCGCAGAACGAGAAGGACGCATGCGGTCTCGCCGTCATCGCCACCCTGCGCGGTGAACCCGGCCACGACATCGTCGATGCCGCCCTGACGGCGCTCCGCAACCTCGAGCACCGCGGCGCGGTCGGGGCGGACGAGGGCACCGGAGACGGCGCGGGCCTCCTCACCCAGATCCCCGACGAGTTCTTCCGCGCCGTCGCGGGCTTCGACCTGCCCCCTGCCGGCGGCTACGTGGTCGGGACCGCGTTCCTGCCTGCCGAGGCGAAGGAGGAGGAGACCGCCCGCGCGGGACTGGAGTCCATCGCCGAGTCCGAAGGCCTGGAGGTCCTCGGCTGGCGCGTGGTGCCCGTCGTCGCCGACCTCGTCGGAGCCATGGCGCGCGCCTGCATGCCGCACTTCGTCCAGCTGTTCCTGGCTCCGGCCGACGGTGACGCCTCGGACCTCGACGGACGCGCGTTCCGCCTGCGGAAGCGGGCGCAGAACAAGTACGGCGTGTACTTCCCGTCGCTGTCGTCGAAGACCATCGTCTACAAGGGCATGCTGACCACGGCCCAGCTGGAACCGTTCTACCCGGACCTGTCGGACGAGCGGTTCAAGACGCGCCTCGGGATCGTCCACTCGCGCTTCTCCACCAACACCTTCCCGTCCTGGCCGCTCGCGCAGCCCTTCCGGACCATCGCCCACAACGGCGAGATCAACACCGTCAAGGGCAACCGGAACTGGATGCGGGCCCGCCAGTCGCAGCTGTCCAACCCGCTGCTCGGGGACTCGCCCGAGGAGTTGTACCCCATCTGCACGCCCGGCGCGTCGGACTCGGCGTCCTTCGACGAGGTGGCCGAGCTCCTCACGCTCTCCGGCCGGCCGATCACGCACTCGATCATGATGATGATCCCGGAGGCGTGGGAGAACCACGCCACCATGGATCCCGCCCGCCGCGCGTTCTACCAGTACCACTCCATGCTCATGGAGCCGTGGGACGGACCAGCCGCCGTGTCCTTCACGGACGGTCGGCTCGTCGGCGCCGTGCTGGACCGCAACGGCCTCCGCCCCGCCCGGTACTGGGTCACCGAGGACGGCCTCGTCATCCTCGCCTCCGAGGTGGGCGTGCTCGACGTCGAGCCGTCCCGCGTGGTCCGCAAGGGCCGTGTCTCACCCGGCAAGATGTTCCTCGTCGACACCGAGGCGGGCCGGCTGATCGAGGACCAGGAGATCAAGGCCGAGGTCGCCGCGGCGAACCCGTGGGGGGAGTGGGTCCGGGAGAACCTGATCCAGCTCGAGGACCTGCCCGAGCGCGAGCACGTGGTGCACACCAAGGCCTCCATCAACCGCCGCCAGCGGACCTTCGGCTACACGCAGGAGGAGCTGCGCATCCTCCTCGGCCCGATGGCGAAGAACGGTGCGGAACCGCTCGGCGCCATGGGCTCGGACACGCCGATCGCCGTCCTGTCCAAGCGTCCGCGCCTGCTGTTCGACTACTTCGTGCAGTCCTTCGCGCAGGTGACCAACCCGCCGCTGGACTCCATCCGCGAGGAACTCGTGACCTCCATGGGTGTCACGATCGGACCCGACGGCAACCTGCTCTCCACCGGCCAGGTCCGGTCCAAGCAGATCGCCCTGAAGTTCCCGGTCATCACCAACGACGAGCTGGCGAAGATCGCCAACCTCGAGACCGACGACGGCGATCGGCTGACCGTGCGCGTGCGCGGCCTGTACCGGCACGACGGCGGGGAGGCGGCCCTCCGGGCGCGCCTCGCCGAGATCTGCGAGCAGGTCTCCAGCGCCCTGAACCGCGGCGTCGAGTACGTGGTGCTCTCCGACCGGGATTCGAACGGTCAGTGGGCGCCCATCCCGTCGCTGCTCCTGACGAGCGCCGTGCACCACCACCTCCTCAAGAGCGCCAACCGCACCAAGACGTCCCTCGTGGTCGAGGCGGGCGATGTCCGCGAGGTCCACCACGTCGCGGTGCTGATCGGGTACGGGGCGTCCGCCGTGAACCCCTACCTCGCGATGGAGAGCTGCGAGGAGCTGGTCCGCAACGGCGACATCACGGGCGTGAGCGCCGAGGCCGCCGTCGCGCACCTCATCAAGGGCCTCGGCAAGGGCGTCCTGAAGATCATGTCCAAGATGGGTATCTCCACGGTCAGCTCCTACTGCGGCGCGCAGACCTTCGAGGCGCTCGGACTCTCGCAGGAGCTCGTGGACGAGTACTTCCACGGCACCCAGACGCAGCTCGGTGGCGTGGGCCTCGACGTCATCGCCGCGGAGACCGCTGCCCGGCATGACACGGCGTACCCGCAGGACGGCATCGAGGACCCGCACCGCGGCCTCGACAACGGCGGCGAATACCAGTGGCGCCGCGAGGGCCCGCCGCACCTGTTCAACCCGGAGACGGTCTTCCGGCTGCAGCACGCGACGCGTGAGCGCCGCTACGACATCTTCAAGGCCTACACGCAGGGCGTCGACGACCAGTCGCGCGAGCTCATGACGCTCCGCGGCCTGCTGAGGCTGCGCGACGACGCCCGGCCGCCCCTCCCGCTCGACGAGGTGGAGCCGGTCTCGGAGATCGTGAAGCGCTTCTCCACAGGGGCGATGAGCTACGGCTCCATCTCGCAGGAGGCGCACGAGACCCTCGCCATCGCGATGAACCGCCTGGGCGGGAAATCGAACACGGGCGAGGGCGGCGAGGACGTCGAGCGCCTGCTCGACCCCGAGCGGCGGTCCGCCATCAAGCAGGTGGCCTCGGGCCGGTTCGGCGTCACGAGCCTGTACCTGACCAACGCCGACGACATCCAGATCAAGATGGCGCAGGGAGCCAAGCCCGGTGAGGGCGGCCAGCTCATGAGCCAGAAGGTCTACCCGTGGATCGCCCGCACACGGCACTCCACGCCCGGCGTCGCGCTGATCTCGCCGCCGCCGCACCACGACATCTACTCGATCGAGGACCTCGCACAGCTCATCTACGACCTCAAGCGCTCCAACCCGAGCGCGCGGGTCCACGTCAAGCTGGTGTCCGAGGTGGGCATCGGCACGGTGGCCGCGGGCGTCACGAAGGCCAAGGCCGACGTCGTCCTGGTGTCGGGGCACGACGGCGGGACGGGCGCGAGCCCGCTCAACTCCCTGAAGCACGCGGGCATCCCGTGGGAGCTCGGCCTCGCCGAGACGCAGCAGACCCTCATGCTCAACGGCCTGCGCGACCGCGTGGTGGTCCAGGTCGACGGACAGCTCAAGACCGGGCGCGACGTCGTCATCGCCGCCCTGCTGGGCGGCGAGGAGTTCGGTTTCGCGACCGCCCCCCTCGTGGTCTCGGGCTGCATCATGATGCGCGTCTGCCATCTCGACACCTGCCCCGTGGGGGTGGCGACGCAGAACCCCGAGCTCCGCAGCCGCTTCACCGGCAAGCCGGAGTTCGTGGTCAACTTCTTCGAGTTCATCGCCGAGGAGGTCCGAGAGATCCTGGCGGAGCTCGGCTTCCGGACCCTCGAGGAGGCCATCGGCCACAGCGAGCTGCTCGACGCCCGCAAGGCGATCGAGCACTGGAAGGCCGACGGGCTGGACCTGGACCCGATCCTGCGCGGCAACGAGTTCGACTCCGGCGAGCCGATGCGCAACATGCTGAAGCAGAACCACGACCTGGACCAGCACTTCGACAACAAGCTCATCGAGATGAGCGCCGACGCGCTGCAGCACCGTTCGCCGGTCCGCATCTCACTGGATGTCGTCAATACCGACCGCTCCGTCGGGACGATGCTCGGTCACGAGGTCACGCGCACCTTCGGCCTCGACGTCCTGGCGCCGGACACCATCGACGTCACCCTGACCGGGCAGGCCGGACAGTCCCTCGGGGCCTTCCTGCCGGCCGGTATCACCCTGCGCCTGCTCGGCGACTCGAACGACTACGTGGGCAAGGGGCTCTCCGGCGGCCGGATCATCGTGCGTCCGGACCGTACCAACGTGTTCCGGGCCGACCACAACGTGATCGCCGGCAACGTCATCGGCTACGGCGCGACGAGCGGCGAGATGTTCCTGCGCGGGCAGGTGGGGGAGCGGTTCCTCGTCCGCAACTCCGGCGCGACGGCGGTGGCCGAGGGAATCGGCGACCACGGCTGCGAGTACATGACGGGAGGGCAGGCCCTCATCCTCGGACGCACGGGCCGCAACTTCGGCGCGGGCATGTCCGGGGGGACGGCGTTCGTCCTGGACCTGGACCGTGCGCGCGTCAACAAGCAGAGCCTCGAGAACGGGGAGCTCCTGCTCGTCGACCTCGACGCCGAGGACATCGAGATCGTCCGGCGGCTGCTGATCCAGCACGTCGAGGAGACCGAGTCCACCCTCGCGGAGAGCCTGCTCGGGTCCTTCGAGGACACCATCGCCCGTCTCACCAAGGTCCTGCCGCGCGACTACGCCGCGGTGCTGGACGCCCGTGCCACCGCCGTCGACCAGGGGCTCGACCCCGACGGCGAAGAGGCGTGGACCAAGATCCTGGAGGTAACCGGTGGCTGACCCACGCGGATTCATGAAGGTGCGCGAGCGCCAGACCCAGCCCCGACGCCCGGTCCCCGTGCGCATCATGGACTGGAAGGAAGTGTACGAGGCCCAGGAGAAGGGCGTCCTGAAGGCGCAGGCCGGCCGCTGCATGGACTGCGGCATCCCGTTCTGTCACCAGGGCTGCCCGCTGGGCAACCTCATCCCGGAGTGGAACGACCTCACGTTCCGGGAGAAGGGCCGGGAGGCGATCGACCGGCTGCACGCGACGAACAACTTCCCGGAGTTCACGGGCCGGCTCTGCCCTGCGCCGTGCGAATCCTCGTGCGTGCTCGGCATCAACCAGCCTCCCGTGACCATCAAGCAGGTCGAGGTGTCCATTGCGGACCAGGCCTTCGGTGAGGGCTGGGTGGAGCCGCACCCGCCGGAGCGCCTGACGGGCCGGACGGTCGCCGTCGTCGGATCCGGACCGGCGGGCCTCGCCGTGGCCCAGCAGCTCACGCGCACCGGGCACACGGTCGCCGTCTACGAGCGGGACGACCGCATCGGCGGGCTCCTCCGCTACGGGATCCCCGACTTCAAGATGGAGAAGATCCATGTGGAGCGACGGGTCGACCAGATGAAGGCCGAGGGGACGCGCTTCCGGACCGGTGTCGACGTCGGCAAGGACATCAGCTGGGGACAGCTGAAGCGCCGCTACGACGCCGTCGTGGTCGCCACCGGAGCCACGGTCCCGCGCGACCTGCCGATCCCGGGCCGTGAGCTCGAGGGCGTGCACTTCGCCATGGACTACTTGGTCCCGGCGAACCGCGTCGTGGCCGGCGACGCCGTCGAGGACCAGATCCACGCCGAGGGAAAGCACGTCGTCATCCTCGGCGGCGGCGATACGGGCGCCGACTGCCTCGGTACCGCTCACCGCCAGAAGGCCGCGTCCGTGACCACGCTCGCCATCGGCCAGCAGCCGCCCGCCGAGCGACGGCCGGACCAGCCCTGGCCCACGTTCCCGACGCTCTTCGACATCGCCAGTGCGCACGAGGAGGGCGGCGAGCGGCGCTACCTCGCGTCCACCGTGGAGTTCGTCGGCGACAACGGCGTGCTGCGCGGCATCAAGGTCGCGGAGACCGAGTTCGTGGACGGGCGGCGTGTCCCGAAGGCCGGCTCCGAACGGGAGATCCCGGCGGACCTCGTCCTGCTCTCGCTCGGTTTCACGGGCGCCGAACCCGCCGGCATCACCGAGCAGGTCGAGGCCGCCTTCGACGACCACGGCAACCTCGCGCGGGACGGCTACTACATGACGAACACCGCGGGTGTCTTCTCGGTCGGCGACGCCGGCCGAGGCCAGTCGCTGATCGTCTGGGCGATCGCGGAGGGCCGCGCGTGCGCTGCCGCCGTGGACAAGTACCTCATGGGGTCGACGAAGCTGCCCGCGCCCGTAGCACCGTCAGATCGCTCCATCGCCGTTCTCTGACCGGCCCCCACACCATCCCCACGACCCCAACACGACTAGGCTAGGTTTATGAGACGCGCAAAAATCGTTGCAACATTCGGGCCCGCAATCGCCAGCTATGAGAACACGCTCGCCGTGCTCGAGGCGGGCGTGGACGTCGCCCGGATGAACATGAGCCACGGTGACTACACCGTGCACAGCAGCACCTACGAGAATGTGCGGCGTGCCTCGGCGGAGCTGGGCAAGCCCGTCGGCATCTTCGCCGACCTACAGGGCCCGAAGATCCGCCTCGGCCGGTTCGTCGACGGACCCCACGCCCTCGCCCCGGGGGACATCTTCACGATCACCACCGAGGACATCGAGGGGACGCAGGAGATCTGCTCCACCACCTTCAAGGGACTGCCCCACGACGTCAACGTCGGTGACATGCTCCTCATCGACGACGGCAAGGTATCGCTCCGCGCGACCGCCGTCGACGACGTGAAGGTCACCACCGAGGTCGTCGTCGGCGGGATGGTGTCCAACAACAAGGGCATCAACCTGCCCGGTGTCGCCGTCAACGTCCCCGCACTGAGCGACAAGGACGAGGAGGACCTCCGCTGGGCCATCCAGATCGGCGTCGACATGGTCGCGCTGTCCTTCGTCCGCGATGCCGGTGACGTCCGGCGCGTGCACGAGATCATGGACGAGGAGGGACGCCGGGTCCCCGTCATCGCGAAGATCGAGAAGCCCCAGGCCGTCGACGCCCTCGAGGAGATCATCGACGCCTTCGACGCCATCATGGTTGCTCGTGGGGACCTCGGCGTCGAGCTCCCGCTGCAGGACGTGCCGATCGTGCAGAAGCGGGCGATCGAGCTCGCCCGCCGCTGGGCCAAGCCGGTCATCGTCGCGACCCAGGTCCTCGAGTCGATGATCGACAACCCGCGGCCCACGCGCGCCGAGGCCTCGGACTGCGCCAATGCCGTCCTCGACGGTGCGGACGCCGTCATGCTCTCCGGTGAGACGAGCGTCGGCAAGTACCCGATGGAGACGGTGAAGATCATGAACGACATCATCGAGTCCACCGAGCGCCACGGGCTCGAGCGCGTCCCGCCGCTGGGCAGCAAGCCGAAGACCCGCGGTGGCGCCATCACGCGCGCGGCCGTCGAGATCTCCGACCAGCTCGACGCGAAGTACATCTGCACCTTCACGCAGTCCGGCGACTCGGCGCGCCGCCTGTCCCGCCTGCGCCCGAAGAAGCCGGTCTTCGCCTTCACGCCGGTGCAGTCCACGCTGAACACCATGTCGCTCATCTGGGGCATCCAGCCCAAGCTCGTCGAGTTCGTCGAGCACACGGACCAGATGACGTCGCAGGTGGACCGCGTCCTGTTCGAGCAGGGCCTCGTCGAGGTCGACGACCTCGTGGTCATCGCCGCCGGTTCCCCTCCCGGGCAGGCAGGATCGACCAACTCGATCAAGGTGCACCGCGTCGGCGACATCACGGACGCCGGCCAGCTCCCCGACGACCACACCTCCTTCATCAAGGAGGACGTCGGCCCCTGGCCCGTCAGGAAGAAGTAGCGATCACGCGCTGACCACGAAGACCCCCACCCGATCGGGTGGGGGTCTTCGTGTAGTCGCTACGACCGGGGGGTGGGACTGCGAGAAGTCCCCGCGGAGTCAGTTGACCTGGTTGATGATCGTCTCCGCGACCTCGCGCATGCTGAGGCGGCGGTCCATGGAGGTCTTCTGGATCCAGCGGAAGGCCTCTGGCTCGGTGAGGCCCATCTTGGTGGTGAGCAGGCTCTTGGCGCGCTCCACGAGCTTGCGGGTTGCGAACTGCTCCTGGAGGTCGGACACCTCGGCCTCGAGGGCCTTGATCTCCTCGTGGCGTGACATCGCGATCTCGATGGCGGGGATCAGGTCCGCGGGAGTGAACGGCTTGACGACGTAGGCCATGGCACCGGCATCGCGGGCGCGCTCGATGAGTTCCTTCTGGCTGAAGGCCGTGAGGAGGACCACGGGGGCGATGCGCGCCTTGACGATCTGCTCCGCCGCGGTGATGCCGTCCATGACGGGCATCTTGACGTCCATGAGGACGAGATCGGGCCTGTGCTCCTGGGCCAGGGCGACCGCCTTCTCGCCGTTGTCGGCCTCCGCTACGACCTCGTAGCCCTCGCCGCGGAGGATCTCGATGATGTCGAGCCGGATCAGCGTCTCGTCCTCGGCCACGATGACCCGGCGAGCGGGTCCGGCGGGCGTGGTTTCGGTGGATTCAGACACTGTTGCTCCTTGATGATGACGGCGTTCCGGCGGATCGCGGATGGCATGCTCCCGATCCGGGATCCAGCCTATCGGCATGTAGAGTGGTTTCGCGCACCGGCGGAGGACGGAAGTCGGCCTTCTTCCTCACAGCCGTGGCGGGCACGGCCCGAATGGCGGAATTGGCAGACGCGCTGCACTCAAAATGCAGTATCGAGAGGTGTGTGGGTTCGAGTCCCACTTCGGGCACCTAAAACGCCTAGTCAGAGGCGGGTAGCGCTGCATGGTGTGGACAGAAGTTGAAATAGCGTGGACAGCGGTCCACGATTGCGGACATGGCGAGCATCAAGGTCCGGCAGCGTAAGAACGGCACGAGCTCCTTCACTGTCTGCTGGAGGGACCCCAAAACGCGGCGTGAGCAGGGCGTAACCTTGGATACAAGAGGCGAAGCTGAGACGCCAAAGCGGCTACTTGAGTCCAATGGCAACTCGTTTGAAATCGCGCAGCACGCCATTGTGCAGAGCAACATAGGGAACTGCCAGACGATGTGGTCGGTCACTATGACCGACGCCTGAACACCATCTACATTGACCCACGAACCAGCTGCCGAACACAGCGCTGCACGATCGTCCATGAACTCATCCACTGGGAGGATGACGACGGGCCCTGCGCAAACGACTGGCTGAACAACAAGCGCGAGCTCCGCGTCGAGGCAGAGACAGCGCGCCGGCTCATCAGCATCGACGCCGTAGTTGACGGACTGCTCTGGTGCATCGACCACTCCGAGCTGGCAGAGCACTGGGACGTCGACGTCCACCTCGTCATGCTGCGGCTCGAAGTACTCACCGATGAAGAGCAGGACATCATTACGTTTTTCGTCGACGCTGAAGAGGAGTTCATCGTTGCCTGACCGGCTCGAACTCACTGAGCGCCAACAACAGATGCTTCGCATGGCTGGTTCAAGCTACAAGAGACAGGGCACACGCGAGAGCGACATTCAGTATCTCTTCACGTTGACGCCGACGGCCTTCTACCAGCAGGTGAACTCACTCATCGACACCGAGCACGACGACGCCTGGAACCCAATGCTCGTGCGGCGCCTGCGAGCGCTGCGGGGTAGTGAGGGGCGTCCGCGGGTGCGGCGACTAGGAGTCTCAATATGACCAGCGATGTGAAGTACGCCTCAAACCTTTAGTCTTGCGCAGTGACTAACTACGTCCCTGGTGCGGACGATACCCCGCCACTCGTCGATCGCCTTCGTCTCGTGGGCGGAATCAACTTCACAACTTGGGCAGACCTTAAATGGAGTCGAGGTAACTCACACGCTGCCGTGCTCAGGTCGAAGCTCATTGAGTGGCAATCAAGCGCTGCGGTATCAATTGAGGCAGTCTTGCGGGAGGACCGCTTAGGGGTTGACTTGGTTGCTCGCACGCCTGGAGGCATACCGAAGCACGATTGGGCGCTGGATTTTGGTGATGCCCTGCACAACTTTCGGAGTGCCTTTGATGCCGTCGCATGGGGTATGGCGCATTACAACGGAGCGGTGCCCCGGAGGCCTAAATCGGTGTACTTTCCCGTCTGCACTGATGACGGGCAGTGGAAAAAAGTTCTCAAGGACTGGGTTGGCGAGATAGATCCCGAGTTTCAGAAGCGGCTCCGCGCAGTGCAACCCTTCAATTACATGCCGCTCGGAGGAACAACAATCCTTTCGATGCTCCACGACCTCGACATCGTGGACAAGCACCGCGACATGCTGGTCATCACAGCTGATGTAGAGGGCATCCAACTTGGAGGTCACTACAAGATCGAAGATCCCTCTGCGCCAACTGCCGACAGTCTTGAGCTTTTTCCAGACGTCGTATTTCGCGATGGCGCGGTGCTCGGCACTTTAGGCGTAGGAACTCGGATTCGGAGTGTCGACCAGCTCATCTTCCGCCCGGCGGTGAAACTGCAGTTCGTCTATGAAGAGAACGTGTTCGATTTGATGCCGGTGCTCCAGCATTTCGTGACCGAGTCTCGGCGTTGCCTCGAAGTCCTGCTGGCCGGCCTGCCCGAAGCCGACGAATCGATCGAACCGAGCTGGCCGCCACTTTGAACCCCTGAGGTTCGGCCGGAGGTTGTGGATGTGGCCAGCAGACCATCTGACGAATGTGGACACCGTCCACGGGGCGGCCCTCAGCAGTCCGGATTTGTCATGCCTGAGGCGCTCGGATGCCCGGGGTCTCGCGTAGATAGTTTGGTAAGCAAGGCTCTTGTCCGGTTCGAGTCCCACTTCGGGCACCACGGCCGCGGTCCTTCGGCGCGGCGGACCACCCTGATGACCTAGCTGATGATCGCGCTGACGATGCGGCGGGTGGTCAGGCGGATCACCCGGCGGCGTTGTTCGCGTAACACCCGGGGTGTGTGAAGCACCCTGCTGTTTCTCCTGCGCCGCACCCGGGATCATCGCGTCATGACGACGCCGACCCTTCCGCTCCAGACGCCTCCTCGGACTGCAGGACCAGCTCCCGGGTCCGGCCGGTGAGCGCCACCCGCTGCACCTGCGTCTGGGGTGCGCGACCGCTCGTCCGGCTGGTCATGGATCCCACCTGCCCCGCCTTCACGCTCCACGTGCTGCGGGACACGGCGAAAACCTTCGGGGAGCGGCCCCTGGACGGCTGACTCCCGCCGGGTCCTGCCGCCCGGAAGGACCCACGGGTACTGTGGGCGCATGGCCAGCGAAGCGATGATCCTCGACGTCGACGGACCGGAGGGCGTACGGCCGGTCCGGGTGTCCAGCCCCTCGAGGGTGCTCTGGCCCGACGTGGGCCTCACCAAGCTGGACCTCGCCCGGTATCTCGTGGAGGTCGCTCCCGCCTTCCTCCGCGCGAACGGCAGCCGCCCCGTCTCCCTGCAGCGTTTCGGCGCGGACGTGGACGGTGATTTCTTCTTCAGCAAGAACCCGCCCAAGGGTGCTCCTGACTACGTGCGGAGCGTGACCGTGACATATCCCAGCGGACGATCCCACCCCCAGCTGGTCCTCGACGAACCGGCGTCCGTCGTGTGGGCCGCACAGATGAACACCGTCGTCTTCCACCCGTGGGCGTCCCGAGCCGCCGCGCCGGATCTCCCCGATGAACTGCGGATCGACCTCGACCCCCAACCCGGCACCACGTTCGCCGACGTCGTGGCCGCCGCCCACGAGTTGCGCGCCGTCCTCGCCGGAGCCGGGCTCACGTGCTTCGTCAAGACGTCGGGCAACAGGGGGCTGCACGTGTTCGCGCCGATCGAGCCCGCCCACGAGTTCCTCGACGTCCGCCGCTCCGTGATCGCCGCCGCGCGTGAGCTGGAACGCCGGATGCCGGACCGTGTGACTACGGCATGGTGGAAGGAGGAACGCGGCGAGCGGATCTTCGTCGACTACAACCAGGCGAACCGGGACCGCACCATGGCGGGCGCCTACAGCCCGAGGGCGCTGCCACATGCCCCTGTCTCGTGCCCCGTGACGTGGGAGGAGCTCTCCGACGTCGACCCGGCGTCGTTCACGGTCGCCACTGTCCCGCAACGCCTGAGCACGGTCGGCGATCCGTGGGAGCACATGCATGACGCACCAGGGAGCATCGACGTGCTGCAGTCGTGGTGGGAACGCGATGCCGAGCAGGGACTCGGGGAGCTGCCCTTCCCACCGGACTTCCCCAAGATGCCCGGGGAACCGATGCGGGTGCAGCCCAGCCGGGCACGTAGCCGGGACTGACGCGGCCTGTCAACGGTCCGTAGTCCTCAGAGCTCCCTGCCCGACGCCGATGGCCCGCTGGTAGAACAGGAAGGAACGCTGCTGCGTCCCGGTGGAACCGGGCCCGACACCGTGCCGGTCCATGTCCGGCCGCTGGGAGAACCATGAAGAAGAACGTCCTGCCATCGACCCTCCTGCTGCTGCTCGCGCTCTCCGGGTGCGGCGGCAACCCGGCCACCGGCCCCGAACCTGCCGGGCCCACGCCGAATCCGGCGGAGACGGCATCGGAGCAGGCCGCGGCCCCGTCCGACGCGCCCTCCGTGGAGGGGCTCGCGGATGCGAACAGCGGCAGCTTCGCCTTCCTCGTCGACCAGGCGAAGGGGGATGTCGTCCTGCCCGCCGAGGAGCCGGCGGACGTGGAGGCCCTGCGCGCGGAGCTGGGCGGGGACGCCGCGACCTACGCGCTGGTCAGGGTACAGAATCCCGAGGGTGGCCTGACCCTCGATCTGGACACCGTGACCGTCTCCACGCCCGAGGGGCAGGAGCTGGAACTCCGACCCGCAGCGGCGGTGATCGAGGAGTGGGGCGCGGCGGCGAACGGCGGCGAGGCCGATCCGGACGTCGTGGGACTCGTGGAGGAGTACAGCGGGGGAGCGCTGCCGGGAGAAACGAGCGAACTCCTCATGATCGGGTTGTTCCCCGAACTGCCGGGCACCCTCCGGACCGTGATGGTCCAGCCGTCCGGCGGCGTCGAGGCGGTCGAGGCAAGGGTCAGGCCCGAGTCCTGACCCTCCCCGCGGCTGCAGCATCCCGTCGGGCTGCGTGCCACGGCGGAAACGCCCCGGAGTAAACTTGCGGCATGCCGAGTACCGACCGCGCCCGCACTGCCGTCGTCATCGAGGACGATGACGACGTCCGGGATCTCCTGCACACCGTGCTGACCGGATCCGGTTTCCGCGTGCACACCGCGCCGGCGGGACTCGCCGGGGTCGAGATGGTGCGGCGCCTGATGCCGGACGTCGTGACGCTCGACGTCGGCCTGCCCGACATCGACGGCTTCGAGGTCGCGCAGCGCATCCGTCGGTTCTCGGGAACCTTCATCGTCATGCTGACGGCGCGCGCGGAGCCCTCGGACGAGAAGCGGGGATTCGAGTCCGGGGCGGACCGCTACCTCCGCAAGCCCTTCCGGCCCGCCGAGCTGCGACGGCACATCCAGGAGGGGACAGCCACCGCCGACGCCTGACCCATGTCGGCAGGTGCCGATGGGTGGGTCCTGCGTCAGTGCGAGCGCACGCCGGCTCGGCTCACGAGTGCGGGCGGGTTCAGCGCGTCGGACGCCGCACCCGTGACCACCGAGTACACGCTCTTGTGGAGGCAGTCGACGGTCTTCTCGCCGGAGGGCCAGAGCGACGGAGCGGCGCCCGCCCCGGTCGCGTTCTCGAGTGTCTGGTCGAAGGCGAGGCGCAGCACGGTGTGGGCGGCTGTCGCTGACGGACCACGGATCCCCGTGACGGACCATATGCCACGCACCGCGCCGAGCGCGGCACCGGTGAGCCAGTGCATCGCGTGGTTCCACCCCGGGTACTGCGCCGCCTGGCCGGTGGGCCGGCGCAACAGCAGACGCAGCGTACGCGCGGGGACGTGGGAGTCCGGCCGGCCGGTGACGCGCTGCTCCAGGAGTTCTCCGGCGGTCATGGCCGCGGTCCCCAGCAGGCCTGCCGCGGCACCGCGGAGAGCCGCCCGGCCGAGGGCCGCCGCGCGCTCCGCCACTAGTTGTCGTTCCCGCGGGCATCGTCGCCGAGGTCGGTGTCGATGCCGTTGTTGTCGTCGTAGTTTCCGGTGTCCGTCCCGGAGTTGTCGCTGTCCTTGGTGCCGAGGTCGCAGCCGCCCAGGAAGAGCGTGCTCGCGGCGAGGAGGGCGGCGATGGTCCTGTGATGCTTGTCTGCCATGGGAGGCTCCGTCCGGGTGCTGTTCTGTGCTCTGGCAGGACGGTCATCGGGGACCGGCCCTCCCTCCACGGTAGGAAGAGCCGGGGAGCCCGGGCAACCATCCCGGGGGTCACAGGGCGGACTTGCTTTCCGGCACCGTGGTTCCTACCCGGCCAGGACGCCGGCCCGCTGCATGAGCCAGTTGAGGTTGTTCTGCAGGCCGGCATTCCAGGCCTCCCACGTGTGACCGCCGGGCACGGTCTGCAGCTGGACGTCGACGCCCGCGGACGTCAGGGCCGCCGCGACATTCTCGCCCTGCGGCCTGTAGAAGCTGTCATCGGCACCGACCGTGATGATCCCCGCGGTGCCGGGCAGGGGAGTCGTCGTGACGACGTCCAGGGCATCCTGGGCCTCGAAGGCCGCCGCGTCACCGGAGAAGTAGTTCGCGATCAGCGCGTCGCGGCCCGCCTCGATGGTGGGCTCGTCCTCGCCGGAGATGTCGAGGAAGGTCGGGTACACGGACGGGTGTCCTGCCGCCAGGGTCAGCGAGCAGGTCCCGCCGTAGGAGAATCCCCCGATCGCCCAGTCCGTAGCTGCATGGGTGCCCGCCTTCAGCGTGGACTTCACCCATGCGGGGACGTCCGTGGACAGATAGGTCCCGGCCTTGCCGTAGTTGCTGTCCAGGCACAGTGACGGCGTGGGACCGGTGCTGGCAGAGCCATCAGGGAGGATCACGATCGGGGCCAGGCCCTTGTGCGCCGCGGCGTACGCGTCCATCACCGCGGGAAGCCGACCGCCCGTGATCCAGTCCTCGGGCCCGCCGGGGTCGCCATGGATGAGGACGAGGACCGGCAGGTGGGCCGGGGTGGACGCAAGATACGCCGGCGGCAGGTAGACGTAGGCGTCACCGGCCTCCACTCCCGAGACCGTCCCGGGGATCGTCGTCACCGAGATGGTCCCCGTGGAGGGCATGTCGGCCGGTGGCTCCCAGTCGTCGATGGTGGTCAACGGACCGGAGCCCTCGGGAGTGCGGACGGCCTCCAGGCGGGGAACGTCCGCACCGCCGGTTACCGCCTGCAGGGTGGGAAAGGAACCGTAGTAGGCGTTGATGCTCACGGCGACCGCCACGAGGACCAGGACGGGAGCGACGACGGTCAGCACGCGCTGCCACCACCGCCGGCGGGTGCGGAGCCCCGTCGCGCCGAGCAGGACCGCCGCGATCGCCGTGCCGCCCAGCAGGTAGAACCAGGGGGGCTGTGGCGCCCCCCAGATGTTGAGGACTTCCTCGGTCACGAACCAGACCGCGACACCCCCCACCGCGCCGATCAGTGCGGCCGGGACGACGGCGCGAACCAGGTGCCGCCGGCGGCCCGCCACGAGCCACAGGAGGGCCAGTCCGCCCAGGGCGGCGAGGACGGCGGGCGCGGGCCCGTCGATGAGGTCCCACTCGAGCGGGTCCATGGCTACTCCTTCGGTCCGCCGGAGCGGGTGGGGGACGGGTCGCGCTCGCGGAGGGGCGGTGCGGGTGCGGGTGCGGGACCGGATACGCGGACGGGCAGGGAGGCCGGCGCCGGCCCGGGTGCGGTCCGGCCCCTGCGTCGCGGCCCTGTGACGAGGAGCCGCCACACGTCCGCCGCGCCGGCATCGGGCGCATAGGCACGCGTGATGGCCTGCCCGATCGCCGGCAGCGTGGCCGGGTCCTCGAAGCACAGGTACAGCGGGACGTAGCGCGGGCCGAACTTGGCCTTGAAGGCGAAGAGGGAACGGAAGCCGTAGACCGGCTCGAGGGTGCGGCTGACGACGCCGAGCATCCGGTCGAGGGCGTCGCCCGGGTCGCCGTCGGCGTCCTCCGACCCCGACCGGGCGAGGGGAGCACCGGAGAGGCTGAGCTCGGTACAGCCCTCCGCCTGCAGGTCCAGCGCGGCCTGCGCGATCAGCACCTCGATGCTGTGCTTGAAGCCGGAGCCGCGCCGGCGCATGAAGTCGAGCGTCCACCCGGTCACCCGTCCGCCGTCGTGGATGGGCAGCCAGGACGCCACGGCGTGGACCGTCCGTCCGTCGTCGATGATGACGGAACAGCGCACGGCGGGGTCGCGGAGCTCGTCGATCCCGCCGAGGGTGAAGCCCATCTCCGGCAACGACTTGTCCGCCACCCATTCCTCGGAGATGCTGCGCACCTGGTCGAGGATCGCCGCCGGGGTCTGCACGGGATCGACCCACTCGTTGTGCACGCCGTTCTTCCTGGCCTGGTTCAGGGCGGTGCGGACGTCCTGGAACCGCTTGCCGGTGAAGGCGAGCCCGTCGAGGTCCAGGACCGTCTCCTCCGCGACCTGCAGGCGCCGGTACCCACGCGGCAGCAGGTCCGCCACCTTGCCGGTGACCGAGTACAAGCAGGGGATCCAGCCCTGCGTGTGGCAGTACTCCGAGAACCCGCGCAGTGCTCGTCCGGTGTCGGCGGCCGGTCCCACCGGACCCGCGAGGGTCAGTGCGACGCCGGAGATCACCCGGTAGGGCACGTAGGAGGACCCGTCGAACCAGTAGGAGTTGCCCGGCCAGAGGCCCATCCAGGTCATGGAGCCGCGGCCCTCCACCGAGGCGATGCTCCGTGCGCGATCGCGGTCGGCGTCGTCCCCGGTGCGCCGGACCGACCGGAAGGAGCGGAGCAGGAGTCCGGCGACCACAGCCCAGAAGGCGATCCCGATCCACTCGTAGAGGATGATCGCCGCGCTGTCCGAGGGCAGGAACCCGGGGTAGACGTGCAGCGTCGCGGCGATCGGCAGCAGCCGCTGCGGGAAGTCGGCGAGGAGCGTGGCCCCCGGGCTGAACTGGCGCGCGACCACCAGTCCGAGCCCCACGTAGAGGGTGCCGGAACCGACGAGGGCGCCGGCCGTGTGAAGCCCGATGGTGCGGTAGGTGCCGGGAGCCGCGCGAAGCACGAAGAGGCGCCGGACGAGGACCAGGAGCACGACGATCACCACGGGCTGCAGCGCCGGCACCACGAGGTCGGCGATGATCCGTTCCGGGCGTGCGCCCGCCAGGAGCGTCGCGAGCTCACCGTCCGCGCGGTGCCGCAGGAAGGTGAGGAAGGTGTGGACCGACAGCAGCGCCAGGGCCAGCTGCACCACGATCGTCCCGGCCCACGCGAAGCGCCGGCCGCGTCTCAGGCCGTCGGCGAGGACGAGCAGGAGGACCGTCGGGAGGCAGGACATCACGAGGCCCCCTGCACCGGCCCGTGCCTGCAGTTGCGCCTCGGCGCAGCGCCGCACCACGCCGCCGGGCTCGCAGGCCGCTCGGACGGCGTCGGGCGTGGCGCCCTCCACGGAGGTGAAGAGGATCCCGAGGACCGCGAACGGCCCGGTCGCATGCGGCGAGAGGGCGGCGAGCGCGGGCCCGACGGCGGCGGCGGCGCAGACGAGCGCAACCAGGACACGCGACTCACGGATGGACGGCGCAGCCGGTCGGTGCGCGTGGCGCCCCAGGAGGAGCGGCCCGGCAGCCAGGCCCGCGAGGGCTGCGAGCAGGAGCGCGACGGACATCAGCGCGCCGTTGTAGAGGACGAGCGTCAACGGCAGGAGGACGCCCATGATCCTCAGCCGCCGCCGCCAGAGGGGCCCCATCCCCGCGGTGGCGGCCAGCATGGCACCGAGCATCCCGAGCGTCGGACCGCCGAGCGATGCAGTGCCGAACGCTGCCGACCAGCGGGGGAAGAGGGGTGCGACGGCGGTACCGAGCACCAGGGCGCCGATCAGCGCCGCGAGGTGGGTGACGACGACGGCGAGGGCGAAGCGCCGCGTCCCGAGCCGGGTCTCGGCGAGGATGCCGAGGGCGGCAGTCGCCGCCGTCGCTCCGAGGTAGGCGGGAAGATCCGGCGCCCAGACCAGGGACAGCAGCAGGGAGAGGGGGTGCTGCTCCGAGGTGCGGGGGGAGAAGAGGACGGACGGCGCGAGCCCGGCGGGCGGTCCGGCGGGCAGTGCACCCGTGCCGAGGGCGAGGAGCCAGACGGCGGCGAGGGCCGACAGCGCGAGGGGTGCCCTGCGGGCCGTCCGTACCGAGCTGTGCCACGCGGACCGGAGCGTCGCCGTGATCTGCCACGGAACCGATCCCGGCTCTGGTCGCAGCCCCTGCTGTGTGTCCGCCATCATCCCTCGTCCCGCCGGCGACGTGTCCCCGGGGCGGACGCCCCGGGGCGTCCCACCCCGGCCGGCCGCAGTCAGTATCCGAGCATCGGCTGACTGTTCTCTGGGCGGACGGTGTCCGTCCGCTGGACAGAAGGAGGGGCGGGCCGGGATGCGGTGGGGCTCAACCGCGCGCGTCCCTGATCATGTTGGTGATGCGGGCCGTGGACAGACGCCTGCCCTGCTCGTCGGTCATGACGACCTCGTGGGTGGTGAGCGTCCGCCCGAGATGGATCGCCGTCGCCGTGCCGGTCACCGTGCCGGAATCGATGCTGCGGTGATGCGTGGCCCCGACCTCGATCCCGACCGCCTGCCGACCTGGGCCCGCGTGCAGGGCGGCGGCGAAGGACCCCAGCGTCTCGGCCAGCACCACGTGCGCCCCGCCGTGGAGGATGCCGGCGACCTGCTGGTTCCCCTCGACGGGCATGGTGGCGACCATCCGCTCGGCGCTCATCTCCTGGAAGACGATGCCCATCTTCACGGTCAGTGCGCCCACTCCGTACCGGCCGAGCCAGCCGTGCATCTCGGGCGGGATCCCTGCGGCGGTGAGCTCGGCCAGGCGCTCCTCCGTGGGCTGCTGGACGGCGTCGGGTCGGGTGCGGTTGTCTGTCATGGCAACTAGGCTGGCACCTGTGAGTGAAACGACCAAACCTGCTGCCACCCTGACCATGACGCCGCCCGCCGAGGGCACTCCGGACGGCGCCGTGGCACCGGCCGGCGGGCAGGCGTCGGCTCGGCGGAGCGACGGCTCGCGCAACAGGCTGCTGGTGATCGACGGCCACTCGATGGCCTTCCGCGCCTTCTACGCACTGCCGCCGGAGAACTTCTCCACCGACACCGGGCAGCACACCAACGCGGTCTACGGCTTCACCGCAATGCTCATCAACCTCATCAAGGACCAGAAGCCGAGCCACGTCTGCGTGGCCTTCGACCTCGACACCCCGACCTTCCGCTCGGAGGAGTACACGGAGTACAAGGGCGGCCGATCCAAGACGCCCGAGGAATTCCACGGGCAGGTGGATCTCATCATCAAGGTCATGGAGGCCATGCGGATCCCCACCATCTCGCTCGACGGCTACGAGGCGGACGACATCCTGGCGACGCTGGCCTACCAGGCGGCCGCGGCGGACTGGGACGTGCAGGTGGTCAGCGGCGACCGGGACGCCTTCCAGCTCGTCAACGACCGCGTGACCGTGCTCTACCCGAAGCAGGGCGTCACGAACATCCCGCAGATGGACGCACAGGCCATCGAGGAGAAGTACTTCGTTCCGCCCCACCAGTACTCGGACCTCGCGGCGCTGGTCGGAGAGAGCGCCGACAATCTGCCGGGCGTACCGGGGGTCGGTCCGAAGACGGCCGCCAAGTGGATCAAGCTCTACGGCGGCCTCGAGGGCATCCTGGAGAACCTGGACAAGATCGGCGGCAAGGTCGGCGACTCGCTGCGCGCCAACATCGAGGACGTGAAGCGCAACCGCCGCCTGAACCGCCTGCTCACCGACCTCGAGCTGCCGGTGGACCTCGACGCGATGGTGTCCCAGCACCCCGACCGCTCCGCCGTCGAGGATCTCTTCGACTCGCTCCAGTTCAACACCCTGCGCAAGCGCCTCTTCGATCTCTTCGGCGAGGAGGAGTCCGAGGAGGAGGGGGAGGAGCAGAGCGCCCCGGCCCACGTGATGCTCGAGGACGCTGCAGCGCTGACGCACTGGTTCGCGTCGACCAACCAGGCGCAGGCCTCCCTCTCCCTGGCCACCGAGACGACGGCCGGCGCCACGGACGTCGTGGGGATCGCGGTCGTGACCTCCCTGCAGGCCGCGTTCATCCCGCTCGAGCAGCTCGACGCCGAGGCGGAGCAGGTCCTCGGTGCCTGGTTGGCCGCCACGGACGCACCGAAGATCGTGCACGACTACAAGACGGTCGCGAAGCTGCTGCACGCGCGCGGGTTCGCGCTGGCCGGCGAGGTCGACGACACGGCGATCTCCGGGTACCTGATCCAGCCGGACCGCCGCAGCTACGAGCTGGCCGATCTGGCCCAGTACCACCTCCGGCTCTCGATCACGGCGGCCGCGAGCGATTCCTCGGGCCAGCAGGCACTGGACCTCGGCGGCAACGACGTCGCCTCGCCCGCCGTCGTCGCGGCCTACGCGGCACTCCAGCTGAGCGAGCACTTCGCCGGCCAGCTCGTGGAGCGCGGGGCCAACCAGCTGCTCGGCGGACTCGAGCTCCCGCTCGCGGAGGTCCTCGCCCGGATGGAGCTCACCGGCGTGGCCGTCTCGGTCGAGGGCCTGGACCGGCTCTACGACGACTTCTCCACCACCATCAGCGCGGCCGGGGCCGAGGCCTACCGGATCATCGGCAAGGAGATCAACCTCGGTTCCCCGAAGCAGCTCCAGGCGGTCCTGTTCGAGGAGCTCGAGCTCCCGAAGACCAAGAAGATCAAGACCGGGTACTCCACGGACGCGGATGCACTGACCGATCTGATCGTCAAGACCGGGCACCCGTTCCTCACGCAGCTGCTCGCCTACCGCGACGCGATGAAGCTGCGCCAGACGGTCGAGGGCCTGCGGAAAGCCGTGGACGACGACGGCCGCATCCACACCACCTACCTCCAGACGATCGCGGCGACGGGCCGGCTGTCCTCGACGAACCCGAACCTACAGAACATCCCGGTGCGCTCGGACGAGGGGCGGCGGATCCGCGAGGTGTTCGTCGTCGGGCAGGGACGGAACGGCGAGAAGTTCGAGAGCCTGATGACTGCGGACTACTCGCAGATCGAGATGCGGATCATGGCGCACCTCTCCGGCGACGAGGGGCTGATCGCCGCCTTCCAGGAGGGCGAGGACCTCCACCGCTTCGTCGGTTCGCACATCTTCGGCGTGGCCCCCGAGGAGGTGACCAACGCGATGCGGTCGAAGGTCAAGGCGATGTCCTACGGCCTGGTGTACGGCCTCAGTTCCTTCGGCCTGTCGAAGCAGCTGAACATCTCCGTCGACGAGGCGCGCACCCTGATGCGCGACTACTTCGAGCGCTTCGGTGCCGTCCGCGACTACCTGCGCGGCATCGTGGAGCAGGCACGCAAGGACGGCTTCACCTCCACGATCGAGGGACGCCGCCGGTATCTCCCGGATCTCTCCAGCGACAACCGCCAGCTGCGGGAGATGGCCGAGCGCGCGGCCCTCAACGCGCCCATCCAGGGCTCCGCCGCGGACATCATCAAGAAGGCGATGCTCGGGGTGGACGAGGCCCTCACCCGGCGCGGACTCGCGTCGAGGATGCTGCTGCAGGTGCACGACGAACTCGTCCTCGAGATCGCGGCGGGCGAGGCCGCGGAGGTCGAGGCACTCGTGCGCGAGCAGATGGGGTCGGCGGCCGATCTCTCCGTCCCGCTCGACGTCTCGGTGGGCACGGGCGCCAGCTGGCACGACGCCGCACACTAGTTGCGCTCAGGGTGACGACGAGGGACCGGCACGCGGTCGCCGGGCTAGGGTGGTCCTCGTGAGCCACGACACGACACCTGCCCTCCAGACCCGCATCTTCACGCCCGATCCCGACGAGGACACCTCGGCGACGGGACGTTTCGCGACCTGGCTGAACGCCGAAGGCATCGGTTTCCACGACGGCACCTTCGATCCTGAGGACATCCCGCGCTTCCTCGAGGCGTACCAGGCCGACGGTCGCGTGCTGTGGGGTGTCCACGACGACGCCCAGCCGGCCGAAGCGCTCGGGGCCGACCATCCGGTGGGCACCTATGGCACCATGGTCCACCCCCTGAACGTCGGCTCGGCCCAGATCGAGGTCCACCAGATCACGGCGGTGACCGTCCGGGCGAGCCACCGCCGCCGGGGCATCCTGCGGTCCATGATGACGCGCGACCTGCGTGAGGCGAAGGACCGTGGCCTTCCCCTTGCGATCCTCACCGCGTCGGAGGCGACCATCTACGGCCGCTTCGGGTTCGGGGCAGCGACGTTCACGCAGAGCATCGAGGTGGACGTGCGGGAGCGCTTCGAGGTGACCGCTCCGGCCACCGGCACCACGACCCTCGTGGCCCGCGAGCACGCGGTGCGCCTTGCCGGGGAGGTGTTCGCCGGCTTCCAGGCGTCGACCTTCGGATCCGTGGGCCGACAGTACGCCTATGCGCGGCGGGCCTCCGGCGACTGGGGACGCGAGCGGCCCGTCGAGGACCGAGCCGTCCGGATGGCGGTCCACTACGACGCCGAGGGTACGCCCGCGGGCTATGTGACCTACCGCTTCGCGGGCTGGGAGACGTCGCCGCGCACCCTGAAGGTCCTGGACCTCGTCGCCGGCACCCCGTCGGCCTATCTGGAACTGTGGCGCTACCTGGGATCGCTCGACCTCATCCAGGTGGTCACCTGGGACGAGGCCCGGCGCGACGACCCCCTCCCGTGGGCGCTGCGCGACCGCCGCTGCTACGCCGTCAAGGGCACGGACGACGTCCTCTGGGTCCGCCTGCTCGACGTCCCCGCGGCGCTCGGAGCGCGGTCCTACCGCGGCAGCGGGAGCATCGTCCTCGAGGTGCAGGACGATCTCGGCCTCGCACACGGCACCTTCGCGCTGGCGGTGACGGACGGCGTCGCGCAGGTGCACACCGTCGACGACGGTACCGCCGCCGACGTCACGCTCACGGTCAACGCCCTCGGATCGCTCTACCTCGGTGGAGTCCAGGCCTCGACCCTCGCGGCGGCCGGTGGCCTCACTGCCGGCGCGGCCGAGGTCGAGCTGCTGGATGTCCTGTTCGGGCTGGCGCAGGAGCCCTACTGCATCACGCACTTCTAGCTTCGAAGGTGAGCGCCGGACCGGGTTTGGCAGGGCCCCGTCCGGGCGGCTCGCCGCGACCCGGCTGCTTTGACGGTGTTGGGGGCCGAGGCTAGACTGGATAGGCGCGTAGTGCGCTCTGGCGGGTCCCGGTGCAGACCGATGTCCTCCGCAGGGCACTACCACTGTCGAACCTCTCGAGGTTCTGTCCCTTTCGTCCACATCCGGACAGGGGAACCCGCTTCCGGCATGGCTGGAACCGCGGTGTTCACCATGACCGGAGCACGTCATCATCCACAACGGAGTCCCAACTACATGACCATCACCACCACCGAGAAGCAAGGTGCCCCGCAGGTCGCTATCAACGACATCGGCACCGCTGAGGACTTCCTCGCAGCTATCGACGCGACCATCAAGTACTTCAACGACGGAGATCTCGTCGAGGGTACGGTCGTCAAGGTCGATCGCGACGAGGTCCTGCTCGACATCGGTTATAAGACCGAGGGTGTCATTCCTTCCCGCGAGCTGTCCATCAAGCACGACGTCGACCCCGGGGACGTCGTCTCCGTGGGCGATCAGGTCGAAGCCCTGGTGCTCACCAAGGAAGACAAAGAAGGCCGACTGATCCTCTCCAAGAAGCGGGCTCAGTACGAGCGCGCCTGGGGCGACATCGAGAAGGTCAAGGAAGAGGACGGTGTCGTCACCGGTACCGTCATCGAGGTGGTCAAGGGTGGCCTCATCCTGGACATCGGCCTGCGCGGCTTCCTGCCCGCGTCGCTCGTCGAGATGCGTCGCGTCCGCGATCTGGCTCCGTACATCGGCCAGCAGATCGAAGCGAAGATCATCGAGCTCGACAAGAACCGCAACAACGTCGTGCTGTCGCGTCGTGCGTGGCTCGAGCAGACGCAGTCCGAGGTCCGCTCCACGTTCCTCAACAAGCTCGAGAAGGGCCAGGTCCGTCCGGGCGTCGTCTCCTCGATCGTCAACTTCGGTGCCTTCGTGGACCTCGGCGGCGTCGACGGCCTCGTCCACGTCTCGGAGCTGTCCTGGAAGCACATCGACCACCCGTCCGAGGTCGTCGAGGTCGGCCAGGAGGTCACGGTCGAGGTGCTCGAGGTCGATCTCGATCGCGAGCGCGTCTCCCTGTCGCTGAAGGCCACGCAGGAAGATCCCTGGCAGACCTTCGCCCGCACGCACGCCCTGGGCCAGGTCGTCCCGGGCAAGGTCACGAAGCTCGTTCCCTTCGGCGCGTTCGTCCGCGTCGAGGACGGCATCGAAGGCCTCGTGCACATCTCGGAGCTCGCCGTCCGCCACGTGGAACTCGCCGAGCAGGTCGTCTCCGTCGGCGACGAGCTCTTCGTCAAGGTCATCGACATCGACCTGGAGCGCCGCCGCATCTCGCTCAGCCTCAAGCAGGCGAACGAGGGCGTCGACGCCGACAGCACCGAGTTCGATCCCGCGCTCTACGGCATGGCCGCCGAGTACGACGACGAGGGCAACTACAAGTACCCCGAGGGCTTCGACCCCGAGTCGAACGAATGGCTCGAGGGCTACGAGACGCAGCGCGCGGCCTGGGAAGCCCAGTACGCCGAGGCGCAGTCCCGCTGGGAAGCCCACAAGAAGCAGGTCGTCCAGCACGCGTCCGACGACGCCGCCGCGGCGAACGAGCCGGTCGAGTCCAACTCGACCAGCTACTCGTCCGAGCCCGTCGTCACCGACTCCGGTTCGGGGACGCTCGCGTCCGACGAGGCACTCGCGGCACTCCGCGAGAAGCTGACCGGAGCGTAAGCCACCGGTTCACGGCTGACACGAAGGCCCCCATCCATCGGATGGGGGCCTTCGTGCATGTCGGGGGCCGTAGGGGAGGTCTTCCGTCCTTACAGGCCGGCACCTCGATCACTCGTGGGGCCGCTCCCTCCTGGTCGAGACGGTCACGGTGAAGCGGTTGGTCCGGTCGAGCTGCCGCGTGGGGCCGATGGTGCGTTCGAGGACCGGCCGGTACCGGAGATGACTGTTCCACACCGTCCAGAGCTCGCCGCCCTCCGTCAGTACCCTCGCGCACGCGTCGAAGAGGCGGTGTGCAATGCCCTCATGGACCGTGCTCCCGCTGTGGAACGGCGGGTTGAGGACGATCACGCGCGCGGAGGCATCCGGTAGGGCCGAGAGGGCATCATCCCTGCTGACCGCCACGCGGTCCGCGACCCCGTTGGCCGCAGCGGTCGCGCGCGTGGAGCCGACCGCCGACGCCGACTGGTCGCTGGCGTGCAGGCGGAGGTCGGGCCGGCTGAGCGCAAGATAGGCGGAGACCGCACCATTGCCGCAGCCGAGGTCGATCACCTCTTCCTCCACCGGCCCGCCGATGCCGTCGGCCACGGACCTGCCGACGGAGATGCCCTGCAGGTGAGGGAGGAGCAGTCGCGTACCGGGATCGAGCGCGGCGCCGCCGAAGGTGGCGCCGAAGGCGCGGAGTTCGAGCGGTCGGTCGAGGCCGACGTCGTGCCCGGAGCGTCGGGGGAAGGCGGCGGGGGGGACGTCCAGCGGCTCCCGGGCGACCAGGACCCTCGACTTCTGCCGCGCCAGGCTCGCGGTGACGGATCCGAAGTAGCGAGCCAGGACGGCGTTCATCGAGAGGGACATGTGCTTGAGGCGGCCGGCGGCGAACACCTGGACGTCCGGTCGGGCGTGGACTGCGATGGTCCACGCCAGTTCGTCCAGTTCGTCGAGTGCACGGGGCAACCGAAGCAGTACCGTCGAGACGCCGTCGAGGAGTTCGGGGGAGAGGGGATAGGAGCGGTAGGCGCTGTGCAGCCCCTGCTCCGCCGCATTGCAGGCGAGGGCCCGCTCATGGACGATGCCGTCCTGGAAGGACCGCAGGTCACTCCGTCCCGTGAGGTCCGCGGCTCCCAGGGTCACCGCTCCGTAGGAATCCCCGATCGTCGCGATCCCGCCGTCGGTGCGTCGCAGGGCGTCCGCTGCGACGTCGAGCAGCAGGCGGTCCGCCGCGTCGACGGCGACCAGCTCCGGGGCTTCGAGATCGGGGCGTCGTCGCAGCAGGTCGGGATCGAAGGGGTTCACCCGGTCCATCGTAGAGCCCGCCTTCGGACGCCCGACCCTCCCATCAGGGCGTGCCGGGACTGCGACCGGCTCCGCCGTCCGGTTCGTTGTCCCCACGCCGGTCGTCGAAGAGCCAGTCGAGCGACGTGCCGTCAGGGGAAGCCCTGTCCGGGCCGGACGGTCCCTGGTCCGGCAGGTCCTGGTCCTTCCCCGCGGGGTCGGTGCTGTATGGTGCGCGCGGAGGTGGTGGGAGCCGATCGATCAGTTCGTTGGCGGCGTGGGCGAGCAGGTCCCGCTGCAGCGGAGGAAGCGTGAAGGAACCGTGCAGGTAGGCCTCCACCTCGTACTCGCCGGCATCCCCGCCGAGCCCGAAGTAGTGCAGCCACAGTTCACTGGCGTCGATCTGGGCATGCCGGATGGCCCTGAGGAGGTGGATCCGCTGATATTCGTGATCTGGATGGTTCTCCACGGGCTTCGCCTTAGTGCGAGCTACCGGCAGTGCCGTCGATCACGGTGAGGGTGACGGTCCTCACATCGGTCTTCGCGGCGGACGCCTCGTCCAGCATGCGCCTCATCGATGCTTCGGGGTTCAGTCCGTACCGCTCCATAAGGATGCCCCGTGCCGTGAGGATGACGTCCCTGGTGTTCAGGGCCTCACGAAGGGCGCTGCTCACCGTGCCGGCCGCGGTGTCCGGCTGGGCGCTGCCGAGGAGCGTTGCCGCGGGGGAGGCGAGCAGCATGAGCTACTTGCGGTGCTGGGTCGAGAAGGCCGACGGCAGGGGCGAATACACCTTCAACGCGCCGATGCTCTTCCCGTCGTGAATGAGTGCGGTGCTGAGGGTGGAGCGGAGGGGGAGGCCGGCGACCGCTTCGCTCCAGAGCGGCCAGCGGTCGTCCTGCTGCACGTCATCGATCTGCACCGTCGACTCCGCCGCCCAGGCGGTGAGGCAGGGACCCTGTCCCAGCTCGTACTGCAGGGCGTCGGCGGCGGCCACGACGTCGTCGGTGTACCCCGTACTGCGTCTGCGGCCCTGATCGTCGATGAGTGAGACTCCGGCGCCGAGTGATCCGGGGACCGATTTCTTCACGGCCTCGGCGAGGTCCTCGACCGCCTGTCCGGCCTTCAGCTCGGTCAGGAGGAGACCCTTGAGCCGGGCGAAGACCACGGTCAGTTCTTCCATCGGTGACGTCAAAATTCCAGCCTCGGCAACAGAGTGGTTCTGTTCGGATACAAAGTATCAGGATACACAGCGCCGCCCCTTGGCCATGGTCGATCGTGTCCCGGATCCGGGGCAGACAGCCGCCCGCGTACACCGGAGGATTGCTCCCGGTCCAGTGGCGGGCAGGCGGCAGGGTGCTTGCACCCCTCGATCGGCCGTCCCTAGGGTGGAATGACCCAGCATGCTTACCGATACCCCGAGGAGTCGACGTGAGCGGATCAGCAGACCACCATGCACTGCCCCTGACCGACTACGACCACATCCCGATCGCTACCCTTCCCACCCGCATCACGGGCCTCGACGCGGGTGGCCTGCAGGCGCTGATCGACTACGAGGAGGCTCACGGGGACCGGCTTCCGGTGAAGGTGGTGCTGCAGCACAGGCTCGACGCCGTGTTGAGCGGTGCCGAACTCTCGGAAGGGGCCGCCACGTCGATGCCGGAAATGGAGAGCACGGCCGGCGGGTCGCCGGTCAGCCCTGCGACATCCGGTCCGCCCACCAACCCGCCGTCGCAGGGGGATCCGACCAACCCGGCGCAGCCGAGGTGACACGGGCACGTCCCATCGAAGGGCCGTCCCCCCGAGCCGGCCGTCCCCCCGAGCCGGCCGTCCCCCCGAGCCGGCCGTCCCCCCGAGCCGGCCGTCCCCTCGAGCCTGCCGTCGCCGGGGCGGGCCGTTCCGTTCTCGGTCTCTCCCGCGTTCGGGTCCTCCGACGCTCCATCTGGCCTAGTCGGCGGTCGCCACGCCTGTCAGCAGGTCCTTCTCCTCGATGAGCGCGAGGGAGAGTGTCTTGTAGCCGACCGTCTCGAACAGGACCGTGACGATCCCGTCCTCGTATCCCATCACGGAGCCCCGCCCCCACTCGGGGTGTTCCACCGCCGTGTCGACCGCGAAAGGCATGTCATGGTGGTCCGGCGTCTCCTCTGCGCTGCCGTCGGCACTGCCCGCCGGAGTGCCGTTCGGGGATGCTTCCTGCGTCCCGGCCGGCGTGCCCGATCCGGCTCTCCGCTCGCAGTTGTCACACGCACCGCAGGTCTTCGGGAATTCCTCGCCGAAATAGGACAGGAGGAACTGTCGGCGGCACCCCTTCGTCTCGGCGTAGCGGCGGGCCATGTCGATCCGCGACCGGTCGATCCGCTCCCGGTTCGCTGCCTGCTCCACCGCGCGGTCGACGGCCTCCCCGGCGCTCATCGTCCGGGCCCGGTACCCCTTCACTCCGTCGGTCACGCACCCCGAAGCGGTCAGGAGGTTGAGCAGGCCCGTGAGCTTGCGGGAGGAGAGACCTGTGAGGTCCTTGAGCTTCTTCATCTTCACGGGCTTCCCCTGCGCCGAGATGAGCCGGAACAGGTCCCCGAGCTGGGTGCGATGCGCGGTCTTCGCGGCGAAGAACCGACGGAGCGAGAGGTCCTCGGGCCGGTAGTGGAGGATGGCCCGGGCATCGAGCCCGTCGCGGCCGCCGCGACCGATCTCCTGGTAGTAGCTGTCCAGGGAGTCCGAGATGTCTGCGTGCACCACGAAGCGGACGTCGGGCTTGTCGATGCCCATGCCGAAGGCGGTCGTGGCGACGACGACGTCGACGCGACCGTCGAGGAACCCTTCGTGCACCGAGGCACGGTCCTTCTTGCTCCGCCCTGCATGGTAGGCGTCGGCGTTGGTGCCCCGCTCCTGGAGTTCGGCGGCCAGCCGGTCCGCCGCCTTCTTGGTGGCGACATAGACGAGGCCGGGTCCGGTGAGCCCGAGCACCTGGCCGCGGACGGCGTCGTGCTTCTCCGCGTCCTCGACGTGGTGCACCACCTCGAGATGCAGGTTCGGACGGTCGAAGCCCTCGACGAGGATCGTCGGGTCCTTCAGATGCAGACGTTCGACGATCTCCTTCTGCACGGGGCGCGACGCGGTCGCGGTCAGCGCGACCACGGGCGCTCCGAGGTCCCGCACCAAATGGCCGAGCTGCAGGTAGTCGGGGCGGAAGTCATGGCCCCACGAGGACACGCAGTGCGCCTCGTCCACGACCACGAGGGAGACGTCGAGTGACCGCAGCCGCGCCGCGACCTCGTCCCGCGCGACCTGCTCGGGTGCGAGGAAGAGGAATTTGGCGCGCGTCTGCTCGTCGTCGTCGGCCGCTGCCTCCCACGCGGCCTCGAGCTCGCGCTTCCGCAGGGCGGAGTTGATGACACGGGCCCGCGGCGAGCCTGCATGGGCGTTGATGGCCTCGGCCTGGTCGTGCTGCAGCGCGATGAGGGGTGAGATGACGACGGCGACGCCCGGCAGCGCCATGGCCGGAACCTGGTAGATGGCGGATTTGCCGGAGCCCGTCGGCATGACGCAGAGGATGCTGTGGTCCTCGAGGACCGCCTCCATGGCATGCTCCTGGCCGGACCGCAGATCGTCCCAGCCGAAGGTGGAAGCAGCGGTGTGCTGAAGGTCCTGCAGCGTGATCGACACGGTCCTCCTCGAGAAAGTAAGTCCACTGAGCGTATTCACGGGTAACGACATTTCCCCGGGTCGGGTGAGTTGCGAGGAGACCCTTGACAGAGGGTCTCGACCGGACGACGGAGGGGGCGTGCGACGGGCTAGGGTGTGCTCATGCTGCGCATCGGTCTGACAGGAGGCATCGCCGCGGGGAAGTCCGCGGTGGCCACGGAACTCGGACGCCTGGGAGCGGTGGTGATCGATGCCGACCTGCTGGCACGGGCCGTCGTGGAGCCGGGCATGCCAGGCTTCGACGAGGTCGTCCGGACGTTCGGCACGGATGTGCTCGGGCCGGACGGCGCCCTGGACCGGCCGGCACTGGGACGGCTCGTCTTCGGCGACAGCGCCGCGCGCGAGACGCTGAACCGGATCATCCATCCCCGGGTCCGCGCGGAGGCCGCCCGGCTGATCGACGATTCGCCGGCCGACGCGGTGGTCGTGGAGGACATCCCGCTCCTCGTCGAGACGCACCAGGCCGCGCGCTTCCACCTCGTCCTGGTCGTCGACGCCCCGGACGAGGTGCGGATCGCCCGGATGATCGAACGGCGGGGCATGGACCGGGAGGACGCCGAGCAGCGCATCGCGGCGCAGGCTCCACGCGACGAGCGACGAGCGGCCGCGGACGCAGTGCTCGTCAATGATGGGACGCTGGAGGCACTCGTCGCCGCGACCCAGGCGCTCTGGGACATCAGGATCCTCCCGTTCGCGGCGAACCTCGTACACGGCCGACCGGCCCGTACCCGTCCTCCCGCCGCGCCGGATCACCACGGTGCCGACGTCCCCGCGGGCCTCGCGGGGACGCACGGCCTCGCCCGACGTCTGGCGTCGAAACTCACCGCCGCCCTCCCTGCGGGAGTCGCCGTCGAGCCCGGCCCCGGGTCCGACGTCGTCGTCGCGGAGGTGCTCGTCCGGCCGGGACCCGGGGAGGACCTGGCTGCCGTGTCGGCCGCCGTGGCGGCAGCGGGCTTCCCGCGGGCGGAGGTGCCCCGGGGCTCCGACGCCGGGGTCCACCGATCAGGGACGGACACCGTCATCCACCGATCGGCGGATCCGGCGCTCGACGTCACCGTGACCGTGCTGCCTGTGGGCGCTGGACTGCTCCCCGAAGAGTCGTGAGGCCCTCTTTCGGTCGCGTTCGGCACCGCGCGGGCGGGCTTCGGACGGGAAGGCCGCAGATGGCTGCCGAGCCGCGTTCAGCCCGCAGGAAAACGGGGGAGAAGTGTCACCGTCAGGCGATACCGTTGACACATGAGTCTTGCGCAGGATATCAAGCGTGTGGTCGCGCCCTTCGAGGTCATCAGCGAGTACCAGCCGGCGGGTGACCAGCCCACGGCGATCAAGGAACTGGCGGAACGCATCAACGCCGGCGAGAAGGACGTGGTGCTGCTCGGAGCCACTGGTACCGGCAAGAGTGCCACGACGGCGTGGCTGATCGAGCAGGTCCAGCGCCCCACCCTGGTCATGGTGCAGAACAAGACCCTCGCCGCGCAGCTGGCCAACGAGTTCCGGGAGCTGCTGCCCAACAATGCGGTGGAGTACTTCGTCTCGTACTACGACTACTACCAGCCCGAGGCCTACGTCCCGCAGACGGACACGTTCATCGAGAAGGACTCCTCCATCAACGAGGAGGTGGAACGCCTCCGGCACTCGGCCACCAACGCCCTGCTGACGAGGCGCGACGTGATCGTCGTCGCCACCGTGTCCTGCATCTACGGCCTCGGTACCCCCGAGGAGTACATCAACAAGATGGTCACGCTCCGTCGTGGCGACCAGATGAACCGTGACGAGCTGCTGCGTCAGTTCGTCGGCATGCAGTACACCCGCAACGACATGGACTTCCACCGGGGGACCTTCCGGGTGCGCGGGGACACCGTCGAGATCATCCCCATGTACGAGGAGCACGCCCTGCGGATCGAGTTCTTCGGCGATGAGGTGGAGAACATCTACACGCTCGATCCCCTCACGGGCAACGTGATCCGCGAGGAGGAGGAGATGTACGTCTTCCCTGCCTCGCACTACGTCGCCGGCCAGGACCGCATGACGCGCGCCATCAAGGACATCGAGGACGAGCTGCAGGTACGGCTGGCCGAGTTCGAGTCCCAGAACAAGCTCGTCGAGGCGCAGCGGCTGCGCATGCGCGTGACCTACGACCTCGAGATGATGCAGCAGATGGGCTTCTGCAACGGCATCGAGAACTACTCGCGCCACATCGACGGGCGCGACCCGGCGTCCGCGCCGCACTGCCTCCTCGACTACTTCCCGGACGACTTCCTGCTGGTCGTGGACGAGTCGCACGTCACCATCCCGCAGATCGGCGCCATGTACGAGGGCGACTCCTCCCGCAAGCGGACCCTCGTGGATCACGGATTCCGGCTTCCCTCGGCGATGGACAACCGACCGCTCAAGTGGGACGAGTTCCTCGACCGGATCGGGCAGACCGTCTACCTGTCGGCCACCCCGGGCAAGTACGAGCTCGGCAAGGCGGACGGATTCGTCCAGCAGATCATCCGGCCCACCGGTCTGATCGACCCCGAGGTGGTCGTCAAGCCGACCAAGGGCCAGATCGACGACCTCCTCGGGGAGATCCGCAAGCGCACGGAGATCAACGAGCGCGTCCTCGTCACCACGCTCACGAAGCGCATGGCGGAGGACCTCACGGGCTACCTGCTGGAACACGGCGTCAAGGTGGAGTACCTGCACTCGGACGTCGACACCCTGCGGCGCGTCGAGCTCCTGCGTGAACTCCGCATGGGGACCTTCGACGTCCTCGTGGGCATCAACCTCCTCCGGGAAGGCCTAGATCTGCCGGAGGTGTCCCTGGTCAGCATCCTCGATGCGGACAAGGAGGGCTTCCTCAGGAGCACGACGTCGCTCATCCAGACCATCGGGCGTGCCGCCCGCAACGTGTCCGGTGAGGTGCACATGTACGCCGACCGCATCACGGACTCGATGGACCGGGCGATCGACGAGACCAATCGGCGCCGCGCCATCCAGGTGGCACACAACCTCGAACACGGTATCGACCCCACGCCCCTCCGGAAGCGGATCGCCGACATCACCGACACCATCAACCGGGAGGACGCCGACACCCGCGCGCTGCTGGAGGAGGCCGGGAAGAGCCGGAAGCCGAAGAAGGGCGCAGGGCGGCACGACGGACTCGCCTCGGTGCCGGCGGAGGATCTGACCGATCTCATCCAGCAGCTGACCGACCAGATGCATGCTGCTGCCGGCGAGCTGCAGTTCGAGCTCGCCGGTCGCCTGAGGGACGAGATCAGCGACCTCAAGAAGGAGCTTCGACAGATGCAGTCGGCCGGCCATGCCTGACCGGCGGCGCTGCGGAGTTCGTCGCGCCGTCCGTGCCCGGCACTGTCCCGATACCGGTCGGCGAGCCGGTCGCCGTCGTGCATCGTCCGCGGTGGCCTATGAGGTGGCCCCGCCGAGTCGATGTCAAGGCTCGAGGTGCCCATGCCCCGGTATTCCTGCGCCGCGGGTAGGATTGGCCGGACGTAAGGGAGTATCCCACGCGCTACGGACGTCAACACGCTGAGCATCGTTGCTCCGCCGGGCGTAGCGGTCGGTCGGCAGCATGCCGCGGCGGAGAGACTTACGGCACGTCACTGCACCCCCGGAAGGTACTCCATGCCCACATTGCCCCTCGCGTTCGAGGTCGGCACGTTCGTCGTCCTCGGCATCATCCTGCTGTTCGACCTGCTGCTCGTCGTCAAGCGCCCGCACGAGCCCTCGATGAAGGAAGCCGGCCTGTGGGTCGCCTTCTACGTGGGCCTCGCGCTCGTGTTCGCGGCACTGATGTTCGTCTTCACAGGTCCGGAGTACGGGGGGCAGTTCGTCGCCGGCTGGGTCACGGAGTACAGCCTCAGCATCGACAACCTGTTCGTGTTCATCATCATCATGGCCAGGTTCTCGGTCCCCAGGAAGTACCAGCAGGAAGTGCTGATGGTGGGCATCATCATCGCGCTGATCCTGCGCGGCATCTTCATCGCCCTGGGCGCGGCCGTGATCGAGAACTTCAGCTGGATCTTCTACATCTTCGGCGCCTTCCTCCTCTACACCGCCTACAAGCAGGCGACCGACTCGGGCGAGGACGAGGAGCACGCAGGGGACAACAAGCTCATCTCCAAGCTGAAGTCGGTCCTGCCGATGTCCGAGTCCTACGACGGCAACAAGATCCGCACCGTCGTCGACGGCAAGAAGGTCTTCACGCCGATGCTGATCGTGTTCGTCACGATCGGCCTCACGGACCTCCTCTTCGCGGTCGATTCCATCCCCGCCATCTTCGGTCTCACGCAGAGCGCGTTCATCGTGTTCACGGCCAACATCTTCGCCCTGATGGGGCTCCGTCAGCTCTACTTCCTGCTGGGCGGCCTGATGACACGTCTCATCTACCTCAAGCACGCACTGTCCGTGATCCTCGCGTTCATCGGTGTGAAGCTCGTCCTGCACGCGATGCACGTGAACGAGCTGCCTTTCATCAACGGCGGCGAGCACATCGAGTGGGCGCCCGAGATCCCCACCTTCGTGTCGCTGGCCGTCATCATCGCGACCATCGTCATCGCCGTCGTCGCCAGTCTCATCCGCTCCCGTGTGACGGAGAATTCGGCGTCGCGCGCTGATGAGAAGGGTGAGCTCGCCGAGGCCCCCGTCGTCGACGAGGATCTGGACCATGCGGCGGGCGACGCCGGAGCGAAGGACACCCGCCGCTAGCAGGCGGAATCGTCCCGGTCCTGTCCGCGTCCTGTCCTCGTGCGGCGTCCCGGACGTGCCGGCCACTCCACACCCGACCTGACGAAGGACCCCCGTGCCCCGCACGGGGGTCCTTCTGCGTCCCGCTGCGCGGCACAGGCAGGACCCCCGGGCCGCCACCGGAGGCACCACGCGACGCCGGACGGCATCGACGCCCCGGGACACGGGCACGAGCGGGGGCTACCTCCGGGTCATGCCCAGCAGGCGGGTGAAGATCCCCTCGCCGTCGTCGGCGATGCCGTCGTGGTGGAACTCGTCCGTCTCCCAGACCTCGAGGCTGCGGACGGCCGCGGCGGTCCGCAGGGACAGGTCCCGGTCCACGTAGATGTCGTGCCGGTACACGGCGGCGGCGGCAGGCACGGTGTTCGTGGCGAGGACGTCGGCGTCGTACAGTCGCCCCCAGTCCTCCTTGACGGCGAGGAGTTCCGCGACGGGGCGGAGCGCGCGGAGGGCAGGGTCCTCCTCAAAGTACCAGGGGTAGACCATCTCGCCGGTGAGGAGGACCTCCGCGGCGTCGGGGAGGAACTGCGGATGTGCTCCGAGGACCCGCTCGGCGGCCCAGGCGGACGAGGCGCCCTGGCAGTAGATGGATTCGTGCAGCACGGCGTAGAGCGGCTGCGATGCCCGGCTCACCACCGCGTGGACCTGCTCGAGGAACACGGCGGAGAGCCGGGGCCGTCCGTCGATCTCGACGAACGCGTCCTCGAGCAGGTAGTGCAGTGCGTGCACCCGGGTGTTGCCGCCGAGGAAGGCCCCGATCATCTGGAAGCGCCGCACGGTGAGGCGTTCCCCGCTGGGGAGGACCTCCTCGACGCCGTCCAGGTGGCGGGCGATGCGCGTCACCAGGTCCCGGTCCTCGGGATACCAGGCGAAGTACTCACGGTTGCGCTCCTCCACCCGTGCGAACGTGGCGCGGTAGACGTCGTCGGCGGGCCCGGACAGGGGAGCGAGGCCGCCCGTGATGATCGCCCGCTCCATCCCCTCGGGCGCGAGGGAGAGATAGGTGAGGGTGCAGAAGCCCCCGTAGCTCTGGCCGAAGACCGTCCACGGGCCGCTGCCGAGCGCGCGGCGGATCAGTTCCGCGTCCGCCACGATCGAATCCGCCCGGAAATGGGTGAGGTAGTCGGCCTGCTCCGCCGGAGTCCGGAAGCCGCCGAGCGTCGCGGCGTCGGCGGGGGTCGACAGGCCGGTGCCCCGCTGGTCGATCATGAGGATGCGGAAGTCCTTCGCCGCGGCCTTCATCCAGCCCGAGAGCTGCGTGGTCCGCACACCGCGTCCGCCCGGTCCACCCTGCAGGAAGAGCAGCCAGGGGAGCCGGGCGGCGTCCGGGTCGTCGTGGTCCAGCGACGTGTATTCCCGGGCGAAGACCTCGATGGTCGGGGAGGCCGGGTCTGCGTGGTCCAGCGGCACGGTGAAGACGTGACCGGTTGCGCGGAGGCCCCTCATCACCAGCGTCGGTCCGGTGGTGTGGTCCGCTGCGTCCATCGGGGCGTTTGGGACGCCGGACCCGGCGATCGGTGTCACAGTGCGGCGACCTCGGCCAGGGCGTCGCCCGTGAGGCGGAACGTGCTCCAGCCCGACTGCGGTCGGGCTCCGAGGCTCTCGTAGAAGCGGATGGACGGTTCGTTCCAGTCGAGGACCGACCACTCGACACGGGCGTACCCACGGTCGGCGGCGATGCGGGCGAGATTCGACAGCAGCGCCTTACCGTACCCGGCGCCGCGTGCGTCGGGACGCACGTACAGGTCCTCGAGGTAGATGCCGTTGACGCCCTCCCACGTCGAGTAATTGAGGAACCACAGGGCGAAACCCTGCACCTCGCCCTGCGCCTCCGCCACGTGTGCGTAGATGGTGGGGCGGTCACCGAACAGAGCAGCCTCCAACCCCTCCGCCGTGTTCCTCACGGCGTCGGGCTCCTTCTCGTACAGGGCGAGATCGTGGATGAGCTGCAGGATCACCGGGACATCGGCCGGGCGTGCTTCGCGGATCGTCATGAGGCAAGTTTAACGACGCCGGGGCACCCGTCCGGCACCCGGACGGCAGGAGCGGTTCAGGCTGCGGGTGCGCCCACACCGACGATCCGCACGACCGGGCTCCCCGCATCGTCGGACGCCGCGAGGTCCACCTCGGCGTTGATGCCCCAGTCCCCATTGCCCTCGGGGTCCTTGAGGATCTGCCGGACACGCCACGTGCCGGGCGCCTTCGTGATGAGCAGGAGGGCCGGACCGCGGGCCGCCGGCCCGTCGTCGATGTCCTCGTAGTCGCCGAAGTACCCGTCGAGCGCCTCGGCCCACCGATCCGCGGTCCAGCCGGACTCCGCGTCGAGGGCACCGAGCGCCTCGTCCTGCTCGTCCGCGAACAGCTTGACCCGCTGGAACATCTCGTTGCGCACCATCACCCGGAACGCGCGCTCGTTCGACGTGACCGACGGCGGTTCCTCCGGCAGGTCGACGGCGGCAGCCGCGGCCGCACCCGCGTCGATACCGGCGGAGAGCTGGGTCCACTCGTCGAGCAGGCTGCTGTCCACCTGGCGGACGAGCTCGCCGAGCCACTCCATGGTGTCGCTGAGGTCCTCCCTCAGCGCCTCGACCGGAACGGTGTGCCGCAGGGCCTTGTAGCAGTCGGCGAGGTAGCGCAGCAGGATCCCCTCGGAGCGCGTGAGGGAGTAGAAGGCGACGTACTCCCCGAAGCTCATGGCCCGCTCGTACATGTCGCGGACCACGGACTTCGGAGCTAGCTCGAAGTCGCCCAGCCAGGGCGCCGATGAGCGGTAGACGTCGAACGCCTGCTGCAGCAGTTCCTCCAGCGGCTTCGAGTAGGTCACCTCCTCGAGGCGCGCCATCCGTGCGTCGTAGTCGATACCCTCGGCCTTCATGGCCGCGACGGCCTCGCCGCGTGCCTTCTTCTCCTGCGCGTTCAGCACCTGGCGCGGCTTCTCGAGCGTGGCCTCGATGACCGAGACGACATCGAGCGCGTACCCCGGCGCGTCGGGGTCGAGGAGCTCCAGGCTTGCAAGGGCGAAGGGCGAGAGGGGCTGGTTGAGGGCGAAGTTCGCCTGCAGGTGCACCTTGAGGCGGATCATCCGGCCGTCGGGCTCCGGTTCGGTGAGCCTCTCCACGATGCCGGCGGTCACGAGTTCGCGGTAGATGCCGATGGCCCGGCGCATGAGCCGCAGCTGGGACGCCCGCGTCTCGTGGTTCTCGGTGAGGAGCCGCTTCGCCGCGGCGAACGGGTCGCCGGGGCGCTCGAGCAGATTCAGCAGCATGGAGTGGCTGACGGAGAACGACGACGTCAGCGGATCCGGCACGCTCTCGACGAGCCGCTCGTAGGTCGGTCTGCCCCAGGACACGAAGCCCTGCGGCGGCTTCTTCCGGACCACCTGGCGCAGCTTCTTCTGGTCGTCGCCGAATTTGCCCACGGCCTTCGCCATGGCCTTCACGTTCTCGACGACGTGCTCGGGGGCCTGGACGACGACGGTGCCGGCCGTGTCGTAGCCCGCGCGGCCCGCGCGGCCCGAGATCTGGTGGAACTCCCGGGAGTTCAGCAGGCGCGTCCGGACGCCGTCGTACTTGCTGAGCGCGGTCAGCAGGACGGTGCGGATGGGCACGTTGATCCCGACGCCGAGCGTGTCCGTCCCGCAGATCACCTTGAGCAGGCCGGCCTGGGCCAGCTGCTCGACGAGGCGGCGGTACTTCGGCAGCATGCCGGCGTGGTGCACGCCGATGCCGTGCCGGACCAGGCGGTTCAGCGTCTTCCCGAAGCCCGCCGAGAAACGGAACGTGGCGATCAGTTCGGCGATCCGGTCCTTCTCCTCGCGCGAGCAGATGTTGATGCTCATCAGGTTCTGGGCTCGCTCGATGGCTTCCGCCTGGCTGAAGTGCACCACGTACACGGGGGCCTGCCGCGTGGTGAGCAGTTCCTCGAGCGATTCCTGCACCGGCGTCTCGACGTAGTAGAAGTGCAGCGGGATGGGCCGTTCGACGGAGGTCACCGTCGCGGTGGGGCGACCCGTCAGATCGGTGAGGTCCTTCTCGAACCTGCTGACGTCGCCGAGGGTCGCCGACATCAGGAGGAACTGCGCCTGGGGGAGCTCGAGGAGGGGGACCTGCCAGGCCCAGCCGCGCTGCGGGTCGGAGTAGAAGTGGAATTCGTCCATGACCACGGTGTCGACGTCGGCCAGCGCGCCTTCCCGCAGCGCGAGGTTCGCGAGGATCTCGGCCGTGCAGCAGATGATCGGTGCGTCCTGGTTGACCCCGGAGTCGCCCGTGATCATGCCGACGTTCTCAGGACCGAAGATCTCGCAGAGCGCGAAGAACTTCTCGGACACGAGCGCCTTGATGGGCGCGGTGTAGTAGCTCGTGCGCCCCTCTGCGAAGGACTTCAGGTGCGCGGCGACGGCGACGAGGGACTTCCCGGATCCGGTGGGCGTGGCGAGGATGACGTTGCTCCCCGAGACGAGCTCCATGGCCGCCTCGTCCTGTGCCGGATAGAGCGTCAGTCCCCGCTCGACCGCCCACCCCGTGAAGGCCTCGTAGACCGCATCAGCGGTGAGGCGGCCGTCGTCGTGCCGGGACAGGTGCTCGTGGATCCTCATGGTAGGTCCAGCCTACCGGTGGCCACTCACGCCGGGGGGCGGTGGGCTCACCGGACTCCCGGCCCTCCGCCGGCAGGAACGGCGCGGTGCTTCGGGGGGGTCCCCGCCGGTTACCAGCCGCGCTGCTTCCACTCCGTGAGCGAGCCGCGTTCCGCCCCGAGCGTGGTGCCCGCGCCGTGGCCGGGGTGGACGAGGGTGTCGTCGGGCAGGTAGTCGAAGATCCGCGTCCCGACGTCCTCGATCAGGGACGCGAAGCGGGCGGGATCGCCCTGGGTGTTGCCCACGCCTCCCGGGAACAGCGAGTCGCCCGTGAACAGGTGGGCGGGACCGTGCGGGTCGCGGTACAGCAGGGCGACGGACCCCGGTGTGTGCCCGCGCAGGTGGATGGCCTCCAGCTCGAAGCCCTCGAAGGACCCGACGTCGTGGTGCTGCAGGGCGACGTCGGTGGGGACGGCGATGTCCGCGACGTCCTCCGCGCCCGCCGCCGTCCTGGCGTGGGTGGCCTCCTTCACCTCGGCCAGCGCCCGGACGTGGTCCCAGTGCGCGTGGGTGGTGATGATGAGGGCCACGCGGGCCTCGGCATCCGTGTCCTCCTGTGCATCCGCCAGCAGGGCGAGGATCGCCGGCGCGTCGTCCGCCGCGTCGATCAGGACCTGCGCGCCCGAGGACCGGGAGGTGAGCAGGTACACGTTGTTGTCCATCTCGGAGACGGCGATCGAACGGATGGTCACTTCGCTGAGCTGGTGCATGGGTTCAGTGTAGGCAGGGGAGCGGGGCCCGCAGGAAGCACGGCGATCGGAGGTCCGGCGTACGGAGGGCCGAGGCAACTCCGCGGCCGGGGATAGGGTGCAGGTACCAGGCCCACCCGTTGCCGGCCTCCACGGAAGGACACGCATGGAGCAGGACATCCCCCGTTGGCTGAGGCTGGATCCGACGAGTGCGGTCCCGCCTTTCGAGCAGGTCAGGCACGCCGTCATGGCCGCGGCCAACTCCGGCAGGGCCGCCGTCGGAACCCGCCTGCCACCCGTCCGCGTGCTCGCCACCCACCTGGGCATCGCGGCCAACACGGTGGCCCGGGCCTACCGCGAACTCGAACAGGCGGGGGTCGTGGAGACGCGCGGCAGGGCAGGCACCGTCATCGCGGCGGGGAGCGACGACGCACGGCAGAAGGTGGGTGCTGCCGCCGAGGAATTCGCGGAGACGGTCCGCTCGGTGGGCCTCTCCGAGGCCGACGCGGTGGCGATCATCAGGGCCGCATTGCGCCGAGCGTGAACGGGTCCGTTCCCCGCGCAGTATCAGGGCGGAAGATGTCCTATTCGAATATGTCTTCGAACCCCTTTTCCCCTACAGTGGACGGGTGGCTACAGCACATTCTCTCGAGCAGCATGCCCATCACCCGGACCCCGCTCCCCAGGACCTCTCGCGTCTGATCGTCAAGGGCGCCCGCGAACACAATCTGCGCAACGTGGACCTCGACCTCCCGCGTGACGCGATGATCGTCTTCACCGGTCTGTCCGGTTCCGGGAAGTCCTCGCTCGCCTTCGACACCATCTTCGCGGAGGGACAGCGGCGGTACGTCGAGTCGCTGTCGGCCTACGCGCGCCAGTTCCTCGGCCAGGTGGACAAGCCCGACGTCGACTTCATCGAGGGCCTCTCGCCCGCGGTGTCGATCGACCAGAAGTCGACGAGCAAGAACCCGCGGTCCACGGTGGGCACCATCACCGAGATCTACGACTACATGCGTCTGCTCTGGGCGCGCGTCGGCAGGCCGCACTGCCCGGTGTGCGGCGAGCCCGTCGCCAAGCAGACCCCCCAGCAGATCGTCGACCAGCTGCTCGAACTCGACGAGGGGACCCGCTTCCAGGTCCTCGCGCCCGTCGTGCGCGCACGCAAGGGCGAGTTCGTCGACCTCTTCCAGGAGCTGACGGCGAAGGGGTACTCGCGTGCCCGCGTCGACGGCACGCTGATCCAGCTCAGTGATCCGCCGAAGCTCGGCAAGCAGTACAAGCACACCATCGAGGTCATCGTCGACCGCCTGGTGGTCAAGGGCGGAATCCAGCAGCGCCTCACCGACTCGGTCGAAACGGCACTGAAGCTCGCGGACGGTCGTGTCCTCGCGGAATTCGTCGACCTCCCCGAGGACGACGAGAAGCGCCTCCACGCCTTCTCGGAGCATCTGGCGTGCCCCAACGAGCACCCGCTCGCCATCGACGAGATCGAGCCGCGCTCCTTCTCGTTCAACAACCCCTTCGGTGCCTGCCCCGCCTGCACCGGCATCGGCACCAAGCTCGAGGTCGACGAGGAGCTCGTGGTCCCCAACCCGGATCTCAGCCTCGCCGAGGGTGCCATCGCACCGTGGTCGCTCGGGACCGCGACCCTCGAGTACTGGACGCGGCTCCTCGAGGGCCTCGCCTCGGAGCTGAAGTTCGACATCACGACGCCGTGGCGCAAGCTGCCGGACCGCGCCCGCGAGGCGGCGCTGTACGGCAAGGACCACAAGGTGGTGGTGCAGTACAAGAACCGTTTCGGGCGCGAGCGGAAGTACAGCACGGGCTTCGAGGGTGCCATCCAGTACATCCACCGCAAGCACCTCGAGACCGAGTCGGACCACGCCAGGGACCGCTACGAGGAGTACATGCGGGAGATCCCCTGCCCCACGTGCGGCGGGGCGCGGCTGAACCCAGCGTCGCTCTCGGTGCTCATCAACGGGCGGTCCATCGCCGAGGTCTCGGCCATGCCGATGCGGGACTGCGCGGATTTCCTCGACAACCTCGTCCTCACCGGACGCGAGGCGCAGATCGCCAACCAGGTGCTCAAGGAGATCCAGGCCCGCCTGACGTTCCTCCTCGACGTCGGACTGGAGTACCTGAACCTCGAGCGGGCCTCCGGCACGCTGTCCGGTGGCGAGGCCCAGCGCATCCGCCTGGCCACGCAGATCGGCTCCGGCCTCGTCGGGGTGCTCTACGTCCTCGACGAGCCGTCGATCGGCCTGCACCAGCGCGACAACCGGCGCCTCATCGAGACGCTCACGAGGCTCCGCAACCTCGGCAACACGCTGATCGTCGTCGAGCACGACGAGGACACGATCGCCGAGGCGGACTGGATCGTAGACATCGGACCCGGCGCCGGCGAGCACGGCGGCGAGGTGGTCCACTCCGGTCTCCTCGAGGACCTGCTGACCAACGAGAAGTCGCTGACGGGCGACTACCTCTCGGGGCGACGGAAGATCGAGATCCCGAAGAAGCGGCGGAAGATCGACCGGTCGCGCCAACTCAAGATCGTCGGTGCGCGTGAGCACAACCTGACTAACCTCGACGCCACGATCCCCCTGGGCGTGCTGACCGCCGTGACCGGCGTCAGCGGGTCCGGCAAGTCCACCCTGGTCAACGACATCCTCTACAAGGTTCTGGCGAACAAGCTCAACGGTGCCAAGCAGGTCGCCGGGAGGCACAAGCGGATCGACGGGCTGGAGCATCTCGACAAGGTCATCCACGTCGACCAGAGCCCCATCGGCCGGACACCCCGGTCGAATCCGGCGACCTACACCGGCGTCTTCGACAACATCCGCAAGCTCTTCGCCGAGACCACCGAGGCGAAGGTCCGCGGCTACCTGCCGGGGCGGTTCTCCTTCAACGTCAAGGGCGGCCGCTGCGAGGCGTGTTCCGGTGACGGCACGCTGAAGATCGAGATGAACTTCCTGCCCGATGTCTACGTCCCGTGCGAGGTGTGCCACGGTGCGCGGTACAACCGCGAGACGCTCGAGGTGCACTACAAGGGCAAGACCATCGCGGACGTGCTGGACATGCCGATCGAGGAGGGTGCCGAGTTCTTCGCGGCGTTCAGCCCGATCGCGCGGCACCTGAACACCCTGGTGGAAGTGGGGCTCGGCTACGTGCGGCTCGGCCAGCCGGCGACGACGCTCTCCGGCGGCGAGGCGCAGCGCGTCAAGCTCGCCAGTGAGCTCCAGAAGCGGTCGAACGGCCGCAGCATCTACGTGCTGGACGAACCGACCACGGGCCTGCACTTCGAGGACATCCGCAAGCTGCTGATCGTCCTGCAGGGACTCGTGGACAAGGGCAACACCGTCATCACGATCGAGCACAACCTCGACGTCATCAAGAGCGCCGACTGGGTGATCGACCTCGGACCCGATGGCGGTTCGGGTGGAGGTCAGATCATCGCGACAGGAACGCCCGAGGCGGTCGCGAAGAGCGATCGCAGCTACACCGGGACGTTCCTCAAGGAGATCTTCGACAAAGCCGCGGTCTGACCCACCCGGCTCCCGTTGGTATTCCCGGGGCGGCATGCATGATGCATGCCGCCCGGGGACTATGGCAAGCTTGCCCGGTGCCTCCTCCGTATTCGCTGATCCTCTTCGACCTCGACGGCACCCTCGTCGACCCGGCCGGCGCCATCACCGGGGGGATCAGCGGGGCCCTGCGTGCCCACGGCCTCGCCGTCCCCGACCAGGACGCCCTGCAGTCCATGGTCGGCCCGCCCCTCCTCCACTCGCTCGGCGTCATCGCCGGGGTCCCGGCTCCGCTGATCGGTGCCGTCATGGCGACCTACCGGGCCGGCTACCGGTCGACCGGCATCCAGCAGAGCCGTCCGTACCCGGGGGTGGCGCGGTGCGTCGGGACGCTCGCGGAGGCCGGGGCGGTCGTCGCCGTGGCCACGCAGAAACCGGAATGGCTGGCCGAGGAACTGCTCGAGGCGCAGGGCCTGCGGTCCCTCTTCGCGTCGGTCCACGGGTCCCCGCGGGACGAGCGCCGGGCAGCGACGGGCAAGACCACCATCATCCGGGCCGCACTCGACGCCCACCCCGCTGCGGCTCAGCGCGCCGTGATGGTCGGGGACCGGCTGCACGACGTCGAGGGCGCCCGTGCCAACGGCCTCCCCGGTGTCGGCGTCACGTGGGGCTTCGCCGCCCCCGGCGAGCTCGAGGAGGCGGGGGCGGCCGCCGTCGTGCACACGGCCGAGCAGTTACTGGAGGTGCTCCGTGGGGGTCTATGACCTGACACGCAGCACCACGCGGGGACTCATCGCCGGTCTGTGCCGTCCCACGGTCGAGGGCCTGCACCACGTACCCAGGACCGGTCCGTTCATCGTGGCGCCCAACCACCTGTCCTTCCTCGACAGCGTCCTCGTCCAGGCGCTCATGCCGCGGCCCGTCGCGTTCTTCGCCAAGGCCGAGTACTTCACCGGCACGGGGATCAGGGGCTCGCTCATGAAGTCGTTCTTCGAGGGCGTCGGGTCCATCCCGGTGGAGCGGGGCCAGCAGGCGGCGAGCGTCGCCGCACTGAGGACGCTCCTGGACCTGCTGGAGCAGGGCGACGGAGTCGGCATCTACCCCGAGGGCACCCGCTCACGGGACGGCCGGCTGTACCGGGGCCGGACCGGCGTCGGATGGCTGGCCCTCACCACCGGCGCACCCGTGGTGCCCGTCGGCCTCATCGGGACCGACGCCCTGCAGCCCGCGGGGCGCCGGGGCGTCCGGCCCCAGCACTTCACCCTGCGGATCGGTGAGCCCCTCGTCTTCGCCCGGACGGGTCCGGGCCACCCGCTGCCGGCCCGTCGGAACGCGACGGACACGATCATGGACAGCATCGCGGCGCTGAGCGGCCAGGAACGCGTGGGCCACTACAACCAGAGCCCGCCCGCGGAGTAGGCCCCCGCACCCCTGCCGGCGCCGGCCGGACGGTGGTGCAGCCGTCAGCGGACAGGGGCCCGTACGGTCGGGGCGTGTCACCGCGCAGCCCTAGGATTGATGGCGTGGCAAACCCAGTGACCTACCGTCCGAAGACCGGCGAGATCCCGCTCGATCCCGGGGTCTACCGCTTCCGTGACGAGCACGGCCGGGTCATCTACGTCGGCAAGGCCAAGAACCTCCGCTCCCGCCTGAACTCCTATTTCGCGAACCCCCAGGGCTTGCTGCCGAAGACGCGCTCCATGGTGTTCACCGCTGCCAGCGTGGAGTGGACCGTGGTCGGCAGTGAACTCGAGGCCCTGCAGCTCGAGTACACCTGGATCAAGGAGTTCGATCCGCGCTTCAACATCATGTTCCGCGACGACAAGTCCTATCCCTACCTGGCCGTCACGATGGGGGAGAAGTACCCTCGCGTGCAGGTGATGCGCGGTGACAAGAGGAAGGACACGCGCTACTTCGGGCCGTTCTACCCCGCCAAGGCCATCCGCGAGACGGTGGACACGATGATCCGGGTCTTCCCGGTGCGGACCTGCAGCAGCGGCGTCTTCAAGCGCGCGGAGCGGAGCGGCAGGCCCTGCCTCCTCGGCTACATCGACAAGTGCTCGGCGCCGTGCGTCGGACGCATCAGCCCCGACGACCACCGCGCGCTGGCCCGCGACTTCTGCGACTTCATGGCGGGGGACTCCAAGAAGTTCATCTCGAGCCTGGAACGGAAGATGGGCGAAGCCGTCGCCGAGCTCGACTTCGAAGCAGCGGCACGCCTGCGGGACGACATCGCGGCGCTCCGGCGGGTGTTCGAGCGCAACACCGTGGTCCTCTCCGAGGACACCGATGCCGACATCTTCGCCCTGAGGGAGGACGAGCTCGAGGCCGCCGCGCAGGTCTTCCACGTGCGCGGCGGCCGCATCCGCGGCCAGCGCGGCTGGGTCGTCGAGAAGGTCGAGGACATGGACACGGCCGACCTCGTGGAGCACCTGCTCCAGCAGGTCTACGGCGAGGGCAGCAGCAGCAACGAGGAGATCCCGCGGGAGGTGCTCGTACCCGTGCTCCCGAGCAACGGTGAGCAGATGCTCGAGTGGCTGCGCGGACTGCGCGGCGGACGCGTCGACGTGCGGGTGCCGCAGCGCGGGGACAAGGCGACCCTCATGGGCACGGTCGAACAGAATGCCGCGGATGCGCTGCGCCTGCACAAGAGCCGCCGCGCGGGTGACATCACCACGCGCTCCGCCGCCCTGCAGGAACTGCAGGAGGCCCTGGACCTGCCCCAGCCGCTCATGCGCATCGAATGCTTCGACATCTCCCACGTCCAGGGCACCAACGTCGTCGCCTCGATGGTCGTCGTCGAGGACGGGCTGCCCCGCAAGTCCGAGTACCGGAAGTTCTCCATCACGGGTGACGCGGCACGGGACGACACCGCGTCGATGTACGACGTCATTTACCGCCGCTTCCGCAACTACCTCGCCGGCAAGGCGGGCGAGCAGCGTGACGCCGCCGCGGACCTGCCGGATCCGGAGACCGACCCCGTGGACGACGCCGCTTCGGTCCTCGACCATCCGGAGGTCGACGGGGCGGGCGAGCCGATGCGGGACACGACGACGGCGGTCACCCGGAACCGGTTCGCCTACCCCCCGAGTCTGGTGGTCGTGGACGGTGGCCCGCCGCAGGTGGCCGCAGCGGCGCGTGCCCTGGAGGACCTGGGGATCGACGACGTCCACGTCGTCGGGCTCGCCAAGCGCCTCGAGGAGGTGTGGGTGCAGGACAGCGAGTTCCCCGTGATCCTGCCCCGCGCGTCGGAGGGCCTGTTCATGCTGCAGCGCATCCGGGACGAGGCACACCGCTTCGCGATCACCTTCCACCGCCAGAAACGGGGGAAGTCGATGACGGCCTCCGCCCTCGATGACGTCCCCGGGCTCGGGCCCGCCAAGCGGAAGTCCCTGCTCAAGCACTTCGGGTCGGTCAAGAAGATCCGCGCGGCGTCCGTCGACGAGCTCCTCGCGGTACCCGGCATCGGGCCCGCACTCGCCGAGACCGTCCGCAGCTCGCTCGCCGTCGAGCCCGGGAATGCTCCCGCATCGGCCGTGAACATGACCACGGGCGAGATCATCGAAGATTAGCTAGGCTGAAGGAGCGGTGGGTTCGAAGGCCGCACCGATCACGAGCTGACAACAGACCGCACACATCGGGGCACCCAGCGGGACCGGGCCCCCGTCGATCCGGAACGGATGCACCACGATGACTGAGGCCACGAGCCTGACTCCGGTCAAACCCACCGAGTCCGAGCTGCTGGTGGTGACCGGCATGTCGGGCGCCGGCCGCAGCACGGCGGCGAATGCGCTCGAGGACCACGGCTGGTACGTCGTGGAGAACCTCCCCCCGCAGATGCTGTCCACGCTGACGGAACTCGTGGCCCGGACGCCCCAGTCCATCCCGAAGCTGGCCGTCGTCATCGACGTGCGCGGCAAGGAACTCTTCAACGACATCCGTGCCTCGCTGGCCGCCCTGCGCGCCGCCGGCGTCAACTACCGCGTGCTGTTCCTCGACGCCGACGACGCCGTGCTGGTCCGCCGGTTCGAGCAGGGGCGCCGACCGCACCCGCTGCAGGGGGACGGGCGCATCCTCGACGGCATCGCGGCCGAGCGCGAGGTCCTGAAGGAGCTCAAGCACTCCTCGGACATCGTGATCGACACGACCGAGCTCAACGTCCACGCGCTGGCCACCAGCGTCACCGAGCTGTTCTCGGAGTCCGGCCCGATCGTCCTGCGCCTCAACGTGATGAGCTTCGGCTTCAAGTACGGACTGCCGGTGGACGCCAACTACGTCGCCGACGTCCGCTTCATCCCGAATCCGCACTGGGTGCCGGTCCTCCGTCCGCAGACCGGGCTGGATGCCCCGGTCCGCGACTACGTCCTCGGGGCGCAGGGGGCCGGCGACTTCATCGACCGCTACGTGCACGCCCTCGTCCCCGTCCTCGACGGCTACCGCCGTGAGAACAAGCACTACGCCACCATCGCCGTCGGCTGCACGGGCGGGAAGCACCGCTCGGTCGCGGTGACCGAGGAGATCGCGCAGCGCCTGGCGCAGCTGCCCGGAGTGCAGGTCACGGCCCACCACCGCGACCTCGGGCGTGAGTAGTGGCCCTGTTCTCGGGTCCGTTGCCCCTCATTCCACCGGCGGCGCGCCAGACCGGTGAGGGCCAGGGCCCCGGGCCGACCGTCGTCGCCCTCGGCGGAGGCCATGGGCTGTCCGCCTCCCTCTCCGCGCTGCGCCTCCTGACGCAGGAGCTGACCGCCGTGGTGACGGTGGCGGACGACGGCGGATCCTCGGGGCGCCTCCGCCACGAACTGGGGGTGCTGCCGCCGGGGGACCTCCGCATGGCACTGGCGGCCCTGTGCGACGACACCGACTGGGGCCGCACCTGGCGTGACGTCATGCAGCACCGGTTCACCTCCCGTCCCGGCGTGGAGGGGTCGCTCGACCACCACGCGATGGGGAATCTGCTGATCGTCACGCTGTGGGAGCTCCTCGGCGACCCGGTGGCCGGTCTGCAGTGGGCCGGTGCGCTCCTCGGTGCGCGCGGGCGCGTGCTCCCGATGGCGAGTGTCCCCCTGACGATCGAGGGGGACGTCCTCAGCGAGGTGGACGGTGCCCTGCGCGTCACGAACGTCTCCGGCCAGGCGAAGCTCGCCGTCGCGGCCGAGACCGGCAACGTGAGCAACGTCCGGCTCCTCCCGGCGTCGGCCCCTGCCTGCCAGGACGCTCTCGAGGCGATCGAACTCGCCGACTGGGTGGTGCTCGGGCCCGGCTCCTGGTACACGTCGGTGCTGCCCCACCTGCTCCTCCCCGAGTTGCGGGACGCCCTCTGCCGCACCTCGGCCCGGCGCTGCCTCACCATGAACCTCAGCAACGACACGAAGGAGACGCAGGGCATGAGCGCCATCGACCACCTCACCGTGATCTCGCGCTACGCGCCGGAATTCACCGTCGACGTCGTCCTCGTCGACCCCGCCGTGGTGGCGGACCGTGCCGCCTTCGAGCGGGCCGTCGCCGGGATGGGCGGGCGCGCCGTCTTCGGTACAGTGGGAGTTTCGACCGGAAAGCCCGTCCATGATCCGTTGCGGTTGGCGACGTCCTACAACGACATGTTTGGGGAGAACTAGGAGTGTATCTGTGGCCCTGACCGCCGACGTCAAGGAGGAGCTCTCGCACCTCGACGTCAAGAAGTCCTCGGTGCGCAAGGCCGAGGTGTCCGCGCTGCTGAGATTCGCCGGAGGACTCCACATCATCTCCGGCCGGATCGTCATCGAGGCCGAGGTGGATCTCGCGTCGACCGCGCGCCGCCTCCGCGCCGCGATCGCCGAGGTGTACGGCCACAACAGCGAGATCATCGTGGTCACGGGCGGTGGCCTCAAGCGGGGTAACCGCTACGTGGTGCGCGTGGTGCGCGACGGGGAGTCACTCGCGCGACAGACCGGGCTGCTCGACACCCGTGGCCGCCCCGTGCGGGGACTGCCCTCCGCCGTCGTCAACGGCTCGACCGCGGACGCCGAGGCCGTCTGGCGTGGTGCCTTCCTCGCCCACGGATCGCTGACGGAGCCCGGGCGCTCGTCGTCGCTCGAGGTCACCTGCCCCGGCCCCGAGTCCGCCCTCGCACTCGTCGGTGCCGCCCGCCGCCTCGACATCGCCGCGAAGGCCCGCGAGGTACGCGGCGTCGACCGTGTCGTGATCCGGGACGGTGACACGATCGCCGCGCTCCTGACCCGCATGGGCGCACACGACGCCCTCATGGTGTGGGAGGAACGGCGCATGCGCAAGGAGGTGCGGGCGACGGCGAACCGCCTCGCGAACTTCGACGACGCCAACCTGCGCCGCTCCGCCCAGGCAGCCGTCGCCGCCGGGGCCCGCGTGGAGCGCGCACTCGAGATCCTCGGTGAGACCGTCCCGGAGCACCTGCGCTATGCCGGGGAGCTGAGGGTGGCCCACAAGCAGGCCAGTCTCGACGAACTGGGTCGCCTCGCGGACCCGCCCATGACGAAGGATGCCATCGCCGGCCGTATCCGGAGGCTCCTCGCGATGGCCGACAAGAGGGCCTCGGACATCGGCATCCCGGGGACCGACGCCAATGTGACCGCGGACATGCTCGACGAGTGAATGAGTGCATAGGATGGAAGAGCAAGCCCGCTCGCGGTCGATAGCTGATCCGGCGGGACTCCCGCCGTTCGGAGCCCGTGAGGGGCTGCGGGCAGCGCGGGTACACGGGATCACTACATGGAGGACTACGTGAGCGACTACGTACTGCCGGATCTTGACTACGACTACGCGGCCCTGGAGCCGCACATCTCGGGCCGGATTATGGAGCTGCATCATTCCAAGCACCAGGCCACCTATGTCAAGGGCGCCAATGATGCCCTGGCCCAGCTGGCCGAGGCCCGCGAGAAGGGCGAGTTCGGGACGATCCCGAAGCTCTCCAAGGATCTGGCGTTCCATGTGGGTGGTGTGATCAACCACAGCATCTTCTGGAAGAACATGTCG
>NZ_LMLU01000006.1 GCF_001422665.1 Arthrobacter sp. Leaf234 | reverse complement strand
GGGGGGCGCTGTCAGTCGGCTGCGTTGACGTCAGTCGGCCGCGTTGACCATCGAGTGGGCGGCCCGGTCGAGGTAGTCCCACAGGGTGGCCTCGTGCAGCGGAGCGAGGTCGAGCGCGTCGACGGCCGACCGCATGTGCCGGAGCCAGTGGTCCCGTGCCTCGGGCCCGACGCGGAACGGCATGTGCCGCATGCGCAGCCGCGGATGGCCGCGTTGCTCGCCGTAGGTCTTCGGACCGCCCCAGTACTGCTCGAGGAACAACAGGAGCCGTTCCTTGGCGGGGCCGAGGTCCTGCTCCGGGTACATCGGACGGAGGACCTCGTCCTCGGCCACGCCGTCGTAGAACGCGTCGACGAGGCGCACGAAGGTCGGATGGCCACCGATCGCGTCGTAGAAGTTCTCCGTGTACTCGGGCTGGGTGAAGGTCTGCCCGGCGGCGACCAGCCGCTCGACCGGGAGGGCTGCCCGACCGCCGGCCGACGGCGAGAGGGGCATGGACGTCGGGGATCCCTGCGGGCGCGCGTCGGACCGGCGTCCTTCCGGCTCCGGTATGCCTGGTCGGCGCGGCTCCTGCCCGTTCGGCTCCGGCGGAGGCGACGCGGGGTCCGAACCGGCGCGCTCCGCACCTGCCGGCGGCTGGGCGACGCCGTCGGGCGTTGGGCCGCTCATGCCCGACCCTCCGGTGAGGAGGCCGCCGGAGGGGCGGCGAGGGTTGTGGGTGAGGAAGCCGCAGGAGCGGCAGCAACGGCGGCCGGCGAGGACGCCGGGGCGGTACCGGGTGCCGCCGCGTCGGCGGCAGGGGAGACCGGGGGATCGGCGGGAGGTGCCACGTAGTCGCCCTGCGAGCGGTTGCCCACTTTGGTGATGTCGCCGTTGCGGACGTACCAGATGGCCCCGTCCTCGTCGATCATGCGGGTGATGCGCAGACCGAGCGACTGGACGACGCCGACGGTGTCGCCCACCTCGATCGTGTCACCGATGCCGTACTGGTCCTCGATGGTGATGAAGAACCCCAGGAAGGCGTCGCGGATGACCTCGCGGGCGCCGAAGCCGATCGCGATACCCACGATGCCCACGCTCGCGAGGATCGGTCCGATGTTGAAGCCCAGCGTGTCGATGGCCATGAGGATCGCCACGATCGCGATGGTGCCGGCGGTGACGCTGGAGAGGAGGCCGCCGATCGTCTCGGCCCGCTGCACGCGGCGCGCGCTGTCGAAGGGTCGGAGAGCCGGCTGGGCCCACTTGAAGTGCGGCTTCTTGAAGACGCTGTACCCGTTCTGCACCCGGGTGACGGCCCGGGTGATCAGGTAGCGGACCACGAGCCAGAGCAGCAGTGCGCCGATCAGGACGATCAGCGCGCCGAGGATCTGGCCGCCGTAGCCGAGGGAGGGGAGGAAGGTCATGGAATCGCTTTCGAGCAGGCGCCGTGGGGTCCGCCCGGAGGGGTAGGCGCGGGGTGCCTTAACAGGCTACAGCCGCGCCGCGGTCCATCCGCGACGGCGGCCCGGCCGGCGGTCGCCCGCTCCTACGCCGCACCCGCCGGTCCCGAGGAGGTCGGTTCGTGCTGGACGGGGAACGAGACCGACCGCGCGATGAAGCACAGGCGGTTCGCCTCGGCGTGCAGGGTGTCCGCCAGCGGGGTGTGGTCGGCATCGGCGAGTTCCACATGCGGTCGGAGGATGATCGCGGTGAATTCCCCGCTGCCGTCGCGGTTGAGCCGCATGGTTCCTTCGGGTGTGTCCGAGTAGGCGGTGACCACCACTCCTGCCTTGACCGCCACATGGAGGTAGGAGAGCATGTGGCACTGCGCGACGGCGGTCAGCAGCAGCTGCTCCGGGTTCCAGCGGTCCCGCGAACCGTGGAAGGTGGGATCGGCCGTGCCGAGCAGCAGGCCCGGTCCGTCCACCTCCACCTGGTGGTCCCGGCTGTAGGTGCGGTAGCCGGTGGTCCCCGGCCCGAGGTTGCCCGTCCAGCGGAGGCGGGCGGAATAGCGGTGTTCCTGCAGGTTCATGGTCCGACCCTAGTCCGCCGTCGTCGCGCCTGCCCGACCCGAGAGCCGCTCGCGGCACGCCTGCCCTGCGCCTCCGGGCCTGACGCGCGGACGCGAACGGGGAGGACCGGTCCGGTCCTCCCCGTCGACGGGATGCACGCCCGCAGGGGGATACGACCCGCGTCGTGGCTACCTGTCGGCTGCCTGCGCGGTCAGCGCCCGGACCACGCCGTCACGGCTCTCGAGCACGAGCCGCCGCAGCGAGGGTGATGCGTCGCCGAGCCCGGCGAGGAAGGCATCGGTCCGGTCGAGGGTGTCCTGGGTGGTCAGCAGCGACGGATAGAGCCCGACGACGATCTGCTGGGCGATCTCGTGCGTGCGGGTGGCCCACACGTCCCGGATGGACGCGAAGTACCGGTCGGCGAACGGCTCGAGCAGCGAGCGGTCGTGCACCCGGGTGAAGCCGGAGATCATCGAGCGCTGCGTGGCGTTCGGCAGGTCGGTCGACTCCACGAGGGCCGACCACGCGGCGTCCTTCGCAGCTGCGGTCGGGAGAGCCGCCGTGGCCGCTGCAGCGGCCAGCTCGCCCGTCGCCGTCGAATCGCGTCCGAGTTCGGCCTCGATCTCCGCGGTCCCGTAGCGGCCGCCGACCACCAGGCTCGTCACCAGTTCCCAGCGGAGGTCCTGGTCGACGGTGATGCCCTCGGGCACGGTGACTCCCGTCAGCATCGCCTCGACGGTGTCGAGGTGCGCCGACGTGCGGGCGTGCGAGGAGAACGCGCGGGTGAACTGCAGCTGGGCATCGGACCCCGGATCGGCGGTCAGGGCGAGCTCGAGGAGGCTGTCCGCCGCGGCATCGCCCATCGCCTCCCTGTCCTCCGGCGTGACGTAGAAGGTCAGGGTCGAGGCGAGCTGGCGCAGCAGGACGAGGACCACCGACGAGTCCGATTCCGCACCGATGTTCTGCAGTACGAGCTCCACGTAGTCGCGGGCCGGCGTCTCGCCGTCACGGGCGGCATCCCAGGCGGAGGCCAGCACCAGGGTCCGGGGGAGCGAGTCCCTGAAGTCCTTGACGTGGCGGACCGAGGTGCGCAGCGATGCCGGGTCGAGACGGATCTTGGCGTAGGCGAGGTCGTCGTCGTTGAGCAGGACGAGCGCCGGCTGCCGCTGTCCCACGAGCTCCGGCACCTCTGTGCGCTCGCCGTCGACGTCGAGCTCCACCCGGTGCACCCGCACCAGCGCGCCGTCGTCGTCGTGGTCGTAGAGGCCGACGGCGAGCCGGTGCGGTCGGATGGTGGGGAAGGCCTCGATGGCACTTTGCACGATGGCGAACGAGGTGAAGGCGCCGTTCCCGTCCGTCTCGAACTCTGGACGCAGGGTGTTGACCCCTGCGGTCTCGAGCCAGAGGGCTGACCACTCCTTCAGGTCGCGGCCGCTGGCTGCCTCGAGCTCGGAGAGGAGATCCACCAGTTCCGTGTTCTTCCACGAGTGCTTCGCGAAGTACTGGCGTACACCCTGCATGAACTCCTCCTGGCCCACCCAGGCCACGAGCTGCTTGAGCACCGAGGCGCCCTTGGCGTAGGTGATGCCGTCGAAGTTGACCTGCACGTCCTCGAGGTCGTTGATCTGCGCGACGATCGGATGGGTGCTCGGCAACTGGTCCTGCCGGTACGCCCAGCCCTTCTCGAGGATGGTGAAGGTGGTCCACGCCTGCGTGAACTCGGTCGCCTCGGCGGCGGCGAGGGTGGACATGAACTCGGCGAAGGACTCGTTGAGCCAGAGATCGTTCCACCACCGCATCGTGACCAGATCACCGAACCACATGTGGGCCAGTTCGTGGAGGATCGTGATGGCGCGGCGCTCGACGGTCGCGTCGGGCACGCGTGAGCGGAACACGTACGTCTCGACGAAGGTGACGGCGCCGGCATTCTCCATGGCACCCGCGTTGAACTCGGGGACGAACAGCTGGTCGTATTTCTCGAACGGATAGGGGGCGCCGAACTGCTCCTCGTAGAACGCGAAGCCCTGCCGTGTCAGCGCGAAGATGTTCTCCGCGTCCATGTACTGCATGAGGGACTTGCGGGCGAAGACGCCGAGCGGGATGGTGCGGCCGTCGGAACTCGTCAGCTCGCTGCGCACGGACTGGTAGGGGCCGGCGATCAGGGCGGTCACGTACGAGGACATGACCGGTGTCGGTTCGAAGTACCAGGTGGACGCCGCCCCGCCGTCGGCGGCGGACACCGCCTGGACAGGCTCCGGTGTGGTCGAGTTCGAGATGACGTCCCAGTGCGACGGCGCCGTCACCGAGAAACGGAAGGTGGACTTGAGGTCCGGCTGCTCGAAGACGGCGAACACCCGCCGGGAATCGGGCACCTCGAACTGCGTGTAGAGGTACACCTCGCCGTCCACGGGGTCCGTGAAGCGGTGGAGCCCCTCGCCCGTGTTCATGTAGGGCATGTCGGCCTCGACGACAAGGCGGTTGCTCGCGGACAGCGACGGCAACTGGATGCGGACGCCGTCGGCCACTGCGGCGGGGTCGAGGCTCACGCCGTTGAGCTCGACGCGGTGGACCGTGTCCGTCACGGCGTCGATGAACGTCGATGCGCCCTGCTGCGCATCGAAGGTGACCACGGTCGTCGACCGGAAGAGGCGATCGCCGCGGGTCAGGTCGAGCGTGACCTCGTAGGAGTGGACGGTGAGCAGATCGACGCGCGTGCGTGCTTCGTCGCGCGTCAGGTTCAGACCGGGCAAGGATCGCCTCCAGGGTGGGGTACGGGTACGTCGCGTGTGATGCGGGTTACGCGGCGCTCCGATTCTCTCACTCCGCCGGTGAGCTCGCGCGCGTGGTCGGCCCCGCCGGCAGCGGACTAGGCTGGCATCGTCCCACCTCCACCGCCGGGACCCCTGCCCGGTCGCCGCCGGGCCGACCGGCGCCCTCCAGAAGGAACAGATCGCCATGCGCGTCCACCTCGCCACCGACCACGCCGGCATGGAGCTCAGTGCCCACCTCCTCTCCCACCTCGTCCGGGCCGGGCACGAGGTCATCGACCACGGCCCGACGTCGTACGACCCGGAGGACGACTATCCCTCCTTCTGCATCGACGCGGCAGCGGCCGTCGTCGCCGACCAGGCGGCGGGCGTCGAAGCGCTCGGCATCGTCCTCGGGGGTTCGGGCAATGGCGAGCAGATCGCTGCCAACAAGGTGCGCGGGATCCGGGCGGCGCTTGCGTGGAGCCTCGATACCGCCCGCCTCGCGCGGCAGCACAACGACGCCAACGTGGTGGCCGTCGGCGGGCGGCAGCACTCGGTGGACGAGGCGACCGCCATCATCGAGGCCTTCCTGGCCGAACCCTTCAGCGGGGCGGAGCGGCACAGCCGCAGGATCGCCCAGGTCACCCGCTTCGAGGAAACGGGCAGCGTTGCCTGAGGGCCACTCGGTCCACCGCCTGGCGAAGCAGTTCACCTCCGTCTTCACCGGTGCGCGGCTCGCCGTCTCCAGTCCGCAGGGTCGGTTCGCCGCCGGGGCGGAGCAGCTCGACGGCGCTACCCTCGTCAGCGCGCTCGCGCACGGCAAGCAGATGTTCCTGCGGTTCGACAACGACCGCGTCCTCCGGATCCACCTCGGTCTGTACGGCGCGTGGAGCTTCGGCGGGGACGCCACGTTCCGCGGAGCCTCGAGCATCGGTGCACCCCGCCGCGTGGGGGAGTCGGAGCAGCCCTCCGACGGCGGCCCGGCGGCCTATGCGGGACCACCGGACCCGGTGGGTGCGGTGCGCGTCCGCCTCGTGTCCGATCACGGCTGGGCCGATCTCCGTGGACCGACGGCCTGCGAGGTGATCACCGCCGCGGAGGAGAAGGTGGCCCGGGCCAAGCTCGGCCCGGATCCGCTCCGGCCCCGGCCGGACGGATCGGCCTTCGTCACGAAGGTCATGTCGAGCATCACGCCCGTCGGGATCCAGCTCATGAACCAGGCGGTCATCGCGGGGATCGGCAACATCTACCGCGCAGAGGTGCTGTTCCTGCAGGGCATCAACCCCTGGCGCCCGGGCAAGCAGCTGAGGGAGGACGAGGCCCTGGGGATCTGGGCCGATACCGTCCGGCTCATGAGGGACGGCGTCCGCGAAGGGCGCATCATCACGACGACGGTCGAGGCGCGGAACGGACGGCCGAAGCGATCCGCCCCCACCTATGTCTACAAGCGGACGGGCGAGCCCTGCCGTCGCTGCGGCACGGCGATCCTCAGCGCGGAGATGGCGGCCCGCACGGTCTACTGGTGCCCGTCCTGCCAGGCCGACTGACGCCGCGGGGGATGCGGGGGATGCGGCATGCGCAGCTTAACCAGGAACACCCGGACCAGGGGTCCGGGTGTCTGCCGTGTCGGGCGATGAGGGGATGACGGGAATCGAACCCGCGTAATCAGTTTGGAAGACTGAGGCTTTACCATTAAGCTACATCCCCGCAGCGGGCCCCTGGCGGAGCCCCGTGGAACGCCTACAACTACACCACAGCGGCCGCGCGATCACCAAATGTGCGAGCCGGCCGCAAAGATGCGTAGACTGACACTCGCACTTACGGGGTGTAGCTCAGCTTGGTAGAGCGCCTGCTTTGGGAGCAGGAAGTCGCAGGTTCAACTCCTGTCACCCCGACTCTGTCATGTGATGAGGAAAGTGCCTCCGCTGCAGAACCGAATCCAATCATCTCAGGAGTCCTACGCTGTGAAGAGCGCTGTTGAAACCCTTTCCCCCACCCGGGTGAAGCTGAACGTCGAGGTCCCCTTCGAGGAACTGAAGCCCAGCATCGACGAGGCCTACAAGACCATCGCCACCCAGGTCCAGGTTCCCGGGTTCCGCAAGGGCAAGGTTCCCCAGCAGCTCATCGACCAGCGCGTCGGCCGCGGCTACGTCATCGAGACCGCCGTCAACGACGGCCTGAACGGCTTCTACCAGAGCGCTGTGCAGGAGACGGGCATCCGCCCGCTCAGCCGGCCCGAGGTCGAGATCACCGAGGTGCCTGACCCGTCCAAGAAGGACGGCCAGCTGGCCTTCACGGTCGAGCTGGACATCCGCCCCGAGATCGAGCTCCCCGACTACAAGGGACTCGAAGTCACGGTCGAGCCCGTCGAGGCGTCGGACGAGGACATCCAGAAGGCCATGGACGAGCTGCGCGGCCGCTTCGGCACGCTCACCGCCGTCGACCGCCCCGCGAAGGACGGCGACTTCCTCACCATCGACCTCACCGCATCGGTGGAGGGTGACGAGGTCGACGCCGCCCAGGACCTCTCGTACCAGATCGGTTCCGGCACCATGCTCGAGGGCATGGACGAGGCCGTCACGGGCCTGTCCACCGACGAGGACGCCACGTTCGAGACGACCCTGGCCGGCGGCGAGCACGCAGGTGCCGCGGCGCAGGTCAAGGTCGTCGTCAAGGCCGTCAAGGAGCGCGAGCTCCCCGAGGTCGACGACGAGTTCGCCCAGCTGGCATCGGAGTTCGACACGGCAGATGAACTGCGCGCCGATCTCGCCAAGCAGGCCTCCGAGTCCAAGCTCATGGATCAGGGCGTCGAGGCCCGCGACAAGGTGCTGGACCTGCTGGTCGAGCTCGTCGCCGTGCCCGTTCCCGAGAGCGTCATCGACGAGCAGCTCGAGCAGCACTTCAACGGTGAGAACGCCCACAGCGCCGGCGAGGACCACGACACCGAGGAACACCGCGCGGAGGTGCGCAGCAACACCGAGCGCGCCTTCCAGAACGAGGTCATCCTCGATGCGGTCGCCGAGAAGGAAGAGGTCGGTGTCAGCCAGAGCGAGCTGATCGACTACATCGTCTCCACGGCCGGCCAGTACGGCATGGAGCCCAACCAGTTCGCCCAGATGCTGGACCAGAGCGGCCAGGTGCCGATGATCGTCGGCGAGGTGCGCCGGCGCAAGGCCCTGGCCAAGGTCCTCGAGTACGCGACGGTCACGGACACCAACGGCGCGGCCATCGACCTGACCGAATTCGTCCGCCCGGCCGGCGACGAGCCCGAGACCATCGAGGTCGACGACGTCGACACCGAGCAGGGTGCGGCCGAGGACCTCCAGGCCGACGAGACCGCGGACGCGGTCGAGGCCCCCATCGAAGAGGCCGCCGCCCCCGAGGACGCCGAGGTCGTCGAGGACACCGCGCCCGCAGAGGTCGTCGAGAAGCCCGCCAAGAAGGCACCGGCCAAGAAGGCTGCGGCCAAGAAGGCACCGGCCAAGAAGGCTGCGGCCAAGAAGCCCGCCGCCGAGTAGTAGCCACGCACGACCGTCAGCGGTGTCGCAGCCCCAGGGCAGCGGCACCGCTGATGTGCTTAAGCCCTCGGCGAGCGGACGGAGGCCCTGGGCGAACGCCTGCCGGGGCTCGGTTGCGCGACCGTGCGCCGTCAGCGAACAGTTCACGGAGCGGGAGCAATTCGTCGCCGCAGCGGGTTAGTGTCCAAGGAGAGACAAACGGACGGGTCGGCCGACGAGGCAGCGGCCCGCCAGAGTGAGAGGTCAACCACATGGCAACCGAACCAAGTATCCCGAGCATGGCTGGTCCCGAGATGGGCGGCCGTGACGAGTACATCTACACGCGGCTCCTCAAGGAGCGCATCATCTGGCTCGGTTCCGAGGTCCGCGACGACAACGCGAACGCCATCTGCTCGCAGCTGCTCCTGCTGTCGGCGGAGGATCCCGAGCGTGACATCTTCCTCTACATCAACTCACCGGGTGGATCGGTGACCGCGGGCATGGCGATCTACGACACCATGCAGTTCATCCCGAACGACGTCGTCACCGTCGCGACGGGTCTCGCGGCCTCCATGGGACAGTTCCTCCTGTCCTCGGGCACCAAGGGCAAGCGGTACGCGACCCCCCACGCCCGGATCCTGATGCACCAGCCGTCCGGCGGCATCGGCGGAACGGCGACGGACATCCGGATCCAGGCCGAGCTGATCCTGCACATGAAGCGCGTCATGGCCGAGCTGACGGCAGAGCAGACGGGCCAGACCGTCGAGACGATCCTCAAGGACAACGACCGCGACAAGTGGTTCACGGCCCAGGAAGCCCTCGAGTACGGCTTCTTCGACCACATCTCCGCGCACTCGGGCTCCGTCGCCGGCGGCGGCGGCACCGAGCAGACCGCGTAGTCCGCTCCCAGCCCTCCACCCGTCGTCCTACAGGAGACACCATGAACCACGAATTCCAGGCAGCAGCGGGATCCACGGCGCAGAACCTGCCGACCAGCCGCTACATCCTCCCCCAGTTCGAAGAGCGCACGCCCTACGGTTTCAAGCGCCAGGACCCGTACACCAAGCTCTTCGAGGACCGCATCATCTTCCTCGGGACGCAGGTCGATGACGCATCGGCCGACGACGTCATGGCGCAGCTGCTCGTCCTCGAGTCCACGGACCCCGAGCGCGACATCACGCTGTACATCAACTCGCCCGGTGGCTCCTTCACCGCGATGACGGCGATCTACGACACCATGCAGTTCATCCGCCCCGAGGTGCAGACGGTCTGCCTCGGCCAGGCGGCCAGCGCCGCGGCTGTCCTGCTGGCCGCGGGGGCGCCCGGCAAGCGTCTCGCCCTGCCCAACGCCCGCGTGCTGATCCACCAGCCGGCCCTGTCCGGCGGTCAGGGTGGGCAGGCCTCCGACCTCGAGATCCAGGCCAACGAGGTCATGCGCATGCGGACCTGGCTCGAGGACACCCTCGCCCTGCACTCGGGCCGTACGCCCGAGCAGGTGAACCTCGACATCGAGCGCGACAAGATCCTCACCGCCGCCGACGCCGTCGCGTACGGCCTGGTGGACGAGGTCCTCAACTCGCGGAAGATCACGCCGCCGAAGATCAACACCCCGTGATCCGGGCGTCCGTCCGGCGGTCCTGAGGGCAGCCGGTCGAAGCGTCCGGGTCCCGGCCAGGACGATCAGAATGCCCGTGGCGCCGAACGGCACCACGGGCATTTTGATACCGGCTACCACAGGCATGTGGCCTAGAGTGGTGGTAGCAATCGCGTAATACCTAAGGGGATTGAACCATGGCTCGCATTGGTGAGAGCACCGATCTGCTCAAGTGCTCCTTCTGCGGGAAGAGCCAGAAGCAGGTACGCAAGCTCATCGCCGGCCCCGGCGTGTACATCTGCGACGAGTGCATCGACCTCTGCAACGAGATCATCGAGGAGGAGCTCTCCGAGGTGGCCGACCTCGGGACCTTCGAGCTCCCCAAGCCGCGGGAGATCTTCGACTTCCTGCAGGAGTACGTCGTCGGGCAGGAGCCCGCTAAGCGCTCCCTCGCCGTCGCCGTGTACAACCACTACAAGCGCATCCAGTCGGGCAGCGGCCCGCGTGCGGCCGGCACCCTCGCCGATGCGGCCGAGGCCGAGGACGTCGAGATCGCGAAGTCCAACATCCTCCTGATCGGCCCCACGGGCTGCGGCAAGACCTATCTCGCCCAGACCCTTGCCCGCCGCCTCAACGTCCCGTTCGCGGTCGCCGACGCGACGGCGCTGACGGAGGCCGGCTACGTGGGTGAGGATGTCGAGAACATCCTCCTCAAGCTCATCCAGGCTGCCGACTACGACGTCAAGAAGGCCGAGCAGGGCATCATCTACATCGATGAGATCGACAAGATCTCTCGGAAGAGCGAGAACCCCTCGATCACCCGGGACGTCTCCGGTGAGGGCGTGCAGCAGGCTCTCCTCAAGATCCTCGAGGGGACGGTGGCGTCGGTGCCCCCGCAGGGTGGCCGGAAGCACCCGCACCAGGAGTTCATCCAGATCGACACGACGAACGTCCTGTTCATCGTCGCCGGCGCCTTCGCCGGACTGGAGGAGATCATCGGATCGCGTGCCGGGCGGAAGGGCATCGGCTTCGGTGCTCCGCTGAGCTCCCTCAAGAACGAGGAGGCCAGCTACGGGGACGTGATGCCGGAGGACCTGCTGAAGTTCGGGCTGATCCCCGAGTTCATCGGTCGCCTGCCGGTCATCACCACGGTGACCCATCTCGACCGGCCGGCGCTCATGCAGATCCTCACCGAGCCGAAGAACGCGCTCATGAAGCAGTACCAGAAGATGTTCCTGCTCGACGGCGTCGAACTGGCGTTCGAGCCCAAGGCGCTCGAGGCCATCGCCGATCTGGCGCTCGATCGCGGGACCGGTGCGCGCGGTCTGCGCGCCATCATGGAGGAGGTCCTCCTGCCCGTGATGTTCGACCTCCCTAGCCGCGAGGACATCGCGACCGTCGTGATCACGGACGACGTCGTCGCCAAGCGCGCCGAGCCGACACTCATCTCCCACGAGGTCGTGGCCAAGCGGCGGAATAAGTCCGCCTGATTCCTCCTCGCGCAACGAAGGGCCCGACCTGATGGTCGGGCCCTTCGTGCGTTCGCTCCGCGCGGCACTCAGGCGTCGGCGGTCACCGCAGCCGTACCAGGGAAATCGGGAGCGTCGTCGCCCGTGTCCGCACCCGGCACCACGTCTGCCGCGGGGTAGGACGGCGGGTGGACCCCTGCCATCTCCTCCATGACCCTGACCACCTGGCAGCTGTAGCCGAACTCGTTGTCGTACCAGACGTAGAGGACCAGGTAGGTGCCGTCGGCGATCGTGGCGAGACCGTCGACGATGCCCGCCCGCCGCGAGCCGACGAAGTCGGTGGACACGACCTCCGGACTGTCGATGTAGTCGACCTGCTTGCGCATGTCCGAGTGCAGGGACATCTCGCGCAGATAGGTGTTCGCCTCCTCCTTGGTGGTCGCTCGCTCCAGTGTCAGGTTGAGGATGGCGATGGACACGTCGGGAGTGGGTACGCGGATGGAGCTGCCGGTGAGCTTCCCGGCCAGTTCCGGCAGGGCCTTCGCCACAGCCGTCGCCGCACCGGTCTCGGTCAGCACCATGTTCAGCGCGGCCGAGCGCCCGCGGCGGTCACCGCGGTGGAAATTGTCGATGAGGTTCTGGTCGTTGGTGAAGGAGTGGACGGTCTCGACGTGTCCGTGGACCACCCCGAAGCGGTCGTTGATGGCCTTCAGCACCGGGGTGATGGCGTTGGTGGTGCAGGAGGCCGCGGTGATGATGCGGTCCTCCTTGCCGATCGCTGCGTGGTTGATGCCGTGCACGATGTTCTTGAGGTCCCCCTTGCCGGGCGCGGTCAAAAGGACCTTCGCGACCCCGGTGCTGCGCAGGTGCTGGGAGAGGCCGTCGGCGTCGCGCCACCGGCCGGTGTTGTCGACCACGAGGGCGTCGGAGATCCCGTACGCGGTGTAGTCGATCGAGGCGGGATCGTCGGAGTAGATGACCTGGATCCTGATGCCGTTGGCCGTGATGGTGTTCGCGGTCTCGTCCACCTGGATCGTGCCCTCGAAGGAGCCGTGCACCGAGTCGCGGCGCAGGAGGCTCGCCCGCTTGGCGAGGTCGTTATCGGATCCGCGGCGCACGACGACGGCGCGCAGCCGCAATCCGTGGCCGCCGCCGGCCTTCTCGATGAGCAGGCGCGCCACGAGGCGGCCGATGCGGCCGAAGCCGTAGAGCACGACGTCGGTGCTGGTGCGCTCGTCGCGGCCGCCCTGTCCGACGATGTCCGCGAGCTCGGTACGGACGAACTGCTCCAGCGATCGGCTGTCACCGCCTGCGGCGGACCGGTCGTAGGCGAGCCTCAGCCGGCCCAGGTCGATCGCGGCGGCGCCGAGGTCCAGGTCCGCGAGCAGTCGGAGCAGGGGAGCGGTGTCCTCGAGCCGGAGTTCCTCGGTGGTGATCCGACGGGCGAACCGGTGGGCCTTGAGGATGTTCATGGTCGACTTGTTGATGAGGCTGCGCCCGTGGATGCTCGTCACCACGTTGTTCCTGCGGTAGAGCTGCCCGATCAGCGGGATCATCGCCTCTGCCAGCGCCTCGCGTTCGAGCCAGGTGTCGTGATTGTCGGTCCCGTCGTGCTGCACAGCCGTATCCTCTTCTGCGCCGGACGCACCGGCGCGGAGTCATCCAGCCGGATGGCGACGCAGGGAGAGCGCCAGGCACCGTCGACTGGTCGTGTCCCTTCATTGAACCGCCTTCGGCGGCGGTGCACCAATCCGCGCGGAATATGGAGTGGGGAAGGCGGGTTGCACGAGAAAAGGCAACGGCCTTGATCCCGACCGAAGGAGAACCGCATGAGCGAGTCAGTAACCGTAGAGAAGGCCGATTTCTGGTTCGACCCCCTGTGCCCGTTCGCGTGGATCACCTCCCGGTGGATCGGAGAGGTGGAGCAGGTCCGGAACATCACGGTCGACTGGCACGTGATGAGCCTGTCCGTGCTCAACGAGGGTCGTGACCTCCCCGAGGAGTACCAGGCCATGATGCAGAAGGCGTGGGGGCCGGTGCGCGTCATCATCGCGGCGCGGGAACTCCACGGCGACGAGTACATCAAGAGGCTGTACGACGCCATGGGCACGCGCATCCACATCGGGCAGCTCAAGGACTTCGACGTCGTGATCCGGGAATCGCTGGACGAGGTCGGTCTGCCCGCGGAGCTCGCGGCGTACGCCCACACGGACGAGTACGACACCCAGCTGCGCGCCTCGCACCAGGACGGCATCGACCGCGTGGGCGACGAGGTGGGCACGCCGGTGGTCGCCTTCAACGGGACCGCCTTCTTCGGGCCCGTCCTGACGAAGATCCCCCGGGGCGAGGCCGCCGGCCGGATTTTCGACGGCGCGCTGCTGATGGCCGAGTTCCCGGAGTTCTACGAGCTCAAGCGCTCACGCACGTCCAGCCCCTCGTTCGACTGATCCGTCCCGCCCGGGAGAAGAGACCCGCTCGACAGCGGGTCTCTTCTCCCGTTCCGGGGCGCCTATTCGGCCGGCTGCGGCACCAGCTCGACGTCGGACACGGTCAGTGCCCCCTCGCCGTCGGTGACCCGGAGGTCCTTCGCGTTGCCGGCGGCCAGCAGATCGGCCAGCCCTGCGCGGACCTGCTCCACCTGGGCGGCGGAGGCCGTGACCACCGCGGTCTCCACCTCGGTCCGCTGCTTCACCTTCGCCTCGGACTTCGCCTTCCGGATACCTCCGAGGGCCAGGGCCACGGAGGTCAGGACGGCAGGGTCGGCCGACGCCGGGAGACCGTCGAGGGCGTCCGCGGACGGCCAGGCCGCGCGGTGCACCGAACCCTGGCGCCACCAGCTCCAGACCTCCTCCGTCGCGAAGGGCAGGAACGGCGCGAAGAGCCGGAGGAGAGCGTCCAGGGTCGTCGCGAGGGTGGTCTGCACGGACTGTGTCCCGGCGTCGTCGGCGTCGCCGTAGGCGCGATCCTTGACCAGTTCGACGTAGTCGTCGGTGAACGTCCAGAAGAACGACTCCGTGAGCTGCAGCGCGCGGGCGTAGTCGTACTTCCCGAAGGCGGCGGTGGCCTGCTCCGTGACCGTCCGCAGCTGCGCCAGCAGCGACTGGTCGAGCGCGGTGGACACGCGGTCCAGGGACCCAGCGCCGATCGAGGCCTCCGTGACGCCGAGGTTCAGCACGAACTTCGAGGCGTTGAGGAGTTTGATCGCCAGCCGGCGGCCGATCTTCATCTGGTTGACCTCGTACGCGGTGTCGGCACCGAGCTTCGCTGACGCAGCCCAGTAACGGACGGCGTCCGCCCCGAACTGCTCGAGGACGTCGGTCGGTACCACCACGTTGCCCTTGGACTTGGACATCTTCTTGCGGTCCGGGTCGAGGATCCAGCCGGAGAGCGCGGCGTGCTTCCAGGGCACCGAGTCCTGGAGGGCGTCCGCACGGACGGCGGTCGAGAACAGCCAGGTACGGATGATGTCGTGTCCCTGCGGGCGGAGGTCGAACGGGAAGACCTTGGCGAACAGGTCCTCGTCGCGCGCCCACCCGCCGACGATCTGCGGCGTGAGCGACGAGGTGGCCCAGGTGTCGAGCACGTCGAGGTCACCGGTGAAGCCGTTCGGCTGGTTCCGCGCCGACTCGTCGAAGCCGGGCGCGGGCTCGGCCGCCGGGTCCACGGGCAGCATGTTCATGGCCGGCACGATCGGGGCGTCGTACTCGGGTTCACCGTCGGCATCGAGGCGGTACCAGACGGGTACGGGCACGCCGAAGAACCGCTGGCGGGAGACGAGCCAGTCGCCGTTCAGACCCTCGATCCAGTTCTCGTAGCGCGAGCGCATGAACGAGGGATGGAATTCGATCTCCCGCCCGCGCTGGATGAGCGCCTCGCGCTTGCCGGCGTCGCGGCCGCCGTTGCGGATGTACCACTGGCGGCTCGTGACGACCTCGAGCGGCTTGTCGCCCTTCTCGTAGAAGTTCACGGGGTGGGTGATCTTCGTGGGTTCGCCGTCGAGGTCCCCGCTCTCGCGGAGCATGCCGACCACGGCTTCCTTCGCGCTGAAGATGGTCTTGCCGGCCACCTGCGCGTAGTTCTCGCGCGCACGCCCGGTGGCGATCCACTCCGGCGTCTCGGTCCGGATGCGGCCATCACGGCCGACGACGGCGCGCGTGGGGAGCTGCAGCTCGCGCCACCAGGTGACATCGGTGAGGTCGCCGAACGTACAGATCATGGCGATACCGCTGCCCTTGTCCGGCTTCGCGAGCGGGTGCGCCTTGATCTCCACCTCGACGTCGAACAGGGGAGAGGTCACCGTGGTGCCGAAGAGGGGCTTGTAGCGCTCGTCGTCGGGATGCGCCACCAGGGCCACACAGGCCGGCAGGAGCTCGGGACGCGTGGTCTCGATGTGCACCTGCCTGCCGTCGGGCGCGTGGAACGCGATGCGGTGGTAGGCGCCGGGCTGCTCGCGGTCCTCGAGTTCGGCCTGCGCGACGGCGGTCCGGAAGGTCACGTCCCAGAGCGTCGGTGCTTCTGCGAGGTAGGCGTCGCCGGCTGCGAGGTTGTCGAGGAAGGCCCGCTGGGACACGGACCGCGAGGTGTCGTCGATGGTCCGGTAGGTGAGGTCCCAGTCGACCGAGAGCCCGAGCGTGCTGAAGAGGTTCTCGAAGACCTTCTCGTCCTCGACGGCCAGTTCCTCGCACAGCTCGATGAAGGTGCGGCGGGAGACCGCGTCGAAGTCGCGCTGGTTCTTCGCGGGCTCCGCGGGTGGGCGGTAGCCGGCGTCGTAGGCCACCGACGGGTCGCACCGTACACCGTAGTAGTTCTGCACGCGGCGTTCCGTCGGCAGCCCGTTGTCGTCCCAGCCCATCGGGTAGAACACGTTGGCGCCGTTCATCCGCTTGAACCGCGCCATGACGTCGGTCTGCGTGTAGGAGAACATGTGGCCCACATGGAGCGAACCCGAGGCGGTGGGCGGAGGGGTGTCGATCGAGTAGACACTCTCGCGGGTCGTGTCGCGGTCGAAGGTGTAGGTGCCGTCCTCGCGCCACTGGCGGGACAGCCTCTCCTCGAGGCCCTCCAGCGCGGGCTTGTCGGGAACGGAAACGGGCTGGGGAGAGGGCGTGTCTGTGCCCTGGGTGGTATCGGCCATCCCTCCATTGTTCCCTACCCGTCGCGGGTCACGTGCCGGGTTGATCAGTGTCCGGCGCCGAGCTTCCCGCCGAGGCGTTCGCGCATCATGGCGGAGGCGTCGTTGAGTCCGACGATCTTCACCTCGGTGCCGTGGCTGCGGTACTTCTCCTGGATGGCGTCGAGGGCGCCGATGGTGGAGGCGTCCCAGAGGTGGGAGCCGTGCAGGTCGATGGTGACCCGGTGCGGGTCGGTGGCGTATTCGAACTGGGTGTAGAGGTCGTTGGAGGATGCGAAGAACAGTTCGCCGTTCACGGTGTAGGTGGCGTGGCGCTGCCCGTTCCCGGTGTCTTCGGTGCGCTCGACGGTGACGAAGTGGGCGACCCTCCGGGCGAACGCCACCATCGCGACGAGGACGCCGACGCCGACGCCGATGGCGAGGTTGTGCGTCCACACGGTGACGATGACGGTGGCGAGCATGACGGTGGTCTCGCTCTTGGGCATGCGCTTGAGGGTGGTCGGCCGGATGCTGTGCCAGTCGAAGGTGGCGATGGAGACGAAGATCATCACCGCGACGAGGGCCGCCATGGGGATGAGGGCGACGATGTCGCCGAGCGCGACGACGAGGATCAGCAGGAAGGTGCCGGCGAGGAAGGTGGAGATGCGGGTCCGGGCGCCGGAGGCCTTCACGTTGATCATGGTCTGGCCTATCATCGCGCAGCCGCCCATGCCGCCGAAGAACCCGGTGATGATGTTCGCCGCGCCCTGCCCCCAGGATTCGCGGGTCTTGTTCGACCGGGTGTCGGTGATGTCGTCGACGAGTTTCGCCGTCATCAGGGATTCGAGGAGTCCGACGGCTGCCAGCGCGAGGGCGAACGGGGCGATGATCTGCAGCGTCTCGAGGTTCAGCGGGACGTTCGGGAAGAACAGGGACGGAAGGCTCTCGGGAAGTTCGCCCTTGTCCCCGACCGTGGGGACCAGGGCATCGGCGAGGACCGCGAAGACGGTCAGGACGACGATCGCCACGAGCGGCGCCGGGACGACGGAGGTCAGTCGGGGGAGACCGAAGACGATCAGCAGGCCGACCGCGACCATGGGGTAGACGAGGAAGGGGACACCGAGGAGTTCGGGCACCTGGGACATGAAGATCAGGATGGCCAGGGCGTTCACGAACCCGACCATGACCGAGCGGGGGATGAAGCGCATGAGCTTCGCGACACCGGCGAGACCGAGGAGGACCTGGAAGGCGCCGCCGAGGATGACGGCCGCGATGAAGTAGTCCACGCCGTGGCTGGCCACCAGAGGGGCGATGACGAGGGCGACGGCGCCGGTCGCGGCCGAGATCATGGCCGGGCGGCCACCGAGGAAGGCGATCGACACCGCCATGGTGAAGGAGGCGAACAGTCCGAGGCGCGGGTCCACGCCCGCGATGATCGAGAACGCGATGGCTTCCGGGATCAGTGCGAGGGCGACGACGAGACCCGCGAGGACCTCGGTCTTCAGGAGGCGGGGAGTCTTCAGGGTGCGGACGACGGATTGCCGTTCGGCGGGCGTGAGCCCGGGCGGCGCGGTGTGTGCAGCTGCGTGCATGGCAGGGGTTCCTTGGAGTGCCGGTGGCCGTCGCGGTCTGATGCGGTGTCGCGGTTTCATGGCGTACGGGGGCGACGGGCAGGGGAATCTGTACCGCGCTGTACAGGGGTGACGTACTCAACCCTAACGTAAGGGTAGAGTCTTCGTGAAAGGGTGGTGACCGTGCCCGGAACGAAGGACGCACACGGTTCTCCCGCAGGGAGGACGATGCACATCGGTGAGCTGGCCGAGCGGACCGGCCTTTCGCTGCGCACGATCAGGCACTACGACGATGTCGGCATCCTGCCGGCCACCGGCCGCACCGAGGGTGGCTTCCGCGTCTACACGGAGACCGACGCGAGCCGGCTGGTGCTGATCCGGCGCATGAAGCCACTCGGGTTCACCCTCGACGAGATGCAGGAACTGCTCGCGGTCACCGACGCCCTGGACGTGGAGGAGGACCCCGATGAGCGGACACGGCTGCACGTGGCCCTGGACGTCTTCCGATCCTCCGCCGAGGAGAGGCGCGAGAAGCTCGCCCTGACGCTCGAGCGCGCCGACGAGTTCATCGAACGACTCCGGCAGTACTAGCACCGGCGGAGTCCCGGTGCGGTGGGCGACCCTCCACATCCGGCGGCGGAGCCGGGACGGGATGATTACAGTGGGCCCATGACTGAGACCTCTTCCCCGCAGCTCGGCGCTCCCGCCGATCCCGCCCCGTCCGCACTGCGCGCCGTCGTCACCGGAGCCAGTTCCGGTATCGGTGCCGCCACGGTCCGTGCGCTCCGCCGTGACGGGTGGGATGTCGTCGCCGCGGCCCGCCGCATCGACCGTCTTCAGGCGCTCGCGGACGAGACGGGAGCCGTCCCGCTCGCCCTCGACGTCGCCGATCAGGTGTCCGTCGAGGCGTTCGCCGCGGAGGTGACGGCTGCGGGACCGGTCCATGCCCTGATCAACAACGCAGGCGGCGCGTTCGGTGCTGACCGCGTTCTGGACACCACCACGGCGGACTGGCAGCGGATGTACGACGTCAACGTGCTCGGCTCCCTGCGCATGACGCGGGCACTGCTCCCGGCGCTGCGTGACGGCGGCCAGGGAAGTGTCCTGTTCCTCACGTCCACCGCCGCGATCGCCGCCTACGAGGGCGGCGCCGGCTACTGCGGGGTCAAGGCGGCACAGCAGTCCATGGCACGAGCGCTCCGCCTCGAAGAGGCAGAGAACAATATCCGCGTCATCGAGGTGTCGCCCGGCATGGTGCACACCGAGGAGTTCTCTCTGAACCGCCTCGGCGGCGACCAGGGCGCTGCCGACAAGGTCTACGCGGGCGTGGCGAACCCGCTGACGGCCGACGACGTCGCCGCAGCCGTCGCCTTCACCCTGAATACCCCGCACCACGTGAACATCGATCAGCTCGTCCTCCGGCCGCTGGCGCAGGCGGCGAACCACAAGGTGCTGCGGTCGAGCTGACCTGCCGGTGCCGTCCCTGACCGATCTGCTCCGGCGGGTCCGCGCGATGCTCGGTCCGGGCCGTCCCGGCCCGGCGCCTGATACCCGACGACCGGGATCACCGGCGGTGCTCCTCCTCGTGAATCCCACCGCCGGCCGCGGGCGTGCCGGGCGCCTCGGACCATCGGTCGCGGACGCCCTGCGGCAGCAGGGCTTCTCGCCGGTCGTCGTGATGACCGGAAGTCTCGCCGAGGCCACGCAGTGCGCCCGACGTGCTGCGGAGGGAACGATCGTGGCCGCCCTCGGCGGCGACGGCTTCCTCGGAGCCGTGGCGGCGGGCGCGAGGGTCTCCGGTGCCGTGGTGCTGCCGCTGGCCGGTGGACGCGGCAACGACACCGTCAGGAGGCTCGGACTTCCCCTCGATCCCGTGCGCGCCGTGCGGGCGATACGCGAGCTGAGTGTCCGGTCGATCGATGTGGGCCTCGTCAACGGACGCCCCTTCCTCGGGGTGGCCCACGCGGGCTTCGACGCACTGGCCAACGAGTACGGCAACGCGGCCCGGTTCCCCCTCGGACCGTTCGTCTACCTGTACGGCGGAATCAGGGCCCTCCGAGCATGGCGCGATGTGACGTTGACGGTGGGCGTCGACGGCCAGGAGCGCTCCTTCACAGGGTGGTTCGCCGCCGTCGGCGGGCTCGGCCAGTACGGCGGGGGACTCCGGATCTGTCCGAACGCCGAGATCGACGACGGACTCCTCAATGTGGTTTCCCTCGGGAAGTCCTCGATCGCGCACGTCGTCGTCGTCTACCTGCTCTCCTACCGGGGGCGCCACCTGGGGCGGCCCGGCGTCAGCTCCCGACGCGGCCGCGTCATCTCGATCAGCGCGGACCGGGAGCTGAACGTCTATGCCGACGGTGAACTCGTGGGTCCGTTGCCCATGACGGTGAGCGTCGATCCTTCAGCGTTGCGAGTGCTGCTTCCGACGGGCCGGCCTGGTGACGCGGTGTCGCCCAGCCGATGACGGTGAATCCGCGCCCCTGAAGCATTCCACCATGCGAAAGTACTTGCCAAACTGGAAACTAGTTGCGAGAGTGGATCATCATCACTTCTCAGCAGGGGGACACCATGAACGAGACCGACATGCCGACCGCACCGGACGCCGACCAGGCCCGGAGGCTCCTCGCCCAGGCGGACCAGATCGGCGGGAGCGTCCGGACCGGCGCGGGCTGGCCGCAGATCAGCCTGCTGCTCGGGCTCGGCGCCATCTCCTCGCTCGGCGTCATCGCCCTGGCCTACGCGGCACAGATCCCCGGTGCCTCGATCGTCCTGCCGATGGGTGCGATGCTCGTCTGGCTCGCCATCTTCGTCACCATGGCTCTGGTCTTCGCGCAGACGGCCAAGCGCGGGTTCGGGGCGCGCTGGGGCCTGTACATCGGAGGATGGAGCGTCCTGTGGGTCGCGGGCATCATCCTCGCCGGCTCCGTGTTCGTGGGCGATCTCGGCTTCGCCGCCGCCCACGCCGCAGCACTGACGCTCCTGACGGCCGGGTGCGCCCTCTACGAGGCACGACGATGAGCACGCAGGACACGCCGGCCCATCCGCGGCATCTCCTCGCGGAAACGCTCGGTCATCCCGTGCGGTTCTCGCTCATGGCCGCGCTGGCGCAGACGGAGGAGTTCGACTTCGCGACCCTGCGTGACCACCTCCAGGTCTCCGACTCCGTGCTCAGCAAGCAGGTGACTGCGCTGGAGACCGCGGGCTACGTGAAGGTGCGCAAGGGGTTCATCGGCAAGCGCCCGCGGACGTGGCTCAAGGCCACGAAGGAGGGCCATGCGGTCTGGCGGAGTCACCTGGCCGCCCTGCGGGAGATCGCCGCAGACCTCTAGGCGTCCTGCCTCAGGAGCGTGGCGACACGCTCAGCGCCACGGAGTAGTTGTCCAGGGTTCCGGGCAGTGGATGCGACGGATCGAGGTGCTGCCCCCGCCCCACGCGCAGGTCGTGATCGCCGACGACGAAAGCCAGCGCCGCGCTCGTCAGCAGGAGCACGAGCTGCTTGCCGGGGCACACCACCGGTCCGTCGCTGAAGGGGACGAGCGGCCAGCCGTCGTCCTCGTCGGTCAGCCAGCGCTCCGGCGAGAAACCGTGCGCGTCCCGCAGATGGCGGTCGTCGCGGTGGAAGTACGGCGCGTAGAGCAGGACGCCGCAGTCCGCCGGCATCGTCCCGTCAGCCCACTCCACGGGCCGCGTGCTCTGTCGCAGGATCATCGGTGTCGTCGGCCAGAGCCGCAGCGACTCCAGGATGCTCGCGCGCAGGTAGGGGAGGAACCGGCGCCCGGAGGTGTCCGCGTCCGCCTCGCGGCGGGCGGCAGCCATCGCCTCCGGATGTGTCGCGAACACGGTCAGCGCCCGGAAGGCCGCCATCCCTGCCGGGTCGAAGGCGAAGAGCCACTGGGGTACCTGCTCCGCCGGCTCGGCGCCGTCGCCCTTCGGGGCGGCTGCCATGACCGCGGCGAGGCTGCCGGGTTCGGCGTCGGCCACTTCGTCGGCCACCCGCCGGAGGAACGCCGTCCGCACCTTCCGCCGCTTTGGCCTCAGGAAGGCCCAGGTACCGTCCTTCCGCAACCGGATGATCATCGCGGTCAGGTCCTTGTCGTCCCGCGCGTGGTCGCCGAACACCACCCGACGGACCACCCGGTACCAGGCGTCGAGGAAATCGTCCCAGGGCAGTGAGCCCCCACGTGCAGCCTCGGCCAGCAGCTGCCGCATCTCCTCCTCGACCACGGGCACGAAGCGGTCCGCCAGATGGTGCACGGGGTGGTCAGTGTCCAGGACCTGTTCCTACAGGGCACGGCGGACGGTACGGACCGGCCCTCGGGAGATGAGGACGTTGTGGGGCTGGAAATGGGACAGCGCGGCTTTCTTCTCGCTGCTCGCCGGGGAGAAGGGCTCTGGCGACGCGGCGAGGAGGGCGTTGGCGTCCTCGGGCGCCAGCACGATGGCCTGCTTCCGCAGGGGCACCTTCAGCAGGAGCGGACCGGTGGGGTACTTCGCGTGGATCGTCGTCACGATCCCGACGGCCCTCGTGTCGAGATCGAGGCGCGCCGCCAACCCGACCGCCCAGGGCCGTCGGATGATCGGCCCCTTGGCGACGGTGGGCAGGAACACCCCGAGCAGGAGCCGTCCCGTATCGAGCGCGGAAGCGGTGGGAAGTGCGGGACTCGACATGCGGCGGTGTCCATCCTGTAGCGGCCGGGTGCCCCCCACCCTGCCAAGACCGCCCGCGCGGCACAACGCCCGTTCCGCAGCCCCCCGGCCCTTGCTTCTCCTCGCGCACACCTTTCGACAACGATTTCCGCCCGGGGCTAGACTGGGCGCACAAGCATCGACCCGGCCATCACCGGCGAGCTTCCGGAAGAACGGACGCCTCAGGGCGGACCAGTAGAACCGGACGGGCAGGCCCGTGACAGCCCGTAACGAGCGGCAGCCCAGCCCTCGTGACCGCAGCGAGCGGCACGGCGGCGACGGCGGCAAGTGAGGTGGTACCGCGGGTGCGGTGCTCCCGGCACCGGTCAGGCAACCGGTGGCGGCGGGCCCGGCAACCGTCCTCACGGCAGGACTCCTGCTCCACCCACGCCGCCGTACACAGGATGAGATTCATGCCGCAGATCTACCCCAAAGCCGTGTCACCCGACGAGAACGGGGCGAACCAGCCGCACGGCCCGTCGCCGCGCTTCCCGGACCTCGAGGAGCGCGTCCTCCGCTACTGGGAGCAGGACGGGACCTTCCAGGCCTCCATCGACCAGCGGGACGCCGGCGACGACGGCGCCAACGAGTTCGTGTTCTACGACGGGCCCCCCTTCGCGAACGGACTCCCGCACTACGGGCACCTCCTGACCGGGTACGCCAAGGATCTCGTGGGCCGCTACCAGACCCAGCGTGGGCACCGCGTCGAGCGCCGCTTCGGCTGGGACACCCATGGGTTGCCCGCAGAACTCGAAGCCATGAAGCAGCTCGGGATGACGGACAAGCAGCAGATCGTCGCCATGGGCATCGACAACTTCAACGATGCCGCACGTGCCTCCGTCATGAAGTACGCGGGGGAGTGGCGTGACTACGTGACGCGCCAGGCCCGCTGGGTGGACTTCGACAACGACTACAAGACGCTCAACCCGGAGTACATGGAGTCGGTCCTCTGGGCGTTCAAGACGCTCCACGAGAAGGGTCTGACGTACAACGGCTACCGCGTTCTGCCCTATTGCTGGAACGACGAGACCCCGCTGTCCAACCATGAACTCCGCATGGACGAGGACGTGTACCAGGACCGCCAGGACCAGACCGTCACCGTCACGTTCCCGCTCCTCGTCGGCGATTCGCAGCTGTCGAAGGACCTCGCCGGCGTGCAGGCCCTCGCCTGGACCACCACTCCGTGGACCCTGCCCACCAACGCGGCGCTCGCCGTCGGGCCGGACATCACCTACGCCGTCGTCGAGGCCGTGCGCGACGGCAGGGCCGGACGCTACCTGATCGCCGAGGACCTGCTGGGGAACTACGCCAAGGACCTCGGTTTCGCCGATGCCGCCGCCGCACGCGACGCCGTCACAGCGCGGTACCGGGGCACCGAGCTCGAGGGCCTCACCTATGAGCCGCTGTGGGACTACCTCGCCGACCCGGAGGAGGGCGGCTACCGCAACGCCTTCCGCATCCTCGTGGCGGACTACGTCACGACGACGGACGGAACGGGCCTCGTGCACCAGGCCCCCGCCTACGGCGAGGAGGACCAGAAGATCTGCGAGGAGGCCGGCATCCAGGTCATCCTCTCGGTCGACGAGGGCGCGAAGTTCCTGCCGATGTTCGGGCGCGGTCCGCTGGCCGAGATCGTGGGGCTGCAGGTCTTCGAGGCGAACCGGCACATCACCCGCGTACTGAAGTCCGAGGGCCGGCTCGTCCGGCAGGCCAGCTACGTGCACAGCTACCCGCACTGCTGGCGCTGCCGCAACCCGCTGATCTACCGCGCCGTGTCCTCCTGGTACGTCGAGGTCACCAAGATCCGCGACCGCATGGTGGAGCTCAACCAGGACATCACCTGGATCCCCGGTAACGTCAAGGACGGCCAGTTCGGCACCTGGCTCTCCAATGCGCGCGACTGGTCCATCAGCCGCAACCGCTTCTGGGGAAGCCCCATCCCCGTGTGGCAGTCCGACGATCCCGAGTACCCGAGGACCGACGTCTACGGATCCCTCGCCGAGCTGCAGGCCGACTTCGGCCGGCTGCCGCTGAACAAGCAGGGCGAGGTGGATCTGCATCGTCCGTTCATCGACGACCTGACCCGGCCGAACCCGGACGATCCGACCGGCCGCTCGACCATGCGTCGGGTCGAGGACGTGCTGGACGTCTGGTTCGATTCCGGCTCGATGCCCTACGGCCAGGTTCACTACCCGTTCGAGAACGGGCAGTGGTTCGACACGCACAATCCTGCCGACTTCATCGTCGAGTACATCGGGCAGACACGCGGCTGGTTCTACATGCTGCACATCCTGTCCACGGCGCTGTTCGACCGCCCCGCGTTCCGCAACGTGATCAGCCACGGGATCGTCCTCGGTTCCGACGGCCAGAAGATGTCCAAGAGCCTCCGCAACTACCCGGACGTCTCCGAGGTGTTCGACCGCGACGGCTCCGACGCCATGCGCTGGTTCCTCATGGCCTCGCCGATCCTCCGCGGTGGCAACCTCGTGGTCACCGAGCAGGGCATCCGCGACGGAGTCCGCCAGGTGATCCTGCCCCTCTGGAACGTGTGGCACTTCTTCAGCCTGTACACCAACGCCGCGAACGGAGGACAGGGCTACGAGGCGAAGACCGTGACGGCCGAGGCCGCCGCGCAGCTCCCCGAGCCGATCGACCGCTACATCCTGGCGAACACCGGCAACCTGGTCCGTGACCTCACGACGTCCCTCGACGCCTTCACGATCAGCGACGCCTGCGAATCGCTGCGCCGGTACCTCGACACGCTCACCAACTGGTACGTGCGCCGGAGCCGCCAGCGGTTCTTCGAGGAGGACACCGACGCTTTCGACGTCCTCTACACGTGCCTGGAAGCGGTCTGCCGTGCCGCAGCGCCCCTGCTGCCGCTCGTCACCGAGGAGATCTGGCGTGGACTGACCGGCGGACGGTCGGTGCACCTCACCGACTGGCCGGACACGGCGTCGTTCCCGGCTGCTCCGGACCTCGTGGAGCGGATGGACCGGACACGGCAGGTGTGTTCCGTCGGCTCGAGCCTGCGGAAGGCCGCGAACCTCCGCGTGCGCCTGCCGCTGCGCGAGCTGACCGTCGTCGCTCCCGGTGCAGGCGCACTGTCCGGGCAGTACTCCTCGATCATCGCCGACGAGCTGAACCTCAAGGGCGTCCGCCTGGTGGATTCGGCGGACGCCGAGCCCGCGGAGTTCGGCATCTCGCAGCGGCTCGTCGTCAACGCCCGTGCAGCAGGCCCGCGCCTCGGCAAGAATGTCCAGACCGTCATCAAGGCGTCCAAGTCCGGTGACTGGTCCGTGTCCGACGACGGCGGCGTGACAGCGGGCGGCCTCGCCCTGGAGCCGCACGAGTACACGCTCGACACCGTCGTGGAGGGCAACGGCGCGACGTCCAAGGCCGTGACGGTCCTTCCGGGCGGCGGGTTCCTCGTCCTCGACACCGAGGTGACGGACGAGCTTGCGGCGGAGGGCACGGCGCGCGATGCGATCCGTGCCGTCCAGCAGGCCCGCCGCGACGCGGGTCTCGAGATCAGCGACCGGATCTCCACGACCATCACCGTGGCACCCCATCAGGTCCAGGCGCTCGAGGCGAACGCCGGGCTGATCCGGTCCGAGACCCTCACGACGGAGCTCCGCATCATCGCGGACGACGCCGCGGGAACCGAGTTCGGCATCACCGTAGGAAAGCAGGAGCAGGACCATGAGTGAGACCAGCGACACCCAGGCGGGCGCGGCGGACAACGGACGGGAGGCGGACGGCTTCTCCGTGGAGAGTGTCTACGCCGAGCTCCTGAGCCGCGCACCGGAGCACAGGATGGAACCGCGCATGGCCCCGCTGCACCGCGCCATGGAGATCCTGGGGGAGCCGAACAGGTCTTTCCCGATCATCCACATCACCGGCACCAACGGCAAGACGTCGACGGCGCGCATGATCGAGAGCATCCTGCTGGCGCACGACCTCCGTACCGGACGCTTCACGAGCCCTCACCTGTCACGCGTCACCGAGCGCATCAGCATCGACGGTGAGCCCGTGAGCGACGGCACGTTCGTCCGCGTCTGGGACGAGATCAAGCCCTATCTGGACATCGTGGACGGCGAACTGCTCGTCGCCGGTGAGCCGCGACTGACGTACTTCGAGTGCGTCACCATCCTCGCCTTCGCGATCTTCGCCGACGAACCGATCGACGTCGGCGTGATCGAGGTGGGGCTCGGCGGGATCACCGACGCCACGAACGTGGGGGACGGCCAGGTCGCCGTGATCACGCCGATCTCCCTCGACCACACCGAACTGCTCGGTGACACGGTGGAGGACATCGCGCTGGAGAAGGCCGGCATCATCAAGCCCGGAGCCTTCCTGCTCAGCGCGATCCAGCCGCGGGATGCCGCACAGGTGCTCCTCGAACGGGCCCGCGAGGTCGGAGCGGAATTCCGTTTCGAGGGCGTCGAATTCGGCGTGGAGTCTCGGACGGTCGCGGTCGGCGGCCAGGTGGTGTCCCTGACGGGCCTCGCGGGACGGTACGGAGAACTGCTCGTGCCGCTGCACGGTGAGCACCAGGCCGAGAACGCGGCGGTCGCCGTTGCCGCGGTGGAGGCGTTCCTCGGGGGAGGGGAGCGGGAGCTGGACACCACCCTCGTGCGGAACGGCCTTCGCGCCGTCACCTCCCCGGGGCGCCTCGAAGTGGTCCGGACGGCGCCGAGCATCATCGTCGATGCCGCGCACAATCCGGCCGGTGCGCGCGCCGCCGCCAGGGGCATCAGCGAGGCCTTCGACTTCTCGCGCCTGGTCCTCGTGATCGGGGTGCTGCAGGACAAGGATGCCGCCGGGATACTTGCGGAGCTCCACGAGGAACTGGGCGGGATCCTCGAGGACGTGTGCCTGACGCAGTCCACCTCGCCCCGCTCGGTCCCGGCTGCCGACCTCCTGCAGGCCGCTCTCTCGGCAGGCTTCGCCGAGGAGAACATCACCATCCTCCCGGCCCTCGACGACGCCCTCGAGTGGGCGGTCATGAAGGCCGAGCAGAACAACGACCTGTCCGGCGGCATCCTCGTGACCGGCTCCGTCACGGTGGTCGGCGAAGCCCGCACGCTCCTAGGGAAGTAGGCAGGCATGGCAGGACGCATGACGAAGGCCCAGCGCGAGTGGCGGCCCGGGATGCCAAAGAAGCGGCGCTCGACGAAGGTCATGTTCGCCTCGACCGTGCTCCTGCTCGAGGCGTTCGTGGTCTTCTTCGCCACCCTCACCGTGTTCGGGCTGCGGCGTGACGAGATCTCACCGGCCGTGATCCTGACCTCGGGTGTGATCCTCAGCGTCCTCCTGGTGTTCACCTGTGCAGTCGTCACGAAGAGGTGGGGTATCGCGGTGGGCTGGGTGCTCCAGCTCGTCATCATCGCCGGCGGCTTCCTGGAGCCGGCGATGTTCGTCGTCGGACTCGCGTTCGCGATCACCTGGCTCTACGGGCTGAGGCAGGGCGCGCGCGTGGACCGCGAGAACGTGGAGCGCGACCGGTTGCAGGCCGAGTGGGAGAAGGCCCATCCCGAGGAAGGCCCCGCCGTTGAGTAGAGTCGGGGGTGATACCCCGACATCCGCGCCGCCTCCCGTGGCGCCCCACCCCCAGGAGACCCATGAGTACCGAGCGCACCCTTGTCCTCGTCAAGCCCGACGGCGTGGCACGTGGCCTGACCGGCACCGTCCTCGCCCGGATCGAGGCGAAGGGCTACACCATCGCCGAGCTGAAGCAGGTGCACGCGACGCGTGAGCTGCTCGAGGAGCACTACGCCGAGCACGTGGGCAAGCCCTTCTTCGAGCCGCTCGTCGAGTTCATGCTGAGTGGACCCGTGGTCGCCGCGGTGTTCGAGGGCCAGCGGGTCATCGAGGGATTCCGCTCGCTCGCGGGTACGACGGAGCCGACGACAGCAGCGCCGGGCACCATCCGCGGCGACTTCGGCCGCGACTGGGGCGTCAAGGTCCAGCAGAACCTCGTCCACGGATCCGACTCCGCGGAGTCCGCCGAGCGGGAGATCGGGATCTGGTTCGCCTGATCCCACCCCGTTCGCGCCAGGTGCCCCGGGTCATGTGCCCGGGGCAACTGTGTTGGTAGGTTAGGTACATGATGACCTACCGCAGACTGGGCACCTCCGGGCTCAGCGTTTCCACCGTCGGGCTCGGCTGCAACAACCTGGGCCGAGCGGGCACCGCCTCGGAATCCCAGGAGGGGACGGACGCGGTCGTGCATGCCGCGATCGATGCCGGCATCACCCTCTTCGACGTCGCCGACATGTACGGCAAGGCGCCGGGTGTCAGCGAGATGCAGCTCGGCAAGGCGCTGGGCCCACGGCGCGACGACGTCGTCCTCGCCACCAAGTTCGGCCTCGACATGGGAGGGGTGAACGGCCCCGACTGGAACGCGCGAGGCTCACGGCGGTACATCGTCCGCGCGGCGGAGGCCTCCCTCCGCCGTCTCGGTACCGACTGGATCGATCTCTACCAGTACCACGCGCCCGATGCCCTCACGCCGATCGAGGAGAGCCTCGCGGCGCTCGACGACCTGGTGACCAGTGGCAAGGTCCGGTACGTGGGGCACTCCAACTTCGCCGGCTGGCAGATCGCCGAGGCCGAGTTCACGGCGCGCAGCGGCGGCTACACGCCGTTCATCTCGGCCCAGAACCCGTACAACCTGCTGGACCGCCGACTCGAGCGCGAGGTGGTCCCGGCCGTCGAGGCGTACGGACTCGGGGTGCTGCCCTACTTCCCGCTCGCCAATGGTCTGCTGACCGGCAAGTACCGGCGGAACGAGGTACCTGAGGGCAGCCGGCTCACCCATTCACGCCAGCATGTCCTCGAGACCGCCGACTGGGACCAGCTCGAAGCATATTCGGCCTTCGCGGCCGAGCGCGGCGTGATCGAGGTGCAGGTCGCCTTCTCGTGGCTCGCGGCCCAGCCGGCGGTCGGCTCCGTGATCGCCGGAGCCACCACGCCGCAGCAGGTGCGGCAGAACGCCGAGGCCGCCGACTGGACGCCGACCGATGAGGACCTCGCCGAACTGGATCGCATCTTCCCGGCACCGACGGCCTGAGTGGCGTTACCGCCCGGGGTCCCGGGGACGATTCCGAAGAGGTCGTCTACCATGCCACTCAGCAGTGCAGGCCGGGACCTGCAAGGTCGACCGACAAGCCGACCCATGAGGTACCGCCGTGTCGGGCAGACCGTGCCGTCACCCGGCCGCGGGACCCGACGCCCGATCCATCAGCCGATCAGCCGTCGTCCACCAGAGCCGGTTGACCTCGGCGTACCGGTCGGTGGGGTCGAGGGGCTTCTCCCACGGCTTGTCGATGATGTAGTGGATGTTCTTCACCTCCGCTGCATCCCAGACCGTCGGGTGCTGGTGCGGCAGGGTCTTCAGTGCGTTGTAGATGTAGGGCAGTGGCTGCCAGCGGTCGCGGTAGTACTCGTTGAGGAAGTCCTGTTCGGCGAACGGATAGTCCGAGAGGTCCTCGACGGCCGCGAGCCGGGCCACCATGTCGGCGAGGACGGCCTCGTCGGGCGACAGCACGAGGAAGCCGCCGTTGAGGTAGTTGTCCGTCGCATCCGGTTCGGTGACGTGGTCCCGGCCCCGGCAGTGCGTGTAGAAGCAGGTCTGGGGTGTCCAGCTCGGCGGGTAGCTCGCAATCCGGTTGGGGTTGCACCGGCAGGCGTGGCAGGCGGCGATGGCACCGTCGGCGAGGTCCAGCGAGAACAGCTCGTCCATGGTCCGGGTCACCAGCATGTCGGCGTCGAGGAACACGACGCGCTCGTACTCGGTGAGGCCCCAGACGGCCAGCTTGGTCCATACCTCCGCGAACCGGGCGTTGGCGTAGCTGTCGGCGGACCCGCCGGCCGGTCGCAACGGCGCGACGTCGCGCACGATGCATCCGTCGTCGAGCAGCAGGCGCCGGGCCTGCTCGTCGATCCCCTCGGTCACCATGACCACCAGGGGAGCGTCGCTACCGGAGTCGGCCAGCGAGGCCCGCAGGGTCCGGACCCCGATCAGGTAGTGGGGTTGCGTCAGCAACGTCACCCAGGCATTCATCTGTGCTGCTCCTGTCCTAATAGCGGGGTCGGGTCAGTCGAGCAGGGCGGCGGTGAACGCGTTCGCGAAGCGGTGCTGCGGGTCCAGGGTTTCGCGCACCCGGCGGAAGGCCTCCCACTGCGGGTAGAGCGCCGGCCAGTCGTAGAGGGACTCGTCGAAGTACTTGCCCCAGTGGGGACGGCCACCCTCCTCGGACAGGGCACGCTCCACGGCCCTCAGGAAGCTGTCGCCCTCCTCGGACAGCGAGCCGTCGGCCGAGTAGTAGACCACGAAGCCGAAGTAGCAGGTGTCCTCGCCGTTCGACGGGCTCAACCACGCGTCCGACGCGCCGGTGCAGCGCAGGATCACCGGGTAGTGCATGCGAGGCTGGGTCTCCGCATGCCAGTCCTTGATCTTCCTGATCACCGCTCCCGCCCGGGCGAGGGGGATACCGATCTCCACGTTGATCTGCGGGGTCGCGATCCCGCGGCAGAACACCTGGTAGACATCCCCCGTGACGTCGGTGAAGTCCCTGAAGCGGGTCACGGTGCGCATCGGCTTGCCGTCGTCGGCGACACCCCTCGAGTCGGCGCGCAGCAGGCGCAACGTCGATTCCACGGTGGTGTTCATCGTGGCGTTGGTGCCGGCGTGTTCCAGCAGCTCCCCGCCGCCGGCCCGGTACCTGGAGACCTCGTCGTCGGACGCCTCGTTGGCGGTCCAGACCTGGACCTGGTTCTCCTGGGGGAACCACCACGCCTTGACCAGGAGATTCTCCCGGTTCCAGGTCTCGAGGTCCGCTTCCAGGGTGTCGGCGTCGACCGCCTGCTTGACGCAGGTGTAGACCAGCGATTCCCGTGTGCGCAGCGTCACGGCGGTGATCACGCCCAGGGAGCCGAGGCCGAGCTGCACGGCGCCGAAGTCCGGGTGTTCCTCGTCGAACTCGGCGATCGTGCCATCGGCCAGGACGATCCGGATCGAGAGCGCGTCGCCCGCGATCGAGCTCTGCTGCAGGCCCTGACCATGGGTTCCCGTGGACACCGCGCCGGCCAGGGTCTGCTCGGCGATCACCCCGGGCGAGGCGTTGAGCATCCGGCCCCGCGCGGTGAGGAACGCGTACACCTCGGACAACGGGGTCGAGCCGGCGAAGGTCACGGTGTCCTCGGTGCTGGAGATCAGGCCGCTCAGCCGCCTCAGGTCCAGCAGCGTGCCGGCCCCGTCCGCGACCGACATCATCCGGCCGGGCGACATCCGGCTCCCGATCATCCGGACCGCGCCGTCACTGGTGGACAGGAAGTCGCACAACTCGGCCTCGGTGGCCGGAGTGACGACCGAGCCGGGCAGGCCCAGCCGGGAGTTCCTGGCCCAGTTGCGGAGCCGGATGTCCTCGCCGGCGAGTTCCGGTTCCTGAGCGGGGTAAGCGAGCTGCGTGATTGCCATGGCGCGTCTCCTGTAGAAGTTCGCTTCTGCCTTCGAAGCCACACGGGTGTACTGGGCGCATCCGTCGACCCGGGTGTTCCCCGGTGCCCCCGACGAATTTCTTACTTCTGTAGAAGTCCCTCCCACACCATAGCCCAGCGCAGGTCAAGCGAATGATTACACTGACAAAATGACCGTCGTATGCATCCCCGACCAGAACGCCCGAGATCTCCTGGGGAACCTCCCCGACGGAGTGGAGGTGATTGTCTGGGATGGCGGGAACGACAAGCCCGATCGGCTGGCGGAGACCCTCTTCTGGGTTCCGCAGGTCGAGGACTCGACCGACCTCGTCGAGAAGTTCGCCGCGATGCCGAAGCTCGAGGTCGTCCAGCTGACGAGTGCCGGCGTGGAGGACATCCTCGAGCACGTCCCGGACGGCGTGACGCTGTGCAGTGCGCGAGGTGTGCACGGCTCGGCGGTCGCCGAACTGGTGCTGGCCGTCGTGCTCGCCACCCTGCGTCGGCTGCCCCACTTCGATGAAGCGCAGCGGCAGGGCCGGTGGGATCCGATGGAGGCCGATGACCTGCGCGACAAGCGCGTCCTGATCATCGGCGCCGGTGACCTCGGGGAGCAGACCGCGCACCGGCTGAGGAGCTTCGACGCCCGCCCGGTGTTCGTGGCGCACACGGCCCGCGACGGCGTCCATGCGACGTCGGAGCTGCCGGGCCTGCTGCCCGAGGCCGACGTGGTGGTGCTGACCGTTCCTCTCACGGCGGACACGACGGGTCTCGTCGACGCGGAATTCCTGTCCCACATGCGTGACGGCGCCCTGCTGGTCAACGTGGCACGCGGAAAGGTCGTCGACACGTCCGCGCTGCTTGCGGAGCTGACCGCCGGTCGGCTGCGCGCCGCGCTGGACGTGATGGAGCCCGAGCCCCTGCCGGCTGATCACCCGCTGTGGTCAGCCCCGAACCTGATCATCACCCCGCATGCGGCCGGGTCCGTCAGCCAGTCCGGCCCCCGTGCCTTCGCGCTGGTCAATGCTCAGATGCACCGGTATCTCGCCGGCGAGGAGCTCGTCAACGTCGTGAAGAGCGCAGACTGACGGGTCAGGCGAAGGCCGTGAAGTGCGGGCCGAGGGTGTCGAGCCATGCCACCGGATGCACGGCCACGGTCGCCGCCCCGGGCCGTTCCCGTGCAGCGGCAACCGCTTCCTCCAGCGCAGCCCCGGTCCGGGCGAACGGATAGCGGTCTAGGACCCAACGGCGGTTCGCTGCGCGCACCGGTGTCAAGGTGTTCAGCTCCTGCATCAAAGCCGCCACCCTGTCGCGGAGGAGCAACGGCCGCTGATCCGGGATCCGCCACGCGCCGGGGGCCTCGAACAGTTCGTGGCCACCACCGCCGTCGTAGCCGACGACGAGACAGCCGGCCGCCAGGGCCTCGGCGACGGGCAGACCGAAGCTCTCGGTATGTCCGAGCGCGACGAAGACGGCACTGCTCGCCAGGGTCGCCGCCACCTCCGCCCGCGGAGCCTGGACCAGCTCCACCAGATCGACCCCTGAGAGCCGCGGGTCGCCGGCCAGCAACCGCTTCAGCAGTGAGGCCTCCCGCGGCCGCTTCTTGGGGAACCAGCACACCCGCAGCTGTTCGCTCGCCGAGGGCGCGAACAGCTCGCCGTCCACGGGGTTGGGCACGTGGCTCACCGGCAGACCCGGAAGTGCTGCGGCCAGCACGTCGCGGCTCTCCTCGGACACCACCCAGACAGCCGGCGCCGGTGACCAGCCGGGGAACTCCTTGCCTGGCGTGCCGGCAGCGAAGGTATAGAAGTGGTTCTGGTTGAAAATGACCTTCCGGGCTCCGGGCGCCGGATCGCGGCCCTGGACGGTCGGGGTCTCCGGCAGAACCAGGAGGTCGTCAGCGCCGATCGCAGTGGTGGCGCCGAACAGCATCGGCACGCCGTCGGGGATCCAGTCAGTGCGATCGTCCGGGTCGGGCAGCCACAGCCAGGCCTCGTGGCCGCCCTCGCGCAGGAGCCGGACGTGCTGGGTCATGACATGCACACCGCCACTGTGGTGGGCGGTGGCGAAGCCCGCATAGACGATCCGCCCCGGCGACAGGCCGGGACGAGTGGTCATGCCGGAGGTGTCAGGTACCACGAGGCGCCGCTGCCGACGTTGTGGGCAGGGAAGGAATCCGGGCCGAGCCCGACCTCCGCCCGCCAGTCGTCGCCCCACTTGGCGTCCAGACCGTGGAGGATCTCCGCGCGGTTGTCCTCCGAGGTCTGGCCGGTCCGGTTCATCGTCTGCCGTCGCAGGTGCGAGACATAGGCGCGTTCGGTGACCACGCACCGCAGGCCGGCCGCGCGGACCCGGATCGCCAGGTCGATGTCCGCGCCATAGCCATGCCGGGTGAAAGTCACCTCGTCAAGGCCCCCGAGTTCGACGACGGGGGGTACCGCGAAGGCGATCGCCGTCCCATCGCAGAAATCGACGTCGCGCAGCACGTCCTGCGGGACGTAGTCTGTGGCAGTGGGCGGGATGGTCCGGGCTCGCTGGTGCAGCCAGAAGTCGTCGTAGCAGGCAGCTGCGATCGCGATGTCGTCCGCGGTCGAGAACGTCGCGAGCAAGCCGTCGAGGAACCCTGGCGACAGGCGGATGTCGTTGTTCAGCACGACGCAGACGGCATGTCCATCGCGGCTGGACGTCTGCAGGGCCCAGTTCGTGGCGCCGATCCAGCGCAGGTTGCGCCCGGGGCGGTGGACCGAGATGTTCCCCTGCGGGAGGACGTAGTCGCCGGCGTTGTCGACCACCACGATCCGCACGTCCGGATCGAGATCATTGCCGTCGCGGCACAGGTCACCGACGACGGCGTCGGTCAACTCCGGCGAACCGAAGGCGGGGATGACCACCAGGGTCGACGCGGTGGTGCTCGGAGTGGTCACTGCTCGGTGCGGGCGGCACGGCCCCCGCGGTCGCGGTACAAGGTGGTCACGAAGATCGATTCCCGTCAGCTCAGGTGGACTGGTGCCACGGCTCTGAAGACTACCGCGGATCTGCTGCAGCTCCGTTCACCAGGGGCGGCAACGCCGCGTCCTGTCGCCCACGCTGGAGGAGCGGTGATGTGGCCGGCGTACCTGTCGTCGTCGTCGGGGTACCGTCCCGCCGTTGCCATGCAGTGGCCACCCCGGTGGACCCGCACCGAGTACCGCTGCTTCCTCCTGCTTCGCTCTCCCTCAACTGCGGGAGCGCGCGTACTGCGACGCCGTGCGATGCGCGCGGTGCTGCCCGGGCTCCTTCACGGCGTCGTGAGGAGATTCAGCAGGGCGTCGGCCCGGGCAGCAGGTCGCTTCTCCTGGTTGAGCTGCCGGATACGATCGATGATGCCCTGGGAGACGGCGACGACCTTCCGATTGCTCAGTTGACTGCGCCGGCTGAGCCAGTCGAACGCTTCGGCGGCCGTCATCCCGGCCTGCGCCATCAGGATGCCCTTGGCCTGCTCGATCACGCTGCGCTGCAACGCGGACGCAGCAACGGCCTGATTCGCCAGCTGGTGGGTGTCTTCATGAATGGATCGTGTGAGATCCACGACCAGCGCCCATACCCCGATCGCTTCCCTGCCCTGTGCGGCGTCCGCGAGGATGTAGTCGCCGGAGATCAGCACTTTGCGGATCCTGCCGTTCGCGTCCCGCAGGGACAGGTACGCCGAACGTGGGCCGCCCCTGCTCAACAGGCTCTCCCACAGCGATCTTGCCGCATGCCGGTCCGCAGGTTCGACGTGGGAGATGCCGAGGTCGAGGGTGGGTACGATCTCGCCTCGCTCGTACCCATGAATGCGATACAGCTCATCGGACCAGTGCAGAGCCGGCGATTCGAAGTAGTGCTCGACGATCCCGGTGGGGCAGTCGGCGAAGTACTCGACCGGTTCAGCCGACGGGACCTCGACAGCAGGCTGGACAGCCAGGGCCCCCGAAGCATCCGGGGTTTCCGGGATGGAGGAAGCAGGAGTGGTCACGGGTGCACGATCCTTCGACGCGACAGAGGAACCGGCCAGTCCCCTGACCGATTCGATGAGGTGCCCGACGTCGTTCCTGCTCGTCCGCGTTCAGTTCTCCCCCGCAGTCCATCTGCTTGACCTGTGAAGGAGATCCCACGTTCGTGCACGAGGCTCGTCGGTGTGGCCGGCTGAGCCCCGCACCCTGCAGAGACACAGTGCGGGCCATCGTTCAGGCGTACATCCAGTATGCGCAGCACACTCGCAACATCGACCGGGTAAAGACTCAAGACCAGCCTGCACTTCCTGACCCTTTCGTTCCGACCGGCAGGCCGCCTCCTGATCCCGCAGCTCTCGTCGAGTTCGTCGATCGGCGGCGTGGAAACGGTCGAAGATAGAACGTTCGACGATCAATCCCTGTCGTGGGTGCCGGCGAAGAACAGGTGTGCGGTGATCGGGGAACGAACAACTCCCGCTGACCTTTTGTACGTCGGAGTCCACGCCACTGGGGGCGTGGCTGGAAAGCCTCGGGGGGCGATGCGCGGATGAGTGATGCTGATGTGCAGCAGGGGGTCACGGCTGATCTGGTGCTGCAACACCACCTGGACGTGCGCAGGATCTACGCCGTCTATAGGGAGACGGGTGGCATGAGTACCGAGTCCGAGGTGCTCCGCTACCTGGCGGGATCCGCCACCTTGCCGCAGTTGCAACGGGACCTGATGGCGCACGCGGTCAACGAGCAGCTCGCGGGTCCCTCTGCGGGCGCCGGCACCTCCCGCGCCCCCTACAGCAGTGCGAGTGTGGCGATGGCCGGTGGGTACGGGGTGAGTGAGTTGGACGGTGAACGTCTGGCCGAGCACGGGCGCCCGCCTGATCACCTGATTCCGCTGACGCAGGAAGCAGAGGAGGCCCGTGTCGAGTCCCTGTACACCTCCGGGCTCCTCGACGCACCCGTGTCCGGGAACCTGGAACGGCTGCCGCGCATGACGCGGGACCACTTCGGTGTCTTGGGAGCAGCGATCACCCTGTTCAGGGACAGGATCTTCGTCACCGGTCCACCGTTCATCAGGTTCTACGCCGGGCATCCCGTCCACGGCCGAGGGGGCATGAGGATCGGCGCGCTGTGCATCATCGACGACGCTCCCCGCAGTTTCAGCCCCGCCGACGAGCACAAGCTGCGGACACTCGCGGCCCTGGTCCAACTGGAGATCTGGGGACCGCACACGTGACGCCGGGTCCGCGGCAGTGACCGTGTGGGCAGGCCGGACCGCGGATTCTCTGGACATGGAGGGCTGAGGGCGTAGTGTGCGCTTCGGTGGATCTCGCTGATCCCGGGGGAGGGGGCATCATCATGATCGCTCCGGGCGGACCTGCCGAGGACTCGTTCACCGCGGAACTGCGCGGTGACGTCGTGCGGATCGAGTGGGTCGCCGGATCGACCGTGACCGATCATGAGGCGTTCTCTCTGGTGGCCAGGGTCGATGCCCTGTGCCCTGACGCGTGTCCGCCGATGCTGGTGGTGCTCAACGAGATGGTGTCCCTGAGCAGGGGCGCCTTGAAGACCTTGTCCCACGGTCTGAACATCGCAGCCATGGCCCTGGTAGGTCCGTCACCGGTCGATCGGTTGCTGGTGAGCTATTTCACGGAGGTTCACCAGCCCCCGTATCCGACGCGTCACTTCAGGACCGTCGAGGAGGCCACGATGTGGCTGAAGGATCACCCGCACGCCTGAGCGGCCTGACCACGACGCTGGAGGACGTGACCGGCCCGCGGGGGAGATGTCGTCGGCCCGGCCACCCGATCTGTTGCTCTTGACAACAGACTCAGGGTGAACGGACGATGGCAGATCAGGAAAGCGGTTTCCCACTGGGGGATCCTGCCCTGCTTCTGCACCAGGACATCACAGGAGATGATAATGGTTTCAATCGTCCACGCACGAAGATCACGACGAGCACTGGGAGCGGCGGCAGCGGCAGCCGTTGCTGCCGCGACATTGGTGAGCATGCCTGCATCAGCTGCGCCGGAAGACACACCGGTCCGGCAGATGGAATACCTCGATCGGGCCCCGGTCGCCGTGACCACCGACGGCGGAGTCTACGTCGGTTGGCGGATGCTCGGGCTCGACGCCGAATCGATCGGCTTCCACGTGTACCGCGACGGCGTCCGCATCACCGGGACCCCGATCACCGGCAGCACGAACCTGCTCGACGCGGAAGGGACCAGTGCTTCGGTCTACCGCGTGACCGCGCTGATCGACGAGCGAGAGGTGACGGTCACCGATGAGTTCACCCCGTGGGGGGACCAGTCCCTGGACATCCCGCTCCAGCGTCCGGCAGGCGGGACGACTCCGGCAGGGGAGGCGTACGAGTACGAAGCCAACGACGCATCGGTCGGAGACCTCGACGGCGACGGCGAGTACGAGATCATCCTCAAGTGGAATCCGACGAACGCGAAGGACAACTCGCGCTCCGGCTACACCGGCAACGTCTACCTCGATGCCTACGAGCTCGACGGCACACGGCTGTGGCAGATCGACCTCGGCCGCAACATCCGTGCCGGAGCGCATTACACCCAGTTCCAGGTGTTCGACTACGACCGCGACGGTCGGGCCGAACTCGCCATGAAGACCGCTGACGCCACGGTGGACGGCGCCGGCGTGGTCATCGGCGACGCCTCGGCGGACTACCGCAGCACGAGCGGCCGCATCCTCGCCGGGCCGGAATATCTGACCGTCTTCGAGGGGTTGACCGGTGCGGCCCTGGACAGCGTCGACTACGTACCGGCGCGCGGAGAGCTCGCCTCATGGGGTGACACCAGCGGCAACCGGATGGACCGCTTCCTGGCCGGCACCGCCTACCTCGACGGTGAGACTCCGAGCATGATCTTCAGCCGCGGGTACTACGCCAGGACCTCCATCGCCGCGTTCGATTTCATGGACGGCAGGATCCAGGAGCGCTGGGCCTTCGATTCGACCACGGCCGGGAACCAGTTCGCCGGGCAGGGCAACCACAACCTTTCCATCGCCGACGTCGACGCCGACGGGTCTGACGAGATCGTCTTCGGATCGATGACGATCGACAGTGATGGCACTCCGCTGTACGCCACCGGCCTCGGCCACGGGGACGCGATGCACGTTGCAGACCACGTTCCGTCCCGTGACGGCCTCGAGGTCTACTCGGTGCACGAGAGTATGACGAGCAGCGGTCAGCGTGCCGCGACGATGCGCGACGCAGGGACTGGCGAGATCCTGTGGTCCATACCCGGTGCCCGCGACACCGGTCGTGGAGCTGCAGGGGACATCGACCCGACCCACGAGGGCAATGAGGCGTGGGCGATCGGCGGCACCTACAAGTTCTCCTCGAAGGTCGGATCACTCCGGGCAGCCGACGGCACCGACCTCGGCGCCAGCATTCCCGCGGCGAACTTCCTCACCTGGTGGGACGGGGACCTGCTGCGCGAGATCACCGACCACGACTACACCGACCCCCTGGAGCTCGCCACCGGCGCGACGCCGACCATCTCGAAGTGGAACTGGGAGTCCGGCGCGGAGGATCGGCTGCTCACGCTCGACGGCACCCTCACCGGAAACGGCACCAAGGGAAACCCGGCACTCCAGGCCGACCTGTTCGGTGACTGGCGCGAGGAACTGGTCTACCGCAGTGCCGACCACTCCTCGCTGAAGATCTTCACCACCACCGCTGTCACCGAGCACCGCATCCGCACCCTCATGCACGACCCCGTGTACCGTCTCGGCGTCGCCTGGCAGAACACCGCGTACAACCAGCCCCCTCACACGAGCTTCTTCCTCGGCGAGGGAATGACCATGCCTGCGGCGCCGAGCATCACCTACGTGAACGCCCCGGTCCTGGATGGGACAGCACCGGTCGTCACAGGGCTGAAGGACACCAAGGTCGGTGCCAAACGGGGGCTCACGGTCGACGTCCGGGCAGAGGACGCCGAATCGGGCGTCCGCTCGCTCATCGTCACCTTCGACGGTCAGGAGATCACTGGAAGCGACGGCCGATACGACCTGCCCCTCGAAGGACTCAAGGGCAGCTACGAGCTGATCGCGACGGCGGTCAACCACGCCGGGATCGAGACGACCGCGGCGGCCGAGATCACCGTGCGACCCGGTAACGGCAAGGCCCACTAGCACGCCGCGCCGCATGTCACAGGCAGTAGCGCAACGGGTGGTGGGGCAACGCCCCACCACCCGTTCCGCTGCTCGCGGTGGCCGTCGCTCGCGGGGAGCGGGCGGTCGACGGAGCACGGCCTAGGCGCCGGTGGTATCAGGCCCGGTGGAAAGCCCTCCCGCGGACGCGCTCGGAGGCACCGACTCGGTCGAGGTACGGGGTGATGCCGCCCAGGTGCATGGGCCACCCCGCTCCCATGATCATGCAGAGATCGATGTCCTCGGGCGCCGCAACCACGCCCTCGTCGAGCATGCGTCCGATCTCGTCCGCCAGCGCGTCCTGCGTCCGGCGGAGCACCTCGTCGGCGGAGGACGGCGACGCATGGCGCTCCAGGAGGGCGAGCGTGGTCTCGGGGACGGTGAAGGAGCCGTCCTCCTGCTTCTGCCACAGCCCCTTCACGCCCGCGTCGATCAGCTTCTGCTGGTTCGCCGAGACGTGGAACCTGTCGCCGAAGGCCGAGTGCAGCGACTCCTGCACATGCTGGCCGACGGGCAGACCCACAAGAGCGAGCAGCATGAACGGCGTCATCGGAAGACCCATGGGCCGCAGTGCGTTGTCGGCCGTCGCCGCGTCGGTCCCCTCGTCGAAGACGGCGGTGATCTCCCCGAACATGCGTCCCAGGATGCGGTTGACCACGAAGGCCGGCGCGTCCTGCACCAGCACGGCGTTCTTCTTCAGGCCCTTGGCGAGGACGAAGGCCGTAGCGAGGACGGCGTCGTCGGTCTTCGGCGCGCGCACCACCTCGAGCAGCGGCATGGCCGCGACGGGGTTGAAGAAGTGGAAGCCGACCACGCGCTCCGGGTGGTTCAGGTCCGCGGCCATCTCGGCGATGGAGAGCGAGGAGGTGTTGGTCGCGAGGATGCAGTCGGGGGAAACCACGGCCTCCACCTCCGCGAACACCTGCTTCTTGACGGAGAGTTCCTCGAAGACGGCCTCGATCACGAAGTCCGCGTCTGCGAACGCGTCCTTCGAGACGGAGCCGGTCACGAGTGCCCTCGTGCGGTTCGCCGCGTCCTGGGACAACCGCTTCCGACCGAGCATCTTCTCGATCTCGGCGTGGACGTATGCCACGCCCTTGTCCACGCGCGCCTGGTCGATGTCCGTGAGAACCACCGGCACCTTCAGCTGGCGCGCGAAGAGGAGTGCGAGTTGGCCCGCCATGAGTCCGGCCCCCACGACGCCGACCTTCGAGACGGGCCGCGCGAGCCTCCTGTCGGGTGCTCCGGCCGGGCGCTTGGCGCGTTTCTGTACGAGGTCGAGGAATGCGTAGACCGTCGCGTGGAACTCCGGGGTCTGCATCAGCTCGGCGAGGGCCGTGCACTCGGCCGCCGCGGATTCCTTCCGCGTGAGCGTCAGGCCTGCCTCGAGCAGGTCCAGCACGCGCGACGGCGCCGGCGCGGCATTGCCGGTCTTCGCCTCGACGAACGCCCGCCCCGCGGCGACCGCGCCCGTCCACGCGGCGTCGTCGTAGGAGCCGAGCTCGGCACGGCGGCGGGTGACGGCCTCCAGTGTCCCGCCGCCGGTGAGGATCCGCGCCGCCCAGAGGAGTGACTGCTCGAGGTAGTCCGCCGGCTCGAACAGGGCATCGGCGATCCCGAGCGCATGCGCCGAGGCGCCGTCCAGGCTGCGGTTGTTGCTCAGGGGATTCTCGATCATGACCTTGACTGCGTTCGCGGGCCCGACGAGGCGCGGGAGGCGGTACACGCCGCCCCAGCCCGGAACCAGGCCGATGAACGCCTCGGGCAGACCGATCCCCGTGGCGCCCGAGGACACGGTCCGGTAGTTCGCGGCAAGGGCGATCTCCAGCCCGCCACCGAGGGCCACGCCGTTGATGAAGGCGAAGCTCGGCACGCCCAGATCCGCGAGGAGATCGTACGCCTCGTGCCCGAGCTCGGCCATGAGGCGGCCCAGGTGCTCGGACCTCACGCTCTTGACCGTGCTGAGATCGGCCCCCGCAACGAGGAAGTACGGCTTGCCGGTCACAGCGACACCCTGGATCTCACCGTGCGCAGCGCGCTCCTTCAGGCCCTCGAGCGTCCGGCCGAACTCGATGAGCGTGTTCGGCCCGAGCGTCGTCGGCTTCGCATGGTCGAGGTCGTTGTCGAGCGTGATGAGAGCCAGGACGCCGGCGCCCTCCGGCAGGGTGATGTCCTGGACGTAGGAGTGGGTGACGATCTCGGTGGGGACGAGTGCTGCCAGCTCGTCGTAGCGTTCGAAGCTCATGCTGCGTCCTGTCCGTAGTGCTCGTGGTGCGGGTTCTCCCAGATGACCGTGGCTCCCATGCCGAGGCCTATGCACATGGTCGTCATGCCGTAGCGCACCGACGGGTCCTCCTCGAACTGGCGGGCGAGCTGGTTCATGAGCCGGACGCCGGAGGAGGCGAGGGGGTGCCCGACGGCGATGGCGCCGCCGTAGCGGTTCACGCGCGGGTCCTCGTCGTCGATGCCGAAGTGGTCGAGGAAACTCAGCACCTGGACGGCGAAGGCCTCGTTGATCTCGAAGAGCCCGATGTCGGAGATGCCGAGCCCTGCCTGACGCAGCGCCTTCTCGGTCGCCGGCACCGGTCCGATCCCCATGACCTCGGGTTCGACGCCGGCGAAGGCGTAGGCCACGAGGCGCATCCGGACCGGGAGGCCGAGCTCGAGAGCGGCGTCCCCGGAGGCGAGCAGCGCGGCGGTCGCCCCGTCGTTCAGGCCTGCCGCATTGCCTGCCGTGACACGGCCATGGGCCCGGAAGGGCGTGCGCAGGGACGCGAGGTCCTCGACGGTCGTGTCGGGGCGGGGAGGTTCGTCCACGGTGTTCAAGGTCCAGCCCCCGCCGGCCTTCCTGCCCGCGACGGGGACGAGATCCGGCTGGATCAGCCCGGCCTCGTAGGCCTTCGCCAGCTTCTGCTGGCTCCGCACGGCGTAGGCATCGGTGCGGTCCTTCGTGATGTCCGGGAAGCGGTCGTGCAGGTTCTCCGCGGTGTTCCCCATGTTCAGTGCAGCGGGATCGACGATGCGCTCCGACATGAAGCGGGGGTTCGGATCGGCTCCCGAGCCCATCGGGTGGTTCCCCATGTGCTCGACGCCACCGGCGATCACGACGTCGTACGCGCCGAAGGCGATACCCGAGGCCGTCGTGGTCACGGCGGTCATGGCACCCGCGCACATGCGGTCGATGGCGAAACCCGGTACGGTCCGGGGGAGTCCTGCGAGCAGGGCGGCGGTGCGGCCGATCGTCAGGCCCTGGTCCCCCGTCTGGGTCGTGGCGGCGATCGCGACCTCGTCGACGCGCTCGGCCGGCAGCGACGGGTTGCGGCGCATGAGGTCGCGGATGCACTTGACCACGAGGTCGTCGGCGCGCATCCCGGCGTAGATGCCCTTCTCGCCTGCTCGGCCGAAGGGTGTGCGGACTCCGTCGACGAAGACGACGTCGCGGACGGCACGTGACGTACGCCGCGCGGCAGGGGTCTCGGTGTGTTGGCTCACCTGGTGCTCCTCTTCGAGTTGTTGATCCGCGATCATGTTACTGGTGGGTAACATAGCGTGCAAGCAAGCCCGGGAGGCGGCGGGCTCAGTCGCCGGCGGCAACCTGCTGCTGTGCCCGGCCCTTGTCGGGCAGGGGATCGGGGTCGAGGAACGCCACTGTGATGACCGCGGCGATCTCCTCGATCTGCCAGGGGCGCGCACCGAGGTCCGCCAGGGCTGCCGAGACCGATTCGAGGGACACCTCGGCAGGGGGCCGCCAGGCGATGCGCCGCAGGTAGTCGGGGGTGAGCAGGTTCTCCACCGGCATGCCGAGCGACTCGGCGCGTGCTGCGACGCGGGGCCGCGCCGTCAGCAGCCGGGCGGCTGCCTCCGGATCCTTCTCGGCCCAGATGCGAGGGGGTGGGGGGGCATTCGTGGAGATGTGCAGCGGCGGCAGGTCAGTCAGCTTCCGCGCGTCGCTGATGCACTTCAGCCACCGCGGTGCTTCCTTCTGCGCGGCGCGCCCGTGGAAGCCCTTGGTACCGAGCAGCTGCGGGACGGTTGCCGGCATGGCCTTGGCGGCAGCGATGATGGCGGAATCCGGGACGAGGCGCCCGGGAGCGACGTCGCGTCGCTGGGCGAGGTCCTCGCGCTCGAGCCACATCTGCCGGACGGCCGCCAGCTGGCGGCGGTCACGCAGCTGGTGCAGCCCGGAGGTCCGGCGCCAGGGATCGACGCGTGGTTCCGCCGGCGGAGTCTGCCGGATGTGCTCGAACTCCTGCTCGGCGATGGCCAGTTTCCCGTCGCGTTCCAGCAACTCGGCGAGCCTGTCGCGGAGCTCGGCCAGGACCTCGACGTCGAGCGCCGCGTAGCGCAGCCATGGCTCGGGCAGCGGTCGCTTGGACCAGTCGGCGGCCGAGTGCTCCTTCGCCAGGCTGAAGCCCAGCTGGGACTCGATCACGGCCGCGAGGCCGACCCGCGGCAGACCGGCCAGACGGGCGGCGAGCTCCGTGTCGAAGAGATGATCGGGCCACATCCCGAGCTCGGAGAGGCAGGGCAGGTCCTGGCTCGCGGCATGCAGGATCCACTCGACGCCGTCGAGGGCGTCGTCGATGATCCGGAGGTCCTCGAAGGGCTCGGGGTCGATGAGCCAGGTCCCCGCTCCCTCACGCCTGATCTGCACCAGGAACGCGCGCTGTCCGTACCGGAACCCCGACGCCCGCTCGGCGTCGACCGCTGCTGGTCCGGTACCGGCGGCGAGGGCCGCCGCCGCCCGCTCGAGCCCGGCCCGGGTGTCGACGACGAGGGGGACGCCGTCACGCGGCTCGGTCAGGAGGGGGAGTTCGATCGGGGCATCGGCTTCGGTGGCTGCGGGACCGGACGCTTCGGTGCTGTCCGTCTGCTCGGAGGTGTGGGAACTCATGGTGATTTCAGTCTATCCCCGCGCGGCCGCCTGCCGGGCGGAACCGGACGGCTCCCTGACCGGTCAGGATCGGCGGTGGGGCAGGTGCGCGACGCCGGCGGGAAGGGGAGGCAGGCCGGCGAACGTGCAGACCATCTCGGACCACGCCTCCAGGTGCCGCTGCACGTCGGAGGTCTCGGGTGTCCAGGAGGCCCGCAGTTCGATGTCGATCGTGTCGGGGCGGTCCTCGAGCGTTCCATAGCTCTCCGACAGGATCCGGGTCGCTGTACCGCCGGTGCTGTGGTGGCGTGCACCATGGTTGTCGAGGGCCTCCACGAGCCACGTCCAGGCGACGGATCCGAGCAGGGCATCGTTACCCATGTCGGGTTCGAGCTGCGCCCGGATGTAGGTGACGATCCGGAAGCGCCCGTTCCAGACCTCGGAGCCCTCCGGGTCGTAGAGGAGGATGAAACGCCCGGTGGCCAGCTCCTGCGGTTCGGGCGGAACCAGCAGGGTGCGGGCCGGTCCATGCAGGGGCGGCGGCACGACAGGTGTCGCCTCGAACACCTCGGCCCCGAGCGCGACCGCGAACGGGGCGAGGCGTGAGGGGGCCGGGATCTCCTCGAGCCTGATCTCGCTGCGCCGGGCCGCTGTCCGCAGGCCGGCGAGGGCGTCGAGGAATTCCCCAGGAAGATGGGATACGCCGCCGATTGCACTCACCCCCGCAGGCTACGCCCTGATCCCGGCGGACGTTCGGCGGCGCGCCGCTCCCGGGAGGTGTCGGCCTCCCGGATCACGGCACCGTCAGTTCGACACTTCCCGGCGGATCGCCTCGATGAAGGCGTCGACATCCTCCTCGGTGGTGTCGAACGAGCACATCCAGCGCACTTCGCCCGTGGCCTGGTCCCAGTCGTAGAACCGGAAGCTCTCGCGGATCCGGTCCGCTGCACCGGGCGGAAGGATCGCGAAGACGGCATTGGCGGTGGTTTCCTGCGTCAGGGCGACACCCTTGATGGCGCGCACGCCCTCGGTGAGCCGGGCGGCCATGGCGTTCGCATGCGATGCGGAGCGCAGCCAGAGATCCCCCTCGAGCAGGGCGATGAGCTGGGCCGAGACGAAGCGCATCTTCGAGGCGAGCTGCATGTTCAGCTTGCGCAGGTAGTCGAGTCCGGTGGAGGCCTCCTGGTCCAGGACCACGATGCACTCGCCGAACATCAGCCCGTTCTTGGTGCCCCCGAAGGAGAGGATGTCCACGCCGGCGTCGCGCGTGAAGGCTCGCAACGGCTGGCCGAGGGCCGCGGCTGCGTTGGCGAGCCGCGCCCCGTCCATGTGGACGCGCATGCCCCGGGTGTGGCAGTGGTCGGCGATGGCCCTGATCTCGGCGACCGAGTAGAGCGTCCCGAGCTCCGTGGTCTGCGTGATGGAGACGGCGAGCGGCTGCGCACGGTGCTGGTCGCCCCAGCCCCAGGCCTCGCGGTCGATCAGCTCGGGCGTCAGCTTGCCGTCCGGCGTCGGGACCGTCAGGAGCTTGATGCCGCCGACGCGCTCCGGGGCCGCGTTCTCGTCGACGTTGATGTGCGCGGTCTGGGGGCAGATCACGGCACCCCAGCGCGGCAGGATCGACTGCAGGGACAGGACGTTGGCGCCGGTGCCGTTGAACACGGGGTAGATGGAGATGCCCTCGCCGAAGTGCTGCTCCATCACCTCCAGCAGGCGCGCGGTGTACTGGTCGTCCCCGTAGGCGACCTGGTGCCCCTCGTTGGCGGCCGCGAGTGCGGTCAGCACCTCGGGGTGCACGCCGGAGTAGTTGTCGGAGGCGAAGCTGCGCTGCGTGGGGTCGTGCAGCGCAGGGGAGGCGGGAGCGGCGGGAATCATGGTCTCGGTCACCATGCCATTATCCCCGAACGGGGTCGATGCGGGCCCCGTTGATCTCCGTGGCCGGCCGGCCGGGGAGGGACGCGAGGATCCGGGCGAGGTCCGCGACGTGTGTGTACCCGGGGAAGGTCCGCTCGGGGTGCTCCGCCCGCATGCGGTCGTCCACCAGGGCCTTCACGACGACGGCCGTGGCTGCCGCCGCCGTCCCGTCCTTCGAGAATCCGTCGGCGACCGCCTGCAGCCACGCGTCGACCGATGCCTTGACGGCCGCGTACGAGGCATTGCCGGCGGTGGGTGCTGCGACGGCCGTGGCGGACACGGCCGCGAGCCGTCCGTCCCGGGCAGCCAGCTGGTCGTAGAACGCGCGGCTGGTGGTGAAGAGCGTGACGAACACCGAGCGGTGCAGGGTGTCGTAGTCGGATCTCGCCTGCGTGGTGATGCCCCTGGCCCCGCGCCATCCGCCGACGAGGTGGAAGAGCGCGTCGGCGCCCCCGTGCTGGACGAGGACCTCCGCCGCGAGGGCGGCGACGGCGGACTCGTCCGTCAGGTCGCACACCCGCCGGTCGACGCCGTCGAGCCCGTCGAAGGCCGACGCGAGGCGGCCGGCATCGGTTCCCACCGCCACGACGGTGAAGCCGTCCTCGAGCAGGGCCCGCGTGAGGGTCGCGCCGGAGGCGCTCGAGGCGCCTGCGACGACCGCCGTCCGTGCTCCGGCTCCCGTCATGCCGCGTCCGCGGTGATGCCGGCAGTGGACTCGATGACCGGCTTCATCTTGCGGTCGAGGGCCTCGAAGAACATCGACAGGGGGAACTCGTCATCGAGGACGGCGTCCGTCAGGCCGCGCGGCGGACCCATGAGTTCGAGCGCCGCGGGCCCCTTCGCCCACACCGAGGCGGGGTGGGGCGTGACCGTCGCGGACACGAGCTCGTAGGCGGCGAGCCAGTGCGCGATCTTCGGACGGTCGATCGAACGCCAGTACAGCTGCTCGATCTGCTCGCCGAGGGCGACGACGACGTCGGCGGCCTTGTCCCAGTCGATGGTGAGCTTCGTGTCGGTCCAGTGGAGGACATGGTGCTGGTGCATCCAGGCGAAGAGCAGCTGGCCGCCGAGGCCGTCGTAGTTGCGCACCCGGCTCCCGGTGATGCTGAAGCGGAAGATGCGGTCGAAGATGACCGCGTACTGCACGAGCCGGGCATGCTTCCGGGCCTCGGGTGATGCGTCCTCGTCCTTCTCGATGCGGACCGACTCGCGGAAGGCCGTCAGGTCGCAGCGGAGCTCCTCGAGGGAGTAGAGGAAGAACGGCATCCGCTGCTTGATCATGAAGGGGTCGAAAGGCAGGTCGCCGCGCATGTGGGTGCGGTCGTGGATCAGGTCCCACATGACGAAGGTCTCCTCCGTCAGGGTCTGGTCGTCGAGCAGCTCGATGGCATCCTGGGGCAGGTCCAGGCGCGTGATCTCCGCCGCTGCGCGGACCACCCGGCGGAAGCGGGCCGCCTCGCGATCGGCGAAGATGGCGCCCCAGGTGAAGGTCGGGGTGGAGCTGACGGCCACGGTCTCGGGGAAGAGCACGGCGGAATTGGTGTTGTAGCCCTCGGTGAAATCGAGGAAGCGGATCGGGACGAACAGGGCGTTGGAGTAGGCGCCGGCTTCGAGCTCGTCGATGAAATCGGGCCAGAGGACCTCGATCAGCACGGCCTCGACGAGCCTGTTGGTGCTGCCGTTCTGGGTGTACATGGGGAACACGACGAGATGCTGCAGCCCGTCGACACGGTCCAGCTGTGGCTGGAAGGCGAGGAGCGGCTCGAGGAAGTCGGGGACGCCGAACGTCCCGGTCCGCCACGCCTCGAAGGCCGTGACCGTGTTGGCGAGGTACTCGGCATCCTGGGGGAAGAGCGGCGCGAGGTCCTGGACGGACTGGATGATGGCGGTCGTCAGTGCTCCGGCGGCATCGTGGTGTCCGGGATCCGGGATCGAGCCGTCCTTGACCTGCAGGAGGCGCAGCTCCTCCACGGCGTGCTTCAGCGAGAGCCAGGACGCGTGCTCGTGGGGGGTGTTCCGGGCAGATGTGCTGTCGATCGGGGCGAGTGTCATGGCTCCTGCTTCCTCGGGACGGGCCGGGCGGTGTACGTCTGCGGCGAGCGTAGCAAGGGGAACAGGAATACTTACAGAGGAGTTCGGTGAGATCCAGAGTTCCTTACGCTGGGACGTCAGGAGGTCCCGCCGAGGACCAGTCCTCCTTCACCGCCCGGGAGGATCATCACGAGAACGACGAAGGCCGGCGCGGGGGCCGGCCTTCGTCGTGCAGCGGAGCGGGTCGATCAGGCCCTAGGAGGCTTCGACGAGCCGCATGGAGATGGAGTTGATGCAGAAGCGCTGATCTGTGGGGGTGTCGAAACCCTCGCCCTTGAACAGGTGGCCGAGGTGCGAGTCGCACCGGGCGCAACGGACCTCGATGCGCTCCATGCCGAGGGAGCGGTCATGGAGGTAGCGCACCTTGTCCTCGGCGAGGGGTGCCCAGAAGGACGGCCAACCGCAGTGGGAGTCGAACTTCTCGTTGCTGGTGAACAGCTCGGCGCCGCAGGCCCGACACGCGTAGGTGCCCTCCGCCTTGGAGTCGTAGTACTCGCCGGTGTAGGGACGTTCGGTGCCCGCCTTGCGCAGGACCTGGAATTCCTCGGGCGTCAGTTCCTGCCGCCACTCGTCGTCGGACTTGTCGATGTCAGGCAGGAATGCCTCGCGTTCGGTCGTCATACCGTGCTCAACGCCTACGAGTCGCCAATAAATCCCGATCCCGAGTACAGGTGCAGCACGGCGATGCCGAGCTTGTCCTGCGCCCTGTTGGCCCAGTCGGTGTGGAAGGTGTCCGCCATCGCGTGGGGTCGGGTGATCACGACGGCCTGGGTCGCACCGCCGGCGGCGGCCTCCTCCACCAGCGCGTCCACGGGGTTCCCGGTGGTCGTCCGCCCGCGTGCGGTGAAGCCCTCGCGGGAGAGCAGCCGCAGTGACTCCTCGACGGCGGCACGTGCCGCTGCTTCGTCATGACGTCGGTCGTCGGGCGAGAAGCTGCGGAAGGCCTCGCCGACCTCGAGGAGGCTCAAATGGCGGAAGAACTCCCCGAGCACCGACTCGTTCCGGTCCTCGGGGATGAGGACCACGAGATCCGCGGGGTCATCACCCTGCAGGGTCCGCAGGTTCAGGAGATCGGCGGGCGTCAGGGCTTCCTCGGTCAGCACGAGGATCGTTTGGCTCATGGCGCCACTGTACTGCCGGCGGGGGAGCCTCGCCTCGCCACGGGCACCGGAATGCGGCGGCACGTCGCAGGACGGGCCTCGGGCAGGGTAGAAATGGAACCATGGCATCGACGAGGTCACCGGCCGCAGAGCAGCGGCCCCCTGCTTCCTGGCTCAGGTGGACCGCCCTCGGGATCGGGGCGGGAGTAGCCCTTGCCTCCTCCGCGGCCGGCGCCGTCTCCGGGCTGGCCGTGTACTTCGCGCGGCAGATCGTGACACCCTCGCGCGTCCGGGTCGAGAACTTGGACATCCTCGCAGTGGTCGGAGCCACCGGCCGGCAGACCGTCATCCTCCCCGCCACCGACGACACGACGATTGAGGGGACCTACAGCCTCCACTTCGCCCAGGGAACGGGGCACGCGCGCATCGGCGCCATCCGCTCCTACGTGCCCCGGGAGGGCACCGTCGAGCGTGAGGTGGAGCAGGTCTACGCGGGTGACCTCGCCGCGGCGACGAGGGGCTGGTGGGGCGGCGCCGTCTACCCCAGCCCCTTCGCCATGGGCTTCGCCGAGGAGGAGGTCCTCATCCCGGTCGAGGGCGGTTCGGCACCGGCCTGGCTCGTCCGGGCCGAGGGCCCCGCCAGTACGTGGGCCGTGATGGTGCACGGTCGGGGTGCCTCCCGCGCGGAAGCCCTGCGCGCCCTGCGACCCGCGCGCCGGCTGGGGATGACGAGCCTCGTGCTGTCCTACCGGAACGACGGCGAAGCCCCCTCGGCACCGGACGGCAGGTACGGACTCGGGATGACGGAGTGGCACGACGTCGATGCCGCGATCGACTACGCGGTGTCCCACGGTGCACGCGACGTCGTGTTGTTCGGCTGGTCCATGGGCGGCGCGATCGTGCTGCAGACGGCCGATCTCTCGCGCCACAGGCGGCGCATCAGGGCGCTCGTGCTCGACGGACCGGTCATCAACTGGATCGAGGTGCTCGCCCACCACGCCGAGCTCAACAGGATCCCCGCACCGGTGGGCCGCCTGGGCCAGTACCTGCTGGCCAGTCAGCGGGCCCGACGCATCACCGGGCTGGCCGCGCCCCTTGACCTCAAGAGCATGGACTGGATCGCCCGCGCGGAACAGCTCACCCTGCCGACCCTCGTGCTGCACAGCGAGGACGACGAGTTCGTGCCCATCGGGCCCTCGGCGGAACTCGCGGCGAAGAACCCGACCTTCGTGACGCTCGAGCGATTCCAGCGGGCGCGCCACACGAAGGAGTGGAACGTCGCGCCGGAACGGTGGGAGAGCGTCGTCGAGCACTGGCTGGACGACAACGTCTTCGGCAGGACCCTGCCCGGCGGTCGGTCCGCCGGGCCCGCGGCGCAGGAGCCGCCCGCGCCTACGCCTCGTCCCTGACGGACTCCCGGATCTTCCGCTTGATGCGCCCCAGCATGGCGGACATGCCCCGCATGCGCAGGGGAGTGATGGCGCGGGTCAGGCCGAGGCGGTCCGGGACGTCGTCTGGCACGGCGAGTACCTCCGCGGCCGGGAGTCCGTCGAGCCCCTCGAGCAGCACGCCCGCGAAACCTCGGGTCGTGGGAGCCTCGGGGGGTGCCGAGAAGAAGAGGTGCACCGGGTGCCCGGGGGCCTCGCCGATCTCCATCGTGAGGAACAGCGGGCTCTGGCACTCGACGACCTGCTCCAGCAGCTCCGGGTGGTCGCTGTAGCGCTCCGGCAGGGCGGGCAGCTCCCGGGAGAAGTCGAGTAGCAGCTGCAGGCGGTCGGGCTCGGTCAGGTCCTGGAAGTCGTCGATGATCTCGGCGAGCTTCGCGGGGACGGTCCCGGTGGTCATCGTGCGGCCTGCGCGGAGCGGTTCACGGACACGGGAACCTCGCCGGGCTCCGTGCCTCGGACGATCGGGACACGGACCGCGTTGCCCCACTCGGTCCAGGAGCCGTCGTAGTTGCGCACCCGCTCGAAGCCGAGGAGGTGCGTGAGGACGAACCACGTGTGGCTCGACCGCTCGCCGATCCTGCAGTAGGCCACGACGTCGTCGCCGTCCTTCAGCCCGGCCTCGCCACGATAGATGGCATCGAGTTCCGCCCGTGTCCGGAAGGTCCCGTCCTCGGCCGCGGCTCGCGCCCAGGGGACGGACGCCGCCGTCGGGATGTGGCCGCCACGGAGCGCACCCTCCTCGGGATAGGCGGGCATGGTGGTGCGTGCGCCGGTGTACTCGTCGCCGGATCGGACGTCGATCAGTGGCTTGCCGAGGTGCTCGAGCACATCACCGAGATAGGCGCGGATCGAGGAGTCGTCGCGCTCGACGACGGGGTAGTCGGTGGCGACGACATCGGGCCTGTCCGTCGTGATGTCCCGACCCTCGGCGACCCAGATGTCGCGGCCTCCGTCCAGCAGGCGCACGTCCTCGTGGCCGAAGAGCGTGAAGACCCAGAGGGCGTAGGCCGCCCACCAGTTGCTCTTGTCTCCGTAGATGACCACGGTGGAGTCGCGCGCGATGCCCTTGGCGGCCATCAGGCGCGAGAAACCCGCGCCGTCGATGTAGTCGCGCGTGACCTCGTCGTTGAGCTCGGTGTGCCAGTCGATCTTCACGGCACCGGGGATGTGGCCCGTCTCGTACAGGAGCACGTCCTCGTCGGACTCGACGACGACGAGTCCGTCGGCGCCGAGATGCGCGGCGAGCCAGTCGGTGGAGACGAGCCGCTCCGGATGGGCGTATTCGGCGAACTTGTCCTGCGTGTCTGGTGCCAGGGTCATTGCGGCCTTTCGCATAGCGGTGTGCACGGTGCTGGTCTTCCCCTACCCTAACCACGCGAGGCGGCAATTCCTTCCGGTCGCCGGAGGCTGTGGGGGAGCGGTCGACGGCGAGGTCAAGGCGCGGTACCGGCGCCGGAGTGGGCCGCCCGCGGTGCGCACCGTGCCGTAGTCTGGCGTAGCGGGGCGGCGCTGTGACCACACCGCCGTCGTGTGCGTGTACCGGACGGGACGCGCCTGCCGGAAAGAGAAAGCGGTCCACATCCGTGCCAGTCATCGAACACCTGACGCAGCGTTCACCGAAGGTCTCCGTCGATGAGTTGCTCGGCGGGTTCTACCCGTCGCCGAGGTTCGGGGAGGTGTCCTTCGACACCTACCGGCCCGATCCCCAGCAACCCTCCCAGGCGGCCGCCGTCACGACACTGCGGGAATTCGCCGGCACGGTCGACGAGCCGGCACCCTCGGGCCTACGGAAGCTCTTCGGGGCGAGGAAGGCTCCCTCCCGGGCAGGTATCTACCTCGACGGCGGGTTCGGCGTCGGCAAGACCCACCTCCTCGCCTCGCTCTGGCACGCCTCGTCCGGTAAGAAGTCCTTCGGGACCTTCGTCGAGTACACCAACCTGGTGGGAGCGCTGACCTTCCGGAAGACCGTCGAGGCCCTCAGCGACTACAGCCTCGTGTGCATCGACGAGTTCGAGCTCGACGATCCCGGTGACACCGTGCTCATGTCCCGCCTGATGCGTGAACTGGCCGACGCCGGGGTCAAGCTGGCCGCGACGTCCAATACCCTCCCCGGTTCCCTCGGTGACGGACGGTTCGCCGCAGAGGACTTCCAGCGGGAGATCCAGGTCCTCGCGGACCAGTTCGACGTGGCGCGGATCGACGGCGAGGACTACCGCCACCGCGGTCTCCCGCAGGCACCGGACGCCATGGACGACGCAGCGCTCCGCGACCGGATCGACTCCTTCTCCGGCGGGGTCCTCGCCGAGGACGACTTCTCCGAGCTCGTCGGTCACCTCGCGGACGTCCATCCGAGCCGCTACCGGCAGCTCCTCGACGGCGTCGATGCCGTGGCGTGGCACGGCGTGGAGACCATCACCGAGCAGTCCGTCGCCCTGCGCTTCGTGGTGCTCGCCGACCGTCTCTACGACCGCGACGTGCCCATCATGGCGAGCGGGACGACCTTCGATCAGCTCTTCACCGAGGAGATGATGCACGGTGGCTACATGAAGAAGTACTACCGCGCTGTCTCACGCCTCACGGCTCTGGCCCGGCAGGGCAGTGAGGTCGCAGGCTAGAACGTCATGCGCCCCGGTCTCGCCCGGGAACGCAGGAAGCGCCGGTGCCGCCTCTCGGCGGGACCGGCGCTTCCGTATTGCCAGGCTGGGTACTACACGGCCGGCGGAGGGGTAGGGCCGACGTCGCCCTTGCCGTCCTTCTTGTCGATCTTGTCGACCATCTCCGAAGCCTTCGTCTGCACTCCGTCGATGTGGTGCGCGTACTTGCCATGGGTCTTGCCGTCGACGAAGTCGCCGGCCTTCCCGATGCCGTTCTTCACCTTGTCGGAATTATCGCCAATGAGTTCGGTCGCCTTACCCGCGAGGGTGCCGGCCTTGCCCTTGAGCCCGTCCAATAAACCCACGGACACCTCCTTTCGGTCGTGGAGACGCAGTCCGTCTCCGCTCCCGAAATTCTAGGGCACGAACAGGGGGATGTCCTCCGAGCAGGACCGGGAGTGAGGCCGGTACGCGCAGGGCATAAAAAATGCCCGGTCCTCGCCAGGACCGGGCAACGGCCGACGACCGGCCTGAGAGCGGACGACGGGATTCGAACCCGCGACATCCACCTTGGCAAGGTGGTGCTCTAGCCAGCTGAGCTACGTCCGCAAAAAAGCGCCCCCGAGGGGGCGCCGTCGTGGGCGATACTGGGATCGAACCAGTGACCTCTTCCGTGTCAGGGAAGCGCGCTACCGCTGCGCCAATCGCCCAAATTCATGGGTTGTGCTGCTCGTACTGCACCGAGGTGGGGACGGGATTCGAACCCGCGTATACGGCTTTGCAGGCCGCTGCCTCGCCTCTCGGCCACCCCACCATGACCGGATGACTCCGGTCACCGGACTGGTCCGGCTTCACAGTGACTTGCGAGCGGACGACGGGATTCGAACCCGCGACATCCACCTTGGCAAGGTGGTGCTCTAGCCAGCTGAGCTACGTCCGCAGAAGAAAATGCTCCGAAATATCCGCTCGATGACCTGCATTTCACGGTGTTTCTTCGTTTTCCAACGAGAAAAAACTCTATAGGACGTTCGGGGGTTCGTCCAATCGGCCGACGCCGGCGGTCCGGCTTCGCGACGTGCCGTCGGTCCGCTCTCCGCATCACGGCCCTGGGCCGCCCTCGCACCATCCTGTCGGAGGTGCCTGAGAGACTTGGGTTATGACCGCTCCGCTCCTCGCCCATGCGACGCCCCACGGCAGGATGTACGCGCGTTCCACCGCGGAACAGCCCGCCGTACCCTCCATCACCACCGTCATCTCCCAGCTGCCCAGCTCCCTCGGCGGCTGGTACGGCCACATGGCCGCAACGGCCCTGGCCAAGGATCCGCGGCTTCCCGGCGCGCTCGGCAACCCCGCCGAACTGCGGACCACGGTGCGGGACGCGTCCTCGGCGGCCGAACGGTACCGCGACGAGGCGGCCCTGCGCGGAACCCGGGTGCACCACTACTGCGAGCAGGTGGCGCTGCGGGCCCTCGGCAGGCCCGACGCGCTGGACTCCGCGCGCCTGGCTCTCGAGGAGAACGGGGAGCAGGGTTTCGCGCAGCGCTTCGACGAATGGTGGGACCTGTACGACGTCCGGCCCGTGGAACCGGAGATCACCGTCTGGAACGCTGCACTCGGCTACGCGGGCACCCTCGACCTGGTCGCGACGATCGGCGGACGCACGTGCCTAATCGACTACAAGACCAAGAACACGGACCGCCATGGGTTCGTGAAGGCACTCGACGACAAGGTCGTCATGCAGCTGGTCGCAGGGATGAAGGCCGAGGAGTCGCTGGTCGATCCCGAGAAGGGGCAATGGCGCCCGTGGGCGCACGGAGACCAGCCGCTCCTGCTCGGCGTGGCCGTCGGGCAGACCGAGGTTCGCGCCATGCGTGCCAACCCGGCAGTGCTCAGGAACCACTGGTTGCGGTTCTGCGCGCTGCGGCGTGCGTGGGAGGCAGGCCTGGAGGCGGAGGAGGCAGGGCGCGCCCTCCTGCCCGTCGGTCCACCGCCCGCCCGGACGGGCTCGCCTTCTGGATCGGACCCTGCCTCGACGGGCACCACCGGCAGGACCGGACCCACCGTCCCCGCCTGATGCAGGCGAGAGCTGCAGACGGTGGGTCCCTGCGACCGGATCCCGGCTCGGCACTAGGATTGACGGGAGCCTCGCGGCCATGGAGTGGCCCGCGGGGCACAGACCCACAGTCCGGCGGGAGCGCCGCGCGACCGAAACGAGGCACCGAACACCGATGGCCGTCCTGAGCATCCGCATGATCGGCGACCCGATCCTCCGCACACCGGCCGCCGAGGTCACCGATTTCGGCCCCGAGCTCGCGCGCCTGATCGGCGACATGACCGAGACGATGATCGACGTCCAGGGGGCGGGCCTCGCTGCACCCCAGGTCGGCATCGGCCTCCAGGTCTTCACCTACCGCGTGGACGGCGCCGAGGGCCATGTGATCAACCCGGTGCTGGAGGTCGCCGGCGCATCGCAGGGCGAGGTCGACGTCGAGGGCTGCCTGTCCGTCCCGGGGCTCGGCAGCTTCGTCGACAGGACGGAATGGGCCAGGGTCACCGGCAGGGACCTCGCGGGTCAGGAGATCGTCGTCGAGGGTACCGGCATGCTGGCGCGGGCGCTGCAGCATGAGACGGACCATCTCAGGGGGAGGCTCTACATCGACCGGCTGGCGGGCGAGGACCGGAAGAACGCCCTCCGCGCCATCCGCAGCGCCGACTACAACCGGGTGACGACCCGCACCGCCGCGGAGCGGGCCCGATCGCTCGGCTCGAGCTTCACCCGCGGAGTCGTGCCGGCGCCGGGAGCGACGCCGGGACCTTCCGGCGGGACGAGCCGATGAGGATCCTGTTCGCAGGGACACCCGAGGTGGCGGTGCCCGCACTGCGCGCGCTGGTGGACGCGGGGTTCGACGTCGCCGCTGTGCTCACGCGCGTCGACGCGCCGCTCGGACGGCGGAAGGTCCTGACGCCCAGCCCCGTGGCAACGGCCGCGGAGGAGCTGGGTCTGCCGGTCCTCAAGGCGAACCGCTTCTCGCCGGAACTCATCGCCGAGCTCGACGAGCTGCACCTCGACGCGGCGGCGATTGTCGCCTACGGCGGCATCGTCCCGCCGGCCGGGCTGCGGATCCCGCGCCACGGCTGGATCAACCTCCACTTCTCGGTCCTCCCCGCCTGGCGCGGAGCGGCCCCGGTGCAACACGCCGTCCTCGCGGGCGACGACGTGACGGGCGCCTCCACCTTCCTGCTCGAGGAGGGCCTCGACACAGGGCCCGTGTTCGGCGTGATGACCGAGACGCTCGATCCTGGTTCGACCAGCGGTGAAGTGCTCGAGCGCCTCTCGCGCAGCGGATCGGTGCTCCTCGTCCAGACGCTCACGGGGATCGACACCGGGCAGGTCACGGCGACTCCCCAGACGGGGGAGCCCACCCTCGCACCCAAGCTGACCATCGACGACGCCCGCATCGACTGGTCACAGCCTGCCGTCGCGGTCCGGCGGCGGATCAACGCGGTCACGCCCGAGCCGGGTGCCTGGACCACGCTGGAGGGCCAGCGGGTGAAGGTGGGGCCCGTGACGCAGGCCGCCGAACCGGCCGGGTCACCCCGGACCACCGGTCCCGACGGCGCCGCGCCGACGGAAGGGGAGCCGGGACGACGCGCGCTGGCGCCCGGCGAGCTCGGCGTCGAGGGGCGCGCCGTCCTCGTGGGTACCGGCACCGCCCCCGTGCAGCTCGGACAGGTCCAGCCCGCGGGTAAGAAGATGATGGGTGCCCTCGACTGGGCACGAGGCGCGGCAGCGCGCGGAGAGCTGGTGTTCGAATGAGCGAGACCGCAGGAACCGGCGGATCCCGGGGACGAGGAACCCCCCGGCAGGGCAAGGGCCAGCGCTCGGGTGGTGCAGCCGGTGGGCAGGGTACAGGCGGGCAGGGAGCCGGCCGGCGCAACGAGCAGGGCAGGGAGCGGAACCGGGGCGGAGAGCGTCAGTTCTCCCAGGCGGCGCCGTCGCAGCGCACGAGGCGGGCGGATCCGGCCCGACTGGTGGCCTTCGAGGTCCTGCGCGCGGTCGCGGCCGAGGACGCCTACGCGAACCTCGTGCTGCCGACGAGCATCCGCAGGCACCGCCTCGATCGTCGCGACGCCGGATTCGCCACCGAACTCACCTACGGCGCCCTCCGCGGCCAGGGCACGTACGACGCGGTGCTCGCGCGCTGCGTGGACCGTCCACTCGACCAGCTCGACCCCGCGGTCCTCGACGCCCTGCGCATCGGGGTGCACCAGATCCTCGCCATGCGCGTCCCTGCCCACGCGGCGCTCGACCAGACCGTCGGCCTGGTGCGCGCGGTGATCGGCGCGGGACCGTCGTCGCTCGTCAACGCGGTGCTCCGTAAGGTGACGGTGCGCGATCTCGACGGCTGGATCACGGAGATCACCGACGGCCTGACGGACGGCACCGCCATCGCTGCCCTCACCCACAGCCATCCCGAATGGATCGTGCGGGCCCTGCGGCAGGCTCTCGTCGCCCACGGCCGGGACGTCGCCGAGATCGATGCGCTCCTCGCCGCGGACAACGCCGCGCCGATGGTGCACCTCGTGGCCCTGCCGGGACTGGCGACGCTGGACGCCGCCCTCGCCGAGGGGGCGGAACCCGGCCGTCTGGTACCGGACTCCGCCTACTACGCGGGCGGCGACGTCAGCCGCCTGCCCGGGATCTCGACCGGGACCGTCCGGGTCCAGGACTCGGGGTCGCAACTCGTCGCCCGCGCACTGGCCGGGGTGGACCTCGGGCACCGCGGCGGCGCGGAGCCGGAACGCTGGCTGGACCTGTGTGCAGGGCCGGGCGGCAAATCGGCACTCCTCGCTGCGATCGGCCAGGACACGGGGGTGCACCTCACCGCGGTCGAGCCCGTCCCGCATCGCGCACAGCTGGTCCGCCAGGCCCTCCGCCCGCTGCCCGAGCAGTCCTGGACGGTGCAGGTCGCCGACGGGCGCGGTGTCGGCAAGGACCGGCCCGAGAGCTTCGACCGCGTCCTCGTCGATGCGCCGTGCACCGGCCTCGGTGCCCTGCGTCGCCGGCCGGAGTCGCGCTGGCGAAGGACGCCCTCGGACCTCGTGTCCCTCGCGCCGCTGCAGCGGGAACTCCTCACGTCCGCACTCGACGCCGTCGCGCCGGGCGGTGTGGTCGCCTACGTGACGTGCTCCCCGCACCACGCCGAGACCGACGCGGTCGTCGACGACTGCCTGCGCAAGCGCAGCGGCTTCGAGCGGCTCGACGCGGGATCAGCGCTCGACGCCGTCAGCATCGGGGGAGCGCTCGGTGCCGGACACGGCCCGACCGCGCAGCTCTGGCCGCACGTCCACGGGACGGACGCCATGTACCTGGCCCTCATCCGGAAGACCACCTGACCCGTCCACAGCGCGTACATCCCGCCGGTCCACGGCAGGGCGCCGCAACGAAAGGAACGGCTGTGACCCACCTCCGCATCAACCCGAGCATCCTCTCGGCGGACTTCGTCAACCTGCAGGCCGAGCTGCAGCGGATCTCCACCGCGGATGCAGTGCACGTCGACGTGATGGACAACCACTTCGTGCCCAACCTGACGCTCGGGTTGCCGATCGTCCGGCGCATCCAGGAGGTCAGTCCCCTTCCCCTCGACATCCACCTCATGATCGAGGACGCCGACCGCTGGGCGCCGCAGTACGCGGAGACGGGAGCCGCGTCGGTGACCTTCCACGCGGAGGCGGCCGCGGCTCCCGTGAAGCTGGCCCGGGAGCTGCGGAGCATCGGTGCGAAAGCGGGCATGGCGCTGCGTCCGGCCAGCCCCGTGGAGCCCTACCTCGACCTGCTGGGGGAGCTGGACCTGCTGCTCGTCATGACGGTGGAGCCCGGATTCGGCGGACAGTCCTTCCTGGATCTCACCCTGCCGAAGATCCGCCGCGCAGCGGACGCCATCCGGGGTGCCGGCCTGCCCCTCGTGATCCAGGTGGACGGCGGGATCACCGAGGAGACCATCCTCCGCGCAGCCGATGCCGGGGCGACGGTCTTCGTGGCCGGTTCCTCCGTGTACGGGGCCGAGGACGCCGCCGCCGCGATCGCCTCCCTGCGGGCTGCGGCAGGCAGCCGGGCTGCTGACGGCGGCCACTCCGGCACCTGACCCGAGCCGGCTCCTTTGGGCGGCCGAGGGTTCGTCCACGTCCCGTTCTCGAACCGCCGGACGAGGGTCGCAGCCGTCGGCGCGACCGTGAGCACGGAGATCATCGCGGGAGCCAGAACCTCGATCCGGCACGGGCAGCGGAAGCCGGCGCACGGACGGTGGGCCTCGAGGAGCCGTTCGCGTCGTCCGACGTCGCGACGGTCCACGCGCCGAGCGACCGCAGCCGAGGGATCGTCGGGGCCCGTGAACCGGCGCTGATACGTCTTCGGCGATCCTCGTGAACACCTCGGGAGGACCGCTCGACGACACCGACGCGCTGATCCGAGCACTCCGGAGCGGGCGCCTCCGGGGAGCCCGGCCGGACGCCTTCGACGTCGAACCCCTGACGGCGGACCATCCGCTGCTCACGGCGCCAAGGACGGTCCTCACCCCGCACCCCGGTGGGTCACCGATGACACCTACGCGGTCCTGCACGCCGAGGCCGTCGAGAAGATCGCGGCCCGGGCGCAGGCCGCACGCTGCGAAGAACTGCCCGAGGGTTCAGGCTCCGGGGTCCGTGCTGCTGGCGTCCGGAGTCCCGGCCGGAGGATCCGTCACGGCGATGCGCACGGCGAGAGCCGTCCGGGCCGCGTCCTTCAGCACCACGAAGCGGGGATCCGGCACGGTCAGGAAGGGCACCCGCGGCAGATCGGCGACGAGCGCCAGGACCGGTTCCGCCAGGACGGCGGCCGCGAGCGTCCTGTCCCCGCCGAGCTGCAGGCACGACGGCGGGTCGGCACGGAAGAGCGCCGCCGCCCGCACGGCCGTCTCCTCGACGAGCGCATCCGCCTGGTTCGCCCGGCGGCGTGCGAAGCGTTGCTGCGACCACCCGCCGGCCGCCGTGCGGCCCTGGACGTACCGTGTACCGGTCTTCGAGGACACGATCTGCCCGCCGCGCGCCACTCCTACGGAGTACCCGCCGCGGCGCACGAGCACCAGACCGACCGTGTGCGCCTGCTCGGCGTCCGGCAGCACCGCTGCGAGCAGGGCCTCGCGGTGCACCGGCGCGGGCGCACCTCCCACGGTGCCGGGTCCGGGCAGCGGGGGGGTCAGCCGTGCCCTGCAGCCGTTGGCGGCGACGAGGCCGACGCCGTGGTCCGCCGTCGTGCCGGGCTCGATGGCGTAGGCGCCGTTCCGTTCCTCGAAGCGGGCGAGCCAGCCGGGCAGACGGGCAGGCTCGACGAGCACCGATCTGGTCGTGGGCATGATCACCTTCCGTTCGGCCGCGTGCCGTCAGGCTCTCCGCAGGAGCGGAGGGACCGGTGACGGCGGTGCGGCGGCGCCGCGCGGACACGCGCCCGGCGGGTCCGGGTGGTGCTCGGGGGGTCAGTGGCCCACAGTAACGTTGACGTCGTGGACGATCTATTCAGCGCGGCTTCCGACGACGACGGAGCGGACGGTTCCGCCGTCCGTGGCGCTCGGGGCGCGAGGCCCTCCGGCTCCGCACGCCCGCGCAGTCCGCTCGCGGTGCGCATGCGCCCGCGCACGCTCGACGAGGTGGTCGGCCAGCAGCACCTGCTCGGTCGCGGCGCCCCGCTGCGCACACTCGCGGGTGAGCACGATCCGGGTGCGCATGCGGCGCCGTCGTCGGTGATCCTCTGGGGCCCTCCCGGCACGGGCAAGACCACACTGGCGCACGTGATCGCCCGCGGCCAGGGCCGGACGTTCGTGGAACTGTCCGCCATCACCGCCGGCGTCAAGGACGTCCGCCGCGTCATGGATGAAGCCCTGACCACCCGTGACCTGTACCGGCAGACCACCGTGCTGTTCCTCGACGAGATCCACAGGTTCAACAAGGCCCAGCAGGATGCGCTGCTGCCGGGCGTGGAGAACGGCTGGGTGGTGCTGATCGCCGCGACCACCGAGAACCCCTCCTTCTCGGTGGTCTCGCCCCTGTTGTCCCGATCCCTGCTCCAGACCCTCAGGCCGCTCGACGAAGCCGACGTCAGGGGCCTCCTGGAGCGCGCCGTGACCGACGAGCGCGGCCTCGCCGGGTCCGTCGAACTGTCGGAGGAGGCACTCGAACACCTCGTCCGCCTTGCTGCGGGCGATGCCCGGCGCGGGCTGACAGCCCTGGAGGCGGCCGCCGGCGTCGCGCAGTCGGAGCAACCCGAGCAACGAGCACGACCCGAGGCGCAGGGTGACCCCTCCGCGGGACGACCCGGTGCGGACGAAGCGGACGACGGGGAGGACGGCGACGGGGGCGGCAGCGACGGGTCGGTCCTCCCCGTCCTGGTCACGCTCGAGCACGCCGAGAAGGCGGTGGACGTCGCAGCCCTGCGCTACGACCGCGCAGGGGACCAGCACTACGACGTCGCCAGCGCGTTCATCAAGTCGCTCCGCGGGTCCGACGTCGACGCAGCCCTGCACTATGTCGCGAAGATGCTCGAGGCGGGGGAGGACCCGCGGTTCATCGCGCGCCGGCTCATGATCTCCGCCGCCGAGGACGTGGGGATGGCCGATCCGACGGCGCTGCAGACCGCCGTCGCGGCCGCGCAGGCCGTCCAGCTCGTCGGGATGCCCGAGGCGCGGATCATCCTCGCGGAAGCGGTGGTGCACATCGCGACGGCGCCCAAGTCCAACGCCGCCTACAACGGCATCAATGCCGCCATTGCCGACGTCCGGGCCGGGCGGGGGCAGGGCATCCCCGCGCACCTCAGGGACGCGCACTACCCCGGCGCGTCCCAGCTGGGGCACGGCAAGGGCTACGTGTACTCCCATGACGAGCCCCACGGGATCGCCCTCCAGCAGTACGCACCGGACGACCTCGTGGGTCGGGACTACTACGAGCCGACGGACCGTGGTGTCGAGCGCGACATCGCGTCGAGGGTGTCGAAGCTGCGCCGCATCATCCGCGGGAAATAGGCCCGGGCCCGGCCGATCCGTCCGGGTCCTCGTGATTCGGACCCGCCCCGTGGCGCTGGTACCATTGGACGCTGACTGGCAAGTCGTCGTGTACCAGCCTCCCCTCGCATCCCGGCAGTTCCGCTGATGGTGTGTGCGCGGGCGGCCAGGGTCGCGGCGGACTGTAGTACCGGGAAGCGGCCAATCCCGGCTCTCCGCAAGTGGAGGCCAGCGACACCAGGAAGTGCGGACGCCCCCGTGGCTCACTCCGCTTCTTCGCCGCAAAAATCGAAAGGTGAACGTGGCTAACAACACACGTGCCCGCCGCAAGGTCCGCATCTCGCGGGCCCTCGGCATTGCTCTGACCCCCAAGGCCGAGAAGTACCTCGAGCGTCGGCCCTACGCGCCGGGCCAGCACGGCCGCGCGCGTCGCAAGCAGGACAGCGACTACGCCGTCCGCCTGCGCGAAAAGCAGCGACTCCGCGCCCAGTACAACATCCGCGAAGCGCAGATGGCCCGCATCTTCGAGGAAGCGCGCCGCACCGCAGGCCTGACCGGTGAGAACCTGATCGAGCTGCTCGAGATGCGTCTCGATGCCCTCGTGCTCCGCGCCGGCTTCGCCCGGACGAGCGCACAGGCCCGCCAGCTGATCGTGCACCGCCACATCATGGTCGACGGCGCCCGCGTGGACCGCCCGTCCTTCCGCGTGGCCGAAGGCCAGCTCATCCACGTGCACAGCCGCAGCGAGACCATGGTCCCGCTGCAGGTTGCCGCCGCCGGTGCGCACCGCGACGTCCTCCCCGCCGTCCCCGGCTACCTGGATGTCCAGCTCGACAAGCTCCAGGCGCGCCTCGTGCGTCGCCCGAAGCGCTCCGAGGTCCCCGTGACCTGCGAAGAGCAGCTCGTCGTCGAGTACTACGCACGCTAGTCGCCCGGTACCGGCTGCGAACCAGCCGGCATCTGCGAGGAGTGTGGACCAAGAGCCCGCGGCACACGCCGCGGGCTCTTCGTTCTGTAAGGTACTAGGAGCCAAGAATTCCCACGCCCGCCCATGGAGGCGGTGCACCCCTGCGTAAAGGAGACCGCCCATGTCAGGTGGAGATATTGCGGGCCTGATAGCTGCTGGCGTGTTCGCCGTCCTGGTCCTGCTGCTGGCCGTACCGATCTGGAAGCTCGGGCGGGTCCTCGACGAGCTGCGCACGGCGATCCGGACCGTCACCGACGGGACGACGCCGCTCATCGAGGAAGTCACCAGCACCGTGAGCACCACGCACCAGCAGCTCAAGACCGTCGACGGCATCACCTCGAACGTCTCCGACGCCTCGGCCAACATCTCCGCGCTGTCGTCGCTCATCGCCGCGACGATCGGCTCCCCGCTCATCAAGGTGTCGGCGTTCTCCTACGGCGTCCGCTCCGCAGTCGCCGGCCGGACCGCACCCGCGCGCCGACGCCGCAGCCGCTAGACCCACGAACCCCGGAGAGAAACGATGATCAGAAGAGCTTTCTGGCTGGCCGCCGGTATCACCATCGGCGTCATCGCCGTACGCAAGGTGTCGCAGGCGAAGTCGAACCTCGGGCCCGAGGGGCTCAACCGTGCCGTCGGACAGATCAGCGACAGCCTCGCCGATTTCACCGACGCCCTCCGGTCCGCGATGTCCGAGCGGGAGACCGATCTCCGCGCCGCCCTCGGCGTAGAGGCGCCCGCGGCCCCCGCTGCCCCTGCGCCGGAGGCCGACGCCGCTCCCGCCTCGCGCCGCTCCCTCCGCTAGCAGACCCTCCGGCGCGCGGTATGTCCCGCAGGCGCCGCAGCCACGGACCGGCGTCGGCCCCCGTGCCCGGACGCGCCCACGGCAGCGTCCAGACCACTGAACGAAGGATGTTCCTCCCATGAAGTCCCACGAGATCGCCAGCCGCTGGCTGAGCTACTTCGAGAAGAACGGGCACACGGTCGTGCCGTCGGCCTCGCTGGTCTCCTCCGATCCCTCGCTCCTGTTCACCGTGGCCGGCATGGTGCCCTTCATCCCGTACCTCACCGCCCGCGAGGAGGCGCCCTACGACCGTGCGACCAGCGTGCAGAAGTGCATCCGCACGGGAGACATCGAGGAGGTCGGGAAGACCGCACGCCATGGCACCTTCTTCCAGATGTGCGGCAACTTCTCCTTCGGCGACTACTTCAAGGCCGAGGCCATCCGCATGGCCTGGAACCTGCTGACCAGCGACGTCGCCGACGGCGGCTTCGGTCTGCCCGCGGAGAAGCTCTGGATCACCGTCTACCACGAGGACGAGGAAGCGCTGGGCATCTGGCGCGACAGCATCGGCGTCCCCGCCGATCGCATCCAGAAGATGGGCAAGAAGGACAACTACTGGTCCACCGGGCAACCCGGCCCCGCCGGCCCCTGCTCGGAGATCTTCTACGACCGCGGCCCCGAGTACGGGATCGACGGCGGCCCGGAGGCCGACGACACCCGGTACGTCGAGATCTGGAACCTCGTGTTCATGCAGTACCAGCGTGGCGAGGGCACGGGCAAGGACGACTTCGAGATCCTCGGCGAGCTCCCCAAGAAGAACATCGACACCGGTCTCGGCCTCGAGCGGCTCGCCATGATCCTGCAGGGCGTCGAGAACATGTACGAGACCGACCAGGTGCGCCCCGTCCTCGACCGGGCCGCAGCGCTGAGCGGCAGGGCCTACACGAGCGCCGAGTCACCCGAGGACCCCCACCACACCGACGACGTCCGGATGCGGGTGGTCGCCGACCACATCCGCTCCTCACTGATGCTCATCGCCGACGGCGTGTCACCCTCGAACGAGGGACGCGGATACGTGCTGCGCCGCCTCATCCGTCGCGCCGTGCGTGCCATGCGGCTCCTCGGCGTCGAGAAGGCCTGCCTCCCCGAACTGCTCCCCGCATCGCGTGACGCGATGAAGGGTGTGTACCCGGAGGTCGAGAGCGATTTCGAGCGCATCAGCCGCATCGCCTACGCCGAGGAGAAGGCCTTCCTGCGCACCATCGCCTCCGGGACCGCGCGTCTCGAGGACGCCGTGCGCGAATCGCTCGCCGAGCAGCGCCAGCTCTCGGGCGAGGAAGCCTTCACGCTCCACGACACCTACGGCTTCCCGATCGACCTCACGCTGGAGATGGCGGAGGAGGCCGGCCTCGCCGTCGACGCCGACGGCTTCCGCTCCCTCATGCTCGAGCAGCGCCAACGGGCGCAGGCGGATGCCCGGGGCAAGAAGGCCGGCCACGCCGACCTCTCCGTCTTCACCGAACTCCTCGGACGGGGTCAGACCGTCTTCACGGGCTATGACGAGCTGACCACCGAGGCCCTCGTCGTCGCGGTCCTCGACAAGGGACAGTCGATCCCCAGCGCCCTGCAGGGCGACGAGATCGAGGTGGTCCTGGACCAGACGCCCTTCTACGCGGAAGCAGGCGGCCAGGCGGCGGACGTCGGGCTCATCACGGGCGACGGCTTCGTGGTCGAGGTCCTCGACGTCCAGCGCCCGGTCAAGGGCCTGAGCGTCCACCGCGCGGTGGTCCGCGAGGGTGAGATCGCGCAGGGCGCCACCGTCACGGCCGCCGTCGACCGGCAGCGCCGCCACGCGGGCGAGCAGGCCCACTCGGGGACGCACATCGTCCACGCGGCACTCCACGAAATCCTCGGCCCCGAGGCGCTCCAGCGCGGATCCTTCAACAAGGCCGGTTACCTCCGTTTCGACTTCTCCTGGGGCGAGGGCATCAGTGCCGCCGCCCGCTCGGAGATCGAGGAGGTCTCGAACATCGCGATCCGCAACAACTACGAGGTGGAGACGAAGATCATGTCCCTCGCCGACGCGAAGGCGCTCGGTGCAACGGCGCTGTTCGGCGAGGCGTACGGGGACACGGTGAGGGTCGTCGAGATGAATGCCGAGTTCTCCCGGGAACTGTGCGGCGGTACCCACGTCGCCTCGACGTCGCTCATCGGCAGCCTGACCCTGCTCGGCGAGCAGTCCGTCGGCTCGGGGAACCGGCGCGTCGAGGCCCTCGTGGGGCTCGACGCCTTCCGCCATCTGGCCGCCGAACGCGCCCTGGTCTCCGAGCTGTCCGACATGCTCAAGGTCCCCTCCGCGCAGCTGCCCGAGCGGCTCTCCGCCACGCTGTCCAAGCTCAAGACCGCGGAGAAGGAGCTGGACCGCCTGCGGAAGGAACAGCTCGCCGCGGCCGCGGGATCGCTCGTCGACACGGCGGTCGACGTCGACGGCGTCCGCCTGATCGCCCACGATGCGGGCTCGATCGGTGGCGCGGACGAGCTCCGCACCCTCGTGCTGGACCTGCGGGGCCGGCTCGGTTCCGAACCCGCCGTCGTCGCCGCCACGGGTGTCTCCCAGGACCGCCCGCTCGTCCTCGTGGCGACCAATGAAGCGGCCCGGGCCGCCGGCGTGAAGGCGGGTGCCCTCGTCCGCACCGCCGCGAAGATCCTCGGGGGCGGCGGTGGCGGCAAGGACGACGTCGCGCAGGGCGGCGGATCCGACGCCGCACGCATCCCCGATGCGCTCTCGGCGATCCGCTCCGCGGTCGCCGAGCGCTGACCGTTCCGGTGTCCGAGGGCGACGGGGGAGCGGAGGCCGGCCCGTCCGTACCCCCGTACCCCCGTGGGCCCAAGCTGGGGGTCGACGTCGGGCAGGTCCGCGTCGGGCTTGCGGCGTCGGACCGGGACGGCCTGCTCGCCACGCCCGTCCGCACCATGAAGCGGGACCCCCGCAGGAACAGCGACATCCGGATCGTGGTGCGCGAGGCGATCGAGCGGGGCGCCGTGCAGGTCATCGTGGGGCTGCCGAAGAACATGTCCGGCAGGGAGGGTGCCTCCGCGGAGATGGCGAGGACGTACGCCGACCTGCTCGTGGGGGAACTATCCCGGCAGTCCCATCCGTTACCGGTACGGCTGGTCGACGAGCGGCTCAGTACCGTATCCGCGCACCGATCGCTACATTCCGCTGGTCTGAGCAGCCGGGAGCATCGTAAGGTAGTGGATCAGGTGGCGGCCGTCGAAATTCTCCAGCACGCCATCGACATGCAACGTTCACGTGGACGGGACGTGGGGGATCCGGTTCCTGTGCGTGACGCACCGGGCGCTCAGGACCCGTTGCTGACCCCTACGGAGGAGCCAGTTATCAAGCACAGCACGCCGAGCAGGAGGGACCAGGAGTCGTGAACCATCGGACCCACAACCCCTCCACGCCCCAGGACACCCCGGACCAGCACGCGGAGGCGTACGACGACGCCGACTACGCGCACCCCGAACCCGTCGAGGAGTTCTTCGCGGCCCAGGAGGCGCCCCGGCGCAGCCCTCGCCGGCCGGCCTCGAAGGCCAAGCAGCGGCGGCGTCTCCGCCGGACGGTCGTCCTGCTCGTGGTCCTCATGCTCTTCGCGGGAACGGTGTACGCTGCGGCGCTGATGCTCCGGGACGCGATCGGCCTGAACGAGGTGACGGACTATCCCGGGCCGGGCGGTGAGACGACCGTCTTCACCGTTCCCGAAGGCGCCGGCGCGCTGGCGATCGGTACCGGACTCGAGAGCGCGGACATCGTCGCGGACTCCCAGACCTTCATCGACGCGCTCGGTGGCATCTCGGAGGGCCGCGAGGTGCAGCCCGGCGAGTACGAGATGCGGCTCCAGATGCCGGCCGCCGATGCCGCAGAGGCACTCCTCGGAGAGGATCCATCCCTCGTCTCCTACGCCGCTGTCGCCCGCGACCTGCGCCAGGGTGAGGTGTTCGACATTCTCAGCACGTCCACGGGGATCCCGCGGGCCGAGTTCGACGCTTTGGCGGCAGAGCCCACGGAGTTCGGGCTGCCGCCCGAGGCGCTGTCCCTGGAGGGGTACCTGCACCCGGGTGAGTACCGCTTCGACGTCGAGGCCACCGCCACCGAGATCGTGGCGGAGATGGTCCAGGCGACCACCGACCGCCTTGCGCAGGACGGCGTCACCGATCCGAGCGAGCAGTACCGGATCCTGACCATCGCGAGCATCGTGCAGGCGGAAGCCGGCGAGGGCGACTACGCGACCGTCGCCGGGTCCATCAACAACCGCCTCACCCCGGGGAACACCGAGACGAACGGGCTCCTGCAGTCCGACGCCACGGTGGCCTACGGACTCGGGAAGCGGACCTACCAGCTGAGTCCCGAGGAGAAGGCTGACACCAGCAATCCCTACAACACCTTCGCCAATCCCGGGCTCCCGAAGGGTCCGATCGGCTCGCCGAGCGACGAGGCGATCGACGCCACGGTCAATCCCGCCGACGTGCCGTTCTACTTCTGGGTGACCGTCAACCTCGATACGGCCGAGACGAAGTTCTCCGAGACCTACGCGGAGCACCTCCGGTACGTCGCCGAGTACGACGCCTGGTGCGGGGACAACCCCGGGCGATGCGAGTAGGTGGTTCGGGACGGATCGGCGGCGCCTGATCTGCGCGCCGCCGTGATCGGTTCGCCGATCGGTCACTCGAAGTCGCCCGTGCTGCACGCGGCTGCCTATCGCCTCATCGGCGTCGACTGCGACTACAGCGCCATCGACGTGCCGGAGTCGGCCCTCACCGGTTTCGTCACCGACGTACGGAGCACGCCGGGCTGGCGGGGACTGTCCGTCACCATGCCGCTCAAGCCCGGCATCGCACGGCTGGCCGACGGCGTCTCGGAGCTCGTCGAAGTCCTCGGCGTCGCGAACACCCTCGTGGTCGAGCACGCAGGCGGTGATGCCCGCCTGCAGGCGCACAACACGGACGTCGCCGGTATCTCTCATGCGCTGGCCGCAGCGGGCGTCGTCGATCCTGCGCGCGGCGTGATCCTCGGAGGTGGCGGCACGGCCGCCGCGGCGGTGGCAGGTCTGGCCGGGCTCGGAGCGCGCGCCGTCACGGTGCTGGTCCGGCGCCCCGGCGCCGCCGCAGACCTGCTGCGGATCGGCTCGGCCCTCGGGATCGACGTCTCCCTCCAGTCGTGGGACAGCGCGGGGGAGCGCGTGCGGTCGGCCGACGTCGTCCTCTCGACCCTCCCGCCGCGGGCGGCCGACGACCTCGGCAGGGAACTCGCCGCCGATGAGCGCTTCCGCACGCAGGCGACACTGCTCGACGTCGCCTACGACCCCTGGCCGAGCGTGCTCGCCGACGCGTGGGAGCGGGCCGGCGGGACCATCGTCCCCGGCCTCGACATGCTGCTGCATCAGGCGGTGGAGCAGGTGCGCCTGTTCTTCCCCGAGGTGGCGCAGGACCGCGCCGCGGTGCTCGGCGTGATGTGTGACGCGGTCGGCGTGACCCGACGCTGATCACCGCCCTGCTGCATGGCAGTATGGGAGCCATGTTGCGTTGGCTGACGGCAGGAGAATCGCACGGCCCCGCCGTGGTCGGGATCATCGAGGGGATGCCCGCCGGGGTGGGTATCACGAGTACCGACATCCAGGAGTCCCTGGCCCGGCGCAGGCTCGGCTACGGCCGCGGCGCCCGGATGAAGTTCGAGCAGGACCAGGTCCGGATCATCGGCGGGGTGCGCCATGGTGTGACCCAGGGCGGTCCCGTGGCCATCGAGGTCGCGAACACCGAGTGGCCCAAGTGGGACAAGATCATGTCCGCCGATCCATTGAGCGAGGAGGACGCCGCCGAGCTCGCCGATTCCGCGCGCAACGCACCCCTCACGCGGCCGCGGCCCGGACACGCCGACTTCACCGGGATGCAGAAGTACGGCTTCGACGAGGCGCGCCCCGTGCTCGAACGGGCCAGCGCCCGCGAGACCGCCACACGCGTGGCGCTCGGCGCCGTCGCCGTGAAGTTCCTCGAGGGCCTCGGCATCCGCCTCGTCAGCCACACGGTGTCCATCGCCTCGGTGTCCGTGCCCGAGGACGCCCCGTTGCCGAGGCCGAGCGATGTCATCGCCCTCGACACCGACCCGCTGCGCTGCTTCCACCGCGACACCTCGGACGCCATGGTGGCCGAGGTCGACGCGGCCCACAAGGAGGGCGAGACCCTCGGCGGTGTCGTCGAAGTGGTGGCCTACGGCCTCCCGCCCGGCCTCGGCAGCTACGTGCACTGGGACCGGCGACTCGACGCACGGCTCGCTGCGGCCCTCATGGGCATCCAGGCGATCAAGGGCGTCGAGGTCGGCGACGGCTTCGAGACCGCGGCGCGCCGCGGGACCGCCGCCCATGACGAGATCATCCGCGACGACGACGGCAAGATCGTGCGTGCCAGCAACCGCGCCGGCGGGATCGAGGGCGGCATGAGTATCGGGGACATCCTGCGCGTCCGCGCTGCCATGAAGCCCATCGCGACCGTGCCGCGTGCCCTGCGCACCGTGGACGTCAGCACGGGTGCCGCCGCCCGTGCCCACCACCAGCGGTCGGATGTCTGCGCCGTGCCCGCGGCCGGCGTCGTCGCCGAGGCCATGACGGCCCTGGTCCTCGCCGAAGCGGTCACCGAGAAGTTCGGCGGCGACTCCCTCGAGGAGACCAGGCGGAACCTCCGCACGTACCTCGAGAACATCCCGGAGTTCCTGGGCTCCGCGCAGGCCTGATGCAGCTGGACCGGCCTGTGGTGCTCGTGGGTCCCATGGCCGTGGGCAAATCGACGGTGGGTCGGGTGCTGGCGCTGCGCACGGGCGCGCGGTTCGTCGACACCGATCGCGTGATCGTCTCGCGCCACGGCAGTATCGCCAGGATCTTCGAGCGCGACGGCGAGCAGGGCTTCCGCTCCCTGGAAGCCGAGGTGGTGGCAGAGTCACTGGTGCCCGGCGCGGTCGTGTCCCTGGGCGGCGGTGCGGTGCTGCACGACAGGACGCGGGAGCTCCTCGCTGACGCCGTCGTCGTGTTCCTGGACACCGATCTCGCCACCGTCCTCCCGCGGATCGAGGGGGACGCTGCGCGCCCCCTGCTTGCCGGCCGGCCTGCCGAGCGGTGGCAGGAGCTGTACCTCGCCCGCAGGCCGGTGTACCAGGACGTCGCCGACGTCGTCGTCGACTGCCGTGGCCTGTCGGTCCGCGCGACGACCGACGCCGTTCTGAAAAGCCTTCCCCTCGATGTCGGCCGACCACTGTCGCATCCGCCTGCCGCGGCGACGAAGCCGACGAAACGGACCGGTGCCCTGCCGCACGTCGAGAACGACCAGCACGACGGGCCTGACGACACGCCCGCCCCGGACCAGAACTACGAGATCGGACTCCACCCCCATGGCCCCTGACGACGCGACCATCATCCCGGTCACCGGAAGCACCAGCGAGAGCACCTACGACGTCGTCGTGGGACGCGGACTGCTCGGACGCCTCCCGGAGATCCTCGGTGAGCGGGTGCGCCGCGTCCTGGTGATCCACCCGCGCGCCCTGCGGGCCACGGGGGACACGGTCCGCGACGAGCTGGCGGAGGCCGGATTCACCGCGGTCACCGCGGAGATCCCGGACGCCGAGGAAGGCAAGCACATCCAGGTGGCCGCCTTCTGCTGGCAGGTCCTCGGACAGAACGACTTCACACGCTCGGACGCGGTGGTCACCGTGGGTGGCGGCGCCGTGACGGACCTGGGCGGCTTCGTCGCCGCGACCTGGCTGCGGGGCGTCAGGGTGGTCCACCTACCCACGAGCCTGCTGGGCATGGTCGACGCCGCCGTGGGTGGCAAGACGGGGATCAACACGGCCGAGGGCAAGAACCTCGTGGGTGCGTTCCATCCCCCCGCGGGCGTTCTCGTGGACCTCGACGCCCTGGGGACCCTGCCCAGGAACGAGGTCGTCACGGGTCTCGCCGAGGTGGTGAAGTGCGGCTTCATCGCGGATCCGGCGATCCTCGAGTTGATCGAGGGTGACACCGCTGCGGCGACGGACGCCGGCTCACCGGTGCTCCGTGAACTCGTCGAGCGGTCCATCCGGGTCAAGGCGGAGGTGGTCTCCGAGGACCTCCGCGAATCCGGCCGGCGCGAGTACCTCAACTACGGGCACACGCTCGGGCACGCCATCGAACTGGCGGAACGGTACTCCTGGCGCCACGGGGCCGCGGTGTCCGTGGGGCTCGTCTTCGCGGCCGAACTCTCCCGCATGGTGGGGCGGCTGAGCGATGCAGACGCCGACCGCCACCGCAGCGTCCTCGAATCCCTCGGGCTGCCCGTCACCTACCGGCGGGACCGCTGGGCCGCCCTGCTGGACGGGATGCGCCGGGACAAGAAGTCGCGCGGCGACCTGCTCCGCTTCGTGGTGCTCGACGGCGTCGGACGTCCCGGCATGCTCGAGGTCCCGGACACGTCGCTCCTCTTCGCGGCGTACCAGGAGATCGCCTCCTGACCGGGCCCCGGCCGTTCCACGGGCTGCCGGGTCCCTAGCAGCCGGTCCGCGTGCACAGGGTAGACTGGGCCACGGACTTTCGGCGCGCTCCGGCGCGCCCGCTGCGCCTCGGCCGGCCCATCCGCTCCCGTGTCCGACGACGACACGTCCGAAACCGACGAAAGTGAATCTGTGGCGACCACGAACGACATCAAGAACGGCACTGTGCTGAAGCTCGAGGGCAACCTCTGGAACGTCCTCGAATTCCAGCACGTCAAGCCCGGCAAGGGTGGCGCCTTCGTCCGCACCAAGCTCCGCAACATCCTCTCGGGGAAGGTCGTCGACAAGACCTTCAACGCCGGCCTGAAGATCGAGACGGCCACCGTGGACCGCCGCGATTACCAGTACCTGTACAAGGACGGCGAGGACTTCGTCTTCATGGACACCACGGACTACGACCAGATCACGGTCCCGGGCAAGACGGTCGGCAACGCGGCCAACTTCATGCTGGAGAGCCAGATGGCCACGATCGCCATGCACGAGGGTTCGCCCCTCTACGTCGAGCTCCCGGCCTCGGTCACGCTCGAGATCACCTACACGGAGCCCGGGCTGCAGGGTGACCGCTCCACCGGCGGCACCAAGCCGGCCACCGTCGAGACCGGCCACGAGATCCAGGTCCCCCTCTTCCTCGGCAACGGCACCAAGGTCAAGGTCGACACCCGCACGGGCGAGTACCTGGGACGCGTCAACGAGTGAGCGCACGCAGCAAGGCGCGACGCCGGGCGCTGGACATCCTGTTCGAGTCGACGCAGCGTGAGATGCCGGCCCTGGAGGTCATCCGCGCCCGCCGGGAGAAGACCGACATGGTCATCGCCGACTACACCGTCGATGTCGTCGAGGGCGTCCTGGAGCACCAGGAGCAGATCGACGAGTTCCTGAGCACGTACTCCCAGGGCTGGACGCTCGACCGGATGCCCGCCGTCGACCTCATGATCCTCCGGATCGGGAGCTGGGAACTGCTCTACAACGACGACGTCCCGGACGGCGTCGCCGTGAGCGAGGCGGTCGAGCTCGCCAAGATGCTTTCCACCGACGAGTCGCCCAAGTTCGTCAACGGGCTCCTCGGCCGTCTGCAGCAGCTGAAGCCGACGCTCCTGGCGTAGTCGCCGCCCGCGCGACCCGGAGCTCCCGTCACCCGCCTCCCGCGGGACGGGAGCTTCTGCGTGCGCCCTGCCGACGCAATGGGTCCTGCCGCATCGAGCGTCTCAGCGGGTGATCTCGGCCTCGACCGCGAGAGCCACATCCTGCAGGAACCGCTCGTCCGCGGCGCTGAAGTCTCGTGGCGCTTGGTCGATCGCGCAGAGGGTGCCCACGGTCCATCCGCCCTGGCCGCGCAGGGGATAGCCCGCGTAGAAGCGGATGCGGGGTTCCCCGAGCACCAGGGGGTTCGAGGCGAAGCGTGCGTCCTTCAGGGAGTCCGGGATGATCAGCGGCCCTGCATTCCGGATCGTCGCATTGCAGAAGGTGATCTCCCGGGGCAGGTTCTGCTCGATCGGTCCGAGGACGGACTTCAGGAACATCCTGTGGTCGTCGATCAGGGCGATGATCGAGGAGCGCACCCCGAGGTGCGTCCGCACCCGGGCGGTGTACCGGTCGAATCGCTGCTCCGAAGCGGTGTCCAGCAGGTGGGTGCGGGTGACGGCGTCGAGGCGCTCCTGTTCTGCCTCGCCGTCCGTGAACAGGAAGGCGGCCGCCGCTCCCAGGGCCTTTCTCGGGTCCTGTTCCGAGCCGCCGTCGGACTGCGCCCCGCTCTGCGGTACCCGCGTCAGAACGGAGGTCTGCTCGAGCAGCTCGTTCATGGCGTCAGCGAGAAGATCCCGTTCCGGTCCGGGCAGGATCAGCAGCCCACCGAGATACGCCTCGACCTCATACCCCGAGACGGCTCCGCCGATCGCGTAGTACCGCATCCAGAGCTGCGACAGCTCCAGGTTCGCCTCGGACAACGCGCGGGTGGTCGTGGTGATCTGCACCTGGCTGCTCATGGGGTCTCCGAGTTCAAGGGTCCGGTCATCCGGTCCCGTTCCGTGGGGTGGGGGAGAGGCGCGGACGACGCCGGTGGTGGAACGGCTGCATCCTGCACCCGTCGCCGTCCGGCACTGCTGCCACGAGGCGCATCAGGTACCGAAATGCGTGCGGGTCCCGGCTCCGCCGGCCTGGGTGATGATGCCCGCCGCGAGGTCCTTCAGCTTGATGTTGCGGGCCATCGAGGCGCGCTTGAGGATGCCGAAGGCCTCGTCCTGCGAGCAGCGGTTCTGGGCGACGATGATCCCGATCGCGATGTCGATGCCCGTCCGGGACCGCATGGCTGCCTGCAGGTCGTCCGTGAGCTTCTCGCTGGCGTTCAGCCGGATGTGCGTCCGCGCGGTCGCGCCGGCCTGCTCCGCGAAGACGGCCGCAATGTGCTGGCGCTCCGGGGTGAAGAATGCGGCGGGGCGAGCGTAGAAGTTCAGAGCCGCTCGGTCCCCGCCGTCGAGGGCGAGGGGAATGCTGAGAATCGAGAGGAATCCAACCGCCGCCGTCACCGCGAAGAACGGGGGATAGGTCGGATCGCTCGTGTCGTCGGCCACCTGCGGGCCCAGCGCCTCGAGGGCCAGGGGAGCGGGCCCGGCGTCCGCCGCATGCTGCGCGTTGAGGGCGGCGTAGAGCGCCAATACCACGGGGGAGACGCTGAGGAAGAGCGCCTGCTCGCCCTGACGCCTGAACATGAGCCCGCAGGGTACGGCGCGATCAGGGCCGAAGAGCTGCGCCCCGAGATCCGTCAACTGCTCGAGGACCGCCGGAGTGCCTCCCGGACGCGCCAGAACGCCTGGCACGCCGTCGACAGCAGTTGTCGTCACTTCTGGTGCCGTACGGCCGGAACTGCGGGGGCTCGCGACTCGCTGCACGCCTCCAGGTGCTCCGACCAGTCCGCTCGTTGCGGCGTCGAGCGTCGCGGGACCAAGGGCATCGTGCATGAGGGAAAGCCTACAGACCCGATGGGTGCTCCGGCGCCGTTGCGCTGCTGCGCGCTCCGAGCCCCATGCCTGGGGCGACCGTGACGACGATCCGAACGAGGGCCGGCGGACAGCGATGTGCACGACCACCAGGAGGGCGAGAATGCAGGACGAGATGCTGCCGGCCATCATCGATCAGGGGCGTTCGGTGACCCTGACCGAGGTGGCCACGTTGTCACACCTGGACCTGGACCTGGACCTGGACGATGGGCGAGCGGCGGTGAGCAGTCTCCGGGTGCGGGGTCTGCTCGGCCGCGAGGGCGAGGAGGTGGCCTATTCTTCGCCCTCGGCGTGCCGTGGGCCTCCGACGTCACGGACGGCACCACCGTTCGGAGTGAGCTTCGTCAGGAGCAGCGAGCAGCCCTGACCAGACCTCACCTGCCCCGGACCGGTCACCGCAGCACCGGTCCGGTCCGGTCCGGTCTCATGTCCTCTTCCAGACGCGTCCTGAAGAGGATCTTGCTAGTGCCCGAGGCACGCCGCGAGACTGAGGAAGGGCGGCCTTCCTGTACGTCGGCACCATGCCCTGTCCCTTCCGCTGGAGTTCTCACCATGCTCGCACCATCGCCTTTCGCAGTTCTTGACCATTCACTGATGACCATGACCATGACCATGACCAGTGCCGATGACGAGGAGCGCGGCCCTTCGCCGGTGCAGCGTCTGCTGACCGATCGGCAGGAACTGATTGCGCTGATGGTCATCCGCGGCGAGACGTGCGTCAGCATCACAGGAAGGCTGCAGGTGCCGATTTGTGCCATCGAAGGCCATGCCTACAGGATCCTGGAGATGCTCGGCCTGTCCACCCTGGGGGAGCTGACGGAGGAGTCGATCGAGCGGTACAGGGTCGGGTTCGGTGTCCGCGACGGGACACCGACGGTGGGGGAGATTGCGCTGAGCATGAGGGTGTCGAAGATGACGGTGTACAGATTGGTGTAGTCCGGAGCGCTGTACAGCGTGCGCGTAGGCCGCTCGTATCTCATACCCCAGGCCGCACTCCAGCAGTACATGGACTCTCTCCACGGTGCGTCCGGCAGCAGGTCGATGCCCCATGGACACCACGCCCCGGCGCCGGCCAGGTCACGGACGACGCGCGGCGGCGGGAGTACGAGTGGATGAGGAAGGCTGCGCTCCCACCCGCAGGGTGGTCCCTGTGGAGTCGGTGCTCGCCGTGGTGACGGGTGTGCTGGTGCGGCTGGTTCTTCATGGCGTCGAGTTTCCGGGGGCGGGGGTCGAGTCCGTTCTGGGTGAGGGCGCGGAGGTGGTCGCGGAGGGTAGTGCCGTCGTAGTTCCGGTGGTCAAGTCCGCCTTCCTGCAGGAAGGAGTCGACGTCGTCGAGGAATCCCTCGAGGGTGATCTCCACCGCGCGTGGGAAGCGGGAGTCGAACGGACTCGGGGTCGCAGCTGGTTGGGGGGGGATCGTGCTGCTTTGGATCGAGCTCGACCGGCGAGGCGACAGTGCTATCTACGCTATCTACGCGCGTCGTTCCTGGCGTGGACCGTTCTCTTGTTCCCGGTGCTCGAGCGCTATTTCGGCTCCCCAGCGGGCTTCGTTACTGATGATGTAGTGGTTGCCGAGCGCGGCGGACGTCATGGCAGCATCAATCCATAAGCCGCTGGGCGGGGTGATCTTCCTGGCGGAAAGCTCTTCGGCGAAGATCTCACGTGCCTCGCGAACGGACAGGCCACGAGCCTGCTCAACGGTGTCGAAGATGGCCAACTGGAGGTCGACGGCTGTGGTGTGCTCCAGAGGCCTCCCCAATCGTTCGGTATAAGAGTCCACCTGAACCTCCTCAAGCATGTGGTGTGACGCGTCTGCGTCACACGCTCGTTCCGGCTATCAAGCTTCACTGAGCAGCAGGACAGCGTGCAACCGCGCCGCGAGGTCACGTAGAGCTCGACAGGGCGAGGATCGTCTGTCACTGCTGCCCCGGCATAGGCGCACTACGTGGTGATCATGGAATTGATCGTCCGCCCCGCGATAGACGCCCGAGTTGATCGGTGCCACCTTCGGTGACCGTGGTGACTGTGTGTTCACCGCATCATGGCTGACTTCCTGCACGCAGTGCTGGAGGGGTTGCGTGCAGGGTCGGCCTACCGGGTGTCGGTGGGGCGGCGTCTAACGGGGCTACTGCTGTGCGAGGGGAGGCGCTCCGCCTCCTGCACAGTGGAGAAGGACATCTTCGGCATCCGTGGCTTGTGCAACGTCCAACCTCGGCCAGGAGTGTGGCAGGAGCCATGTGCGGAAGTCCTGTTGGTGTTCCGCGGGGTTGCGACGGGTTCTGCTCCTCGTCCGAACGATGGCGTCGGGGCACACCCTCAGCACGGGTCGCACATAGGACGATGTCCCTGTCGCGCACCGTCCAGGGGTGATGTGGCAGTCAGGGGTTCCTGAGAATGAGAAGGACATCTCGTACAGTGGCGTGAGGGGCGACGGAGGAGACACGAGGTCGGCATGACGTATCGGGAACGCTGGATCAGAGCGATCGCACGCACGCCCAAGAAGCTGTTCGGCGGGGGACACGAATGGACGTATGCCCTCATGGACGGACAGGGTACGGAGCGTCGAATGGTGGGCACGCGCGAGCTGTTGAGCCGGCTGGTGGAGGACACGAGGTTCCCCGGCAACGACGCGTACAACGCCCTGAGTCTGGCCCAGAAGGCGTTCCTCGTGGGCAGTAGGAACTGGGTCGGCTACCCGTCAGGGTCCGAGGTGGAAGACCCGCTGGCGACGAACCTGCACACAGTGAGTCTCGACATGCTGGCCTTCGGCTCCCTGTACCACGGAGGACCTTCACCACAGGAAGGCCGTCAAGGGTCGTGACAGTCGGTCGAGAGCGCTTTCGTGAGGCTACCTGCTGCTCCTTAAGGAGAAGCGAACCTCGCCGGCGATGATCAAGACTCAGGAGACCGGAGCGCCCACCACATCGGTGGGAACCCCTCCTCCAGCAGAAATCAAAACGCCGATCACTACGGACACCGCGGCGACAACGAACCGGATAATGCGAGCTCCTATCGAGAAGATGCCACCTTTCACGTGAGGCGGTGATGCTTCAGGCGAGGCGATGGGGCATCCCCGATGGTGCTGGTATGTGGTGACCTCGAGTAAGCGGGCCCGAGCTTCGATGGTGGTAAAGCCACAGTGTTGCCGTTTCAGAGGCGACCGCTGCGTGAGTCGATGCGCTGGAGCAGGTCACGCATTTCGGTGAGCAGGGCGACGTCCATTGGGACTGGTTCGGCTGCCGGCTCTCGGACTTCCGCTCGAGCCCTCACGCGTGCCGCTGCGTGGTTCATCGGAACGACGAACACGAAGTACACCACTGCTGCTGTGATGAGGAAGGTGATGGCCGCGGTGATCAGGCTGCCGAAGTCGACGAATGTTGCTGCGTTGCCGGGCCTGATTTCGAAGCCGAGACCGGCGGCATCGACGCCGCCGGCCGAGGCGATGACCGGGTTGATGATAAAGGTCGAGAAAGCGCCGACAAGTGCGGTGAACGCACCCCCGATGACGACCGCGATCGCCAGTTCGATGACATTGCCCCGCATGATGAAGTCCTTGAAGCCCTGCAGCATGATGGGTGCCCTTCGTTTCCAGCCGTACGGTGTGCACGGTCGTCGATACCCACACAGTAGACCGGGAACGTTCTTTCGCGGGTGGCAGGGGGAGAAGCAGCTGTACTCAATTGCGGTGATTGAGGACCGCAGACGAACCGACTCCAATGACGAATAGCGCGCCCATCAGCAGTGTCATGACCATGGGCGTCTCGGCGCCGAAGCCGATGGCCGGCGTGGCGATCCCGATCAGGGGAAGGGATGCGAGCCCGACGACGGCCGAAGCGCTGGTCAGGAGGGTGTCCTCACGCTCGTCGCCGGTCTGAGTTCAGGCGCGTTCGAACGTCGTGGCTCGACTTTGCGGTTGACGTTCTGGCTGTAGCAGCTGATGCGTTGGAAGGCTTCCAGCGCACTGATCCCGTGCCGGCTCATGAGGATGCCCTTGGCTTGTTCGATGACTACCAGGCTGAGTGTTGACGCGGCGACGGCTTCGTTCGCGAGCTGGTGCCGGTCGGCGTGGATGGACCGTGTGAGGTCGACGACGAGCCCCCACACCCCGACGGGGGTGTCGCCGTCGAGGATGAGGTCGGCGCTCATCAGGATCTTGTGGATCTTGCCATCCAGCGACCGCAGGGATACATACGCTGAGGCGGGGCCCTTGGTCGTGGATACGCGGTCCCAGAACGCCTCGATTCCGTCCCTGACGACGGCTTCGATGTGCGCGAGACCCAGACCGAGCTCGAGGGTGGGAACGATGTCGCCGCGTTCGTAGCCGTGGATCCGGAACAGCTCATCGGACCACTGGAACGTCGGTGACCCGAAATAGTATTCGACCGTCCCGGTCGGACAGTCGATGAAGGAGTCGATACCTGTGTCCCCGGGATGGGGTGCCGCCGATTCTTCGGAAATGGTCATGGTCATGAAACCCATTCAACGGACTTGCCTCGGGCTAGCGTCTTAACCCGGACCTCAGAAAAGGACAGTAGCAAAGTCCTCCGACACCATTCCCCGTCATCACTGTGGCGGATCGGACGCGTGCCATTGATCGCCCTACCACCACGACGGCATCGGCGCTCCCAGTGGCACCTGACTGGCGGGTACGGGCGGGCGACGATGGGATTGATCCTGGTCACTGCCCTCACCTGGGACGAGCTGAACGTCCCGGAGTGTCTGGCAGTGTCGCCTGCTCCGTCTTCGGTGGTGGCATTTTGAAGGTTGTCCGCAGTGTTGCGCGGGTCGGTTCAGGTGTGGACGAGTTGCTTGTACTGGGGGTTGAGCTGGAGGAAGTCCTGGGCTTTCTGGCAATACGCGATAGCTGCGAGGCGGCGCCGGTGGGCGGTGAGTAAGACCTGATGGATCAGGATGCCCTCAACGCCCTGATGCTCGAACGGCTCCGAAACGACCGTTCGCTTCAGGCGCAGCACCCCTGCCCGCATGGAGTAGGCGATATAGCCGGCAAGCACACCGTCGCGGAAGAGTTCGAACCGTCGGCCCAGAGCATTGTCCCGGAACTTCTGCCGGAACTCCGGCGGGTTCGCGCTGGAAGCCGCGTCGGCATCACGGCGTTCGATTTCCTCGATGACTCGTGTGTAGTCATCAACGATCATGAAGGACGGCGAGTCCCTGTTCAGTTGCTTGAACAGGTCATTACTCCACCGGCGTAGCTGACGGTCGCTGGCCTCGCCCAGGTGGAACGGGATGACGTCCGGCGCTTCGCTGGCCGGCCGAGACCAGCCCTCGAGCTCCGAGTCCGAAAGGCCCTCGATGCGATCCGAGGAAGACGCAATACCGTCGACACCATCAACGCCGTCGACGCCGTGGAGGTCGTCATCAGGTGACTCGGATGAGGTCTCGCTTGCGGCTGAAGCGGCGACGGTGAGAGCGACGACGGAGCCGATGACTTCCTCAGCGACGGATGCCGGATCAGGCGCATGAGCCGCCCTCGTCGCTCCGGAAGTCGGAGCCGGATCCGCCGGGTTCGCTAGATCTGTTGTCTGCGGGCACATAGATGGGGAGCCGTAGGCTGCATCAGTAGCCTCAGCGGCGTCGGTCACGGGTGAAACGGACATGTAGTCGTCCTTCGTGCAAAAAGCTGTAGTGGCCGTTTCTTGACCTGAGGTCCACTGTACGCACTTAACTCACGACCCGTAAAGCTAGGCAAACTAGCTATCAGCCTTGTTCGGATACACTGACCTGCAACGGGGGCTCCTGACCGCGAGTTGTCCGCGCCGTCGTCTTACTCGAATGCGTTCTGCCTGAGCGGCCGGCTCGCAGGTGTCGTGTCGGCAGCGGTGCGGACGCGGTTCCTGTCGTCGGTCTCGTCGGGAGATTCTTCGGTGAAAGTAGCGTTGACAGCAGCCCGATGGCTAGGACTGCTGACCAAGCTGGCGATCAAGTCGCTCTAGATCGGCTTCGACCAGGGTGATATCCCTGGCGAATTGTTCGTCGTCGAGCTCGATCTGGCGGACCGTGAAGACCACTTCAGCCCCATCCGGGTGCGCTAGCACCCGAACAGGGTTTGTGACCACGGTCCCGGACGGCAACGTCACATCGTGGTCGAGGACGCCGAAGCGGTTTTGTTCGCCGAAGCGGACCTCCACCCGACCCATCGGTGATTCCACGAACAGCGTGTCGCCATTCCTGACTACTTCGCTCTGTGCAAGTCCCTCAGCCCATGCGGGAAGGTTCTCGATGTTCGACGCATAGTCGTAGACGACATGCGGGGGCGCGCTGATGACTCGGCTTACATGTTGGCTCTTCATAGCGGCATCATGCGCTCAATCGAGTCGGCCATCAAGCGTGCACTCAGGAGATTGTCGAAGGCGGTTCCAAATTATCGAAGGTCGTCGCGATTGAACCGCTCTGGGTTTGATGGAGACTCGGGTTATGTGACTTCGACCAGCTGATGGCGGTCGGTGTGCCCAGCATGGAACCTCCGCTCGAACTCCGCAGGCGGAACATCGCCGGGGTAGCCGTGAATGCGCTGCGTGTTGTGCCAGTGGACCCATCCGAGCGTCGCTAGCTCGAGGTCCTCGACGGTTTTCCAAGGTCCCGGGCGTGCTGGACGTCGAACGAGCTCGGCCTTGTAGTAACGGTTCACCGTCTCGGCCAGAGCGTTGTCATGTGAATCGCCAACAGTCCCGATCGACGAGGTGGCGCCTATCTCAGCAAGGCGTTCGCCGTACCGGATCGACGTGAATTGGCTCCCCGCATCGCTGTGACACCGAAGGTCCGCAGGGCGAGTGCCTCGGCCCACATCGCCATTTCGATCGCGTCGAGGATCATCTCGCTGCGCTTGAGAAACGCGCACCTCCACCCGACGATCGTCCGCGAGTACGCGTCGATGATGAAGCAGACGTACGCGACGGCGGCCCAGGTCGGAACGAAGGGCAGGTCAGTCTCCCACAGCCGGTTTGGCGCTGGCGCCGTGGATACGGCGAACAAGGTCCGGGTGTCGTGTCGCGGCGGGATCAGGCCGCGTGGTCCTCACCCTCTTCGAACGTGTCGCACCTTCAATGCCGGCGGATTGCATCAATCTGCCCGTCTGGTCGCGGCCGATAGCGATACCGGCGGCGGACGGTTTTCCAGAGTTCAGGGACACCGTAGAACCGGTGATCGGCCTCCCACGGGGTGACCAGCTCGGGTGTGAGGGCGGCGTCGCTGTCGGCACGCGTGATGGCACGCGGTTCTTCGCGGCGTAGTCCGTGCTCGGGGCCACCTGCAGCAGGGTGCAGATGGGCTCGACCCCAAGCGGTCGCCTTCGACGATGTCGTGTCTGTTCGCGTTGATGAACGCAACTACTTCCGGTGGTGGCGGTCGAGCTCCGCCCCGACGAAACGCGCGGCCCGCATCAGGATTTCGTTCGCCCCGCCACAGCTCCCGGACTTATTGTTCAAACTCCCGCAACCACTAAGCCTCGGCGGTACTCACGCCGGCGGCGTGACCTTCATCGACGCCGGCCTGCCGGACCCATGACCGTGCCGATTCCGTTCCGAACCCGAGCTGCGACGCGACCCGACGGACCGTCCCGTGCTCGGTCCCGAGCTCTGCCCGCAGCGTTCGCACCACCAGGACCGCTGCGGCTTTGTCTTCCGGCGAGTACCGACGTGCTGTCGGCTTGCCCGCTCCTTGACTTGATGCCATGACTCTCTTCTCGTTTCAAGGTCAGAAGTTTCCATCAAACCCAGAGCGGGTCAACCGGCCGGCGGCGGCACATATGGGCCAGCATCGGTCTCCTCGCGCATTCGGCTCCCGCCTCCGAGTGCTCTCAACAAGGGTTCGCTGGGAGGACGATCAGGCGAGTTCGGCGGCCGACCTACGAGTCGCAGCGATGAAGGCTGACGTGTCTTATAGTTGAGTCACCTTTGTCGGATGGGACGGGTCTTTCCGGGCCGGGCTAGCGGGGAAGAGTCCTAATCCATTCCGAGAAGTAGGTGAGTTCAGTTCCGGTGAGCGCGGCGGTGGGTCCGCTGTCCATGGGGTCGGCGAGGAGGGCCAGCGAGTCGGCTGGGAGGTTTTTCGTGGCCTCCCAGACGACCGACGACGGTAACGCTGCGTCGGGCCAGCAGAGGAAGCTAAGGGCATCCGAAGGGGTGGACTCCACGATGCCGACCCGGTGCTTGAGCAGGTCGATGAGTTCACTCGTGTACATGCGCCCGGCCACCGCGCCAGCAGTTAGGAGAACGCCCGATTCCAGAGTGCCCTTGCGTCCGCGGGGAAGAGGGATCCACTCGGCTCGAAGGGTTGCGCCTTGCCAGGGCTTGACGTCGCTGGGCGCCGGGGAGTTGTGGGTTTGCTGTTTGGGAAATCGCTGGTGCAGGTAGGCGACGATGTTGTCATAGCTGATGCTGATCTTTGTCGCAGTGAAGAGCGCCCTGCCGTTCACGTCCTTCACGTCGATTCCGCCAAAGCTATGGAGTGCCGGGCGGATCGAACCGATTTCGGTCAGTGCGACGATCCGCGTCGCTCGGAACCAGGGGCGGACCGTCAGGTGGTTGTCGAAGGCGTCTACCCGGAATCGACGAATCCCAATGGCGAGAACGACGAGGAGAGCTCCAGCGACCGCGATGCCGGCCGCACTGATGAGGGGACCCGGTCCGTCCATCTCCTCGGATTCCACGATCGAGACGAGCGTGGATAAACCGCCGGTTACTAGGAAGGCGATGCCGAGCGCGCGAAATAGGACGGACTGCCAGCGACGATTCGTCACCGTGAACAGTGCCTCCGTGTCTGGGTTCCGGCGAACCCCTGCGTGACCGTTGCGGTCAATTCGCCGGCCAGCCGCTCCGACGATCACGGGGATCACGATAGACAGCAGAACTGCAACGAGCACGGGAAACGCGATGAGAAACACCCGCCGAATGTCATGCCGGTCTCGTGCATGCGATCGCCGCAACGCCCAAGCAAAGGATTTCTGCTTGGATGCCGCAACTGCCGGGGCCACGATGGGGTGAGTCGTGTGCCGGTCGCGTCGATCGTGAGTCGGCTTAGTCTCCGCAGTGTGTTGCAAGGGAGAATCTCATGTAGCCGCTTTTGATATTTTCGTTGAGGGTGTCTGGTGGCGCTGACGTTGGTGCCTGTCGTTGGTGGCGTGATGATGGGTCGGTTGGGCCCCCGTCCGTTCGTTCCGGGAAATTTCTCGGTGGTGTGAAGGTCAGGAACTGTGTGGTGAGACAGACAACGAGCGGCCGGTACGCGCTCGAGGACGCCGGCGACCATCTCCGCCTCCGGTGGTCCGCAGACATCACGGTCGACTCCGCGGACGTTGCCTCCGTTTCGGCTGAGATCACCGTCGCATCCCCGGAAGGGCCGCGTCCTTTGCTGATGTACGTCAGCCTCGTTGGCGGCATCACCGCCGAGGCCAAGCAACTTCTCATCAGGAACACCAGGTGTTCCCGCATCGCCATCGTCGGAATCGACGACATCGGACGGATCCTCACCGCTTTCACCCACCGGTCGGTGACACCGACCGGGTACTTCACGGATGACACCGCTGCCCGCGAATGGCTGCTCGATGACACCCACGAGCATCCCAGTATCTTCGGCGAGAGCTACGGTGTGCAGCACGCCTTCGTCTCGGAGATGAGGGGCGGTGTGCTGTGGGTGAGGTGGACGCAGGCCTTCCACATCACCGAGAAGATTGCTGAGAACCTCCTCGCACGGGCCGAATTCATGAATCCCACCACGTGCCCGCCACTGCTCCTGGAACTTCACGAGATGCTGTCCGCGTCCGAGGGTGCCATGAAGATCCTGGCTGATGGTTTGAACATCACAGCCCTGGCCGTCGTCAGCGCTGACCCGAGCGGTCGGACCTTGACCAGTTTCTACCGGCAGCGGGCCCGCCCACCCTATAAGACCAGCTACTTCACCACCGCCGAAGAAGCACGCCACTGGCTGGCAGGACATCCCTCACCGCCTGCAACGGACTGATGCCAGCGCTTGTGAGCGACGTTTGACCCGTATCTGCTGGTCGCGTGCGACAGTAGCAGCCCGGTCTCCCCTGTAGTGACGTGATACAGATGTCGCAAGCGGATCGCCTTCTACGCGTTGCCTTGCTCATCACGTCGACGGTCCTGCTGACCACCTGCACTTTGCAGGTGAGTAGCGGCGGCCCGCTCAGGGCGGGAGGTGATCCCTCTGAAGTCTGCAGCGTGCAACCCGACCAAGGCAGCGCTGTCTTCGGGAACGTCGTAACGAACGACGGCGATACGACACTCACCATCACGGGGGCCGTTCTGGTCGAGGGGGAGAGCCTCGAAATCCGGGATGCCTACGTCATGCCGGTCGATGAGACTCACTCGTTCGTCATCGGCACGGGTTCGACGGATCCGACGGAACCGGAAGCGATGGCGGCCTGGGACAGCGCGAGGAAGCTTGATGACGACAAACTCAGAGCCGGCCAGCAGGTGAACATCGTCCTCGTGATCGATAACGGAGCTGCAGACGTTGGCACCACCCGAGCTGTCCGCTTCACCTACGAGCAAGGACCCGAGCAGTTCACGGCCGATACGAACATGATGCTCGAACTCACGGATAACCAGTGCTAGCACCACGGACAAACCCCCGGCGGTCGAAAGCAGCAACCCGCTCAATAACGTCTACCACGACGAAGAGACAAGCTTGAGTAATGCCTACCGCGCTCCGGGTTCTGCCGGGCTCACCGCTTCCACACTGTCCCTCCTCGCCGCCTAAGTCTTCGCAACCAACCTCGCCCTCACCTTCGACGTCACATCCAATCCGCAATTCTTCTTCACTGTGTCGCACGTCAGTCCTGCCCTGCTCTACGTGAGCGTCCCGATCCCTTTCGCCCTGGTTGGTAGAAAAAGTAGCTGCCGTGCGGGTCTCGTGGAGCTAGGTACGATCCTTCTGGCCGGCGCCACGCTGCCCATGCTCATCGCCAATGGAATGTATCTCGCAACCGTCACACCACAAGCAGTCGGCAATCACATCGGCGGGGCCGGACTCATGCTGTTAGGCGCGGTAGACTTTCTCGCCACCTCGCTTGTTGTCGTCTTCGCCCTTCCCGCCCGCCCCGTCGGCGTCGGCCGCCTCGACAACCAGCCCACCCACGGTCACAGACAAGCCCATCGGGACGATGCGCAATGCCGGGAAGCGGACCGGCTTACCGGAACCTCGCTGTTGTGTCGGATGTGTCATTGGTTGAATGGGGTCCGAAGCTTGAACGAAAGATATAGGGGATATGGCATGACACGAACAATCAGTGAGGCCGGCGATGTCTGGGACCGGGGGACATGGCGCAATTCGCCTGTGCGTGCCGTCGCTGAGGGGGGAGCTCTGCGGGTGACTGCGGCCGAGAACAGCGACGCCTGGAGGCACACCTCGTACGGCTTCGTCCATGACAGCGCGCATGCCTTGCTGGCACCGCTGCCCGCCGAGGGTGCAATGGAGGTCTCATTTCTCCTGGATTACACCGAGCAGTTCGACCAGGCGGGGATCTACCTGCACGTTTCGGATTCCGTGTGGATCAAGGCCGGTGTGGAGGTGTCAGACGGAGTCCCCCAGGTTGGGGCAGTCGTGACACAGGAGGTCTCTGACTGGTCGGTGGCACCTGTCCCTGAGTGGATCGATCAGGAGATCACAGTACGCCTCAGCAGGGCCGGTAACGCCGTCACCATTCGGGCCCGCGCTGGGGATGAGCCTTTTCGGCTTATCCGCGTTGCACCTCTGAAGGAGACCGCGAGCGTCGAGATCGGCCCATTCTGCGCCTCGCCTACCCGGGCCGGCCTCACGACCACCTTCACCCGATGGATTGAAACCGATGCAGATGCGACGCTGCACCCTGAACACGACTAGAGCTGCACCACACATCTACGGGATGCGCAGCATGCTCGGCTGAACGAGTGAATCGACGCGACCAGTAAATGGATCCCGCTGGAGGATCGTGCTGCGGACGGCGGGGGATCATCGACCGGGCAGGCGGAAAGTATGGTCCCCAGGTCATGTGGCAGTAGGTTCCGGGGAATTCGCATGAGCGAGGAAGTGAGTGGAGCATCATGAGAGAGGGCGATGCTACGAAAGCCGTGTCGGTTGCTGCGGCTGTTCTGTTCGCCGGTTTCCTGGGGGCCTGGTTCTGGATCACGATCCAGCAGGGTGTTGCGCTTAAAGTTGCCGGCGACACCCAGGCATTTCGGCTTGCTGTCGCAGTTCTACTCTTCGCGCCCTTCCTCGTGCTGATCTACCTTTGCCTCGAGCCTGAGGTTGCGCTCAAAACACGGTCCTCCCAGGGAAGCCTTCTGTTCGCTGCCTTGAGGTTCGCCTGGCTACTGTGCGCACGGTCTTACTCTCTTTTCCTCGGATTCGCTCCGTTCTGAAAGCGCTGAGACGGAATCTCGTAGGTGCCGACTGGCTGTCCGCACAAGGATCCGCTTGCGGGCGTCGTCCCGATATCCTCTGAAGGACCGCGCCACCAGAGACGATGAGGAAACTACTGTGAGTACGAGAGTCGGTCCACTCGATCTCGCCTTCTCCGCGCTGATCGGAGTCACGGTGAAAGGTGACCTCTGGTCATGCGTGGAGGTGCCAGACTCGGTTGAACTCTTCGGAACAGGTAAGACAATCAAGGTCGTCGCTACCGTCGATGGTGAACCGCTTACAGCAGGTCTCCTGCCCACTGGTATCGGGGGGGCACATGCTCTCGATCAGCGTCAAGCTACGGAGGAAGCTCGGCAAAGAGCTCGGCGACACCGTTACTGTGCACCTGACTGAACGCCTCAACTGACAGCACTTCTTCAGTGAGATTTGGTGCTCAGCTAGCTCTTTTCTGACCAGCGGCACCGTCATCACTGTCGGAGGTGATGTGGGCCGTTCCGCGTTGACTGCGCTTGGTCCTACTCGGGTGCCGTGCGCGGGGGACTGCCCACGGTTTGGTTGACTCGTGGGTTGATAGATTTCAGGCGGCTAGCGCCATGTTGTTGATTGTCTCGAATTCAATCGGGGCGAGTTCGCCGAGTGCTTTCTGCCGTGTCCGACGGTGGTAGGTTCGCTCGATCCAGGTGATGATGGCCAGGCGGAGTTCCTGCCGGGTTTCCCACCGTTTGCGGTTCAGGACGTTCTTTTGCAGCAGGGCGAAGAATAATTCCATGGCAGCGTTGTCACCGCATGCACCGACCCTACCCATCGAGCCGTGCAGCCCGTTCGCGTGCAGCGCGGAGACGAATGTCCGGCTTCTGAATTGGCTACCTCGGTCCGCATGCACGACCGTTCCCGAGGGGCTTCTGAGCGCCACGGCGTGGGCCAGTGCTGCCACCGCGCAGGAGGCTTTCGTGCGCCCGTCGATGGAGTGGCCCACGATGCGGTTCGAGTGCAGGTCCTTGATCGCGCAGAGGTAGAGCTTGCCCTCAGCGGTAGGCTGCTCGGTGATGTCCGTGACCCACCGCGTGTCCCTCGTAGTGGCGGTGAAGTTCCGCTCGAGCAGGTCATCGTGGACCGGTGGGCCCGCCTGCCGGTCGCCGACCCGTTTGCGGTGGATGACCGAGAGGATGCCGCTGGCTGAGCACAGTCGCCAGATGCGACGCTCGCCGGCCACACGGGTAACACCGGCGTTGAGCCCGTCGGCGATGAAGCGGTACCCGAACGCCGGATCATCGGCGTGAAGATCGAGGGCCGCGTTGATCAGGCGTGCTTCTTCCCAATCCCGGTTTGGGTCAGCTGTATGGACCAAAAGAGCCGTGCGCGAGAGGTTCGGGCGGCCCGCGTGGATCGAGATGCGCTCTGACACTGGTCGCAGAGCGGTGCGATAGAACACACTCAACAGGGCAGCGCGACATCGCTGGAATCGCGTTGCTTTATCGCCCGGTCACAGTGTCGGAATCGTTGCACCTGGGGCTCGGACACCGTGCGACCGGGGTAGCAGGCGGATGGCAGCAGGGGGTACGAGGGGTATAGAGGCCGAATCTCATGCAGCGCTGCAGGACATGTGCACCACCCGCCGGTAGGGCACCCTGTCTCGACTCGTGTGCGCGCGATAGGCGACATCCTTTAGTTCCTCGGCTGGACCGTCCGACCCGCAAGTCAGGCACGTATACATCAGTGCGTAATAATGCACGTATCATTGGCGGTCGTGTTCCTGCTGGAGATGGGTCCCCCTCGTGCTTTCTGTTCTGCGCCGCACGGCGTACCGCAACCTCTTCACCGCGCAGGTGGTCGCCCTACTGGGTACTGGCTTGTTGACGGTCGCCCTGGGCCTGCTCGCAATCGATCTGGCCGGTGGACAGGCCGGTGCGGTCCTGGGAACGGCGTTGACGATCAAGATGATCGCCTATGTCTTCGTCGCCCCCGTGATGGCGGCACTGGTCGAGCGCTTGCCGCGAAAGGGTGTCCTGGTCGGCGCGGATCTGGTGCGGGCGGCGATCGCGTTGGGCCTGCCCTTCATCGATCAGGTCTGGCAGATCTACGTGCTCGTCTTCATCCTGCAGTCCGCCTCGGCGACGTTCACGCCCGCGTTCCAGGCCCTGATTCCCGTCGTCCTGCCCGGGGAGAAGGAGTACACCAAGGCACTGTCCCTGTCCCGGCTTGCCTATGACCTGGAGTCCCTGGTGAGCCCGCTGCTGGCGGCTGCTCTCCTGGCGGTGATGAGTTTCCACAACTTGTTCGTGGGGACGATGATCGGATTCCTCGTCTCCGCGGCGATGGTCCTGGCGACCCGGCTGCCAACCATCCCGGCGTCGCACTCTCAGGGCTCGTTGCTGCATCGCACCACGCTCGGAACCCGGATCTTCCTCAGGGAACCCTCCCTGTGCGGCCTGATGGCACTGAACCTGGTGGTCGCCACCGCAACGGCTCTGGTGCTGGTCAACACCGTCGTCTACGCGAGGGACCTGTTCGGTGGTTCCAACACCGACGTAGCAATCGCTTTGGCCTTTTACGGGGTCGGCTCGATGCTGGTGGCCTTCCTCGCACCTCGGGTCCTGGAACGGACCCCGGACCGCACCTTCATGCTGACAGGTGGGTGGATCCTGATTGCGGGCCTGATCGCCGTGGCCTTCCTCGCGTCCACGGAACAGAGCAGCATCCACCTCACCGACAACTCGTGGGCGATCTTCCTTGGCCTGTGGGTGCTGCTCGGCATCGGCACGTCGATGATCAGCACACCGTCCTCCCGTCTGCTGCGCCGGGTCGCGACCGACGACACCCGCAGTTACCTCTTCACCGCCCAGTTCTCGCTGTCCCACGCCTGCTTCCTCCTCGCCTACCCCCTCGCCGGGTGGGTCGGCGCCGCCGCAGGGCAGGAGACCGTGGCCTTGGTCCTGGCGGCATGTGCTCTCATCGGGACGATCGCCGCGATCGTCCTCTGGCCCGCCACCGGCCCTTCCGGATCAAAGGAGGAGGTAGGGCCGCCTGCACGGAACGGTTCGACGCAGTTGGCGGCGGAGGCTGAGGGAGAAGGATCTGTCGACGCGGCGTCCGGCGAATCAGCTGAAAAGGCGCAGCACGGTACCGAACGCGGGCAGTAAGGGGTAGGGGAGGGCGGTAACGTGGATGACGTACCTGCGGGACGGACAACGGCGTTCGGGACGATCCACCGGTATCAACAGGGCGATCAGGGGGCCAGGAACATCATGGGCGACGTACAGGCCGACCGGTCGAGGGCATCCACGACCACTTCCCGGACGTCCACGGGTGAGGACGTCAGGCCTGAGGACGTCACGGGGGTGCGCCCCATGACTCCGAGTCTGGTGCACTCGGTCCACCCCGACGCGAATCGCCTAGCCGCAGGTGCGGCGACCTTTCAGATGCTAGCGGACCCCACCAGGCTGCACATCCTCTGGATCCTGACACAGGGCTCGGCCGACGTCGGGACCCTCGTCGCCGGAACCGGAGCGAACCGCACCGCGGTCAGTCAGCACCTGGCCAAACTCCGCCTCTCCGGGCTCGTCTCCACCCGCAAGCAAGCTCGCAACGTCATCTACAGCATCATCGACGGACACCTCACCCGCCTCATCCTCGAGGGGATGAACCACGCCGACCACCGCGTCACCGGTGAACCCGTCCACGAATAGACGCCGACCGGCCCTCGAAGGGTGGTGGGTCTCCGCGATACAGTGCCACGTTCCGTGATCGATGGGACCTTCCGGCCGGTGGGAGGGCCACGGAACTGGATCACCTGTCGTAGACCCTCCGACCTCGATCGTCGGGACCGTCGAGCTCCCGTGTCCATCCGTCGACGTTCCCTTCCAGGAGTTTTCACCCGCGCCGCCCCCACCGCAGGGGGCGACCGCCACGGGCGGGTGACGACCGGGACGTCGACGTCCCGGTACTGACGGACGCCGAATACCTGTGGGAACCGGTCGGCGGGTGCTGGTCGGTGCGACGGCGTGCCGACGGTCCCGGACGCGGCGCTGCACAGCTGATCGGCGCAGGGGAGTGGGGGCGGGACGGAGCCCCCGACAGTCCGTGGCCCCCGCCTCTCACAACGATCGCCTGGCGGCTCGATCACCTGTCCGAGACGCTCATGGGCCGCGCCAGTCATCTGGGCGGTGATCGCACCTTCACTCGAGCTGCCGACGTATCCCCCGCCGATGCAGCCGGCGCCATTGCACGGATCCGGCGAACGGCGGCCGACTGGCGCCGGTCGCTACTCCAGATCGCCGAGTCCGACGACGACCGGACCGGCCTCAGCAGCTACCCGTACGGCAGTGATGCCGAGGAGACGTTTCCCTCGATCGTCTGGTGGATGAACCAGGAGATCCTGCACCACGGTGCCGAGATCGCGCTCCTCCGCGATCTCTACGTTCACCGCGCGCGTTGAGGACGAGCGCGAACCTCGGACCGCTCAGGGCATGGACGTGCCCCCGCGCCCGGCGCAGCTGCGAACGACCACCTGAGGAGCCCGCACCCTCGCCGTCGTAGCAGGAGTCCCATGCAACCAGCACCTCCTTCGGGCTCAGCGGTAGAGGCCCGCGAGGAGCACGATGATGTCCTGCAGGATGGCTGGCGGGTCGGTCCGGGTCCAGGCGGCGTAGACAGGTACGGGTGCTGCATCGCGGATAGGTCGGTAGGTGAGCCCCTGGCGGCGGTACTGGTGTGCTGTCGATTGCGCGGTCACTCCACGGGCTTTTCCACTGCTGATGACGGTGAGCCAGTCATCGACGTCGGTGGTGGGGATGGTCTGGCGTGGTTGGCCGGCGTCGGGCCAGAGGTCGAGCTGGGTGCTTCCGGTCCGGTGATCGATCGCCAGCGGAGCTGCAGCTACGTGAGCGAGTGTCACTGTACGTTTGGCCGCCAGGGGGTCCCCGACGGCCATTGCGCAATAGCGTTTCTCGGTACCGATCAGGACCAGGTCGAGGTTTGCCACATCCGGTAGCCGACGCAGGATCACCACGTCACTCGTCCCCTCGGCCAGTCCTGCTGTGGGTGTGTTGATCCGGGTCAGTCGCAGCTCGTGGTGGGGGAGGGCTTCGGCCCATCGGCGTTGGAACTCGGGGGTGTGCTTGCCCAGGGCTGACCATGCGTAGCCGACCCGGAGGGTGCTCAAGCCGGCGACGGCGTCCTGGCGCAGGTCTCCGACGACAGCCAAGGCTCGGCGGGCATGCCGAAGCACCCTTTCACCGTCCGGAGTGAGGTCCACGGTCCGGGTCGTGCGGTGCAGGAGCCGGACCAGGAGGATGGACTCGAGCGCGGCGACATTGCGGGAGACAGCGGTCTGCGAGATACCGAGCTCGATTCCGGCGTCGGTGAAAGTGCCCGTATCGATGACGCTGACGAAGGATCGAAGGTGACGCAGTTCGATATCCATCCCTGAATCCTACTCATGCCTCAAACGCATCAATCATGGGATTCATGCATTGTGAGCAGGCCGTGGCGGTTCTGCACACTTCCAGCATGACAAAGCTGAAGCACGCGGCGGGTGACCGCACAACCGGTCTGGCAACTGCTCTGGGCGGTGCGCTCTCGAATCAGTTCGGGGCGGCCAGTGGGTCTCTGGCTTTCCCGGTCATCGGGCCGCTCGGTGTCGTTGCTGTCCGCCAGATCGTCGCCGCCGCGATCCTGCTGCCGCTCGTCAGACCCCGGGTGCTCGACCTCACCCGGGCTCAGTGGTGGCCGGTCCTGCTCCTGGCGCTGGTGTTCGGGACGATGAACCTCACCTTGTACCTGGCCATCGATCGCATCGGCCTCGGCCTGGCTGTGACCCTCGAGTTCTGCGGGCCCCTCGCGGTCGCCCTGCTCAGCGCCCGGACCAGGAGCAGTGTGATCTGCGCTGTCATCGCAGGAGCCGGCGTCACCGCGATCAGCCGGCCTCAATCCACCACGGACTATGCGGGCATCGGGCTCGCCCTCATTGCTGCGTGTAGCTGGGCCGCCTACATCCTGCTCAACAGGACCATCGGCTCCCGCATCCCTGGAGCACAGGGTACCGCCACAGCGACGGGAGTCTCCGCCGTTCTCTTCCTGCCCATCGGCGGCTGGGTCCTCGTCACCAGCCGTCCGGACGCATTCACCCTGCTCTGCGCTATCGGTGCCGGCGTCCTCGCCTCGGCGGTTCCATTCATGGCGGACCTGATTGCCCTCCGGAGGATCCCTGCGAATGTGTTCGGCATCCTGATGAGCATCAACCCGGTGCTGGCCGCACTCATCGGAGCGGTACTCCTCGACGAGCACCTGGGAACGGTGGAATCGGTCGGGATAGTTCTCATCGTGACCGCGAACACGGCCGCCCTACGCCTGGCCGCCCGCACAACACGATCAGCAACCGCGCGAGCCGATGAAGGCTGATCAAGCAGTGACCTCGATCCACCTGCGCGACCGTGCGGAAGCCGGTGGAATCTCGGCCCGTGCAGGCAGCTCCAGCCGCGCACGGTGGGACGGGCGTCCCGTGGTCCGGGCCCCCGTCGGTTCCCGTGGCCGTCTGCCGAGTCTGCCGAGAGCTGTCCACGGACGTCCGACTCTGGTGGCCACCCATCCGGAGTGTCACACTGAGCCGCATGATCGATCAGACGAAAGCATTCAGTGGCTTCTCGGTGCGGGACCTTCACGAGGCGAGGGTGTTCTACGAGGAATCACTCGGACTGTCGATCACCGAGGAACACGGAATGCTCTCGATCGATCTGGGGAGTGATCATCATGTGCTCGTGTACCCGAAAGGGTCAGCTCATCAGGCTGCGTCGTTCACCGTCCTGAACTTCCCGGTTCCGGACGTCGACGCCACTGTCGACGAGCTCGCGGCCAAGGGCGTTGTGTTTGCACGCTACGACGGTATGACCGACGACAAGGGGGTGAATCGACACGGTGGTCCCCTCATCGCCTGGTTCACGGACCCCTCCGGCAATGTCATGAGTATCATCGCGATGCAGGAGCTGGGTGAACCGTAGCGCTGGAGACGACGCACTTTGGTCGCGCGTCGTCGCACCCGAGGGTGGATCCTCGGCTCGTCGCCGCCCGCTCAGTCCATGCCATCACGACATCGAAGCCGGGGCCACTGTCCGCTTCATCGTCCGAGTGGGCGAGCCCTTCACCGACCTGCAGGGGATGATGCCTACGCGATGATGCCCAGAGCACTGGCGATGGTCCGGGCGAGCAGGACCGGAAGGGCCGGGGTGATCAGGTCGACGCTGACGCAGATCCCCAGCCACATCAGAGCGGCCGTGGGCGGAGGCTGCAGGCAAAGGACGGCGACAACGTCGGCGCGCAGTGCTGCAGTGAAGGCTCCTCGGGTAGGGCGTGCGTCGTAGCGCGAGCCGCGCAGCCTTGGGGCCGGGCAGGCCCCGGGTGCCGGTGCACGGCCCAACTCGTTCATGTCGATACCCGCTCACCGCGGACGGCTGATCGTCGCTCGTGTGGCCGGACCCCTGTGCTTCTGCTCAGGTGCATCCCGTCGTCGGCTCCACGACGTCACTGGTCCTCGCGACGATCGCCGTGTCAGAGCGGTGTTCTACGCTTCGTAGTAGATTCCTGTCCGGGGTGTCCGTCGTACCCGACCTACCGTCGTTGGAGCATCATGCCTGTCAGCTCGATACCGCGCCCCGCCGAAGTGGCCCACCGCGTCCGCAGCGCTTTCCGTGCCCGGGTCTCCGGAGACCCCACCGGTGCACCTGACTGGGTGCGCGACATCGCCCTGGTCGGGGAGGGCCCCGGCTTGTTCGAGCCCGACAGCGTCGTCTGGCAGGTCCACGGTGGCCTCTCCACTCTGGTCGGCGGCGTCGCGGCCCTCCTCGGACAGGGTGCGCACCCCCTCGCCATGGCCGGTGTTGCACGTCACTCCTCCTACCGCAGTGACCCCTGGGCCCGCCTCGCCGGGACCGCGCGCTGGCTCACCATCACCACCTTCGGCTCCGCGGAACTCGCCGAGCGGGACTCGGCTCGGGTCCGCCGCATGCACGGGCGGGTCAAGGGCACCACCGACGACGGCCGCGCCTACTCCGCCTCCGACCCCGCCCTCCTGCGATGGGTGCACCTGGCCTTCACCGATGCCTTCCTCGGGGCCCACGAAGCCGTCGGCCACGACCTGGCCCCGCGGTTCGGCCGCAACTGGGCCGACACCTATGTCGCCGACTGGTCCCGCAGCGCCCGGACTCTGGGAGCGGAAGATCTCCCGGTCAACCGCCGGGAACTCGCGGACGCACTGCGTGCGCTGGAACCCGAGCTCGAACCCGTCCCCGCCGAATTGCTCACGTTCCTGTCAGCCCCGGACGGGCTGAACCGCGCGGAACGGATCTTCTACAGCGGCATCGCCAGCGCTGGAGCGCTGGTCATCTCACCGTCCGTGGCACCCCTCGCCGGGGTGCCCGGCCGCGGTGACCGCTCGCTCGCGAACCGCCTCCGGTTGCAGCGCACCCGCGTTCAGCTGCGGACCTTCCAGCTGGCCCTCGGACCTCACAGCCCCTCCGTGGATGCGGCGCGCTACCGGTTGGGCCTCGCCGGCCGCCCGGACTGGCTCGACTGACCCTCGCCGGCGGAGCGCGCGGCGGCGTAGCGTAGGGCGGCCGGCGCATCGGCTTCGCGCCGAACGACCTGCGGTCCGGACTCGCCCGCAGAGACGAACGGAGTGCGCGGGGAGGACCTACCGGGGCGTCGACGCGAGCTGGAAGATGCGCGCCCGCCGCTGCGTCGCCTCGTCGAGGAGGACGCGCTCCTCGGCCGCGTAGTCGGCGTCGCGCCGTCCGCCGAGCATCCGCTGGCGGGTGTAGGCGATCCGCGATGCCGTGCGGATGAACCCGCGCATCTCCTGCCGGGCACCGACCGAGCCCGCCCACGCCAGGGCCTGCGAGCGCCCGGGCCGCGTGGCCAGCATGCGCACTTCCTCCGGGGTGAACCAGCCCGCGCGGGCGTAGTCGCCGAGGCGTGACTCCGTCAGACGGCGCTCTGAGCGGCGGAGGAGCACGACGGCGATGACGGCGGCGACGAACAGCGGCACCTGCACCACGAGGTAGAAGAGGAAGAAATCGTGGAACAGCACGAGAGTACCGCCGTTCCAGAGCATGTGTCCCGCGATCGCGGGGATCAGCCCCAGCACGAACGCCCCGAGGATCCGCGCGTTGCCGCCCCCGCGGCTGAGGGCGAATCCGAGCACGAAGCCGAGGAGCGAAGTGAACATGACGTGCGCGAAGGGCGAGAACAGGCCGCGGAGGATGAACACGCCCACCACCGCCGCTGCGTTCCCCGACTCCACGACGGCCGAGCCGAAGTAGACGATGTTCTCCGTGAAGGCGAAGCCGGCCGCCACCGTGCCGGCATAGACGATTCCGTCCACAGGCCCGTCGAAATGGCTGCGGCGCGTGTAGACGAGGATCAGCACGCCGAGGCCCTTGGCGAACTCCTCGACGAGCGGTGCCTGCAGCACGGGTCCGATGAGGTCGGGTGACGTGGTGGTCAGCGCACTGCCCAGCAGTTCCACCACATAGGTCCCCAGGAGCAGGGTCACCACCACCGAGGTCCCCGCGCCCCACAGGAAGGCGAACAGCAGGGCCCCCCTCGGCTCGGGATCCCAGCGGTCGATCCAGCGCAGTCCCAGCAGGCAGATCCCGAGGGGGACGAGCGCGAGGATGCCGCACAGGATGAACGCCGACGGCCCGAGGGAGAGCGAGAGCAGGAGCAGCACGGCCGCCACCACGAGCGCGGCGACGACGACCAGGATGACGTTGAGCACTCCGCGCCGCCGGGGCGCGGGCTGGTCCCAGACGGGCCGGGACGCCGGCCCGCCCGGACGCAGCGGCGCGGATCGGTGCTGCCGGACGGTGGTGGTGCCCCACCAGCCCTGGTCCTGCCGATCGGGCGCGTACTGCTGGTGGCCGACGTCGCGCGGCTCGCCGCCACCGGGTCCAGGGTTGTTCATAGCCATGCTGCAACCCTAGGGGTCGGCGCTGCTGTGATAGTTTTGACCCCGCAACCAGCCTTTAAATTCCGTCCCGTGAGGCGGGGAAGGAGGAAGCGTGTTATGACTGTGCCTGCCTCGGAATCCGGCATCCACAAGCGCGTCGTTCTCGCAGAAGCAGACATCGATCGCGCCCTCACGCGCATCGCCCACGAGATCCTCGAGGCGAACAAGGGGTCCCGTGACCTCGTGCTCCTCGGCATCCCCCGCAGGGGTTTCCCCCTCGCCCAGCGACTCGCGCAGAAGATCGCCGCCGTGGACCCGACGGTCGATCCCGACCTGATCACCGGCCAGCTCGACGTCACCATGTACCGGGACGATCTCCGCCGCCATCCCACCCGCTCCCCGCTGGCCACCCAGCTGCCGCCGTCGGGCATCGACGACAAGGTCGTGGTGCTCGTCGACGACGTGCTCTACTCGGGGCGGACCATCCGGGCCGGCCTCGACGCGCTCGCCGACCTCGGCCGCCCGCGCGCGGTGCGCCTCGCCGTCCTCGTGGACCGCGGGCACCGCGAACTGCCCATCCGCGCGGACCACGTGGGCAAGAACCTCCCGACGTCTTCCCAGGAGCGCGTCCGCGTGCACCTCGCGGAGATCGACCTGATCGGCGGCTCGCCGGTCGACGAGGTCGTCATCGAGGACCGCGCGTGAAGCACCTGCTCAGTACGCAGGACCTCTCGGCCCGGAGCGCGCTCCGCCTGCTGGACACCGCGGAGGAGATGGCGGCCGTGGGGGAGCGGGAGATCAAGAAGCTGCCCGCCCTGCGCGGCCGCACCGTCGTGAACCTGTTCTTCGAGGACTCGACGCGCACGCGGATCTCCTTCGAGGCCGCCGCGAAGCGCCTGTCCGCGGACGTCATCAACTTCGCGGCCAAGGGCTCCTCCGTGTCGAAGGGTGAGTCGCTGAAGGACACGGCACAGACGCTCGAGGCCATGAGTGCCGACGCCGTCGTCATCCGCCACCCGGCCTCCGGCGCACCCGCACGGCTGGCCGCGTCCGGCTGGATCGATGCTGCCGTGGTCAACGCCGGTGACGGCACGCACGAGCATCCCACCCAGGCGCTCCTCGACGCCTTCACGCTCCGCCGCCACTGGGCGCGGATCGCCGGCACCCCCTCCGCGGGAACCACGCTGGCGGGCATGAAGGTCCTGATCGTCGGCGACGTGCTGCACTCGCGCGTCGCCCGGTCCAACGTCTGGCTCCTCACCACCCTCGGTGCCGAGGTACTCCTCGCGGGTCCGCCCACGCTCCTGCCGGTCGGCGTCGGCAGCTGGCCCTGCAGGGTCTTCTACAACCTCGACGACGCCCTCGCCGAGCGCCCGGACGCCGTCATGATGCTGCGGTTGCAGGCCGAGCGCATGAACGCCGCGTTCTTCCCGTCCACGCGGGAGTACTCGCGGCGCTGGGGCTTCGACGACGGCCGCCTGGCGCTGCTCGACACCATGGGACTCGACGACACCGTGATCATGCACCCGGGGCCGATGAACCGCGGGCTCGAGATCTCCTCCGCCGCCGCCGACTCCCCGCGGTCCACCGTGCTGGCGCAGGTGCGCAACGGTGTCTCCGTCCGCATGGCCGCCCTCTACCTGCTGCTGTCCGGTGACCCGCAGGACGACGACGCAGCGGACGGCCGCGCCGACCAGGACGACCCGCCCGCCACGACCCCGGAAGGCCGTACTCCGTGAGCCACGACACCACACCCCGTCCAGACGACGCCGGATACCTCATCCGCGGCGCCTCGCTCCTCGGCGGCGCGCCCACCGACCTCCTCGTCCGCGGCGGCGTGATCGCCGCCCTCGGCCCGGAGGCCGGCCGTGACGCCGGCACGGACGCCGTCACGATCGAGGCCGACGGGCTCGTCGCGCTGCCCGGCATGGTGGACCTCCACACGCACCTCCGCGAGCCCGGCCGCGAGGACGCCGAGACCGTCGAGACCGGCTCGCGGGCCGCGGCCCTCGGCGGGTTCACCGCGATCCACGCCATGGCCAACAGCTCGCCCGTCGCGGACACGGCGGGCGTCGTCGAGCAGGTCTACCGCCTCGGGCTCGCCTCCGGGTGGGTCGAGGTCCGGCCCGTCGGCGCCGTCACCGTCGGGCTCGGCGGCGAGCGCCTGGCCGAACTCGGTGCCATGGCGGAGTCGCGGGCCGGCGTCCGGGTCTTCTCCGACGACGGCATCTGCGTGCACGATCCCGTCCTGATGCGCCGGGCCCTCGAGTACGTGAAGGCGTTCGACGGCGTGATCGCGCAGCACGCGCAGGAGCCCCGCCTGACGGAGGGCGCCCAGATGAACGAGGGCGACGTCTCCGCCGTCCTCGGCCTGACGGGGTGGCCGGCGGTCGCGGAGGAGAGCATCATCGCCCGCGACGTCCTGCTCGCCCAGCACGTGGGCTCGCGCCTGCACGTCTGCCACGTCTCCACCGCCGGGTCGGTGGAGATCATCCGCTGGGCCAAGGCCCGCGGCATCGACGTGACGGCCGAGGTCACGCCGCACCACCTGCTGCTGACCGACGAACTGGTCCGCAGCTACGACCCCGTGTACAAGGTCAACCCACCGCTGCGCACGTCCGACGACGTCCACGCGCTCCGGGCGGCCCTCGCGGACGGCACCATCGACGTCGTCGGCACCGACCACGCCCCGCACCCGAGCGAGCACAAGGAGTGCGAGTGGGCGCAGGCGGCAATGGGCATGACGGGCCTCGAGACCGCCCTGTCCGTGGTGCAGCACGCAATGGTGGAGACCGGTCTGCTCGACTGGGAGGGCTTCGCGCGGGTCACCTCGGCGACGCCGGCACGGATCGGCCGCCTGGCGCACCAGGGCCGTCCGCTCGCCGTCGGGGAGCCCGCGAACCTGATCCTCGTCGACCCCGCGGCCCGCTGGACCGTGGATCCCTCGACGATGGCGACCAAGGGGCGCAACAGCCCCTTCCGCGGCCTCGAACTGCCCGGCCGCGTCCGGGCGACGTTCTTCGGCGGTCACCCCACCGTCCTCGACGGCAGCCTCGCGACCCCACGACCGACCCCGCATTCGGCCCCGCACGGGGAGCAGACCGGGGCGCAGGGCGGTCTGCAGGGCGGTCTGCAGGGCGGTCTGCAGGGCGGAGAGGCTCCGGCATGGAATATCTAGGCTGGATCCTGATGACCGTCGCGATCATCGTCGTCATCGTGGCACTCATGGCCCTCGGCTGGCGGAACCGGCTCCGACGCCAGTCGGACGTCCCCCCACCACCCGAGATGCCCACCGACCCCGGACGCGTCCTGTACGAGGCCGACGGCCAGTACGTCGCCACGACGACAGCCGGGGACTGGCTGGACCGCATCGCCGTCCACGGCCTCGGCCTCCGCGGCAACGCCGTCGCCACCGTCCACCCCCACGGCGTCCTGTTCACCCGTACCGGGGCCCGCGCCGTCTTCGTACCGCGCGAGGACCTCGTCTCCGTGCAGCTCGCCGGCGGGATGACGGGCAAGTTCGTCGAGAAGGAGGGCCTCGTCGTCGTCACCTGGCGGCTCGGCACCGGCCCGGACGGCGAGCAGCGCCGCGTGGACACCGGCTTCCGCACGCGGCACGCGGCCCACAAGGCCCAGCTCGTCGCGGCCGTCGCCGCCCTCATCCCCGCTGGGCCCCCGGACGGGACCAGCCGCACGACCCACCGAACTCCACCGACCCCCGAAGGCAGGGAACAGCTGTGAGCCACGCTCCATCGACGGCACCGATCCAGGCGAAAGCACCCGCGGTGCTCGTCCTCGAGGACGGCCGGACCTTCCGCGGCCGCGCCTACGGCGCCCGAGGCACCGCGCTCGGCGAGGCGGTCTTCGCCACCGGCATGACCGGCTACCAGGAGACCATCACCGATCCGTCCTACGCACGCCAGCTCGTCGTCCAGACCGCACCGCACATCGGCAACACCGGCGTGAACGCGGACGACGCCGAGTCCCGGCGCATCTGGGTGGCCGGATACATCATCCGTGACGCCGCCCGCCGCCCGTCGAACTGGCGCTCCGAGCAGAGCCTCGACGACCAGCTGCGCGAGCAGGGCGTCGTCGGGATCGAGGGCGTGGACACGCGCGCCGTCACACGCCACCTGCGCGAGCGCGGCGCCATGCGCGCCGGGATCTTCTCCGGCTCCGAGGCCGGCCTGACGGAGGCGCAACTCGTCGCGAAGGTCCTCGCGCAGCCGTCCATGACGGGCGCCCGGCTCGCCGAGGAGGTCAGCATCGACGAGGCGTACGTCGTGGAGCCCGCCGAGCACGGGTGGACCGGGGAGACCCTCGCGACCATCGCGGCGCTCGACCTCGGCATCAAGGCCATGACACCGAAGCACTTCGCCCAGCGCGGTGTGCGGACCGTCGTCCTGCCCGCTGCCGCCACCTTCGAGGACGTCGTCGCTGCGCAGCCCGATGGCGTGTTCATGTCCAACGGACCCGGCGACCCCGCCACCGCGGACGCGCAGGTGGAGCTGCTCCGCCGTGTGCTCGACGCCCGCATGCCGTTCTTCGGCATCTGCTTCGGCAACCAGATCCTCGGGCGCGCCCTCGGTTTCGGGACCTACAAGCTCCGCTACGGCCACCGCGGCATCAACCAGCCGGTCCTCGACCGCCGCACCGGAAAGGTCGAGATCACGTCGCAGAACCACGGGTTCGCCGTCGACGCGCCCCTCGACGGCCCCGTCGAGGCTCCCGCCGGACGCTATGGCCGCGTCGAGGTCAGCCACGTCAGCCTGAACGACGACGTCGTCGAGGGCCTCGCGTGCCTGGACCTGCCCGCTTTCTCGGTGCAGTACCACCCGGAGGCGGCAGCGGGTCCCCATGACTCCGCCTACCTCTTCGACCGGTTCATCGACCTCATGCAGGCCGAGAAGGCCGCGCCCGGCTCGGGGAACGCCGTCCGGGCCTCGGCACTCGATGCCGGCTCCGAAGCCGGGGCACTGGCTGAGGCAGCCGCCGCCGAACTCGGCACCCACGGTTCGAAGGTGACGGGTAACCAGTCCCGGCACAGCCACGCAGAACAGACCAGCACCACGCAGGAAGAGAACTGATGCCCCGCAGAACCGACCTCAAGAGCGTCCTGGTCATCGGCTCCGGCCCGATCGTCATCGGGCAGGCCGCCGAATTCGACTACTCGGGCACCCAGGCCCTGCGCGTCCTGCGCGAGGAGGGCCTGCGCGTCATCCTCGTCAACTCGAACCCCGCGACGATCATGACGGACCCCGAGTTCGCCGACGCCACCTACGTCGAGCCCATCACGCCCGACGTGGTCGCGAAGATCATCGAGAAGGAGCGCCCGGACGCCCTCCTGCCCACCCTCGGCGGGCAGACGGCCCTCAACACGGCGATCGCCCTCGACAAGAACGGGGTGCTGGAGAAGTTCGGCGTCGAGCTGATCGGAGCGAACATCGCCGCCATCGAACTCGGCGAGGACCGCGAGAAGTTCAAGGGCGTCGTCGAGCGCTGCGGTGCTGAGTCGGCGCGGTCGGCGATCATCCACTCGATCGACGAGGCGCTCGTCGCCGCCGACGACCTCGGCTACCCGATGGTCGTCCGGCCCTCCTTCACCATGGGCGGCCTCGGGTCCGGGCTCGCCTACACCGAGCAGGACCTGCGCCGGATCGTCGGCCAGGGCCTGCAGTACAGCCCCACGAGCGAGGTCCTCCTCGAGGAGAGCATCCTCGGATGGAAGGAGTACGAGCTCGAGATGATGCGGGACAGGAACGACAACGTCGTGGTCGTCTGCTCCATCGAGAACTTCGACCCCGTGGGCGTGCACACCGGTGACTCCATCACCGTGGCCCCCGCGCTGACGCTCACCGACCGCGAGTACCAGCGCCTGCGCGATATCTCCATCGCCGTCATCCGTGAGGTCGGCGTGGACACCGGTGGCTGCAACATCCAGTTCGCCGTCGAGCCGGACACCGGTCGCGTCGTCGTCATCGAGATGAACCCCCGCGTGTCCCGGTCCTCGGCCCTCGCATCGAAGGCCACGGGTTTCGCGATCGCCAAGATCGCCACGAAGCTCTCCCTCGGCTACACGCTCGACGAGATCCCGAACGACATCACGCTGAAGACCCCGGCGTCCTTCGAGCCCACGCTGGACTACGTGGTGGTCAAGGTCCCGCGCTTCGCGTTCGAGAAGTTCCCGGCGGCGGACCCCACGCTGACCACCACCATGAAGTCGGTCGGCGAGGCCATGGCGATGGGCCGCAACTTCACCGAGGCCCTGCAGAAGGCGCTCCGCTCGCTCGAGCAGAAGGGCTCCCAGCTGTCCTACGCTGCCGTGGCGCCCGAGGAGGTCGACGCCCTCGTCGAAGCCGCGAAGCGCCCCACCACCGAGCGCCTCTCGCAGGTGCAGCGCGCGCTGCTGGGAGGTGCGAGCGTGGAGCGCCTGTACGAGGCGACGGGGATCGACCCCTGGTTCCTCGACCAGCTCGTGCTGCTCAACGAGGTCGCCGAGGAGGTCCGCACCGCCCCCAACCTCTCCGAGGACGTGCTGCGCCTGGCCAAGCGCCACGGCTTCTCCGACGAGCAGATCGGCGCCCTCACGCACACCCCCGACGCCGTCGTCCGCGGCGTGCGCCACGCGCTGGGGATCCGTCCCGTGTTCAAGACCGTGGACACGTGCGCCGCCGAGTTCGCGGCCTACACCCCGTACCACTACTCCTCCTACGACGAGGAGGACGAGGTGGCCCAGCACGAGAAGCCGTCCATCATCATCCTGGGGTCCGGTCCCAACCGGATCGGCCAGGGCATCGAGTTCGACTACTCCTGCGTCCACGCCACCATGGCGCTCCGCGAGGCCGGCTACGAGACCGTCATGGTCAACTGCAACCCGGAGACGGTGTCCACGGACTACGACATCTCCACGCGCCTCTACTTCGAGCCGCTGACCCTCGAGGACGTCCTCGAGGTCATCGCCGCCGAGGAGCGCACGGGAGGCGTGCTCGGCGTCTTCGTCCAGCTCGGCGGCCAGACCCCGCTGAAGCTCGCGCAGGAACTGGCCGACGCCGGCATCCCGATCCTCGGCACGTCACCGGAGGCCATCGACCTCGCCGAACACCGCGGGGCCTTCAGCCGGGTGCTCGACGCCGGCGGGCTGATCGCGCCGAAGAACGGTACCGCGGTGTCCTTCGAGGACGCGAAGCGGATCGCCGACGACATCGGCTACCCCGTGCTCGTGCGTCCGTCCTACGTCCTCGGCGGGCGCGGCATGGAGATCGTCTACGACGAGCCCAACCTCTCCCGCTACATCGCCAACGCCACGGAGATCACCGAGGCGCACCCCGTGCTGATCGACCGTTTCCTCGAGGACGCCATCGAGATCGACGTCGACGCGCTGTACGACGGCACCGAGATGTACCTCGGCGGCATCATGGAGCACATCGAGGAGGCCGGCATCCACTCCGGCGACTCCGCGTGCGTCCTGCCCCCCATCACCCTCGGCGCCGACGTCCTCCAGCGGGTCCGTGAGGCCACGCTGGCGATCGCGCAGGGGGTCGGGGTCCGCGGACTGATCAACATCCAGTTCGCCCTCGCCTCCGACGTCCTCTACGTCCTCGAGGCCAACCCGCGGGCGTCCCGTACCGTGCCGTTCGTGTCGAAGGCCACGGGGGTGCAGCTGGCCAAGGGCGCCGCCCTGATCGGCACCGGTGTCACCGTCGCCGAGCTCCGCACGCGGGGGTTCCTGCCCGCACAGGGGGACGGGGGCTCCCTGCCCCTGGACGCCCCGGTCTCGGTCAAGGAGGCCGTGCTGCCGTTCAGCCGCTTCCGGACGCCGGAGGGCACCGTCGTCGACTCGCTGCTCGGCCCCGAGATGCGTTCCACCGGCGAGGTCATGGGGATCGACAAGTACTTCGACACCGCCTTCGCCAAGAGCCAGGCCGCGGCGAATGCAGCCCTGCCGGTCGAGGGCAAGGTCTTCGTCTCGGTGGCGAACCGGGACAAGCGGTCCATCATCATGCCGGTCAAGCGGCTCGTGGACCTCGGCTTCGAGATCGTCTCCACGGGCGGCACCGCCGACGTGCTGCGCCGCAACGGCATCCACGCCACGACGGTCCGCAAGGTGGCCGAGGGAGCCGGCGAGGGGCAGGGCACGGTGGTGGACCTCATCACCGAGGGCGGGATCGACATGATCATCAACACGCCCTCCGGTGGACAGGCCCGCGGTGACGGCTACGAGATCAGGGCCGCTGCGACCTCCTACGGCCTGCCGGTCATCACGACGATCCCCGAGGTCGGCGCCGCCGTGCAGGCCATCGAGGCCATGCGGTCCTACGAGTGGTCGGTCACGAGCCTGCAGGAGCACGCCGCGAACCTGCGCGCGTCCACCGAGGCACGCGATGCGTCCTGAGGTCCCTGCCGCCGCACCCCGGGCATCCAGCACCTCCCGCGCTTCCTTCGGGGAGCGCCTCGCGGCGGCCCGGAGCGGCAAGGGCAGCCTGTGCGTCGGCATCGATCCCCATCCGGCGCTCCTCGCTGCGTGGGGCCTCCCGGACTCACCCGAGGGCCTGGAGCGGTTCTCCCTCGCGGTGCTCGACGCCGTGGGGCCGGTGTCGGTGGCCCTCAAGCCGCAGGTCGCCCTGTACGAGCGGCACGGCTCACGCGGGCTCGCCGTCCTCGAGACGCTGCTGGCCCGTGCGGCCGACGCCGGTGCCCTGACCATCGCGGACGCCAAGCGCGGCGACATCGGCTCCACCATGCAGGCGTACGCCGAGGCGTGGCTGGGGGAGGGCAGCCCGCTGGCGGCGGACGCCGTGACCCTCAATCCGTACCTCGGCTTCGAATCGCTGCGGCCGGCGCTCGACCTCGCTCGGTCCACGGGGCGGGGGGTCTTCGTCCTCGCCCTCACCTCCAATCCCGAGGGCCGCTCGGTGCAGCACGTCGGCGGGGACGCCTCCGTCGCCCGCTCGATAGCGCTCGCCGCAGCCGGCGAGAACGCGGACCAGGACGGCGCGGGCCGACCGGGCCATGTCGGGCTCGTCGTCGGAGCGACGATCGGTGACGCCGCCGAGCGGCTCGGCCTCGACCTGGCGCGGTTGAACGGCCCGATCCTCGCCCCGGGAGTGGGCGCGCAGGGGGCGGGGACGCGCGAGCTCCGCGCCGCGTTCGGCGGCGCGCTGCCGCTCGTGCTCCCGACGTCGAGCCGTGCCATCCTCGCTGCGGGGCCGGACGGGGCGCGGTTGCGGGCAGCCGCCGAACGGACACGCGACGAGCTCGCGTGAAGCAGGGGCAGCATTGATTTCAGGGGTGTGCGCCCGGTAGGTTCGGTTCCAGTCCGACCCCGGAACGTGACCGATCCAATCGACGAGCAGCCGCCGCCCTCCGTGGTGCCGTCCAGCGCAGGGAGCATGAGTGAGCCTGAAGCCATTGACGGATGACGAACGAACCCGGGCGCGTGAGAAGGCGACGGCTGCGCGGGCGGTGCGGGCGGACATCAAGTCCCGGCTGAAGACCGGTAAGCTCTCTGTTGCGGACGTGATCGAGAACCGCGACGGCGACGACGCCGTGGGCCGCCTGAAGGTCCTCGACCTCCTCAAGGCACTGCCCGGCGTCGGAGACGTCCGGGCGGTCGCGATCATGGCGGAGGTCGGCATCGCGGGCACGCGGCGCGTCCGCGGCCTCGGCATCCACCAGCGCAAGGCCCTGGTCTCTCACCTCGAACAACATCACACCGGCCCGGCCGGTAAGTAAGGAACCCCAGTGTCACAACCCCGGTTGACAGTCCTCGCCGGTCCGACGGCGGTCGGCAAGGGAACGGTCTCCACGTACATCCGTGACAACTATCCCGAGGTGTGGCTGTCCGTCTCGGCCACCACGCGCCCGCCCCGCCCCGGCGAGGTGGACGGTGTGCACTACTTCTTCCTCTCGTCCGAGGAGTTCGACCAGCTCGTCGACGAGGGCCAGCTCCTGGAGTGGGCCGTGGTCCACGGCCGCAACCGCTACGGGACCCTCAGGAGGACCGTGCAGGCCGCCATGGACGAGGGGCGACGGGTGCTCCTGGAGATCGACCTGCAGGGTGCGCGGCAGGTCAAGGAGAGCATGCCGGACGCCACTTTCGTGTTCCTCGCCCCGCCCAGCTGGGAGGAGATGGTGCGCCGACTGGTCGGCCGCGGCACGGAAACACCCGAGGAACAGCAGCAGCGGCTGGAAACGGCTAAACTGGAACTTGCTGCCGAGCCGGAATTCAACCACACCGTCGTCAACGACACCGTGGAGCATGCGGCAGACGAGCTCGTATCACTGATGGGACTGCTTCCGCTGCAGCGCTGACAACGCCCTGCACCCGCCGTCCCGCCTAATATTTGGAGATTCTGTGTCAACTCAGCCCGAAGGCATCATCAACCCGCCGATCGATTCTCTGCTGGAGGCCTCGGACTCGAAGTACGCCCTCGTGATCTACGGTGCCAAGCGCGCCCGCCAGATCAACGCGTACTACTCGCAGCTCCACGAGGGCCTGTTCGAGTACGTCGGCCCCCTCGTCGACACCAAGCTGAACGAGAAGCCGCTGTCCATCGCGCTGCGCGAGATCAACGAGGGCATGCTCGTGTCCTCGCCCATGGAACAGTCCGAGTAACCGCCGAGCGGTGCGCATAGTACTGGGTGTCGGAGGAGGGATCGCAGCCTACAAGGCTGCATCCCTCCTCCGTCTTTTCACGGAGTCCGGCCACGACGTCACGGTCATCCCCACGGATGCTGCGACCCGCTTCGTGGGGACGGCCACCTGGGAGGCGCTGTCCGGCCACCCCGTCAGCAACAGCGTCTGGGACGACGTCGACAAGGTGAACCACGTGCGCCTGGGCCACGAGGCGGACCTGATCGTCGTCGCGCCCGCCACCGCGGACGTCCTGGCGCGTGCCGCCGCGGGGCTCGCGAACGATCTCCTGACCGGGACCCTCCTGATGGCGCACGGCCCGGTCGTGATGGCCCCGGCGATGCACACCGAGATGTGGCAGCACGCCGCGACCCGCGCCAACGTCGAGACCCTCCGCTCACGCGGCGTGACGGTCATCGAGCCGGCGTCCGGGAGGCTGACCGGCTCCGACTCGGGACCGGGCCGGCTCCCCGAGCCCGCCGACATCTTCGCGGCGGCCATCGCGGCCACGGGTGCCGCGGGATCCGGAGCCCTCGCGGGCAAACGGGTGACCATCACGGCCGGCGGCACGCGCGAGGCGCTGGACCCCGTGCGGTTCCTCGGCAACAGGTCCTCGGGCAAGCAGGGGATGGCCCTCGCCGAGGCGGCGCTGGCGCAGGGGGCCCACGTGACCATGGTCCTCGCCCATGCCGAGGTGGCTCCGCCGTCGGGCTGCGACGTCGTCCGGGTCGAGTCCGCGCTGGAGCTCCGCGACGCCGTCCTCGGCCTCCTGCCGACCACCGACGTCCTGGTGATGGCCGCCGCGGTGGCCGATTTCCGACCGGCAGAGGTCATGGCCACGAAGATCAAGAAGACCGACGACGGCGCCGATCCCGTCATCACGCTCGTCCGGAACCCCGATGTCCTCCGTGAGGCGGTGATCGCCCGCTCGTCGCTGGCGGAGCCCCTCGTCATCGCCGGATTCGCGGCGGAGACCGGGGACGCAGCAGCGGACCCGATCACCCACGCCCGGGCGAAGCTCGCCCGGAAGGGCTGCGACTTCCTCGTCCTCAATGTCGTCGGCTCCGGCCTCGTCTTCGGCCAGGACGCCAACGAGGTCACCATCCTGGACGCGGACGGCACCGAATCGGGTCCGGTACGCGGGTCCAAGCGGACGGTCGCGGACGCCGTGATCGACCACGCCGCCCGCCTGCTCGTCCGCTGACGCCGTCGTCCGTCCCGTCCGCCCGTACGCCGGGAACTGCCTCCTCGTGCTCCCGTCACGTGGCTCGCCGCCCGGGCAGGATCGTCCCTCCGACCAAGTAGAGTGAGCACGTGAATTCACCCAGCACCGATTCCCCCCTGCGCCTGTTCACCTCGGAATCGGTCACCGAGGGCCATCCGGACAAGATCTGCGACCAGATCAGTGACGCCATCCTCGACGGCCTGCTGACGCAGGATCCCGATTCCCGGGTGGCCGTCGAGACGCTCGTCACGACCGGCCTCGTGCACGTCGCGGGCGAGGTCACCACCGAGGCGTACGTGGAGATCCCCGAGATCGTCCGGAAGACCATCCTGGGAATCGGCTACGACTCCTCCGCCAACGGGTTCGACGGCGCACGCTGCGGTGTCTCCGTGTCCATCGGCCAGCAGAGTGCGGAGATCGCGTCCGGCGTCTTCACCTCCCTCGAGACCCGCGAGGGCACCGGGGTCGACCCCTACGACGCGCAGGGAGCCGGCGACCAGGGGATCATGTTCGGCTATGCCAGCGACGAGACGGCCGTCCTGATGCCGACGCCCATCTGGCTCTCGCACCGACTCTCCGAACGCCTCACGCACGTGCGCAAGGACGGGACGCTCCCGTACCTCCGTCCGGACGGCAAGACGCAGGTCACCATCGGGTACGACGGCGATCGCCCCGTCTCCATCGACTCCGTCGTCATCTCCTCGCAGCACTCGGCCGAGGTCTCCCTCGACGAGCTGCGCGCCGATCTCGCCGAACACGTGATCGGGCCCGTGCTCGCCGAATCGGAGCTCGACACCTCCTCGGTCCGGCACATCCTGAATCCCGGCGGGGCCTTCGTCATCGGCGGTCCCGTGGGGGACGCAGGCCTGACGGGCCGGAAGATCATCGTCGACACCTACGGCGGGATGGCCCGCCACGGTGGTGGCGCCTTCAGCGGCAAGGATCCCTCGAAGGTGGACCGTTCGGCCGCCTACGCCATGCGCTGGGTCGCGAAGAACGTCGTCGCCGCCGGGCTCGCGCGCCGCGCGGAGATCCAGATCGCCTACGCGATCGGCATGGCCCAGCCCGTCGGCATCTACGTCGAGACCTTCGGCACCGAGACCGTCGATCCCCAGGCCATCGGTGACGCCATCCGGGAGATCTTCGACCTCCGGCCCCTCGGCATCATCAGCGCGCTCGACCTGAAGCGTCCCATCTACCAGCGCACCGCGGCCCACGGGCACTTCGGACGCGAGGACGAGGACTTCACCTGGGAGCGCACCGATCGCGTGGAGAAGTTGCGGAGCTACTTCAACGCCTGACGCGGAGGGACGGGACGGGCCGCCGAGGCGGACGGCCGACACCATGACCGACAACGAGAGCCGCACCGCCGGGCCGTCCCGGCGCGACGGTGAGAGCGGGGGACAACTCTCCCTCCTGCACGGCTTCGGGGCCGCGAACCTGCCGACGGCGGATCCCGAACGGGCCGCCACCCTGCCGATCGCGCGCGTGGTGCTCGACGCGCAGCTGCCCCACCTCGACCGGTACTTCGACTACGCGGTGCCGGCGGCGATGGACGTCGACGCCCAGCCGGGCGTCAGGGTGAAGGTGCGCTTCGCCGGGCGCGAGCACGCCGGTTTCCTTGCCGAACGCGTCGCTCGGTCCAGCACGACCGCGACCCTGCTGCCGCTCGGGAAGGTCGTCTCCCCGCTGCAGGTCCTGACCCCCGACGTCCTGGCTCTCGCAACGTCGGTCGCCGCACGCTCCGTGGGCACGGTGAACGACGTCCTGCGGTCCGCGATCCCGCCGCGCATGGCGCGCGTCGAGGCGGAGTTCCTGCCGGCCGCAGGATCGGGGACGGGGCACGCACCGGCGTCGTCCTCCGGCGTCGCCCCCGCATCGGACAGCCCGGGCAGCGTCAGCAGCTCCGGCGCCTTCGGGCGGTACGCCAACGGCGTGGCCTTCCTCCAGCACCTCGAGGCCGGCGAGGCGCCCCGTGCCGTCCTCAGCAGCCTCGGCGGGTTCGGGCCGCGAGCCTGGACGGAGGAACTGACCGATGCGGTCGCGGCGACGGTCGCCTCGGGGCGGGGAGCCCTCGTCGTCGTGCCCGACCAGCGGGACCTCGCCCGTGTCGAGGCCTCGCTCGCGGCGAGGCTCGGGGCCGGGACCGTCGCACGGCTCACGGGTGAGGACGGAGCGACGCCGCGCTACCGGAACTTCCTGCGTCTGCTCCACGGGTCCGCCCGTGTCGCCGTCGGGACACGCTCGGCGGCCTACGCCCCCGTGGCGGACCTCGGCCTCGTCTGCCTGTGGGACGACGGCGACGACCAGCACGTCGAGCAACGCGCGCCCTACCAGCACGTCCGGGACGTCCTCCTGCTCCGTGCGGAGCAGGAGGGTGCGGGCATGCTGCTGTCGTCCTTCGCCCGCTCCACCGAGGCGCAGCGCCTCGTCGACACAGGCTGGGCGCGTGCCATCCAGGCGGACCGGACGGAGGTACGGCGGGCGACCCCGCGCGTGGTGCACGCCGCGGATGCCTTCCAGATGGAGCGGGACCCGCATGCGGCGCAGGCCCGCATCCCGCATGCTGCGTGGGCCGCTGCGCAGGCCGGACTCACCCGCGGGCCGGTGCTCCTGCAGGTGGCCCGGACGGGGTTCTCGCCGGCGCTGGCGTGTGATCGCTGCCGGCACCCCGCTCGGTGTTCCTCCTGCTCCGGGCCGCTCGCGCAGGGCAGCCGCAACGCCCCGCTGTCCTGCCGCTGGTGCGGCCGGCCCGACAACCACTGGGTCTGCGCCGAGTGCGGCGGCACGCGCGTCCGGGCGACCGTGACGGGCGCCACGAGGACCGCCGAGGAACTGGGCCGGGCCTTCCCCGGCGTCCCGGTGATCTCCTCGGCGGGCGATCACATCATCGACACCGTCCGGGATTCTCCCGCCGTCGTCGTCGCGACACCGGGTGCCGAGCCGGTGGCCGCGGGCGGGTACGCGGCGGTCATCCTGCTCGACGGCAACGCCCTGCTCAGCAGGGAGTCGCTGCGTGCGGGCGAGGACGCGCTGAGACGCTGGTTCTCCGCGGCGGCGCTCGCGCGGCCGTCGTCGGCCGGAGGCACCGTGGTGATCACGGGCGACGACGACGTCGCCGTGGGTCACCTGGTCCGCTGGGATCCCGCGGGCGCCGCGTCACGCGAACTGGCCGAGCGCCGCGAGCTGGGCCTCCCGCCCGCGGTGCGCTACGCCGTGCTGACCGGCACCCGCGAGGCCCTCACCCACTTCCTCGAGGATCTGGAGCTCGAGGGAGCCGCCCGCGTGGTGGGGCCGGCCCCCATCCCGCCCGACATCCGCCGAGAGGCCGTCCTCGCCGCGCGTGCCGCCGGAGCGCTGCGCGGTGCGGGCAAGGGTGCGCCCTCGACGGAGGTGCTGGCCGGGCAGGGGAGCCACCGTGTGCTGCTGTTCTTCCCCTACCGGGCTGCGGCCGGGATCACCCGGCAGCTGCGTGCCCGCCGCGCGGCGCTCTCCGCCAAGCGGACGGGTGATCCCGTGCACGTCCGGCTCGACGCGCTGGACGTGCTCTGAGCGCGTCCTGCCGCGCGCGGTCATCGGCCTCCGAGACCGGCTCCGGGTGCGCCCGAGGTGTCAGGTCCGATCGGGGACACCGCCCGTCACGGCGAGCGCACCGTCCACCCCTCGGAGTCGACCCCGACGATGACCGGCGGTGCGCCGCTGATGCCGTGGGCGCGGAGAGCCGCCACCAGGGCGGGCGCCGGGGCCGCAAGGACGAGGGTCTCGCCCCGGAACCGATCGGCGGCGTCGTCGACGAGGGCACAGACATCCGCCTGCGCCGGGGCGTCGACGGTCTCGGCGATCTTGAGTCGGCCGAGCCAGGCCGGTAGCGGGGCGCCGATCCCGAGCAGGACGACGACGGCAGCGCACTGCAGGTCCGTCATGCGCGCGCCCTGCGTCGGCCTCGGCGCGACGCGGTCATCGCGATGGGCCTCGTCCGGCCCGCGTCCGCGAACCCGGTCTCCGCCGTCCGTGCTCCTCGATGGCGCGGCGGCAGGCGTCGCGCAGCTGACCGGCGGACGCCGACCACGAGTACATGGCGGCCCGCTCGAGGCCCAGGCGTGAGGCCTCCGACCAGCGGCCGGGATGATCGAGCTGACGGACCGCGTCCGCCACGGCCTGCGGATCAGCCGGGTCGACGAACAAGGCCGCGTTCCCGCCCACCTCCCTGAAGATCGGGATGTCGCTGGCGATCACGGGCGTGCCGGTCGCCATCGCCTCGATGATCGGCAGGCCGTACCCCTCGGCCCGGGACAGGGTGACCAGCGCAGTGGCGTCGTCCAGCAGGTCCTCGTACTCGGTGTCCGTGACCCCGCCGTGGAAGACGACACTGCCTGCCGGCGCCCGCAGTGCTTCCAGTTCGGCCTGCCGTTCCGGGGTGATGCGGCTCAGGAGGTGGAGCACATGTCCGGGGAGCCCGGACATCGAGCTGACGAGCGTCTCGACATTCTTATACGGCATGAACGAGCCCATGTAGAGCATCGACGGTGAGCGGGGAGCCTCGGGATCGCGGCGTCGTCCGGTCGGCTGCGGGGCGTTGCCGACGAGCATGACGGGCCGCCGAGTGAGGCGGTGCGCGGCGATGAGCCCGGCGGTGGTGCGGGAGATCGTGGCGACGACGTCGGCACGGTCCAGCAGCAGCCGCTGGGGCCAGTACGCGCGGTGGTAGAGCCGCCACAGGAGGCGCACCGGTAGTGGCAGGAAGGAGGGGGGCGTCGGGTTCTCGTAGTAGATGAGGTCGTGCAGGGTGAGCACCAGCGGATAGCGGCGCCCCCAGGAGCCCATGGTCTGCATGGGGCAGACGACGACGTCGGGTCGCAGGGCGTTGATGCGCCGCGCCACGAACAGCTCGGCGGGGGAGAGCGGGCTGCTGATCCGCACGTGCGGTACGTCCGGGAGGAGGGCGAGCTGCCGTGGGTCGCTGATCAGCATGACGACATCGTCCGTCCGAGCGAGGGCCTCGATGAGGCTCGCCCCGTACCGGCTGATGCCGTCGTGGTGGTCGGTCCGCGTGAAGCGGGCGTCGAACAATATCCTCATGCGGGCAGGGCCTCCAGGAAGGTCTCGATGAGCTGCGCCGCCTCGCGCGGCTTCTCGTAGTGGACGAGGTGTCCGACGTCGGGGATGACCCGGAGGGTCGCGGCAGGGAAGAGCGCGGCGAGATCCCGCTGGCTCGCGACCGACCCGATGTCGTCCTGCTCGGCGGCGATGAGCAGCACCGGAACGTCGATGTCCTGTGCGCGGTCGCGCACCGTGCCGGAGATCGACGCCTGGAAGGCCTCAAGGACCACGCGCCGGCTGGCGAAGGAGCTGAACCAGGCGTCGTGCTGCCCGTGGATCCAGCGGCGCAGCGTCCGGTCCTTCGTCTTCGCCATGAAGGCGCTCATGCCGCGCACGATCACCGGGCTGGCGAGCAGTGCGCGTCCCGCGGCTTCGGGCAGCCGGTCGGCAGCCACGTAATAGCCCTCCGCGACCCGCGACGCCGCGCGGCTGGGTCCCTCGAGGGCAGGGGTACTGATCGGATTGACCAGCACCAGGACCGCAGCGAGGTCCGGGTCCGAGGCCACCGCCTCGGCCGCGACGATGGACCCGAAGGAGTGACCGAGGAGTATGCGCGGTCCGGGACCGACGAGTCGCGCGACATGGGCGGTGAAGCGGGCGTAGGTGCCGACGTCGTGCGTGGACGTCAGTTCCTGGCCCTGCCCGAACCCGGGCAGGTCCGGCAGGACGACCCGGTGGCCCGGCAGCTCCTCGACGAGCCGCAGCAGGCCGTGGTGGTCACCCCGGAAACCGTGCACCATGACGATCGGCAGTGCGGCAGGGGTGGCCGGTCCGGCCGGTCCCGCCGGTTCCGGGGACCCGACGGCAGGGAAGTCCCAGATGCGTTGCAGCGTGCCTTCCCAGCCTATGGTGCGGACGACGGCGTCGCGCATCAGCCCACCCGGTCCGGGTGTGACCCGAAGCGCCGGCCACGCTCCAGCCCGTCGAGGGCGGCCATCCGGGCGTCGTCGAGCTCGAAGCCGAAGATGTCGAGGTTCGAGGCGATGCGTTCCCTCGAACTGGCCTTCGGGATCGTCAGGATGTCCTGCTGGTGGTGCCAGCGGAGGATCACCTGGGCAGGGGTACGGCCGAGTTCGGCCGCGATGCGGACGATCACGGCGTCGTCGAGCACGTTGCCGCGCCCCAGGGGGCTCCACGCCTGGGTGGCGATGCCGTGCTCGGCGTGGAAGGCGCGCAGCTCCCGCTGCTGCAGGTAGGGGTGCAGCTCCACCTGGTTGAGGACCGGGATCACGTCGGTCTCGTTGATCAGCCGTTCGAGGTGGGTCCGCTGGAAATTGGAGACGCCGATCGAGCGCACCCGGCCGTCGCCCTGGAGCCGCTCGAGGGCGCGCCAGGTCTCCACGTACAGGTCCTTGGAGGGGCAGGGCCAGTGGATGAGGTAGAGGTCCAGCCGGTCGAGTCCGAGGAGGTCCATGCTCGTGTCGAAGGCCCGGAGCGTCGCATCGAAGCCGTGGTCGTCGTTCCACACCTTCGAGGTGATGAAGAGTTCGTCCCGGTCACCCGATCCGAGGTACTCACGGACCGCCGATCCCACGCCGGACTCGTTGCCGTACAGCGACGCGGTGTCGAGGAGTCGGTAGCCGGCGTCGAGCGCCGTGGAGCAGAGGCGCGCTGTGTCCTCGGGCGACACCTTGTACACGCCGTACCCCACCCGGTCGATCATTCGTCCGTCGGCGAGTGCGGCACGGGGCGCGGGAGAGCTCATGCGTGCACTCTATCGAGGACGGGGCGCACCCGGCTGCCCCGGGCCGTCAGGAGTGCACGAGCCGCCGGGCCGAGCCCTCGTCGAGGATGAGGTCCGTGGCGAGCCCCGCCGCCAGGGCGCCGCGGAGTCCGTTGATCTTCGACTCCCCGGACACCACGCAGATCCGGCGTCGGACCGTGCGCAGCTGGTCGAGCTCGGGGCCCGTGCTGCGCGTGTTGAGCACGATGTCACGATGCGTGCCGTCGGCGCGGAAGAACATCGTGGCCACATCACCGACGACCTCGTCCGTCTCCAGCGTCTCGAGGTCCTCGCGGTCCAGGTAGCCGCCGCTGTACACGTGGCTGGGGATCCCCGCCCCGATCGATCCCACGCCGAAGATCGCCATGGTCATGCGCCGCTGCAGGTCGAGGATGCGGCGGACGCTGCGTTCCTCCCACATGGCGGTCTTCGTGGCGGCATGGTCGAAGAAGGCGGGGACGGGGAACTGCTCCACCCGCGCTCCGTAGGCCTGGCCGAAGCGCCGCAGGATCTCGCTGGCGTAGGTGATGCCCGTGGTCTGGGTGTTGCCCGCCCCGTTGAGCTGCACGATCGTGCTGTCGTGGGTCTGCTTCCGGGTCAGATGGTGACTCACCGCGCTGAGGGTGGATCCCCAGGCGACGCCGACGATGGCGTTCGAATCCACGAGGGGGCCGATCGTCCGGGCGGCCTGGATGGCGACGCGGTCGAGCACCTCTGAGTCGTTCACACTGTCGGCCACCGGGACGACGTGCGCCTCCACGCCGAAACGACGGCTGATCTGCTGCTCCAGCGCAGGAGCCCGGTCGGACGGGTTGTTGACCTGGATCTGCACCAGTCCCGTCTCCCGTGCCATCGAGAGCAGGCGGGAGACGGTGGAGCGGGAGGTACGCAGCTCCCGCGCGATGGCGTTCATGGTGAGGTCCTGCAGGTAGTACATCTGGGCTGCCCTCAGGGCATCCCGCGAGCGGTTGCCCGGTGCCCGGTCGGGGTCGCCGATACCGTCCGACGAGCCGTCCTCGATGGTCATCATCCCGTCAGTCTGACGCGCTGTGCACGTTTGTGCAATGCGGTTGACTGTTATTCCCACTGCTCGAAGAATTGATAGCGCAGTAAACATTCCCGACATTGAAGTTACGGAGTAGTCCCTTGAGCATTCCAGCCGACCGCACCCCCGGTGAAGGCATGACATCTTCGACGCGCACCGTGGTGCAGGAGCTCAGGGACAACCCCCGGGCGTCCGTGCTCATCATCGGTGGCGGCATCAACGGGGTCGGAACCTTCCGCGACCTCGCACTGCAGGGCATCGACGTCGCTCTCGTTGAACGGGGCGACTACTGCCAGGGCGCATCGGGCGCGTCCTCCCACATGATCCACGGCGGCATCCGCTATCTCGAGAACGGCGAGTTCCGCCTCGTGCGCGAATCGGTCATCGAGCGGAACGCGCTGATGAAGATCGCCCCCCACTACGTCAAGCCGCTGCAGACCACCATCCCGATCTACACCACGTTCTCGGGCATCCTCTCCGCCCCCCTGCGTTTCCTGACGCACAAGCAGGGCAAGCAGGTCGAGCGTGGCGCGGTCCTCATCAAGGCCGGCCTGACCATGTACGACTTCTTCTCGCGCGACGGCGGCAACGTGCCGCGTCACTCCTTCGTCGGTCGCAAGAAGGCGCTCGCCGCCATGCCCGAACTCCGCAAGGACATCAAGTACGCGGCCACCTACTTCGATGCCTCCGTGCACAACCCGGAGCGCCTGACCCTCGACGTCCTGCGCGACGGACAGATCGCCAACCCCGCCGCGCGGGCCGCGAACTACGTCAGTGCCGTCGGCACGACCGACGACGGCGTGCTCCTGCGCGATGAGCTCACCGGCGAGACCTTCGGCTTCCAGGCCGACGTCGTCGTGAATGCGACCGGCGCATGGACCGACGGCACCAATGCGGCCCTCGGCACCGAGACCCTGTTCATGGGTGGCACCAAGGGCTCGCACATCGTCCTCGACCACCCCCAGCTGCTCGAGGCCTGCAATGGCACCGAGATCTTCTTCGAGCACGTCGACGGCCGGATCGTCCTCATCTACCCCATGGGCGACCGCGTGCTCGTCGGCACCACGGACATCGACGTCGACGTCGAGGAGCAGGCCGTCTGCACGGACGAGGAGATCGACTACTTCTTCGAACTGATCGGCCATGTCTTCCCGGACATCGCGGTCTCGAAGGACCACATCGTGTACAGCTTCTCGGGCGTGCGGCCGCTGCCGCGCCACGACGACACCCAGCCGGGCTTCGTGTCCCGCGACTACCGCATCGAGAAGCGCCAGGAGAAGGTGGGCGACCGCCAGGTCACCACCCTGAGCCTCGTCGGCGGCAAGTGGACCACCTTCCGCGCCCTCTCCGAACACCTCGCCGACGACACACTCGCCGCTCTCGGGGCCGCTCGAAAGACCTCCACGGCGGGAGTCGCCATCGGTGGTGGCCAGGACTTCCCGACGGACGACGACGCCGAGCGCCTGTGGATCCGGAATGCCGTCCGGCCCGGCTTCGACGAGGCCCGCGTGGACGTTCTGCTCACCCGGTACGGAACACGCGCAAAAGACGTCATCGAATACCTCGCCGAAGGTCCCGACAGGATGTTTAATTCCACGAAGGAGCTGAGTACGCGTGAGCTCGCCTACATGGTGGAGCACGAGCAGATCGGCCACCTGATCGACGTCCTGATCCGCCGTACATCGCTCGCCTTCCGGGGACTCGTCTCCGAGGAACTGCTCTCAGAACTCGCCGGGACCCTGGCCCCCCTGCTGGGGTGGGATGCTGCACGGTCAGCATCGGAGATCGAGCTCGCCGAGAACGTCCTCGCCGCGGCCCACAGGGTCGAGGTCAAAAGCCTGATCGCCTAGCGGCTCCCGCCGTCACGTGATCGAACCGCTGTCACTCGCAGCGGTGCTATGCCAACGGCAGTGGTTGCCGGGGGGAACCAAACGGGTGCCGTCGAGGCGGCGGCACCCGCCAATAAATGAATAGATAGAGGAGTCAAAGATGTCTCTGGAAGTATTTGTTGCCGAAACCTTCGGCACGATGCTGCTGTTGTTGCTCGGTACGGGTGTCGTCGCGAACGTGGCGCTGGCCAAGACCAAGGGTAATAACGGCGGCTTTCTCATGGTCAACTTCGGCTGGGGCCTCGCGGTCTTCGCCGGTGTCTATGTCAGCGCCCTGTCGGGAGCACACCTCAACTTCGCGGTGACGATGGGCCTGCTGTTCAACGGCGACGCGGCCGAGTACGCGCCCGGCGTGGACAAGACCTTCGCCACCACCCTGGCCTACCTCGCCGCCCAGATGATCGGTTCGATCCTCGGCGCGGTGCTCTGCTGGCTCGCCTACAAGCAGCACTTCGACGACGAGCCGGACCCCGCCAACAAGCTCGGCGTCTTCGCCACCGGCCCGGCCATCCGCAACTACGGCTGGAACCTGGTCACCGAGATCATCGCCACCTTCGTGCTGGTCCTGGTCATCCTCTCCTTCGGCAACACGCCGTCGGGACTGGGCCCGCTGGCCGTCGCCCTCCTCGTGGTCGGCATCGGCGCTTCGCTCGGTGGCCCCACCGGATACGCCATCAACCCGAACCGTGACCTCGGGCCCCGTATCGCGCACGCCTTCCTGCCGATCAAGGGCAAGGGCGGCAGCGACTGGGGCTACGCCTGGGTGCCCATCGTCGGCCCGATCATCGGCGGCGCACTCGCGGGTATCGTCATCCAGTTCATCTCGTTCCCCGTCCCTGCCGCCTAGGCCCCGACGCCAGCACCGCAGTCGTCACCGACCGCCACCACCTGTCATCCAATGAAGGAGTAGGACATGTCGCAGCAGTACGTCATCGCCATCGACCAGGGCACAACTTCCAGCAGGGCCATCGTCTTCGACCACAAGGGCGACATCGTGTCCTCGGGTCAGAAGGAACACGAGCAGATCTTCCCGAAGGCCGGGTGGGTCGAGCACGATCCCGCCGAGATCTGGGACAACACCCGCGAGGTCATCGGTACAGCGCTCTCGAAGGCGAACCTGACCCGCCACGACATCGCCGCGGTGGGCATCACGAACCAGCGCGAGACCGCCGTCGTCTGGGACAGGACCACCGGCAAGGCCGTCTACAACGCGATCGTCTGGCAGGACACCCGCACCCAGAACATCGTCGACGAACTCGCGAAGGACGGGGGCGTGGAGCGGTACAAGTCGAAGGTCGGGCTTCCGCTGGCCACCTATTTCTCGGGGACCAAGATCAAGTGGATCCTCGACAACGTCGACGGCGCGCGTGCCAAGGCCGAGGCCGGTGACCTCATCTTCGGCAACACCGATTCGTGGGTCACGTGGAACCTGACGGGCGGGGTGGACGGCGGAGTCCACATCACCGACGTCACCAACGCGTCGCGCACGCTGTTCATGGACCTCGAGACACTGTCGTGGGACGAGTCGATCCTCGCCGACTTCGGTGTGCCCCTGTCGATGATGCCCGAGATCAAATCCTCCTCCGAGGTCTACGGCTCGGTCCACACCTCGCAGCTGCTCCGCGAGACCCCCGTGGCCGGCATCCTCGGTGACCAGCAGGCGGCGACCTTCGGTCAGGCGGCATTCGCCAAGGGCGGCGCGAAGAACACCTACGGCACCGGCAACTTCATGATCGTCAACACCGGTGAGGAGATCGTCCACTCCAAGAACGGTCTGCTCACCACGGTCTGCTACCGGCTCGGTGACGCGAAGCCCGTCTACGCGCTCGAGGGATCGATCGCCGTCACGGGTTCGCTCATCCAGTGGCTCCGCGACAACCTCGGCATCATCAAGAGCGCACCCGAGGTCGAGCAGCTCGCCACGACGGTCGACGACAACGGCGGCGTGTACATCGTCCCCGCGTTCTCCGGCCTGTTCGCGCCGTACTGGCGCTCGGATGCGCGCGGTGCGATCGTCGGCCTGACCAGGTTCGTCAACAAGGGCCACATCGCGCGCGCCGCTCTCGAGGCGACGGCGTTCCAGACCCGCGAGGTACTGGACGCCGCGAACGCCGACTCCGGCGTCAACATGGAGGACCTCAGGGTCGACGGCGGCATGGTCGCCAACGACGCCCTGATGCAGTTCCAGGCGGACATCCTCGGTATCCCCGTGATCCGTCCGAAGGTCACGGAGACCACCGCTCTCGGTGCCGCCTACGCCGCGGGCCTCGCCGTCGGATTCTGGAAGGACACCGACGAGCTGGCCACCAACTGGGCCGAGGACAAGCGCTGGAACCCGTCCATGGACGACGCCGAGCGTGATCGCCAGCTGCGCCTCTGGAAGAAGGCCGTCACCAAGACCTTCGACTGGGTCGACGAGGACGTCAGCTAGCACGGGCGCCCTTCCGGGGCTCCTGGCACCACTCGACAGCGCCCGGTCCGTCATTCGACGGGCCGGGCGCTGCCAGGCGGCCCCTGGGCCGGGCGCTGCCGCGCTCGTGCGGATCGGGTGCCGTCGTGGCTGCCGCCACTGCTGCGCACACTGCTAAACTGGCCGCATGTCCCGGAACCTCCTGCTTACCTAGCCGCACGGTATCGACCGTGCGGCGGCCCCTCCTGCGTGAGGGGCTTTTGTGTGTCCGGCGCAGGGTGCGTCGGATTCCCGGTTCCGCAGCGCAGGACGAAGGGGCAGGAGCAGCATCACCCCGCGCGTCCCGTCGCCTTCCACCAGGGTCCCTTGGGTCCCACCAGGTTCCACCGACAGAACAGGTCACACAGTGAGCACCAATCCCGAGGTCGCCCAGCCGGACGAGAACACCTACGACATCGCCGCCATCGAGGCGCGCTGGCCGGCGGTCTGGGACGAGCTCCGGGCCTTCGCCCCGGCGGACGACGGCTCGCGGGAGCGACGGTACGTGCTCGACATGTTCCCCTACCCCTCCGGAGACCTGCACATGGGCCATGCGGAGGCCTTTGCCATGGGTGACGTCGCCGCGCGCTTCTACCGGCAGAAGGGCTACGACGTCCTGCACCCGATCGGCTGGGACTCCTTCGGGTTGCCCGCCGAGAACGCCGCCATCAAGCGCAACGCGCACCCGGCCGAGTGGACCTACGCCAACATCGAGACACAGGCCCACTCGTTCAAGCGCTACGCGATCAGCGCCGACTGGGAGCGCCGCCTGCACACCTCGGATCCCGAGTACTACCGATGGACGCAGTGGCTGTTCGTCCGGTTCTTCCAGAAGGGCCTCGCCTACCGCCGCAACTCGCCGGTCAACTGGTGCCCGAAGGACCAGACCGTCCTCGCCAACGAGCAGGTCATCAACGGTGCGTGCGACCGCTGCGGCACCATGGTCACCAAGAAGAACCTGAACCAGTGGTACTTCAAGATCACCGATTACGCCGACCGCCTGCTGGACGACATGGAGCAGCTGAAGGGCCACTGGCCCGAGCGGGTGCTGGCCATGCAGCGCAACTGGATCGGCCGGTCGGAGGGCGCGCACGTGCGGTTCCGCATCGAGGCCGATGCCGACCAGGCGGCGTCGGACGTGGCCGTGTTCACGACACGCCCCGACACCCTGTACGGGGCGACGTTCTTCGTCGTCGCCGCGGACGCCGACCTGGCGCTGGACCTGGTCACGCCCGCGCAGCGTGCCGAGCTGGAGGCGTACCGCGAACAGGTCAAGAAACTGTCCGAGATCGAGCGCCAGGCCACCGAGCGTGAGAAGACGGGGGTATTCACCGGCCGCTACGCCGTGAACCCCCTGACCGGGGAGAAACTGCCGGTCTGGGCCGCGGACTACGTGCTGGCCGACTACGGCACGGGCGCCATCATGGCAGTGCCCGCGCATGACCAGCGTGACCTCGACTTCGCCCGCGCCTTCGACCTGCCCGTGCGCACCGTCGTGGACACCGGCGCGGAGGATGCCGCCGTGACCGGTGTCGCCACCACCGGCGAGGGCACGCTGGTCAACTCCGGCGAGCTGACCGGCCTGGACAAACCCACCGCCATCCGCCGTGCCGTCGAACTGATCGAAGAGCAGGGGACGGGCGAGCACACCATCAACTATCGGCTCCGCGACTGGCTGCTGTCCCGCCAGCGGTTCTGGGGTACACCCATCCCGATTATCCACTGCCCGTCCTGTGGCGAGGTGCCCGTACCGGACGACCAGCTTCCCGTGACACTGCCCGAGGGGTTGCGCGGCGAGTCGCTCGCGCCGAAGGGTACCTCGCCCCTGGCCGCCGTCGAGGACTGGGTGAACGTCCCCTGCCCGTCCTGCGGCGGCGCTGCGAAGCGCGACACCGACACCATGGACACCTTCGTCGACTCGTCCTGGTACTACCTGCGCTTCGTGAACCCGGACCTGGAGACGGCACCGTTCGACACGGACGCCGTCAACCGCTGGCTGCCGGTCGGCCAGTACGTCGGCGGCGTGGAGCACGCCATCCTGCACCTGCTCTACAGCAGGTTCTTCACCAAGGTGCTGTTCGACCTCGGCATGGTCGGCTTCACCGAGCCCTTCAGCGCACTCCTGAACCAGGGGCAGGTGCTCAACGGCGGTAAGGCGATGAGCAAGTCGCTCGGCAACGGCGTGGACCTGGGGGAGCAGCTCGACCGCTACGGCGTCGACGCGGTGCGCCTCACCATGGTGTTCGCGTCGCCGCCCGAGGACGACGTCGACTGGGCGGACGTCTCGCCGTCGGGCTCCGCGAAGTTCCTGGCCCGTGCCTGGCGCCTGGGGAACGACGTGACGAGTGCCGTCGGGTCCGACCCGGCGACAGGCGACCGCGCACTGCGGTCGGTGACGCACCGGACGGTCTCCGACGCCGCCGAGCTGATGGAGGCCAACAAGTTCAACGTGGTCATCGCCAAGCTCATGGAGCTGGTCAACGCGACGCGGAAGGCGATCGACTCCGGCGCCGGCGGTGCCGATCCCGCCGTCCGGGAGGCCACCGAGGCGGTCGCGATCCTGCTCAGCCTGTTCGCGCCCTATACGGCCGAGGACCTCTGGAACCGGCTGGGCCACGAGGCCACGGTGGCGACGGCCGGCTGGCCGGCGGTGGACCCCGCGCTCCTCACGCAGGAGACCATCGTCGCCGTCGTGCAGGTGCAGGGCAAGGTCCGTGACCGCCTGACGGTGTCGCCCGACATCGCCGAGGAGGAGCTGCGGGAGCTCGCCCTGGCGAGCGAGCAGGTGCAGCGGGTCCTGGACGGCCGGGGCATCCGCACGGTGATCGTGCGGGCGCCGAAGCTGGTCAACATCGTCCCGGCCTGATGCGTCCCGGCCTGATACGTCCCGGCCTGATGCGTCCCGCTCCAGGTGCCGCACGCGCGATCGGGAGACGACGGTGCGGATAGCTGTCGTGACCGATTCGGCGGCCGGCTTCGCTCCCGGGTGGAGCGCGGCCGGCGGTCTCGCCGACGGCATCCGGGTGGTGCCCATGCCGGTGCTCGTCGGCCACGACATCCTGACGGGTGAACACGACGACGTCACCGCACCCCTGATGGTCGCCCTCGCCGCCGGTGCGGACGTGAGGACCTCGCGGCCCTCGCCCGGTCAGTTCGACCGCGTCTACGGCTCCCTCGCGGAGGAGGGGTACGACGGCGTCGTCTCCGTGCACCTCTCGGGCCAGCTCTCCGGCACCGTCGAGGCGGCGAGGATGGCGTCCTCGCGATCCGTCCTGCCCGTCGAGGTGATCGACACGAGGACGGCCGGGATGGCCCAGGGCCGGGCTGCCCTCGCCGCGCTGGCGGCGCTGCAGAGGGGTGGGGACCTGCAGACCGCCGCTGCCGCCGCCGCGATGGCTGCCCGGGCCTCGGCCCTCTATTTCTACGTCCCGAGCCTGGAGCAGCTGCGCCGCGGGGGGCGTATCCCGGCGGCGGCCGGCTGGCTCGGCACGCTGCTCTCGGTCCGGGTGATCCTGCACGTCCAGGGTGGACGGCTCGTACCCCTGGAACGCCTCAGGTCCGCACCGAAGGCCCTGCAGCGGCTCGAGGAAGTCGTCCTCGCGGACGCCGCTGCGCGGGTCGGTGCGGTGGACCTCACGGTGCACCACTTCGGCAACGAGGCCGAGGCCGTTGCGCTGGCAGGACGGATCGAGTCCGCCAGTGGGGGAAAGGTCACCACCGCCCCCTGCCCGTCGGTGCTCGCGGCCCATGCCGGTCTCGGTGTCGTCGCCGTCACCGTGAGCCCGTCCGTCCGGCTGTGAGCCCGTCCGTCCGGTATCGAGCGCATCCGTCCGGTACCCGGTCCGTCGATCCGATCCGTGCGGTCCGGATCGTGTGCCGCACTCCTGGCCGCGTTGTCCACATAGCACCATCACGCCACGAAGGCCACGCCGGCTGCTCCTAGCGTTACCCGCATGGGACAGCACCGATGGCCGACGACCGGCGACGCAGACATCCCCGCGGTCATGCAGGACTCCCGGAGATTACAGCGCCTCCGTCTGCGCGGTGACAGTGGCGACGGATCGGGCGATCCTTTCGACCCATCCGACGCATCCAACGTGTTCGACCCATCCGACCCGGGCGGCCGGCGATCCTGGTCACGTCCCGCCGTGTCCCAGCAGAACGAGGTCGAGTGGCCGTCGGAGGAGGAGGACAGCGCGGTAGGACGTCGTCCGGCCATGACCCGGGGTCTGCAGTGGCGTGTCGCCCGATCGGCGGCACTGGTCTTCCTCGGGATCGCGCTGTCGGTCGGCGCGGCCCTGTTCCTCGTCCGCAGCTCCGAACCGTCGGCTGCGGCGATGTCGATCGAGCTCGATGGCCCGCACGAGGCGGTCGGGACCGAACGCAACGACCCCGACGCACTGGACGACGCCGACCATCCGGACCGCGCCGCTGCCGACGGGGCAACGGTACCCTCCGCGGCATCGGCCCTGCCACCCCCTGGCCGGGCGGGCGAGGGTCATGACGAGGTGACCCGCACGCTCTGGGTCTTTGTCACCGGTGCTGTCGCAGTACCGGGAGTCGTGGAGATCGATGCCGATGCGCGTCTGGCCGATGTCCTCGAAGCAGCCGGTGGTGCGCTGCCGGAGGCCGACCTCGAACGGGTGAACCTGGCGGCGCGGCCCACCGACGGGCAGCATCTTCACCTCCTGGCCGTCGGGGAGGAAGCACCGGCGGTCCCCGGGGGCCTGCAGAACCCGACGCCGCCGGGCACGCCGGCCGAGGCAGGCGGCGGGGATCGCCCGGCCGGTGCCGACCTCCCGACCGGGACCGGTCCCATCGACATCAATGCTGCGACACTCACCGAGATCGAGACACTTCCGCGTGTGGGTCCGGTGCTCGGCCAACGGATCCTGGACTGGCGGACGGAGCACGGTCCCTTCCTGCAGGCCTCCGACATCGATGCGGTACCGGGCATCGGGCCGGCCCTGCTCGAGAGGATCCTGCCGCTCATCGTGGTCCAGTGACCAGGCGGGCGGCGGCCGCAGCCGAGCCCCTGGCCGCCCGCGGGACCGGTCCGTCGCAATGGACGGCCGACCTGCGTCTCCTCCCGTCAGCTGTGGCCGCCTGGGCGGCAGCGGCCGTTGCGAGCGGAGGAACCGCAGCGGCCTCGACGGCCGGGGGGCTGGGCACTGCGACACTCGCCCTGGTCCTCGTGGTCTTCGTCGTCCTCCGTCGGCGGTCGGCCCGGCGATGGTTTGCCGGGCTCGCCCACGGACTGGTGCCCGTCGCGACGATCGCCCTCATCCTGCTGGCCACGGGTGGGAGCCTCGCTCGTGCAGAGGCCGGTCCGGTGTCGGACGCCGTCGACAGCGGCTCTCCGATCACGGTCGTGCTGCGTGTCACGGGGGAGCCGTCCGCTCTACCGCCGGGCGCCTTCGGGGACGGTGAGCGGTTCCTCGTCGACGCCGACGTCGTCGGTGGGGTCCTGCGGGGGGTCGGCTTCACCGCGGCCACGCCCGTCGTGGTGCTGGGCGGAGCACCGTGGTCGCAGGTCGGAACAGGTGACATCGTGCGGGTGCTCGGCTTACTGCAGCCGAGCACCCGGCAGGGCCGGGCGACCGCGATGTTCCTCCCGTCGAGCCGGCCGACCATCGAGCATGCCACCGGTTGGCTCGGCGCCACGGACACGCTCCGGACGGATTTCCGCACCGCAGCGGAGCAGGACGGGCGCGATCGTGGTCTCCTCCCAGGGATGGTCCTCGGCGACAGGACGGCGCTGGACCCTGCCCTGGAGGCGGACATGAAGATCACCGGACTGACGCATCTGACGGCGGTCAGCGGGGCGAACTGTTCCTACGTCCTGGCCTTCACGTTCATCGGGCTCAGGGCTGCGAGGACACCCCGCGCGGTGGCGGCGGCGGGTGCGGTCATGGCACTTGCAGCCTTCGTCCTCCTGGTGCGGCCGGAGCCCAGCGTGCTCAGGGCCGCCGTGATGGGTTCCATCGGCGTGGCTGCGGTCCTGTCCGGCCGGGGGAGGGTCTCCCTGACACTGCTGATGCTGTCGATCATCATCCTGCTCGCCGTCGATCCCTGGCTGTCGGTGTCCTTCGCGTTCATGCTGTCGGTCGCCGCGACCCTCGGACTCGTCAGTGCTGGTCCGTCGGTGGTCGAGTCGATGTGCCGCGTCATGCCCCGCCTCCCCGCTCAGCTTCTGGCGATCCCGCTGACGGCCCAGCTGTTCTGCACGCCGATCCTCGTCCTGCTCCAGCCGTCGCTGCCGGTGTACTCGCTGCCGGCGAACGTCGCCGCCTCGCCAGTCGTGCCGGCGGTCACGCTCCTCGGGATGGTGTCGGTCCTCGCTCTGGCGGGCGCCCCGGTGCTCGCGCAACCGCTCGTCGCCTCGGCGCAGGTCGGGACACGGTGGGTCGGTGCCGTGGCGGACACGTTCGCCGACCTGCCGGGCACCTCTGTGCCGTGGGCCACCGGTCCGGTCGGCGTCGTCCTCGCCGCACTGGCCTCGGCCGCGGTGCTGTCGTTGCTGGTCAGGAGGCCGGCGAGTTCGACGGCACGGTTCACGGCCCGATCCCGGCTCCTCGACGGGCGACCGCTGCAGAGGGTGCGGGGGGCCCGCGACGCGGGAGGAGGGAGCCCTGCCGCTCCCGTGATCTCGCATCCGGGTGCAGCGGCCGACAGCCCTGTGTTCCCTCCCCGGTCGCGCTCGCAGGAGGAGGCCGCAGGCGTGTCCCACCCACACCGACGCCGCAGCGGTCGATGTCGGACGGCGGTTGCCGCCTGCGTCGTCCTGGCCGTGGTGGGGGGCTTCATCGTCAGCCACGTCCGGCAGCCCTCTGCGCCCTCCGACTGGCTGCTTGCCGCCTGCGATGTCGGACAGGGCGACGGTCTGGTCGTCCGGACGAGACCCGGGCACGCCCTCGTGGTCGACACCGGGCCGGACGCCGCCGCCATGGACCGGTGCCTCGACAGGCTGGGGGTGGACGTCGTCGATGCCCTCGTCATCACCCACCTCCATGACGACCACTACGGCGGCACCGCCGGAGCGCTTCGCGGGAGGACCGTCGGGGCCCTCTACTACTCGACCGGCGAGGAAAGCCTCCCGCGGGAGGTGGCGGACGCGGCCTCCACAGCCGGGGTACGGCCGACAGAGCTCGACGGCGGCACGACGATGGAGCTCGACGGCGTCACGGTGGACGTCCTCTGGCCCGAGGGACCCGTCAGCGGCGGCGAGGAGAACAACGCGAGTGCAGTGCTCGACCTCCTCGTCGACACCCCTCGCCGGCCGGTGCGGATCCTCCTCACGGGCGATCAGGAGGAGGACATGGCAGCCCGCATGCTCGGTGCCACGCCGGCTCTCCGCCCGGGGGTGGACGTCCTGAAGATCGCCCACCACGGGGCGAGGAACGGCGGGACCGTCCTGATCGACGGGCTCGACCCGCGGCTGGCCGTCATCTCCGTCGGAGCGGACAACGACTACGGGCACCCGCACCCCACGATCGTCGATGCCCTCGATGCCGCCGGCGTCCCGACGGCCCGCACCGATGAACTCGGCTCCTTCCTCATCCGTATCGACGGGAGCCGTCTCGAGGTGAGGCCGATCGGCTGACCGGAGGATCCCGCCGTCGAGCGGGGGACAAGCGCCACGCGGTGACCACGGAGGCGCACAACGGACGGGACCAGGATCAGGAGACCGGACGACGGCTTGGAGGCGCGGCACCATCGTGCAACAGTAGGTACCGATCTTTTCGAGAGGAACTGCCCTTCATGGCAACAAGAACACCGGTGAGCCGCGCGGGCAGCGCCGCGCAGGCCCCGACCCCCTGGCGTGATGTCCGGCCTGCCGCTGTGGTGCTGCTGGCCGGGCCGGAGGACTACCTCGCATCGAAGGCGGCGGAGTCGATCCGCCACCAGGTCAGGATCGCCCAGCCGGGTGCGGAGCTCGTGCGGTTCGACGCCGGAACCTATGAGGCCGGAATGCTCACGATGCATGCAAGCCCCTCGCTGTTCGGCGACTGGAAGATCATCGAGGCGGCCGGCCTCGCGCAGATGAACGACGCCTTCCTGGTCGACGCCCTGGCGTATCTGACGGATCCGGCGCCCGATGTCGTGCTGGTCCTGCGGCACACGGGAGGGAACCGGGGCAAGAAGCTCCTCGACGCCGTCCGCGCCGCGCAGGCCACGATCGTGGACTGTCAGCCCCTCAAGAAGGACGGCGAGAAGGCCGAGTTCGTCACAGCCGAGTTCAAGCGGGCCAAGCGCCGCATCGACCCGGACGCCGTCCGCGCGCTCGTCGCGGCGGTGGGCTCCCAGCTGCCGGAACTGGCGGCGGCCTGTCAGCAGCTGATGGCCGATACCGCTGTGGATGTCACTGCCGAACTCGTCGAGAAGTACTACGGCGGCCGTGTCGAGGCGACGGGTTTCAAGGTCGCCGATGCAGCGCTCGCAGGCCGGACGGCCCAGGCCCTGTCCATGCTCCGCCATGCCCTGGCCACCGGCGCGGACCCGGTGCCGATCGTCGCGGCCCTGGCCATGAAGGTCCGGGCCGTTGCGAAGGTCCACGGAGTGCGCGGGTCCTCCGCCCAGCTCGCCCGGGACCTCGGCATGGCGCCGTGGCAGGTGGACCAGGCCCGGAGGGAGGCTCAGCGCTTCAGCTCCGACGCCCTCGCACGTGCCATCAGGGCCCTGGCAGAAGCGGATGCGCAGGTCAAGGGCGAGTCCCGCGACCCGGTGTACGCCGTCGAGCGCGCCGTGACCGTCATCGCGCTCGGCGACGGCTGAGGGACGGATCGGCGGCGTCCCGCCCGGGAGGGCGACTCGCCGACCCCACGTGGCGGTCGAGCGGCCTCGCGCCACGACTTATCGGTGGTCGTCGCGTGCTCCCGGCCCCTCCGGGATGAGGGCCGGGTGAGGGATGCAGGTCTCCCGCAGTCCGACTGCAGCCCGGACGACGAAGGGCCGGCTCCGTGGGGAGCCGGCCCTTCGTCACTGAGGTCCGCAGCTTAGAGCGCGTTGACCTTCTTAGAGATCGCGGACTTGCGGTTTGCTGCGTTGTTCCTGTGCAGGACACCCTTGCTGACAGCCTTGTCGAGCTTGCGGCTGGCGGCCTGGAGGGCCGTTGCGGCAGCATCCTTGTCAGCACCTTCGACGGCCGTGTTCACGGCGCGGATGGCGGTCTTCAGCTCGGACTTGACCGAGTTGTTGCGCTGCCTCGCCTTCTCGTTGGTGAGGATGCGCTTCTTCTGGGACTTGATATTTGCCACGTATGAGAACTTTCTTTGTATTGCGGACTGGGTCGTGAGGGTATTTCGGCCAACCGGAGACTGAGCGGCGTGGGGATACCGTGCGGTGATCGGCCAAAGTGCCCGAAGACCTGCGCGGACACACAGCTGTCAAGGTTACCAGAAACGCACCGCGCAGAGGACCTGCCAGGCAGGGTGAGCCGGTGATCAGTGCAGGAGATGGGCAGGTACGGCGGCGATCACGCGCTCGAAGCGCTCACGCGGGAGAACCGAGCCCTCACGCCTGATGTCCGCCGCGGACAGCCGCAGCACGCGGTCCACCTTCACCTCGCTCGGCCGGCCCTGCCGGTCCCAGCCCCCGGTACCGACGTCCACATACCTGTCGTCGTGATCCCGGTCGTTGTTACGGTCCCGGCTGGTCAGCATGAGCCCGAGCAGGTCCGAGCCCGACCGGCCGATCAGGAGCACCGGGCGGTCCTTGCCCTGCGTCGGATCATCCTCGTAGGCCACCCATGACCAGACGATCTCGCCGGGATCCGGGTCACCGTCCGCGGAGGGCGAGTAGGAGACGACGGCCTTGTGGCGGCGCGCCGAGGCATCTGGGTGGGCGGCGGACCGCTTCGTCGGGGTCGACGACGGGTTCGTCGCGCGTCCGGCGTCCCGGGTGCCGCCACCGCCCGTGCGACGGTCCGTCGTCCTCGACGGGCGGGCCACCACCCGAAGGACGTCGCGGGCGAGTGACACGAGGGTGTTGACCGAGAATGCCATGCAGCGATCCTACCGAGCCGGCCCACGCGGGCCGCGGGGCCCGCCATCGTGCGTCCTCGCGCGATTGTCGGCGCCGACCGGCGTCGTGGGAGACTAGGGGCAGGCCGCCGCGACCGGGCGGGTCGCCGCACGAGGGTGACCGCTCGCCCAGTACGCCGACCCCCGTCCCGTCGAAGTGAGGAACACACGTGTCACCCATGGCCCGCACCGCGCCGGTGCCTGCCGCCACCGATCCGGCGATCATCAGGAACTTCTGCATCATCGCCCACATCGATCACGGGAAGTCCACCCTGGCTGACCGCATGCTCCAGCTCACGGGTGCCGTCGAGCAGCGGGACATGAAGGCGCAGTACCTCGATCGCATGGACATCGAGCGCGAGCGCGGCATCACCATCAAGTCCCAGGCCGTTCGTCTCCCCTGGGAGGTCGACGGGACCGCCTACGCGCTGAACATGATCGACACCCCCGGGCACGTCGACTTCACCTACGAGGTTTCGCGGTCCCTCGCGGCATGTGAGGGGGCCGTCCTCCTCGTGGACGCCGCGCAGGGCATCGAGGCGCAGACCCTGGCGAACCTGTACCTCGCCATGGAGAACAACCTGACGATCATCCCGGTCCTGAACAAGATCGACCTCCCGGCAGCGCAGCCGGAGAAGTACGCGGCAGAGCTCGCGAGCCTCATCGGCGGCGAACCCGAGGACGTCCTCATGGTGTCGGGCAAGACCGGCGTCGGCGTCGAGGCGCTGATGGACAAGATCGTGCGCGACCTCCCCGCGCCGACCGGAGACCCGAACGCACCGGCGCGCGCCATGATCTTCGACTCCGTGTACGACACCTACCGCGGCGTGGTCACCTACGTCCGGGTGGTCGACGGCAAGCTCAGCCCCCGTGAGCGCATCCAGATGATGTCGACGCGCGCGAGCCACGAACTGCTCGAGATCGGCGTGAGCTCGCCCGAGCCGAAGCCTTCCAAGGGCCTCGGTGTGGGCGAGGTGGGCTACCTCATCACCGGCGTGAAGGACGTGCGCCAGTCGAAGGTCGGTGACACCGTCACCAACCTGCAGAAGCCGGCCGCGGAGTCGCTCGGCGGCTACGAGGATCCGAAGCCCATGGTGTTCTCCGGGCTGTACCCGCTCGACGGCACCGACTACCCGGTGCTCCGCGACGCCCTCGCGAAGTTCACGCTGAACGACGCCGCCCTCGTCTACGAGCCCGAGACCTCGGCCGCGCTCGGGTTCGGCTTCCGTGTCGGCTTCCTCGGCCTGCTGCACCTCGAGATCACGCGGGAGCGCCTCGAACGCGAGTACAACCTGGACCTCATCTCCACGGCTCCGAACGTGGAGTACGAGGTCACGCTCGAGGACAAGCGGGTCCTGAAGGTGACCAACCCGAGCGAGTACCCGGTGGGGAAGATCGCCGAGGTCCGCGAGCCCATGGTGTCCGCGACCATCCTGGCGCCGTCGGAGTTCGTCGGCGCCATCATGGAGCTGTGCCAGCAGCGCCGCGGCGTGCTGGGCGGCATGGACTACCTGTCCGAGGACCGCGTCGAGATCAGGTACCGACTGCCCCTCGCGGAGATCGTCTTCGACTTCTTCGACCTGCTGAAGTCGAAGACCCGCGGCTACGGTTCGCTGGACTGGAAGGCCGACGGCGACCAGGTCTCGGACCTCGTCAAGGTGGACATCCTGCTGCAGGGCGAGCAGGTCGACGCCTTCAGCGCCATCACCCACCGCGACAAGGCGTATGCCTACGGCGTGATGATGACGGGGAAGCTGCGCGAACTGATCCCGCGCCAGCAGTTCGAGGTGCCCATCCAGGCTGCCATCGGCGCCCGCATCATCGCGCGCGAAAGTATTCGGGCCATCCGCAAGGACGTCCTCGCCAAGTGCTACGGCGGTGACATCACCCGCAAGCGCAAGCTCCTCGAGAAGCAGAAGGAGGGCAAGAAGCGCATGAAGATGGTGGGTCGCGTGGAGGTTCCCCAGGAGGCGTTCATCGCCGCACTGTCCTCGGACGAGTCGAAGGACAAAGCCAAGAAGTGACGTTCTACCCCTCGAAGGAGGTCAGGAGTGCCTAGCGCCCTGCCACTCGGCCTGCCCGCGCCGGCGGACGGGATCCTGCCGGCGGAGGCCGCCGTCGATGCCGGGGCTCGCGACTTCGGCCTCTACGTCCACATCCCCTTCTGCGCCGTGCGCTGCGGCTACTGCGACTTCAACACCTACACCGCCACCGAACTGGGTGGGGGAGCGTCGCAGGACGCGTATGCCGGCTCCGTCCTCGCCGAGCTGGACCTCGGAGCACGGGCGCTGGCGGCATCCGGCGTGCCGGCCCGCCCGATGTCCACCGTGTTCTTCGGCGGCGGGACGCCGACCCTGCTGCCCGCGGAGGATCTCGCCTCGATCCTCCGGGCCGCGACGGGTCGCTGGGGACTGGCGCCCGGTGCGGAGGTCACCACCGAGGCCAACCCGGACTCGGTGACGCCGGACTCCCTGCGCATCCTCCGTGACGCGGGCTTCACGCGTGTGTCCTTCGGCATGCAGTCCGCCGTCCCGCACGTCCTCGCGGTGCTCGACCGGACGCACGCGCCGGAACGCGTGCCGCAGGCCGTCCAGTGGGCCCGCGAGGCGGGCCTGGCGGTGAGTCTCGACCTCATCTACGGGACGCCCGGGGAGAGCCTGGACGACTGGCGGACCTCGCTGACGACGGCGCTGTCCTACGCGCCGGACCACATCTCCGCGTATGCGCTGATCATCGAGGAGGGCACCCGCCTCGCGTCCCAGATCCGTCGCGGGCAGGTCCCACCCATCGACGACGACGACCACGCGGACAAGTACGCCCTTGCGGATGAGCTGCTGACGGCCGGGGGACTGCACTGGTACGAGGTGAGCAACTGGGCCAGGACGCCCGCCGACGCCTGCCGCCACAACCTTGCCTACTGGCGCGGGAACGACTGGTGGGGGGCCGGTCCCGGCGCGCACTCCCATGTCGGCGGGACGCGCTGGTGGAACGTCAAGCATCCGCGCGCCTATGCCGCCGCGCTGGAGGGCGGGTCGTCTCCCGCAGCCGGCCGCGAGATCCTCGGTGGCGAGGACCGCTACGTCGAGGACGTCATGCTGCGGGTGCGCCTGCGCGAGGGACTCCCGACGGCGGTCCTGACGGCGTCGGGCAGGAAGGCCGTGGCCGGTCTCATCGCCGATGGGCTGGTGGAGCCCGTCGAGGCCTTCGCGGGTCGCGTGGTCCTGACCTTCAGGGGACGCCTGCTGGCCGACGCCGTCGTGCGCCGACTGCTGCCCGACTGACACCGACGGAGCGCCGCCGCACACTGCCCCCGCACACCTCCGGAGGGTCGCCGGATCACCGCGGCGCAGGGGCCGGAGGTATACGGGCGGTCGTGCCTAGCGGATGAGCCGGAGGTTCAGGGCGTAGCGGTAGGGCCGTCCACGGTTCACCTGGATACCGGCGTTCACGGAGAAGATCGTGATGGCGACCCAGATGAGGGCGTTGACGACCGCGAAGATCCCGCCGATGTCCGGCACGAGGGACAGCAGCCAGGCCGTGAGGGCCAGGAGGGTCGGTGGGAGCGTGAAATTCAGCGCCTCCTTCGATTCTTGGGCGGTGAACGGGCCGCGGTCCTTGAAGATGAGGAAGATCAGCAGCGAGGGGATGAACCCGAGGATGCCGCCGAAGTGCGCGAGCGTGGCGAACTGCCGGTCCTCGGACGCCGTGAGCGGCAGCGCGTTGGCCGGAGTTCCCTCGAAGGCGGGGAGGGACGCGCTCTGTCCTTCGTGCTGATGGTCGGCGGTGTTGGACAACGGTATTCCTTTGCTGGCTCGCGGAATTCCTCCGCCGTGACTGTGCTCCAAGGATACGGGCTGGCCGCCGCGGATCGCTTCAGGCCGTGCCCGGTGGAACGGTCAGGAAATCGATGACCTCCTCGACGCGACCGAGCAGCGAGGGCTCCAGGTCCGCGTAGCTCCCGACGCCTCCGAGGATGCGCTTCCACCCCTGGGCGACGGCGGCCTGGTCCTGGTACGGCCAGCCGAGCCCTGCGAGGATGCCCGTCTTCCAGTCCTGACCGCGCGGCACCACGGGCCAGGCCGTCCGCCCGAGGACGGCCGGCTTCACCGCCTGCCAGACGTCCACGTAGGGGTGGCCGACGATCAGCACGTGGTCACGTGCTCCGGGTACGGTCATCGCCTGCTGCGCGATCCGTGATTCCTTCGTGCCGGGCAGGAGGTGGTCGACGAGGATCGCGAGGCGGCGGGTCGGCCCGGGCCCGAACGCGCGGATCGCGCCCTCGAGATCATCGACTCCGTGGAGCGGTTCGACGACGATCCCCTCCAGCCGCAGGTCGTCACCCCACACCTTCTCCACGAGTTCGGCGTCGTGCTGGCCCTCCACCCAGATCCGGCTCGCGCGGGCGGTCCGGGCGCGCGCCCCCTCGACGCGGACACTCCCCGACGCCGTTCGGGTGCGTGCCGCGGTCGTCACCGGGCGCGGGGCGACCAGCTGCACCGGAGCGCCGTCGAGCAGGAAGCCGTGTCCCAGCCTGAACGTCCGGTGCCTGCCCCGGCGGTCCTCGAGCACCATGACGTGCAGTCCGCCGGACTTCTCCACGCGCACCACAGCGCCCACGAATCCGCTCTGGACGTCCTCGAGGACCATGTCCCGCTCGACCGGGACCTCCGGGAGGGTGACGCGTCGCGGAGCCGAGATGTCCTGTGCTCCCCAGCCGTGATCCATCCCGAACACCCTTCCGACGAGGGCTCCGGCGGTATGCCGCGGCCCGGGTTGCCAATGCTAACAATCGCCCGCGACGTACTAGACTTGGCACTTGGGTGTGTCGAGTGCTAACCGCTCGGAACCACCCTGACCGCGTGCTCGTGAGGTAGGGACAGACCCGGAGGTGACTTGAGGAGTGAGTGAACCGCGACGCCTGGAAGTGCTCCGGGCCATCGTCGAGGACTACGTCCACTCGAGGGAGCCCGTCGGCTCCAAGGCGCTCGTCGACCGCCACCGGCTCGGGGTGTCCTCGGCCACCATCCGCAACGACATGGCGGTGCTCGAGGAGGAGGGGCTGATCGCCGCACCTCACACGAGCTCCGGCCGGATCCCCACGGACAAGGGCTACCGCCTCTTCGTGGACCGCATCTCGGAGGTGAAGCCCCTCTCCGGTCCGGAGAAGAAAGCCATCCAGACGCTGCTCGAGGGTGCAGAGGACGTCGACGACGTCATGGACCGGACGGTGCGGCTGCTCGCGCAGCTGACGAACCAGGTCGCCGTCGTCCAGTTCCCCCGCGTGGGAGGGGCATCGGTCCGCCACATCGAGTTCGTCCTGCTCGCTCCTCAGCAGATCCTGGTGGTGCTGATCGCGACGAGCGGGACGGTCCAGCAGCGGATGGTCCGGACGCCGACGGACATCCAGGAGAGCGAACTCGCCGAACTCAAGCAGAGGATCCTGTCCGCGGTCTCCGGGGTCAGGCTCACGAACCTCCCCGCGGAGCTCGGCTCCGCGCTCGCCCAGTTGCCGGGCGGCCTCCGCACGCACGGGGGTACGATCGTCAGGGCGCTCGAGCAGCTTGCCGGGCTCGGCCGCGAGGACCGGATCCTGCTCGCGGGGACGGCCAACCTCGCACGGTCCACCGGCGACTTCCCGTTGAGCATCGGCCCGATCCTCGAAGCACTCGAGGAGCAGGTGGTCATGCTGCGGCTCCTCTCCGAGATGGAGTACGACGCACGCGGAATCTCAGTGCGGATCGGCAGCGAGAACCCCTACGGCGGCCTCTCGGGGGCGTCGGTGGTGGCGACCGGCTACGGACCGGACGCCGAAGCGAAGCTCGGTGTCCTCGGACCCACCCGCATGGACTACCCGACCACGATGGCCGCCGTGCGCGCCGTCGCCCGCTACCTCTCGAGGATCCTCGAGGAGTAGCGGGGCCCCGCAGGATTCCCACCGGCCCGGCCGGTGAGCAGACGACAGTTGTCTCCAACAGGAAGTGATGTGCAGGAGTGAGTAATCACTATGAGGTCCTCGGTGTGGCGCAGGGCGCGACCGGGGAGGAAATCAAGAAGGCCTACCGCAAGCTGGCCCGCAAGCTCCACCCGGACGTCAACCCGGGCGATGGTGCGGCCGAGGAGTTCAAGCTCGTCACCCGCGCCTACGAGGTGCTCTCCGACCCGCAGAAGCGTCGCGTCTACGACACGACCGGGAACGAGAACGGGACGGACACCGGCTACGGCTCGGGCTACTCCGGCTCCGGGTTCGCCTTCCAGGACATCTTCGAGACGTTCTTCGGGGGCAGCGGCCAGCAGGGCGGCGCACCGTCCCGCACACGCCGGGGGCAGGACGCGCTGATCAACGTACGGATCGATCTGAAGGACGCCGTCTTCGGCACCAACAAGAAGATCGAGGTGGACACCGCCGAGGTGTGTCCCACCTGTGACGGCTCCTGCTGCCAGCCCGGTACCTCGCCGCGCACCTGTGACATCTGCGGTGGCTCCGGACAGGTCCAGCGGGCCGTCCGGTCCATCCTCGGCCAGGTCATGACCAGCGCGCCGTGCGGTACGTGCCAGGGTTACGGCACCGTCATCCCGAGCCCCTGCCACGAATGCAGCGGCGAGGGACGCATCCGTGCCCGCCGGACCCTGACCATCAAGGTCCCCGCAGGCGTGAGCACCGGCACCCGCATCCAGCTGGGCGGCCAGGGCGAGGCCGGGATCGCCGGTGGGCCCCAGGGCGATCTCTATGTGGAGATCCGGGTCAACGCCGATTCCACCTTCCTGCGCGACGGCGACGACCTCCACGTGACGCTCAGTGTCCCCATGACGGCGGCGGCGCTCGGTACCTCCGTCCACCTGGACACCTTCGACGGCGACCAGGAGCTGATGATCAAGCCGGGCACGCAGTCCGGGGAGATCCTGACCCTGCGGGGGCTCGGCGTCACGCACCTGCGCAACCAGGGCAGGGGAGACCTCCGCGTCCACCTCAACGTCGAGACGCCGCGCAACGTCGACCACCAGCAGGAGGAACTCCTCCGGAAGCTCGCCGAGCTCCGGAACGAGGAGTACACCGACGGTCAGCTGGCGAGCAACGGCTCCGGCGTGTTCGCCCGTCTGCGGGAGCGGCTCGGGAACCGCTGACCATGACGCGTCCGCTGTTCTTCGCGCCGGGCACCGAGGTCCGTTCCGCCTGCCCTGGGGGCCCCTTCGTCCTCGGGGGAGACGAGGGACGCCATGCCGCCACGGTGCGTCGACTCGGCCAGGGCGAGAGGATCGATGTCTCGGACTCGACGGGGTACCGCCTGACCGGTGTCATCGTGGCCGTCGGAGCAGGGACGGTCGAGCTCACCGTCGAGACTGCCGGGCAGGACCCCGCACCCCTGCACCGCCTCGTCCTCGTCCAGGCCCTGGCGAAGGCCGGCCGCGACGAACAGGCGGTGGAGGCGGCGACAGAACTCGGGGTCGACGCGGTGGTGCCGTGGCATGCCGAGCGGAGCATCGTGCGCTGGCGCGGCGAGAAGGCGGAGAAGGGCCGGCAGAAGTGGCTGTCCCTCGTGAATGCGGCGTCGAAGCAGTCGCGGCGCTCGTTCGTCCCCGACGTCCTGCCCGTCATGGACACCGCGGGGCTCATCGCATGGGCCGCCGCGGTCGACCACGTCATCGTGCTGCACGAGGACGCCCACGCCTCGCTGTCCGATCACCTCGACGTGCTCCGCAGCACCGGCGGACTCGACGGGCCGTCGACCACGGCCGTCGTCGTCGGACCCGAGGGTGGGATCGGCGACGCGGAACTCGGGAAGCTGCGGTCCGCGGGCGCCGAGAGCGCGCGGCTGGGGCCGCACGTGCTCCGGTCATCGTCCGCCGGTCCGGCGGCGCTCGTCCTGCTGAACCACCTGCTGGGGCGCTGGTAGTCGCTCGGTCACCTGCCCGGGCGCTGGTACCCGCGCGGCACCGTCACGGATCCGGTCAGCGGACCACGACGGACTTCGAGTCCTCAGCAACGCCCTCGCCGGTTCCTGCCGAGACCGTGATGTCGTAGCTCCCCGGAGGCAGGCCGACGGCGAAGGAGTAGGCGCCCGGCGCGCCGTCGGCGGGCACGATCTCGACCACGCCGTCCAGGAACAGGTCCGTGGCGCCGGCAGAGCCCTCGGTCCTGCGGTCGATGCGCCAGACCACGGAGTCGTCTCCCGCCGGTCCCAGCCCATGGACGGTGAAGCTCTCCCTGCCGAGTTCGACGCCCTGCTGCGGGTCGATGATCCACACCGGGGCGAGGACGCTGGTGTCCCTGGTCAGTTGTCCGCCGAGGTCCACCGATCCGAAGGCACGGTAGTCGGCGGTCCCGTCGACCAGCACCACGACCGAGCTGGCCTCACCGCCCGTGATGAGACCGCCGTCCGACGCTGCCGCCGTCGCCGTGAACACGAGTTGCTGCAGTGCCAGCCGGGCATCCTCCTCGTCGAGGCGCTGCGACAGCGCGTCGGAGGAGATGTCGAGGGTGATGACGTTCCTCGTCGAGACGGAGGAACTGATGCTCGAGGCGGGATCCCAGGGGGAGGTGTAGTCGGGGTCCAGGGGTTCGCCCTCGGTCATGATCCGCACGGCCTCGGAGATGGGATCACCGCTCGATGCCGCAGGGGAGGGCAGGAACTCCCGGAACAGCCTGTCCGACCCGTTCACATCACCCAGCCAGTAGACCGGCACGAGCGGCCGTGAGGTCTCCGCCGGCCCCGCAGCGGGCCCCTGCGATTTCAGGGCCTCCTCGGACGGGGTGCCGCTGACGGTCCCCGGACCGGAGGCCTCGATCGGCCGGGCGAGATCCGTCCTCGCCGCACTGCCCTCGAACACGTCGAGATTCGGGAGGAGGAAGACACTGCTCGCCACGAGGACGCCGCCGGAGACGAGCAGGATCCCGCGGAGGCCGAGCCTGCTCTGCCGGAGGGGGTCCTGGCTGTTCATGCTGGCCCCTTTCCGTCAGGCGCTTGAAGGGCGCGATGGGTCGATCGGTACGAGATTCTCGGGTGACGAGCGGGCACGGAGGGTGCTCTCGCCAGGCCGGCCACGGGACGGGTCACCCCTGCCGAACCTGCATCAGCTTGGCACAGCCCGAACGGCGGCCCGGCAGGAATACGAGGGGTGTGGAGGACTGAAACCGGATCGATACGAAGCCGTTGCCGATTCGCGACGGGGACCGGCTGGGTCGGCAGCCCTCGGGATGCATCGGGAGCCCTGGTGCCCCCGGAGCATCGGCCCCTGCTGCGCCGTGCCTATGACGTACGATTAAGCTCTCTGTCCCAGGCCGAACCGGTTCGCCGTGAACGGGTGGAAACAGCCGCGGCACGCAGGGTACGGAGCCAGGACGACAACGCGAACGAGGGGCGATCGAAGGCCGCACGGCCGAGCTATGAGCGAATCTTCAACAGGGATCAACGTGGCAGGACTGGATACGAGGACCGTCTACTTCGACTCGACGGAGCAGATGGTGCAGACACTGGGCTCCAATGACGAGGCCCTCCGCCTGATCGAGGAGTCCTTCCCCGGCGTCGGCCTCCAGGCCAGGGGCAACGAGCTCACCATCTCCGGACCGTCTGCCGACGTGCTGCGCACCGAGCGCCTCGTCAGCGAGATCCGCACCATGGCGAGCAACAACGCGACCGTCTCCCCGCAGGTGCTCGAGCAGCTCGTGACGATGCTCAAGACGCAGAGCGCCGCACGCCCCTCGGAGGTGCTCTCGGTCAACATCCTGTCCTCCCGCGGGAAGACGATCCGCCCGAAGACCCTGAACCAGAGCACCTACGTCGAAGCGATCGACCGCAACACGATCGTCTTCGGCATCGGACCGGCGGGTACCGGCAAGACCTACCTGGCGATGGCCAAGGCGGTGCAGGCCCTGCAGCAGAAGGAGGTCAACCGGATCATCCTCACCCGGCCCGCCGTCGAGGCAGGGGAGCGTCTCGGCTTCCTGCCCGGAACGCTCAACGACAAGATCGATCCGTATCTCCGCCCGCTGTACGACGCCCTCCACGACATGATGGACCCCGACTCGATCCCGCGCCTGATGGCCGCCGGCACGATCGAGGTGGCGCCCCTCGCGTACATGCGCGGCCGGACGCTCAACGATGCCTTCATCATCCTCGACGAAGCGCAGAACACGACGCCGGAACAGATGAAGATGTTCCTCACACGCCTCGGGTTCGGGTCCAAGATGGTCGTGACCGGCGACGTCACGCAGGTGGACCTGCCCAACGGCACCAGTTCCGGACTGCGGATCGTGAGCGAGATCCTGCGCGACGTCGACGACGTCTACTTCAGCGAACTCGACGCCTCGGACGTGGTGCGCCACCGCCTCGTGGGCGACATCGTCAGCGCCTACAGCGCCTGGGACGAGGAGCAGCGCGGCAACCAGCAGCGCTCCGGCCGCCCGGTGACCGGCCGATGAGCGTCGAGGTCAACAACGAGTCCGGCTACGACGTCGACGAGGAATCCCTCGTCCGCCTGACCAACTTCCTGTTCGAATCCCTGTTCATCCATCCCGAGGCCGAGTTGTCCGTCATCCTCGTGGACACCGCAGCGATGGAGAAACTCCACATCGAGTGGATGGACGAGCCGGGCCCCACCGACGTGCTCTCCTTCCCGATGGATGAACTCCGGCCGGGGACCGCGGGCCGGGTGACACCCGCGGGGCTCCTCGGTGACATCGTGCTCTGCCCCGAGGTGGCCGCCGCGCAGGGTGCGGCAGCAGGCCACGGGACGCGGGACGAGCTCCTGCTGCTGACCACCCACGGCGTCCTGCATCTTCTCGGATTCGACCACGCGGAGCCCGACGAGGAGAAGGAGATGTTCGGCCTGCAGCGCCAACTGCTCGCCGATTTCCTCGGTGGCGACGCCCCCCGGGAGACCCGCGCTTGACCATCTGGCTCCTCGGGCTCATGGGCCTGCTCTTCGCCCTGACCGCTGCACTCGTCACGGCGGCCGAAGCAGCTTTCAGTTACCTGCCACGACAGGAGGGCGAAGCCCTCGTCCAGGGCTCGCGGACCTCGTCCCTGCGTCGCATCCTGGACGCCCCCGTGGCCCACATGCACGCCCTGCGGTTCTGGCGGGTCTGGTTCGAGATGGCCGGCGCCGTCGCGGTGGCGATCCTCTTCCACGATCTGCTGGACAGCATCTGGCTGGCAGGACTCCTCGCCACCGCGGTGATGGCAGCCATCGGGTTCGTGATCGTCGGCGTGTCCCCGCGCCAGCTCGGACGGATGCACGCCGCGACCGTCGTCCGCCTGACGGCCGGCCTGGTGGCGTTCCTCCGTGCCCTGCTCGGCCCTGTCCCGCGCTGGCTGGTCCGCATCGGCAGCGCGATCACGCCGGGGGCCGCGCGGGATGAGGCGGCCTTCTTCACGCAGGAGGAGTTCAGGGAACTGCTCTCGCGTGCCTCCGATGCCGAGATGATCGAGGACAACGAGGCCGAACTCATCCACTCGGTGTTCGAACTCGGCGATACGAAGGTCCGCAGCGTCATGGTCCCGCGCACCGACATGGTCACCATCGAGTCCGGCTCGACGCTGAGCCAGGCGATGTCCCTGTTCCTCCGCTCCGGCTATTCGAGGATCCCCGTGATCGGCGAGAGTTCGGACGACATCAAGGGTCTGCTCTACCTCAAGGACGTCGTGGCCAGCCTCCACGGCAGGCCGGCCTCCCATCTCGTACGAGCGGTCGACGCCGAATGCAGGCCTGCCCGGTACGTCCCCGAGTCGAAGCCCGTGGGCGACCTCCTGCGGGAGCTGCAGCGGGAGTCCACGCACGTGGCCATCGTCATCGACGAGTACGGCGGCACCGCGGGTCTGGTCACGCTGGAGGACCTGATCGAGGAGATCGTCGGCGAGATCGTCGACGAGTACGACTCGGAGGTACCGGAGCAGGAGAGGCTCGACGACGGCGAATTCCGCGTGAGTGCGCGGATGGGGATCGACGACCTCGGGGAGCTCTTCGGCCTCGATCTCGATGACGAGGAGGTCGACACCGTCGGAGGGTTGCTCGCGAAGACCCTGGGCAGGGTGCCGATCGTCGGGTCGGAGGTCACAATTGACGGTATCGGTCTACGGGCCGAGCGCGTGGAGGGTCGACGCAACAGGGTCTCGCACGTGATCGCGCACCGCATAGCGCCCATCAACACCGAGCACCACGAACGAGAGACGACAGAGGCAGACCATGAGCGACGCTAAGCACAGGGCGGGGTTCGTCTCGCTCGTCGGACGCCCGAACGCCGGGAAATCGACCCTCACCAACGCCCTGGTGGGACAGAAGGTCGCCATCACCTCGGCCAAGCCCCAGACGACCCGCCATACCATCCGTGGAATCGTGAACCGGGAGGACGCGCAGATCGTCCTCGTCGACACGCCCGGCCTGCACCGGCCGAGGACGCTGCTCGGGCAGCGCCTGAACGACCTCGTCGCGGACACGCTCGCCGAGGTCGACGCCGTCGGCTTCTGCCTCCCCGCGAACGAGAAGATCGGCCCCGGCGACCGCTTCATCGCCGAACAGCTCGCACGCCTGCGCCGCAAGCCGCTGATCGCCGTCGTCACGAAGACGGACCTCGTGGATCGCAGGGCGCTGACCGAACAGCTCCTGGCCGTCGCCGCGCTCGGCACCGATGTCGCCGGGCCGGAGGGGTGGGCCGACATCGTTCCCGTCTCCGCGGCGGACGGGTTCCAGGTGGACACGGTGGCCGACGTCTTCAGCCGGCACATGCCCGAATCGCCCGTCCTGTACCCGGACGGTGAGCTCACCGACGAGCCGGAGGCGATCATGGTCGCCGAACTGGTCAGGGAGGCGGCCCTCGAGGGAGTGCGTGACGAGCTGCCGCACTCCCTCGCCGTCGTCGTCGAGGAGATGATTCCCCGTGAGGGGCGCAGCGAGGACAATCCGATGCTGGACGTCCATGTGAACCTGTATGTCGAGCGGCCGTCCCAGAAGGCCATCATCATCGGGAAGGGTGGTGCCCGCCTCCGCGAGGTGGGGACCAACGCGCGGCGGGGGATCGAGGCGCTGCTCGGGACGCGGATCTACCTGGACCTCCACGTGAAGGTCGCCAAGGACTGGCAGCGCGACCCCAAGCAGCTCGTCAAGCTCGGCTTCTGACGGGCACCAACGCCCTGCCCCGGTCGTTGGCACCTCAGCGGGGTCCTGTCACGCACGGCGTGGATCATCGGCGAGCGGGTCCCTCCACCACGTCGGGGAGCGCGACGGGCGCATCGCACGCCCGGCCGTCCGGACGGTGACAGAATGATCCGAATCGTCCAGCCATCCGAAGGAGCCCGGGCATGACCCGCCGACAGCCACCCGAGGGCGCCGACCGCGTCGACGTCCAGCCGTCCGGCGCGTCGGGTGACCCGTCGGTCGGAGACGGCGGGATCATCGGCACGACCGACGGCGACGGTCCGGTCGGCCGCCACCTCGGGCAGGCCCCGCACCACCGCGGACTGAAGATCACGGCCCTCGTCATGACGACGCTGATCGTCGCGACCGTCGCCTTCGTCGGGGTCCAGGTCTTCAGGCTCCAGTCCAACGTCGTCACGATGCCGCTCAATCTCGCGGAGGGCCAGCAGTCCGCGCTTCCCGTCGACTCGAGCACGGATCCCCTCCAGATCCTGATCCTCGGCTCCGACACGAGGACGGGCAACTCGGGCGACTTCTTCGGTGACGAGAGCGACTCCTCGGGCGAGGGCAACTCGGACGTGATGATGCTCCTGACCCTCTCGGCCGATCGGGAGAACGTCACGGTCGTCTCGTTCCCGCGGGACCTCCTCGTTCCGCTGCCCGCGTGCGTGAACCCCGACACGGGGCAGCCATCGGAAGCCCAGGAGCTGGGCCAGCTCAACGCGGCACTGAACGAGGGCGGTCCCGGCTGCACCGTCGCCGCGATCAACGACCTGACGGGGCTCTCCGTCGACCACTTCATGATGGCGGGGTTCACTGCGGTCAGCGAGCTCTCGTCCGAGGTGGGCGGTGTCGAGGTCTGCGTCCAGGAACCGGTCGACGACGAGTTCTCGGGCCTGAGGCTGCCCGCGGGAACCAGTGAGGTGGAGGGCGACCAGGCCCTCGCGTTCCTCCGGACGCGCCACAGCTTCGGTGACGGAGGGGACATCGGCCGGATCGCTGCCCAGCAGTCGTTCATGGCGTCGCTCGCCCGCAAGGTGCGTGCCGAGGGCACCCTCACCAACCTACCTAAGCTCTACTCCATCGCGGACGTGGTCACGCGGAACCTCACGGTGGACGAAGGCCTGTCCCAGCCTGCGGAGATCCTGAAGATCGCCGACCGGCTCAAGGACGTGGACCTCGGCAACATGGCATTCGTGACGGTCCCGGTGCAGCCCTGGGACCAGGATCCGAACCGCCTCGTGATCGACGAAGCGGCGGCAGCACCCCTGTTCGATGCGCTGCGCGAGGATCGTGGCCTGACCGAGGAGAGCGCGGTACCGTCCGCACCCTCCGCACCGGGGACGACGCCGGACCCCTCCGATGCTCCTGCCACACCCGAGGCACCGGCCTTCGACCCTGCATCCGTGCCGCTGCTCGTCGTGAACGCGACGACGGACGCGGGCCGCGCTGCAGAGGTGCAGCGGCTGGTCCTCGAGGCCGGGTACACGCAGGCGACGACGTTCGAGTCGGTGCCTGCGGAGGCCACCCTCGTGGTCTACGGACCGGGCTACGACGCCGCCGCAGCGGACGTGGCGACGCGCTTCGGGGTCGCCACGGCGAACGTCATCGCCGATCCGGGTCTCGTCGGGGTCCAGATGCAGGTCGGAGCGGATCTCGCGACCGGCTCCGCCGTCGTTGTCCCCCCACTCGGGAACGAGCTCGACGGCCAGACCGCCGACCAGATCACCTGCCAGGCATCCTCGGGGCTTTAGCCGCGCGAACCGCGCACGACCGGGGTCCGTGCCCCGGGGAGGTCCGGCCCCGAGCCGACGGGCGGACCTCCCGTTGCGTCACCAGATGCGGACGCGGTCCTCCGGCCCGAGCCACAGGCGGTCCTGCTCACCCACGCCGAAGGCCTCGTGGAATTCGTCGAGGTTCCGTACCACCTGGTTGCAGCGGAACTCGTTGGGGGAGTGCGGGTCCACGGTCAGCCGACGCCGGGCCTCCTCGGGGCGGATCTTCTGCTGCCAGCACGTGGCCCAGGAGAGGAAGAAGCGCTGCGTCCCCGTGAGGCCGTCGACCACGGGTGCCTCCCTGCCCTCGAGGCTGAGGAGATACGCCCGGTAGCTGATCCCGAGTCCGCCGAGGTCGCCGATGTTCTCGCCGAGGGTCAGTTCGCCGTTGACCGCCTGCCCCGGGACCTCCGAGGGCTCGAGGGCGGCGTACTGGGCGACGAGGCGGCCCGTGAGTTCGTCGAAGGCCTTCCGGTCGTCCTCGCTCCACCAGTTGGACAGCATCCCGGTCCCGTCGAACTGCGAGCCCTTGTCGTCGAAACCGTGTCCGATCTCGTGACCGATGACCGCGCCGATCGCGCCGTAGTTCACGGCGTCGTCGGCCTCGATGTCGAAGAACGGCGGCTGCAGGATCGCCGCCGGGAACACGATCTCGTTCATGGTCGGCATGTAGTAGGCGTTGACGGTCTGCGGCGTCATGAGCCACGCGCCACGGTCGATGGGTCCGCCGAGCTTGCCCAGCTGCCGGCTGTGCTCGAACTCCGCGGCACGGAGGACGTTGGCATACAGGTCCGCGGGGATCACCTCGAGCGGGGCGTAGTCGATCCACTCCTCCGGGTACCCGATCTTCGTGGTGAACTGCGCGAGCTTCTCGAGGGCCCTCGACCGGGTCTCGTCGGTCATCCACGAGAGGCCGCGGATGCTCGTCCCGTAGGCCGCGATGAGGTTCCGGACGAGAGCCAGCATCGCCTCCTTGTGGGTGGCGGGGAAGTGCCGCTCGACGTACTTCTGGCCGATCGCCTCGCCCATCGCTCCCTCCACGAGGGCGACCCCGCGCTTCCAGCGGTCCTTCAGGCGCGGGGTCCCGGCGAGGTGGGTGCCGTAGAACGCGAAGGTCGCGTCGACGAAGCGATCGTCGAGGTAGTCGGATGCGTGCAGCAGGACGCGGCTCGCGAGCCACTCACGCCACGTCCCGAGCTCCTCCTCGCGGAGTGCGGCGTCCAGCCCGCGCACGAAGTGGGGCTGGTTCACCACGAGCTCGGCGTACTGCGCCGCAGTGTCGGTCACCGTGGAGAGCCAGGGCACCAGGTGTGGGGAGAGATCCTCGAGGTCCCCGTGCCCGAGGAGGTTGTAGGTCTTCTGGGGGTCCCGACGCTCCACCGAGCCCATCGACGAGGACGCGAGGCGTGTCTCCAGTGCGACGACCCGCGCGGCCGCGCCGGCGGCGTCGGGAGCGTCGACGAGCGCGAACAGCTGCTCGAGGAGTGCCTGGTATTTCTGCCGTGTCTCGGCGAAGCCGTCCTCGCGGTAGTAGGACTCGTCCGGCAGGCCCAGTCCGGACTGGTACAGGTGCAGCAGGTAGCGGGTCGGGTTCCCGGCGTCGTTGCTGACGTACGGCGCGAGGAGGCCCTGCACGCCCGAGCGCGACAGGCCTGCGCTGAGGCCCACCAGTTCATCGGCCGTCGTCACGGCGGAGATGCGCTCGAGCAGGGGCAGGACCGGCGTCGAACCGTTCCGGGTGACGCGGTCCGCGTCCATGAAGTCCGCATAGAGCGTGCCCAGCTTCGCGTCGATCCCGTCCGCGGCCGCACCGGCACCGTCCGCCGATCGTGCGGCGGCCTCCTCGATGATCGCCCGGACGGCGAGCTCCGAGGCGTCGCGCAGTGCGGTGAAGGACCCGGCGAGCGGGCGGTCCTCGGGAATCACGGCGTCCTTCAGCCACACGCCGTTGGCATGCCGGAAGAGATCGTCCTGGGGACGGGTGGTCCCGTCGAGATGGGCTGGATCGAACGTGCTGATGGTCAAGATCGGCTCCTGGTTCTCCGTGGTGCAGCGCAGGACGACGCCCGTCCGAGCGCCCCGGAACCCATCCTAGGTGCCGTGCTAGGGTGACGGAGTGCGCGCACAGACGACTCTCCTTCGGTGCCGCGGCGAGGCCTAGGACGCTGTAGAGCTACTGGCCACCCCTCGCCGCGGAGTCCGCGATGCCCGGCCGCCAGCACCTCACCTCCCACAGACAAGGCCGATGTTCATGGACAACGCTCAGAAGACCTCCGGAATGCCGTTCGGCAAGTACATGCCGTTCCAGGACCAGATCACGGTCGAGCTCCCGGACCGCACCTGGCCCGACCGCACGATCACGAAGGCACCCCGCTGGTGCGCCGTCGACCTCCGCGACGGGAACCAGGCCCTCATCGATCCGATGAACCCGGAGCGCAAGCACAAGATGTTCGATCTCCTGGTCCGCATGGGCTACAAGGAGATCGAGGTCGGCTTCCCGTCCGCCTCGCAGACCGACTTCGACTTCGTCCGGCAGCTGATCGAGGGTGACCGCATTCCCGACGACGTCACCATCCAGGTGCTGACACAGTCCCGCGAGCACCTGATCGAACGGACCTACGCGTCCCTCGAGGGAGCGGACCGGGCGATCGTCCACCTCTACAACTCCACCTCGGTCCTCCAGCGACGGGTCGTCTTCAACCAGGACCAGGACGGCATCATCGACATCGCGACGCAGGGTGCGCGCCTGTGCCGCAAGTTCGAGGAGACCATGGGTGACACCCGGATCACCTACGAGTACTCGCCCGAGTCCTTCACGGGCACCGAGCTCGAGTTCGCCGCTCGCATCAGCAACGAGGTCTCCGCCGTCTTCGAGGCCTCCGCCGACCGGCAGATGATCCTCAACCTCCCCGCGACCGTCGAGATGGCCACACCCAACGTGTACGCCGACTCCATCGAGTGGATGAGCCGCAACCTCGCCGACCGGGACAGCATCATCCTGTCGCTGCACCCGCACAACGACCGGGGGACAGGCGTCGCCGCCGCCGAACTCGGCTACCTGGCCGGCGCGGACCGGATCGAGGGCTGCCTCTTCGGGAACGGTGAGCGGACCGGCAACGTGGACCTCGTGACGCTCGGCATGAACCTGTTCAGCCAGGGCATCGACCCGCAGATCGACTTCTCCGACATGGACTCGATCCGCCGCACGGCCGAGTACTGCAACCAGCTCAGCGTGCCCGAGCGCTCCCCGTACGGCGGCGACCTCGTCTTCACCGCCTTCTCCGGCTCCCACCAGGACGCCATCAAGAAGGGCTTCGAGAGCATGGAGCGCGACGCCGCCGCAGCGGGTGTGGGGGTGGACGACCTGCCGTGGGCGGTCCCCTACCTGCCCATCGACCCGAAGGACATCGGCCGGTCCTACGAGGCGGTCATCCGCGTCAATTCCCAGTCCGGCAAGGGCGGTGTGGCGTACCTGCTGAAGAACGAGCACAGCCTCGACCTGCCGCGCCGCGCGCAGATCGAGTTCTCCGGCGTCATCCAGCGCCGCACCGAGACGCAGGGCGGGGAGGTCAGCGGCGCCCAGTTGTGGTCTGTCTTCCAGGACGAGTACCTGCCGACCCGTGCGGAGGGCGGCTCAGAGACCTGGGGCCACTACGAACTGACCTCGGTCAACACCGACACGGCCGAGGACGGCGCGTTCAAGCTCGTCGCCACCCTGCTGGTGGACGGAGTACAGCAGCGCAGGTCCTCCACGGGCAATGGTCCCATCGACGCACTCCTGACCATCCTCGGGGAGGACGGCGTGGACGTCAGGGTGCTGGACTACACCGAGCATGCGCTGTCCTCCGGCGGCAACGCCCGCGCTGCGGCGTATGTGGAGTGCGCCGTGGGCGAGCGGGTGCTGTGGGGCGTCGGGATCGACGCCAATACCACGATGGCCGCGCTGAAGGCCGTCGTCTCGGCCGTCAACCGCGCCATCCGCGACGCCGCCTGATCCATCGCGCCGCGCGGCCGGGTCCTTCTGCCGGGCCCGGCATCGCCGCACCTGCCGCCCCCGTGCCGCTCGGCCGGCGCGGGGGTGGCAGGTGGAAGAATGGGGACGTGACTTCCTCGTCGGCCTCGCGTACCTACCGCACCCACGGAGTGGTGCTGCGCACGTACAAGCTCGGCGAGGCGGATCGCATCATCGTGCTGCTGACCCGTGACCAGGGGCAGGTGCGGGCCGTCGCCAAGGGGGTCCGCCGCACCAGCAGCAAGTTCGGCTCGAGGCTGGAGCCCTTCATGTCGGTCGACCTGCAGCTGGCGCGGGGCCGCACCCTCGATGTCATCACCCAGGTCGAGACGAAGGGGCTCTACGGCCACGGGATCGCCTCCGACTACGGGTGCTACACGGCAGCGACCGCGATCGCCGAGACCGCCGAGCGGCTCACGGACATCGGCGAGACCGGGGGAGCGCAGTACGCCCTGGTGGCCGGCGCGTTCTCCGCACTCAGCCGCAACCTGCACCCGTCCGAGCTCATCCTCGACTCCTATCTCCTGCGCGCCCTGGCCACCGCGGGATGGGCTCCCAGCTTCACGGACTGTGCGCGCTGCGCCGCGCCCGGACCGCACTCCGCGTTCTCCGCACCGCTCGGCGGGGCCGTCTGTCCCGACTGCAGGCCGCCGGGAGCGGCGTCGCCGTCGTCGTCCACCATGGCGCTGCTCGGCGCCCTCCTGACCGGGGACTGGACGGTCGCCGACACCTCGGAGGCCGCGGCCCGGCGCGAAGCGGCCGGCCTGGTCGCGGCCTACCTGCAATGGCACCTCGAACGCGGGGTCGCCTCCCTCAAACATGTGGAGCGTGTATGAAGCCCGACGGATCCGTAGCACCGTGGCCGCACCCGAGCGGCGAGCGGGCGCCGTCGATTCCCGCGCAGTTCGTTCCCGGGCACGTGGCGATCGTCATGGACGGCAACGGGCGCTGGGCCAACGAACGCGGGTTGCCGCGCACCGAGGGGCACCGCGCCGGCGAGGCGGCCCTGCTGGATGTCATGGCCGGCGCGATCGAGATCGGCGTCAAGCACGTCTCGGTCTATGCCTTCAGCACCGAGAACTGGAAGCGGTCCCCCGAGGAGGTCCGGTTCCTGATGGGCTTCAACAAGGACGTCCTGCGGCGCCAGCGCGACCAGCTGAACCAGTGGGGGGTCCGTATCCGCTGGTCCGGGCGGCGGCCCCGGCTGTGGCAGTCCGTGATCCGCGAACTGGAGGAGGCCGAGCGCCACACGGTCGCGAACACCACCTGCACGCTCACCATGTGCGTCAACTACGGGGGCCGTGCGGAGATCGCGGACGCGGCGAGGGCCATCGCCGAGGACGTCGCGGCGGGCAGGCTGAAGGCGTCGTCGGTGAGCGAGAAGACCATCCAGCGGTACCTCGACGAACCCGATCTGCCCGACGTCGACCTCTTCCTCCGGACCTCCGGGGAGCAGCGGCTGTCCAACTTCATGCTCTGGCAGTCGGCCTATGCCGAGATGGTCTTCATGAACACGCTGTGGCCGGACGTCGATCGACGCACGCTCTGGCGGGCGATCGAGGAGTACGCCGCGCGCGATCGCCGATACGGCGGAGCCGTGGATCAGGCGTCGGCGGAGCGGACGTCCTCCTGAGGTGACGGGCGTTCCGCCAGGGTCCCGACCGCGCGAAGGCGGTCGGACCCCGTCAGCGGGGAGTTGTGCGGGCGGTGCGAAGGGGTGGCACCGAGGCCTCGAGCCACCACTCCACGGTGTCGATGGCCTGTTCGCGCACATCGCGCCGGGACAGGAAGACGTCGTGCAGCGCGTCCTGCAGCCGCCGGATGGTCACCGTGTGGCCCAGTTCCGCTGCTCGCCGCACCATCGCCGACACGTCCAGGACGCTGTCGGTGCGCAGCATGGCATCACTCCACGTGGTGCTGAGGGTCGACGCCGCCGAGCACAGGACGAGGACCGGAACGTCGATCGCGATACCCCGGGCCACCGCGGCGTGACCCGCGAGGACCGCTGCCAGCCAGCCCGCCCTGATCGGGAAGCCGGCCTCCGGTCGCCAGGCCGCATCGATGGGCCACTCGCCGTCGCGCGTATCGCTGATGCTCCTGAAATAGAAGCCGAGCTCGGGCAGGCGCAGGCGCGCCTTGGGCCGTCGGCGGGAGACGGTGTCGAGGATGCCCTGTGCCGCGGAGCGCAGCAGTGCGCTGCCCTGCGCCTCCAACCAGGGGCTGTTGAGGACCAGGCCTGCCACCCGGCCGGGATGCCGCGCCGCCCAGAGCGCCGCCGTCAGGCCGCCAGTTGAATGCGCCATCAGGACGAGGTCCACGGACCCCGGCGCCGGATCATCGGGGACCCGCCGGGCACGGCCCGCGATGCGCCTGCCGAGGGCTGCGACGGCGGCCTCCAGGTCGGCGTCGTACTCGTCGAGGGAGGTGGTGAAACCGGGAGTCTGGCCGGGACGGAGGCTGCGCCCGTACTTGTGCAGGTCAAGGGCGAAGAAGGCCCACCCGCACCGGTGCAGGGCTGCGGCGAGCTCCCGGTGGAAGAAGTAGTCGCTGAAGCCGTGCAGGTACAGGACTGCGCGGGCCGGCGGATCGTCCTGTGGACCGGTTCCCGGCGCAGTTGCAGTGGCGGTCCCGCCCACCGGCTCGTAGGCGACGAGCGTGGCCACCCGCGGGCCCTCGTCGTCGGGCTCGAGGTGCAGGGTCAGGGCCCGGAAGTCTTCGCCGAGGATGTCCTCCACCCAGGGATCGTCCATGCAGCGACAGTACCGCGTGCGCAGCGGGTCGGCTGCAGCTGTCCGGCATGGAACCGATGACGGCCGGCGAGTTGGTCCGGGGCGACGGAGCGTGGAATTCTGGGACCATGCGCATCTACCCGACCTTCTTCCGGATCGTCTTCTCCGGGATGGACGCCGAGAAGGCGCACAGGATCGGGTTCGCCCTCATCCGTGCCGCCGACCTCACCCCGGCAGGCTGGGCCCTGCGCCGCTTCTGTGCACCGCACCCCGGCCTCGCGACCACGGCGTTCGGCGTGGACTTCCCGTCGCCGTTCGGACTGGCCGCCGGTTTCGACAAGGCAGGAAAGGGCATCCTCTCCCTGACCGCGCTCGGGTTCGGCCACGTGGAGATCGGCACCATCACCGGGCAGGCGCAGCCGGGGAACCCGGCCCCGCGCCTGTTCCGGCTCGTCGAGGACCGTGCCGTGATCAATCGCATGGGCTTCAACAACGACGGCGCTGCCGCCGTCGCCCCGCGCCTGCGGACCGCGAGGACCAGGCTCACCCGCCGCTACGGGCACCGAACCCGACCCGTGGTCGGCGTGAACATCGGGAAGACGAAGAAGGTGGACCTCGTCGACGCGGTCGCCGACTACCTCGTGAGTGCCGAGCAGCTGGCTCCCGTCGCCGACTACCTCGTCGTCAACGTCTCCTCGCCGAACACGCCCGGCCTCCGGCTCCTGCAGAGCGTCGAGTCGCTGCGGCCCCTGCTCGAAGCCGTCCGGTCGACGGCGGACTCGGCCGCCGGTCGACACGTCCCCCTCCTCGTGAAGATCGCGCCGGATCTCACCGATCAGGACATCGACGACGTCGGTGCCCTCGCCCTGGACCTCGGTCTCGATGGCATCGTGGCGACGAACACCACGATCACCCGCCAGAACCTGGCCACCGACGCTGCGACCGTCATGTCGAAGGGGGTCGGCGGCCTGAGCGGTGCACCCCTCAAGGCGCGCTCGCTCGAGGTGCTGAAGCGGCTCCGCGCGGCTGTCGGCGACGGTCTGGCGATCATCGCCGTCGGGGGAGTCGAGACACCCGAGGACGTCAGGGAACGCCTCGACGCAGGAGCCACCCTCGTCCAGGGGTACACGGCGTTCCTCTACGAGGGCCCGTTCTGGGCCCGGCGGATCAACCGCGGGCTGGCACGCTCGGGCGCCTGAGGCCTCGCGTCCGCTGGACCAGGCGGCCTTCGTCCGTGGGCGACCATCGTCGAAGACGCGACGAGCCGGGCCCGAAGGCCCGGCTCGTGACGTTGCTGAGCAGGGAGCGTCCTGACCTCCCGCGGGAGGTCAGGAGGGGTACTGGCCGCGCTTCACCTGGGGCTTCGGCAGCCGGAGCCTGCGCAACTGCAGCGCACGCGTCACGCCGTACCAGAGGTCGCCCTGGTTCGGCGACCCGAACTTCTCCGTCAGCTTCTTCTTCAGCTTGCGCCGCAGCAGCACACAGTCGACCACCACGGCGACGATCAGCACCCAGAACGCCATCAGGACCGCGCTCTGCACGGCGAGGGACTGGAAGAAGCTCAGGATCACGAAGACCAGCGCCGCGATCATCAGGAACTCGCCGATGTTGACGCGGGCGTCGACGAACTGGCGGATGTACCGCCGGTTCGGCCCCTTGTCCCGCAGCGGCAGGTACTTCTCGTCGTCGGTGTCGAGCGCCTGGCGCATCCTCGCCCGTTCGTCCCGCACGGTCGACCGGCTCTGCTCCCGGGCCGCCTTGCGATCGTTCGGGACGAGAGGGCGCTTCCGCGCTGCCTCCTGCACGCTGCGCCTGGGCGTCGGCGCTCCCTTGCCCTGCGCACGCACGGCTTCCTGGGAGCGCGGGGCCCCGTCGACGACAGCAGGGGCAGCGGGAGTCTTCTCTTTACGTCCGAACACCTCCTCAGGATACCGGCTCCCCGCCCGCCGCCGTCCCTGCGCCAGATCACGACCGGGAGGGCCGAGCGGATCATCCGGCTGTGTAGGGTTTTCGGCATGACCTCCTCGAACACTTCCCCAGCGCTCCCGGACGAGCCGTCGGCCGTCAGCTCCCGCCTCCGTGCCAGCGTGGATGCGGCCTTCCCGCGGATCGTGCAGCAGCTTTCCGATCTCGTCGCGATCCAGGGCATCGCCTGGGACGCCTTCGACGCCCACGAACTCGATCGCAGCGCCGAGGCAGTCGCCGCGCTGGTCCGCAGCGTCGGGATCGACGACGTGCGCATCCTCCGCGTGGACAACGACGGCACGCCCGGCGGACCCGCCGTCGTCGCCCGCCGTGCCCCGACCGAGGGCAGGCCCACCGTCCTGCTGTACGCCCACCACGACGTGCAGCCGCCGGGGGACCCCGACCTGTGGGAGTCCGAACCCTTCGTCGCCACGGAGCGCGACGGTCGGCTGTACGGGCGCGGAGCCGCCGACGACAAGGCCGGCATCATGGCCCACATCGGTGCCTTCGGCGCTCTCAGCGAGGTGCTCGGCGACTCCTTCGGCGTCGGCGTGACCCTCTTCATCGAGGGTGAGGAGGAGGCCGGCTCGCCGACCTTCCGCTCCTTCCTCGAGACCTATCGGGACGATCTCGCAGCGGACGTCATCATCGTGGCCGACTCCAGCAACTGGAAGGTCGGCGTCCCCGCGCTCACCACCAGCCTGCGCGGCCTCGTCGACGGCACCATCGAGGTCCAGGTCCTCGACCACGCCGTGCACTCCGGGATGTTCGGTGGTCCCGTGCTCGACGCACCGACCCTCCTCGCGCGTCTCATCGCCACCCTGCACGACGACGCCGGCGACGTCGCCATCGCGGGACTCGCCGGCGGCGACCACGCGACCGTGGACTACGACGAGCAGGACTACCGCTCGGACGCGTCGGTGCTCCAGGGCGTACAGCTCGCGGGAACGGGATCGATCGCGTCGCGCCTGTGGCACAAGCCGGCCCTCTCCATCATCGGGATGGACGTCCCGACCGTCGCGCTGTCCTCGAACACGCTCCTGCCCAGGGCGCGCGCCAAATTCAGCCTCCGTCTCGCCCCGGGCCAGCAGCCCGCGGCCGCCATGGACGCCGTTCGTGCACACGTGGAATCACATGCCCCGTTCGGTGCCACCGTGACCTTCACGCCGGGGGAGACCGGCAGCCCCTTCAGCACCGACACCGGCGAGCCCGCCTCGCGCCTCGCCCTCGAGTCCCTCGAGGAGGCGTGGGGCGTTAAGGCCGTCGAGGCCGGGATGGGCGGGTCCATCCCGTTCATCGCGGACCTCACGGAACTGTTCCCGTCCGCGCAGATCCTCATCACCGGCGTCGAGGACCCGGACTCGCGCGCGCACAGCGCCAACGAGTCCCTCCACCTCGACGAGTTCCGGAAGGCCGTCCTCGCCGAAGCCATCCTCCTGGCCCGGATCAACGACGGCGGCCTCAGCGCCTGAGGGCCGCCCCACAGTGGGTGCCCGAGGGGACGGGTGGAAATGTTTCCGCCCGTCCCCTCGTTATGACGAGAGCGGGCCCGGCGTACCATGGAACGAAGCCGTGCGCGCGACACCGCGGACAGCACTGAGAGCGGACACGGCATGCTGTCGTCCGAGCTAGGAGAAACACCATGAGTACTTCGACCACCGAGACCGCCTCCCTCGAGGAGACCACCGAGCTCCCCGCGCACGAGGTCGATCTGTCCGACATCGCTGCCGGCAAGGTCCGCAGCCTCCTCGAGCAGGAGGGGCGCACCGACCTGCGGCTGCGCGTCGCAGTCCAGCCCGGGGGCTGCTCCGGCCTCATCTACCAGCTCTACTTCGACGAACGCGTGCTCGACGGCGACGCCGTCCGCGACTTCGACGGCGTCGAGGTCATCGTCGACAAGATGAGCGTCCCCTACCTCTCGGGCGCGTCCATCGACTTCGAGGACACCATCTCGAAGCAGGGTTTCACGATCGACAACCCGAATGCGGGCGGATCCTGCGCCTGCGGGGACTCCTTCCACTGACCTCCTGTCCGCACCGCAGCCGCGGTGGGACGGCATCGCGGAAAGGCCCGGGACTGCACGCTGGACGTGCTTCCCGGGCCTTTTGCATGTCACCGAATCGTCGGTGTTACGGGTAAGCTCTACAGTGAGTAGTAAAACTGGATGTGCACCCCGGGCAGCTTCATGAGCGGGTGGCAACGCACGTAGAAAAGGAAGGTCCGTCTGTGATTTCGCAGGACCGAACCGGTAGCAAGCGCGTCAGGATCGCGAAGATCTCCAGCATCTCGCTGGTCGGCGCCCTCCTACTGACCGGCTGTTCGGCTGAAGCCCAAAAGGGCTGGCTTCCGGCAGACCGGGACAACACCAACCACACCGGCATCATCACGGACCTGTGGGTCAACTCGTGGATCGCGGCGCTCGCCGTCGGCATCATCACGTGGGGCCTGATCATCTGGTGCATGGTCGCCTATCGCCGCCGCAAGAATGACACCGGGTACCCGCGCCAGATGAGCTACAACCTGCCGCTGGAGATCTTCTACCTGACGATCCCGCTGTTCATGGTGCTGGTGTTCTTCTACTTCACGGAGCGCGACATCGCGACGATCGACGCCCGCGTCGAGGATCCCGACGTCATCGTCGACGTCCGCGGCAAGCAGTGGTCGTGGGACTTCAACTATGTCAAGGAAGACAAGTACTCCACCGGTGTCCAGGGCAGCCTGAACGGCGAGGAAGGTGTTCCGGAGAACCTCCCGACGCTGTACCTCCCGGTCAACAGGAGCGTCGAGCTCCAGCTCAACGCCCGCGACGTCCAGCACTCCTTCTTCGTCCCCGCGTTCCTGCAGAAACGTGACCTCTACCCGGGCCGCACCAACTACATCAACCTCACGCCCACCAAGGAGGGCACCTTCGCGGGCAAGTGCGCCGAGTTGTGCGGGCAGTACCACTCGGAGATGCTCTTCAACGTCGAGGTGGTCTCCCAGGAGGAGTTCGACGCACAGATGGCGCAGCTGGAGGACGGACAGCTCGGCGACGAGTACGACCGCGACTCCTACCCGGAGGACGATCCCGATACCGACCCAGCTAGGAGCAGCAGCTGATGTCCACCTTCGAATACACCCTTGAGGAAGCCGGCACCATCGCCGCTCCCCGTGTAGTTCCGAGGTCCAAGGGACGCATCGTCGTCAACTGGATCACCTCCACGGACCACAAGACCATCGGGTACATGTACCTGATGGCGTCCTTCGTGTTCTTCTGCTTCGCCGGTGTGATGGCGCTGATCATCCGCGCCGAGCTGTTCGAGCCGGGTATGCAGATCCTGCAGACGAAGGAGCAGTACAACCAGCTCTTCACGATGCACGGCACCGTGATGCTCCTGATGTTCGCCACGCCGCTCTTCGCAGGCTTCGCGAACGTCATCATGCCGCTGCAGATCGGCGCACCCGACGTGGCCTTCCCGCGACTGAATGCCCTCGCGTTCTGGTTCTTCCTGTTCGGCAGCACCATCGCCGTGTCCGGCTTCATCACCCCGCAGGGCGCGGCGTCCTTCGGCTGGTTCGCCTATGCCCCGCTCTCGAGCACCACGTTCTCCCCGGGTGTCGGTGGTGACCTGTGGGTCTTCGGCCTCGCCCTCTCGGGCTTCGGCACCATCCTGGGTGCGGTCAACTTCATCACCACCATCATCTGCATGCGGGCTCCCGGCATGACGATGTGGCGGATGCCGATCTTCACCTGGAACACGCTGATCACGGCGATCCTCGTTCTGATGGCCTTCCCGCCGCTCGCCGCCGCCCTGTTCGCGCTCGGTGCGGACCGGCGCTTCGGGGCGCACATCTTCGACCCCGAGGCCGGCGGTGCCATCCTCTGGCAGCACCTGTTCTGGTTCTTCGGCCACCCCGAGGTCTACATCATCGCGCTGCCGTTCTTCGGCATCGTGTCCGAGATCTTCCCCGTCTTCAGCCGCAAGCCGATCTTCGGCTACAAGGGCCTGGTGTACGCGACAATCGCCATCGCCGCGCTGTCCGTGACGGTCTGGGCGCACCACATGTACGTGACCGGAGCCGTGCTCCTGCCGTTCTTCGCCTTCATGACGATGCTGATCGCGGTGCCGACGGGCGTGAAGTTCTTCAACTGGATCGGCACCCTGTGGAGGGGCTCGCTGACGTTCGAGACCCCGATGCTCTGGAGCCTCGGCTTCCTCGTGACCTTCCTGTTCGGTGGGCTCACCGGGATCATCCTCGCGTCGCCGCCCTTGGATTTCCACGTCTCGGACACCTACTTCGTCGTGGCGCACTTCCACTACGTGGTCTTCGGGACCGTGGTCTTCGCGATGTTCGCGGGCTTCTACTTCTGGTGGCCGAAGTTCACCGGGAAGATGCTGAACGAGCGGCTCGGGAAGATCCACTTCTGGATGCTGTTCCTGGGGTTCCACGCCACGTTCCTGATCCAGCACTGGCTCGGTGTCGAAGGCATGCCGCGCCGCTACGCGGACTACCTGCCCGAGGACGGCTATACGGCGATGAACCAGTTCTCCACCGTCGGGTCCTTCGTCCTCGGTGCGTCACTGATCCCCTTCTTCTGGAACGTCTACATCACGTGGCGCACCGGCAAGAAGGTCGAGGTCGATGATCCCTGGGGCTTCGGTGCCTCGCTGGAGTGGGCGACCTCCTGCCCGCCGCCGCGCCACAACTTCACCTCCCTGCCCCGGATCCGGTCCGAGCGCCCTGCTCTCGACCTGCACCACCCGGAGCTGCAGCAGACGCACACGCCGGACGACAGCGCCGCGAGCTTCATGGGCTCGGCGGACCGACAGGATGCCAAGTCATGAGGATCGAGAAGAACCTGTTCCTGATCGGCGTGCCGATCTTCGTTCCCATCGCCCTCGTCTACGGCTGGCTGACCGAATGGTCCGAATGGGTCGGATTCCTCGGGATCCTGCTGGTCGGCGGACTCGCCGGCATGATCGGCTTCTACCTGGCGTTCACCGGCAAGCGGGTCGGGCAGCGACCGGAGGATCGTCTGGACGCGGAGATCCACGAGGGTTCCGGCGAGCAGGGGCACTTCAGCCCCTGGAGCTGGTGGCCCCTGGTTCTCGGCCTGTCCGCAGCGACCGGATTCCTCGGCATCGCCATCGGGTTCTGGATCCTCTACATCGGCATGGGACTCGCCGTGATCGCGCTGGTCGGCTGGGTCTTCGAATACAGCCGCGGGTACCACGCCCACTAGGGCAGAACGACAGCATCATCGCGTCACAGGGAGTCCGCCACGAGCGGGCTCCCTTCGCGTTAACCACGGTCGACCGCCGCACCGTCGTCGGCCGGTAGGAACCAGGACGACAGGAGCTGGATGGCCATGACGATCCTCCCGCGTCCCTTCGACGCCGAGCCGCTGGACCCGGTGTCGCACGAGGCGAAGCACGTGCAGCTCCGCGAGAGCCTGCGGCGATACCTGGAGACGTACGGAGAACCGGGGACCGCCATCCCCTCCGAGCGGCAGCTGAGCGAGTATTTCGGTGTCGCGAGAATGACCGTCCGGCAGGCCATCGATGCTCTCGTCGCCGAGGAGGTGCTGGAGCGGATCGTCGGGCTCGGGACCTTCGTCGCCAGGAGCAAGATGGACCTCCACATGAAGATGACGTCCTACACCGAGGAGATGATCCGTCGCGGCATGGTGCCGGACGCACGGGTCCTCGCCTTCGAACAGCAGGGCGCGTCGCCGCTCGTGGCGCGGGAACTCCAGATCGATATCGGTCAGCCTGTGGTGCGGTTCCGTCGGCAGCTCCTTGCCGACGGTGAGCCGATGAGCGTCGACGAGAACTTCATTCCGGCGCACCGGGTTGTCGGCATCCTCGACGACCCTCCGCCGACCTCGCTGTACAACGTGCTGAGCGAGAAGTACGGACTGGTCATGGAATGGGGTGAGGACACCATCGAGGCGACGGCAGCCTCACCGTCGATCGCCCGCCTGCTCAATGTCGAGCTGAATGCACCCCTGCTGAGGATCCAGCGGCACGCCTATGTGGCCCGCTCGATGATCGACTACTCGGTGTCCTACTATCGGGCGGACCGCTACAAGCTGTGGGTTCCGCTGCAGCGCCCAGGGGTGCGCACGCCGCGCGCGTACAGCTCCAAGCGGCTCGGGTAACTGGATTCCCGTCCCCGGCGTCAGGAGGGTGCTGGTGGCTGCGGACGGCTGTTCCGCCAGGACGGCGTAGCGCACCGTGGGCGCTTCAGCACCCGGCGCGTCTCCCTCGGGAGTGCCGTGTCCTAGTCGCTGATCGCAAGGACGAAGGCGCCGCCGATGACGGCACCGACGACGTACCCGGCGAGGACCTGCCCGGCAGTGTGGGCCCCGAGCGTGACGCGGGACCAGCCGATGATGAGAGGCACCACGAGGAGGACGGCGATCCACCCGCCGGCAAATCCCATGGACCCGACGACGACGAAGACCGCCACGGCGGAATGCGCGGACAGCTTCCACGCCAGATTGACGAGCAGGACCGCCACCACGCCGCCCACGGTGCACAGCACCCCGGAGATGAGCTCCCATGGTGCATCGATCGCCAGGAGCAGCCCCAGGCCCAGGGCGATGGATACGAGGGTTGCGCCGAGGATCGGCGCCCGCTGACGTCGGTCGCTGACATGGTGGTCGGTGATCGAGCCCCGTCTTACCAGCGCAAGCACGCCGGCCAGGGGGAGCGCGGTGGTGAACCCCACGGCGACCAGCGCGGTGGGCAGCCCGGCGGGCCACCCGGCGAAGCGGAAGGCCAGGATCACGAGGAACAACGAGACGAGTACGGCCGGCGCGAGGACCTCGCTCACGATCGTCGCGGCCCTGTACAGCCCGGTGTCCCGCCTGCGTCCGGAGAGAACGGGATCGGGCAGTGGCCGGGAGTCGTCGTGGTGATGCATGGGAAGTACCTCCGGACTGGACGGCGCGTACCGCCCTCCGTGGACATGACGAAGGGCCCGGACGGTGAGGTCCGGGCCCTTCGGTCGATCAGGACGAGATCAGCAGCCGATCAGTGGCTGGCGATGGACTCCCGGTCCTTCGCGCCGGCGATCTCGCTGTGGTGGTCGCCGTGCGACGTGGCGAGCTCCTTCGGGGTGACCGGCGCGACGCGGTCCTCGAAGAAGAAGCGCGACACCCGTCCGTGAACCTTGTCGACCAGACCGACCTTGCCGTTCTCATCGGGCGTCGGGACCATGACCTCGGGCGACTCGAAGGCGGTCAGCTTGTACCGCTTGTAGTCGTCGACCTGCTCGTGGACCTCGATGAACTCGCCGTGGGGGAGTCGGACGATACGACCGGTCTCGCGTCCGTGGAGCGCGATCTCGCGGTCCTTCCGCTGCAGCGCGAGGGAGATGCGCCGCGAGACCATGAAGGCGAGGATCGGGCCGAAGATCACGAGGAAGCGCAGCCAGTACAGCACGTCGTTCAGCGACACCAGGAAGTGCGTGGCGATGAGGTCCGAGCTGGCAGCGGCCCACATGACGCAGTAGAACGTGATGCCGGCAACGCCGATGGCCGTGCGGGTCGGGGCGTTGCGCGGCCGGTTCAGCAGGTGGTGCTCACGCTTGTCCTTCGTGACCCAGGCCTCGATCCAGGGCCACAGGAACATCGCCGTGAAGACGATGATCGCCGGGACAAGGGCCGGGATGAGCACGTTCAGCGAGAGCGCGTTGACGCCCCAGGGGAACGGGATCATGAACTCGAAGTCGAAGTTGTCACCGAGGGTGCCGGGCATGAGCCGCAGGGCGCCGTCGACCCAGCCGATGTACCAGTCCGGCTGTGTGCCGGCCGATACGGGGGAGGGGTCGTAGGGACCGTAGTTCCAGATCGGGTTGATCGTGAACGCCGCGGCGATCGCTGCGAGGACACCGAAGACGATGAAGAAGAATCCGCCGGCCTTCGCTGCGTAGACGGGACCCACGGGGTAGCCGACCACGTTGGTGTTCGTCCGTCCGGGGCCGGGGAACTGGGAGTGCTTGTGCAGCACCACCATGAACAGGTGGATGCCGATCATCAGCAGGATGACCGCGGGGATCAGCAGGATGTGCAGCACGTAGAGGCGGCCGATGATCATGGTGCCCGGGAACTCGCCGCCGAAGAGGAAGAAGCTCAGGTAGGTTCCGACCACCGGGATGGCCTTCATGACACCGTCGATGATCCGCAGGCCGTTTCCGGAGAGCAGGTCGTCGGGGAGCGAGTAACCGGTGAAGCCGGCGGCCAGGCTCAGGATGAGGAGGACGCAGCCGACGACCCAGTTGAACTCGCGGGGGCGACGGAACGCACCCGTGAAGAAGACGCGCAGCATGTGCACGGCGACCGACGCGACGAACAGCAGCGCAGCCCAGTGGTGGATCTGACGCATGAACAGTCCGCCGCGGATGTCGAAGGAGATGTCCAGCGACGATGCATAGGCGACGGACATCTCGACGCCACGCAGCGGCAGATAGCTGCCCTCGTAGTGCGTCTCCGCCATGGAGGGGTCGTAGAAGAAGGTGAGGAAGGTACCGGAGATCAGCAGGATGACGAAGGTGTAGAGCGCCACCTCACCGAACATGAACGTCCAGTGGTCGGGGAAGATCTTCCGGCCGAATTCCTTGACGATTCCCGAACCGCCGACCCGGGAGTCGACGTAGTCGGTGACCTTTCCGACACGCGTCTTCGGCGTGTAGGTATGTGTCGCGGTTGAGCTGCTCATGTCAGCCTCGCTCCCAGAAACTAGGTCCTACGGGTTCTTGGAAATCGCTCGATGCGACGAGATAGCCCTCGTCGTCGATCTCGATGGGTAGCTGTGGTAGCGGACGTGCTGCCGGTCCGAAGATCACCTTGCACTCTTGCTCGAGGTCGAAGGTGGATTGGTGGCAGGGGCACAGCAGGTGGTGCGTCTGCTGTTCGTACAGTGCTACCGGGCAGCCGACGTGCGTGCAGATCTTGGAATACGCAACAATTCCGTCGTAGCCCCAATTCTCCCGGCCTGGGGAGGGATTGAGTTCCTCGGGGTCGAGGCGCATGAGCAGGACGACTGCCTTGGCCTTCTCCTCGAGCTTGTTCTCGACCTCGTTGAGACCCTCGGGAATGACGTGGAACGCCGATCCGACGGTCACGTCCGAGGCACGGATGGGGGTGCCGCTGGGGTCGCGGGTGAGACGGACGCCGGTGTCCCACATGGTCTGCTTCAGCGAATTGCCGGGCAGGGGACCGAGGTCCCGGAAGATGGCGATCGCCGGCAGGGGAGCGAGGATCGCTGCACCGAGCAGGGTGTTGCGGATGAGGGGACGGCGCTTGATGCCGGACTCCTCGAGGATGTCATTGACGATCTTCTCGGCGTCCTGGCGGTCCTGCTCGGGGCGGACCTCGTGGCGACTCTCCGTGACCTCGTGGTCCGGCATCAGCGTCTTGGCCCAGTGCACGATTCCTACGCCGATGCCGAGCATGGCGAAGGCTGTGCCGAGGCCCAGCATGAGATTCTGCAGGCGGAGGCGTTCGATGGTCTGGTCGAGCGGGATGAAGAAGTATCCGACGAAGAAGAGCAGGGTCCCGACGACGGAGATCGCGAACAGCAGCGCCACCTGGCGCTCGGCACGCTTCTCCGCCTTAGGGTCGCGGTCGGCCAGGCGCGGCCGGTGCGGGGGCAGGCCCGGGTTCTGGAACTCGTCGAGCTCCCCGCCCGGTGCGGCTACGGTGACCGACGTGCCGGGAGCGCCGTGACTAGAGTCGGCCATAATCCCTCTCATCCTTCTTTGGCTGGTGCATGCGCACTGTCTGTGATTCGTTGGCGGTGTTCAGTCGGATGGTCACGAGGACCTTGACGTGAGCCACACCGTGAAGGCGATGATGACGCCGAGACCGGCGACCCAGATGAACAGGCCCTCGGACACCGGTCCGAGCGAACCGAGGTCCGCTCCGCCGGGGGAGCCCTGCTCCTCGATGGTCTTGAGGAAGGCGATGATGTCCTGCTTGTCATCCGGGGAGATGTTCGCGTCGCTGAAAACCGGCATGTTCTGGGGGCCGGTGACCATGGCCTCGTAGATGTGCTTCTCGCTGGTGCCGTCGATCGACGGGGCGAACTTCCCCCGGGTCAGGGCGCCACCGGCCGCGGCGGCGTTGTGGCACATGGCGCAGTTCACGCGGAACAGCTCGCCGCCGTTGGAGGAATCACCCTCCGAGGCGCTCAGGATCTCTTCACCCGGGATGGCCGGGCCGGCACCGAGCGAGGCGACGTAGGCGGCCATCTGACGGATCTGCTCGTCGGTGAACTGGACCGGCTTCGCCTGCGCCTGGGGTCCGTCCATCTGCATGGGCATGCGGCCCGTGCCGACCTGGAAGTCCACGGAGGCGGCGCCGACACCGACGAGGGAGGGAGCGGCGTCCGAGCCCGTGGCGCCCATGCCATGGCAGGAGGCGCAGTTGGCGGAGAACAGCTTGCTGCCCTCTTCGACGTCGTTCGCCGTGAACGTGGTGGTCTGCGCCTGAGCCTCGTTGGCGGTGCTGGCTGCGGCGTAGATCCCGCCGGTGACGAGGAGCGCCATCAGGAGCAGGGCGAACGCTGCTAGTGGGTGACGCCGCCTCTGGGAAAGTGCCTTCACGGAGTGTTTCCTACCTGTCGTGGTGCCAGAGCTGCTGGTGTTCTTCATTGAATTCTACCTCTAGTAGAAGAGTCTAGCGGAGGGAATCACTGAAGGAAGTAGATGATGATGAAGAGGCCGATCCAGACGACGTCGACGAAGTGCCAATAGTAGGACGTGACGATCGCGGAGGTCGCTTCGAAGTGTCCGAACTGCCGCGCGATGAAGGCGCGGCCGATGATGAACAGGAACGCGATCAGTCCGCCGATCACATGGATGCCATGGAAGCCCGTGGTGATGTAGAAGGCCGAGCCGAAGGCGTTGGAGGAGAGTGCGACGCCCTCCGCGACGAGTTCGGCGTACTCGTAGGCCTGCACCGACACGAAGATCGCGCCCATCACGAAGGTGAGGAGGAACCACTCGACCATGCCCCAGCGGGCCAGCTGGAAGACCCCGCCGGTGCGGCGGGGCTGGAGCCGCTCGGCGGCGAACACACCGAACTGGCAGCTGAAGGAGCTCGACACCAGGATGATGGTGTTCACGAGGGCGAACGGGACGTTCAGCTTCTCGGTCTCCATCGCCCAGAGCTCGCTCGAGGTGGAGCGGAGGGTGAAGTACATGGCAAAGAGGCCGGCGAAGAACATCAGCTCGCTGGACAGCCACACCACGGTTCCGACGGAGACCATGTTGGGGCGGTTCAGGGCGGGATGCGGAGCGGCGCTGGGGGCTTGGGTCGCAGATGTCACAGACTCATTATGTCCCCAAGATCGGCATGATCACCAACGCGAAACGGGGCCCACAGGGCCGCCACCGCGCCGAAGTGGGCGCCGACGCCCGTGTTTACGCGGAAGTTCCCCGTGATGACTTTCTACAATTCGTAGATAATCTGTGGGAGTGAGCCTGACAACCAGCCCTGACGCGGCGTACCCCACCTGGCCCTCGATCTTCTCCTCCCTCCTCGGGCGGAAGGATCTGAGCACCGGACAGAGCCGCTGGGCGATGGACGCGATCATGTCCGGCGAGGCGAGCAACGTCCAGATCGCAGGCTTCCTCGTGGCCCTGCGCGCCAAGGGGGAGTCGGTCGACGAGCTCGTCGGCCTGGTGCAGGCGATGCTGGGCCGGGCCCACCGGATCGAGGTGGCCGGGCCCACCCTCGACATCGTCGGCACGGGCGGCGACGGACTGAACACCCTGAACATCTCGACCATGTCCTCCCTCGTGGCCGTAGGTGCCGGCGCGAGGGTTGTCAAGCACGGGAATCGCGGTGCCTCCTCCGCCTCGGGGGCCGCCGACGTCATCGAAGAGCTCGGTGTACGCATGGACCTCGCGCCCGCGGAGGTGGCCCTGACGGCCGAGCGGGCGGGCATCACCTTCTGCTTCGCGCAGGTCTTCCATCCCTCCATGAAACACGTGGCGGTCCCGCGACGTGAGCTCGGCATCCCCACCACGTTCAACTTCCTCGGGCCGCTCAGCAACCCTGCCGGGGTCAGCGCCCAGGCGCTCGGCTGCGCTGATGCGCGGATGGCGCCGCTGATGGCAGGGGTGCTCGCGGCTCGTGGCATCCGCGCCCTCGTCTTCCGGGGCGATGACGGCCGCGACAAGATGACGACGAGCGGCTCCTCCACGGTGTGGGAGGTACGGGACGGCAGGGTCGAGGCCCAGGTGGTCCACCCCGGCGACGTCGGGCTCGAGGTGGTACCCGTCGACGCCCTCCGCGGGACCGACGCGACCGGGAACGCCGCCGTCGTGCGATCTGTCCTGGCAGGCCACCCCGGTCCGGTGCGCGACGCCGTCGTGCTCAACGCCGCCGCAGGGCTGGTCGCCCTCGACGAGGCGGCGGAGGGCTCACTCGTCGAGCGCCTCCGGGCCGCCATGGTCCGCGCCCGTGCCTCCATCGATTCGGGCGCCGCCGAGAACGCCCTCACCCGCTGGATCGACGTCAGCCGGGCCCTCTGACCCGACGGCCGCCGCGGGCTCTGCGGTCGGTCCTCCCGGAAGCGTGGCCGTCAGCTGTCGAACCCGAGGGAGAACGCGGCGTCGAGGTCGTGCTGGGAGTAGGAACGGAAGGCGATCTGCGTCGTCGTCGAGCGGATGCCCTCGATCTTGGACAGTCTGTCCGCGATGACGTCGGCCAGGTCCTCGTGGCGACTGACGCGGGCGATCGCGATGAGGTCCCACTCGCCGGTGACGGAGTAGACCTCGCTGATGCCCTCGATCTCGGAGATGGCCTGCGCGCTCTCGGGGATGCGTGAGGCATCGGTCTGGATGAGGACGAATGCGGTGATCATGGAGTGCCTTTCGGGGGGAAGGGATCTGCTCCTACGCTACCGGCAGGCGACGGCGGCGGAGGGCGCGCACGACGGCGCGGGGGAGGACCAGGAAGGTCCCGAGCACCAGCAGCGTCACGATCTGGAAACTGAGCGCCACCCCTTCACCCGACGCCGCGCGCAGGAGGAGCCCGCCCACCACGGTCGCCAGCCAGAGCACGACGGCGGTGGGCCACGGCGTCGACGGCGAGCGCCGGGCGCGCAGTGCCAGGTTCACCACGGCATAGGCGGCGAGGAAGGGCCACGCCGTGTCGAGCACGCCGAGGAAGGTCACCCCGTGCTCGTGGGTCCTGCGACCGGACACCGCGAAGGCGAGGATCAGGACGACGTCGACTCCGGTCCAGACGAGAGCCGGGCTGACCGGGGAGGTGCGGGGCGGGCCGGAGCGATCCTGTGTCGGGCTGGTCGTGGGGCTGGTCGTGGGGCGGCTCGGCATGGGGCCACCCTACTGCTTGTCGACCCCGGTCTCCTGGACTAGGTTCGAGCCACGCACCACACGAAGCCGTGCACGGCTGCACGGCCAGACGAAGGGTACCCCCATGGGATCGATCACTCCGTGCCTCTGGTTCGACGGCCAGGCCGAGGAGGCTGCCGCGCTGTACACCTCCGTGGTGCGGAACTCGCGCATCCTCGATGTCTCCCGCACGGGCCCCGCCGAGAGCGACCCGGCCCTCACGGTGTCCTTCGAGCTCGACGGGCAACCCTTCGTCGGGCTGAACGGCGGTCCCCAGTACTCCTTCACCGAAGCCGTCTCCTTCCAGATCTCCTGCAACGACCAGGAGGAGGTCGACAGGTACTGGGCGGCGCTGACCGAGGGCGGCGAGGAGAGCCGGTGCGGATGGCTGAAGGACCGCTACGGCCTGTCCTGGCAGATCATCCCTGCCGTCTTCCCGTCCCTCATCGGCGGAGCCGACCCCGACGGCGCCCAGCGCGCGGTCGCCGCGATGCTGACGATGCAGAAACTCGACATCGCCGCCCTGGAGACGGCCTACCGCGGTACCTGAACGGGTCACCCGACCTGGGCCCCGACGCCCTGCAGCCGCATCGGGCAGGTCCCGATCCGGGGCCCGGCCGGCCTCACGCGAGGTACGCCGAGTCCTGAGCCGGGGCCGGGGCCGCTCGCGCGGCCCTCACGCCAGACGGACGTTCCCGAGCTGGTCGACGCGCCAGCCGGGGTTGTGGGCGATCTCCCAGATGATGCCATTGGGATCGGCAACGAGGCCATGGTGGATCCCGCCGAATTCGCCGTCCTGGGGGTCCTTCAGGACGGTTCCGCCGGCGTCGGCGAGGCGTCCGACGGTCACCGCGATCTCCTCCCGTGAGCCGACGTTGTGGGAGAGGCTCATCCCGTGCGCACCCGCGGGAGCGCCCGACGCACTGCCGCCGACATCGCGGCGGAAGGACTCCGCGTCGAACAGCCCGAGGAGGACGCCGGGGGCCACCTGGAAGAAGATGATCTCGCCGGGGACGTCCATGAGGGGTGTCCAGCCGAGGCCTGCGGTGTAGAACTGCCGTGCCGCGTCGAGGTCGGGCGTTGCCAGCGTGACGAAGTGCACCTGTTGATCCATGACCTGAGTATCGCGGACGGAGCGGTGGTGGCGGCTTCCCGACCCTGCGGAACTGCCCTGTCCGCATTCCTCCCTCCGGGAGGCGCCGTCGTCGTACTCTGGGTGGCAGCCGCTGAAGGATCCCGCTGCCCCGAGGGGAGCGCAGCACGGACATCCGGTACCGACGAGGAGAAGCCATGACGACACTCGAGCACCGTCCCTCCACAGCACTGTTGGTGGTCGACGTACAGAACGGGGTCGTCGCGTCCGCCCATGACCGGGACGCGGTGGTCGCGAACATCGGGGCGCTCGTCCGGCGCGCGCGTGCCGAGGCGGTCCCGGTGGTCTGGGTGCAGCACTCCGACGAGGAGCTCGAGCGCGACTCGGACGCGTGGCAGGTCGTGCCCGAGCTGCGTCCCCTCGACGGCGAGCGCCTGGTGCACAAGGCGCACGGCGATGCGTTCGAGGGTACGGACCTCGAGGACGTCCTGGCGGCGGCAGGGGTGGGGCGGCTCGTGGTCTCGGGCGCACAGTCGGACGCCTGCATCCGCTCGACCATCCACGGGGCCTTCGTCCGCGGGTACGACGTGACCCTCGTGGGTGACGCCCACACGACGGAGGACCTCAGCGCGTGGGGCGCGCCGACGCCGGACAGGGTCATCGCGCACACCAACCTGTACTGGCGGAACCAGACCGCGCCCGGCAGGAAGGCCGCAGTGGCGACGACCCGGGAGGTGGCCTTCTCGGAGTGAGCCGGTGAGCCGTCGATGGACGCCGTGGACGCCGGTGAGCCGTTGATGGACGCCGTGGACGCCGTGGACGCGTCGGCCGACCGGGCGAGCGGGCGAGCGACGGCGATCGAGGGCGTGGGCGTGGGCGTGGGCAGTGTGCGCATCCTTCCGGCGCGCGATGACGCCTCGCCATCTTGCCGGTGACGGCGATTCCGGCGGCTCACCCGGGGAATGACGACAGGCGTCGGGGAAGGACCCCCGTCAGGGCAGGCGGCCCGGTCGCAGCACCGAGGCGACGTGCGCCCTGCCGGGGTCGAGCAGGACCGGGCTGATCAGGACGGCGCGCCCGCGCTGCAGCGTCCCGCTGGTCAGCGGGCGGCAGCGGACCCCGCCCCGGCCGCGCATGGCCTTATGCGCACCCGGCGCCAGCACGCGGTCCATCCAAGCGCACGGGTGCGCGTGGCGTCCGCCGTGGAACGCCACGGTTCCCGCCGGCGTCTCGAGGGCGAAGTCCTGGCCGATGAGCGGCGTCAGCTCGGCACCGCGCAGGATGATGTTGCGGCGGGGGAGGAGGGCGTCGAAGGGCTCTGCACCGAGGTCCGCGGCGATGGCGTCGAGTGATTCCACGGCCATCAGTGTCACCGCCGCGTCCATGTGGGCGGCCTTCCCGAAGAAGCGGTCACCGACGATCCCCTTGCCCGCGACCACGTCGACGCCGGGGGCATCCTGTGTCGGGACGTCCGCCGCCCCGTCCTTCGCGCGCCCGAAGTACGCGTGCGCGGGCGAGACCAGGAGGTGGAGGATCTCGACGTCGTACCTGAACTCGGCCATGCACCCACGCTACCCGCACGGCCGGACCCGCTGCGGGTCAGGGGACGGGCTCGCGCTCGCCGTGCACCAGCCAGTGGCCCACCGAGCGCGCCTTGTACACGGCCGGATTGTGGGAGGCGATGGTGCGCGCGTTGCGCCAGTGCCGGTCGAGCGCCCTGCCGGCCTCCGTCGCGGAGGCTCCGCCGATCTCGAAGAGGTCTGTCGCCGCCCTCAGCGACTGCTCGACCGCGACCAGCTGGGCCTGGTTCACCGCGACCTCGGCGGCGTCCACTGCAGCCCGTGCAGCGGTGTCGGGACCTGTGGCGGAACGATCCGCCGCCCTGCCGGTCGCCGGTCGGGTACCCGGACCGTCCCCGGCGAGCCAAACATCGGCCGGGTCCGCCAGGAGGAGTCCGGCGGCGGCGTCGAGAGCGTCGGCGGCCGCGAGCACCACGGCCTCGGCCGCGAAGGCACGCCCCGCCACCTCTCCGACCACCTGGAGCACCTGCGGGTCCTCCCGGGGGAGCGCCGTCGTCGCCGTGATGTAGGAGCGCGTGCGCGGGAGCACGAAGTCCGCACCGTCACGGGCCGCCGCGCGGGCGACACCCGCGAGCGCTGCGACGAGGACGAGCTGGAAGAAGCCGTGTACATGGCTCGGGGCATCCGGAGAGTAGGTGCGGACATGCGCCGGGTCCACCCTGACGTCGGTGAAATGGGTGGTCCCGCTGCCGGTCAGCCGCTGCCCGAAGCCGTCCCAGTCGTCGACGCGCTCCACGCCGGCGGCGGTGCCGCGGACCGCGTAGCCCACACGCTCGCCGTCGCGCACAGCGCTGCCCGCGATCCAGTCCGCGTAGAGGCTCCCGGTGCTGTAGTACTTCGACCCGGTGAGGGTGAGGGCGCTGTCCCGCCCGTCCGTCTCGGTGAGGGCGGTCCGGATGTCGCGCAGCGAGGTTCCCGTCAGCTCGCTCGACGCGTTCTCGATCATCGCTCCTGCCGCGATGTCGAAGAGCCAGCGGTCGCGATGTGCCGACGGCGGCTGCAGCAGGAGCCCCTCGACATACGCGAAGTGGCCGCGCCACAGCTGCGTGAGGTTGGAGTCGGCGGTTGCCAGCTCGGTGAGCAGCGAGAACAGCTGCCGGAGCGTGGCACCGGAGCCGCCGTACTCGACCGGCACCCGCAGGGCCCCGAAGCCGGCCTCCTTGAGGGCCGCCACCTCCCTGAAGGGCAGCCGGCGCTGCTGCTCGCGGTCCACGGCGCCCTCGGCGATGCCGGCGAACAGCGGACGGAACCGGTCCAGGAGGGCGGCGGTCGATGATGGATCCGCCGTGCCGGGCCCGCGGCCGACCGCACCGACCGCACCGACCGCATCGACCGCCCTGTCGGCGTGGGGCGTTCCGGAGGTCCGCCCGGCCGGCCCGGCGGTGGTCGCTTCGGCCCGGACAGGTGTCCCTTCGGCCCGGGCGGTCGACGGTTCCCGATCCGCGGCCACGCTCATCGCCTGCCTCCGGCGAAAGCCGGCGTAGCGGCGGACGACGGCGTGGCGCCGGACGCGTCGGCCCCTGCGGGCGCTCCGGCGACGGCTGGCGCAGCAGCGCTCCGGTCAGCGGGGGACGAGGCGGCGACCGACGAGCCGGCAACCGACAGGAGGGCTAGGTGCCCGTCGTCGGACGCCTCCTCCCGGGCGAGGGGGCGCGCGTCGTCGCCGAGGTGCGCACCGTTGCGGTAGCGGGCTCCCGGATGTTCTGGGAACAGGCGCCTGTTGCCGGGCCCGAAGAGGCGCTCGCGCAGCGTGGACTCCTCGTAGGAGCGCCGGTAGAGCCCCCGTTTCTGCAGCTCCGGAACGACGAACTCGACGAAGTCCTCGGCGGTCCCGGGCGTGAGGAACTGCCGGAGGTTGAAGCCGTCGAGATCCGTGGCCTCCACCCATCGCTCGATCTCGTCCGCGACCTCGACCGGCGTGCCGATGGCCACGAAGGGGCCGCGGTCGAACCTCGTGATGCGCTCGAGGGCTTCGCCGACGGTCGTGCCCGCCGGATGCCGTCGGTTGCTGGGCAGCCGGTCACGACCGGGGCGGTCCTCGCGCGCGAGGATGTCGTCGATCACCTCGTGGGCACGGTACGCGGCGAGATCGATCCCGCCACCGCCGGCATGGGCGAGGTAGCCCTCCGCGCTGGACAGCCGGCGGAACTCCTCGGCCTTGCGCTGGGCCTCCTTGTGGGTCCGCCCGACGATCACCACGGCACCGGCGAAGGCCTTGATGTGGTGCGCTGCCCTGCCGTTCGTGACGGCGAGCCGGCGGACGTCCGCGACGTTGTCGCGGTACGCGGCGGCGTCACGCCCTCCGACGAAGACCCCTTCCGCATGCCTCGCCGCGAAGGCCTTGCCGGCCGTCGAACTGCCGGCCTGGAAGAGCACCGGCGTGCGCTGCAGCGACGGAGCACTGAGGTGGGGACCCGCGACCGAGAAGTGGGGGCCGCGGTGGTCGATGTACCGCACCTTCGACGGATCGGTGTACACGCGGCGCTCGCGGTCCTCGATCACCGCATCGTCGTCCCACGACCCCTCCCACAGCTTGTAGAGGACATCCAGGTACTCGTCGGCGATCGCGTACCGCTGATCGTGTTCCACCTCGTCGGGCAGGCCGAAGTTGCGGGCGGCGTTCGGCAGGTAGGAGGTCACGATGTTCCAGCCGAAACGGCCCTTGGTCAGGTGATCGAGGGTCGACGCCCTCCTGGCGAAGGCGAACGGCGGCTCGTAGGTCGTCGAGAACGTCGCAGCGAACCCGAGGTGCTCGGTCACCGCCGCCATGGCGGGGATGATCAGGAGCGGATCGTTGCTCGGGATCTGCACTGCTTCCCGAAGTGCCGTCTCCGGCCCGGCCCGATAGCCGTCGTAGGTGCCGATGACGTCGGCGAGGAAGACGCTGTCGAAGAGACCGGCCTCGAGCAGCTTCGCCGTCTCCACCCAGAAGTCGAGGTCGTTGAAGCGGTGGCGGTTGTTGTCAGGGTGGACCCAGAGACCGTGGGAGATGTGTCCCACGCAGTTCATCTCGAAGAGATTGAAGGAGATCTGGCGTGTCATGAGCGGACGGTGTCCTTCCGGAGGGCGGGAAGCGCGGGGATGGCATGGATGAGGTGCTGCGTGTACGCGTGGCGCGGGTACTCGAAGATGTGGTCGACCGGGCCGTGCTCCAGCACCACGCCATCGCGGAGGACCAGGACGTCGCGGCTCACGTGCTGGATCACGCCGAGGTCGTGCGAGATGAAGAGGTAGCTGAGACCGAACCGTTCCTGGAGATCCGCCAGGAGGTCGAGGATGCGCGCCTGCACGGTGACGTCGAGGGCGGACACCGGCTCGTCGCAGATGATCACCTCCGGCTCGGCGGCGAGCGCGCGGGCGATCGCGACGCGCTGGCGCTGGCCGCCCGAGAGGTCGAGCGGACGGGACCGTGCGCGGTCCGCCGGCAGGTCCACGAGCTCGAGGAGGTCGAGGACGCGGGCGGCCCGGGCCCTGCGCGGAACCCCTGCCGCGGCGACGGCCTGACCGATGACCTGCCGCACGGTCCTGCGCGGGTCGAAGGACTGCAGGGGATCCTGGTAGATCATCTGCACGGAGCGCCGAGCAGCGGTGTCGCGAGCCGCGCGGTGCTCGTCCCAGGTGCGTCCGTGGACCAGCACGGAGCCCGCGTCGGGCTGCTCGACCCCGAGGACGATCCGGGCGACGGTACTCTTTCCCGAACCGGACTCGCCGACGATCCCGAGGGTCGTCCCCCTTTCGAGGGTGAAGGAGACGTCCTGCACCGCGGTGCGCGCGGTGCGCGTGGTGCGGGACGGTCCGGGATAGTCCTTCCGGAGCCCGGCGACCGTCAGGATCGGGGCGTCGCCGGCCGGGGACCGGCGGGCGGACCCGCGGAGGTCACGCACCGCCGGGGCGGGCGCGTCCGACGGTGGCCGGTCCGGTGTCCCCGCGGCGGCGGCGGACGAAGGCGCGGTGAGGCGGCGACCCCGGGACGCGCGGGACGGTACGGCCGCCAGCAGTCCCTGCGTGTAGGGGTGGCGGGGATCCCGCAGGACGGCCTCGGCCGAACCCTCCTCGACGATCTCCCCGTCCCGCATGACCGCCACGCGATCGGCGAGGTCGGCGACGACGGCGAGGTCATGGCTCACCACGAGCATGCCGGTCCGTGATCCCTTGAGGCCGCCGAGGAGCCGGAGGACCTGCGCCGCGATCGTCGCGTCCAGCGCCGTCGTCGGTTCGTCCGCGATGAGGAGGGCCGGGTCCGCTGCGACGGCGGAGGCGATGAGCGCCCGCTGCCGCAGACCACCGGACAGCTCGTGCGGGTACTGGTCCGCGCGCAGCTCGGGATCCGGCACGCCCACGGAGGCCAGGAGCTCCGCGACGCGACGCCGTCGTCCTGGCCGGTCCAGCTCGGAGTGGAGCCGCAGGACCTCACCGACCTCGGCGCCGATGGTCCGGAGCGGATCGAGGGAGGACAGTGCGTCCTGCAGGACGAACCCGGCGCGGCGCCCGCGGACGCGGGACCACTGCCGTTCGGACCACTGCCCGGCATTCACCCCGCCGAACCGCTGGACGTCGGACCGGACCACTGCGGACGGACCGGTCAGGCCCACGAGGGTGCGGGCGGTGACCGATTTCCCGGATCCCGATTCACCCACGAGGGCCAGGCACTCACCGGGCCGGACGGACAGGCTGACGCCGCGCACCACCTCGCGGCGCCGGGCGCCGTGCCCGAAGGCGACGGTCAGGTTGTGGAGCTCGACGAGGGGGGACACGGGGGACACGGGGGACACGGGGGACACGGGGAGCGAGGTCATGGGAGTCTTCCTTCGGACCGCCGGCGCAGCTCGCGCCCGACGACGGTGATGGACAGGACGGTGGCGACGAGGAAGGCCGCGGGGAGCGTGATCAGCCACGGCGCGTTGGAGATGAAGTTGCGCCCGGCCGAGAGCATGGCACCCCATTCGGGCGCGGGGGGAGGGGTGCCGAGCCCGAGGAAGCTGAGGGAGGCACCTGCTCCGATGGCGGACCCGACGCCGATCGTCGCCAGCACCAGGACCGGCTTGAGGACGTTCGGCAGGATGTGCGCGAGCAGGATGCGCCAGCCGGGCAGCCCCAGGGTACGCGCCGCCTCGACGTACCCGGAGCGGCGGACCAGGTGGGTCTGCGCACGGGTGATCCTCGCGTAGTAGGCGATGCTGCCGGCGCCGATCGCCAGGATGGCGTTCCCCGTCCCGCCGCCGATGATGCCGATCACCACGAGCGCCAGGAGGATCTCCGGGATGGCGAGGGTCACGTCGAGCACCCGCATGACCGATGCCTCGACGAGCCGCCCGTTCAGGCCGGCCAGCAGGCCGATCGCGGTGCCGCCGACCACCCCGATCGCGGTCGCGCCGAGACCGATCGAGAGCGATGTCGCTGTGCCGTGGATGATCCGCGTGTAGGCGTCGGCGCCGGAGTCGTCCGTGCCGAACCACGCCTGCGGGCCGGGTGCCTCGAAACTCCTCGCCGGCTCGACGGCGTAGGGATCGCCGGGAGCGAGCAGTCCGGGAACGAGGACCGCCGCGGCGAGCCACAGGAGGAACGCGGAGGCCAGGACGAGCCCCGGGCGGAGACCGGGCCGTCGTCGTGCCGCTCGTACGTGCGGCCTCGGCTCCGCGGGCGTGGGGAGCGTACCGGTCGGGGCGGCCTGCACCGCGACCGGCGCGAGCGTGCGGTCGGTGATGCTCATGCGGTCACCACTTTCGGGTCGATGAGGGTGTACAGAAGGTCGATCACGAGGTTCACCACGACGTAGACCGCGGCAGCGAGGAGCACGATCCCGATGATGACGGGGAGGTCCTTGTTGTACACGGACGCCAGGGTGAGGGAACCGAGCCCTTGCCGGCTGAACAGCGTCTCCACGACCACGGAACCGCCGAGCAGTGCCGCGACCACGAAGCCGGACATCGTCAGCACGGGGATGATGGCGTGCCGCAGGGCGTGGCGGAAGCGGACGGCGAGATCCCGCAGGCCCCGGGACCGTGCCGTGAGGATGAAGGGCTGCTCCAGGACGTCCTCGAGTTCGTTGCGGAGGACCTGCGACAGTGTGCCGAAGACGGCCAGGGCCAGGGTGAGGGCAGGCAGGACGAGCGCGGCCGGCCCCTGGTTGCCGCCGATGGGGAACCAGTGGAGCGTGAAGGAGAAGACGATCAGGAGGGCGAACCCGATGATGAACGTGGGGGTTGCAGCGAGGACCACCTCGATCCCGGAGACGATCCCGCGGATCCACGGGGCGCGCTGCGCCGAGAGGATCGCCACCGCGAACGTGAGGGGCAGCGCGAGGGCGACGGCGGCGGCGGACAGGGCCGCCGTCGCCCCGATCTGCTGTCCGATGGCCTCGGACACGGGGATGCGCAGCCGATAGGACTGTCCGAGGTCACCCTGCAGCAGGTTGCCCAGGTAGCTGCCGTACTGCACGACGAACGGCTGGTCGAGCAGATAGTCGGCGCGGACCTGGGCGAGGGCCTCCGGGGTAGGTCGGGCGTCCGGCCCACCGAGGATCAGCAGGGCGATGTCCCCCGGTACCAGATGGATCGCGAGGAAGGTGAGGGAGGCCGCGCCCCACAGGACGCCGACCCCGATCAGCAGGCGGGTGACGACGCGGCGGAGGACGGCCACCTACTCCGCCTTCCAGGCGTAGGTGAGGACGGGCACGGGATGCGAGGTGTCCACGGCGACGCCCTGCACCGTCCTCGAGTAGGCGAACTGGCTCGGATTCTCGTAGAGCGGCACCCCGGGAACGATCTCCAGCAGGCGGTGCTGGGCCTTCGCGTAGGCCTCCGCCGCTTCCGGCCCGTCATCGGACTCCCGCGCGGTGGCCAGCAGCGCGTCCAGGGCGGGGTCATCCACCGAGGAGGAGTTCTGGCCGATCCGTTCACCCGTGATCTCCGAGGAGTGGTACCGGATGAAGAGGACATCGGTGGTGTTGGTGTGCCACACGCCGGCCAGGGCGTCGTAATCGCCGGCGTAGCGGAGTTCCGTGAGCTGGGCCTGGGGTACCTGGATGATCCGGAGATCGAACCCCACCTTCCGCGCCTCACCCTGCAGCTGCACGAGCAGGGGACTGGGCGTCGAGCTCTCGACGGTCGGCACCTCGACGGTGAGCCGCGCGCCGTCCCTGGTGCGGAAGCCATCTGCGTCCCGCCCCGTCCAGCCGGCCTCGTCGAGGAGAGCGTCCGCTCGTGTCCGATCGTAGGTCAGCACGCCCTCGACGGTCGGATCGTAGTACTTGCTCTCCTTCGAGAGGAAACTGTCGATCGGTGTGTAGGTGCCGAACCCGAGACTCTCGGTCACCGCTTCGGTGTCGACGGCAGCGGCGAAGGCCTGGCGGACGGCGAGATCGTCGAACGGAGCGCGCGCCAGGTTGAAGCCGAGCACGTAGGGACTGCCCGTCCTCGGCAGGTTCTCGTACACGAAGTTCGGGTCCGCCTGCACCGCTGCCGCGTTCTGGGGTGCCAGGTTCTCGGTGAGGTCGTACTGTCCCGAGACCAGGGACTGGTGCCGGATCACCGGTTCCGCGACGAGGGTGACCTCGACGCCGTCGAGGTGGGCCGCGCCCTCACCCTCGAGCCACGCGGGCGCCCAGTCGTAGTCCTCCCGCTTCGCGTAGCTGATGCTCTGCCCGGGCCGGTAGTCCTCCACGGTGAACGGGCCGGTGCCGATGGGATTCTGGCAGAGGGTCTCCGGGGACTCGGTAATGGCCTTGCCCGAGTTCATGCCGAGCCAGGACTGCGCGAGTGTGTAGAGGAACGGCGTGTAGGGGTGGGCGAGGTGTGCTTCGAAGGTGTACTCGTCCACGACGGTCCCGTCCACGTACGGGGCGATGTAGGCGGCGGCGAGGGGCGACTTGGTGGCCGGGTCCCGCATGTGCTCCAGGTTCTGTCCGAAGACCTCCGCGTTCCAGGGTGACCCGTCGCTGAACGTGACACCTTCGCGCAGGCGGAAGGTGTACGTCCTGCCGTCCTCGGAGATCTCCCAGGACTCGGCGAGGTACGGCGCGATCTCCCCGTCCTCGTCCAGGGTCACGACGTTGTCGTAGATGAGACGCCCGAGGAACTGCTGCTGCGTGGCCGAGATACCGTGCCCGTCGAGGCAGCCGGGCTCTGCGGAGATGGAGACGTCGAGGATGCCACCGGACACCGGCTCGGTGCCCGCCGGCGCAGTGGATCCCGTGGGTCCGGCGCATCCGGCGAGGACGACGATCAGGGTGACGGCGCCGAGGGCCGTCCGTGACAGCGGCGTGCGGAAGGGTAGGGCGGAGGTGAATGCACCGGATGAATTCCGGGCAGGATGGATCGACATTTCAGGCATGGTGAATTCCCTCGGGAAAAAGGACGCATTCGAGCGAAGGGCGTCCGGAGAAAGGTGGAAGCAGTCCCTCGTCAGCAGCGCAGGGCGCGACGTCGGGACAGGGAGAGAAATGCTAGGGGAGTGCTGAACAGCTCACGGCGAAGCCCTTTCGGAGTGCTCTTGCCCGCACCGGTCCGGCGCATGCGCCGGGGTGGAGGCCGCTTCGTCATCCGAACCACCCAGGAACATGGGGTTGGTGCGCGGTCCAGTCGGAGCTTTCCGACCGCGTCTCTTGAAGCTGTCCCAACTATAAGCAGAGTGCTGATGGCTTGGGGAAATAAAAGAAGTAATGTGACGCGAAGATTCGATCATCTATCGAAAGTGCAGGGAATTCGGCGAAGGCGCCTTCGAGGTGTCCAGAAGGACACGCCGCAATTCCCTGCACTCCGGAAAGGCGCGCACGTGAGAATCCCCGGCGGTGCCGCTCATCGTCACCGACAGCGCGTCGCGGATCCCGCGCAGGCCTAGGAGATCTGCAGACCGCCATTGATGTCGTAGGTGGCCGCGGTGATGTAGCCGGCGTCGGGTCCCACCAGGAAGCAGATCAGCGCGGCGATGTCATCGACGGTGCCCACACGTCCCATCAGGATGTCCCTGGACATGTCCTGCTTGCGATCATCGGTGAGGGTTCCGCCCATGATGTCCGTATCGACAGGGCCGGGTGCCACGGCGTTGACGGTGATGCCATGTTCCCCCATCTCGCGCGCAAGGGCACGGGTGAAGCCGATGATGCCCGCCTTCGACGCACTGTAGGCCACCTTCGAGTACGTGCCGCCGCCGCGCTGAGCGGAGATGGAGGAGATGCTGACCACCCGGCCGAGCTTGCGTTCGATCATCCCGCGCAGGGCGCGCTGCGTGACGAGGAAGGCGCCGGTCATGTTGACGGCGAAGACCCTGTCCCAGGCCGCCCTGGTCTCCTGCATGAACCCCGTGGGAGAGCTGATGCCGGCCAGGTTGATGACGGCGACGATCGGCGGCACCGTCGCCTCGACCATGGTGATCGCGGCGTCGACCGAGGCCTCGTCGGACACGTCGGCGGCGACGCCGACCGTACGAACACCGTGCCGCTCCGCGATGGCTGCTGCGGCTTCCTCGGCTGCGGCGCCGTCGATGTCGAGGATGGCGACGGACCACCCGTCGCGGGCCAGCCGGTCGGCCGTGGCACGGCCGATGCCGCGGGCCGAGGCCGCGCCGGTCAGGACTGCGGTGCGTTCTGTCGGGAAGGTCACGTGGTCTCCTGGTGTCGTTGCTGCTGGTGGATGAAGTGCTCGTAGTCGTCGTAGGTCTGGTTGATGTGCGCCTGCATCGCCTTGCGCGCGACCTCCGGGTTGCGGGTACGGATCGCCGCGAGGACCACCTGGTGATGTTCGATGGCGTGTTCCTGTACCTGGGGGAAGGACGAGGTCGCGCGTCGCATCGCGTAGAGCAGCTGACTGAGCGGTCCGAGGATCACCGGGAGGAACGGGTTCGCCGAGGCCCGGAAGATCGCGTCGTGGAAGGCGAGGTCCGACGCGGTCACGGCATCGAGGTCGCCGGCGTGGTGAGCGGCCCGCAAGGCGAGGTTCGCCTCCTCCATACGTTCGAGGTCCTCGTCCGTGGAATGGAGTGCCGCCAGCTCCGCTGCACCGGTCTCTACCATCCTGCGGATCTCCAGCAGGCGCAGCGCCACGTCGGGGGAGTCGGCCGTGGTGGACGCATATCTGAGGATGGCCTGCAGATCGGTCCACTGGGCCGCCGGATTCACGTACGTTCCGAGGCCCCGCCTGATCTGCACGATGTTCTGCGCCTGCAGTCGCTTGAGCGCTTCCCGCACCGTCAGACGGCTCACGTCGCTCGACGCTGCGAGGTCGTTCTCGGGTGGGAGGGCCGAGCCGGGTGCGTAGGTGCCGTCGATGACCCGTTCGAGCAGGTCGTCGAACACCGACTCAGCGAGGGATTTGCGCGCCATCCGTGTCCTCCTCGGTCGTGCGATGTCGGGGAGCGAGCACCTTGATGACGGCTGAGTCGTCGGCAGTGCCCAGACCCTGCACCTGGCCGAGGAGGAACAGCTGTTCGGCCGCGGCGGCCACAGGGGCGGCGAGTCCCGCCGCCCGGGCAGCATCCCCGACGATGCCCAGGTCCTTGACGAAGATATCCAGGCGGCTCAGCACCTGGACGTCGTCGTCGTACCCCTCCACCATGCGCGGCCCACGGTTGGACAGCATGAACGACGATGCTGCCCCCGCCTCCAGCGCGGCAAGCGTCTGCCGGCGGTCGAGCCCCAGAGCATCCGCGAGGGCGAGTGCCTCGGCCGCCGCCGCGATGTGCACGCCACAGAGGAGTTGGTTGACGGTCTTCAAGGCCTGACCGTCCCCTGCCTTCGTCCCGACCACGGTCAGGGTCGAGGCGAGCCGTTCCAGGACGGGGCGTGCGGTGTCGAGGGCGCGCGGTTCGGCGCCCACGACGATCAGCAGATCGCCCTCGCCGGCTCGCACGGGGCCACCGGACAGGGGTGCGTCGACCAGGGCCACGCCCTGCTCGGCGAGACGCGTGGTCCAGGCGGCGACGGCGTCCAGGCCCACGGTGCTGGTCATCACGACGACGGCACCCGGTGCAAGTGCGGCGGCGATGCCGTGCTCGCCGAAGAGGACGCTCTCCACCTGGGCTGCATCGCGGACCGCGAGGAGCACGATCCCGGCGTCGGCCACCGCGTCGGCGGCCGACGCCGCGCACCTGACGCCGGTCTGCTCGGCCTTCTCCCGGGAAGCCGGCAGCGGGTCGTAGCCGATGATCCTGAAGGCACCGGCCAGCCGGGTTGCCACCGGCAGGCCCATGGCGCCGAGGCCCAGGACGGCGACCTGCGGGGGGCCGGCCTCAGGCGTCACGGGTGTCACCCGCCGATGCTGTGCGGTCCGTCGCGGGAGAGCGGAGGATGTCCACGACGTCGGCGAGGGAATCATCCGTTCCCACGTTGCCGGCGAAGACCACGAACGGGACGGAGCGGGCGGGGCCGTCGGCCGGTTGCCAGAGGGAGACGATGCCCGGGAGCATGGGTCCGCGCACCATCGCATGCCGGATGGAGAGGCCGTGAGCGGCGACGTCGGAGGAGGTGATGCCACCCTTGGCGACGACGAAGCGGACCGAGGTTGCGCCAAGGGTGGAGCGGACGACGTCGACCACGGAGCGGGAGATGGTGCGGGCCACCTCGAGGCTCTGCTCCGGATCGTCCGTCCGGATCAGGCGGCGGCTCGTGTGCAGGATCACCTCGCCCAGGGGGAGCCCGTCGACGACGGCCTGCACGGCGTCGGCCACCGCGGTCTGCCGACGATCGGGGTCGAGGACGGCCTCGACGTCGAGTTCGACCAGCCCTGCCTCGGGTCGACGGGCCACCAGGGCGTCCAGCTGCCGGGTGGTCAGTCCCACGTGGGAGCCCACCACGATCAGTCCGCCCGAGGTGGGAGCGTCCAGGTCGGCGAAGACGTCCTCGGCCGTGAGCGGCGCGCGTTCGCTCTGGCCGATCCGGGCACGGACGAAGGGCGGACCCACCCGGTAGAGCAGCTTCTTGCCGCGGCCTTCCGATTCCTCGAGCCCCAGGGCGAGGGCTCGGAGGTCGTCCTCGGTGACGGCGTCCACCACGATCGGCACGGCGTCGGTCACGCGGTCCAGTGCGTCGGCTATGGCCTGGGCTCCCGAGCGGATGATCGAGAGGTCGAGCCGGACGACGGCGCCGGCCGTTCCACCATTCTTCTCCGCCACGTAGTCACCCAGGTCCGAGGACGTGAACCCGAACGTGGCGTCCGTGGCGAACTCGGTGTGCCCGACCGGGACGACCGTACCCTCGTCTCCCCGGAGGTAGTGGGTGCCGCCGATGGTGATCCGGCCGGCGTCGGGGAAGGCCGGGACGATGACGACGCCGTCGGTCCTGATGCCTGCGAGGGAGCGAAGGGTCTCGCCGATGACGTCGGTCTCCAGCGGGAAGTGGCCCCGGAGGGTTGAATCCCCTCTGCTGACGAACCCGACGGTGACGCCGGCATCGCGAGCGGCCCGGAGCGAGTTCGCAACGATCTCCCGGTTGCGCGATGCAGCGGCCTGCCGGTCGAGGCTGCGCGTGTTGGTCAGGACATAGACCGCCGGTGCAGGCATTCCATCGATCCGCTGGGCGAAGGCCCACGCGAAGTCGACCGGCTCCCAGGAGGTGAGGACCGGCAGATCGGCGACCGATTGGGTGCCGGTCGGGTCGTCGTCGAGGACTACGAGGATCCGCCCGGATTCCTGGACCGCGGCGGCGATCGTCGCCGGGTCCACGGGCCGGACCGCCGGATAGGGGCCGAGCAACTCTTCCTCGAGTATCACTGATCCGCACCTTCACTCCTGGTCATCGCCCCAGGACCCTTGTCAGATGTCATATGTCCAGTGCTAGTGTGACAGGCAGCACATTCCCCGTCAAAGTACCGGCCAGGTCCGTGCTACCCCTGGGTTGGCAACGAGGCCCCCTCAGTGATCGAGGAGCAGTACGTGGACATTCAACTTCTTCTGGCGCTCGTCCTGGGCATCGCCACCATCATCGTGCTGGTGCTGAGGACCCGGCTCGATGCCTTCGTCGCCCTCCTGATCGCCGCGCTCGTGACCGGTATCGTCGCCGGGCAGGCACCGCTGGACATCGTCACGTCGATCACGACGGGCTTCGGCAACACCCTGGCGTCGATCGGCATCGTGATCGGCCGGGGCGTCGGCATCGGCAAGATCCTCGAGGTATCGGGTGCTGCCAATTCGCTGGCGATGGCGTTCCTCAAACTCTTCGGCAAGGGACGAGAGCCCTGGGCGCTCGGGAGTGTGGGCGCACTGGTGTCCATCCCGGTGTTCTGCGACTCCGGCTACGTGATCATGAATCCGCTGGCCCGTTCGATCGCCCGGGTCAAGCGCGCCGGCTACATCACCCTTGCGCTGGCCCTCGGGTGCGGCATGACGCTGACCCATCACCTGGTACCACCAACCCCTGGCCCGCTGGCGGTCGCCGGAATCCTCGGTGCGGATCTCGGTGCGCTGATCCTCGCGGGTCTCGTGTTCACCATCCTGCTGCTGCCGATCGTCATCGTCTACGCCAAGTGGATCGGTCCGAAGATCGAGCCGTCCATGAACGAGAGCGTGCGCGAGGTCGTCTACGGCACGGCGCAGGCGCAGTCAGTGCACCGAGGAGGGACCGCTGTTGCGGATCGTGGGAGCCGAGCCGGAATAGGCGCCGATGGGGATGCCCCGTCGATGGACGTCGACAACACCACCCTCGGCACCCCTCCGGAGGGCGCCGCACCGCACCGGGTCGGTGCCTTCGTCGCATCGCTGCCGCTGCTGGTCCCGTTGCTCCTGATCATCCTCAACACGGTCAGCGGCGCGATCGACCAGAACAACCAGGGCGTCGTCGGTACGGGGGAGTACGTGCCGTCGTCATGGGCCGTTCCGCTGGCTTTCGTCGGCAACCCCGTCGTGGCTCTGGTGATCGGTGTCATCCTGGCCGTCTACATCCTGCTGCCGCGCTGGACCCCGAGGTCGAAGGTGCAGGGCTGGTTCGCCGAGGCTGCGGCGTCCGCCGGCCTGATCCTCCTCATCACCGGTGCCGGTGGGGCGCTCGGTCAGGTGCTGCGGAGCTCAGGTGTGGGGGACGCCCTGGCGGAGGCCATCGCCGGCACCGCCCTGCCGGCGTTCCTCGTACCGTTCCTCATCGCCACACTGGTGCGCCTTGCCCAGGGCTCCGGGACGGTCGCGATGATCACCGCAGCATCGGTGACCGCGCCGCTGGTCGGTTCACTCGGCATCGACCCGATCGTGGCGGCGATGGCCTGCACCGCCGGATCGATGGTGTTCAGCTACTTCAACGACTCCTACTTCTGGGTCGTGACCCGCTTCGCCGGGCTCGACGGCGTCGCGGCCCTCAAGGGATGGTCGGGCATCACGACGGCGGTGTGGGCCGGTTCCATTCCGCTCCTGTTCATCGCCAACGCGGTTCTGGGCTGATCCGCGAGGCCCGCCGTCGCTCAGGCCGCCGCCCCGCCGCCGCTCGCCGAGCGCGGCGCGACCTCCGGGTCGAGGCGCGGGGTGCGGGCGGGAACCGTCCTCCGCGTCGGGTTCACCGCCTCGAAGGCGGCTCCGATGCGCAGCAGTTCGGTGTCGTCGTAGGCGGAGCCGGCGAAGGTGAGGCCCACGGGCATCTGCAGGTCCGCCATGATGCCCAGGGGGACGGTGACGGTGGGCAGCCCCAGATGGCGGGGGACGAGGTTCCCGTTGGAGACCCACACGCCGTTCCGCCAGGCGATGTCCGCCGACGCGGGGTTCCTGTCGCTGTCCGCCGGTCCGACGTCGGCTGCCGCGGGGAAGACGACGGCGTCCAGTCCGAGGCGGTCCATCCACTGGTCCAGATCGACGTGCCTCGTCTGGTCGAGACCGCGCAGCCCCTCCGCGAGGTGGGGGATGCTCGTCATGCTGACGGCATCGTTGCGGCGGATGTGCTCGGGATACGCCGCGATGTCGTCATCGAAGCCGCTGTAGCGGTCCAGTGCGCCGTCGGGCGCGGGGAAGATCAGGGTTCCGTCGACGTCGGCCAGTGACGAGAGCCGTGGGTCGTCGTTGGCCTGCAGGAAATCGTGCCAGGCCCATGCCGACAGGTCGAGGATCTCGCGGCGCAGGTAGTCCGGGCTGACGAGCCCTCTGGTCGCGATCGTCGGAGCTCCGGGCCGGTCGCCCTCGTAGTTGGAGACGACGGGGAAATCGACCTCGACGACCTCGGCGCCTGCCTGCTCGAGGATCCGCCGCGCCCGCTTCCACAGCTCGATGATCGAATCGCGGGTCGTGATGCGCTGACCCGTGGGTCCTCCGATACCGGGGTCGGGACCGGTACCGGCGTCGGGATCGGCGTTGATGTACATGCGGGGGACACCGAACCGTCTGCCGGCGAGGACGTGCCGTGCCGCGTCGGGAGCCCCGGGATGAAGGTCTGTGTAGCAGTGGGGACGGAGTTCGGATGTGGGCGGGATGGGGATCCAGGGCTGCACGCGCCAGAAGTCACCCCGGGTCTCGTCGTCGTCGGCGACGATCACCTCGAGGACGTCGAGCATGTCGGCCATGGTGCGGGTGTGGGGGACGACGACGTCCATGGTCGGCACGAGCGGCCAGTTCCCGCGGACGGAGATGAGGCCGCGGGATGGCGTGTAGGCGCACAGGCCGTTGTTGGAGGCGGGGGCGCGCCCTGACGACCAGGTCTCCTCGGCGAGGCCGAAGGCGGCGAAGCTCGCGGCGGTGGCAGTCCCGGATCCGTTGGACGATCCGGAGGCGAACGCAGCGGTGAGGTAGTCGGCGTTGTAGGGGCTTTCGGCGCGACCGTAGACGCCGCGCTGCATGCCGCCGTTGGCCATGGGCGGCATGTTGGTGAGTCCGATCAGCACGGCTCCGCCGGCGCGGAGCCGTGCGATGGTGAAGGCGTCCTGCTGCGCCACGAGGTCCTCGAAGGCGGGAGATCCGGCGGCGACGGTGAGCCCCTGCACCTTGTAGCTGTCCTTGGCGGTGTAGGGGATGCCGTCGAGCGGGCCGAGGGTCCCGGTACGTGCCCTGCGTCGATCTGACGCACGAGCTTCGTCGAGGGCCGTGGGGTTCATGACGACGACGGAATTCAGCCGGATGCCGCTTCGGTCGTAGGCCTCGATCCGGCGGAGGTAGGCCGTGACGATTTCCTCACTCGTCGTCCTTCCGGTGGTGAGTGCGTCCCTGAGCTCGGCGATGCTCGCTTCCACGACGTCGAACATCAGGTCACCGTGCCCGGGTGGGGAGCGGGCTGCTGTTGGGTGATGCAGTGGATGCCGCCGCCGAAGGCGAAGATGTCGCGGGCATCGACCAGTTCCACGGAGCGGTCGGGGTAGGCCTCCTGGAGGATCCGTCGTGCTGCTGCATCGTTGGGGTCGTCGAAGGCGCAGAGGACGACGACGCCGTTGGCGACATAGTGGTTGATGTAGGACCAGTCGACGAAGGCGTCCTCCTCCTCGATGACGGTAGGAGCGGGAACGTCGACGATCGTCAGGGGAGATCCGTCGGCGTCGACAGCCGCTTCGAGGACGGAGCGCAGGAATCGGGTGACGGGGTGGTCGGGGTGGTCGGGGTCGTCCTGGCGGTGCAGCAGGAGTGTGCCGGTCGGCGTGAAGCTCGCGACGATGTCGACATGCCCCCGCGTGCCGAACTCCTCGTAGTCGCGGCTGAGGCCCCGTGGGAGCCAGATCGCATGACGTGTTCCGAGCCGGGCATGGACCTCGGCTTCCACGCTCGCCCTGGTGGCGTCGGGGTTCCGTCCGGGGTCGAGCTGCACCGTCTCGGTGAGCAGGACGGCACCGTGTCCGTCGATGTGGAAACCACCTCCTTCGTTGACCAGGACGCTGCTCTTCGCTCCCACGCCGGCGAGCTCGGTGACCTGCCGTCCGACCTGTTCGTCCTTGCCCCACTCCGCCCAGGACTGCGCTCCCCAGCCGTTGAAGATCCAGTCGATACCGTGGACCGATCCGTCGTGCCCGTGGACGAAGGTGGGTCCGGAGTCCCGGAGCCAGGCGTCGTCGAGCGGGACGGGGTGCACGGCGATGGCGTGCCCGAGCATGGTCCGTGCGGTGTCGACGTCTGCGGGGTCGGCCAGGACGGCGACGGGTTCGTAGCGGGCGATGGTGCGGGCGACGCGGGCCCACGCAGCGCGGGCGCGGCCCAGGGTCTCTGATCCGGGCCGCCCGAAGGTGTCGTTGGAGGGCGGGAAGGCCATCCAGGTGCGTTCGTGCGGTGCCCACTCCGGGGGCATCGTCGTCGTGCGCGCGTCCGCCCGACTCGGCCCTGCGTCCGTCACCGAGGCGGGGACGGCGGTTCCTGAGCTGTTCATGATTCCTTGCTTCCGTGGTGTGAGTCGGTGGTCGTCGCCGTCGGGTGCCCCGTCACTCGGGGATGACGAGCGCCGACGACTCCTCGGTCAGGGTGCGCCCGTTGAAGAACTCCGGATTCCGGGCCCGGAAGATGAGCATGATGACGGCGCCGGCGACGAGGATGCCGATGCCGATCACGAAGACGAGGCCCACGCCGAAGAGCTCTGATCCGCTGCCGAAAGCGGGGTCCCAGCTGTCGATGGCGGTCTGCAGGAACACCACGATGAGGCCGAGGCCGCCGAGGAGTGGGGCGAGGAACCTGAAGAGGATGTTCCTCGTGCTGGTGAACAGGGAGGCCCGGAAGTACCAGACGCAGGCCAGCGCCGTCAGGCCGTAGTAGAAGCAGATCATCAGCCCGAGGGCCTGGATCGTGTCATTGAGGACGTTCTCGCTGATGATGCGCATCAGGACGTAGAAGCCGCCGGACAGGACGCCGGCGAAGATCGTGGCGTATACGGGGGAATTCGTGGTCGGGCTGACCGATCCGAACCTGGCAGGCAAGGCCTTGTAGTAGCCCATGGCGAGCAGGGTGCGCGCGGGGGACACGAAGGTCGACTGCAGCGATGCGCCGCAGCTCGAGAGGACGGCCAGTGAGAGCAGGATCGCGAACGGGCCCATGACGGGCGCCGCGAGGGACGTGAAGACGTTCTCGGAGTTGTCCGGGTTGTTCAGGCCGAGGCCTGTGTCCCCGGTCCCGGCGAACATGATCGTGGCGATGGAGCCGATCAGGTAGATCGCGAGAATGACTGCCGCAGCGATCGTCGCGGCAAGCCCCGAAGTGCGCCGCCCGTTGGTGGCCTCCTCGCTGACGGTCAGGCAGACGTCCCATCCCCAGAAGGCGAAGATCGACAGGGACAGGCCGGCCGCGAACGCGGAGAAGCTCTCGATACCGAGCGGGTTGAACCATTCCCAGCTGAAGGCCAGTCCTGAGGCCTGACCGGCAGCGATGCGGCCGAAGGCCTGGACGGTGTACCAGGCCAGGACGAGGAGCTGGAATCCCACGAGGACGTACTGCACGGACTTGGTGGTGCGGATGCCCCGGCAGGACACCCAGACGGCGACGGCCATGAACGCCAGGCACGTGACGATGTTCACGGCCTTGTTGGTCGTCAGGTCGGCGAGGGACGCAGTGCCGGTGAGCTGGGCGAGGAACAGATAGAAGAAATCGACGGCGACACCCGCGAGATTGGAGAGCACGATGATGTTGGCAGCGAGCAGGCCCCACCCACCCATCCAGCCCAGCAACGGCCCGAAGGCCTTCGTGACCCAGGTGAAGGTGGTGCCGCTGTCGGGGGAGTCGGCGTTGAGTTCCTTGTAGGCGAGGGCGACCAGGAACATCGGGATGAAGCCGACGATGAAGATCGCGGGGAGGTGGACGCCGATCTCGGCCACGGTGAGACCCAAGGTGCTGGTGAGGACATAGGCGGGAGCGATCGTCGAGATCCCGATGACGACGATGGCGAGCAGGCCGAGTTGGCCCCGGGCCAGACCCTTGGGGGACAGGGATGGGGTATCCCTCGGTGTGGGTACGGTGCTGGTCGCTCCGGTGCCGGACATTCTCATGGTGTGCCTCTTCTGACGGGGCGGAGGGTCCTCGTCGACCCGTCCGCGGGAGGTGGTGACACGCCGCAGCCGTGAGGTGCGGTGACGATCCTCGGACGACGCGGACGGAGCAGATCGTGCTTCGTCGTCGACCGGACCGTACGGTCAGGCGTGTGCGCCGACTGCCCTGGAGGGTCGTGCGTCCCCGGTGCATCCGGCAGCGCGCATGGTGTCCTCCTGGTCATGACGGACGCCACAAAATGAATGACGTTCATTATTTCTGGATCACTGTAGAGGACGTGACTGATCCGGGACAAGCCCTTCGGCAAGAGACGGCCGATGTCCTGCTCGCCATGGGCATCACGAAGGGCACTCCGGCCGTCGAGAGAAAGACAGCGCCGTCGACACCTGTGAGGAGCTCGCCGGGAATGGAGCGGCAGGAGCGAATTCTATGAGCCCGCTGCAGACTCGCTGTCATTCGACGTGGGGTCGGCGCAGCCTAGAGACGTGGGGTCGGCGCAGACTGGAAGAGGGATGATTGTCGAAGCTAGTTGACATAATGTAGATTATCGGTGAATTACCAGTCCCTCTAGAAGGGGCCATCCGGTTCCTGAAGGTCTTGCCCGCACCGGTGCGAGAACTGCGGGCCGCGGCATCATCGGTCGTTGACCGTCGGCTCTGGAAGCGCCACGGATGATCTACCGAAGCTGATCGAGAAGTGCAGATGTCAGGGTCGCGCTCAGGCCGGGCGGAACATCCACGTCCGAGCCCAGCGGCTGCAGGGCGCGGCTGAGGTAGTTACGGGCGGCCGCCGCGAGAGCGATCTCCACGATCTCCAGGTCCGTGAACCCCTCGGCGCGCAGGGCGAGTGCGTCGGCGTCGGTCATCGACGCCGACGCGGTGCTCATTTTCTCGGCGAAGACCATCATCGCCACCTCAGGAGACGACAGGCCCGCCGTGCGGTAGTCCCGGGCAATGGCCGTCAGTTCATCCTCGCCGATGTAGGGCAACGCCTTCCGGCCGTGCGCGAGCCGACAATGCCTGCTTCCGATGCCCAGGGCCGCAGCGAGCGTCACCAACTCGTATCGCCGGGGGTCCATCGACCCGGCGATGGCGTTGATCAGTCCCTCCCACGCACGGTAGGCGGGAGGATGCAGCGCAAGGACCTTGGTGTGCGCCGCGACGTAGCCGAGGGAGTCGGCATCCTCGCCATAGATGGCGGCGATCTCGCCCGTCGCCTCGCTCTCGGACACCTGCTCGAGAATGCTCACTGTCGGACCTCCTGCAGTACGTCGGGCCTCCAGCATCAGGCGTCGGAGAACGGCAGGCCAGAGCAGGCGGCACCGGTGAACGCTTCCCGCGCCGTCGCGGACTCCCCGATCAAGGTCGGGCGGGTTGCCAGGCGGAGAGGTCGAGGACCCGGTCCGCACGGTCACGGGTCGCAGCGACGAGGTCGGCATTGGGTTCATCGACGCGGCGCACCCATTCCTCGGCGGCCGCGGGCGTCTTGCCGAACAGGACGTGGCGGGCGATGAGCCGCGCACGGCGTACGTCGGGGTCGATGTCGATGAACCAGACTTCGTCGAGGCGGTCCCGAGCCTCCCGCCAGCCGGGGGCATCGAGCAGCAGGTAGTTCCCCTCGGTGACGATCAGGGTCGACGACGGCGGCACCGGCAGGGCGTTCGCCAGGGGCTGCTCGAGGGCGCGCTCGAAAGCCGGCGCGTACACGACGTGGTCCGGTCGTTCGTGCAGCCGGGAAAGAAGAGCTGCGTAGCCGTGGGCGTCGAAGGTCTCGGGTGCGCCCTTCCGGTCGAGCACCCCGAGGGTGAGGAGAGCCTGATCGGCGAGGTGGAACCCGTCCATGGGTACCGAGGCGTGCGCGGCGGCGTCGAGGCCGACGACGGCTTCTGCCACGGTCGACTTCCCGGCGCCGGGCGCCCCGACGATGCCGAGCAGGAAGCGACTGCCGTCGGTGGCCCGCGGAAGCAGTGCCGCGAGCTGGCGAGGGTCCGAGACAGGCGTGACGATCATCGCGCGGAGCGTCGCGGGATGAGTCGCTTCATGGTCGGACGTCGCTGGTCAGCAGTGATGGTCATGACAGGAGATTCTGCACCACGTGGGCCCGGACAAGCTCCGGCTGCACGGGTCGACCGGCGATTCCGGTCCGTCGTGGTCGGCCACCGGGCGGAAGGACCGGCGGTCGGTCACGACCATCAGCGTCCGGGACAGCGCCCGACGCCTCCCCTGTCCCCTCCCTGGCAGCGGTCGGAACAGCGGTCGGAACGGGGTCAGAACAGCGGCCACGGCACAGCGGGCATCCCGCCGCGTGGCTCGGGGAATCGCGCCGCGGATCGCAGCCGGTCGCAACGGGCCGCGAGGGCCGCGAGTTCACCCGGCGTGATGAGCGCCGCGAGGGCACGACCCAATGCGCCATCGAGCGCTCCGCTGACACGGGCGACGCCGTCGAGTTCGTCGGCGGTCAGCGGATCCCCCACCCAGCCCCAGAGGACGGTGCGGAGCTTGTGCTCGGTGTGGAAGGTCAGCCCGTGGTCCACGCCGTGCCGGTGCCCGTCGGTCATCGCGAGGATGTGGTCCCCTTTGCGGTCGGCGTTGTTGACGACGACGTCGAACACCGCCATGCGCCGCAGCGCCGTCGTGTCCTCGTGGACGAGGGCGACGGTCCGGCCGGTCTCGTCCTGACCTTCGAGGACGTGCTTCCAGCCGGTCTCGGGAACCTCGTCGGCCCCGACGAGGTCGACGGCATCCTGCTCCGGATCGGCGTCCTGCCACAGCTGGACCATGCCGTCGCCCAACGGTCCGTCGCGCAGCCAGGTCCGCGGGACGACGTCCCATCCGAACGCCTCGGAGACGAGGAACGCGGCCACTTCGCGGTGTGCGAGGCTGCCGTCGGGGAAGTCCCACAGCGGGTTCTCCCCCGCGATCGGCTTGTAGACGACCGCCGCACCGTCGACGCTGCCGAGGAATGTCGCATTGGACGCCGTCCTGATGCGGCCGGTGAGCGTCAGTTCGGCGCCCACGAGGTCGGGTGCCGGCATCAGGCCTCGGGCATGGCGCAGGTGTGCCCGTCGGCATCGATCGGCTGGCCGCAGATCACGCAGATCGGACGGCCGGCACCGACGATCTCCCTGGTCCGCTTGGCGAAGGCCCGTGCGGTGCCGACCGGCATCCGCACCAGCAGCATCTCGGACGCGTCCGTCTCGTCGTCGTCCAGGGCATCGAGGTCGTCGTCGCTGTCGGCGTCGACGAGCGGATAGGCCTCCACGACGATCTGCGCGGTGGTGGGGTCCCACCCGAGGCTCATGGTGCCGGTCCGGAACTGCTCCTGCACGGAGTCGAGCTGGTCGTTGTCCACGAGTTCGATCGGCGTTCCCGTGGGGACGCTGAAGGGGTTGCCCTCGAGGGTGATGAGCTGGTCGAGGATCTCGTCGATCTTCTCGGCGAGTTGCGCCGACTGCTGCTTCTCCAGCGCGATGCTGACGATCTGCTTCCCGGTGCGCACCTGCAGGTAGAACGTGCGCTCCCCCGGTACTCCGATGGTGCCGACGACGACCCGGTCAGGCCAGGTGAACTCGTGAACGATGGTAGGCATGATCCTATTTTAGGCGCTCGGGGACGGTGGTGACGGATGACCTGCGCCACCGCCGACGGGCGCATCGGCTGCGGCCGCGGCGGCCTTCAGCCAGGACAGGTCACCCGCATCGGAATTGGTCAGATGCACCGTCGGGCGCATGCTGCCGTACTGCACGATCGACACCGAGGCGGGACCGACGGTGATGCGCTGGAACAGGTCGAGGTGCATCCCGTAGGCATCGGCGAGGACGGACTTGATGATGTCCCCGTGGCTGACCGCCACCCAGACCGCGCCGGCACCGTGTTCTGCTTCGAAGGCCGCGTCCTGTCTTCGGATCGCCGCCACGGCCCGCGCCTGCATCCCGGCCATCGACTCACCGCCCGGGAACACGACGGCGGAGGGCTGGGACTGCACTGTCGACCAGAGCCCTTCGGTCGCGAGATCCTTCAGGGATCGGCCCTGCCACCGGCCGTAGTCGCATTCCGTGAGATCGGCGTCGATGGGGACCTGCGGGGTCCCGGACTGGCGGTCGACGATGAACTGCGCCGTCTCGCGGCACCGCTCGAGGGGACTTGACACCACCCCGACCAGGGGCACCGCGGACAGCCGGTCCGCCGTCGTCGCCGCCTGCCCGCGCCCGGTCCCGTCGAGGCTGACGCCGGGGGTCCGGCCGGCGAGGAGGCCGGTGGCATTCGCTGTGGTGCGTCCGTGCCGCACGAGGATGACTGTGGCCATGACCCCAGCCTAACCATCGGCACGACGGCGGGCGGACACAGCGTCCGCCGGGTGCCTCAGGCGCCCACGTACGCGGCGAGGTGCCGGCCCGTGAGTGTCGCACGGCTCGCCACCAGTTCCGCCGGTGTCCCCGCGAAGACGATCGTCCCGCCGTCGTGGCCGGCACCCGGTCCGACGTCGACGAGCCAGTCGGCGTGCGCCATGACCGCCTGGTGGTGCTCGATGACGATGACCGACTTCCCCGCGTCCACGAGACGGTCCAGCAGTCCCAGGAGGTTCTCGACGTCCGCGAGGTGCAGGCCGGCCGTCGGCTCGTCGAGGACCAGGATGCCGCCCTTCTCCCCCATGTGGGTGGCGAGCTTGAGGCGCTGGCGTTCGCCGCCGGACAGCGTGGTCAGCGGCTGGCCGAGGCTCACGTAGCCGAGCCCGACGTCGGCCAGCCGGCGGAGAACCGCGAGGGCTGCCGGGACCTTCGCGTCGCCCTCGGCGAAGAACCGGACCGCCTCGCTCACCGGCATGGAGAGCACCTCGCTGATGTTCTTCCCGCCCAGCGTGTACTCGAGCACCTCGGCCATGAAGCGCTTGCCACCGCAGACCTCGCACGTGGTGGCGACCCCGGCCATCATCGCGAGATCGGTGAAGATGACGCCCGCGCCGTTGCAGGTGGGGCATGCACCCTCGGAGTTGGCGCTGAAGAGGGCGGGCTTCACCCCGTTGGCCTTCGCGAAGGCCTTGCGGATGGGCTCCAGCATGCTCGTGTAGGTCGCAGGGTTGCTGCGCCGTGATCCCTTGATCGCCGTCTGGTCCACCGCCACCACCCCGTCGCGACCGGAGACCGAGCCGTGGATCAGCGAGCTCTTCCCGGAGCCGGCCACTCCGGTGACGACGCACAGCACCCCGAGGGGGATGTCGACGTCGACGTCCCGGACGTTGTGCGCCGTCGCGCCCCTGACCTCGAGGACACCCTTCGGCGAGCGCAGGCCGTCCTTGAGGGCGGCACGGTCGTCGAGGTGCCGGCCGGTGAGCGTCCCGCTGGCGCGCAGGCCCTCGACCGTCCCCTCGAAGCACACCGTCCCGCCGGCGGTCCCGGCCCCGGGACCGAGGTCGACGACGTGGTCGGCGATCGCGATCATCTCGGGTTTGTGCTCCACCACCAGCACGGTGTTGCCCTTGTCGCGCAGGCGCAGCAGGAGGTCGTTCATGCGCTGGATGTCGTGCGGGTGGAGGCCGATCGTCGGCTCGTCGAAGACGTAGGTGATATCGGTGAGGGAGGAGCCGAGGTGCCGGATCATCTTGGTGCGCTGGGATTCACCGCCGGAGAGGGTGCCCGACGGCCGATCGAGGCTGAGGTAGCCCAGGCCGATCTCCACGAAGGAGTCGAGCGTCTCCCCCAGTGCCTTCAGCAGCGGCGCAACCGATGGTTCGTGGAGGCCGCGCACCCAGGCCGCGAGATCGCTGATCTGCATCCGGCAGGCGTCGGCGATGCTGACGCCGTCGATCGTCGAGGAGCGCGCCGCCTCGCTGAGGCGGGTGCCGTCGCACTCCGGACAGGTGGTGAACGTGACCGCCCGGTCCACGAAGGCCCGGATGTGCGGCTGCATGGATTCGCGGTCCTTGGCGAGCATGGACTTCTGGATCTTGGGGACGAGGCCCTCGTAGGTGATGTTGATGCCGTCGACCTTGATCTTGGTCGGTTCCTTGTAGAGGAGATCCTGCAGCTCGCGCTCCGTGAAGTCCTGGATTGGGGTATCCGCGTCGAAGTACCCGCACCCACCGAAGATCCGGCCGTACCAGCCCTCCATGCTGTAGCCGGGAATGGTCAGGGCTCCCCCGTTCAGGGACTTCGTCTCGTCGTAGAGCTGCGTCAGGTCGATGTCGGTCACCGAGCCCATGCCCTCGCACCGCGGGCACATCCCGCCGGTGATCGTGAAGCTGCGCCGTTCCTTGACCGTGGTGCCGCCGCGATCGATGGTCACCGCGCCCGCACCGCTGATGGACGCCACGTTGAAGGAGAACGCCTGCGGTGACCCGATGTGCGGCCGGCCGAGGCGGGAGAAGACGATCCTCAGCATCGCGTTGACGTCGGTCGCCGTGCCGACGGTCGAGCGGGGGTTGGCACCCATGCGCTCCTGGTCCACGATGATCGCCGTCGTCAGTCCCTCGAGGACGTCGACGTCGGGCCGCGCGAGCGTGGGCATGAAGCCCTGCAGGAAGGCGCTGTAGGTCTCATTGATCATCCGCTGGGATTCCGCGGCGATGGTGTCGAACACCAGGGAGCTCTTGCCCGAGCCCGAGACACCGGTGAACACCGACAGCCGCCGTTTCGGGATGTCGATCGTCACGTTGTCGAGGTTGTTCTCCCGGGCGCCCTGCACCCTGATCAGGTCATGGGTGTCCGCCGCGTGTCCGGTCCTTCCGTCCGCTGCCTGCTGCTCGTCCGCCGTGGCCGTGGTCATGGTGTCCCCTCGAAGCTCCTGCTCGGCGGTCAGCCCCGCCTGCTGCCGCCCCGCCCGGTTCGGCTCGTCCGATTGTCCTGTGCCGCGGCGGAACCGGCAATGGGCTCCTGACCCGGACCTGTCCGCGATGTGTGGTTGGCTGAGGAGATGAGCACCCTCGACCACAGTCCCGACCCGGCGGCCCCCGGGGACGCCCTGACGGCGGCGGCGATGACCGAGCTGGTCGGGTCCGTCCTTGCGCACGAGCTCCCGCCCATCGTCGTCGCCGGCCACCCGGTGCTGCGCCATCCGGCGGAGGAGGTCCACGGCCGGCTCGACGACGAACTCCTCGACCGGCTGATCGCCACCATGAGGAGGGTGATGCATGCCGCGCCTGGGGTGGGCCTCGCGGCGCCGCAGATCGGCATCCCCCTGCGTATCGCTGTGCTCGAGGATCGCGGCGTCCCGGACGAGGCCGTGGCTGCCGCCCGCTCCCGCACGCCCCTTCCCTTCACCGTGATGATCGATCCGCACTACACCGCGGTCGGCGACGCGAAGGACAGCTTCTACGAGGGGTGTCTCTCGGTCCCCGGCTACCAGGCGGTCGTCGATCGCCACCACGCCGTGGAGGCGACCTACACGCGACCGGACGGCACCCGCACCACGGAGGTCTTCGAGGGCTGGCCGGCACGGATCGTCCAGCACGAGACCGACCACCTGGACGGGCGGCTCTACCTGGACCGGGCGCATGTGCGCTCGCTCTCGTCCGACCGGGAACACGCACGCTGGGCGCAGCCGACCGTCGAGGACGCGCGCCGCGGCCTGGGCTTCTGACCACGGCGCGCCTCCTGCCGCCCGGAGGCCGCTACCGGACGGCGGGGTCCGAGGGGTTCGCAGGCGTCGGGAGGTAGCGCGCCCACCAGCGCAGGATGTGCTCGAACCGCTGCCGGCGGTGCCACGGGGACCCGGAGCGTGAGAGCTCGTGCGTCTCGCCCGGGAAGACCAGCATCTCGGTCTCGACGCCCTGCTTCTTGAGGGCCGTGTAGTACCGCTGGGCCTGCTCGATGGGACAGCGCAGGTCCTCCTCCGAGTGGATCACGAAGGCCGGTGTCCGCACCGCGCCGATCGTCGCGAAGGGGTTCTGCGTCTCGACGTGCGCAGGATCCGTGCCGGTGTACTCCTCCGAGAAGAACCACCCGATGTCGGAGGAACCCACGAACGACGGCGGATCGAGGTAGCCGCGCTCCACGATCGCCGCCTGGAAACGGTGGTCGTGCGCGATGGTCCACGCCGTCAGGTAGCCGCCGTAGGAACCACCCATGACACCCAGGCGCTCGCCGTCCATGGCGTCGAACTCGGCGACGGCGCCGTCCAGGTACGCCAGCACGTCGTCGAGGTCCACCGTGCCCATGGCCTCCTTGATGACCCGCCCGTGGGCCTGGCCGTACCCCGCGGCACCGCGCGGATTGCACAGCAGCACGGCGTACCCCGCAGCGGCGTACACCTGGGCCTCGTCGAAGTAGCCCCAGCCGTACTGCGCGAACGGCCCGCCGTGGATGACGAGCAGGACAGGGTGCGGGCCGTCCCCCTCGGGCAGCACCACCCATCCGTGGACGGGCGTCCCGTCCGGAGCGGTGTAGGTGCGCTCCTGCGGTGTGCCGACGCGGGTGTCCGCGCGGAGCCCCGCCGAGAAGTCGGTGAGCGTCCGGAGCCCTGCGCCCTCGACCACCGCGACGTCGCCCGAGGTGGCGGGATCCGTGTAGGACACGACGACGGCGTCACCCGCCGCGTCCGCCCCGGTGACGACGGTGGGGCCGGTGACGAGGGCCTCGGTCTCGCCCGTGGCGGAGATCCTCAGCAGTTCGCCCGCGCCCCGCGTCCGGTTGAAGGCGAGAACCGCGTCCGGTCCGGCGGCCACGAGATCTTGCACGTCGCCGAAGTCGACCGTCTCGGGCTCGCTGAGCCGCCGGACGCTGGTCGGATCGTCGACGCTCAGCACGTAGAGGGCGGTGTTCCGCGCCACGAAGTCGAGACCCGAGGGCGAGAGGTCCGAGGCCAGGAAGAAGACCGACCCACCGTCCGCGCTGGGGCGCGGTGCTCCGCAGCCGAGCAGCGTGTCGCCGCCCAGGTTGGTGAGCTGCCGACGGTCGCCGCCGTCGAGCGCGATGGAGTGGATGTCGGAGACCAGCGTCGAATCGGCGTCGTCGCCCAGCGCTGCGGTGAAGAGGATCCGGTGTCCGTCGGCGGAGAAGACCGGTTCGAGGTGGTCCGCGTCCGCACCCGTCAGCTGCGTGGCCGCCGGCACCGCCCCCTGCTCCTCCAGGGCGCCCGGGCCCTCCACGGGTTTCTGCCCGAGCCGCCCGACGGCGGTGACATACGGCTCGTCGTCGAGGTCCGGGAGGGTGACGGAGAAGAGCTGCGACCGCTTGTCCGTCGTGTAGCCGAGGCCGTTCATACGGTACTTGTACTGCGTGACCAGCCGGGGGTCCTCGAGGCCGGCACCGACGCCGTCGATGGTCCCATAGCGACCGTGCTCGGGGACGCGGGCGGCGAAGACGACGGTCGCCGAATCCGGGGAGATGTCGAACCGGCCGACGCCGAGCGGCTGGTCGGTCAGCTGGACGGGTTCCCCTCCGGTGGCCTGCACGGCGAACAGCTGCGGTTTCCCGCCGGCGGACGCGCGCAGGAACACGAGGACGGTCCCGTCCGGTGCGAAGCGGGGCGAGGTGTCGTGGAAGCCGCGCGTGAGCCGGCGACGTCCGCCGTCGAGCGTGATCTCCCACAGCTGCCCGACATAGCTGTCGGCGCGGAGGTCGGGGCGGGTGGCGGCGACGACCAGACGGGAACCGTCCGGGTGGAGGGTCGGTGCGCCCGTGGTGGTCAGGAGTTCGATCTGGTCTGGTTTCACCCTCCCGATCAGACCCGAAATAGTGGCCTGAGTCAACGGTGGACGGAGGATAGATCGGTGGGGATCCCTAGGATGGGACGATGCCCGCGCTGCCCCACGACGTCCTCACCTGTCCCGTCTGCTCGTCCCCCCTGGCTCCGGACGGCCGGGCGCTGGTGTGCGGTCGAGGGCACCGGTTCGACGCGGCCCGCCAGGGCTACGTGAACCTCCTGACCGGCAAGGGCTCGCCGTTCGAGGGCGACACCCCGGAGATGGTCGACGCCAGGGAGGCGTTCCTCGGCTCCGGGCACTATGCGCCGCTGAGGGATGCGGTCATCGCCGCGAGCCTCCGCCACGCTGCGCGCGGCGGGGTCGCGCTCGATGCCGGAGCGGGGACGGGATACTACCTCGCGGGCGTGTCGGAGGCCCTGCCGTCCCACGTCCCGATCGCGCTCGACGTCTCCAAGGCCGCGCTCCGACGTGCTGCCCGCCGCCTGCCGCACGGCGTCAGCCTCGTCTGGGACGTGTGGCGCCCGCTCCCGCTGGCCGACGCCTCGGTGGACGTCCTGCTCAACGTCTTCGCCCCGCGCAACGCCGCCGAGTTCGTGCGGGTGCTTGCTCCGAACGGATGCCTCGTGGTCGTCACCCCGCGGCCCGGGCACCTCGCCGGGCTCGACGCCGTCGGGCCCCTCCTCTCGGTACCGCCGCAGAAGGCCGACGACGTCGCCGCATCCTTCGCCGGTGTCCTCGCCGAAGCCGAGCGCACGGACATCGACTACACGATGGTTCTCCCCCGGGACCTCGCACGGTCGGCGCTGGTAATGGGACCGGCGGCGCGGCACGCGGACCTGCGCGTCACCGGAACCACCGGAGGAGCCGCCGCCGATCGGGGGCTCGACGCCGGACCGCTGGAGGTCGATGCGCGCTTCACGCTGCAGGTCCTGACCCGACCGGCCTAGCTCCGCGCGCCCCCGGCGACGATCCGGCCGCCGCAGGGGTCCACTGCCCACCCTGTACACTTAGGTGTTTACCCGGTCCTGCGCAGGAACATCCGCGCGCCCGCCGGTGTTGTACACATGACTTCCCCCGCCACCTGCAGGTGGCGGGCGGCACGGCACACAAGCGGTAACGATCCCCGTCCTGCGGGGATCACGGTGACAAGGAGAACGACATGAGCGATCGCAGCCTGCGGGGCATGCGCCTCGGAGCACAATCGATGGAGACGGAGTCCGGCGTCGAGCCCGCTCCCCGCCAGCGGGTCGAGTACCGCTGCGAGGACGGCGAGCGGGTGTTCGTGACCTTCTCCTCCGAGGCCGACATCCCGGCGACCTGGGTCTCCAAGACCGGCAAGGAAGCCCTCCTGGTGGACGGCGAGAAGCCGGACACGTCGAACGACAAGCCGGTGCGTACGCACTGGGACATGCTGCTGGAGCGCCGCTCGGTGGAGGAACTCGAGCAGATCCTCCAGGACCGGCTCACCATCCTGCGTGAGCGCCGCGGAGAGCGCCGCTCCGCCTAGGACGGAGAGGCCTGCTGACGCAGGTCCTCGCACCGATGAGAAGGCACCCGCCGTTCGGCGGGTGCCTTCGGTGCGTCAGGCCCGGGGAGGACGCGTCGGTGAATCCTCAGGAGCGGCCGGTCAGGGTGGTCCAGCGCGCAGCGAGGCCCCAGCGGGTGACATTGGCGATGGCCTCGAGCACGATGTTGCCGCTCATCTTCGAGTCACCGAGTTCCCGCTCGACGAAGGTGATGGGGACCTCGACGATCGTCAACCCGAGGCGCGCGACACGGAACGTCATGTCCACCTGGAAGCCGTAACCGACCGACTCCACGGCCGAGAGGTCCAGTGTCTCGAGGGTGGAGCGGCGGAAGGCCCGGAATCCGGCGGTGATGTCATGGACCGGAAGGCCCAGCATGAGCCGCGAGTAGGTGCTTCCCGCGCGGGAGAGCAGCTTGCGGTGCAGGGGCCAGTTGACCACGCTGCCGCCGGTCACCCACCGGCTGCCGATCACGAGATCGGCGCGATCGATCGCGTCCAGGAGTCCCTGCAGCTGTTCCGGGCGATGCGACCCGTCGGCATCCATCTCCACCAGGACGTCGTAGTCCCGCGCGAGGCCCCAGCGGAACCCGGCGATGTACGCAGCACCCAGGCCCTCCTTGCCGGTCCGGTGCAGCACGTGTACCTGGTCGTCCTCGGCAGCGGCGCGGTCGGCGAGCTCCCCTGTCCCGTCGGGGCTGTTGTCGTCCACGATCAGGACGTCGGAGGCCGGCACCGCCGCGCGGAGCCGGGCGAGGGTCAGCGGGAGGGACTCGATCTCGTTGTAGGTGGGGATGATCGTGACGACTCGCACGCAGGTGGGCCTTTCCATCGAGGATGCGCATCGCGCGGGGACTGCTCCGCACGCAGAGCCAGTCAGCAAGTATAGGCGACCGGTATCGGGCGTCGGAGATCCGGTGCCACTCCTCGGGCAGGCCCACGCGTCTTCGTACCGATCCCGGCACGCGTGCCGGCATCGTTTTCTACTGACGTGTGAACCTGCCCTTGTGAGTGCCGGCTCCAGCCGAAGGGGCAACACGCGCCATGGAAGAAGGCCGATGCGTTGCGCTCGTGGAGACCAGCCAGGTTTCCTCCCGCAGGAGTTCCTCTAACCCGTAGGGCAAAAGCTTACGTGCTGTGGAGGAGGTGTCAACAGCCCGCTGACCTGCGGAAACGTCCTTCGGCGCAGGTCAGGCGGGGGTGGTTCCCCGGCCGGGGAACGACGTCGGACGATCTGCGGATCAGGCCGTGGCGAAGCCGTCGACGGCGTACAGGCGGGTGCCGTCGTGCACCGTCTCGAGGCACAGCGGAGCGTTCTCGGTGTCCAGCGCCGGCAGGAGCGGGGTGCCTGCGCGCGGGTCCGTACTCCAGGACTGGACGCGGTTGTCGGGCGTCTGGACCATGAGTTCGTCGACCTTCCAGACGGCGAAGGATGCGGGGGTACCCGGAGCCAGCTGACCCATCATCGGGCTGCGGCCCGAGAGCCGCCAGCTCGCCCTCGAGTGGGCGATGAACGCCGCCCTCGCCGAGATGGTCTCCGCGGCGGAGGTGTGTTCCAGGCAGGCCCGCACCGAGGCCCACGGATCCAGCGGGGTCACGGGGCTGTCCGAGCCGAGGGCCACGAGCACACCGGCCGACAGGAGGGACGCGAAACGGTTCATGGAGCTGCTGCGATGTCCGAGGCGCTGCTCGTAGAGGCCGCCGTCCACGCCCCACAGCGCGTCGAACACGGGTTGGCCGCTGACCGCCACGCCGTAGTGGACCAGCGCGGCGATCGCGGCGTCGTCGGCCATCTCGACGTGCTCGAGGCGATGCCTCGCGCGGCGGACCTCCTCAACGCCCAGCTCCTGGGCGGTGCGCTCCAGGGCACGCAGCACGAGATCCAGGCCCGCGTCCCCGATGACGTGGAAGCCGGCCTGCACCTGCTCGGCAGTGGTCGCGACCAAGTGGGCGGCGGCGTCGTCCTCCGTGAGGTAGAGCGTCCCGCTGGACCCGGCGTCGTCGCTGTACGGCTCACGCAGCGCGGCCGTCCGGGACCCGATCGACCCGTCGGCGTTGAGGTCTCCCGCGAGGCCTGCGAGCCTGCCCCCGAATCCCCGCATGAGCTCCCGGACCTCCTCGCGCGACGAGGTCAGCTGCGCCCAGTAGGGGATGACCTCGGGGAGCGACAGGTCGTGGCCCGGTCCGTCGATCGATAGCAGCGTCTCGAGGTCCTCCCTCGGCGCGATGTGCGGTGCTGCCATCTCGGTGACCGCGACATAGCCGCGGGAGGCGGCGTGGAGCAGCGCGGCCTGCTGGTAGCTGCGGCGCTGGTCCACCGTCAGGCGTCGGGTGGCACGCCGGGCGGTCTCGTGGGCGGCGCGCACCACGAAGCCGTCGTCCCATCCGTCCACCGCGGCAAGTCCGAGACCCGCTGCCAGGGTCCCCGAGACCACGGCGGAGTGGATGTCCGCGCGGACGAGATACACCAGCGCTCCTCCTCCGGCGCGGTCGAGCTCCGACGCCGTCGGGACGCGCCGCTCCGGCCAGGAGGACTCGTCCCACCCGTAGCCGAGGATGGTCGTCGCGCCCGTGGCCGCCGCTGATTCGACGGCGGCGAGGAGCTCGGCCAGCGATCGGCACGCTGTCAGGTCGATCGAGCCGAGGGCGATACCCGTCTCGGTGGTGTGCGTGTGCGCATCCACGAAGCCGGGCGTGACCAGGGCGCCGTCGAGGTCCACGGTCCGGACATCCGGACCCTCGAGGTTCGTGGCTGCGTGTTCGGTTCCCACCCACGCGACGGTCCCGCCGTCGACGAGCATCGCCGTCGCGAACGGATCAGCGGGGCTGTAGACGGAGCCGTTGCGGTAGAGGACGGGGCGGGGGCGCTGGGACGTGGGCATCGCTGTGCTGGGCTGCTTTCCGTGGAGGGGTCGGGTCAGGACGCGGGCTGCAGCCGGTCCTACTCACTGATGTTCGAGTATGCCACCACGCCCCGGCGCACCAGCCTGATGGCCCGCACGCAGGTCTGCTGGAGTCCGCCCGGCAGGTCGGGGACCTTGGCCAGCTGGTCGAGCAGGTCGATCACCTGCTTCGACCACCGCACGAAGTCCCCCGCGGCGAGTTCCGTGCCGCTGAGGGCCGCCTGCAGGGAACGCCCCTGCGCCCACTTGAACATGGGCCAGACCAGGGAGAGTTCGGGCTCGCTGGTCACGGGCAGCCGGTGCTGCTCCTCGACGTCGTTCAGCTGGGACCACTGGCGGATGATCGTCTCGACCGAGCCCTCCAGCGCGACGCTCGGCATCACCGGCCGCACACCGCGTTCCTCCCGCTTCGCCTGGTACACCAGCACCGTGGTCACGGCGGCGAGCTCGGCCGCGTCGAGGTCGCCGAAGGCGCCTGCCTCGATGCACAGCGCGATCAGGAGGTCCTTCTCCCCATAGATGCGGCGGAGCTTCTGACCGGCCGCGCTGACCCGCACGGCGTCATCGGTGTACTCGAGGTAGCCGTAGTGCCCGAGGACCTCGGACACGCGGTCGAAGGTCTTCGCGATGGTGTTCGTGCGGCCGCGGATCTGGCCGGCGAGCTTGTCGGTCTCCCGGCGCAGCTTCCACCACCGCTCGGCCCAGCGGGCGTGCTGCTCCCGCTCGCTGCAACCGTGGCAGGGGTGCGCGCGCAGGCGGCGGCGCAGGTCGGTGATGGCCCGCTCCTCCGCCGCCGCCGATGCCGAGTAGCCTGCGGCCACGCGGTCCGCGCCGCGCCGCGCCGGTCGCCGGTCCTGCAGCGCGTTGCGGAGCGAGGACGTGAGGTCCCGCCGGTCCTTCGGGCTGCGGGCGCTGAAGTGCTTGGGGATCCGGATGCGGGACAGGACCTCCACGGGGCCGTCCAGGTCCTGCACGCCCACCCGGCGGATCTGCGTCTCGAGCGTCAGGACTGTCGGTCGCGGTTCCCGGGCCGTGTCGCTGTCGAGGACGACGGCGAAGCCCTGGCTCCGCCCGCCCGGCACGTCGATGACGTCCCCCGGCCGCAGTGACTCCAGCGAGGACTCCGCGGCGGACCGGAGCGTGCGCGAGCGGTCGCGGGACGCATTCGATTCGAGGTCGGACAGTTCGCGCCGGAGGTTCGCGTACTCGCGGAAGTCACCGAGATGGCAGGTCATCGACTTCTCGTAGCCCTTGAGGGACTCCTCGCGGCTGCGGACCTGCTTGGCGAGGCCGACGACGGACCGGTCCGCCTGGAACTGCGCGAAGGAGGTCTCGAGGATCTCCCGGGACCGCTCCTGCCCGAACTGGGCCATGAGGTTGATGCTCATGTTGTAGGTGGGCCGGAAGCTCGAGTTCAGCGGGTAGGTCCGCCGGGAGGCGAGTCCGGCCACCGCGCCCGGGTCCGTCCCGGGCTGCCACAGCACCACGGCGTGGCCCTCGACGTCGATCCCTCGGCGGCCGGCACGGCCCGTCAGCTGGGTGTACTCCCCCGCCGTCACGTTGACGTGCGCCTCGCCGTTGAACTTGTCCAGCTTCTCGAGGACCACCGTGCGTGCCGGCATGTTCACGCCGAGCGCGAGCGTCTCGGTCGCGAAGACGGCCTTGACCAGCCCCGCCGCGAAGAGGCGCTCGACGACCTCCTTGAAGGTGGGGAGCATCCCGGCGTGGTGGGCGGTGAAGCCCCTGATCAGGCCCTCCCGCCAGGTCCAGAATCCGAGGATCTCGAGGTCGTCCCGCGGGATGTCCGTCGTCGCGGCGTCGATCGTCTCGCTGATCTCGTCCCGTTCGTCCTCCGTGGTGAGCCACAGACCGGCGTGGAGGCACTGCGTCACCGCCGCCTCGCAGCCCGCCCGGGAGAAGATGAAGGTGATGGCCGGCAGCAGGTCCGAACGGTCCAGTGCGCTGATCACCTGGGGTCGCGTGGCACGCCGCACGATGGTCTGCTGGGGTGGACCGCCGCGGCCTGCACGGGACTTCCCACGCCGCCCGCCGGCCCCCCAGTTGGCGCGCTGGTTCAGGCGGATCTCGTTGCTCGCGAGATCGAGCAGCTCCGGGTTGACGTCGTACTGGTCCCGAGCGCCGGCCTCGGCACCAGCGGGAGCGGCCTCGTCGAAGGCGACGTCGCCGGCGAACAGGTCGATCAGGTTCTGGCCGACCATGACGTGCTGCCAGAGCGGCACCGGCCGGTGTTCGGACACGACGACGTCGGTGTCGCCGCGCACGGTGTCGAGCCAGGCCCCGAACTCCTCGGCGTTGGACACCGTGGCGCTGAGCGAGACGAGCTTGACCTCGGTGGGGAGATGGATGATGACCTCCTCCCACACGGCTCCGCGGAAACGGTCCGCGAGGTAGTGGACCTCGTCCATCACCACGTAGCCGAGGTTGTCGAGGGCATCGGAGTTGGCGTAGAGCATGTTCCGCAGCACTTCAGTGGTCATGACGATGACGTCGGCGTCGGCATTGATGCTCGTGTCGCCGGTCAGGAGCCCCACACGCTCGCTGCCGTGGACCGCCGCCAGCTCCGAGTACTTCTGGTTGCTCAGCGCCTTGATAGGGGTGGTGTAGAAAGCCTTCAGCCCATGCTGCAGGGCCATGAAGACGGCGAACTCGCCCACCACGGTCTTACCAGCACCGGTGGGCGCGGCCACAAGGACGCCCCTGCCCGCCTCGAGGGCCGTACACGCCTCCCGCTGGAACGGATCGAGCTCGAACTCGAGGGTCTGCTCGAAGTGGGACAGTTGCGTCCGCGCGTGCTGCGTACGGGCCTTCGCAGCTGCGTATCTCTCAGCGGGAGTGCTCATCTTTCCACCCTAGACGCATCCGCGGGGCCGGGTGCGTCCTGTACGCGCAGAGCGTTCGGGTACCGGTCCTGCCCACGGTGATAGGAGGCAGCGGAACCGTCTGCACGCCCACTGGCCGACTCTCCCGTCGATGCACTCCCGGAGCAGATCGGGGTGCCGCAGTGGCGGGCCTGGTTCTCGACCGTCCCCGGGGCATCAGGGCCGGGGTCGACGCGGGCAGTCCGGCCATGCGGAGTTCATCCCAGGTGCCCCCGGCCAGCACCCAGCCGTCGTCATCGGTGTCGGTCGTTCGGGATCCGCGCGGGGACGGCTCGTGGCGCACCGCCGTCTTCCCGGCGCCGGTCGGCCGGGGTGTGGTCTAGAGGTCGTTCAGGGGTGTCGCCCGGTCCGCGTGTGCTTCCACGTCCGCTTCCCGGGCCGCGTTCCGGCGGGCCCGACGCTTGTCATTGAGCAGGCACAGACCGATCGCGACGAAGAACAGCACCAACATCGGCACCGCGAGATAGAACATGCTCAGCGCATCCCCACCCGGCGCGGCCATCGCCGCGAACAGACACACCAGGAACACCGTGATCCGCCACGCCTTCAGGATCTGCTTCCCCGAGACCAGACCCACCATGTTCAGCCCGAACAGCACCACCGGCAGCAGGAACGCGATACCGAAGGCCAACATCAACCGCAGCACGAACGCGAAATACACCGTCACGCTGATCAGATTCGAGAACTGGTCCGGCGTGAAATCCGTCAGGACCCGCACCGCGTTCGGCAGGATCAGCCACGCCAGATAGATCCCGGTCAGGAACAACGGGACCGCGACCACGATGAACCCCAGCGCCGTCCGGCGCTCCCCCGTCTTCAGCCCCGGCGTGATGAACGCCCACAACTGATACAGCCAGACCGGACTGGAAAGCACCACACCCAAAAAGATCGACACCTGGATCAGCAGATCGAACGGGGACGCCGCAGTGTCGAAGTTCAGCGACGCCGTCCGGCCGTCCTGCTCGTTGATCGCCACGATCGGCGCACCCAACGCCTCCAGCACCGGCTCATACAGGAAGAACCCCGCCACCGTCCCGGCCAGCACCGCCAACGCGGACTTGAACAGCCGGTTACGCGCCTCGCGGAGGTGCTCCTTCAAGGCCATCCGGCCCTCAGGATTCGCCTTCCTGCCGCGCGCAGGAACCTTCTCGGTCGTCACAGGATCAAGGACCAGCTACTGGTTCGTGTGCGAGGAACCACCCTGCCGGGACTCCCCCGCCGGAGACTGGCCCCCCACAGGACCCTCACCATGCTGGACCGGCTGCCCGGGCTGCTGGAACTGGCCCGGCTGCCCACCAGGCTGCGAGTGCTGAACGGGAGCCTGGTACGTCGGGGTGTACGTCTGGGACGCCGGGTCGACCATACGACCCTCGACCGGATCCGTACCGGCCCCACCGGTGTTGTTCTCGTCCTTCATCTGCTTCACCTCGGACTTGAAGATCCGCAATGACTGACCGACGCTGCGCGCCAGACCCGGAAGCTTCGGCGCACCGAACAGAACGATCGCAAGAACGATGATGATGACGATATGCCAGCCTTCGAGCCTCATGCCCAATTCCTCTCGTTGATCCCCACCACAGTTTAGGTCACAGGTGGGGCATGTCCCGCAGGAGCTGCGGCTGTCCACGGCGGTCGCGCTTCAGGACACGCCTGCTGCGTCGGTCGTCGAGCCGGCGGGTCCTGGCCAGGTCACGGGCAGCTCGGACGTCCTCAGGCGCCGAGAACACGGCGGGGACGGCGATACCCGGGACACCGGCCGCGCGGGGCGGAGCCGCTGCGTCGGCGGGGGCGTTCACCTCGAAGCGATCCATGGCTTCCCCGAATTCACCGAGAGTTCGCATTCCGCGACGGAAGACGCCGAAACCGACCGCCACGAGGAAGATCACGCTGACGGCGACCAGCGCGACCCAGAGCACGATCCACATCCACCAGAGCATGGGGTCCAGTCTAGGCCAGGGCCTGGTGGGCACGGGCGGCGGCGAGCCACTGCAGGGTCTCCTGCCGCAGTTCCTCGGGCGCGACGACGGCGGCCGAGCCGCCGAGACCCGCGACGAGTCCGGGGATCCACGTGCTCGAGGCGACGCGCAGCCTCGCCGCCAGGCGGTCGTCGCCGAGCTCCTGCACGGCCTCGGCGTTGTACTGGGCGGCGATCCACCGCGCCCTGGGCTCGAGCACCAGGGTCACCGTGCGGTCCTTCGCACCCGAGCGGTAGGGCGAGACGGCCTTCCTCCCGCGGGCGAGGGACTCCTCGTCGATGCTCGCCGTCGCCGGCTGGTCCGTGAGCGCGGCCCGCTGGATCCGGTCCAGGCGGAAGTTCCTGAGCCCGTCGGAGTCGACGCTCCACGCCTCCAGGTACCACGTGTCCTGGTGCAGGAAGATGCGGATCGGCTCGAGCAGGCGGTGCGTGATCTCGTCCCGCGTGGGGACGAAGTAGTCCACCTCCACGCGCACGCCCGAGTGGAGCGCGGCCTGCAGCACCTCCAGGGTGGGATCGATGTCGTCCTCGGTCAGTTTCGTGGCCACCGCGGTGCCGATGCGCGCCGCGTCGCCGGCGGCTGCCGTGAGCTTCGTCTGGGCGCTCACGATCGCCTCGTTGTTCCGCATGCCGGGCAGCTCCCGCAGCGCCTGCAGGCCCACGATCAGCGAGCAGGCCTCGTCCATGCTGAGCTTCACGGGTTCGGCGAGGTCGCGGGCATTCGTCAGGTAGATCCGGCCGTCCTCGATGTTCACGTCCATCAGCCCGTCCGGGTAGTGGCGCGGACCGCTGACGAACAGGAGGTCGAGGTCCTTGGTGAGCTGGCTCTCGCTCACGTCGAACCTCCTGGCGGTCTCGCCCACCTCGGAGCCCGGGTGCGCGAGGAGGTAGGGCACCAGGTCGAGCAGCCGGAGGAGGTGGTCCTGCGACGAGGACTTGCGCCGCGGAGCCGGACGCACACCGTCGGTGATCTCGAGGCCCTGCGGGGCGGCCAGGGCGGCGTCGTACGCCTTCTCGAGCAGCCGCCCCACCTCGACCGCCAGTTCCTGCGGTTCCTCGACGCGCGCATTGGTGCCCAGCCCGGTGATCGTCGCCGCCATGGGGCTGGACGCGGCGTAGGGGACGCGCAGGATGTCCCACTCCTCCCCCGTCTGCAGGACCTCTGCATCCTTGCGGACGCGCAGCACCTGGCACGAACCGGGGCGGACGGCGACGACGGCGGTCCGGTCCGGTTCGCTGCGGGACAGCGAGGAGAGTGTCTGGTTCATGTCGAAGGAGTCCGGGACGTCGAACGTCCCGCTCAGCACCACGGGCTCACCGGTCATGCGGGAGAGCCGGAAGAAGCGCTCGGCCTTGCGCGTCGTGTCGTACCCCACCACGTACCAGTGGCCGAACCGGGCCCCCATGCCCCACGGGTGCACGGTGCGGACCTCCTCGCGCCCGGTACTGGCGGCGCGGTAGGGGAAGCGGAGCGGCGTCCGCGTGGTCAGGGCCTGCCACACGATGTCCCAGTAGGGGGCGTCGGTGGTGATGCGGGGCTGGATGAGGGGCGTGAGTTCGGTGCCGCCGTCCGTGCTCCGCGAACTGAGCTTGCGCAGGGCGCGCGACGCCGCCGAGTCCAGGGACCCCTGGTCCCAGACGCCCGCGGCCAGGTTGAGGACGGCGTACTCCTCCGGCAGGAAGGTCACCCCGCCGAGTCGGTAGTCCTCCGCACTGATCCGGTACCGCTGCACGGTGTTGTCGTTGTCGAAGAGGGTGTCCTCGCTGAAGGACTCGAGCGGGATCCCCTGTTCCCTCAGCGCGGCCTTGTCACGGTCGAAGAGCTTCTCCCGGGCGGCGACGGACGTCGCCTCCCGGTAGAGGTCGATCTCGTCGAACAACTCCTCCTTGGTGAATCCCCGGCGGCTCGAGAGGAGCATGATCACGAGGGTGAGGAGGCGCTCGGTACGTTTTGCGGACACGGTGAAACCCTACCTTCACTACAAGCACGGAAGGGACGCACGCCGACGATCGTCGACCTGCGTCCCTTCCGGACGAAACCGTGGTGCTTTCCTCCGGCCCGACGGGCGGGGCGGAGGTGGTGCTAGCGGACCGCCAGGAGGTCGACGACGAAGATCAGTGCCTCGTTGGGTCCGATCGCCGAACCGGCGCCGCTGGGTCCGTAGGCCAGGTGGGAGGGGATCTCCAGCCGACGTCGTCCGCCGACCTTCATGCCGAGCAGTCCCTGGTCCCAGCCCTGGATGACCTGGCCCACGCCGACCTTGAAGTCGAGTGGCGCCCCGCGGTTCCAGGAGGCGTCGAACTCCTCACCGGTCGAGAAGGCGACGCCGACGTAGTGGGTGGACACGGTGTTGCCGGGCTTCGCCTCGTCACCCTTGCCCTCGATGAGGTCCTCGATGACGAGGTCCGCGGGGACGTCATGGGAGGGGAAGTCGATCTCCGGCTTCTGCCGGTCGAAGTCGCGCTGTCCGAAGGACATGGTTTCCTTTCCTGGAGCTTCGGGGTGTGGGGTGACCGGCCGGACTACTCCGCCGCGGCCTTGCTGACGATCTCGACGTAGAACACGAGGGTCCCGGAGGGCTGTCCCTGCTGGGCGTTCGGGTAGGCCCAGGGCTCGGGGATGACAAGCATGACCTTCGAGCCGACCTTCTGTCCGGCCAGGCCCTTGGTCCAGCCGGTGATGACGCCGTTGAGCGGGAACTCCGCGGCCTCACCGCGGTCGAAGCTCGAGTCGAACTTCTCGCCGTCGCTGTAGGTCCAGCCCGAGTAGTTCGCGGTGATGGTGTCGGCGTCCGTCAGGGCCTCGCCGTCGCCCTCCTCGAGCACCTTGACCACGAGGTCGTCGGAGGGCTCGTTCTCGGGGATGGTGACCGCCGGCACGCCGGCGTCGTCGAACTCGAACGTGGGCAGCTGACCCTCGTCGTCGAGCTTCTGGACGTCCTCGGGCGAGAGGACCTCGGGCTCGGGCGGAGGCTGCTCGGCGGAGAGGACCTTGAGGACGATCAGCTGCTCGGGCAGGGCGGTCTGGCCCTCCGCGGGCTCGGGCGAGGGGCGGGTGTAGGCGATCTGGGCGCCGACCTTCGTACCGACCAGGACGTCGTACAGTTCTGCGTCCTGCTCCTTGAGCGTGTCGTCGACCGGCAGGACCTGGGGCTCGCCCTGGGCGTACGTGTCGCCGAGGACCTCACCGTCCGTGGCATTCAGCGCGACGAGCTGGTACCGGATCCGCTGCCCGGACTCGATCGCGTCGCCCTCGCCCTCCATGACGGTCTTCGCCGCCACGCCGGTGATCTCGAGGGGGGACTCGAACTCGACGGTCGGGGGCTCCTCGTCGGAACCGCCGCTCACCTCGACGGTGTCGAAGACCTCGGCGGCGCCGGCCGAGTTCCCCGACTCCTCGCCGGTCAGGTTGTCCGTCGTCGGTCCGCCGCAGCCCGTCAGCAGCAACAGCAGCAGCGGAAGGAGGAATGCTAGTACTTTTCGCACAGAACTACTTTCGGGTTGGTGACCGGTTCAGGCTGCCCGCAGAAGAAAGGGCCCTGACAAGCCTAACGGCTGCCGGCCGGCGGTTTCTCCTGTGAAAGTGCTGGCAGACGCCGGATCGCAGGCGCGGGCGACTCACAGTTGCTGCAGCAGGGCCTCCACGCGCTCGTCCACCGAGGTGAAGGGATCCTTGCAGAGGATGGTCTGCTGAGCGCGGTCGTTGAGCTTGAGGTGCACCCAGTCGACGGTGTAGTCGCGGTTCGCCTCCTTCGCCCGCCGGACGAACTCGCCGCGCAGACGTGCGCGCGTGGTCTGCGGCGGAAGGTCGACGGCTTCCTTCACGGCGGTGTCATCGACGACGCGTGCCACCTCCCCCCGCGCCTGCAGCAGGAAGAACAGGCCCCTCGACCGCGAGATGTCGTGGTAGGTGAGGTCCAGTTGCGCCGCGCGGGCGGACTCGAGGTCTCCCCCGGACCGTGCGAGGTATCGGTCGATGAGCTTCTTCTTGATCGCCCAGTCGATCTCCGTGTCGATCCGCGCGGTGTCTCCCGTCTCGACGGCGTCGAGTACCCGTTCCCACAGGTCCAGGATCGTCGGGACGTGCGCGTTGTGCGCGCCGTGGTCCGCCACGAACGCGGTGGCTCGCGCGAGGTACTCCCGCTGCATCTCCAGCGCCGTCATCTGCCGTCCGTTGGCGAGCTTCAGGAGCTGGCGTCCCGTGAGATCGTGGGAGATCTCGCGGATGCTGCGGATCGGATTCTCCAGGCGGAAGTCGCGCATCATCTCGCCTGCCTCGACCATCCGCAGCAGCAGGTCGACGGACCCGACCTTCAGCAGCGTGGTGGTCTCGGACATGTTCGAGTCGCCGGCGATCACGTGCAGGCGGCGGTAGTGCTCGGCGTCCGCGTGCGGCTCGTCCCTCGTGTTGATGATCGGCCTGGAGCGCGTCGTGGCGGAGGAGATGCCCTCCCACAGGTGATCGGCCCGCTGGGAGAAGGCGTAGAGGGATCCGGTCTGCGTCTTCAGGACCTTCCCGGCTCCGACGAGCAGCTGCCGGGTGACGAGGAAGGGGATCAGGATGTCGGCGAGGCGCGAGAACTCCAGCTTGCGCGGGATCAGGTAGTTCTCGTGGCTGCCGTAGGAGTTGCCGGCGGAGTCCGTGTTGTTCTTGAACAGGTAGATCTTGCCGTCGTAGCCCTCCTGCGCGAGTTTGCGCTGCGCCTCGGCGACGAGGTCCTCGAGGATCAGTTCACCTGCGCGGTCGTGCGCGATGAGCTGCGCGAGATCGTCGCACTCCGCCGTGGCGTACTCGGGGTGGGAGCCGACGTCGAGGTACAGGCGCGAGCCGTTGGTGAGGAAGACGTTCGAGGACCTCCCCCAGCTCACGACCTTCCTGAACAGGTACCGCGCCACCTCCTCCGGCGAGAGGGGCCGGGAGTTGGGCCCCGAGTAGGAGATGCCGAACTCCGTCTCCACACCGTAGATCCGGCGGTCCATCAGCTGTCCTGCCCGGTCTGCAGCAGGAGGTCGAGCTCGGGCGCGCCGATGCGGCGGAACGCCCGCCTGCTCCCCCGCAGCGTGTCCGGGTCGCGTTCGAGGAACGCGACCTCGAGGACGGAGGGATCGAGCACGGGTGCCCCCGCGTCCCCCGCCCGGGCGGTGACGACGCCGTCGTGCCGGAGGGAACGGGCTGCCGCCCGGACGGCCTCGGGAAGGCTGAGGTCGGCGGACCAGGAACCGCGCAGGGCGTCGACGACGGCGTCCGCCGCGCCGCCCATGACCACGAAGCCCGTCTCGTCGGCGATCGAGCCGTCGAAGGTGAGGCGGTAAAGGTGGTCTGCGTCCTGCGAGCGGCCCACCTCGGCGACGACGAGCTCCACCTCGAAGGGCTTGCTCTCCGCCGTGAACACGGCGCCGAGGCTCTGGGCGTAGACGCTCGCCAACCCGCGGGCCGTCACGTCCTCGCGGGCGTAGGAGTAGCCCCGGACATCGGCGTACCGTACGCCGGCCTGTCGGAGGCTCTCGAACTCGTTGTACTTGCCGACGGCGGCGAAGGCGATGCGGTCGTAAATCTCGCCCAGCTTGTGCAGCGAGGGCGAGGCGTTCTCGGCGACGAGGGCTATGCCGTCGCGGCAGCTCATCACCACGACCGAACGCCCCCGCCCGATCCCCTTCCGCGCGAAGTCGGCGCGGTCCTTCATCAGCTGTTCGGGTGAGACGTAGAACTGCTGCGTCATGGCTATGCCTCCCTGCCGGCCGAGGAGCGGGCCTCGATGATGGCGTGTGCCACCGCTTCCAGCTCGCGCTCGGGGATCCGGCGCGCACCGGCACCGTCGACCACGTACACCACGGGCCACAGCCCGCGGACGGTATCGGGGCCACCGGTGGCTGAATCGTCGTCTGCGGCGTCGTAGAGCGCCTCAACGGCGACACGCACGGCCGAGGCCTCGTCGAGGCGCGGGCTCCACAGCTTCTTGAGGGCGCCGCGGGCGAACACCGATCCGGAGCCGACCGAGTGGTGCTCGTGCTCCTCGTACCGCCCGCCGGTGACGTCGAAGGAGAACAGGCGCCCCACGTGGCGGTCCGGGTCGAAGCCGGCGAAGAGCGGAACGACGGCGAGGCCCTGCATCGCCATCGGGAGGTTCTGCCGCACCATGGCCGCGAGCCGGTTCGCCTTGCCGTCGAGGCTCATCATGGTGGCCTCGATCTTCTCGTAGTGCTCGAGCTCCACCTGGAACAGGCGGGTCAGGTCAAGACCGATCCCGGCGCTTCCCGCGATGCCGAGGACCGAGTAGTTGTCAGCCGGGAACACCTTCTCGATGTGCCTGCTGGCGATCACGTTGCCCATGGTGGCCCGGCGGTCACCGGCCATCAGCACGCCGCCCGGGAAGGTCAGGGAGACGATCGTCGTCGCGTGCGGCGCCAGGTGGGAGGCGTCGGTCGAGGCGGTCACGGGACCCAGGGACCGGTTGGCGGGCAGCAGTCCCGGGTGGTGTTCACCGAGATAGGCGGAAAAGGAGGCCGAGGCGGCCCGTGGAACGGCTGCGGCTGCATCGTCCGGGAGCATCCGCTACTGGCCGCCCTTCTGCACGAAGCCCCGGACGAACTCCTCCGCGTTGGACTCGAGGACACCGTCGATCTCGTCGAGGAGATCGTCCACGCCCTGCGTCTGCGAGGACTCCTGGGCAGCGGGGGCGGCGGGGGCCGCCGGGGCGGGCTCGGGGAGTTCCTCCTCGGATCCCGAGGTCGAGCCGCCGGTGGAGATGCGGTCCTGTGAAGCCATGGTGGCCACCCTTTCGTGGTCGTGATGCGTGCGGTGGTCAGGTTCCTATGGTGCCACGCGGCGCTCGGGGCCGCTCAGTAATCGGGACAGGAAATCCTCTGCGTCGACCGCCGCGTCGAAGAGCGCACCGGTGAGCTCGGCCGTGCCCCGGAGCGGCTCCCTGGTCTGTACGCGCTGCAGCCGCCGCTCGCCCGGGAGTTCGAAGATCAGCGAGTCCCAGCTCGCTCCGACGACCTCCGCCGGGTACTCGGCGATGCAGCGTCCCCGGAAGTACGCGCGGGTGTCCCGCGGGGGTTCGACGACGGCACGGGCCACGTCCGCCGGCCCGACGAGCAGCTCGACGTCGCCGCGTCGAGCGAGGCGTCGGTAGATGCCCTTGTCCGGTCGGAGATCCGCGTACTGCAGGTCGACGAGCGCGAGGCGTGGGTCCGTCCAGTCGAGCCCGTCCCGCGCACGGTACGCCTCCAGCACCGAGAGCTTCGCGATCCAGTCCACCTGGCGGGCAGCGTCCATCGGATCCCGGCGCAGGGTGGCGAGCAGTGATTGCCAGCGCTCGACGACGTCACGCGTCTGGTCGTCGGCGTCCGGCGGGAGGGCGGCGGTGACGGCCCCGCAGTAGAGCTCCTGAAGGTCGAGGCCGCTCATCGCGCGGCCGTCGGTGAGCTGCACGGTGCGGCTGAGGGATGCGTCGTGGCTGATCGACTGGAGCGCCGCGACGGGATCCGCCAGGACGGGCACGGGCGCGCGGCCCTGCTCGATGAGCGCGAGGACCAGCGCCGTCGTCCCGGTCTTCAGGTAGTTGGAGACCTCGTGGAGGTTGGCGTCCCCGATGATCACGTGCAGGCGCCGGTACTTCTCCGCGACCGCGTGGGGCTCGTCCCGTGTGTTGATGATGGGCCGCCGGACCGTGGTCTCCAGGCCGACCTCGTTCTCGAAGAAGTCCGCGCGCTGGCTGATCTGGAAGCCTGCGTCCTGGTTCAGCGCACCGAGCCCCACCCGGCCCGCTCCGCAGATGACCTGCCGCGAGACGAAGAAGGGGATGAGTGCCTCGGCGAGCTTCGAGAAGGGCACGCTCCGCGGGACGAGGTAGTTCTCGTGCGAGCCGTAGGAGACGCTCTTGCTGTCGGTGTTGTTCTTGTAGAGGATCACCGGGGAGAAGCCTGGCGTGGCGGCGATCCTCTCCATCGCCGCGACGGCCACGCTGTCGCCGGCGCGGTCCCACAGGACGGCGTCGAGCGGATTGGTCACCTCGGGCGAGGAGTACTCGGGGTGGGCGTGGTCCACGTAGAGGCGGGCCCCGTTGTTCAGCACGAGGTTCATGAGCACCGCCGCCTCGGTCGGCTCACCGCGCTCGAGGGCGATCTGCTCGGCCGTCAGCTCGTCCAGCTCCGGCGGCTCGTCGGTGAGCTGGCTCGGATGCGCACGCGCCCGGTCCATCCGGAAACCGCGCGCGTCCGTCAGCGGGGTCTCGTCGGTGTAGTCCCAGCGCGTACCGGCCAGGTTGCCGAGACCCTCGCGCAGGGTCGCGGCATAGGCGTTGACCACCTGGGAGGACAGCAGCGTGGGGTTGGCCGACGGCAGGGCAGGCGCGATGATGCCGTACTCCGTCTCCGTCCCCATTACGCGGTGGACGGAGATCCCCTCACCGACGGCAGGCAGCCCCTGTGGGCGGCCCGTGAGCCGTCCACCCGTGTCCATCACAGATACTGGCCGGTGTTCGCCGTCGTCTCGATGGACTTGCCGGGCTCCTGGCCCGCCTTGCCCTGCACGATGGTCCGGATGTACGTGATGCGCTCGCCCTTCTTGCCCGAGATGCGCGCCCAGTCGTCGGGGTTCGTCGTGTTCGGCATGTCCTCGTGCTCGCGGAACTCGTCCACCACGGCGCGCATGAGGTGCTCGATCCGCAGGCCCTTGCTGCCGTCCAGCAGCAGGTCCTTGATGGCGTACTTCTTGGCACGGTCGACGACGTTCTGGATGACGGCGCCGGAGTTGAAGTCCTTGAAGTACAGCATCTCGGTGTCCCCGTTGGCGTAGGTGACCTCGAGGTACTCGTTGGACTTGTCCGTGGAATACATCTGCTCCACCGTCCGCCGGATCATCTCCGCGATGGTGGTCCGCGGGTCGTCGCCGTTCTCGGCGAGGTCGTCCGCGTGCAGGGGCAGATCCGGGGTGATGTACTTCGCGAAGATCTCCGCGGCGCCCTCGGCGTCGGGCCGCTGGATCTTGATCTTGACGTCGAGGCGCCCGGGACGCAGGATCGCCGGGTCGATCATGTCCTCGCGGTTCGAGGCCCCGATGACGATCACGTTCTCGAGCTTCTCCACGCCGTCGATCTCGCTGAGCAGCTGCGGGACGATCGTCGTCTCGACGTCGGAGGACACACCGGTGCCGCGTGTGCGGAACAGCGAGTCCATCTCGTCGAAGAAGACGACGACGGGGCTGCCGTCGGAGGCCTTCTCGCGGGCGCGGGCGAAGATGAGGCGGATGTGGCGCTCGGTCTCGCCCACGTACTTGTCCAGCAGCTCGGGTCCCTTGATGTTCAGGAAGTAGCTGCGGATCTGCTCCAGCCCTGCCCTCTCGGCGGCCCGGGCAGCGAGGGAGTTCGCCACGGCCTTCGCGATGAGGGTCTTGCCACAGCCGGGAGGCCCGTAGAGCAGGATCCCCTTGGGTGGCTTCAGCCCGTGTTCGCGGTACAGGTCCGGGTGCAGGAACGGGAGTTCGACGGCGTCGCGGATCTGCTCGATCTGCGGGCCGAGGCCGCCGATGTCGCCGTAGGCGATGTCGGGCACCTCCTCGAGCACGAGGTTCTCGACCTCGCTCCGCGGGACCTTCTCCAGCCCGTACCCGGACTTCGTGTCGACGGCGAGGGCGTCGCCGACACGGATCCGCTCCGCCTGCAGGGGGCCGCTGAGCTTGATGACGCGCTCGTCGTCGGTCCGGCCGACCACGAGGGCGCGGTCCGTGCCCATGAGCTCCTTGACGGTGACGAGCTCGCCGGCACGCTCGAAGCCGAGGGCCGCGACGATCGTGAGGGACTCGTTGAGCAGCACCTCCTGGCCGGCGGCGAGCTGCCGCACGTTGATGAGCGGGCTCACGGTGACGCGGAGCTTCCGCCCGGACTGGAGGATGTCCGCGGTGTCCTGCACGGTGGCCTCGGTGGTGGTGCCGGGCTCGGCGGGGCGCCGCGGATTCACCTGCATGACCGTGGCGAAGCTGAAGGGCGCAGCGCCCTCCTTCTCCAGGGCGGCCTTCAGTCGGACGATCTCCGTGCGCGCCGCTTCGAGGGCGCTGACGAGCTTTCCGTTGTTCTGGGTGGCGGCCGCGAGCTGCCGGTCGATGTGGCGGAGCTTGTCGCGGAGGACGTTGAGCTGCCGCTGGGCGATCGAGGCATCCACGGCGGGCGGAGTCACGTCCCGCTGGTCAGCGGCGGGGTTGTCTTGGGAGTCCGGCATATCGGTTCGCCACCTTGGGTTCGGTCCGTCAGCTGTCTTTCGACCTTAGCGCAGACCCCGCCCCGCGGAGCCCACCGGTCATTCGTGCGACGACGCGGGGTTGACGCGGCCGTCCCGTGCCTGCTGCATCAGCTGCACGGCCATCACTCACGCTCCAACGCGCGACGACGGCGAGGCTCTCCCCCGCTGGACCCGCAGTTGACCCGGGCCGGCAGGCGGCGCCGGGCCGGCCGCTACTCGACCGTACCGCCGTCGGCGATGGCGTCGCGTCGCGCCTGCGCCTCCTCGGCGGGCAGGGAGCCGCGCTGGATAGTGGATGCAGCGTCGCGGGCCACCCGGCGGAGCCGCTTGTCGGAGACGTCCCGCTCGCCCACCGCCTGCGGGGTCCACGCGTTGAGGTCCTCCGCGCTGAACCCGGTCTTCGAGGGCCGGCGCTTCGGCGTGAAACCGACGGCGCCGTCGGCGAGCCGTCGCGTGGTCAGCAGGAAGCCCGTGTGGGCGACCATGCGGTGGTCGGGGCGCACCGCGAGTCCTTCGAGGTGCCAGCCGCGCACCATGGACTCCCAGCCGTCGGGCTCGGTGAAACGACCGTCGGCGCGGATGGCCTCCGCGGTGCGGGAGAGCTGGGTGACGGTCGCGACGTAGCTGATCCACACGCCGCCCGGTGCCAGCACGGTGGCCACGGCGTCGAGGCACTCCCACGGAGCGAGCATGTCGAGGACCACGCGGTCCACGGAGCCCGGTTCCTCGTGCTCCACCACCTGTTCCTGGAAGTCGCCGAGGGTGATCTGCCAGGCGGGGTGCGGGCCGCCGAAGATCGTCTCGACGTTGCCGCGGGCGATGTCGGCGAATTCCTCGCGGCGTTCGAAGGAGTGGAGGTAGCCGGAGTCGCCGACGGCGCGCAGCAGCGAGATGGACAGCGCGCCCGAGCCAACACCGGCCTCGACCACGCGGGAGCCCGGGTAGATGTCGGCCATCGTGACGATCTGCCCGGCATCCTTCGGGTAGACGACGGCGGCGCCCCTCGGCATGGACAGGACGAAGTCCGAGAGCAGCGGACGGAGCGCCTGGTAGAGCTGGCCGCTCGTGTTCTCGAGGATCGTCCCCTCCGCGGTGCCGAGGATGGCGTCGTGCTGCAGGAAGCCCTTGTGCGTGTGGAAGGCGCCGCCGGGCGTCAGGGTGACGGTGTTCATCCGGCCCTTCTCGTCCGTCAGCTGGACGCGCTCGCCGGGCCGGAAGGACCCTCGGCGAGCAGCGGCCCCGTGCGGCGTGGCCCGCGGTTCGACGTCGGAGGACGGCACGGTGGGGGTGGACGGGGTGTCGCTCATGATGGTCCTTCGGCAGGTGCCGGCGGGGCCGGCAGTGTCAGTGATGGGGGATGTTTCGGGGGCGCTGGTCGGGAGCACCGCGCCCAGCCTTCCGCGGCCGGGCGCGGTGGTCAGGCGCCCGGCGACGGTTTGCCTGTGATGGCCTGCACCACGGTGCGCTGGTGCAGCAGTCCGGTGACGGCACCCTGGCGGTTGACGACGGCGTATTCGTTGCCCTCCAGCCGGGCGAGGAACTGGACCAGCTCCTGCCCCTCGGCCCACTCGGGGACGTACGCCCCTGCGGCGAGACGCCGGGCGGTCGCGTTGACCGCCGTCGTCCCGGCGACCTCCTCGGGGACGGCGAGGAGGGCGCCCTCGTCCACCACGGCTTCGGGGATGCCGGTGGCGCCCGTGATGACGACGGCGGCACCCGGGTGCTCGCGGAGGAGGCGACGGGCGGCGAGAACGGTCGTCCCCGCGGGCAGTCCGAGAGCGCGCTGCTGGAGACGCCCGGCACTGATGGCCGGCAGGCGGAGCCGCATGCGCGCGTTCTCGATGGCCGCCGTGGCACCCATCCACAGGAAGGCGCCCATGACGACGGCGATGATGATCACCGTGAAATCCGGCCAGCGGCCCTGGAGCAGGGGCAGCCCGATCACGACGGCGAGGAGCAGGATCACCAGCACCCTGCCCGCCCACCCCGCGGCGACCGTTCCCTTCTCCTGGCTCCCCGTGGCCTTCCAGACAGCGCTCTCGACGAGTCGGCCGCCGTCGAGTGGCAGGCCGGGGAGCACGTTGAACACCGCGACGAGCAGGTTGGCCCAGACCAGGATGGTCGCCAGGAGGTAGGTGACCGAGCCGGGGGTCATGGCCTGCAGGATGCCCCAGCCGATACCTGCCAGGACGAAGTTCGCGGCCGGCCCCGCGAGGGCGACGAGCAGGGACCGCCCCGGGGACGCGTTGAAGCTGGCGAACTGCGTGTGGCCGCCCCACAGGTTGAGGACGATCCGCGTGGTGGGCCAGCCGAAGGCCCGGGCGGTGAGCGCGTGCGAGAGTTCGTGGATGAGCACGGAGGCGGCGAGCAGGAGCGCGTAGCCGAGGGCGACGGCGTACGCGCCTGCGCCGATCCCGGGGAACGCGTTCGTGACGCGGGGGCCGAACACCAGCACGATGAACACCGTGATGACGAACCAGGACCACGCGAGGACCACGGGGATCCCGGCGATGCGGCCCAGGGACAGTCCCGGGCTCGGCTCTGCTTTCACGGGAGGCGGGGAGCTGGTCATGCTCGCTCCTCCGCGGGGGCCGTGCCGGGGGCAGCGACGAGGGCGGCGAGTTCGGCGGGGGTGCGGCCCTCCAGCGTGCTCCAGTCCGTGCGGCGCGAGTCGGGCGGCAGTGGGACGAAGTGCGGGACGGCCAGTGTCACGAGGCCCGCGGCCAGGGCGGAGGTCACACCCGGCAGGGAATCCTCGATGGCGACCACGCGATCCTTCGTGAGCCCTGGATGATCTGCGGCGAGGAGGTCGAAGCCCAGCTGGTACGCCTCCGGGTCCGGCTTCCCCGCGGAGACGCGGTCGCCGGTGACGAGGTGGGAGAACGTGCCCTCGGGCAGGTGCGAGGCGACGGCCGTCGCCAGCAGTGGTTCGGACATGGTGACCATGGCGCAGGGGATGCCCGCCTGACGCAGGGCCGCCAGGAGTTCGCGCGCGCCGGGTCGCCAGGGCACGTCCGCGGCGACGTCGGCGGCGACGCGCCCGGTCAGGTGTTCGATGATGGCGCTGATCCCGAGGTCCACGCCGGCCTGCTGCAGCCGACCCGCCGAGAAATCGAGGGCCTGGCCGACCAGGGCGGTGGCCTGCTCGATGCTCCAGGTCCCGCCGTGGGACTCGACGAGATCCCTCTCCGCGCGGATCCAGTACGGCTCGGTGTCGACGATGGTTCCATCCATGTCCCAGAGCACGCCCTGCAGTCTCCCGAGGTTCCCGCCGGTGCTGCTGCCGTCCGGCTCGGCCTCGACGCGGGCAAGGGTCTGGACGGTGCCGGTGGGGTGGTGTGCCATGGTCCCAAGTCTACGGTGACCCCTTGACAGGACTGCGCGTCAGCTGTCCGCGTAGCCGTCCAACCTCGCCTGACATGGCCGCGCAGCGGGGTTTAGGGTGAGAACGTGGACAGCTTCGACGAACACCAGCCGACCGGCGTGCAGGATCTCTTCCAGGATGCCGGCGAGCCGGAGCGGCGCATCACCATCATGCTCGCGGCCTTCGAGGGCTGGAACGACGCCGGTGAGGCCGCCAGTGACGCCCTCACCTACATGGGGCGCTTCTTCGGCAGCGAACGCATCTCCACCATCGACGCCGACGAGTTCTACGACTTCCAGTTCACCCGTCCCGTCATCAAGCGGAATTCCGCCGGTCAGCGGCGCATCAAGTGGCCGAACACGCGGATCAGCAAGGCCGTCGTGCCGGATTCGGCCGTGGACCTCATCCTCGTCAACGGCGTGGAGCCCTCCTACAAGTGGCGTGCCTACACGGCCGAACTCGTGGCGCTGGCGAAGGAGCTGAACGTCGACTGCATCGTCCTCGTGGGTGCACTGCTGGCCGACGTACCGCACAGCCGTCCCATCCCGGTGACGGTGACCTCCGACGACGACCTCGTCCGGGAGAGCCTCGAGGTGGAGCCGTCGACCTACGAGGGACCCATCGGGATCGTCGGCGTCCTCGCCGAGATGGGCCTCCTGGCGGACATTCCCACCATGTCACTCTGGGCCGCGGTGCCGCACTACGTCGGTCAGTCGCCGTCGCCGAAGGCGCAGCTCGCGCTGCTCAACAAGCTCGAGGAGATCCTCCAGATCTCGGTGGAGACGCACGTCCTCACCGAGGAGTCCGAAGCCTGGGAGCGCGGGGTCGACGAGCTCGCCACCGAGGACCCCGAGGTGGCCGCCTACGTGCGTCAGCTCGAGGAGGCGAAGGACACCGTCGACCTGCCGGAGGCGAGCGGCGAGTCGATCGCGCGCGAGTTCGAGCGCTACCTGAAGAAGCGCCGCCGCGAGCAGTGAGTGTCGGCGGTAGCAGCCCCGCCCATGAACGCGGCCCGCTGAGCCGCCACGGGATGCCCGCCCGCCGTGCTCACGCATTTTCGGTCGGGGCCGCTGAGCTGCCACGGGATGCCCGCCCGCCGTGCTCACGCATTTTCGGTCGGCCCGCTGAGCTGCCACGGGATGGCCGCCCGCCGTGCTCACGCGTTGCGGTGGCCCGGCGCTCGACCCGGAGGAAGGGCCTAGAGGCGCACCCCGAGCAGGGCGTCCGCCAGGTCGGCGAACTCCTGCCGGCCCGAGCCGTCGCCGTGGATGCCGGCGGCCCAGGCGTCGATCGCGGCCAGCGCCGAGGGGGCGTCGAGGTCGTCCGCGAGGTGCTCCCGGACCTGTGCGAGGAGGCGGGCGACGTCGGCGCGGTCCGCGAGCGCGGCTGCGGACCGCCAGGTGGCGAGCCGTGCGACGGCTTCCTCGAGGACCGCGTCCGTCCAGGACCAGTCCGAGCGGTAGTGGTGCGCGAGGATGGCGACCCGGATGGCTGCCGGGTCCACGCCGGCCCGGCGCAGCTTCGAGACGAGCACCAGGTTGCCGCGTGACTTGCTCATCTTGCCGCCGTCGTAGCCCACCATGCCGGCGTGGGCATAGTGCTGAGCGAGCGGTGAGCCACTCGAGGCCCAGGCGTGCGAGGCGCTCATCTCGTGGTGCGGGAAGACGAGGTCCGAGCCGCCGCCCTGCACCGTGAAGGGAGCCGGGAGGTAGCGGTGTGCGATCACGGCACATTCGATGTGCCAGCCGGGCCTGCCGTCGCCGAGAGTGGCTCCCGGCCAGTTGGGCTCGGCCGGCCGCGCGACGCGCCAGAGGAGTGGATCGAGCGCATTGCGCTTGTGTGGCCGCGCCGGGTCTCCCCCGCGCTCGGCGGACAGGACCACCATGGCGTCGGCGTCGAGGTGCGAGACCTGACCGAGGAACCAGCGGGCGTCGTCGTCCTCGTCCAGCAGGGCGGCCGCATCCAGCGAGAAGTAGACGTCGCCGTCGGGGTCTCCGCCCTCACCGGGGACGGTGTAGGCCAGACCGCGGGACATGAGGTCCTCGACGGCGGGGACGATCCACTCGACCGCCTCGACGGCTCCGACGTAGTGGTCGGGCGGGAGGACATTGAGCGCCTCCATGTCCTCGCGGAAGAGCGCGATCTGCTCGGTGGCGAGGTCCCGCCAGTCGACGCCCGTGGCCGTGGCCCGCTCCAGCAGGGGATCGTCGACATCCGTGACGTTCTGGACGTAGGACACGGTCGAGCCGGCGTCCCGCCAGGTGCGGTTGAGGAGGTCGAAGGCTACGTAGGTGGCCGCATGGCCGAGGTGTGTGGCGTCGTAGGGCGTGATGCCGCAGACGTACAGGCTGCGCTCCGGATGCCGTTCGAGGACCGTCCCTTCCTGCAGGGCCGTGTCGAACAGGGTGATGTCCGACTGGGTGCCGTCGAGTTCAGGGACAGGAGTCGAGTTCCACGCAATCACACGTTCTACCTTACGGCTCGGCGTCAGGCGCTGATGACGCCCAGTCCGAGCAGCACGTAGAGAGCGAGTCCGAGCAGGATCCGGTACCAGACGAAGAGCCCGTACCCGCGGGTCGTCACGAACTTCAGGAACCAGCCGATGATCGCGAAGCCGACGACGAAGGCCACCACGGTGGCGAGGGCCGTCTCGGGCAGCGCGTACGGTCCGGTCTCGTCGTAGCTCTTGACCAGCTGGAAGACACCGCTGCCGAACACCGCGGGGATGGCGAGGAGGAACGAGTAGCGCGCCGCAGCCTCCCGCGTGTACCCCATGAAGAGGCCCGCGGTGATGGTCCCGCCCGATCGCGACACGCCCGGGACGAGGGCCAGCGCCTGGGCGAGCCCGAAGAGGATGCCATGCCGGTAGGTGAGGGTGTGCAGCTCCCGCGTCTGGCGCCCCACATGGTCAGCGACGGCGAGGATCAGCCCGAAGACGATCAGCATCGTCGCCACGATCCACATACTGCGGAACGTGCTCTCGATCTGGTCCTGGAAGAGGAGCCCGAGCACAACGATCGGGACGCTTCCGAGGATCACGAGCCATCCCATGCGGGCATCCGGGTCGTTCCGGGGGACGGTGCCCCGCAACGCTCCGAACCACGCCTTCACGATCCGGACGATGTCCCGCCAGAAGAAGACCACGACGGCGGTCTCGGTGCCCAGCTGGGTGATGGCGGTGAACGCGGCTCCCGGATCCTGCGCGTTGGGGAGGAGTTCGCCGACGATGCGCAGGTGGGCGCTCGAGGAGATGGGGAGGAACTCGGTGAGGCCCTGGACGAATCCCAGGATGACAGCTTCTATCCAATGCACGCTAATGACCCTAAGCCATGCAGCCGGGCGCAGGCCCTAGGCTTGGCCTCATGCAACGGCGAAACGTGGGAGCGAGCGGCCTGACCGTCTCCGCTCTGGGACTCGGCACCATGAACTGGGGCCAGGAGGTCGACGAGGAATCGGCGCGTGAGCAGCTGCGCCTCTTCACGGATGCCGGCGGCACCCTCGTGGAGACGGCGGCGCGCTACGGCGAGGGTCAGTCGGAGGCCATGCTGGGCGGCTTCATCAATGACACCGTGGCCCGCTCGGAGCTCGTCCTGGTGGTCCAGGGGGGAACCACGAGGTCCGGCAGCAGGAGGCTGGACAGTTCGCGGCGCGGCCTTCTCGACTCGCTCGACGCGTCCCTGGCCCTGCTGGGTACGGACCACGCGGACGTCTGGCTGGCGCCCTCCCCCGATCCCGCCGTGCCGCTGCCCGAGATCCTCAGCGCCCTCGACGTGGCCTACTCGTCCGGCCGGGCCCGCTACGTCGGTGTCTCCAACTACGCGGGGTGGGAGTTCGCACGCGCGGCCGCCGCCGCGTCCTTCCCGCTCCTCGTGAACGACGTCGAGTACTCCCTCGTGAACCGCGGCGCGGAGCGCGACGTCTTCCCCGCGGCGGCGGCTTCGGGCGCGGGGATCCTCGCCTGGGGTGCGCTCGGCCGGGGTGTCCTGACGGGGAAGTACCGCGGGAGGATCCCGTCCGAATCGAGGGGCGCCTCCGACGTCTGGTCGCCCTACGTGGAGCCCTACCTGTCAGGGAAGCCGCAACGGATCACCGAGGCACTGTGCACGGCTTCGCGCGGGCTGGACCTGCAACCCCACGAGGTGGCGCTGCGATGGCTGCTGCACCGGCCCGGCGTGGCCTCGGCCATCATCGGCGCCCGCACACCCCAGCAGCTGAAGGAGATCCTCCAGGTCAGCGGCGCACCCGTCGCAGGGCCGATCTCCGAGGTCCTCGACGAGGTCTCCGCGCTGCTTCCCTGAGATTCCGGGCAGGCTGCGCGTGAGTGGCCGGGCTGCGCGTGAGTGGCCGGGCCGCGCATGAGTGGCCGGACCGCGCGTGAGCGGCGAGCCCTCAGCGTGAGCGGCGATCAGAAGGTCGAGCGCTCCGGGCGAGAGCCCTGGCGTGAGAGGTCAGTGCTCGATCTCGGCGTCGACGAGGTCGGAGGCGTACTCGGCGTCGTCATTGTCGTCGTTATCGTCGTCGTCGTCCGACTCTTCGTAGATCTCGAGCGGGGTGACCTCACCGAACGCGTCGTACAGGGCTTCCTCGTAGACTTCGAAGGCGTCGGCGATGCCGAGGTAGGCCGCCTCCACCGCGGGATCGTCCTCCCGCCTCCGTGACGCCGAGGCAGCAAGATGCTCTTCGAGGGCTGTCACGAGGGACTGGAGCGCGACACGCGGATCAATGCTCATGGCCTAGACGTTATCGGTAAAGTGGTCGAAATTGGAGGGATATGCGAGAACATTTTCTGAACGCGACAGCCGTCCGGGAGCGCGATTACGGGCGGCAATACGAGTACCTGGTGCTCACCGTCACCGCGGGTGAACCTCTCCCCGCGGCGCGGAAACTGCTCACCGAACATGCCGAGTACGGCAAGTGGGAGCTCGAGCGCAGCTGCATCTACATGGGCGGCAGCAGGCGCTACTGGCTGAGGCGGAAGGTCCTGCGCGTGGAGCGCACGGCCTGACCCCACCGGGCTACCGGTCGGTCAGGTCCCGGAACCATCGGTCGGTCACGACGACGGCGGCCCCAGCAGCGAGGTCGCGACCGTCGACCGGGCTGATTCGACGGTCGACGGATGGAACTGCCCCGCCAGGGCATCACGGTGCAGGCGCACCACCTCGGAGTCCCCCGAGAAGCCCGACCCTCCCCCCACATGCAGCGCGACCCCTGTCGCCTCCACAGCGGCGTCGACCGCGTGGGTCTTGAGGGTCACGAGGCGCGGGAACCACGCCGGTCCGGCCTCGTCCCCCGCATCGAGGTTGCGTATGACGTTCTCGAGTTCGGCATCCGCAGATGTGCGCCGCATCGCCGCCCCCGCGAGCAGGTTCCGCAGCACCGGGTCGTCGGCGAGCGGTCGTCCTGCGGTGTGGCTCCGCCTCCGCAGGAGCGACTGCGCCGCGAGTTCCAGCGCACGGTCGGCGATGCCGAGATAGACCGCGGCGATGAGGGTCTCGAACGCGGCGAAGATCCCGAAGACCAGGAGGTCCGCGTTCGGTCCGACGGGGAGGCGGCGGAAGACGGCGGCTGCAGGGACACGGACATCGGTGAGGCGTGTGGTGTTCGACTGCGTGGCCCGCATACCGAGGGGATTCCAGTCGGCCAAGGTTTCCACCCCGGGCGTACCGCGCGGAACGAAGGCGTGCAGGATCGAGTCCTCGGCGCCGTCGCGCCCCTCGAGCTTGCCGAAGACACCGAGCCGGGTCCAGACGGGCGAGAGACTCGTGAAGACCTTGGTGCCGGTGTAGCCGTATCCGCCGTCGGGGGTCCGTTCGACGCGCGTCAGGGAGTCGAAGAGGACGGCGTCGTTGCCCGGCTCGGACACCCCGAACGCGAAGACCTCGCCGCGGGCGACGTCGTCGAGCACGAATTCCAGGCTGGTGTCACCGCGGTCCGCGAGCAGGCCGGCCACCGCCGTCCAGACGAGGTGCATGTTGGTGCCGAGGGCGGTGGCCGGCGCCGCGGAGGCCAGGAGACGCTGGGCCCGGGCTGCGCGCGTCAGCCCGCCCGAAGCGCCGGGCCGCACGTCCGCGAGTATGCGGAGATACCCGCCGGCCGCCAGGTCGTCGAAATCCTCCGTGAAGAAGGAGTTCGCGGCGTCGTAGCCTGCGGCCCTGCACCGGAAGCGCTCGAGCAGCTCCGCGGTGAGGAGCTGACCGGCGGCCGTTGCGGACGTCGTCGTCATGATCGCCCCTGCCGTCCCGACACCTGCCGTCAGTAGGTGGTGAGCAGGCGGGCGAGCACCTTGGCGCCGAAGCGGAGCGAATCCGCGGGCACGCGCTCGTCGACGCCGTGGAACATGCCGGTGAAGTCGAGATCGTCCGGCAGTTGCAGGGGTGCGAAGCCGTACCCGGTGATGCCGAGGCGGCTGAGCGACTTGTTGTCCGTGCCGCCCGAGAGCGTGTACGGCAGCACCTTGGCGCCAGGATCCTCGGCGTGCAGGGCATCGATCATCGAGTCGACGAGATTTCCCGCGAACGGCACCTCGAGGGAGGTGTCCTTGTGCTCGTAGCTCACGTCGACGCCCTCCCCCGCGAGTCCGCGGATGATCTCCAGGACCTGGTCCTGCTGGCCCGGGAGGGTGCGCACGTCGATCAGCGCCTCGGCGGTGCCGGGGATGACGTTGTGCTTGTACCCGCCCTTGAGGACCGTAGGATTCGCCGTGTTCTGCAGCGTCGCCCCGACGAAGCGCGCCACAGTGCCGAGTTCCCGCAGGAGGATGTCAGGATTGTCCGGGTCGAACTCGACGCCGGTCAGTTCGGTGACGCCGTCGAGGAACTGGCGCGTGGTGGGCGTGAGCTCGATGGGCCAGGCGTGGTCACCGATGCGCGTGACGGCCCGGGCGAGGGCGGTCACCGCGTTGTCGGTGTTGATCTGCGAGCCGTGCCCGGCCCGGCCGTGGGCCACCAGCCGCAGCCAGGAGATACCCTTCTCGGCGGTCTGCAGCAGGTAGGTGCGCTGCCCGCCGATGGTCGCCGAGAAGCCGCCCACCTCGGAGATGGCCTCGGTGGCACCCTCGAAGACCTCGGGCTTGTTCTCCACGAGCCAGGAGGCACCGTACGCGCCGCCGGCTTCCTCGTCGGCGAAGAACCCGAAGATGAGGTCCCGCTGCGGTTTGACGCCGTCGCGCTGCATGGAGCGGAGGACGGACAGGATCATCGCGTCCATGTCCTTCATGTCCACAGCGCCACGGCCCCAGATGAGCCCGTCCTTCTCCTCCCCGCCGAAGGGGTCGACGGTCCAGTCCTCCTTCTGTGCGGGCACGACGTCGAGGTGCCCGTGCACGACGAGGGCCGGGAGCGACGGATCCGCGCCCTCCATGCGCGCGACGACGGACGTGCGGCCGGGAGCGGCTTCGAACAGTTCCGTGGACAGGCCCACCTCCTCGATGAGGCCGGCGGTGTACTCGGCGGCGGATCGCTCCCCCGGACCGGCGTTGTCGCCGAAGTTCGAGGTGTCGAACCGGATCAGTTCCTGGCAGATCCTGACGACTTCATCTTCGGGGGTGATGCCCATGTGGTCCTCCTGGGTAGCAGTTGCTGCCCAGCCTACCGAGGGTGGCGGGCGCCGTGGGGACTGGCGGGTGAGCGGTCGTTCCGCCCGACGGCTTCGTCATCGCCGCTGTGTCGGGCCTCATGGTGCTCACCCTCGGCGTCCTCGGTTGTGCGCTCACCGTCATCACCGCGAGGTCTGCCGTCGGCCCGCGAAGCGGATGGGGAGAACCGGTCACCGCGACCGGCGAGAAACCCCGGCGGTATGACCGTGGCCACGGCTGTTCCGCAGCGGGTCCGGCGAACGCTCGAGTGGCGCCCAGCGCGACCGGCTCGCCGCGCTTAGGGTGGATCATCATGAACCGGTACACGACCTCTCCCCCGCCGTCACCCGCGATTGATCGCTCGATGGTTCTCCTCGGTACCGGCGGGACGATGGGGCGGGGCGGCTTCTGGTTCCGAGCCGGCGCCTATGCCGTCGACCTCGCCGCAGGCTTGCTGTTGTGGAGTGGTGCCTTCGTCCTCCTGGCTGTGGCCGGCGGGGAGGAGGACGCCCTTCCGCTGATCGTCCTCGTCGGGAGCTTCGTCATCGCCGTCGTCGTCTATGGCGTCATCTACGGTACGCGGCGGACTCTCGGACAATTGTTGTTCGGGTTGCGGACCGTCAGGACCATCGATGGTAGACGCGTCGGAGCGTGGCGCGGCATCTGGCGCATGCTCGGCGGCGCTCTGCTCGTGCCCGGGGTGCCACTCCTCGTCATCGGTCTGATTCTGAGCGCCAGCTCGTACACGGTCATCGACAGGCCCGTGCGCTTCGCGGTCGTCCGCACGCGCTGACCCGACCGACGGTCGGCGTGGAGTGGCAGGCCGAGGTATTCGTCCTTCACGCTGAGGACGGTGGCCGGGGCACCTCTCGACCGGGCGATCTTACGGCCGGTATCGGTCGGAGCATCCGTCATCTGTCGTGAACAGATTCAGGGAAGCTGTCGAAGGCCCGTGAAAACCATCGGCAAGATCTTGGAATAATTCGACACAAAAGTCCCTGCATGACGTCTGATGAAAGGAGATGTCAGCGGTCCGCCGACGACTGGCAGCGAGATGATTCATTGATCGCGACAACCTCCCCGTGGAGACTACCCCTTGCCCCTGATATCTCGTTTTCTTAGCGATATCGGTATGACCGGAACCTCCGATTCGACCCTCGGACCTCGATGGTGAGGTCCCCTCGAGAAACTGCGCTAAAACTGCGCCCCCAGCTTCGCAGGAACATTGATCATGCCGGACAATAAAAGGTTCTAGCACTTTCTCTGCAAACTCACGGTCGAGTGTTGTCGATGAGTACGCCCATCGAGGTTTCGCTTCGTTGGCGCCCGAAAGCAAGGCTGATGATGAATAAACAAAACAAAGCTCAGTGCGCTTCGCTGATGAGTAGGAGCGCGTCGTTCGTGGAGGAACTGGCGTCGTCGCTGACCCTCTACGTGGACCTGCAGGAGATCTCCCCCAAGCTCAGCAAGGACTGCCGGGCTGATGTCGAAGCGGCTTCCTGGATGCTCAGGTGCCTGGAGGACAAGAAGGTGACGATCCAGGAGATGCAACGCCAGGCATTGCCTCGCGTTGGCAACGGGACTTCGTTCAAGCTCAGGGCTGCGGCTCTGGACCACGACCGGCCGACGTCGACCAGCGATGATGTACTCAAAACGGCGTGACGCCGCAGCCCCGACGAGGGCGTACGCGCAGCCCCGTCTTCGGGATCGGGTCGGTCCGATGACCGTGCCATCCATCCACCCTCCAGTGGGTTTCCTTCCCGGCGTGATCGACGCCGCAAAAATAGCCGTTGCAGAGCTCGCCATTATCACCGACGCCGCACAGAAAATCCTCTACGCGTCGGATTCCTTCACCCTCAACACCGGCTACCTGTCCGAGGATGTCCTGGGGAAGACGTGTCGATTTCTGCAAGGGCCCGGTTCGAGCCAGTCGACCATTCGTGACATGAATCAGGTCCTGGCCTCCGGCGGCATTTTCGAAGGAGAGATCCTCAATTACCGTAAGAACGGATCGGCTTTTTGGTCCGATTTGAAAGTCACGCCCCTGCGCCTGGGCGTCGACCATGCGATCACCCATTATGTGAGTGTGCAGCGCGACGTGAGCAATCGGGTAGCGCTGGTGAATCAACTGCATCATCAGGCACTTCGCGATCACCTCACCGGATTACCGAACAGGAGTGCAACAGAGCAGGCCGTGACGAAGGTCCTGAGGAGACCGAAATCGGGAACGTCCGACCTCCTGATCGGTCTGATCGATCTGGATGATTTCCGGAGGATCAACAACATCTACGGGCACGCCGCCGGCGACGCCGTCCTCCGGCAGTGGTCCGACCGGATGAGGAATGCCCTCAGTAGTGACGACTTCCTCGGACGTATCGGCGGAGACGAGTTCCTTCTCATCCTCGAACCCGACCAATGGCTCGTTGGTAGTGCTGACATGGTCCGCGAGCTGGACCGGCTCCACCGAGTGGTCGAGAAGCCCTTCGTCATCGATGGCCAGGAAGTGGTCATCGGCATGAGCATGGGCATCGTCAGCGTTCCCCGGGAGCTGACCTCCGCCGAGATGGTGCTCCACACGGCCGATCGGTGTCTTTATGACGTGAAGGACAATCGAGCCGACCGGTCGGCCTGGTGGAACCTGGGAACCGTACGGTCGACGCCCGAGCACCCTGCACGTGGCCTCTCGATGCACGGCGACGCAAGCAACGGGCACACAGTGGGCCAGAATGGCCAGAATGGCCAGGATTCGCCGGGGACGACAACCTGGGCTCCCGGGTCCGAGTTCTCTCCCGCCGCAGTGTTCATCGACCTCCAGCCAGTTGTCGATCTTCGCGACGGATCGATCCACCTCTTCGAGGCGTTGGCCCGCCTGCACCTACCCGATGGCCGCACAGCACATCCCGACCAATTCTTGCCCTACCTGACGGACGAGGACGAGCATGTCCTCTTCACGACGGTCCTCGACCAGGCGCTCCGCGTGTTGACGCGATGGGACGAGGACGGTGTGCGTCACAACATCTCCGTCAACGTGCCGCCTGTCGTCCTCCAGGACACCGCCACCGCAGGAATAGTCAAGGCGCTGTTGGACGCACACGCCCTCGCACCGTCACGCCTGGGACTGGAAATCCTCGAATCCCAGGTCATGAACCTCGACACCCAGCGGGCCTCGGTCGAGCAACTCGTCGACCTCGGAGTGGGGCTGGCCATCGACGATCTCGGTGCCGGCCACAGCAGCCTCCAACGGCTCGCCACCTTCCCGTTCAACGCGCTCAAGCTGGACAAGGGTCTCTTCGGCAACGTCCAGGACAGGCCGCTGGAATCCCTGAGCATCATGGCCACCCTCATCCAGATGGGCCGGGACCTCGACATGGGTGTCGTCATCGAAGGCCTCGAGGACGAGAGCCTGACCGAAGCAGCGATCGTGCTGGGCGCATCCCTGGGACAGGGCTACTTCTTCGCCAAACCGCAATCTCCGGCGCTCAGCCGTCAATGGCTTGAGACGTTCTCGCTCACACTCCACCAGACACCGATCAAGACACTGCTGGGAGCACTCGCCTATCACTGGCAGTTCGCCCGACTGAGCTCACCCCACCCGTTGGACCTCGAACACTGCCCCCTCGCACGCTTCATCGGCGAACTCGGCTCCCCCGACGACGCTCCACTCTGGCACGCAAAACAACACACCGACAACGGCATCCACCGAGCATCAAGCCGCCACCTCATCGACTGGCTCTCCTCACTCATCCGCCCCCGACCAACGCCCGGAGTCCGCGAAGACAGCGCTGCAGGATGACAGGGCGAGCATTCCCAGACAGGCGAGCATTCCCAGGCAGAGGACGCCCTCGGTCATGGCATGGCGGGCGATCGACGGCTTGGATGTGCGATTCATGGGAAGAGCTCCTCATGTGGGAAGTATGTGGAGCTCCGACTTTCGTCGATCCTGCACCCCAGCACATCGCCCGCAGCGGTGAGTGCTTCTCTTCCCGCAGGCCTAGAAGAACTCAGTGCGGTCGTTCAGGGGCTGGTTCAAGTCCAGGGTCCCGTCGGTGACGAACCGAAAGAAGGAGCGCAACGTCTTTGCACTTCGAGGACGATGTCAACTGCGCTCACCTCATTGTCATTCGACCCTTTTAGCAGCGCCATACGGGTGACTCACATCTCCATCTCCTGGCGTCCAAACCGAGCCAGCCCGTCCGTTGACATCCGCGCCACGACCAGTAGCGCGTCCACAGCGCCGAAAATGCGTGGCGCACACACGTCCGTTCTTGAATCTCAGAAGATTCAGACTCCCCTTATCGCGCGGTCTTCAGAACCGTGTCACCCTGAGGCGATGCGACTACTGCGATATTCCATCAACGTCTCGCTCGACGGCTGCGTAGATCACATGACCGGCACCGTGAATGAGGAATCCCACCACCACGCGGCAAAGACCATTGCCCGCGCCGATGCCATCATCCTCGGCCGCACCACCTACGAGCTCATGGAGTTCTGGCGTACAGCTGAGGATCTACCGCCATGGATGCGTCCGTTCAAGGACTCGATCAATGCGGCCAAGAAGTACCTGGTGTCCAACACGCGCGAACCGGACGGTTGGAATACCGAGTCGCTCACCGGCGACCCTGTCCAAGCGATCAGGAAGCTGAAGGAGCAACCCGGAGACGGACTATACGTCGGCGGCGTCACGCTGCCCCTCGCGCTTGCCGACGCCGGACTCATCGACGAGTACGAGTTTGTCGTCTCCCCCACCCTCGTCGGCCACGGACCCCGGCTCTTCGAGGGGCTCGCAAAGCCACTCAACCTGGAGCTCGTCGGCACGACCGACTTCGCCTCAGGAGTACGGGCAGAACGCTACATCCCGGTCAGAGGCTCCTAGCACGACCTTCGAAATCCCGCCCTCCCGCCAGCGAGCTCCCTACATTCCTTGATGTGTAGATATGCAGATCTATAGGGTTCTGGATCCCGTGGCGGAGATGGACGCTATATGCGGAGGGGCGAGGATCCTCCTTCAGGTAGCCCAGGACGGTGCGATGGGGCGGCATTGTCAGAGTCGCGCCGTCAGTAAAGAGCGCCTTAGATATGATCTGTCGCGAAAATCAACAAGCGCGAGTAGTAGTGCTCCATAGATTCAGGTACTGAGTATTGCTACACGAAATGAGCTTCCACAGGCTCGTTCGCGGTGTCTCGGCCGTGTGTAGCGAATACGTTCGTTTGCGCCACCCTCACGCCGGCAGTCCCTTGAGGGCTCGTTGAATGAGATGGCCCAGAGGCGGTGGTGTTGTAGTCAGAGCGCATGTGTTCGCGTGTGCTGTATAGGTAACGGACACCGACAGCTCGTGTTGGTGCGCTCCCGAATCGCGCAGTGAGGGGATACGGCAACTCCTTCTGCCGTATCCCCTCACCCTCGTGGACTCAAGCGATGGCCGAATGATCAGCTAAAGGTCAGCGTCGGCCCGGACCGGCAGACTGCCTGTATTCGCCGGCCGTGATTGTGCCGAGCTCGTTCGCTCCGTCGAGGGTGCCTTCAGTGATGCCTGCCGAGTCGGTCGTGGTCCCCCCGGTGTAGACGGTGTAGGTCTCGCCGTCCGTGATCGTGGCCGAGGAAAAGATCAGCGACGCCATGTCCTTGCTGGTCACGAAGGCTCCGACCACGGTGCCGTTCGATGACGCGATCTGGAGGGCCGTGCCGGCGGGTACCGTGGATCCGAAGGCGATCTGGACGGCAGACTGGGTGGATGCGCTGCCTGGTGTTACGACCATGCCGGCGCTGCCAGCGGCGGCAAGGGTCCCGCCGTCGACGGTGATTTCTCCGTTCACATCCAGCGCACCGTTGCCTTAGCCCGACGGCCCGTTCACGACGACGGTGCCGCCGGTGATACTGGCATCGCCGTTCGAGTCCAGTCCGTCACCCTCGGAGTCGATGGTGAGACTGCCGCCGGCTACCGTCACCGTGTAGTCCCCTACTTCCATTTCTCCCATGCCGCTGCTGGAGGCCGATGAGCCTCCGGCGGCGTTCACGCCGTCGTCACTGGAGGTGATCTCGGTGGTGCCTCCGTTGATGATGATGTGCTGGGCTTCCAGGCCTTCGACGGAGTCGGTCACGTTCACCGTCCCCGCATTCACGGTGAGGGTGGTAGTCGCCTTGACTCCGTCGTCACCCGAGGACACCACGAGTTCTCCGCCGTAGACGGTGAACCAACCGCGGCCGTCCTCGTCCTCATTGGTGGACTTGATCCCGTCGCCGCCCGCAGTCACGTCATAGGTTCCGCCGAGCAGTGCGATGTAGTCCTTGCCCTTGATACCGTCGTAGACCGCTTTGACGGTGACGTCTCCGGCGGCGAGGACGAGGCCGTCCTTGGAGACGATTCCGTCGTTGGCGTTGCCGTTCACCGTCAGGCTTCCGCCGCCGGCGATAGTGAGGTCGGCCATCGAGTACAGGGCGGCACTGGGTGCGTCGGTGCCGGTGTCAGCGTAGGAGTCGGCGTCGGTCAGGGTGTTCGTGCTGCCGTCCTCGAGGTACACCAGGGATTCGTTCGAACTCGTGACGACGAACGGGGAGCCGGTGCTGCTTGTCAGCTCCACGCCGTCGAGGATGATACGGACCACGTCCTCCTCCCCCGCAGCGACGACCACCTGGCCGTCGCTGAGGCTTCCGGACAAGCGGTAGGTACCGGCTGCGGTGATGGTGACGGTGTCGCCGTCCACTGTTACACCGTCGCCCGCGGCGCTGCTGGCGCCGTCCGTGAGAGTGACCACTACTTCTTCCGCTGCGTCCCAGGTCAGGTCGTCAGCGTCGTAGTGGGTGTCCTCCGTGATTGCGGCGGCATCGGCGGCATCGGCGGTGACGTCGGTCGTCGCGTCGGTCGTGGTGTCGGTGCTGGTGTCGGTGTCGGTGTCGGTAGTGGTGCTGGTGCTGGTATCGGTGGTGGTGCCAGTCGCGGTGCCGGCGTTCGTGGTGGCGCCGGTACTGCATCCGGCGAGTGAGATGGCCAGCGCCAGGGCGGCGACCGATGTTTTGAGGGCCGTTCCGCGGGTGGTGGCGGGAAAGAGTTGCATGGGGGCGTCCTTAGGTCTTGGGAAGCGGGAGGTTCAGGTGGGATGTCAGCGGGAGAGCGGGCGGAGCGGGAGGGAGGCTGAGATGGTGCGGTGCCAGCGGTTGGCGGGGAGGGTTGGATCGAGGGCGGCCATGCCGGTGGCGAATTTCGAGATGCGGCTGGGCCGGATGCCGTTCGCCCAGAGGTGGCGGTCGAGGGCACTGGCAGCGCTGCCCGATTTCGTTTCGATGATCACGGCGCCGTCGAGCTGGTGGGCTTGCCCGTCGGGTCGGCACCAGGTGACGCCGAGGTCGATCGTGGCCCGGCTCTTTGATTCGGGTAGGTAGAGGGTGATGCGGCGGTAGCGGGTTTCGATCACAGGCTGCAGTGCGCCGGAGGGAAATGTGCCGATGGAGTACGCCAGCGTTTCGTTGACGTATTCCAGGCCTTCAGGGGTGAGGCGGTGGCTGTCGGAGAGCGCGTAGGGGATGCGCTCCTTGACGGTCGCGGCGCGGGCCCCCTCGGTCTTCACTTCGAGGAAGCTGATGTCACTGTCCACGTAGGTGCGCGTCCTGATTTTGTAGCGGCGGCGTCGGCCGTGGGCGGCGAGGAGGTAGCTGTCCAGGGTCGGGGTGTCGAAGTAGACGGAGTCGTAGGTGAACGACCGCCGGCCGGACATCTCGAGCACTCGGACGTCGTCGCCGAAACTCTCGATGATGTGGGTTGCTGTCCGGGCGCTGACCACGTACTTGCGGTCCATTCTGGTCTGCAGGGCAGCTGCGGTGTTGAGCTCCTCGAGGCTGACCCCGGACCGGTTGGTGAGATTCCCGAAGTGCGGGACACTCATCGCACGTCCGCCGTCTGCTGCGTGCCGCTGGCACGGCCACCCAAGGAGTGATCAGAGCCATCGGGGTCGTCCCTCGGGGTCGGTACGTGGGTCGGAGCGCCTGCGGGCAAGGTCTCGGGCAGGTTCGTGTAGTAGATGGTGCCGACCGAGCTGTCCGAGGTTGAGGGGGCGGTGGTGGACGGCGTCCCTAGGGCTGTGCGGTCGGCCGGCAGGCTGTTGGTGGAGACTTCGTACCGAACATCAACGATCGTTTTGTCGTTGACGAGGTCCAGTTCGGACACGGTGGCGGAATGGATCCGGGCGTTCAGGACCTCGGCCAGACGAAGGCGGAGCACATCCTCATCACCAATGGCCTGGTCGAGCACCACGATCTGGTGGCGGTAGGCGGGCAGTACCCGCGAGTGGTCGCCGATGAACATGACGGCGAGGATCAGTCCCATGAGGGCGAGGGGCAGCCAGAGAGGCTCGGCGCCGAGGCCGGCGATCAGCCCGAGGGCGAGGGCGGAGAAGTAGTAGGCGACCTCGTGCTGCGCCAGTTCGGTGGAGCGCAGGCGAATGATCGACAGGACACCGAACAGTCCGAGGCCCAGGCCGACGCCGGCCGCCGAACCCGAGAGCGCTGTTGCTACCGCGAGGACTCCGACGTTCATTCCCAGGTAGGAGACGACGAGGTCCCGGCGCCGGTGGCGGCGCAGGTACAAGCCGAAGGTCAGGAGCGTGATTGCCAGCAGGTCTGCGGCGATGAGGATCAGGATGTTCATGTCATGTTCTCCAGGACGTGGATGAATGTTCTTCTTCTACGATGCGAGCGGACCCTGTGCCACTGCTGTGTCTGGGCACAGCACGGCATATGAGCACCGAGGATCCGGCTCAGGCCACGCGACGGGCCGTCATCGAGTCCGTCATCGAGTCCGTCGCCGGGTCTGCTGCGGGGTCTGCTGCGGGGTCTGCTGCGGGCCGTGGTGGCTGGATCAGGATCGGGCTCCGGAGGGTTTGCGGACCGCCGGCGCGAGGACTTTCGGGCGGAGTTCCGTGGGGTGGGACGGCGTCCCCGCGCCTCGAGAGAAAGCGTTTCTGGATGGTGAAGCTGGCGACGAAGAGCGTCGTTTCGGTGCTGACCTTGGCCGTGATCTCGGGTAGCCCGAGGTCTGTGAGCAGGAAGATGGAGGCGTAGTTCGCTGCGAGCAGGGCCACGACGAGGGTGAAGTACCGTAGAGCGGCGGCGGATGGGGGCCGGCGCCGGCCACCAGTGAACACGAGGCTGCGGTTCATGAGGAAGTTGATGGATGAGCTGATAAGCCTCGCCCCGACGACGGCCAACAGCAGCGAGTCCGTCAGCAGGCCGAGGACCACGAAGGCTGCGAGGTCGATCCCGAAGGCGGCCAGCGAAGACAGGGAGAATTTCAGCAGCGGTGCGTAGATACGGGCCGAGTCCACCAGTGGCCGGAAGTGGGACGAGCTGTTCCCTGCGAGGTAGATGGTGGAGATCGGGACGCTCTCGATCCGGTGGCCGGCCTGGCCGACCTGCAGCAGCAGGTTCAGTTCGTACTCATACCGGTTGCCGCGCACCGACTGCAGCCAGGGAAGCATCGCCGCCGGATACCCTCGGAGCCCCGTCTGCGTGTCATGTAGCCGTACACCCGCAGCATGACGGAACAGGGTGCGCGTGAGCGCGTTGCCGAGTCGGCTTCGGACCGGCACATCGCCGTCGAACCGCCTCTCCCCCAGCACCATCGTCGAACCAGTGAAGCGCGGACGCTGTCCTTCCTCGCGTACTCGGGCCGCTACGCGGAGGATGTCTGGTACCTCGTGCTGGCCGTCGCTGTCAGCGCAGACCACGCCCTCGCCGGGGTGATGGCGCCGCGCGTAGCCGAAACCAGTCTTGAGCGCCTGACCCTTGCCCCGATTAGAGGGGTAGCCGATCACGGTAGCTCCCACCCGGCGGGCGTCGTCGAACACGGCGGTGAAGCCCGGGCCACTTCCGTCGTCGACCACGAGGACCATCAGGCGCGAATCGATGGACAGGAGATCGGTCACGAGCCGCGGCAAGGCGGCATCGGGCTGGTAGGCGGGGATGAGGATGATCACCGTCGCTCCCCTACTGCCCGATGTACAGGATGTCGGAGGTGCCGCGTTCCTCGCCCTTGCCGAGCGGGTTGTTCACCAGCTCACCGTCGAAGTACATGGTGGAGGATCCGCCGCCGTCGATGTTGTACGCGGTCGTGGCGCCGAGGCCCTGCATGATCGACGCGAGTTCGGTCATGGTGACTCCGTCGCTGTAGCCGTCGGAGCGCCCGTCGACAGCGACGAAGACCAGGTGGTTCTCGTCGATCACGCCGATTGCGGTGCGGGGCTGCTCGCCCTGAATGGAGTGGTTACCGACATTGGTGTCGACCTCGACGTCCTCGATCCCGGCGGCGATCTCTCCGCCGTCCAAGAGGGAGGGTCCGAAGGAAAGCGTGTTCCAGACACCGTCCGCGAGAAGCTCCTCGGCCGTCGTGGTCGTCTCGTCGTAGACCTTGACGGTGCCATCCGCGTAGAAGGCCAAGCCCTGCCGGGCTCCGTCGTCGCGGTAGACGACGCCGTTACGAATGACGATCCCGGTGTCCCGGAAGCCGTAGTAATCGCCGTTGATGGCAAAAATCGCATCTTTGGCCGCGGCGATCTCCGAGGTCGTCTCGGTGATGTTCTCCCCGAAGCTGTCCTGGGCAAACGCAGACCGGAGCGTGGTCGCGTCGGTCAGCTCGACGTCGGCCACGTAATAGGTGACGGTCTCGTCACCCGAGCCGGTGACGACGGTGGAGATCTCGATACTGCTGTCCACCGAGACGTACGAGGTGTCCGTCAACTCCGCTGCCACCGTGTCCGATACCGTGTCCGCTCCCGCGTCAGAGGCTGTGCCGGTGGCGGATCCTGCCGTGGTGTCCGTGGTGTCCGTGGTGTCCGTGTCTGTGGTGGTGCTTGCTGCCGCCTGTTCCGCTTCGTACTCGGACACGTTGGCGATCTCGACCTTCTCGATGACGAAACGATCAAGCGCCCAGGCCGTAGTGCCGCCGGCAGCGAGAGTCAGGGCGAGGGAGGATGCGAGGATCATTCTGCGGAGGCGTCCCGGACTACGGGGCTTGGCGTGTGTTGGCATACTCCAAGTTCTACGGAGCGGCCCTATGGCAGGAGTATGCCCTTCTTATGCGGTGGCTGTGAGTGTGCTTCACGGCTTATCACCATCGTGGGACCGGTGGATCTCAGCGCCGCTCCCCCGATGGGCGAGAACAGCCGCACCGGTGTTCAGCAACAAATGGCTCCATTGACGGTTCGCATCGTGCTGTCTGGCGCTGTCTGGCGCTGAGCACAGGTACCGCATCGATGACGTCGTTAGAGGACGTTGTTGAATGACGGCTTTAGCGAGAGGAAGGCCCCGGTGGTATCCAGGGCCTTCCGTTCAGCATTCTCAGGGCTTAGTGACGCCCACCACCGAGGAGCCCGAGCTCCACTGCCTTGGCGGCGCCGTCGGCTTCTGCCTGGGTCAGGGAGCCGTCTGCCACTGCGGCGTCGAGCTTCTCCTGCACGGCTGCGGATCGCTCTGCCTGCTCTGCGGCCTGGAGCTCGTCGACGGCGCTCTGCACAGTCGCTTCATCGACGGCTAGGGTCTCGGCCAGCGAGCTGACAACGGCACTCTCAAGTGCTGCACGATCGTGCTTCTCCCCGTCGGTGGTGTCGATGCTGTCTCGGGCGGTGTCCTGCGCGGTGTCGAGTGCGTCGCTCACCGTTGCCTCATCGAGGCCGAGCGCCGTCGCGAGGTCCGCGGCGTCGATTCCGCGACCTCCACCGCCGCGGTGCCCGTGTCCGCCCCTGCCGGCGTCGGTGTCGGTGTCGGTGGTCGCATCGTCTCCGGTCGAGTCGTCAGCGGTGGCGGAGGACGTGGCGGTAGGTGCAGGGGTGATTGTCGCCGCTGATGCCATCGACGTGACGCCGAAGCTCAGTCCGAGGGCGACTGCTGCGGCGCTGGCGCCGAGTGCGATCTTTGTGGAGTTGATCATGATGATTGGTCCTCGCTCTGCCGCTGGGCGGCCTTGGTGATCATTTCTGATGATCGTTCTCAGGTGAACGATTGTGTGACGTCCTGGTTGGTGGACTGCTATCAACTCTGTGGTGCAAAGGTAAGCAGGTGCTGTCGCGTACCTGTCACGAAGCTGTGAGACCGTGGCGGGCTCACAGCTGTCGTGAAGTGACGTGCGGACGGGTGCCTTCAGAGTTGAGGCCGCGCATAATTCACAGGTTGGTGCTAAGGGCGGCGAATACTACGCATAGGGTCGGTTCGTAGAACTGATGTATGGCTATCAGAGAGTCCCCCACCCAACCGGTCACCCTTCATGGTTCACATCGGAACGTGCCCCCAGCACCTGCTGTGCCTCCGACGGTCGGATTGCCTGCCTCCACCTACAGGGAGAGGGCCCGGAAGCGTTTGTGGGCAGCTGATGCGCTGACCATCGTCCTGGTCACTTCCGTCGCAGTTGCTGTCGCCCTGTTCCTCAGCGACGGCGGCGCCGCCGGATTCGGCTCGTTCGCGGGAATGTTGACATCCATGGGTGTGATTGCGGGTCTGGCAGCCATGGACCTGGTGCTCGTGATGTTCCTGCTGTCCGCGCGGGTGCCGATCATCGACAGGACGATCGGGCAGGACAAGGCACTTCTGGTCCACGGCTCCCTGGGTGAACCCATCCTCTATCTGCTCCTCGCTCACGGAGCGTTGCTCCTTCTGGGGTACGCAGCCACCGAAGGCATCAGCCCTGTGGCCGAAGCGCTCTCCCTCTGGGCCAGTGGCCTGGACCTCAGGTGGGCGGTCCTGTCTTTGGTCTTGTTCGTACTCGTCGCGGGGACATCCGTGATCGCCGTCAAACGCCGGCTCCCCCAGGAAATCTGGCATGGAATTCACCTGCTCACCTATGCAGCGGTGGCCCTGTCCATTCCCCACCAGTTCAGCCTCAGCGGGCTCTTCGCGCCGGGCACCATCCAGCGCTGGTACTGGATCGCACTGATGGTCCTCACGGGCGCGGCAGTCCTGACCTATCGGGTGCTGCTGCCAACCATCCGATCTCTGCACCATCAGATACGCATCACCCGGGTCACCGAAGTAGCACCGGGCGTAGCAACGATCGATATGACCGGCCGGGACGTGGAACGCCTGAATACCCGCGCGGGCCAGTACTTCATCTGGAGGTTCCTCACCCCTGACCTGTGGTGGCAGCCTCACCCCTTCTCCGTATCCGCCAGACCAACGCCCACCTCCCTGCGCATCACGGTCAGGAACCTCGGCGCGGGGACAGCGAAACTGATGAGCATCCGGCCCGGGACCAAGGTAGCGATCGAGGGTCCCTACGGCATCTTCACCGAAGCCGCCCGGGCCTCAGCCCAGGTCCTGCTGATCGGCTCCGGCATCGGGAACTCACCCATCCGCGGACTCCTCGAGGACCTGACCTTCCCCTACGGAAGTGCAACCGTGATCCTGCGCGCCTCACGCCCGAACGAGGTCTACCTCCTCGACGAAATCAGCGCCCTCTGTGAGCAGCGGGGAGCACGACTGTTCGTCCTCACCGGGCCTCGAGCTACCTGGAACTCCTCCTGGTTGCCGGCGTCCGCCGTCGCTTCCGGGTACACCATGACCTCCTACCTCCCGCCAGGACAGGTGCCCGACGTGTATGTCTGCGGACCCCTGCCCTGGACCGATCTGGTCCTCGCGGACGCCCGTAACGCCGGCTTCCCGTCAGAGAACATCCATTCGGAAAGGTTCGCACTATGAAAACCAGAGCACTCCTCGGATCAGGTGTCGCCTCACTGTCCATCCTCGTCCTGGGGTGGCAACTAGGCGTGCAGCCGGCAACCGTCCAGGCAGGCACCACCGTCAGCAGCACTCCGACGACGCCGGCGACCAGCACGGAAACCACAACCACCACTGACACGGACTCTGACTCTGACTCGGGCTCTGACTCTGACTCGGGCTCTGACTCTGGAACATCTGCAAGCATCACGACGGAGTCGGACATATCCGCTGTCTCCTACACCGGTGTCACGGTCGAGCACGAGTACGGGTCAGTGACCGTCACCATCACCGTCGCGGACGGAGCCGTGGCCGATGCCACGGCCGAGTTGAGCACAACTCACGGCGACAAGTCGGAGCGCATCAACACGTGCGCTGTCCCACTCCTGCGCGAGGAAGCCCTTCAGGCGCAGTCGGCGGAGATCAGCATGATCAGTGGAGCCACGTACACGTCAGAGGCCTACCTGGAATCGTTGCAGTCGGCCCTCGATCAGGCGGGTCTCTGATGTCTGCCCGACCGGAGCGCAGAAGCCTGACGGGGTACGCCCGTCGCACACCTCACGCCCGCACGAGCGGTGACACTGACGTCCACCCTCCCGAACCACATTGCTCATCCGTGATCTACCGGCCTCTGCCGCGAGACACCAGCGTCGCCGCCGCGTCGTCCATGATTCCGTGTACCGCTCCTCCCCGAGGTGCCTCGCACGTCGTTTCGCACCCGACCACCCCGTCCCGGAAGGATGACCCATGCGATCACGAGCCGTCGTCTCAGCTGTCACAGCCACTGCCTGCGTCCTGATCATCGGCTGGCAGATCGGCGCCCAGGCCAACGACGCTGCAGCCACGACTGCCGGCGCTGACGACACGGGCCGGGGCGGCGGGCGGATGTCGACCGCTTTCATGGACCTCCCCGACGGTCCCGGTCGCAGGGGCCAGGGCAGCCGAGGACAAGAAATGGCGGCTATCGGCGCCGGGGACGCAGTCAACGCTGCCGCCGCTGCAGATGGGACATACACAGGCCCCCCTGTCCCGTACCCACGCGGGTCCGTGAGCGTGGCCGTGACGGTGGCAAACGGTGTCTTCACCGATGTCGACGCCGTCATCACCGCCCAGAACCCGGTCTCCCGAAACATCAACGAACGAGTCGAAGCCCACCTGAACAACTCCGTCCTCACCCAGCAGAACACGGACATCACCATGATCAGTGGATCCACCTATACCTCGCAGGCCTACGCTGCGTCCCTGCAAGCCGCACTGGACGAGGCAACATCATGGTCCTTGACCCGCGTACCATGCCGTCCCAGGGAACCTGCGGCCGGGAGGCCGATTGGGCTTCCTCCCCCAGCGAGGACGACCTCACCACCGGTCCGGCGACGACCTTCCAGACGATGGGCACGATAGTCAGTTTCCGGGCATCACCACATGTGCAGGTCGCTCTCTCAGGGGACCTGCAGAGGATCTTCCGGCACCATGACGAGCGGTTCAGCCTCTACAAGCCGGACTCCGAGCTGAGCAGGGTTGCCACCGGCCGTCTCCCGCTGTCGCGGAGCTCGCTGGAGCTCCGGGACATGTATGCCCTGGCCGTAGAGTGGCGCAGCGTCACCGACGGCCTCTTCGACCCGCAGAATCCTGATGGTGGATTGGACCTCAACGGTGTCGTGAAGGCCCACGCCATCGAGCAGGCCGGGGAATTCCTCTGGCAGGAGGGCGAACATGATTGGTCCCTGAACTGCGGAGGAGACATCCTGTGCAGTGGCACCCAGTCACCGGGTGCGCCGTGGCTCATTGGTATCAGCGACCCTGCGGACAGGTCAGCGATGGTCGCCAGTGTCACGACGTCCCCGGATCGGATGGCCATCGCTACATCAGGAGTCAGCGAACGAGGACACCACATCTGGTTCCCGACCACTACCACCACCGGGAAGAAATCCCGGTCCGTTGTTCAGGTCAGCGTTGCCGCGGCTGACATCCTCACCGCTGACGTGATCGCAACCGCGATCTACGCTGGTGGAACTGACTCCCTGCAAGACATGGCAGAGCGCTTCAAGGTCGACATTTTCACCATCGACGCGGACGGACAGACACGGTGGACCGTGGAACGACCGCCAGCCGACCCTTCCAGCGCGAGCAGGGGTCCCGGTACCAGCGCCGGGTTTGCCTTCTTCTGACACTTCCCCACCCGTTCGAACGGGTATTGAACGAGCAAAAGGACCGTCCGGGTCTGTGGTCCGGCGGTCCTTCTGCATGAGTAGCATCACTGTCTGCGTCAGTGGCTGGTGCGTTCTTCGTCCGATCCGTTCACCTTCCATCGACCGTGCTGATGGCTCAAGCATCCGGCTCGCGTCTGTGTCACGGCTGTCCCTGCACCCTGCGAAAGCTGAGAGCTGGCTGCACAGCACCCGCACAGGTGCCGATAAGCCGTGGTCTAAGTTCAGGCAAGAAAGTGGAGGAACAACGACGGACCTGCCAGGAGGACACCATGATCAGCTACCGCCCCATCCCCGAGCTCACCGTAGGACGCAAGGGAATCCGTGCCGCGTTCGCCGGCATGGCCCTCGCCGCGGTCCTCGGCACCACTGCTTTCGCCCCTCTGGGCGCCGAGGCGACGGCACCCGTGGCTGATGCTCGTGCCACCGTCCTCGTGGGGACCACCGTCTCCACGGAACAGGTCACGGTCCGCCGCCAGGACACCGGTGGAGCGCTCGATGTCGGTGCTGCGGCCGGCCCCCTGGCTGCCTGACACACCAGGCTCCCGCACAGTACAGCCACCTTGAACGACCGGTGCGGAATACTGGATCGCATCTCACCGCCGCAATACCCGGCCCCGCCGGCACCGACGAAAGACCCCACACGATGGCCGACGCCTCGCACCACTCGATGACCGACAACCTGCCCCGCCTCGCGCACCCCGACGGCAGCCCCATTCGGGCGCTCGTCGTGGACGACGAGACAAGCCTCGCGGAACTCGTCAGCATGGGACTCCGCATGGCCGGCTGGAGCGTCACCACAGCGAATGACGGCGCCTTAGCGGTGTCCGCTGCGCGCGACTTCCACCCCGACGTGCTGGTCCTCGACGTGATGATGCCCGGAGTGGACGGCATCGAGGCGCTGAAGAAGATCCGAACCTTCGCCCCCAACGTGCCTGCACTGTTCCTGACCGCAAAGGACGCCGTCCAGGACCGCATCACCGGGCTCTCGGCCGGCGGTGACGACTACGTCACCAAGCCCTTCAGCATGGAGGAGCTGATGCTCCGCCTCCACCGCCTCGTCCAGCGCTCCGGCGTCGCGGCATCGGACTCAGCCGAACTCGTCGTCGGGGATCTCGTGATGAACGTCGACACCCGGGAGGTCACCCGTGGCGGCGAAGACATCCTCCTGACGTCCACGCAGTGGGAGCTTCTGCGCTACCTCATGGAGAACCCGCGCCATGTCCTCAGCAAGGCCCAGATCCTCGACAACGTCTGGAACTACGACTTCGGCGGACAAGCCAACATCGTCGAGCTCTACATCTCATACCTGCGCAAGAAGATCGACGTCGGACGCGCGCCCATGATCCACACCGTCCGCGGCGCCGGGTACGTCATCAAGCCCGCCACCTCGTGACCACTCCCCGTGCTGCCGGCGTCAGGCCACACCGCCGGCCGCTGCACCTACGCACCACACTGATCCTGGCGACCCTGGCCCTGCTCACCACGATCTGCGTCGCGATCGGCGTCTTCAGCCACGTCGCCATGAGCAACTACCTCACCGGCCAGCTCGACGAGGCCCTCGCCCCTGCCGCTGACCGTGCCGGCGGCGGTGACGGCCCTCGTGACGGCCCGGATGACGGCGACCGACCCTTCCGTGGCCTCGATCCCGGAAACGCCGCAGGCCAGCGACCCGGTACCCTCAACGCTGTCTACGGAAGCGACGGACAAGCACAGACCTCCGCGCTGGTGCAGGACGACGGCACCACCGATCCCCTCACCGCAGCCGACCTGGACCTGCTGGCCGGCGTCGATCCCGACGACCGGCCGCAGGAGCTCACCCTCTCCAGCGGGCACTACCGGGTCGACGCCGCCGCGCTGCCCAGAGAACTCACCTCCGAAGGGTCCGTCCTCGTCACCGGCCTTCCCACCGCGGAGAGGGACAGCACCCTCCTGTCCCTGGACCTCACCATCACCGGGTTGTCCCTCGCCGGCCTCATCCTGACGGGCCTCACCGGGACGGTGATCATCCGCCGGTCCCTCCGTCCCCTCGAAGAACTCTCCGCCGTCGCGACGTCGGTCTCCCGACTGCCCCTGTCCTCTGGCGAAGTCACCATAACCGTCCGGGTCCCGCCCGCGGCCGCGCAACCGGGTACCGAGGTCGGCACCGTGGGACTGGCCCTGAACGAGATGATCGACCATGTCACGAGCGCCCTGCGCGCCCGCCAGTCGAGCGAGATGAAAGTACGACAGTTCGTCGCCGACGCCAGCCACGAGCTGAGGACACCCCTTACCTCGATCCGCGGCTACACCGAGCTGATCCTCATGAGCGAGAACATCAGCCCCTCCGGCCGATCCGCACTCGAACGTGTGGACAGCGAATCCAAGCGCATGTCCTCCCTCGTCGAGGACCTCCTGCTGCTCGCCCGCCTCGACGAAGGCCAGCGCGGTGAGGTGTCCGACGTCGACCTCACCGAACTCGTCATCGAAACCACCAGCGACGCCCAGGTAACGGCGCCCGGATACTCCTGGAGCCTGGAACTACCAGACGAGCCCGTCGAAGTGCGCGGCGTGGAAGCCGAGATCCGCCAGGTACTCATCAACCTGCTCTCCAACGCCCACAAGCACACCCCTCCCGGCACCGCCATCGCCACCGCTGTGATACTGAACGGGCCTCACGCACACATCACCATCACCGACAGCGGCCCCGGCATCGACCCGGCGTTCCTCGACACCATCTTCACGCGATTCAGCCGGGGCGACACCGCAAGAACCGCGAACACCGGCAGTACAGGCCTCGGCCTCGCCATCGTCCAGGCCCTCATCAAAGCCAACGACGGCACAATCAGCGTCACCAGTAAGCCCGACAGCACGCAGTTCCGCGTGCAGCTACCCCTGGTCGCGACTACTTCACAGCCACACCACACACCCGGCCAAGAACTCACAAAGGATCCGTCACCGGGCGGTCATGAGCTCTAGCTCCACCTGTACGTGCGCCATCTAACGATCACAGAAAACCGCCATTTATCGCTCCGATCCACATCGTTTGCGCTGTCGTAGCCCATGTGTAGCGAAGCGAGTACGTTCGTTTAAGAAACGGGTGTCCCCAGGCCGCCCGACTGTGTGGATCGCAACGCTATATTGCCGTGTTTTCGCGCCGATATCTGACGTGTCAGATCGGCGCATCGACTCGCATCCCGTAGGACGCGAGGCACGAGGACGAGACACCCGTGATCCGGCAGCGTCACGGCCCTCTTGAGTGTGTGTCGTAAGGTGGCCCTCGTACTTCGAGTTTCTTGGTTCAGCAGCGAAGTCCTGACCCTTATGAGGGTCAGGACTTCACCTGGTGCTTCGCGTGATCTAAGCGGGTTTGAGTTCTGCTTCCAGTTCCGCGAGTTCTTGCTCGAAAGCAGTCTCTTCGACGACAGGGGCGGGCGCCGATACTCCGGCAACTTCCGTCAGGGTTGCGCCGTTTGTGGCAGCTGGCCAGCCGATCGCTTCATCAGCGCCTCGGAGGTTTCGGAGCCACCAAGCCCAGTCTTCAGGAACGAGGCTGAAGGGATCCTGGTAGCCCAGCAGCCGGGCCGCGTAAACCGGCCAGTGCGCGTTGGCGAGGGCAGGACGGCCCAGATACACGAGATCGAGCAACTCCTCCTCGATAACCCTGTTGGCGAGCTCGGGTTGTCCCAGGTTCCAGCTGGTAGCGATAGGTATACCTACTTCATCTCGGACACGGGTGGCGTTCTTCACCATCCCGCCAAGAGTGCCGATCGGAATGTCGCCCTGCATATTGTCGGTGTTGAAGCCGATGCTGACATCGGCAAGGTCCAAGCCGTGTTCCTTCATCCACCGGATGGCTGTGATCGACTCATCGACCGTGACGCCATCGGGATGGAGATCGTCGATGCCCAGGCGCATGGTCAACGGAATGTGATCCGGTAGCACCGCGCGTACTGCGTCGAGGGCTTGGAGGTGGAATCGTGTCCGGTTCTCGAGGGTGCCGCCGTACTGGTCGGTGCGTCGATTTGCGAGAGGGGAAAAGAACTCGGAGCCGAGGTAGCCGTGGGCGAAGTGCAGTTCCACCCATTCGTAGCCGGCCTCCACTGCTCGACGTGTGGTGTCGGCGTAATCCTGCATGATCTGGTCGATCTCACCTGTCGTGAGTTCCCGTGGAACGTAGGGCATGTCCCCGCCGTAGGCGATTGCGGAGGGTGCACGGGTTTGCCAGCCCGCTTCATGTTCGGGCGGCAGCATGTGGCCGCCCTCCCACGGTGTGACGAGGCTGCCCTTCCGTCCAGTGTGACCGAGCTGGATCCCGGCGACCCCACCCATTGACTTGATCATGTCGACGACGCGTTTGTGGCCTTCGATCTGGTTGTCGTCGTAAAGTCCGGCGCAGTGTGTCGTGGTGCGACCGTCAGGGGTGATGGCGATTTGCTCAGGAAAGACGAGCCCAAAACCGCCGGCAGCACGCGCGCCGAGGTACATGAGGTGGAAGTCGTCAAGCTTTCCATCGGTTGACCGGTACATGGTCATGGGTGACATCGCTATGCGGTTGCGTAGCGTGACGCCCTTCAGCGTGTAGGGAGTGAAGAGGTTCGGCATCAGAATCCTTTGAGGACGGTGGGAAGTACTGATGCAGTGAGTTGATCAAGGTCAGACACCGGGCAAGGGTCGCAACTATTACCAACCAGTTAAGTTGTATTCACGGCGGCCGAGGACCAGTGAGAGATCCCCAGACGGGTCCTGTCGCAGGCCGGAAACATAGCTGATCCGCTTCATAGGCCCGGCACTGAGCACCTCATGATCCAGCCAGACAACTGACGCCTCGCAACCCATGGGATATGAGGCGTCTCGCCGCCCTCCTCGGCGCACTGCCCACATCACGTGACTACCGGTTTCAGAGCTTCAAGCGCAATGAAGCGCAAGTGTCCGAGGCGGGGTACGAAGGCATGCCTGCGGAGCTGGAGCGTTAAGAAGCCGTAGAGATGTGCGGCTTCGCTGTGAGGAAAGCGTAAGGATCGGCTTTTCGGTCCGATTCGGGGTGTGTACTCAAGCTCGTGCCTTCCAGGGCACCCGTTCGGCAGGAAGCCGGCGGCCCGAAGTGCACTATCCCGTCTAATGGAGTTCCTCGTGCTTGACGTCGTTTATCTCGTGGGTGTCGTTGCCCTGTTCAGTGTGGTTGTTCTGATCGCCCAGGCGGTGGAGAAGCTGTGATCGTCTTCAACCTGATTGCGCTGGTGCTCGGCATCGCGGCCCTGGGCTATCTGGTCTACGCGCTCGTGCGCCCGGAGCGTTTCTGATGACCCTCGCCGCGGCTCTTCTGCCGTTGTTGACTGTTATCGTCGTCCTCGCCCTGCTTTACCGCCCGTTGGGTGATTACATGGCGCGGACCTTCACCGGCACGAAGGACCTCCGCGTGGAGCAGGGGTTCTACCGCGTGCTGGGCGTGAACCCGGGGTCGCACCAGTCGTGGCGCTCCTACCTGACTGGGGTGCTGTCTTTCTCGGCCGTGAGCGTGCTGCTCGTGTACCTGCTGCAGCGTACGCAGGCCCTGCTGCCCTATTCGCTCGGACTGCCGGCCGTCCCGGAGGGCCTGGCGTTCAACACGGCCGTCTCGTTCGTGACCAACACCAACTGGCAGTCCTACTCGCCGGAAGTCACCATGGGCTACGCCGTACAGATGGCGGGCCTGGCGGTGCAGAATTTCGTCTCGGCCGCCGTCGGCCTCGCAGTCGCCATCGCCTTCGTGCGCGGCTTCGTTGCCCGTCGCAGTGCGACGCTCGGGAACTTCTGGGTGGACCTGACCCGCGCTCTCTTCCGCGTCCTCCTGCCGGGCGCGGTCATCGCGGCCCTGGTCCTCCTGGTGGGCGGCGTGATCCAGAATGTCAACGGCTTCACGACCGTCACCACCCTCACCGGCGGTGAACAGGTCGTCCCAGGCGGCCCGGTGGCCTCACAGGAGGCCATAAAAATGCTGGGGACCAACGGTGGAGGGTTCTTCAACGCCAACTCGGCGCATCCCTTCGAGAACCCCTCACCGTGGACCAGCGTGTTCCAGATCATCCTCATGCTCGCGATCCCGTTCAGCCTGCCGCGTACGTTCGGCACCATGATCGGGCAGCGCCGGCAGGGCTACGCCATCCTCGGTGCGATGTCCGTGATCTTCCTGCTGTCACTGACTGCGGTAACCCTGGCCGAACTGGCAGGGAACGGCACCGCGCCGCAGGCCGCGGGAGCCGCGATGGAGGGCAAGGAGCAGCGCTTCGGGATCGTCGGGTCCGTTCTGTTCGGGTCGGTCAGTACGCTCACCTCCACGGGAGCCGTGAACTCGATGCATGACAGCTACACCGCGATCGGTGGCATGCTCCCGATGATCAACATGATGCTCGGCGAAGTGGCTCCGGGCGGTGTGGGTTCGGGCCTGTACGGCATGCTGGTCCTCGCGGTCGTTACCGTGTTCATCTCCGGACTCCTCGTCGGAAGGACGCCCGAATACCTGGGCAAGAAGATCGGCGCTCGCGAGATCAAGCTCGCGAGCCTCTACATCCTCACCATGCCCACGCTGGTCCTCGCCGGGACGGCCCTGAGTTTCGCCGTCCCTGCCCTCCGCGAGGACATCGACGGCACCTCGATCCTTAACCCCGGGCTTCACGGTCTGTCCGAGGTGCTGTACGCGTTCACGTCGGCCGCTAACAATAACGGCTCGGCGTTCGCGGGCCTGACGGCGAACACGCCGTGGCTGAATACCGCGCTCGGTGTGGCGATGCTGCTGGGTCGCTTCGTGCCCATGGTCTTCGTCCTCGCCCTCGCGGGCGCGTTCGCCGCCCAGGACCGGGTTCCCGCCACCGCCGGCACCCTGCCCACGGACCGCGTTCAGTCCACCACCCTCCTCGTCGGCGTCACCGTCGTCGTCACCGCCCTCACCTTCTTCCCCGTGCTCGCACTGGGTCCCCTTGCGGAAGGACTGCTCTAGACCATGTCCACCACCACCAAAACACCCGCCGTCAGCGACAGCGCCACCCGTCCGCCCACATCCCCACAAAAGGCCTCTGCGTTCTCCGCCGGACAGCTTGTTCAAGCCCTGCCGGGCGCGTTCCGCAAGCTCGATCCACGGGAGATGTTCCGCACGCCAGTCATGTTCATCGTCGAGGTGGGCGCGGTCCTCATCACCGCCATCGCCATCGCCGAACCGTTCCTCGGCGGACCCGAGGCCTCGGGCGGCAGCGACGTCCCGGCGTCGTTCTCCTGGCTCATCGCCATCTGGCTGTGGCTGACGGTTCTGTTCGCGAACCTCGCCGAGTCCGTCGCGGAGGGCCGCGGCAAGGCTCAGGCCTCCAGCCTCCGCCAGGCACAGACGGGCACGACGGCACGCGTGGTCCGAGATTATGCGCCCGACACCGATCCCGGTGCCCACCGCGCCCTGATCGCCGACGTCCCGTCCTCGGGCCTGGTGCTCGGGGACATCGTGGTGATCGAGGCGAACGGCCTCGTGCCGGGCGACGGCGAGATCATCTGGGGCATCGCCTCGGTAGACGAGTCCGCCATCACCGGCGAATCCGCTCCTGTCGTGCGCGAGTCCGGCGGTGACCGCTCCGCGGTGACCGGCGGGACGCGTGTCCTGTCGGACCGGATCGTCGTGCGCATCACAAGCCGGCCCGGTGACACCTTCGTGGACCGTATGATCCGCCTGGTGGAGGGCGCCGAACGCCAGAAGACCCCCAACGAGGTGGCGCTGAACATCCTGCTCGCCACCCTCTCCATCGTCTTCACCGTGGTGGTACTCACCGTCAATCCGATCGCCAGCTCCTCCAACGTCGCGGTCAGCGTGCCCGTCCTCGTGGCGCTGCTCGTCTGCCTGATCCCCACGACCATCGGCGCACTGCTCTCCGCGATCGGCATCGCCGGCATGGACCGGCTGGTGCAGCGCAACGTCCTGGCCATGTCCGGCCGCGCGGTCGAAGCAGCGGGCGATGTCACCACCCTGCTGCTCGACAAGACCGGCACCATCACCTACGGGAACCGGCGGGCGAGTGAGTTCATTACCGTCGCCGGGTCCGACCGCCACGAGTTGATCGCGGCTGCCGCGCAGTCCTCGCTCAGTGACCCGACACCGGAGGGCACCTCGATCGTGGACCTCGCGGTCACCGAGGGCTTCATCCGCGAGGAAGTGGACGGCGGGGTCGTTCCGTTCTCCGCGCAGACGAAGATGAGCGGCGTCGACTTCGTGAACGGTTCGAGTGTCCGGAAGGGCGCTGGTAACGCCGTCCGTGAGTGGGTCACCGCCGCCTCGGGAGTCGTCACTGCGGAGCTCGACGAGGCGGTGGACCGCATCTCCCAGCTGGGAGGGACTCCGCTCGTGGTCGCCGTCCGGGACGCCACCGGTAAGGCCCGCGTCCTCGGCGTTGTGTACCTCAAGGACGTCGTGAAGGAAGGACTTCCCGAGAGGTTCGCGGAGCTCCGCACCATGGGCATCCGCACCGTCATGATCACCGGCGACAACCCGCTCACCGCCAAGGCCATCGCGGAGGAGGCCGGCCTGGACGACTACCTCGCCGAGGCCACACCCGAGGACAAGATGCGCCTTATCCGCAAGGAACAGGAGGGCGGGGCGCTCGTCGCGATGACCGGCGACGGCACAAACGACGCCCCGGCCCTCGCACTCGCGGATGTCGGGGTCGCGATGAACACCGGCACCTCCGCGGCCAAGGAGGCCGGGAACATGGTGGACCTCGACTCCGACCCCACGAAGCTCATCGACATCGTCCGCATCGGCAAGCAGCTGCTCATCACGCGCGGGGCCCTGACCACCTTCTCCATCGCGAACGACGTCGCGAAGTACTTCGCGATCATCCCAGCCATGTTCATCGGGGCGTTCCCGGCCCTCGCGGCACTCAACGTCATGCAGCTGCATTCGCCGTCCTCGGCGATCCTCTCCGCCGTGATCTTCAACGCGCTGATCATCATCGCGCTGATCCCGCTCTCGCTGAAGGGTGTGAAGTACCGGGCGGCCTCGGCGTCGAGCACCCTGAACCGGAATCTGCTCATCTACGGTCTCGGTGGGATCATCGCCCCGTTCATCGGCATCAAGGCCATCGACCTCCTGTTGTCCTTCATCCCCGGTTTCTGATCGTCCACCCCTGCCCTATCACCGCAAAGGCCCGTCATGAGTTCTTCTCGTAGTACCGCCCGCCAGCTCGGCACCGCCGTCCGGGCCCTCATCGTCCTGACCCTCGTCCTCGGCATCGGCTACCCGCTCGCCATCACCGGCATCGGCCAGCTGGCACTGAACGACCGCGCCAACGGCCAGCCCCTCGCCGTCGACGGAATCCCCGTCGGGTCCGCGATCATCGGCCAGGCCTTCACCGACGCCGACGGCGCGGCCCTTCCTGAGTGGTTCCAGTCCCGTCCGTCCGCGGCCGGGGATGGGTACGACGGCGGCGGGTCCGGCGGCAGTAACCTCGGCCCCGAGAACCCCGACCTTGTCACGGCCGTCGAGGAGCGGCGGGCCGCTGTCGCCGAGCTCGAAGGCGTGAATCCGGCCACGGTTCCCGCAGATGCGCTCACAGCATCGGCGTCGGGGCTCGACCCGCACATCAGCCCCGCGTACGCGCAGCTGCAGGTGGCGCGCGTGGCCGCTGAACGTGGACTTGACGAGGCCGACGTCGAAGCCCTCGTGGGGGAGAACACGCAGGGCCCCGACCTCGGCTATCTCGGAGAGGCCTCGGTCAACGTGGTCGAGTTGAACATGGCCCTCGCTCAGCTGGACACTTAGGCCCATGACACGAGGCCGATTGAGGGTGTTCCTGGGAGCGGCACCCGGGGTGGGCAAGACCTACACGATGCTCGAGGAAGGCCGCCGGCTCCGTGGTGAGGGACGCGACGTCGTCGTCGCCGTCGTCGAGACGCACGGGCGTCGCGCCACTGAGGCCATGGCCGACGGGCTCGAGGTGCTGCCGCGCCGGACCGTGAATCACCGCGGCGTGCACCTCACCGACCTCGACCTCGAGGGTGTCCTGGCACGTCGCCCCGAGATCGCGCTCGTCGACGAACTCGCCCATACCAACGCGCCGGGAACCGGGCATGAGAAGAGATGGCAGGACGTCGAGGCGCTGCTCGACGCCGGGATTGACGTCATGAGCACCATCAACGTCCAGCACATCGAGTCCCTCAACGACGTCGTGGAACGCATTACCGGCGTGCCCCACCGGGAGACCATTCCCGATGAGGTGCTCCGGAGGGCCGACCAAGTGGAGGTGGTGGACCTGGCACCGGAGGCTCTGCGCGGGCGGCTCTCCAGTGGCTGCATCTATCCGTCGGGGCGGATCGACGCCGCGCTGTCCAACTATTTTCGGGTCGGCAATCTCACTGCGTTACGCGAACTCGCGCTCCTGTGGCTCGCCGACGAGGTCGACAGCGCACTGCAGCGGTACCGCGCCGAACAGGGCATTGACGACAAGTGGGAGGCACGCGAGCGGGTCGTCGTCGCGCTCACCGGCGGGCCGGAGGGCCGCACGCTGCTCCGCCGCGGGGCGCGGATCGCCTCGCGGTCCGCGGGAGGCCAGCTCCTGGCCGTGCATGTGACGAACCAGGACGGCCTGCGCGACGCCGATCCGGCAGAGCTCGCCGCCCAGCGGGCCCTCGTGCAAAAGCTCGGTGGTACCTACCACGAAGTGGTGGGCGATCAGACGTCAAAGGCCCTCGTGGACTTTGCCAAGGGCGCCAACGCCAGCCAGCTCGTCATCGGCGTCAGCCGACGCTCACGTCTTGCGGCGCTGTTCACCGGGCCTGGGATCGGCGCCACGGTGATCCGGGAGTCGGGCGAGATCGACGTGCACATGGTCACTCATGCGGCGGCCGGCCGCAGGTTCGCGCTGCCGCACGCCGGCGGGGCACTGTCGTGGCGGCGTCGGGCGCTCGGTGCCCTGGTGGCTCTGGTCGGCGGTCCGCTGCTGACACTGCTGCTGACACTTCTCCAGTCTGAGGAGTCCATCACCGGGGACGTCCTCAGCTACCAGCTGCTGGTGATCGTGGTCGCCCTGATCGGCGGCATCTGGCCCGCGCTGTTCGCCGCCGTCCTATCCGGGCTGACACTGGATTTCTTCTTCATCGACCCGGTCCGAACTCTCACCATCGGCGAGCCGGCGCACTTCACTGCGCTCATTCTCTACATCGTCAACGCCGTCCTGGTCAGCTACGTCGTCGATCAGGCTGCGCGTCGCACCCGGGCAGCGTCGCGCGCCGCCGCTGAATCCGAGCTACTCGCGACCATAGCGGGAGGGGTGCTCCGCGGGCAGGACACGCTGCAGGCACTGGTCACCCGGACCCGGGAGGCCTTCGGGCTCGACACCGTACAGCTGCGGCTGGCCGACGGGACCCTGCTGAGCAAGGCCACCTCCCTGCCCCCATCGCCCGGGCAGGCCGATCCAGTGACTGTCCCCGTGGGCGAACGTGCAGTCCTGGAACTCGTTGGCCGGCCTCTGGCAGCTGCGGACAGGAGACTCCTCGCCGTCATCACAACCCAATTGGACACAGCCCTCGAGTACCGGGATCTGTCCCGGGCCGCGAGTAAAATAGGCCCCCTCGCCGAGGCCGACCGGGTACGCACGGCCCTGCTGGCCGCCGTCGGGCACGATCTCCGCCGCCCCCTCACCGCCGCAACCACTGCCGTCACAAGTCTCCGATCAGCTAACATCACCTTTTCCCCGCGTGAGCAGGGCGCGCTCCTGGAGACCGCCGAACAGAGCCTCGGAACCCTGTCGAACCTCGTGACCGATCTGCTCGACGTCAGCCGTATCCAGGCCGGAGTGCTCGGCGTCGTGCTGGAGTCCGTGCGGCCCGAAGACGTCATCCTCCCCGCACTTGAGGAGCTCGACCTCGGCCCGGGTGATATCGAGCTCGACTTCCCTGCCGAGCCGCAGCTACTCCTTGCCGATGCCGTCCTGTTGCAGCGCGTGCTCGTGAACCTGCTGTCCAACGCCATCCGATACGCCAGCCACGGGGAACCACCGGTACTGTCGGTGAGCGATTTCGGCGGGCGAACAGAACTACGCATCATCGACAGCGGACCCGGCATCCCGGACAACCGGAAAGACCAGGTACTCATGCCCTTTCAACGGCTGGGAGACACCGACAATGACACCGGCCTCGGGCTTGGTATGGCCCTTTCTAAGGGCTTCGTCGAAGGCATGGGCGGTCGGCTGAGCCTCGAAGACACCCCCGGGGGCGGACTCACCTCCGTGGTATCACTGCCGCGCGCGCCACAACCGCACGAGGCACTACACACTGGGAACAGTGTCGGAGCGGCATGAAAGTCCTCATCGCCGACGACGACCCGCAGATCCTGCGGGCACTCAACATCACGTTCACGGCGTCGGACTACGACGTCGTCCTAGCCGCCGATGGGGCTGCAGCCCTGCGGCGCGCGGCCGAGCACCACCCCGACATCGTGGTGCTGGACCTCGGCATGCCCCATCTCAGCGGCATCGACGTCATTCATGGGCTGCGCGGCTGGAGCACGGTACCGATCCTCGTGATCTCCGGGCGGACGGACTCGATCGACAAGGTGCAAGCACTCGACGCCGGGGCGGATGACTACGTCACCAAACCGTTTCTCACGGACGAGCTGCTCGCCCGGGTGCGGGCCCTCACCCGGCGGCGCCTACCCGCACAGGATGAAGCAGTCATGAGCTTCGGAGACGTGCGCGTGGACCTTGCCGCCAAATCCGTGACCAGGACCACCGACGGCACCTCCATCCACCTCACGCGCACCGAATGGCGGCTGCTCGAAACGTTGCTGCTGAATGCCGGACGGCTTGTAGCCCAGGAGAACCTGCTGACCGAGGTCTGGGGCCCAGAGCATGTCCGTGACTCCGGCTACCTCCGCCTCTACATCCGTCAACTGCGTAAAAAACTCGAGCCAGACCCGAGCACACCCCGATACCTACGGACAGAAGCGGGAATGGGATACCGGTTCATCGGGAACGGCCCCTAATCGCATGGCAACTGGGGCAGTAGGGCTGCTCTTCAACAGGTGAGGACGGGATGACTCCACCAATCTCCTGCCCGAACAGCGTGAAGACAGGTGAATGGTGAACAGGTCGCGATGGAATTCACTGACTCGGCGCATCAAGATCCTGTTAAGACCCCCTCTGCTCGCTGTTCGTAGAGTCGAAGGAGCGGCTGGTGTGGAGCGCCCGACGGTGCGCAAAGTCGTAATGTGGGTTGCGCATTTGAGCCCTCGCCACCCCGCCCGGATGATCATCTTCAGTTTTCACGGAAGCGATCCTGATCAGGACTGCGCTGCTGATCCTCCCCACCTCGAAGGTCGGTCCGGGCGCTTGTGTTGGGGATCCTGACGATGGTCGTGGGCGGCACTTTGATCGTGCGGGGGTGTGGTGGTGAGGGTTTTGATGAGCGTGACAAGTGCGTTGTGAAGCTCGTTGCTTCCGGAGAGGTTGCGGTAGGAGCGCTGTTCGAGATTGTTCGCTTCGGTGAGGACCAGCTGACCGGCGGTGGTCATGCTGATGTGTAGGCCGCGGGTTCCGGGGGTCTGTGGGGAGTTCGTCAGGTATCCGCTCGCTTCGAGTGAGCGTAGCGTGCGGCGGAGAGTCTGGGGTTCGACCCGGATCATCCTGGCCAACGCGGCCTGACTTGTCGTTCCTCCCGCGTGCAGGGCCTGAAGGGTGACAAGTCCGGCGATCGTCAAGTCCAGACTTTCCAGCTCGTTGTTCAGAGCGTATTCCCATAGGCGTGCAGCCGTGCTCAACAGTCGAGGGTCCGACCATGTTTCCGGTTCCGCTGTGCTGATTCTGGACGTCATTGCGCGCCCTTCTTCCCTCGTATGCCGTCCGGTTGCTGTGGCTGCTCCCTCTGCCTTCGGCCCTCTTGCTATTAGCCGCGGTCAGAAGCGGCAGGACTGAGGCGCGGCGACAGCGGGGGCAGTGGTGGTGTGGGAGCCGAAGGCCATCTGGAGGTGTCTCCAGATGGCCTTCGACCAGGATCAGCTACTTCTTGAAGGCGTCCTTCACGTTCTCGCCGGCATCCTTGAGGTGGGCCGTGGACTGCTCGGCCTGACCCTCAGCGCGCAGTCGGTCGTTGTCGGTTGCGTCGCCGTAGGCTTCCTTGGCCTGGCCGGTGATCTTCTCGGCTGCGTTCTTGATCTTGTCGTCAAGTCCCACGGTGTTCTCCTTTGTTGTGTGATGGGTGCTTCTGATGGGCCGGTCCAGTAGGTGGGCCGGGGTCTGGGTGTTGCCGATCGCTCAGCGGCGGCGGTGGGGCTTTTTGGGGCGTCCTTCGGCAACGCGACGCCGCTCCATGTAGCGGCCGAAGAGTGCGGTGGCGATAGCGATGACAATCTTTTTCATGGGTTCCTCAATGCTGTGAGTGGATGGGAATTGATGCGAGCGGACATGCGCGGATGCGTGCGGGTGTGGACTGATGAGGCGTGCGGATCTTAGGTGTGAGCTGAGGATGGTTGGAAAGTGACGGTGTCGTCGTTTTTGGGGTCGGCCTTCACCTCGATCGCGATACCGAGTGATGCTGGCCCTCTGCCGAGGGTCAGGTTCAGGTCGTTGGTGATGCGGTGCTCGACATCGGCAATGACTCTGGGCAGGTCGGCGTGGGACGTCGTGGTGATGCGGACGGTGATGTCCGGGGCGCGGGAGGAACCTCGGATGATTGTCGTTGCTCCGGTGACGTCCTCGAGCTCTTCGACCCGATCGCTGATGGCGTCCTCGAGAAGGCCCGGCTTCAAGACGGTCAGTCCCCGGTTGTCTGGATCCTGGAGCTTCAGGTCGGACGCTCCATGTTTGCGCGGGACCTGGGCCAGGAGCCAGAGGACGCAGAGAATACCGATGATGATCCCGGCGATCACCAGGACGGCCGCGATGGTGGTGGTTGTTGCGGGTTCGTGGTTCAGGTTGAGAATGGGCTGGTCACGCTCTGGTGCGCGGATTCCGGCGACGGTGCGGCCTTCGAGTAGTCCGAGACCAATTGCCGCCGTGACTCCTGCGCCCAGGACGAGGATCACGCCGATGATGCTGAGCCAGACGCGGTTGAGGCGTCCTGCGGTGTGTCGCATGAGAGGTCGTCTTCCTAGTTGTTGAGCGTGCTGGTGTTCACACGGATGCGTCGGGCATTCTTCAAGTCCAGGGAGTCCACCGTGGCCCGCAACCTTTGGTGGACGTCCTTCTGGACCTCGTCGTGGTCCAGCGCATAGGTGCCGATGCGGATTCGGGCCTGTCGCCCTTTGAGGGAGGCTCGGGCGGAATCGACGCCGTCGATGGTCATCGCCCGGTCCTCGAGGTAGGTTCTCAGTCCCCGGCCGGTCAACGCCGCTTCGGATGCACCCTCGTGTTTCACCAGGTGCGCGTCGTGGCGTCCCGGGATCAGGGCGGTGATGATGAGCGCTACGCCGATCAGGGCGACGGCGATGGAGGGGATGTATGCCGCCTGCGCCGACCATGGCACGCTCACTGCGCCGGTGACACCTTCGGTAACCGCAGTGTTTCCGCCGGTCAGGGCCGTGATGCCACCCCAGACCGCCGTAACGGCGGCCGCGAGGAGGACCAGAGCGACGATAGAAGCCGGGACGCTGCGGCTGGGGCGCTTGCGGATCGAGCGTCTGGTCGTCGGGGTGCTCATTGCAGGCTCCTACGTGATCGTTCCGTGTGGGGGGTGAGGGCCCGGATGGTGATGTCGATGCGGCGCACCTCAAGGCCGGTGGCCTGCTCGATGGTGGCGGTGACATGCCGGCGGATTTCTGCCGATCGCGCAGCGACGTCCGCAGGGAAGCCGAGCGCTACGTCGAGGAAGATTGTGACGTCCTTACCGCTCAGGTTTACCGCCGCCTGTGGTCTGCGGTCCCGGCCATGAGTCCGGCCAACGCCGAGCACTCCCCCACCGACACCATCGAGGAATGGAAGTTCATGGGCGCTCTGGGCCGCTAGCTTCTCGATGACCTTCTTGTTCATCGTCAGCACGCCCCGACCAGCTGCAGCCGACCCATTCGCTGGGTGTTGTTCGGCGCCTCGGTGGGCTGATCGGGCCGCGTGGGCTTGCGAGGCTGACGCATCCTGTCGGGGCTCCCGGTCCGTCACCGTCCCGGCCCTTGCTGGCTGTTGCGCTGCCCGGCGCGGCCTCGCTTCCCTGGCCCTGGTTGTGGGATCCATGGATCAGTTCCTCTTCGTGCGGGAACCGGTGAGCTGGCTGAGATCAAGATCGCCGTCCAGGAACCGGCCGATGAGCAGGCCGACGGCGGCGAAGATGATGACGGCGAGGAACTCCAGGAAGCCCCCGAAAACGGCGACGAAGCCAAGGAGGAGACCTACGAAGAGTCCGATAGTGCTGCGTGACACGGGCGTTGTCCTAACGGGGAAGAGGGTGCAACGTGGATGGGGAGTGTGCGGGAGAAGCAGGAAGATGACCAGCGGTCACCGGACAGGTGCAGAAGTTTTCAGGGCACCGGCCCGATGACCGCACGTCCGTACTGAACGCCCGGTGGTGGACCAAGCAATCAGGAAGGCAAGCCGGAGGGCAGGGCCGGCTACTGGAGTTCCTTGCCCGTCGAGGAGGTCTTCGCGCCGTCGGGATCCTCGTTGTCGTCGTCGCTCGGAAGATGAACGTCGGTGACGGTGACGGTGACGTTGACCTCGATGACCTCCAGGCCCGTGGCGCGTTCGACGGAGCTGATGATGTTTTCGCGGATGGTCTTGCTGACCTCGACGATCGATGCCCCGTACTCGACCACGATGGTGACGTCGATGGCGGTCTGCTTCTCGCCCTTTTCGACACTCACGCCTCCGGAGGCGTTGGTCTGCGAACCGGGGATACGCTCAGTGATCTGATCGAAGGCGCGACGGGCGGCGTTACCCATGGCGTGAACGCCAGGAACCTCGCGGGCCGCAACACCGGCGATCTTCTGCACGACCGTGTCAGCGATGGAAGTGTTGCCCTGCGCGGTGTGAAGGCCCGAGGAATGAGCCCCGGTCTTCTCGGCGCCCGCCGGCGTTGGAGCTTCTGCTCGGGATCCCTGGCCGTTGGAAACGGGGTGGGTGGGATTCTCAGTCATCGACATGCTCCTTCTGTTCGAGCGCATTGCGCTCCCTATGGGGATAGGTCACCCGGTGATCGGGCACACAGAAGAAGAGGCTGACGGTGCGGGGGAACACGTGCTGCTTCTTCGGTACGCGCCCCCGCATAACCGTTGATGACTTGCTCTGAACGCTACCCCAGAGGTCAAAATCAAACAAACTAGGTAATCTAGCTATCAAATTTGTGACACAGATTGCTGAATCTGGCACGGTGGAGGGATGATGCGGGGGCGCAATCTCTGGGCCTCCTATGCATTGATGGCAGGCAGGTCAGCACGATGGACAACCCCAAGAAGCAGGGCAGCACGCCGTCGAAGGAGCAACTGCGTCACGTAGATGGCATGGTGTCCAACCTCCGAGAGATGCGTCAGCTCACCAACAAGGCGTACCGCGACCAGCGCGATGCGCGGAATCTCAATGACAAGGACATGGCGACACTGGGTTACCTGTCCCAGGAGTGGAACGACGGCAAGGCGGTCAGTCCGAAAGACATCGCCACTCACCTCGGGCTATCCTCCGCGACAACGACCGCCGTGCTCGATCGCCTGGAAGCCGACGGCTACGTGACCCGGCGCCCAAGTAGCACCGATCGCAGGGCCGTACTGCTCGAACCGGCGTCCTCCATGCGGGAGTGGAGCGAACAGAACCCGGCAGCGCTGCTGCGAGCGAGTTTCCTCGACATAGCAACAAACCTCCAGTGCGCAGACGTCATGATCATCGAGAACTACTTCGCTTCCGTCCTCAACGACATCCGACGACGACTCACCTAGACCAACGACCCTCCCCCGAGGCGCCGACCGCCACGCTCCGCCCCGGACAGGAAGGGCCATGGCAGGCATCTGATCGGTTGGGTGGTGACGGAGAATAGTGTCAGAGGGCTTCGTTACTGTCCTCTTCTGAGGTCCGGGTTAAGCAGCTAGCTCGAGGCAAGTCCGTTGAATGGGTTACATCATCGCGGACATCATCCTCACCACCACGGCCCACGACTAACAACCCGCCACCAGCCACACATCACTCGCCACACGGGTCCGGTAACGCAGCTTCGGTCAGTGGTCCTCGCACGAGCGCGTCCCGCGGATACCAAGGACGGTCGGCCCGGCCCGAGTCCTCGTCGATGTACTCGGGCATGTGCAACGTCACCCCCACACCCGGTAGTTCGGCCCTGTCCACCCTTGGACTTGGGGAAAAGAAACCAGCACTAATTGCGGCACGCGCCTAAACTGAAGGGGTGCCGTCCGGAACTGGGCGGCCTCTTTTGTTCTTCTTGATGGTGCCTGCAGCAGCTGAAGCCCGCATTGTTCGGCGGAGCCCCAGACCTGTCAGGGGACACCCATGAACACTCCTTCCACCGACGACACCCGCCCAACCTCCGGTAGCGCCCGGCCTCCCGGCACGGTTCCTGGTTCCGATCAGGCCCAGATCGGAGACGAACTCTTCCAGGCCGTCGTGGACAGCGGCGACCTCATCGGGTACCTGGACCATGTGACGAGTTTGGCGGTCGACGTCCTGCGTGCGCCCGGCCGCACTGTGTTCTGCGGCGTGACGGTGCTCCGTTCGAAAAAGGCCGCCACCGTTGCCAGCAGCAGCGAACAAGCCCGCCGGATGGACGAGGTCCAGTACAGGTACGACGACGGCCCCTGCCTCACCGCCGCCCGCGAGGAACGCGAAATCTACATCCCCCAGGTCACATCACTCGCCGATAGTTCGCCCTACCGGCAGGCGATGGAAGACCACGGCGTCCACACGGTCCTCGCGGTACCGATCATCCTTCCCGGCGAGACCTACAGTGCCCTGAACCTCTACTCCGACACCGACCATGCCTTCAACGACAACGCCCGGCACATCGCGCACCGGTTCGCCAACCAGGTCTCGGCAACCCTGGAAATCGCCATCCGCATGACCGGCCTCGTCGACGCCGGCGAGGATCTACGCGCGGCGATGAAGAACCGCGCCACCATCAACACCGCAGTCGGGATCATCATGGCGCAGAACACCTGCTCCCAGGAAGAAGCCTTCGCCATCCTCAGCCAGGCTGCCAGCACCCGGAACATCAAAATCTGGGCCCTCGCCGACACCCTGATCACCTCCGTAACAGGCAACCGGTCAACGCCATCGTAGTCATCAACGCCGCCGTCCACGCCGGCCAGGCCCTGACCGGACATTGAACTGGGCCCCTGCTACTCACTGACATGGTTCCGGGCTCTTGCACAGCAGGGTAGGGAGACGCTCGAACGTCGGAACAGTACCGCCAGGTCGTGTCGAAAATTTCTGGCACTCTACCTGCCCGAGTGCTAACATTTTTCGTAGTTGAGCGAAGGATGCTCAACCTTGGAGAACCAACCACCTGTCGGTGGCATTGCGAAGGAGTTGATTTCAGTGGCCATGAAATTTGATCCGTTCCGCGAGCTGGACCGCGTAGCCGGCGCCCTGCTGGAGAACCGACCCGGACTGCGCCTGATGCCGATGGACCTGTACCGGGAGAAGGACCACTACATCCTCTCCGCGGACCTACCAGGAGTTGATCCCGGCTCGGTCGACATCGACGTCGATGGCCAGCTCCTGACCATCCGCGCCGAGCGCACCCTGCGCGGGGCCGAGGGCGTGAAGTGGCTGACCCGGGAGCGTGAGGGCGGCTCGTTCCTGCGCCAGCTGAACCTCGGTCAGGGCATCGACACCGAGGGCATTTCCGCCCGGTACGACAATGGCGTCCTGAACGTGATGATTCCGGTCGTCGAACGCGCCAAGCCCCGCAAGATCGAGATCGTCAGCGGCGAATCCTCCGCGCCGGTCGAATCAGCAGCAGTCGAATCTTCCGCGTCCGATACCGAACGCCAAGGAGCGGTCGAGGCGTAGCGCCCCCGTCCCTTCCCCTGTCGGTCCAGAGGAGAGCGCCGACCTCGTCGGCGATGGAGCGGAAGGCGGCGAAGTCGAGCTGCCGCGGGTAGGCCGACCAGAACTGATCGCCAATAGTGCCTACAAGGGGACGAACCAGCCGGGGCACCCCGCGGTGTACGGGTGCGGAGTACGGGTAAGGGCTACTCTTCTCAGTTTTCGTCGATCCGCGGTATCGCGGCCCCGACGATTTTCAAACCGCGCCTCGTCACGTTCGTCGACAACTACATCCAGGGCGAGCAGGCCCGCGAGCCCGGTGCTGTGCTCGGCGGCGTGCCCCCTCCGGGACCCGCCTCCTACCGGACGGATACCAATAAGCACCCAAGCCACAAACCTGCGGAGAACCCTCACCTGACAGGTCCCATTTGACCGTGGTCGTCGGCAATTCAGCAGTCGCACCTAGGCGCGGCGAATACGAACGGGCAATGGACTCTCTGGTCAGAGTCGTGGTTCAGGTGTTTCGGTGGCTCGAGATGAGCATCGTGCCAAGGCTCTTCACCCGGCCAGGGGACGAGTAGCCGGTGCCCAGGGCGGCAACGATGGTGCCCTGCAGGAGGATCATCCAGCTCTCGGCGAACTCCCGAGGATCAACAAGCCCCATGTCGACAGCCGACTGCTCGGCCTCGTCGCGGATCTCGCGCAGATATCCTGCGCTGGCGCGACCAACAGGGTCATCCGGGCCGGCCTCCAACAGGGCGCGAATGTAGGGACACCCCCTGAAGTCCCGCGCGCGGAACCATTCATCGAAGATGTCGAAAATGGCCAACAGCCGGCCCTCCGGGGTGTCGGCTCGCTCCTGCGCTTCAGCAGCCAGGTACCCGATCGTGAAGAGATCCTTGCGTTGTTCCAGGAACGCCAGAATCAGATCGTCTTTCGACGGGAAGTGGTCGTAGAAAGAGGCTTTCGCCACCCCGGCAGTCCTGATGATCTCGTTGATCCCAACTTGACGGACACCCCGGTCGACAAACAGGTTGTATGACGTGTCAAGGATTCGTTGCCGCACGCTTGAACCCGGAGCTTGTACAGACATATCTCGACGCCTCCTCTTTCCGCATACTGAGTAATCCGCGTAATCCGCCGAAGCGGGTAGACCAGTCTGTCTGGTAGGCGCTGATGAGTCCACCCCGGGAGCCCGAGACGCAGGTTGCCGAGTGAGAAAAGATTCTTTCAGATCAAAAGAGCGGGGTCGCCAGCGCAGCCGGCCAAGCCCTCACCGGCGCCGTCCTCCCCCGCCCCATCAGCATAAACGCATCCACCGCAATAGGGGCAGCCGCAGGCTCCACAGGGCGCCCACCTCAAACCATCCGCATCACATCGATAGTCACCAACGCCGCCGTCGATGCCGGCCGCGCCCACCAAGCCTTGACTCGGCACTGCACCGACCCCTGGCCGGCAGGACAGTCCAAGGATCTTCTGTCGGGTCCCCGAAGGAGACATGTCGGCGTCGGTTGGATGCTCCGCAAGGTGCGGAGGTGACTGCCGCTGTCACTGACAGGCACGTACGATGCCCAGTAGATCCTGTTTGCGACACTGTCCGAGCCGGATCGGATCGGGGTTGAGCAAGCGGCCTGCTACCACCGAAGGGGTATCCCTTCTCTTCTGACAGGTGAAGGCTGACCATGAATCCGCCGCTCCCCTCCCCCGACCCGAGTAGCTCATCACTGCCCGCTTCGGAACTCATGACGATCTTCGGGCGCACCAACGGCTACCTCCTGACCGAACAGACCGTGCACGAGGCCGTTGAAAGCCTGGCCGAGGTTGCCAGAGACATCATCGGGCCCGCGACCGGCGCCGGCGTGAGCATCATCGACCAGAACGGAGCCCGCGTCAGCGTCGGCGCGACCGACCCGCGCGTGCTCGAAGCCGATGACCTCCAATACACCTTCAACCAGGGTCCCTGCATCAGCGCATGGTCCACCGGACACCCCGTCAACATCACCGACACACACACCGATGACCGCTTCCAGAAACGGACGACCGCGGTGACCGAACTCGGCATCCGCTCCTGTCTCAGCGTGCCGCTGCTCAGCAAGTCCACCGGCCTGGGAGCGATGAAGGTATACTCCACCACCACCGACGCCTTCACCAACGGGGACGAGAAACTGCTGGTCAACCTCGCCAAGTCCGCGGCCGCGCTCATCGGGCACATCCAGGCCACCGACACACCACAACGCATCAGCAATGACGTCAAAACATCCCTCGCCGAACGCGACACCATCGGCGTCGCCCGCGGCGTCCTCATGGAACGCTTCGACCTGGACCGACCAACAGCCATGAGCTACCTCATCGAACTCGCCACGGACGCGAACACCACCATTGGGGCGATGGCCACCATGATCAGCGAGCGTCAGGACGGTATCGGCGCTACCAGTGAGGCATAGTGCGCAAGTACACGCCCGAAGAGCAGCGCCTCCACACCCTGCACGCCGTGGAACAGCTCGATCTTGGTGTGCACCAGGTCTGGATTCGCTACTTTTCCATCGGAGGCGTCGCCGACGAATTCGACGTCGATGCCTACCTCCACGGCCTGAAAACCCTCACAACACTGGACCGGGACCTCGTCGCACACGCAGTCAGCGAACTCATCAAAGAAACACCACCCCCACCGACCGCGCCCTACAGCGACACATAGCAGCCACGCTGCTCCGCGCAGCGAACCTCCTGAACGCAGGTGTCAGCAGGTGATGGTGTGGGTCAGGGGTGTGTCGCCCGTCCAGGTGCCGACGCGGGCGGTGAGGTTTAGCGTGAAGGACCCGGTCCTTGACGTGGTGCGGGTGATGGTGGTCTGGGTTGCGGTGAGGCTCTGAGGTTCCGCGGACAACGGCATGGGCGAACCCCTGCGGGTGTACTACACCCGCTACTTCCCCGCCGACGTCGTCCTGTACACCGGCGCCCTCGCCCTGGCCGGCCCTCCTGACCGGGGATGTGCCCACAGAGCGGACATCAGGCAAACTACCCACAAGCGCTATGAGAACTGCACCACGTACCGCTGGGGCTCATGTCTGCTGAGGGTTTTCCAGCTTGAGAAGGTTGTCGCACGCCCGTAGAACTGGTGTCTTCCAAGACGTTTCCTTGTAAATGCCTGTGAGCAAGAGGACCATCGGTGTTCCCAGGCACCTCGGACCTTGGAGGACGACATGTTTGCTGGTTTCCGCTTGGTCCAGCCTCAGCCTCAGCCTCAGCCTCAGCGAAAACGACGAGGCCTGATGCAGTGGGGCATCATCGCTCTTCTGAGCATGTGTGGAACGCTCGCTATCCCCGCAACCGCCGCGGTCGCCGGCCCGGTTGTCGACTCATCAGGGTTCACCCCAGAGCCCCCTCAAGGAGCGGAGTGCCGTGAACACGGGACGTCAGTCCTGTGCCGCACCCGCTTCTCCTTCATCGAGGACGCCACGCCTGCCTTCGAGACGCCGTGCGGATGGATCTACGAAAACTCCGTGATGCCTCGGGACATCTACACCGAGTACGTCGACGGTCTGCTGGTTGGCAGGCATGTCACATCTCGCGTGAGCGGAACTTGGTCCTTGTCGCCCACAGGCAGCGATCCCACCGTCCGCATCATCGGAGGCTGGAACTGGCGGACTGAACTCGCTGTGCCCGGTGACGAGTCCACCGCGATGATCACAACCCACGGGAATCAGCTCAAGATCAGCCACGGCCTGTCGCGGTACGCCAACATATCAGGGATCTTCTACCCCAACGAGGAGTACCACGGCGTTCTCATCCTGAGCATTTTCGATTCGGCCGAAGCCCAAGAAGCGCTCTGCGATGTCCTGACAGGCTGATTCACACCATCTCAGTGAGACACCGCAGGCCGCGTGGAACGAATCCACGCTGTTGACGCTATGAGTCGAAGTGCGTATCGGGCTCGTTGCCGCCGAAGCCATTCGGTTGGAACTTCGTAGTGGTGTTGAAGTGATGAAGTCCTTGCTGAGCTAGGAAGCCAACGAGCAGGGCGATAGGAATTCCAGCAAAGATCTTGGCTTCAGTCGGTACCAGGACACCTAGTGCTGAAGCCGTAACGGCAAGGACGAACGCCGTGCCTCGGGCGTATTCTTAGAACCAGCGTTCATCTCTTCACGATGGCACTGGTCGTGGTCTCCCAGACGTCACCGATCCGTCGGTGCATCCTCGGGAACTTTCCCGGATCCCGATCTTCGCGATGACAAGAGACCATGATGGGCAGCAAGAATTTCACCGACCGACCGGCGATGAGACCAGCCTTGCGATCGTCTGGTCGTCGTCGCGCGAACCGTCGCAGTAATCCTCACTGGCATCCTGATAGCAACGCTTAGCGCTTGCACCCCCGCCGGGGATCTGGGTGCCGAGAATGTCTGGTCTCTAACAGGCTCGAATCCATCGGTCGGTGATGTCGTGCTCACTGCCGAAGACGGGGCCCAGTGGACGGACGAGGGTCTACATGTCGATGGCACCGGTTATGCCACCACCTCCACATCTGGTCCCATCGCGACAGATTCGAGCTTCACCGTCAGCGCTTGGGTCCGTCCAACGAAACAACCAGGGGAGTATGCCGACGTCCTGAGCCAGGCAGGAGATATCGCCGGAGCGTTCTTCTTAGGAGTGGCCGAAGGATTCTGGTCGTTTTCGGTCAAGCCCGAGGACGGAAACGGTGGCGATTTCGTAACCAACAGGGACCGCGCGACGCAGGTGCGTGTAGAACCGGCAACATGGGTTCACCTCACAGGGGTATAAGACGCCGACGACGGGCGAGCCAAACTCTTTCTCAACGGTTACCCGGTGAGCGACCAGGAAATCGCCACGGACCGCTTATACGCAGCGGAAGGTCCACTCCTGTTCGGCCGCACAGGCACGCCGTCAACCCGCCGGATTCTTCGACGGGACCATCACCGACACGCGGACCTGGACATGGGCCCTGAGCGAAGACGAGGTCGCTGCTGCCGCGCAGGCCAAGATTCCCGAGGGCGCGTCCCTGTATGAACCGGAGAAATCCGCCGCTTTCACCTGCCCTGAACCCGGTGGCGGCATCTGCCTGGGCACCCTCGCAGCGGGCACCTACACAACGACGTCCTTCGAACCCACACTCTCGTACACAGTGCCCGAGGGGTGGACCAATGGTGAGGATCTGCCAGGTCAGGTGCTGCTAAGCCGGACCGGCGATACCGATGTGGACACTTGGGGCGGGAGCTACATCGGCATCTACCAGAACGTCCGCGCGCCGGCCCCCTGTGGCGAGAAACCCCAAGCCGGGGTTGGTACGAGCGCCACGGACCTCGCAGCTTGGTACCGGACGAGACCGGGCCTTCAGATCGTGCGCGATGTTCCAGTAACTGTAGGTGGCCTGACCGGTACAGCTCTTGACCTGACCGTCGATCGTGGTTGGACGACCTCCTGCCCACCCGGAGCACTGAATGCTATTCCTATCCTCATCGGCGGTGGAGTCTCTGATTTCCACCACGTCATCGGCCCCCCCCTGGAAATGCGCCTCATCCTCCTTAACTGGAAGGACGGCAACGTCGCGATCGAGGTGACCGCCCTCCTCGGACAACACAGCCTCACCAACTACCTCCACGAAACAGGCGCTGACGCGATCGTCAACTCTTTCGACTTCGCGTCCTGACGCGGACAATCCCGAACGCGACGGCCTCCACCGAGACCAACCAAAACTAGAGAACGACAAGTAGTAGAGATTGGCACCCCATACCCGTCCGCAGGCGTTGCATGACGTCTAGACCCTCGAACACTTCTGTTGCGGAAGCCTCAAAAGGACCCCAAAACAACACGATCTAAGCCTGTGGATCTTGGCTCTTCTTGGCGGTGTTTTGTGATCGTTCGGTGTCGCTAGTTTCCGATGACGAGGATGCTGGCGGCTGCTTCGATGACGTCGTCGGTGATGGTTTCGAGTTGGTTGATTTTGAGGACGCGGGTCACTTGGGGGAAGAGTCGCTCGAGTAGTCGGAAGTTTCCTCGGGTGATGCGTTCGACCGTGAGAACGCGTTGATGCTGGCTGGATCCGTCCTCGTCGACGTCTCCGCAACCACGACGACTACGCCGCTTGTCCTATCCACAGCTCATACTGCGGCACACCAGGAGTTGCGCAGGAAGCCGGACAAGACCACAAATCCGAATCTGCGTCCAACAACATTGACCTACCTTACGTATGGTAGGTACTCTGTACCGATGTCCTCTAAGCCTGAAATCCTCGATCATGCCGTCGCGGTCCTTCGCAGAGGGGAATCGCTGACCCTCGACGCCGTCGCCCGCGAAGCTGGCCTCACCAAACCCGGGGTGGTGCATCACTTCCCGACAAAGGAGAAGCTTGTTGTTGCGGTGATGGACCACATCACGGATCGGTGGGAAGCCGACCTCATCGCGCAGGCACCGGAAGCTACTACACCTGTGGAGAAGCTGCGCTCCTATGTCGAGTACGCACTGACCGGCGACTTCGACCACAGCGATCTCACCTTCATGGTCGACCCGCGCATACGGGACCAGCTCGCTGAACGCTGGGTCACACGCCTGAATCCCTGGTTCGGGGACACCCTCGAGGGCACTGCCGGGCAGCGCGCATCCCTTCGTGCAGCCCGACTGCTGGCTGATGGTGCCTGGCTGAACACCGCGCTGAACATCACTGCCGTGCGCGAGGACGAGAACACCCTCGTTCGACAGATCGCCCAGCGACTCATCACCGAAGGAACCACCTCATGAACAAAACCAGCAAGGGCTGGCTGCTCCTGATCGCCGCCATCCTCAGTGAGGTGACCGGCTCACTGTCTCTGAAGGGTGCGCTCGAGCACCCTGCCCTGTACGCCGTCGTAGCCGTCGGCTACCTCGGCGCGTTCGCGCTGCTCGCCGTCGTACTCCGCACCGGCATGGCGCTCGGAGTCGCCTACGGCATCTGGGGGGCGAGCGGCGTCGCGCTGACAGCGATCGGATCGCTGGTCATCTTCGGAGAGCCGATCACCTTCCTCATGGGCGTCGGCATCATCGTCATCATCGCCGGGGTCCTCTGCATCGAACTCGGAGCCCAAGCCGCACACAAGAAAGCCGAGACTCTCTGATGGCCTACCTCTTCCTCATCGGCGCGATACTCTTCGAAGTCGCCGGCACCGTCAGCCTTCGCCTCGCCGTCGACAACAAACGCTGGTACGGAGCCGTCGCCGTCGGCTACCTCGTGGCTTTCGTGATGCTCACCCTCACCCTCGCCAACGGGCTTCCCCTGGGAATCGCCTACGGCATCTGGGCAGCAGCCGGCGTCGCCCTCACCGCCATCATCTCCAAACTCCTGTTCAAGGAACCCCTCACCTGGCTGATGAGCCTCGGGATCGTCCTCGTCATCGGCGGCGTCCTACTCATCGAACTAGGCGCAGCACACTAAACAGGCCGTCGAGCGGCCTATGCTGTGAGCACAGGCCCGTCAGCTGGGGCCACCCAGCTTGGAGGAGACTGCCGCCCCGAGAAGCGCCGACCGAATCAGAAGAGGGTTGGGGCGTTGGGGTCGATACCGGTGAGCAGGGGCCGGATGATCGGCTCGTTCCATCCGTGCTCGAGGAGGACTGTACGCAGCTCGACTGACTGGGCGCGGAACTGGGCGCGGCCGACACCGCGCCACCGGAAGGTCGAGGCGTTGGCGTGCCGGCCCTTCTGGGACCGGTCAAGCATGTTCAACGCCTGAGTACCGGGCAGCAGATGCGTGTCCGCCCCGATGCTGGCATGGACGTAGAGCGGCACGTCGCAGACGTGCATGAGCGCGATACCTGAGTGCAGGGCCTCCCCGGTGAGGTGTTCGTAGGCGTAGCGTTGCGGCCGCAGGGCGCGTTGCTCGCCGTCCCTGGTAACCCAGAACCGCCCGTAGCCGTCGTCGGCCACGGCACCGGTCCAGATCCAACAGTCATGCGGCCGCGGGCCCTTGACGACTTTCTCCCAGAACCGGTCAGCCTCTCCCCTGCGCGTTCTCATCCCTAGCTACCTCGGCCAGGACGTCATCGGACGCGTGCCGGTCGACGGACGATTGGCCGGCGACCCTCCATCCGCACCACGCCGACAATCACCAGTGCAGCTGCACTGATGACTAGCCACTCGGCCCACCATGGGCTGTCGGAGACGGCGACCGGGACGAGGAGCAGGAAGAACCAGAGTGCGATCGCCAGGGCACCGGCGACCTGGTTGCGGACCTGCGGCGGGATGGGCAGCAGCAGTAGCGGCAGCCGGAGGATGGCGCGGACGAACCGGTAGCTGTACCGGATGCTCGAGGTGAGCAACCATCGGATGATTCTGATCATCATGTTCTCCTGGTCGCCGGCGGGTCTTGCCGGGTGATTTCAGCTTCGATGGCTGTGAGCCTGGTGGCCTGGTATGGGTGGCTTCGGAAGAGGAGCCGTAGGCGTCGGTGCTGTGTCGGTTCTGGTGCCTCCCGGTCCCATACTGCGAAAAGGGCTTGAGCACTCGACACGTTGCCGTGCTGGCGTGCAGCGAAACGATCCGCCCGTAACTCGCTTGTGCGGCTGTTCGCTCGAAAGATGAGGTACGCGGCCGAGGCGACGATCGCACCACACCCCATCGTTACCCCTCCAGGAGTCATATCAGCGTCAGAGGTGTCCGCGGTGGCGGCCGCAATGAGTCCAGCGAATAGCAGGAGTGCTGCGAAGCTCAGCCCGGCGAGGTACTGCCGACGTTTCTGCTTCCACCACGTCTCGTCGGCAAGGTGGCCCAACTCGTGTGTCACTAGAGACTCGAGGACGTCGGAAGGCAGTTCGCGCAGAGCGGCCTCGGTGATCTTGATCGTTGGCACTCCACGGATCACCTGATAGTGGGCGTTCGCCTTAGGTGCGCCCGGCCTATCTACCGTTGGGGCAAGCTCAACTGCCGGTGATGGAAGACCTGCTTGTGCCGCGACTCGCTCGACGATGACGCGAGCCTCCCCTAGAAGGTCATTACTGGCTGGCCGGTTGCGTGGAGTCGTCATGCGGGAGCCATCCGATCCAGCGCCCGGTACAGAGTGGTGCGGTCGATGTTCAGACGCCGGGCGACTTCGGCCTTCGGGACGCGCGCCTCGATCAGGTTCCGGGCCTCGAGCAGTTGGTCATCAGTGAGCTTGCGGGACCGGCCCTGGTAGGCGCCGCGCTCCTTAGCTGCCCTGATGCCGTCGGCTTGCCGCTCCCGGGTGATCGCACGCTCAAGCTGCGCGAAGGACGCCATGATGTTCAGCTGGAACTCAGCGAACGGATCCGCGCTGCCAGGGGTGAACGTCACCCGTTCGGCGATGAACTCCACGGTCACACCTTTGGCGGTCAGCTCCCCCACTATCTGATTGAGATCGATGACCGATCGAGCCAGCATGTCCATGGACGACACAACGACGGTGTCACCGTGGCGGGCATACCCGATCATCTCTGCGAGGGCGGCCCGGCCGGATCGTTGCGCATCAGATTGCTTCTCCTCGAACAGCCGATCGACGCTGCCAAGGCTGGTCAGCTGACGGGCGAGATTCTGGTCAACGCTCGACACACGGGCATATCCGATTCGCTGTCCGATGTGTTGCGTCATGTCTAGACCTTCGCACAGAAGTGTGGCGAAAACCAGAAAACGACCCTAAAGCAACACTAATACTGTGAGTTTCCGTCAAGATGGCGGGCTTTTTGGAAAGCTTGGCGGGGCCGGTAGCTGCTCCCGCGCACAACATTCTTCAAGGGGTTTGGGACGGCGGTCTTGGCTAGTCACGATCACACCGGAGCAGCAAGCCAAAGATCGGGTCCGAAGACTTCGTACTGGATGTTCCGTGAGGGGACGCCGGCAGCGATGAGGTCGGAGCGGGTGTTCTGCATGAAGGGCAGCGGCCCGCAGAGGTAGTACTGCGCTCCAGCTGGCAAGTCCATGCCCGTGACATCCGTGGGCCCGGTCCGCTCGGTGATTGTCTCGAGGTGCTCAGGGTCGGCCTGGGTGTACCAGGTGGTCAGGGTGGCATTCGGGAGCCGGTCGAGGTCGGCCTTGATTTGCCCTCGGAGGGCGAAGAGTCCAGGGTTCCGTGCTGCGTGCAGGACGGTGACCTGCCGGCCCGAAAGTAGGCCAGCGATTCACCCCCGCTCGTGGCTGGGCGTACGAGTGTTGGTGGGATCAGGTCAGAGCTGTTGGTTCCCGTGTCCGTCGTGAACGGTGGCGTTGGATGGTGGTGGCAATCACCGCAGTGGCTGTGAGTGTTGTCGCCACAACTAGTGGGAGCCATGCGGCAGGCGTGACAGTGGGTCCTGCGATGGCTGTCCCTGCGGATCCGGCGGCGATCTTCAGTGCACCTACCCAAATGAAGACCTGTCCGCGGATCTCGATGGGTGCGTACTCACTGCGTGCGGCGAGAGTCGCTGCGAAGAAGAGTGCGTTGGCGACCCCGGCAGGCAGAAGGCGGTGAGCGCTGTCGGCAGCGTCGGGCCGAATGCCACCAGCATCAGTGTCGCCGCGACGAGTGCGGCGAGGGAGCTCATGAGTGGGTCGGCGTCGCGGCGCAGCGGGCGGATCATGAGCACTGCCGATCCGAGGAGATTACCTACCCCGTACGCGGCGACCAGTGTTCCAGCGGTTGCTGCCCCGCCAAACACGGGAGCTAGTACAACGGCGTAGATCGGTAGCACGGCGACCGAGAAGGCGACGCTCACGGTGAGGCCGAGCGTGCGGCGAAGCGGACCAGCGTCCCAGATGAGGCGTAGCGTCCGCGCCGGCGAGGGTACGTCCTCCGGTTTGTCGGGTGGTTCCTGTCGAGGTAATGCGAGGACCGCTCCGGCGCCGAGGATGGCGGCACCGGCCAGGACCAAGGTCGCGGTGAGCGGGTTCGATGCCGCTGCGATCCATGCGACCGCTGCGGGCCCGAGGGTGCCGCTGATTCCGTAGCTAGTGACGTCCCAGCTTTGTGCCCGGCGCTGACTGGGCTGCTCGGGGCCGGCGATAGAAGGCAGGCGACTACTGATCCCACCGGTGAGCATCGGACCGAAAAGGCCGGAAGCAAAGAGCAGCACGGCCGGCCACGCGGCTCCGGCGACCGGCAGCAGCACAGCGGCGGCGCCAAGCAGCACACCGTGGGCAACAGCAGAGAGCGCAATGACGATGCGCCCATCCCGGGCCGTGTCGAGGCGCCGCGCGATGAACGGACCGAGCAGGTGGGGCGCAGTGATCGATGCTCCGAGAAGCCCGGCTACCGAGCCCGACATCCCCTGGGCATGTGCGAGCAGCACAATGGCTACGACCGCCCCACCATCAGCGCTGCGAACGAGTGTTGCGGCGAAGACGTATCGCGCCAGCGCCCCAGCCGAGCGCCCCTTCCCGACCTGCGCGTTCGCGGAAACGCCGGATGATGACCCGTGATCAACCCCCGGAGGAGCTACAGGGCGATCGCTATCATCTGAGCTCGAGCTCATCGATGATCCTGCTCACTTGAGCCCGCTGGCCTTTCGTCAGTCCTTGGATGGGAAGCGGCAGGCATGATTCTGTCGCCAGGCCAAGCTGTTCTGCTATTGCCGCTACAACCCGCAGGCTTCCGCCGAATTCGGTGAAGAATTGCCAGAGGGGTGTGAGGCGTTCAGACTCGGTGATCGCGTCGGAGACCCTTCCGTCGCGGGCGGCTCGGGTGATCCGTAGGGCAGGGTCGGGCAGGGTGCCCCCGATGACGGAGTACCAGGCATCGCATCCGGCGGTCAGGCCGGCAGCGGCCCTAACGTCACCGGAGACTCCGATCGTTACGTGCGCTGGCACGGCAGCCCGAATCTCCCGGATTCTCGCTTGTGCCTGGTCCGGGTCGGCGGGTACGCCGGGGATCTTGATGGACGCGATGCCGGGCAGGTCAGCGATGCGTCCGTAGAGTTCGGTGGTGAAGGTGAAGTGCGTGGTAGCGGGATTGTCGTAGACGATGACCGGTAGCGATGAGCGCTCGGTGACGGTCCTGAAGAGCTCGAACACGTCATCGTCGGTGAGGGGCTGATACGTCATCGGGGCGAGCAGGAGCCCGGAAGCTCCCGCCGCCTCGGCATTCTCAACGTTTTCGAGGACGTGCGAGGTGCGTAGCGCCCCGACGCCGATGAAGACCGGCGTACGGCCGGCGTGCTCCACGGCGAGCTGGGCGCCCCGGCTCCGCTCCGTCGTGCTGAGGTAGGCGTAGGAGCCGGTGGAGCCGAGCGCGGTGATCGAATCGACCTTCGCCATGGTGAGCCGTTGGATCAGGCGGACGAACGCTGTCTTATCGACCGCGTCATGCGCTAGGGGGGTCAGGGGAAAAGCACTCAGACCGGTGAACATCATCCTCTTCGTTCCTTTCAACGAATTTTTCTAGCGGATGCTGTCAAGATCCGCGTGGCTGCTCGCCTGCTCGAAGGGTTGGTGGTCGCGCTTGCCATCGCGTTGCGCCGCGGCACCGGCGAGGACGACGAGCAGGATGCCGACGAACTGGAAGGCCGAGGGTTGCTGGTGCAGGATCAGCAGCCCAAGTAGGACACCGAGCGCGGGTTCCAGGGCCATCAGGGTTCCGAACGCGGTCGGTGTCATCCGACGCAGGGCCAACATCTCCAGCGCGAACGGCAGGACAGGCAGCAGGATAGCCAGCCCGGCCGCGGCGGCGAGGACTCCCGGGGTGATGTGCCCGGCGGCCTGGGAAATGCCGATGACCGCGGCGGTGAGAGCCGCGATGGGAACGGTGAGTGAGAGTATCCCGATGCCGGTGAAGCGGCCACCAATCCGCTGGGTGAGCACGATGTATGCGGCCCAGGCGAGGCCCGCGAGGCCCGCGAAGCCGACGCCGACAGCGTTGAAATCGCTCTCCCAGGGCTCGGTGAGCAGCACGACCCCGCCCAGTGCCACGACCGGCCAGATGAGTGCCCGTGCATTGTGGCTGCGGACGGCGGCAACGGTCAACGGTCCCAGGAACTCGATCGCCACGGCCGTCCCGAGCGGGATGTGCTCGATCGCGGCAAGGAACGCAATGGACATCACGCCCGTCGCGATGCCCAAAGCCAGTAGGGTCGGCACGTCCTGGCGGCGGATGGTGCGCAGGGGTGGGCGAACCAGTGCCAGGAGGATGAGGGCTCCCAGACTCAGTCGTAGCCAGCCGGTACCTGCCGGCCCCACGGCGGCGATCATGTCCATCGACAACGCCGAACCGAGCTGGATCGACAGCATCGCTGCCAAGGCCAACCCCCACGCCGGTAAGGGAACTGCCGTGCCACGCGATACACCGGAGGAGGCGGGGGTGGTCATCGCAGGCCTCCCGGGATTGAACGGCCGCCCAGGATCAGGCGGTCATCGCCAAGAGGTACGTGATCTTGTCGCGCCGCGAACCCGCGCGGGTGGATGGACATATCAGTCTCCTACGGACAGGGTCGTGTCAGCGGCGATCAGCCGGCTAGCAATCTGCACGTCGGGGCCGAAGCGCAGCAGGTGAGAGGCGAGGTCATCCGCGGCGGCATGAAGTGCCTCATCGCCCAGAGGTTCGAGCGCGTCGAGGATAAACAGAGCGGTGGTCGTATCGTCCGTGAGTTGAGTGCGGCGTCCCTGGCGCCAGTTCCAGCGCCTGCACGTCACTCCGGCGTCATCGCCCCAAATGACCTCGCCGGAATCGGGATGTTCGATGACGGGGGAACCACCGGCGACGGTATCGAAGGGTTCCGCACCTGTGGCACGAACCAGGCGGGGCGAGCCGGCGTAGCCGGTCAGATCCTCCCCTCCCAGCGGAACCTGATGGAGCACCGAGACCGCGTTGTAGAGGTCGGTGAGACGGTTGACCCGGGGCAGACCGGACTCGGCGCGGCGCAGCAGCGACTCCAGGCTATTGCGCGTGCGCTGCGGCTTGGCGCCAAACGACCGATACGCCTCCCGCCACGCAGCCACGTGCGGCAACTCCTCCACAGACCGGCCGCCGAGCACTTTGCGGGCCGAAGCTTCCGCCGCCTGGAGCAGCGCCTCACCGGCCTGGTCGCTCGGGCCGGGGACGAGCCCGTCGACGGCCAGCAGGACAGCTCTGTAGTCGGACCGCAACGAGAACACGTCAGCGCCGACGACACTGCCGTCGAGGAACTTCTGAAGGGCGCTCAACTCCATCATCGGGCTACCTCCGGCCGGTGCCCGGACCCGACGCCGGGTTCGAAGACCGCCAGGCAGAATCGTGCCTGTTCGGCGCCCGGATTGGTGTAGGAGTGGGCGACGTCGCCCGGGAACGTGATTGCGTCCCCGGTCCCGAGGAGAAACGACTGCCCAGCGGTCACCACCGTCACCGTGCCCTGCTGCACCTGCATCAGTTCCTTCGTGCCCGGTGAGTGAGCTTCGCTCCCGTGATGGTCCCCAGGACCCAGTGTCCAGTCCCAGAGCTCCACCACGTCCGGCGATTCAGTGCCGCCCACCAATACTCCGCGGCCACCGAGCTCCCCGCTCCATAGGATTGCACCCTCACCATTCCGGACGACCTTCACCGGCTTCGGTTCGGGCGACTCGACCAACGCCGGCAACCCGACACCGAGGGAATCGCTAATTCTCAGCAAGGTCCCCACACTGGGATTCGCGGTGCCTTGCTCGACGTTGACCACCATCCGTCGGCTCACGCCGGCCATCTCCGCCAGCCGATCCAGAGTCCACCCCCGGGACTGCCGCTCCTGCCGCACTCGCCCACCGATTGCTGCCGCGAGGGCAGTCGTACTAGCATCCATAAGTGCAGTATAGTGCACCATTCGTGCATTGTTGTACGCGTCAATTCTTTGCCATCCTTACCTAATCAGAACGGGGAGGAGGAGGCCTTATGGTCCATGGATGAAGAGCGACCGAGCGGTCGGCTGCAACTTACTGTGCGCTGTCGGCCGCTTCCGTATCGACCTGTGGTGGCAGCGGTGATCACGGTTGTCTTCATAGCACGTCGGGAGGCAGCACCTGGTTTCACAGGGTCATCGCCGTCCGAACTGGCATCCCGCGATGGGCAGGATGATCCCCGATATCTTCGGTCTAGGGTTGGTGTATGGACTCAGCGACCGCGGTATTGCAAGCTCTGGTATCGAATGAGAACGCGGGGTTGGTGATGGACTTCGACGGTGTTCTCTCTCGAATCACCGATGATCCGGATGCTAGCGAGTTGCTTCCCGGCACCGAAGAAATCCTCGCAAGCCTGGCGACAAAGCTCTCGGTCGTTGCGCTCCTCTCGGGAAGGCCGGTCAGCTTCCTCGCGGCGCGCGCTGCCATCCCGGGGGTCGAGCTGTATGGCTCCTACGGTCTTGAACACCTCACCGACCATGGCATCGAGGTCGTCCACGAAGTCCGAGAGTGGACGACGGCCGTCAAGGAAGCCACTGACGTGTTGCACCGCGCATTGGACGGCATGGACGGTATCCACGTCGAAGACAAGTCCCTCGCGGTCGCCGTCCATTGGCGGCGCGCACCAAACCGTGGAAGTGCCATGAAACTCATCGCCCCACTCATTCGAGAAGTGATCGACGTCCACGGGTTGCGCCATGAACCGGGCAAGTTCGTGGAGGAACTCCGCATGCCTCTGGAGCAGGACAAGGGCACTGCTCTCCGGCGGATCATCAACACCAGCAACCTCCAGACTGTCGCCTATGCAGGTGACGATAGAGGAGACCTGCCAGCCTTCGAAGCGGCTACCGAAGCAGGGGGATACACGCTGGTCATTGATGGTCCGGACATCGCTCCGGAAGTAAGCGAAATATCCGGCGCCCACTTCAACGGCCCCGAAAACTTTCAATACTGGCTGCGCCGACTCAACGATGCGATCTAACCCTAGGATGCAGTAGCCACAGGTGTCAGGTGAAGGACGGGCTCGCAGAACACGTTGTGTGTAAGGGGCGATGTCGCTCGCCCGGCCCAGTCCTTACGGTGAAATTCATCCTGCCCTCAACTGGAACCGTCGGCCGCGTACCAGTTCGGAGGTAAGTGCTGGTCCTGTCAGAAAAGGAGATTTGCGTGAGCCTGATCGATCCTGTGTCCCTGCCGTTGAAGCTGAAGCGCCCGGTTGTCGGGGCGCCGATGGCAGGCGGGCCCTCCACCCCGGAACTCGTCGCTGCCGTGACCAACGCCGGAGGCATGGGATTCCTTGCTGGCGGGTACAAGAGACCCCAGCAACTCGCGAATCAGATCACCACCACCAGAACACTCACTCAGGGTCCGATCGGAGTGAACCTCTTCGTCGTCTCGGAGAATGACATCGACGAAGAGGAGCTCGAAACGTACCGGCAGGAACTGAAGTACTACGCCGACCGATACGGCATCGAGGTCGGTACGCCTAGATGGGACGACGACGCCTGGCAGGACAAGCTCGAGGTCATCCGGGATTTGAAACCCGACGTCGTGTCCTTCACATTCGGCTGCCCTGACGCCGACGTCTTACAGGAGCTGAACGCGCTCGGCATCCACACGGCCGTCACTGTCACCTCCACGGAAGAAGCACACACCGCAGCCGAGCGCGGCGCGCGGATCCTCATTGTGCAAGGCCCTGACGCTGGCGGGCACCGGGCCACGTTCGACCCGGCTGCGGAACCCGGAACCGAACCGCTCCCCGACCTGATCACTGCCATCAAGAACACTGCCAACCTTCCCCTGATCGCGGGAGGCGGTATCAGTACTCGCGAGCAGGTCCGCGCGACCCTCGGTGCAGGGGCTGCCGCAGTCCAGGTCGGGACCGCCCTGCTCCTGTCCGACGAAGCAGACACTAACTTGGCCCACCGCTCAGCCCTGCAGGATCCGGTGTTCACCGAGACCAAAGTCACCCGGGCCTTCACCGGCAGGCCAGCCCGCGGCTTGCGGAACAGATTCATGGATGACCACGCCCGCAGTGGTCACGCCTACCCGCAGATCCACTACATCACCGCACCACTGCGCGCAGCGGCAGCAGCCGACAACGACCTGCAGGCACTGCACCTCTGGGCCGGCACCGGCTACCCCAACGCCCGCACCGGACCGGCCGCCGACATCATCGCCGCACTCAGCCCCTAGCGCCCCAGCCCCTGACGCCGGGGCGCTAAAGAACACCCTCCAGGCCTTGATTGGCACCTACCGGACTCCCGAACGAAACCGGTTCGAGAACATCACAGAGCGCCGGAGCAGTAGGTCGTAGCCCAGGAAGCCGGTCTCGGCCTCGACCACTCCCTCCGCGTCGCTATGATCCACATCTCTACACAGCGCGGCCACTCCGACGATGACAATCAAGCCCTCTACAAAGCCATTCACGACAAGCTCACTGCCACCGTCTTCGCGCCCGATGACATTTCGACACCGACACGTGACTCCGAGACTGCTCTTTTGACCACGGCCAGCCTCAATACCTCACCGGCTGACTACCAGCACTCAACCCCGCCCGGCTGGATCTAGGGCTAGCGAGACGTTGTAGCTGAATCGAACGTATTCGCTACAGGTGCTGTCACACCTCGTCGCAGACCGTGAATCGCAGCGATGGCGCAGTGCTCGACTAGTTGGGGTGTCTCGGAAACCTCAGGTTTCTGAGACGTACTGGGGCTCCCTGCGTTCTCTTGTGGTTGTGGGGTATCCCTGGAGATGATGATGGGCTCTTTTATTGTTGGCTGAGGTTGGTGACGAGGTTGATGGCGACGGCGATGAGGACTGTGCCGAAGAAGTAGGACAGGAGGGCGTGTGGGAGGGCTTTGCGTCGGGTCTTGCTGGTGACCGGTTCGATCTCCGGTGCTGCGTAGGACATTCCGATGGTGAAGGCGTAGTAGGCGAAGTCGCTGTAGGTGGGTTGCCGGTCTTGTTTGACGTCGAATCCGCTTTCGGCTTGATCGATGAAGTGCAGGCGGGCGTATTTCAGCGCATAGACGGTGTTGACGAGCGCCCACGCGATCATCGTGCCCAGGACGCCGAGGATGACCAGGGCCACCGAGGTCAGATCTGCGTTTTTTGATTGGATCAGGGCGACTGCGACGGCCGCGATACTTGCCAGACATGCAGCGATGATGGCGTTGTCGGTGATGCGGGTCCCTGATTCTTCTTGTGCCAGTTCTCTCGTGCCTGCCGGGTCCTGGTGCCAGCAGATACGCCAGACCCAGGTCAGCGCGATGGTGCCGGCTACGCACCAGCCGACCAACGGACCGAGATCCGGTGCGACGGTTATTGCTGCGATGATCCCGGCGGCGCTTCCTGCCCCGAGGCAGGTCAGGGTGCGGCGGGCTGACAGAATACGCGGTGGCATGGGGTCCTCGAACGGGCGGAGTGGTTCAGCATGGGCTGGCGGATCCGGGCGCGCACGTCACGGGATGCTCGAGTCCCGGACAGCGCGTCGGTGCGTGTGCGATCCGGGGCTCGACCGGGTGTTCCGGTGTCAGGGGCAGCGACATGTCCTGACCGCCCTTGGAGCTGCTGGTTGTCGGGCTATCCTGCGGGTTGGAAGACAGCTCGGACGCAGCCGTCTTCCTTGTTCTTGAACATCTCGTATCCGCGCGGTCCCTGACCGAGTGGCATGACGTGGGTGGCCAGGTGTTCGGTGGTCAGTTCGCCCCGAGCCATGTGTTCGAGGATCTGCGGGATGTAGCGGTGGCCGTGCTGCTGTGCGCCGCGCAGCGTGAGCGCCTTGTTCATCACGGCGCCTAAGGGAAATTTGTCCACGACTGCGGCGAAGACACCGAGGGTGAATACTGTTCCGCCTTTGCGGCAGGCGTGGATGGCCTCGCGAACGGCGGTCGGCCGGTCGGTCTGCAACCGCAGCTGCTGCTTGACCTGGTCGTAAAGATAGGCCGGGCCGGAACTGTGGGCCTCCATCCCGACAGCCTCGATGCACACATCGGGTCCTCGGCCGCCGGTAGCCTCGCGGAGTGCGGCTGCCACGTCGACCTGCTCATAGTTCAGTGTCTCGGCACCGATGTGCTGTTCGACTTGTTGTAGCCGGTTGGCGATCCGGTCGATCACGATCACACGTTCGGCACCTCTAAGCTGCGCGGCGGCGGCGGCCATCTGCCCGACCCCGCCGGCACCCCACACGGCGACGACGTCCCCGGCCTGGACCTCGGCCTGATCGACACCGGTCCATCCCGTCGGGGCAGCGTCGGAGGCGAACAGCGCGGTCAGATCGGGCACGCCGTCGGGGACCGAGAATGCCCCCTGATCGGCGTAGGGCACCCGGATGTAGTCGGCGTGGCTGCCGGCGTACCCGCCAAGGGCGTGCGAGTAGCCGAAGCACCCCCCTGGCGCGAAGCCCCATAACGCTTCCGTGATCGCAGGGTTGGGGTTGCCGTTGTCACACAGCGAGAACAGCTTGTTCTGGCAGTACCAGCACTTGCCGCAACTGATGAACGAGCACACCACGACCCGGTCGCCGACCTTGTGCTTCTGGACGCCGGTACCGACCTCGACGACCTCACCGAGGAACTCATGGCCCAGTACGTCCCCGCTGCGCATGAAGGGGATGTACCCGCCGAGCAGATGTAGGTCGGACCCACACGTGGTGGTGAGGATGACGCGCAGGATCACATCGTGGGAATTGAGGATCTTAGGATCGGGGACCTCCTCGACGGAGGTTTCATTGACCCCGGTCCAGCACAGCGCCTTCATAGGACTCCTTCCTTACCGGCTCGCTTGGTCGCAGCCTCGAGCAGCAGTCCGCCAGGGGTGCGCCTGCGTGTACCGTGTGGTGCCGGATCGACCTGGAGGACCTCACCGACTTCGATGAGCTGCTTTGCTTGGCGCAGCGCCGAGCGCAGCGCCTGCTGCGGGGTTTCGCCCTTGGCCCGGGATGTCGCGTTGCCCGATGTGGAGGGTCCGCGGTGACGCAGCCGGGCGGTCAGCTCGGTGCCTTTGCCCCCGGGAGCGGGCCGCGTCCTGACCTCGACGGTGTCGCCCAGCTTCGCGAGGGGCTCGGGCCACTGGCCCTGCGGCGCCACCTCCTGGGGCGGACGGTTGATGGTGACTGCCCACCGTCGATCCTGCGACTCCTCGCCCGAGGTCCTACGCGAGGACTGGATGACGCGGCGGATGATGATCCCGCCTGCCCCGGCCAGGACGGCCATGCTCATTACTCGCTTCATGTGTTACCTACCTTTCGAGGGGTGATGACTCCGTCGGACGTCACGGCGCTCAGCCCCCGGCCGGGTGGAGGACGACTTTGGTCCAGCCGTCTTCGCGGTTGTCGAAGTTCCGGTAACCCTCGGGGGCCTGGTCGAGCGTGAGTTCGTGGCTGACGAGGAAGGAGGGTTTGGCCTTTCCGCCGGCGATGAGGTCGCGTAGGGCCCGGTTGTACTTCTTCACCGGGCACTGGCCCGAGCCCATCGTCTGTCCCTTGAACCAGTAGTTGCCGTAATCGAAGGCCACCTGGCCCTGCTGGGCGAGTTCGTCGGGGCCGCCGGGGTCCTGGGGGAGGAACACACCGACCACGCCGAGGCCGCCGACGAACCGGACGGAATCCACGAGCCGGTTCAGGGTTTGGTTGGGGTGCTCGGTGCCCGAGGGGTCGTGGGCTTGGTAGCCGACGCATTCGCAGCCCCGGTCCGCCCCGAAGCCCATGGTCTGGTCCTTGACGAACTCGACGGGGTCCACTGCGGAATCATCGACCGGGATGGCCCCAATCTGTTCCGCCAGCTGCAGGCGGTCTTTCTGGCGGTCCACGACCATGACCTTCCCGGCGCCCTTGATGATGGCGGAGTAGGCGGCCATCAGACCCACCGGACCGGCACCGTAGATGACCACCGAGTCCCCCGGGTACACCCCGGCCAACTCGGTCGCATGCCAACCAGTGGGGAAGATGTCGGCGAGCATCACGTAATCGAGCTCTTTCTCCACCGCGTCCTCGCCCAGCCGCAGGCAGTTGAAATCCCCATACGGCACACGCAAGTACTCGGCCTGTCCGCCCTGATACGGTCCCATGTCCGCGAAGCCGTACGCTGCTCCAGCGAGCTTGGGCTCGGGCTGCATCGTCAGGCAGTAGTTGGTGAAACCCCGTTCGCAGTTCTTGCAGAATCCGCAGGCGATGTTGAACGGCAGTACGACACGCTCGCCCACCTGTACTTTTCGCACCGCCGGACCAACCTCGATCACTTCGCCGAGGTTCTCGTGCCCGAAGGTACGTCCGGGTTCGAAACTGGTGCGGCCCTCATACATGTGCAGGTCCGAGCCGCAGATGTTCGCCGACGTGATGCGGACCAGCACGTCGGCGGGATGTTCGATCCTGGCGTCCGGCACGTCCTCGACGCTGACGTCGTTCGGTCCCTTGTAAAGCACTGCCTTCACGGTGAGCCTCCTTGAACTGATCCTGCAACGAAGATGACGCCGACCCAGCGGCCTCCTCGCCTTCGGCGACCCATCGAGGCAACCCGTCAACGCACGACACGATTGTTCGCCTCACCCCAGATGGCCACCACGACATAATTCCTCCGGCTCGTTAGCCAGGGGCTAACGTGAATCATGGAGTTGCGACACCTGCGGTACTTCGTGGCGGTGGCCGAGGAACGGCACTTCGGGCGCGCAGCCGGCAGGCTGCGCATCGCTGCCCCATCTCTGTCCCAACAGATCAAGGTCCTGGAGCGGGACCTGCACGTCACCCTGCTCGAGCGCAGCCCTCGCCGTGTGGTCCTCACCCCCGCCGGGGAGGTGCTGCTCGAACACGCCCACGTCCTGTTGGCCCGCGCCGACCGTGCCCGCTCCGAAGTCCGCTGCGCCGACGGCCGTCATCGGCATATCAGCCTGCGCGTCGCCCCGGGTGTGGAACACATCCTGAAAGATCCCCTGGGCCGCCTCTCCGGGCCGGCCTCCGAGCTGGAGGTCACCGCTGTGACCGCCACCGACAGCGACGCGGTCCGCGCGGTCCGGGACGGGCACACCGACGCCGCCATCGTCTGGGTGCGCTGCGCGCAGGACCAGGACCTTCCGGGGCGGCTCCTGGCTCGCGTGCCGGTATACCTGGCCCTGTCGGCCGAGCACCGGCTCGCCGCCGCGGAAAGCGTCCCGGTCACCGACCTCGCCGAGGAGACGGTCGTGATGGTCCCCCGCGATCAGTTCCCCGGCATCTGCGACTACCTCCTCGCCCGCCTACTCCCCGCGGGCCCGTCCCGTCCCGACCAGGTACTCACCCCGCCGAATCTCATCAATGCACCTGAAGCCCTCCTTCGCGTGGTCGCCGCAGGCCATGGGGTAGCACCGGTCGCACCGGCGGTGGCCGAGCACTTAGCGGTACCCGGGATCGTCGTCCGCCCCGTGGCGCCCCCCTTGCTGGCTCCCCTCGAACTGATCTGGCACGACCCCGCCACCCCCGCCCTCGCCGACGTCATCGCTCTGCTCACCGATGTCGAAGGACAAGCACCCGTCAGTGACCAGGGCGATGGGCGGCACCGAATCCCGTCTATGGCAGAACCTGCAGGACCACCACCCCGACCGAAGCCGTCTCACCTGACAGGACTCCAAGCCACTAGGTGATGACCCGCAGCACGACCCCGCCTGGTCAGCGCGAATCTGCCCTTGCGGTCGATCGCCCGGCGCCACTGCATCTCGCAGTTGGTGCACTAGGCGATCGATCATTGCCTGTGATACTTCGGGGTGAAGTCATTTACAGCCACCTCCTCTCTGATCAGACCGGCGTGGAGCATGCGGTCAGCCAGGTAAGGGCTTCGTTCCGGTGGGGGAAGTAGCGGCTCGGGTAGGGCGGGTTATGGACCACGGTGAAGTGGTCTGCGATTGTCTTGTCGACAGGGGACGGACCCACCAGGGCCAGCGCCCCAATGTTCAGTTCCTTCGCGAAGTGGTTCAGGGCTCTACTGCTCAAGGTCATCATCTCGTTGAGCTCGACGAGCATCGGCGGACAAGTACTCCTGCAGATCGCCTCAGCATGCTCGATGAAGGCGACTGCATCTGCCTCAGTAACGCTCATCCCCTCGGCCCAACCGACCGACAGGATCCCGTTACGCAGTTCCATCGTGAACGGCCTCAGCAGTTCCACAGGAGCACCCAACCTTTTGCTGCACACAATCACTCACTTCCTCTCTGAAGCTCGTGTACGACCCTCTGATAACCCTGGGGTACGCCGACTGTACCGACACGCTTAAGGCATTCACGCGTCAGACGGGTGGTTGGCTGGCCGTGTCAGGGCCCCGTGTTCGTCGGTGAAGAAGCCGACCTCCTGATCGGACTGCAGTACAGGCGCGACCACCCAAACCAAGTGCGCCTGTACGCACTTACCCCGATTCGGGACGTTCGCAAACCCATCCACCAGCGGGCGGTCAGAAGGTCTACATTCGCTCGTGCACGCGCCATTTAGCAATCACAGAATGCCGCCATGAAGCGCTGCGATCCACAGCAACACAAAGTGAGGCTCTAAGGCCACACCAAGGACTCAGCTCGGGACTGTAGCGAATACGTTCGTATCTGGCACTCTCATTGCGGGAGCGATCGACCGACCGCGATCGTCGCACGGATTCCGGGTTCGACAAGCATTGAACTCGCCTTCGCTTAATCGCAGGTCCATCGGCTTCGGAGGCATCGCAAACAATGTCTCTTACGGCTCTTAGCACCATCAGCCTTGGAACCCGACAGAGGAGGAGCTTGCAGCCACCCGCTCGTCAGGGGCAAACACCGACTTAACCAACCTGAGCGTACGTGACAGCTTGATCAGGAGGACCTACCGTCCCTGGATTCGTGAACACCTGATCCGGAACACCAAGTCGATCGAACAGATACGCACTGCTGCCCTCGCCCCTGTCTAGTAGTCTGCAACCAAGGACTACCCACTAACCATCATTGTCCAGAGCAGAACAGTGACAGCAGATTAAGTGGGAACAAGGGGTTTGAAGTGCCAGTAAAACCACTCAAGCGTGCGGAACTAGCAGAGCGATATGCAGATCAAACCTGGAGGGATCGCTACCTTGACCTATCTGATCTCGTATCCCTACTTCGCGACTGCATCATAGAATCAAACTACAAAGTCTCAGATGAACTTAATGGGGCCATCACCCTATCTACTTCCGGTCGTAGGATTCGAGATCAACTAGTCACGAAAGAACAAGTTAATCCCAAGGAAGCGAACGTTCTTACATTGCTCGGCCTTGTTCATATCGACCCCCTCATTGACGTAATGAGCCTTGACTTCGAAAAGCTCGAGCTCGCAATTTCTAATGAAATTAAGTCGAAAGCCCTATCCTATCCTCTAATTTACGGTAGAAGCCTGTACGACCGCGCAGCTGAACTTTTTACAGAAGAACGTGACTACTTACGTCACGATGACACACTCAAACTGCTTAAGGATATGCCCCAGGGTGTATTTCAAGCGGGCAAATACCTTATAGGGCCTTTTGGTCTGCTCAAGTGCGACCACCTTAGGCTTCGATACGCCACAACCACTGTTCCATTGCAGCATTGTTCGGATCATTCGTGCCCTAGCGTTCATCGTGTCCAACTTTCTACAAGTTACGACGCAGGAGTGAACCGTAATAGACGGGCGCTGAATAAGATCCTGGACCAAATTTCCGATGAATCTTCGGAGTGGAACGGCTTCATGTCCGACATCACAGCCGATGCTCTCAATGGATATGAAGTGAACAATGCTTCAACAATGCCTGAGCTACTGGGCGATGGATTTAGTGACGCGGAACTCAGAATCATCCTTCAGAACTCCCCGAAGCTCACTGCAGGTCGTACCATTACGGCCGCAAAAAGTGTCGGACTTAGCGGTCTAAGTGACTCGAATGTTAAAAATTTGGATCGAGCACAGATGCTACAACTACTGTGGTCCGAATCGGATGAAGACTTAGCTAAAATCGTAGATTCTTGCGTTAGGGATAACTTTATTAAGATTCCTGAAGGCGAAATTCGACGTCCAAAGGTGAATGCTCAACGCCGATCTGGAGCTTGGCGCCTTGGTCCGCAGCTAAGTCAACATGGCGTTCGTTTCACTGGTGGTGGACGTCAGCTTCCACTGCTTCGACTTTCTGCTCTGAGCCGAAGCTTATTCAATAGCGACTCGGCTCCCGAGATTGAAGAACTGGCCTGGCTCTTGCGCGACGTACCCGGTGACACGACCGAAGCTCGACTTGAGGAGTTCCTCAGAGTCTCCGAGCCGCGCCTCGTTATAGAAAAATTGGTTCTCGCAAGTAAGAAGAACGCGGAACATGCTGGTAATGAACTCAAAGTTCCGCTCAATCAGCCAGACATACAGGTAGTGGACGCGCTTCTTTGGAAGTTAGGTTTTCCCCTCGGTCGACGACTTGATGTTCGCGATGACTATTGGCGAAATCACGAGAAGCTTGAAAGCTTCGTCCGAACGGCTGAATCAAGTCTTGGCTTGAATGAAGAGCGACTACGGGGTCTGTCGTCAAACTATTTGGTGAATCTAGGAAAGTTCATTATGGACTCGTTAACTTTCCTCACTTGGTCACTACTGAACGACCATCACACAACGGAACAGTCCTACGTCTTTTATCCGAATGCTGCGACGCAGTTCACCATTCAAACTCTCAATCAATTCCATGAAGGAGCCCGCAGGAACTCGGACAATGACCTTAAATTAGACTCGAATCTGAGTCAAATTGTTCAAGGCTTCTCCCGTCTCTCAAAGCACTTGGAGCAACTCAGAGTCAACGAGGATAAGTATAGAAGAACTAAGGGGTCGTATCCCAAATTCCACGATAAAACGCAACTCCAAAAATTTCCCTTCAACCATATCGTCCCATTCCTCGACCTGACGGCAGAGTCTCAGGTTAAGTTTGTCCAGGTACTCGCGCAGGTATCGGCCGACCTCAACGATTCCGGAATTATGACTGCACGGAATGGGCTCCTTCACGCAAAACAGGAAACGCCATCCTTAGATGAGCTAAGAGAGGCTTTGGAACGGTCTCGACGAGCATTAGACCGACTTGAACAGTTAGGCGGCGTTCGAACAACATACTTTATGGCGAAAAGTCAGGCTAATTCATGGGGGCGCTGGAACATCACAATGGAATCAAGTGGGAAGCAAATACAGTTCTCAACTCCTTCGTCATACAGTTGGCTGGGGTTACCGGGCTTGACTGGCTCGCAGTACCTCATTCACGGCGCTCTTTTTGCCCCACCTAATGAGATGCTGAGGTTCGTTGAGGGATTCGAATCGGAATATGCGGCCTACTGGAGCGGCTATGAACGCCGCCCAGAACCAGGTAACCGCATCGTATCGGGCCAATCCGAGAATCTCGCTGCTCCGATGGAAACGGGCACCTTCGTCGCAGCGAAGGCCGACTAGCTGAAGCTAAGTAGGAGTGTCTTATCTACATATCAGAGTCTCGTCGCGAACCACTAGCTGAGTAGGCTGAAAAAGTCTCAGTAAGGGATCCTCCTAAGAGCACTGCTGTTTCGATTGCTTGGTGATGGAGCTTGACGGCGGCGACTATGTCCATCGGCCTGCCGCACGTGATGTGCTTGCAGACTAGGCAGCACCTTTCCGCGATTACTCAAAACTTTTGTGACCCCTGCCCGCCAGCGTTGCGCGAGGTCCAGACCTCGCGCAACGCTGTTGCAAAATCCCCCACATGGGCCCTTATACAACGTGATCTAAGCAATTCTGCGCTGTGCATATGGGTGTACCCCAACGCAACACCATGGATGAGTGATTCTCTCCATCAATGCTCGGTCATCTGTCCGACTCTAGGCTGGGATGGACATGGTCACCAGGGGCACGACGGCAGTAAATCGTCTGTCTTCAGATGGCTAAAGCTCTCATCACCGCTAGCCCTCGTGATTTGCGGAGCTGTCCCGATCTTGCGCCGTCCCGGCACCAACGATCTATCATCGTGCATGGAGAATCTTCAGTTCAGCGTCGATGTGCACGCCTCCGCGCAGCGCGTTTGGGAAACCATGCTCGACCTAGATACCTATCAGGAGTGGACGGGCGCATTCCACGAGGGTTCGACCTATGAGGGCGGTTGGAACGAAGGCGACACGATCCGCTTTCTCGGCCCGAGCGACGACGGAAAGAGGAGTGGTTTGCTCGGTGAGATCGTTCAGAGCCGGCCTCACGAGTTCGTGTCGATTCGCTATCTTGGCATGATCGACAACGACGTTGACGTACTCGAAGGGCCGGCCGTCGGATCGCATGAGAGCTACTCCTTCAGCGAGACGGACGGCGTCACGACCCTCTTCGTGAACCTCGAGGTACCCGAGGAGTGGGCAGCTGACATGCGCGGCATGTGGTCGGACGCCATCATCGAGATCAAGAACCTGGTTGAGCGAACCTAGGTCACCGCTATGCCGGTGCAACGCTCCGTGCACCAAGCTGCTCAAACGAGCTAAAGCTTTGTAGGACGGTTGAAGCAAATTCGCGTCGATCTATGAATCGCCCGAGATTCCGGGGGGCTCGTCCTGTCTCGTGAACTTATGTTGCGGCATTCGGCCTCAAAGGTCCTTAGGTTTCGGTCTTGAACCGGAAGATGCGCTGTTGATGGAACTTTTACTCGTTCGACACGCGTCAAGGATGGCGGATTCATCGAGGTAGAAGTTGGTGTTGCCACAGCTCTTGCCGGCACAGCACTTACGCACGATCTCCTTGGGCAGCGGATCGACCGGCGTGCTGGTCGCTGCTTCAGATGTGGTCGTTGGGCTTCCAATCGTATCGGTTCGTTCGCTGGGGTAGCGCGCCGAAATACACCGGCCTCGGGCCGTATGTGTCCGGCGGGGCCACAGCATTCACCATCAGCACTCAGGCCCGCGGCGATGAGGGCGTCACAGTTCGCGCACCTCGGTCGCAAGCTGAGGACCGCAAGGGGACTCGCTTACACTGAGGCAACTCGTGCCTGAAAGGTGGCCGAGGTAATCACTCATCAAAGGTCTCAGCCTCCATGAATCGAATAGTCGGGCTCGCCGCTGCTCTTGCGCTGATTGCCCCCCTCGCCGCCTGCACGAGCAGTGAAACATCATCCCCAGCTGAGAGCCCGGCCGTGTCGGCGGCGCCCAACGAGGTATCGAGTACCGGTGCCGCTGCCGAAGGAGTCGCCTCAAACGACCTGCCTGAGGGCGAGGACCTGCTGTTTGCGCTGCAAGCTGCATCAGGAACGCTTGAGGAGGCAGAGGGCGAGGGCGCCTTCACACTCACGCTGTCCGACGCTTCTGACCGGACAACCTGGTTCTCTGACAGGCCGGTGCGCGACGGCGGCACCATCGACACAGCGACCCTGATCGACGAGTGGGCGGCTCTCGGATTCGAAGGGGACGCACCTAACGCTGTCCTAAGTGTCACAGGCAGAGAGTCGCAGCCCGGACTCGTCATTGAACTGATGTCACCGGCCTTCGAGGACGCAACGAATCAGCTCACCCTGGACGTGCGAGTGATCGGACACGAGGCTGTGGGCGACATCCCCTCAACCTTCGGCGAAGCCTCTCTCTTCATAGACGATGCCTCAATCCAGACGAGCTGCCTGTTCAGGGGCGAGGTCGACTACTTCCCATTCGAATCGGAGGCATTGCCCTACGTTCCTGCCGACGGTCGTACCCTCAATGTCCAGGCGTACCCCGAACTGTTCGAGGTGCTGGGCAATCGATTCGGGGGAGATGGGGACACGTTCGCCGTGCCGTCTGTGCCTGATCTCGCTCCCGGTATCGAGGCGCGAATCTGCACTCGAGGCGCCGACCCTGCGTTCGATGGTCCGGACGATGAGATTGATACGACATGTTCCGTCGGGAAGGTGCAGCTCTTTGCGCAGGAGCAGCCTGTGTACGGGTACGCGTTGGCCAATGGGCAGGAGTTGCCGAAGACCTCCCGCCTGTTCGCCTACGCAGGAACTACCTTCGGAGGAGACGGAGTCAAGACTTTCGCTACGCCTTCCATCCCGGCCCCTCCCGGGATGAGCCAGCAGGTATGCCAGTCAGGCTACTTCCAGTGGTCGGTCTACACGCCTGATCAATCCCCTACGACCATGGGTGATGTGAGCTACTGGGCGACGGCAGATACCCAGGCTCCGCAGGGATGGTACGGCCAGGGTTCTGCGGGCATTCGGGGCGAGCTAATGCCGATTTCGCAGTACAGTGCGTTGTTCTCGCTACTCGGGACCGGTTTTGGCGGCGACGGCAAGTCGACTTTCGCCCTTCCTAGGGTGGAAAGCCCTGTTCCCGGGCTCAGTGTGAAAATGTCGGCCTTCCAAGGCTTTTTTCCCAGACGAGGATAGCCCCGGAAACTCCTACACAAGGGCTTTGCCGGGTGATCTGACCGCCGCGCCATCGAGCGGCGCTGATGTAGGGAGTTCTACGCGGGTATAGGGAATTTCCTAGAACTCTCGGCGACCGCCTGGTCGACCGGTGAAGGACCCAGGGAACACGCGTCCCTCACCCTCTACAGCAGGAGTTCGATATGGGCTTGTTCGGCAGGCAGGGCAAAGCAGGATCCCTCGCATCCAAGGCACTGCACTTCATCAGCAGCAACCCCGACAAGGTCAACAACGGGGTCGCGAAAGCAGGCGACTTCATCAACAAACGCACCCACGGGAAGTACTCACGCCACATCACCGGTGCCCAAACGAAAACCGCCGATGCCGTTACGAAGCTCAACAGGAAGAACGGCCGAGACGGTGACGGTACAGGCTTCGGACCGACCAGGTACCCATCAGGAGAACGGTGTGAACGGGGCGCCAAAGCCGATTCGTGAGGGCACGCATCATGCCCCTACAGTGATTGCGGGCCCAGGCAAGGACGTCTAGCTTTCGGTCAGGCGCGCTGCCGTGCTTCGAACTCGTGTAGGGAGAGATCCGCGGGCGTGCGGAACGGGATACTGGCTGTTCGGAACAGGTCAGCTTGGCCTTGCAGCTTCCGCACAAGTGGCCCGACGGCAGTCGACTCGGGGTTGCTGAGTTCGAGTGCGCGAGTGGTGGATGCCTCCAGCTGGCGCGCTCCGACCATGACGGCGCTGGCCCGCAGACTATGCAGGGCCCGCACAGCATCTTCATGGTGGTGGGCTCTGAGCGCGTCCTCGATGACGCGGATACGGTCAGTGAGCATGGCAGCAAAGGAGTCGAGGAAATCAGTGGCAGTCGCCCGCGAGTCCAGCTGATCAATCAGCTCCTCGAACACTGCAGGGTCAAAAGCCCGAATCACAGGCACCGCACGAGCGACGCACCAAGATCCTCGTGCGAGGCTACGAACGTCGAGGTCGAGCCACCCTGCTGCCTGTCCATCGCCGCCCCAGTTCCGACACCCGCCGCCACCGTGGCAACCGTTCCCAGTGTCATCCGGACAGGCCGGTCAGCACACGAGTAGCGGCTACCTGTTCTGGGCCGCCCTCGATGAGTTCACTCCTTTGGTGGGTTCGGTTCGGCAGGGTATTCGCAGGACTCGGTGAGCTTCGGTCTGTTCCCGTTCCCGGCGGGTCCCCTCCCCGTACATTGAAGGTGTGGTCTCACGTCTCGTTCGCCTGGTCATGGCGGCACTCCTGCTGTCCCTGTGTGCCTGCAACATCAACCCCAAAGCCGTGCCCTGCGATCCGATCGACGGCAGGAATCTCGCACCACATACCGGGACCCTGATGGGCGTGAATCTGGAATGGGGCAGGGAGACCCTCGCCGAGTACTCCGAGAAGCTCGGCGAACGCCCCGCAGTCGCGGTGACGTTCGCGGACTTCCCGTTCAACGAGGAAGACCCGGGCCTGTTGGCCTCAGCGGCCGAACAGCTGCGCCAGAACGGGGGAATGCTGCTGCTGACCCTGGAACCGATGGACGGCCTCGCCGCGGTTACCTCCGAGCGTGCCGATGAACTCGCAGCACTGCTCGCACGGTTCAACACCAACGGCGTGCCGGTGATCATTCGGTTCGCGCACGAAATGAACGGGTCCTGGTACCCATGGGGTCAGCAACCAGCCAAGTACATCGCCGCCTACCGACGCGTCGCCGACGCCGTCCACGCTCAGGCTCCAGGATCGGCGATGATGTGGGCGCCGAACTACGCCGGCGGGTACCCATTCGCCGGAGGTGAGTTCGAATCCCTCCCCGGAGCGCCCGGGTTTCCCGAATTGGACACCACCGGCGACGGAACCCTGACCGCTTTCGATGACCCGTACGCCCCCTACTATCCCGGCGACGACGCCGTGGACTGGGTGGGCATGTCCCTCTACCACTGGGGCAACACCTACCCCTGGTCCGAAAGTGAGATGCCCGAGGAAGGCAAGTTCATCGACCAGCTCACCGGGACCTACAACGGAAAGAACGGCAACGACTCGATGCTGCCGGACTTCTACACCCAGTACGGGGTGGACCACGGCAAACCCGTCGCCATCCCCGAGACAGCATCCCTGGTACAGGCCGACATCGGGGAACTACGAAGCCTGAATATCAAACGGGCCTGGTGGGAGCAAGTCTTCGACCCCACAGTGCACGAACGGTTCCCTCACCTGAAAATGGTCAACTGGTTCGAGTGGAACAAGATGGAACCCGAAGTCGGCGCTCCCGTGGACTGGACGGTCCTGGAAAACAACACCACCCACGACGAGTTCACTACCGCACTACCAGACTGGTACCACTACGCACCCGAACCACAAACCTGCGGAGAACCCCTCACCTGACAGGTCCCATATGGCCGCAGGCGCCGGCATTGGACAGTCGCACTCAGGCGCGGCGAGTACGAACGGGTGATGGATTCACTGGGGAGGGTCCTGGTTTAGGTGTTTCTGTGACTCGAGATGAGCATCGTGCCAAGATTCCTAACACGGTCAGGGGACGAGTAACCCGTACCCAGGGCGGCGACGATGGTGCCCTGCAGAAGGATCATCCAGCTCTCGGCGAACTCCCGAGGATCAACAAGACCTATTGTGACGGCCGACTGCTCGGCCTCGTCGCGGATCTCGCGCAAATATCCTGCGTTGGCCCGACCGACCGGGTCTTTCGGGCCGGTCTCCAGCAGGGCGCGAATGTAGGGGCAGCCCCTGAAGTCCCGCGCACGGAACCATTCATCGAAGATATCGAAAATGGCCAACAGCCGGCCCTCCGGGGTGTCCGCTCGCTCTTGCGCTTCAGCGGCCAGGTACCCGATCGTGAAGAGATCCTTTCGTTGTTCCAGGAACGCGAGGATTAGATCGTCCTTCGACGGGAAGTGACTGTAAAAGGAAGCTTTCGCCACCCCCGCAGTCCTGATGATCTCGTTGATCCCCACCTGCCGCACCCCTCGGTCGACGAACAGGTCATACGACGTGTCAAGAATCCGCTGCCGCACGCTTGAACCCGGAGCTTGTACAGACATGTCGCTACATCTCCCTGTCCCCTTTACTTGGCGTCCCGCGCCAATCCAGCAAGACCAGTCTGTCTGCTGAACGCGGGCGGCGTCCAGCGGTCAACATCCGTCAGGTGAAGACGGTGATCTCACGTCACCGACATCAGACCCGTTCTCAACCGGAATCGGACCGGATGATTGGGCTTTTAGTTTTGCTGGACCGGATTATGGAGATGTCGTCGGCTGCCGCAGCCAAAGTGGGGCTCGCGGAGGGCGAGTATGCCGGTGCGGGCGTCAGCCCATGCTCGGGGACGCCGGTGTCGGTTCCGCTGTCCGACATCGCCGGCGGTCATACCTGATGAACGGATAGGACCGGGGCCTCTAGGTCTGGCATTACCTCGTCGAAAAATTGTTGCCATCCATACGGAAAAAGCGCCACGCACCCTCCCCCAAGGGGGTGCGCGGCGCTTCCGTAGTCACCCGCTGATGACCGGACAATCATTGAACATGGTGTCCGGTCATCGGTAGGGGACGCTATCGGGCTACCTGCGGGCAACTACGCCTTAGTTGCGCTCCGGCGGACCATGTAGGCGCCACCGGCTGCTGCGGCCAGGACGAGGCCGCTACCGAGGGCAAGAGCGGCGGTATTCGTGCCGGTCTCCTGGGCGACACCGGTGTCGGCTCCGCCCTGGGGCATAGCGCCCATCTGGGTGGCGGTCAGCGTGCCACACAGTGCCGGCGAGGTAGCGCCGAGGGGCAGATCGGGGTTCAGGTCGCTCGGGGAGGAAAAGACCTCGGTCGAGACGCCAGCGGTAGCGGGGTCCAGGCCGTGGACGACGACGACAGCGGTCCCGGACTCCAGCGATGCCTTGGTGGCTGCGTCGAGCGTGATCTCGCGCTGGACACTGTAGGTGCCGCCCTGGCCGCCGAGCTCAAGGTTCAGGCCCTCAGCCGGCGTGGTGGCGCCACTGGTGGTCAACGTGGTCTGGATGGCACCGTAGCCACCGGCGCCTTCGGTGACGCTGATGATGCCGTCACCGTTGGTGTCGTTGGCCGGGGTCGGGCAGACACCCGCCGCACCGCCGTGGATGTGCTGGACGTGGGGGTACGGTCCGTCCATGAAGGTTTCGGCGAGGCCGGATACCTGCNGAGGTCGGCCAGGGGCACCGCGGAGATGCCGTCACCGTTGGTGTCGTTGGCCGGGGTCGGGCAGACACCCGCCGCACCGCCGTGGATGTGCTGGACGTGGGGGTACGGTCCGTCCATGAAGGTTTCGGCGAGGCCGGATACCTGCAAGTTGACCATGGCCTTATCACCGGTGACGTCGACGGTGATCGTGCCGGTGCCCGTGGTGCCGTTGAGCTGACCCAGGGTCGAGGAATAGGAGGCGTCGGCTGCCATGGCGGACCCGCCGGACAGGGCCAGAGCGCCCAGGGCGAGGGTGGGGACTGCGAGCAGTCGCATGCTGTTCTTCATCAGATAAGTCCTTTGCTGTGCGAATGAGCACACCTTCCTCAGTGTGCTTACTGTGCTTCGAACCACACCCGGATCCGGATTGGGGCGATCCGAAATCCTCTACTGAATCCCTTCTCCGTGCGGTCATTTCGTGTGGGTGGCCTCAGACCCTTGGAAGACCTTGGTTCCGGAGTGATAACGACCGACGACGCACACGAGCGAAAAGCGCATCCGACGAAGGTGAAAGGTTATCGTCAGCGTAGAAGGTCTCACTCGGACTGCTTGCAGTCTGCTCCATCTAGGGTGCAACAGGATTCTGTGACAGTGGTCGAGCTTCCCTCGATCGGTATCAAGAAGCGTGTCTGCTCTGGTCTCATCAGGAAGTCTCCTTGTGCCCCACGTTTCTCTTCACGCTGCCAGCCCTGCCGATACCCACAGCATCCGCAGCACCGGCAACAGCAGCAGCACCGCTACTTCCGGCAGCTCCGCTACTTCCGACAGCTCCGGCAGCTCCGGCAGCTCCGGCAGCTCCGGCAGCTCTGCCGGCATCGGCGGAAGTAGCGTCCCGGCCCACTCCCGGTCGCTCCCCACGGAGGCCTTAACCGACCTTCTGGTGGCGACAGGCCGGAAGGACCCACTGGCGTTCGAGGACCTGTATAGGGCGTGCGCGCCCCGTGTGTTCGGGATGGCCCGGAAGTTCTTGTATGACCCTGACCGTAGTGCTGAGGTCACCCAGGAAGTTTTCATGCTCATCTGGGATCAAGGCGATCGTTATCGTCCCGATCTGGGGCATCCCATGTCGTGGTTGATGACCTTGACCCACCGCAGAGCTGTCGATCGGATCAGGTCGGACACCACACGAGCTCTGCGCGATGAGCGGTGGACCAGGCAGAACTGGCCGACGACATTCGACGAGGTCACACAAACCGTCGTCGATAGAGATGACGCTGCGAGGCTTCGACAGAGCATGTCCGTGCTGTCACCTCTTCAGCGCGAGGCGATCTCCTTGGCCTACTTCAAACACCTGACCTACGCGGAAGTCGCCCTCCGGCTTGGCATCCCTGAGCCGACCGCAAAAACCCGCATCAGGGACGGGCTGAAGAAGCTCTACAAAGCCCTCGGCTCCGACGCCAACAGAGCCTTCTAATCGAAGGGGGGCCACCCCCTGACCCAGCAGGAACCCAAGACCAAGGAAGGCGGTACCACCCAGTCTTCATAACCGGGCAGCACCGCCGCGCCCTCTACCTGAACTACTGATCGGTGACCTATTTGGCGAGGAAGGTGATCAGGGCCTGGTTCCACTCGTCGGGGTGGCTGACGTTGCACCCGTGCGGGCCACCCTTGATGAGATGGAGGTCGCTGCCGAGCAACGTTGCATGGGTGCGCTGCCCGGAGCCCTCGAACGGAACGGTCGCAT
>NZ_LMLU01000005.1:686884-687112 GCF_001422665.1 Arthrobacter sp. Leaf234 | reverse complement strand
CCCAACACCACCTACTACTTCCGGGTCTCGGCCATCTCCGCCGACGGAACCACCAGCCTCAGCCCCTACTCCACCGCCATCACCGCCAAAACCACCGCCGCTGCCCCCACTGCAACGCCGGCACCCACRGGCCTGAAGTTCACGGAGCAAAGCGAATTCGGCATCAAGCTGGCCTGGAACGCCTGGAACAACGCGCCGCGCTACCGCGTCCAGTTCTCCACCACGCCC
>NZ_LMLU01000005.1:0-686837 GCF_001422665.1 Arthrobacter sp. Leaf234 | reverse complement strand
AGGCCTGAAGTTCACGGAGCAAAGCGAATTCGGCATCAAGCTGGCCTGGAACGCCTGGAACAACGCGCCGCGCTACCGCGTCCAGTTCTCCACCACGCCCGACATGTCCGGCGCCACGTACTACCGCTACACCACCACCACCGCCGAYATCCGCGGCCTCACCCCCAACACCACCTACTACTTCCGGGTCTCGGCCATCTCCGCCGACGGAACCACCAGCCTCAGCCCCTACTCCACCGCCATCACCGCCAAAACCACCGCCGCTGCCCCCACTGNCCCAACACCACCTACTACTTCCGGGTCTCGGCCATCTCCGCCGACGGAACCACCAGCCTCAGCCCCTACTCCACCGCCATCACCGCCAAAACCACCGCACGGACTGCGCTGGCCCCCGTCGCCAATCCGCTCCGGGTTGCCAGTTACAACGTGAAATGCGCAAACTGCTTTGCTGGCGATCCGAACGAGCTCCCGTGGTCGGATCGTCGAAGCGCTGTAGTCTCGAGCATCAAGAGCCAGCTCCCCGATGTGCTCGGCGTCCAAGAGGCCTCACAGGGCTGGTTGAAGGACGACTCTCGACCAGGCGGGATTTCACAGTTCGAGGACCTCGCCGAGCGCCTGGTCGCCAGCGGCGCTCCCTACAAGCTGACGAACACCAAGCGGAACAACTGCGTGAACCACGCGACGCCGACAAACTGCGTCTACCAGTACCAGGGGGCTTCGCAGGGCACCAAGCTCCTCTTCAACACCAACACCGTCGAACTGGTCACCGAAGGCTCACTCGCCCTGCCGTCACTGTCAGGCGAGGACAACGGCCGATACGTGGCCTGGGGGACCTTTCGGCAGAAATCCACCGGGAAGAAGTTCTTCGTAGCCAATGCCCACCTGCAGCCGGGGGGTGGAGCCGAATACCAGACACTCCGCGATCAGCAAACCAAGAGCGTCCTCGCCGAGATCAAGCTTAGGAATACGGAGAACCTTCCAGTTCTCATCACCGGGGACCTGAACTCACACAAGTGGACGGATCCGGCGAACGTACCCTACGACGTCCTCACGGCAGCGGGCTACGTAGACCCCTTGGGGAATACGTATGCGACGGATCAGCCGAGTTCTGGTGCTACTGCAGAATCGCGGATCGGGACGTTCTATGACAGCTTCAATGCCTTCAACCGCCTGGCCAACGCGCGGAACGACTCCGGAAACGGGACATACCTCGACTACATCTTCACGTCGAAGATGAGGGTTGCCGAATGGGAGACGGTTGTGAACGTCGATGCCTACGGGAACTTCGTAGGCGTTATCCCCTCGGACCACAACATGATCCGGGTGGACGTCGGACTGCCCTAGTCCCCGCCGGCTCGCCGGGACGGCGCACCCTCCTGCATGGAGGGTGCGCCGTTTTATCTGATCCCCTCTAAGGACGCTCGAGCCATCCTCCGCAGCGGGTTGTCCTAGGAAGTGTCTACGCTCTCCTCGAGCTTGCGGTCCACGGCAAGGTGCATCTCGCGTCCCCACCGGGCCGTGACCGCAGGATCCGAGAAGCGTTCAGCCGTACCGCGAGCGGCCGCCCGCATGGCGCGCAATTCATCTGCCGACGAGGACGAGATCTTAGCTATGCGCTGTGCCACAGCCTCCACATCACCAGGCGGCACGAGGAAGCCATTGACTCCGTCCTCAATGAGATCCGCCGGCCCATAGGGGATGTCGTAGGCGATGGGCAGGCAGCCTCCGCTCATCGCTTCCAGCAGGACGAGGGGCAGACCCTCCGTGGTGCTCGTCAGCAGCGTGAACGACGCCGCCCAAAGGTTCTGCCGTGCAGTCTCGCTGAAGCCCGGTAGGTGAACCGAGGACAACAACCCCGATTCATCGACGAATTGCTCCAACCGGCCGCGGTCGGGCCCGTCACCGAAGATCATGAGACTGCAGTCGGCCCCCGAGTCCCTCGCGATCTTCACCGCCTTAATGGCATGTTGCACACGCTTGCGTCCGTTCAAACTCGCGAGCATGACGCCAACGCCGGAGTCGCGCTCCTGATCGACGTCGAACGGCACGAGTTCCGTGCTGTTCGGCACCACCCCTGTCGTGGCCGAGGCACCGTACACGTCATCGACATCCTTCTTCTGCGCTGCCGTCAGGAAGATCACGGCGTCGAACGAGGACAGCCGCTCGAAGGTGTAGCGGCGGACGCGGCTCAGCTCCCCGTGCGGCGGCAACTGGCCTGCGGCCATGTGCGAATTGTGCACCAGATGCATGGTGATGACGTTGGGCCTGCGGTAGCGCGTGATGAAGTTGGCCGTCGATTTGCTGTCGATGATCATGAAGGTCTCCCGACCGGCGACCACGACATCCAGCCAGAACAAGTACAGGGGCCACATCTGATTCCAGGAGGCCACTTGAAGCCCGTTGCTATCGCACAGCGTGACAAGGCGACCGCCCTCCGTGCCGAAGTCGGTAAGATCCCGGCGGTCGGACGCGTATACCGACCCGTCTGCTCTCAGGTAGTCGATTTGAAGGACGATAGCACCCGTCTGGTCGTACCGTACCCGCCTCCGGAGCTCTCCTGCGAAGAGCTCGTCCTTGCCTTCGTTCAACGCGACGGGCCGGTACTCGCCCTTCACGCGCGGACCAGATCGGGCTGAATCGAGTGCCGGGTCAGGAAGCGACCGAAGCTCGTCCCAGAGATTGCGCAGCTGCATACCTGGGATCAATTCCCGGCTTACCTCGAGTTCGCAGGCGATATCGGGATAATCCGGTTGATAGTCGAAGGTGAGTACGTCGACGTGCTGCCCGCCCTCCGTGACGAAGGCTCTAGAACGACGGAGCATTGCGCTGGTCATGCCGCCGTAGTCGAAGGGTATGCCCCAGGTGACAGCGCAGTGGTATCCATCGGGTAGGACGTGCTGGCCGGTGACCGCGCCGGAGTGCAGCATAGGAGTGAGTTGCCTTTCGTGGTAGGTCCTGAGACGTGCGCTGCCGTCAGGGACTAGCTGAGAACCATGCTCATGCTGCCGTGGCGGGTGGCGTAAACCTGAAGTGACACGGGGTCGCCGTGGAGCGGCATCCTCGTCGTAGCGTGGCTACCGGCACATCTTGCTTCCAGCGTGAAGTCGACCGTACTGGGCCGGAGGGACCGTGTCACTGCAGGATCGAAATCGAACTGCAGGCGGTATGCGCCCTCCCCTGTCACGACTGCTTCGCTCGCCTCGACCCGGAAGAAGTTCTGCTGTTGGCGGGCCCGCATCGCGCAGAAGAAGGACGGTGTCTCTGGAAGAGCTGTGTCAGACGACGACACCTGGGCCAGGACTTGGATTCCCAGCCGCCCACCAGATCGGACGCAGTAGTCGGTGGAAGTAATTGAGACGGTCAAGGCTACGGGCGCCCGGTGCTTGCGTTCCCACGCCTCCCGCATCACCTCGGCCCATCTCGAGACAATCGAGTGATCTGAGAAATCGCGCGCTCGCTCCATGGCGGCGACGCGGAGGGTAAGTTGCTCGTCCTCGGGCAGGGCCAGGAAAGATTCGATGCATTCGGCCAGCTTCTCGACATTTCCGTACTCGACGATGAAGCCGTTCACGCCTGTATCGATGATCGCTGCCGGACCGTACGGGACATCGTAGGCGATCGGAATGCATCCCGCCGCCATGGATTCTACGAGCACCAGCCCCATCGCCTCGGAGGTGCTCGTCAGCAGGGAGAAGGACGCGGTCTGAAATTCTGAGCGGATCTGCTTGCTGTGCCCGCGCAATCGCACGAAGTCGCCAACGCCCAGCTGGCTGATAAGACCCTGAAGGGCGTCGCGCTGGGAGCCGTCCCCGAAGGCGTCCAGCTGTACCGCGAGATCGGACGACGAGCGGACGCGATGGATTGCCCGGATCGAGTGGTCGACGCGTTTCCGGCGACTCAGAGTCGCCACTTGAATACCACGGCCTGGTGTTCGACGCCTGCTGCGATCAGCCTCCGCGTCGATGCTCCGGCTGTTCGGTAGAACGAAGGAATTACCCGCGTCCGCATAGCGCCGATGAACGTCCGCAGCCTGGTGCTCGGTCAGGTAAACGACGCCGTCGAAACGGTCAAGGTGAGGAAACACCTCCTGTGCCGATGGAGTCAGTTCGGAGGCGTAACCGTCAGCGTGGGACATCAGGTGCGATTCGTGGACGACGTAGAGCACCACGGCGCTATCGCGCCTAAAAGTGGCCATGAACCGTGCCGTGTTCTTGTTGTCGACTACGAACCAGGCGGCCGCATCCCCGATGAGAAACTCCAGCCAGGCGCGATACAGACCCCACGACGAGCCGAAGTGCCTCAGGGGCAGGCCCTCGTCGTTGCAGAGGATAAGTGAACGCCCCCCGTGGACTCCATGCTGCTGGGCATCGTGGCGATCTGAGAGAAGGAGCGATCCGTCCGTCCGGAAATGATCGACCTGCAGCAGAGTACCGTCGACAGCGTACCGAGCGCGGCGGGTGTGGGGGCCGTCGAGTTCCTTGACAGGTCCGGACCACGTCGCGAGCGGTGCGAAATCGACGAAGTCCTGACCCACGTCCGGGACGTCGAGTCCCTCGACCATGGTTGGCAGGTCCTCCCACAAATTCAGCACCGACGTGCCATCCGAAAGGAAGCCTTCTTTCGACAACCGGGACCGGATCTCCGCGTAATCACGAAAATCGTCGAAGGTGAGAATATCCACGGGTCGTCCGCCAAACTCGGCGAATGCGCGCGACCTGTGGAGCATCGCATTGGTTCGCCCTGCGAACTCCGTCGGTAGGCTCCACGTCACCGCAAAGTGCCGACCCGCCGGCAACACCGTTGCGACGTGTTCTCCGTCCGCTGCTTTAGACATGTTTCTTCCCCCAGAATCCTCGTGTATCAACGACTACCTTGCCCTCGAGACTTTCGGTTGGAATCTCCCGGAACCGGTCATGATCCACCAGGAGGACGACCACCCCTGCGGCGTCGACCGCGTCCTGCGTCTCGCGCCACTCCACGTTGGCGATCCCGGACACCACCGATGGCAGGTTCCGTCGGTCCCGCAGCGGCGTAGCCACGAGGAGTTGCGCATGAGTTGCGGCCGCGGCCAGGCGCTGCACGATCTCCACGGCCGGCGATTCCCGGATGTCGTCGATGTTGGCCTTGAACGCCAGACCCAGGCAGGCGATGACCGGCGCCTCGATCCCCTCGATCGCGGCGAGGATCTTGTCCACCACGTGTCCGGGCTTGCTGTCGTTGACCTCACGGGCCGTCCGGATCAGGTTGGCGTGTTCCGGGTCCGCGGCGACGATGAACCAGGGATCCACGGCGATGCAGTGTCCGCCCACCCCCGGTCCAGGGCTAAGGATGTTGACGCGCGGATGATGGTTGGCGAGCCGGATGAGCTCCCACACATCGATGTTCAGGGTGTCACTGATAACGCTCAGCTCGTTGGCGAAGGCGATGTTCACGTCCCGGTACGCGTTTTCCACCAGCTTGCTCATCTCGGCCGTCGCCACATCGGTGATGTGGATCTCGCCCTGGCAGAACGTCTGGTACAGCTGACGGGCGGCTTCCGAGGCGTGACGCGTCAGGCCACCGACCACGCGGTCGTTGGTGACGATCTCGATCATGATCCGGCCGGGCAGCACCCTCTCCGGACAGTGCGCCAGGTGCACCACGGGCTTACCGTCCGATCCGTCCAGGCTCAGATCCGGCCGGAGTTCGAGGAGGTAGTCACCGAGACGCTGGGTGGTACCCGGAGGCGAGGTCGACTCGAGGATGACCAGTTCCCCGCCCAGGAGCTGCGGCGCGATTCCTTCCGCAGCAGCTCTGACGTAGGAGAGATCAGCGCTCTTGTCCGCCATGAACGGCGTCGGGACCGCCACGATATAGGCGGCCGCGCGCGGCGTGGTAGTGGCCGCCCGAAGGGCGCCCTGGCTCACGGCACCGGCGACGTGGATGCCGAGGTCGGGCTCCACGAAGGGAACGAGGCCGTTGTTCACCGCGTCCACGGTTCCCTGGTTGACGTCGACACCGACGACGGAGAGACCGGTGGTGGCGAGGATCGCGGCCGTGGGCAGCCCGATGTACCCGAGACCGACGACGGCGACGTCGGCCCGATCGGACCCGGACGTACGCTCAGATATCAACGTGCTCATGTGGCCTTCCGTAGAACTTGAGATCGCCCTGTGCAAGGAGCTCGGAATCGCCGATCTGCCAGGTATGGCCGGACGCGTTCCGGATCTGGACGTAGTTGAATCGGTCTGCGGAGTAGATGGTCCCACCGCTCGTCGACACCTTTCGCAGGAACTCCGTGTCCTCGCCGCTCCGGCGGTCGGGGAACCGCTCGGCCCTGAGGAACTCGGCACGCGCGACGATGGTGGGGCCCATGACGAAGTCGGTGAAGCGGTGCTCCCGTTCGCCCGATCTCAGGATCACCGCGTCCGACGAGGTGAGATGCATGTAGTGGGCCTGCTTGCCCACCACGTCCGCACCGGAGTACTCGAGCGCGAACAGCTGGTCGCTCAGGTACTGCGGCCCGTAGTGGTCGTCGTCGTCCATCTTGGCGAGCACCTGACCGTCCGCAGCGTCGGCGCAGCGGTTGAGGCATGCGCCGAGAGTGGTGCCCGGCACCTCGGACAGGAACACGACGTCGTGGATCCCGTGGGCGAGGGCGGTGGCGCGGACCTCCCGCTCCAGGAGCGGTATCCCGTGGGCGAGGAGCACGAGCTGCGCCTGGACGCCCGCTTGTCCGCCGAGGGTGCGGCAGATGTGCTCCAGTTGCCCCGCGCGGATGGTGGGGACGAGGGCCGAGACCGTGGGGCGGGTGACGGGGTCCCGGTGGTCGGGCAGCACGGCCTCGACGACGCGTTCGGCCCTGTGCGCGTAGGTGTGCCCGGCCCAGATCCGACGCTGCGCGCGATGGGCGGTGCGGTCGTTGAACTCGGGATTGCGCACGAGGGCGCGGACGAGGTGGGCCGTCTCGGCGCGCGTCGCCGCGACCGGGACTTCGTCCGCGGTGAAGAATTCCGGGATGGCCGCGCTCGGGGCGGAGACCACCGGTGTCCCACTGGCCGAGATCTCGAAGATGCGCCGTGCGCACATACTGGGTGAGTCGACGACGGAATTGGCGTTCAGGAACACCTTGAAGGCCTTGTAGGCGGTCAGCATCTGGTCGTACCGGAGGCTTCCGACGACGCGGGCGTCCAGTGGCGCGGGAAACTGGTACTCGGGATCGCCGCCGAGCATGCGGGAGAAGATCTCGAGCCCGAACCTCATCCCGGTACCGGCGTCCATCGCGCCGCCGAGGAGCATCTGGAGCTGCTCCCGACGCTCGGGGTACTTGTGGGCGAAGTACATGCCGGCGAAGGCGACGTCCCTGGCGTGCCGGCCGTGCGGAGGGCGGACGGGATTGTGGAGGGCGGGCTGGGCAGCGAAGGGAAGCACTGCGACACGGTCGTGCCCCAGATCCTCCCGGTAGGACGGCAGGCGGCCCTCGTCAGAGGTGAACACCCAGTCTGCGAGCCCTGCCGCCTGGAGGAAGTCCCCGTAGTGGGGCGGATCCTCCTTGTTCCAGAACGCTGTAGGCACGCCATGCCCCGTGCACCAGCCCATGAGGTCACGGAACTCGGGTGAGGGACCCTCCGGCCCCCCGACCTTCCCTCGCCACAGACGGTTGTTCCCGGACCAGGCGGACTCGACGAAGACGAAATCGAGACGCTCCCCCTCGCACTGCTCCAGCCAGCGGCGGGGATCGAGCGGGATGACGGTCCACTCGAAGGCGAAGGCGGCAGAGGAGAACTCGTCGAGGATGACACCTACACGCAGCTCACTCCGGCGGGCCGTCCGCGCCACGGAAGAGGTGGGAGCGAAGGTCAGGTGCCTGCGGCGGCCATGGCCGAGCCACGCTCCCTCGGCTCCCCGCACGCCCCCCGGGACGAGATGACGCTGCTGGGCGCGCTCCCTGCGGCTCCAGGCTTGTAGCTGCCGGACACCACCGCGGCGCAGGTGCCAGAATCCGCGCCTCAGGCGCACCAGCGAACCCGTAGCACCGCTGATCATGCCTTCCTGCGTCCCGGTGCCTGGGCCTCGATCTCGGTGACGACCAGCGTGCTGCGTGCTTCCTCGCGAAGCGCGGCGGCGCTGTCGAGATTGCCCTTGGTGAGATGGCGCGTGTAGTCCAGGTACGCCGCAGTGACCGCCGCCGGGTCCCCGTCCATCAGGAGGTCACCCTCGTCCAGCCAGAGCGCTCGCGTGCACATCTCCCTGATGGTGCCCAGGCTGTGGCTGACCAGGAAGACGGAGCCGGCGCTCGCCCGGAGCTCGTTCATCCGCTCCTTGCTGCGTTCCCGGAACTGGGCATCGCCCGTGTTGAGCGCCTCGTCGATGAGGAGGATCTCGGGATCGACACTGGCGGCGATCGCGAAGCGGAGCCGGGACGACATCCCGGACGAGTAGGACCGCATGGGGAGGTGGATCGCCTTACCCAGCCCGGACAGGTCGACGATCGATGCGAACTTCTCGTCGATCTCCGGCCGGGTCATGCCCATGGCGAGGCATCCCAGGATGATGTTGTGGTCGCCGGACAGTTCAGGGACCAGCGCGGCATTGACGCCCAGCATCACGGGGACGCTGGAGGCGTAGACCGCTCCGGCGGTCGGATTGCTCTGACCGCTGATGAGCCGCATGAGGGTGCTCTTCCCCGATCCGTTCCGCCCCACGATCCCGATCGCCTCGCCGTGTTCCGCCACGAGGGACAACGGGTTCAGTGCGTCCACGGGAACGAGCGGAGGGCGACCGAGCAACCTGCGGACCAGCCCGCCGACTCCGGCGGGCACCTCCGCCCTCCGCGCGTCGGTCGAAGGGACGTGGTAGCGCATGCTGACCCCGCTGACGACCACCGTGGGCAGGACTCCCTCGCCGCCGTCGTCCTGCCTATTCGCGGACATACGATTCCTCGGCCTTCCAGAAGAACACCATGCCGAGGATCAGCGAGCCGAACGCCCAGGCGGAGAGGACACCCCAGGAGCCCCAGGACGGCAGCGTCGCATAGAGCACGCAGTCCCGCACGATGTCGAGCACGTTGAAGAGGGGATTGAGCTGGACGATGGTCAACAGCACCTCGTGGTCGATGAATCGCTCGTACGAGAAGAACACGGCGGAGGCGTACATCCAGACCCGTAGCGCGAAGCTCAGGAGATGGGTGATGTCGTTGATGCGCGAGATCATCCGGGCGAGGATCAGCCCGACGCCGAGGTTGAAGACCGCCTGGAGGAAGAGGGCCGGGAGGATCAGGAACCAGCGCCAGGTGATGTCCTCCACCGGCGGGAAGATCAGGATGAGGATCAGCATGGTGATGAGCACCGGCACGGAGGCCAGGATCTCCCGCACGTTCACCGAGATGGGAAGCGTGGCGCGAGGGAAGTTGAACGCCTGGATGACCGCCTTGTTCGCCTGGACCGAGCGTGCTCCGTTGGTGATGGCCCGAGCGCTGATCTGGAAGAGGAACACTCCGATGACGAGGTAGCCGATGAAGTTCGGGATGCCGCGGCTGGTGTTCAGCAGCAGGCCGAAGATGAGGTAGAACGTGAGCCCGTTGAGGACCGGGTTGAGGATCATCCAGGCGCTGCCCAGTCGATCCCTCCGGTTGCCGCTGCTGACCCGCGCTCGCGCATCGTAGACGATGAAGGCGCGATGGTCCCAGATCTGCTTCAGGTAGTCGAGGAATCCGGGCCGCGCGCCGATCCGGAGCAATCCGCGCGTGGAGACGGGGATCACCCTGACTCCGGCCGACTCCCGGGTTTCCTGCTCCTCCTGGCCGTCGTCGGCCATCAGGAGGTGGCTTCCAGGAGCCGGTAGGCGTCGGAGAGCTCGGCGGCATTGTGCGACCAGACGCGGGTCGCCAGTGCCTGCGCCCGGCCGTGAGTGCCGAGGCCGGAACGCTCCGACGGGTCGTCCAGGAGACGCGCGATGGCTTTCGCGAGCGCGTCGGGGCTCTCGGGCTCGACCAGGAGACCGGTGACGCCGTCCGTGACGATCTCCCGCAGCGCCGGCAGGTCGCTGGCGACGACGGCGCGGCCGCAGGCCATGGCCTCCACCGGTTTGAGCGGCGTGACGGCGCTCGTCACGTCGAGGTCCCTGCGCGGCACCACGAAGATGTCGAGAGCCTGGTGGTAGGACCGTGCCTGGTGCCGGGGGACCCGGCCGGTGAACGTCACGCGCGAGGCGATGCCCAGTTCGAGGGCCAGCGACGTGAGGGAGGCAGCTGCGGCACCGTCGCCCACGATCAGGCAGTGCAGGTCCGGTCGGGCCGGGGCCAGGAGGGCGACGGCTCGGAGGAGGGTGTCCAGACCCTCGTAGTCGACGAGGCTGCTGACCGTGCCGACGAAGACACCGGTCCCGGGCAGCCCCAGGGAACGGCGAGCTTCCGCCGGCGGGAGGGGATCGTCGAGATACTCGTCGCCGACCGCGTTCGGGCTCAGCAGGATCTTGTCCTCCGGGACTCCGTTGCGCACAATTCCCTGTCTCATAGCCTCACCTAACGTCACCACGAGGCTGGCATTGCGCATCACCTGTGCTTCACGATCAGTGAAGAGCCTATAGCGTTCGCTCGCCTTCACGTATGCCGGGCGGGTCGACGCCCAGGTGTCCGCGAGTTGACCGCGGGCCTCGTACACCCACGGTATGCCCAGGGCGCGCCCCACCTGCTCCACGACGATCCCGTTCGTGAAGGGCGTCGTCGCATGCAGGACGGAGGGCTCGAGGTCCAGAGCGAGTCGGAGCAACTCGTCGGCCTGCTGCTGCAGGCGCTCATCGAATCCCCGGGACATTGGGACCGGAAGCAGTCGATGGTAGGTGACGCCGTCGATCACGTCGACGTCAGCCGCGAAGAGCTTCCCCACCTGGACGGGGTAGCCGATCCTCGTCGCGGCGTGGACCGTCCACCCGGCCTCCGCCTGGGCCTTGAGGAGCGAATGGGTGCGCTGCGCGTAGCCGCTTCCCGTGTGCGGCAGCGAGTTGGTCAGCAGGTGCAGGACGGTTCTCCCCCGTGGCGTGTAGCCCGAGACCCCGGGGACGGACGGCGTCCAGCCCTCGTAGACCCGCACCTCCCCGGCAAGCCGCTCTGCGTGGTGATGCCGGCCCGCCTCGTTAAGCACCCCGACCGCGCCGCTCATGTCGCCGTCGTACCACCGACGGCGTGCCCGCTGCCCCGCCGTCCCGGCTCCGGAACCGGCCCGGGCCAGCAAGGCGGCGGCCTCGTCGAGCATGCCCGCCGCCAGGGCGACGTCGGCCAACCGGCGTGCGGAGCGCGCGCTGATCCCGGCGTCCAGGGCGCTGCAGAGGATCGATTCGACGCCGGACGCTCGCCCGAGCAGATGGGCCGCGAGCGCCCGGACCACCGGGAGGCGGCTCCCCCGGTCCCCCGCCGACGATCCGATGGTGCCTGCCAGTCGACGGACGAGACCGGGCGGCAGCCTGCGGCTCACCTGGATGGCGAGGATGACCGGATCGTCCTTCACATGGGTGCGGGCCGTGGCCCCGGCGAGCCGGAGGTTGCCGAGCAGGCGGAGCATCCTCACCGGCGCGGTCGTCCCGCTACCTCGGTGATGAGGTCGATGTAGGTGCGGCCCAGCGCGTGCACATTGGCATTGTTCCGGACCCAGGTCCGTCCCTGCTCGCCGATCCTCAGCAGGTGCCGGTTGTCCGCCAGGGTGTTCCAGAGCTCAGCGACCGCCGTCGCCTCCGAGGGCACGATGTGCCCTGCCTCGGCTTCCTCCAGGATGCTGCGGGCCTCTCCGCGGACGATGCCCGTGACATGTCGTCCCACCGAGAGCACCTCATAGGTCTTCGACGGGATGGTGGTGTCGAACGACTTCCAGTCGTCCCGCAGCGTCACGATGCAGGTGTCGGCACGCTCGTAGTAGTCCATGATCTCCGGTCCGTGGACCGGGGGGTGGAATTCGACGGGCGCGTCGAGCCGTCGGGCGAGAGCCATGAGCTCGTTCCGCTCCACCCCGTGTCCCACGAGGGTCAGTCTCATCTTCGGTCCGACGAGCGCAGCGGCGCGGATCGGCACGTCGAGGCGCTGGCTCTCGCCGTGGTTGCCCAGGTAGAGGACCTCGAGGCGGTCCTGCCGACCGGCCGGGGGCGCCATGTCCCGGATGGAGGCCATGTCGATACCGTTGGTGACCGTCGCGACGTTCTTCAGTCCCCTCTCGCGCAGTGTGTGGGCGAAACCATAGGTCACCGTCACCACGAGATTCGCGCGGTCCTGGATCGCGATGATGATCCGCTCCGCGAGGCTCTTCGCGTTCCCCTGGACGATGCGCGCATCGCGGGCGATGTCCGGCCAGGCATCGCGCATGTCGACCACCAGTGGCCTCCTCAGCATGCGCGAGACCACGAATCCCGCGCCGAGGATGGGTAGGCTCGGCACGGTCACGACGACGACATCCGGGCGGGGGGCGAAAGCCGAGGCAGGGATGCTCATGGCGGCGGAGAACAGGTGGTTGATCAGGCGTCCGCTGCGCGTGGTCCGGTGCCACAGGAACGGGACACGGCGGATCTGTTCGCCGGATGCACCGCGGTCCGTCCGGAACACGCGGCCCGCCTGATGACTGGTCAGGGTCCTGCGGCCGTAGGGCGCGTGCGCCACCGGGGTCACCACGTCGACGTCCCAGCCCTCTGCCCTGAAGGATCGCACGAGCTGCGTCCATCTGCGCTGGGGCGGGCTGTGCTCAGGCGAATAGGAGTGCGTGAGGAGCATGACGCGCAACGGGACCACCCCCCAGCGGAGCTTGCGACCTGATCATTCCGCCCATCGTAGCGTCAAGCTGCATGGACGCGTCATCAGACGGTCCGGCCCGTGCGCAGCCGCCGGTAGTACAGCACCCCGAGCCCGAGGAGCAGGACGATGACGAGCACCCGCGTCGCCGGATGCGTGCCGATCGATCGGCTGGACGCCTGGTCCATCTCTGCCGAGCCGGAGACCGCTTCGTCCGTTGCGGGCGCTGTAGGTGTCGCGGACGGACGGGCGGAGGCTGTCGTGGTCGGCCTCTCCGCCGTCGGCTTCGCGGTCGGCTGTGCGGTCGGCTGTCCGGGCGACGTCGTCCTCGGCTCGGTCGACGGCGAGGCGGACGGAGACGGCAACTCCTCCTCCCGCAGGTCCTCGACGAGATCGGTCAGCGGATCCCAGCGGAAGGACGAGTACGCGAGCGATCCGGGGATCACCAGCAGATTCGTCCCCGGTTCGATGAGGTACCCCGTCGGAGGGTGGACGAGCCACCCGGTCCCGGGGTCGATCAGGAAGCCTGTCCCCGGATCGACGCCCGGAACAGGGACTTCCGCAGGAGGCTCCGCGGCCGGCGAGGGCTCCGGAGCTGGTGCGGGCGGAACGGGTGCAGGCTCCGGGACCGCCGGCCCCGGGTCGGGGGATGTGGGGGCCGGCTCCGGAGCGGGACTGAGCGACGGAGCAGGTGCCAGGGTCGCAGCAGCCGGCGGCGGCGTGACGACGGGTGTGGGGCCCGGTGTCTCCACGGCAACCCCCGGACCGGCCATGACGCCGAGCGTGAGGACGGCACCCGCGACGGCGGCAGGAGCGGTCAGCCGCACGGATCTGCGCTTCCCGCTCACGATCCACCATTCGGCGCCGACGACACGTAGTCGCGCAGGGTGTCGGTCTGCAAAGCCTCGGCGATCCGGGCGATGGCGGCGTCATCCTTGACAACGATCGACTGTCCGTCCGCCGAGGTCCCGGTACCCGACGTGGGAAGGGTGAAGAAGTCGATGTCACCGGAGCGGACCCCGCGCAGCGAGACGGCCAGCGATCCCAGGGTGGCTGAGTCGAGACCGGAGTCCACCGCCACGAAGGGGGACGTCCGATCGACCACGCCGTAGACCTTCCAAGGATCGGTGAGGGTGTCGGCGGTCAACAGCTTGCCCATCACGGCCTTGACGAACAGCTGCTGGTTCTTGACCCGCTGGTAATCGCCGTCGCTGAACGCATAGCGTTCGCGTACGAACTTGAGCGCCGATTCCCCCTGCAGGGTGATCGGTCCGGCACCGAAGGACTCCCCCTGACTGCCCCGCGACTGGAACGCGACCGGATTGTCCACCTGCACGCCGCCGAGTGCGTCCGTCAGGCCCTTGAACCCCTCGAAGTCGATGCTCGCCACGTGGTCGATGCGCGTGCCGAACAGGCCTTCGACGGTCTGCACTACGAGCGGGACGCCGCCGAGCGCCATGGCCGCGTTGACCTTGGCCTCGCCGTGTCCCGGTATGTCCGTCCACGTGTCACGCATGATCGACATGACCTGGATGTCCTGGCGGTCCGCGGGGACGTGCATCAGCATCATGGTGTCCGCGCGACTGTCCACAGGATCAGTGGAGGCGGTATCGCCCAGCTCTTCCGGCGTCGCCCGGGAATCGGTGCCGAGCAGGAGGATGTTGACCGCCCCTTCGGCCTCGGGCGCCACCGCGGGGCGCGATTCCTCCGCAGGGAAGGCTGTCTCGATCGTCTCGGAGCCGGCATCGAAGGAACGCGCGAGCGAGAACAGGTAGCCGCCGGCCACGAGGGCGGCGACGACGACGAGCGCACCGAAGACCAGCAGGGTGGTGCGCACGGGATGGCGCTGGCGCCTCCGTGTCACGCGCGCGTCGGTATCGTTCAGTGCCATCGGGGTCCCCCGTCGAGGAGCTGTGGTCGGGTCGGATTCGGACCAATGATACGGGGCCCACCCGGGAGGGCCGCCCAGCCGAACCGGGAACCCCTAGGGGACGAGCGCTCGGACATAGGCGGCGAGGCGGTCTGCCGCCAGCGCCGGCGTGAAGCCCGCCGCCTTGAGCTTCGCCAGGTCGAGTGTGCTCTGCAGCGGGCGCGGGGCCGCCTCCTTGCCCGCGAAGTACTCCTCCGTGCTGACGCCCGTGACGTCCTCCCGCTCCCGGCCGGAGAGGGCGAACACCTCCGCAGCGATCTCCGCCCAGCTCTGTGCGTCGCCGTCGTTCGTGACGTTGTAGGTGCCGTACGGTGCGCCGGTGCCGACAAGGTGCAGGATGGCCCCGGCGATGTCCTCGGTGAACGTGAGGCGGCCGATCTGGTCGTCCACCACGCTCGGCGAGATGCCGCGGCCCGCGAGGCTCGCCATGGTGCGCACGAAGTTCCCGCCTTCACCGATGACCCAGCTGGTGCGCACGATGTAGTGGCGCGGCACGGTCGCGACGATCGCGTCACCTGCGGCCTTGGTCTGCCCGTAGACACCGAGGGGACTGAAGGCCTCGTCCTCGTCATACAGTTCCCGCGATCCGTCGAAGACGTAGTCGCTGGAGACCTGCACGAGGGTGATGCGGTGCGCGGTGGCCACGCGCGCCAGGGCCGCGACCCCCGAGACGTTGACCGCCCAGGCCGCCGCGCGGCCCTCCGGGGTCTCCGCGGTATCGACGGCGGTGTAGGCCGCCGCATTGATGATGGTGTCGTAGCCCGTCCACGCTCGGGCGTCGTCGAGCCCGCCGCCGAGCAGGTCCAGCTCGGCGCGGCCGGCGAACTCCACCGACGGGTGCCCGTCGAGGGCCGTGCGCAGCGCCCGTCCCAGCTGTCCGTCGGCGCCGACGACGAGCGTGCGGCGCGGCGCGAGCGGTGTGACGTCGGCGAGCCGGGGGTGCTTCCGGTCCTTGTCGGACAGCTCGGCGTCCGCGAGCGGGATGGGCCAGTCGATCGCCGCCGTCTCGTCCGCGAGATTGAGGAACACGTACTGGTCCTGCGCGTCGGCCGACCAGTGGTCGTTGACGAGGTAGGTGTAGGCCGTGCCGTCCTCGAGGGTCTGGAAGGCATTGCCCACGCCGCGGGGGATGAAGATGGCGGTGGAGGGGTCCAGTTCGGCCGTGAAGACCGCACCGAACGAGGGTCCCTCGCGCAGGTCCACCCAGGCACCGAAGACGCGCCCTGTCGCCACCGAGATGAACTTGTCCCAGGGTTCGGCATGGATGCCGCGGGTCGTGCCGGCGGACTCGTTGAAGGAGATGTTGTTCTGCACGGGTCCGAAGTCGGCGAGGCCGGCGGCCGTCATCTTGGCCCGCTGCCAGTTCTCCTTGAACCAGCCGCGGTTGTCACCGTGGACCGGGAGGTCGAAGAGCACGACGCCGGGGATGGGCGTCCCGCGCGAGCCGAGGGGCTTCGAGAAGGTGGGGCCCACGGTCTACTGCCCCAGTTCGACGTACTTGGACTCGGTCACGGCCTTCTGCGGCCGCCACCAGGCCTCGTTGTCGCGGTACCAGGCGATGGTGTCGCGCAGGCCCTGCTCGAAGTGGTGGAACTCCGGCGCCCAGCCGAGCTCGGTCCGGAGCTTGGTGGAGTCGATCGCGTACCGCAGGTCATGGCCCGCCCGGTCCACCACGTGGTCGTAGGCCTCGGCAGGCTGTCCCATCTCGGTGAGGACGAGTTCGACGACGTCCTTGTTGTTCCGCTCCCCGTCGGCACCGATCAGGTAGGTCTGGCCGATCTCGCCCTTGTCGAGGATGGTCCACACAGCGGAGGAGTGGTCGTTCGCGTGGATCCAGTCGCGGACGTTCAGCCCCTCACCGTAGAGCTTGGGCCGGACACCGTCGATGACGTTGGTGATCTGGCGCGGGATGAACTTCTCGACGTGCTGGTAGGGGCCGTAGTTGTTCGAACAGTTGCTGATGGTCGCCTCGACGCCGAAGGACCGGGCCCACGCCCGCACGAGGAGGTCGGAGCCGGCCTTCGTCGACGAGTAGGGACTCGACGGGTTGTAGGGCGTCTCCTCGGTGAACCGTACGGGATCGTCGAGGTCCAGATCGCCGTAGACCTCGTCGGTGCTGATGTGGTGGAAGCGCGTGCCGTGGCGGCGGGCGGCCTCGAGCAGGGTGTAGGTCCCGATGATGTTGGTGTCCAGGAAGGGCCGCGGGTCGTGCAGGGAGTTGTCATTGTGCGACTCCGCGGCGTAGTGCACCACGGCGTCGGCGCGCTGCATCAGCGGATCGACGACGGCGGCATCGGCGATGTCACCGACCACGAGTTCGAAGCGGTCGGCGGGCAGTCCCTCGAGGGAGGCGTGGTTGCCCGCGTACGTCATCTTGTCGAGGACCGTGACGGAGACGTCCGTCTGCTCCATCAGGTAGTGCACGAAATTGGACCCTATAAAGCCGGCTCCGCCGGTCACCAGGAGATTCTTCACGTCCTGCACTGTACCCGGGGCGCGCCCTCCCGTCGCGTCACTCACGACTGGTGGCGGCCCCTCCTGCGGAGGGCGACGACCACCACGACGGCTACGACGGCGGCGACGAGACCCGCGCCGATCCAGACCGCGGGAGCGAGCGAGGAGGTGCGCTCCTCCTCGACCGCCACCGTGCTGCCGCTGGGCGAAGGGGTCGGCGAGGTGGTCGTCCGCGGCGTCGCGGTGACCGTCGCTTCCGGGGTGGCGGAGGGCAGGGTCGCAGGCGGGACGACGGCAGGGGGCGCGGACGACGGCGGGGCTGCTGTCACGGAGGCGGTGGCCGTCGCACTCGGGGTGGCCGTCGCCGTGGGTTGCGCGGCGGTCGGCGACGGCACGGGCCCCTCGTCCTCGATCGGTACCACCTGGTCGGTTGCGGCGTCGTACCGCTCGTTGGTGTAGATCAGCGTGTCCGCGAAGAGCAGGTACCCGGTGTCGGGTTCGATCAGGTGGCCGGTCCCCGGATGCACGAGGAAGCCTGTCCGGGCGTTGATCGCGAATCCCGTCGCGGGGTCGATCCCCGCCGTGGCGGTGGGATCCGGCACGGGCGGTGCGGGTTCGCCGAACGTCGCGTCCGGCTGCGGCTGCTCGACGACGTTCGGTCGCGGCTGCTCGACGACGTCGGGCTGCTGCTGGGCGACGACCGCAGGACGGGGCGCGACGGCGACGGCCGGCGCGGACGGGACGGCCACCGCGACCGCCGCGGCCACGACGAGGAGTGCACACGCGGCGGCGACCCGCGGACGGACGGTGGTACGGGGGTCAGGGGGGTAGGGCGCTGTCATTCGTCCTCGGCTCGATCTGCGCCGGGATGCTGGGGAAGCGCACCGGTCACGCGTGGGACCGTCAGCCTGAGCGCTGCGGCTCTCGAATCCTACTGGCGGTCGGCTCGTCGGCGCGGTCGGCCGGGTCCGGCGGCGGCCGCGTGTCGCAGCGGGCGGGGGCCGGGGATCGAATCGGAGGCTGCGGCCGCAAGCCGATGAAGCGCCGACCGCGCGGCGCGGGAAGGCCGGGGGCACGCACTAGGCTGGCTCCATGCGTGCTCTCCCCCGTGCCGTGGCCCTCCTGGCCGCCGCCGCGACCCTGCTGGTCGTGCTGCCCGGCTGCACGTCCGTCGTCGACGTCGACCCCGCGGCGGACGCCGCGAATGCCGACTGCGCGGACGTGATGATCGCCCTGCCGCCGCTGGTCGCCGAGAACGAGCAGCGGGACACGAACAGCCAGGCGACGTCGGCCTGGGGCGATCCGTCCCGGGTGGTGCTGCGCTGCGGCGTCGTCGTCCCCGGGCCGACCACCGATCCCTGCGTGACCGTGAACGACGTCGACTGGGTGGTCCGAGAGGGCGATCCTGCGTGGACCGCGACCACCTACGGGCGGGATCCCGCCGTCGAGGTCCTGTTCGATCCGGAGGAGGTGGCCTCCAGCACGGTCCTCGTGGAGCTGGGCGACGCCGTCTCGCGCGTCGAGCAGACCCGGGCCTGCGTGGGACTGTCCGAGGCCACCCCCGTACCCACCGGCGGCTGACGCCGGACCGACCGCACCAGCCGCGAACCGCCAGGAGGCACAGTGAAAGCCGAACAGATCTCCGATGTCTGCACCTTCCACGGCGAGGGACCCTACTGGGATCCGCGGCGGGGAGAACTGCTCCTCGTCGACATGATGGAGGGCGACGTCCTCCTGCGCCACGAGGACGGCAGCATCGACCGGCACGACGTGCATCCCCGCCTGGCCGGCGTGATCCGCGGCCGCGCTTCGGGCGGCTACGTCATCGGCGTGGAGCGTGGTTTCGTGTTCGCGGACGAGTCGCTCTCCGACCTGGAGCAGGGGCCGGAGGCCTTCGACGACCCCGCCGTCCGCATGAACGACGGCGGCTGCGACACGGCCGGCAGGTTCCTCTGCGGCTCGATGGGCTGGGAGGGCGGCTTCGGCGCCGGCACGCTGTACTCGCTGGACGGCGACCACTCGGTCTCGACGCTGCTCACCGGGATCACGGTGTCCAACGGCCTGCACTTCTCCCCCGACGGCGGCACCGCCTTCTTCAGCGACACCCCGACGGGCCGGATCGACGCGCTCGGGTACGACGTCGAGGCGGGGAGCTTCACGGACCGCCGCACCTTCGCCGTCGTCGAGCCCGCGCTGGGGATGCCGGACGGCATGGCGATCGACGCGGAGGGCGGTGTCTGGACCGCGCTGTACGGCGGGGGCGCCGTGGCGCGCTTCGATGCGTCGGGCAGGTTGTCGGAGCACATCCCCCTGCCCGTCACCAACGTGACGGCGTGCGCCTTCGGAGGAGCGGACCTCTCGACGCTGTTCATCACGACCACGCAGGAGAACATCCCGGCCGGGTCGGAGCCACTGGCGGGCGCCCTCTTCGCGGTGACGCCCGGTGTGGCAGGAGCACCGCTGCCGATGTTCCGGGGCTGAGTCCCCGGTCCGATCCGCCTCCGGAGCGATGATGCGTGGGGAGGACAGCCTCCCGCGGACGACCACTGTTATGCGTCCGAGGGAGGCTTGTCCCCCACATGTTCGTGTCCGCTCCGGCTGTGGATGGGTGCGTCCCGGACGGCGCGGACGGACGCTACAGGATGGGTTGTCCGCCCGTCACGGCGATGCGTGCACCGGAGACGTAGCTCGCTTCGTCCGAGGCCAGCAGCACGTACACCGGGGCGAGCTCCGCCGGCTGGCCTGCGCGCCGCATCGGAACCTGCTGCCCGAAGCTCTCCACCTGGTCCTCGGGCATCGTCGCCGGGATGAGCGGTGTCCAGATCGGTCCGGGCGCCACCGAATTAGCGCGGATGCCGCGCTCGGCGAGGAGCTGCGCCATGGCGGCCGTCATGTTCGCGATGCCGGCCTTGGTGGCCGAATAGGGCATGAGGGTGGGGACGGGGTTGTCCGAGTTCACCGAACTGGACCCGATGATCGCGCCGCCCGGGCCCATGTGCGGGAGGACCGCCTTCGTCAGGTGGAAGAACGCGCTGAGGTTGATGGCCAGGGTGCGGTCCCACTCCTCGTCCGGAATCTCCTCGATGCTCTCGTGCGTCATCTGGAAGGCGGCGTTGCTGACGAGGATGTCCACGCGCCCGAACTCCTGCACCGCCGTGTCGATCACGCCCCTGCACGTCGCCGGATCGGCCAGATCGCCGGGGAAGAGGACAGCGGTCCTGCCTGCCTCCTCGACCCAGCGCGCGGTCTCGCGGGCGTCGTCGTCCTCGTCCAGATAGCTGATGAGGACGTCCGCGCCCTCCCTCGCATACGCGATGGCGACCGCGCGACCGATGCCGCTGTCACCGCCGGTGATGACCGCCTTCTTGCCGGCGAGGCGGCCCGAGCCGCGATAGGACTGTTCGCCGTGATCGGGCGCGGGCTGCATCGCATCGGTGGTTCCGGGTGGGTCCTGCTGCTGCACTGACTGGCTCACTGTTCCTCCTGGTGTCTGCTGGGTTTCTCCCGCGGGCACTCCCTGTCCATCGGAGACCGGTAGCGCACGTTCCTTGCCCCCTCACCATAAGCAGCCTTAGTAGTTGAGGAGAAGCGGATATCAGGTCCGGGAACCCGTTGCGCAGGAGGACCCGCAGCAGCCATGCACCAGCCGGCCGAGTACATCCTGCCGCTGAGGTGGACCGACGGGGCCCCCCGATGAGCTGGCCCGCTACCTGTCCCGGCTGATGCGGTGGGTCGACGTCACGGTGGTCGATGGATCCGCCGACGCGTCCTTCCGGCGTCGCGCCCGGTGGGTACAGTACCGACGCCCTGTTCGAGAACCTCGAACTGGTCCGGACCATCCGTGCTGCCAGTGGGAGGGAGGCCCGGGCGGACGATCTCTTCGTGCGTCGTCTTCTCTATACCGCGCAGCACGTCCTGCGGCAGCCCGTGCGGCAGGCCTATGACAGCGTGGCGCAGCCGGCGCGCCTTCTGGCGGAACTCGGCGTCCTGCCCGCGCTGGTCCTCATCCGTCCCGACGGATTGCAGCTCGCCGGGCTGGCCTGCGGCGTCGCCGCCCTGCGGAGCTGGGCCGGCGACGGCGGAGTGGGCGGGCGGTGCATCCACCCGCTGCTGCGCTGTGGGCACCGCTGTGGCTCGCGGAGCGGTCCATGTACAGCTGGCTCGCCGTCCTGAGCAGGGCGCGCGGTGGGGTGCGGTACACCAGCGGACGGATGCGGCTGGCAGCGCACTCCGAGCGCCAGGTGCGCAGACGCGTCCCGGCGATCCGCCGGCCGGACGGACCACAGGAGCCCCCACCCGTCGGGCGGTGGATCGCCGACGTGGGCCCGGAACCGCGCTAGCCGGCCAGGCTGTCGAGCTTCCCCTTCATCCCGTTCAACGCCGGATCACGCAGCGCGTCGAACGCCGGCCGAAGGAGGGGCTGTGCGATCTTCAGCATCCCCTTCAGGTCGAATTCCGCGGTGTAGGTGACATCGCTGCCGCCCGGGATGGACGTCGAGGGGACCACGTCCATCGCATCGGAGGCGACGAGAGTCTTATTCTCCCCGCGCAACCGGATGTGCCCGGGCCGCAGCTCGATGATCTCGTACTCGATCGGCCGGCGCTTGCCACGGAACTCGGCCTCGGCGTGGTAGCGGTGCCCCACGGCAGCCGGTCCGTCGGACCGCTTCCCGACGACGGGAGTCCCGGGATCCCAGGTGCTCGTGTTCTCGAACTCGGAGAGGAAGGCGAAGGCCCGCTCGGGAGGAAGGACGGTGCTGATGGATCCTCTGACGGTGATCATGGCACCACCCTACAAGGGTGTCGGTGACGGTAAGTAGACTGATGGCTCACGCCCCACGACGAAGAGGAACACACATGGCAGACACACTGGGAAGCCCGACCTCCGAGCCCGACGGCGGTTTCGAGCGCGATCCCTCCGACTGGGTCACCGGCGACGAGCCCATGACCGCGGCTCAGCGCAGCTACCTCGACACCCTCGCCCGCGAGGCCGGCGAGGAGATCCCCGCAGACATCAACAAGGCCGAGGCGTCCGAGCACATCGACAGGCTCCAGGGCAAGAGCAAGAGGCTCGACGAGGGATCCTGATCTCCCGGCACGCCTCGGTACCGATCGGGTCCCACGGTGCAGCGGCTTCCAGCCGCGGCGCCGTGGGATTCGTTCGTCCGGCGTCCGTCACCCTCGTCAGCGCACCGCGGCGAAGTTGAACTCCGTGCAGATGTCCTGTCCGAACACGAAGCGCCGCACGGGGGCGCTGCGGGCCTCGTCGAGGGCATCCGAGCCGCTGAACCGGATGCCCGGCACGCCGTCGCCCACGAGGACGGGCGCGGTGGTGAGGTAGAGCCTGTCGAGCAGCCCGGCGTCGAGGAAACGGGACACCGTCTTCCCGCCCCCCTCGATCAGCACCTTCCGCAGCCCCCGCGCCTGCAGGATGTCGAGGACGCGCCGGGGAGCGAAATCGTCCTCCGCGAGCCGGACCACCTCGACGGACGCGGGCAGGCCCGTCGGGACCACCGCTCCGAATCCCGTGATCCACAGGGTCGGGACGCCGTCGTCGGCGAGGACGCGTGCCTGCACACCGACCTTCGCGCCGGCGTCGAGCACCACGCGCACGGGGCTCGTGCCGGAGACGTCCTCGACAGCGAGCGAGCAGTCCTCCGCGAGGACGGTCGACGCCCCGACCACGACGGCGTCCACGAGAGCCCGCAGGCGCTGCAGGTGGCCGTGATCGCCCCGGTCCTCGTGCAGCCCGGCGTCACCCGTCCGCGAGGCGATGAACCCGTCGAGGCTCTGCCGCAGCTGCCCGATGACGAGCTGCCCGGTGGCACCGGCCACGTAGCCGTAGCGGTGGGCCAGCTCCTCGGCCTCACCGGGCGGCGGTGCAGCGGGCACGATGCCGTCCAGCAGCAGGTCCCAGGCGTCGGCGACCGGCGCGGCGTCATGGCGCATCCGGGCCCGCTTCGTCGCCAGGTAGCGTGCGTTCTCCGAGCGCTCGGACACCACGAGCCCCCGCCGCTCGACGACACGGATCCCCAGGTCCGCCAGGGCCTCCTCCTTGGCGGGATTCCCGGAGAGGAGGCGCACGGCCCTGATCCCGAGGTCCTGCAGGATCTCGGCGGCCTGGTCGTACCGGCGCGCGTCGACCGGCAGACCGAGCGCGGTGTTCGCATCCACGGTGTCGATCCCCTGGTCCTGGAGTGCGTACGCCTTGAGCTTCGCGAGCAGGCCGATCCCGCGACCCTCGTGTCCACGGACGTACACCACGGCGCCACGACCCTCGCGGGCGATCTCCGCGAGCGCAGCGTCGAGCTGCTCCCCGCAGTCGCAGCGCCATGATCCGAGGGCATCCCCGGTCAGGCACTCGCTGTGGACCCGCACGAGCGGCGGCGCCGCGGACATGTCGGTCGCGTCGTCGTCGATCCCCTGAGCGAGCACCACGTGCTCCGTCCCGCCGCCGTCGCGGTACCCGACCAGCCGGAAGGTCCCGTGCCGCGTGGGCAGCACGGTCTCCGCGACCCGCTCCACGCTGGCGGGGACGGACGGGGACCCGGACGGGAACGCGGACGGGAAGGAGCGGACGGGCTGGGCGGGCATGCAACAACCTTAGGAGCGGTGCGGAACAGGGCGAAAACGTGCGTCATGCTTTGAACGGGATCGGCGGACGGTTTATTGCTCCTGCGCGGGCCGCCGCACGCCGGCCGCGGCTCGTCCGAGGACGTCGCGGAGGGCGAGCACGGCGGGTCTGCGCGCGCCGGCCCGGCGTGCCGAGGTGAAGATGGATCGCCGCGGGTCCTCGTCGAGGTCGAGGAGCCGGACGGGGACGCTCCGCCCGGTCCACACGAGATCCGGCATGAGCGCGACGGCGTTGCCGGACTCGATGAGCCGGATCTGGGCCTGGAGATCGGCGGTCTCGTAGCGCACGTCCGGTTCGAACCCGGCACGGCGGCATGCCTGCTCCGCCCAGTGGCGGGACGCGGCACCCCTCGGTTCCATCACCCAGGCCGCGTCCGCGGCATCCGCCACCGTGGTGATGGCCGTGACGGCGCGTTCCCCTGCCCGCGGGACGGCGAGGCGGATCGCGTCCTGGGTGAGCGGTACGTGGTCCAGTTCCGCATGGCGCGGGGCGGCGTGCCCGGGGTACTGCTCGGCGATGACGAGATCGAAGTCGCGGGCGAAGGTCTCGTACAGCGCCCTCTCCGGTTCGCGCTGCACCATCTCCACCCGGACCTCGGGGTAGTCCCGGTTCATGGCCGTCAGGGCGTCGGGCATCAGCGCGAGCGCCGCGGACTGGAACACGGCGACCCGCACGGTCCCCGAGACCGTGGTCAGCGACGCCGCGAGGTCGGCCTCGGCCCGCTCCAGGGTTTCGAGCAGTTCCGCCGTGTGCGCGACGAGCACCTCGGCCTGCGGCGTCAGGACCACGCGCCGTCCGGTCTTCCGCAGGAGTTCGACGCCCACTTCCTTCTCCAGCAGGGCCAGTTGCTGCGACACGGAGGACGGGCTGTAGCTGAGGGCCGCGGCGACGTCGGCGAGCGTGCCGCGGATCTTGAGCTCCCTGAGCAGGCGCAGTCTCCGCAGGTCCAGCACCGTGCCTCCAGGGGTCGTTCCCGCGGTCCCGGTTCTTCGGTTCCGCTGACGAATACCCTTCGGTATTCATCGCTTTTCCCCATCCTACGGCCGGTCGATACTGGGACGTGAAGTAGCTGCTTCATCCTGTGCCCGGCGTGAGCCGACCGACCGAGAGCCGTTGCCATGACAACCCAGATCCCGCCCCGCGAGGGCTTCGCCGCCACAGCGGCCACCCCCGACCCGTCCGTCGACACCCACCCGGTGAACGACGGCGGCCCCACCCGCTTCCTCGCCGTGCCCGGCGGGACCACCGAGATCCCGGCGACGCTGCCCGAGGAATCCGTCGCGCTCGTGCGGCGCTGGCTTACCGAGGCGTCGAAGGTGCCCGTGGACGCCTCCGCACAGCAACTGGCAGGCGTCCTGAAGGATCCGAACGGACTGGCCTTCACGGTCGGCTTCGTGGACGGCGTCATCCGTCCGGAGGACCTCTCGGTCGCGGCGCGCAACCTCGGCGCCATCGCGCCCATGGTGCCCGGCTTCCTCCCCTGGTACATGCGCGCCGCCGTGAAGATCGGCGCCGGCGTCGCCCCCGTCCTCCCCCAGGTGGTCATCCCGATCGCGCGGCGCGTGCTGCGCGAGATGGTGGGACACCTCATCATCGACGCCTCGGAGGCGAAGCTCGGCCGCTCGATCGCGAAGATCCGGCGCGAGGGGGTCCGCCTGAACGTCAACCTCCTCGGTGAGGCCGTGCTGGGCGACCGTGAGGCCGAGCGCCGCCTCGAGGGGACCGTCCGCCTGCTCGAGCGCCCGGATGTCGACTACGTGTCCATCAAGGTGTCCTCCACCGTGGCTCCGCACCCCGCGTGGGCGTTCGAGGAGGCCTTGGAGCACGTGGCCGAGAAGCTGACGCCCCTCTACACCCTGGCCGCACGGTCCGGGTCGAGGAAGTTCATCAACCTCGACATGGAGGAGTACAAAGACCTCGACCTGACGATCGCGGTCTTCACCAAGATCCTGGACCGTCCCGAGTTCCTCGACCTGGAAGCCGGGATCGTGCTGCAGGCCTACCTGCCGGATTCGCTCGCAGCGATGATCCGCCTCCAGGAGTGGTCCGCCGCCCGGCGGGCGCGCGGTGGAGCGGGCATCAAGGTGCGCGTCGTCAAGGGCGCGAACCTGCCCATGGAGACCGTGGAAGCCTCGCTGCACGACTGGCCGCTCGCCACCTGGGGCTCCAAGCAGCAGTCCGACACCCACTACAAGCGCGTCCTCAACTACGCACTGCAGCCCGGCCGGGTGGAGAACGTCCGGATCGGCGTGGCCGGCCACAACCTCTTCGACCTCGCCTTCGCCTGGCTCCTCGCCGGCGACCGGGGCGTGCGGCACGGGATCGAGTTCGAGATGCTCCTCGGCATGGCCCAGGGGCAGGCCGAGGCGGTCAAGCGCGATGTGGGCTCCCTCCTGCTCTACACACCCGTGGTGCACCCGAGCGAGTTCGACGTCGCCATCGCCTACCTGATCCGCCGTCTGGAGGAGGGCGCGAGCCAGGACAACTTCATGTCCGCCGTCTTCGAGCTCACCGAGAACGAGGCCCTGTTCGAGCGCGAGAAGAACCGGTTCCTCGCCTCGCTGGGCGATCTCGACGACACCGTTCCGGCGCCGAACCGCCGGCAGGATCGCACCCGTCCCGAGCCTGCCCACCCGGGCACCGGCTTCGTGAACACCCCGGACACCGATCCCTCGCTCCCCGCAAACCGCGCCTGGGGCCGGGCCATCCTGGATCGCGTCCCCACCTCGCAGCTCGGGAACGACCTCGTGGCAGCGACGACGCTCACCCGCGCCGAGGACCTCGAGGACGCCGTCGCCGGTGCCGTCGCGGCGTCGGGTGAATGGGGCTCCCTGACCGGTGCCGAGCGGGCCGTGATCCTGCACCGGGCCGGCGACGCCCTCGAGGCCCGGCGTGCCGAGCTCATGGAGGTCATGGCCGCCGAGACCGGCAAGACGCTGGACCAGGCCGACCCGGAGATCTCCGAGGCCGTCGACTTCGCCCACTACTACGCGGAGCGTGCCCGCGACCTCGACGACGTCGACGGTGCCGCCTTCTCCCCGGTACGGCTCACCGTCGTCACCCCGCCGTGGAACTTCCCCGTCGCGATCCCGGCCGGCTCCACCCTCGCCGCCCTCGCCGCCGGCTCGGCGGTCATCATCAAGCCCGCCTCCCAGGCCCGCCGCTCCGGTTCGGTCATGGTGGACGCCCTCTGGGCGGCCGGTGTGCCGCGCGAGGTCCTGCGCCTCGTGCAGCTCGAGGAGAACGAGCTCGGCCGCCGGCTCATCGCCGACCCGCGCGTGGACCGGGTGATCCTCACCGGTGGATACGAGACCGCGGAACTCTTCCGCTCCTTCCGGACGGACCTGCCGCTACTCGCCGAGACGTCGGGCAAGAACGCGGTGATCGTGACGCCGAGTGCCGACCTCGACCTCGCGGCGAAGGACGTGGCGCAGTCGGCCTTCGGGCACGCAGGGCAGAAGTGCTCGGCGGCGTCGCTCGTGATCCTCGTGGGAAGCGCCGCCACATCGCACCGCTTCCGCAATCAGCTGCTGGACGCCGTCGCCTCCCTCACCGTGGGCTACCCCGAGGACCCCACCACGCAGATGGGGCCCGTCATCGAACCGGCCGCGGGCAAGCTCCTCGACGGGCTGACGACCCTCGGCGAGGGTGAGTCCTGGCTGATCGAACCGCAGAAGCTCGATGCCGGCGGTCGGCTCTGGAGCCCCGGCGTCCGTGACGGCGTGAAGCGCGGGTCCACCTACCACCTCACGGAGTACTTCGGGCCGATCCTCGGCATCATGACGGCCGCCACCCTCGAGGAGGCCATCGCGCTGCAGAACGACATCGACTACGGCCTCACCTCGGGCATCCACTCCCTCGACAGCAAGGAGATCGCCATCTGGCTGGCCGATGTCCAGGCCGGGAACCTGTACGTCAACCGCGGGATCACCGGCGCGATCGTGCAGCGACAGCCGTTCGGCGGGTGGAAGAAGTCGGCGGTCGGCGCAGGGACGAAGGCCGGAGGCCCCAACTACCTCGCGGGTCTCGGCTCCTGGTCGGCCAGGGAGTCCACCGCCGACGCCGCGCCGCTGGCCGGCGCCGCTCCCCTGCTCACGGCGGCCCGGTCCGCGGGACTGCCGGAGGCGGACCTCGCCCGGCTGGCGCGCTCGGCGGCGTCGGACGCCGAGGCGTGGACCGGCGAGTTCGGTGCCGTGCGGGACGTCTCCGCGCTCTCGGCCGAGCGCAACCTCTTCAGGTACGTCGCCCACCCGGTCACCGTCCGGCTCGCGGAAGGTGCGCCGGTCTCCGATCTCGTCCGCGTGCTGCTGGCCGCCCGCGCCGCCGGCGCCCCGGTCTCCGTCTCGAGCGCCGTCGAGCTGCCTGCGGCGCTCGGCCCCGTCGTCGCCGCGCAGGCCGAGAGCCTCACGACGGAGGACGATGCGGCCTGGCTCGCCACTACGTCGACCTCGGCGGCACGCCGCGTCCGACTCATCGGAGCCGGCGCGTCCGAGCTCGCCGCCGCGACGGGCGGACGCCCGGACCTCGCGGTCTACGCACAGCCGGTGACGGAGTCGGGGCGCGTGGAACTCCTGCCGTTCCTGCAGGAACAGGCGATCAGCATCACCGCTCACCGCTTCGGTACGCCGAACGCGCTGACGGAGGGAATCATCCCGTCCCACCGGGAGCGGTCGGTGTAGCCCACCGCCTCTGGCAGAATCGGTCCGACACTACTCGAGCCCGTCCAGGGCGGCCGGAAGGATCTGCCCCGTGGGAGATGCCAGCAGCACCCCACCCCGGGATCCACGGCGTCGGGCGTGGGTCCCGGGTCTCCTCGTCATGGCGGGCGGCGTTGCCATCACGCTGTTCCTAGCATCCCTCCAGACGCTCCTCGGGGCCCTCGTCATCGCGCTGCTCCTCGGGATCCTCCTCGGGAACTCCGGGCTGTACACGGCCTCCCTGCGCCCGGGGATCGGCGGAGGGACCAAGCGGCTCCTGCGCGCGGGCGTGGTGCTGCTCGGACTCCAGCTGGCTCTGCCCGACATCCTCGCGCTCGGGCCGCAGGTCATCCTGCTGATCGTCGCGTGCGTCGTCCTCAGCTTCTACGGAACCCTCTGGCTGGGGCGGCGCTTCGGACTGAGCCGCTCCGGATCCCTGCTCATGGCGGCCGGCTTCTCGATCTGCGGAGCGTCGGCCGTCGCCGGGATGCAGGGCATCGTCGAGGCGGACGACGACGAGGTGGCCTCCGCCGTCGCGATGGTGACCCTCTACGGCTCCCTCATGATCATCGTCCTGCCCCTGGCGAACGCCGCGATCGGCCTCGATGCGACCCGCTTCGGGGTCTGGTCCGGGCTGGCCGTCCACGAGGTCGCGCAGGTCGTCGCGGTGGCGAGCACGGCGGGCACCGTGGCGCTGGCGTCGGCCACGGTGGTGAAGCTCGGTCGCGTCCTCATGCTCGCGCCGGTGGCCGCCATCGCCAGCATCGGTGAGCGACGTCGCTCCTCCGCAGGCCTGCACGCCGCGACGACCGAGGCCGGTACCGTGTGGCCGAACGCCTCGACGCCCGGTCCGACGACCGGCGGGAGGATGGTGGCGGGTTCCTCGGACACGGGCGCGGCCCGTCGCTCCACACCCGTGGTTCCGCTCTTCGTCGTCGGTTTCCTCGCGATGGTGGTCCTGCGATCGCTCGGGGTCCTCCCGCAGCCCGCCCTGGACATCGGCCGGACCGTCACGACCATCCTGCTCGCTGCGGGCATGTTCGGCCTGGGGGCGGGCATCGACCTGCGGAGACTGCTGCGCACCGGCGGGCGCTTCGCCGCCGTGGGTGCCGCGGCGACCACCCTGCTGGCGGGGCTGTCACTCCTGGGCGTCGTCGTCCTCACCTGAGGGCCGACCCTTCACCGCGACGTCGGCGCAGCGTGCACCGCGACGTCAGCGCAGCCCGGTGCTCCGCTCCAGCGCCAGCCCGATCAGTTCGTCGATGAGCTCGGTGTAGCCGAGACCCGATTTCGCCCACATCTGCGGATACATGCTGATCGGCGTGAAGCCCGGCATGGTGTTGATCTCGTTGATGACCAGCCGACCGTCCGGCGTGTAGAAGAAGTCAACGCGTGAGAGCCCCTCGCCGCCGATCGCGTCGAACGCCTCCCCGGCGAGGACCCGGACGCGATCGATGATGTCGCCCGGGAGATCAGCCGGACAGGACAGTTCCGCGGCTGCACCGTCCACGTACTTTGCCTCGAAGTCGTACCACGCGTGATCGCCCGGCTGCATCGCGATCTCGCCGGGCAGGGACGTCCGGGGGCCGTCGAGGCCCCGGCCCTGCAGCACGGCGACCTCGATCTCGCGGCCCTCGATACCGGCCTCGATCACCACCTTGGGATCGAAGGCCCGCGCCTTCTCGATCGCGGCGCGGAGCCCGCCGGCGTCCTCGACCCGGCTGATGCCCATCGAGGAGCCCGCACGCGCCGGCTTGACGAACAGGGGGAAGCCGAGGGCTGCGGCCCGCTCGCAGGAGTCGTCGGGGGCGGTGCGCCACTGCCGGTCCGAGACCACGGCGTAGGGACCCACCTCGAGGCCCGCGGCGGCGAACACCACCTTCATGAAGTGCTTGTCCATGCCGACCGCGGAGGCCAGCACCCCTGCGCCGACGTACCGCATGTCCGCCATCTCGAGCAGGCCCTGCAGGGTGCCGTCCTCGCCGAACGGGCCGTGGAGCAGGGGCAGCACCACGTCCACTCCGCCGAGGCTCTCGGGCACGGACCCGGGCGCGGCCACGAGGAGTTCCTGTCCCGCACCACCGTCGGCGGTACCCATCACCACGGCCTGCGCGGTCGCTGTCACCTCGGGCAGGACATCGGAACGAAGCGACCAGGCCGCAGGATCGGCCGAGACGAGCGACCACTGGCCGCTCTTCGCGATGCCCACGGGGATGACGTCGTAGCGGGAGCGGTCGATCGCCTCGAGGACACCCGCCGCGGTCACGCAGCTGACGGCGTGCTCGCTCGACCGGCCGCCGAACAGGACGAGGACGCGGGGCTTGGACGGGGCTGGAGTCTCGGTGGTCACGGTGCGTGATCGCCTTCCGGCTTGAGGTTGCGGGCCAGCAGCCGCGGCCCGAGGTCGTTGACGGAGAGGCGTCCCTGCAGCACGGCCACCACGCTCGCCGTGATGGGCATGTCGACACCGAGCTTCGTCGCGGAGTCGAGGACGGCATGCGCCGACTTGATGCCCTCCGCGGTCTGGTTCATGCGCACCGTCACCTGGTCGAGGGTCAGGCCCTGGCCGAGCAGGTGCCCGGCGGTGTGGTTGCGCGAGAGGGCGGAGGAGCACGTGGCGATGAGGTCGCCCATGCCCGCCAGTCCGGCCATGGTCTCGGGGCGCCCGCCCAGGGCGACGGCGAGGCGCGTGGTCTCGGCGAGGCCGCGCGTGATGACGGAGGCCTTGGTGTTGTCACCCATGCGGCGGCCCTCGCAGATGCCGACCGCCAGCGCGATCACGTTCTTGACGATGCCGCCGATCTCCACCCCGATCACGTCCGTTGAGGTGTACGGGCGGAAGTAGGAGGCCGTGCACGCGGCGGCGATCCAGGTCGCCGTGTCGTGGTCGGGGCACGCGACGACCGACGCCGTCGGCTCCTCCCGGGCGATCTCCATGGCCAGGTTCGGCCCGGACAGCACGGCGATCCGTTCGGCCGGCAGCGCGAGCTCCTCGGCGATCACCTCGCTCATGCGCGCGTCCGTACCGACCTCGAGGCCCTTCATGAGGGATACGACGACGGCGTGGGACGGGATGAGGGGCCGCCAGGCGGGCAGCTGGGCGCGCAGCGTCTGCGCGGGGACGGCGAGGACCACAAGGTCGCTGTCCACGAGGACGGCGTCGATCTCCGCCGAGGCGGAGACGTTGCCCGGGAGCCGGGTGTCCCCGAGGTACCGCGAGTTGCGGTGGTGCACGGAGATCTCCTCCGCCACCTCCGGGCGTCTGGACCACAGCACGACGTCGGTGTCCGGAGCCGCATCGGCCAGCACCTTCGCGAAGGTGGTCCCCCAGCTCCCGGAGCCGAGGACGGCGATCTTCCGGGGGGCACCGTCGGGGCGTACCGCGACGGCGTGGTGGGCAGTGCCGGGCGCGCCGGTCTCCGAATCGCTCACGATGCAGCTCCCGACTCTTCGGCGGACGGCGGATCCCCGGCGTTCCCGCCCGTCGCACCGATATCACGGCCGGTCGACGTCTGCTGCTTCGCGGCCGGATCCCAGCGCTCCGTGGGCGCCAATTCACCGCGCAGCTCGGCGAGCAGCTCCGTGATCGCATCGAGGATGCGCTCCGTCGCGGCGTCGAGGGTGGTGCGGGTCAGCGGGGCACCTCGGAACTCGCTGAGGTCCACGGGTTCACCGACCAGGACGCGGGCACGCTTGCGTGGGACCAGGTGGAAGCGCCTGGCGTAGCGGGGGAAGACCTCGTGGGCCCCCCACTGGGCGATCGGCACGACGGGCGCCCCGGTCTGCAGGGCGAGCCGCGCCGCACCCGTCCGCCCCTTCATCGGCCACAGGTCGGGGTCCCGGGTCAGCGTGCCCTCGGGGTAGATGATGATGCCGCCGTTGTCCGCGAGCACCTCGCGCGCGGCCTCCAGCGATCGGTTGGCCCCGGCGGAGCTGCGCTCCACCGGCACCTGGCGGATGACGCGCAGGATGGACCCGATCACGGGCACGGAGAAGAGCGACGCCTTCGCCATGAAGTGCGGCATGACACCCTGGTTGTACAGGAAGTGGCCCACCACGATCGGATCGATCTCGGTCACGTGGTTCGGGCAGACGATCATGCCGGTCCCCCGGGGGAGCCGCTCCTGGCCCCGCCACTCCTTGGCCATCATGGCGTTCATGACCGGCCTCACCCAGGAGGCGAGGAAGGTGAACATGGCGCGCGAACCCCGTGGTTCCCCCATGTGCCCGAACCGCCTAGGAGACTGCCACGGCGTCAGCCGGGGCATCCTCCGTGATGTCGAAGTCGGCGCCGAGGCCCTCGAGCTTGTCCTGGAAGCGCTCGTACCCGCGGTTGATCAGCTCGATCCCGGTGACCCGGGAGACGCCGTCGGCCGCGAGCGCGGCGATGAGGTGGCTGAAGCCGCCCCGCAGGTCGGGGATGTCGATGTCGGCCCCGCGGAGCTGGGTGGGTCCGGAGATGACGGCGGAGTGGAGGAAGTTGCGCTGCCCGAACCGGCACGGCACGCTGCCGAGGCATTCGCGGTGCACCTGGATGTTCGCGCCCATCCGGATGAGGGCCTCCGTGAAGCCGAAGCGGTTCTCGTACACGGTCTCGTGCACGATCGACACTCCCGCCGCCTGGGTCAGCGCGACGACGAGGGGCTGCTGCCAGTCGGTCATGAAGCCGGGGTGCACATCGGTCTCGAGGACCAGCGGCGAGAGCGGACCGCCCGGGTGGTAGAAGCGGATGCCGTCGTCGTCGACGTCGAACGCGCCGCCGATCTTCCGGTAGGTGTTGAGGAAGGCCGTGAGGTCAAGCTGACGGGCGCCCTCGACATAGATGTCGCCCTGCGTCACGAGGGCGGCGGACGCCCAGGACGCGGTCTCGTTGCGGTCCGAGATGGCCTTGTGGTTGTAGCCGGTGAGCTCCTTGACGCCTTCGATGCGGATCACGCGGTCCGTCTGCACCGTGATGATCGCGCCCATCTTCTGCAGGACGGCGATGAGGTCCATGATCTCGGGCTCGACGGCGGCACCGGAGAGCTCGGTGATGCCGTCGGCGCGGATCGCGGTGAGGAGCACCTGCTCCGTCGCGCCGACGCTGGGGTACGGGAGCGTCAGCTTCGCGCCGTGGAGGCCCTTGGGAGCGGAGATGGAGATGCCACCGGGACGCTTGTCGACGACGGCGCCGAAGTTGCGGAGCACCTCGAGGTGGTAGTCGATGGGGCGGTCACCGATCTTGCAGCCGCCGAGATCGGGGATGAACGCCTCACCGATGCTGTGCATCAGTGGACCGCAGAAGAGGATGGGGATGCGCGAGTCACCGGCGTGGGCGTCGATGTCCTTGGAGCGGGCCATCTTCGCGTCGCTGGGGTCCATGGTGAGGTCCCCGGTCACGGGATCCTTGGTCACCTTCACACCGTGCAGCTGCAGGAGGCTGGTGACGACGTCGACGTCCTTGATCTCCGGCACGTTCCGAAGGACCGACGGCGTGTTGCCGAGGAGAGAGGCGACCATGGCCTTCGGGACGAGGTTCTTCGCACCGCGAACGGATACCTTGCCCCTCAACGGAATGCCGCCGCGAATGGTCAGAACGCTACCCATGGATACCTAGTTTCTTCATACGTTGAACCCCCGCGGACTCGAAAATGCCCGTTACAAGCATAGGAGCACCACGGAGCAGACAGAAATACAAGGGTACTTGGTGCACTCCCTGTTCGGTGAGAGCAACCGGTGAGGGTGCGTCGTCATTCCTGTCCGCCGGTCGGCGACCCGTGACGTGCCCGACACCCCGGGCCGACAGTCCGAGCCGGCGCAGCGACCCACGCCGCAGCCGCTGCCGCCGGGCGGGACGCGCCGCTCAGGAGCGCGCGGGCAGCGTCAGGGGCTTGTGGGCGGGGCGCCGGGCCTCGAAGGACGTGATGTGTTCCTCCTGCCGCAGGGTGAGCCCGATGTCGTCGAGGCCCTCGAGGAGCCGCCAGCGCGTGTAGTCGTCGAGCTGGAAGGGTGCGCTGACCGCGCCGCACTGGACGGTGCGGGCCTGGAGGTCCACGGTCACCGTGGTGCCCGGTTCGTTCTCCAGCACCTTCCAGATGAGTTCGATGTCGTCCTGGGCAACCTGCGCCGCGACGAGCCCCTGCTTGCCCGAGTTGCCCCGGAAGATGTCCGCGAACCGGGAGGAGAGCACGGCACGGAACCCGTAGTCCTTCAGCGCCCAGACGGCGTGCTCGCGGGAGGACCCGGTGCCGAAGTCCGGGCCGGCGACGAGCACCGAGCCGCGCGTGTACGGCTCGCGGTTCAGGATGAACTCCCTGTCCTTGCGCCACTCGGCGAAGAGCGCATCCTCGAATCCGGTGCGGGTGATCCGCTTGAGGTAGACCGCGGGGATGATCTGGTCGGTGTCGATGTTGCTCTGGCGCAGCGGCACGCCGATCCCGGTGTGCGTGGTGATCTTCTCCATGGAACGGCTCCTAGGCAGCAGGGACGGAGGACGGGGTCGTGACGTGGACACCGGTGCCGCCGGGTAGCGGGCCGAGGTCCGACGGCGAACTCAGGGTGCCTCGGACGGCCGTCGCAGCGGCGACGACGGGCGAAACGAGGTGCGTGCGCCCACCCTTGCCCTGGCGTCCTTCGAAGTTGCGGTTCGAGGTCGAGGCGCAACGCTCCCCCGAGGCGAGCTGGTCGGGGTTCATCCCCAGGCACATCGAGCACCCGGCGAAGCGCCATTCTGCGCCGAAGTCCTTGAAGACGCGGTCCAGCCCCTCGGCCTCCGCCTGCAGGCGGACGCGGGCCGAACCCGGCACCACCATCATCCGGATCGCAGGATCCTTCTCGCGTCCCCGGATGATGTCAGCAGCGATCCGGAGATCCTCGATCCGGCTGTTGGTGCAGGAGCCGAGGAAGACGGTGTCCACGCGGATGTCCTTCATGGCCGTTCCGGGCTCCAGGGCCATGTACTCCAGGGCCCTGCTGCAGGCGGCCCTGTCGTTCTCGTCGGCGAAGTCCTCCGGTGCCGGGACGGACTGCGAGAGCGAGACGCCCTGACCCGGGTTGGTGCCCCACGTGACGAAGGGCTCGAGATCGTTCGCGTCGAGGAACACCTCGGCGTCGAAGACGGCGTCGTCGTCCGTGCGCAGTTCTCGCCAGTCGGCGACGGCGGCGTCCCAGTCCGCGCCCTGCGGTGCGTGCGGCCGCCCCTTCAGGTAGTCGAAGGTGGTTTCGTCCGGCGCCACCATCCCGGCACGGGCTCCCGCCTCGATGGACATGTTGCAGATGGTCATGCGCGCTTCCATGGACAGCGACCGGATGGCGGAGCCGCGGTACTCGAGCACGTAGCCCTGGCCGCCGCCCGTGCCGATCTTCGCGATGACCGCGAGAATGATGTCCTTCGAGGTGACACCCGGCTTCAGCGTCCCCTCGACCGTGATGCCCATCGTCCGGAACGGCTTCAGGGACAGCGTCTGGGTGGCCATGACGTGCTCCACCTCCGAGGTGCCGATACCCATGGCGAGGGCACCGAAGGCCCCGTGCGTGGAGGTGTGCGAATCACCGCAGACGACGGTGAGGCCCGGCTGGGTCAGGCCGAGCTGCGGACCCACCACATGGACGATGCCCTGCTCGGCGTCGCCCAGCGAGTGCAGGCGGACGCCGAACTCGCGGCAGTTGGCCCGCAGGGTGTCGATCTGGGTGCGGCTCGTGAGATCGGCGATCGGCTTGTCGATGTCGATCGTCGGCGTGTTGTGGTCCTCGGTGGCGATCGTCAGGTCTGGACGTCGCAGCGGTCGCCCGGCGAGGCGGAGACCCTCGAAGGCCTGCGGGGAGGTCACCTCGTGCACGAGGTGCAGGTCGATGTAGAGGAGGTCGGGCTGGGCCTCGGCGCCGACCACGTCACCCTTGCGGACCACGTGCGCGTCCCAGACCTTCTCTGCCAGTGTCTTGCCCATGACGGTCGTCCTCACTCTGTTCCTCGATGTCTCCCCGGGCTGTTCCCCGAACGTGTTGGTCGCAAGGGGGCCCCGGTGCCACCCACTCAACCAGCGCCGGCGGGTCAGGGCCAGCCGGACGGCTTGCGTCTCAGATAATGAGACGGCAATATCATCCTATGGACAATTCTAGCGGCGTCGGCGTCATCGACAAGGCCGCGCTCGTACTCGACGCCCTCGAAGCCGGACCCACGACGCTCGCCCAGCTGGTGTCCTCGACGGGCCTCGCACGGCCGACGGTCCACCGTCTCGCGCTGGCCCTCACCCACCACCGGCTCGTGGGCCGTGACATGCAGGGCCGCTTCGTCCTCGGCAGCAGGCTCGTCGAGCTGGCGTCGGCAGCCGGTGAGGACCGCCTGATCGCCGCCGCGGGGCCGGTGCTGCTGGGTCTCCGCGACGCGACCGGGGAGAGCGCGCAGCTCTTCCGGCGGCAGGGCGACTGGCGCGTCTGCGTCGCCTCCGCCGAGCGGCCGGTGGGCCTGCGGGACACCATCCCCGTCGGCACACAGCTGTCCATGCGCGCCGGGTCGGCGGCCCAGTGCCTGTTGGCCTGGGAGGACCACGACCGCCTCCTCAAGGGCCTGCAGAACGCCCGCTTCACGCCGACGGTCCTGGCCGGGGTCCGACGCCGGGGCTGGGCACAGAGCCTCGGCGAGCGGGAGGCCGGAGTCGCCTCGGTGTCCGCGCCGGTCAGGGGACCCTCCGGCCGGGTCATCGCCGCCGTCTCGATCTCGGGACCCATGGAACGGCTGACGCGGCAGCCCGGCCGGATCCATGCGGAAGTCGTCTCCGATGCCGCCCGGCAACTCACCCTGGCCGTGGGCAAGGCCTCCGACTGACATGGCCGCCGAGACACCAGCGGACTCCCCGCGGCAGGACACGGCCCCTCCTCTGCCGGCCCCCGGCCTCGGGAGCGACGGCACGGCGCCGGCTTCCGGGACGGACCTCCCGGGTGGGACGGCGCCGTCCCACCGTTACGCCGTCTTCCTGCGGGGCGTCAATGTCGGCGGGATCACCCTGCGGATGGCGGATCTGCGGGAACTCCTCGCCGGGTTGCCGCTCCGGGACGTTGCGACGGTCCTCGCGAGCGGCAATGCCACCTGTACCTCGGATCTCGACCCGCAGGCGTTGAGGACGGCCGTCCAGGACGCCCTGCGCCGCCGCTTCGCGTACGAGGCGTGGGTCGTCGTCGTCGAGCACGGCGACCTGGTGACCCTGGCGGCATCCGTGCCGGTGGGGGCCGCCGACCCCGGAGGCGATCGGACGGCTCGTGCCGCGACTCCCGATCAGCACACGTACGTGACCTTCTTCACCGACCCTGCCGAGCGCGACGCACTCCTCGCGGAGGCGCGCGATCTCGCCGACCGCCCCGTCCTCCTCGAGGGCGCTCCCGCGGTCACCTGGTGCTCACCGAAGGGCAGCTCCACCGACGTCCCCCTCGCCAGGATCCTGGCGCGGTCCCGCTACGCCGCCGTCTCGACCACCCGCAACATCAACACCGTGCACAGGGTCCTCCGGCTGCTCGACGCGTGACGGGACGCCAGGACGCACCGGGTCGACGAGGAGCGGCACAATGGGACCTGTCGCCGGAGGGCCGAGCGGCGTCCGGATGTACGAGCCGGCGCGCGGATCCCTCCGCCCGCGCCAACCCCGGAGAACCAGCAGAAGGACAGACATGCGCCTCATCGCCCAGGATTGCTACCGCCTCGAACACCAGAAGGGGTCGCACGGTTTCGTCGTCGCAGGTGCGGGACGCGCTGCCGTCATCGACCCGGGGATGACGTCAGGGTTCGACGGCGTCCTCGCGGAGCTGCGCGCCAACGAGGAGATGACGGGCCGCATCACCGATATCGTCCTGACCCACTACGACGTCGACCACGCACAGGTGGCCGCCAAGCTCCAGGCGGCCCTCGGAGCGACCGTGTGGATCGGTGCGGCGGACGCCGACGTGCTCCGCGGACGGCTGGCGCCGAAGACCCTGTTCCGGAAGCTCCTGCAGAGGATCGCCCGCGTGACACTCCCGGAGGGTGCCCGGGAGCTCGACGGCTCCGGCGAGATCTTCTCGGGCCTGGAGTACCTGCCGGCGCCGGGTCACACACCCGGCCACTACGCCTACCAGTGGCGTGGGATCCTGTTCACCGGCGATGCTGCACTGGTCGGAGCGGACGGCACGCTCCGCGACTTCTACGCCCCGCTGATCAACGACCGGGCGGTCGCCGCCCGCACCGTGCAGCTCCTCGCCGAACGGATCCGCACGAGGTCGGTCGAGTGGGTCTGCTCCGGCCACAGCCCGATCGCCCGCACCGCGTCCTCCTGATACCGGGGGCGCGCTGGTCTTCTGCGCGCGTCCCGACCGGCCGGTTCCACTGGTCGTCCTCACTGGTCGTCCTCACCGGGCGTCCTCACCGGCCGACCCCACCGGCCGACCCCACCCGCTGTCCCCAGCGCCGGTTCTCAGCGCCGGACAAAGCGGCCCGCACGGCGGAACCGAAGGCGTTGCACCGCTGCACCTCCCCGGCGACGGGGAGCAGCACCACGTCGTCGGCCACGCGTGAACAGGCTGCGAGGAGTCGCCGGCGCACGCGGGAGGCGCGCCGGGCTGCACCCCAGCGCGCCAGGAGTGCGGCCAGGACCGCGAGCAGGAGTCCCGCGGCGAGTCCCCCGAGGATGAGCAGGGTGGGGACGGGGAAGCCCTCGACGCGCGGGACGTCGATGGCGGGCAGCTGGAGGAACCCCAGGACGGCGAGCACCCCGAGCCAGGCCAGGCCGGCGACGAGGGCCGCGAAGGCCACCCACTGGAGGACCCCGAAGACGCTCCACCAGGCTCGCCGGCCGGTCTCCAGGTCCGTACCGGTGACGGCAGAATCGAGGTCGTCGGTGACGTGGTCCGCGGTGCCGCGGGCCGCATCGCGGATGGACGTACGCCACGGCTCGACGGCGTCCCCCGCCGCTGCATCCCCGAAGACCCGCAGTGCGTGGTCGACGCGCGCGCGCTGTGCCGGCTGCGCGAACGGCAGCGAGGACGTCCGCAGCTCGGGTGCGAGGTCGCGGGACCGGAGGTTCAGGCGGCGCAGCGGATCGGGGCGTAGCCCGGCGATCCAGCGGGTCACGGGCCAGCCGGCAATGGCGTGGGCGTCACGGCGATAGGAGCTGCGCACGGCGTCCACCACGACCTGCACGCCGGCTGCCGTTCCGAGTTCGTCGCCCAGTGCCTCCCGCGCTGCCTCCGACGGCGGCCGGATCGGCTGATCGGGGGCGAAGGGCACGAGCTCGGCGGCGGATCGGGCGGCATCGGCGGCCATCCTGCGTGTCGCTGCGGCGCGGGTCTCCGCGAGCGCACGGATCTGGTCCGCCAGGACATCGATGCCGAGCCCTGTCCTGGCCGAGACCGGCACCACCACGACATTCCGCAGCCCCTCGCCGGCGAGGATGGCCGAGAGGGACGCGGTGACGGCCCCGACGTCCTCCGGCTCGAGGCGGTCCACCTGGTTGAGCGCCACCAGGGTCACCGCCTCATGGGTGGCGAGGTCGCGGAGGAAGTCGTGGTGCAGGGCGGCGTCCGCGTACTTCTGCGGATCCACGACCCACAGCAGGACGTCCACCTGCCCGGTCAGGCGGGCCACGACTCCTCGGTGCGCGAGGGCTGTGGAATCGAAGTCCGGCAGATCGAGCAGGATCAGCCCCGGAATGCTGTCCGACGGCTCGGCAGGTGGCGCCGGTGGCGCCGTGTGGACGGTCGACGGCGCAGCCGGACGGCGCCGCAGCCGGCGCAGGAAGCCCCTGCGGGGGGCACCATCCGCGCCGCCGGAATCCCGTCGTGCCGCCTTCGTCCCGATCGCGCGCGCGCCACTGCCCGCGCCACCGGTCGCACGGGTACCTGCATCGGAGGAGGGCTGATCGCGGTCGCCGTGGTTGCGGACAGCAGCGCCGGCCCCGACGTCGTCGTGCCCGTCGTCGATCGCGGCCCCCGGGACCAGCGGCGTCCCTTCGGGTAGTTCCACCCGCTGCCGCACATCGAGCCAGTCGAGCAGTTCGTCGCTCCCGTGCCGCCCCCAGACGAGGGCCAGGGGTTCCGACGTCGTCGGGCGACGGGCGGCCACGCGGGCCGCAGCCGTGCCGCTCAGCGCGTTCACCAGGGAGGACTTCCCGCTGCCGGTCGGACCGAACACCCCGACGACGGTGTGGTCGGCGGACAGCGAGCGGCGCACGCCGGCCCGGTCCAGGGCGACGGAGAGCCGCTGGAGGTGGTCCTCCGGCAATCGGTCCAGACCGAGCTCGTACGCGTCCTGCAGGTGGTCCAGGACGACGGTGAGCGTCGTGGCGAGCGGCGCCTCCACCGCGGTATTTCCGTGCCGGCTCACGCCTCACCCTCCGCCGACGGGTACTGCCCTGCGGGCAACGCCGTGCGCAGCCTGCGCGTGAGCACCCGGAGGGATTCCGCCGGGGTCTGGTGCGTCAGGGGCGCCAGCGACGCCTCGAAGGGAGCGCGCTCCTCGCGGAACAGTCCCTCGACACGGGCGGCGAGGTTCGTGCGCGCCGTCGCCGTGAGGCGCCGGACGGCGTCGTCGCCGAAGACGGCCTCGAGCAGCTTCTGTCCGGCGATGGCCGAGGCGCCCGCGATCCCGAGCTCACCGCCGGTCAATCCACCGGTCGAGGCGAAGACCACCACCATGAGGGCGACGGCGATCCCGTTGACGCCGAAGGAGAGCATCCTCGCCGTGAAGCGCTTGTCCGCGCCCTCCGCCTGGACCAGGCGGAGGAGGTCCTGCTGCCAGGCGCGGATCTCGCGCGCCACCTGCACGCCGACGTCGTCCGCACGCCACGGAGGGACATCCCGCAGCAGTGTGGCACCGGCCTGGTCCGAGCGCCACCGCCGTCGCGTGGCCTCGTCCGCCCGGGCCGCCTGCTCCGTGATGACGGTCTGCAGACCGCTGCCGATCGCCTCGGCGACCGTCGAGGCGGGCGCGGGCCTGCCGGTGAAGAAGGCCGTCACACGGTCCCGTGCGCGGCCGATCCTCGTCTCCAGGCCACGCATGAACTCACCGGTCCCGACGAAGTCCTGCCAGCGGGCCAGGACCTCCCCGCGGAGCAGCCTGCCGTCCTCGGTCGCAGCGAGGACGTCGGCGAGCGCATCGCGGTACGCGGCATCCAGCGACGCCCGGAGGGAGTCCCCCACCGCCTGTTCCTGCAGGACCGCGTCCGCGATGGCATCGATCCGTCCGGCGAGGGCGCGCATGGCTCCCCCGACGGTCCTTCGGGCGATGTCGCGGCGGCCCTCCGCGTCGGCGGCCAGGGCCTGCAGCCAGCGGGAGATCGGCTCCACCGTCTCCGGCGGGAGCATCCGTGTCGCGTCGAGCCGCACCTCGGGCACGACGAAGATGGGGGCATGACCGAGGTTCTCTGCCGCGAGCAGGGTGAGGAGGTCACCGCGGATCTCCTCCTCCACACCGCTCGGTACGCGGTCGAGCACGACGGCCACGAGCACGTCCCTCCGTCCCGCCTCCGCCAGCAGCTTCCACGGCACGGCATCCGCATAGCGGTTCGCCGTCGTGACGAAGATCCACAGGTCCGCTGCGGCGAGGAGCTGCCCCGCGAGCCGGCGGTTCTCATCGGCGATGGAATCGACGTCGGGGGCGTCGAGCAGCGCGAGTCCTGCGGGGAGGCCGGGCATGGGCCGCAGGAGCAGGGTGTCCGCCCCCGTGGCCCGGTGGAGCTGTGCGCGGCCCGGATCGATGGCCGGGCTTCCTTCCTGCAGGCCCTCGTCGGCGGCCAGGCGTACCCGGCTCAGGGTCGGCAGGATCCGCGCGTCGTCGAACCACGCGCCGTCGTCGGGATGGTGGAGGAGCAGTGGCTGCCGCGTGGTCGGCCGGACGGCGCCCGTGACGGAGACCGGTCGGCCCACGAGCGCGTTCACCAGCGTGGACTTCCCCGCACCGGTCGATCCCCCCACCACGGCGACCAGGGGTGCATCGAGGCTGGCGAGCCGAGGCAGGATGTAGTCGTTCAGCTGGGCACGAGCGGCGGCGGCGGAGGATCGCGCCCCGACCGAGGTCGGCAGGTCCAGGGGGAAGGTGAGCTCCTCCAGTGCTCCACGGACCTCCCGGAGGAGGGCTGGGAGCCCGCGGGCGTCGCCGGCGGGAGAGGGTGCGCTCATGGACCCATCATGCCAGCCGCCCCCGGGGCCGGCTGGAGCAGGGCGCGCGGCCATCGGACATCCGCCCGCTGTCTCCCCCGGCGCGCGGTTGTGGTTAAAGCAGAACGTCCCGGGCATCGTGGTGATGTCCGGGACCTTCCGTGATGTCCGTGAGGACTGCTGTGACCCCAGCGGGATTCGAACCCGCGTTACCGCCGTGAGAGGGCAGCGTACTAGGCCGCTATACGATGGGGCCAGTACTTTTCCATCTTACTCGAACTTCTGACTGCTTGTGCCATCCTGCCCGCGAGGGCCGGAGTGCGCTGGGGTACCAGGACTCGAACCTAGAATGTTGGTACCAGAAACCAGTGTGTTGCCAATTACACCATACCCCAATGGCACTTCTCGAAGCCCTGAACCTGCCGGGTTTCGCTCGCGTAACCGCTCCGCGCCGAGATATAACTTTACCGGACGGAGGGCAGGAACTGCAAAACGGACGCCAGCCCGCTGATCCACGGCACGGGGAGGTCGGGTCCGTCGGGCGCATCGGCGACTCCCGTACCGGTCCCCGATCGGTCCAGCCAGATCCCGCGCAGCCCGGCGTGCTGAGCGCCGACGGCGTCGATGAGCCGATTGTCGCCCACGTACAGCGTCCGTGCGGGATCCGTGCCCAGCAGGCGCGCGCCTTCGAGGTAGATCGCCGGATCCGGCTTCGCGACGCCGACCGTGTCGATGCCGACGAGGACCCGGATCCGTTCGAGCCCCGCGCGGTCCAGCTTCGCCCGCTGGTAGCCGTGCACGTTGTTGCTCACGGCACCGTAGGGGATGACCCTGGCGTCCAGGGCGTCGAGGAGGGGCGCCACGTCGTCGTACGGCCTGAAGTGCAGCGGGAGCGTCTGCTCGTACGCCCGCACCCACGCGTCGGCCATCCGCCCGAGGAAGGGCTCGGGCGTGAACCCGGCCCGGGCATGGCGCACGCGGTGCACGCGCTGCTCCTCGAACGTCAGCTCGCCGGCGAGGAAGCGGTCGTAGTGGCGCTGCGGGTCCGTGGTGTACAGGGCCTTGTAGCGGACCCAGTCGTCGTCGCCGAGGTGGTCGAGCGCCGGATCGGGGATGGCCTGCAGGGTCTGCCCCATGGCCCGCTCGAGATCGACCAGCGTGTCGTCGATGTCGAAGAGGACGCCGTGCACCGGCGCAGGCCCAGGGCCCTGCCCGCCGCGGGGAGCGGACGTCATCACGCCTGCTGGACCGTCGCCTGCAGGGCGCGCACGCGGGCGATCGAGGACTCGCGTCCGAGGATCACCATCGATTCGAACAGCGGCGGCGAGATCCTGCGCCCCGAGATCGCGGTGCGCACCGGACCGAACGCGACCCTCGGCTTCAGCCCGAGGGAGTCGACGAGGGCGGTCCGCAACGCTGCCTGCATTGGCTCCGCCTGCCACTCGGCGCACCCCTCGAGCGCCTCCAGCGTCGCGCCGAGCACCTCGCCCAGGTTCTCCGGCAGCCCCTTCCGCGCATCGTCGGCGATGTCGATCGCGTCGTCGGCCTTGAAGAGGAAGGCGAGCATCTCGGGTGCCTCACCGAGCAGCGTGATGCGTTCCTGGATCAGTGGCGCGGCGGCCGCGATGATCCTCAGCTCCTGATCCGTCGGTTCGGCACCGATGACGCCGGCCGCTGCCAGATACGGCAGGAGGCGGCTCCGGAACTCGGCGGGATCGAGCAGGCGGACGTGCGTCCCGTTGATGGCCTCGGCCTTCTTCAGGTCGAAGCGGGCCGGGTTGGCGAGGACGTCGCGTACGTCGAACTTCTCGACGAGCTGCTCCACGGAGAAGATGTCCTCGTCGGCGGACAGGCTCCAGCCGAGCAGCGAGAGGTAGTTGAGCAGCCCTTCGCGGATGAAGCCGCGCTCTCGGTGCAGGAACAGGTTCGACTCGGGATCGCGCTTGGAGAGCTTCTTGTTGCCCTGGCCCATGACATAGGGAAGATGTCCGAACAGCGGCATGTACTGCGCCACCCCGACGTCGATCAGGGCACGGTACAGGGCGACCTGGCGTGGGGTCGAGGAGAGCAGGTCCTCGCCGCGCAGGACATGGGTGATGCCCATGAGGGCGTCATCCACGGGATTGACCAGCGTGTAGAGGGGCGCGCCGTTGGCGCGGACGACGGCGAAGTCCGGGACGCTGCCGGCACGGAAGGTGATCTCCCCGCGCACGAGGTCGGTGAAGGTGATGTCCTCGTCCGGCATGCGGAGTCTGAGGACAGCAGGACGGCCGGCCGCACGGAATCCGTCCTTCTGCTCCTCGGTGAGGTCGCGGTCGTGGTTGTCGTACCCGAGCTTCACGTCTCGGCCGGCGGCGCGGTGGCGCGCCTCGACCTCCTCCGGGGTGGAGAAGGATTCGTAGAGATGCCCTGCTGCGGTCAGCCGCTCGATGACGTCGCGGTAGAGCTCGCCGCGCTGCGACTGGCGGTAGGGTCCGTTCGGACCGCCGACCTCGACGCCCTCGTCCCAGTCGATGCCGAGCCAGGTCATCGCCTCCAGCAGCTGCTGGTAGCTCTCCTCGCTGTCGCGCGCAGCGTCGGTGTCCTCGATGCGGAAGACGAGCGTGCCGCCCGTGTGCCGCGCGTAGGCCCAGTTGAAGAGGGCCGTCCGAATGAGACCCACGTGGGGCGTCCCCGTCGGCGACGGGCAGAATCGGACCCTGACGGGCGTGGCATCGGTGACGGTGGGGAGGTCTGCGGCAGTAGTCATGATGGTCCCAGTCTAGGCGGGACCTCCCGTCGCGGATGCGTCGTCGGGCCGGTTGGGCGCGACGACGCGGCCCGTCAGCGGCGCGCCGGGTTGGACAGCCGGCCGATGCCCTCGATGTCGACGTCGAACCTCTGGCCGTCCGTGATCATGCCGACGCCGGCGGGGGTTCCGGTGAGGATGATGTCACCGGGCAGGAGGGTGAAGGCCTGGGAGACGTAGGCCACGAGCTCGCGTGCCCCCCAGATCATGTCGCTCGTGGAACCGTCCTGGCGGAGGTCGCCGTCGAGGGTGCCGCGCACGGTGAGGTTCTCGGGATCGAGCTCCGTCTCGATCCAGGGACCGATGGGGCACGAGGTGTCGAAGCCCTTGGCCCGGGCCCACTGGTCGTCCGTCTTCTGCACGTCGCGCGCCGTCAGGTCGTTCGCGCAGGTGTAGCCGAAGACGACGTCGTCGACGCGTTCGAGCGGGACGTCCTTGCAGATCCGGCCGATGACGACCGCGAGCTCGGCCTCGTAGGAGATCTGGTCCGAGAACGACGGCAGCATGATGGGATCGCCGGGGCCGATCACGGAGGTGTTCGGCTTGAGGAACATCAGCGGCGCGGCCGGTGTCTCGCTCCCCATCTCCTGGATGTGGTCGGCGTAGTTCCGTCCGATGCCCACGACCTTGCTCCGCGGGATCACCGGTGCCAGCAGCCGGACGTCCTCGAGCGCATGGCGGGCACCCGTGAGCTGGACGCCGCTGTAGAAGGGGTCGCCCTGGATGACGGCGACCTCCTCGTTGCCGGCGGAACCGTCCACCACACCGAACATGGGATCGTCGTCGACGACAAAACGTGCAATTCGCATGCCGCCAGCCTAGCCTGAGCCATCGCCACGGGCCGTGCGGCGGGTACCGCCGAGCGTGCTCCACGGTTCATCCACGATGTGTGCGCCCGGTCGACGACACCCTGCGCGCGTCGTCGACCGGGCGTTAAAAGGCGATACCGCGGGCACTCCCTCCCCACAAGAGGGTGCCCGCGGTATCAGGTCTACTCTGCAGACTCGCTCCGCTGTCCGATGAGGATCAGGGGAAAGAGCGAGTGCGCTCAGTAGGGCCAGTAGTTGACGCGATCGGTCGACGAGACGGGGGCAACGGCACCCGACTTGGCGGGGGCGGCCGTGGCGACCGCCGCGGTGCCGGAGACGAGGAACACGGAGAGCATGAGGGCGGAAACGAGGCGCTTCATAGTGGACATCCTTCGGGGGATAACAGTGGTTGAAGCAGGTGCCTGCGGTACCACAGCCTGCTATGAAAACATCGTAAGCCACTCCAGTCACTTTGGTAACAGTTCTTGCGTCAAAACTGCCCTTTTCCTTGGTTTCGATGATTTGGCGACGAAAAGGAACCAATATGGTGGTCACAGGTGGAAGAAATCGACGGCGGGGGTCAATCGTGGCGTTGCAGGACGGCCGGAGTGAACAGCTCATGATCGAACTCCAGGCGCGGGAGGCCTGGAACCAGCGCGATTATGCAACCGCCCAAAGTCTCGCAGGCCATGCAGCGGCCCTTGCACGGACGATCGGCGACGAGACGAGTTGGTGGAATGCCACATTCCTCATCGCCGAGGCCTTGAGGAAACAGGGCCTGATGCAGGATTCCACCGAGATCGCCGAGGGCCTCGAGAGCCATCCCCTGACGGTCGGGTCCCAGGCCCTGAGCGCCAAGGTCGCCACCCTGAAATCCTTCGCCCTGCAGGGCAGCGGCAACCTCGGATCAGCGGTCGAGGCAGCAACCCGCGCGGTCGAGCTCGCGCGGGCGGCGCCCGACGGCCGCGCCATCGAGATCGAGGCCCAGAACGCGCTCATCGCCGCCCTCGCCGACAGTGACAAGCTGGAGGAGGCATGGCAGGAGTGCCAGCGCCTGGCCGACCTGCTGTCCGCAGAGCCGAGCAGTCAGACGACCGGGCTGGGGTACTGGGCGATCGGGAACGTCGCCTTCCTCCAGCGCCACATCAGCGAGGCCGTGTCCTACCACCAGCTCGCTGCCCGGGACCTCTCCCCCAGCAATGATCTGGCCCTGTGGGCACGCTTCAACCTCGGGTCCGCACAGTTCAGGATGGATGCGGGCCTGACCGGACCCGAGACGCTCGAGTGCATCGAACGGGCGGAGATGGCGGGGTCGATCGTCGGCGGCACCGAACGTGACCGGCTCGAGTTGAGCCTGAGTCGTGCCCAGTGGCTCGTCCTGACCGGGCAATCAGATCTGGCGATCGACCGGCTGACGGCGATCGTCGATCACAAGGATCTTCTGGCCTTCCACATCGCCGCCCAGGCCCATCTCCTCATGGGGCAGGCCTTCCTGGCCACCGGCGCGAGAGCCGAAGCGATCGGGAACCTCGAAGTCAGCGAGGGGCTGTTCCTGCAGTCCGGTGCCGCAGACCGCGCGGCGACCGCCCGCGGTCTGCTCCAGGGCATGGACGCCGCCCTGGGCTGAGCGGACGCTCCCACCGTGCCCGCGGACGTCAAGGACCGATCGCGGGCGTCCTCGGTGGCTCATCCTGCTGGCCGTGCCGTACAGTTCTTCTCAGGCCCTGGTCGGGCTGGGCGTTTTCCCCCATTACTCCCACCCCGGCCGGGGCTCCTGCGTGTGCGGACGTGGCTGTCGGACGGCGGACCGGAAGCACCGTCCCCCGGCAGGGACGCGCCCCCTCGCTGCCGATACCCGGGCCTACCGGAGATGTCCCTCCCCGGTGCTAGGGTTTCTCCGTCGGCCGTCCTCTCCGGGCCGCCGATGCCGGTCGCCGACCACCGCTCCGGGCGGTGCGGCGCCGCAGCGTGATTCCACGCGGATCCGTGATCCGTTCGACGGCGACAACTTCGGGGGTAGGGCGCCATGCCACAGGCTTCATCGCTCCGCACCCGAGCCCCACGGACCGCCGGGACGACCGCGAATCCGCCGTCAGGGCGCCGTCGTCCGGCCGAGCCGTTCCCGGCCCCCCGGAATGTACGCTGGTCCCGATGAACGCCGACCACAAGGACCCCCGGCTCGCCATGCTGGTCGAGAGCATCGTCCGGCTCTCGCGGGGCGAACTCAGCAGCCGGATCGAACCCTCGCACGCACGTGACGAGGTCGACGCCGTCATCACCGGGGTGAATCTCCTCGCCGAGGAGCTCGAGCAGGTGTACGAGCAGTTCGAGAAGCGCGTGGAGAGCCGCACCGCGATGCTGCGCCAGGCACATCTCGACATGATGAAGATGGCCATGTCGGACGCCCTGACGGGTCTGGCCAACCGGGTGGCCCTCATGGACGCCATCGAGGAAGCGCTCGGCCAGGCGGCGAACGGCGCGCCCCCTCCGGCCCTCCTCCTGCTGGACCTCGACAGCTTCAAGAACGTCAACGACCGCTTCGGCCACGACGCCGGCGACCGCGTGCTCCAGGAGGTCGCCACGCGGCTCAACGGCGTGGTGCGCGAGAGCGACCTGGTGGCCAGGCTCGGTGGCGACGAGTTCGCCGTCCTGCTGCCCGCGGCCACCATGGACATCGCCATGCAGGTGGCCCGCAGGGCGCTCGCAGTGCTCGGGGAGCAGATCCGGCTCGACTCCCTCTACGTCCACTCCCGCGCCAGCATCGGGGTGCGGCTCGGGACGGCCGGCCAGACCGCCGAGGAACTCCTCCTGGACGCCGATACCGCCATGTACGCCGCGAAGCGGGAGGGCAGGAGCATCATCAAGGTGTTCGAGCCCGTCATGCTCTACTCCCGGCAGCTGCGCAGCCAGATGGCGACGGAGCTGCGCGGGGCGATCAGCGCCGACGAGCTCGTGCTCCACTACCAGCCCGTCGTCGAACTCGCGACGAACCGCATCCTCGGCGTCGAGGTCCTCGTGCGCTGGCAGCATCCGCTGCGCGGGCTCATCCCGCCCGACACGTTCATCCCCCTCGCCGAGGAGATCGGGGTCATCCACGATCTCGACCGCTGGGTCATGTCGGCGTCCCTGCGGCAGCTCGCCCGGTGGCGCGAGGACTTCGACCTCGACCCGGACTTCCAGCTGCGGGTCAATCTGTCCGCCGTCGAACTCAAGCAGCTGGACCTCGTGGACCACATCCGCACCCTGCTCCGCGAACTGCACCTGCCGGCGCGCAACCTGGTCGTCGAGATCACCGAGACGGCGATCGTCACGCGCGGTGAGGTGGAGATGTACTCGCTGCTGAGCCTCCAGCAGCTCGGCGTCGGCATCGAGATCGACGATTTCGGCACGGGCTACTCGTCCATCAGCTACCTGCGTGAGTTACCGGTCAGCATGGTCAAGGTGGATCGCTCCCTGCTCGTCGAACTGAACACCAGGGCGGGTCAGCTGGATTTCGTCGCCGCGATCCTGCAGCTCATCCGTGCGGCCGGGCTCGAGGCCGTGTTCGAGGGCATCGAGACGCGGGAACAGGCGGACCAGCTGCGGGCCATGGGCTGTGCCAGCGGCCAGGGCTACTACTTCAGCCGGCCCCTCCCCGCGGACGAGGCCGGGACGCTGCTCGCCTCGACCCACTACCTCCGCCTCGGCGAAGGCGTCGAGGGCGCGGGGAGCACGCCCGCGCGCTGACGCAGCGGGCCCGCGTCCGCCCCTCCCTGACAGAGGGGCGGACGGGCGGAACGGGCCTCAGACCAGGCGGGTCAGCCAGCCGTGGGTGTCCTCGACGGCGCCGGTCTGGATGCCGAGGAGCTGGCTCCGGATGGCCATGGTCACCTCGCCCGCCTGTGCGTTCTCGGCCCCGATGAAGTCGTCGCCGTCGCGCAGGCGACCGATCGGCGTGATGACCGCGGCCGTGCCGCACGCGAAGACCTCCGTGATCTCGCCGCTCTCCACACCCGTACGCCACTCGTCCAGCGTGATGGTCCGCTCGGTGACCTCGGCCCCGCGGTCGCGCCCGAGCTGGATCACCGAGGACCGGGTGACGCCCTCGAGGATGGTGCCGGAGAGTGCCGGGGTCACCATGGAGCCGTCCCGGTAGACGAAGAAGACATTCATCCCGCCCAGTTCCTCGACGGCGTTGTCGTTGAACTGGTCGAGGAAGAGCACCTGCTTGCAGCCGTGGGCCTCGGCCTCGAGCTGCGCCGCGAGCGAGGAGGCGTAGTTTCCACCCGCCTTCGCCGCACCCGTACCGCCGCGTCCTGCCCGCGCATAGTTGCGGGAGACCCAGATGTCCACGGGCTTCACCTCGCCGCCGAAGTAGTTGCCGGCCGGGGACGCGATGACCCGGTAGGAGACCTCGCGGGCGGGCCGCACGCCGAGGAACGCCTCGGTGGCGATCATGAAGGGACGCAGGTAGAGGCTCTCGCCGTCGCCGGAGGGGATCCACTCCTGGTCGGCACCGACGAGCTGGCGCAGCGACTCCAGGAAGAGCTCCTCGGGGAGCTGCGGCAGGGCCAGGCGGACGGCGGACCGGTTGAGCCGTGCGGCGTTGGCGTCCGCACGGAAGGTCCAGATGGAGCCGTCCGCGTGGCGGTAGGCCTTCATGCCCTCGAAGATCTCCTGGCCGTAGTGCAGCACGGCCGCGGCGGGATCCAGGGCGATCGGACCGTACGGCTCGAGCCGCGCGTCGTGCCAGCCGCCCGCACCGGACCCGTCGGTGCGGAAGTCGACGATCGCCGTGTGGTCGGTGAAGAAGTTCCCGAAGCCGGGATCGGCCAGGATCGCCGCCCGCTCCTCCGCGGGGACACGCTGCGTGGACAGGTGCTGGGCGAACTGGGTATCGGTGGCTGTCATGGTTCCTCCGCGCTCACGCGGGCTGCTCGCGGCAGGGCCGCCGTCGCCCGTCGGTGGTCAGTGCTCCGGCACTGGGTTAATGATGTCTAACCACCTTAGGACACGGCAGCGGCAATGGCATCGCCGACGGCGGCCGTGCTGCGGGCGCCGGTGCGGGCGGCGATGTCCGCCTCGACGGCCGCCTCGACCGTTGCCGCGAGTGCATCCAGGCCGAGATGCCGGAGCAGCAGGGCGGCCGAGAGGATCGCCGCCGTGGGATCGGCGACCTGGCGCCCGGCGATGTCGGGCGCCGACCCGTGGACCGGCTCGAACATCGAGGGCGCGGTCCGGTCCATGTTCAGGTTCGCGGAGGCCGCCAGCCCGATACCCCCGGACACCGCGGCGGCGAGGTCCGTGACGATGTCGCCGAACAGGTTGTCCGTGACGATCACGTCGAAGCGCGCGGGATCGGTGACGAGGAAGATCATCGCCGCGTCCACGTGGAGGTAGTCGTGGGTCACCTCGGGGAACTCCGCGGCCACGGCCTCGACGGTGCGCTTCCACAGGTGGCCCGCGTAGACGAGCACGTTGTGCTTGTGGACGAGGGTGAGCTTCCTGCGGCGGACGGACGCGCGGGCGAAGGCGTCCCGTACCACCCGCTCGACCCCGTGGGCGGTGTTGAGCGACACCTCGGTGGCGACCTCCTGCGGCGTCCCGCCCCGCAGTGTCCCCCCGTTGCCGGTGTAGGGACCCTCGGTACCCTCACGGACGACGACGAAATCGATGGTCCCGGGATCGGCCAGCGGACTCGGCACACCCGGGTACAGGCGGGAGGGCCGGAGATTGACGAAGTGGTCGAGCGAGAAGCGGAGCTTCAGCAGGAACTCGCGCTCGATGAGTCCCGAGGGGATACGGGTGTCACCGGGAGCCGCCCCGACCGCGCCGAAGAGGATGGCGTCGTGCGTCCGGAGCCGCTCGAGCGTGCTGTCGGGGAGGGTCTCCCCCGTCGCGAGCCAGTGCTCCGCGCCGAGCGAGTACTCGGTGAGTGCGAGATCGACGTCGTCACCCGTCACGGCGCGCAGCACCTTCACGGCCTCGGCGGTCACTTCGGGTCCGATCCCGTCGCCGGGGATCACGGCGAGGTCGATACGGCGCGGGGCATCAGTCATGGCTCCAGCGTAGGAAGGCACCGGGGAGCGTCACAATCCGTCCGCAGGATGAGACGGCTCCACCCGTGGTCGGATGTGCGGCAGGGGACGCCCACCTAGAGTTGGTCACCATGGACATCCACCTGAGGCTCGCGCGTTGGGTTCGCTTGCACCCGGGGAGGATCGATGCGGGCCTGGCCCTGGCCATCTTCGTGGGCCTGGTGCTCCCCTTCGCGGCCGGGGGCGTCGAGGGATACGGCGGGATCGTCGTCGTGTCCGCAGCCCTGGTGGTCCCGCTGGCCTGGCGCCGCGCGTTCGTGGTTCCCTCGGCGGCGGTCGTCGCCGGTGTCTCCGTGCTCCAGCTCCTCACGGGGACCGAGCCCGTGCCGGCACAGTTCGTCATCCTGATCACGCTCTACACGCTCGCGGCCCACGGCCCGCGGTGGTCGAGCCTCGCCGGGCTGGGCGTCGCGGTCGCCGGGTGCGCCGTCGGACTCGTACGGTTCGGGGATCTCCTCGGAGTGAGCGGCGGGAGTTCGGTGCTCACCACCGTCCCCCTGTTCCTCATCCTGCTGTTCTTCGTCGAGTCGCTCGTGCTCCTGGCATGGACGAGCGGCGACCTCGCACGGTCACGCCGCCTCACCTTCCAGGCGCTCGAGGACAGGACGCGGAGGCTGGAGGTGGAGCGCCAGCAGGAGCGCGATCTCGCCGCGGCGGACGAACGGACGCACATCGCCCGCGAGATGCACGACATCGTGGCGCATTCGCTGTCCGTGATCATCACGCAGGCCGACGGTGCCCGCTACGCGAGCGCGCACGCACCGGAACTCGCGGTGCAGACGCTCGGCACCATCGCCGACACGGGCCGCGGCTCCCTCCGGGAGATGAGGCGCCTGCTCGGAGTGCTGCGGGGCGACGAGAGCGCCTCCACCCGTCCCCTGCCCACCCTGAACGACATCGATGCGCTCATCCAGTCGGTCCGCCGCGCGGGCGTCCGCGTCTCCTGCCGCCGGATCGGCACGCCCCGCCGGGAACTCCCCCTGGGCGCCGAGCTGACGGCCTACCGCGTGGTGCAGGAGGCCCTGACGAATGTGCTGAAGCATGCCGGGGCGGACACCAGCACGGAGGTCGCGCTCGAGTACGGGCCGAGGGGCCTGACCGTCACCGTCGACGACGACGGACGCGGTGCCGCACCGGACCCCGGTACGGCAGGAGCGGGTCAGGGCATCACCGGGATGACGGAGCGCGTGCGCCTCTACGACGGGACGGTCGTGGCCGCTCCGCGCATCGGAGGCGGCTACCGCGTCGAGGCCTTCATCCCCTACACACAGGCATAGATCGTCCTTCACCCCTGGACCCGAGGAGTACCGGCATGGACAGCACGGACCGCAGGCACGCACCGGCGGACGCGGAGGCTCCCGCGCCGATCCGCATCGTGATCGTCGACGACCAGCACCTGGTCCGCAGCGGTTTCGCGATGCTCATCAACTCGCAGCCGGACCTGACCGTGGTCAGCGAGGCCGCCAACGGCGAGGAGGCCGTGCGCGCGCTCGCGGCCACGAGGGCCGACGTCGTCATGATGGACGTCCGGATGCCCGGCATGGACGGCATCGAGGCGACGCGCCGCATCCTTACGGCACATGCCGGGATGACGCCGGACGGACACGGTCGGGATGCCGGGCCGCGCATCGTCGTGCTGACGACCTTCGACCTCGACGAGTACGCGCTGTCCGCGATCCACGCCGGAGCCAGCGGGTTCCTCCTGAAGGACGCGCCGCCCGAGGAGCTCCTCGAAGCCATCCGCACCGTGCACCGCGGCGACGCCGTGATCGCGCCCTCGACCACCCGGCGCCTGCTCGACCACGTGGCACCGCTGTTGCGCCAGCCCTCCCCCGAACAATCCGCCCACGCCGCCGCCGTGGCACGCCTCACCTCGCGCGAGCGCGAGGTCTTCGAGCTGATCGCCCAGGGACTCTCGAATCCGGAGATCGCGGCCCGGCTGTTCCTCTCCGAGGCGACCGTCAAGACCCATGTGGGGCACATCCTCGCGAAGCTCGAGGCACGCGACCGCGTGCAGGCCGTCGTCATGGCCTACGAGACGGGCATCGTCCGTCCCTGACGGCGCACCCTGGTGCCGCCGCACGCGCGTGACGGAGGCGCGTTCTGCTGCGGCGGCGGCGCGATCCACTCCTCGTGCTGCGCCGGTCCCCTTCAGCGGGTCGACCGGCCGATCTCCCGGCACCCCCGTGCGCCGCCTATATTGGGGGGATTGCAGCGGACGCCGGAAAGGACATCGTGGCGCAGGACGAAGCACAGGGGAATCGCGACGCCACCCTGGCCGTCGTCGCGTCGTCGTCCGCGGAGGACTGCGACCGGTTGCGCGGGGTGCTCGACGCGGGCGGCCTCCGCGCCAGGACGGTGACCACGGCCGCATCCCTCCTCGACGACGTCCTCACGCACCGCCCGGACCTCCTGCTGGTCGATCTCGACATCGCACTCGACTACGCGGACGCCCTGTCCGACGTCGTCGACCGGCATCCCCAGCTCGCCGGGCTCCCGGTGATCCTGCTGCTGCCCGACGGCGGCGTGGCCCAGCTCCCGGACGGCCTCGCCCCCTATGTCTCCGACGTCGTCTTCCGGCCCGTGGCCGCCGAGGAGGTCCTGCACCGGTCGCGGTCGGCCATGGCGCGCCGCCGCCGCCACCAGGCGCAGCGCGCCTCGTCCGCGCGTCTTCGGGAGGACATGCGCAGGATCTCGGCGCGCATCCGGTCGACCAATGACCCCGTCGCCATGGTGGACCAGTTCCTGCCCCACCTCGGCCGGTCGCTCGGCGCGGACCGCGTGACGCTCCAGATGTTCGACGACGACCGCGTGGCCGCACGGAGCAGCACGTGGAACCGGGGCCCCGGCACGGGGAGTCCAGCAAGCACGCAGAGCACCGCGAGCACCGGGAGCACCGGGAGCACCGGGAGCACCGGGAGCACCGACGACACGGACGGTGCGCACGGTGCGCACGGTGCGCCCGCCACGCACGACGGGCACGACGGGCACGCCGGGGCGGGCAGGGCGGCCGACGTCGCCGGCCCCCGGCGGTCCGACCAGGAGTCCGCCTTCGCCCTCGCCCTGGGTCTGTGGGAGGACACGGCGGCCGCGTCGTTCAGTGCCGGTCCTGCGGCGACACCCCGCCCCGGGGACATCCCGGCGCCCGACTGGCTGCTGCGGGGTTCGCGCGAGCACACCGCACCGGGACTTCCCGCCGCCTGGACGGCCGACCGGACGCTCCACGGTGTCGTCGCAGCCCTCGGCGAGGGTGACACCCCGTTCGGCCTGCTCTGGGTGGTCCGGGCGGAGACCCCGCTCGTGTGGACCGGCGTCGAGGCCGCCCTCACCCAGCACGTCCTCGGCAACCTGGCACACGGGCTTATCCAGGCGCAGCTCATCAGCCGCCAGCAGGAGGCCGTCCGGAAGCTCCGCGCCCTCAACCAGGCGAAGAGCGATTTCGTGGGCACCGTCAACCACGAGCTCCGGACGCCGCTCGCCTCGATCGCCGGCTACCTGGAGATGATCATCGACGGTGTCGGAGGGGAGTTGCCGACCGAGGCCCAGACGATGCTGCAGGCCGTCGAACGGAACACCACCCGCCTGAGCCATCTCATCGAGAACATCTCGGCGCTCAACGCGCGCGAGGCGGACGCGTCGGAGCACGGTCCGGTCGACATCGTGCACCTGGTCTCGGAACTGACGAGCCGTCTCGTGCTGGAGGCGGCGAACGGCGGCGTCACGCTGGAATGCGTCCTTCCCGAGACCTCGGTGACGGTACCCGGGAACCGCGACCAGCTGTCCGAAGCGCTCACGGTCGTGCTGTCCAACGCCCTGAAGTTCACACAGGAAGAGGGCAGCGTCATCGTGCGCCTGCTCGACGAGCGGGATCACGGGCGCGCCGTCGTGACCGTCCAGGACACGGGGATCGGCATCCCCGCCCACGATCTCCCGCGCCTCTTCGACTCGTTCCACCGGGCATCGAACGCCACCCAGGCCCTCCCGGGGGCGGGAGTGGGACTCAGCCTCGCGAAGAGGACGCTCGAGGACCACCACGGGAGTATCACGATCGAGTCCCAGCTCGGCGTCGGCACGTCGGTCGTCGTCACGCTACCCCTCCTGAGCCACGCTGCCGTAGGCTGATGAGCCGGAATACAGCCCGGAAGGAACGCTCATGACCGCCGCAGCGAACCGCTCACCGGTCCGCCAGCTGGACCTGGAGACCCTCCTGCCCTATCTCGACCTCCACCTGGTCGGCGCCACCAACGGGGTCAGACTCTTCGGCGCGGCGGAGACGGCCTGGGCCGGCTCCCCGCACGCCGAGGACTTCGCGCGGCTGCGGCGGGAGATCAGCGAGGAACGCGCGTTCCTGAAGCGGCTGATCAAGGGGCTCGGTCACCGTCCGGGCGCGGTCAAGATGACGCTCGCCCGGATGCTCTCGGCGATCGCCCGCATGGATCCCCTGAATCCGGCGCGTCGGAAGGACACCGCCGGCGCGCAGCTCGAACTCGAAGCCCTGCAGTCGCTGCTCAAGGGCAAGGAAGCCCTGTGGTCGACCCTCCTGGCGGTCTGCCCCGACTCCGAGGGCCGTCCGGGCGGGCCCGTCGTCGACCGGCCGGTCCTGCACCAGCTGCTGGACTCGTCCAGGCGTCAGCAGGAGACCGTGGCAGGCATCATGACCGCCACGGCGCCGGACCGCTTCCTCCGCTGAACCGAGCGTGCGGGGCCGTCCTACTCCCCCGCGGGCTCCTCGTACTTCGGGAAGACGGGCGAGGGCGCCGGCAGGGCGGTGCCGGGCTGGATCCGCTGGTGGAGGGCCGCGAAGAGGCGGAGGTCGTCGTCCGCCGCGGTCCCCTGCCCGAGCGCCGTGAGGATCTCCCCCGCGCTCGTGGGCATGACGGGCTGCGCGAGGATCGCGACGACCCGCAGCACCTCCAGGGTCACGTGCAGCACCGTGTTCATGCGCTCCGGGTCGGTCTTCCGGAGCACCCAGGGCTGCTGGTCCGCGAAGTAGGCGTTCGTGTCGCCGAGGACGGTCCAGATCCCCTCGAGGGCCCTGGAGAACTCCTGTCGGTCGTAGGCGGCGCGGCTCGCGTCGAGCAGGGCGTGCGCCTGGTCGAGGATCGCCGTGTCGGCCGCGGCGTACTCCCCCGGTTCCGGCACGGCTCCGCCGCAGTTCTTGGCCACCATGGAGAGCGAGCGCTGGGCCAGGTTGCCGAAGTTGTTCGCCAGGTCGGAGTTCATGCGGCCGACCACGGCCTCGTGGCTGTACGAGCCGTCCGCCCCGAACGGCACCTCGCGCAGCAGGAAGAAGCGCACCTGGTCCAGGCCGTACTGCTCCACCCAGTCCGCGGGAGCCACGGTGTTGCCGAGCGACTTCGACATCTTCACGCCGCGGTTGTGCAGGAAGCCGTGGATCATCACACGCCTGGGCAGCTCGAGGCCCGCGGACATGAGGAAGGCCGGCCAGTAGATCGCGTGGAAACGCGAGATGTCCTTCCCGATCACGTGCACGTCGGCGGGCCAGAATCGCGTGAAGGCCTCCGACCCGGTGTCGGGAAAACCAACACCGGTCAGGTAGTTGGTGAGGGCATCGACCCAGACGTACATGACATGGCGGTCATTCCCCGGGACGGGCACACCCCAGTCGAAGGTGGTGCGGCTGATGGACAGGTCCTCGAGCCCCCGGCGCACGAACGAGATGACCTCGTTGAAGCGGGATTGGGGAGCGCCGAAGTCCGGCTGTGACGCGTAGTGGTCCAGGAGCTTCTGCTGGTAGGCGGAGAGGCGGAAGAAGTAGCTCTCTTCCTCGGTCCAGGTGACCTCGGTGTCGGTCTGGGTCGCGTACCTGACGCCGTCGTCACGCACCTCGGTCTCGTCCTCGCCCCAGTACGCCTCGTCGCGCACCGAGTACCAGCCCGCGTAGGTGTCGAGGTAGATGTCCCCGTTGGCCTCCATGCGCTTCCAGATCTCGGTCGCGGCGGCGTAGTGGTCCTCGTCGGTGGTACGGATGAAGCGGTCGTAGGACGTCCCGACGACGTCGTTCATCGCCTGGAAGGCCAGCGCGTTGCGGGTGGCCAGGTCACGCACGGGGATGCCCTCGCGGTCGGCCGCCTGCTGCATCTTCAGGCCGTGCTCGTCCGTCCCCGTCAGGTACATGACGTCGTACCCGTCGAGCCGCTTGAAGCGCGCCATCGCGTCGACGGCGATCGTCTCGTAGGCGTGTCCGATGTGCGGGACGCCGTTCGGATAGGAGATGGCGGTGGTGATGTAGAACGGGGGCTTTGCGCCGGCTGCGGGAGTCACCCTACGAAATTACCCCGCCCGGTGCGCATTTACCCAAGCGCGGGCGTCACGGCGTACGGACGGCGTCCATCCCCAGCACCGCGTGCACGCCCCACGTCCGGTTCGCGATCTGCGTGACACGGAGGTCGACGACGGAACTCGCCAGGGCGAGGGCGGTCTTCCGTTCCAGTCCGTACAATCGCTGCAGCCACGTCAGCATGGCACCGAGGGCTTCCGCCGTCGCCCGGTTCAGATCGGCGTCGAAGCCGAAGGTGATGCGGGAGGTCGGGGTGATCGCGTGGATGCCCGCCACCGGAGCGTCACGGAGGACGTCCACCGTGAGCGTCGTCGTCATGCCGCACTCGATCGCGGTGCCGCCCACCTCGCCGTCGCCCTGCGCAGCGTGGCCGTCGCCCACGTGCAGGAGCGCCCCGGGAACCGTCACGGGCAGGAAGAGCGTCGCTCCTGCCGTGAGTTCGCGGCAGTCGATGTTCCCGCCCCCGGCGGCACGCGGCGGCGTGGTGGAGTGCTCGCCGTGCTCCGCGGGCGGCAGGCCCACGACGCCGAGGAAGGGCGCCAGCTGCACCGACTGGCCGTACTGGTTGGTCCCCGTCCCGGCGTCGCGGTCCAGGTCCCACAGGAGCCAGGCGGGGTCGGTACCCGCCAGGCCGAGGCTCTGGGCGAAGGCATCGTCCCGCCGGCCTGCCGCCGTCCAGCCCCAGTCGGCCGTCTCCAACCGCTCGAACCGGAGCGCCAGCACGTCGCCGGGCTCCGTACCTGCGACCTCGATGGGACCGGTGAGCGCATGCCCCCGGCGATCCGGGAAGCGGTAGGGCGTCACCGCCCCCGGCGTCTCCTGCCGTTCGAGGTGTCCCCAGGCGTCGAGGGAACTGACGACCACCCGGTCCCCCGGAGCCATCCGCAGCACGGGCGGGGTGTCCCGGGAGAGGACCTGGGTCGCGGTCGATTCCTCGGCGGGCAGGTGGTGCGTGGTCATCGGCGTCCTTCGCTCGGGTGTCGCGCCCGTCCGGGCTGGTGATGGCGGCTCCTCGCGGGTCAGTCCTGCAGGTCGACCTCCCGCGCGACCGTGGCGCCGATCTCCGCGCGGATCGCGTCGAGGACGTCCTGCGGGACCGAGCTGTCCACCGTGAGGAGGGACAGGGCCTGGCCGCCCTCCTTGTTGCGTGCCACCTGCATGCCGGCGATGTTGATGCCACGCTCGCCGAGGAGGCGTCCGAGCGTGCCGATCACGCCCGGCCGGTCGGTGTAGAGCAGGACCAGGAGGTGGTCGCTGATGGGGATCTCGAGTTCGTAGCCGTTGACGCCCACCAGCTTCTCGACCTGCTTGGGTCCGGTGAGGGTTCCCGCGACGGAGATCTGCGAGCCGTCCGAGAGCGCCCCGCGCAGGCGGAGCACGTTCCGGTACTCCTCGGACTCCGGAGTGGTGATGAGCCGCGAGGTGATGCCGCGCTGCTCCGCGAGGACAGGGGCGTTCACGTAGGAGACCTGTTCCGAGACGACGTCGGTGAACACGCCCTTCAGCGCGGCCAGCTCGAGCGCCTTCACGTCCAGCGACGCGATCTCGCCGGCCACCTCGATGTCGATCTGCGTGAGGGAGTCGTGCGTGAGCGCGGTGAAGATGCGCCCCAGCTTCTCCATCAGCGGGATTCCGGGGCGGACCGCGGGGTCGATGACGCCGCCGGCCACGTTGACGGCATCGGGGACGAGCTCGCCGGCGAGGGCCAGCCGGACGGACTTGGCGACCGAGATGCCGGCCTTCTCCTGGGCCTCGTCGGTCGAGGCGCCGAGGTGCGGGGTCACCACGACGCTGTCGTGGGCGAAGAAGGGCAGGTCGGTGCTGGGTTCCTGGACGAAGACGTCGACCCCGGCGCCGGCGATCTGGCCCTGCTCGAGGGCCGTGTGCAGCGCGGCCTCGTCGACGAGCCCGCCGCGCGCGACGTTCACCACGTAGGCGGTGTCCTTCATGAGGGCGAACGCCTCGGCGCCGAGCATGCCCACCGTCTCCGGGGTCTTCGGCATGTGGATGGTGACGAAGTCCGCTTCGCGGAGCAGCTCGTCGAGGGTCACGAGCCGGACGTTGAGCTGCGCCGCGCGCGCCGAGGTCACGTAGGGGTCGTAGGCGAGGATCTGCGTGCCGAAGCCCTGGAGGCGTGCCGCGACCAGGGCGCCGATACGGCCGAGGCCGATGATGCCGATGTTCTTCTCGTAGAGCTCCGAGCCGGAGTACTTCGAGCGCTTCCACTCCCCGGCCTTCAGGGCTGCGCTCGCCTGGGGGATGTTCCTGGCGAGGCTGAGGATGTGCCCGACCGTCAGTTCCGCGGCGGAGATGATGTTGGAGGTCGGAGCGTTGACGACCATCACGCCGGCCTGCGTCGCGGCCTTGATGTCGACGTTGTCCAGGCCCACTCCCGCACGCGCGATCACCTTGAGCCTCGGTGCCGCGGCGATGGCCTCCGCGTCCAGCTGCGTCGCCGAACGCACCAGCACGGCGTCGACGTCCGCCAGTGCGGCCAGGAGCAGGCCGCGGTCGGCGCCGTCCGTGGTGCGGATCTCGAAGTCGGGACCGAGCGCCTCGACGGTGGCGGGTGAGAGTTCCTCGGCGAGGAGGACGACTGGCTTGCTGGTCACGGTGTTCCTTCGGGTGGCAGGTGGATCGGGCGGGCCGGACATGGGTCCGGCAGGGCACCTGCTCGTCACTGAGCGTCGAGCACGTGCCCTGCCGGGGAGGGGGGTGCGCTAGCGCGCGACGGAACCCTCGGTGTAGTCGTCGTTCGTCTTGATCCACGAGAAGAGCTTGCGGAGCTCGCGGCCCGTGCTCTCGATCGGGTGGTCCTCGCCCTTCTTCCGGAGTTCCGTGAATTCCGGCGCTCCGGCGTCCTGGTCGTCGATGAAGCGCTGCGCGAAGGCCCCGTTCTGGATGTCGGCGAGGACGGCCTTCATGTTCTCCTTGACCTCCGGCGTGATGACGCGCGGGCCGGAGACGTAGTCCCCGTACTCGGCGGTGTCGGACACGCTCCAGCGCTGCTTCGCGATCCCGCCCTCGACCATGAGGTCGACGATCAGCTTGAGCTCGTGGAGCACCTCGAAGTAGGCGACCTCGGGCTTGTAGCCGGCCTCGGTGAGGGTTTCGAAGCCGTACTGGATCAGCTGGGAGGCGCCGCCGCAGAGCACGGCCTGCTCGCCGAACAGGTCGGTCTCGGTCTCCTCGGTGAAGGTGGTCTCGATGACGCCCGCCCGGGTGCCGCCGATCGCCTTCGCGTAGGACAGGGCGAGGTCGCGGGCCTTGCCCGAGGCGTCCTGCTCGACGGCGATCAGGTCCGGCACGCCGCGGCCGGCCTCGAACTCGCGGCGCACGATGTGCCCCGGGCCCTTGGGCGCCACGAGGGCGACGTCGACGTCGGCCGGCGGCTGGATGTAGCCGTAGCGGATGTTGAAGCCGTGCCCGAAGAACAGGGCGTCACCGGCCTGCAGGTTCGGCGCGATGTCGTCCTTGTACACGTGCCGCTGCACCTGGTCCGGGGTCAGGACCATGATGAGGTCCGCCTCCGCGGTGGCGTCTGCGACGGAGAGGACGCGCAGTCCCTCGGCCTCTGCCTTGGCGCGCGACGCCGAGCCCTCCTTCAGTCCGACGCGCACGTCGACGCCGGAGTCACGGAGGCTGAGGGCGTGGGCGTGGCCCTGGCTGCCGTAGCCGATGACGGCCACGGTGCGGCCCTGGATGATCGAAAGGTCTGCATCGTCGTCATAGAACAGCTCGGTCACGGGTGGTTCTCCTTGATAGGGGTGGAGTGGTACAGGAAGGGGGGCGCCTCCGGCGTGCCGGAGGCGCGGTCAGGCGCTGCGCAGGGCTCGGTCGCTCATCGACTTGGCGCCGCGGCCGATCGCGAGCGTGCCGGACTGCACGATCTCGCGGATGCCGAACGGCTCGAGCACGGACAGGAGCGCCGAGAGCTTCTCCGGTGTGCCGGTCGCCTCGATGATGAGCGAGTCCGTCGCCACGTCGACGACGGATGCACGGAAGAGATCCGCGGCCTGCGTCACCTGCAGTCGGGTCGCGGCGTCGGCCCTGACCTTGATCAGGATGTGGTCGCGCTGGACCGACAGCTCGGTGGTCAGTTCCACGATCTTGATCACGTTGATGAGCTTGTTGAGCTGCTTCGTGACCTGCTCGAGGAGGTCTCCCTCGGCTTCGACGACGACCGTGATGCGGGACATCCCCGCGACCTCGGTCGGTCCCACCGCGAGCGAGTTGATGTTGAAGGCGCGCCGGGCGAAGAGGCTGGCGACGCGGGTCAGGACGCCGGGGACGTCCTCGACGAGGACGGAGAGTGTGTGCCGTGCCATGGTCAGTCCTCCTGCTCCCAGGTCGGGGTCATGTTGCGGGCGATCTGGATGAGGTCGTTGCTGACGCCGGACGGGACCATGGGCCAGACCATCGAGTCTCGGCTGACCACGAAGTCGATCACGACGGGGCGGTCGTTGATCGCCAGGGCCTGCTCGATCGTGGCGTCGATGTCCTCGTCGCGCTCGCAGCGCAGGCCCACGCAGCCGTAGGCGTCGGCGAGCTTCACGAAGTCGGGCACGCGCACGGTGTCGTGGCCCGTGTTGAGATCGGTGTTGGAGTAGCGGCCCTCGTAGAAGAGCGTCTGCCACTGCCGCACCATCCCGAGCGAGGAGTTGTTGATGACGGCGACCTTGATGGGGATGTTGTTGATGACGCAGGTCGCGAGTTCCTGGTTGGTCATCTGGAAGCAGCCGTCGCCGTCGATCGCCCAGACCACCCGGTCCGGGTTGCCGACCTTCGCGCCCATCGCCGCGGGCACGGAGTAGCCCATGGTGCCGAGCCCACCCGAGTTCAGCCAGGCGTGCGGGCGCTCGTACTGGATGAACTGCGCCGCCCACATCTGGTGCTGGCCGACACCCGAGACGAAGACGCCCTCGGGACCGGTCAGCTCGCCGATCCGCTTGATGACCTGCTGGGGCGCCGAGAGGCCGTCCTCCGGCTGGCTGAAGCCCACGGGGTAGGTGTCGCGCAGGTGGTTGATCGTCTTCCACCAGGCGGAGATGTCCGGGCGTTCCTGCGTCGCGAAGCTCTCCCGCACGGCGGCGGTGAGTTCGGGGATGATCTCCTTCACGGACCCGACGATCGGCACGTCCGCTGCACGGTTCTTCGAGATCTCCGCGGGATCGATGTCCGCGTGGATGACCTTGGCGTTCGGGGCGAAGCTCGAGAGCACGCCCGTCACGCGATCGTCGAAGCGGGCGCCGAGCGTGATGAGCAGGTCCGCCTGCTGCAGGGCGGTCACCGCGGAGACGGAGCCGTGCATCCCCGGCATGCCCACGTGCTGCTCGTGGGAGTCGGGGAAGACGCCGCGGGCCATGAGGGTGGTGACGACGGGGGCGCCCACGAGTTCGGCGAGTTCCTTCAGTTCCAACGAGGCGTGGCCCTTGACCACGCCACCGCCCACGTAGAAGACGGGGCGCTGGGATCCGCTGATGAGGCGGGCCGCCTCGCGGACCTGCTTGGCGTGTCCGCGCAGCACGGGCCGGTATCCGGGGATGTCCACCCGGGGCGGCCAGGAGAAGGTCATCGTGGCCTGCTGGGCGTCCTTGGCGATGTCCACCAGCACGGGCCCGGGGCGGCCCGTCGTCGCGATGTGGAAGGCCTCGGCCAGGACGCGCGGAATGTCCTGCGCATCGGTGACGAGGTAGGAGTGCTTGGTGATCGGCATGGTGATGCCGACGATGTCCGCCTCCTGGAAGGCGTCCGAGCCGATGAAGGCGCTCGAGACCTGCCCGGTGATGGCCACCATGGGCACGGAGTCCATGTGGGCATCGGCGATGGCGGTCACGAGGTTCGTGGCGCCCGGGCCGGACGTCACGATGCAGACGCCGGGACGACCGGTGACCATGGCGTAGCCCTGCGCGGCGTGGCCGGCACCCTGCTCGTGGCGCACCAGGACGTGGCGGAGCTTGGTCGACGCCATGAGGGGATCGTAGGTCGGGAGGATGGCTCCGCCGGGAAGGCCGAAGACGTCGTCGACGCCGAGTTCCTCGAGGGACCGCACGATCGCGGCCGACCCGAGCATGCGGGTGGGCGCGACGACGGCATTGGGTCCGCGGACGGCGCTCGCCTGGACGACGGGCACGGTCTCGCGCGCAGGTGCTGCGGGAGGTGCTGGCCTTGCTGCCAACAGCGCGGGGCTGATGGGCGATCCCTTGGACATCTCAGACTTCCTTCGGAACGTTCGCTGCACTGCTGCAGCTGTGACTGCGGATGGACATCCGCGGGCTTCTTCGTCGACAGGTCGTGTCAACAAAAAAACCCCTCAGCCTGGTCGGGCTCTGCGAGGGGTTGCGCGTGACTGCAGTCGTCGGGTGGACGGGCTTCAGGCCACGCGCTGTGTAAGGACGACGACTACGGGTTCGAGCTGCATACCTGTAGTTTCCACGCCCCCTCGAAAGGGTGTCAACCGCACCCCCTGCTGTCTCACATGATGGACACCATGTCCAGTTAGTGGACATTAACCAGGGGTGCCGGCCACGCGGTTCCCCGCGTGGCCGGCCGGTCGCTCAGCCGCAGTAGGCGCCCGTCGACGCCGAGTGCACGAGCTTCGCGTACTTGCCCAGCACGCCCTTGGTGTAGCGGGCGGGCAGCGGCGCCCAGCCCACCTTCCGCTCCTCGAGCTCGGCCTCGTCGACCAGCAGGTCGAAGCTCTTGGCGGCGATGTCGACGCGGATGCGGTCACCGTCCTGCACGAAGGCGATGGGACCGCCGTCGACCGCTTCCGGGGCGACGTGCCCGATGCACAGGCCCGTGGTGCCCCCCGAGAAGCGGCCGTCCGTCAGCAGGAGCACGTCCTTGCCGAGTCCGGCCCCCTTGATGGCCCCGGTGATCGCGAGCATCTCACGCATGCCCGGCCCGCCCTTCGGCCCCTCGTAGCGGATCACCACGACATCGCCCGCGTGGATGGCTCCTGCGTCCAGGGCGTCCAGGGCCCCCTGCTCACGCTCGAAGACGCGGGCAGTGCCCTCGAAGACGTCGGCGTCGAACCCGGCGCTCTTGACCACGGCACCCTCGGGCGCCAGGGACCCGTGGAGAATGGTGATCCCGCCGGTCCTGTGCATCGGGTTGTCGAGAGCGCGCAGGATCTTGCCGTCGAGGTCCGGCGGGTTGATGTCCGCGAGGTTCTCCGCGAGCGTCTTGCCGGTGACGGTGAGGCAGTCGCCGTGCAGCAGGCCGGCGTCGAGCAGAGCCTTCATGATGACTGGCACGCCGCCCACCTTGTCGACGTCGAACATCACGTAGCGGCCGAAGGGCTTGAGATCGCCCAGGTGCGGGATCGTGTCACCGATGCGGCTGAAGTCGTCGAGCGTGAGGTCCACCTCTGCTTCACGGGCGATGGCCAGCAGGTGCAGGACGGCGTTCGTCGAACCGCCGAAGGCCATGGTGACCGCGATGGCGTTCTCGAAGGCCTTCTTGGTCATGATGTCGCGCGCCGTGATGCCGAGGCGCAGGAGGTTCACGACGGCCTCGCCGGACTTCTGGGCGAACGCGTCGCGCCGCCGGTCGACGGAGGGAGGAGCGGCGGATCCGGGCAGGGACATCCCGAGGGCCTCGCCGATGCAGGCCATGGTGTTGGCGGTGTACATCCCGCCACAGGCACCCTCGCCGGGACAGACGGCGCGCTCGATGCTGTCGAGGTCCTTGAGGCTCATGGTGCCGGCCGCACAGGCGCCGACGGCCTCGAAGGCGTCGATTAGGGTGACCTCCTTCTCGGTCCCGTCCTCGAGCTTCGCGAAGCCCGGCATGATGGTGCCCGCGTACAGGAAGACGGAGGCGAGATCGAGGCGGGCCGCCGCCATGAGCATGCCCGGCAGGGACTTGTCGCAACCGGCCAGGAGGACGGACCCGTCGATGCGCTCGGCCTGCATGACGGTCTCGACCGAGTCGGCGATCACCTCGCGCGAGACGAGGGAGAAGTGCATGCCCTCGTGGCCCATCGAGATGCCGTCGGAGACCGAGATGGTGCCGAACTGCATCGGGAACCCGCCCGCGTCCCGGACACCCTCCTTCGCGCCCTCCGCCAGGCGGTTGAGGGACAGGTTGCAGGGGGTGATCTCGTTCCACGAACTCGCGACGCCGACCTGGGGCTTGGCGAAGTCGTCGTCGCCCATGCCCACCGCACGGAGCATTCCGCGGGAGGGGGCCGCATGGATGCCGTCCGTGACGACGCGGCTCCGGGGTTTGATGTCTGGCGTTGTCTGCGGTGTTGTCTCCGGCGTTGTGTCCACGGTCATGGTGGAAGTCTAGGCCGGTGTTGCAGGCACGTTTCGCCATGTGACCCTCCTGTTACAGCCCGTCGTGGCCTGCGCGGAAGGCATCTCCCGGCCCCGGCGGGCCCCTCGTGCGGGCCCTCGACGCTCCGGTACAGTGTGGTCTTCGCGGGCGAACCGACCCGCCTGCGGGCCGGGTGCTCCGCTCAGGGTCCCGCCGTCGGGACCGGTCCGACAGCCTCCTACCGCAACGGCGTGATATGACTCCCGAAGAGCCCCACGAGACCGCCCTCCCGTTCGACGGGGGCCAGGGTCTGAAGAACGCCCTGCGCCGTGTCTTCGACGGCCAGATCCCGAACTACGGTGACTACAACCTCGTGTTCGCGGCCCGCCGCACCGCTGCGGGGAGCCGGCGGTCGACGAGGGTACCGGCCACGCAGCCCCCCGCGCCGTCCGCCTTCGTGGTCGGCTACCGCTGGAAGCCGATGGAACTCATGATCGCCCCCGTGGATCTGGCGGCCATCACCGGTGCGGGCGTCCCCGTCGAGGTGAACATGACGAACCTCGCGCACGCCCTGCAGTGGGACGACGACGACAGCTTCGAGGTGGGCACCAGCACGGGCCGGATCTTCCGGTTCGACGTCGCTGCGGAACCCGTGCTCGACATCGGGCCGGGCACGCCCCTGCTCCTCGACCAAGAGGACGACTGCCTCGACTTCACGGCGTTCATGGACGCCTTCATCGCCATGGCCTGACTCCCGGGAATCGGGGCCGGACCGGCTCCGGCGGCCGTCAGGCCCAGGGGCCCCAGGCCACCAGGTTCTCCGGAGCCCGGCCCTCGCCGAGGAGCGCGACCTGGCGCTCGAGCAGGGCGAGGATCCGGGGCGGGAAAGCCTCGGTGTTGCCACCGACGTGCGGCGTGATGATGACGCCCGGCGCACGCCACAGCGGGTGGTCCGCCGGCAGCGGTTCGGGGTCGACGACGTCGAGGGCGGCCCTCAGGCGGCCCGTCAGGACCTCGGCCGTGAGGGCGTCGGTGTCCACGACGGCGCCGCGCGCCACGTTGACCACCAGCGCGCCGTCGGGCAGTGCGGCGAGGACCTCGCGCCCGATCAGTCCGCGCGTCGCGTCGCTCAGGGGCGTGATGACGACCACCACGTCGTGGTCCGGAGCGAGCGCGGCCAGCTCGTCGCCGCCGTGCACATGGCCGATCCCGTCCTCGCGAGCCGTGCTGCCGACCCTCGTCACGGTGGCCTCGAAGGTCACGAGGCGGCGCCGGATCTCCTCGCCGATCCCGCCGACGCCGACGAGCAGCACCCGCCGGTCGGCGAGGCCCGGGTGGCGCGCGGGCGACCACCGGCCGTCGGCCTGCTGCCGCACGGCGTCGTCGATCCCCCGGAGCGACGCGAGGGCCAGCCCGACGGCGAGTTCGGCGGTGGCCGCGGCATGCACGCCCGACGCCGTGGCGATCGCCACCCCGCCTCCCACGAGGTCGGCCACGCCGTCGTACCCCGTGGACTGCGTCTGGACGAGGACGAGGTTCGGCGCGGCATCGAGCGCGCCGTCGAGATGAGCGCGGCCCGTGTACGGGAGGACCGCGGCCTGGATCCCGGCGGGATCGGCGCCGACGGGCGCGCCGATGAAGTCCCAGAGCACCACCTCGACGTTCGGCGAGATGTCCGCGAGGGCATCGCGCAGATCGGCGGTCGGTACGCTCAGCGTGCTGACGACGGGGATGCGTGCGGAGGGCGACGACGAGGCGGATGCGGCCGAGGGGGTCATGGCGCCAGCCTAGCGCCGGCCGGCCCGGGCGCCCGGTCGTGGACGGCGACACCGGCGGTGTGGACACCTCACCGGCACGGACCTAGGGTCGGACCATGCCAGCCACCGCACGCCGGCGGGACGCCCGCATCTGCGCCCGGGCCTTCCTTGCGGCCTGTGCGCTGCTGGTCCTGGCCGGCTGCTCGGCGGACTCCGGCGGACCCCGGCCGCTCTTCGCCGGAGCCTCGGCCTCCCCCGCCCCCGCCGGCGCCGCCCTTCCCTCGCTCTCCTACGAGGGGGACGCTGCCACGGGGCTCGGCGTGCCGTGGTCCGTCGTCGCCCTCGACGACGGCTCGCTGCTCGTCTCCGACCGCGAGACCGGAGAGATCCGACGGATCAGCGGTACCACGGACGGGGTGATCGGCAGCATCCCGGAAGCCGCGGCGGCCGGCGGCGAGGGCGGGCTGCTCGGGCTCGCGGTCGACCCGGTGGGCGCTCCGGACGCCGTCTTCGCCTACTACACGGCCGAGGCCGTCAACCGGGTGGTCAGCCTGCCGTACAGCGGCGGTGCTCTCGGTGAGCCCGCACCGATCCTGACCGGGATCCCGAAGGGGGACATCCACAACGGCGGGAGGATCGCCGTCGGCCCGGACGGCGCCCTCTGGGTCGGCACCGGCGACGCCGGTCGACGTCAGGACGCCCAGGACCCCGGAAGCCTCGCCGGGAAGATCCTCCGCATCGAACGCGACGGTGCGGTCCCGCCCGACAACCCGACGCCCGGCTCCCCCGTCTACAGTCTCGGCCACCGCAACGTGCAGGGTCTGGCCTGGGACACCGACGGTGCCCTGTGGGCCACCGAGTTCGGCCCGGAGGTCGACGACGAACTCAACCTGATCCGGGCGGGCGGAAACTACGGCTGGCCCGAGGTGACCGGTGCGCCGGGGGACGCCCGCTTCGTCGACGCCCAGGTGGTGTGGCCGTCGACGGCGTCGTCGTCGCCCAGCGGCATGGCGATCGTCGACGACGTCGCCTACATCGGCGGGCTGCGTGGACAGCGCCTGTGGCAGGTGCCCCTGCGGGGAGGAACCGCGGGTGAGCCGGTCAGCCACCTGGACGGTGATCACGGGCGGCTCCGGGACGTGGCGGCGGCAGCGGACGGGTCACTGCTCGTCGCGACCAACGAGACGGGCGGAGCGCGCCTGCTGCGGGTGGCCGTCGCGCAGGCGGACTGAGCGCCCCGGTTTCATGTTTGGGCAGAAGTGCTGGTAGAGTTTCATGCTGTTGCGGTTGACCCGACCGAGTGAAATCGGACGGTGAAGCGCCTCGCACCTCTAGCTCAATTGGCAGAGCAATTGACTCTTAATCAATGGGTTTCGGGTTCAAGTCCCGAGGGGTGCACCTCGTTACCCCGTCGTCCAGGTCTCGCCGCCTGCACGGCGGGGTTTCGTTATGTCCGGGCCCTTCCGTCCCCCGCCCGCATGCCGCTGCAGCGGTCAAGAGCCGTCGCGCGGCCCGCCCGCCGTTGCCTGCGCGACCCCCGCCGCAGCACCATGGCAGGAGCGCCCCAGGCGCAGGTCCCGTACGCCGGAAGGACGACCATGGCCCGTGAAGCCGCGGATGACGCGCCCACCTTCGACTACCACCCCTGGCCTCGTCCCATCCCGCCGGAGTTCCTCCCCTTCACGCGGACGGCCGTCCTCCTCGTCCTGGTCACACTCCTGCTCCTGACGGTCCTCCCGTCGCTCTCGATCCTCCACCTCCTCGTGAGCACCCTGATCCTCGTGTCGGTCTTCCGCCGCACGCGCAGGTCCCGGCGGCCGCGCGAGGACACGACCGTCTGAGCTGCGGACACCACGGCCGGTACCAGCCCTGACCGCGACCGCGCCGGAGACGGCGGCGGCGAGGAGTCCGGGCCTACCATGGAGCCGTGAACGAAATCCTGTCCTTCGCCGGGAACTACTGGTGGCTGGTCTTCCCCCTCTCGGGTGTCTTCGCCGTCTGGGGCAGGTCCTGGTCCGAGGCCGGCGAACGGCGCCACCAGCGCAGGATGGAGCTGTACCGGCTGAAGAACCCGGCCATGCCACCCGCCCCGGCGGCACCACCGGAGCTCGCCGGTACGCCATCGGCTCAGGCACTCTCGGGCCGGGCACGGGACGTCCTGCACATCGGGCGCATGCACGACGACGTGGACCGGCGCTGGCTCTCCTACGAGCTGGACGCGGCGAAGCTGATCGACTACCCGACCATGACGGACGTCAGGGAGCCCCTCACGGTCGCCTTCCTCCGTGCCAAGCGTGAGGCGGACGCACTGCGGCCCCAGGACCCGTCCGACGTCCTGCCCGACGAGCTCACCGCGTACCGCTCGGCCGTCACGTCCTACGACGTCGCATTCCAGGTCGCCGAGACCGAGGCGCGCCGCGTGCGGGCCAGTGGATTCACCGCGGACGAGCGCGCGCGCCTCGAGACGGCCAGGAAGCTCGTCACCGTCGCGGTGGACGACGCCGCGACGGCCGCCGAACGCCAGACGGCCTACCGGCGGGCGCGCCGGGAGCTCGACGGGCTGATCGTGCTGCCGGACGCCACCATCACCTCGCTCGAGAAGAGTGTGGCCGGCGCGATCGGTCCACGTCCGGAGCCGTCGCCCTCCTGAGCGTGTCCGCACCCCTTCCCTGGCGCGGTGTGCTCGGCCATAATCGCTCCCACAGGCAGCGTCGGAGGGCGCGGACGACGGGAGAGCACCATGGCAGCAACGATCAACACCTATCTCAGCTTCAGGGACACCGCCGCCGAGGCGATGGACTTCTACCGGTCGGTGTTCGGCGGTGACCTGCAGCGCAGCACGTTCGCCGAGTACCAGGTGAGCGAGGACCCGGCCGAGCAGGACAAGGTCATGCACTCGATGCTCACCACCCCGTCGGGTCAGGTGCTCATGGCTGCGGACACGCCGAACAGCATGGAGTACCGCGCCCCCGCCGGCCACTCGCTGTCCCTGAGCGGGGATGACGAGGCGGAGCTCCGGGGCTACTGGGCGGCCCTGGCGGGCAGCGGTACGGAGGTGATGCCGCTCGCCGCCTCGCCGTGGGGCGACAGCTTCGGCATGTGCGTCGACCGCTTCGGGGTCTCCTGGATGGTGAACATCGCGGGTCCGGGCGGCGGTGAGTCCGCCCCGACCGTGGAGGACGCCGAGGTGGGCGGCTAGCCGGTCCGGCCGGGCAGCCGGGGCGGAGCCGGGAAGAGGGACCGGGCAGCGGGACGGCGCGGACGCGGCTCAGGGGCCGTGCGCCGCGAACGTCAGGGCCGGCTCGTCCGGCGTCGAGAGGGTCAGCACGGCCTCCTCGATGCGCTCGTGGTCCTCGATGTCGCGTTCGACGGCGCGCAGGGCCACTGCCACCTCGTGTTCCGCCCGATCGCCGACCAGGTCCACCGCTGCCACCAGGTAGAGCCGGTCGGGCCCCACGTACTCGAGGTGCAGGTACGTGACGCGCTCGATGCTCCGATGCGCACCCAGGCGCCCGGCGACCGATGCGCGCAGCTCCGGCGACACGGCCTGGCCGACGAGGAAGCGGCGGTTCCGGTCGATGAGGATGACGGCGATCACCCCGAGCAGCACACCGACGAGGATGGATCCGACGGCGTCCGGGACCGGGGAGCCGGTGAGCTGGTGCAGGAGGATGCCCGCGAACGCGACGACGAGCCCGATCAGCGCGGCGGAGTCCTCCGCGAAGACGGCCCGGAGCGTGGGGTTGGAGGTGGTCGAGACGCTCCTCAGCGTGGACGTGCCGGTGCTCCGCCCGGCCGTGCGTGCCTGGCGGAACGCCTGGGCGAACGAGATCCCCTCCAGCACGAACGCCACGGCGAGGACGGCGTAGGCGATCCCGTAGTCGCCGGCGGGCTCGGGCTTCAGGAGCTGCTGGATGCCGTGCGTGATGGACACGACGGCGCCTGCGGTGAAGAGCCCGAAGGCGGCGAACATCGACCACACGTAGGCTTCGCGGCCGTAGCCGACGGGATGCGCGGCGTCCCTGCGACGTCTCGACTTCCGCTCGGCGACCAGCAGGAACACCTGGTTGCCCGTATCGGCCCACGAATGGGCGGACTCCGCGGTCATCGACGCGGAACCGGTGATCATCGCTGCGACGGTCTTCGCGACCGCGACGAGCAGGTTCGCGATGAACGCGATGATGACCGTCACGGGTCGCTCCCCGCCGGACGCGCCCCCGTCCTTCTCCTCCGCGGTCGGCCTGCCCGTCGACCTGGCCGTCGTCCCACTGTCCTGCTTCATGTCGTCCCCTCCGGACGCCGGGCGCCGGCGGCGGCACCCTGGTCGGGCACCGCCGCCGGTGCTGTCCTCAGGCCGACGCTTCCTTGTTCACATCCGTCGGCGAGTCGAACTCGCGGTCCGGCAGGTTCTTCAGTGTGTCGAGGACCGACGCGTCCGCGCCCTTGTCCTCGGCGTGCTTCACGAGGTCGTCCCTGGAGGCGGGGTAGTCCAGGCCGCCCAGTGCCTTCTGGATGTCGATCGGGCTCGGATCTGCCATGTGGTGCTCCTTCGTGTCGGTTCGATGCTCTGCAGGTGCGTGCCGGGTGGGGGCACCGTCACTGGCCCAGGATCACGTGGGCAGCGTCTGTGTCACGGTCTGTCACCGTGGTGGGTGCCTCGAGGTGCACCGCGCCGGACGGGATGATGCCCGCGCCGCCGTAGCGCTCCATCACGCGCCACTGCGCGGCGACGTCCTCGCCGGCATGTCCGGAAGGGAGCCGGTCCCAGAAGTCGAACCCGCCGCATTCCACGAGGGCGTCGCGATCGAACAGGACGCACCCGCCCACCCAGGCCACGCGGTAGAGGCGCCATTCACCGGGCGGGATCGCGAGCTCGACGGCGGCGTGCGCCAGGTTGGCGGCGTTGTGCAGCGGCCACCGGGCGAAGCCCTCCGTGCCGCGGCGGATGCGCTCGGGCAGGACCTCGTTGTCCGGCCACAGCCGGAGCTCGCTGCGCTCGTGCGGCCGCCGGTCGCCGAGGTAGGACAGGCCCTGCACTGCGGATCCCACGAACCCGCACCCGGCGCCGCGGAGCGCCCTGCTCATCCGGTCCAGGGAGCCCGGCTCGAGCCAGACGTCGTTGTCGAGGAAGAGCACGAACGGCGCCGTCGCGAGACCGAGGAGGTAGTTCCTGTGCTCGGCCAGGCCCCGGCGCGGCAGGTGCCGCTCCAGCCGGACCGGGTGCCCCTGCGCCTCGAGCACCCGTAGCATGGCCCGGACCGCCGGCTGCACGAAGGACGCGGCGTCACCCTCCGTCTGGTCGCTCACGGTCACGCGGAAGGGCACGCCCTCCTGGGCAGCGAGCCCCGAGAGGGTGACCGCCAGTTCCGCCGGACGCCCGAAGGAGGGGATCAGCACGTCGACGGCGGGCTCCTCGCCAAGGACCTCGAGCGCCCACTCCCCCGACCAGCGCGGCGTCACGGCGCGTCACCCGCGAGGGGCGCCGAGCGGATCCGCCGGACGACGGCCGCGGTGGAGCGCTCCGGCACGTAGTCGAGGATGCTGACCCGCCCGCCGCACGCCTCGACGGCCGGGGTCTCCTCCAGCATCTGGGCCGTGTAGTCGCCGCCCTTCGCGTAGACGTCGGGGCGCACGAGCTCGATCAGCGGCACCAGGGTGTCCGTGTCGAAGACGGTGACGTAGTCCACGCAGCTCAGCGAGGCGATGATCCCTGCGCGGTCGGCGATGGGATTGATCGGACGGTCGGGGCCCTTCAGCCGCCGCACACCGGCGTCGTCGTTGAGGGCCACCACGAGGACGTCACCGAGCTGCTTGGCCTGGTTGAGGTAGCGCGTGTGGCCGCGGTGCAGCACGTCGAAGCACCCGTTCGTGAGCACGATCCGCCGGCCGGCCGCGCGGTCCTCCTCGAGCCGCCGCAGCAGGTCGACGGTGGGGAGGGCCGTGTCCGCGAACTGCTGCAGGTGGCTCGTGAGGTCCGACGTCGTGCAGACGGAGGTGCCGGGCCGGTGTACCACGACATCCGCGGCGGCCTGGGCGAGGTCGAGGCTCGTGGTCAGCGGCAGTCCCGCTGCGCGGGCCACGGTGAGGCCGGCCACGAAGGTGTCCCCGGCGCCTGAGGCCTGCTTCTCGGTCACGGGCTGGGCCCACGTGCGGTGTGCCTCCCCGTCCGGGGTCAGCAGGACGGTCCCGTCCCGGTCGAGCGTCACGACGACGGCTGCGGCGGCGGTCGCGGCCAGCAGCTCGCTCCGCCGCGCCGCCACCACCGACGCGCGGTCGGAGCGCGGATCGAGTCGCATACCGAGGACCTGTGCCGCCTCGCCCGCATTCGGTGTCACGATGTGCGGCTGCACCCCGGCCCAGGCGGCCGTGTCATGGGCGTCCACGACGACGAGGGTGTCCGGGTGCAGGCCTGCCCCGGGCCGGAGCGTCGCGCGGACCTCGTCTCCGAGGGCTCCCGATCCGTAGTCGCACACGATCACGGCGTCGGCGCCGGCCACGGCGTCCGGGACGCGGGCAGCGAGGGCCGTGATCGCGGCGGCGGGCAGGCCGTCATGGGTGTCGTCGAGGCGGAGCATGACCTGGTCGCCGCCGAGGATGCGGTACTTCGTCGTGGTGCCCACCAGGGCGTCCTGGACGAGGTCGGTGGTGTCCACGCCCGCCCCGTCCAGGATCCCGCGGAGCCGGCGGCCGGCGTCGTCGTCGCCGATCAGGCCGCACATCCGCACCCGCGCGCCGAGGGCAGCGAGGTTCATCGCCGTGTTCGCCGCTCCGCCCGCGGCGTAGTCGCGGCGCGTGATGTCGACGACGGGTGCGGGCGCCTCGCGGCAGAACCGCTCGATGGTGCCGCTCCACCAGCCGTCGAGCATCGCGTCCCCCACCACCGTGATGCGCGGTGCGCGGTCGGCGATGGCGGCCGGGAGCCAGGCCGCGAGGCCCCGCACCTCCGACAGTTCGCCGTCCGGGACCCCGACGGGCCCGCCCGTGCCGGCCATCAGGCGTCCCCCTGCGGTGGTGAGCTGATGTGGACCACCTTGACGAGAGCGAACTCGTCGAGCAGCTCCGGGCCGTAGCCGAATCCGGCGCCGCTGATGCCGCGCGGCTGGGCGGCCCCGCCGGGCGCACCACCGAACACGGCGTTGACCTTGACGGTTCCGACGGCGAGCGCCGCGATGGCCTGCTGGGCGTGGGCGATGCTCCCGGTCAGCACCGAGGCGGCGAGCCCGTACGGTCCGGACGCGGCGAGGCGGAGGCCGTCGTGGAAGCTGTCCACCACGGTGACGGGAGCCACGGGCCCGAAGGTCTCCTCCGTCATCACGGTCATCGATCCCGTGCAGTCCGCCAGGACCGTCGCCGGGTAGTGGGCGCCGGGTCCGTCCGGCACCGAGCCCCCGGCCAGGCAGCGCGCCCCGAGCTGGAGGGCCTCACCGACCTGCGCCTCCACGGCGTCGCGCATGCGTTCGTCGACCAGTGGCGGGAAGCCGCTGCTGCCGGTCCAGGCCTGCGCCTCCTCGGTCAGCGCGGCGAGGAAGGGCTCGGCGATGTCGCGGTGGACGTAGATCCGCTCCACCGAGGTGCAGATCTGGCCGGCGTTGGCGAAGGCGCCGAGCGCCGCCTGGCCTGCGGCCCACACCGGATCGACGTCGGCGTCGACGAGGAGGGGATCGTTGCCGCCGTTCTCGCGGATCACGTGCGCACCGGTGAGGGAGGCCGCGCGGGCGATCCGCCCGCCCGTGGCGCTCGAGCCCACATGCGCGACGACGTCGACGTCGGTCTCGATGGTGAGCAGCCGGCCCACGTCGCCGTCCCCGGTCAGGGTGGTGAGCACGCCGTCGGGGAAGGCCGGCTGCAGGAGCCGCCCGAGCATCTCGCCCACGTGCGGGCAGCGCTCGCTCGGCTTGTGGATGACCGTGTTGCCGGTGACGAGGGCTGCGCCGATGAGGCCCGCTGCGACCGCCACGGGATCGTTCCAGGGGGTGAGGAGCACGGCGATCCCGCGGGGCTCGGCGACGGTGTAGTCGCTGGCGGTGGCCGCGCCGCGGAGACTCAGTCCCCGGTGCACGGGACCGAGTTCCGCGTACTGCTCGAAGGTGGAGATGCCGGCCTCGATCCCGCCGAGCGCGTCGGCAGGGGGCTTGCCCGTCTCCCGCGTATTGAGGGCCGCGAGTTCCTCGGCACCGGCGCGCAGTGCTGCTGCTGCCCGACGTAGGGCGGCTCCGCGATCGGCCGGGCTCGTGGCGGCCCATTCGGGCTGGACGGCGCGGGCGAGGGACACGGCGCGGCCGATCTGCTCGCGGGTGGTGCAGGGCAGGGAGCCCACCTCCGACCCGTCCAGGGGGCTCGTGATCGTGATGGACGCGTCGTCCTGCGCATCAAGCAGGGTGGGTGCCTGGGACTGGATGGACATTGCGCTCCTTGGCGTTCGGCGTGCTGCTGGTCTGCTGCGGCTGTTCCGCCCTGATCGCCGATGGGATCCGGGCACGACGGCCGCCGCTGCTGGTTCCATACCCCGCTCCCGCTGCTTCACACAGCACAGGGGCCGATTTCTACGCCGCTCCCGCGTGACCATCAGCACGCTTAGCATATGGTTGCGGCAGCAGGTGCGATCGATGGATCGGGTCCGTGAAAGGCATGGACAGCACCCCTGCTGCTGTGTACAGCTGGAGGCAGGCACATCCGTCGCCCGACCGGGTCAGGACCACGACGCATGACCACGGTGCACGGTGCACGGTGCACGGTGCCGACGACACGACACGACACGACACGAACGGGGAACACACGCATGGGGCAGGGACAGACGACGGCGGACTTCGGCGGCAGGCAGGACACGGCACGGGCCGTGGGCCCGGTGCTCCCGCCCTTCGAGGACGTCCGGCGCATCGCCGTCCTGCGCGGCGGCGGGCTGGGTGACCTCATGTTCGCGCTGCCGGCCATCGCCGCCCTGAAGTCCCGCTACCCCGACGCGGAGATCACCCTGCTGGGCATGCCCGGTCATGCCGCCCTGCTCGGGGGCAGGCCGGGACCGGTGTCGCGGATCGTCGAGCTGCCCTTCTCCCCCGGCGTCCGGCCCGGCGGCGCGGTGGACGGCGGGGTGGACGGCGGGGTGGACGGCGGGGTGGACGGCATGGCGGACACGGCCGCCGTCGACGGTTTCTTCGACGAGCTGTCCGGCTCCTTCGACCTCGCGGTGCAGCTGCACGGCGGCGGACGCAACTCCAATCCGTTCGTGCTGCGTCTCGGCGCCCGCCACACCATCGGTACGCGCACGCCCGACGCCGCCGCACTCGAACGCACCATCCCCTACGTCTACTACCAGCACGAGGTCTTCCGGGCTCTCGAGGTCGTGGGACTGGCCGGTGCCGTGCCGGTGGATCTCGAGCCGCGTGTGCAGGTCACGGCGGCCGAGGCGGACCACGCCCGGCGGCTCACGGGCGACGGCGCCGTGATCGCCCTGCATCCGGGTGCGACGGATCCGCGGAGGCGGTGGCCGTCGTCGTCCTTCGCGGAGGTGGCCGTGCGCGCGGCCGCGGACGGCTGCGAGGTGGTGGTGGTCGGTGACGCGGGCGACGCCGGCACGGCGGAGGAGATCGTAGGGCTCGCCCGCGCGGCGGCGCCCGCCGCGAACGTGCGGTCCCTTGCGGGGCAGCTCACGCTGGGCGAGCTCACGGGTGTCCTCGACCGGAGCGCGGTGATGGTGGGCAACGACAGCGGCCCGCGGCACCTCGCACAGGCGGTGGGCACCCCGACCGTCGGCGTGTACTGGATCGGCAACGTGATCAACGCGGGCGCGATCGGCCGCACGCTCCACCGCGTCCACTTCTCCTGGGTGTCGCAGTGCCCCGTGTGCGGGGTGGACGTCACGCAGGTGGGCTGGACGGCGGAGCGCTGCGAGCACGATGACTCGTTCGTCGCGACCGTCCAGCCCGATGCCGTCTACGCGGACGTGGCCGAACTCAGGGCCACGAGCCTTCTTCTGCGTGGGCGATGACCATCTCGCGGATCTCGCAGCTCCTGGGCTGCGAAAGCGCGAACAGGATGGCCTCGGCCACGCGCTCGGGGTCGTTGAGCCGTGAGTCGTCCTGCGGCTTGTACTGCTCGTCGCGGTCGTCGAAGAAGCGGGTCTTCATGCCGCCCGGGATGATCGTCGTGACGCCGATCTGCCCTGCTGTCTCCGCGGCGAGCGCCTGCGAGAAGCCCATGACCCCGAACTTCGAGGCGCAGTAGGCCGTCGCATCCCCCACGGCCTTGATGCCGAGGGTCGAGGCGATGGTGACCACGCGCCCGTGCGTCTGCTTGAGGTACGGCAGGGCGGCTCGCGCCGTCGACGCCGTCCCCATCAGATTGACGCCGATCACCTTCTCCCACTCCTCGGCGGGCACCGTGTCGAGCGCGCCGCAGCGGTCGATCCCGGCTGCGGTCACGACGGCGTCGAGCCCGTCCATCGTCTCCGCCGCCTCGCGCACGGCCTTCTCGACCGCCTCGCGGTCGGCGACGTCCACCTCGAAGGCCTTCACGCCGGTGACGCGGCTGATGTCGCGGTCCAGCACCACCGGGGTGCCTCCCGCGGCCAGGACGCCCTGCACGATGGCCGCGCCCAGACCGGAGCCTCCCCCGGTGACCAGGACGCGGCCGGGGTTGACGCCGGTGCCGCTCGTGGTCCGGCTGCTGGTCTCGCTCATGTTCTCGCTCATGCTGTTCCTTTCGTCGCGTGCACGCGGCCCATCGGATCGGATCGCGTGCGGATGTGCAGCTCGTCAGCCCACGCGTGCGAGCGCGGCTGCAAGTTTCGTGGTGGAGCGGGCCGGGATGTAGGGGACGGTGACCGTCCGTCCACCCCAGCTGCTCACGAGGGCGGCCTCCGGGAGGTCCTCGGCCGCGTAGTCGCCGCCCTTGACCCAGATGTCGGGCTGCAGGCGGGAGATGGCGTTCTCCGGCGTCGATTCGCCGAACACGAGCACGGCATCGACGCATTCGAGGGCGGACAGCAGTTCGGCGCGGTCCTCCTGTTTGATGATGGGCCGGTGCTCGCCTTTCAGTCCGCGGACCGACTCGTCGGAGTTCAGGCACACGATCAGGCAGTCGCCGAGCCGGCGGGCAGCCGCGAGCGTCCGGGCGTGGCCGGCGTGGAGGAGGTCGAAGCATCCGCCGGTCGCGACCACCGTGCCCCCCGCATCCCGCGTGCGCTGTGCGACGGTCAGGGCGTCCAGACCGTCCACGGGCAGCTGCCGGGGCGCGTCCTCCCGTGGCCCTCCCATCGCACCGACACCGCCGGCGGCGAGGAAGTGCGCGGCAGCTTCTGCCGCCTGCTGGGCAGCGGAGTCGGTCGTCATCCCCGCGGCGAGGCCGAGGGCGAGCGCCGACGCGAAACGGTCGCCGGCACCGCACGGATCGGTGGCGGTGACGCGCGGCGCGGGGACAACCTGGGGCAGGAGCCCCGACGCCGCGACGAGGGCACCGTGCTCGCCCATCGTCACGATGACGGCGCGGCTCCCCCAGTCCGCGAGCAGGGCTTCGGCGGCCGATGCCGCCCCCGTGGTGCCGGTACCCGCCACGCCGGCGAAGCGCAGTGCCTCCCCGAGGTTCGGCGTGACCGCGGCGACGCCCGGGACCGGACGGGCACCTGCGGGATGCGGATCCCACACCACCGGCGTGGAGGCCGTCAGGGCCTCCAGGCGGCCGCGGAGCTCCTCGTCGGCGAGCAGCCCGCGGCCGTAGTCGGCCGCGATGATGGCATCCGCGTCCGCCAGGGCCGCGAGCATGTCGGCGGTGCACCCGGGGACGGGCGGCGTGGCGCAGCCCTCGTCGAAGCGCACCACCGGCTGGCCCGAGGCCCGCACGCGGGTCTTCACCGGCGTGGGCGCCCCCGAGGGACCGGCGATCACGGTGATGCCCTCAAGCTCCGCGCGCAGCAGGCCGGCGGCGGCATCATCCCCGAGGACCGTCACCAGGACGGCCTCGTGGCCGTCGTCCTGCAGCATGCGCGCCACGAGCCCGGCACCACCGGCGCGGCGCCGGACCGCGTCGACGTCGACGACCGGCACCGGAGCGTCGGGTGACAGGCGGCCCGCTCCGCCGGACAGGTCCGTGTCGAGCAGCACGTCGCCGACCACCACGATCCTCATCGCTGCTCCTCCTGGCGACGGCGGCGGACCTCCGCGTCGAAGGCGCGGCAGATGGCGTGCAGCGCGATCAGATGGCCCTCCTGCGCGTTGGCGGACTGCGCCTCGACGGCGATGAAGTCGTCCACGCACTCGGTCAGCGGGTTGGGCCCCGCTCCCGTGAGCGCCCACGTGGTGATGCCCGCCTCGCGGGCTGCGGTGACGGCGCCGAGGAGGTTCGGGCTCTTGCCGCTGGTGCTGAGCAGCACCAGGATGTCGCCGCGACGGCCGTGGGCGCGAACCTGGCGTGCGAACAGCTGGTCGAAGCCGTAGTCGTTGGCGATCGCGGTGACCGCGGAGCTCTCGGCGTGCAGGGAGATGGCCGAGAAGGGCTCACGTTCCCCGTCGAACCGGCCCACCAGCTCCGCGGTGAGGTGCTGGGCCTCGGCGGCGGAGCCGCCGTTGCCGGCGGCGAGGAGCCGCTGGCCCGCGATGAGCCGGGTCGCCATCTCGATGCCCCACCCGGCGAGGGTCCCCGCGTTCTGCGCGAGGGACTCGACCGCCGGGCTGACGGCGCGGAGGTGCTCCATGACGATCCGGCGCGCGTCCTGCTGGACGGCGTCCTGCGGACGACGCTCCTGGTCCCGGTGCGCCGGGGCGAGGGCTACCCCCTCCCGGGCCGGGGCGGCCGGTGCCGCACGAACGGTGGAGATGTCGGAAAGGTGCGTGGTCACAGTGCCCTGCCTCCTGTGCTCTCGAGTCGACGCGCGGCGCTCCGCCGCGCTGTTGCCGGTGCTGCGGGGACTGCCGCCCCGAGCGCCAGCTGGTAGGCCTTCTCCGTGTCGGCCGCGATGCGGCTCCAGGAGTAGCGTGCCCGGACGCGCCGGTGGCCGTTGTCCCCGAGTTCCCGCGCCCAGGTGGGATCGGCCAGCACCTCGGCGACGGCGACAGCGATCGCCGCAGGATCCTGGGGCGGGACATGCAGGCCGGTCTTGCCATCCACCACGGTGTCCACGAGCCCGCCGACGGCGGCCGCGACGACAGGGACCCCGCACGCCATGGCCTCGAGGGGGACGATCCCGAACGGCTCGTACCACGGGGCGCAGACGACGGCGTCGGCGCTGCGGAGGAGGGCGGGCATCTCGGCGCGGGAGACCTGGCCGCGGAGCACCACGCGGTCGGCGACGCCGAGCTCCGTGGCGAGCGCGACGAGCCGCTGCGCCTCCGGATCGTCCTCGAGGACGGACGTGTTGCCGCCCCCGCCGACGATCAGGAGTTCGACGTCGTCGCGTCCGGTGTCGGCGAGTTCACGGAGCGCCCGGATCACGAGGTCCATGCCCTTCCGCGGCACGAGGCGGCCCACGCTGACGATCCGGTGCGGCCGCTCCCGCTCCTCCACCGGTCCGTGGGGACCGAAGAGGTCGAGATCCACGCCGCAGGGCGCAATCGAGACGCGGTTAGCGGGCACGCCCATGGCCTTGAGCTCGAACACCTCGTCCGAGCAGGTGGCCACCACGCGGTCGGCGCTGCGCCCCACCATGGCCTCGAGCATGAGCCGCTCGGACGGGCTGGTGTCCTCGACGCCCTGGTGCCGCCGCTTGACGGTGCCGAGGGCGTGGAAGGTCTGGAGGACCTGGACGTCCCGGCCCACGCTGCGCGATTGGCGGGCGGCATCGAGCGCGGCGAGCCCGGACATCCAGAAGTGGCCGTGGACGATGTCCGCCGGCTCCTGTCCCCAGTCCCGGACGATCCCGTCGGCGAGTTCGCCCATGAAGGGCAGCAGCATGTCCTTGGGGACGTGGCGGGCGGGACCGGCGTCGATGTGGACGACCTCCAGCCGCGCGTCGGTCCGGACCCGGTCCGGGAGGGCGGGGTCGTCGCGGCGCGTGTACACGGTGACATCGTGACCGCGCCGGGCGAGTGCCAGGGACAGCTCGGCGACGTGGACGTTCTGTCCGCCGGCATCGACGCCCCCCAGTGCCGCGAGTGGACTTGCATGCTCAGACACCATCGATATCCTCACTGCGCTCTCCTTTCTGTAACCGCCAGGACGCGGTGCCGGGTGGGCTCCTGTCCCAGGACGTCGTCCCAATCGGCCAGGAACCGGGCGAGCCCGTAGCGTTCCAGGGCCGCGTCCCGTGCCACGAGTCCGCGTGCGCGGGCCTCGTCGGGGTCGTCGATGAGTTCGGCTGCCACGCGGACGAGGTCGTCGACGCGCGTGGAGACGGCCCCGGCCCCCGGCGGCACCGCGCGTGCCGCCTCCGTCGTCGCCAGGACCAGGACCGGGAGGCCCACGTGCATGGCCTCGAGGAGCGAGAGACCGAGCGAGGTCCAGCGCAGGGGGTGCACGTAGGCCCTGGAGCGCCCGAGCCGCGCGTGCAGCTCGGCCGTCGGCAGGTCGCCGCCGATCCGCAGTTCGCCGGGCCCGAGGTCGAGGGAGTCGCCGAGCCCGTCGGTGCCCATGCCGAACACCTCGAGCGGTGCGATGCCCGCGAAACGGGGCAGCAGGTCGGTACCGGTGATGCGTCCGCGCCGGACCGGCTCGTTGATCACCGCGGCGAGCTGCTGCAGCTCCCCCGTGTAGAGGTAGCCCGGGTCCACGATGCCGTGCTCGATCACCGTGGTGGGCGCTCCCCCGTTGTCCCAGAAGAGCTCGTTGAAGTGCGTCACGTGGATGATCGGGATCTCGTCCTGCCCGGCGAGGGGGTGGACGGAGCCCACGATGTCGCGGCGGGGCGTGTTGTGCTCGAGGAAGACGGCGGGAAGGTCGCGTCCCGGTGTCCTGCCGAGGAGGCGCTCGCACTCGGCGATCTCCTCGGGACGCTGCAGGACGACGACGTCGATGCCGGCGTCCGCGAGATCGGCGGGAGCCACCTCGATCACGGAGGACGGCCAGTCGCGGCCTGCCCGGCCGAGCCCCCAGGGACCGCCGTCGGGCGTCGTGGGCAGCACGTAGGTGTGCTCGCCCCGCACGAAGGCGTCGGTCCATCCGCCGTGGACGTGCCATACCAGGATCCTCATCGGTTTCCCCTCGTTTTGCGGCCGTCGGTGCGGCCGATGCTGCGGCGCGAGCCGAGTGACGATATTCCGGACCCGAGCCGCAGGACAGCGTCCACCACGTCCTCCGGCGAGACGTCGGACAGGCACGGGTGTCCCTGGACGGGGCAGATGCGCGCGCGGCTGAGCGCGCAGGCCGCGTCCTGGTCGCCCAGCAGTTCCACCGGCACCCGGTAGGGCGCCCACCGGACCGCCGGGACCACGGGTGAGAACAGGCAGACGACGGGCGTGCCCACTGCTGCTGCCAGGTGGGCCGGGCCGGTGTTCCCCGTGATCACCACGGTCGCTCCGGCGAGGACCGCACCGAGGGCCGGCAGGTCGGTCCGGCCGCCGAGGTCCAGGGCCTCCGGTCCTGCGACCGTCGAGGTGAGCTCTGTCTCGTCGGGGCCGCCGGTGACGACCACCCGGAAGCCGGCGGCCGTCAGGAGTTCGACGGCGGCCGCGTGGTGCAGCGGCGGCCAGGCCCGGGCGGGCACGGACGCGCCGGGATGGACGACCACGTACGGCCCCCGCCCGACGAGCTCGGCGGCGTCGGCGAGATGGGTGACCCGGAGGCGGCCGTCGTCGCCCGGGGGCAGTGCGTACCCCGCCGCCTCGGCGATGCCGAGCGCACGCTCGGCCTCCGGCTGGTCCTCCGGGAAGTCCTCGCCCGGCTTCAGCCGGACATCGAGCAGGGAGCCGGCGTAGTCGACGGACGCACCGGCGATCCTCCGAACCCCTGCGAGGCGGAGCAGCAGGGCGAGCGGCAGCGGCGACTGGTGGAACGAGGTGAGGATCACTGCCTCGTCCACGTCCGCGGCCACCACGGCGTCGTGCAGGTCCTGCACGAGCTCCGGTGTGGGCTCGGGTGCGGGATCGATGATCCACGGCGCACGCCAGACGACGACGTCGACGACACCCGGCAGCAGGCGTGCCGCCGCCGCCCCCTGCGGTCCGCAGAGCATGACGACGTCGTTGGGCGAGTCCCCGTGGTCACCGGCGGCGATGGCCCGGACGGCGGGGCCGGCGAGCAGCACGTCCCCGGCGCTGTCCAGGCGTGCCACCAGCACCGTGCGCCTCATGCGGTGCCCGCCCAGAGGAGGTCCACGGCTCCGGCGAGCGTCCCGGCCACCGCAGGGGCGTCACGGACCTCGTCCTGCAGCGTGATGTCCGTCGGCACCAAAACCCCGCGGGCTCCCGCGGCGGCTGCCGCACCCATGTCCGCCCCGATGTCACCGATCAGGGCCACCTCGCCGGGCTCGAGCCCGAGGCGCGCGGTCGCCGAGAGCACCATGCCGGGCTCGGGCTTGCGGCAGGCACAGCCGTCCCCGCTGCCGTGTGGACAGACCTCCCAGACGTCGAATGGTCCGAGCAGTTCCTCGACGCGGGCGTTGACGGCGTCGACCTGCCCGCGCGTGACGAGGCCGCGGGCTATGCCCGACTGGTTCGTGACGACGCCGACGGGGATGCCGCGCGAGCGCAGGCCGTCGAGGACCTCCTTGGCGCCGGCCATGGGCCGGACCAGGGACGGATCACCGTTGTAGGGGACGTCCACGACGATCGTCCCGTCGCGGTCGAACAGGACGGCGCTGGGGGCGGTCCGTGGTCGCTCGGCCGAAGTATGCATACAGGCTTAGTTCCCGGGAAGCAGCAGGACTAAACACTTCTCGCCGAACTTCTTCTCCTCCTCCTGCTTCTCCTTCCGTCTGCCGCTGCTCCACCGGGTGGTACCTCCGCCGCTGCCCGTGGGGCTGCGGCGGCGACGGGTCCGGCCGGGCCTGCCCGCTTCCTCTGGCAGGATGATCCGCATGACTTCCGAGGGCTCCAGCACCGCCGGCGCGCAGCAGCCGATCCCCCACGTACGTCCAGGGGCTGCGTCCCCTTCGACGCCGGCGCCGGACGGCCGGCCCGAGATCCTCGCGCTGCGTGCGCTGAAGCTGGGCGACCTCCTGGTCGCCGTGCCCGCCCTCAAGGGCCTCCGGCGGGCCTTCCCCGAGCACCGCATCCTCTACGCGGCCCAGGAGTGGCTCCGGCCCGTCGTCGGACTGACGGATGCGATCGACGACCTCCTGCCCACCCACGGGCTGGACGATCCGCTGCCCATCGAGTACGGGCGGATCGACCTCGCGGTCAACCTGCACGGCAACGGCGAGGAGAGCCGCGCGCGCCTGGAGGAGATCGGTGCGCAGCGCCGCATGGGTCACCGCTCACCCGGCTGGGAGGGTCCGGAGTGGGAGGACGGCGTGCTGGAGCGGGAGCGGTGGGCGCGCCTCGTCAGCTGGCACGGCGTACCCGCCGACCCCCTGGACTGCAGGCTGCGCGTGCCCGACGGCGACAGCCCCGCGCCCGACGCCGTGGTCGTCCACGTGGGTGCGGCGTACGGAAGCCGCCTGTGGCCCGTCGAACGGTTCGCGGCGGTGGCCCGCGCCCTGGCGGCGTCGGGCCACCGGGTGGTCTTCACCGGCAGCGGGAAGGAGCGGCCCCGGGCACTCGCCGTGGCCGACGCCGCGGGACTGCCCGAGGACACGGTCGCGGCCGGGAACCTCCCCCTCGACAGGTTCGCCCGCCTCGTCGCGGGCGCATCCCTCGTCATCTCGGCGGACACCGGTGCCGCGCATCTCGCCTCGGCGTACGCGAGGCCTTCCGTGGTGCTCTTCGGGCCGGCGCCGGCCTCGGAGTGGGGACCACCCCCCGGTCCGCACACGGTCCTGACCGACGAGTCGCTGCGCGTCGGGGAGACGTTCTCGCCCACACCCGACCCCGCTCTGATGGCGGTGACCGCCGACCAGGTCCTGGCGGCGGCAGCGGCGCACGGCATCTCCTAGCCGGACGGCCCGGGATCCGGGCGGCCGCCCGGGGAGTCGGTTGCAGACCGGCGGACGATGCTGCGGACTCAGGCGATATTCGTCCGCACACCGCGCGCGTGCTCGGGGGCAGGTGCACCCAGCAGGCGCTTCTGCAGCTTCACGAGGATACGGGCGAGCATCCGGGAGACCTGCATCTGCGACATCCCCAGTTCGTCGCCGATGACCTGCTGCGTCTGCTCCATGAAATAGCGCCGGTAGAGCATCTCCTTCTCGCTGCCGTCGAGCTCGTTGACGGCTCCACGCAGGGAGATCATGTCATCGCTGCGGTCCATGCCGTTGGAGTCGGTGGCGAGCATGTCAGCCCAGCTCCGGCCCTCGAACGGAGCGTCGAGGGAATCGGGGCGGAGGCTGGAGTGGGAGGCCTGCGCCTCGAGGACCTTGTGCTCCGGCCAGCCGAGCTCGACCCCGAGTTCGCGTGCCGTCGCCTCGCGGCCCAGCCGCTGCGCCATGGCGGGCGCCGTCCGCGCGATCTCCGTGCGGAGGTCCTGGACCTCCCGCGGAGGCCGGATGACCCAGCAGGAATCACGGAGGTAGCGCTTGATCTCACCCGCGATCGTGGGGATGGCGAAGGAGGCGAACGGGACGCCGCGCCCCGGATTGAAGCGCTGCACGGCCTTGATCAGGCCGAGGTAGGCGACCTGCCGGATATCGGAGGCCTCGGGGCCCGTCACCGCGAAGGAGCGGGCCACGGATTCCGCGAGATCCATGTGCCGCAGCGCGATGTCGTCCTGCAGAGCCGCTTTGAGGGGTTGTTCCGTGGCGCTGCAGCCGCCCGGCCGGACGCCGACGTCGCGCGTCCCTGCGGGCGGGCGCAGGGGGCCTCCATCGGTCGGCCTGGACGTGGCGGTACTCTGCATGCTGATCTCCGTCGGGCGGTGGACACGTACGTCCCCAACAAAACATCAGCCTGCTTAGTACGCAACCACCTTCTCCTCCTCGATCCTTTTCCTCGGAGGTCTTTCCTTGCCTGCTTCTGTCAGGTATACCGTCGGCGTCGCAACGCGGGCTCCTGGCGCACGAAAAACCCCCTGCCGGACCGGCAGGGGGTGGGTGAGCAGGGGGTGCGGAGCTCTCAGCCGCTCAGGCGCAGGTCAGCTGTGGACCGTAGCGGCCGGATCGGTGGCGTCCGGTGTCCCGATGGATGCGCCTGCGGGAGCGGCCGTGGCCGCCCAGTTCCACCGCGGAGCGCCCAGCTCCCGGATGACGACCTGCAGGTGGGCCCTCAGCTCGTCCGAGACCAGCCCGCCCCCCGCCACGAGGGTGCGTTCGATGTCGTCCGCGGCATCCAGGACCTGCCTGCCTGCGGGAGAAATGGAGACGAGGTGCGATCGGCGGTCGAGATCGTTCCGGACACGGGTGACGTGTCCCCGCGACTCGAGCCTGGACAGGGTCTTCCCCATGGTCTGCGCCTGCACCCGGACGATCTGCGCCAGGCTCGCCTGCGTCATGGCCCCCTGATCGGCCAGGACACCGAGCGCGATCACACCCGCGTGCGTCACCCCGATGTCCACGAGACGCTCGTTCCATGCGTGCTCGACGAGACGCGCCGCCGTCGTCAGCAGTCGACCGGTGGGCCATTGCTCCAGATCGGGCATAGAACAGTGCACTTCCTCTCGCTTGCGCAACCGGCAGCCGCCGTCGGCGTCGGATCTTCCACCTATGATAGCTAGGCTGGCTAGTGAACCATCGCCGGCCGGCCGAACAGGGCCTGCTCCCGCAGGGATCCGCCCGGCCACCCGACCGATCCTCAGGAGTATGCATGTCGCAACGACTCGCCACCGGTGATAGTGCCCCCGACTTCACGCTCAGCGACGCCGCGGGCACCAGCGTCACGCTGTCCTCCCTGCGGGGGCGGAAGGTCGTCGTCTACTTCTACCCCGCGGCGGCGACCCCGGGCTGTACCACCGAAGCGTGCGACTTCCGCGACAACCTCGCCTCCCTCGACGCAGCCGGCTACTCCGTCCTCGGCATCTCACCGGACCCCGTCGGCAAGCTCGCCTCCTTCGTCGAGAAGGAAGCCCTGACGTTCCCCCTCCTCTCCGACGAGGACCACGGCGTCGCCGAGGCCTACGGCGCCTGGGGCGAGAAGAAGAACTACGGCAAGACCTACGAGGGCCTCATCCGGTCCACCGTCGTCGTCGACGAGGCCGGCGACGTCGCGCTGGCCCAGTACAACGTGCGCGCCACGGGTCACGTCGCGAAGCTGCGTCGTGACCTCGGCATCGACCAGTAGCACCCGCCGCCGCCGCCGGTCCGCGTCCGGATCCGGCCCGGTAGAGTAGGGCGACGACGAAGCCCCCGCGCGGGGACGTCGGCGCGCGAGTGGCGGAATTGGCAGACGCGCTGGATTTAGGTTCCAGTGTCTTCGGACGTAGGGGTTCAAGTCCCCTCTTGCGCACGGTGAAGGCCCCTGACGGAGGACTCCGTCGGGGGCCTTCGTGGTCTACGCCGGCCTCTTTTCCGCACGGTCGTGACCGCGGGGTGAAGCGCGCTGGAGACCGCACGCCGGTGACACTCCGGCGGCCGCCGCCCCCAGTCCCATCCGTACCTCCTGCACCACCCCGTCATCCCGCCCAGGGCGGCCGCCGCGACCCTGTCCGGACCACGGTCGGGCGTGCGCCCCACGCGTGCTGCGACATCGCCGCAGGTCACGGGCAGGTAACAACCAGCGGGCGGATCAGGCCCGCCGAGATTTTCTTTGGTGATCCCACCCATCCACCCTCCGAGGGCGCCCGAAGTACCTCCGAGACATCGACACGATGTGTTTCACCCAATACCCCAGACCGCAGGCACCCGCCGGGTCATATCTATGGAGGAAATTCTCATGGGAATCACCAAGCGCAGGAACCTCTCGATCCTCGGGATCGCAGCAGTCTCGATGTTCGGTCTCGCAGCCTGTGGCGGCGGCGACGACGCAGCGTCGGAGTCCGCTCCGAGCAGCGAGGCCACCATGGCCAGCGAAGCCCCCATGGAGAGCGAGTCGCCGTCGGCAGAGGCCAGCATGGCCCCCTCCGCCTCGGCCGACGCCATGATGGACCCCGCCGCGAACCTCGTCGGCCCCGGCTGCGCCGGCTACGCNGGGGGAGGAAGAGTCCGCCGCCGTAGGATCGCCGTCGGCAGAGGCCAGCATGGCCCCCTCCGCCTCGGCCGACGCCATGATGGACCCCGCCGCGAACCTCGTCGGCCCCGGCTGCGCCGGCTACGCCGARCAGGTCCCCTCCGGCGACGGCTCCGTCGAAGGCATGTCCCTGCTCCCCGTCGCCAACGCCGCAGGCGCCAACCCCATCCTCACCCAGCTCACCGCAGCCGTCTCCGGMGGCATCAACCCCGACGTCAACCTCGTCGACACCCTCAACGGCGACGAATTCACCGTCTTCGCMCCCGTCGACGACGCCTTCGCAGCCCTCCCCGCCGAGACCGTCGAAGGCCTCAAGACCGACACCGAGGGCCTCACCAGCATCCTCACCTACCACGTCGTCCCCGGCAAGATCCAGCCCACCGARCTCGAAGGCACCACCCAGACCACCGTCCAGGGCGCCGACCTCGAGATCACCGGATCCGGCCAGGAACTGAAGGTCAACGACGCCAACGTCATCTGCGGCGGCGTCCAGACCGCCAACGCCGTCGTCTACCTCATCGACGCCGTCCTCACGCCCCCCGCCGCCGGCTAAGGACGCGCACTGCCTCCAGCCACGCTCCAGCCCGNCGCCGACCTCGAGATCACCGGATCCGGCCAGGAACTGAAGGTCAACGACGCCAACGTCATCTGCGGCGGCGTCCAGACCGCCAACGCCGTCGTCTACCTCATCGACGCCGTCCTCACGCCCCCCGCCGCCGGCTGAGGACGCTCGGATCCATTCGGACAGAAGGACTCCCGCACCCGTGCGGGAGTCCTTCTGTCTGTCGCATCGTCCCGGAACTGCCTCCACGCACCTGCAGGTGGTCGGCCCACCGGACCGTCGGATCAGGCCGCCGCGCTCACCCGTCGGTATCCGGTGCCGTCCGGGTAGCGCTCCATCAGGCCGTGATCCACCAGCGCGCGGCGGAGCGTCGGGACATCGCGCGTCACCGTGGCGAGCAACCGGTTGACCTCGGGCTCACTGATCTCCTGGTCAGCCGGCAGGAGCCGCTCCGCGAGGTGCGAGAGCAGGTCCGCACGATCCTGGCCGGCGCGCGGCAACCCGTGGATCCGGCCCTCGTGGAAGAACCTGTCCGCGCCCTTCGGCGTTCCCGGTGCCGCGGCCGCCAGGACAGCCTTGAAGAGGTGCTCGTCGACAGTGCCGTCCGGCAGGACGAGCCCCGCGTCCCTCAGACGCTGCAGCTCCTTCTGCGTCGCCTCGAGCGGCTGTCCGAGGACGGCCCTGGCGTACAGCTCGCGCGATCGACCTCCGGCCAGCGTGGAGAACACCTTCTGCCAGGACGGCGTGGTCATCGCGGCCTCTCGGTCGAGCGGGCGACAGCTCCGGTGACGGCGTGGACGAAGTCCTCCGGTCCGGCAACGGTGACGGCTCCGAGGCGCTCGGCGTCGCCCGGTCCGCCGTCGAGCATCGGGGTGAGGTCGGGGCGGCGCACCGCGACACCGGCCTCCGCCGCGATCAGGGCGCCCGCGGCATAATCGTGTTCGTTGAGCCCACGCTCGACGAACGCGTCGAGCGTGCCGTCGGCCACCAGACAGAGGTCCAGCGCCGCCGAGCCGAGCCGCCGCAGGTCCCCGAACCCGTCGAGCAGGTCCGCGAGCTCGCGCACCTGGTGGCTGCGCGTCGAGGGGTCGTAGGAGAAGCCCGTCGCGAGGAGGCCGCCGCGTCCGACGATCGGACCCGAGAGCCGTCGGACGGCGCCGTCGTCGTTCAGCCAGGCTCCCCCACCCCGGGACGCCCAGTAGACCCGGCGCAGGGCGGGCGCATGGACGACGCCCGCGAGCCACTCACCCTTCGCGTCGGCGACGGCCACGGAGGTTCCGTAGTAGACGATCCCGCGGATGAAGTTCGTGGTGCCGTCGAGCGGGTCGATGGACCACCGCATGCGGTCGGACGCGGCCGCCGGGCCCGGTGGCACGGTGGTGCCCAGTTCCTCTCCCGAAATGATGTCGTGCGGCCGGGAATCGGTGATGACGCCCCGCACGTCCCGCTCCGCAGCGACGTCGAACGCCGTCACCCAGTCGCTGTCCGAGCTCTTGCTGCCGGCCTCAAAGGCCGAGGGATCACGGCGCGCGAGGACGGCGGCCCCGGCAGCGGCTGCCTGGCGCGCGAGGTGGAGCAGCGCGGGGACGGATGCCGACACCGCTCCCACCGGGCCGGGTACCGCGGTCATCCCTCGGGCCTTGCCGCCGTCGTCGCATCGGTGCCGGCGCCGGCGTCGAGATCCCCTGCGACGTCCTCGTCCTCGCTGGGATCCGGCTCCCCGGCAGCGTGGCCCTGGCCGGACTCCCCGGCCGGGTCGGCGGCCGAGCCGCTCCCGTCGGCGGTGCCCGCCGGCGCGGCGGGCCCGTGCTCCAGCAGCGCGATGAACCCCTCCTCGTCCAGCACGGCGACACCGAGTGCTTCCGCCTTCTCCAGCTTGGTGCCCGCGTTCTCACCCGCCACCACGTAACTCGTGTTCTTCGACACCGAGCCCGCTGCCTTGCCGCCCCGGGTGATGATGGCCTCCTTCGCCTCGTCGCGGTTGTACCGCTCGAGCGATCCGGTGACCACGACGGTGAGGCCTTCGAGCGTACGGGGGGTGCTCTCGTCCACCTCGTCCTCCATGCGGACACCCGCGGCGGTCCACCGGTCCACGATCTCCCGGTGCCAGTCCTCGGCGAACCACTCGGTCAGGGCCACCGCGATCGTCGGACCGACGCCGTCGACGTCGGCGAGTTCCTCCTCGGTGGCCGCGCGGATGCGTCCCATCGAGCCGAACGCCGTCGCCAGGGCCCGGGAGGCTGTCGGACCGACGTGGCGGATGGAGAGCGCGACGAGGACGCGCCAGAGCGGCTGCCGCTTCGCCTTCTCCAGCTCGGTGAAGAGCTTGCGGGTGGTGGCGCTCGGTTCGGACGGCTTCTTGGCCGTGCCCTTCGAGTAGAAGTACGGCACCAGCTCACGGCCGGTCACCACGCCCTTGACCTTCTTGTCCCGCTCGATCCTCACATCGGCGAGCTTCTCGGGCGTGAGGTCGAAGATGTCCGCTTCGGTGGTGATGGGCGGTAGCTCCGGTTCGACCGGCTGCGTCAGCGCGATGGCCGCTTCCCATCCGAGGGCCTCGATGTCGAAGGCACCACGGCCGGCCAGGTGGAAGACACGCTCCCGGAGCTGGGAGGGGCAGGACCGCGCATTCGGGCAGCGGATGTCGACGTCGCCCTCCTTGGCCGGCTGGAGCGCCGTCCCGCAGGACGGGCACTCGGTGGGCATGACGAACTCCCGCACGGGCGGGTCCTGCTGGTCCCGGAGCGCGATGACGGGACCCACGATCTCCGGGATCACGTCCCCTGCCTTCCGCAGCACCACGATGTCCCCGATCATGACGCCCTTGGCCTTCACGACCTCCTGGTTGTGCAAAGTGGCCATGCCGACCGTGGACCCGGCGACCTTCACCGGTTCCATGAGGCCGAATGGGGTCACGCGCCCGGTGCGTCCGACGTTGACGAGGATGTCCAGCAGTTTCGTGTTCACCTCTTCGGGCGGGTACTTGTAGGCCACGGACCAGCGGGGTGCGCGTGAGGTGTGACCGAGCGCGCGCTGCAGGGCGAAGCTGTCCACCTTCACCACGATGCCGTCGATCTCGTGCAGCAGGTCGTGGCGATGGTCGCCGTAGTGCTCGATGAACGCGACGACCTCGGCCTGGTCCTGCAGCACCCTGTAGTACGGCGACGTGGGCAGTCCCCAGGCCTTCAGGAGCTCGTAGGTGCCGGACTGGGTCTCGGCGGACAGGCCGGTCCTCGCTCCGATCCCGTGCACGTACATGTCCAGCGGACGCTCGGCCGTCATGGCCGGGTCCTTCTGGCGGAGCGAGCCGGCCGCAGCGTTGCGGGGGTTGGCGAAGGGCGCCTTGCCCGCGGCGACCATGCGTTCGTTGAGCTGGCCGAACTCCTTGGTGGGGAAGAACACCTCGCCCCGGATCTCCACCTCCTCGGGGTGATCGGTACCGGCGAGTCGCTTCGGGACCGACGCGATGGTGAGGACGTTGTGCGTGATGTCCTCGCCGGTGACACCGTCCCCCCTGGTGGCGGCCCGGACGAGCTCGCCGTCGCGGTACAGGAGATTGACGGCCAGACCGTCGATCTTGAGTTCCGTGAGCCATTGGATGCCCGCGCCGGGGCTGCGCTGCTCGACGCCTGCCGTGGCACGGTCCAGCCAGACCTTCAGTTCCTCGAGGGAGAAGACGTCCTCGAGGCTGTACATGCGGGCCAGATGGTCGACCGGCGTGAAGGCGGAGGAGACCTCGCCGCCGACCTCCTGGGTGGGCGAGTCATTCGAGACGAGTTCTGGGTGAAGGGCCTCGAGTTCCTCCAGGCGCCGGAACAGGGCGTCGAACTCGGCGTCCGACACCGTGGGAGCCGCCTCCTGGTAGTAGGCGATCCGGTGTTTCCGGATCTCCTCCGCGAGCAACGCGTACTCCTCCCGGAGATCGCCCTCGGGAGGTCCGCCCGAACCCGTCCGCGGGTTGTCCGGTGATGCATCGTCTGCTGGGGAAGTCACTCGCCCATCCTGCCCTACGGCTCCGACACGGGCCACTGGCGAGGACCCCCGAGCCCCCGTGGAGCGGCGCAGGGCGTCCGCGGCTACGACGCGCCCCGGACGTTCCTGGCCGGCCGTCGAGCGGAGGATTGTCGAGCAGGTGCCAGATCTGGAACGACCCGATCGAGGCCGACGGGCCGGCCGGGTCGATCAGCACCCCGGCGAGCCGCTGCCCGAACAGCAGCTGCATCACCCACTCCGCCGTGAACGCCCGCACCGCCGCCGTGGCATCGAACGCCGCGACCTCGGCAGCAGACGTGAACACAGCGAGGTGGACCTCGATGGATCCGTCCTGGTCCACCGGTACGGTGAGGGGCTGCTTCCTGCCGTCCCGCTCGATCTCACCCAGGAACACCCTCGTGTCCCCCAGCATCGCCGTGAACAGTTCCTGCTGCGAGCCCTGCCGCACCACCACCTCGCGCAGCGCCTGGTTCGGCGGCCCCTGCAGGGCGAACTCGAGGTCCGGACGGGCCAGAGCACACGTGGGACCTGCCGGATTCACGTGCACCCAGCCCACCCTCGAATCCTCCAGAGCCGTCTGCAGGGCGAGGACACCCGGCAGGGCGAGCGACTGCGGCGCATCTGATCCGTCGCCCTGGCCCGCCAGGAACCGGGCGAGTTCGCCCTGGTCCGTGAACACGCCGATCGCCGGAACATCGCGGGCCCCCAGGAAACCGCGCAGGGCTGGCGACGCCGCGTCGGAGCCGGTCACATCCACCAGCAACTCACCGGCGAGGCAGCCACGCAGCACCTCGATCATCGACCGCTGGTCAGGACTCTTCGCGAACTGCACGACGGCGTCGGCCGCCCGACCGTTGCGGACCTCGCCGCCCGGGGACGACGCCGTCCAGACCCGACCGTCCTTCGCGCGCTCCACCACCTCGGCCAGCGGCCCAGGGGTCGACGTGAACACCACGTGCACCGCCCCGTCATCGGAGGCGAACTCGCCCAGCGTACGGTCCGTCGCGTACAGCACGTCCGGGACGGCACCCCGCGCGCCCGGCGCCGATGCCTGACGAACCACCGCCTCCACCCGACCCGCCTCGCCGATCGTCACAGCCCACAGGCCCTGGCCGTCCACGAACTGCAGGGGCAGGTCACACTGCTCGAGGAAGCTCGCCACCGACACGCCCTCATCGGCGTCGAACCACTGACGCACCACATCCGAACCGACAGGCCGGACGAACCGGGACCTTCCACCACTCACCCGCACCATCACACCACTCTCACTGCCGGCACCGAACAGCGCCGCGACGAAGGACAAGGACCAGGGACGACGACACCGATCAGGGCCGGGCCCGCTCAAGGCTCGTTGCCGGGACCTGGCGCACGTCCCCGAACAGGGGCTGTCCGCCCGGCGCGCGCATCGAGTCCATCAGGTCCGGGAAGCCGGCACCCAGGTAGAACGTCGCCTCCGTCGCCTCCCCTCGCATCCTGAAGGACAATCGCCGCTCCGACGCCGGATCCTCCCCGCCGTCCACCGTCAGCGTCGCCCCGAATCCGTTGAGGGGTGCGGCGGTGAACCCTGCACGCGCGAGCGCCGGCGAGAACGGAACCAGCAGGCGCCCGTACAGATGCCGTTGACGAAACCTGACACCCGCTGTGAACAGGGCATACCGCAGTGCGTCGGCCGGATCCGTGCACACCACATCGGGGCCACCACCGCGGTCGCCCTGATGAAGGGTGAAGAACACCGACACGGCGCCCGGCTCACCCGTGATCAGGATCCCGTCCGTCTCGGCGTCGTAGCAGGCCCACTCGTCGTCCTGCCACACCGGCGCACTGCCCCCGAACCACTCCGCCACGATCGCCAGCACCTCAGGATCGATCGATTCCCGCAGCGTCCTCACGTGTTTCCTCGGCCGAGGTCCGCCCGCAGCCGCGGCGTCCACGGGTCCGTCACCGCCGGGTGGGATCGGCGGAGGTCCGACGTCGACCGGAACGCCACCGCAGGGCTTCGGTCGGTCGGGAACGATGGACGTGCACGCCCGCAGTCCTGGGTCCATCCGTCACCTCCCACGTGGGTTCGGGACGCGGATGTGCCGGCAGATGTCCACCAGATGCTCGGGCACGTCATGGGGAAGGGTCGGCGGGAGCTGCAGTGCGCGACCTTTCGACAGGCGAGGCGCACCGGCCGCGACCAGTTCACCGTTGAGCGCTGTCAGAGCCTCGACCGACCATTCCTCGGCGATCCGCACCGTCCCGTCCCCGTAGCGAACGGCGGTCTCCCCCCTGCCCGTCGGTTCCTCCCCCCGAGCCAGGGTCGACGTCCACGACGCATACGCCGCATGCGTGGACGGGGACATCGACGCAACAGCGTCGGACGTCAGGAGGACCGCGATATCGGGCTGCCAGATGCGGACCAGGGCCAGCAGGAGTTCCACCGATTCCTGGGCGGTCCCGATCGGGAAGTCCGGCGCCAGACGAAGCAGGACCGTGTTCGCCGTCCGCGTAGGAGCCCCGGCAGCCACAGAGATGGAGGCCGTCCGATGTCCTGTGGCCTCCGGGTCTGCTCTCAGTGACGCGGACGTCGTGCTCCACGGCACGCGCTCGGCTCCGGGCTCGCGACCGTATGACGCGATCCACTCGATCAGGGGAGCACCGTTCATCGGTACTTCCCCGACCTCCGCCTCCGGGGTCGGGCGTCCCCCGTACAAGCGGAAGGAGTCACCTGCCAGCTGCTGGATCAGGGCGAACATCGCTTCATAGCGTGGAGCAAGCTCCGCCGGGGATTCCAGCCGCCCACCCCACCCCAGGCTGACGAAGGCTCCCTCCGGATGATGGGGGAACACCGTCGACAGCCCGGTGACCGTGGCGGTGGTGTTGATCGAGCCGACGGTGTCCTTGAACGCTCCGGCGGCCGTCCTGATGTCTTCCGCATCAGGAAGCACCGCGTCGAACCCGGCGATGTCGATCGTCATGGGAGACCTGTCCGGGAGGTGTGGGCGACCCATCGGGATCGACGCGGACGGAGAAGGGCCGCGGCCGCTGCGGACCCACGCGTGGTGGGCGCCGCCCCCAGCGGGGGATGGTGCGCGAGGCCGGTGCGGCGGACCCGCCGCCGTCCGGCAGGTCGTCGACCTTCGCCTGCTCGGTGCGGACGAGTGCCTGGTTCGCGGCGGTCGTCCTGTCGATGTCCGCCGTCGTCAGGATCGTCGCCACCTCGTTCACCGCGCCGACGGCCGCGCCGGACCGTCCCGCCACGTTCTGCAGGGCCGGCTGCACCACCTCGGTGCTCAGCGACTCCGGTTCCGCCGACACGGGCTCGGCCAGGCACGCGGTGGCCAGCGCCGAGAGGTTCTCACCGAGGGTCGTGAAGAGGGCCTCCTAGGCCTGCATCTCGTCGTTCACGCTGTTCAGGACGGCGACGACCTCGCCGGTCGCTACGTCACAGGACATTCGACTCCCCCGTCCGGCCCTCCGCCGACGCAGGTGTCCCGGTGGTGCCGGGGCACATCAGCCGATGTTCTGCACGGCGGAACGCGCCCGGGAACCAGCACCCGTGGCGGTCTGGTCGTTCAGGCCCAGCGTCTCCTTGACCAGCGAGATGATGTTGCGGGTCTCGTTGGCGGCATTCTTGAAGCGCACCTCGACCGCCTGGTACTCCTCCGAGACGCCGTCGGCCTGGAAATCCGACATCGCCGTGCTGACGGCCTTCTCGCGGTCGGCGATGAGGGCCTCGAGACGCCCGACGATCGACTGGATGTCGCCCTGGACGGAGGCGGAGATATCTGTATCGAAGCTGACGCGATCCTGTGACATGGTGTGTCCTTCCGCACCGGTGGTCCGGCGCCGTACTCGGGAGAAGTGGAGGTGCCCCGCAGGGCGGAGCCGCGATGCGCGGCCTGACCGGCTGACCGGCTGGGCTAGCGCCCGCCGAAGCGCGCGGCGTCGAAGGCGGCCGACCCCTGCTGCTGGGTCGCGTTGTCCGCCGATTCCTGGTCGCCGGTCTGGAAGGCGGTGTCCATCTCCGACTGACCCTGCAGGATGATGCCGAGCGAGGCGTTCAGTTCGTTGGCGACGACGTCCGTACGGTGCTTGAACTCGTCGAAGCGGACGCGGCCCTGACCGTTGAACTTGCCTTCGAGCGGGGCGACGGCCTCCACGAGGCTGCGGACCAGCTGGCCCAGGTCCTCGTTCGACGTACCGGTCTGCTGTGTCAGCGTGGACAGTGTCTGTGAACCCATGTCGAACTTCACGATTACCCCCTTGGCGCCTTCCGGCGCTTCTCGATGCCTCTGCTGCACCCTGAGCGGGCCGGCCCCGGCGGACCGCGGACCCGGGCGACATCACGCCTGCGGGCCCTGCTGTACTCATCGAACCGGCCTGGGGGCCGATGGTCAAGGTCGGAGGATGGGTAGTTCTCCCCATCCCGGCCCGCGGAGGACGGCGTGCGGGTCAAAGGATGCGAGTATATGAACGGTTTCAGGAACAATCCGGGGGGTCTTGTGGCGAACGACTACGACAGCCAGCTCATCGAGTCCGTCACCGTCCGCAGGAACCGCCTCACCAACGCGGTCCTCTTCGGTGCGAATCCGCACCAGCGACGGTGGATGGATTCCGCGCGGCTCTTCCTCTTCAGCGTCGCCCTCGCCGCCGTCGTCGCCTCGGTGTGTGTCGGCATCTCCTTCGTCAGCAACCTCCTCGAGGAGCAGCGCGAGCGCCAGCAGCAACAGCAGAACAGCGCCGTCGGCATCGTCCACCAGCCCGCGGGCGACCCCCGCAACCAGGCCTCGCCCTGGTTCCCCCACCGACCCCTTGGAGACTGACCGGATGGCCCACGCCTTCACCCGGGTGACCCTCATCGGCACCAGGCGCCACCTCGACCTCCTCCTCCCCTCCGACCGGCCCGTGGGGGGCCTGATGCCACAGGTCCTCGACCTCCTGCAGGACGAGCCGAGCGAGGACGTCGCCGCCAAGCTGCTCGTCCGCCCCGATGGTGCACCGCTCGACGCCGCCGGCACGCTCGACGACGCGGGTGTCACCGACGGGTCCTCCCTCCTCCTGTGCGACGCGGCCGAGGCTCCGCCCGCCGCCGTCGTCTACGACGTGACCGACCTCGTGGTGGACGGCGGCCCGGAGGTCCGTGGTCGCTGGACCGCCGGACTGGCATCGGTGACGGCTGTCGTCCTCACGGCGCTCGGGCTGTGGGCCGGCGCGGAGCTGCTGCTCGAGGCCTACGCCGCGGACAGCGCCTGGTGGATCATGGGCGCCCTCGGGGTCGTCCTCCTCGGCGCAGGGACGCTCGCCGGTGCCGCCCCCCGCCTCCGGACCGTGGGAATCGCCCTGCTCGCCACCGGCTGGATCTGCGCCTTCGCCGGGTTCGTCCACCGGGACGACGGACTACCCGTGGCCGCGCTCCTCACCGCGGTCCTGACCATCGTCCTGTTCCTCGCCATCGGGATCGTGGCGGACAGGCGCCGGGCGATGACCAGCGCGGCACTCACCCTTGCCACCGTGTCCCTCGTCTGGGTAACGGCGACGGTCCTCGCCCCCGACCCGCCGAAGGCGGCCGCCCTCGCGGCCCTCGCCGGCGTCCTGGTGCTCGGGCTGCTGCCGAAGATCGCACTGACCTCCTCCGGGCTCGCGACGCTCGACGACCAGCGGGCGAAAGGGGACACGATCGCACGGACCGACGCGATCGACGCGATCGCTGCCGCACACGCGACACTCAGCCTCGGATCGGTCGTCACCGCCGTCTCCATCGGAACCGGCCTCTGGATCATCGGCACCGATGCGAGCACGCAGGCATGGACCCTGCCGCTCCTGGCCGCGCTGATCGTGGCGACCGCCCTGCGTGCCCGTGCCTTCCCGCTCGCGGCCGAGCGGATCGCCCTGTATGCCGCGTCTGCCGTCGGTCTCGCCGCACTCGCGCTCGGCGCCCTCCGGTTCCTCCCCCACCAGCCCTGGCTCGTCGGCGTCGTCGTGCTGCTGATCGGTGTGGTCAGTGCCGTCTCGCTGGCTGTCGCCCCGGCCGACCATGTCGCCGCGCGGGGCCGGCAGCAGGCCAAACGCCTCGAGACCCTGGCGATCCTCGTCTCCGTCCCCCTCACCGTGGGGATGTTCGGCGTCTTCGCCCAACTCCTCGAAAGCTTCGGATGAACGCCGTGACGACCTCTTCCAACCCCGTCCCTCATGGCACCGGCTCCTTCGAGACGCCGGAGGAACGCCTCCGGAGGGTCCTCAGGACGCGTCCCGCGGACGGTCCGCTGCGGACCCTGGTGCAGAACGTCACCGACCTCTTCCGCAGCGACGCCTATGGCGAGGAGCTCACCCGGGCGGCGGCGGGCACCCAGGCCCCCGTGACGACCGGGCGGCGTATCGCCGTCATCGGATCGCGCGGCGGAGCCGGGAGGACGACGACGGCCGCGCTCCTCGCACGCGTGTTCGCGGCCATGCGCTCGGACACCATCGCGGCGATCGACGCCGGTACCGGTCTCGGCACCCTCAGCCTCAGGCTGGGCCTCGAATCCGCGCCGTCCGCCGCCGAGCTCATCGCCTCGGGACCCGTGGTCACCGTCGACGGGCTCGCAGGGGTCATGGGCAGGGCACAGGAGAACCTCCTGGTCGCGGGGAGCGGGGCCGCCCGCCTCACGGTGCCGCCCTTCGCCGGGACGCGCACGGAGGACGCGACGGGCCTGGCCCGCACCGTCTCCCGGTTCTGTCCCGTCACCGTCTACGACTGCGGCGCGGGGATGGAGCTCCCCACGACCGTCTGGGCCGTCGACCAGGCTCACGCCGCCCTCCTCGTGACCCCGGCGTCCGTCGCAGGGATCGAGGACGCCCTCGCCGTCACCTACCGGTGGCCGCAACCGGGCGAGCCCGGGTACGTGCCGCTGCTCGTCGTCGTCGTCCGCGTGGATGACCGCGCCGCCCTGGACCCCGCACGACAGGCCGCGCGGCTGAGCGGGGCGGGCATCCCCGCGGTCCACCTCGACTACGACCGGCACCTCGCGGCCGGAGTGGAACTGGCCCTGGCGCTGCTCGCGCGGAGGACGCGGCTGCAGGTGAGCGAACTCGCGTCCCGCGCGCTGCACCTGGCGATCGACGGAGGCGTCCGATGAGCGTGCGGATCGTGCACCGGCCGGCCCGCACCACGCCACCGGCCCGCCAGCTTCCGCCCTTCAGCCTGGACGCCCCACCACCTGTCGAATCCGGCGGGGGCGGGATGAACATGATGTCCCTCGTGCCGCTGCTCGGCGCGGGCCTGTCGATGACCGTGATGATGCTCTTCAGGGGATCCTCCCTGGCCGCCGTCGGCGCACTCATGATGATCGTCACCGTGCTCGCCTCGGTGGTCATGATGGTGAGCCAGCGGGGCAAGCAGGGCCGGCAGCGGCGGGAGCAGCGGGAGAACTACCTCGAGTACCTGGAGCGCGCGAGGACCCAGCTACGCGCCGAGGAGCAGCTCGCCGAGCGCGTCGCCAGGGTCGGCAGTCCCCCGCCGGACGCCCTCTTCGACATCATCCGCAACCCCCAGCGGTTGTGGGAACGCCGGCGTGCCAACGAGGACTTCCTGCGTGTGCGCCTCGGCACGGGCCCGAGGCGCAACCGCGAGATCCACGTCGCCGACGCGCGGTCCGCCCTGCAGCAGGCCGACACGTTCATGACGACGGAGCTGGAGCTGCTCAGGCAGCGCTACGAGTCGAGCCCGGACCTGCCCATCACGCTGCCCCTCGACTGTGCCGGAAACGTCAGCGTGATCGGTTCCCGCGCGTTCGTGCTGCAGGTCGGGCGGCTGCTCGTCGCCGAGACCGCGTCCTTCCACTCCCCCGAGGACCTGCTCCTCGCGATCGCCTGCGACGAACAGGAGCGCCCCGACTGGGAGTGGGCGACCTGGCTCCCGCACCTCGCCGACCAGCAGAAGACCCACCGGACAGGACCGGTGCGCCGGCTCGCACCGACGGTCGAGCACCTCTCCGACCTCCTCCGCGAGGATCTCCTCGAACGGTCGAGCCTCGCTGCCGAGTCCCGCAAGAACTTCCTCCGCGGCGGTGTCGGCGCTGCGCTGCCCCGCCTCCTCGTGGTGGTGGACGCCTACGGACGCCTACCCGTGGAACTGCACCTGCCCGACACCCACGCCGCGCCGGGTCAGCTCGGCATCACCACCGTGCATCTGGTGGCCGACAGGCTGCAGGAGCCGGGTGAGGTGGCGCTGCGCATCAGTGAGACCCCGGACGGCTTCATGGTCGAGAACTACCGGGTGGACAGCGTCGACCCCCTCGTCGAGCGCGGCATCCTCGACGACCTCCCGGTTCCCACGGCAGAGGCGGTGGCCCGCGATCTGGCACCGTTGCGGCTGTCCCCCGACTCCCTCGAACACGACGCGTCCGAGAGCTCTGTGGGGTTCCTCGAGATGCTGGGACTGACCCCTGAACTCGGGACCGAAGACATCCGCCGGCTCTGGCAGCCGCGCAGCGAGGTCGACTTCCTCCGTGTGCCCCTCGGCGCGGACGACCGCGGACGACCGACGCTGCTCGACCTCAAGGAGGCGGCCCAGTTCGGCCAGGGCCCGCACGGCCTGTGCATCGGGGCCACGGGATCGGGCAAGAGCGAGATGCTGCGGAGCCTCGTCGTCGGGCTCCTGGCCACCCACCCTCCCGAGACGCTCGCCATGGTGCTCGTCGACTACAAGGGCGGCGCCACCTTCGCACCCTTCGAACGGGCACCGCAGGTCACCGGTGTGATCACCAACCTCTCCGACGACCTCAGCCTGATCGAGCGGGTGTACGCCAGCCTCGCCGGCGAGATCCAGCGCCGCCAGGAAGTCCTGAAGTCCGCGGGGAACCTCGCGAACATCACCGACTACCAGCTGCATCGGCAGGAGCGGAAGGCGCACGGGGAGGACCTGCCGCCCCTGCCGCACCTCGTCGTCATCATCGACGAGTTCGGCGAGCTGCTCACCGCCCGCCCCGACTTCATCGACCTCTTCCTGTCCATCGGACGGATCGGACGGTCCATCGGCGTGCATCTCCTCCTCTCCAGCCAGCGCATCGAGGCCGGCAAGCTCCGGGGACTCGATACGTACCTGTCCTACCGCATCGGCCTCCGTACGCTGTCCGAGGCCGAGAGCAGGACCGTGCTCGAGACTCCCGATGCCTTCCACCTGCCCCCTGTGCCGGGGTTCGGCTACCTCAAGGTGGACACCACCACCTACACGAGATTCAAGGCGGGCTACGTCTCGGGCCCGCTCGACGCGCTGCTCGAGGAACAGGAGCACGAGGACGACGGCGGGGAGCTGGACGAGGTGCTCGAGGTCCCGCGGTACGCCGCCACCCTCCTCTCCTCGAACCCGGCGGCCAGGGAGGCGCCGGCACCGCAGTCGACCAGCGGATCGAAGCGGACCACGGGCCCCACCGTGCTCTCGACCCTGATGGAGACGCTGTCCACCTTCCCGCGCGCCGTCGACCCCATCTGGCTTCCTCCGCTGCCGGCCGGCATCTCGCTCGACGCCGCGGCCGGGGGGATCCAGACGACGAGCCAGGGGCTCCGTCTCGGCCACGCCATGACCCGGACCGCCCCCCTCCGGATCGGCGTCGGGCTCCTCGACGACCCGGCACACCAGTGGCAGGGCGTGTGGGAGCTCGACCTGTCCGCCAACGGCGGGAACCTCGCGATCGTAGGCGGTCCGCAGACGGGCAAGAGCACGGCGCTCCGCACCATCGTGGCCGGCCTCGCACTGACCCACAGCCCGGCCGAGGTGGGTGTCTACGGCATCGACCTGCTCGGCAGCTCGCTGATGGCCCTCGAGGGTCTGCCCCACGTGGGCGGGGTGGCCGTGCGCAGCAATCGCGAGGTGATCCGCCGCACCATCGACGAGCTCCTCGCCATGCTGACCGAGCGTGAGCGGCTCTTCGAGCGGTACCAGATCGACTCCCTGCCGACCCTGCGCCGCATGTGTGCGCAGGGCCAGGTCCCCGAGGTGACCAGTGCCGACGTCGTCCTGGTCCTGGACGGCTACGGCCAGCTGACGGACGAGTTCGAGGACATCGAGAAGCAGGTGCACTCGCTCATCGCCCGTGGCGGCGGATACGGCCTGCACGTGGTGACGACGTCCTCGCGCATGAACGAGATCCGCATCTCGCAGCAGAGCTTCTTCGGTAACCGGATCGAACTCAGGCTCGCGGATCCGGGCGAGTCCGCCCACGGCCGGAAGACCGCCGACGCCGTCAGCCTGGGACGTCCCGGGCGCGGCCTGGCCGCGAACAGGCTCCAGGGGCACTTCGCGCTCCCCCGCATCGACGGTGTCTCCGACGAGGACACGGCGGTCCAGGGCATGCGCGATCTCGTGGCCGCGGTCGCGTCCTCGACGGACCAGCGGGCCATGCGTGTCAGGGTCCTGCCCGAGACCGTGCCCGCGTCCACGGTCGCCGTCCCCGAGCGGCAGGCGCTGGTCCCCCTCGGCCTCCGCGAGGCGGACCTCGACGTCGAGTACCTCGACCTCGAGCTGCGCGAGCGGCACCTGATGGTCCTGGGCGACGAGGGGTCGGGCAAGACCAACGTCCTCCGCTCCGTCATCCGCAGCATGGTGGCACAGCACACGGCGGACGACGTGGTCCTCGCGGTCTTCGACCCCCGCCGCACCCTGGCCGACCAGGTCCCGGATTCCTACCTCGGCGGCTATGCGACCAGCGCCGCCCTGGCAGAGCAGCTCGCGGCCGCCGTCGCCACCGAGCTGGACAAGCGCACCGGAGCAGGCCGGGCCGCCGTGCAGTCGATGCCGCGCATCGTCCTGGTCATCGACGACTACGACATCCTGACCGCCGGTGGTTCGGCTCCCCTCGCGCGGCTGGCACCCTATCTCCCCCTCGCCGGCGAGATCGGCCTCCATGCCGTCCTCACCCGACGCGTGCGGGGCTCGTCGCGAGGCCTGTACGAGACCTTCTCCAGCTCCCTCCGCGACTCGGGGGCGGCGGCCCTCGTCCTCTCCGGCGACCGCGGCGAAGGCCCCCTGGTCAGCGGGGTCAGGGCTCGCGCGCTCCCGCCCGGGCGCGGTCAACTGGTCCAGGCCGGACGGCCGGTCCAGACGGTGCAGCTCTTGTGGAACGAGCCGGCAGCGGTCTCGGTGTCACCGGACGCACAGGAGGGGTAGGCATGAGCAGTGACTGGATCGTGCTGTCCGTCGACGAGCCAACCGGAGAAGTCGTCATCGAGGCCCTGCGTCACGTGGTCGACGCCGTCGACGTACGACCTCCGAGGACGGGCACTGTCTGGAACTGCTCGACGACCGGTCGGTGACGCTCCTCGTCGTCGAGCGGGCGAAGCTCGTCCACACGCCGGCGGAGCTCGCGAGGCTGCACCCCGGCGCCGACGTCTCGGCACCGGAGGGATCCGTCGGCATCCCGGACCTCTTCACCTCCCCGGTCGCCGCCGACGGTCCGTCGCCGGTCGGACGCCGGTCGGACGCCGGTGTGGTGGCAGGACCTGCATGCATCAGCCAACGTGCCCCGCACCGACCCGCTGGCGGAAGCCCTGGCGCACGCCGTCGCCCGTCGGTGCCGCGGGGTCGTGGTCGCACCGGCAGCAGCAGCCCCGTCCCGGCGATCGGGGTGCTGACCGTCGAGCGCACCTCCGACGCCGTGGTCGAATCGGTCGAAATCCTGGCAGAGAGCGACGACCCCCTCTCCTCAGCGGACCTGGCCGGACTCGCCGGGGCGCTGCACGCGGCACGGGCACGCACGGCCCTCGTCGGGCACGGGGTGGGCTACACGGGCCTGACCCGGCCGGCGCGCTTCACCGGCTCCACAGTTCCCGCCGTCGCCCTCTTCGGTCCGGAGGCACTCGCTGCGACCGGCGCCGCACCCGCTGCGCGCCTCGCATCGGAGTCCGGCGGGGATGCGCGGCCCCTCGGGGCTGCTCCCGCCCAGTCCCTCGCCGTGCAGTATGCGCAGGAGGAGATCCCGGGACGGCAGCACTCCCTCGAGGCCTATGCCTCCCTGGTGGGGGCGCTGGCCCTCGTGCCGCCGGCTGACCGGCTGGCGGGCCCGACGGCGGGCTGACCGGCTGACTGGTCGACCGGCCGGGCAGAGCTAGCGGACGGTGAACCGTCTGTCGCCGAAGCGGACGCCGCACCCCGAGGGCAGCAGCATCGGTACCTCGGGGTGGAGCGGCTGCTCCACCCCGGTCTGGTCCAGGAGGAAGCTGCCGTTGGTGGAACCGCGGTCGGTCACCCAGACCGCACCGTCGTCCACGCCCACATGCACATGGGTCTTGGAGACGGACCGGTTGAGATCGGCGAAATTGATGAGGTAGTTGACCGACTCCCCGGCCCGCGGTTCCGGATTGCGGCCGATCAGGGCCTGCCCGGCGATCTCGACCTCCGTGCCGTCGTCGAAGACGAGCACACGCAGCACGGGGACGGCCGGGTCGCCCGCCGACACGTCAGGACCGGGCGCGGAGCGACCGCCCGCGTGCCCCTCATCGGGTGCCCAGGTCGTGCCGACGGCGACGTCGGGCGCAGCAGCACTGCCGGCGGGTGCGGATGCGGTGACGCCGGCGAAGGCCCGGTCAGCGCCATCGGCAGGTCCCGCTGCAGCCTCCGCGGCGGGTGCCCGCGGAACGACCCCGGCCGCGAGATCGGCTGCTGAGTCTCCCGACGGAGTCGTTGCCGGTCCCGCTGCAGCCTCCGCGGCGGTCGTCCCGGTCGGGTCTTCTCCCGTCGTACCCGATCCCGGTGGCGGATTCGACGGCGCGAAACGGTCCGTCGGGCCCCCGACCTGTTGCCCCGGCAGCCTGCGTCCGGCGAGCACCAGGTTCTCCACCCCGTCGCCGGACCGGCCGCTGACAGCCGCATCCGCTCGGACCGGTACCGGTCCGATGCCTGCATCCTCGCCGTGCGCGACGTCGCGCGCAGGGGGTCCGTCGATGCCTCCGGTGACCAGCGGATCGCGGCCTGCGCGGACATCCACCACATAGGTCCCCACCAGCTTGTCGTGCCAGCCCCTCCGCTGTCCGTCACGGTCCCAGAGGTTGGAGACGAGCACCACGACGGGACCGACCAGCGGGACGATCGAGGCAGCGGCCAGGGCCAGCGCCCTGACGAGGACGGGACCGAATCCCGGGGGCCCACCGGCGGGACCGACGGTCCTGAGACCCACCACCACGTTTCCCGGCGTCCGTCCCGACACCGACTCCCAGACGAGCACGCCGATCCAGTACAGCAGCGCCAGACCCGAGGCCGTCAGCACCGCCGTGGTCCCGCCACTGACCAGGAGGGCGACCGCGACCGCCAGCGCGGGCAGGACGGCGTCCAGGACCTTGGCGATGACACGCTGTCGGGCGAGGGCGTTGACGAGCTTCGGGGCCATGGGATGGGTCCTGTCTTCCTGGGGGTGCCGTGCAGGGACGTCCCCCTCACCGTGCGACACCGACCGTCCTGATTCTAGGTGGGCGCGGTGCCGGTTCCTCCGCCACCCCTCCGGGGGATCATTCGTCCTCGGCGCGGCCCTGCTGGGCGTCGAGCAGGCCGAGATCCTCGGCGGTGACGAGGTGGGAGGTGATCGCGTGCTCGACGAGCCGTGCACGCCTGTTGGTCGCCAGCCTGCCCGCTCCGCCGCGGAGTCCCGCCACACCCACCCGATCCAGCTTGTCGCACACGTTGTCCAGCTTGCGGTTGAAGCGGGTCAGCGCCCACCCGAGCTTCTCGGCAGCCTGGGCGGACGAGGGGATGGCGCTGTAGCCGGTGCCTTCACGCCGCAGCAGGGGTTCCGCGAGCGCGACGATCACCGCCTTCTGGGCATCGGTGAACCGCACGGGTCCGATCGTGGCCGCTCCGCCGCTGTCCTCAGCCCTCGCCTGCTGCCGGAAGGCCGGAGTCCGCAGGTGGATGTCGAACTCGTAGGTGGTCGGTCCGGCGGTGAAGACGACCCGCGTCTGGCCGAAGACGATGGGGATGCGCGCACCCGGCGCGACCCAGGCCTGCATGCCGCCGGTGGTGTCCGCGACGGTCGCCGAGATCATGCTGCCCACGTTCGACAGCCACCAGATGCCGTTCTGCCGGGCGATCTCCAGGAACTGCCGGTGGAGGTACGGGTTCTCGTCCACCGCCAGGTCACCCTCCCTGCCGATGCTGAACACGGCGTCGTCGGGCGGCTCGTGCCACTCCCCGCAGTAGTCGAGCGCAAGCTCCCCCATGGTCATCCTCTCCGCGTCATTCGGGCTGTTCGGGCCAGCACGCGGCCGCAGGCTCCGACCCCTGACCGTTGCCGCGCGCTGTCTGGACGTCGATGCACGTGGTACCGGACGGGTCCGCCGGCACCGAGGCGGTGGTCTGCAGCGTCCGGGTCCAGTCGGACGTCTCCCGCACCGTGACGGTGCGGAATCGGTAGACGTCCCCGTCCCGCGGGTCGGGATTGGTCCAGCTGAAGGTGACCGAGTCTCCGTCCGCGCTGCCCTGCACCGCTTCGGGCGGGGGCACGTTGCCCTCCACGCCCGCGAGCGGGTCGGCGGGAGGTTGCGTGAAGCCCGGCGGCGGCCCGGTGTCCTCGTCCGTCCCGCCCAAAGCGATCGCGGCGATGACGATCCCGCCCACGACGGCGGCGCCCGCCGCGAGCAGAGCGGATGTACTGCGTGCGGGCCGTGCCCCGCGTCGCGGAGCGTCGGGCGGCGTGGCTTCCGCCCCGGACGGGAGGGTCGACGACGTCGTGCGACCCGTGGTGCCCGGATCCGCTCCCGTCCGACCGGATGACGTGCCGGTACCGCGAACGGCGGAGGATCCGCGGAGAACCGTCCGTCCCCCGTCCGGATCCCCCTGCGCTGCGTCCTGCCCCGTCCGAACGGGCAGGAACCGGGGGGTCGCGGGGCGGGTGGTCGGCGCGTCGGCGAAGGTCGGCCTGGGCGAGCCGGCGCCGGGGTCGATCGACAGGACGCGCCGTACGCGCGTCGCCTCCTCGCCGTCGTCCTCGCCGACCGTGTCCCCGGTCTCGTCGAGGACCTCGAAGGGCGTGACCGAGAATCCGAGCTCGGTCTGGATGCGCTGCAGCGTCAGTCCGAACGAGTAGGCCGAGGGGAAGCGCGACGACGGCTGCTTGGACATCGCCGTGGCGAGCGCCAGTTCGAGGGAGTCCGGGACGTCCTCGCGGTGCGTCCGGCGCAACGGTGCAGATCCGATCCGGTCCATCAGTGCGAGTTGCCCGTTGTCCGCCCCCGGCTGCACGAAGGGTGAGTGACCGGCGAGCAGGGTGTAGACGGTGGCACCCAGGGACCACACGTCCGCGAGCACGCCGTCCACCGCCTCGTCCCCGAACACCTCGGGCGGTGACCACGGGACGGACATGCCGTGGTCCTGCACATCGCCCGTCCCGCCGATGGTGCCCGAGATCCCGAAGTCGGTGAGGGCGGGACGGTTGTAGTCCGTGACGAGGATGTTGGCCGGCTTGATGTCCCGGTGGACGATCCCCGCACGGTGCGCCGACTCGACCGCCGACGCCACCTGGACGCCCACCGTCAGTGCCTCCGCGACCGAGAGCGGGCCGCTGCGGTAGCGGACGTCGAGGCTGGGCCGGGAGCAGTACTCCATGGCGAGGTAGGAGTGCCCGTCCGCCGTGGTGTCCGCCTCGAAGATGGTGACGATGTACGGGTGGGAGGACAGCTGCGCCATCAGATTCGCCTCGGCCTCGAAGGCCCGGCGCGCGCCGTCGGTGCGCAGGTCCGAGAGGAGCACCTTGACGGCGACCCGTCGACGCGGGCGGTCCTGCTCGTACAGGTAGACGTCGGCGAAACCGCCGGAGCCCAGGAGGCTGACGTAGCGGTACCCGGGAAGGGCGGGAGGCGGCGCCGGCAGTCGCTTCGGGCTCACGGCAGTCCCTCGAAGCGCAGGGAGACGTCGTCGGCCAGCTGGGCGACGTCGCCGTCGAGCAGGAAGGCCGTCTCGCCCTCGCCGAGCCGGCGCGGTGGCTGGCCTGCCCGGAGCAGCAGCGTGCCGTTGGTGGCCCGCAGGTCGCAGAGCAGGACGTGCCAGCCGTCCAGGCGCACCTCGACGTGCGAGCGTGAGATGTCACCACCGCCGCTCGGCACCTGCACGAGCCGCGGCATCTCCCGGCCGGCGACGCGCGAGACGGAGGGCTGCCGCCCGAACACCAGCGACCGGTCGAGCTCGAACACCTCTCCTGTGCTCAGCCGCACCTGTCCGAGGCTCGGGCGCCGCACCTGTTCCGTCTCATCGTTCAGTCCGGATCCGCAGTGGCTGCACACGGTACGGGTGGGCGCGTTGGCGTGCCCCTTGCGGCACAGGCGTGCCACGACCAGCGGACCCGTACCCGGGCTCGACGGCGACCGGAGCGAGCGTTCCTGGGCATCGGGACCAGCGGCGCCGGGCCGGACGATCGTGTCCGCGGAGTCGGCGTCACCCACGGCCTGCGGGGCGGTCGGCCTCCGGCCCTCCGCCTCACCCGGAGCCTCCGGTGCTGGCGCTGCAGATACCGGCACCGCAGGTGCTGGTACTTCCGGTATCCGTACGTCCGCTTGGTCGGAGTCCGCATCGGGCGAGGGCGGGCCCATGATCGTGTCACCGTCGTGATCGCTCATGCCTGCGGGGATCGGCGCGGAGCGTGGCTCGTCGGCATCGGCATCGATATCGGCATCGGCGGGCCTCGCGGCCGCGGCGGTGCCGGCGTCGGTGGTCCGGACGTCGCTCGCTCCGGAGCCCGCGCCCTCCGCGTCGGCGCGCAGCCAGGGGATGGAGTCGATCAGGGTCTTCACCGGACGGGCGGGCCGAACGGGCACCGGGTCGGTCGGCCGGGGTGGGTCCGCAGCCGGTGGGCGGGTCACGGGCACCACGGCCTCCCGCGCGGGGCTGCCGGACACCCCGTCGGCACCGGAGACCCGGACGACGTCGGGCGTGCCCGGGACGCGCGTACCGCCACGGATGACCGAGGCCAGCACCATGCCCGACTCCATCGGATACAGCGGGCCCGGCGGCACGGCTTCACCGCAGGCGAGCTCGAAGGCCCCGCGGCCACCACCCTCGATGACGCTCTCCGTCCACGTGGTGATGCGTCCGCCCCCGGCCACCCGCGCCGTCTCCGCCCCCTGCTCCGCCGTCGTCAGAGCGAACGGACCCCGCAGCATCACGTGCAGGTCCTCACCGACGGCCAGGAGCGCGAAGGGCGGCACCGCGTCGAGTCCGGCACCCAGCCCGCGTGCGGCGACCGGCAGCAGGTGTCCGAGCGAGACGCCCGGAAGCAACGCCTGCCACAGGCGCTCCAGGTCCTCGACGGGCGTCGATCGCGGGACGACGGCGACGAGCCCGTGCCGGACGAGGCAGAGCCACTCCCCCGGGCTGTAGCCGAGCGGTGCAGGGTTCACGCCGGCGCACCGGGAAGCCGGGCGTCCGCGTCCGCGGCGAAGAGGCCGCCCCGCGGCACCGTGATGGCGTCCGGGTCGTGGCCGCCGAGATCGCTCGCGTCGATCACGATCACGGTGACGTTGTCCCGCGCGCCGGACCGGAGGGTCGCGGCGATCAGCTCGTCGCAGGCCTCCTGCGGGTCCTGCACGGTGCTGAGGATGGTGCAGATACCGTCGTCCGTGACCTCCCCGCTCAGCCCGTCGGAGCACAGGAGGATGCGGTCGCCCTCCTCGACGGGCATGAGCCAGAAGTCCGCCTCGGCGTCGTCACCCGTCCCGAGCGCCCGCGTGACGACGTGCCGGCGCGGGTGCGTGCGCGCCTCCTCCTCCGTGATGCGGCCGATGTCCACCAGTTCCTGGACCTCGGAATGGTCCACGGAGATCTGGCCGAAGGTTCCGCCGCTGAGGCGGTACGTCCTGGAATCGCCCACGTTGAAGAAGAGCCAGTAGGGCGCGCCGGATTCCTCGACGAGCACGGTGCCGGTCAGCGTGGTGCCCGCGTGGCCGCCCGCCTCGCTGCGGATGCGCTGGTCCGCGTCCCGGATGAGGTCCTCGAGATCGTTCGCGCTGAACTGCGGCGCCCTGCTGCCGATGATGCTGCTGGCGCCCAGCGTCCGTACGCAGATGCTGCTGGCCACCTCGCCGGCCTCATGGCCGCCCATTCCGTCGGCCACGGCGAAGACGGGCTCCACGGCGATGAAGGAGTCCTCGTTCAGCTCGCGGCGGAGACCCCGATCCGTACCGAACCCGTACGTCAGGCGGATGCCGAGGCTCGGTGAGGAGCGGCGGGCGTCGTCGCGTTCGGGGTCGGCGTCGGCCGGGACAGCGGGGCCACCACCTGCGCCGTACGCCGTTCCGCCCTGGTCCGCGGTGCCGTGCCCGCTCGACGCATCACTGCCCGACGCAGCTCCGAGGTCGACGGCGTGCGAGCCGTGGGCCTGCGGCTCACTCATGGTGGTTCCCGGGAGCGGGCCGGCGAAGCGGAGGGGGTGTCGCGGCAGGGCGGGCTCGATGGTCGGTCATGACCCCATTCTGCCCTCTGCCCGTCGGCCCGGGGCGGAGGACGTCGGCGGGCCGTCAGCACCCTTCGCGTCACGCCGGCGCGCGTCGGCGCGCAGTCGCCGCTCCCGGCGCAGCGATCGGGGCGAGTAGCGGGCGCGCTGCCGCTTCCAGTACCCGACGGATCCTCTGAGGTCGCCGAGGGAGGCGTCGACCGATCGCCAGTAGTCCTCGACCTCCTCCTCGGAGGGCTGCCCGGACGCGAAGATCCCCGCGTCGGCCCGCCGGGCGAGGACCGCCGTGCCGGCCCGGCCGGACGGGAAGGCGGCGCCGAGGGCGGCGGCGCTCTCGCGTCGGGTCGCCCGTGGATCCGGCTCGGCACCGAGGTCCGTCGCGAGACTCAGGACCTCGCTCCAGCCGCCGCCGACCCGCTGGGCGGGCTCGCCCGTGAACCGGCGCCGCCTACGGCGTCGTGCCTTGAGCCCTGCGACGACCACGAGGGGCAGCACCAGCAGGACGAGGGGGATCGCGGCGAGGCCGATCAGTGTCAGCACCGGGGCCAGCTCGTCGAGGAGGTCCTTCTCGCGGTCCTCCGCGTCCTGGGCCTCGGGGGCGGCGTCCGGCGGCAGTTCGGCCGGTTCCTGCGGTGGCGGCGGGGGCTGCAGGACCTGCGGCTTCGGCGAGGATTTCGGCTGCTGCTGCGGCGGTACCGGTTCGTTGTCCTCCGGGGGCGTGGGGTCGAAGGGGACCCACCCGGCGCCGTCGAACGCGATCTCCACCCACGCGTGCACGTCCTCACCGGTGATCTGCAGGGGGGCAGAGGGGTCCTGGACCTCGTCCCAGTCCGGGTAGAAGCCCATGACCACGCGGGCCGGGATGTCCGCCTTGCGCGCCATCAGGGCCATGGCGACGGCGTACTGCTCGTCGTCGCCCACCATCTCGTCGGCGTCGAGCAGGGACAGCATGCGCGCCGCCCCGTGACCGGGCAGGGACCGCGCCTCGTCGTCCTTCCCGTTGCTGAAGTATCCCTGGGCGCTGAGCACCTGCTCGAGGCTGCGGGCGCGCTCGAGGGGTTCCGCGGTCGATCCGATGTACTCGGCGGACTTCGTCGCGATCACCGGCGGATCGTTCACGACGCGCGGCAGGGAGAGCTGGGCGAAGTCGTACTGGGCGAGCTGTTCGTCGCTCAGCTTCTCGGGGAAGACGGCGTCGACCTCGTAGGCATCCCCCTCCTGGACGCCGATGGTGGACAGCGCGGTCCGCGCGTCGTCGTTGTAGTACAGCGCGCGGCCCAGGTCCTCTCCGCGCGGTCCCCCGAGACGCACGCCCTCGACGTCGCCGGCGGCCGGCAACCAGACACCGGAGTAGTCGCCCACCGTGATGGACAGCCGCGCACGCGTGCCGCTCACCGGGTCACCGCCGGCCCCGCTCAGCCGGGCCGCGTCCCCCACTCGCGAGAAGCTCCCGGCGGCCTGCGGGTCCACGTTGTAGACCACGCCGTCGTAGGTGTCCAGGGCGGCCAGGCGGAGGCGTTCGCCCTCGGGGAGCCCCTCGACGGTGAAGAGGACGTCGTTGGTGCTGTCCTTCACATAGGTGCGGAAGCTCGTCAGCGGGCTCGGGTAGGCGTAGAGGTCCACAGGAGGCTCGACGACGTCCCGGAGGACCTGGCGATCGGAGCCGCCCGTCACGAGCGGTGTGACGGCGAGGGTCAGCAGCGTCCCCACGGCGAGCATGCCTGCGCCGAGGGCGAGGCGCCTGTTCCGCCCCACGGTCGTTCCGGTCGGGTCCACCGGATCCGCCGGGACGAGGGAGCGCGTGGCACCGACCCGCTGGAGGTCCCGCCGGTAGGCCAGCCAGACGAGGGCCACCAGGAGGAGCAGCGTGCCGCGGACGGCCGGCAGGGACACCCGGTCCGTCCCGAGGGCGATGCACCCGCCGAACACTACGAGGACCGGGACCAGGGTCCAGCCCGCCCCGCGACCTCGCCACGCCAGTGTCCCCGCCACGGCCGCACACACGAGCGCCGCCAGGAAGGGCACCACGAGCGTGCCGCCCGCCGTCCCGACCGGCGGTGCGACGGTGAGCAGGTCCTTCCAGGACAGGACGACGCCGAGCACGATCACGCGGAGCGACTGCAGGGTCGGCAGGACACCCCCCAGCGCTTCCTGGGGTGCGGCCAGCGCGCTGCCTGCCACGAGGTAGGTCAGCGCGGCACCGTTGGCCATGCGCCAGGCGCGCCAGCCCCGGCGGGCGCCTTCCCACGCCAGTGCGAGGCCGAGCACCACGCCCCCGACGCCGGCGACCAGGTAGCGCGGGTCGTCGCCGAAGGTGGGCCCGAGGGCGAGGACACCGAGACCCAGGAGCACGAGGAGCACGAGGGCGTCGATGATCCCCTGCAGGGGCGGGACAGGGGATCGCCCGTCGGCCGGATGTCCCTCCGGGATGCCGCGTCCGGCCTCGATCCTGACGTCGGTGGGCAGATCCGTCCCCGCGCGGCCGGCAGGCCGCACGGTACTCACGCCGCGGCCTTCCGCAGGACGAGGGCCAGATCATCGAGGTCCCCGAGGGTCAGCACCGTCAGGTCGCCGATGGACGACCGTGCGGCGGGTGCTCCGTCGATGCACCGGATCGCCAGGCAGCGGATGCCGGGCGGGATCGAGGCCGCGGCCGAGCGCAGCTGCGACGGCGTGACCGACGCGCCGACCACCAGGAACACCACGGAGGCGTTGGGGACGGCGTCGGCCGTGGTGCGTGCGAGGTCGACGGCGGTGGCGCGGAGGACCCTGCCCTCGATACGCGTCACGGCATCCAGCAGGGCACGGCCGGTCTCGGAGCGCAGCGGGCCGTCCTGCGTCAGGACACTCAGGTTCCGCTGCTCGCGCAGCGCCTGCAGCCCGATCGACGCGGCGACCGAGACCGCGAGTTCGAAGGCCGCCTCGCCGTCGTACTCGGCAGTGGTGACCGACAGGGCGACGGCCAGGTGCGAGCGCCGGGTCTCCTCGAACTGGCGGACCATGAGGGTGTTGGTGCGCGCGGTGGTCTTCCAGTGGATGTGACGGCGGTCGTCGCCCGGCACGTACTCGCGCAGCGCGTGGAAGGAGACGTCGGCATTCGAGAGCTCCCTGGTGGGGAGCCCTTCGAGGTCCTTGATGAAACCGGCCGCCGAGCCGGTGAGCGGGGCGGTGCGCGGGTGGACGTAGAGGTCCGTCGGGTCCGTCCAGGTCACCTGCCGGCGGAGCAGTCCGAGCGGGTCCTGTCGCACCGAGCGGACGGGCCCGACGACGATCACCGCGCGTCGCTGGGTCGGGATGCTGAAGAGGTCCTCGTGGTCCTGCCCCGGCCGCAGCCGGGGCAGGTGGAACAGCGCGGTGGAGGCTCCCACAGGCAGCTCGAGCGACGCCGGGAGCAGGGTGCGGTCCGAGGCGTTCGCGACGGTGACGCCGCCGACGGCACGGTCGCCGACCGCCACGCGGGTGCGGGCGAGGTCCAGCTCCACCTCGTAGGCGGAGCGGCCCAGGATGAAGGCCACGGCGAGGAGCAGCAGCATGGCTCCCAGCACCGCCGCGATGACGGCCTCGTCCCAGCCGAGGGCCGTCCCGAGCGTGGCGAGGAGCATGACGAGTCCGAGCAGCAACCATCCGAGCGGCCCGACGACGTCGGTCACCGGTGCCGAGGCGTGCCGGATGCGCTCTCGGGCTCGGCGCAGGAGTGCAGCGATGCGGGAGGCCGCGACGCGACCGGCGGTGGTCCGTCCGGCTGGCGCCCGTACCGCGCCTCGACCGGCAGCCGGCCGTCCAGGTGCCGCCCGGTCCTGCCCTCGGCCGGCCGGCGGGCGGTCGGCCGCTGCCCGCTGCGCGGTCGTCCCGTCCGCTGCCGCACGGGACCGGCGGGGTCGGCGGGCCGTGGTGGAGCTCATGCTGTCCTCATCCGGTCGGTGCAGCCGTCAGGCGGACAGGCGCTGCTGGGGCGCGGGGACGTCGTCGAGGACGCGGCGGAGGACGGCTTCCGCCGTCGCCCCAGCGAACTCCGCCTCGGGGTCCATGACGAAGCGGTGCGTCCACACGAAGGGGGCCAGCTCCTTGACGTCGTCCGGGAGCACGTAGTGCCTGCCCTGCCCCGCGGCCCAGACCTTCGCCGCGCGCACCATCGCGAGGGCTCCGCGCACGCTCACGCCGAGCCGTGTCTCGGGCGCGCTGCGGGTCTGCTCGGTCAGTCGTGAGATGTAGTCGAGCACGGCGGGGTCCACGTGGGTGTCGGCGGCGAGGTCCGCCATCTCCACGACGGCGGACGTGGTGATGATCGGCGTGAGCGCCAGCGAACGGTCCCGTGTGGCGGCGCCGCCCAGCAGCTTCACGGTGGAGGCGTGGTCGGGGTAGCCGATCTCGGTCTTGATGAGGAAGCGGTCCAGCTGCGCCTCCGGTAGCCGGTAGGTCCCGGCCTGCTCGATCGGGTTCTGGGTGGCGATGACCATGAAGGGCCGCTCGTTGGTGTAGCTGACGCCGTCGACCGTCACCCGGGACTCCTCCATGACCTCCAGGAGCGCGGACTGCGTCTTGGGTGAGGCCCGGTTGATCTCGTCGGCGAGGACGATGTTCGCGAAGATGGGGCCCCGGTGGTACTCGAAGTTCTGCGTCTTCTGGTCGTAGATCGTCACGCCGGTGACGTCCGAGGGCAGGAGGTCGGGGGTGAACTGGATGCGGGAGTGGCTGCCCCGCACCGTCGCGGCCAGGGACCGGGCGAGCATGGTCTTGCCGGTGCCCGGGGCGTCCTCGAGGAGCACATGACCCTCGGTCAACAGCGCCGTGAGGACGAGGCGGACCACGTACGTCTTGCCGAGCACGGCCTCGCCGATGTTCTCCACGAGCTTGTCGAAGGTGCCGGCGAACCAGGTGGCCTGTTCTGCGGTCATGGTCATGTGGTGCGTCCTCGAATGGGGTGGGTGGGGTGGGTGGGGCGGTCGGTGGAGCTCAGATGCTCACGGGAGCGGCGTCGACGGCGCGGTCAGCACGGACGCATCCCGTCCGGCGGGTTGTTGCCCGCCGTGGTGTGGATGCCCTTCAGGAAGAGGCCGTCGTTGTTGGCGTCACGGTTCGGACCGGACTTCTGCCGGTACCAGGGCCCGCTTGCCCGGTTGATGTAGCAGTTGGAGGTCATGGAGGTGTTGTTGTACATCCAGTGCTCCCCGGCGCAGTCGCGGGTCGCGTCGTTGAAGTTCGTGCCGTTGGCCGGGTCCATGCAGCTGCGCGAGCTCAGGTCCGGACCGCCGGCCGTGATGGTCCATTCGGTCTTCGGTGGGGGCGGCGGTGGAGGGGCTTCGCCACTCCGTGCGGCGGCCTCGGCAACCGGCCCCGGCTGGTCGCGGGAGTTGAGCGAGCGCACCCTGATCGAATGGCGCTCGCCATAGCCGCTGGTGTTGACGGTCCTGCTGCCCGAGTTGCCCACGTCCTCCCAGCTTCCGCCGTCGATGCTGATCTGGATCTGGCGGACGTCGTGCGCGGAGGTGCTCGGAGCACCCCAGCTGAGCTCGAGGCTCTTCTGCTCGGCCCGGCCGTCCCGCCCGGACGCCGTGGCCGCACCGGGTGAGCCGTACGGCCGCACGGCGGCGGAGGGCGCGCCCGGGTCGCTCGTGTAGCTCGAACCGTCGCTGGCGACGAGCGCCCGGACGGTCGCGGTCACGTTCTCCCCGTTGGCGAAGCCGCCCACGGTCTGGTTCTGGCTCAGGGGCCGCCAGCCCCCACCGTTGAAGCTCGCCTCGTAGGAGACCTCGCCCGCGCGGGCGCCGTTGCGCTGGGCGGCGGAGAGCGGGGTGAAGGTGATGGTCACGGCGCGGCCCGCTCCACCGGTCTCCGCCTCGACCAGTTGCGGCGGGGCCGGTGGTGCCGGATTGCCGACCGCGCGCCGAGGCGCTGACTGCGCACCGTACTCCGACCAGCCGGCCCGGTTGAAGGAGCGCACCGCGTAGGAGTAGTCGGCTTCCGCGTTGTCCACGGTGATGGTCTGCTGGGATGCGGGAGCCTCGGGGAGCGTCCGGACGAGGGCGCCCCCGCGGAACTCCTGCACCTGGTACTTCGTCACCGGGGCGCCGTTGGGGTCGGCGTCGTTCCAGTCGACGGACAGCTGGCTCTGTGCACCGACGGACTGGGCGCGCGTCGTGGTCGGCGCCTGCGGCACCCCGGGCAGCCCGGCGGGCGTCTCGGCGGCGGAGTAGTCGCTCCAGTCGGACGGGTCGGGGGCGGCGTTGCGCGCCTGGACGCGGACCCGGTAGGCCGTCCCGTTCTCGAGGCCCTCCCAGACCACGGGGCTGCCCGCAACGGAGCGCTGGGTCGCGCCGCGGGGCGGGGCGGGTGAGATCTGCAGCTCGTAGCCCTCGATCGGGGACCCTTCGTTGGTGGGCGGCGTGAAGTCGACCGTCAGCGATCGGTCCCCGAACACCAGCGTGGGTGGGGCCGGCTGGTCCGGTTTGGTGTCGGGCCGGGCCGGGGCGCTCGCGGGCGAGGGGTCGGAGGTACCGTTCGCGTTGGTGGCCGTGACCTGGAAAACGTACTCGACGTTGTTGGTCAGCCCCGTGATGGTGCAGGTGGTCGTGGGGCATTCCTGGGTCACGCCGCTGGTTCCCGTCACGGTGTAGCCGGTGATCGGTGAGCCGTTGCTGGCCGGCGGATCCCAGGACATCACGGCGGTCCTGCTGCGCACGGACTCGACGGTGGGCGTGCCCGGCGCACCCGGCGTGCCCTCGACGGTGAGGCGGATCTGCCCGGTCGCGTACCGGTTGCTGTCCCCGGTCTTGTCCCCCACGGTGTACTGGACCGTCATGCTGCCCACGAAGTCCGCTGCGGGAGTCACGACGACGGCGTCGCCCTGCAGGGTGGCGGTGCCGTTCCCGTCGGCGGTGGCGTCCACGACGGTCAGCGGCGTGTCCTCGAACGGGTTGGCGTCGTTCTCGAGGACCGGCACCGTGACGGGCTCACCCTGGATGGCCTTGGGGACCACGTCGGTGTTCGCGACGGCGAGCGGGCGGCTGGACGCGAGGACGGTGAGTTCCACGACGTTGATGGCCGTCTCCTGGCCGTCGGTGACGGAGATGCCGAGGCGGCCGACCGTCCCGGGGCGCGCAGCATCCGTCGCGCGGACCTCGAGCACGGACCCGTCGAGCGTGGCGTCGAACCCCGGCGGGACCTCGCCCTCGACCGCGAACGCGAGCGAGTCGACGTCCTCGGGGTTGGCGTCGCCGGCCAGCTGCCGGAGGTCGAGGGATGCCGCCGGCTCCGCGATCGCCGGTTCGAGCGACCCGGAGGTCAGCGTCGGGGGGATGTTCCGTTCCGCGGCGGGGATGACGTTCGTCAGGACGGTCAGCGTGCTGCTGAGCCCCTCGGGGTCGTCCGGTCCGCTGCCGTCCGTCACCTCGAACGTGATCGACCCGCGGCCCGCATAGTCGAGGTCGGCGCCGTACACGAGCGTGCCCGGGTCCCGGATCAGCTCGGCCTGGTTGTCGACCCCGATGGCCACGACCTTCTCGGCGACGGTGACGCGCGGAGTGCGCCCCTCGCGTACCTCGACGAGGGCACCGAGGTCGAGGACGAGGTCCTCGCCGGCCGTCACGTCGAGGGGTGCGTCGGAGAGCAGCGTGGGGTACTGCTCACCCAGGCGGGGAACCCAGATCACGGCGCGGGCGACTCCCCCGTCGATATCCTCGACCTCGTACGGGATGAGCTGGTCCTCGGCGGTGAGATCGACCGTCACCACGTCGTCCCGGCCGACCGTGACGCCCTCGTAGGCGGGGTCGACGGTCACCTCGAGGTCCTCGCGGACACCGTCGGGATCCTCGTCGTTGTCGAGGACGGGGACGACGACGGCGGTCTCCCCCCTGGTCTCGGACGGCTCCACGCGGTCGTCGCGGGCGATCGGCAGGAGCAGCTCGGCGTTCTGGTCGACCGTGACGGTGATCGCCGCGTCGGCGCTCCCGCCCCGGCCGTCCGTGACCCGGTACCGCACCGTGAAGGTGCCCTGCTCCTCCGGCGCCGTGAACAGGATGCGGCCGTCGCGGATCTCCGGCGCCATCCCGGCAGGCTCCGCGGAGAGCGCCTCCGGGACCAGGCGCAGGGGATCTCCGTCGGGGTCGGAGTCGTTGCGCAGGGCCTCGACGGCGATGGCCCGCCCGGGCCGCAGCAGGACGCCGTCGTCGACCGCGACCGGCTGCTGGTTGGACTCCGCCGCAGGCGCGATGCCCACCTGCACCGTCCCGGTGTTCTCCAGGCCGAAGCGGTCCCGCACGCGGTAGGTGAAGGAGTCGGTCCCGGCGCCCGTCGCGGAAGCGGTGAAGTCGATGTAGTTGGTACCGGGGACGGCGGCCCCCTGGCGCGGCGCGCTGTCGATCCCGGTGAGGAACACCGAGTCGCCGTCGGCGTCGATGCCGTCCAGCGGCACGGGGATGCGGATGGTGGACCCCGCGATCACGCGGCCCTCCAGGTTCCGCGGGACCGGCTGGGCGTTCTTCGCGTCGTCGCGCGCCTTGATGGTGATCCGCACCTCCGCGGAGTCCACCTGCCCGGTGCTGTCCTTGACGTCGTAGATCGCGTAGACGGTCTTGGCGGTCTCACCGGCGACGAAGCGGAGCACGTTCTCCGACGCGAAGATGCGGCCGTCGGCGGGGTCCACGGACTGGGCCAGCACCGGATCGAGGGTGAGGGCGTCCCCGTTGGGGTGCGTGTCGTTGTCGAGCACCGGGATGTTCACGACGTCGCCCACGCGCACCGTGGCGGCATCGGGCGTGGCCTGCGGCGGGAGCAGGGTCTCCGGTCCCGCCACGGACAGCACGCTGACCTCGCCCGTCGCGGAGGCGGTGCCGTTGGAGACCGTGTACGTCAGGGTGGTCTGCTGGTTGAGGCTGCGGACGTCGTGGATACGGAGGATGTCGTGGTCCAGCAGGGCGACGTCCAGCGGTGACCCGTCCGGGGTGCTCACGGACTGCACCACCATCACGCCGCCGGTCGGGTCGGTGTCGTTGGCCAGGACGTCCACCAGGACGTCGCCGTTGCGGGGCAGGAGCGCGACGTCGCGGACGGCCACCGGCGCTCCCTCGATCCCGCTGGTCCGGGCATCCACCCGGATGAGACCGGTAGCGGTCTGCGGGCCGTTCGTCACCAGGTACTCGACGTAGGCGGTGCCCGCGGCCGACGGTGTGAACGCGATCGTCCCGGTCTCGTAGTCGGGGGCGATCGGGGCGTCCCCACCCGTGGCCTCCGCCCGCGCGAGGCTCAGTTGCCCGCCGGCCGGGTCGAGGTCGTTCTGCAGCGGTGAGAGCTGCACCTCCTGGCCCACGACGGCGGTGAAGTGGTCGAAGTTCGCGACCGGGGGCAGGACGCCGTTGGCACGGACGTCGAAGACGATCGTGCCCTCGACCTGCTCGGCACCGTCCGAGACCACGACGGCGACCTCCTTGACGCCCTGGCTCTTGCCGACGTCGCGGAAGGTCAGGAGCCCGTCGGAGCGGGTCCGGACCTGGTCGCCGTCGGGCGTGGGCGCGGCGCTGACCAGGAACAGGTCATCGCCGTCGGGGTCCTCCCACGTGTTCAGGATGTTCTGGCTGACGCTCCGGCCCTGCTCCACGAGGATGGTCGTGGGCCGCTTCGCGCGTGGCGCCTCATTGGTGTCGGGACCGCGGACGTCCACCGTGACCGACGCGCCGGCCGTCCCACCGCGTCCGTCCTCGATCTCGTACCGGTAGGTGCTCCTGCCCTGCGGCGCGTCCTCGGGCACCACGATCTGCATGCCGGCGCCGTCGTAGATGCTCTGCACCGTGCCCGACGCCGGCTGCTCGCCCGCCAGGGTGGCCGTCAGCAGGTCCCCGTCGGGATCGGTGTCGTTGTCGAGGACGTTGAGGATGGTGGTCCGGCCGGCCCGCGCCCCGAAGCTGTCGTCGGTGGCGACGGGCGGGCGGTTCTCGCCCGAGCGGTCGGGCAGCGTGTTGACGGGGTTCTCGCTCGCGGACTCCTCGTCCTGCTCGTCGGACTCGTCCTTCGGCGGGATGATGTCACCCCAGTTGTCCACCAGCTCGAGGTTCTGCTGGACGAGCCAGACGTCGCCGGCCGCGGTGTCGTTGAGCACCACCACCTCGCGGTTGACACGGAAGACCAGCTCGGACTCCACCCCGATGTTCGGGATGTCCTGGCGCTGGTCGTCGGCGTCGTCGCGGCAGTCGCGGAGGTAGGTGGCGGCTCCGGCCCACGCGGCGTGCAGGCACGTCCCCTGCACCACGGGCGCTGCGGGCCGGCCGTTGCCGATGTCCGTCACCACGGCGTCGGCGCCGTCGAGCGGCTGCTGGATGAGCGAGGTCTCGGTCGCGATCGCGACGGCGTCCGCCGCGGGCCCGCTCTGCTGCAACTCGGCCCGCTCGGTGCCGTCGAACGCCACCAGCGTCCCGTCGGGGAGGAGGACCTGCCCGGACGCCGGGTCGAAGACCACCGCGTCCTGCCCGATCACGGCGACCTGCAGGTCACCGGAGTCGGCGAGCTCAGGGAACTCGCGGACGTCGGGCTCCTCCCACGTACCGTCCTGCCGGACATCGTAGGTGGTGACGGTGGCGTCCTCGGGGTTCGCGACCGCCACGCGACCGGTCGGGGAGACGGCGGCCACCGAGCCCGGCCCGGAGGACACGGGTTCCTCCTCCTGGTCGTCGAAGCCTGCGAGGTCGGCGGCGGTGGTGATCCAGACGGTCCCGGATGTCTGGTCGGTGACGGCCACCGTGGTGCCGCCCATGGCCACCTCGGCCGCTCCGGGCAGCTGCACCTCCGTGCCGCGCACCACGTTGGCGATGTCGACGGGGCTGACCTTCGACTGGTCGGTGTTGATGTTGAAGACCGTCGACGCCTCCTGGCGGAGGTCGAAGGCGTCGCTGTTGGCCGCGTACCCCCCGTCGAGCAGGCGTGACTGGTAGTTGAGGTGGCCCACCATTCCGAGGTTCTCGTTGGTGACCCACACGCCGCCGTCGTTCAGGTCGACATCGGCGGTCGCGAAGCCCGGATAGAGGAGCGCACCGGCGACGACGCCACCCGTCACGGCAGTGGCGACCGCCGTCGAGAGGGCGCGGCGATGCTTCGCCTGCGCGCGTCTGAGACCTACGAACTTCACTCTTGTGCCCCACTTGATCGGTACTGCGGGCCACCGACGCGCGGCGAGCACGCCCCGGAGGACGGGCGACGGGCGCATGGATGGTCGCTAGCAGTGTCGCACGGCGTGCCGGTTGTGCCAACGCGGGGCGTCCGGCGGGAACGCCAGGGGCGGAGGCGTGGCGTCCGGTCGCCGCTACACCGGCTTCCGCTCCGGGCGGCCGGGCGGCTGCATGCTGACGCTCGGCCGGGGAGGCGCCCGGTGCTCAGTCGAGGACGAGTCCGCTGCCGGTCCCGCGCGCCAGGGTGACCGGACGCACCTCCCCGAAGCCGCGCACCTGGCGGGGCGCGTGGGGCGTGAGGACGAACTTCTCGTTGGTGTCGAGCGTGGCGGCGGTGGACCCGTCCACGAGGACCTCCCCGGGTTCCGCGAGCGCCGTGAGGCGCGCTGCGAGATTGACCGTCGGCCCGTAGATGTCACCGAGCCGGGAGAGCACCCGTCCCCAGACGAGGGAGCAGCGCGCGGAGGGCAGGAACTCGTCCTCCGTGAACGCCTTGGCGAGCGCCAGTGAGATCTCCGCACCCGCCTCGGGTGACTCGGCGATGTAGAGGACCTCGTCACCGATGGTCTTCACGAGGCGGCCGCCGCCGACGGAGATGATCTCTGCACTCTTGTTCTCGAAGCGCTGCACCAGCTGGGCCAGGGTGCGCTCGTTCATCTGGCGGGACAGGCTCGTGTAGGACACGAGGTCCGCGAAACCGACGGCGCGGGCCAGGGGCAGCGGGGCGTCCTGCTCGTCGCCGTCACGGCCCGCCTCGCTGGACGCGAGCCCCGACTCCGCGCGCAGGGCCAGCCGCTGCACGGCGGCGTTCATCTGGCGCCGCCATGCGTAGACGAGGGTCCGCTCCAGCGGGTCGATCAGGTCCGGGAGCTCCGAGACGAGGGTCTTGCGCGCGTCGGCGTCGGTGAGGCCGCGCTGGGCCACCATCTCCTCGACGATCGCCTCGATCTGCCAGACGACCATGCGGTCCGTCATCTGGCCGACCGCTCGCGTGATGGAGATCGCCGCGTCCTCGGTGAGCTGCTCCTGGCGCACCATGTCGATGATGGTGGTCAGGGCCCCGAGGTCCTTCTCCGTGAAGGCGATGTCGTCGTCGCCGATGTTCGGGAAGCCCATGGCGCGCCACAGCTTCCGCGCCGAGAGCAGCGAGACCCCTGCGCCCGCCGCGATGTCACGGCGTTTCAGCGTGCGCTCGGCTCCCAGCAGTTCACGCTCCAGCCGGCGGATGGTCTCGCGGTCGAGCTCGATGGGCCCGGCCGGCGCCGCCTCCTCCGGACCGGCGGTCGCCATGTCCGGCTGCAGCTGCCAGACCGCCTTCGACGCCGTCGAGGCCGCGGCCTCAGGCGCGTCGTCGAGGCGGCTCGTGTCCGTCCGCGCCTCCGTCGGGACGGCAGGTGCGGTGGCCGGATCAGGAGCCGGGGCGCTGTCGCGCGTATCCCCCGGCGGGGTGGCCGGAGCCGGGGCGCTGTCCGCTGCCCTCACCGGCGCGCGGTCCGATGCGCCGGAGGCGGCGCCCGGGCCGTGGCGGTCCTCGACTGTCACGCTCGCTCGCTCCTGCCCTCGTGGTGCGGCCATTCCTGGCGCGCCCGACCGTCCTGGTTCCGCCCCGCCCCGCCCCGGGCGTACTGCGGATCGATTTCCATGTCTACACCATCGAACATGCGGGTCAGGGGCAGGTCGCTGATCGCCTGCACCACGAACTGCTTGAAGCGGGCTATCTGCGGTACGTCCCGGTAGGCGTGCGCCCTGTCGAACCCGAGGTCGGCGATCAGGGTCCCGCTGCCCACCATGCGCTGGATGAGACCCTGCTCGGTCTGCAGCTGCGAGATGGCGGAGAGGTTGATCTGGTGCTCCGACCGCCGGGCCGCACCCCTGCGGTGGATCAGGCGCATACTCGTGAGCACGAACCGGTTGCTGGACCACCCGAGCAGCGGACGGACGAGCACCCGGAGCAGCAGCAGGACCACGACCGCGAGGAGCACCAGCAGGAGCACGGGCTGCCAGTCCCCGAGATCCGCGACGTCGCGGCGCATGAGGAAGCCGAGGCCGAACCCGCCGAGCGCGAGGAGCACGAAGCCGAGGATCACCGGCCCCACAAGAGGCAGGGGCGAGGGCCGGGTCCGGACGAGGACCCGTTCCCCCGGCAGCAGCTTGATGCGCACCGCTACACCTGCGGGCGGAGGTGTACGACGTCGCCCGCCGAGACGGTGTGCCGCTCGCCGTCGTCGTCCCGGATCACCAGGGCGCCGTGTCCGTCGAGGCGCAGGGCGCGGCCCGTCAGGGACCCGCCGGGCAGGTCCGCGCGGACGTCCTGGCCGAGCGTCGCCATGCGGGCGGCGACCCGGGCCTGCAGGGAGGGTCCGCCGTCCCAGTCCGCGTCGGCGTCGCCGTCGACATCGCAGAAGGCCCGGTACCGGTCGGCGAACGTGCGGAGGAAGGACTTCAGCAGGATGTTGCGGTCGGTGGTGCCGGCGTACTCGAGCAGGAGGCTCGTGGCGGTCGGGACGGGCAGCTCGTCATCGGTGAGGCTCACGTTGAGGCCCACCCCGACGACGACGGCGGGGGGTTCGGCACCCGCGCCCGGGACGAACTGCGCGAGGACACCGGCGAGCTTGCGGCCGTCGACCGTCACGTCGTTGGGCCACTTCAGCTGTGGTGCGATCTCCGTCCGGTCCTCCACACTCTCGGCGAGGGCGAGCGCGGCCAGCAGGGAGAGCCACGCGTAGGCGGCGGTCGGCACGGGGCGCCCGTGCCGGTTGAACGGACGCAGCAGGATGCTGACGAAGAGCGAGGAACGCTCGGGCGCGGTCCAGCTGCGGTCGAGCCGCCCGCGGCCGGCGGTCTGTACCTCCGCGCACAGGACGCTGAGATCCGGCCATCCAGCGGTCTCCCGCTGGGCATGGTCCACGAGGTCCGTGTTGGTGGACCCGGTCCGCTCGACGATGTCGAGGCGCGGGAACGGACCGGCAGGCATGCACAGGGCTGTCCTCAGCGCACCGGGGTCGAGGCCGGGGCGCTCGAGATTGGAGTAGCGGGAGGACATGCCTTCGATCCTATCCGGCCGGGCGCCCTCCCCACCGGAGCGGGGCGTCGGGGGGATCAGGGGGATCAGAGGGATCAGAGGGATCAGAGGGATCAGAGGGATCAGAGGAAGATGTCAGGCACCAGCCGGTCCTCGGTCGCTCCCAGGCTGTACCCGGTGAGGTCCGTGACCCCCTCGTCGCGGAGGACCTGCTCGTCCGTGTAGAAGTTGCCGGTGCAGTCGCGTGCGGCCCGCACGAGCACGGCGTGCGCGGCGTCGGCGACGATGTCGGCGCTGCGGGCGGCCTGCACCATGCGGGTCCCGCCGGGCATGTTGCGGATGGCTGCCGTGTCGATCAACGTCGCGGGCCAGAGGGAGTTCACGGCGACGCCGTCGTCCTTCAGTTCCTCCGCGAGCCCCAGGGTGGTCAGGCTCATGCCGTACTTGGCCATGGTGTAGGCGAGGTGCAGGCCCGCCCACCTCGGGGCGAGGTTCAGCGGGGGCGAGAGGGTCAGGATGTGGGGGTTGGCCGACCGTTTCAGGGCGTCGAGGGCGAACTTGCTCAGCATGAAGGTGCCGCGCACGTTGATGTCCGCCATGAGGTCGTAGCGCTTCATGTCGACGTCGGGGGTCTTCGAGAGATCGATCGCCGAGGCGTTGTTGACCACGATGTCGATCCCGCCGAAGCGACCGACGGTGGCGTCCACGGCGGCGCGGACGTCGTCGTCGTTCCGGACGTCGCCGACGAACGGCAGCGCGGCCCCGCCGGCCGCCTCGATCTGCTCCGCGGCGGTGTACACGGTGCCCTCGAGCTTGGGGTGCGGCTCGCCGGTCTTGGCCATGATGGCGACATTCGCGCCGTCGCGGGCCGCCCTCAGGGCGATGGCGAGGCCGATGCCGCGGCTCCCGCCCGACATGATGATGGTGCGTCCGGCGAGGGTCGGGAGACGGTCCGCCCCGGCATCCGTGGCGGGTGATTCCTGAGCTTCGTCGCGTGCAGTCATGGCACCAGCCTAAGCACTCCCCCCAGCGGGAGCGGCGTGCGACGCACCGATGTTACCGGCGGGTAACATCGCTCGGCCGGCTAATCGATGGGGAGGGAAACTGTAGGGCTCCTACAACAGCGGGCGCCGTGGGCGTCACTAGACTGGGTGAATTGCGCCGGACGTTGTCGGAAACCTCCAGTGACGCAGCGCATACCCCCGCCACCCGCCGACCGGAGTACCAATGCACCAGGACCTGCAGCCCGACCTCACCACGACGGCCGGGAAGCTCGCCGACTTCCGGAGGCGCACCGCGCTCTCGGAGCAGCCCTCAGGTCCCGAGGCCATCGAGAAGCAGCACGCGCGCGGCAAGAACACGGCGCGCGAGCGCATCGACCTGCTGGTCGACGAAGGCTCCTTCGTCGAATTCGACGCCCTCGCCGTCCACCGCTCGACGGCCTTCGGCATGGAGCGGAAGAAGCCACTGGGCGACGGCGTGGTCTCCGGCTACGCGACGGTGGACGGACGGCTGATCGCCGTCTACAGCCAGGACTTCACCGTCTACGGCGGATCCCTCAGCCAGGTCAACGGCGAGAAGATCGTCAAGGTGCAGGAGTTCGCGCTCCGCAACGGCTGCCCGGTCATCGGCATCAACGACGGCGGTGGGGCACGCATCCAGGAGGGCGTGGCCTCGCTGGCGATGTTCGCGGACATCTTCCGCAACAACGTGCACGCCTCGGGCGTCGTCCCGCAGATCTCACTCATCATGGGTCCCTGCGCCGGCGGTGCGGCCTACTCCCCCGCGCTCACCGATTTCGTGGTCATGGTGGACAAGACCTCGCACATGTTCATCACCGGTCCCGATGTCATCAAGACCGTCACCGGCGAGGACGTCGACATGGAGACCCTCGGCGGCGCCCGGCAGCACAACACGACGACGGGAACCTCCGCCTACCTCGCCACCGACGAGGCCGACGCCATCGGCTTCGTCCGCGAGCTCCTCGACTTCCTGCCCTCGAACAACCTCGCAGAGGCCCCGCTGACGGAGTTCGTCGAGGAGCCGGACACCACCGAGGAGGACCTCGCCCTCGATGCGCTCATCCCCGACGCCGCCAACCAGCCGTACGACATGCACGCCGTCATCGCCGCGGTGGTGGACGACGGCCACTTCCTCGAGCTGCAGGCCCTCTATGCACCGAACGTCGTCACCGGGTACGCCCGGGTGGAGGGCCACACCATCGGGATCGTCGCCAACCAGCCGCTGCAGTTCGCCGGCACGCTCGACATCAACGCCTCCGAGAAGGCGGCCCGCTTCGTCCGCCACTGCGACGCCTTCAACATCCCCATCCTGACCCTGGTGGACGTGCCCGGATTCCTCCCGGGCAAGGACCAGGAGTTCCAGGGCATCATCCGCCGCGGCGCCAAGCTGCTCTACGCCTATGCGGAAGCCACAGTGCCGAAGCTGACGGTGATCACGCGCAAGGCCTACGGCGGCGCGTACATCGTCATGGGCTCCAAGAAGCTCGGGGCGGACCTGAACCTCGCGTGGCCCACCGCGCAGATCGGTGTGATGGGCGCGCAGGGCGCGGTGAACATCCTGTACCGCGGCCGGCTGAAGGCCGTGGCCGACGCAGGGGGTGATGTCGAGGCGGCGCGCGCCGACGCCGTCCAGCAGTACGAGGAGGAGTTGCTCAACCCGTACCAGGCAGCGGAGCTCGGGTACGTGGACGCCGTCATCGCGCCGTCGGACACCCGGCTCCACATCGTCCGCGGCCTGCGGGCGCTCCGTGACAAGCGGGCATCCAACCCCGCCAAGAAGCACGGGAACATCCCGCTGTGAGCGGCCACCGGGACGGGCACGACGGCGATGCTGCGGCCTCGGCCGATCCCGTCGACGACGCCGAGGGCGCCGTGCTCTCCGTGGTCTCGGGTGCGCCGACGGACGAGGAGCTGGCGGCGCTCACCGCCGTCGTCCTCGCCCTCCGGGATACCGGCGAGGTGGAGGAGGCCCCGGACCAGGGGCGGTCCTGGTTGCGCCGTGCCCTGCTGCGGCTCGGGCCGACCCCCGGCCCCGGCTCATGGCGGCGCAGCGTCCGCTGACGGCGTCCGTCCGTCCGCCGAGCAGCCCGTCCGAGGGCGTGCGCGGCGTCGGGGCAGCGGCCCTGGCTGCGCCCCGTTCCGGGCCGCGCCGGGGATACCGCGGGCCGGATCAGGTCACCGCGCCGGGATGGTGCGGCTCCGGCCGCGGAACTCCGCGACCGCCCCGTCCGCCGAGGTGACGTGGACGTCGTACAGGCCGCTCCGCCCGGTGCTCGACAGGACCGACCCGACGGCGGTGAGGGTCTGGCCCTCGTAGGCCGGCGCGAGGAACGTGACGTCGGCCCCGGACGCGACGGTGATGACCCCCGGTGTGCCCGCCGGGTCGTTGCACGCCAGGGCGAAGCACGTATCGGCGAAGGCGAAGAGCACGCCGCCGTGCACGATCCCGAAGCCGTTCACCATGTCCCGGCGGAGCACCATCGAGATGCGCGCGCTGCCGGACTCCGCCGCCTCGACGGAGATCCCGAGCCAGGCGGACATGTGGTCGTTCTCGAGGAGCGGATGGGTGACGGGCATGAGCGGCCTTTCAGGTGTGGAGTCCGGGTCAGAGAGCTGCACTGAACCATGCTCGACGTACGGGGGTGCCCTGCAGGAGGGCATCGCTCATCGAGCGGCCCGCGAGACCGAGGCGCTGGTACTCGCCGAGCACCCGAGCCAGCAGATCGGACCGGTCGAGGTGGGGTTCGGGACCGTCGTCCACCCCGTCCTGGAGCGCGGCGAATCCGTCATGAGCCAGAAGGATGTCGCCCGCGCGCGCTCCGGCCGTCGCGGCCCTGAAGCGTTCCGCATCATCGACGTGCGCCGAATCGCGAGTACTGCGGTTCCACATCACGGGCTCGAGTCCGCTCCTGCGCGCAGCAAGCCAGGCGCGCGATCCCTGGGCGCCGTAGGGCGGCCTGAACCAGTGGACGGCAACCCCGGTGATGTCCTCGAGGTCACCCTTGCTGCGGCGGAACTCCTCCGTCAGCTCCCGGTACGGGCGACCGGTGATCCGCCGGTGATCGACTCCGTGCAGGGCCACCTCATGGCCCTGCTTCACGAGCTCCTGCAGCACGGACGCGTGCGCGGCGACCCTCGTCATGAGGACGAAGAACGTCGCCGTCGCTCCGGCGTGGGCGAGGACCGCGGACAACTGCTCGGTGACAGGTGGCGCCGGCCCGTCGTCGAACGTGAGGACGATCTCCGGGGCCACTGTGGAGACGGCCACCGTGGATCCGATGACTCCCGAGTGCCGCTTGGCGGTCGCCAGCAGTGACCCGCGCACCGCACCGAGTGCGGTCACGACCCGGACCCGCTTTCCACGTCCCGCCGCCATTTCCAGCGCGAACCCCGCGCGTATTCGAGGTAGGCGATGCCGAGGGCTCCTGACATGAGGCCTGCACCGCGGTAGATCGCCCGACGGCCGCGCGCGCGATCGCGCAGGTTCCCGCGAAGCGCCCCCCACGCGCAGCGAGCCGTACCGCCGGCAATCCGGGTGCTCCCCTTCACCAGGGCCTTCGCCCGCACCCGTGAACGGGAGCCGGGGGTTGCGCTCATCTTCAGGTCCACCAGGGTCGCCGTGTTGCCATGGCTCCAGGCCCGGGTCAGCACCCACTTCCTGGTGGTCCGCGACGCGGGCACGTGGTCGAGGGCGGCCGACTCGTCACACCAGACGATCGTTCCGCCACCCTCGATGATGTGCCGGCTCAGCAGGGTGTCCTCGCCTCCTGTGAGCCCCATGGCAGGGTCGAACCGGGCACCGATGCGGCTCATCTGGTGCAGGTCCAGCAGGAGGTTGCCTGCTGCCGCAACGGTGATCGGCGTTCCCGACGGCATGCTGCGCCGCACGAAGAAGCCTCCCGCTGCGATCCAGGGGTCGAGCGTCGTCTCGAAGACGGAGACCACGCGCCCCATGACGGCGGTAGCGCCGGTCGACTGCCAGGTCTCGATCAGCGACGACAGCCACTTCTCGAGCGGTGTCTCGTCGTCGTCGATGAAGACGAGCACGTCACCGTCGGCGGCCTCGTCCAGCGCACGGTTGCGGCCGGCGGAGATACCGGGGACCGGTTCGACGACGTAGGTGATGGACGGGTACTTCTCGGCCACGCCCCGAGCGGAGGCCTGGGGGTCGTTGTCGACGACGACGACCCGGACACCGACGTCCACACCGCCGACCTGATCGAGCTCCGTCACCTGGGCGAGGATCCGTTCGAGCGTGAGATCGAGCGCTGCGGGCCGCTTGAAGGTCAGGACTCCGACGACGACGTCGAGGCGCGTCCTCATCGCGTACCGGTCCCGCGCGCGCTCGCCCGGCGTCCTCGGACGAGCGCGAGCGCGGATCGATAGGCCTGGACGTGCAGCGAACCCGCTTCGGGCCATTCGCGCGCGCCGAGGTCCGGAGCAGCGGTCGGCGGTGTGTCCCGGACGCTGCGCAGCGCCGACTCGAGGTCGTGGGCACTGAGGTCGCCGTCGAAGTGGTGCACCCACCCGGGGCCGACCTCGACGGCTATGTCCGCGGTCACCTCGTTGCGCGGTACCAGGACCGGCCGCTCCAGGGACAGGGCCGCGAGGAGACCGCCCGAGTTGTGCATGAACCGGTACGGCAGGACCACCAGTTCGGACGTCCCGATCACCCGTACGAGGTCCTCGTCCGGGAGGAATCGCAGGTCGAAATGGATATTCCGGGCGTCTCCCGCCAGTTCCCGCAGATCTCTCGCAAGGTCGGGCGAGCTGGGATTGCCTGCCACCAGCAGCGACGTACCCGGTTGCCCCACCGACCGGAACGCCGTGACAAGCTGTTCGACGCCCTTGTACCCGCGGATGAGCCCGGCGAAGCCGAACTGCCCCGGCACCAGTTCTGACCGGGTATGACGATCGAACCACTCGCGGTAATGGCCGTGCGGGACGAGCGTCGCCGGACGGCCGCGTGTCACCGGGGTGTGGACGTTCAGGATGATGAAATGGTCGGTCACGCGATCGATCAGGCGGAGCAGGCCCCTCTCCCGCCGCGAGATGCCGGTGGGCGGGTGCACATTGTGCAGGGTCCTCACGACGGCGGTCCGGCTGAGGCGCCACTTCGCGACGAGGAGGAGGGTGAGGACCTGGCGCACCACCCGCTTCAGGGGACTGTGCCCCGAGCCCAGGTTCTCGGGCCAGTGCAGGTGGACGACGTCGTAGGAGGACAGCAGCGAGGAGCGCCACGTGAAGTTGCTCACCGCTACGCCGTCATGGCCCCGCAGCGCGTCCGCCAGCATCACCAGATAGGGGTTCGTGGTGCTTCTGCCTGCAGGGAACACCTGCAGTACCCTCAACGTGCCGCTCATTCAGGACCTTCCCCCGTTCCGGCAGCGAGTGAACCCGTACACGCCGTCGACGATCTCCACCGCGCACAGACCAAGGCTTCGCTGTCGTCGGCGCGGTCCGACAGCTGCTCAAGGCAAACCTACAGGTGGGTGGCCCTGCCGCTCCACCTGCCCCCGACCCACCGAGCCGGTCGGTCGCGCCCCTCGGACCCGCGTGCGGTGATTCGCGCCGGGCTTGGTGGCCTCCGGCAACCGGTCGGCAGTAGGCTCGGAACGTGACCCACACCACCCCAGCCCCCGCCCCGGGCGAGCAGCCCGACCGCCCGTCCACCGCCATCGACGCCGTGGCCACCTCGTACTACGAGACCCTCCTGGAGCTCATGCCCGACTTCGCCACCGAACTGGGACTCCCGGGTCGCGAGACGGAGTACCGCGACTACTCACCGGCCGGCATCGAGGCACTCACCGAGGCCGCCGGAACCACGCTCCGCCTGCTCGAGGACCTCGCACCGTCGGACGACGTGGACGCCGTGACCCTCGACGCCATGCGCGAACGCCTCGGCCTCGACCTCGAGATCCACGAGGCCGGGCTGGACTACTCCGAGCTGAACAACATCGCCTGCCCGGCCCAGGGCATCCGCGCCATCTTCGACCTCATGCCCACCGCGACCGCGGAGCAGTGGGGCCACATCGCGGGCCGGATGTCCGCCGTCCCTGCCGCCATCGACGGCTACGTCTCGTCACTGCGCACGGGCCGCGAGCGCGGGCTCGTCGCCGCCCGCCGCCAGGTCGAGATCGTGATCGAGCAGTCCACGAAGTACGCGGAGGACGGCGGCTTCTTCGACGCCCTCGGCGCGACGGACCGGGCCGACGACGGCCCGCTGCCGGAGTCCCTCCGGGAGCAGCTCCGAACGGGTGCCGGTGCAGCCCGCGGCGCCTACCGCACCCTCGCCGCCTTCCTGCAGGACGACCTGCTCCCGGATGCCCCCGAGAAGGACGCCGTCGGCCGCGAACACTACGCCCTGATGTCCCGGCGCTTCCTCGGCTCGGCCGTGGACCTCGAGGAGACCTACCGATGGGGTGTCGAGGAGCTCGATCGCGTCATCGCCGAACAGGAGGCGGTGGCCGAGGAGATCAGGGCGGGCGCGACCATCCGCGAGGCGATGGACCTCCTCGACGCCGATCCGGCCCGGCAGCTCCAGGGCACCGACGCCCTGCAGGCCTGGATGCAGACCCTCTCGGACAGAGCCGTGGACGCGATGGCCGGCGTGCACTTCGACATCCCGGACATCATGCGGCGCCTCGAATGCAGGATCGCACCCACGAAGGAGGGCGGCATCTACTACACCGGCCCGAGCGACGACTTCTCGCGTCCGGGCCGGATGTGGTGGTCGGTACCCGAGGGCGAGGACTCCTTCACGACCTGGAAGGAGACCACCACCGTCTACCACGAGGGGGTCCCGGGCCACCACCTCCAGATCGCGACCGCCACCTACCAGCGGGCCCTGCTCAACCCGTGGCGCCGCAACGCCATCTGGGTCTCGGGCCAGGGCGAGGGCTGGGCGCTGTACGCGGAGCGCCTCATGCAGGAGCTCGGCTTCCTGTCCGATCCCGGCGACCGCCTCGGCATGCTCGACGCGCAGCGCATGCGGGCGGCGCGGGTGGTGTTCGACATCGGCGTGCACCTCGAACTCGAGATGCCGGAGCGATGGGGCGAGGGCACCTGGACGCCGGACAAGGGGTACGCCTTCCTGAAGGAGAACATCGCCATCAGCGAGGGACAGCTGGCCTTCGAGTTCACCCGCTACCTCGGCTGGCCCGGCCAGGCCCCCGCCTACAAGATCGGCCAGCGCCTCTGGGAGCAGGTCCGGGACGAGGTGCGCGACGCCGAAGGCGACTCCTTCGATCTCCGCGCCTTCCACACCCGGGCCCTCAACCTGGGCTCGGTGGGACTCGACACCCTGCGGCGAGCGCTGGTCGCATAGCGCGAGCTTCGTCACACGCGGGCGGGCCTGCAGGCCCGCCCGCCCGTTATGGCGGCGGCCGGCGGTCGGGCCTCGTCCCGCTGCGGATAGACGGTGCGTAACATTTCGCAACCTGCACTTCGTCCCGGTATACGCCGACCCCTAGTGTTTCCGGCGTGTCTACTGAAACCACCTCCGTGCCCACGCGGCGACCGTTGCCCCGCTGGGTGACCTCGTTCGGTCCGCAGATCATCGCCGCCCTCGTCGTCGGCCTGGCCCTCGGCCTCCTCGCGAAGAACACCGGCCACACGGCCGAGACGCCCAACGGACTCGGCACCACGCTCGCCACCCTCGGCTCGAGCTACGTGGCCCTGCTGCGCGCCGCCGTCGTCCCCCTCATCTTCACCGCCGTGGTCAGCTCGATCGCCAACCTGCGTGCGGTGAACAACGCCGCGCGCCTCGCCGGCCAGACCCTGCTGTGGTTCGCCATCACGGCCCTCATCTCCGTGGTCATCGGGATCGCGCTGGGAGTCGTCTTCCAGCCGGGAGCCGGCACGGGCGCCACCCAGCCGGACGAGTACACGGGGACCACCGGCAGCTGGTGGGCGTTCCTCACCGGGCTCATCCCGGCGAACTTCCTCGGACTGCAGGCATCCTCCAGTGTCGCCGAATCGGGCTCGGTCACCACGGCGCTGAACTTCAACGTCCTGCAGGTGCTGGTGGTCGCCATCGCCGTCGGTATCGCCGCGCTCAAGGTCGGCAAGCAGGCCGAGCCCTTCCTGACCTTCAACGCGTCCGCCCTCGCCGTCATCCAGAAGGTGCTCTGGTGGATCATCCGCATCGCACCGCTCGGCACGGTGGGGCTCATCGGCAACGCGGTCGCGGTCTACGGCTGGGACACCATCGGCTCGCTCGGCAAGTTCACCCTCGCCATCTACGTGGGCCTGGCCCTCGTGCTGTTCGCCGTGTACCCGGTGCTGGTCAAGACCCACGGGCTGTCCGTCCGCCAGTACTTCTCCGGCGCGTGGCCGGCGATCCAGCTCGCCTTCGTGTCGCGCTCCTCGGTGGGCACCCTCCCGCTGACCCAGCGTGTGGCGGAGCGGAACCTGGGCGTTCCCCGCGCCTATGCGTCCTTCGCCGTCCCCCTCGGTGCGACGACGAAGATGGATGGCTGCGCGGCCATCTACCCCGCCATCTCGGCGATCTTCGTGGCCCAGTTCTTCGGCATCGACCTGACGCTCACGCAGTACCTGCTGATCGCGCTCGTGTCGGTCCTCGGCTCGGCCGCGACCGCCGGGACCACGGGCGCAGTCGTCATGCTGACCCTCACGCTCTCCACCCTGGGACTCCCCCTCGCCGGCGTCGGCCTGCTCCTCGCCGTCGACCCGATCCTCGACATGGGGCGTACCGCGGTCAACGTCGCGGGCCAGGCCCTCATCCCCACGATCGTCGCCAAGCGGGAGGGCATCCTGGACACCCGTCTCTACAACGCGCAGCGCAACGGTGATCCATTCGCCGATGACAGCACGATCGACGAGGTCGACGTGGAGACCGCCGCCTCCGCCACGAACGACGGCATCTCGGTGGCCCGCTGACCGCGGATACCCCCTCCGGTCGCTGACTGCGGCCCGCCCCGACCACCGGGGCGGGCCGCAGCCGTTCCCCGCTAACGATTCGGCGCCGTTCGACGGCACAGCGGCGCTTTCCCTTCCCGGTAGGCGGACCATGGACTCACCTATCCAGCTCGACAAGGTGGTGCGCCATGAACCGATCGCGCACGACGGGGAAGATCCCCGCCGCACTCGCCGTCCTCGCCCTGACCGCAGGCCTCGGCCTCGCGGGGGCGCCGCCGGCATCCGCCGCATACTGCGGCATCACGTGGGGCTCGACGGCCAAGACCGCCCCCACCTCCTCCTCCGCTCCCATCACCGACGTGCGCTCCGGCCGGCACACGTGCTTCGACCGGCTCGTCATCGATGCCCGCGGCCCCGTCTCCGGGTACCGCGTGGCCTACGTGGACCAGGTGGCCCAGCCGGGCTCGGGCGCCACCGTCCCCCTCAGGGGTGGTGCACGCATCTCCCTCACGGTCCGCGCGCCGGCCTACGACGCCGCAGGACGGGCCACCTACTCACCGGCGAACCGGACGGAGCTCACGGACGTGGCGGGCTACTCCACGTTCCGCCAGGTGGCCCTCGCCGGCAGCTACGAGGGCCGGACGACGCTCGGCCTCGGTGTGCGGGCGCGCCTTCCCGTCCGTGTCATGGTCCTGCCCGGCCCGGGCACCGGTTCGAGGGTGGTGGTCGACGTCGCACACCAGTGGTGAGGATTTCTACCGGTCCCGGCGCGCCGTCGCTCCGGGACCGGGCCCCGGCCTGGACGGCGACCGGCCCCGGCGTCCCCGGCCCTAGGCTTGGGGCATGACCGCACGCCTGATCCTCGCCTCCAGATCGCCTGCCCGCACCAAGCTCCTCGCCGAGGCGGGCATCGAGCACCGCGTCCTCGTCTCGGACGTCGACGAACCCGCCGTCGTCGCCGCCTACGGCGAGCTCGACCCGCACGACACATCACTGCTCCTCGCTCGCGCCAAGGCGGAGGCGGTCGCGTCACTGCCCGACGCCGATGGCTCACTGGTGATCGGCTGCGATTCCGTCTTCGAGTTCGACGGCGAGGCCCACGGCAAGCCCTACGAGTCCGCCGTGGCCATCGAGCGCATCAGCCGCATGCGCGGACGGTCGGGCGTCCTCCACACGGGCCACTGGCTCGTGGACACGCGTGACGGCGGTTCGGGTGCGACCATCGGCGCAGTGTCCTCGGCAACGGTGTACTTCGGGGCCATGACCGACGACGAGGTGCGGCGGTACGTGGCCAGCGGGGAACCGCTGCAGTGCGCGGGATCCTTCACCCTCGACGGCCTCGGCGGTGCGTTCATCGACCGCATCGACGGGGACCCGCACGCCGTCGTCGGGCTCAGCATCTCCACCCTGCGAGCGTTGCTCCACTCTGCCGGGGTGCCCATCACCGCTTTGTGGGGCGACGCGCCGGCGTTGTAGGTTCCCTACAAAGGATCGGCACACAACACTCCCTCGGACCACGATCCATGGGCAGAAGCGACAAAGGCGGGCTAGGCTCCGATCTGAGAAGAAGGAGTTCAATCCCCCATGAGCCAGTCCCCCGCAGCCCCGTCCGAGTCGTCCGACACCGGTACCCCGAGCAGCCCCGCCGGTCGCTCGCGGGAACTCAGGCCCATGACGAAGGTGCTGGTGGCAAACCGCGGGGAGATCGCCGTGCGCGTGATCCGGGCGGCACGGGACGAGGGCCTCGCCTCGGTCGCCGTCTACGCCGATCCGGATCGGGACGCCCTCCACGTCCGGATGGCCGACGAGGCCTTCGCTCTGGGCGGCGAGACCGCGGCGGAGTCGTACCTCGTCATGGACAGCATCCTCGACGCCGCGCGGCGCAGCGGGGCCGACGCCATCCATCCCGGGTACGGCTTCCTCTCCGAGAACGCCGAGTTCGCGCAGCGCGTGATCGACGCCGGGATCACCTGGATCGGGCCGTCGCCCGAGTCCATCTCGCAGCTCGGCGACAAGGTGCAGGCCCGGCACATCGCCGAGCGTGTGGGCGCCCCCCTGGTCCCGGGGACCAAGGACCCGGTCGAATCCGTGCAGGAGGTCGTCGACTTCGCGCAGGAGTTCGGGCTGCCCCTGGCCATCAAGGCGGCCTTCGGCGGCGGCGGACGTGGCATCAAGGTGGTGCGCAGCCACGAGGAGATTCCCGAACTGTTCGAGTCCGCGGTCCGCGAGGCGACGGCGGCCTTCGGCCGCGGCGAGTGCTTCGTGGAGCGTTTCCTCGACGCACCCCGGCACGTCGAGACGCAGTGCCTCGCCGACGCGTACGGCTCGGTCGTCGTCGTCTCGACGCGTGACTGCTCACTCCAGCGCCGCAACCAGAAGCTCGTCGAGGAGGCGCCGGCTCCGTTCCTGTCTGCTGAGCAGAACACCCGGCTGTACGAGGCGTCCAAGGCCATCCTCCGTGCGGCGGGCTACCAGGGTGCCGGCACCTGCGAGTTCCTCGTGGGACAGGACGGCACCATCTCCTTCCTCGAGGTCAACACCCGCCTGCAGGTGGAGCACCCCGTCTCGGAGGAGGTCACCGGGCTCGACCTCGTGCGGGAACAGTTCAGGATCGCCCGCGGCGAGGAACTCGGATACGGGGATCCGGCTGTCCGCGGCCACTCCTTCGAGTTCCGGATCAACGGGGAGGACGCCGGCCGTGGCTTCATGCCCGCTCCGGGCACGGTCCAGACGTTCACGCTCCCGAGCGGACCGGGTGTCCGCGTGGATTCCGGGATCGAGGCCGGAGAGGTCATCGGTGGCAACTTCGACTCCATGCTGGCCAAGCTGATCGTCACCGGCGCCACCCGCGAACAGGCGCTCCAGCGCGCGCGGCGGGCCATCGGTGAGATGGTGATCGAGGGCATGCCGACCGTGCTCCCCTTCCACGCCGCGGTCGTCGCCGATCCGGCCTTCGCCCCGGAGAGCGGGCCGTTCTCCGTGCACACCCGCTGGATCGAGACCGGCTTCGCCAACACCATCGAGCCGTGGACCGGCCCGGCGGAGCCGACGCCGGAGGAGGACACCCGCCAGCGCGTCACCGTCGAGGTCGGCGGCCGCCGCCTCGACGTGGTCCTTCCTGCCGGCCTCGGAGCATCCCCGAACGGCCGGACCGGCACGCCGGCCAAGTCGAAGAAGTCCGCCCGTGCCCGGGCCGGGAAGACGGCCGTCAGCGGGGACGAGCTGACCTCGCCCATGCAGGGGACGATCGTGAAGGTCGCCGCCAGCGACGGCGATGCGGTGCGTGAGGGTGACCTGATCGTCGTGCTCGAGGCCATGAAGATGGAGCAACCCCTGACCGCCCACAAGTCCGGAACCCTGTCCGGTCTCACCGCGGCACCCGGGGACACCGTCTCGGCGGGATCGGTGATCGCCACCATCGGCGATTGAGCCGGTCCGTCCCGGACCGTCAGCCGCCGTTACCCTTGCCCCGGGCTTCGTCCGCAGCTTTGTCGGCGGCCCTCTCGGCCTCCTTCCTGGCCTGCTCGGCGGCCTTCTCCTCGGCCTTCCGCTGCTGCTCGGCGGCCTTGTCAGCCCCCTGCCCGCCGTCACCCGGCGTCACTGCCCCCTGATCAACCGCTCCCCCGTCCCCCGCGTCCTCGTCCGGTTCGTTCTCCTCGGCTTCGTTCTCGTCCGTCTCGCCGGGTGTAGGTGCCGCCGGTGCCTCCGAGACCGGAGCCGGGACCGGCGACTCCGGTGCCGGGTCCGCCGGGGCCGGAGTCGTCCCTGCCGGCGCCGGAGGGCCCGAGGTCTGTGTCGGGGCCGGCTCGGGCGCCGGGGTCCCCGCGGGAGCACCGTCGGCCGGCTCCTCCGCGGCCCGGAGGGAGGCGATCACGGCATCGATGTGCATGCCGATGAGCGAGGCACGGTCCTCGTTCACCGTTCCCGCGTCGCGGGCGCCGTCCACTTCCGCCCGGAGGCGTTCGGCCAGGGCGATCGCCCCGGTGCTGTCGCCTCCGGCTGCGGTGGCAGCGATGGTGCGCACCTCCGCCTGGAGGTCCCCCGCCGTCGCGGGATCGATCGGCTCGGCGCCGCACCCGCCGAGGAGCAGTGCCGCAGCGGCGAGCACCGGAAGGACGCCGATCCTGTACCGGGTCATCACTGCACGCTTTCGTAGAGTTCCTGGAGCCGCTCGCCCGGTTCGCCCGGCACCGCCGGCAGGGGCTCGATCCCGGGCGGGGAGCCGTCCGCGGTCATCGTCATCATGATCCAGAGGCCTGCGGCCGCCAGGGCCAGCACGGCGAGGAGAGCCAGGACCCACGGCAGGGCGGAGCGACGAAGGACGGGACGGGACGATGGACGCGGATCCCGGGTCTCGCCCGCGCCGTCGGGGTGGTCCTGGTCCACGGCGTCCGACACCCTGGTCGGGGCAACCCCCTGCGCCTGCTGCGCAGTGTCCGGGGCACGGTCACTCCAGGGGCGCTCCGCAGCGCCGACGCGACGCAGGCCCGAGACGCTGTCCGTGACGCGGTCCGACGGCGCCGGTAATGCTGTCACCGCAGGTGCAGGCCGTGCCGGGACCGCCGTCGACGGCAGGGGCGACGGCGACGGTAGCTCGGGGGCAGGCAGGACCGCCGTGCGTGGATGGGTCGACGACGGGGACTCGACGGCCGCGGGCACGGCCGCCGTGCGTGCATCGGGTGACGGCGCGCGCTCGGCGGCGGGAGGGAGGACCGCAGTGTGCGGGTCGAGCGACGCGGATGGCCCGGCGGCAACGGGCATCGCCGCGGTGCGCGGCTCCGGCGAGGCCGCGCCCCGGGGACCGGGCGCCGTCCAGGCAGCAGCCGGCACCTCGGTCGACGACGTGCCGGCGGGCCCCCTCGACGCGCCGCTCGCGTCGGCTCCGCGCTGCGGGCCCATGACGGTGAGGGCACGGACGACGCCTGCGGCGTCCGGTCGATCGTCGGGGTCGTCCAGGGCCATCGAGATGAGCAGGGCCGAGAGGGCGGGCCCTGCGGCGTGCGGGATGGACGGGCTCCGGTGGAGCCGGGCCAGGGCGCTCTCGATACCGGTGCCGGGAAAGGCACGTTCACCCGTGAGGGCCTCGATCAGCACCAGCCCCAGTGAGTAGATGTCCGAGGGCCGGCCCACGCCGTCGCCCCGTGCCTGTTCCGGGCTGAAGTAGGCGGCGCTGCCGATGACCTGCCCGGTCGCCGTCATACGGCCTCCGTCGAAGAACCGGGCGATCCCGAAATCCGTGAGCAGATAGCCGAAGAGCCCGCTGTGGGGATCCGCCTCGCGCGTCAGGATGTTGGAGGGTTTCAGGTCGCGGTGCACGATGCCCTGGCCGTGGATGTACTGCAGCGTCCGGGCAAGATCGAGGGCCATTGTCCGGACCTCCTCGCGGCCGAGCGGTCCGGAGGTCCGGAGCCGGACGCCGAGATCCGGGCCGTCCACGAGTTCCATCACGAGGTAGGCGCCGTCCTGCGCGTCCTCACCGTTGTCCATGTCGAGGACCCGCACCAGCCCGGGGTGATCGAGTCGCGCCAGCATGCGCGCCTCCGCTGATCCGCGTTCCAGGCCGTCGGCGGTGCCGGGCCTGAACAGTTTGACGGCCACGTCCCGCCCGAGGCGGGTGTCCCGGGCCGTGAAGACCTCCGCCATGCCGCCGGTGCCGACGCGCTTACCCAGCGCGTACCTCCCGGCCAGAGCCTGCTGTTCCATGTCGCCCGTTCCTACTACCCCGTCTTCCGCCTCCGGGCGAGCAGCGGCTGCGTCCGGGCAGGTGCTAAGCCTGCTGTGCTTCCAGTGTAGGGGGGCCGTGGCGGCGGCGCGCAAGCACAGCCACCCCGGGCAAGCCGACCCGTCGGCTCACGAGCCCGGAACGACGACGGCGCCGCACCCTGGTGGGTGCGGCGCCGTCGGGTGATGCGGTGCGAGCTAGGCGACGTTGTTCTCGTAGTCGTGGTCGCGGGTCTCGCGGGAGACGAAGAGGGCGATGAACGTGGCCACGGCGGCCACGCTGAGGTAGGCGCCGACGAGTACGGTGCTGCCGCCCGCGGCCTGCCAGAGTGCCACGGCGATGAACGAGGCGGGTGCTGCACCGATCATGCTCGAGACGTTGTAGGCGACGGCGGAGCCCGTGTAGCGGACGTTGGCAGGGAACAGCTCGGGAAGGACGGCGGCCATCGGCCCGAAGGTGAGGCCCATGAGGGTGAAGCCGACGATCAGCAGCACCATGGCGCCCGCCGTGCCCGCGGCGAACAGCGGCGCCCAGAGCAGTCCGAAGACCCCGATGCCCACGGTGGTGGCGAGCAGCATCTTCCGGCGGCCGAAGCGCTCGGCCAGCGGGCCGGAGATGATGGTGAAGATCCCGAAGAACACCACACCGATGATCAGCATCCACAGGAAGTCCGGCCGGCTCATGCCGAGGCCGGGCACGAAGGAGTCGATCTGCGCCTGCGTCAGTGTCTTGCCGGCGGCCTCGGCGCGGGCCTGCGCCTGCTCGAGCGAGGACGGCGCCGTCCCGTAGGTCAGCGTGAAGGCAGTCATGAAGTAGAAGAGCACGTAGGTGGCGAACATGATGAAGGTGCCGAGCAGGAGCGGACGCCAGTGGGAGCGGAACACGGTGCCGAGCGGGAGCTTGACCACCTTGCCCTCGGTCTGGACCTTCTGGAACGAGGCGCTCTCGATGAGCTTCAACCGGACGTACAGGCCGATGATCACCATGACAGCACTCAGCAGGAACGGCACGCGCCAGCCCCAGGCCATGAAGTCCTCCGCCGAGAGCGTGGTGCTCAGCAGCACGAACAGCAGGTTGGCGAGGATGAAGCCGATCGGTGCACCCAGCTGCGGGAAGGTCCCGAAGATGGCCCGCTTGCCCTCGGGTGCGTTCTCCGTGGCCAGGAGGGCGGCACCGCTCCACTCGCCACCGAGCGCCAGACCCTGGAGGAAGCGGAGCACCACGAGCAGGAACGGCGCCCAGAAGATCCAGCCCGCGCCCTCGGCGGTCGGCAGCACACCGATGAGGAAGGTCGCTATGCCCATGGTCAGCAGCGAGGCGACCAGCGTCGCCTTCCTGCCGATCTTGTCACCGAAGTGCCCGAAGAGGATGGAGCCGAGGGGCCGGGCGACGAACGCGACGCCGAAGACGGCGAAGGAGCTGAGCAGCTGGTTCGCCGACGTCTGGTTCGGGAAGAACAGGGCCGGGAACACCAGGACGGCGGCCGTCGCATAGATGTAGAAGTCGTAGAACTCGATGGTGGTGCCGATGAGGCTGGCGAAGATCACCCGCCCCCGGGAGTTCAGGGGCTTCGTGGTTCCGCTTCGGTCAGCGGCTGTGGAGGAGGTCATGGAGTCGGCTTTCTCGGGCTGGACACCGGACCGCAGGCACCCCGAGGAGCGGCGCAGCCCGGAGCCCGTGCTTCAGGAGTACCCGGATATCAGACCACCAGTGTCCACCTGCTGGATAAGCGTGTCCACACTCTGGACCATGGGAACTCTTCCGGGCGCTCCGATCCCGCCGCCGCCCGCCCTAGATGCGGACGTGCAGCCTGCGCGCGGCCTCCGAGATCGACCCCGTGAGCGACGGGTAGACCGTGAAGGTATTGGCGACGTCGTCCACATGCAGCTTCTTCGTCACGGCGAGCGCCAGCGGGAAGATCAGCTCCGAGGCACGGGGCCCGACGACGACACCGCCGATCACCGTTCCCGAGCCCTTGCGGGAGATCACCTTCACGAACCCGTCCTTGACGTTCATCATCTTCGCCCGGGCGTTGGTGTGCAGGGACAGCTTCACGACGTCACCCTGGTACCGACCCGAGGCGATGTCCTCCTCCGTCACGCCGACCGTGGCGATCTCGGGTGAGGTGAAGATGTTCGATGCGACCTGCTTCAGCTTGATCGGACTGACCGAATCACCCATGAGGTGGGCGATGGCGATCCGGCCCTGCATCGCTGCGACCGACGCCAGGGCGAACACGCCCGTGCAGTCCCCTGCCGCATAGACGTTGGGTGCCGTGGTGCGAGAGACGCCGTCCACCTGGATGTGTCCGGACTCGCTGACGGCCACACCCGCCTCGTCGAGCCCGATACCGGCCGTCCGCGGCACGGCCCCGACCGCCACGAGGCAGTGGCTTCCCTCGACCGTCCGGCCGTCCGCGAGGTGGACCACCACGCCGTTCTCCGTCCTGTCGACGGCGTTGGCCCGCGACTGCGAGAGGACGGTCATGCCGCGGTCCTTGAAGACCCCCTCGAGGACCTCCGCGGCGTCCGCGTCCTCGCCGGGCAGCACGCGGTCTCGGCTCGAGATGAGGGTGACCTTCGACCCGAGGCCGTTGTAGGCGCTGGCGAACTCGGCCCCGGTGACGCCCGAACCCACGACGATGAGGTGCTCGGGGATCTCGCGGAGGTTGTAGAGCTGGGTCCAGTTGAAGATGCGCTCGCCGTCGGGCATGGCGCTGGGGAGCTCACGGGGCGTCGCGCCGACCGCGAGGAGGACGGCGTCGGCCTCGACGATCAGGGTGTCTCCCTCCGACTCCACCTCGAGGCGGTGGTTGTCCAGCAGCTTCCCTGTGCCGATGATGACGCGCACGCCGAGGCGCTCGAGCGTTGCGCGGATGTCCGAGGACTGCTCGACCGCGAGCTTGAGCAGGCGCTGGTTGACCTTGTCGAGGTCCGCCGAGACCGCGCTGTCGGCGGAGAAGCGCACACCGAGCCCGCTCGCGTCCGTGAAACGCGTCATGGTGTCGGCCGTCGCGATGAGCGTCTTCGACGGGACCACGTCCGTCAGGACAGCGGAACCACCGAGTCCCTGGCTCTCGACGATGGTCACCTGGGCGCCGAGCGAGGACGCCACCATCGCGGCTTCGTAACCGCCGGGTCCGCCGCCCAGGATCGCCAGGCGCAGTGAGCTGAGATCGAGTTGATTGGTCACGCGTCCATCATCGCGCATGCCACCGACACGTCGGAACAGCGAACCGTGTGCCACCCGGCCGCGACACCCTGTGCCTGTGGGTGCGGCGGATGGGCAGAGGGTAAGTTGTAGCGGTGACTTCCGACTCCTCCCCCGACCCTTTCGACCTGGCCCGCGACGCTGCCGGCCACATCGCCCGAGCAACCGGCATCGACCGGCATGACACGGCCCTCGTCCTCGGCTCCGGCTGGGGCGAGGCGGCCGAGCTCATCGGCGAGACCACCCACACGCTGGACGCCGCGGACATCCCCGGCTTCTCCGCCCCCGCCGTGGTGGGCCACACCGGCACCATCCGCTCCATCCTGACCCCCAACGGCAAGCGGGCCCTGGTCCTGGGCGCGCGCACCCACTACTACGAGGGCAAGGGCGTCCGCGCCGTCGTCCACGGCGTGCGGACGGCAGCGGCGACGGGTGCGACGACGATGATCCTGACGAACGGCTGCGGCGGGCTGCAGGAGCAGTGGCAGCCCGGCACCCCCGTCCTGATCAGCGACCACATCAACCTCACGGCGTCGTCGCCCCTCGAGGGAGCCACCTTCGTGGACCTCACGGACCTCTACTCGACCCGGCTGCGCGCCCTCGCCCGCACCGTGGACCCGACGCTGGACGAGGGGGTCTACGCACAGTTCACCGGACCGCACTACGAGACCCCGGCCGAGGTGCAGTACGCCCAGCGCATCGGCGCCGATCTCGTGGGCATGTCCACGGCCCTCGAGGCCATCGCAGCACGTCATGCCGGCATGGAGGTCTTCGGCATCTCGCTGGTCACGAACCTCGCCGCCGGCATCAGCCCCGTCCCCCTCAGCCACACCGAGGTCCTCGAAGCGGGCCAGGCGGCCGGCCCGCGGATCTCGCGCCTGCTCGCCGACATCGTCGCGACCATCTGACCGCTTTCCGTCCGCCCGCCCACCCCGCTGGAGGGCTCGGCGGCCGGACCACCGCAGCACGACCGGTGCCCGTCCGGCCGCCGTCGACGATCCACCGTTAGGGACCCGCATGACCACCCCGGAACTGGACACCCTCCTCAGCACGGCCGACGACTGGGCCGCCGCCGACCCCGATCCGAGGACGGCTGACGAACTTCGGACCCTCGTGGGGCGGGTTCGGGACGGCGGAGCGCCGGCGGCAGCCGCGGAACAGGATCTGCGTGACCGCTTCTCCGGTCCGCTCGCCTTCGGCACGGCCGGACTGCGCGCAGCACTCGGCGCGGGTCCGAACCGGATGAACCGGGTCGTGGTGCGCCGTGCAGCCGCGGGTGTCGCCGCCCACGTCCTCGACCTCGCGGCCGGCGCCTACGTCCCGCGCGCCGTCGTCGGCTTCGACGCCCGGCACAACTCCAGGGTGTTCGCCGAGGAATCGGCGGCGATCCTCACAGCCGCCGGGATCGAGACCTTCCTCATGCCGACCGAGCTGCCGACACCGGTGCTCGCGTACGCGATCCGCACGCTGGCCTGCGAGGTCGGCATCATGGTCACAGCGAGCCACAACCCGCCGCAGGACAACGGCTACAAGGTGTACCTCGGCGGACGCGCCGTGGAGGAGGACGCCCGGGGCGTCCAGATCGTGGCACCGCACGACTCGGGTATCGCCGCGCACATCGACGCCGCCGGCGCGCTCTCGGACATCGTCCTGGCCCCGGAGGGCTGGACCGTCCTGCCCGGAAGCATCGAGGCCGACTACGTCTCCGCCGTCGCGGCCCTCGCCGATCCGGCGTCGACGGCGCGCGGGCTCAGGATCGTCCTCACGCCGCTGCACGGCGTGGGTGGACGCACGGCGCAGGCCGTCCTGTCGGAAGCCGGCTTCGACGACGTCACCGTCGTCCGGCGCCAGGCCGAGCCGGACCCGGACTTCCCCACCGTCGCCTTTCCGAACCCCGAGGAGCCGGGCGCACTTGATCTCGCCCTCGCCTTGGCCCAGGAGACCGGAGCGGACCTCGTGATCGCCAACGACCCCGATGCCGACCGCGTGGCCCTCGCCGCCCGGGAACCGTCCACCGGTGTCTGGCGCATGCTCCGCGGTGACGAGGTGGGCTCCCTGCTCGGCCTGCATCTCGCCGCCCGCCTCGGCTCGGGTGGACGGGACACCCCGTCGGCAGGAGCCAGCGCACGCGGGGTCTTCGCGAACTCGATCGTGTCCTCCCGCCTGCTCGGGCGGATCGCCGCCGTCTCGGGGATCGATCATGTCCAGACGCTGACCGGCTTCAAGTGGATCGCGCGCGTGCACGGGCTCTCCTTCGGCTACGAGGAAGCGCTGGGCTACTGCGTGGCTCCCGAGCTCGTCCGGGACAAGGACGGCATCTCCGCCGGCCTCCTCCTCGCCGAACTCGCCGCGGCCACCAAGGCCGACGGCCGCACGCTCTTCGACCTGCTCGACGACGCCTTCCTGGTGCACGGCCTGCATGCCTCGGACCAGCTGTCCGTCCGCGTCGGCAGCCTCGGACTGCTGGGGGCCATGATGAACCGGCTGCGCGAGAACCCGCCGTCGTCCTTCGCCGACTCGCCGGTGACCACGGCCGAGGATCTCGCGCAGGGCTCGGCCCACCTGCCTCCCACCGACGGGCTGCTCTACGTCACGCAGGACGAGACGCGCGTGATCATCCGGCCGAGCGGCACCGAACCGAAACTCAAGTGCTACCTCGAGGTCGTCGAGCCGGTCGGCTCTGCGGCCGAGCTCTCCGCCGCCAAGGAGGCGGCCCGCCTCCGGCTGCAGGCCGTACGCCGGGACGTCGGCGAGGCGCTCGGGCTCTGAACCCCTCCTGCCGCGGGGGCGGCAGCCGTCCGCGGTACGGGCGGCGGCATGGAAGGATGGACGCCATGTCTACCGATGCCTCCCTCGCGTCCTTCATCGACCACACCCTGCTCAAGCCCGAAGCCAGCCGTGAGCAGATCCTCACCGTCTGCCGGGAAGCGGTCGAGTACTCCTTCAAGTCCGTCTGCGTCAATCCGCTCTGGGTCAGTACCGTCCGCACCGCGGTGAAGGACACCGGCGTCCTCACCTGTTCGGTCATCGGGTTCCCCCTCGGGGCCAGCACCACCGAGGTCAAGGTCGTCGAGGCGCGCGGCGCCGTGGCCGACGGCGCCGACGAGATCGACATGGTCATCGACATTGCCGCTGCACGGGCCGGTGAACGCGACGTCCTGGTCCAGGACATCCGGGCCGTCGCGGACGCCGTGCACGAGAACGGTGCCATCCTCAAGGTCATCATCGAGACCGCCCTGCTGTCGGACGAGCAGAAGGTGCTGGCCTGCGAAGCGGCCGTCGAGGCAGGAGCGGATTTCGTGAAGACCTCCACCGGGTTCAACGGCGGCGGGGCGACCGTCGAGGACATCGCCCTCATGCGGAGGACGGTCGGCCCGGACCTCGGCGTCAAGGCCTCGGGCGGGGTCCGCTCGCTCGAGGACGCCCGCGCGATGATCGGCGCCGGCGCAACCCGTATCGGAGCGAGCTCGGGAGTCGCTATCGTTAAGGGAGAACAGGGCGCCGCAGGCTACTGACGGCGAACCAGCCAGGACAGCGCGGAACCGGCCGTCACAGCACGCTAGGAGAACACATGTCACACCAGGTCAACGCCGAGAGCCAGCCCGCCCACGCCGGCAAGGGTCACCTCGTCAGCAACATCGTATGGTTCGTGGTCATCTTCGGTGCATTCCTGCTGAGCATCTACCTGCTGACCTGGTTCACGCCGCAGGACATCTGGCCCATGGCCGTGATCGTCGTCGTCGCGTTCCTCGTCTTCTTCATCCCGCAGGGCATCCTCGGCCGCGCGGACACCGGCTACAACCTCGCCGAGGGCAACCGGACCGACGAGAAGGAGACATCGGCGGGCGTCGGCTCCTGAGCTCCGGGCACACCGCGCCGACACCGGCCTGAACGACCTGAACGATGCGAAGAGGCCGTCCCCCGAGGGGGACGGCCTCTTCGCGTCGGTCCGGGGACCTAGGGGGTGAAGACCGCTTCCAGCACGTTCTTCGCCCAGTCGAGAATCTCGGCATCCACGAGGTCCCGACCGCCGATCCGCGCCGTCTTCGGCTTGGGTACCAGCACCGCGTTCATGGCGGGCTTCACCGTGGCGCCCGGATATATGCGGGTGAGCCGCATCTGCTTGGACTCCGGCAGCTCGGCCGGGGCGAACTTGATGAAATTGCCCTGCAGCGCCACGTCGGTGAGCCCGAGGGCCCGTGCCGCGACCCGGAAGCGGGCCACCGAGATCAGGTTCACGACCGCAGCGGGCGGCTCCCCGTAGCGGTCCTCGAGTTCGGCGACCACCGCGTCGATCGCCTCCTCGGTGACGGCGGCGGCCAGCTTCCGGTAGGCCTCCAGGCGGAGCCTCTCCCCCGGGACGTATTCGTGCGGTAGGTGGGCGTTGACGGGCAGCTCGATCTTCATCTCCGCTGCCTTCTCCTCGGCCTCGCCGCGGAAGGACGCCACCGCCTCGCCGACCAGGCGGATGTACAGATCGAATCCAACCCCCTGGATGTGGCCCGACTGCTCACCACCGAGCAGGTTCCCGGCGCCGCGGATCTCGAGGTCCTTCATGGCCAGCTGCATGCCGGCACCGAGTTCGTTGTGGGACGCCACGGCCTTCAGCCGCTCGAGCGCCACCTCCCCGAGCGGTTTCTCCGACGGGTACAGGAAGTAGGCGTAGGCCCGCTCCCTGCCCCGCCCCACGCGGCCGCGCAGCTGGTGCAGCTGGGAGAGCCCGTAGGAGTCCGCACGGTCCACGATCAGCGTGTTGGCATTGGAGATGTCGAGGCCCGTCTCGATGATCGTGGTGCACACGAGGACGTCGAACCGCTTCTCCCAGAAGTCCACGATGATCTGCTCCAGGCGGGACTCCGTCATCTGCCCGTGCGCGACGGCGACCCGCGCCTCGGGCACGAGTTCCTTGAGGTGCGCCGCGGTCCGGTCGATCGACGAGACCCGGTTGTGCACGAAGAACACCTGGCCCTCGCGCATGAGTTCACGCCGGATCGCGGCGGAGGCCTGCTTGTCCGTGTACGGGCCGACGTACGTGAGCACCGGGTGGCGCTCCTCCGGTGGGGTCGCGAGCGTCGAGGTCTCCCGGATGCCCGTGAGGGACATCTCCAGCGTCCGGGGGATCGGCGTCGCACTCATGGCGAGGACGTCCACATTGGTGCGCATCTTCTTGAGCGCCTCCTTGTGCTCCACGCCGAAGCGCTGCTCCTCGTCGACGATCACGAGCCCGAGGTCCTTGAAGGTGATCTCCTTGGACAGCAGGCGGTGCGTGCCGATGACGACGTCGACGGCACCCGAGGTGAGTCCCTCGGCGGTCTCCCGCGACTCCTTCGCCGTCTGGAAGCGCGACAGGGCGCGGACACGGACCGGGAAGCCGGAGAACCGCTCGGAGAACGTCTCGAAGTGCTGCTGCACCAGGAGGGTGGTCGGCACGAGCACGGCCACCTGCTTGCCGTCCTGCACGGCCTTGAACGCGGCACGGACGGCGATCTCGGTCTTGCCGTAGCCGACGTCCCCCGAGACGAGCCGGTCCATCGGCACCTCACGCTCCATGTCCGCCTTGACCTCGTTGATGGTGGTCAGCTGGTCCGGCGTCTCGACGTAGGGGAAGGCCTCCTCGAGCTCGCGCTGCCAGGGCGTATCGGCACCGAAGGCATGACCGCGGGAGGCCATGCGCGCCGAGTACAGGCGGATCAGCTCGCCCGCGATCTCCTTGACGGCCTTCCGTGCCTGGTTCTTGGTCTTGCTCCAGTCCGAGCCGCCCATCTTGCTCAGCGCCGGGGCGTCCCCGCCGACGTAGCGCGTCACCTGGTCGAGCTGGTCCGTCGGCACGAAGAGGCGGTCCCCCGGGGCACCGCGCTTCGACGGCGCGTACTCGAGGACCAGGTACTCGCGGGTGGTCCGCGTGGGGCCGGCACCGGTGGAGCGCTGCATCAGCTCGACGAAGCGGGCCACACCGTGCTGCTCGTGCACCACGAAGTCGCCCTCCTTCAGCTGCAGGGGGTCGACGGCGTTCCTGCGCCGCGAGGGCATCTTCCGCATGTCGCGCGTACCCGAGGCACTGGTGCGTCCCAGCAGGTCCGCTTCCGTGAGCAGCCCGATCTTCAGTCCGTCCACCACGAACCCGCGCCCGGCGCACGCCGTCGTGATCTCGATGATGCCGGGCTGGGGAGGAGCGTCCAGGGAGTCGACGCGGCTCGTGGGGATGTCGTTGTCGTGGAACAGCTCCGCGAGGCGCTGGGCGGGCCCGGGTCCCTCGGTCGCGACCACGACGCGCCACTGGTCCCTGACACGTCCGCCGATGAAGTCCATCATCTCGGCGACGTCGCCCTGGTATCCGCGCGGCTCGCGTGCGTGCAGCGTGAAGCTGTCGACGTCGGCGAGCTCCTCGTCCGCGCCGAAGGAGGTGATCCCCCACCAGGCCACCTCGTGGGCGAGCGCCGTCGACCGCGTCTCCGTCAGCGAGCGGAAGCTCGCCTCCTGCAGGTCGGTGCCGAGACCGCCGCCGAGGTCGAGCGGGGCGGCGCCGCCGTCGGAGGCCGTGGACCACGCGGCGGCGAGGAACTCCTCGTTCGTGGCGGCGAGGTCGTGCGCGCGGGCGCGGACCTTCTCCGGCTCGATCACGACGGCGATGGACCCCGCGGGCAGCTCGCCCGCGAAGGGCACCATGGCGTCCACCAGCACCGGGGCGAGGGACTCCATGCCCTCGACGGCGATGCCTCCGGCGATCTTCTCCAGCATCGCCGCCGCGGCGGGGAGCTCGGACTGCAGTTTCGCCGCACGGGACATGACCGACGGCGTGATGAGGATCTCGCGGCAGGGCGGCGCATACAGCGCCACCGGAGGTTCCCCCGTGGTCAGGGAGCGCTGGTCGGCGACGGCGAACCAGCGCATCTGGTCCACCTCGTCGCCGAAGAAGTCGACGCGGACCGGGTGGTCCTCGGTCGGCGGGAAGACGTCGATGATCCCCCCGCGCACGGCGAACTCGCCCCGGTGCGTGACCATGTCGACCCTCGCGTACGCCGCGTCGGCGAGCGCCGTGACCACCTCGGAGAAGGCGATCTCGTCGCCCACCTTGAGCGCGACGGGCTCGAGGTCGCCGAGACCGGCGACGAGTGGCTGCACGACCGCGCGGATGGGCGCGGTGATGACCCTGATCGGCGACCCGCCCGGGTGGGCGAGCCGCCGGAGGACCGAGAGCCGGCGGCCCACCGTGTCCGAGCGCGGCGACAGGCGTTCGTGCGGCAGGGTCTCCCAGCTGGGGAACTCCTCGATGGCACTCTCGGGCAGGTAGCTGCGGAGCGCCTGGGCCAGGTCCTCCGCCTCGCGGCCGGTCGCCGTGATCGCGAGCACCACGGGCACCGCTGCGCCGGCATCGGGGGTTGTGGCAGCGCCGACGTCGGGTGCCGACAGGCCCGCCAGGCCGTCGACCATCTCCGCGATCAGGGGCGCGCGCAGTCCCGCGGGCGCCCCGATCTGCAGGTCGGCGCTGCGCTGGTCGACCGGGCGCGAGGCGTTGGTGCGTACGCGCGCGTAGGACGCGTCCTCGGCGAGCGCCGCGCGCAATCCGTTCAGGCTCATCTGTCTGGGGCTCCTCAGGCGTGGTCTCCTCTGCCACCGGCCCATGGTCCGCGCCGGCTCGACGCGGCTGCCGAGGGGCTGGGACAGCACGAAAGCCCGGGAAGACGAATCGTTCCCGGGGATACTCCCAGACTACCAAGGGGGCCTGACGCTTTCGGGGCCCGCCCGGCGCCCCCTGACCGGCAGGCCGTAGGATTGCTGGCAGACCCTGCCCGCCCGGCATCTCGACGACCCCAGGAGAACCCATGGCCCTGAACGCATCGACCACGCTCCCCTACGACCCGGCGACGGTCCTCGGGGTGTTCACCGACGAGGGCTTTGTCCGCCACATGAGCGAGCATGTCGGCGGCACCCTGGAGTCGCTCACGGTGGACGGGGACACCGCCGGCGCGTTCACGCTGACGGCGGTCCGCACCATGCCGACCGATCGCCTCCCCGACATGGCCCGCAAGTTCGTCGGCGAAACCCTGTCCGTCACCCAGACCGAGCAGTGGGCGGCGCCGACCGCCGACGGTTCCCGCGAGGCGACACTGCAGATGACCGTCGCGGGCGTCCCCCTCTCCGTGGCAGCGGTGCAGCGCCTCACGGCGCAGGGCGGCGGGACCGTCGTCGACCTCCAGGGCACCGTCTCCTCCACCATCCCGTTCCTCGGCGGGAAGATCGCCGGTGCCGCCGAGCCGATGATCGGCAAGGCCCTCAACGTGCAGGCGACCGAGGCCCGCACCTGGCTCGAGAACCGCTGACACGACCGTAGCCACCCCACCCGAGAGTTCCGCGACCACCATGCAGCTGCCCACACCCCTTGCCCTGATCCTCATCCTCTCCGGCGTCTGGACCCTGATCGTCTGGCCGCCGTTCCTGCGCCGCATCCTCAAGGACCCGCGCGCCCGCGACGAGAAGGGCGCGGCGACCAGGTTCCTCACGGTCCACCTCATGCTGATCTCCACCTCGATGATCCTCGGCGCGGCGACTGCCGTCATCGGGGTGCGAGCCCTCATCGCCTGAGACCGGACCATGCCTGCACGCTGCATCCCCGAGGAGACCCGATGACCCAGGACGATCGAGCGAAGCCGGCAGGCGCCCACCCGGTGATCCTCCAGCGATCGAGCTATGCGGAGCACCTCCGCATCACGGAGATCCTGCGTAAGGAGACGGTGGGGGGCATCCTGCTCCTCGTCGCGGCCGCCCTTGCCATCCTCTGGGCCAACTCGCCGTTCTCCGAGTCCTACTTCGCGATCCGGGACTTCGAGTTCGGCTACGAACCATGGCACCTGAAGCTGTCGGTGGGTACCTGGGCCTCCGACGGTCTCCTCGCGGTCTTCTTCTTCCTCACGGGCCTCGAACTCAAGCGTGAGTTCGTAGCCGGGGACCTGCGGCGGCTCAGCCGCGCGATCGTCCCCGTCGCGGCCGCCTTCGGCGGTGTCCTCGTGCCCGCGCTCATCTACACGGCCGTGAACCTGTCCTCCCCCGAGACGCTCCGCGGCTGGGCCATCCCCACCGCCACGGACATCGCCTTCGCCCTGGCCGTCCTCGCGGTCATCAGCTCGCACCTGCCCGGTGCCCTGCGCGTCTTCCTCCTGACACTCGCCGTCGTGGACGACCTCATCGCCATCGCGATCATCGCGTTCTTCTACTCGGAGGACGTCAGCCTCGTCTTCCTCCTCTGGATGCTGCTCCCCCTGGGCCTCTTCGCCCTGCTCGCCCAGCGGCGGCCGAAGTTCTTCGGGAGCACCACGCGGGGTCCGTGGCTCGTCCTCCTGCCGCTGGGTGTCGCCACCTGGGCGCTCATGCACGCGTCGGGGGTGCACGCGACGGTCGCCGGGGTGCTGCTCGGGTTCTGCGTGCCCGTCCTGCGGAGGTCCGAGGGCAGGCCCCTGCTGCCCCGCCCCAACAAGCCGGGACTGGCCGAGGTCCTCGAGCATCGCTTCCGCCCGCTCTCGACGGGCTTCGCCGTACCCGTCTTCGCCTTCTTCTCCGCGGGTGTGGCGATCGGGGGCGCGGAGGGCTTCGCGTCCGCGCTCACGGATCCGGTCCTGATCGGGGTCGTGCTCGGGCTCGTCCTCGGCAAGCCGATCGGCGTGCTCCTGACCACGTTCGTCGTCACGAGGACCACGAAGGCCGACCTCGATCCGGGACTGAGCTGGTGGGACCTGCTGGGCGTCGGGATCCTCGCCGGGGTCGGGTTCACCGTGTCCCTGCTCGTCAACGACCTCAGCTTCGGGGCGGGCAGCGAGCACGACGACCACGCGAAGGTCGCCATCCTCACGGCATCCCTCCTGGCGGCGCTCCTGGCGAGCGTGGTGCTGCGCCTGCGCAACAAGCACTACCGCCGCATCGAGGAGGAGGAGAAGGTCGACACCGATGCGGACGGCGTCCCCGACGTGTTCGAGAACCGCGCGGACTGATCCATGGCCGAACCGGGGGTGGTGCAGGCAGGGCATGGTCCGGTCGAGGCCGTGCGGGGTCCCCGCCGGCCGCGTAACAGGCGCCGGATCATCCTGAGCGAACTGGCCCTCACCAGCACCTTCTCCATGACGGTCGTGCTCGGGCTGCTGCAGAGCGAGGAGCTCCGCTCCGTCCCCGTCTTCGTCGCAGGGTGGATCCTGAACCTGGCCGTCTTCGCACTGTGCTGCACGCTGCCGTGGTCGCGCATCCCCAGCCGCTGGGTCATCATCGTCCCGCTCGTCGATTTCGTCGCCATCGCGCTCACCCGGGCGGCCGCTGGAGACAGCCTCACGGGCGTCGGGCTCCTCGCCGCCTTGCCCACGGTCTGGATCGCCGCGTCGAGGGTCCGCACCGCGACCGCCGTGACGATCGCCGTCGTCGCCTCCCTCCTCGTCATCTGGCTGCCGTTCCTCCTCCGCACCGAGGTGCTCACACTCCGCGGCCTCATCGATCCCATCCTCCTGCCCATCATGCTCACGGGTCTGGCCGGGTTCGTGAGTGCGCTGGCGAAGGACAACCGGCGACGGCAGGACGCACTCCGGGCATCCCAGGCAGCACTGCGGGAGAGCATCGAGGCCGGCCGCGACCGCGAACGGCTCCTCGGGACCGTGCTGGACACGGTGAGCGTGGGACTTCTCGCCGTGGACCGTGACGGCAACGACATCCTGATGAATGCCCGCCAGCGCGAGGGCCATGCGGCAGCCGCACCCCCGGACACGCCCGATCCGCGGGAGAGCGAGCTGCTCATCTTCGGTGCGGACAGGACCACGCCGATCCCGCCGGAGATCCGACCGGTGCGCCGGGCCATCATGGGCGAGGACCTGCAGGGCGAACAGGTGTGGGTGGGCGCCGGACGGTCCCAGCGTGCGCTCAGCATCTTCTCGCAGTCCATGTACGACGACGACGGCGCCTTCGCGGGGACGGTCGTGTCCTTCAACGACGTCACCGAACTGCTCCTCGCCCTGCAGGCCAAGGACGACTTCCTGTCGAACGTCTCGCACGAGTTCCGCACCCCGCTCACGTCGATCCTCGGCTATCTCGACCTGACGCTGGAGCTGGGGGACGTGCTGCCCGAGGGCGTGGAGGGCTACCTCGAGATCGCCCGGCGGAATGCACTCCGGCTCGAACAGCTGGTCGAGGACCTGCTCGCGATCAACGCCGGCACCTTCGAGGTCATCCCGATCGCCACGGACGTCGGCCGTATCCTCGCCGATGCGGCATCCTCCGGCCATCTGCGGGCCGTGCGGGCCGGGGTCCATCTCGAGAACCGGGCGCCCTCGTCCCTGCAGGCGGTCGCGGACCCGGCCCGCCTCGCCCAGGCGGTCGACAACCTGCTGACCAATGCCGTGAAGTACAACAGGCGCGGCGGAAGCATCACGCTGGACGCCTCCCTCGGGGACGACGGCCTCGTCATCGAGGTCGAGGACACGGGGATCGGCATCGAGGCCGAGGAACTGCACCAGGTCTTCGACCGCTTCTTCCGCTCCCCGTCGGTGCGTACCTCGGCGGTGCCGGGCGTCGGGCTGGGCCTGCTGATCACCAAGAGCATCGTCAGCGAGCACGGCGGCTCCATCTCGGTGGCCAGCGAGCCGGGCCGTGGGTCGTGCTTCACCGTCGTGATCCCGCAGCCCACGCGGTGAGCGGGGGTCCTGCCCGCACCACCGTGGGCCGGCTCGTCGGGACCTAGCCGTTGGCGGCGAGCAGGGACTCCTCGAGCGCGACCCAGGCGAGCATGGCGCACTTCACGCGCGCAGGGAACCGGGACACACCCGAGAAGGCCGCAGCGTCCCCGAGAACCTCCTCGTCGGCCTCGATCCGGCCGCGGGACCGCATGACCTCGCGGAACGCATCGACGAGCGTGATGGCCTCGTCACGCGGCAGGCCCTGCACGAGGTCCGCGAGCACCGACGCCGAGGCCATCGAGATGGCGCATCCGGCACCGTCCCATGTCACCGCCGCGACGCTGCCGTCCAGCACGGCGGCGCGGAGGGTGATCTCGTCCCCGCACACAGGGTTCAGCTGGTGGGACTCCCCCACCCTGCCGTCGCCGTCGTACGCTGCCAGGGGCGAGCCGTGCCGCGCCTTCGCGTGGTCGAGGATGATCTGCTGGTACAGCTGTTCGAGTCCTGAGCTCATCTACTCTGCTCCGAAGAAGGGGCGGACCTGGGCGACGGCCGCCAGGAAGGCGTCCACCTCGTCCGTCGTCGTATAGAGGTACGTGCTGGCGCGGGTGGTGGCGGTGAGCCCCAACCTGCGGTGCAGCGGCTGCGCGCAGTGGTGGCCCACGCGGACGGCGATGCCCTGGTCGTCGAGGAACTGGCCCACGTCGTGGGCGTGCACGCCGTCGACGTCGAACGCCGCCAGTCCGATCCGTGGCTGATCGGCCCGTGGCCCGAGGACCCGCACGCCGTCGATCGCCTCGAGACCCGCGACGAGACGCCTCCCCAGCGTGGCTTCCCAGGCCTCGATCCGCTCCATGCCGGTCTCCGCCAGGTAATTGGCCGCGGCACCGAGGGCGACCGCCTGCGAGATGCGCTGCGTCCCGGCCTCGAACCGGTTCGGCGAGGGCAGGTACTCGGCGCCCTGCATGGTGACGGTGGTGATCATGGAGCCGCCCGTGAGGAAGGGCGGCATCGCGTTCAGCAGTTCGGCGCGTCCGTAGAGTGCGCCGATGCCGGTGGGTCCCAGCATCTTGTGGCCGGAGAACACCAGGAAATCGACGTCGAGGGCCTTGACGTCCACCGGCAGGTGCGGCACCGACTGGCAGGCGTCGAGGAGCGTCAGGGCGCCGACCTCGCGGGCGAGCCCCACGATCTCCGCCACCGGGCTGATGGTCCCCAGGACGTTCGAGGCGTGCGAGAAGGCGACCATCCTCGTCGAGGAGGTGATGACCTGCCGGGCCTCGTCGAGGCGCAGCGCACCGGCGTCGTCGACCGGGATGAAGCGGAGCTCGGCGCCGGTGCGCGCGGCGAGTTCCTGCCACGGGATCAGGTTGGCGTGGTGCTCCAGCTCCGTCACCACGATGCTGTCCCCGGGCCCGACGGCGAACCGGCGCGCGGTGTCCCCTCCGCGGCCGAGCGAGGCGTTGGACATCGCGTAGGCGACCAGGTTGATCCCCTCCGTGGCGTTCGAGGTCCACACCAGCTCGTTCGTCCGCGCTCCGATGAACCGGGCGACGGCGGCGCGCGCGTCCTCGTACGCGTCGGTGGCGTCGACGGCGAGGGAGTGGGCGCCGCGGTGCACGGCGGCGTTGCGCTGCTCGTAGAACTCCTGCTCCGCCTCCATGACGCTCACAGGATTCTGCGACGTGGCGCCCGAGTCGAGGTAGACGAGCGGCCTGCCGTTGACCTCCGTGCCGAGGATCGGGAAGTCGTTGCGGATGCGATGCACCTCGGCGTCCGTCAGCCCGGCGTCGGACGGGGTGAGCGTGACGGGGGTTTCGATCACGGGCACGGATACTCCTCGGATGCGTCTGCACCCTCGCGGCAATTACGCAAGGATTGTCTGCGTTAATCCTGCCACTCGGCGGTGGTGCGGGGCATCCCAGTGGAGCCTAAGAAGCGCCCCGGGACTGCAGAAGGGCTCCGACCGCCGTGCGGTCGGAGCCCTTCGGTCGATCATCCGAGCCGGAGCTAGTGTGCCCAGAGGTAGGGGTGCGAGGTCACGCCGTCGTCGAGCACGATCTTCGGCGGAGTGAAGATGCGGTTCGTGTTCGAGCCGGTGTAGTTCGTCGGCGTCTGGATGAGCATCTTCTTCCCCTTGCCGACCGGGCCGGAGACACTCGGGTTGATCCATTCGTCGTTCGTGGAGCCGATGATCGTCAGACGACCGTCGGACCTGTTGGACATGAAGTTCACATGGCGCCGCGTCTTCGATCCGTACATGACCGGCTGGTGATGGACGATCCCGAAGCTCTCCTCGTGATTGATGCCGATCACGTTGCGGATGGACTGGAGGTTCCAGGTCTCCGCATTGTTCGAGAGCCAGAACGTGGGCATGCCGTACTCGGCGTCATGGGTGTTCACATCGTAGAGGCGCGCATTGTCGTGGCTGTTGTAGCCGATCGGCGAGGCGCCGACCTTGGCGCCCTTCGCCCGGGCGGCGAACGAGTTCCCTGTCCAGCGGAATCCGTCGATCTCGACATTGCGCGTGACCGAATCGGACCCCCTCCACCAGTTGAGGCCGAAGGTCTCCCCGGGGGGCGCTCCGCTGTTCCCCGGGATCCCGGTGATGAGGACGTCCTCGACCCTGGTTCCCGGACCGGACCGGCCCACCATCAGCCCGTTGTACAGGTGGCCCTGCTCCGTACCCTGCAGCCAGAAGTCGGACAAGATCTGGTTCTGGCCGTCCGACATCCTCATGATGTACAGCTGATTGGTCAGCCCGGTCCCCTGCGCCGGAACGGTCCATCCGTAGGTCGAGCTGTTGGCTCTGATGCGAATGATCGTGTCACGGCCCTCACCGATGATGCCCTTGACCCTCGAAGGGACGACGACCGCCTCGGACCCGTTGAGGAAGTTCGACACCTCGAAGACACCGGCGGGCAGTTTGAGCACCTTGCCGGTCAGTTCGGGCTTGGCGAGGACGTCGTTGATGTCGTCCCCGGCCCGCGCCACACTGGCCCAGGCGATCTGGCCGGACGGAAGCGGAGCCGGTGCAGGAGCCGGTGCAGGCGCAGGCGCAGGCGCAGGAGCAGGAGCAGGAGCAGGAGCAGGCGCCGGCGCCGGTGCCGGAGCGGGTGCCGGGGCAGCATCGGCGTCGGCCACCCAGAATTTCGCACCCTCGTCCGTCCAGCCGTTCGCCGTCAGTGCCGCCCGTTCAGCGTCATCGGCGACGAAACGGTGGATGTCACCCTTGAGCAGACGATGAACGGGAACGGTGCAGTCGAGCGCCATCGGAGAGGCATAGAAGTCGATCTGCTGGCTCGTGTAGCCATACTTGCTCTGGGCGCTCTCGAACTCACCTTCGCCCTCGCGGTCCGCCATCCAGCTGAACGCCCCGTCCCGGTAGAGGCGGTAGACGGGCACGAGGCCGTCACCCCCGCGGGTGGCTGCCTCGAATTCGACCTGCTGATCCTCCGTGAAGCCGTACCGCTCGGCGGCGTTGGTGATCTCGCGAGGGGACGTCGTGAGCAGGGTGACACCCGACGTCGGGTTGATGCTCCGGTAGGTCGCCTGCGTCATGGCCGAACACACGTCGGCCGACGTGGCCGCTGAGGCAGTGGGGACGCCGAGAGGTAACAGGAGAAGAGCGGACACCGTACTGATGAAGCCAGTGGCTGTCTTGTGCATAAGAACCCTTTAGTAGATGCGATCGCGCGCCCGGCCTCCTGATCGGAGTACGGGCGCGCGTGCAGCAACTAAGCCCAGTTCTTAGTTACGACGATGATGACGTGGTGCGGTGCTGTGGAGGACTGTGTGCCCGATCGTTCCCCGCGACGGACTGTCACTGACTGCGGCCAATCCGGCTGACGCGCCCGGACGGACCTGGAGACTCGCTAACTGCTCCTCCTACCGCATGAAGAGCCAGTGATCGGACAGAACCCTACCAGAGTGTCGTGCGCCAGAAGGACGGGGCGACGGCGGCATCTCGTCCATCGACGGACGCCGTCCTTCGTCCGACCCGGCCGCTCGAGCCTGTCCCACTCGGCCGGTCGGCTAGTCTGATCGGAGCACAGGCAGGCCTGGACCCCGGCCCAGCACGTCCTTCGCCTGCACGCACCAAGAACCCTTCGAGCGCGGCTTGGGGGTGCCCGAAGCCAGGAAGGGATCTCCAGCGCCCATGTCGCCGAGCCTGCCCGCTACGAGCTGTCCGTCGGTTGTTCCAGGTCTGAGGGGATTCCACTAGACGTGTCCGACAGAGAAGAAGGTCAGGGCAAGTCGCTGGCACAGAGCGCAGCGAGCGGCATCCTCGTCACCATGACCGGGCAGGTCCTGCGTATCGCCGTCCAGGTCCTGTCGGTGGCAATTCTCGCCAGGTTGCTGTCCCCGACCGACTACGGACTGCTGGCCATGGTCGCAGCAGTCATCGGGGTAGCAGACATCTTCCGCGACTTCGGTCTCTCCACCGCCGCCATCCAGGCGAAGACCCTGTCCCGAGCACAACGCACCAACCTGTTCTGGATCAATTCCGGGATCGGGCTGATCCTGGCCGTCGCCGTCTTCGCCCTGGCCCCTGTCATCGCCTCGATCTACGGGCAGCCGGCCCTCGTCGACATCGCGCAGGTACTGTCCGCCACGTTCGTGCTGAATGGGGTCGCCACCCAGTACCGGGCGGATCTGAACCGGAAACTCGCCTTCTCCACTCTCGCCGTCGCAGACGTGGCCAGCCCGATCGTCGCACTCGGCGGAGCCGTCTGGCTGGCCCTGAGCGGCGCCGGCCTGTGGGCGCTCGTCGGCCAGCAGCTCATCCAGTACAGCGTCATGCTGGTCATCGTCGCGTGGGGTGCCCGGTGGTTGCCCGGGCTCCCCCGGACCTCCGTGCCGATGGACGGCATGCTCCGGTTCGGCTGGAACATCGTGGTCACACAGCTCATCAACTATGTGAGCAACAATGCCGACTATTTCATCATCGGTCTCCGCTCCGGCGCCGTCGCTCTCGGCAATTACAGCCGTGCATTCCAGCTGCTGATGAATCCTCTGAACCAGGTCCGCTCGCCCATCACCCGCGTCGCGATACCTGTGCTCGCCAAGATCCAGGACGACGACGCCGCCTACGGAGCCTTTCTGCTCCGCGGACAGGTGGCGATGGGGCACAGCCTCGGATTCGTGCTCGGCGTCGCAGCAGGAGCGGCGGCGCCGATCACGGTCCTCTTCCTGGGCGGCGAGGAATGGAGCGGCGTCGCACCCCTGCTCGCTCTCCTGGCCGTGGCCGGCGTCTTCCAGATCCTCGCGTTCGTGGGCTACTGGGTGTACGTGACACGGGCCCTCACGTTCCGGCTCCTGCAGGACTCCATCTTCTCGTCGTCGGTCCGGCTCGCACTCATCCTCGTCGGCAGCCACTGGGGCGTGATCGGTGTCGCTGTGGGCTACGCGCTCGCCCCGGCCCTGACCTGGCCCGCCACCTTCTGGTGGCTGTCGCGCTTCACCACCATCCCCACCAGGGGGCTGTACCTGGGCGCGCTCCGGATCGTCGCCCTGTCCGGGGTGGCCGTCGCCGCATCGTGGCTGACCACCCTGTGGCTCCAGGACGAGGCGGCCATCGTGTCCATCCTGGCCGCCCTGCTCACTGCCGGCAGTGCGTGCGCCGTCGTCTGTGCGGCGCTCCCGCCCTTCCGACGCGATGCACTCGCGATCCTCGACGTCGCGCGTCGGATGGCGCGGCGTTCGTCGCGTTAGCGCAGGGTCCGGGGACATCGGCGGCGACCGTGGTCCGCTATAGGGTTGGGCCATGACATCTCCAGCCGAGCGCGGGGCGCTGGCCATCGTCGTCGTGAACTACGGGTCGCACCTCCTGCTCGCGTCGAACCTCGTGCAGGTCTCGCGGTCCGTTCCCGAAGCCGACGTCGTCGTCGTCGACAACTACACGTCAGCGACGGAACAGGCGGCGGTTTCCGCCCTCTGCGCGGACAACACATGGACCCTGGTCGCCAGCCCCGTGAACGCGGGTTTCGGGGCGGGGATGAACCTCGGCGTCGAGGAAGCCACCCGGCGGGGCAACACACGATTCCTCCTTCTCAACCCCGACGCGACGATCGATCGTCAGAGCGTCGGGCTGATGGTGTCGGCAGTGGATGCGGACCCGCTCGCCCTGGTCGCTCCGACGATCCTCACATCGTCCGGCGCGGTGTGGTTCGCGGGCGCGGACCTCCATCTCGGGTTCGGCCGGAGCAGGGCAACACGGCACAGGGCCGGCTACCCCCGGGAACGCTTCGAGCCCTGGTTGAGTGGCGCCTGCCTTCTGGTCACCCTCGACCTCTGGAGTCGTGTCGGCGGCTTCGACGAACGCTACTTCCTCTACTGGGAGGACATCGACCTGTCGATGCGGGTCGTGCGGAACGGCGGGAGGCTGACCCTGCTCGAGGAGGCGCGCGCCGTGCACGACGAGGGCGGCACCCATGGGGAGGAACACCAAGGATCGGCGAGGGGCAAGTCCTCCGTCTACTACTTCTACAACATCCGCAACCGTCTGCTCTTCGCGGCACAGCACCTCGAGGCGAAGGACCGCCGACGGTGGGTCCTGAACAGTCCCGTCGCGGCGTGGGACGTCCTGCTGCAGGGCGGGCGCAGACAACTCCTCCGATCTGCCGCTCCGATGCGGGCGGCTGTCACCGGGACGTACGCGGGCCTCGCGCTGCACGCGCGGGAACGGACGGCCCGACGACGGCAGCGACGATCAGACCTGATCGACCAGCGCTGACTCCTCCAGTCGTGCAGCGATCGAGGACGACGTCAGGCCGACATCCCGAACGGTCCGCCGGTGCCGACGGGAACCGAGATTGTGGCCGTCCAGGATGTCGAGGCCGTCGGACGGCCTCCGGAGCTGAGGCCACCGGCGACTGCCCGCGGACATCGCGGCCCTGCTCCTGATCGCGTGCATCACCGGCACCACATCGCGCAGGGGTGGAATCCCCTCCACTGCCAGCGACGCGAGCAGCCTGTCGGCCTCACGGAACGTGAAGGACCGGTGGCGAGCAACCGGGTCAAGCAGGGCTATCCGGGTCCTGTTCTCGAAATCCGGCAGGAGGATCAAATCAGCCGCCGAGATCGCCGCTTCGGTGACCCGCCGGGAGGTGTGGCCCTCCGCATACCGACGTCCTGGATGATCGGAGGCCAATTCCTCGCCGACGCAGGGACAGATCCTGTCTCCTGTGCGCGCTCGTGTCCCGGCACTCGTGACCGCGAAGAGCCCGTCCGGCCCCGCCTGCCCAAGCCGCTGCCCGAGTGAGAAAGCGGCGAGGGGGGAGCGGCAGATGTTCGCCGTGCAGGCGACAAGGATCGTGAACAAGGGCTTCCTCGTGGTGGCGATGGGCGGCGACAGGACGCCGGGATCACTCCTTTCGGGGTGATGACGGACGCGTCTCGGCCGCAGGCTAGGTAAGTATGACAAGCTGAATCGGACGTTGTACACCGTAGGGAGCATGTGTGCACCCGCGGACCGGGGTGTTGAAGGGGAGACGACATACATGGAGCTCAGGGATTACGTTGCAGCCCTCAGGAAACGCTGGGTGACGATCGTGGCGCTCTGCCTGCTCGGCGCCCTTGCGGCGTTCGCCTACGCGAGCCTCTCGGCACCGCAATACCGCGCGGTCAGCAGCGTCTTCGTGAGTTCGAATCGTGGTGAGACCACGGGCGAACTCGTCCAGGGATCGACCTATACGCAGAATCTGGTGGCCTCGTTCACCGAACTGGCCACCAAGCCGGTCGTCCTCGACCCTGTCATCGAGGACCTCGACCTCGACTCCTCCGCTGCTCAGCTGGAGGACGCCGTCAGCGCGGAGACACCCCTCAACACGGTTCTCATCAACATCACGGCCGTCAGTGAGTCGCCGGCCGGGGCCGCGAACATCGCCAACGGCGTCGCTGATTCGCTTGCCCGGGTGGTGACGGACATGAGCCCGAAGACGGAGTCGGGTAGCCCCACCATCAGCATCAGCACCGTTGCGACCGCCCAGGCACCGACCTTCGCCTTCGCCCCGAACACCCGTCTCCTCATCGCCGCCGGAGCACTGGTCGGCCTGGTGGCCGGTATCGTCGTGGCCCTCGCCCGACAGCTCCTCGACACCAGGATCCACGATGCAGGGGACGTCGCCCGACTCACGGATCTCCCTATCCTCGGTACGATCCCGCGCACACGTGGGGCGGACTCCGGGTCGATCGTGCTGACGTCCGACCCGAACGGAAATGTGGCCGAGGCGTACCGGCTGCTGGCGACGAACCTCGAGTTCCTGAACCCGGACAAGTCACTCCGGTCGATCGTCGTCTCGTCACCGCTTCCCGGTGAGGGCAAGAGTACGACGGCGATCAATCTCGCTCTCGCTGCTGCGGAGCGGAACCACAAGGTCCTGCTGATCGACGCGGACCTCCGCCGTCCCTCCGTGGCTGAATTCTGCAGCATCGAGGGCGGTGTGGGCCTGACGACGGTCCTGTCGAGCCGAGCGAGCCTGTCCAGCGTCATCGAGCCCTGGGAATCGATCGATGTCCTGCCCTGCGGCGTCGTGCCCCCCAATCCCAATCAACTCCTCAGCTCCGACAGCATGGCTCATCTGGTGAAGGAACTGTCGGACGTGTACGACTTCATCGTCATCGACTCACCCCCGATCCTTCTCGTCGCGGACGCCCTCCCGCTCGCACGGCTGACCGATGGCGCGGTCATCGTCACGCGTCAGCATCGCACCAGGAGAGGTCAGTTGGCCAAGACCCTGCAATCCCTCGAAGGCGTGGGGTCGGATGCGCTCGGAGTCATCCTGACCGGCGGGAAAGCCGCGAGTCGGACGGCCTACTACGGCAGCAAGGAGCAGCCAGGCCCCACACGCTAGGAGCCACGGCGCTGCACCGAGGCGGTGTCGCACCTCCCTACCGGAGCTGTGACCGGATCAGGAGGTCCGGTCACGGCGCACTGTGTCCTCGCGTGCCAGAAGCAGCCCCAGCAGGAGCATGAGCGTCGGGACGGCGCTGTATAGCGGGGCGAAGAACAGGTTCCAGGCGGACTGCACGACGACGAAGACGAGGAGTGCGCTGGCGCGGCCGTCGGTCAGCAGGCGACTGAACATGACGATGATGACGCCGATGAGCACCGCGGCGAAGATCAGCCCGGGAATGCCGAAATCGGCCCAGAGATCGCCCACGACGGAATGCAGTTCGAACCTGCTGCCGAACATGTATCTCTCCACGTAACCGTTGTTCGGGTCGTACCCCAGACGGGTCATCCCCTCCTTCGCGGCGAGGATGTCCCCGGGCGTCGGTACGGCGCCGAGCCCGAAGCCCAGGACACGATCCCCCATCAGGCCGGCTGTGGCACCGAGTTCCGGACGCGAACCGAGCAGGATGGACCCCGAGGTCTCGACCTGGCGGAGGGATCGCTCCTGGGTGTCCTCACCGAGGTAGCCGTCGAGGATCAGGGCCTGCCCGAAGGCGTAGACGACGTAACCCATCGCTCCCACCGCGATGACCGTCGCCACAGACGAGGTCTTGCCGGTCGCTGAACGGGGACGGCCCTGCCACAGGACCGCCAGCAGAGTGAGCATCAGGATGGCGAACGCCGACCGTGAATCGTTGAGGGCTGAGGTCGCGCACAGGGCGATCAACGCGAGCGCCTCCGCCCAGCGCCTGCCGGTGAGCGATGCGAGTCCGAGCGCGATCACCATGGCGGGAAGACCGAAGCCGAACTTCCAGGGATTGAGGGCGAAGCTCTCGCTTCCAGGGGTGACGTGCAACAGCATGCCGAGACCGAAGAACGTCACGGCCCAGCCGGTTCGCATGAGGGTCCTGGCCCACAGCAGTGCACCTGCGCCGGCCAGGATCCCCACGAGCAGCATGAGGGAGATCATGCCGGCGTTCGGACTGATGACGTGGTCCTGGGACGAGTAGACGCCCAGGAGTACGCCGCTGATCGCGGTGACCGCGCCGAGGAAGTAGACCAGCGCGCCGGCCCGCTGCGCTGTGGCGACGCGGATCCACACCGGCAGGAGTGCGAGTGCGGCGACGTACCCGATGGTGAGTCCGTAGGGCAGATTGAAGCGGTAGCCGAGAAGGATGAGCACCGCGGCTGCCACGAGACGCTCGAGGAATTTCCAGGCTTGTCCTCGCGCGACGTCGTCGTGCGTGGTCAGGTCCCTGAGGTGGGAGGGCGTGATGGCCCTGGTCCCGGCCCAGTTCGTCAAGGCTTCCTCCCTCGGCTCAAGGCCTCCACCTCGCGGACGATCTCGGTCCGATAGGCGGCGATGCCGTTCCGGCTCTCGGCCGCCACCGAATCGGCGACGGCGGCCTCGCGGTAGGTCGGCCAGGACGCCACCATGTCCGCCACCGCATCGGCGATGCCCGCTGCCGAGTCGGGAGCGACCCGCAGCACCGAACCGAACCCTGCCGACGCTTCGCGCAGACCCGACGTATCACTCACGACGGCAGGGCGTGCGGCCAGCATCGCCTCGACAGCCGTATTACCGAAGGGTTCGTCGACACGGGAGGGCACCACCACGATGTCTGATCGCGCGATGAACGGCCACACGGACGGTTGGAAGCCGCGCAGGTGAACACGGTCGCCCACCCCGAGCTCATCGATCCGCCGACGCAGGTCGGCTTCATAGGCTTCGTTCCCGGGAAAGACGGCGCCCACCACCTGCAGGTCCGCCTCGATGTCCCGACTCCGGAGGTGGGCCAGCGATTCGATCACGAGGTCCGGGCCCTTGCGGTGGGACAGCCGTCCCACGTAGACGAGGCGGACGGGTCCCGAAATGCCTGGTCGGGCGGCGTCGACGGAGGGCGGGCCGGCCACGCCGTTCGCAACGACTCTGCACTTCCGCGCCAGGCGGGGGAAGGAGGAGGCGAGAACGTCGACGCTGAAACGACTGTTCGTGATGAGGGAGTCGGCCAGGAACAGCGGAGAGGCCAGGAGCTTCCGCACGACGGAGGATGCAGTGCTCTCCGCCTCGTGGATGTGCACCAGGAGCGGCGTACGCGTCAGGGAAGCGACGACGGACCAGAGCGGGATGGTGATCGTGTTCACGTACACCCCGACCGGACGCGTCTCGCGGACGAGGCGGACGCCGGCGAGAAGCGACGCCAGCGATTCCCCGGTGAGCCTGAGAAGCCCGGACGGGCTGAGAAAAGCCTTCCGCAGCACCGGGGTGGGACAGAGCCGCACGGTAGCGCCCCTCTGCTCCGCCTCCGGAACGAGGGGGCCATGGTCCGGAACGGTGAGCACGACGTGCAGGCCGGCGGCGGTCAATCCTGCGATCGTCTCGAGAAGCACTCGATCGGAGCCGTAGAGATCTGCACTCGGATGAGCGATGAGTACAGTTCTCGTCCGGCCTACGTCGTCCCTGCGGATCACATTCCACCCCATCGGCTCCAGCCGGCCAGCGATGGTCCGGGCTCTTCAAATATAGGGGAAGGGTCCCCGGGTCATAGGGCAGGGACCCCACCCCGGAGATCCGGGATGAGGTCCCTGTCGTCATCGTGCGGTTATGGCGAAGGAACTGTCACCAGATCCTGCAGCCGGAACGCGACCGGGCCGTTCGTCGACGAAGCCGACAGATAGGTTTCGACACCCACGCTTCCACGTGCCTGGAGGGCTGCGGTGGAGTCGCTCGACACGATCTGCCAGGCAGCGGGCTCAGGTGTCCCGGCCTTCCAGATCTTCGCGGCGACCGTCGTGCTGCCGGCGCCCGACGTGTCCACCTTCATGGTGAGGACGTCACCTGCCGCATAGGTCAGACCGGAGACTGCACGAGCCAGCATGAGCGTCTCCGTCGTGCCGACCTTCTTCTTCAACTCGATCGTCACTGCCCCGTTCTTCTGCAGCAGTGCCTTCGCCCTGTACTCGCCGGCATTCGGGACCCTGCGGGGGATGACGCTCACCTGAAGACCGCCGCCGTCCGCCACCTTGTCGACGGAGAACACGCTCGTCGTGGTGGAATTCAGGACCGATACGGCATTGAGCTGTGCGGCGAGGGTGGCCCCGGCCGACGTCGCCATGATTCCGGATCCTGCAGCGACCGAATACTTGGCGGCCGCCCACGAGGAGATGGTCCAGACGCCGCCGACCTCCGCGGTGCCCCAGGCATTCGCGGTGCTCCTGTCGAACAGGTCCTTGGCTGCAACCGTCTGGGCGGGAGGCGCCGTGACCGTGACGGACTTCGTCACAGTGTCCGTCGCACCCTTGTCATCAGTCACCGTCAGCACCACCGAGTACGTCCCCGCCGCACCATACGTGTGCGNGGAGGCGCCGTGACCGTGACGGACTTCGTCACAGTGTCCGTCGCACCCTTGTCATCAGTCACCGTCAGCACCACCGAGTACGTCCCCGCCGCACCATACGTGTGCGACGCCGTCGCACCCGTCTTCGCAGCAGAACCGTCCCCGAAGTTCCAGCTGTACGACGCGACCGTCCCATCAGCATCCGAGGACGCCGACCCGTCAGCAGCAACCGTCAGCTCCGTCGCCGTCACCGACGCAGCAGCCACAGGAGCCTTGTTCGGAACAGCGTGAACTCGCACACGAACTAGTCGCACCCGTCTTCGCAGCAGAACCGTCCCCGAAGTTCCAGCTGTACGACGCGACCGTCCCATCAGCATCCGAGGACGCCGACCCGTCAGCAGCAACCGTCAGCTCCGTCGCCGTCACCGACGCAGCAGCCACAGGAGCCTTGTTCGGAACGGTGGTGGTCCCTCCGCCGAGGCGGTAGTGGTCCGCGACCTCAGTGGCCCCGAGGGCCCGTGAGTAGACGGCTACCTCGTCGATCGTCCCGGCGAAGAACGGCTGCGGCCCCCAGGTGTTGTCGCTACCGATCTTCCAGTGCCCGCTGTAGCCCTGGGCGCTTGTCTGGGGGTTCGTCCCGACGGCTTTGCCGTCCACGTACAGAACCATCCCGTCGCCGGACTGTGTCGCTACCATGTGGTGCCACTTGCCGTCGTTGTAGGCGTCCGTCGACTGCGCGAGATTCGTCCGGCCGGTCCACACACCGAAGGTGAGGCGTCCGTCATTCTCCATGTAGACGTGTCGGTCGTAATTGCCCGACAGGCCGTTCGGGTTGTCACCGAAACCGATGAGCTTGCCGCCGTTGGCCGTCGTGGTGTTGAACCACAGCTCCTGGCTGTACACGCTGGGGTTGTCATAGCGCTTGGTGCTCGACAGCAGACCTGACGATCCGTTGAATTCCGCGGCACCGTCGGAGACGTCCTTCAGGGCACCGGCCTTCCCCAGAGTGATGCCGGAGACGTAGGTCCCGGGAACGCCTGCCTGAGAAGCATCGGCGGCGGTGGAACCATCGGCCTCGTTCAGTCGCCAGTAGAGCTCCGGTTCAGCCGAGTAGACGGCAGCACCGTAAGCGTCGGCAGGCTTCTTCGGTCCAGCGACCTCGCGACCGCTGTTCGAATAGTGTGCCTGGATCTGCGCGCGGGTGAGCTCGGTCGGGTAGATCGCGACATCGTCGATCACGCCGTTGAAGTAGTAGCTCGCCGGCTGGTTGGGCCAGCCACCGAGGTTGTCACCTCCGACGCGCCACACCCCCTGGAAGCCCTGGCCCCTCGTGGTGTCCGCACGCTTGCCGATGAGGACTCCGTCGATGTACAGCGCCATTCCGGCCGGACCGAGCGACGACACCACGTGATGCCACTGTCCGTCGTTGTAGCTCTTCGACGAGTTGAGGGTACGGACGGTGTTCGGGTAGACGCCGAACCAGATGCGCCCCTCGTTGTCCATGTATGTCTGACGATCGTAGGAGCCGGAGTTCCCGGTCAGGGATCCGCCGTAGCCGAGGATCTTGCCACCGGACGTCGTGGTCGTCTTGACCCAGGCCTCCGACGTGTAGGTGTTCGGTGCCTCCTGCGGTGTGCGTCCCGCGGCGGCGCCGGTGTCCGTGCCGTTGAACGTGCTCGCTTTGTCGGCGTCCTGGGCGATGGCCCCGGCCTCACCGCGGGTCACACCGGCGGCGGCCGTCAGGTCGTTGAAGCCGGCCCAGTCGACGACGTTCGTCCCACTTGCCTCACCGAGGCGCCAGTAGGACGAGGCTCCGTCGTCGAGGACCGAGGTCGCGTACGGACTGACCGAGCCTGCGGCGGCGATCGTCACTTCGACGCTCTCCGAGCGTGCCTCGTTCCCGTACGCATCGAGAGCGAAGATCCGGTAGGTGTGCTTCGACCCCGGAGCCAGGCCCTTGTCGATGTAGCTCAGCGTCGGCATCTGCCAGAAGGTCGACTCGCCCGTCGTCTCGTGAATGGGCGCTGTCAAGTTGCCGTCGCGGTAGACACGGTAGGTCAGCTTCTTGTTGTCACGGTCCCAGTTCGAGGCCCAGGTGATGCGGGCTTCCCCGTCCTTGACGGAGATGACTGCCGGGTTGGCCGCCTTTCCTGCCTTTTCCGGTGCCTTGTTGTTGGTCGACTTCGTCCCGATGCCGAAGCGCACCAGGCCCTGCTGGCGGACTCCGCTGACCGTCGGGAACTCGCCACCCATGACGACGTACTCGGAATTTCCCGTGACGGACCAAGTCGCCTGGTACTGGCCCGTGAAGGACCCGACGGTGAAGGTGGGCCACCAGTTCAACAGGGCTGAATGCTGGTTGCCTTCGAAGTTCCGGTACCCCTGGGTGTCGCGGGTGATGGTGGCCACCGGCGTCTTCCCGAAGGCGAGCGCGTGGTTGTAGCTCCGGGGATTCGTCTCGGGGAAGCCTTGGACGTTACCGCAGTAGTGCGCATGGCCGGCCGAGTAGACCACGTCCTGGGTGCTCCAGACCGAGTAGGTGTCGCCATGGCAGTCCTCGAGCCAGTTCACGGCGCCGTCGGACCAGCGTGCTGCCACGACACCCTCGAAAGCCGTGCCGACTCCGTTGAAGTCGTAGCCGGATGCGTAGACGTAGTCGGCATCGGAGGTCAGTCCGGTGATGGCAGCACCCGTACCGGAGTTGTTGATGAAGCTGTTGACGGCCCAGGGCTCGACGGCGGACGTCGAGGCGTTGATCGAGGCCCACCCTGCATTGGTGGCCCCGTTGACCGTCGTGAAGTTTCCGCCGACGACGACCTTCGTGCGATCGGGTGAGACGACCATCGACGTCACGTCGCCACCGGTGACCGTCGGGTTCCAGGGAAGCAGCGCGGCGTTGGTCGGCGACACAGCGGCAACCTTGTCCCGCCGTGCGGAACCGACGCCGGTGAACCATCCACCGAGATAGACCGCGTCCGGCGTGGCCACGATGGCATTGACCCTCGAGGCGACCAGCGGTGCGAAGCTCGTGATCAAGGCACCGGTGCTCGCATCGAGCGCCGCGACGTACCGACGGTCGGTGCCGTTGACCTGGGTGAAGGCGCCACCGACGTAGATCCGCTTGCCATCGGGCGAGGCGGTGACGCTGCGCGCCTGCGCATTCAGCGAGGCGTTGAAGCTCGTGATCAGCGCTCCGGTCCGGATGTCGAAGGCGAGGATGTTCGCTCGCGGAGTCGTGTTGACGCCGGCTGCGGAGCCTGCGGGCCGGGCCGTCGTGAACTGCCCGACCGCGTACACGGTGTTCCCGATGACGGTCTGCTGCCAGACGACACCGTCCACCTGGACCGTGGGCAGGACGTCGGGCGACGCCGTGACCGGCGAGCTCGGACTGGTCGGCTCGGCCGGCCGACTGTCGGCCGCCGCCGGGAGCGTGGACAGACCGACGAACGACACGCCCATCAGTGCGGCGACGATGCCGGACATCAGGCGGACCGAGCGGCGCGCGGGCACGACGGCCGATGATGCGACCCTGGAGCGGTCGAAGAGTGTCATTTCTTTCCCTTGGCTGGAGGCGCGGTGCCTTCGAAGACGGCGACGGGCGCGGAGACGCTGTAGTTGACGAGCACGGACACGCGGGCCCGCTTGTTCGATTCGACGACGAACACGTAGTCCGCTGTTGCGGATGCTCCCGGTTCGATCGAGGCGGGAAGCGTGGTGGCCCCCGAGCCCCTGAGGGCGAGGCCCGGCACGGCATCCGGTCCCGCCTCCATGTCCACGAGGACGCCGGAGGTATCTACTGCCTCCGCGCTCGTGTTGGAGAGGGTGACGGAGACCTTCACGGCGTCGCCGGCCACTTCGCCCGGCTCGTCCGCTACGCCCTGCACGGCGGCAAGACCGGCCACCGAGACGGTCAAGCCGTCGAGCACCTGGACCTTGTCCGTCATCTTGACCGGCTTGTTCTTCTTCTGGGGGGTCCTTCCCAGCTCCGCGTCATCCGCTTTCGGCTTCGGCGGGACGACGCCCACGCCCTCGTTCATCGCGGAGGCCTTCTTCTTGGCGGCGTCGGACGAAGCCGACCCTGCGCCCGCGTCCGCCGGACTGTCCGGATTCCTGGAAGCAGCCGGGCTCGGTGTTCGTGCGGGTGACGGCGTCTCTGCCGCAACGACCTTCGCCGGCTGGTTCTGCGCTGCGAAGACGGCCTCGTAGGCGGACGACGGTGTCACGCCCGTGAGTGCCAGGGACCCGGTGAGGGCCACACCGGCGGCGATGGCCCCTAGGGCCACTCCCCTGGTCCGCCTGGTGGAGGGCTTGCTGGGTTCGGTGTTCATGATTGCTCTCTGATGACGGAGGGAGAAAGGACGGGACCCGCACCCCTGAATCCGCTGATCTCGCGGAACCATTTGCGCAGGGCAAGACAGAGGAAGAGGAAACTGCCCACTGTGAGAAGTGAGAACAGGGCGAGGAACAGCCCCGGCGCGCCGAGCAGGACGAACGAGATGCAGAGGACGCCATAATCCATGGGAAGGACGAGGAGGCCGGTGATGAGGTCTTTGATGCCGCCGGACGCTGCGGTGATCCCCGCATGTCCGTTCTGCCTGCGCAATTGTTCCGTGAGGATCATCCCGAAGAACGTCGCGCTCGCCACGACGGCGTAGACGAGCGGTACTGCGAGCCAGGCCCGAGGAAGATCGGTGCGCTGGAGGCACACGAACACGGCAATCGGCAGCGCCGTGGTCTTGATCGCGTCGACGATGTGGTCGAGCCACTCCCCTGCCGGTGTTCCACCGCCGCGGAGTCGGGCGACCTGACCGTCGGCGGAGTCGAAGGCGTAGCCGAGGACGAGCGCGCCGGCGACGGCCAGGCCCAGTGGCAGCGACGGAGGGAGGACCAGAAGCAGGAGGATCGCCACGGCGGTGAAGGTCGCGCTGATCCCGGTGACCGCATTGGGGGTGAGGCCGGCCCGGTAGGCCCAGGCAGCGAGGAGCCGGCCGAGCTTCCGGTTGACGAAGCGCGAGTACGCCGGAGCGGTCCGTGACGCACCCTTCTGCGCCGACGCCAGGCGTGCGACCGTGCCCCAATAGGTCTCGTCCGCGAGATCCCGGACCGGAGCAGTGGCCGTCATGCCCGCACCGACTCGTGCTCGGTGACCTCGGCGTCGAGGGGGAAGGCACCGGAACGGCGGCCGCGGGCGCCCCGACGTCCGACGAGCGACAGGCAGAGCTGTTCGTAGCCCTCGGCCACCCGGTCCCAGTCGTAGGCGAGGGCATCGGACTGTGACTTCTTGCCCCGGAGCAGCGCCTCCGATTCGTCCTCCTCGGCTGCGTGGACGAGCGCCGGGATGGCGGCGGCATCGGCGAAGTACTCGCCGTTGACGCCCAGCACCTCGCGGTTGAAGTTGACGTCGAACGCATTGGTGGCCACCCCTGCGCCCATCGCGCGCAGCAGCGACGGATTGGTGCCTCCCACCGAGTGACCGTGCCAGTAGATCCGGGCATTGGCGTACAGCTGATCGAGGAGTTCCTGGTCCCACACGCCGCCGATGAAGCGCACCCGCTCGTCACCCAGGGATTCGACGAGGCGCGTGTAGTCGTCGGAGTACGGTGCGGACCCGACGACGACCAGTGGCAGCTCGGCGTTGCTCCGGACGTATCCGTCGACGATGACGTGGACGTGGTTCTCCGGTTCGAACCGGGCCACCACCAGGTGATAGCCCCCGACGACCAGGTCGAGTTCGGCCAGGCGATCCGAGGCACCGGACTCGAGGATGGGTGCACCGTAGGCGAGGTAGGTGCTCTCGACGCCGAACTCCTGGTGGTAGTAGTCCTGGATCCCGGCAGCATCGGCGATGAGGGCGTCCGACCATCGGACGGCGAGCGACTCGGCCGCCCGGTAGTAGCGCTTCCCGAGCGTGCCCCACTTCGCGCGCTTCCACTCGAGCCCGTCGACGTGCGTTGCCACCGGGATACCGGCTGCGCGGAGGACGGGCAACCAGGGTGAGTTCGCCGAGTTGAAGACGACGGCGACGTCGGCGCGCTTGAAGAAGAGGTGTCCGGCGGACAGGCCCGTGTGGCTCAGGGTCTCGAGCGAACGCTTCTTCAGAGCGGGCAGGTAGACCAGGGTCATGCCCTTGTATTCCGTCTCGGCGTGGTTGGTCTCCGCCGTCGTGCGGCAGTAGACGACCACCTCGTGACCGCGGGCGGCGAGGCGCTGGCCGACTTCCTCGACGCAGGTCTCGAATCCGCCGTAGCGGGCGGGGACGCCGCGCGTCCCGACGAGGGCTATGCGCAGCGGTTTCGATCGAGAGGACAGCAGGTACATGGTTTGACTCCCAGTCAGGTCGGTGACGACTCCGCGTTGGAGCCGGGACTACGGTGAAGCGTCAGAGAGCGGCTTCGTGGACGGCCGGAGCGTTGAGGAGCTCCAGCGTCCGCCGCAGGAAGGAGCTGGAGGTGTGGACTGTGTAGGGGAAGTAGACGACCTCCACACCGACCCGGCCGAAGGTCTCCTCGAGGGCGAGACCCTTCGGAGTGCCCTTCCAGTCGTCCCCCTTGAAGAAGACGTTGAAGCCGAGCTGCTTCCACATGTCGTACTTGGTCGGCTCGGTCTCAGCGACAGCGCGGTCGACGAACTGGACGCTCTGGACGATCTCCAGGCGCTCGATGAGCGGGATCACCGGGCGCTTGCCCTTGTTCTTCTCGAGGAGCTCGTCCGAGACGACACCGGCGATGAGGAAGTCGCACTCGCTCTTCGCATGGCGAAGCAGATTGAGGTGGCCGACGTGGAAGAGGTCGAAGGCGCCGGCGGCGTAACCGATGCGTATTCCCATGGAGGTTCCTTTGGTGCGGACGGGCGCCAGGGTGGCGCCCGTCGGCGTGGTGAGGCCGGACGGGGTCGGGTCGACGGTCATCAGTAGGCGCCGACGGGCTTGAGCATCACTTTGAAGGTGCGCCACATGATGATCAGGTCTCCGGCGACCGACCAGTTCTCCACGTAGTACAGGTCGAGGCGAACGCTCTCGTCCCAGTCGAGGTCCGAGCGGCCGCTGACCTGCCACAGCCCGGTCAGCCCGGGCTTGATCAGGAGGCGGCGGCGCGTGTGCTCCTCGTATCCGGACACCTCGCTGAACAGGGGCGGCCGCGGACCGACGAGCGACATGTCACCCCGCAGGACGTTCCAGAACTGGGGCAGCTCGTCGAGCGAGTACTTCCGGATGACGGCCCCGATCCTCGTGACCCTGGGATCGTCCCGCAGTTTGAACAGCACACCGCTGCCCTGGTTCTGGTCCTTGAGCAGTTCGAGTTCGTCCTCGGCCGTGGTCACCATGGAGCGGAACTTGTACATGGTGAAGACGGCCGAGTCCTTGCCCGCTCTCTCCTGCTTGAAGAACGCCCCACCCGGACTGTCCCGGCGGATCGCGATGCTGAGTGCCAGGAAGAGGGGCGCGAGGATGAGGAGGGCAGTGGCTGATACGGCGACGTCGAGCGCCCGCTTCATCAGGTGGCGGCCGCCCGCGAACTGCGGCAGCTCCACGTGCATGAGCGGGAGCCCCTCGACGGGGCGCATGGTGATACGCGGGCCGGCGACATTGGTGAGCGCCGAAGCCAGGACCAGTTCGGTCGAGGAAGCCTCGAGCCTCCAGCCGAGCTCGCGGATGTAGGAGCTGCCCTTCCGGAGGTGCCCGGCCACGATCACGGCGTCAGCGCCCGTGTGGGCCACGAAGTCCTCCACCTTGCGGAGGCCGCTGACCACGGGGACGAGACGGTTTCCCGTGTGAAGGGCCGCCGGGTTCGACTTGCCCTCGTAGACAGCACCGACGACGGCGTAGGCGGCACCTGACTTCTTGGCGAGCTGCGCTGCGACGTACCGGACGTCCTTCGGCCGGCCCACGACGACCACCTTCGAGAGGTGGTGGCCGAGGCGGCTCTGATGGAGCAGCCACTGGCGCCACAGCCAACGGCTGGACAGGAGCAGGACGGTGCCGGCCGGAAGCGCCAGCACGAGGAGGCTACGGTAGTGCTCGAGGTCCAGCAGCACGGCGACGACAGCCGTCGCAGCGAACGTGGCAAGGCTGGCACGGATGACTTTCTTGTACTCCCCCGCACCCGTTCCCACCAGGCGGGAATCCCTGGTGCGGAACAATGCCATCATGGTCATCCAGCCGGCGGCGATCGCACCGCCGAGCCCGAGGACATCGGCCATGCGGGCACCGCTCGCGTCGAGCGTCAGCACGTTGACGGTGAGCAGGAGGATTCCGAGGATCAGGACGGAGTCGGTCGCGAGCAGGGAGATCTGGTAGCGGCGGCGCCAGGCGGCGCCCGACATCGGCAGTGGTTCCTGGACGGTGGACAGGCCGGGAACCGCTGTGAAGCTTCCGACTGCGCTGTGCATCTGCGTCATCGCGATACCCCTGAGTCGACGGGAGCGACCTGACGGCGCAGCGGATGGATCCGGGGAGCCGACGACGACTGGGGACGGACCTTGGTCTCAGAAGGTCCTGACATCGCCGGCTCCGTTCGTGGGTGCGAGGCGACCGCTGTAGCGGCGGCCCCGCAGATGAACCGGCGGGACGCGACCGAGCGACGGGCGTCCCCCGATTCCGGGAGGAAGTGGTGGAGAGCGCCTACCTGAGTGGAGTGGCTGGTTCCGCAGGATGGACAACCCATGAGTGAGACCCGATTCTTCAAAAATTTCCCCAGCTTTGCCTGCAAAGCTCTTGCGGAAACTCTATGGATCGGTATCGGAGCGCACACGAGTACGCCCTACGTGTTTGTCCTGGACGGCTTACGCGTGGACTACCTGTGCACTACTCGGCACTACTGCGCGGCAGCACGTCCACCTACGCGGAACAGGCGTTCAGGAGTCCCTCAGGTCCTCACGCCGGTTGACACCGAGCTTGGCGAAGATCCGGTAGAGGTGCCCCTCGACGGTTCGTACCGAGACGCTCTTGGCGTCAGCGATCTCACGGTTGGAATAGCCCTCCCGGACGAGGTCGACGATCCTGCGTTCCGTCGGGGTGAGCCGGGGGGTGCTGGCGGCGGGTGAGACCGAGGCGAGGGGCGTCGGGACCGGCCCCTCGCGCTGCTCACCGAGCGTCACGACACGCCGCTGGATGCTGCGTGCCTGCCGGGTTGCTCCCTGTTCACCCATCAGCTGCAGCGCGAGCGAGAGACCGACGAACTCGAAGGCCGTATTGCCGTGCTCGCCGGCGATGGTGGCTGCGGAGACCATCGCCTCGGCGTTCTTCGCCCGGGCGGCGAGGGCGAGATCGAGCAGGTCCGACGCGCCGGAGCCCTCGACGCTTTCGAGCACCCGGATGATGGGGGATACCGCGCCGAGGTCGCCGAGCAGCAGGGAGACGTGGAGGGCCGTTCCCGCCAGCTCCTTGAGCCCCTCCTTCTCGGCCGTCGCCGCGATGGAGAGGAGGTCGGCGCGTGCTCCGGGTGTCTCACCGAGCAGCACCGCAGTCGCCGTGAGGAAGATACGACCCCCGAGCCGCATGGATCGTGAGCCACGCCCGGGAGTCCGCTCGAACTCGACCATCAGCGCCTCGGCTCGGGGCGTGTCGCCGGCGAGGGCACAGGCATAGGCGGCCAGCCCGAGCAGCAACGTCATGACCTGGATCACATCCGATTCCTGCAGGGCCTCGAGCGCCAACAGGAAGTGGTCGCGCGCCTGCCTGTTGTGGCCGGCCCGAAGCGCTCCGATGCCGTCGACGACGTCTCCCCATCCCGCGAAGTAGACGATACTGCGGGGGTGCGCGCGGGAGCAGGTCTGCAGCACGGCTTTCGCCTCGGCGGCGCGCCCACTGGTGGCGAGCAGGAGAACGTGCCGCGCGGCCGCGAACTCGCGGTAGCCGAGCAGGGTGGCACCCTCCGCCTCGATGATCGCGAGGGCCTCGCCCGAGCAGGTACTCCCCTCGACTGATCGCCCCATGCTGCCGAGGACCTCCGCGAGCAGGACCAGACCCCCCAGGCGGGTCTCCGCCGAGCCCCGTGGCTCGGCGATGATGTCCCGAAGCTCCTCCTCCACGCCCTCCAGGTGACCCTCGAGGATCAGGACGTGGGTCTCGAGGAGGCGGATGCCGAGCCGTGCACGGAAGAGGGCGTCCTCGGTGACCCGGAGGCCGTCGCGCAGATCCAGGGTGGCGATGAGGGACCGCCAGCGGTCGACGTCGTCACGCAGGTCCGCGTACGGGGCCCCGGTCCTGAGCTTGAGTTCGAAGGAGAGCAAGGTCGCGTCCTTCGCGACGCGCAGGTCGGTGCAGCCGCGCAGCGCCTCGCCGACGAGCTCCTGGGCGTAGCCGACATTGCCGCGCCCGGCTTGTACCCGTGCGATCTCCGTGAGCGCGTGCCCGTGCAGACCGGGTGCCGAGACGGCGCGGGCGGCCCTGAGGGCGAGGCCGTGGTCACGCAGCGCGTTGGCGACGGCGGCTGCGCGCAGCAGCGTGCGGTCGTCGGCCGGGACGCCACAGTCGAGGCCCCAGGACACCGTCCTCAGGAAGGCGTTGAGCGATGGCGTCCCGGGTTCCAGTGCGGCGAGGACACGACGCCGGATCTCGAGGCTGCGCGCCACAGGCACCTGGCTGCGAAGAACCTCCCCGTAGAGCGGGTGCTCGAGGGACACCGGCTGATCGGGCGCTGGTCCGACGGTGACGAGCCGATCGTCCCGGAGGCTCTTGAGCGCGACAGCATCGACGCAGTGCACCAACGCGTCGAGAGCTATCGGCTCCGCTAAGGCCACGACCTCGAGGGCCTCGACCTCGTCCTTGCTGCGGGCCCGGAGCTGCGAGCGGATCAGGTCGCCGAGCCGCACGTGCACCACGGGCTGTTCGTCGGACAGACGCCAGAAGCCGTTGCGCTGTTCGAGATAGCCCTCCGTCCTGCCCTGCTCGAGAACGGTGAGGAGGAACATGGGGTTGCCGCCGGTCATGAGGGCGAGGGTGTGGCTGGTGCCGGTGAGGACGGGACCGTTCAACACCGTGGCGCAGAGCTCGGCGACGGCTTCGACGCCGAGAGGGTGCAGCTCGGACCGAGCGAGCAGCCCGTCGGTGCTGAAGGCGACGAACTCGGGCGGAAGCGTGGGGCTGGCACGGGTGAGCACGAGGATCTTGGCCCGACGCGCACTGACCAGCTGGGCGAGGAGGGCACTCGAGCCGGCGTCCAGCTCGTGCGCGTCGTCGACGATGATCAGCGGAGGTCGCTGCGAGCGCGCCCGCTCCGCTGACAGGTGACTCATCACGGCACGGAGGATCGCCACCGGCGAGTCGGCGTCGGCGACCGAGAGGGTGTGCAGGTAAGGAGCGAGCGCACCGAACGGGATGTTGCGCAGCGACGAGCCGCCGGTGACCCGGAGCACCGGGGCGGACCAGCGCAGGTGCTCGACGACGGCGCGTGCCACCGCCGTCTTGCCCACTCCCGCCTCGCCGATGATCATCGCACCGAAACCGGACGCATCGTCCAGTGCGGCGACGATCTCCCTGACGTGCCGTTCCCTCCCCACGAGGCCGATCGCAGCGCCCATGCCGGTCACTGCTGCTGTCCGAAGACGAGGGAGAGCTGCTTGCGGCTCGAGAGTCCGAGCTTCGACATGATCTGGTGCACGTGGCCCTCGACGGTCCGCGGAGAGATGTGTTCCTGCTGGGCGATCTCCTTGTTGGGAACGCCGCGGGCGACCATACGGGCGATCGCCCGTTCACGCTCACTGAGGAGCTTCCGCCGCACATTGCGTCGGGCCGGAGTGGAGGTCTTCCGGAGGATCTGCTCGGCGTGCACACGGATCATGGGGTCGTCGTTGTCGGAGAGGTGCTCGATGCTGAGGGCGGCGATGTCTCCGGCGAGATTGTGGTTGCCGGCGTCGACGGCGAGGAGTGCCACCGCTTTCAGCGCGCCGGGATCCCGCGTTGCCAGGCCTTCGGCGAAGCCCGCCGCCAGGTCAGCGAGTGGCCCGTCGGCCGCCGCGGCCGTGGCGGCGAGAAGCTCGGCGGCCTCGTGCCGCCCGAGCTGCACGGACTGGCTGAGGAAGAACAGTTCCGCGCCGCGATAGCCCCTGGCGCCGAGCTCCAGGGCGTGCTCCATGAATTCGGTGGCGATTCTTCCAGGGGTGTCGAGCCAGGCCTCTGCGAGGAGGCTGAAATACCGCACGGCCTCGCGCAGGTGCCACGAGTAGCGTCGGCCGTTCAGGTCGATGGCTTGCAGGTGGTCCTCGGCGGCCTCGGGATCGCTCTCGAGCACCTCGGCATAAGCGGCTGCGGCCTCGGCCAGGGGGAGGAACCCGTGCCGGTCGCGGATGCGGAACTGGCTGATGGCGGGCAGCAGCTTCTCGAGCGCTTGGCCGCTCCGGCCCAGGTAGGCCAGCAGCACGCCCTCCGCGAACTCACAGGGGGATCCGCCGAAGAGTCGACCATCGAACCGGCTTCCCGCGTCGGTCGCGAGGTCGAAACACTCGTTCCAGTGCCCCGCGAGGAAGAGGCATTCGTAGAGACGCGCGATCGCCGCCTCCCTGTCCAGGGGGTCGGACGGGGAGTTGACGAGCCTCGACGTGACCGTGCGGGCGACGGCGACCCCCTGCTCCTGGGATCCGAGGGTTGCATCGACGACACTGACGAGGCTCCGGATCCGGATGTTCCAGCGCGTGTCCTCGGCCCACGTGGCGAGGAGCTCCGGAACGCGCGCGGCGACCTTATCGAACCTACCCTCGAACACATCCAGCTCGAGCCGTACCACATCGGTCCTGCCGCGGAGTTCGAGCACGACGTCATCCTCGGCCTCGCCGTCGAGCCGCGAGGTGACGTCGTGCAGGAGGTCCTCGGTCCCGCGCTCCCGTCCGTGCGTGCGGACCCGCAACCGTGCAGCCAGCAGGCGAGCATCGACCCAGTCCCCGAGGGACAGTTCGTCATCCGCCAGCAGCGCCTCCACGGTTCCGAGGGCCTCGGCCAGGTGTCCCTCGATCCAGAGCTGCCGCGTCCGCTCGACGACGGCGGTGCTGCCGAAGTCGTCGGCGGGGACTGCATCGAGCAGTCGACGGGCGGCTCCCTCGATGCGGTGGTCATTGGCGAGGTGTGCCAGCCCCACGAGTTCCGCCGCCGTGGGGGCGTCGGCGTTGTCGAGGGCCCAGAGCGCGAGCGTCATGCGGCCCTGCACCGGGACCTCTGGCTCGTCGCGGAGTCCCGCGACGGTCCTGAGCGCTTCCCTGCCGGCGCCGGACAGCAGCTGCGCGCGAACGACATCGGCGAACACCCCGTAGGTGAGACGGACGAGGGGTGCGGCGCCGACGTCGACCGTGATGACACCGTCGGACTGGAGGGCGTCGACAGTGGCCGCGGGCACTGCCTTCAGCAGGACGACGACCGGGAGGCTGCCCGAGACGGCGAGCACCTCGACCGCGGCGCGGTCGTCAGGGGGCAGCGCCGCAAGTGTTGTGGCGGTCCCGTCGGTGACCGACCGCCCGAAGTCGGGACGCGGCGCATCCTGCGTCACCCATACCCCGTCGCGTAAGAACAGGTGGCCGGAGACGACGTCGGCCTTCGTCGCCATCTGCAGGTACTTGGGGTTGCCGCCACTGGCTGACCAGAGTTCCTGCGCGGCGGAGCGCGACACCGGGGCGCCGAAGGCTGCCGTGAGCAGTTCCGTGGCCGCGGCGAGCGTGAGCGGGTGGATGTCGAAGCGCTCGAGGACGCCGTCCTTCCAGAGGTCGAAGAATTCCCCCGGCGCCCGTAGGAGGTCCTCGCAGGTGACCAGGAGTCGCACGGCGCCGACCCGCGCGAGATGCGCGATCACCGTCGCGGAGAGCTCGTCGATGTCTTCGACGCCGTCGATGTGCATCAGGGTGGGGCGCTTGGCCGTCGCGCCGGCGAACTTGCGCTGCAGGGCGCTGAGGACGAGGAGCGGACTGCGCGCGGTGTCCTCGTCGAGCTCTGCGAGCAGGACGTTGAGGGCTCCGTAGGGTGTCGTGGAGTGGGCAGCGGAGCCGCGGAGGTAGATGTGATCGAAGTGCCGGGACAGGGCGGCGAGCACCTGCTGCGCGATGATCGTCTTGCCCACGCCGGACGGTCCGACGAGCACTACTCCGTGACCGGCCTCCGCCGCGAGGACCGTCATGGCATCCCGGACATCACCCTCTCGTCCGGCGAAGGGCCAGCGGCCGTCGATGACCGTCACAGGGCAGGCTCCGGTGCGGCCGACGCCGGCCCAGCCACCGACGTCATCGGTCCTCGACCGGCTCCCCGTTTCCACCTCAGCATGAAGTCTCGCCCCACAGCGCTCGTCCCAAGGGGCTCACTTTACAGGCAGCCGCTGCGTGGGGAGGCTCGTACGGGCTGGGTCGGCGCGCAGGGTCTGCGCAGGTTCTGCGCTGCTCCCGCTCCTACTTCTGAGGGTGGAAGCGTTGCTGAGCAGCGAGGAGACCGTCCGTGATGACCTGTTCGACGGCATCTGCGGCGTCATCGACGAGGAATGGGAGGTCTTTCTTCTCCACGGTGCCGAAGTCCTTCAGCACGAAGTCGGCGGCGTCCTGGCGGCCGGGCGGCCGGCCTACGCCGACCCGCACCCTGTAGTAGTCCTTGGTTCCGAGCGCCTTGCTGATGTCACGGAGGCCGTTGTGCCCGCCCTCTCCCCCACCCAGCTTCACCTTGATCGTGTTGAACGGGATGTCGATCTCGTCGTGGACGGCGATCACGTGGTCCGGCTCGATGCCGTGGAAGCGGGCGAGCCCGGAGACGGGTCCGCCCGTGAGGTTCATGTAGGTCGACGGTTTCGCGAGGACGACGCGCGGTCCGCCGAGACCGAGCCTGCCCTCGAGGGTGACGGCCTGGACCTTCGACGTCGTGAATCTGCCACGGAGGCGTCCGGCGAGCACATCGAGGACCATCTGCCCGACATTGTGCCGGTTGCCGGCATAGCCGGGCCCGGGATTCCCGAGCCCGGCTACCAGCCAGGTGTCAGTGGACACCGTGCGGATCCTGCCTACTGCTCGTCGGCGTCGGTGATGACGGCGTCGGCGTCGGCGTCGGCCGCGGTTGCACCCTCGGACGTGCCCTCGACGTCGTCGTCCGTCTCAGGGGTCTCGCCGAGGTCCTGGACCACGGGGGGCATGAGGTTGACGATCAGCGTCTCGGGGTCGGTGAGCAGGGTGACGCCCTGCGGCAGGACGATGTCCGAGGCGAGGACGTGCTGTCCGACCTCGCGTCCCTCGATGCTCACGGTGAGCGTCTCGGGCAGGTGGGTCGCCTCGGCCTCGACGAGGACCGTGCTGGCCTCGAGGTTGGAGACGACGTCCGCTGCAGGCTCGCCCTCGATGTGGATGGCGACATCGACCTCGACCTTCTCGCCGCGACGCACGGTCAGGAGGTCGAGGTGCTCCACGATCTGCTTGATCGGGTTGCGCTGGATGTCCTTGACGAGCGCGAGGTGGTCCTCACCGGCGACGTCGAGCGTGAGGAGGGCGTTGGCGGTGCGCACCGCGAGGGTCGTCGCCTTGGCGGGAAGGAGGACGTGGATGGGGTCCGCGCCGTGGCCGTAGATGACCGCGGGGATCATGTTGGCGCGGCGGGCCTGGCGGGCAGCGCCCTTGCCGAATTCGGTACGGACGTGCGCTGCGAGCTTCTGATCGGTCATGGATTCTCCTGGTGACGTGGGCGGCAGTCCGGTGGACCGCCGTCGGGACTCAAGCCACGGCGGGAGGAACGCGCTTCGGGCTGGTCCAGGACACCGCTCGGGCTGCGCACTGCAGTCCGGGAGACGTCGCTAGCCACCGTCGATCACGGAGTTCGCCGCATGATCTCCGGACAGACCGGGATCCGCAGGCCGCTCCCTCGCCTAGGCATCGCCAATCATCCTACCGCACGCCGTGCGCGGCGCCGCGCCGGCCGCGGTCCTGCGATACTGGTCGATGTCCCAGGGCGCCGCGACCGTCGTCGTCAGCCCCCGTCCGAAGGATCACCACACTGTCCTCCGCACCCCTGCCCTCGACGCGCTACCGACGCATCACGCTGGCACTGTGCATCCTCTGGCTGGTCACGCTCGGGCTGGTCGTGCTCTCACCACGACCCGTGGACCGGGATGGCGGGACGGTCCTGCGTGCAGCCCTCGCCGATCTGCAGCGAGCCGGGTGGCCGTCCTGGTTCGACTACCGATTCGTCGAGACGGTGGCGAACGTCATCATGTTCGTCCCGCTCGGACTGTTCTTCTTCATCCTGGCACCGCAGGGCTGGCGCCGGCTCGGCCCCGTGGTGGGGCTGGCCCTGTCAGCGGGAATAGAGTTCACACAGCTCGCAGCCCTGCCCGAGCGGGTCGCCAGCCCCTACGACGTCGCTGCGAATACGGCCGGCTCCGGGGTGGGCGCCCTCTTCGCCTGGATCATGCTCCGGATGCGGGGGCGGCGGCGCCGCAGGAGCGCGAGCCGCGACGGTCATCATCCGTCCGGCCAACCGCCGGCGCCTTCTCACCCATAGACCACCTGCCTCCCGTTCCTTTGACGGCCGGGGCGCTGACGCATCGTTGTCGACGGCCGGAACGTGCTCGACCCGGCCGCCTGGCGCGCCGACGGTCGACCCTAAGGGAATCGGGCGGCCCTCGCCTCATCGGACCCTCTCGAGGATGGCCGGCGATCTGCGGCATCCGCTGGGACCTACTATGTGAGGAGGTCGCCCCTGTCGAAGGACTGTCTCCGCCAGGATCGACCGAGCTGTCCATGCCGGGACTGGTCCTGTCTCAACCACCTCTCGGCAGCACGTCCGTCAGGCGAGACAAGGGGTTACCGAGTGGTACGCAACACCAGGAACACGGGGAAGTACGCCGAGGGAAGTGCCTATTACTTCGGTGAGGACAACCGGTCGAAGCTCGCGTCCACCCATCTGACCAGGCACCGCCTCGTGCGGATCGCCGCCGTTCTGTTCGCCCTCCTCCTCCTGGCCCTGATGATCATCGCCTGGGTCGCCTTCCGCGCGGACCAGGTGAGATCGAACCTCGAGGCCGCGGCGGATGTCCTGCCGCGATTGCAGACGGAACTCGTCTCCGGAGATGGTGCGGCAGCCCAGCGGTCACTCGACCAGCTGCAGTCACACACGACAGAGGCGCGCCGCGCAGGAACTGACCCGCTCTGGAGAGCGGCGTCGATCATGCCCATCCTCGGCCCGAACCTCTCGGCCATCACCGAAGTCACCGTCTCGGCCGACGATATCGTGCAGCAGGCGGTCGCTCCCATGCTCGGGAGATTCGACTCCCTCGACTGGGACAGCCTCACCCCGGACCAGGGAAGAATCGACGTGGCGCCCTTGCAGGAGGTGTCCCCCACCCTGGCAGGGGCTGCTCGAACCACGCAGCTGAGCTACGAGCGGCTGGAGGACATCGATCGCGAGCAGTTGTTCCCGGAGGTTGCCAACCCTCTTCTGCAGGCGATCGACACCATGGACGGTGCACGCCGGGCCCTCAACAGTGCCGCGGCCGCAGCCGAGGTGCTCCCGCCCATGCTGGGGGCCGACGGACCGAGGACGTATCTCGTCCTCATCCAGAACAGTGCGGAGATCCGGGCGACCGGCGGGATCTCCGGCGCCTATGCCCTGATCCGGACGGACGCAGGCTCGATCGAGCTGATCGGGCAGGGCAGTGGTGCTGACCTGGGCCGCTTCGATCCGCCCATCGAGGTCGATGCCGAGCAGGAGCGCATCTACTCCAGCCAGATGGGCACCTTCTTCCAGAGCACCAATCTCACACCTGACTTCCCGACCGTCGCGACAACCGCACAGGCCATGTGGGAACGTCGGAATCCGGGATCCACGATCGACGGGGTGATAGCGCTCGACGCCGTCGTCCTCGCTGACATCCTGGCGTCCACCGGTCCCGTCGAGCTCGCGGCGTCGGGAGAAGGGGGACTCGTCGACCTCATCGTCCCCTCCGGGCTACCGACCTCGCTGACGTCGGAGAACGTGGTTCCGACCCTGCTCTCCGATGTGTACGCCCGCATCGAGGACCCGGCCGTCCAGGACGAATACTTCGCGTCGGTCGCCGGGCAGGTCTTCACCGCCCTCGCCGAGGGCCAGGGCGACAGCGCCGGAATCGTCGACTCCCTGAGGAGGAGTAGTCAGGAGCAGCGGCTCTACGTCTGGTCGGATGTGCCTGCCGAGCAGGACGTCATCGGTCCGACGGCACTGGGCGGCCGGATCACTGGACCGTCCAAGGACGGCGCGGCGTTCGGCGTGTATTTCAACGACGGCACCGGAGCGAAGATGGACTACTACGTCGAGCGCACGGTGCAGCTCATCGGATCGTGCACGACAGACGGCAGCCGCGGGTACACCGTTCGAGTGACCATGACCAATACCGCCCCCGCGGATGCTGCGGAAAGCCTCCCGGCCTACGTCACCGGAGCGGGAGCGTTCGGAGTGGAACCGGGGACCGTCCGGACCGACGTGGTGGGCTACGGCCCTGAGCGGTCCGCGCTCGGCACGGCGACAGTCGACGGAGCCGAGGTACCCGTGGCCTCCTTCCTCCACGGTGACCGGCCCGTAGGAGTGATCACCACTCACCTCGCTCCACAACAGACGACGATCGTCGATCTCCCCTTCGTCGACGTGTCGCAGGAGGACGAGCCCGCGGTTTCCGTCACGCCCACAGTCCAGCGGTTGCAGGACGTCCTGCAGACGGCGGACCTGGGCCCCGGGTGTTCCTGACCTCCACGCCTCCGTCGACAGCAGGCCGCTGCCGTATGCGCTCACCCGCGAGATGCTCGAGCACCAGGACGCCTGCATCCGGGAGCCGTGCTCGTCTGCCGTCCTCCTCCCGCGGCGGCGTTGGCACCTGCACCGCCCCGCCCGTGTGGCGCACCGACGTTCTCCGGGTCAGGGTCACGGTGACCGGCCGGGTGACCACGCATGCTGCGGCGTCGGCGCAGGGGCCGGCCAACACCGGCCTCGGATCCTTCACGACCCTGTGGGGAGCTGCCGGCCTCGGCGTCCTGACCGTCGGCACCCTTGCCGTCTTCTCCACCCGTCGCGGCGGAAAGCCCTCGGAGGCCTGACACGACGGTTCTCGGACAACCGTCCGGACGATCAGGGCTCTGGGCAAGGACCCGGGTTCGTGTTCGTCGTTCGACAGGGTCAGCGACGGCGACGACAGCGCGTCGAGCTGATGCAGGAAGCACTGGACCTCGAAGACAACGAAAAGCCCCCTCTTCGTGAACAGGGGGTCAATTCGTTATCTTCAGCCCTCGCGAGGAGGTGGTGCCGACGATAGGGTGAGAGTGAGGGTCGGCGGCGGCTGGGGACGAAGTCCTGGTCTCAAGAGAACTCCTACGCCGCCGACCCAGAACGTGGGCCGTCCAGGACGCTCGGGTGATCCGATGACATCCTGTCCAACACCTCCTACTTTAGGTCCGTAGAGAAACGTGATCACGAGTAGTGCAGACCCTAATCAATCGTCGAACTACTCAGATCAGTCCTGGGAATTACCTGCGCAGACCGCATCGGCTAGGTGGCCCGCAGAACGGTCTCGAGTTCCGCCGTCAGCTCGTCCCGCCGACTGATGCCCAGCTTGACGTAGATGCGATAGAGGTGGCCTTCGACGGTCCGGGTGGACACCGTCAGGGCACGCGCGATCTCCCGATTGGACAGGCCCCGGATGGCCAGGAGAGCGATCTCTTTCTCCCGTGAGGTGAGCGGCGTGGTGCCGTCGGAGTCGTAGGCTTCCTCCGCCAGGCCGCCGTCGATATGGCTCTGTCGCCGTCGAAGAACTGCTGCCAGGACCCGCTTCGACCGGGCGTCGCCCTGCATTCCATAGACATCCATGGCCCTGCGACAGGCGTCGGTCGCCAGCAGGTACTTCTGCAGGACTTCGGCACGGTCGCCGGCGATGACGAGTGATTTCGCATCGCGTCGGACGAGGGCCGATGCGTAGTGGTGCAGGACCTCCGCCTCCATACCCTCGACGGCAACGGTCACGTCGCGGAGCTGGTGGGGCGCCTGGTCGTCGCCGAGCGCAGTGGCCAGTTCGAGGATGTCCTTCTCGGCACTGGACCATCCGTGTCGGCGAGCGGCAAGGGCGAGCCCCGACAACGTGTGGACGCTCGCGTCATCCGCTCGGAGCAAGGCCCGGGCAGCTGCGTCGAAGGCGCGGCCCAAGAGCTCGTACTGGCGGCTGCCGCGGTGTCGCAGGACTGCGAGTTCCCTCGAGCACTGGGTCGAGACACTGATTTCACCGAGGGCGGCCGCCGTCCACGCGGTCACCCCGAGCGCGTACGGCAGGAGGGCTTCCTGGTCCGACACCCTCAGCGAGGCGAGGGCTGGACCGAGTTTGGCGAGTGCCTCGCGGAAGAAGCCGCGCCGCGCATCAAGAACTGCGTCGACGACCGCGAGGCCACCACCGATGAAGAAGTAGTCACGGCTCTCGCCCGGCGTGTAGGTCGCGAGGGCCTCCTCCGCTGCCCGGAAGTCACCGCTGTGCACCAGCAGGCTCACGTGGCGGAGGAAGGCGCCACGATGCAGGTCAGGGATGGGCTGCTGGTGTCGGCCGGCTGCGGCCACAGCCGCGAGGCTGTGCCGTCGCCCCTCCACTCCGCGTCCGAGTGCGCCGAGGGCCTCAGCCAGGGTGGCCTCGGCGAGGACTGTGACGCGGTGATTCGCGTGTCCCTCCGTCACGAAGCCGGCGAGAACCTCGACCGTCCTGGAGTACTCGCCCAGGATGTTCCACGAGAAGGCGCGAGCCACCACGAGGTGATGTTCGCACTCCCGCACGGCATCGGCCGAAGGCGGTCCCTCCCCCGCCCGAAGAGGTGTCAGCGCCGGATCCTCCTCTGCCGGACTGCCCCTTTCCGCGGGCAGTGGGCCTTCCTTCCAGGAGCGGATACAGGAGGACCACCAGTCGAGCACGTCCGTCAGGGCGACGGGGTCCTCCCCGTCCGCGACCACCTGGCGGACCGCCAGGATTCCTGCGGCCGCGACCTGCTTCGGTCCGACCGTCGCCTCCGGGCACCTGTCCGCGGCGCTACGGGACTCGGTGGTCCGGCCGAGTTCCATCAGCGCTGAAGCACGGAGAATGTCCGCGAGCCCGAGGAGGTTCTCGTTCCGAACGGCACTCACGCACCGGAGGGCTGCCCGGGCATCGAGGCCCGCCAGCGCCGACTCCGCCGTCTGGAGGAGGTGTTCATCGGGCACCTGCTCACCGCAGTCGAGCCGCCACAGGACGTCCCGGATCACGGCCGATGCGGGCAGGTTCCCGCCGGGGCCGACGATGGAGCGAAGTTCATCGTGGAGACTGCTGCTGCGACCGACGGGCACGAGAGACAGCCCGATCCGTCCGTAGAGCGAGTACGCCTGCGTCGCGTAGGCAGGATCTTCCCAGACGCTCCTGATGAGCCCTTCATCCAGTAAGGAGGACACGGCCCCCTCGCTGGTGAGACGGACCAGATCGTTGAAGGCAACGACACCGGCAAGCGCCACGAGGTCGAAGGCCTTACGTTCGATCTCGTTCAGCCCGAGGGCGATCGAGCGGACCAGATCGAGGAGTGACGCGGGAAGGGCAACCTCCTCCACGTCGAGCGTCCACACGCCGTCCGGACGGATGAGGCTCCCCCGGGCCAGGGCCTCGTCGAGGATCGCCTTGAGGAACAGCGGATTGCCGGACGCCTCGTCGCGGAGACGCTCGCTCGCGCCGCGGACGATCGGACCTCCGAGGACCTGGCGGCACAGATCCAGGGCGTCGGCCGATCCGAGGGGACCGACCTCGAATCGTTCGAGGAGGCCGTCCCGGCACAGCGATGCCAGTTCGTCGGAGACCGGCGTGATGGGGCGGGCGAATGCAGCGAGGGCTATGGTCCGGGACGTGACGAGCTGCGCCAGGAGGTGACTGCTGTCATCATCCAGCAGGTGGGCGTCGTCGACGAGGACGAGGACGCGACGACCCGCCGCCCGGGTTCGGAGAAAGGCCATGACCCGGCGCAGGACTGCGAGGGGCGAGGCCATGTCCGCTGATGATGCCTCGACGAGGAAGGGGGCGAGCGCTCCGTAGGGGATGGTGACCAGCGCCGAGGCGGGCGACAGGAGGAACGGCACGAACTCACCCTGAAGCCGAGCGTGCAGATGGCGGGCCATCGCACTCTTGCCGGTCCCGATCTCGCCGTACACGAAAGCGCCGTACACGTCCGCCTCGCGAACGGCCTGCTCGATCGCCGTGATGAGCGCCTTCCGGCCGACGAGCGGCACGTCACCGGACAGCGCCGAGAACATCAGGAATCGATCTCCGCGGGAAACAGCTCGGCGAGTTCGGCCCGGGTGTTGACGCTGAGCTTGGAATACACCTGATAGAGGTGCCCCTCGACCGTCCGGACCGACACGTACATGTGCTGCGCGATGGCTCGATTGCTGCGTCCTGTGGCTGCAAGCACGGCGATCTCCCGCTCGCGGGCGGTGAGCAGGCCGAGGGCTGTGACACCGAGTCCATCCTTGAGCCGTTCGGGAAGCACCTCCCTCAGCCTGCGGTGGATGAGGCGATACGCCGTCCGGTCGTCATCGGCCAGAGCCTGATCGATCCCTGATCTGGCAATGTCTGCTGCCAGACGATAGTCGCCGGACGCGGCCGCGGCTTCCACGGCCCGGATGAGCAGACCCGTGTCCGCCTGCAGAATGGCCTTGGCGTAGAGCAGGCATACCTCCGCAAGAGGGGCGTCGAGATTCTCTGACAATGCCTCGAGCTCCGCGGCTGCCGCTCTGCTTCCGAGTCGCAGGGCGGAGAGGAGGCTGCTGACGGCCCACATCGTCGCTCCTCGGCGACGATCGCTCGGGACCCGCTCCTGAAGTTGCAGGGCTACCTCGGCACGGGACCCGGTCAAGGCCTGCGACAGCAACTGGTAGTGCCGCGTAGCGCGCCGGACCATCCAGGGGCTGCCCTTCGCACGACCAGCCGGCGGAAGGTGCGCCACCCCGCGATCCAGTGCTGGGGTCAGGGCATCGCAGTAGGTGAGGACAGCTTCGGCCAGGGGCAGCAGTCCGTAGCGATCGGCGACGCGTAGCTGCTCGACGACGGGTTCGAGCAGCGCGGTCGCGTCCCGAACGCGCTCGCGCGCTATGAGATCCAGCGCCACAGCGACATCGGCGAGGGAACCCCGATGGAGCGACCACGAACTGGAGGAGGGTCGGGAGCCCGAGAAGATCATCCGCCCCGCGGCCCAGTTGCCTGCGACGAGGAAAGCCACCTCCACCCGCAGGAGAGCGGCATCCGCCGCCTGGTGCGCCACCTGGGGATGCGACAGGTTACGGGCCAGGACTCCCGCGAGTCGCAGTGCGGGCTCCGTGGGCTCCTGCAGCACCATGGCCTCGAGGAGCAGGGACTGGAGGGCCACCAGCGACGCGCACTCCTCGCGGCCGCTGGACGAGGACAGCTCCGTCTGACGCACCCCCTCGAGGTCGGCGAGATTGTCCCGGTACCGACCCTCGAAGGACGCCAGTTCGGCACGGGCGACGAGCACGCGTCGGCCGAGACTCACGGACTCCGAGCGGTCCTGCGCATCTCCAGGGGGCTGCCCGATCCGGTCGAGCCCCCACGATGTGAGCCGCTCGTCGGCCCGATCCAGTGGTAGGGCCGGATCGCCGACGGCGTGGAGCCGACGCAGGCGGCTCTCCTCCACCAGGTACCTGATCAAGACCTCCCGGTCGAGTTCGACCTCGGCAGCAGAGAGCGTCGCGGATGCGACGGTGGCATCCTTGAGATGTCCTTGACCGAGGGCAGCGATCATCGCCTCGAGGGCCAGCTCGGGTGACTGCCGGCGAGTGGTGATCATGCGGATGAGATCGGCCGCTCGCCGGTGTTGTCCGCTCCGGTTCAGGGTCTCGACCGCAGTGACACCCAGCTGGACGTCGACGGACAGACCGGCCTGAATCAGCCAGCCCACCTCGCGAGCCGGATCGTCGGCAAGATACCGGGCAGCTCCGGGCCGGGATCGGAGATCCTGGTACAGACGGGCTGCTTCCTCCTCGGGGACCTGTTCCGCCACAGCATCCGCCAGGCCATCGGCGGCGAGCCTCACGCAGGGTTCGGGATCCGCCAGCACCACGAGGATGCCCGCGTCCTGCAGCGCGTCGAGCTCTGACGGATCGGCGAGCCGAGCGGCATCCTGCCACGGCAGCCCGCCGGCCAGCGACACGAGATCGACGATTCGCCGCTGGTTGCGGGTGAGGGTGCGCAGGAGTGGTGAAGTGCTCACCACGTCGTGTCCGATCCCCTTCCGGTTCGGCAACAGGACCCACGCCTCACCGCGCCGCGCCAACACGCCGCGTTGCACGAAACCCTGCAGGGACGCACGGGTGGCCTGCGCATTCCCACCGGCTACGGACCACAACGCCTCCACGCCCTCGCGACTGACGGGAGCTCCGAGTTCGGAGGCGACGAAAAGCACCGTGTCCTCGAAGGAGAGCGGCCTCAGGTCGATCCGGCGCAGCGAGCTGGCCCGCCAGAGGCCCATGAACACCGGGTCCGCCTGGGCGAAATCGGTCACGGTCAGGACGGCGGAGGCACTGTCACCGGAAAGAAGCTGACCGATCAGTGTCGAGGATGCCTTGTCGAGGTGCTCCGCGTTGTCGATGGCGAAGACGATGCGGCGACCTCCCGCCTCCTCACGCAGGTGTGCCGAGACTGCCGAGAGGACGAGAGCCGGATGCGTCACGGTGCCCGGTACCTCGGAGAGCAGGAAACCGAGCGCCCGGTAGGAGAAGGACGCGGACGACCGGATCCCGCGGACGCGGACCACGTAGCTGCCGTCGAGGGAGCGCAGCACCTGGTGCAGCAGGGCGGTCTTGCCGACGCCAGGGGGGCCCACGACCACAGCACCCGACGAATCCGGATCACGGACGGCCTGCAGGGCCGATTCCGTCTCGGCCATCCTTCCGATGAAGCGCACCGAGGCCCCTGGTAGCACCTGCACCGGGTGCCCCGGTGGCGCCTGCACCGGGTGCCACCTGGTCGGCCTGGCTGCAGCAGGTGGAGGGACAAGGGTGTGTACGAGACTGTGAGACCGCATGAAGGACCTACTTCTTCCCAGCTTGTGACAGGTGTCTGAAACTCAGCGTAGGAAGGGAGGATGGGGGCAGCACGAGTGGCTGCTACGGAATCATCAGTATTCTTACTTGTTTTTTCCACGTATGGCGACGAAACACTACTCGACTTCCGTCGTTTCCCTACGCACTCGGCTTTGTCGGCCTTGTGCGTAGGGGTATCCGGGCTCTCGACGCCTGCCCTTGCTCTTCAGCAGGGCACGGCATCCGTTCAGGCGTTGCCGTCGAAGAGGCTCGTCACCGATCCGTCGTCGAACACCTCGCGGATGGCACGGGCGATCAGGGGTGCGATCGACAGGACCGTGAGTTGGGGGAAGCGCTTCTCGGAGGGTATCGGCAGAGTATTGGTGACGACGACCTCACGGGCCCCGGACTCGGCCAGTCGACGCGCCGCCGGATCGGAGAACACCGCATGGGTCGCCGCGATGATGACATCCTTGGCCCCGGCGTTCTTCAGCACCTGCACGGCCCCGGAGATCGTGCCCCCGGTATCGATCATGTCGTCGATGAGCACGCAGGTGCGGCCCTCGACCTGGCCGACGACCTGCTTGGACACGGCCTGGTTCGGAACCGTGAGATCGCGGCTCTTGTGCACGAACGCGAGGGGTGCCCCCCCGAGCCGCTCGGCCCACTGCTCGGCGACGCGCACCCGTCCGGTGTCGGGCGAGACGACCGTGACATTGTCGGCGTCGACCCTCGTCCGGATGTAGTCGGCGAGGAGCGGGATGGCCATGAGGTGGTCCACGGGGCCGTCGAAGAACCCCTGGATCTGGGAGGTGTGCAGATCCACGGACATCAGGCGGTTCGCTCCCGCCGTCTTGTACAGGTCGGCGACGAGGCGGGCGGAGATCGGTTCACGTCCGCGCCCCTTCTTGTCCTGCCGCGCATAGGGGTAGAACGGCGAGACGACGGTGATCCGCTTGGCCGAGGCCCGCTTGAGCGAATCCACCATGATGAGCTGTTCCATGAGCCAGTTGTTCAGGGGCGCCGGGTGGGCCTGGATGACGAAGACGTCGGTACCACGCACGCTCTCGCCGGAGCGTACGTAGATCTCGCCGTTGGCGAAGTCGTAGGCGGAGACCGGCAGCAGTTCGGTGCCGAGCCAGGACGCGATCTCCTCGGCCAGTTCGGGGTGTGCACGCCCGGAGGCGAGCACCAGTTTCTTCTCGCCGCGTGCCGTGATCTCGCTCATGACTGACCGCTTTCCTGTGGTTCCTTCGTTGCCTGTGGGCCTGATGTGTCGGTTCCGGCCATGCTCGCGCGCGCCGCCTCGTCCGCAGCTGTGCCGGGTCGCTTCTCCGAGGTCCAGCCCGGGACGTTGCGCTGCGCCACGACGCTCAGTCCGAGCGCCCCGGCGGGGACGTCCTTGCGGATGACGGCGCCGGCACCGGTGTAGGCGCCGTCGCCCACCGTGACCGGCGCGACGAAGACCGTGTTCGAGCTGGTACGGACGTGGGACCCGATGACGGTGCGGTGCTTGTCGACACCGTCGTAGTTGGCGGTGATGTTGCCGCAGCCGATGTTGGTGTATTCACCGATCTCCGCATCGCCCGCATAGCCGAGGTGCGAGAGTTTCGAGCCGCGGCCCACCACCACGTTCTTGGTCTCGTAGAACGCGCCGATCTTGCCGTCCTCGCCCAGTACCGTTCCCGGCCGGAGGTAGGTGAAGGGACCGACGCTGGCCCCGTCGCCGATCCTGGCGCCGCTGCCGTGGGTCCGGGTCACGTGGGCTCCCTGCCCGACGGACACGTCCGTCAAGGACGTGTCGGGACCCACGACGGCGTCCCTGGCGATCGTGGTGGTGCCGTGCAGCAGCGTTCCCGGCAGGACCGTGACATCCTCGGCCAGCTCCACGTGGACGTCGATCCAGGTGCTGCCGGGGTCGACGATACTCACGCCCGCGCGCATCCACCGTTCGAGGATGCGGCGGTTCAGCTCGGCGGCAAGACGGGCGAGCTGGACGCGGTCATTGGCGCCCTCGACCTGCCAGCGGTCCTGCACGATCAGTCCTGCCACCCTGCCGCCGTCGTTCCGTGCGATGCCGAGCACATCGGTCAGGTACAGCTCGCCCTGGGCGTTGCCGGCGTCGATCCGGCCGAGCGCGCTGCGCAGGACGTCGGCGTCGAACGCATAGATCCCCGAGTTCACCTCGCGGATGGTCCGCTGCTCCTCGGAGGCATCCTTGTGCTCCACGATGCCGAGTACCGTGCCGTCCGGGCTCCGGACGATGCGCCCGTAGCCGGTGGCGTCGTCGAGCTCGGCAGTGAGCACGGTGACGGCGTTCCGGTCCCGGACGTGCACCTCGACGAGGTCCCGCAGGGTCGCGGCCTCGAGCAGGGGTACGTCGCCGTAGGTCACCACCACGGTGCCCCCGATGGTGCCCTCCCTCGTGTCCAGCGCCTCGAGGGCCACCTGCACCGCGCGGCCGGTCCCCGGGACGTCGTCCTGGTCGACCAGCAGGGCCTCGGGATCGACACCCGCGACGTGCGCGGCGACGAGCTCGCGCTCGTGCCGGACGACGACGGCGAGGTGGTGGGGGTCCAGGCCCCGCGCCGCGGCGAGCGCGTGACCGATCATGGACCGACCGCCCAGCGGGTGGAGGATCTTCGGTGTGCGGGACTTCATGCGGGTCCCGGCTCCCGCGGCGAGGACGATGACCGCCGCCGGCTTCTGGGCGGTGGACGCCGCCGGCGTCACCGTCTCTTCACTCTGGGGGCTCACGAAGCGGGCACTCCTACCTGTGGTGTGGTGGCCGGATCCGCCGTCCGCGAGGGACCGGTACCGGGGCTTGCGCCGTTCCGCCCATAGGATTCGAACCTATACTCCACAGCTCCAAAGGCTGGGGTGCTGCCATTACACCAGGGCGGACCATGCGGCAGCTGGACCCCGGCGCGGGGCACCTGCGCACGGTTATCTAGTTTGCCACGCCCCGCACCCTTCGGCGAGCCGATCACCCGCCGGCGGCGCCGGCTCCGGCATCGAGCGGCGCCCTCCCCCGGCGGCGAGTCGCCGTGGTGTCCTGCCGGCGAGGGCCCAGTATCCTCCGTCGGACGGACTCGGGCAGGGCGAACAGCGGATTGCCGGGAATTCGCGCAAGGAGGTTCTCGGCGGTGAGGCAGACAACGATGATCACTGCCGAGAGGACGAGGGGGTAGAGGGCGTCGACGACGAACGAATCGACGAACGGCCCCAGCGCTTCCTGGCGCCCGAAAGCGAGGATGCAGACGATCACGACCGGATGGAGCACGTACACCGGAAGGGTGCGCGCACCGATGAACCCTGCAGCGCGCGCCACCGGCGCGATCCGGCACACCTGATGCGCCACGGCAGCCATGGCCGGTATGGAGGCGAGCGAACTCATGAACTCGAGGGCCTCATTCTGCGCTCCGATATCAGTGGTCCGCAGGGCCATCAATGCCAGGAACACCGCAGAGAACAGCCCCGCCAGCCAGAGCGGGGCTGCTGCGGCTCTCCTGAGGGCCGCAGCACCGAAGACGCCGGAGGCGAAGAAGACGAAGTGCTCCGCACACCGTTCGAGGAGGCTGCCGTCGCCCTCCGACTGCAGGACGAACCACACCACCACGGCGAGGACGAGCAACACCGGTGGGGGAAGACGGATGGCGCGCGCGGCGAGGACGACCGGTATGTACACAGCCAACGCGAAGATGAACCACAGTGTCGTATCCGGTACGACCAGCTGGGTCAGGAAGCCGTTCAAGCTGTCGAAGTAGTGCGGGCTGCCGGGAGTCCCGACCAGGAGGAACAGAAGAAGATAGATGAGGAGCCAGACGACATAGAGGTAGTAGCTCGAGACACTCCTCGACAGGGCCTTGCGCGCATCGCCTCCCCTGATCAGGGACGGCGATGCCAGGATCCCCGCCAGAGCGAACAGGACGGGCATGCGCAGGGTCCCGAGGAGTGCGTTCACCCGGGACAGGACTGGACCCGCCGCTGTCTCGGTGCCGAACACCGGGTCATGGACCCAGATGAGGACATGGAAGACCACCACGGCGATCACGCCGGCTCCCCTCGTGGCGTCTGCCCACGGCAGCCGAACGGTAGGGATGGAGTTGTCACTGGTGGTCACTATCGATGTCCCCTGAGTCGATCCCGTACCCGGTACACCGCACTGAGATGCGTTGTGTGGACCGGTACATCCAACGGCACACGGACTGGTGCCGCACGTCGCCTCTGACCCTAGGCGTGATCGGGCTCCTGCAGGAGCGTGAACGCCACGCGCCATCGATCCCCCTCTACTCGTCCCTGCAGCCTCCGGCTACCTGGCGGGACGTCACCGACCTCACTCCTACCCCACTCGAGCCACACTCCAGCCGCACTCCAGCCACACTCCTGGCACGAGAACCACATACCGAAAGAGCCTGCGGGCATCCGCCACGGTCTGCGCACCTGCAGGCCCCAGGGCGAAATCCACGCTCGACGGTACCCACCCCGGTCAGAACGGCACCGCTTCCCCTGAGAGGCCGGCCTACTCCCCCAGGACCTCGGCGGCTTCCATCCACTGGCCTTCCAGGTCCTCGATCTCGGCCTGGAGCTCCTGAAGGCGCGTGTTGAGCCCCGCGATCACCCCGAAGTCGGCGTCGGACTTCGCCCCGGCCTCCTCCATCTGTGCCTGCAGCTTGCCCTTCTGGGCATCGACCTTGGAGATCTGCCGTTCGATCCGTGCGAGGTCCTTGCGCGCCTGCCGGAGATCCGCTTCGGACGACGTCCCTGCCGATCCACCGCTGACGGCCGGGGAGGCGGCGCTGCCGGTGGCGGTCATCGGGCCCGCGGCGTTCCGCAGGTCGAGGTACTGGTCGACGCCGCCGGGGAGGTCGCGCAGGCGCCCGTCGCCGAGCAGCGCCATCTGGGAGTCGGTCACGCGCTCGAGCAGGTAGCGGTCGTGGGAGACCACTACGAGGGTCCCCGGCCAGCCGTCGAGGACGTCCTCGATGGCGGAGAGCGTGTCGGTGTCGAGGTCGTTGGTCGGTTCGTCGAGCATCAGCACGTTCGGTTCGCCGACGAGCAGGCGCAGCAGCTGCAGGCGACGGCGCTCGCCGCCGGACAGCTCGCTCACCCGCGTCCACTGCTTCTCGTTGGTGAAGCCGAGCTGCTCCACGAGCTGGCTCGCCGAGACCTCCTTGCCCCCGACGGCGAACACGCGCTTCTCCGACTCGATGACCTCGATGACCCGCAGGTCGTTCACGTCGTCGAGCTCACGGACCTCCTGCGACAGGACCGCGGTCTGGACGGTCTTGCCCTTCTTGACCTTGCCCGCCGTCGGCTGCAGTTCGCCGTTGAGCAGGCGCAGCAGGGTGGTCTTGCCCGAACCGTTCACGCCCACGAGCCCGAGCCGCTGCCCCGGCGCCAGGCGCAGGGTGATCCGGTCGAACAGCGTCCGATCCCGGCCTTCGCCGTCGGTGATGGCGAGGCTCACGTCCTCGAGATCCAGCACGTCCTTGCCGAGCCGGGACATGGCCATCTTGCTGAGCGCCAGGGAGTCACGCGGCTCGGGGACGTCCGCGATCAGTTCGTTCGCCGCCTCGATCCGGAACTTCGGCTTCGCCGTGCGGGCCGGTGCGCCGCGCCGCAGCCAGGCCAGTTCCTTCTTGACCAGCTGCACGCGCTTGGACTCGACGACGGACGCCATGCGGTCGCGTTCGGCCCGGGCGAGGACGTAAGCTGCGTAGCCGCCGTCGAAGTCGTCGACCATGGCATCGTGCACCTCCCACGTGTGGTTGCAGATCTCGTCGAGGAACCAGCGGTCGTGGGTCACCACGAGCAGCCCACCCTCGGTGGGGCGCCACCGCTGCTTCAGGTGCTTCGCGAGCCAGGCCACGCCCTCGACGTCGAGGTGGTTGGTGGGCTCGTCGAGCATGATGACGTCGTCGTCACCGATGAGGAGCTTCGCGAGCGCCACGCGGCGCTTCTGCCCGCCGGACAGGGAGGAGACGCGGGCGTGCCAGTCGACCTCCGAGACGAGACCGCCCATGACATCGCGGATCTTCGGATTGGAGGCCCACTCGTGGTCCGCCTGGTCGCCCACGATCGCGCGACCCACCTCGAGGTCGCCGTCGAGCACGTCCGACTGGTCGAGGTAGCCGACGGACACGTCCCGCCGCTTGGTGACGCGGCCGGAATCGGGCACGCTCCGCTGGGCGAGGAGGCGCATGAGCGTGGACTTGCCGTCGCCGTTGCGCCCCACCATGCCGATACGGTCGCCGTCCTCGAGCCCGAGGGACACGGTGTCGAGGATGGTGCGGGTGACGAAGGCGACGCTGAGGGATTCCGCGCCGAGGAGGTGTGCCACGAAGATACTGCTTTCGGTTGAGCGGTGTGGTGTGCTGATCCGGGGGTGGCCCCGGATCAGCCCTGGGGGTCCTGCGAGATGCGGGCCCCGTGGGCCGGACCGTGGACGGATGTCGCCTGCAGCCCCTCCGATGCGAGGAGCACCTCGAGCTCGGCTGCGTGACCCGAGCTCTGGGTGAGGAAGGCGACGGTGGGCCCGGATCCTGACACGATCCCGGCCAGTGCTCCGGCGGTCCTGCCGGTCTCAAGGATATCTCCCAGGGCGGGAGCGAGTTCGAGCGCGGCCTGCTGGAGGTCGTTGTGCAGCAGGGGCGCCAGGCCCGACGCGTCCCCGGCCCGCATGGCGCCGAGGATCGCGGGATCGATGCCGGGCTGGGGGTCGGGCTCCACACCGTCCCGCAGCCGGATCGCGTCGAGAGTCCGGTAGACCTCCGGCGTGGACAGCCCGTAGTCGGAGGTGACGAGGACCCAGTGCAGCGGCGTCTTGGAGATGGCCGGCGTGAGCTGGTCCCCCACCCCGAGGCCGACGGCGGTGCCACCGACCAGCGCGAACGGCACGTCCGCACCGAGGTCCACGGCGATCTTCGCAAGTTCGTCCCTGGAGAACCCGCTGCCCCACAGGGCGTCGCAAGCGAGGAGGGCCGCGGCGGCATCGGCCGATCCTCCGCCCATTCCGCCCGCGATCGGCACGCGCTTGGTGATGTCCAGCTGCACCCCGGTGTGGCCGGGGCTCACCTCGGCCAGCAGCTCGGCCGCGCGCACGGCAAGGTTCCTGCGGTCCAGCGGGATGCTCGCCGCGGGCAGGTTCAGCGTGCCCTGCCCGTTCACGGTGACGCTGATCCCCTGACCCGGGGTCTCGGTCGCCAGCACCTCCTCGTAGAGGGAGACGGCGAGGAACACGCTCGCGATGCCGTGGTAGCCGTCCTCCCGGGGAGGGCCCACCCGGAGCGAGACGTTGATCTTGCCAGGGGCCTTCACCCGGACGGAGCGCGCACGGGCGAAGTCCGTGCGCATGTCGAGAGTTCTGTCCGAGACCATGTCCACCAACCTAGCCGACGGCGTCAGCCCGCAGCGGACGCCTCGGGTGGCCCCGGCGCGGTCGGCGCGGTCGGCGCGGTCGGCGCGGCGTCGGTGTCGGGTCCGGCTCCGGCTCCGGCTCCGGCGTCGACCGTGGCGTCGACCTTGGCCTCGGCGATGCGCGCGAAAGCGGTGATGTCGAGCACCTCGCCCCGCGCGGTGGGGTCGACGCCCGCGGCGCGGAGGGCCTGCTCGGCCAGCACCGGGGACCCTGCCCAGCCGGCGAGCGCCGCCCTGAGCGTCTTGCGCCGCTGCGCGAACGCCGCGTCGATGACCGCGAAGACCTGCTCCCGGGTCGCCGTCGTGACCGGGGGCTCGCGCCGCGTGAACCGGACGAGGCCGGAGGCGATCTTCGGCGCCGGCCAGAAGACGTTCATCCCGATCACCCCCGCCTTCGTCATGCTGGAGTACCACGCCGCCTTGACCGAGGGCACGCCGTACACCTTCGACCCCGGCGGGGCTGCCAGCCGGTCGGCCACCTCGTCCTGCACCATCACGAGGCCGTGCCGGAGCGTGGGGAAACGCGCGAGGAGGTTGAGGACCACGGGGACGGCTACGTTGTAGGGCAGGTTGGCGACCAGGGCGGTCGGCGCGTGCGGCAGTGCCGTAACGCGCAGGGCGTCCTCGAGGACGACGTCGAGGGCCGCCGTGCGGTCCGGCCGCCACTGCGCGATCGTCCCCAGGAGTTTCCCGGCCAGCACCGGATCGATCTCTACGGCGACGACCCGCTCCGCGGCGTCGAGCAGGCCCAGGGTCAGGGATCCGAGCCCTGGTCCCACCTCGAGCACCGTCTCGTCCGGAGCGAGGTGGGCCGCCGTGACGATCCTGCGGATGGTGTTGCCGTCGATGACGAAGTTCTGGCCGAGGGTCTTGGTGGGGCGGATGTCCACCTCTGCTGCCAGTCGGCGGATGTCGGCGGCGCCGAGGAGGGGCGCGGGCTGGCCCGCGGCAGGGGTCGAAGTCACTCCGCCATCGTATCCGGCCCGGCGGACGGCCCGGCGGACGGCGGTCATCCGCTTCGGCACCCGCCGGTATCCGGACCCGGAGCCGGCGGGTGCCGAAGCGGACGGTCGAGGGCGGGTGAGCGGAGATCCGGTGGAGGGAGTCGGCGACGCCTGATGGGAACCCTGGTCTCAGGAGGGTGCCCGGCGCCGCCGACCCGCTCGGGAGCGGCCTCCTCGCTGGGAAGGGAGGCCACCGTGTGCGCCGGCCCCTCCGGTCTCAGAAGAAGGGCGGCGAGGGGATACCCGCCGGCCGGCGTGCTGGCACAGGCGGGCGGGAGTCCCTGCATCGAGGCTACGGAGCGCGTGTGCGGCGTGGCACGAGTGCCGCCCACCCGCCTTCTGCGGGGTGCTACTCGGTTCGCCGGATCGGGCTACTTACGTCGATCATCCGCCGACTCCTCCGGTGATGCGACCCGCCGGCCGGGCTCGGAGCAGCATGGCCGTCACGGAGCGTCCCAGCTCCCGTACACCGCTTCGGTGTTGGCGGTGAGCCGGGAGCACAGGGCGTCCACGCCGGAGCCGACGACCTCCGCCATCGCCCGCACGGTGTTCGGCATGACGTAGCTCGCGTTCGGACGGCCGCGGTGGGGATGCGGCGTCAGGAACGGGGCATCGGTCTCCACCAGGACGAGCCCCGGGTCCGCGACGAGCAGGGCCTCCCGCAGGTTCGCGGCATTCCTGAAGGTGACGGTGCCTGCGAAGGACATGAACCAGCCCTGCTCGTTGCAGACACGGGCCAGGTCGGCATCGCCCGAGAAGCAGTGCAGCACCACGCGGTCGGGTGCCCCATCGGACAGCAGGGTGGCCACGACGTCGTCGTGCGCCTCCCGATCATGGATCTGGAGCGCCTTGTCGAGGCGCTTGGCGATGTCGATGTGGGCTCGGAAGGACCTCAGCTGGCCCCCGCGTCCCTCCTCCCCGGTCCGGAAGTAGTCCAGGCCGGTCTCACCGAGGGCCCGGATCCTGTCGCCCGCCGCGAGATGCTCGATCTCCGACAGGGCGTCGTCGAGCGTCCCTCCCTCGGCGAGGAGCGGGGCGTCGTTGGGGTGCAGCGCCACCGCGCCGAGCAGGCGGGGATCCTGCTCGACGACGGCGGCCGTGAACCGCGAGGACTCCAGATCGGTCCCCACCTGGACCGCGCCGCGGACCCCGGCCGCCTCGGCCGCGTCGAGGGCCTCGCCGATCGGGACCGTGACGGCCCCGTCCCGGACGTCGAAGTGCGTGTGGTTGTCGATCACCGGTACTGCGAGCGGCTCCGGCAGGGGCGGGAAGCCACCCTTCCGTCGCCGTCGCACCTCCCCCGCGGGCTCGCCGGAGCCGGACGCGTCGGCCTCTTCGGGCTCCCGATAGGCGGGCGGGGTCTCCCCGACGGTCAGGCCGCGGCCGGCCGCGTTCGCACTGTCACACATACCTTCAAGCCTAGCCAGCGCGCGGAACTTATCGCCCCGGGGACAAGTTGAGCTAGTAATCTGTTGAATCCAGCAGCCCGGTCTGTCCTGCCCCGCGCCGGATCGGTCGCGGCCGTCCCCTGTGTCGTCGATCCCGGCCGCCCCGGCCGACGGTCCCGGTGCAGGCTCTCGCGTGGAAGGTACCCATGGACGTCCAGCACAACATCGCCGAGGTCGCCGACGATCCGCGATCGGCGGCCCCGGACGTCCCGGGAGCAGGATTCCACGAGATCAGCACCCGCATCCTCGATGCGATCGACACCGTGATCGACGGGAAGCCCGAAGCGGCGAGGCTGGCCCTGACGGTTCTGCTGGCACAGGGCCATCTGCTCCTCGAGGACGTCCCGGGGGTGGGCAAGACCATGCTGGCGAAGACCCTGGCGCGGACGATCGACTGCACCGTGAACCGGATCCAGTTCACCCCCGACCTGCTGCCGTCCGACGTCACGGGCGTCTCGATCTTCAACCAGGACTCGCGGCGTTTCGAGTTCCGGCGCGGACCCGTGTTCGCGAACATCGTCATCGGCGACGAGATCAACAGGGCCTCCGCCAAGACACAGTCCTCGCTGCTCGAGTGCATGGAGGAGCACCAGGTGACCGTCGACGGCCATACGCACCCGCTCGGGGCGCCGTTCATGGTGGTCGCCACGCAGAACCCCATCGAGATGGAGGGCACCTATCCCCTGCCCGAGGCCCAGCGGGACCGTTTCATGGCGCGCATCTCGATGGGCTACCCCGATGCGCGGGCCGAGGCGGACATGCTGGAGACCCACCAGTCCGTCTCGCCCCTCGAGGCGATCAGGCCGGTGGCGAGCGTCGCGGACATCGCGGGCATGATGCGGCAGGTGCGCGGTGTCTACGTCTCGCCCGCGGTCAAGGACTACACCGTCTCGATCGGCCGCGCCACGCGCGAGCACCCCAGGCTGCGGCTCGGCGCGAGCCCCCGCTCCCTGCTCCAGCTCCTCCGCGCCGCGAAGGCGGGCGCAGCCCTCGAGGGGCGCGACTTCGTCCTGCCCGATGACATCGCCGCGATCGCCGACGCCGTCCTCGCCCACCGCCTCCTGCTCGACCGCAAGGCCACCAGTGCCGGAGACACCGCATCCACCATCGTCGCGGACGTCCTCGCGCGCGTCCCCGTGGCCCGCGAGGTGCAGCGGCGATGACGCGTGCGACCCCCGACTCGGTCCCCTCCTAGATCCGGCGGATCTCCGATGGCCCTCCTCGACAAGCTCCCCTCGCGCATCCTGACCGTGCGCGGCTGGGGTTTCGTCCTCACCGCGATCGTCTCTCTGCTGGCGGCGCAGATCCTGGGCCGGCGTGACCTCCTGTACGTGGGCGTGCTGCTGCTCGCCCTGCCCCTGGCCTCGCTGATCGTCCTCCGGATCGTCAAGCCGCGCTTCACCGCGGCGCGACGCTTCCAGCCGCAGTCCATGGAGATCGGGGCGACGACGACCGTCACCCTCTCGCTGACCGCTTCGGTGGCCGGCGGTGCGACGGTTGCGATGGAGGAGCGACTCCCGGCCCGCTTCGGGCAGGCCCCCCAATTCACCTATCCGTCACGCAACCCCACGCGCGACGGCGTGTCCCTCTACGAGTACCGGCTCAGATCGGCCTCCCGGGGCGTGTACGGGATCGGGCCCGTGACGGCCGAGTTCACGGACCCGTTCGGACTGTGCATCTCGCGCCATGTCCTCGGCGGCAGCGATCCGCTGGTCGTGACGCCAGCGCCGGTGGACCTGCTCGGCACCGCGCTGTCCGGCTCGCGGGGCAGTGACGGCATGGCGGCGACCAGGCGGCAGGCCAACCCCAGCGACGACGACGTCATGACGCGTGAATACCGGCACGGCGACTCGATGCGGAGGGTGCACTGGGCCGCCACCGCCCGCCACAGCGAACTGATGGTCCGGCAGGAGGAATCCGTGACCACGCCGCAGGCAACCCTGCTGATGGACCAGCGCCACCACGGTTTCGCCACGGGGTTCAGTGCCGCCTTCGGCAGCGGGGACGGCACGGGCCTGACGACGTCGCCGACGTTCGAGTGGGCGGTCACCGCTGTCATGTCCATCAGCGCGCACCTCCTCGAGCGTAACTACGCCCTGCGCTTCCTCGACCACCACGGGGCGCCTGCACTGCTGCACTCCGCCTCCGCGCCGTTCCCGTCCGACGAGGAGCACCACGGCCAGGGCGCGGTCGCCGGCATCGCCGAGGGCCTGGCCGCCCTGGAACTCGCGCCGGAAACCGGGAGGCGGTCCTCGGCAGAGGACGGCACCGGTAGCAGCGCGGTCCGGGCCGGCGAGGCCGCGCGGGCGGCGGCACGACGCATCCGGCGGTCGACGGCGGAAGCTGCCCAGACAGCCCACCACGCGGCGTACGGCGACGATCTCCTGGACAAGCTCGCCGCGACGCGGCACCGCGGCCCCCTCATCGCCGTCGTCGGGGTCCTGACGACCGAGGAAGCGAAGGCGCTCGCCTCTGCGGCGGACGGCAGTTCCCCGTCGTACGCCATCATCGCGACCGAGCGCCCCGCGGACTCCCGGAGACAGATCGACATCCTGCGCGATGCGGGCTGGCATGCGACCGCGGCGTCACCCATGGCATCCCTTCCCACGGTCTGGGCCGGTCTCGAGCAGCTCGCCGGTCCCGTTCCTTCCGGAGCAGGCGCCGCCCCGGGCGCCGGGCGCCCGTCCGAGCAGCACCGACCCGCACGCGACATCTCCAGGGGATCAGCATGACCTTGACTCTCACCCGCCCCGCGACGGCTCCGGGCACCGCGCCGGCCGTTCCCCGACGGTCGCCGTCGGCCGACCCGTGGCACTGGGCCGTGACGGGTGCCTGCCTCCTCGCGGTGCTCGCGGCGGCGACGAGCCTCAACGGTGTCGTCGAACCCTGGACGTGGCTCGCGCCCGTGGTCGGCACCCTCGTCCCCGTCCTGGTGGCGATGGCCGCCACGCGGGCGCTCCGCCTCGGCAGCATCATCACCGCTCTCGTGGGGGTTCTCGCCCTCATCGGGTCCCTGACCGCCCAGTTCTTCCCGCGCCAGAGCATCCTCGGGGTGGTACCCGGTCCGGGCACCTCGCTGGAACTGCAGCGCCTGCTCGCCCAGGCCGAGGAGACGGTGGTGTCCCAGGTCGCTCCCGTCCTGCCGAGTGCAGGGATCTTCCTCATCGTCTGCGCCGCGCTCGGGCTCATCGCGATCGTCGTCGACCTCTTCTCGACCACCCTGCGCATGCCCGCAGCCAGCGGCCTGGCCCTGATCACGGTCATGATCTCGCCGGCCGTCGTGAAGCCCACCGGTGTGGGCATGTTCGCCTTCATCACCACGGTCCTCGCGTTCCTGCTCCTCCTCGCCGTCGCGCAGTGGCGGGGGAATCGGCTCGCGTCGGGCGGGGCGCGAGCGTCTTCGGGCTTCGCCGGGCGCAGCGCGATGATCGGAGCCGCGGCCCTGGCCGTCGCCGTGGTCCTGCCGATGTTCGTGCCCGGCTTCACCTCGGGAGCCTTCCCGCAGGGCGCGCGCCTGAACCTGTGGGGCAATGCCACGGGGCTGAATCCCGCCGTCACCCTCGGCAACGACCTCCGGAACCCGACGGGCTTCGGGCGCATCGCCTACTCCACCAACGCGGACACCCCGGTCTACCTGCGGGCCGTGACGCTCGAGGACTTCAGCGGACGCCGCTGGGAGCCGGACGAGCGGAGGGGCGAACGCGAGGCGGGCGTCGAGGAGATCGGCACGGAGACGGGGGCGCCTGCTGCTGGCGCCGGTACCGAGCAGGTCTTCACGCGCATCACGACGCAGAGCTATGCGAGCCCCTGGCTGCTGTCTCCGTACGCACCCGTCGGTGTCTCGAACCTCGCGGGCAGCTGGGCCTGGGATCCGGCGAATCTGTCCATCCTCGCGACGGATGGCGGCTCGACGGCCCGGCAGGAGTACCTGGTGGAAACCCGCTCCGCGGCGCTCACGCGGGAGGGGCTGGGGGCGATCGGGCCGTCGGACAGCGAGTCCGTTCCCGCGATCTTCAGCGAGCTGCCCGACGACACCCCGGAGATCGTCCGCACCAGGACCGACGAGATCACCGGGGAGTACGTGAACCCCTACGACAAGGCGATGGCCATCCAGAACTACCTGCGGGGACCGGAGTTCACGTACTCGGTCGAGGCCCCCGTGGAGGGCGGGTACGACGGCAGCGGCATGGATGTCATGGCCCGCTTCCTCGACTCGAAGTCGGGATACTGCGTGCACTACGCGGGGACCATGGCCGTGATGGCCCGGGCGGCCGGCATCCCCAGCAGGGTGGCCGTCGGCTACACGCCGGGAAGCCCGACCGGCGACACCGAGGAGGGCCCCGACGGCACCGAGCTCAACGAGTTCGTCGTCGACTCCCGCAATGCCCACGCCTGGCCCGAGCTGTACTTCGAGGGGATCGGGTGGGTCCAGTTCGAACCGACGCCGTCCCGTGGCGTGGTGCCGACCTACGCGCAGCGGGCCTTCTCGCCGGTGGGACCCCGTGCGGACGACTCCGACGCCCTGAACCCGGGAAGCCTTCCCCGGGTCGGAGCGGAGGCCGAAGCGTCGGCGGAACCCTCGGATGCTGCGGCGGGCGGCCCGGGTGCCGGACCGCAGAACGAGGCCTCGCCCGGCGCCGGCGCGGCCGCTCTCGGCGGGATCGCCCTGCTCGCCCTCGTCCCCCTGCTGCTGCGCACGGCCAGGACCCGGTCACGCCGCCGGACCGTCGCCGTCGCGGACGTGTCGGCCGTCGACGGAGCCGCGACCGCGGCCTGGGCCGAGACGACGGAGATCGCCGGCGACTACGGACACCCGCTCGACGAGACCGACACCCCGCGCACCTTCGCAGCCCGCCTGACCCGCGAGGCGGATCTCGCGGGCGAGCCTGCGGAGTCGCTGGCCCGGCTCAGGAATGCCTACGAGCACGAGGAGTACGCCGAACGGATCCCGGCGGCGGACGGAGCGATCCCGCCGGGCCGGCGGTTCGGCGCGGGCGGCACCGGTGGCTCGGCCAGGCTCGCGCGTCCCTCCGCACCGCGGTGGGACGACGTCGATACCGTCACCCGTGCGCTGCGGCGTGGAAGCCCCTGGTCCACGAGGGTCAAGGCCCGGTTGTTCCCGCAGTCGCTGCTCAACGGCTTCCGGTCCGGTTCGCGCCGCGGGTAGCCGGGCCGGCCCGCCGGCAACGCATCGCCCGCAGAGACGGACGGGTGGAACCGGGCCCCATGGTGACGGAGGCCGGCACCCCCTCTCGGGGAGCCGGCCTCCTGACGCTCAAGGAGCGCGGAATCAGGACGCGTACGGGTCCGCGATACCCACGTACTGGGTGTACAGGTACTCCTCGATGCCCTCTGCGCCGCCCTCGCGGCCGAGCCCGGACTGCTTGACACCGCCGAAGGGAGCCGCGGCATTGGAGACGACCCCGGCGTTGAGGCCCATCATGCCGGTGTCCAGCCGCTCGCCGATGCGCAGTCCGCGGTTGAGGTCCTTCGTGAACACGTAGGCAACGAGGCCGTACTCGGTGTCGTTCGCCAGGTCCACGGCTTCGTCCTCGGTGCTGAAGGTGACGATCGGGGCCACCGGCCCGAAGATCTCGTCCTTCAGGATGCGCGAGGAGCGGGACACGTTGGTGAGGACGGTGGCCTCGTAGAAGTAGCCGTCACCCGTGATCGGGCTGCCACCGGTGACCGCCGTCGCCCCGTCGCCGACGGCGGAGGACACGAGCTCGTGCACCTTGTCGCGGCTCCTGCGGTCGATCAGGGGACCGAGGGTCGACCCGTCCTCGGTGCCACGGGCAGGGGTCACGGCCCCCATGCGCGCGGCCAGCGCCTCGGCGAAGCGGTCCGCGACGGACTCGTGGACGATGAAGCGGTTGGCCGCCGTGCACGCCTCCCCCATGTTGCGGAGCTTCGCGAGCATGGCGCCGTTCACCGCGGCATCGAGATCGGCGTCCTCGAACACCAGGAACGGGGCGTTGCCGCCGAGCTCCATGGAGGTCCGGAGCACGTTCTTCGACGCGGCAGCCAGCAGGCTGCGTCCCACGGGCGTGGACCCCGTGAAGGAGAGCTTGCGCAGGCGCGGGTCCTCGATGAGCGGCCCGGTGACGTCACCGGCCGTGGTGGTGTTCACGATGTTGAGCACCCCGTCCGGGAGCCCGGCTTCCTGCAGCACCGTCGCGAAGAGCGAGGACGTCAGCGGCGTGAGGTTGGCGGGCTTGAGCACCATGGTGCAGCCGGCGGCGATGGCCGGGGAGATCTTGCGCGTGGCCATGGCCAGCGGGAAGTTCCAGGGGGTGATCAGCAGGCATGGGCCCACCGGCTTCTTGCTGACCAGCAGTCGTGACCTGCCGTCCGGTGCCATCGAGTAGCGGCCGTTGGCGCGCACGGCCTCCTCGGAGAACCAGCGCAGGAACTCCGCGCCGTAGGTCACCTCACCGCGTGCCTCGGCCAGCGGCTTGCCCATCTCGAGTGTCATGAGGAGGGCGAACTCGTCCGCCCTCGCGGTCACGAGGTCGAAGGCCCGCCGCAGGATCTCCCCGCGCTCACGCGGTGCCGTGCGTGCCCACTCGGCCTGTGCTGCGACGGCGGCGTCGAGCGCGGCCATGCCGTCCTCCGGCGTCGCGTCGGCCAGTGTCAGGAGCGTCCTGCCGGTCGCGGGGTCCTCCACGTCGAAGGTGGCCCCGGACGAGGAGTCCCGCCACTGTCCGCCGATGAGGAGCCCCGTGGGCACCTTGTCGAGTACTGCCTTCTCCTGGTCGGCGGTGACGGCCATGCTGGTTCTCCTTCGCGACGGTGGGTGGGTATGCCACGAGGGGCATTCCCGCTCACGCTAGACCTGGCGTCGGAGGGGTGTCCAGTGGAGGCTGCACCCCGCTGGGGCACTTCCTTTGGACGAATGCACAGAGCTCAGCGTGCGGCGATCACGGCGGCGTACAGCTCCCGCTTGCTCACCTGTCCGTTCGCGGCCACGGCGGCCACCGCGTCCTTCAGCCGCATCCCGCCCTGGATCAGCGCATTCACACTGCCCACATGGTCCTCGGGCCTGGTGGGCGCCGTCTCGGGAGCGCCGGACACGACGACGGCGACCTCGCCGCGTACCTCACCGGCTTGGGCCCACTGCAGCAGTTCCAGGAGCGGACCACGCACCACCTGCTCGTGCACCTTGGTGAGCTCTCTCGCGACGGCGGCCCGACGGTCCGATCCGAAAGCCTGCTGCAGGGACCGCAGCATGGGTTCGAGCCGGTGCGGTGCCTCGAAGAAGACCATGGTGCGGCGCTCACTGGCGAGATCGGCGAGCCGGCCCGCCCGCACGCCCGGCTTCCGCGGGAGGAAGCCCTCGAAGCAGAACCGGTCCGTCGGCAGACCGGACAGCGCGAGCGCCGCCAGCACCGCGCTGGCTCCGGGCACGGAGGTCAGGTCCAGCCCTTCCGCGACGGCGGCCTCGACGAGCCGGTAGCCCGGATCGGAGACGGAGGGCATGCCCGCGTCCGTCACCATGAGGAGGGTGGCGCCGTCACGCACGAGGTCCAGCAACTCCGGGGTGCGCTCGGCCTCGTTGTGCTCGTGGTAGCTGATGACCCGCCCGGTCACGGTCACGCCGAGCGCCTGGACGAGCCGGTGGAGACGGCGCGTGTCCTCGGCTGCGACGACGTCGGCAGTGTGGAGCAGGCCGATCAGGCGCTCCGTGGCATCGCCCATGTTGCCGATGGGGGTCGCGGCGAGCACGATCCGACCGCGGCCGCTTCCGTCCCCCGCCGTACCGCGGTACGCGGTGATGGGCGCGCGGGCCACGGTGGTCCCGTCGTCGGGCCGCGCGTCGTCGTCCTGGTCGTCGTCCTGTCCCTGGTCGTCCTGTCCCTGAGGCTCCTCCTGCGCGTCCTCCTGCGCGTCCTCCTGCGCGTCCTCCTGCGCGTCGGCGCCAGCTCCGGCGGACTCCTGCCCGGTCTCGTCCCGGGCGGTGTCGACGGCGATCCCCTCGGTGGCGTCGTCGGACGGGTCGGACACGGAGTCGTCGTATGGCTGGTTCACGGCCCCAGCCTAGCCGCACCGCAGAGGCCCTGACGGTGCCGCCGCGGGACGCACCACGACGGGAGATGCCGCGGTGTCCTCCGCACCTCCCGGCCTGCCGGGAGCGTGCAGGCACCGCCGGTAGCATGACAGGGTGAGCCCTACCGCCGTCCGTCCCCGAGAGGACTCTCCGCACCGCGGCGTCTCGTGGGTCAGGCCCCCGGCTCTTGCTTTCGGGTACGGCGCGCTGAGCAGCCGGCTCCTCGGCCTCGCGGCGCCCGGCGGGGCGCACCGATGGATCCTGCCCCTGATCATGGCGCTGCTCGGCGGCGTCCTCCGGTTCGTGCGCCTGGGCGAGCCCGGCACCCTGGTCTTCGACGAGACGTACTACGTCAAGGACGCCTACTCGATGCTGCAGTCCGGCTACGAGCGCGCGTGGCCCGAGGACGCCAACGACTCCTTCAACGCGGGGAATCCCGACGTCCTGCTCGACTCCCCCAACTACGTGGTCCATCCGCCGGTGGGGAAGTGGATGATCGCGTTCGGGATGCTCCTGTTCGGCTCCGACAACGCCTTCGGGTGGCGCTTCTCGGCCGCCCTCGTGGGGACCCTCTCGGTCCTGGTGCTCGCCCTGGTCGCGCAGCGCATGTTCGGCTCGGCCCTGCTCGGCAGCGCAGCGGGGCTGCTGCTCGCCGTGGATGGTCACCACCTCGTCGAGTCCCGGACCTCGCTGCTGGACATCTTCCTGAGCTTCTGGCTCCTGCTCGCCTTCGCCGCGCTCCTGCTGGACCGCGACGACGGACGACGGCGCCTCGCGCGCCGCCTCGCCTCGCTGGCAGGACAGCGCGACGACGGCGTCCCCGCCCCGCGGCACCTCGCCTACGGACCGTTCCTCGGGCTGCGTCCCTGGCGGGTTGCCGCCGGTATCTGCCTGGGCCTGGCGCTCGGCACCAAGTGGTCGGCGATCCCGTTCATCGCGGCCTTCGGCCTCCTGACCGTCGCCTGGGACATGAGCGCCCGGCGTATCGCCGGAGTGCATCACTGGGTGCTCGGCGGAGCGCTGAAGGACGGGTTGCTCGCCTTCGTGTCGCTCGTGCCGGTCGCGCTGCTGACCTACCTCGCCACCTGGACCGGATGGTTCCGCTCCACAGACGCCTACGACCGCACCTGGGCCGCGACGAACCCCGCCGATGGCTGGGGCTGGGTGCCGGACGGACTGCGATCCCTCGCCGAGTACCACCGCAGCGCCTACACGTTCCATCAGGGCCTCGGTTCCGACCACCCCTACGAGGCGAGCGCCTGGTCGTGGCTCGTGGTCGGGCGCCCCACGTCGTTCTTCTACGAGACGCCCGGCGGATGCGGCACCGACTCCTGCTCGCAGGCCGTCACCGTGCTCGGCAACCCGTTGATCTGGTGGAGCGCCGCGCTCTCCCTCGTGGTCCTGCTCTTCTTCTGGATCGGCCGCCGCGACTGGCGGGCCGCAGCCATCCTGACGGGCGTCGCTGCAGGGTACCTGCCGTGGTTCCTGTATCCGGAGCGCACCACCTTCTACTTCTACGCGGTCGCCTTCGAGCCGTTCCTCGTGCTGGCGCTCGTGTACTGCCTCGGCCTGGTCCTGGGGGGACCGGGAGCGGACGCGGCCCGACGCCGCCGGGGTATCGTGCTGGTGGGGGTCTTCCTGGTCGCGGCCGTCGCGCTGTCGGCCTACTTCCTGCCCATCTGGACAGCCGAGATCATCCCCTACGACCAGTGGCGATCACGCATGTGGCTGCCCAGCTGGATCTAGGACCGACCCCTCCCCTTGCCTGCGGAACGAAAGCGAGCCCTGGTGCGCGAAGCCATCACCGACCTCCTGGTCGACCTCCCCCCGACCGGCAACGTGACGGACCTGCTCCTGCGGACGCACGACGACGATCCGCAGCGCCCGCTCTACGCACGGCGGACCGGTGGTACGTGGACGGACGTCTCCGCCGCGTCCTTCCTCCAGCAGGTCGCCGCGGTGGCGAAGGGCCTGATCGCGCACGGCGTCCAGCCGGGTGACGCCGTCGCCGTCATGTCGAGGACGCGGTACGAGTGGACGCTCGCCGATGTCGCCATCTGGTTCGCGGGAGCCGTCACGGTCCCCGTGTACGAGACGTCGTCAGCGCATCAGGTGGCCTGGATCCTCGAGGACGCCCGGCCCGCCGTCGTGCTCGTGGAGGACCGGGCGAAGGCGGACGTCGTCCTCGACGCCGCGGCGCGCAGCGGCCGCACGGAGACGACGGCCGTCGTCCGGCTGACCCTGGGCGCCGTCGATCCGGGCGAAGCCGACGGCGACGCGCAGGTCGATCCTGCCACCCCGACGCTCGGTACCCTGATGGCGGACGGTGCGTCGGTTGCCGACGGACGGCTCGAGGACGCCCGCTCCTCGCGGGGTCTGGCCGATGCCGCGTCGATCGTCTACACCTCCGGGACCACCGGACGGCCCAAGGGCTGCGTCATCACGCACGGCAACTTCGCCCTCTTCGCCGTCAACACCCTCGAGTTCCTGCCGGAGTTCCTCAAGCAGGAGAACGCCCGGACGCTCATGTTCCTGCCGCTCGCGCACGTGCTGGCCCGTGCCGTCCAGGTGGTCTGCTTCACCGGCGGTATCACGCTGGCCCATTCCGGGTCGGCCGCCCAGCTGCTCGAGGACCTGACGACGTTCAGGCCGACGTTCCTCCTCGCCGTCCCCCGCATCTTCGAGAAGATCCATGCGACCGCTGCGCAGCGGGCCGAGGAGTCCGGCAAGGGCCGGCTCTTTGCTGCGGCCGAGCGCACCGCCGTCGCCTACTCACGCGCCCTCGATGCGCGCGGTCGGGGCGGTCGCGGTCCATCCCCCCTCCTGCGCTGCTCCCACGCGCTGTTCGACCGCATCCTCTACCCGCGGCTTCGCGCCGTGTTCGGTGGCGAGGTCACCTACACCGTGTCAGGGGCGAGCCCGCTCAGCGAGCACCTGGCACACTTCTTCCGCGGCGCGGGCATCATGATCCAGGAGGGCTACGGACTGACGGAGAGCACGGCGCCGTGCACCGTGAACACGGTGGCGCTCACGCGCGTCGGGTCCGTCGGCATCCCGATGCCCGGCACGAGCGTCCGGCTCGACGACGACGGCGAGGTGCAGGTGCGGGGCGCGGGGATCTTCGCCGGCTACTTCCGGAACGACGAGGCGACGGCGGAGGCCTTCACCGAGGACGGCTACTTCCGGACCGGTGATCTCGGATCGCTCGACGAGGACGGCTTCCTCACCATCACGGGCCGTAAGAAGGACCTCCTGGTGACCGCCGGCGGCAAGAACGTGGCACCCGGTCCGCTGGAGGAGAGGCTCCGGGAGCACCAGCTGGTCGCACAGGCCGTGGTGGTGGGCGAGGGCAGACCCTTCATCGGAGCGCTCGTCAGCCTCGATCGGGAAGCACTGGACAGCTGGGCCGCGGGCCGCGGCAGGAAGGGACTGACCGTCGAGGAAGCCGCACGGGACGCCGAGGTGCGCTCGGAACTGCAGACCGCCGTCGACGCCGCGAATGCGACGGTGTCACGTGCCGAGCAGATCCGGCGGTTCACGGTCCTGGCGGCGGAGTTCACCGTCGAGTCGGGCCACCTGACACCGACGCTGAAACTGAAGCGGGCCGCCGTCGTCGCCGACCACGCAGCAGCACTCGACGAGCTCTACGCGAAGCGCTGACCCCCCCTTTGGGGCCCGCGGCCCCGAAGGAGGGGTGCGCCCTGTCCACGGCGGAGTCCGGCCGGGTCCGGCACGCGGCGTGCCACGTCCGGCGAGGACGACGGGTCAGGACTTCTCCAGCGCCTCGCGGTACCTGGCCTGGGCGGCGTCCTGGGCGAGCATCGAGCGATCACGGCGCGCCTTCGTCGGCCACGTCGCCACGAGCGTGAGGATCGTCGCCGCGAGGACGAGGACCGCGATGGTCACGGCCGAATCGGTCCAGAACTGTTCGGGGAACAGGCGGATGAGCGTGTCGTCGACCCGGAACGTCCACGTCCCGTCAGCGAAGAACAGGGCGTGCACCTGGGTGAAGAACGTCTGCCATCCGATGACCGCCAGCACCGTGAGCGCGACGATCCCGACCAGCGTGAGGACCGCCCCCGAGAACAGCGCTCGCCTGATGCCGCCCTTGTACCGCCGGGCGAGATACACGCACGCGATCACGGCCAGGACGAACATCACCAGCGCGATGAAGAAGGACAGCCCGAGGACCCCCTTCACATCGGCCATGTGCCCGACCTCCGACTCGAGGAACAGCGGTTCCCCCTCGGGCGTCACGAGCCCGCCGAGGTAGCGGGGCGGCGCGAAGTTCAGGACGTAGTCCAGCGCGTAGGAGCCGTACGTCATCCGATCGTCGAGCGAGAACCCGAACTGGTCGGCGGGGAACCCCGGCCGGTTGTACTCGAGCCACAGGAAGGACGACGTCGCGACGGCGCGGACGGCGGCAGCGACGACGATGACGGGGAAGAACAGGGCGACGACGACCTGCAGGAAGCGCGGGAGGGCCGGCTTCGCCAAGACGGCCTGGTCCCGGACCGCGGCCCGGCGGGCGACGTCCTCGTCCGGTGGCCGGACCGACAGCGCACCGGTGTCGGTCGTGGGCTCGACCCTGGATCGGGGCCGCTCCCGACCGTCCGGCGAGTTGTTCGGGGAGTCGTCCGGCGAATCGTCCGGTGCAGTCTGTGCCGCAGCCGTCGATGCACGGCCCGTGTCGGACGAGCCGCTCACGGCCCGCCCTGCAGCAGACGACCCGGCGACCGGGGACCCGGTCGCAGGCGACCCGGTTGCGGGCGACCCCGCGGCCGTCGATGCACCGGCGATGGACCCTGCCGCCGCCCCTGCAGCGGTCGGAGCGACGCCGGTCAAGCCGGCCGTGTGGCGGTCGTCAGCCGGCGGCCCCTCCCGTGGGGCGTCGCCCGACGACGTTCCCTCGCCGGCAGGATCGACGGTCGGAGTGACGGCTGTCGACGGAGACGCGTCCATGGCCGACGCATCAGCCGGAACGGGGATACCGGACGCCCGCTCCCGTTCCGCCTCCCCGTCGTGGCTGCCCGGGACGTCGGGCATGGTCGACGCCCTCCGCATGGGCAGGGTGTGACGCTGGGCGATCCCGCCGTAGTCGGACACCGATGCATCGGTGGCGCCGGACCGCGGGCCGGTGGACGAGGCATCGTCGGCACCGGGACCGGCGCTGCGGTCATCGCCGGCCGCGGACGAGGCCTCGTCGGTGCCGAGACCCGCCCCGGCGTCGTCGTGGTCCGGTCGCCGCTCGCCGGCCGCTGCTCGGGTACTCTCGGTCTCTGCCACTGCGCTGTCTCCTCGTTCGATGCCCGCCGGCACTCGGTCGGCGTCATCCGACCATACCGGGCATGCCCGCGCGCGGCCCGGAGACTCCCCGGCACTCCACTGCGGTGGGATCAGGCGGTGATGACGGCGTCTCCCCGGTCGACGACGCCGAGGTCTCCGCGGTGCCCGGCCGCGACGGCCCGTCGTCCCAGGATCAGCGTGTACGCCCAGTAGGCGGCGAAGACGAGGAACCCGATGCCGAGGCGGAGCCAGGCAGGCAGGGGGCTCGGTGTCACGAAACCTTCGACGAGGCCCGAGACGAGGAGCACGAGCACCAGCCCGAGCGCCACCGTGATCAGGGCGCGCCCCTCCTCGGCCAGGGCGGCGGAGCGGGGCCGACGGCCGGGTGCCACCCACGCCCAGAAGATCCGGAGGCCCGCGGCGGCGGCGATGAAGACGGCCGTGAGCTCCATGAAGCCGTGCGGCAGGATGTAGACGAAGAAGACGTCGAGCCGATCGTAGGAGGCCATCATGCCCGCGGCCAGACCGATGCCCTGGGCGTTCTGGTACAGGATGAAGGCAGGCCAGATCCCCGTGACGCCGAAGGCCACGGCCTGCAGGGCGATCCAGGCGTTGTTGGTCCAGACCAGCCCGGCGAACGAGGCCGCCGGGTTCTCGGAGTAGTAGTTGACGAAGTCCTCCTCGACGAACTGTCGGAGGTCCTCGTCCGTCCCGAGCGCGGGGATGACGCCCGGCGTGTTCACCACCCAGGCGGCGTAGAGCCACGTGACGGCGATGAAGATCACGCCCACCGCGGCGGTGAGCCAGCGGATGCGGTAGAAGGCAGCAGGCAGGGAGATGACGAAGAACTGCGCCACGTCCTCCATGACGTTCGAGCGGGCACCCGTGAAGCGGGTCCTGGCCCGCGAGAGCCGGGTCGAGAGCGCACCGGACAGCGCACTCTCCGGATCGACGGACCGGATGATCGACAGGTGCGTCGACACGCGCTGGTAGAGCACCAGCAACTCGTCCGACTCGGCCCCGTCGAGCCGCCGGCGACGCACGAGGTCGTCCAGGCGTTGCCAGTCGCTGCGGTGCACGGCGATGAATGCGTCAACGTCCATGCGCCCACCCTATAGCCCGCGGACGCGCGGGCCAGGGGGTCGCCGGCGAGGGCACGGTGGCGCCGTCGGCGGCGCCGCTAGGCTGGGTGGACACGCCGCGTCCGCGGCCGGTGATCAGGGGGTAGTCATGAGTTCGGTCGTCACCGGGGAGGCCGTCGTCCTCGAACTGAAGCCGGCAGGATTCGCGGCGCGGGGACTGAGCGTGCTCATCGACATCATCGCCCAGTTCGTCGTCGCGATCCTCCTGGTCCTCCTGGTGGGCAACGTCTTCGGGGGTGTGCTCGACGAGGCGCTGACCACGGCCCTGCTGCTCGTCCTCGTGGTCATGCTCCTCGTCGTCGTGCCGGTGACCGTGGAGACCCTGACGCGCGGCAAATCGCTGGGTCGGCTGGTGATGGGGCTGCGGATCGTGCGCGACGACGGCGGGGCCATCCGGTTCCGGCACGCGTTCATCCGGGGCATGCTGGCGATCCTCGAGATCTACATGCTGGGTGGCTCGCTCGCGTTCCTCGTCTCGCTGTTCAACGAGCGCTCGAAGCGGCTCGGTGACCTCCTGGCCGGGACCTACGCCATGCGGGAGCGGGTTGTCGCGAGGCCACGTGCCCTGGCGGTCATGCCGCCGCGGTTGCAGGAGTGGTCGGCGACCGCGGACATCGGGCGGCTGCCCGATGCCCTCGCCCGCCGGATGTCGCAGTTCCTCTCCCAGGCGCCCAAACTGACCCCGCAGGCGCGGCACACCCTCGCACTCGACCTGGCAGCCGAGGCGAGCCACCACGTCTCCCCGGCACCGCCGTCGGACACGCACCCGGAGGAGTTCGTGCACGCCGTGATCGCGGCGCGTCGGGACCGGGACTACGCCTCGATGCTGCGCCAGCGCGAGCGGGCGGAGGCGACAGCGAGAAGGCTCCACACGCTGCCGTTCGGCGAGCGCGCGGAGCCTTCCGGCAGGACCGTGGACGGGTCCTAGGGCTGGTTGACCCACTCGTTCCACGGGACGTTCCAGTCGCCGAACCCGTCCCACACGTACATGGGTCCGTAGTCGGTGTTCAGGATCTGCACCACGTCGCCCGGGCCGAAGGTGTTGTAGAAGTACTCGGCGCCCTCGGGCGACATGCCGATGCAGCCGTGTGAGACGTTGATGCTGCCGAGCGCCACCTGCGCGGCGGGGAGCGCTTCGTGCACGAAGGCACCGCCCAGGCTGAGCCTGCTGGCGTGGTTCACCACCGTCGGCGGGTAGTAGGCGGGATCGCCCGGCTTCAACCCGATCGACTCGGCCGTGAACCTCGTCGACTCGTAGTGTTCCATGACCACCATGTAGCCCTCGGTGGACGGCCAGTCCTCGGTGCCGAGCGTCACGGGGAAGGTGCGGTCCAGCGTCCCGTCGAGGTAGACGTTCATGGTCTTCGTGGCGTTGTCGACGACGGCGAGCCGCGTGTTGTGGGTCTTCACCGTCATGGCGGTGTCACCGTTGCCGATCATGCCGTTGCCGAGGTCGACACCGAAGAGGTTCGCGGTGACCGTGATGGTGCTGTTCGGGGCCCAGAAGGTCTCCGGCCGGTAGCGGACCTTGGTGTCGGAGATCCAGTAGAAGGCGCCCGGCTGGCCACTCGTACTCGTCACGGTGATGGCCTTCTCCACCTCGGCCCGGTTCACGACGGGCTCACTGAACGTGAATTCGAGCGGCTGGCCGGTGCCGACGGTGCTGCCGTCACGCGGGAACATCGCGGCATCCGCTTCATTGGCGGGTTCGACGGTCACGAAGGACGAGGTCTGCCGTTGGGACCGGCCGGCGGAGTCGCGGACCGTGTAGGAGAACACGTACTCGGTGTTGAAGGCGAGGCGCTCGGTCGCCGTCCAGGAGCCGCCCTCCGCGGAGATCTCGCCGGCGACAGCGGTTCCGCCCAGTCGCGGGACGAGCTCGACCGCCTCCAGGGTGCCACCCGTGACGGTGATCGCGGCGACGGTGGCCGGATTCACGGAGTAGGCCTGATCGGTCGGGGTGAGACCGACGATGAGCTGCGCGGCGTCCGGTGCCGGGGCTGCTGTGGTCACCGAAGGGTCGGCGGGCTTCGGCGAGGTGCCGGCCGTGGGATCGGCACCGGCTCCGGCCGAGGTGGGCGATGTCGACGAAGGTGCTGACGAGGGGCCGGACGAGGACGACGGCGTCCCGTCGTCCCAGGGCGACGCCGTGGCGATGCCCACGCCACCGCCGATCACCACGACCGCGGCAGCGCCGATCGCCGCGACCTTCCAGCCCTTACGGCGTGCCGCATCCCTGCCGGACTCCTGTTTCATGCGCATGCGTGTGCCCCTCACCGTAGCTGCCCCCAGCGATTTTACGCGACGGCCGCTGCCGGGTTCCGCAGGTACCGGCCCGTTTCCGACAACGATTCGGCCGCTGCCAGAGCCCTCGGACTCCGGCGGCTGCCGACCCGTCGATACGCCGGACGGATCCGGCGATCAGTAGCGGTACTGCTCCGGCTTGTACGGCCCGGCGGCATCGATGTCGAGGTACTCGGCCTGGCCCTTGGTGAGTTCCGTCAGCTCGACCCCGAGTGCGTCGAGGTGGAGCCTGGCGACCTTCTCGTCGAGGATCTTCGGCAGGACGTACACCTCGTTCTCGTACTCGCGCTTGCCCTCGGCGTCATCCTGCTCGAACTTCGTGTACAGCTCGATCTGCGCGATGGTCTGGTTGGCGAAGGAGTTGCTCATGACGAACGAGGGGTGGCCGGTCGCGTTGCCGAGGTTCAGCAGCCGACCCTCCGAGAGCATGATGATCGAGTGCTGCTCGACACCCTCGGCCTCGTTCGCCGGGATGACCCACTCGTGCACCTGGGGCTTGATCTCGATCTTCTCGACCCCGGAGATGCGGGCGAGCCCGGCGATGTCGATCTCGTTGTCGAAGTGGCCGATGTTCCCGACGATCGCCTGGTGCTTCATGCCCGCCATGTGGCGCGCCATGATGACGTCCTTGTTGCCCGTGGTGGTGATGAAGATGTCGCCCTGGTCGAGGACCTTCTCGAGCGTGGTCACCTGGTAGCCGTCCATCGCCGCCTGCAGTGCGCAGATCGGGTCGATCTCCGTGACGATGACGCGGGCGCCCTGGCCACGCAGCGCCTCGGCTGCGCCCTTGCCCACGTCACCGTAGCCGCAGACGACGGCGACCTTGCCACCGATGAGCACGTCCGTCGCCCGGTTCAGCCCGTCGGGGAGCGAGTGGCGGATGCCGTACTTGTTGTCGAACTTCGACTTCGTCACGGAGTCGTTGACGTTGATGGCCGGGAACAGGAGCTTGCCCTGGGCCGCGAGCTGGTACAGGCGGTGCACGCCCGTCGTCGTCTCCTCGGTCACGCCCTTGATGCCGGCGGCGATCGTCGTCCACTTGTGCGGCTCCGACTCGAAGGTCGAGCGGACGGTGTCGAGGAAGACGGTGTACTCGTGGGAGTAGTCGGCGTCGCCCTCCTGCGGGTTGGCCGGAACCGCCCCGAGTGCCTCGAACTCCGCGCCCTTGTGCACCAGCATGGTCGCGTCCCCGCCGTCGTCGAGGATCATGTTGGGGCCGAGTCCCTGCGCCTGGCCGGGCCAGGTGAGGATCTGCGTGGCGGTCCACCAGTAGTCCTCGAGGGTCTCGTTCTTCCAGGCGAACACGGGGACGCCGGCGGGCTCGTCCGCGGTGCCCGTTCCGACGACGACGGCTGCGGCGGCCTCGTCCTGCGTCGAGAAGATGTTGCACGAGGCCCAGCGGACCTCGGCACCGAGGGAGGTCAGCGTCTCGATGAGGACGGCGGTCTGCACGGTCATGTGCAGCGAACCAGCGATCCGCGCGCCGGCGAGGGGCTGCGCGTCGGCGAACTCCTCGCGGAGGGCCATCAGGCCCGGCATCTCGTGTTCCGCCAGGCGGATCTGGTGGCGCCCCGCCTCGGCGAGCGAGAGGTTGGCAACTTTGAAGTCGAACGTCATGGTCTGCGGTTCCTAGCTGTGGTTCGGAGTGTGCGGGGCCGTGCTGCTCACGGGGATGCTTCCGTCGTCAGGAGCGGGCGGCACCGTCCAGTAGTTCGGCGCGGAGAAGCACCGGGATGCCTTCGTCGAGCCCGTAGGTAGGGGTCTCGCCGTCGGGCCCCGGCGAAGCCGACCTGAGCACGTCACCGTCCTGGATGAGCTTCGCGCCCGTCACGGGACACCGGAGGACGTCGAGCAGCCGTGCTGGGAGATGCGCCATGGTTCAGCTTTCGCTCGGGGATGGAGACACTCCGTCGATTCTACCGCGGGGCCTTCCGACGGCCTCAATCGACGGACTCCTTGTCCGACGACCGCGGGACCTGCCTCAGGGCTCCCGGAGGATCCTGAGGTGGCCGCGGCGGGGACCGGCGCCCGCGGGCGGTTCCATCGGGGCCCTGCTGCCCCGCTGCTGGGGTACGGCCGGCTCGGCGGTTGGCTCCGCCGCGGCTTCGCGGACGGCGTCCGCGAGCGCCAGCAGATCGTCCGAATTGTGCTCGGGCACGGCATCGGGAAGGGTCAGTCGGACGACCTCCCATCCGCGCGGGACGGTCAGTCGTTCAGCGTGGATGGCGCAGAGGTCGTACGTGTGCGGCTCGGCGTAGGTGGCCAGCGGGCCGAGGACGGCGGTGGAGTCACCGTAGACATAGGTCAGAGTGGCAACCGCCGACCGCTGGCAGGCTGATCTGGAGCATTGACGGAGTGATCCCACGATCGGCAAGCCTACCGGCCTGCGAGATCATCGGCCGCCACCGGCGCACCCGCCCGGTGTCCGCCGACCGATGGAGTGCGGGCCCGTGATCGAAGGCTTAGAGTCTTTACATGCAGGATGAGCCCACTTTTTCGGTCAATCTGACCGATCCGTCGTCCGCCGAGGGACGTCCCGCGAGGTCCTTCTACGAACGCCGCCGTAACCGGCGGGGCCGTGGGATGCGCGGGACGCTGCTCCCGCCCCACCTCCCGGGATCACGCTCCCGGTCCGAGCAGTTCGACGACTGGGTGATGGAGTCCGCGCAGCGACTCGAGCGGCTGTGGGGCGAGCGTATCCACGACCTCCAGATCGTGGTGCAGGAGATCCCGGACGGCCTCGAGGAGATGACCGCCGACGAGCTGAAGGACCTGCTCGGCTCGTGCACCCCGGCCGCTCCCGGCCGGCCCGCCGTCATCACCATCTACCGGCACCCGGTCCTCATGGCTGCCAAGTCGCTCATGCCGGTCAACGAGCTGGTGCACGATGTCGTGGTGGAGCAGACCGCGGAACTCATGGGTCTCTCTCCCGAAGCCGTGGACCCGGCCTACGGGCGCTCGCAGGCCTGAGTCCACCGGCGCCCGGCTACCGCTTCCCGCCGGTACGCGGGTCCCCCGCCGCACCCGGAGGGCGTCACCAGGACCGCTTCCGTGCGCGATCACCCGGTCAGTAGCCCAGCTCCACGGGAATGCTCAGCGGTCCGCCGGCACTGGGTGCGACGCTCGCGACCGAGAGCCCTGCAACGGCGCCCCGCGTCGTCATGACCTGCGCGCCGTACACCGGATCGCCCGTCGCGTTGATCACCACTCCCGCCGCCGTCGCGCCGAGCGCGGACGAGGGCACCGTGATCGAGGTACCCCCGGCGATGCCGATGACGATCGGCTGACCGAGCGCGCCGTCGGCCGAGACGGGCGTCAGCGTCACCTCTCCCCTGCCCGTCGGTGCCCCCAGCACCAGAGCGGTGTCGACCCCTTCGGCCAGGGCCACGGCATGGTCGCTACCGAGCCGTACGGCCGAGCGCGCTCCCGCGAAGTCGACCGCGTCGCCGTCGTCGATGCCGCGCGTGACCCTCGCACCGGCGACGATGGAGACGTCCGCGGTCACCGCGATCGTGTAGTTGCCCTCCGGCAACGCGGCGAGCGGAACCGTGGTCACGGAGCCGGCAGCGGCGGTCGCGACACCGCCGTCGGGCAGGGGCACCTCCCCGTCCGGGCCGTACACCTTGATGTCGAGCACCGCGTCGCTCGACCCCGGGACGAGCACCTGGAGCTCAGGGGCGGCGGTCGCGTAGCCCTCCTGCTCGCGGATGCGCCGGGCCGTGTCCGGATCCTGGACGACGACGCCGGGTACCACCTGCGTGACCCCGGCGGTGGCGGTCGGTGACAGCAGTTCGATACCGCCGGGCGTGAGTCCGCGGAGCACGCTCTGCTGGATGATGCCGGCGATGCGTCCGCCGTCGCTGCGGACGCGCAGTGCAACATGGTCCTGGTTGCCGGCGAGTCCCGCGAGCACGACCTGCCGTGTCTCGCCGGGGGCGACGAGCTGGCCGCGCAGGCCGGCCGCATCGATGGGGCCCTCCCGTCCGAACAGCTCGAGAGTCACCGTCGCGGGGGTGACCGTCGGGTTGGTGAGGGTGAGCACGGAGGTCTCCCCCACCGTCGTCGACGCCCCCATGAGCCAGAAATCGTTCGACGGCACCTGGCACGCGGTGGCTGCGAGGCCGCGCAGGTCGCCGTCCTTCGCCGAGTAGGTGGTGGTCGCCGCCGCGACGGGCGTGAGCCCACCCTGGGGCTGGGCCCGGAGGACCGACGGTGCGTCGACCGCCACCGCGCCCACCGTCCCAGCGATCCGGGTCGTGAGTCCGTCCTCACCGCTGCTGGCGGGCGCGTCGCCCACCTGCGAGGACTCCGACGCGAACGGCTGGATGAGCGCGAGCGGCTCCTCACCGCCCACCGGCACCAGTCCGCTTCCGGTCACGGTGGCACTCAGGTCGCTGAGCACCAGGCCCGACGCCGTGGTCTTCGCGGTCGAGGACGCCGGACTGAACTGCGGATCGCCGCCGTCCACCGTCGCCTCGAGGAGACGGGGCGGCGCCGGGCAGACGGCCGAGTAGTCGCCCGCGGGCACCGCAGCGGCCGGGACGGCCAGGGTCTGCGCCGAGGGACGCGGGAGCACGTCTCCCACGGCGCCGGACGCGATGCCAGCCGTCGCGGCCAGCAGGACGACGCCGGTCGCGGCACCTGCAGCGACCCCGAGTCGGGCCCGGCGACCGGCGGCGGTGCCGGTTCCTGCCGCCCTGTCCCGGGCGACGGCGCGCGCGGCCACCGCGGAGTCGACCGGTGGGGAGGGGGTTCCAACGGTCCGGGGCTCGACGACGGGGAGCTCCGGAGCATCGGGGGCGTCAGGGTCACGGTCGGCGACGGGCTCGACGGCGTCATCAACGCGCCCCACGGGCCCGGCGACGGGCTCGGCGACGGGTTCGACGGCGGGTTCGACGGCGGACGCGACACGGTCAGGGGAGGTGGCTGCAGGATCAGTGGCGGTGCCGTTTACCGCCGCACCAGACGACGGGATCGTCGACGCGGCCGTCGCCCCGGTGCCCGCTGGCGGGCGGTCCGCTGCTGAATCCTCGGTCCTTCCGCCAGGAGCCTGCGCATCACTTCCCGAGCGAGCGTCGCCTGTCGGCGCGGCCTGCCTCTTGCGTCCCCACATCACACGGACCCACTTCCACTGGCCACCGGCTGGACCCTGTCGTCATCGCGTCCCGCACCGTCGCCGTCGGGTTGGCCGTCGGATGTCCGGGCGTCACGGTCCGCGGGTCGGGATCCGGGGCGTCCGTCCACCGGTGGGCGGGCGGAATTCCTCCGGGCGCCGCGCGCGCTCCGGGTCTTCGTCACCGGTTGCCTCGTCGGGAGCGGGATCGCAAGGAGCAGCGTCAGGCCGATCACGACGGCCTGGACGGCTTCGGACCACGGCTGGTACGGGCTCGCGTAGGTCACCCGGAGGTCCCCGCCCTCGGCCGGCAGCGCGAAGGACTGGCGCCAGCCATCGGACGAGCGCTCCAACGGTCGACCGTCGAGCGTCGCCTGCCACCCCGGATCGGCCTCCTCCGCGATGGCGAGCGTCCTGCCCGCGGGCCCGGGATCGATGACGCCTTCTGCCTGGAGCGGGCCGGAGGGTACCGCGGCAAGGGTGAGTCCGTCGGCGTCGAGCACCCGGACACGGGCCGTGCTGCCGCCGGCATCCTCGGTCCCGTCCTCGAGCGTGGCGGGCGTGACACGCCACAGCCGGCCGGAATCCGTGTCCCCCACGGCCGTGAGGCCGGGCACGGAGTCGATCCGGGCACTCAGGAAATCTCCTGCGGTGTCGGACTGCTGGAGGACCACGAAGCCGACTCCCAGGTCCCGCAGGTCGTTCCGGGGATCCGCGCCGGTGGCGCCGACGATCATGGCGACGCTCGTGCGGAGGATCCGTGCCGACGCGCTGTCCTCGCGCACGGTGACGGGGCCGCCACCCTGCAGGTCCCTCGCGGCGTACAGCGGGTTGAGCGCGTCCAGGGTCGTCCCGGCACCACGCATCAGCGAGGCGCCCACCGTGTCGTCGTCGTCGACCGTGATGACCAGCGTGCGCGTCCGGTCGGCCCCGGTCCCGCGGTCCGCGGCAGTGGCGGGCAGCGGACGTTCGGCTGCGGATTCGAGGCCGAGCGCGGTGCCGAAGGCGGTGGTGCCCGGCCCGGGCAGCGGCGCCGCCTCGGTGGGACTGCCCGGGATGACGACGGGTTCGACGACGCCGGCGGGTGGACCCGCGAGCTCCGGGGCGAGCCACAGCCCGAGGCTGAGTGCGGGCCCGACAGCGAGGGCGAGCCCTCCCGCGACAGCAGCGAGGCGGCGGCGTCGTGCAGACTCCTGGCGCGGAGGAACGACGTCGTCCGGCCGCCCGGGCAGGCCCGACAGGGCCGCAGCGAGCAGGCACAGGACCAGGACGGAGGTCAGCGGTCCGGGGAAGATCCCGATCAGGCTGGTCGCACCGGCGGCCACGGGCAGGGCGGACGAGGCCACCGCGAGCGCGAAGGCCAGCACCGCGAGGACCCAGAACCACCGGACCGCCGTGCCGCGTCCCCCCGGGAGGAAGAGGGCGGCCGCGGCCAGGAGCACCACCGGTGCACCGATCAGGACAGCCGCGACGAGGGCCCAGGGACCCTGCCCGAGGAGATCCGCTCCGGCGAGCGGCAGCATCGGGTCGAAGTCCACGGGGAACCCGAGGAGCTGCTGCCAGGGCGCTGCCGCCTCGAAGGGCGTGGGGACGCCGGGATCTCCGAGCAGCCCCCGGGGATCACCGATCGCCGACAGCACGTAGGGCAGATGCAGCGCGACCATCGGGAGCAGCGCCCACCAGAGCGTGCGGGTCCGTCGCCGTCCGATCAGCAGCGCACAGGCCAGTCCGACGGCCACGAAAGGAATCAGTGAAGGGGCGGACGCCGTCGCGAGCGCCAGGAGCAGACCGGTCGCCGCCCCGGCGGTCCAGCTGCGGACCCCGCCGGTCCCGGGCGCGGAGACACCCTCCGGAACAGGACGCGACCCCAGCGCGGCGCCGACGGCCCGGACCGCCCCGAGGAGCGCCAGGGGCAGCAGGATGTGCGCGATGAGCGCACCGAGGCGGCCACTGCCGAGCGCCACCTGCAGGGTCGGCGCGGCGCCCCAGAGCAGCGCCGCCCACAGCCGGAGCCCTCGTGACCTCGTGAGCCCGCCGGCGGCGAACCAGGCGGAGAGGCCCGCGAGCGGCAAGGCGCACACGACCAGGACCACCACGGCAGTGTTGGCCGAACCGAGCGCGAGCAGGCACAGCAGCCACAGCACGAACGCGAACGGGGACGCGTGGGCAGCCATGCCGGTGCCGAGGACCGTCCACCACGACGTCGCACTGTCCCAGACGGCACCCGGTGTCGCCGCGACGGGGAGCAGGGCGCCGCCGGCCAGCGCCGGGGCACCGATCAGGCTGTGCAGGCCCACGAACGCCGTGACGAGCAGCAGCACCACGGCGGCCACCGCTCCCAGGCCCACCCAGGGCCTCGCAGGGGCCGCGAGGGCGGCGAAGTCGTCATTGCTGTCGCCCGACGGGACGTACTCTTCCAGGTGCTGGGGCGCCTGCTGACCGCCGGCGGCACCGCGCGACGTGAAGGCGTCCAGAACCGATCTCCGATGGGACCAGACGTCGCGACGCGCAGTGATCAGGGGCCTGACGATGGAACGGGGCCGACGCCGCGTGCGGGCCACGGAGCGCCTCGAACGGAACAGGAGGACGGGCCGCGAGACGCCGGCGAGGCTGCCCAGCAGCTGCCCTGCTCCATGCGCCGGGTCCTTGGCCAGAAGGCCGAGCAGGAATCGTCCCACGCCGCCGAGTACGGCGCCGGCGGCGAGGAAGGGAACGGCCCAGAACGGTGCGTGCTTGAGCCTGAGGTACACCTCGGCCGAGCGTGCGGCGTGCGGCGTCGAGACGGGATGGGGCCTCGCGACCCCGTGGCGGACTGTGGCGGAGGGCACCACGACGACGCGGTGACCGGCGAGGCGGTTCCGCCAGCAGAGGTCGACGTCGTCGCCCACGCCGTGGAGTGCGGGATCGAAGCCGCCGAGCTCGTCCCAGACGTCGCGGCGGACCAGCATGCCGGCGGAGTTCACCGCGAAGACATCGCTGCGGGCGTCGTACTGGCCCTGGTCATGCTCGTCCACGTCGATCAGGGTCAGGCGCTCCGCCCATCTGCTGATGGACAGTCCGACGTCGACCAGCTCGCGTCGATCGTCCCAGGCGACCTGCTTCGCCCCCGCCACCGTCACGGACGGCGCGCGCTCGACGGCGAGCAGCATCTCGGCGAGGGCATCCGGTTCCGGGGCCGCGTCGTCGTGCAGCAGCCAGAGCCAGTCGTCATCGGCTTCCACACCGGACGGGCGGGAGGGGATCTCGGCGACCGCCGAGCGGACGGCCGTGCCGAAGCCCGCTCGCGCCGGGGCGCCGACCACGGGGCTCCCGACCGGCAGGTCGAGCTGCAGGATCGAGGCGGAGCGGTCCGTTGATCCGGCGTCGACGCCGACGCAGAAGTCGGCCGGGCGGCTTTGGCGTTCAAGTGCCTCCAGGGTCTCCGGAAGGTACTCGGCACCGTTGTGGGCTACGACAACGGCGGTGACGCGGAGGTTGTGCCGGATCAGACCGCTCGCTTCCGCAACCTGCGGCGCTCGCGCTCCGAGAGACCGCCCCAGATGCCGAAGCGCTCGTCGTTCTCCAGGGCATACTCCAGGCACTCGGACTTCACCATGCAGGACCCGCAGACCTTCTTGGCGTCACGCGTGGAGCCGCCCTTCTCGGGGAAGAACGCCTCGGGATCGGTCTGCGCGCACAGTGAGTCTGCCTGCCACGACAGCTCGCCGTCGTCGTCGACGTTGCCCGGCGCGAGGGGAAGCCCGATCCAGGTGGGGCGGGCTGCCGGTGCGGCCGACGGCGTGGCGTCCTCGCGGACGCCCGGAAGGACAGGAGAGGTGGCGGGACCCGGGGTCGGCAGGACGAGCAGGCTGCTGGGACCCTCCTCGATGTCCGGGAGGTCGGCGAGCGCCTCGTGGGCGGCGAGGAAGGCGGTGGCCTGGTCCTCCAGCGTGGACAGCGAGCCCGCCCGGTAGCGATCGCCGGCGAGCGGATCTGCGGGATCGAGGAACCAGTCGGCAGGAACACCCCTGGAGCCGTAGCGGGCAGAAGCCTGCGCTGCGATGTCTGGTCGTTCCTGTGTGCGTTCTGCCTGCCCCATGGTCAGCCTTCCCGGTGTTGCCGTTCCAACATCAAGCATGGGTCGACCCTCGCGCCCCGCTGCTGGAACAAATCCGATGTCTAATTACACGGGTGTAAGTCGATGCACGTCAAGCGACGGGGGTGATCTTATAGAGTCGGATCCGGAGAATCACGGGCGCCACGCCGACCCGACTACCTGTTCTGGCGGGCGCGTCGGACGAACGGTCCGGCCCCTCCCTGCGCCGGCCCGCCGCCGTCGACCGACCCTTCCGAAAGAGGCTCTCATGCCACGCACACCCGCCGACGTCCTGACCAGGATGCGGTCCATCAGCACCTCGTCACCCCGGCTCGTCTGGCACGGTACCGACGGCCGGATCGAGCTGTCCGGCCGTGTCTTCGACAACTGGGTGGCCAAGAGCGCCAACCTGCTGGTGGACGAGCTCGATGCCACCGCGTCCACCAGGATTGCGCTCGACCTCCCGCCCCACTGGAAGACGCTGGCGCTGGCCTTTGCGTGCTGGCAGGTCGGGGCGGTCGTCGTCCTCGGTGCCGAGGAGGCGCGCGACGGCGGTCCGGCGACAGGCAGTGGCCCGGACGATGCGGACATCGTCATGACCTCGCGTGAACGCTCGCCGCTCGATCCGCCGAGGCTGCTGGCCTGCGTCGCGCTGGGATCACTCGCCCTGCGCTGGGACGGGCCGCTCCCCCGCGGAGCGGTCGACTACGCCGCGGAGGTCCGCTCCCACGGGGACGTCTTCTTCGGGGATCCGATGTCCTCGCAGGATGACGACGCCGTCGATCCCGTCCTGGTCGTCCACGCGGGGAGGGCGATCACGGCTCCGGAACTGCTGGCGCCGGCCGGCATCCCTACCGCGGACCGGTCGGCGGGCCCGGCCACGGTGCTCCTCGAAGCCGGCACCGATCCGCTGCGGTCCCTCGCCGTCGCCCTCGCGGTGTGGCAGGAGGAAGGGACTCTCGTGCTGGTGGAGGAAGGCGTCCCCGTCACCGACCGCATGCTCGCCGGCGAGCGGGTCACTGACCGGCTGGGGCCTTCCTGACCGGGCGGTGATCGCCCTGCCGGGTCGCCTCCGGGGTGGATGGGGCAGGTGCGGCGTGCGGGTGCAGGATCTCCTGGTCGTGGCTGAACTCGGGTTCCTCGTCGAGTTCGACGTTGAAGACCCAGAAGCGGTAGGCGACGAAGCGCACGAGCGTTGCGAGGACCGTGCCGGCGATGCCGACGACGAAGATGGTCCTGGTGTCCGACACCGAGAAGCCGTACTTCGCGATCGCCACGCAGCCCGCGGCGATGCCCATACCGATGACATTGATGAAGACGAACATGACGAGCTCGCGCGCCGCATTCGGCTGACGCCGCCGACGGAAGGTCCAGTACCGGTTGGCCACCCACGCGAAGATCGTCGCGACGCCGGCCGAGACGAAGCGTGCCTTGACCTCGCTGCCGCTCATCGGCCCGTGGATCAGATACCAGTACAGGCCGTTGTCGATGACGAAGGCCACACCTCCGACGGCGCCGAACTTCGCCACCTCGCGCCAGAAGAGGGACGCGAGGCCCCTGATCCTGTCCATGATTCCTGCCACTGCTTACCTCCGCGGTCTGGGGACGGACACCGTGCACCGCGGGAAGCGTGCTGCTCCTGCGCTCCCCTGGATCGATCGACATGGGGGTCGGCTGGGCTGACCGCCCGGCTGACCCTTGCATGGCGTGTTTCGGACCATTTTACGGGCATCATGACATCGCCGCGTCAGGAATCGGCCGGACACCGGCTGGGAGCTCACCGGGAGCCGCCCCGCCCCCGCCCGCACTGCCGCCCTCCGACAGTGCATGCGCCGGACGCCCGATGAAGGCGTCCGAAGGCTGCGTGGGTACCCTGTGATGGTGACTTTTCCCGTGATCGGCGTGGTGGGCGGCGGCCAACTCGCTCGCATGATGTCAGGCCCCGCCACAGAACTCGGCCTCGAACTCCGTGTCCTCGCGGAAGGACCGGACGTCTCCGCCGTCGCCGCCGTGGCGCGCGCGGAGATCGGCGACTACCGGGATCCTGATGCCCTCCGCTCCTTCGCCGCCGGGGTGGACGTCGTGACCTTCGACCACGAACACGTCCCGGGCGAGCTCCTCGAGGAGCTCGCCCGGGAGGGTGTGGTGATCCATCCGTCGCCTGCCGCGCTCCTGCACGCGCAGGACAAGCTCGTGATGCGCCGGGCGGTCGAGGAGCTCGGGCTGCCGAACCCGCGCTGGCGTGCGGTGACGGGAACTGCGGAGCTTGCGGCGTTCGCCGCCGAGTCCGGCTGGCCCGTGGTCCTCAAGACCCCACGGGGCGGTTACGACGGCAAGGGCGTGCTGGTCCTCCGCGACGAGGAAGCCCTGACGGCGGCGGAGCCGTGGTTCACGGGCGGGGAACTGCTCGTCGAGCAGTTCGTCCCCTTCAGCCGTGAACTGTCCGTCCTCGTGGCCCGCCGACCCTCCGGCGAGGCCGTGACCTGGCCCGTCGTCGAGTCCATCCAGGTGGACAGCGTGTGCGACGAGGTGCTCGCCCCGGCGCCGCACCTCCCCCAGGGCATCGCGGACGCCGTCACCAGGGCGGCACTCCAGCTCGCGGAACAGCTGGGGGTCACCGGGGTGATGGCGGTCGAGCTGTTCGAGACGCCTGGTACGGACCCCGGTTTCCTGGTCAACGAGCTCGCCATGCGTCCGCACAACTCGGGCCACTGGACCATGGACGGCTCCCTGACCGGCCAGTTCGAGCAGCACCTCCGCGCCGTCCTCGACCTCCCCCTCGGATCGACCGATCCGGTGGCGGAGCACACCGTCATGAAGAACGTCCTGGGCGGGGAGAACACGGACATCTACGCCGCCTACGCCTCGGCACTCTCCTCAGGACCATCCGCTAAAGTGCACTTCTATGGCAAGGGCGTCCGTCCGGGCCGCAAGATCGGCCACGTGAACGCGCTGGCGAGCCCGGGGGAACCGCTCGCCTCCGTCCGTCAGAGGGCCACGACGGTCGCCGCGATCCTCCGCGACGGCACGGCGCCGCCCTCGACCCACCAGGATTGACCGAAGGGAACGCAGTGACGAACGCCCAGGTAGGACTCGTGATGGGCTCGGACTCGGACTGGCCGGTCATGGAGGCCGCAGCGGCCGCCCTCGCCGAGTTCGGCATCCCCTACGAGGCAGACGTCGTATCCGCGCACCGCATGCCCACGGCCATGATCGAGTACGGGCGGACCGCCCACGAGCGCGGCCTGCGCGTCATCATCGCGGGCGCCGGCGGCGCGGCACACCTCCCCGGGATGCTCGCCTCCGTGACTCCCCTGCCCGTGATCGGCGTCCCCGTCCCGCTGCGGTACCTCGACGGCATGGACTCACTGCTCTCGATCGTGCAGATGCCGGCAGGGGTCCCCGTGGCGACGGTATCCATCGGGGGGGCCCGCAATGCGGGCCTCCTCGCCGTCCGCATGCTCGCGGCCGGGACCGACGCCGAGGCGCGTATGCTCCGTGACCGCCTCGTCAATTTCGCGGACGCCCTGCGCGTGAGTGCGGAGGAGAAGGGCGCCGCGCTCAGGACCCGGATCGCCGGCTCGACGGCGGAGGGCGCATGATCGCCGGGACGCGGGTCGAGGGCTCCCCCGGCACGGGGACGAGGGGGCTCACCGACCCGGTGCGGTACCCGCAGTCCGCGCCACCGGCCGTCCGCACCAAGCGGGCGTTCGTCCTGCTCGTCATGACCCTCGTCCTGCCGGGCTCGGCACAGATCGTCGCCGGTGACCGGCGGCTCGGACGCCGCTCCCTGAGGACCACCTTCGCGGCCTGGGCACTCCTCGTCCTCGGACTGGTGCTCGCGGTGACGGACCGGACCCTCGTCGTCGGGATCGTGACCCACCGCTGGTGGTCCCTCGTCCTCATCGCCGTCCTGCTCGGCATCGCCCTGGGCTGGGCGCTCGTGTTCGTCAACACGCTGCGGCTGATCCGCCTGCCCCTGCTCGAGCGCGGGGTCCGTCCGCTGGTCGCCGCCACCCTGGCGCTCCTGATGCTGCTGACCAGCGGCTCACTCCTCTACGGCGCCTATGTCCTCACCGTCGGCCGGTCGACGGTGGGCTCCATCTTCCAGTCCGGGCCGGCCTTCGACCCGGTGGACGGCCGGTACAACTTCCTGCTGATGGGCGGGGACGCCGGGGAGGACCGGACGGGGCGCAGACCCGATAGCATCTCCGTGATCAGCGTCGACGCTGAGAGCGGATCGACCGTCACCTTCAGCATCCCGCGCAACTTCCAGAACGCCCCGTTCTCCGCCGACTCCCCCCTGTGGGACGTCTACCCGGACGGGTACAACTGCGGTGACCCCTGCATCATCAACAGCCTCTACACCGAGGTGGCGCAGAACTACACGGACCTCTACCCCGACGCGGCGGACCCCGGGGCCGAGGCCATGATGGACGCCGCGAGCGGCGTGCTGGGCATCGACGTCCAGGCGTACCTCCTGGTCGACATGGGCGGCTTCGAGCAACTCGTCGACGCGATGGGCGGCATCCGGATCGATGCCGGCGGGTGGGTCCCGATCACCGCGGGCGAGATCCCCGGCACCGATCCGATCCGCCACTATCCACCGGACGGCTGGATCAAGCCGGGTGTGCAGACGCTCGACGGCTACCACGCGCTCTGGTACGCGCGGTCGCGGGAGTTCGTGACGGACTACGACCGCATCGCCCGCCAGCAGTGCGTCCAGCAGGCCATGATCGCGCAGCTCGACCCCGCGACCGTCCTGACGCGGTTCCAGTCGATCGCCGCCGCGGGGACGCAGATCGTCGAGACCGACATCCCCCAGGACCAGCTGGCGAGCTTCGTGGACCTCGGACTCAAAGCACAGGGCCAGGAGACGAGGCGCCTCACCATAGGCCCGCCCGACTTCGGCACCCCCGCGGAGAACTTCGTGACCTACCCCGACGTCGACGCCATCCACAGCCGCGTGCAGGACATGTTCGCGCAGGGGGCCGACTCCGCGGCCATGGCGCCACTCCACTTGGAACGGGCCGTCGTCGTCTCCCGGGTACCCGCTCAGGTGCCCGCGCAGAGCACCGACGACGGCATCACCGAGGAGTATCTGCAGGAACTCGCGACGATCGGCGACGACCTCACGCTGGGCGAGCTGCTCTCGGACAACGGGCAGTGTTCCCCGGCATGACGGCCGCCCACCGCGGCATGCCCTTTCCGAGCGGCTGACCACCCGCCGCAGCCCGCAGCCAGCCAGCTCAGCCGTCGTCGCCGAGACGCCGCACGACGCCGCCCGACCCACCAGCCGAAGGATCCCCGACGATGCACCTCCTCGACAACACCCTCCGGCCCTACGCCTGGGGCTCGGAGCGGGCCATCGCGGATCTGCTCGGCCGTGAGCCGTCGGGCGGCCCCGAGGCAGAACTTTGGATCGGCGCGCATCCCGACTCCCCTTCGGCCGTCGTCGGCGCGGACGGCTCGCGCCGCGGCCTCGACCACCTCATCGGCGAGGATCCCCGTGCACTGCTGGGCGACGACGTGGCGGACCGGTACGACGGCAGGCTGCCCTTCCTGCTCAAGGTGCTCGCCGCCGGCTCCGCGCTGTCGCTGCAGGTCCACCCGAGCCTCGAGCAGGCAGGCGCAGGGTTCGACGCCGAGGAGGCCGCCGGGATCCCCGCCGACGCGCCCCACCGCAACTACCGCGACCGCAACCACAAGCCGGAGATGATCTACGCACTCTCGCCGTTCGAGGCGCTCTGCGGGTTCCGGCCCCTGCCCGAGTCCGTCGGGATCTTCACCGTGCTCGCCGCCGCCGTCGCGCCGGGCTCACGCTCGCACGACCTCCTCGACGCCGTCTCGGCGCTCCTCGCCACGGGCGGCGAGACGTCGCTCCGCTCGGCGTTCACCACACTCCTCGAAGCGCCCGCGGAGATCGTCCGGGACGTCGCCGCTGCATCCGCCCGCCGGGCGGCCGGCACCGGATCCCCTGCGGAACCTGCAGGCGCGGTGGACCGCGACCTCGCGACGATCGCAGAGCTCTCGGAGCAGTACCCCGGTGACCCGGGCGTGCTCGTCGCCCTGCTGCTCAACCGCGTCTCCCTCCATCCGGGCGAGGCCCTCTACCTCCCGGCAGGGAACATCCACGCCTATCTCAGCGGCCTGGGGATCGAGGTCATGGCGTCGTCGGACAACGTCCTGCGCGGCGGGCTCACCCCCAAGCACGTGGACACCGGCGAGCTCCTCGCCACCGTGGTCTTCGAACCGCTCGCGCCGCCGTCGCTCGTGGCCGAGTTCACGCTGCTCGATCAGGAGCTGTACCGCCCGCCGTTCGACGAGTTCCAGCTCCAGCGGATCCTCCTGACCGATCCCTCGGCAGGTCCGGGAGGACGCTCGGCCGACGGCGCCGATGACGGCTCCGCCACCAGCGCGCTGCCGGCGGGCGAGAGCCTCACCCCCGCGCACGTCCCGGTCGTGCAGAACGGGCCCGTGGTGGTCCTGGCGGTCAGCGGGGCGGTCCTGCTCGACACCCCGAACGCGACGCTCCTCGTGCCCCGGGGCGCCAGCGCCTTCGTTGCCGCCGGCGAGGCCCCCCTGATCGTTCGGCCGGCCGCCGACGCCCACGGGTCGACGGACGGCCCGGTCCTCGCCTTCGCCGTCACGGTCGGGGACAGCCGGGCCCTGTAGGAGCTGCCGGCGGCGGGCCGCGGCGCTCGACCGGGACCGGAGGCGTCAGCCACCCTCGTCGGAGCGGATCCGGCCCAGGGAGGCCTCCGAATGCAGTTCCCCGTCGGATTCCGTGTACCGCTCTCCTGTCTCGGGGCAGGTCCAGAGGTTTCCGTCCGACGTCGTCAGCGGACGCCCGGCCTTCCCGACCCACCCGATCCTGCGCGCGGGCACTCCCGCGACCAGCGCGTGTGCCGGGACGTCACGCGTCACCACGGCACCGGCAGCGACGGTGGCCCATGCCCCGATCGAGATCGGGGCGATACACACCGCCCGGGCTCCGATCGAGGCCCCGTCTCCGATCCTGACCCCGACGGACACCCAGTCCTCGGCGCCCTTGAGGTCGCCTGCGGGGGTGACGGCCCTCGGGAAGGTGTCATTGGTCAGGACCACGGCGGGACCGATGAAGACACCGTCGCCGAGCACCGCCGGCTCGTACACCAGGGCGTAATTCTGGATCTTCGAGTTCCTGCCCACCCGCACGCCCGGCCCTATGTAGGCACCCCTGCCCACGCTGCACCCCTCCCCCAGTCGAGCGCGTTCCCGGATCTGCGCCAGGTGCCAGATGGTGCTTCCGGCTCCGATCTCGGCGTCACCCGCGACATCGGCGGTGTCCTCGATGCGGTTCATGGCCACTCCTTCGTGGTATCGGGCCGGACCTCTTGGCAGGAGGCCCGTCTCCTGCAGGAGCGCCCCTGGGTTCCCGGTGTGCCGAACCCTAGTCCCCGGGATGCGTCCGTACCAGCGGACCGCCGCGGGCGCGGCCGGCCTCCCACCGGCTACCCGGGATCGACAGGGCGGCGCAGGTGCACCGCCGCAGGTCGAGTACCGTCGAGGCGCTCCCTGCGTAGTTACTACTCGTGTGAGCACCTCGGCCCATTCATATGCTTGCCCCACTGCACCATTCGCCCGTACCAAGAGGGGTTGGTATGCGTCAAGCCATACATCGTCGTATGCAGATCGATCGTCACAGGGTAGACCGGTCGCGGGGCGTCGCGCCGAGCCACGGCCGGACGGTGGACCAGTGACCCCGGGCGGGAGGCCCCTGCGGGTCGCCGTGGTCGGCGCAGGCTACTGGGGTCCCAACCTTGCCCGTAACTTCGCATCGAGCGTGGACTGGGACCTGGCCGCCGTCTGCGACCTCGACCTGGCACGTGCCCACCGCGTCGCCGATCCTCTCGGTGGGGTCCGGGCACTCTCGTCCCTGCCCGACCTGCTGTCGTCCGACGTCGATGCCATCGCCATCGCCACGCCCGCACGGACGCATCACCCGATCGCCATGGCGGCGCTCCTCGCGGGAAAGCACGTCCTGGTCGAGAAGCCTCTGGCGGACACGGTGCGGAGCGCGCGCGAGATGGTGGACGCCGCGTCGATGAACTCCCTCGTGCTCATGACGGACCATACGTACTGCTACACGCCTGCGGTCTCGAAGATCCGGGACCTCATCGCCGACGGACGGCTCGGCGACCTGCTGTTCATCGACTCGACCCGCATCAACCTGGGGCTCGTGCAACCCGACGTCGACGTGTTCTGGGATCTCGCTCCGCACGATCTCTCCATCCTCGACTTCATCCTCCCCGGAGGTCTCCACCCGGACGACGTGTCAGCCTTCGGTGGCGACCCCCTGGGTACGGGGAGGTCCTGCCTCGGTCACCTCATGATGCCGCTCCCGAACTCCGTGATGGCGCACGTGCAGGTGAACTGGCTGAGCCCTACCAAGATCAGGCAGGTGGTCATCGGCGGCTCCGAACGGACGCTGGTGTGGGACGACCTCAACCCCCAGCAGCGGCTGAGTGTCTACGACCGCGGTGTCGACCTGGGGCGCGACGCCTCCGGCAGTGGCAGTCGGCGGGTAGCGGCACAGGTCTCCTACCGGCTCGGCGACACGTGGTCTCCCGCCCTTCCCGAACGCGAGGCCCTCGCGGACATGGTCTCCGAGTTCGCTGCGGCGATCCGGGGACGCCGACCGGCACTCACGGACGGCCACGCCGGTCTCCGTGTCCTGTCGGTACTGGAAGCCGCCAGCAGAAGCCTGGCGAACGCCGGTCGCACCGAGCGCCCGGAGCACATGGGACTGGTGGAAGGACGGCCATGACAAGGATCGAAGGAGCAAGGGCACTGGTGACCGGGGGTGCCGGAACGATAGGTTCCACGATCGTCGACCACCTGCTCGAAGCAGGTGCGGATCAGGTCGACGTCCTGGACAACCTCGTCCGCGGCCGGCGGAGCAATCTCGAGGGCGCCCTCGCGACCGGGCGCGTCCGCCTGGTCGAAGGGGACATCCGGGACCGGGATCTCGTCCATGCCCTGACGGCCGCCAAGGATCTGGTATTCCATCAGGCGGCGCTGCGCATCACCCAGTGCGCGGAGGATCCCCGCCTGGCCAATGACGTCCTGGTCAATGGCACGTTCAACGTCGTCGAGGCCGCTGCGTCCACGGGCGTCGGAAAGCTCGTCGCCGCCTCGAGCGCCTCGGTCTACGGCCTGGCCGAGCAGTTCCCCACCGGGGAACGGCACCACCACCACAACAACGACACGTTCTACGGGGCTGCCAAATCGTTCAACGAGGGGATTCTCCGGAGCTTCCGGTCCATGTACGGCCTCGACTACTGCGTCCTGCGCTACTTCAACGTCTACGGCCCGCGCATGGATGTGCACGGCGCGTACACAGAGGTGCTGGTGCGCTGGATGGAACGGATCGACGACGGATTGCCGCCGTTGATCTTCGGGAGCGGCGATCAGACCATGGACTTCGTCTTCACCACGGACATCGCGCGGGCGAACCTCCTCGCCGCCGCCGGAGAGGTCCGGGAGGGCGTCTACAACATCGCGAGCGGGACCGAGACCAGCCTCCTGGAACTCGCACAGTGCCTCCTCCACGTCATGGGCTCGGACCTGAGGGTGGAGCACGGTCCGGAGAGGGCTGTGAATGGCGTGGCGCGGCGACTCGCCGATACGACCGCAGCCCGGACGGACCTGACCTTCACCCCCAGGGTGCAGCTCGTCGAGGGTCTCACGGCACTCGTCGAATGGTGGCGTCCCCTGCGCGAGGAGATTGCTGCCGGGCGGAACCTGGTGGAGGCACGATGAGCCGCATCAACGTCATGACCCCCTGGCTGGGCCAGGAGGAAATAGACGCCGTCACGGAGGTTCTCCACTCCGGGTGGATCGCCCAGGGACCGAGGGTGGCAGCGTTCGAGGGCAGCTTCGCGCGAACGATGCAGGCGGGACACGCCGTCGCCACGTCGAGCTGCACGGCGGCACTCCATCTCGCCCTGGTGGTCGCCGGGATCAGCGACGGCGACGACGTGGTGGTCCCCTCCTTCTCCTTCATCGCGACGGCGAATGCCCCCACGTATGCGGGAGCGCGCTCGGTCTTCGCCGACGTCGACCCGACGACGGGCAACGTCACCGCTGAGACCCTCGAAGCAGTCCTCACGGAGCGCGCGAAGGCGGTGATCGTGGTGGACCAGGGCGGGGTGCCGGTCGACCTCGGTCCCATCCGTGCACTGTGCGACCCCCGGGGGATCACCGTCATCGAGGACGCCGCCTGCGGAGCCGGCGCGACGTACCGCGGCCGCCCCGTCGGGTCAGGGGCGGAACTGGCTGTCTGGTCCTTCCACCCCCGGAAGGTCCTGACGACGGGCGAAGGGGGGATGCTCACCTCGTCCCGCGAGGACTGGGCGACGCGGGCGGCAAGACTCCGGGAACACTCGATGAGTGTCTCGGCCGCTGATCGCCACGCCAGCATCCTCGCGCCGGCCGAGCGGTACGGGGAGATCGGCTACAACTACCGGATGACCGACGTGCAGGCCGCCATCGGGCTCGTCCAGCTCGGCCGCCTGCCCGAGATCGTCCGCCGACGCCGGGAGCTGGCTGCGACCTACACCAAGGCCTTCGACGACCTCGACGGGATCCGGGCCGTCCGCGATCCGGCCTGGGGTACGGGCAATTTCCAGTCCTTCTGGATCGAACTGCTGGACGGTTTCCCTCGGGGCAGGGACGGACTCCTCGAGGATCTCGCCCAGGCGGACATCTCGGCCCGTCGCGGGATCATGGCCGCACACCGGCAGCCTGCCTTCGAAGGCTCCGGGGCCCACCTCCCGGTGACGGACCGCCTGACCGATTCGACGCTCATCCTCCCCCTGTTCCACGGGATGACGGAATCCGACCAGGCGCGCGTCATCGACTGCGTCCGATCAGCATCCCGGAGTACCCGGTGACACGCCTGGTCCTCGTCGCAGGGAGTGGCCTCGCCCGGGAGGTCCTCGCCGTGGTGACCGCCACCGGCTCGCATACCGTCATCGGACTGCTGGACGACGCGCCCCACCTGCAGCACGCGCACCTGCAGGGAGTCCCCGTCCTCGGCACGCTCGACGACGCCGGTTCCTTTCCTGCCGTGCAGTTCCTCGTCTGCATCGGCTCGGGTCGCGGCAGGGAATCCGCCGTGGAACGTCTGCACGCCCAGGGGGTGTCCGGCGACCGGTTCGCCACCGTCATCGATCCGACCGCGCGAATCGGCTCAGGCTCGGTCGTCGGCGCCGGAAGCATCCTCCTCGCCGGGGTGGTTCTCACGGCTTCGGTGACCGTCGGACGCCACGTGGTCGCGATGCCGCAGGTGGTCCTCACGCACGACGACGTCGTCGGCGACTACGCGACGCTTGCTGCGGGCGTCCGCCTCGGGGGCGCCGTGCACGTCGGTGCCGCCGCGTACCTCGGGATGGGCTCGACGGTGCGCCAGCATGTATGCGTCGGACCGGGAAGCACTCTGGGCATGGCCGCCGCACTCCTCGATGACCTTCCCGCCGGTGAGACCTGGGTGGGGGTGCCGGCCAGGCCGCTACGCACCGCGCGGCCGGTGGCACAGTCCGCTCCGTCGTTCCCGGTCGGTGCATCATGAGGGTGCTCGTGTGTCCCCACCAGCTGGGCATGGGCGGGAGCCAGCTCAGCGCCGTCGAACTCGCAGCGGCCGTGCGTCGCCACGGTCACGACGTCCTCGTCTACGCGCCCGACGGTATCCTGGCGCAGCTCGTCGAGGACGCCGGTCTCGAGCGCATCCGCGCCGTTCGGTCCGATCGCGTCAGCTCCGACGCAGTCGCCCGGCTGGCAGACGTGGTGAAGCAGCGCGGGATCGATCTGGTGCATGCTTTCGAGTGGGCGCCCTGCGTCGAGGCCGCCTTCGGGGCGGGCCTGCGCCGCAACACACCGGTGCTCATGTCCGTGATGTCGATGGAGGTCCCGCAGTTCCTGCCCACACACACCCCCATCACCGTCGGCACACCGGCCCTCGCCGCCGAGGAGGGGCGACGACGGCACAGCGTCCACCTGCTCGAACCGCCTGTCGACATGGAACGCAACCGGTCGTCGGATGTCGTCGCCGCCCGTGCGCGGTGGGGCGTCATTCCGGGCGAGCTCGTCATCTCCGTGGTGTCCATGCTCACCACGGAGCTGGAGAAGCTGCAGGGTGTCCTCGCCGTGATCGCCCTGGCGGACCAGCTGGCGGAGCACTACCCCGTCCGGCTGCTCATTGCCGGCGACGGCGAGGGGTACCGCCAGGCGCGCCTGCGCGCGGAACGCGTCAACACACATCACCAGCGGACGGTCGTGCAGATCCTCGGCTACCAGGAGGATCCGGCCCAGGTCTACGACGCCGCCCACGTGGTGATCGGGATGGGTGGGTCGGCGATCAGGGGCATGGCCTTCGGCAAGCCCCTGATCGTGCAGGGTGCAGCGGGCTTCTGGCAGGTTCTGACACCGAGCTCCGCCCGCGGGTTCGTCCAGGACGGCTGGTTCGGTGACGGGGGGCGGGGTGCCCGGGATCTGAAGGACGCGCTGCTCCTCCTGCTCGACTCCCCGACCAGGCGACGGCAGCTCGGATCCTTCGGCAGGATGCTGGTGGAGGACAGGTACGGACTGGATGATGCGGGTCGGAATCTCGCCTCCATCTACGAGGAGGTCGCGGACCGGCATGTGACGCGGAGCGCCGCCCTGCCGTCCCTCACCCGCAGCGCCGTGGAGATGATGCGCTTCCGGCACGTGATGCGGGCCGGGAACGTCGTCCGCCGTGAACGGTGGAGCAGGGCAGGGGTGCAGCTGTGAAGGTGTTCCAGGGTCCGGTCCCGCTGATGGATCTGGCAGCACAGCAGGCGGAGGTCGACGAGGAGATCCAGCTCGGCCTGAAGGAGGTCTTCGCGACCACGTCCTTCATCGGCGGGCCCGCGGTGAGGCAGTTCGAGACCGCCTATGCCGCTTTCACGGGCAGTGCCTACTGCGTCGGCGTGGGCAACGGGACCGAAGCGCTGGAATTGGCGTTGCGAGCCGGCGGGGTGACACGCGGCGGTGAGGTGATCCTGCCCGCCAACACCTTCATCGCCACAGCGGAGGCCGTGTCCCGCATCGGCGCGGTCCCGGTGCTGGTCGACGTCGATCCGCAGCATCAGCTGATGGACCCGGCGCACGTGGAACGGGCTGCCGGGACCAGGACCCAGGCCATCGTCCCGGTCCATCTCTTCGGCCAGATGGCACCCGTGGAACGGCTGACGCCCGTCGCCGAGAGATGGGGTGCCGTCATCGTCGAGGATGCGGCACAGGCCCAGGGTGCCACGCGCTTCGGCCAGGGTGTCGGATCGGGCACGTTCGCGGCCGCGACCAGCTTCTACCCGGGCAAGAATCTCGGCGCGGCCGGCGATGCCGGAGGCGTGACCACCGACAGCGGAGCCACGGCGGACCTGGTGCGCCTGCTGGCCAGCCATGGCAGCCGGGAGAAGTACGTGCACGAGGTCATCGGCATGAACTCCCGCCTCGACACGGTCCAGGCCGTGGTGCTCAATGCCAAACTGCGGCGCCTACGGTACTGGAACGCCCTGCGCGGAGCGGCAGCCGCCTACTACACCGAACTGTTGCACGATGTCCCCGGGCTGGTCCTGCCGCGGACGAGCCCCGGGAACGTCCACGTCTGGCACCTCTACGTCGTCCGGGTGAACCACCGCGACGAGGTGGCGCGCCGTCTCAGGGCGAGGGGGGTCGGCGCCGCCATCCACTACCCCGTCCCGGTCCACCTCACTGCGGCGTACCGGGAGCTGCATCACGTGCGAGGTTCCTTCCCCGAGTCGGAATCCTCGGCAGATCGTATGCTCTCCCTGCCGATGCATCCCCACATCACCCGTGAGCAGCAGGAGTACGTGGTGCACGTCCTGGGCTCGGCACTGGCCGAGGGGTATCGGGCTTCGGCATGACGAGCCGGACGGCACCACCGGCCACGGACGGGACAGGTGCTTCAGGAGCCCTCGGATGGAGCATGCTCAACACCGTGGTGTCCCGCTTCGGCACCTTCGGCATCGGCATCGTGCTCGCACGCGTGCTCGGCCCGGAGGCCTTCGGCACCTTCGCAGTCGCCCTCGTGGCGCTCCTCGCGGTCCTCAGTTTCAACGAACTCGGCGTGAGCCTCGCGATCGTCCGCTGGCGGGGAGACCCGGTGCTCATCGCGTCGACGGTGAATACGATCTCCGTTGCGGGCAGCACGGCGTTCTTCGCGGCGGCCTTCCTGCTGGCGCCCGCCTTCACGCGCGTGATGGGTGATCCCGAGGCCACCGGTGTGGTGCGGCTGCTGATCCTCAGTGTCGTCATCAACGGAGCCGCCGCGACACCGGCGGCCCTCCTGCAGCGTCACTTCCGTGAACGCACCCGCATGGCCATCGACCAGACCAACGTCTGGGTAGGAGCCGCGATCTCGGTGGCACTTGCCCTACTCGGTGCCGGAGCCATGTCCCTGGCGGTAGGGCGGCTGGCCGGATCGCTCATCTCAGCGGTGATGTTCGTCCGGGCCTCCCCCCTGCCCTATCGGTTCGGTCTCGACCGGACGCGGGTCGGAGGGTTGCTGCGCTTCGGGCTTCCACTGGCCGGTACCAGCCTCATCGTGTTCCTCGTCGGATACGCGGACCAACTGACCGCCGGTGCCGTCCTCGGTACCAGCGCGCTCGCCTTCTACGTGATGGCCTTCAATCTGTCCGGGTGGCCCGTGAGTCTCTTCTCGCAGCCGCTCCGCAGGGTGGCTCCGGCGGCCTTCGCGACCCTCCAGGACGATCCGGTGCATCTGCGCGCCGCGCTGCTGGCGATCGTCGGTGCCCTCGCTGCCGTGACGGTGCCCCTCGTGGCCTTCCTGGCCGCCGCCGCGGTGCCACTGGTGGATCTCGTCTACGGAACCGCCTGGGTCCCTACCGCCGCCGCCCTGTCCTGGCTCGTCGCCTCTGCCGTGTGCAGGGTGTTCTACGAGCTGGCCTACGACTATCTGGTGGTGCTCGGGCTGTCAGGGACGGTGTTCTGGATCCAGGCATCCTCCCTGCTGGCCCTTGTGCCGGCTCTCCTGCTCGGAGCCCGGTTCGGGGGCGTCGCAGGGCTTGCCGGGGCACAGGCAGCGGTCTCCGCCCTGGTACTGCTGCCCCTCTATCTCTGGCGTCTGCGGCTCACCGGGGTCAGTCTCCTCGGCATCCTGTCCTGCACGTGGCAACCGATGCTGGCCGGCGGCGCTGCATGGCTCTCCGGGACGGCCCTGGTCGGCGCCGGCCTCCCACCGCTCGTCTCCCTCGCCCTCGGCGGACTGGTGTCCGCCGCACTCTCCGCGGCCCTCCTCCTCCGGCGGCGGGACACCCTGCGGATGCTGCAGGCGATCGGCCGATCCGATGTTTCCCACGGTGATGTGAAGGAGTCCCGACCATCATGAGGATCCTCGTCTACCCCCACAGCATGTCGCTGGGCGGAAGCCAGCTCAACGCCCTGGAACTCGCGGCGGCCGTGCAGGACCTCGGTCACGAGGTGGTGGTGTTCGCTCAGGACGGTCCGCTGGTGTGCCGATGCGCGAGCCTCGGCCTGGAGGTCCTGCCGGCACCCGAGCCCCGCCGGCGTCCCTCACCCGCCGTGGTCAACGCCCTCCTGCACCGGATCGATCGGGTGGGGATGGATGTCCTCCACGGGTACGAGTGGCCCCCTGCCCTCGAGTGCGTCCTGGCCTCGCGCCTCCGGCCGGCGACGCCGGCCGTCGCCACCGTGCTGTCCATGGCCGTCGCTCCCTTCATCCCCCGGCAGGTGCCTCTGCTCGTCGGCACCCGACAGATCGCGGCCGCCGAAACGGCCTTCGGACGCTCGACGGTCGGTCTCATGGAGCCCCCCGTCGACCTGGCCCTGAACAGGCCCGGACTGCAGGTCGGCCAGGATGCCTTCCGCGCCCGATGGTCGATCCAGCCCTCGGTGCCCACGGTCGTCCTCGTCACCCGCCTCGCGCAGGAGCTGAAACTCGAGGGGATCCTGAACGCCATGGACACAGCCGCCGCGCTCTCCGCCATGGTCCCGCTCCAGCTGGTGATTGTCGGCGACGGGCCGGCGGAGGAGGAAGTAGCCCGTCATGCCGGCCTGATCAACCGCTCCACGGGCCGCCGGACGGTGATCCTCACCGGGGCGCTCGACGACCCGAGGCCGGCGTATGCTGTGGCCGACATCGCTCTGGGGATGGGTGGCTCCGCACTACGCGCCATGGCCTTCGGCGCCCCGCTGATCGTGCAGGGCGAGAAGGGCTACTGGAAGCTCCTCTCGGAGGATTCACTCCCGGAATTCCTCTGGCAGGGCTGGTACGGCGTCGGGTCCGCACCGGGCCGTGGGCATGACCTGGGGGCGATCCTCGGGCCTCTCCTGATCGATCCCTCCCTCCGGACGAGGCTGGGTACCTTCGCTCTGTCCACCGTGCAGGAGCACTTCTCCCTCACGCAGGCGGCACGAACGCAGATCCGCTTCTACGAGGAGGCACTCGCCCGCCCCGCGGGTCAAACAGGGTACGACGACGCCGCAGCCGGGGCGCGCTTCCTTCACCACACGGCGGCGCGGTATGCCCGCCGCATGGTCGGGAGGGCGGCGGACGAGGACTTCAACGCGCATCCCGTGGCCGGCCGGGAGGACGCTGCGCCGTCCCCGGTGGCGGGCTGACGCGATGCCGGGCGAGGGCTTTGTCGTGTGGATCGCGGGCACCTCCTGGGACGCGCCCGTGCCCGGGACGGACCGCCGCCTCGCAACCGAGGTGGCTCGGGAGATCCCCGTGCTGTGGGTCGATCCGCCTCGGCCCTGGCGACCGGCAGATGGGAGGAGGACCTATCGGCTGTCCCGCATCACGGAAGGCATGGCTCGGCTCGTGGTCGTCGCACCGCCCGGATTGACGAGACAGGGCGTCCGACGGGTCACCGCAGCGCTGCTGGCGCGAGCGGTACGCGGTGCATTGATCGATCTCGGAAGAACGTCGACGGCAGTGCTCACCTCGTTCCCCCTGGCAATCTTCCCTCGCGGCGTCGCAGGTACACGCGTCCTGTACGTCACCGACGACTGGCTCGGAGGCTCCCGCCAGCTCGGCTTCTCCTTCACCGCGGTCCGCACGACGATGACGCGCAATATGCAGATGGCCGACATCGTCGCCGCTGTCTCTCCCGTTCTCGCAGCGACCCTCGATGCGATGGTAGGCGGTGCACGACCGGATGCGCCGAGGACCAGGGTCCTCGCCAACGGCTGTCCTCGGCAGGACCGGACGGGGTCGCCGGCGCACCGCGCAGCCACAGCCGGCGTCGTCGGCCAGCTCAACGAAAGACTGGACCTGGATGCACTCGAGGCCGTGCGGGACACGGGCGTGGAGATGACCTTGATCGGGCCACGAGTAGAGGCTACCCGTGTCTGTCGGGTGCGCCTGGACGCCCTGCTCCGCTCGTCGAATGTGACCTGGTCCGGGCGCCTCCCGCCCTCACAGGTGGCGTGGCACCTCGATCGGCTCGGCGCCGGACTCACGCCCTATGCCGACACCCCCTTCAACCGGGCGAGCTTCCCCCTGAAGACCCTCGAATACCTCGCCTCCGGCCTCGGTGTGGTGTCCACCGACCTGCCCTCCGTCCGTTGGCTCGCCTCGGATCTGGTGGCCGTGGGGCGAGATCCATCAACGTTCGCCGATCTCGTCACGAAGGCGGTCGCGAACCGGCACGACGGACATCAGGAGCAGCGCAGACGCAACTTTGCCGCTCGACACACCTGGGAAGCACGGGCATCCGAGCTGATGGAGATGATCGAGGCGCCAGCAACCAACAGTGGAATCATCCCCCGAAGACTTTCGGGACATCCAAAGAAAATAGGAGGGCGGCGCGATGGACCAGAAGCTTGATCACCACCCGGCAGGCAGCCGGCCCGACAGCACCAGCCTCGCTATCGTCACCCCAAGCTATGCGCCGGACAGGGAGCTCTGCGGCGACCTCGTTCGATCGGTGCTGCAGTTCTCGCAGGAGAACGTCCACCACCACATCGTTGTTCCGAAGCAGGACCTGGCACTGTTCAGCTCCCTCTCTGGTGACCGGACGACGATCCACTGCGCCGACCACTTCTTGCCGCGGTCGATGCTCCGCGTGCCGCCGATCAATGCCTGGATCAATGTCCGCCACCCCTATCCGCCGGTCCGAGGCTGGATCGCCCAGCAGATCATCAAGCTGTCCCTGGCTTCTTCCCTGCGGGCGGACGTCGTCCTGCTGGTCGACTCCGACATCGTCCTCATCCGACCATTCAGCGGCTCGACCTTCACTCCTTCCGGTTCGGCCTCCCTCTTCAGGGTGGATGCAGGGATTGACGGGTCACTTCCACGACACCGCCTGTGGCACCAGACAGCCAGACGTCTCCTCGGATTGCCGCCGGACGACAGGACGGTACTCCCTGACTACATCTGCTGTCCGTGCGTCTGGGTACCGGACGTCGTGCGGTCGATGCTCACTCGGATCGAACGGGAGACCGGCACGGACTGGGCGACAGCCGTCGGCGCCGAACTGCACTTCTCGGAGATGATCCTTTACGGCGTCTTCATCGAGGAGGTCTTTGGACTCGACGGCATCGACGTGACGGCCGACATGCGTTGCCTCAATCACTACGAGGAGGTCCCACTCGACGCACCAGCACTCGACGACCTGCTCGTCGGCGTGCGCCCAACTGACGTTGCAGTGATGATTTCCGCGAAGTCTCGCACCCTCCTGGCAGACCGACGCCGCGCCCTTCAGCGTTTCTCCGTTGCTGACCGCTAACGCCGTCCCGTCGCTTTGACGCTCCCTTGGTCGTCACCGGTGTCAGAGCCGGTCGGGCCGAGGTACGGCGTCCGATCGACCGCCCTCTCGGACCGTCGCCTGATCGCCTCGCTGGCCATCCCCCGGCCGACGGATACCGCGCCGACCAGCAGCACCGCTCCACCGAGGGCGACCACGATGACCGCCCGCAACCTGCTGGAGAACCGTTCGGTAGCTCGGTCCGGTGGTGCCACGGCAAGAGCCGTGAAGAGATATCGCTGGTCGGCACCGTTGATCGTCTGAAGGGTGAAGAGCTCGTCCTCGAGCATGGCGCCCAGAGCGTTGGTGGTGTCCAGGGACTGTTGAGGGCTGTCTCCGACCCCCGTGATGTCGATGATGAAGCCGTTGCCGCCTACTCCCCGGGCCACCAGGTATTCCGTCCCCAGTCGCGCGTCCTCGAGGGCATCACTCACGGAATCGGCACTCAATCGGGTGATGAGGACGTTCGTCACCAGGCTTGGGTCCGCTGACCTCAGGTAGGGGTTGTCGTCATTGAGTTCCGCAAGCCGGGGATCCGCCACCAGTTCTGCGTCCGTGGGAATCGCCGGATTCACCAAGGCGTAGCTCGCGGTGGCCTCATAGGAGCGAGGACCGAATTGATACACGAAGACACCTGCCCCGAGCGTGACCAGGATGACGGGAAGCACCAGAAGTTTGAACTGCCAGAACGTCCTGATAACGGCTATCGGGTCCATGCGTCTCCTCCGACATCGGAAGCGGACGTCGATCCTGCCAGGAGCCAGACGGCTCCCGAGAGACCGACGAGTACGGGGTAGATCAGCGCGAAGACCGGAAATGACATCGAATCGAAGGTCAGCGAGCAAAGACCTGCAGCAAGTGTCCCGGCGGAGACCGCCCCGGCGAGTACCTTCAGCTGAGGGTTTCCTACCGTCCGAGCGACCATGAGCGCACTGAGGCCAGGGACCAGTAGATAACAGGAGATGCCGACCAGCCCGAGTGTCCCGATAGTCACGAGGCTGTTGAGGTACTGGTTGTCGAGGATGTGGAGTGCGTTGTCCGGCAGATAGTTCCCTGGCCCGGCACCGACGAGCGGACGCTCCTCCACGAGAGCAACCACACGTGGGTAGTTGTTGGTCCTCGTGCTGATGGACGGATCGTCAGCACCGGCCGTGAAGGACGCGAACAGCGTACCGACCAGCCCCGGCATCACGAGGAAGAGACCGGCCAAACCTGTCGGCACGGCGATCATAGCCCAGCGGCGCGCTGCTGATGGCAGGAACGGGAGGAATATCAGGAGCACGATGAGAAGGCCGAGGATGCCGGAACGTGACACGGTGGAGGCGATGGCAAACACCAGGAGTCCGGTTCCCACCCAGTGCAGCCACATCCTCCCTCTGTGGTCGTAGATCGCCCGCCAGATGGAGAGCGGGAGGAGCACGGCGCAGACGACCGACAGCTCGATCGGTGAGAACGTTGTTCCAGCGACTCTGACGAGCCCGCCTCGGAGCTGGAAGGTCGTGTCACCACCGTTGTAGGTGAAGCCCGGCATCGCCTGCTGCAGCCACTGGACGGGATCGATCCCGAACTGGAACTGCACGAGCGCCACCAGGCTGCAGAAGTAGGCCCCCGCGAGGACAGCCCGCACGAGGACGAGGGCGTGGTCGAGGGTCCTGACCGTTTCCGCGACGACCATCACGATCCCCGCGCTCACCAGCAGCAGGATGAGCCAGCGATCGGCGGATGCCCGGCCGGCGACGGTACTGGTGCCGGACCATCCCGAGTACAGGGCGACGTAGGAGGCGAAGGTCGCCAGCAGGAGCACCCCGACGGCCAGGCGCGCCGGATGTCGGGCGGCCAAGGGGTCGTGGAGACCGAACACCGCGGAGGCGAACCAGAGCGCGAGGAGGAGTCCGCCGAGGATCATCGGAACGGTGCCGACAGCGCCAAGGGGGCCGATCACCATGCTCGAGGGGAAGAAGAAGACGCTGAAGGCGAAGATCCGCAGGAGCAGCGGGACCGGGCGGTCGGGACCGCCCGGTCGTGTGACAGCGTCACCGGTTGCTGGTCCTACCGTCGCCTGCTGCTCTCGTCCCGCTCCCATGCCCCCTGCCTTCCTCCTCGTGCGGGTCGGGCCGCGCTCCGTACCAGCACCTGGGCCCGGGCTACCGTCGTGAATGCGACGTAGGCTGCGGTGTCGAGTGCGCTGACGGGTCCGCGGACCGATGTCACGAGAGCGAACAGGGTGCGCCCTGGCGAGGACACGGCGTCGTCCGCCCGCTTGCCACGGTCGTGGAGGTCCTGATGGGCGAGTTCACTGTTACCGCGGTGCACCCTCGTCAGGACGGCGAGCAGGGTCGAGGCTGTGCGTGGCGTCCTGACCCGCACCGGCGGTCCGTTGACGACTGCTTTCTCGCAGGCACCGAAGAGATTGTCGATCAGGAGGTCGTCGGCCGTCACGGCCGGAAAGGTCCCGAAGCGAGCATGACCTGTCTCGCTCACCCCGTAGACACCGGCTCCCCACAGCGCCTTGCTGAAAGCCGGGATCCGCTGGCGGGCCCGGAAATACGCCCTGACGGGAAAGCTCGCGCCGGAGGAGTCGTAGCGGAAGGTCGGTCGGGCTGCCACGGCCTCCCCGGTCGTCAATCGATCGAGGACCAGGCCCAGAGCGGCCGGGGTGACCTCGATGTCCGCGTCGAGGTAGATGCGGGGCCATACCGTGGCCACCTCGTCGGCAGAATTCAGAGCAGCGGTCTTGGAGGCGACCGGGACCTCCGTCACCCGCACACCCTCGAAGCTGCGCGCGATCCCCACGGTCCCATCCGTGCAGCCGTTGCAGGACACGATGAGCTCGATCCGACCGGCGGCCGCGAGCGGCGCCAGCGGCGCCAGCGTCCGGGCCAGGACCGCTTCCTCGTTGTGGGCGGGGATGATGACCGACCCCCGGGGGAAGTCAGCAGACCGGGCGTCCTGCCTCGAGCCCGTCGGTCCGGGCAGAAGATCCCAGCCTTGTTCGTCGATGACGATCGCGAGGACGCCGCGGTGGGCCGGGAGGGTGACGCGCACCATCTCCGAGAGCACCACCACCGCCCTGAACACCGCCGCGTACAGCGGCGGATGGTGCTTGCGGATGTACCTGATCCGGTTGACCGCCAGCAGTGCATTCAATTCCGGCGACGCCCCGGATCCGCCGCGGGAGTGCGTCATCCGGGCAGCAGGTTCGAACCACACTGCGGCTCCCGAGGCTCGGGCCCTCCTGCAGTAGTCCACCTCTTCCGAGTAGAGGAAGAAACGATCGTCCCAGTCGCCGAGCTGCGAGGCCAGGTCGGACCGGACGAGGAGTGCCGCCCCGGTCGCCCAGTCGATGCGGTGCGGGTGACGGTAGCTCTCCGGCTCGGCGTCGATCTCGGCCGTCCGGCCCGGCCTGCCCCGGACCCGGCTGCCCAACAGAGCATCACCCAGCGCGCGGGCGATCGATGGTTCACGGCGGAGTGACGGGTAGATCTCTCCGTCGTCGTCGAGCAGCAGGGGTGCGACGATGCCCGCCCCGGACCGCACCATCCGCGCATACAGGCTGCTGATGGCTCCCGGTCCCACCGTCAGGTCCGGGTTCAGGACGAGGACCGCCGCGCTGTCGCCCGGCACTCGCATCGCAGCGTTGATGCCTGTCGCGTATCCGAGGTTCCCACCGGTCGGGAGCGCGATGACATCGGGGTACGCGGCGAGCACGGCCAGGGTCCCGTCCGTCGAGTCGTTGTCGGCGACCACGACCCGCAGCCGGAGGAGCCGCGCTTCGCGGCGCAGGCTCGCCATGAGGCCCTCGAGCTGCTCCGCACTGTTGTAGGTCACCACCTGGACGACGACGTCGACCGCCTCCCCGGCAGGCGCGAAGGAGCCGTCCGGAGTGCCGCCGATCAGCGGGGACACGGGGACAGCGGCAACTGTCGCATGGGGAGTGGGCTCGGGCACGAAACTGTCGCGGCGCATCCTGAAGTAGCTGGGAGGATCGTCGATGAGGTACCGACGCGCGAGGCGTCGGGGTTCGAGGGCGAGCCTCCATGCCCATTCCAGGCCCCTCGAGCTCGCCCAGCGCGGCGCCCGTCTGATGCCGCCCGCCAGGAAATCCACGACGGCACCGAAGGCCAGCAGGACGTTGGCGCCGGTGAGCTGTCCGTACTCCGCGATCCACAGTTCCTGGCGCGGCTTGCCCAGCCCGACGACGAGCAGTTGCACCTGCGCCTCCCGGATCGACTGCGCGAGATCGCGTGACGCGGCCGGGTCGGCGAGGACGGCGCGGTCCGGCGACCACATGCCGGCGATGACCAGATCGGGGCGTGTCCTGGTGAGGGTCCGGGACAGGAGTCGCTGGATCAGTGCCGACCCTCCGAGGAAACCGACGGTCGTCCCGTCGGCCTCGGCCTGGTCCAGCAGCGGACCGATCAGGTCACTCCCGGCGAGGCGGGGCCACGACCGTCCGGTCAGGCGCTCGGCCTCGGCTGCGAGCGGTGCGCCGTCGACGAGTGTCAGCCACTGGGTGTTCGAGGGTCCGTCGTCCCGGGACAGATCGAGGGTGTCGAACCACCGCCCCTCCGTCCCGAAATGGGCGATATGGTCGAGATTGGCCGAGATGACCGCCAGGGGCCCCTGGATCAGATCAGCGGGAGTGTTGTGCGCATGGGAGGCGATGCGCCGGACGGCGTCCTCCGTGTCCAACAGGTCGATCCGAACGCCACCCAACGTCACACACTGCATTCCGGCCCCTTGGTGAAGAGGACAGACCCCCAGAATCGGTCCGGTCATCTACTACCTGAAGTGGAACCAAATGTAGACCCGAACGCAGGGCTTGACTAGGTGCCCGGCGTCGTCATGATCCGTCGCCGAGGCCGCAGGTATCTCCGCCCACGAGCTCGTAGAGGTGTACGGCGTTGGCATCGGTGAAGACGTCGCGGATCGCGCCGTCCGTCACGGGGACGCTCCGTTCCTCACCGATGACCACAGCGGTGAGCGCACCGCTGCAGGCGACATCGATCGTGACCTCCTGGGCTCCGTCCCCCGTGGAGGCCGCCAGGACGAAGAGGGCGCCGTCATGGAGCTTCGTCGCGAGGTCGACGTCCTGGCTGCTTGCAGCGACCCCGTCGGCGAACGGGGCGTTGAGGACGGGCGCGAGCAGTGCGATCTGGGCGTTGATGCCCTCGACCCAGGGCCGGACGGTGTCCCCGCAGGGTCCCCTCAGCACGTGCTGGGTGGTGCAGTCGCCACCGAAGCTGTGGTTGAAGTACACGATCCCCCGGGCACCATGGATGATGCTGCTCCACACTGCGGCCCTGATCTCCGGCCCCTCGATCGAGCCGCCGGCCGGCTCCTGGAACGGATGCCCCACCTCGACCAGGGCCCAGACCGGGCGGCTGCCTTCAGGTTCCACCAGCTCGCGCATCCGGTCGATCGTCCAGCCGTAGTTGGCTGCGCTGCGGCATTCCTCGGCGGGAAGGGGCTGGCCACCGTTGAGCGCTGCGCCCCCTTCCGACGGGCCGCAGATGAACGGATCCGTGAACCAGTAGTTGTCCGCCGACACCACGTCCTGGAACTCGTTGACGAACCGTCCCGCGTCGCTGTCCGACTGCCAGAAGGTCACGCCCTTGCCGTAGTTCGTGTACACCAGCATGCCGGGCGGCGCCGTCCCGGCGAGGGACTCCTGGACCGTGAAGCCGCAGGACGAGGATGCAGGCACGCAGATGTCACCCTCTCCCGGGTACATGCCGCTCCACGGGGCTGATCCTGCCCCGGCCCACATGTCCGCTTCGTCCGCGAGCATGAACCCGGACGCCCCCGATGCCGTCCAGCCGGTCAGGGCGAAGGAACCCTCCCGCTCCACCTGTCCCAGGTCGGAGTTGGTGGTGAGCCCTGCATAGGTGTTGATGCCCATCTGGCGGTCGAGCTGCACATCGCCCGGCTCGACGACGCTCTCCAGCCACACCGCGACCGGGAAGTACTCGGGGGACGTCGGCAGGGTCGGGGCGAACCCGGCGTAGTAGCCCGGCCCCCCGTCGACCGACCGCAGCCGGGGGCCCTCCACCACCGGTGGTGCCGGCGGGAAGAACCCGCATCCCGCGCATGCCAGAAGGATCACCAGCACGATGCAGACCCGTCGACGCACGACACCTCCCGGATGAGGCCCGGTTCTCTGGGTGCATCCTGCTCCTGCGCGTCCGCGACGTCAATGGATGACACGCGTGGTGGTGCGGAGGTCCCTGCTCCTAGCGCCCGGCCCGGACCTTGCGGACCGCTTCCAGCGCTCGGGACGCCTGGCGCCGCCCCACCTGCATGCCTCGCTTGGCGAGCGGCAGGGCGCGGCTGAAGACGGGGTAGAAGGGCGAGAGCGGCAGGTCCCAGGTGCCCGCGAGCTGGTTCTCGTGACCCGCCCAGCCCATCTTGAACCGGGATACGCCGTCGTTGAGCAGCCCGTTGAAGTCGTAGCGCGTCACGCCGCGGGCCTTCATCGCCTGGATGGCGAACCACTTGAGCGCATAGTTGGCGCGGAGCCGCTCCCCCTCGTCGGTCATGCCGCCGTAGAGCTCGAAGCTCGTCGTGGAGCTCGCGGAGATCCAGAGGAACGCGACGACGTCCTCGCCCCGGAACGCGGCGTAGACCGGCGAGGCGTCGCCGAGGTTGTCGAAGATGTCCAGATAGTAGGAGTCCTCGTGGATGCCGAAGCCGGCGCGCTGTGCGGTCAGCCGGTAGACGTCGAGGCAGGCACCGAGCTCGCCGCGGCCGACCCGCCGGATGTCGAGGCCCTCGCGCCCGGACTTCCGGATGTACTGCCGGTGCTTCTTGGACATCCCGGCCAGCAGCTCGTCCTCGGTGTGCGACAGGTCGAGGATCAGGGTGCGCCCGATGAGGATGGTGTTGGTGCTGCTTCTCCACCCTGCGGCGGCCAGGCCACGCATCACCTCGCTGTCGGCGTCCCAGTCCGGTTCCACGGAGAGCGCCACGGACCGGTGCGCGGCACGGACGTATCCCGCCACGGCCTGGAGCACCTCCACCCCCCGCCCCTCGGCCGTCGCCGGGCCGCGGGGGATGTACGCGAGGCTGTGCAGCGGCCCGGGCAGCTTCTTCAGGACCAGCTGCGCCGCAGCGATCACCTCGCCGCCCTCGGCGACGAGCACGCGGTCCGCGCTCCACCCGTGCGCCGCCTTGGTCCGGCCCCATCCCCACAGCTGCTGCGGGTGTCCCCCGAGGCGGTCGACGGTGGCGTCCCAGAGATCGGGGTCGGAGCAGGGCGTGACGGAAAGGCTCATCCGATCAGCCTATAGCGGCGCGGCGGCGTAGTCGGCCCGGCCCGGGGGCCGCGCCTCAGTCCCTGACGCGGGCGTAGGTCTCCCACTTGTGCGCCTGGTGCTCGCCGTCCACCACGCGGATGGTCCCGGACTTCGAGCGCATGACCATCGACTGCGTCAGCACCTTGTCCTTGCTGTAGCGCACCCCGCGCAGCAGGTCGCCGTCGGTGATACCCGTGGCGGCGAAGTAACAGTTGTCACTCGTGACGAGGTCGTTGGTGGACAGCACACGGTCCAGGTCGTGGCCGGCGTCGAGCGCCTTCTGCTTCTCGTCATCGCTGGTGGGCCAGAGCCGGCCCTGGATGACGCCGCCCAGGGACTTGATGGCGCAGGCCGCGACGATGCCCTCGGGCGTGCCGCCGATCCCCATCAGGGCGTCGACGTCGGTGCCCTCCCGGGCCGCAGCGATGGCGCCGGCGACGTCGCCATCCATGATGAACTTCGTCCGCGCCCCCGCAGCGCGGATCTCCTCGACGAGGGGCTTGTGCCGGTCGCGGTCCAGGATCATGACGTTGAGCTGGCTGACCTTCTTGTTGTTCGCCTTCGCGATGAGATGCAGGTTCTGCTTGACCGGCAGGCGCAGGTCCACCATGTCGGCCGCCTCCGGACCCGTCACGAGCTTCTCCATGTAGAAGACCGCCGAGGGATCGAACATGGAGCCCCGCTCGGCCACGGCGAGGACCGCGAGCGCGTTGTTGATGCCGAGCGCCGTCAGGCGGGTGCCGTCGATCGGGTCGACGGCGACGTCGCACTCCGGCCCGCTGCCGTCCCCGACGCGTTCGCCGTTGAACAGCATCGGCGCCTCGTCCTTCTCGCCCTCGCCGATGACGACGATCCCGTTGAAGTGCACGGTCTGCAGGAGGGAGCGCATGGCGTCCACGGCGGCGCCGTCGGCCAGGTTCTTGTCGCCGAAGCCCACCCAGTGCCCACCGGCGATGGCGGCGGCCTCCGTGACGCGGACGAGTTCGAGGGCGAGGTTCCGGTCCGGTTCGTCGTCCCCGACCGCCAGGGCCGGTGACAGCGTCGAATACTGGGCATTGGTCGCGTTCTGGGACACGTCTATCCTCATCGTCGAAGGTGGCTCGGCAGCGCGCAGGCGTGCCTGTTCCGTGGTGCCATCATAGGCGGGCCCCGTGCCTCCCACCCTGTGACGGTGGATACGTGCACCTCGGGACGCGGCGGCCGGTTAGGCGGGGCGCTCCGCATCAGCGAAAATGGATCGGTGAGCACTCAGGGCGGGGAACGGGACATCACCGGGGCCGGGAACGGTCCGGTCGAGGGACAGGACGGCGCCGGCGACCGTGCGCGGCGGGCGGCCGACGAGGCGCGCCTCGAGGCGGAGCTGAACGACGACGCACCGCCCATCACCCTCACCCCGAACCAGGCCAAGCGTGCCAGCTCGTCCGCGCGCGGGATGCTGATCGCCACGGGCGCGACCATCGCCGTCGTGCTCCCCGTCTACTTCCTCAACCCGACGTACACGGCCGAGACCTACAAGCGGGACATCGATGTGAGCACGATCGCCCGCCAGGCCGCCGGGGACGCCGGCTATCTGCCGGCCTCTCCTGATCTCCCCGAGGGCTGGTCCTCCAACTACGCGCGCTGGGTCACCGGCAGGAGCGACGGCGTCGACTTCTGGGAGGTCGGCTTCCTGACCTCCGACACGGGGTTCATCCAGCTCACCCAGACGGACGATGCCAACCCGACATGGACCGCCCAGCGGATCGGCGACGCCCAGGTCTCGGGCACCCGGACCATCGGTGGACTCGACTGGGAGCTGCTCGACGCCCCCAACGGCGACAGCGTGCTGACCTCGGAGATCGACGGGTCCACCGTCATCCTCAACGGCGAGGCGTCGCTCACGGAGTTCGACACCATGGGCGAGGCCGTGATCGACGACGTGCGGCGGAATGCCGTCGAGGAGGCCGAACGGCTGTCATCTTCGGACTCGGACGGGTCCTGAGCGCACCGCCTCGAGGGGCGGACAGTACAGTGGGCGCGTGACCCAGCAACTGACCCCCGCCGCCGCCTGGTCCCGCCTCCAGGCGGGCAACGACCGCTTCGTCGCCTCGGACGTCTCGCATCCCAACCAGGACGCGTCCCGCCGCACGGCCCTGGTGAACACGCAGAACCCGTTCGCGGTGATCTTCGGCTGCTCCGATTCGCGCCTCGCCGCCGAGATCATCTTCGACCTCGGTCTCGGTGACGTCTTCGTGGTGCGGACCGCGGGCCAGGTGATCGACGACGCCGTCCTCGGCTCGCTCGAGTACAGCGTGAGCGTGCTCGGCGTGCCGCTGATCGTGGTCCTGGGCCATGACAGCTGCGGCGCGGTGACGGCCACCATGCAGGCCGTCGACTCGGGAGAGATGCCCACCGGGTTCCTGCGTGACCTCGTGGAGCGGATCACACCCTCGGTGCTCACCGCGCGGCGCGACGGGGTGACGGACCTCAACGAGACGGTCATCGAGCACACGAAGCAGACCACACAGCGTCTCGTGGACAGTTCCCGGGTGATCGCCGATGCCGTGGGGCGGGGAGAGGTGGCCGTCATCGGCGTCTCCTACCGCCTCGACGAGGGCAAGGCCGTGCTCGTGTCGGGATTTGGCGCACCGTAACGCGAACGGCGAGAATTGCGGCATGACTCCAACGCCTGCAGCCAGTCCTGATCCCAGCTCCCCGACCGGCGCGACGCCGGGTACGGAGGATGCCGTGGAGTACCGCATCGAGCACGACACCATGGGTGAGGTGCGCGTCCCGGTCAATGCCCTCTACCGCGCCCAGACTCAGCGCGCCGTCGAGAACTTCCCCATCTCCGGCACCACCCTGGAGCGTGCGCACATCGAGGCGCTGGCCCGTATCAAGAAGGCCGCCGCCACGGCCAACGCCGAGCTCGGTGTGCTCGACGAGGAGCGCGCCAGGGCCATCGAGGCTGCCGCCGAGGACGTGGCGTCGGGCCGGTACGACGGCGACTTCCCGGTGGACATCTACCAGACCGGCTCCGGCACGTCCTCGAACATGAACGCCAACGAGGTCATCGCGACGCTCGCGACCCGCGCGCTCGAGGCCGCGGGCAGCACGACGACGGTCCACCCGAACGACCACGTCAACGCGTCCCAGTCCTCCAACGACGTCTTCCCCACCTCGGTCCACGTGGCCGCCACCTCCGCACTCGTCAAGGACCTGGTCCCGGCGCTCACGCATCTCGCCGAGGCGCTCGAGCGGAAGGCCGCCGAGTTCAGCACCGTCGTGAAGTCCGGCCGGACCCACCTCATGGACGCCACCCCGGTGACGCTCGGGCAGGAGTTCGGCGGCTACGCCGCGCAGGTCCGCTACGGGATCGAGCGCATCCACGCCTCGCTCGCGCGCGTGGCCGAGGTGCCGCTCGGCGGGACAGCCGTCGGCACGGGCATCAACACCCCCGCAGGCTTCTCGGCCCGCGTGATCGACCTGCTCGCCGAGGACACCGGTCTCCCCCTGACCGAGGCCCGCGACCACTTCGAGGCCCAGGCGAACCGCGACTCCCTCGTCGAGATCTCGGGGATGCTGCGGACGATCGCGGTCTCACTGACCAAGATCCACAACGATCTCCGCTGGCTCGGCTCCGGCCCGAACACCGGTCTCGGCGAGATCGCCCTCCCCGACCTGCAGCCTGGCTCCTCGATCATGCCGGGCAAGGTCAATCCGGTCATCGCCGAAGCGGTCATCATGGTCTGCGCCCAGGTGGTCGGGAACGACGCCACCGTCGCGTGGTCGGGCACCAACGGCGCCTTCGAGCTCAACGTGGGCATCCCCGTGATCGCCCGCAACGTCCTCGAGTCGATCCGCCTGCTCAGCAACTCCACGCGGGTCTCCGCCGACCGCATGATCGACGGCATCACCGCGAATGTCGAGCGGGCCCGATTCCTCGCCGAGGCGTCGCCGTCGATCGTGACGCCGCTGAACAAGTACATCGGCTACGAGAATGCAGCGAAGATCGCTAAGAAGGCCGTGGCCGAGGGCCTGACCGTCCGCGAGGCGGTCATCGCCCTCGGCTTCGTCGAGCGGGGCGAGCTCACGGAGGAGCAGCTCGACACCGCCCTCGACGTGCTCTCGATGACCCGACCGCCCCAGGGCTGATCCCGGAGCTTCCATCGAAGGGGTGCGCCGCTGCTGCGGTGCACCCCTTCTCTGTACCACAAGGATTTGCACCTTGAATCACATAGTGCAAATATGTACTTCATGCCTGACAGTGCAACAACCACGGAACCGGGACTGCGTGAACGCAAGCGCCTCCAGACCCGGTCCGCCCTGGTCTCGGAGGCCAGGGCGCTGACGCTCGAGGGCGGGCTCACCGGATTCACCGTCGACCAGTTGTGCGAGCGGGTGGGCATCTCGCGCCGCACGTTCTTCAACTACTTCTCCGCCAAGGAGGACGCCGTCCTCGGTCATTCCGAGGACGGCCGGCCGGAGGAGGCACTCCTCGAATCCTTCCTGGCGTCGGGCGGCGCCGAGCCGCCCGTGCCGTTGCTGGAGGCCCTGACGCTCCTCTTCTCGGACTTCGGGGACAGGATGGCCATCTCCCGCGAGGAGTACCGCACCCTGTCCGCCGTCCTGCAGCGCGAACCGCAGCTCCTCGCGAGGATGTTCGCCCGGGCCGAGGCCAAGGCCCAGCTCCTGACCGATGTCATCGTCGAGCGGGAGGGCCTGCCCGCGGACCATCCGATGCCCCGCGTGGCCACCTTCGTCCTCGGCGGGCTCGCCCGCCGGTCCCTCGACGAGTTCTTCGCCGAGGGCAACACCCACACCTACGCGACGGTGTTCCGCCGGAACATCGATGCGTTGCGCCATCTCTTCCCCCTCCAACCGATCGAGAACCAGGACCCCGCATGAGTACGACGACGGCGCCGGACGGCCCCCTCCTCCTGACGCAGAAGCGCATCTGGATCATCTTCTCGGCGCTCATCGCCGGAATGCTGCTCTCCAGCCTCGACCAGACCATCGTCTCCACCGCCATGCCGACCATCGTCGGCCAACTCGGCGGCGTGGAACACCAGGTGTGGATCACCACGGCGTATCTCCTCGCCACCACGATCGTGATGCCCATCTACGGCAAGTTCGGCGACATCCTCGGTCGCCGGAACCTCTTCCTCTTCGCCATCGCGCTGTTCACGGTCGCCTCCATCGCGTGCGCCTTCGCCACCGATTTCTGGGCCTTCGTGATCTTCCGCGCCATCCAGGGCCTCGGCGGCGGCGGACTGATGATCCTCTCTCAGGCGATCATCGCGGACATCGTCCCGGCCAACGAGCGCGGCAAGTACATGGGTCCCCTCGGCGGCATCTTCGGCCTCAGCGCCATCGCCGGCCCCCTGCTCGGCGGGTACTTCGTGGACCACCTCACGTGGAACTGGGCCTTCTACATCAACATCCCCGTGGGGATCGCGGCCTTCGCGATCGCCTGGTTCACGCTGCGCCTGCCGTCGAAGAAGGCCACCAAGCGCATCGACATCGCCGGCGTCGTCCTGCTGTCCCTCGCCACCACGTGCCTCATCTTCTTCACCGACTTCGGCGGCGACGCCGCCGAGGGCTGGACGTCGCCGCTCACCTGGACCTTCGGTGCCGGCCTGGTCATCGCCGTCGTGGCCTTCGTGCTGGTGGAGCGCCGCGCCGAGGACCCGATCATCCCGCTGGAACTCTTCCGGAACCGTACCTTCGTGACCAGCACGGGCATCGGCCTGACGCTCGGTCTCGGGATGTTCGCCGCCCTCGCGTTCATGCCCACCTTCCTGCAGATGGCGTCCGGCACCTCGGCCGCCGTCTCGGGGCTGCTCCTCGTGCCGATGATCGTGGGCCTCATGGGCACGTCCATCTACTCGGGCATCGCCATCTCGCGCTCCGGGCGGTACCGGAAGTACCCCATCATCGGCGTCTCCGTGACCCTTGCCACGCTGCTCTGGATGTCCACGCTGACCGCGAGCACACCGATCTGGATCATCTGCACCATGCTGTTCTTCTTCGGCGCCGGACTCGGCCTGATCATGCAGGTGATCGTCCTCGTCGTGCAGAACTCGGTGGCACCCACCATGGTGGGTGTCGCGACCAGCACGAACAACTACTTCCGCGAGGTCGGCGCGTCCCTCGGCGTCGCCGTCTTCGGCGCGATCTTCACCAGCAGGCTGTCCGAGCGCCTGAACGGGACGTTCTCAGCGTTCGGCGCGAGCCCGGAGGCGGCCGGCCAGGCGACGTCGACCCTCGATCCCGCGGCCCTGAACGCCCTGCCCGACCAGGTGCGGAACGCGGTGGTCAGCGACTACGCGGAGTCCCTGGCGCCGGTGTTCCTCTACCTCGTGCCGTTCCTCGTGATCGCCCTGGTCCTGGCGCTCCTGCTGCGGGAGATCCCGCTGTCCGCGACCTCGGGCATGGTGGCCCGCGGCGAGGCCATCGGCGGCGAGGAGGCCGTCCGGCTCGAGCGTGAGCGACTGGCGGGGGTGGCGGCGTCGAGAACCACCGCACCGCACGGGCCGGACGTACCGGATGCTCCTGCCCCGCTCACGGACCCGGCGGGCGCGCCCCACCGCTCGGACCCCTGACACGCATGAGGCGGCGCCGCCCGGCGCCGCCTCATCAGGACACGAACCGGGTTCGGCCGTCGAAGTCCCCGGCGCCCAGGACGAGGGCCCTGTGCCTCGGATTGAGGTCCGGCAGGTCGTCGAGGTGGAACCACCGCACGTCGAGTGACTCATCGTCGTTGACGCGCGCCTCCCCGCCGATCGCTCGGCACCGGAAGTCGAGGTTCAGGAAGGTGCAGACGTCCCCGTTCGGGAACGTGATGGGCCCGACGACGCCGGTGTCCAGCAGGTGCTCCACCTCCACGAGGACCCCCGTCTCCTCCTCGACCTCGCGGCGCAGGGCGACGGCGGGTTCCTCCCCCGGATCCACCATGCCCGTGATGATGGTCCACGCCCGGTTGTCGGCGCGCTGGCCGAGGAGGACCCGGCCGTCGCCGTCGAACACCACGCCGCCCACGCCGGGGAGCCAGAGCGGATCATGGCCGATCTTGCTGCGGAGGGCGAGGACGAAGTCTGGAGTGGGCACGGCTGTCAGGGTAGTACAGCCAGCGCGAGCGCCGTACCCGCGACGAGGAACGGACCGAAGGCCACCGTGGAGCGCAGCGTGGCCCTCCGGGTGACCACGAGGACAAGGCTCCACGCGCCCCCGAGGAGGAGCGCGAGGAACGGACCCCACCACACCGCGGCCCAGCCCGCAAAACCCAGGTAGAGACCGAGCAGCCCGGCCAGCTTGACGTCGCCGAAGCCCAGTCCCTGCCGGTACAGCAGGTGCAGCGCCCCGAAGGCCAGCCAGAGCACGGCCGCCCCGCCGAGCATGCCGAGCACCCGGTGCCACTCACCCGCGCTCCCACCGGCCGCTGAGAGCAGGAGGGCCGCCGCGGGGTAGGACGGCAGGACGATGCCGTTCGGGAGCCGGTGCGTGCGGCGGTCGATCACGCTCAGGCGCACGCCGACGACCATGAAGGCGGTGAGCGCCGCGACCAGCAGCCCGAAGGCGACGGGCGCGTCCCCCAGATACGCGGCGAGTGCGGTGATCACGCCCCCACGCTACGGGACCGCCCGACGGCGTCGCCCCCTGCCCGCGCACTTGTGGACAGGAGGCCCGCCCCGCCATCACCTAGATCTCGGCGCCCTCGAGGAGTTCCGTCACGAGGGCCGCGATCGGCGAGCGCTCGGATCGCGTCAGGGTGACGTGGCCGAAGAGCGGGTGCCCCTTGAGCGTCTCCACGACGGCGGCGATGCCGTCGTGCCGGCCGACGCGCAGGTTGTCCCGCTGGGCGACGTCGTGCGTCAGGACGATTTTGGAGTTCTGCCCGATGCGGCTCATGACGGTGAGCAGCACGTTCTTCTCGAGTGATTGCGCCTCGTCGACGATCACGAAGGAGTCGTGCAGGCTGCGTCCGCGGATGTGCGTGAGCGGCAGCACCTCCAGCATCCCGCGGTCCATGACCTCCTCGACGACCTCCTGAGAAACGAGGGCCCCGAGCGTGTCGAAGACCGCCTGCGCCCAGGGGTTCATCTTCTCGTTCTCGCTCCCGGGCAGGTGACCGAGTTCCTGGCCGCCCACGGCGTAGAGCGGCCGGAAGACCACCACCTTGCGGTGTTCCCGACGCTCCAGGACCGCTTCGAGGCCTGCACACAGGGCCAGGGCGGACTTTCCGGTTCCCGCGCGGCCACCGAGGGAGACGATCCCCACGTCCGGATCCATGAGCAGGTCGATCGCCAGGCGCTGTTCCGCGGACCGTCCGTGCAGCCCGAAGACGTCGCGGTCGCCGCGGACCAGCCGGATCTGCTTGTCCGCACCCACGCGCCCCAGGGCGGAGCCGCGCGGCGAGAGCATGATGACACCCGTGTTGACCGGCTGCTCGGCGCCGGCCGGCACGAAGACGGCCTCGTGGTCGTACAGGGCATTGACCTCCTCGACGGTCGCGTCGAGCTCGGCGACGCCGGTCCAGCCGGAGTCCTTCACGAACTCGTTGCGGTACTCGTCGGCCTGCAGACCCATCGCGGACGCCTTGACCCGCATCGGCAGATCCTTGGAGACGACGGTGACGGCCCTTCCCTCCACGGACAGGTTCTTCGCCACGGCGAGGATCCGGGCATCGTTGTCCCCGCTGCGGAACCCCACGGGCAGGACCTCCGCCGAGACATGGTTCAGCTCGACACGCAGCGTGCCGCCCTCGTCGCCGAGGGGCACGTCCCGGTCGAGACCGCCGTTCGCGACGCGCAGATCGTCGAGCAGGCGCAGCGCCTTCCGCGCGAAGTACCCCAGCTCCGGATCGTGCCGCTTGCCCTCGAGCTCACTGATGACGACGACGGGCAGGATCACCTCGTGCTCGGCGAACCGCAGGACCGCGCGGGGATCCGAGAGCAGGACGGAGGTGTCGATGACGTAGCTCCGGCGTGAGGTGGAAGCGGAGCCGGTGTCATGCGCCACGTGCGCGGCGGTACCGGTGGTGGGGTCCTGCTGGGAGGTGATCGGTGTGGCCACGTGGACTCCGCTCCGGGGTGGGCACACCCCGAATTCGTAGGGTTGAGGTGGTGCGTTCCGGCCCGGAGGCCGGACGCGGCCTCCCCGACTCGTACGAGATGCCTGTCAGCATCGTCGGCGTCATCAGCGGCCTTCCGTCGACGGTTCTGGGCTGCCGTCGATGGCTCGACCTTACGCCGTCGATCCGCGTGACACAGGTCCTGTCCAGCGTGTCGGAGGTCAAGACCCGGTGAACACTAGGATCCGAAGCGGCGCTGCCGGCGACCGAAATCACGCAGGGCCCGGAGGAAGTCGACGCGCCGGAAATCCGGCCACAGCGCCTCGCAGAAGTAGAACTCGCTGTAGGCGCTCTGCCACATCAGGAATCCGGACAGGCGCTGCTCGCCCGACGTCCGGATCACGAGGTCCGGATCCTGCTGGCCGCGCGTGTAGAGGAAGGAGGAGATGTGCTGGTCGGTCAGTTCCTCGGCCAGGGTCTCGAGCGAGGCCCCCTTGCCCGCGGCATCGCGCATGAGTTCCTTGACGGCATCCACGATCTCACGACGCCCCCCGTAGCCGACGGCGACGTTCACGTGCAGGCCGTCGATGGTCGCGGTGGAGGCCGCCAGGCTCACGAGCTTCGCGCCGAGGTCCTCGGGCAGGAGGTCGAGCGCTCCCACGGGCTGCACACGGACACGATTGCTCTCGCCGAGGCGGTCCAGCGTGTTGGCGATGATGTCCAGGAGCTGGTCGATCTCCTCCTGGGGGCGGCCCATGTTGTCCGTGGACAGCATGTAGAGCGTCACCACGTCGACTCCGAGTTCCTCGCACCAGCCGAGGAACTCGTGGATCTTGTCCGCCCCGGCCTGGTGCCCGTGACTGGTCGGAGCCCCCGCGAGCTTGGCCCAGCGCCGGTTGCCGTCCACCATGACGCCGATGTGGTGCGGGATCCGCTCGGGAGCGAGGTTCCGCTGGAGCCTGCGCTCGTAGAAGCTGTAGCCGACCTCGGGGAAGTTCCACGTCACGCCCGGCTGCCCTCCCCTGGTCCCGCTCCGGTCCGGCCGGAGGCTGCACATCCCGCAGGACGAATCCGCCCCGCGCACCTGTCCCTACCGTACCGGCAGTTGGCTGACAAAGGGCTGCATTCCTGCCGAGCGTGGGGGCCGCGGGCAGGGCTACCGCCGGGTGGCATCAGGCGCGGTGGGCTAGAATCCGGGGATGACCCCGCGCCCTCCGGTCCCTGCCCCAGGCCCCTCGGAACCCGTCGATGCGCGTCCCTCGACCCTGCAGGACACCGTCGCCTCGGTGACCGGTCCGCTCGCCGATGCCCTGGCGACCAAGCCGCTGTGGCGGGGCTGGATCCACGCCGTCGCCACTCCGCTGGCGATCGCCGCCGGGATCGTGCTGATCACCCTCGCACCGACGCCAGGGCTGAAGGTGGCATCCGGCATCTACGCCCTGACGGGCATCCTGCTCTTCGGCGTGAGCGCTGTCTACCACCGCGGCAACTGGAGCCCCGGGGTGAGGGTGGTCCTCAAGCGACTGGACCACACGAACATCATGCTGGTCATCGCCGGGTCCTACACGCCGCTCGCGTGGGCGCTGCTGGAACGCGGCAAGGCCGAGATGCTGCTGTGGATCATCTGGAGCGGGGCGATCGCCGGGGTCCTCTTCAGGAATCTGTGGGTGGACGCACCCCGCTGGCTGTACGTGCCGATCTACGTGGCACTGGGGCTCGGCTCGGTCTTCTACATGCCGGACTTCTTCGCCGCCGACCTCGCGGCCGGGATCCTGATCTGCGTGGGCGGTGCCCTCTACATCGCGGGAGCGGTGTTCTACGGCATCAAGCGACCCAACTTCTCGTTGCGGGTCTTCGGATTCCACGAGCTGTTCCACGCCTTCACCGTCGCAGCCTTCGCGGCGCACTTCATCGCGATCATGCGCGCCGTCCTGCAGCCGGTCGGGGGCTGACCGCTACTACCCCTGGCGGTCGGGGCCGTGCTTCCCGCCGGGCATCGGCCGGTCCGGCCCGTCCCGGCGCTCCGAGGATCCGCCGGCAGGTCCCGCAGCTCCACCGGCGGGCCCGTCGCCAGGTCCGTCGGTGGTCGACGACGGACCCGGCTCTGCAGGACGATCACCGGTGCGTCCGGTGCGCTCCGCGCGCGCCTGCTCCACCTCTGCGGCATAGCGCACGCGGCGGATGCGCTTGACCATGTCCCGGATCAGGAAGATCACCAGCACCACGATGAACAGGGTCGCGAGGAAGCCGAGGGTACCCGGGGTCACCGACGCGGGGTCGAGCCCCGGCCGCAGGGTCGGGTCGCCCGAGGGCGTGGTCGTCGCGGCCAGGCGGAGATCAAGGAACACAGGTACCACTTTCGGAGCTCGCAGCGGGCCGGGGTGATCCGCCGCCTGCAATTCTACGCTCGATAGAAATTCTGCGGGGCCTAGGAGCCGGCGGTGATGCCGGTGAAGAAGTCGTCCTCGGGCAGCTGCGTCTCCACCCTCGAGGTGATCAGCGAATAGTCCTCCCAGGGCCACACCTTCTGCTGCATCTCGACCGACACGGCGAAGAAGAAGCCCTCAGGATCCACCTGCGTGCGATGGGCCAGCAGGGCCCGCTCCCGGTGACCGAAGTAGTCGCCGCAGTCGATCTGCGTGGTGGTGGGGTGGACGGGGACGGGGGGCTGGTGGCCCTCGGCGTCGGCCTCGAGCCACTGCGCCAGGCGTTCCGCGTACGGCGACTGCAGCCCGGCCTCCTCCAGCGCGAAGTGCAGCGCTCGGAAACGCTCGGGGTTGAAGGCGCGGTCGTAGTACAGCTTGGACGTGCCCCACGCCTCACCGGTCCCCGGATAGCGGGCAGGATCCGCCGCGGCCTCGAACGCCTCCACGGCGACACGGTGCGCCATGATGTGGTCGGGGTGCGGGTACCCGCCGTTCTCGTCGTAGCTGATGATCACGTGCGGGCGGAACTCGCGGACCAGCTTCACCAGAGGCGCCGCGGCACGCTCGAGGGGCTGGAGGGCGAAGCACCCGAACGGCAGGTCCGGCAGCGGATCCCCCTCGGGCAGGCCTGAGTCCGTGAATCCCAGCCAGCGCTGCTGGATGCCGAGCTCCGCGGCGGCGTTCGCCATCTCGACCCGTCGCAGCCCGGGCAGATCCCGCTTGCCGCGCGGATCGTCGTTCATGGCGGCGTTCAGGATGTCCCCCCGCTCGCCACCCGTGCAGGTGGCGACCATGACCTCCGCACCTGCTGCGACATAGCCGGCCATGGTGGCCGCACCCTTGCTCGATTCGTCGTCGGGGTGGGCGTGGACCGCGAGGAGGCGGAAGCCCTCGCGGGACACACGGGATTGATCGTGGCTTGGCAACACGTGCTCCTGGCTCTGCGAGTGGGACGGCGACCGGATCGGGACGCCATCGGTGGGCGGTAAAATGGAGGGGTGAGCTCCTCCTATGCGCCACCACCAAGAGTAGCCAATCGCTACGGCACCCCAAAGCCGAGGAAACCCCTCGGCCGCGTGCGGACGCTGGTCGTCGCCGTGCTCCTCGCCGCCGTGGCGGCCGTCGCCGCCGTCGCCCTGACGACGGGTAGCCCCGAGGTGTCCTCCAAGGATGTGGGGTTCGCCCTGATCGGCGACGGACGGGCCAGCGTGGACTTCGAGGTCACCAAGGACCGCGCGGCCACGGCCCAGTGCGCGGTGCAGGTCCTCAGTGAGAACTATGCGGTGGTCGGCTGGACGGTCGTGACCATCGGACCGAACAGCGCGGACGACGGCGCCAACGGCGGCGGCACCACGGCGCACCGGACGGACGTGCGGACGGATTCGCCGGGCGTCTCCGGTGGCGTCAACGCCTGCTGGGTCGTCGAGGACTGAGCTAGAGACCGGTACTTCTTGGGTTCTGGCCCGCCCCGCTCTAGAATGGACGGATACGTATCGCCCCGCTTCACCGGCGTACCGGGCAACCGGTCCCACGAGGCGGGGTGTTTGCTTGCCGGGCGGTGACCCCGTGTCACCGCCGGCGGAGCGACCATGAGCCACGCCGCACCAGGCGGAGGCCGTACCTAAGGAGTTATCCGTGTCCACGAACAGCGCCGCCGCCTGGCTCACGCAGGAGTCCTACGACCGGCTCAAGGCCGAACTCGAACACCTGTCCGGTCCCGGGCGCACCGAGATCGTGGCCCGCATCGAGCAGGCCCGCTCCGAGGGCGATCTCAAGGAGAACGGCGGATACCACGCCGCCAAGGAGGAGCAGGGCAAGTCCGAGGCCCGGATCCGCCAGCTCACGCAACTCCTCAACGACGCGCACGTCGGCGAGGCGCCTGCCGACGACGGCATCGTGGAGCCCGGCATGATGGTCTCCGCCAAGATCGCGGGCGACGTCGAGAACTTCCTGCTCGGAAGCCGCGAGGTCGCAGGCGACACCGATATCGACGTGTACAGCGAGAAGTCCCCGCTGGGTGCCGCGATCCAGGGCACCAAGGCCGGCGACACCGTCACCTACGCCGCGCCGAACGGTAAGCAGATCACCGTCGAGATCATCTCCGCGACCCCGTACGCCGGCTGATCCCCGCGCGCTACCGGTCCGACGCGAAGCGGTCCGCCCCCACCGGGGCGGGCCGCTTCCGTTTGAGCAGGAAGGCCGCGATCACCCCGCCGACGGCCCCGGACAGGTGCGCCTGCCACGAGATGTTCGAGCCGACGGTCGGCAGGACGCCCCACAGGATGGACCCGTAGGCGATGAAGAGGACGACGGCGAGCAGGAGCTGCCTCCAGTCCCGGTTGTAGAAGCCGCGCGTGATCATGTAGGTGAACAGGCCGAAGACGACGCCGGACGCACCGATGGTCAGTCCCCCGCCGAACACCCACGTGCCGAGGCCCGAGACGAGCCAGCTGATCCCGACCGCGACCACGAAACGCCGCGCGCCCTCGAGGAAGGCCAGGAAGCCGAGCACCACGAGCGGGAAGGAATTGCTCGCGAGGTGCTCCACGCCGCCGTGCAGCAACGGGCCGAAGACGACGCCGTCGAGTCCGTCCACCTCGCGTGGTCCGATCCCGAGCGTCCGCACGAGACGGTTGCCGAGCAGGAGATTCAGGAAGAACACGGCCCACATGACGCCGACGAGTCCGAGGACGGTGATCAGGCCCGTGCGGGCGCGACGCGCGAGGAGTGTCATGGTGCCGTCGATCAGCCCTGGATGACCACCGGCTGGAAGCCCTCGGCGCGCAGGTTGCTGAGGACCTGCTCGCAGTGCTCGTCGCCCTTGGTCTCCATGTTGATGGTGATGGCGACGTCGCCCATGCTGATCGACCCGCCCACGCGCGTGTGGTCCACGCCAGTCACGTTCGCATCCGATTCGGCGATGATGCGCGAGATGGTGGCCAGGGATCCCGGCCGGTCGTCGAGCAGCATGCGCACCACGAGGAAGCGTCCCGCCGCCGCGAGTCCGCGCTGGATGACCTTGAGCATCAGCATCGGGTCGATGTTGCCGCCCGAGAGCACGACGACGGTGTTCCCCGGATCGGCTCCGTCCTCGGTCAGCTTGCCGTCGAGCAGGGCCGCCACGCCGACGGCACCGGCCGGCTCGACGACCATCTTGGAGCGTTCCAGCAGGAAGATCAGGGCGCGGGCCAGGGAGTCCTCGCTGACGGTGACGACGTCGTCGACGAGTTCGCGGATGATCGAGAACGGCAGCTGGCCCGGCCGGCCGACGGCGATGCCGTCGGCGATCGTGGAGACCTTGGTGAGCGGGACGAGCGCGTCCGCCGCGAGGGACGGCGGATACGCCGCCGCGTTCTCCGCCTGGACACCGATGACGCGGATCTCGCGGCCCAGTTCCTTCGCCCGCGCCTTGACGGCCACGGCGACGCCGGCCAGCAGTCCGCCGCCGCCGACACCCATGAGGATCGTGTCGACGTCGGGCACCTGCTCGAGGATCTCGAGCCCGATGGTGCCCTGACCCGCCACGACGTCGACATTGTCGAACGGGTGCACGAACACGGCGCCGGTGGAGTCCGCGTACCTCTTCGCCTCGGCGAGCGCCTCGTCCACCGTGTGGCCGTGCAGGATCACCTCCGCGCCGTGCCCGCGGGTCGCCGCCAGCTTCGGCAGGGCGACGCCGAGCGGCATGTAGATCCGTGCGGAGATGCCCAGGCGGGCGGCGGCCACCGCCACGCCCTGGGCGTGGTTACCGGCCGAGGCGGCGACCACGCCGCGGGCTCGCTCGGCCTCTGTCAGCTTCGCCATCCGGTTGTAGGCGCCGCGGACCTTGAAGGATCCGGCGCGCTGCAGGTTCTCGCACTTGAAGGACACCGTGGACCCGGTCAGCCGTCCGAGCGCGCGTGACTGCTCGATGGGTGTGCGCGCGATGACGCCGTCGAGCGTGCGGTGGGCCGCCTCGACGTCGGCGAGCGTGACCGAGAGGGCCGGGACGGCGGCGTCGGGGTGGGTGCGGACGGCGCTGCCGGCGTGGGTGGGGTCGGGCGAACCCGGGGTGCTCGTGCGGAGGGCGACGGTCTGGTCGGTCACGGTGCGGTCTCTTCCTGGAGGAGGGGCGCCTCGGAGGCGCGGGGATCCGGGGTGCTGGCCGGCGCTGCGGGGCTCTCGTGCCCCGCCGTCGCCGGCTCCCTAATCCCGGATCCACCGGTGTACGGTCCGCCCTCCACCGTCACGACCGGATCGTACTCCCAGGCCCGGTGCGCGATGTAGCGGACGGACGTGTTCAGCACCGCGAGGACCGGCACGGAGAACAGCGCACCCGGGATCCCTGCGAGCAGCGTCCCTCCGGCCACCGCGAGGACGACGGCGAGCGGGTGGAGCGCGACGGCGGGTCCCATGATGAGGGGCTGCAGGATGTGGCCCTCCACCTGCTGCACGAGCAGCACGATGGCCAGCATGATCAGCGCGTTCACCCAGCCGTTCGCCACCAGCGCGAGCAGGACGGCGACGGATCCCGTGGCGAGCGCGCCGACGATCGGGATGAAGGAGCCGAGGAAGACCAGCACCCCGAGCGGCAGGGCGAGCGGGACACCGATGATGGCTGCGCCTACCCCGATCCCGACGGCGTCGACGGCCGCGACGAGCATCTGCACGCGGACGTAGCTCGCCATCGACGTCCAACCGCGGCGGCCCGCGCCGTCCACGGCTGCGCGGGCCCTCGAGGGCGCGAGCCCGACGACGAACCGCCAGATACGACCGCCGTCGAGCAGGAAGAAGATCAGGGCGAACACCGTGAGCAGGGTCCCTGCCGCGACGTGCCCCGCGGTCGTGCCGAAGGACAGGGCGCCGCTGAGGATCGAGGCACTGTTGTTCTGCACGGCACCGCCGAGGTCCTGGAGGTACTGGTCGATCTGCGACGTGGTGAGCCGGAGCGGACCCTGGGCCAGGCTGTCGAGCGTCTGCTGGAGACCTTCCCGCGCCTGGCTCCACAGGCTGGCGAACCCGACGGCGAGCTGCTGGCCGACGAGCAGCAGCGCACCGGTGATCACACCGAAGAAGGTGACCAGTGTCGCGCCGACGGCCAGTCCGTTCGGCAGCCGACGCCGCAGGATGTTCTTCAGCGGCATCAGGAGTGCCGCGACCAGACCCGCGATCATGAGGGGTATGACGAGCAGGGAGACCTGGCTCAGCAGGAAGATGAGCACTCCTGCCACGAGGATCACGAGCCCGAGGCGCCAGGACCAGGAGGCGGCGACGCGGAGGGCGAAGGGGACGTCGCTCCGGTCCTCGACACGCCGGGGACGCAGCCCGGTGGGAGGCTGCGGCAGGGGCTCGGGCAGTGCCGCAGCGCCGCGGCTCACAGCACGCTGGAGCACGCGCTGTGGTTTCGCTCCGGGGAGGCGCTGCATGGGGCCAATCCTTCCATAGAAGGCCGGCCCCTCCCCTATTCGAGACCTGGCAGTATGCCCCATGAAGCGGCGAAGGAGGCACCCGGCTGCAGCCACCGGAGACCCTCGCCCGAGTTGAGCGCATCGGCCGGTGCCGTCATGGGCTCGATCGCCACGGCGGTGTCCACGCCCGGGTAGCTGGTGCTGATGTACACGTGGGCGTAGGCGAAGGCGGCCTCGGCCCAGAGGGTGACGCTGCGGCCGTCGGGAGCCGAGAGCACGTGCTCATGACGCTCCCGCATGGATGCGAGGTCGGTGAAGGCGGTGTCGAAGCGGATGTCGCCGATGCGCTGCCCGTGCCGCAGGTCGTACTGGCCGGCGACGGCGACCTTGCCCGTGGGGATGGATCGCTCGTCGGTCTCGAACCGGCTGTCCGCGCGCACCGTCAGCGTCAGGTCCTCGGTCGGTACGCCGGAGATCTTCAGGTAGGGATGCGCTCCGAGTGCGAAGGGAGCGGGGGTGGCCGAGAGGTTGCTCAGGTGCTGGGTCACGGTCAGCTGCTCCTCCGTCAGCTCGTAGGTGGCGCGGTGCATCAGGTGGAACGGATACCCGTGCTGCGGGAAGATCTCCGCTTCGAGGACGGCCCTGGACGGCCCGACGTCCACCGCCCGGTAGCCGGTGTTACGGAGCAGCCCATGGCTCGCGTTGCCCTTCGAGGGCTCCGTGATGTCGAGCCGCTGCTCCTTCCCGTCCAGCATCCAGCGCCCGCCCGCCACGCGGTTCGGCCAGGGCGCGAGGAGGATCCCGCCGCCTCCGGCCGGGATGTCGGCATCGCCCCAGGTCTCCGTCAGCGCGACGCCGTCGTACTCGTAGGAGCGCAGGGCTGCCGCCAGGCTCGCGACGACGACGGTGGCGGGTCCCGACCGCAGGGTGACATTGATGCCGCTGGCGGGTCGGGGCGCGTGCGGGGAGTGCCCGGTCGACGGGTCGGAGACGGCAGCGGAGGTGACGGCGGAGGTGGCATCGGGGGCCGGCGTGGTCATGCAGCGATGCTACTGCGCCCAGTGATCCCGATCGCCCGGCTCTGGTGGTGGCGTCACGCCATATGATAGGTTTTGTTCGTTTCCGTGCGGACTCGTTCGGATGATCGGGAGAGGAAGGACGGGAGGAACAGTCGTGCTCGCAGCGGAACGCCACGCCATGATCCTCGACCGGCTGGTCCGGCGTCCTGCGGTCCGCGTCAGCGGCCTGGCCCTCGACCTCGGCGTGTCGGAGATGACCGTCCGGCGGGACATCGACGTCCTCGAGGCGCGGGGCGCTCTCGTCCGGGTCCACGGCGGAGCCGTCCGCCCGGGGAGCCTGAGTTCCGTGGAGGCGGGCTTCGACGTCAACAGGACCCGTGGCGGGGAGGCGAAGCAGCGGATCGCCGAGGCGGCCGTGTCCCTGCTGAGCCCGGGCATGACGGTCTCGATCACGGGCGGCAGTACCACCTACGCCCTCGCACCCCTCCTGGCCCGGGTACCAGGTCTGACCGTCATCACCAATTCGCTGCCGCTCGCGGACGAACTGCACCGGCTCGACGCCGGAGCGCCGGGCGGGGACCGGCCTCAGGTCCTGCTCTCGGGTGGCCAGCAGACGCCGTCGAAGGCGCTCGTCGGTCCGCTCGCCACGCGCGCCATCTCCTCCCTGCGGGCGGACCTCTGCTTCATGGGGGCGCACGGGGTGGACGCGTCCTCCGGCATCACCACCCCCAACCTCGCCGAGGCGGACACGAACCAGGCGTTCGCGCGGACCTGCGGAGAACTCGTGGTCCTCGCCGACGCCAGCAAGATCGGCGTCGTGAGCCTCGCGCGCGTGGCTCCGCTGAACGCCGCCGCGGTGCTCGTCACCGACCATCCGCCCGGTGACGACTACACCGCCCTGACCCGCATCCTCTTCGACCCCGTCCCCGACCCCGATCCGGAAGAACGCCCATGACCCACATCACCCCCACCCGCCTGTCCGACGGGCGCGAGCTGATCTACTTCGATGCGCGGGAGGAGAGCGCCGCGCGGCACCGCGACGCCGCCGCCGTCCGCGATGCCCGCGGACTCCCGCCGAGAGGCCCGTCCGGCACCGCCCGGTTCGACGCACTGTCCGGCGAGTGGATCGCCGTCGCCGCGCACCGGCAGTCGCGCACGCACCTGCCCCCCGCTGATCAGTGCCCCCTGTGCCCGACGACGCCCGCGAACCTGTCCGAGATCCCCGCCTCCGACTACGAGGTGGTGGTGTTCGAGAACCGGTTCTCCTCCTTCGGCCCCGACCTCGGCCACCTGCCGGACGCACCGGAATGGGGTACGACGACGACGGCCTTCGGCCGGTGTGAGGTCGTCGCGTTCGATCAGGCCCACGAGGGGTCCTTCGGGTCGCTGAGTCCCGAGCGGGCCAGGACCGTCATCGACGCCTGGGCCCACCGGACGGAGGCCCTGTCCGCGATGCCGGGCATCAAGCAGGTCTTCTGCTTCGAGAACCGCGGCGCCGACATCGGTGTGACCCTGCTCCACCCGCACGGCCAGATCTACGCCTACCCGTTCATCCCGCCGCGTGCGGCGACCCTCGCCGCCCGGGCGCACGCGTTCTTCGAGGCTTCCGACGGGACGCAGACCCTGATGGGCCAGGCCCTCGCGGCCGAGCGGGCATCCGGTGACCGCATGGTGATCGAAGGAGAGCACTTCAGCGCCTTCGTGCCGTTCGCGGCCCGCTGGCCCCTCGAGGTGCACCTGGTTCCCCATCGCCAGGTCGCGGACATCGCCGGCCTCACCGGCGAGGAGCGCGACGAGCTCACCACCGTCTACCTCGAACTGCTCGGCCGGCTCGACGCCCTCTACCCCACTCCTACGCCGTACATCGCCGCCTGGCAGCAGGCACCGATCGATGACGTGCTCCGCCCCGCGAGCTACCTGCACCTGCAGCTGACCTCGCCGCGCAGGGCTGCCGACAAGCTCAAGTTCCTCGCCGGCTCGGAGGCGGCGATGGGCGCCTTCATCAACGACACGACCCCCGAGAAGGTCGCCGACGCGCTCCGCGCAGCCACGCCGCTCACGCCGGTTCAGGTATCGGCACCACGCTCTGCACCAGCCCGGAAGGACCAGGCATGACCTCCACACCGCACGACCTCGCAGTTGCCTTCACCGATCGGTTCGGCACGGAGCCGGACGGCCTGTGGGCCGCCCCCGGCCGCGTCAACGTCATCGGCGAACACACCGACTACAACGACGGCTTCGTCCTCCCCTTCGCCATCAACCACTCGACGACCGTCGCCGCGGCACTGCGCACCGACCGCCTGGTCCGCGTCGCCTCGACCTTCGCGCCGGACGAGGCTCCCGTGACCGCGGACCTCGACAGTCTCGAGGAAGGCGGCGTGGACGGCTGGGCCGCCTACCCGCTCGGCGTCCTGTGGGCCATGGAGCAGTCGGGCTACCGGATCCAGGGCATGGACCTCCTGGTGGACTCGTCGGTGCCGGTGGGCGCCGGACTGTCCTCCTCGGCCGCCCTCGAGTGCTCCGTGGCCGTCGCCGCCAATGACCTCGCACACGCCGGCATCTCCCGGCGGGAACTCGCGGGCATCGGGCAGCTCGCCGAGAACCGCATGGTGGGGGCGCCGACCGGCATCATGGACCAGTCCGCATCGCTGCTCGGCGAGGCGGGGCATGCCGTGTTCCTCGATTGCCGCTCCGGCGAATCCCGGCTCGTGCCGCTCGACCTCGAGGGCGCCGGACTGGAGCTCATGGTCATCGACACCCGGGTCAGCCACTCGCACTCGACGGGTGGCTATGCGGCCCGCCGCCGCTCCTGCGAACTCGGCGCCGAGCTGATGGGAGTCCCTGCGCTCCGGGACCTGTCCGTCAAGGACCTCGCGGAGGCCGCGGGGCTGCTGGACGAGGAGACGTTCCGGCGCGTCCGGCACATCGTGACGGAGAACGCCCGGGTGGAGGACACCGTGAGGGTGCTCAGCGAGAAGGGACCCGCGGAGATCGGCCCGCTCCTCATCGCGAGCCATGCATCGATGCGGGACGACTTCGAGATCTCCTGCGCCGAACTCGACACCGCCGTGGACACCGCGCTCGACGCGGGAGCCATCGGGGCGCGCATGACGGGTGGCGGCTTCGGCGGTGCGGCGATCGCGCTGGCGCGGGTCGGTGACGTCACCGCCATCCGGGACGCCGTCGAAGGTGCGTTCTCCGCCGCCGGATTCCGGTCCCCGGTGATCTTCAGCGTGCTTCCCGGCGCCGGCGCCGCGCGGGTGGCCTGAGCAGAGCAGACCCGGTCGGATCCCGCCCGGGAACGACGAAGGACCCGCACCCTCCGGTTGCGGGTCCTTCGTCGTAGAAGAGCGCTTCGGCCCCGGATCTGCCCGGAGCCAGGTGCGTGAGCCTCAGTCGCTGCCGCGGAGGATCGCGAGGACGCGGAGGATCTCGACGTACAGCCAGATCAGCGTGACGGTCAGGCCGAAAGCAGCGGTCCAGGAGTACTTCATCGGCGCGCCCTGACGGACGCCCTCACTGATCGAGGTGAAATCGATAATCAGGGAGAAGGCAGCCAGACCGATGGCCAGGAGACCGATGATCACACCGACCGGGATCCCCGCGATCTCGGCGCCGCGAAGGCCCCAGGGATCGTCGGTGACGTTGAACAGCATCAGCCCGAGGTTCACGAGCGAGAACAGCGCGTAGCTGATCATCGCGATCATGAAGAACTTCATCGCCTTCGGGGTCGCGCGGACCTTGCCGCTCTTGAACAGCGCGAGGGTCACGCCGAAGACCACGAGCGTGCCGAGCACGGCCTGCATCGCGATCCCGGGGAACTGGGCCTCGAGGAACATCGTGAAGCCACCGACGAAGAGACCCTCGAGGGCCGCGTACGCGATGATCAGCGCGGGAGACGGCTCCCGCTTGAAGGCGTTGACGAGCCCGAGGACGAATCCACCGAGGGCTCCGACCACCATGAGGGGGAGCGCGAGCCCGGGCAGGACGAACGCTGGGATCGCCGCACCGACCAGGACGACACCGAGGCAGAGCAGCGTCTTCACGATGACGTCGTCGAACGTCATCCGTCCGGTCTGGGCCGGACCCGCCGACGGCTGGTTGTACATGTGCTCCAGCTGCTGCTGGTTCGCGACCGCCTGCCCGGCATAGGTCGCGGTGCCGAATCCTGCCGCCTGGTTGCCTCGGGTCGCGGAACGGAAGGTCTTTCCGTTGAAGACCGGATTAGCGCCAAGTGCCATGGTGTCTTTGTCCTCCAATAGGGGGCTGCGTGGTTGTTCAACCCTACCAATGGCAACGGTCCGGCCCATTTTTTGTTCCCTCGACGACCGGCACGCCTTCCCGTCGAGCTGCGGAATTACAACAGGAAGGCTCCTTGGTAAAACTTTCGTTACCGAATCGCTACCTTGTCCCGGCACTTTTGCGAATTGCCGAAACATGCCGCTAGTAACATGATCCCCACGTCCGTGACACTCGTCACAACTGTTGCTCCCGGTGCACAGCCGCCGGGTCTGCCCCCACCGTGGAGGTTCCCATCTTGTTCACCCTATCGACGCCTGCACGGATCAGGAGGTCGTTGCTCCTGATGCTCGGTCTCCTGTTGCTCGTGCTGGTCGGCGCCCCCGCGGCGCAGGCGTTCACCCACCCGCCCGCGCACGCGATGAGCGCCACGGCAGTCCATCAGCAGACCCCTACGAGCGTCCAGGCCCAGGAATTCGACAATCGCATCAGCGGGGTGCTGCGCGGCGTCGACGGCCCCATCGCGGACGTCACCGTGACGGCGACCGGCAACGGCTTCGACGGCGAGGCCACGTCCGGTCCCAACGGTGCCTGGAGCATCGGCGTACCCGAGCAGGGGACGTACGAGGTGGCGATCGACGAGGAGACCCTGCCCGAGGGCATCGCCCTGGCGGAGGGCCAGGAGAACCCGCGTGAGGTCACCTTTGCCAACACCTCGAGCGCCTCGACGCTGTTCCTGTTCGGCGAGGGCATCGTCGCGCAGCAGACGCCGTTCCTCGAGACGCTGGCCGAGCGTGCCCTCGCGGGCTTCAGCTTCGGTCTCCTCCTCGCACTCAGCGCCGTCGGCCTCTCCCTCATCTTCGGCACCACGGGACTGACCAACTTCGCGCACGGCGAGATGGTCACCCTCGGTGCGGTCCTCGCCTTCGCCTTCGCGGCGATGGGGCTGCCGATCGCGGTGTCGATCGTCCTCGCGGTCGTCGGAGGAGGCCTTCTCGGCTACGTGCAGGATGCAGGGCTCTGGAAGCCGTTGCGCCGGCGCGGGACGGGCCTGGTGCCGATGATGATCGTCAGCATCGGCCTCGCCCTGGCCCTGCGGTACATCATCCAGTTCTTCTTCGGCGGTGCGACGCAGCAGCTGCCGGGTTCGCAGAGCCCGATCATCGACCTCGGCTCGGTGTCCATCTCCCGCAACAACCTCACGTCGCTGGTCGTCAGCCTCGTGATCATCCTGGTCGTGGCGTTCCTGCTGCTGCGTACGCGCATCGGCAAGGCCACGCGCGCCGTCGCCGACAACCCGGCCCTGGCCGCGGCATCGGGTATCGACGTCGACCGCGTCATCAGGATCGTCTGGGTCATCGGCGGCATGCTGGCTGCGCTCGGTGGCGTCCTGTGGGCCTACTACCGGCCGGGTGTCTCCTACAACATGGGCCAGCAGATCCTGCTGCTCATCTTCGCCGGCGTCACGCTCGGCGGCCTGGGGACGGTCTTCGGCGCCCTCGTCGGCTCCATCATCGTCGGCCTCTTCGTGGAGATCTCCACGATCTGGCTCGAGGCAGACCTCAAGTACGTCGGAGCGCTGCTGATCTTGATTCTCGTTCTCCTGTTCCGGCCGCAGGGTATCCTCGGCCGCCGAGAGCGCATAGGTTAGGGACTCTTCATGGACTTCGGAAACATCCTCATCAACGCCTTCGGCGAGCTGATCAGCCCGACGACGGCGGCCTACGCCCTTGCGGCCCTCGGACTCGCCGTCCACTTCGGCTACTCGGGCCTCCTGAACTTCGGGCAGGCCGGGTTCATGGCCGTCGGAGCCTACGGCTACGCGATCTCGACGCTGACGTTCAACGCGCCGCTCCCGGTGGCGGTCCTGGTGGCGATCCTCGCCTCGGTCGTCTTCGCGATCGTCCTCGGCATCCCGACCCTGCGCCTCAGGGCGGATTACCTGGCCATCGTCACGATCGCCGCGGCGGAGATCATCCGCTACATCGTCACCACCAACGGGCTCACGGACGTGACCGGTTCCGCGAACGGACTCGCGGCCTTCGAGGGCGGCTTCTTCTCCCTCAACCCGTTCTCCCCGGGCACCTACAACGTCGGCCCCCTGGCCATGAACGAGCGCGATCTCTGGATCCGCATCGTCGGCTGGACCGTCGTCATTGTCGCGTGCCTCGTCGTGTGGCTCCTCATGCGGAGCCCCTGGGGTCGTGTCCTCAAGGGCATCCGCGAGGACGAGAACGCGGTCCGCTCGCTCGGCAAGAACGTGTACGCCTACAAGATGCAGGCCCTCGTCATCGGCGGTGTGCTCGGGTCGCTGGCCGGCATCATCTTCACCCTGCCGCGCGGCGCGGTGCAGCCGGCCAACTACGCCACGGAGCTGACGTTCTTCCTCTACACCTGCCTCCTCCTCGGCGGCATGGCCACCGTCCTCGGGCCGGTCATCGGAGCGATGATCTTCTGGGTGGTCCTCTCCCTCACGCAGGGGCTGCTGTACGGCGCCATCGAGATCGGCGCCATCACGTTCCTGTCCAACTCGCAGGCGGGTCAGCTGCGCTACATCCTCGTGGGTGTGGCACTGATGCTGCTCATGGTCTTCAGGCCGCAGGGCGTCCTGGGTAACAAGAAGGAGTTGGCGTTCGCATGACCTCCGACAACGAGCACGGCAATCCCGCACCGGGCGGACCCTCCGCCGGTGGCACCCAGCCCGCCGGCGCGCACGCCGCCGACGCCCCTGTGGACGCCGTCGGTGGCGGCCACGACTACATGACCGACGCCTCGCCGATCACCGAGGAGGAGACCCGTCCGGGCTGCCGCAAGCGGGATCCCATCGTCATCGCACGGAACGTCACGCGGAGCTTCGGCGGGATCAACGCGGTCGACGTCGAGCACCTCGAGATCCCCCGCCACAAGATCACCGCACTCATCGGTCCGAACGGCGCCGGCAAGACCACGCTGTTCAACCTGTTGACCGGCTTCGACGTCCCCAACAGTGGGGACTGGGAGTTCGACGGCAAGCCGCTGGCCAAGGTCGCCTCGCACAAGGTGGCCCGCATGGGCATGGTGCGCACCTTCCAGCTCACCAAGGTCATGGGCAAGCTCACCGTCATGGAGAACATGCGGCTCGGCGCCACGGACCAGCCGGGCGAGAGCCTGGCCCGGGCGCTCTTCAAGGGCATCTGGGGTGGACGTGAGCGCGAGATCACCGAGCAGGCGGAGGTCCTGCTGACCAAGTTCAAGCTCGACACCAAGCGCGACGACTACGCGGCCTCGCTCTCCGGCGGCCAGCGCAAGCTCCTCGAGATGGCACGGGCCCTGATGGTCCGGCCGCGGCTCGTGATGCTCGACGAGCCGATGGCCGGCGTCAACCCGGCACTGACGCAGTCGCTGCTGGACCACATCAAGAACCTGAAGGCCGAGGGCATGACCGTCCTCTTCGTCGAGCACGACATGCACATGGTCCGGCACATCGCGGACTGGGTCGTCGTGATGGCCGAGGGCAAGGTCGTGGCGGAAGGGCCGCCGGACATCGTCATGAAGGACCAGGCGGTGATCGACGCGTACCTGGGCGCCCACCACGACGTCGACCTCGGTGACTCCACCGGGATCGAGCGCCTGGAGGAGGAGCTGGCCCACGACGCCGAGTCGGTGGTCGGCACCGAGGACGAGGGAATCCTCGGGCACGGCGTCACCGAGGTCGGCGGCGCGCACGCCGCCGGACCCACGCACACGGATGAGGAGACGAAGCGATGACCGAGGCAGAATTCGAGGGCGACTCCGTCGTCAAGGTCACGGACCTCGTCGCCGGCTACCTCCCGGGCGTGAACATCCTCAACGGCTGCAGCATCGAGGCCCGCCGGGGTGAGCTGATCGGCATCATCGGCCCGAACGGCGCGGGGAAGTCCACGCTGCTCAAGGCGATGTTCGGGCTCGTCAAGGTCCACTCCGGCACCGTCGTGGTGCGCGGCCAGGATCTCACCGGGCTGAAGGCGAACCGGCTCGTGAGCCGCGGCGTGGGCTTCGTGCCGCAGAACAACAACGTCTTCGCCACCCTGACCATCGAGGAGAACCTCCAGATGGGCATGTACCAGCGGCCCAAGGACTTCAAGGAGCGCTTCGAGTTCGTCGCCGGGCTGTTCCCCGAGCTGGGCAAGCGGCGAGCCCAGCGCGCCGGGTCGCTCTCCGGCGGCGAACGCCAGATGGTCGCGATGGGGAGGGCCCTGATGATGGACCCGGCGGTGCTGCTCCTCGACGAACCGTCGGCCGGCCTGTCCCCGGTCAAGCAGGACGAGACCTTCCTCCGCGTGCACGAGATCAACCGCGCGGGCGTGTCGGTGATCATGGTCGAGCAGAATGCCCGGCGGTGCCTGCAGATCTGCGACCGCGCGTACGTCCTGGATCAGGGCAAGGACGCCTACACGGGCACGGGCCGCGAGCTCATGAAGGACCCGAAGGTCATCCAGCTCTACCTCGGCACACTCGCCGACACCGCCTAGGGCGGAGCCGAGGGGTACGGCGACGCCCTGACGGCAGGGAGTCGCCGACCCGCGGGACGTCCGGCGGGGCGGGCGTCACGGAACCCCGGACGCCCGGTGCTTGCGGACGATGCGGCGGATGGCAAGGATGGGCGGGACCGGAGACGGTCCCGCCCATCGTCGTTCCCGGCCCGCTACGTTGAAGGAGACGACAGGCGACACTTCGGGAGGGACGCCCGGCACATGGCACGGATCTTCAGCAGCGCGATCGGCACCGGCTTCGAGGTCCTCTTCAGGGGCATCAAGCAGGTGCGCAGGAACCGCCCCATCCATACGAGGGGGCTCCGGCTCGAGGGGCACGTGGTGGTGCATGCGCACGGGCTCCGCAGCGGTATCTCCTGGATCGACGCGCCCGGCCGGAGCCCGGCGACGGCCCGGATCTCCCGCTCCGCGGGAACGCCCGACAGGTTACCGGACGTGATCGGGCTCGCCCTGCGGTTGCATCACCCCGAGTCGGGTCCAGCACCGTCCACGTTCTCGGACGTCCTCCTGTCCTCCACGGGGTGGTCCGTCCCGGGCCGTTACCTGCTCCTCCCGCGGCTCAGCGTCTCACGGGCGCCGCTGGGCACGATGATGCCCTATCGGGGCGACGACGGCCCCGTCCTGCTCGGCGCCCGTACCGTCGGCCCCGCGGGCCTTCCCTCGTCCCTACCCGCCTTCCGCCGCTCGCTGGGATCATCGTCCTGGCACCTGGGCCTCTACTTCGCGACACCGCGTGGCCCATGGCAGCACTTCGGAACACTCACGCTGACCCTCGGTCCCGCTGCCGAGGACACGGACCTGCGCTTCGACGCCGTCCTCCACCCGCTCGCGGGTGCCCGGACCTATGAATGGGCCCGGCGGGTGCGGGAGCCCTCCTACGCCCTGTCCAGGCGTGCGCCGGGCGACGCCTGACTGCCCGAGGACATGACAGAGGCCCCGGCCGCTTCACGGAAGCGGCCGGGGCCTCTGTACTGCTGTCGACGACCGGGGCAGTGCCCCGGCGCGAACCCTAGAGCTGTCCGACCTCGGAACGGCTCGGCTGGGGGACGTTGTCGGCATCGTACTTGTAGATACCGATGGCAGCCTCGGTGGGATCACCCTTCGCGTCGAAGGAGACCGGTCCGGAGATGCCGTCGTAGTCGATGTCCTCGCCGCCGCGCAGCAGTGTGACACAACCGGCGAAGTCGAAGCACTTCGTCCCGTCCTTCGACACGCTCTCGAGCTGCTTGGCGATCTCGGCACCCTCGACACTGCCGGCGGCTTCCGCTGCGAGCGAGATCAGGTTGACGGCGTCGTAGCTCTCCCCGGCGTAGGCCAGGCTGGTCAGGGCCGGGTCGACCGTGGCCAGGGCCTCCTGGAAGCCGGTACCGGTGAACGGGCCGGGGATGGTGCCCTGGGCCCCTTCGAGGGTTCCGGGATCGAGGTCCTTGCTGTAGTCGGTGGTGTTGCCGTCGACCATGAAGATCGAGCTCGCCTCGACGCCCTTGGCGACCAGCAGCGGGATGATGCTCTTGGCCTCGTCGAAGCTGATCAGGACGATCGCGTCGGGCTTGGCCGCCGCGATGGCGTCCACCTGGCTCGAGAACTGCGAATCACCGGTGTTGAACATCTCGTTCGCGACGACCTCGCCGCCGGCGGACTCGACGGTCTCCTGGATGTTGGTCTGCAGACCGGTGCCGTAGGAGTCGTTGAGGGTGATCATGCCGACGGTCTGGGCACCACAGGTCATGATGTAGTTGCCGAGCGTGCGGCCCTGGAGGACGTCGGAGGGAGCCGTACGGAAGTACAGTCCCTGATCGTCCCAGTCGGTGAACTCGGGCGAGGTGTTGGCGGGCGAGAACTGGATGACTCCCGCGCCGGTGATCTGGTTGATGACGGTCTTCGAGACGCCGGAGGACGCGGCACCGATGATGGCGCTGACGTCCTGGGACAGCAGGTCCGTGACGGACTGCGTGGCGATGTCCGTCGTGGTGTCACCGGAATCGCGGTGGGTGATCGAGATGTCCTGGCCGAGGACGCCGCCTGCCTCGTTGACTTCGTTGACAGCGAGGTTGACGCCGGCGATCTCCGGCGGGCCGAGGAACGCGAGCGTTCCGGTGGTGGGCAGGATGGAGCCGAGCTTGAGCGGGGTGGGGCTGGTGGTGGTGCTGGCCGGTACGGCTGCAGGGTCACCCTTCTCGCCCTGCTCCTCGCCGGTGCCGCCTTCGCTCTCGGGGCATGCCAGGGCCGATGTGGCAGCCGCAGCGGTGGTCTCGGTGTCGCCACCCTCACCCTCGGAACCCGTGGTCCCGCCGCCACCGCAGCCTGAGGCGAAGAGCGCGATACCCAGGCTCAGGGCAGCGACCTTCGCCGCGCGCGGGGCATTCTCCCCGATGCCGAACCGCGCGGAGTTGCGTGTTGCAGTCATGAATTGTTCTCCTCGACCGAAAGGCTCTTGCTGCCTTTGATGCGATCGCCAGGTGTTCCTGGCTTGTAGGAAAAGCTAATCCACATTTGTGTCTGAGGTAAGCGAATCGGGTTACATCCTTGTAACGCTCGTCACAGGCGATGATCGGCACTCTTGACAGTCGGCACCGCCGGAGTGCAAGGCCTCGCCATGGAGGGGCGCCCGCCTACCGGTCCGGGAGGAGCCTCCGGTGCCCCAGCAGGGACTCGAACCCTGACTGAACAGATTTTAAGTCTGCTGCCTCTGCCATTGGGCTACTGGGGCCGGCCGCCGGATCAGCCTACCCCGTGAGGGCGTCCGCCCGGGCGGCGCCGATCAGGCGTGCACGGCAATCGGCGGACACGGCGACGGCGGCCCCTCGGGAGGAGCCGCCGTCGTTTCATGCAGGGGTACTCGGGCCGTGCGTCAGGCGGAGGCCTTCGCCGAAGCAGCCTTGCCGGCGGGCGTCGGAGGCTGGCTCTGCAGGGCGGTGTCCTTCTTCGGCGGCGGGGTGGCCGCTTCGCGGAACTGGCGCCTCGGCTCCTGCAGGTCCGAGATCGGGGCGAGGTCGCGACCGAAGAGGAAGCTCATGCTCCAGTTGATGATGACGCGCGCCTTCCGCTCGTACATCGGCATGGCGAAGCCGTGGTACCCACGGTGCGCCAGCCAGGCCGGGAAGCCCTTCAAGCCGAAGCCCATGATGTTCGCGACACCCTTGAACTGGCCGAAGCCCGCGACCGCGCCGAGGTTGGTGTGGCGGTATTCCTTGACCTCGCCGATACCGTAGTTGGCGGCGAGGATGTTGGCGGCGAGCAGCTTCGCCTGGCGCACGGCGTGCTGGGCGTTGGGGACGCAGAAGCCCCCCACTCCCCCACCCGTGAGATCGGGCACCGCCGCGACGTCACCGGCGGTCCATGCATGGTCGATGGGTCCGTCGTCGCCGGTGATGCGCAGCTCGGGAGTGGCGCGGACGCGACCGCGCTCATCGACGGGGAAGTCGGTGGAGCGCACCACCGGGTTGGCCTGGACACCTGCGGTCCAGATCAGGGTGTCGGTCTCGAACTGGTCGGCCGGGGTCTTGTCCGGCATGTTGATGAGCTTCAGGGTGCCGTCGACCGCGCTGGAGAGCGAGGTGTTGAGGAGGACCTCGATCTGGCGGGAGCGGAGGTGGCCGACGACCCACTCCGCCTGCTCGGCGGTGACCTCGGGCATGATGCGTCCCATGGCCTCGACGAGGACGAAGCGGAGGTCCGACCGGTCGAGCCGGGCGTTGGCCTTCACTGCGTCGCGTGCGGCGTCCTCCATCTCGGTGATGGTCTCGATACCGGCGAACCCACCGCCGACGACGACGAACGTGAGCGCACGGTCCCGCTCGGGGCCCTCGGGGAGGACGGAGGCGGTCTCGATGCGCTCGAACATGCGGTTGCGCAGGGCGACGGCTTCCTCGATGGTCTTGAGCCCGATGCCCTGGTCCTTGAGACCGTCGATGGGGAAGGTGCGGGTGATGGAGCCGGCGGCGACGACGACGTCCGTGTAGGCCAGCTCGAAGGGCTCACCGTCGCCCGTCGGGGCGATGGTGGCCGTGCGGCCCGCGTGGTTGATCGAGGTGACCTTGCCGGAGATCAACTCCGTCTTCTTCAGGTGCTTGCGGTGCGAGACGATCGCATGGCGTGGCTCGATGCTGCCGGCCGCGACCTCGGGGAGGAAGGGCTGGTACGTCATGTAGGGAAGGGGGTCGACCAGCGTGACGATGCCGCCGTGGTTCTTGACCTGCTTCTGGAGCCTGTGCGCGACGTAGAGGCCTACGTAACCGCCGCCGACGACGAGGATGCGCGGGCGGTCGGAGAAATGTGGATTCGATGCCATTCCTCGATGCTACCGGACTTTGTGAAAATCTTCACTAGCTCGCGGGTGCCTCCGGAACTCCCCGGTCGGCCCGCTCGTTAGCCGCCGATCCGCCCGGCTCGGCGTCATCGGCGACCTCCTCCGGGAGGGCGGCCTGGCGCCGTCGGACGCGGGTCACGTGGAGGGCCCCGGCGAGCACGACGGCGAGCGCCAGCCCGCCGTAACCCAGGACGACCAAGGCCGGTACATCGTGCATCGGACGCAGCGGGTCCTGCGCCTGCGGAGGCGCCGGGGCGGGGATGACCTCGGCCGGCTCCTCGCTCGGTGGGGCAGGTGGCGCAGTGGGCGTCAGATTGTGGCGCCGGTACAGCTCGATCCAGTCGGCCATGGTGCCGAGGCGGCTCTCCTGGGGCACCGTGATGTCCTCGCCGACCGCCGCCGCGACGTCCAGGACGCCGTAGCCGTACAGCGTGTCGAAGCCGGGCTCGCCGGCGTCCCGCGCCGTGTCGACGATCCGGTTGACCACCTCCGCAGCCGACAGCTCGGGGTACCGCGAGCGGATGAGGGCGGCGACCCCGGACACCAGCGGGGCGGCCCCCGATGTCCCGGACCAGTCGGCGTACAGCCCGCCCGGCAGCCCTCCCACGAGGTTCTCTGACGGGGCCGCGACGGCGATGCTGATGCCCTCGGACGACGCCTCGGCGCTCGCGCGGCCCGCCCGGTCGAGTCCCGCCACCGCGAGCACACCAGGGATCGTCGCCGGCGCTCCGACCTGCGTCAGTCCTCCGGCGCGGTTCCCGGCGGCGGCGATGATGACGACGTCGTTCTGCTCGGCGTACAGGAACGCCTCGTCCCAGCTCTCGGGCCACGCGGTGCTGGTACTGCCCAGGGACATGTTGATGACATCGGCCCCGTTGTCGACCGCCCAGTGGACAGCCTTCGGCACCTGCTCGTCCACCGGGATCCCCGCCGGGTTGGGGCCGCTGCCGGGGCCCTCGATCCACAGGGAGATCGCCAGCAGGTCTGCTGCGGGCGCGACGCCGACGATACCGTCCGGACCTTCGCCGTACTGGGCGAAGGGCCCGGGCGCCGGGGTCTCCGGAGCACGGGCCGCGGGATCCTCCGCACCCCCGCCGGCGTCGTCCCGGTCATCGTCCGCTCCGGCGGTGGCCGTCGGAGCGCCGGAGCCCTCGGGTCGCGGGACGTCGGGATCGGTGGCAGCGGTGTGCCCGCGGCCGGCGAGGAGCGTGCTGACCAGGGTCCCGTGGCCCTGCACCTCGCCGAGGCCGCGCTGCCCGCCGGGGTCACCGGCACCCGAGGCGTCCGTCCCGCCCACCACCGCACCCACGAGGTCGGGGTGGGTACCGTCGACACCACTGTCGATCACGGCGACGGTGACGCCCTCCCCTCGCGTGCTCTTCCAGGCTTGTGCGATGCCGTAGTCCTCGAGCCAGTACTCCTTGGCCCGGATGTCGTCGGCGGAGGCCTGCACGGCTCCGGGCAGGAGCAGGGCGAACGACAGGACGACGGAGCCTGCCGCCCGGGCTGCCCGGGTGTCCATCAGGTCACACGCCCCGCGCGGCAACGCTCAGGGCGATCCCGTCGAGGATGTCGTGCTCGCTGGTGACGGCCGTCGACACGCGGCCGGAGGTGGCCTCTGCCACCCGCTGCACGATGGACATCCAGATGAGGGCGCCGGCACCGATGACGTCCACCCGTCCGGGGTGCATGTAGGGAAGCGCCGCCCGGTCCCCGCACGCCAGGTGCAGGAGGTCCGCTGCGGCAGTGGAGATGGCGTCGACCGTCAGCTCCGCCCCGTGGATCGAGTCCGGCTCGTACGCGGGCAGGTCGAGGGCATGCGCCGTGACCGTCGTGACGCTCCCGGCCACACCGACGAGCTTCGTGATCCGCTCGAAGGGCACCTGTGCCGCTGCCTCGTCCATGAGGAGGCCCACCGCGGTGCTCATCGACGCGATCTGCGCCTCGGTCGGCGGGTCGTCCTGGAGGAAGCGCTCGGTGAAGCGGACGCAGCCCATGTCGGTGCTGCGCGCCGCGATCAGGCCGCCGGCGGTCCCGGCCACGAACTCCGTGCTGCCGCCGCCGAGGTCGATCACCAGGACCGTCTCGTCGTCCGCCGTCGCGAGGACGCTGACCGCTCCGTCGAAGGAGAGCCGCGCCTCCTCGTCGCCCGTGATGACCTCGGGTTCCACGCCGAGCCGCTCCCGGATGCCGTCGACGAAGACCAGGCGGTTCTCCGCGTCACGGGAGGCCGAGGTGGCGACGAACCGCACCGGTGGCGCACCGTGCTGCTCGATCAGCGCCGCATACTCCTCGGCAGCGGTGAAGGTGCGCTCGAGTGCGGCCTCCGAGAGACGCCCCGTCGCATCCACCCCCTCACCGAGCCGGACCACCCGCATGAGCCTGACGACATCGGTGAGCACGCCGTCCTCGATGTCCGCGATCAGGAGCCGGATGGAGTTGGTCCCGCAGTCGATGGCAGCTGTGCGCATTACGTCTCCTCAGAGGGTGCGATGGTCCCGGGTACGTCGGACGTGTCGGGGGTGTGGGTGGTGTCGGGCGCATCTGCTCCCCCGCGCCGTCGGGCGTCCCGCTTCGCGGCGAGTTCCTCGGCGGTCAGCCCCTGGGTCCGGGTGTGCCTGCTGAGGTCGGCGTCGGGAGCCTGGCCGGTGGTGTCCCAGGCACCGTCGCAGGAGCATCGCTCCCGTGTCCACCACGGGGCGATCCGCTCGATCGCCTCGTCCCCGAGGGGGTTCACTCCCGGCCCCGCGGCGAGCGCGTGGCCCACCAGCACGTGGAGGCATTTCACGCGCGTCGGCATGCCGCCGGCCGATACCCCGTCGATCTCGGGAACCGCGCCGGTCCCGGCACGCGCCCCGACGTCGTTCCGGGCCTCGAGATACGCCGCATGCGCTTTCCGGTGGCCCGCTGCGAGACCGGCATCGGCGGTGAGGCGCTCACTCATCTCGGTCATGACACCCTCGGCCTCGAGACGGGACACCGCCGCTGTCACGACGGGGTGGGTGAGGTAGTAGGTGGTCGGGAAGGGGATGCCGTTCGAGAGGCGGGGTGCCGTCGTGGCGACGAGCGGGTTGCCGCAGACGCACCGCGCGCCGATCTCCACGACGTCACGCGCCGGGCGTCCGAGCTGTCGGCTGAGGACGTCGAGGTCATGCTCACTCGGGGGCCTGGGATCGTCGCGGGGTCCACCCTGATCGGGCTGCCGGGACTGTCCGGCCCGCCCGTCGGGCTGACCGTCCTGGTCGTGCTGGTCGTCGTGGTCCTGCTGGGTCACGCTGTTCCTTCCTGGGGAGCGCTCCGCGAGCGCCGATTCTCGGCCGTGCCACTTCCCGGCCGTGCCACTTCCCGGCCGTGCCGGGTCTCCGCCGTGCCGGTCAGGCACGACCGGTTCGGCCGCTCGTCCCGACGCCCGATCCACCCGGATTCAATCCGTCGCGGCGCGCTCCACCGAGCTCCACAGGGAATCGACCCAGGGGAGATCGGCCGGCTCGGCGGCCGATCCTTCGCCCGTCCCCTTCTCGATGCCCTCGCTGCCCTTGACGAGGTAGCGGGTCTCGCCGGGCATCACGAGGAAGATCCGTTCGCGCGCCTGCTGCTTCACGAAGGCGGGGTCGTCCCACCGGGCCAGTTCCGACTGGTAGTCCGCCTGCTGCTGCTCCTGCCGGGCGATGTCCGCGCGGAGGGCGTCGAGCTCGGACTGCTGCTGGACGTAACGGCTCACCGAGGGTGCCAGCAGCACGATCACGGCGATCAGGACGACGGCGAGGGCCAGCAGCCGGCCGGAGAACGACTTCGCCGGGATGGGCGTCGCCTCTTCGGCAGGCTGGATCGGCGACTCCGCGCGGCGCGATCCGAGGCGGCCGCGGCGGATGCTCGCGGCCAGCTGGGACCTCTCGGCCGCACGCACGTCCGAGGGAGTCGTCGTCGCGGGCTTCCGGGTGGAGCCTGCCCCCGCAGGGGCCGTGCCCTTCCGGGCCGGAACAGTCTTCGCAGCGTCCCGTGGATCCTTCGTCGCGGAGGGGCCCACCGTCCGCGGCACCCCGGGCGCCCGCTGCGACGATCCCCCGGACCGGGGCTCCGACCCGCGGGAGGTGGACGGATGCGTCCCCTGCCGGGAGCCGGCTCCGGGCGTGGCCACGCCGGACCGGTGATCTCCGTGCGGTGGGGTCTGGCCCTTGGCCGCTCCGGGAACCGGCCGATCGTCCGCCACTGGCGTCGGTCGGCCGGCTCGCGGCACGTTAGGGCGGCGGGCAGTCATGGAGCTCCTCGTCAGTGCAGTCGCGTCGGTTCGCGTCGGATTCCTCGCGGAACCCGTCTAACGAGGGTAACCGCCCAGCCGCTCACCCGAGGATCACCTAGGCGGTGAAACGCGGGAAGGCGGAGCGACCGGCGTAGCGTGCGGCGTCGTCGAGCTCCTCCTCGATGCGCAGCAGCTGGTTGTACTTCGCGACGCGCTCGCTCCGCGCGGGCGCTCCGGTCTTGATCTGTCCGGCGTTCGTCGCGACGCAGATGTCCGCGATCGTCGTGTCCTCGGTCTCGCCGGAGCGGTGGGAGGTGATCGTCGTGTAGCCGGCGCGCTGGGCCATCGAGATGGCGTCCAGGGTCTCGGTGAGGGTACCGATCTGGTTGACCTTCACCAGCAGCGAGTTGGCCGTCTGGTTCTGGATGCCCTTGGCCAGGCGGACGGGGTTGGTGACGAAGAGGTCATCACCCACGAGCTGCACCTTGTCGCCGATCGCGTCGGTCAGGTGCTTCCAGCCCTCCCAGTCGTCCTCGTCGAGGGGATCCTCGATGGAGACCAGGGGGTAGTCGCGGACGAGCTCCACGTAGTAGGCGCTCATCTCCTCGGTGCTGAGCGCCTTGCCCTCGAACTGGTACGCGCCGTCCTCGTAGAACTCGGAGGCGGCGACGTCGAGGGCGAATGCGATATCGGTCCCGGGCGTGTAGCCGGCCCGCTCGACGGCGGTGGTGATGAGGTCCAGGGCATCGCGGTTGGACGGGAGGTTCGGCGCGAAGCCACCCTCGTCACCGAGACCCGTCGCGAGGCCCTTCTCCTTCAGCACGGACTTGAGCTCGTGGTACACCTCGACGCCCCAGCGGAGGCCCTCGGAGTAGGTCTGGGCGCCCAGGGGAACGATCATGAACTCCTGGATGTCGACGTCGGAGTCCGCGTGCGAACCACCGTTGAGGATGTTCATGAGGGGCACGGGCAGCACGTGCGCGTTGGGGCCGCCGAGGTAGCGGTAGAGCGGCAGGGCGGAGGACTCGGCAGCAGCGCGGGCGATGGCGAGCGACACGCCGAGCATCGCGTTGGCGCCCAGGTTCGACTTGTTCTCCGTACCGTCCAGGTCGATCATCGCCTGGTCGATGGCGCGCTGGTCCGCGGCGTCGAAGCCGAGGAGGGCCGGCTGGATCTGCTCGATGACGGCTTCGACGGCCTGCAGGACGCCCTTGCCGAGGTAGCGGTCCTTCTCGCCGTCGCGACGCTCGTTGGCCTCGAAGGCTCCGGTGGACGCACCGGAGGGGACCGCCGCGCGGCCGAAGGTGTCGTCGTCGAGCAGGACCTCGACCTCGACCGTGGGGTTGCCGCGGGAGTCGAGGATCTCCCTCGCGTGGATGGCATCGATAATGGCCATGGAATTGCTCCTCTTCGTTGGAGTATCGGGATTCACATCGTGTTGGGACGTCTTTGTCGGAGCAACGGAGGTGTTGCTCCCAGCCTAGTTCACGCGGCTTCCGGACGTCGGGTGGGAACCCGACGTGTGACGCGGCGCCGCATCGCCCCGTCCACGCTGCACCGCGCGTGCGGGGAACCGGTCAGGCGGCGATCAAGATGCCTCAGCGACACGGCCGGTCTCACCCTCGCTCCGAGCCCGCCTGGTACTCCAGCACGGCCCGGCGCAACGCGCGCTCTGGATCGAGGCCGAGGTGGACCGCCCGGCGTGTCAGCTCCAGGAGGGCCTGGCCCAGGGTGGCTTCGTCGCCGGGCGGAACCTCTCCCTGCTGCGTACCGACCGATCGGCTCTCCGGACCACCCTCCGGTCGACCGCCCGGTGCACCCTCCGACGGCCCGGCGGATTCGCCCGCCCGGGCCAGCGTCTTGGCGGCGAACGCCAAGGCGGGCAGGTGGTGCGGGATACCGTCGAACGGCGATGTGCGCGAGGGCTTCTCGCGGCGCTTGACGGCGTGCCAGGTCTCGACGATCTCCTCGGCCGAAACCGGCGCGCCCGCTGCACCTCCTGGACCCGCCGCAGTTCCCGGCAGCTCCAGGAGGGCACCGTCCGCGGTGAACACATGGGGGTTGCGGCGCACCAGCTTCGCCGTCAGGCCCGCCACGACGTCCGCCAGATCGAAGTGGTCCTGCTCGGCCGCCAACCGGGCGTGCAGCACCACCTGGAACAGCACGTCACCGAGTTCGCCGCGCAGTTCGTCGACGAGCCCGGGTGACGGCACGGACGCTCGCGCGACGTCGTCGACCGCCTCGTAGAGTTCGTAGGTCTCCTCGACGAGGTAGGCGAGCAGCGCTTCGTGGGTCAGGGCCGCCGTCCAGCGGCAGTGCCTGCGCAGGAGGTCCACCACCTCGACAAGCCGCTCGACCGCCACGCCCGGTCCGGTCGCGGCGGCCGGCGTCGACGGGGCCTCGTGCTGCACGGCGCTGCTAGGCGGATGCCTGGCGGGCAGCGGCGTCGAAGGCCTCGGCGATGTGCTCGGCGAGGGCATCGCGGTCCTCGAGCGGGAGGAACGAGGCGTCCACGGCGTTGAGGGTGAGATCGAGGAGGTCCGCGAGGTCGTAGCCGAAGGTGTCGACCAGCAGTTCGAACTCGCCGGTCAGCGTGACACCGCTCATGAGCCGGTTGTCCGTGTTCACCGTGACCTTGAAGCCGAGTTGGTAGAGCAGGTCGAAGGGATGGCTGTCGATCGTGGTCCCGAAGGCCTCGATGGCCCCGGTCTGCAGGTTCGACGACGGGCACAGCTCCAGGGGGATGCCCCGGTCACGGACCCACGACGCGACGCGCCCGAGGTTCGCGATCCCGATCTCCTCGCTGTCACCGGCCTGCTCGTCCTCCGACTCCTCGATCTCGATGTCCTCGGCGATGCGCACGCCGTGCCCCAGGCGCAGCGCACGGCCCGCGACGAGGGCGTCCTTGATGCTGTCCAGGCCGGCGGCCTCGCCGGCGTGGATGGTCACCGGGAACTGCTCGGAGGCGAGATAGGTGAACGCCTCGGCGAAGCGCGAGGGCAGGAAGCCGTTCTCGGCTCCGGCGATGTCGAAGCCGACAGCACCGCGGTCGCGGTGGCGGACGGCGAGTTCCGCGATCTCCTGGCCACGGTCCGCGTGACGCATGGCGGTGATGAGCTGTCCCACCTGGATGACCCGGCCGGCGGCGATCGCCGCGGCGGCCCCGGCCTCGAGGCCCTCCTGCACGGCCTCGACGGCCTCGTCCAGGGACAGTCCCTTCTGCGTGTGCTGCTCGGGAGCCCAGCGCACCTCGCCGTAGACGACGCCGTCGAGCGCGAGGTCCTCGACGAACTCGCGGGCCACCCGGATGAGTCCCTCGCGCGTCTGCATGACGGCTATGGTGTGGTCGAAGGTCTCGAGGTACCGGACCAGCGAGCCGGAGTCCGCCGACTCGCGGAACCACGCACCGAGCGATTCGGCATCCGCGGCGGGCAGTTCGTGGCCGATCTCGGCGGCGAGCTCGAGGATGGTGGCCGGACGGAGGCCGCCGTCCAGGTGGTCGTGGAGGGAGATCTTCGGCAGGGTCTGGATGTCGACGGCAGCGGTGGGGACGGCGTCGTTCTGGGTCTGGGTCACGGCGACCAGCCTACGCGATCCCTTTCAGGGCGGGCTCGTCTCGCGCGCTGGTTCGGGCTCGTCCTGGTGCGCCTCGACAGCTTCCTGCAGGGGCGTCGATCCCCGCACGAGCGCGATGACCCGGTCCACGACGAACCCGATGACCACGGCGATCCCGATCGCCACCGCCACACCGAGCAGGTGGTTGTGCTGGAACCACGTACCGGCGACGGCACCGATGCCCACGGAGTAGCCCGCCCAGACGATGCCGGACAGCGCGGTCAGGGCGACGAAGCGCCGTTGCGAGTAGCCGGTTGCTCCCGCGGTCAGGTTGACGGCCACCCGGCCGATCGGGATGAACCTGGCCACCAGGATGAGTGAGGCGGCACGTTTCGACAGCTCCCGGCCCGCCCAGGCGAAGGAGCGCTGCGGGCGGGGCCGCCGCATCCACCGGAACCGGGTGGTCCCGATCCCCCGGCCGATCATGTACGCGATGTTGTCACCGAGGAACGCCCCGAGGGCCGCGGCGAGGATCAGCAGCCACGGATCGGGGACGCCCTGCGTGATGACGAGGGAGGCGAGGCCGACGACGACGGACTCGCTCGGGAACGGCGGGAAGAACCCGTCGACGAGGCAGCAGACGAGGACCAGCAAATAGACCCAGGGCTGCTCGGCCGCAGCGAGGACGAACCCGCTGATGCCGTCCAGTGCACTGATGATCTCGTCCATCCAGTGGCTCCTGCCGCTCGTCCGCCCCACCGGCGCCGTCCCGGCGGAGGATGCCGCGGGATGGTCGGGACGGGACATGGCGCCGGGCGGCGCGGCTCGGGGCGAGCCGCGATACGCTGCCGTGCGCCTGCCGTCGACGCTACCCGGGGGCCCACCTCCGGGTCGTCGCCCTTCCGGCCGACATCGGCGACGGCGAGCCTCACCCCTGGGGATGAGGCCGGCCGTCGGACCCCCTAGGGATCATCCCCGACGCGCCCCGGAGCGGGGACCAGCAGTGCTGCGTTGAGACGGGACGGGAACCGGGCGGGAACCGGGCGGGAACCGGGCGGGAACCGGGCGGGAACCGGGCGGGGACCCTCAGGCGATCCGGTCGATGATGAGCTGCTGGGCGGTCCGTGATCCCTCGGGGGCGATGAGGACGGCGTCGGCGAGAGCCTCGCGGGCGCGATCGAACTTGTCGGGAGTGTCGGTGAGCAGCGTCATGAGGGGTTCGCCCGCACGGACGGTGGCACCGGGCTTCGCGTGCAGACGCACACCCGCGCCGGCCTGCACCTGGTCCTCCTTGCGGGCACGCCCGGCTCCGAGGCGCCAGGCCGCGACGCCCACGGCGAGGGCATCGAGACCCACGAGGACTCCGTCGGTCGGCGCCAGGACCACCTCGGACTCCTTCGCGACCGGGAGCGTGGCACGAGGGTCGCCGCCCTGCGCCTCGATCATCCGGTTCCAGACGTCCATGGCGCGGCCGTCCTTCAGCGCAGCGGCCGGATCGGCGTCGTGCACACCCGCGCAGGCGAGCATCTCCTCCGCGAGGCGGACCGTGAGCTCGACGACGTCGGACGGACCAGCGCCCGCGAGCACCTCGACGGACTCCTCGACCTCGATGGCGTTGCCGGCCGTCAGGCCCAGCGGCGTGCTCATGTCGGTCAGGAGCGCGACGGTGTTGACGCCGGCGTCCTTCCCGAGCGCCACCATCGTCTCGGCCAGTTCACGTGCCTGGTCCACGTTCTTCATGAACGCCCCGCTGCCCACCTTCACGTCGAGGACGAGCGACCCCGTGCCCTCGGCGATCTTCTTGCTCATGATCGAGGAGGCGATGAGGGGGATGGCCTCGACGGTGCCCGTGACGTCGCGCAGGGCGTACAGCTTCTTGTCCGCCGGAGCGAGGCCGGTCCCGGCGGCGCAGATGACCGCTCCCACCTCCGCGAGCTGGCGCATCATGTCCTCGTTGCTGAGGTGCGCCTGCCAGCCGGGGATCGATTCGAGCTTGTCCAGCGTGCCACCCGTGTGACCGAGGCCGCGACCGGAGAGCTGCGGTACCGCGACACCGAAGACCGCGACGAGCGGTGCCAGCGGAAGAGTGATCTTGTCCCCGACCCCGCCGGTCGAGTGCTTGTCGCTCGTCGGCCGACCCAGGGAGGAGAAGTCCATCCGTTCCCCCGAGGCGATCATCGCGGCGGTCCAGCGAGAGATCTCGGCGCGGTCCATCCCGTTGAGCAGGATGGCCATGTTCAGGGCGGACATCTGCTCGTCGGCGATGGCGCCGCGCGTGTAGGCGTCGATGGTCCAGTCGATCTGCTCGGGCGTCAGGGTGCCGCGGTCGCGCTTGATGCGGATGATGTCGACGGCGTCGAAGGCTTCAGTCATGGTGGTGTCCTCTGGTCGAGCGGTGGTCGGGCGTGGGTCACATGGTGCCGGCGGCCGATGGGGCGGCCGTGACGTGCGAGGGGCGCGGCCGGAAGGGCCGCGCCCCTCGCGGCGCTGGTCGGGCGGGGCCCGGGTCAGGCGAGATGCTGCGGCCCGAAGGCGTCGGGCAGGACCTCGTCCATGGTGCGGATGCCGCTGACGGTCATGAGCACCATGTCGGGCGCCCGGAACTCGTACAGCAACTGCCGGCAGCGGCCGCACGGCATGAGGGTGTTCCCCTCGCCGTCCACGCAGCTGAAGGCGCGGATGCGTCCGCCCCCGCTCATCGCGAGCGCGCTGACGAGGGCGCACTCGGCGCACAGGGTCAGCCCGTAGGACGCGTTCTCGACGTTGCAGCCGGAGATGATCCGGCCGTCGTCGAGCAGAGCCGCCGCCCCTACCGGGTACGTGGAATAGGGGACGTACGCTTTCGCCATCGCGGTTCGCGCGGCGGCGGCGAGGTCCTCCCAGGGGATGTCGTTCTCGGTCATGCGGAGCCTCCTAGCCCTTGATGTACGGAATGCCGCTCGCGCCCGGTGCGCGGGACCGGCCGACGAGCCCGGCGACGGCGAACACCGTCACCACGTACGGCAGCATGCGCAGGAACTGGTCCGGCACTGGGGTGCCGAGCAGGCTGAGGACATTGGAGAGGTTGGTGGCGAAGCCGAAGAGCAGCGCCGCGAAGAACGCACCGATCGGGTTCCAGCGGCCGAAGATCAGGGCTGCCAGCGCGATGTAGCCCTGCCCCGCCGTCATGTCCCGCCCGAAGCCGGAGACGGCCACGAGCGTGAAGAAGGATCCGCCGATACCCGCCACGACGCCCGCCAGCAGCACGTTCATGAACCGCATGCGGTTGACGTTGACGCCCAGCGTGTCGGCGGCCTTGGGGTGCTCGCCCACTGCGCGGGTCCGAAGGCCCCACCGCGAGTGGTACAGCGCCACGTACACGACGGCGACGGCGATGTACATGAGGTAGCCGACGATCGTCTGCTGGAAGAGGATCGGCCCGATCACGGGGATGTCGGCGAGCAACGGGATGTCGATGACGGGCAGGCGCGGCGGGGAGTTCCAGCGCTCCGAGTCCTCGCTGAGGACGGCGGAGAACAGGAAACCCGTGAGCCCGGAGACGAGCACGTTCAGGACGACGCCGACGATCACCTGATTGACGACGTACCAGATGCTGAAGACCGCGAGGACGAGCGAGACGAGGACTCCGGCGACCGCTGCCGCGAGGAGGCCCACGAACGCGCTGCCGGAGAGCGACGCGGCGACGGCGGCTGCGAACGCCCCGAAGAGGAGCTGGCCCTCGATCGCGATGTTCACGACGCCCGAGCGCTCACAGAGCACACCCGAGAGCGAGCCGAAGATGAGCGGCACCGCGAGGGTCACCGAGCCGGCGAGGAGCCCGTACAGGGCGACATTCGGTGTCCGGGCGCTGCCGACCACCCACGTGAGGAAGGCGATCAGGAACAGGACGGCGAAGACCGCCAGGACCCAGACCGGGATCTTCCGCCCGGACCGGGTCCGGAGGATCGCGAGGACGGCGAGGACGATCATGGCCAGGGCCGCGACCCACCCGATGACGGGCGCCGAGACGACGATCGACGGGAGGACGATCGGATCGTTCTCCTCGGACAACCGGAACGTGACGTCGTTGCCCGGCGCTCCGACGGCGAAGACGAAGAGCGCGAAGAGTGCCACGACGGACAGGATGATCGGGTTCTTCCAGCTCCGGACGGTCGCGTCGCTCGCGCTGCGCGCCGGTGCGCTGGTGGTTGCTGTGCTCATGCTGCTGCTCCGGTCGAGGCTGGCGTCGGGGTCGTGGAGGTGGAGGAGCCGCCCTTGCCGGCACGCGTGGCGCCCGGGGCGGGGAGGCGGAAGAGCGCCCGGACGAGGGGCGGCGCCGCGATGAAGAGGACGATCAGCGACTGCACGACGAGGACGATGTCGATGCTCGTCCCCGTGGAGGCCTGCATGGCCACGCCACCGGCGCGGAAGGCCCCGAACAGGATGCCTGCCGCGAAGGTGCCCCAGGGGGAGGACCGCCCGAGCAGGGCCACCGTGATCGCGTCGAACCCGAAGCTCGCCGCGACGCCCGACGTCAGGACCTTCTCGGTGCCGGAGACCTGGGCGACACCCGCGAGGCCCGCGAGTGCACCGGCGATCGCCATGGCGAGGATGTAGCCCTTGCTGACATTCACGCCCGCGGTCCGCGCGGCGCTCGGGTTCGCACCGACGGCGCGGAGCTCGAAGCCCACGGTGGACCTGTTCAGCAGCCACCAGACGAAGACCGTGGCGAGCACGGCGACGACGAAGCCCCAGTGCAGGCGGAAGGAGGCCCCGAGCAACGGCGGGTACACCGCCGTCGCGTCCAGCTGCGGACTGATGGGGTTGGTGGAACCGGGCCGCTGGAAGGCCGGCGTGCTCAGGAAGTACAGCACCAGGTTCGTCGCGATGTAGTTGAACATGATGGTGAGGATCACCTCGTGGGCGCCCGTGCGTGCCTTGAGGAGTCCGACGAGGCCGCCCCAGAGGGCACCGCCGACCATTCCCGCGAGGATCACCAGGAGCAGGTGGATCCCGACCGGCAGGTGCAGCGTGAAGCCGACCCAGCCGGCGAATGTCGCCCCGATGAGGATCTGGCCCTGCGCACCGATGTTGAAGAGGCCCGCGCGGAAGGCGAGCGCCACGCCGAGGCCCGCGCAGATCAGCGGCGTCGCCACGGTCAGGGTCTGGGTCAGCGGGTAGATCATCCGGGTGAAGGTGTCGCCCTCGAAGTTGAAGACCGAGCCCTGGAAGAGCGCGATGTAGGCACTCGAGGCCGCCGTCCAGGCGGCAGCGATGGTGTCCTGCGGACGGCTGAAGAAATACGACGACGCACTCGCCACCTCCTGGTCGGTCACCGCGATGAGCAGGCCGCCGAGGATGAGGGACAGCACCACGGAGAGGAAGGCGACGAGCGCGTTGCCGGTCATGATGCGCTGCATGAGGGGTGCCTCGGCGCCCGGACCGACCCCGAGGCCCGCCGTGGTGGCCGGCACGGCCGGGGGCGGCACCTCGCCGCCCGCTGTCTCGGCCGCCGTCTCGAGCCGGATCTCGTCCTGCCGGGCGGCGTCCTTCGCGTCGCGTCGGGTGGGGTGTGCTCCCCCGCCGGTGGCCGGGTCCACCGGCCGGTCGTCCTGCCGGTTCACAGGTCTCCTCCTTGTACGTCGTGTGCCTGCGCGAGCGCTTCGTCGGCGGGCATGCCGGCCATCATCAGGCCGAGGACATCACGCGAGACCGTGCCCGGCACGATCCCCATGAGGCGACCGCGGTACAGGACCGCGATCCGGTCGGCGAGCTCGAGGACCTCGTCGAGCTCAGTGGACACGATGATGACGGGGGTGCCGCCGTCGCGCTCGGCGACGATGCGGCGGTGCAGGAACTCGATGGATCCGACGTCGACGCCGCGGGTGGGCTGCGAGGCGATGAACAGCTTGAGGGGACGCGAGAACTCGCGCGCCATGACCACCTTCTGCTGGTTGCCGCCGGACAGGGTCCCGGCCGCGGACTGGGCGGACTGCGTCCGGACGTCGTACTCGGCGATCTTCGCCTGGGCATTCTGCTCCATCGCCGACTGCGACATCGAGAGTCCCCGGGCGAAGGGGGCGTCGTCGTACCGGTTGAGGATGAGGTTCTCCGCCACCGAGAAGGTGCCCACGAGGCCCTCGACGCTCCGGTCCTCGGGGACGAACCCGACACCGGCACGGATGACCTCCTTCACGCTGCGGCCCAGCAACTGGTTGCCGTTCAGCGTGATGGACCCGGTCACGTGGTCCTGGAGACCCATGATCGCCTCGGTCAGTTCCGTCTGGCCGTTCCCCTGCACGCCCGCGATCGCCAGGATCTCCCCCTCGGCGACCTCGAAGCTGAGCCCGTCGACGACGTGCTGCCCGTTGGGGGCCTGCACCGTGAGGTCCTGCACCCGGAAGGTCACCTCACCGGGGGTGGCCGGCTTCTTGTCGAGGGTGAGGCTCACGGACCGGCCGACCATGAGGGAGGCCAGCTCCGTGGTCGGGGCGCTCGGGTCCGCGGTGCCGACCACCTTGCCGCGCCGCACGACGGTGATGACGTCGGAGACGGCCTTGACCTCGCGGAGCTTGTGGGAGATGAAGACGATGGACTTGCCGTCGGCCTTCAGCTGCGCCATGATCCCGAGCAGTTCGTCGGTCTCCTTCGGCGTCAGCACTGCGGTCGGCTCGTCGAGGATCAGGACCTCGGCGTCCCGCACGAGAGCCTTGATGATCTCGACGCGCTGCTGCACCCCGACGGGCAGGTCCTCGACCACGGCATCGGGATCGACGTCGAACCCGTACTGGTCGGAGATCCGGCGGATACGCGTCCGCGTCTCCTGGAGGTCGAGCATGCCGCCGGCTTTCGTGGCCTCGTTGCCGAGGGCGACGTTCTCCGCGACGGTGAAGACCGGGACGAGCATGAAGTGCTGGTGCACCATCCCGATACCCGCGGCCATCGCATCCCCGGGACCCTTGAAGGTCACCGGCTTGTCATTGACGAGGATCTCACCCTCGGTGGGGTCGTACAGTCCGTACAGCACGTTCATGAGCGTGGACTTGCCGGCCCCGTTCTCGCCGAGCAGGCTGTGGACCTGTCCCGGTTCGACGACGAGATCGATGTGATCGTTGGCGACGAGCGATCCGAAGCGCTTCGTGATGCCGATCAGTTCGAGTTTCACAACTCAACCAGCCTGTTCTGTTCTGTTGTCTTCGCGTCGGAATCGAGCGGAAGTCACGTGAAGGATACCGGGTGCGGCCTGCGGACACGCAGCCGGGACAAACGCAAACCGCCTTCCTCCGGGCGGGGGTTCCGCGGGGAGGAAGGCGGTGCGGTGGTACTCGTGTGGCGCGGTCCTACTGGGGGCTGGCGGCCGAGTCGACCGCGATCTCGCCGGCGACGATCTGTTCCGTCAGACCGTCGAGCGTGGCCTGCAGGTCGTCGGGGACGTTGGCCTCCTGGTCGTGGAACGGCGCGAGGGCCACTCCACCGTTCTCGAGCGTGCCGACGTACGGCGTGTTGTCGAACTCGCCGTCGACGTCGGTGCTGATGACGTCCTCGACGGCGTCGCCCATGAGCTTCATGACCGAGGTGAGGATGAACTCCTCGCCCTTGCCGGCGGTCTCGTAGCCGTCGGAGTCGACCCAGATGGCCTTGACGTCCTTGCCGCCCGCGTTCGCCTCGATGACGGCGTCGAGCGTGCCGGAACCGACCGGACCGGCGACGGGCATGATGATGTCCGCACCCTCGTTGATGAAGTTCTGGGTGTTGGTCTTGCCGGCTGCCTGGTCCTCGAAGTTGCCGACGAAGGTGCCGTTCTGGCTCTCCTTGTCCCAGCCCAGGAGCTCGACCTCGCCGCCGGTCTCCTCGTTGAAGTAGTTCACGCCTTCGGCGAAGCCGTCCATGAAGATGGTCACGGTCGGGATGTTGATGCCGCCGTACGTCGCCACCTTCCCGGTCTCGCTCGTCGCCGCTGCCGCATACCCGGCGAGGAACGCCGCCTGGGCCGTGTCGTAGATGATCGGCTTGACGTTGGGGAGGTCGATCGAGTTGTCGTCGACGATCGCGAAGTTCGTCTCGGTGTTCGCCTCCGCGGCCTCCTTCGTGGTGTCGGCGAGCAGGAAGCCCACCGTCACGATGAGGTTGCAGCCGCCCTGGACCATCTGGTCGACGTTGGGGCCGAAGTCCGTCTCGGCCTGCGACTCGGCCTGGTTGGTCTGGATGCCGAGGTCCGTCTCGGCCTTCTTCAGACCCTCGTAGCTCGACTGGTTGAACGAGCGGTCGTCGAATCCACCGGAGTCGGAGACGATGCAGCCGAGGTAGTCGGTGCCTGCAGCGGCGCTGCTACCGCCTGCGGCGGGGGCGTCCTCGGCGGGCGGCGCACCGCAGCCGGAGAGGACGAGGGCCGAGACGCCGAGGACGGCGGCGGACAGGCCGGTTCCGCGCGAGAAAGTGCGCAGTGAGTTCTTCAAAATGCCTCCAGGAAAGAAATGCGCCACGGGGACGACTGCCAGTGAGTGTCCATCACGGGTCACGATTGATCCGAGGCTCTGTTTTCACTGAAGACCGTGGCGCCGCGACACCGTCGGTGCAGCACGTATGCGAACATCCTAAGGGCCAAGTGACGCGGAACACTACACGGGCCGTCCAGGGCGGTCGATCGTTCGGCTTTCGTTATGCGCAGGTCGCTGAGGACAGCCGGGTCCGGCGGACCTGCCGCTCCGCGCCCCGGGCGGAACCCCCGACGGAGCCCCGACGGAGCCCACGCAGCCGCCCAGCCTGCGGTCAGCGCTCGAGGACCGCCTGCAGGGCCGCCGCCGCCATGACCCTCACGCCGTACCCGATGGCACGCTCATCGGGCGTGTAGTCGCCGCGGTGGAGGTCGAACGTCTCGCCGCCCGGGGTCCTCGTCCCGAGGCGCATCATGGCGCCGGGGACCTCCTGCGTCATCCACGCGAAGTCCTCGCCTCCCATGGACTGCGGTGTGAGCACGACGGCGCCCGACCCGAGTTCGGCCCGGGCGGCCGCCTCCAGGAGGCCCGTCTCCGCCTCCTGGTTGACCACCGGCGGGACCCCCCGGATGTGCTCGAGCTTCACGTCGACGCCGAAGGGCGCGGCGACCTCACGGACGGCCCGGTCGAGAAGCTCCCCGGCCGACTCCCAGGCCTCGCCGTCGAGGCAGCGGAGCGTGCCGGACATGAAGCCGTGCGCGGGGATGGCATTGGGCGCGGAGCCCGCGTGGATCTGGCCCCACACCACGGACACGGCGCTGCGCACGTCGATCCGGCGGGACAGGACGGCCGGCACGTTGACGGCGATGGTCGCGAGCGCGAAGACGAGGTCCTCGGTGAGGTGCGGGCGCGAGGTGTGCCCGCCGCGTCCGCTCAGCTCCACCCGGATCGTGTCCGATGCCGAGGTGATCGCACCGATGCGCGTGCCGACCAGGCCGACGTCGATCCTCGGGTCGCAGTGCAGCGCGAGGATGCGTGGCAGGCCGTCGAGCACGCCCTGGGCGATGACGTCGATCGCTCCCCCGGGCATCATCTCCTCGGCGGGCTGGAAGATGATGCGCACCGTGCCGGGGAGCGGTGTCGCGGCATCGATGTCCGCGAGGACCAGGGCGACGCCGAGCATCACGGTGGTGTGGATGTCATGGCCGCAGGCGTGCGTGACGCCCGTCGATGCGGACGCGAAGGGCAGGCCGGTCTCCTCGATGATCGGCAACGCGTCGATATCGGCGCGGAGACCGAGCCGCAGGGGGCCGCTACCGATGTCGACGCACGCGCCGGTCCCCTCGAGGCGCCGGGGGGACAGACCCGCCTGCGCGAGCCGGGCCACGACGAGGTCCGTGGTGCGGTGCTCCTTGTAGGACAGTTCCGGGTGACGGTGGATGTCACGCCGGATGTCGGTCAGCTCGTCGAGCAGGGGATCGAGGGAGGCACCGACGCGGGAGGCCGGAGGGCTCTGGGTGCTGGACGTTTCCACGTCCTCAGCCTACCGACCGGTGGCGCGGCGACCAGCACTCCTGTGTCGGGGCCGCGTCATGGGACCTCCGCGCCCCTCCGAGGGCCGGCGGCCGCCCGACGCCACGTCCCGGGGCGTGTGCCCCTTCCCACGGGTCACGCCGTCCGGCCAGGCCGGCCCGGTCGGGGACCTGTCCGCTACAGGACGTCGGTGTCGCCGCTGGCCCGCAGGCGTTCGACGGCCTTCTTGACCTCCTGCGCGTGCTCCTTGGTGGTCACCAGCAGGGCGTCCGGCGTGTCGACGATGACGACGTCGTCGATGCCGATGAGGGCGATCACGCGCTTGGTGTCCGACACGACGATGCCCGAGGCGTTCTCGGAGAACACGCGTGCGCCCTCCCCCATCACCGTCAGCTCGCTGTTCTCCTCGGCCGGGTTCAGTCGGCCGATCGCGGCGAAGTCGCCGACGTCGTCCCAGTTGAACTCACCCGGGATCATGGCGACGTCACCTGCCGCCGCAGCCGGTTCGGCCACCGCGTAGTCGATGGCGATCTTGGGCAGCGTCGGCCAGACCCTTCGGGCCACCTCGACGCGCTGCGGGGTGTCCCACGCCTCGGCGATCTCCATCAGGCCGGCGTAGAGGTCGGGCTCGTTCGCCGAGAGGTGCTTGAGCATGAGGTCGACCGGCGCCACGAACATGCCCGCGTTCCAGGAGTAGTCGCCGCCGGCGATGTAGCCGTCCGCGACCTCCTGTGAGGGCTTCTCGACGAACTCGATCACGGCGCGCGCGCTGGGGGCGCCGTCGATCGCCAGGGGCTCGCCGGCCCTGATGTAGCCGAAACCGGTGGAGGGGTGCGTCGGCTTGATCCCGATGGTCACGATGTACCCCTCGGCGGCCGTGTGGATCGCCTCGCGCACCGCATCCTGGAAGACCTCGACCGGGGCGATCACCTGGTCCGCGGCGAAGGATCCCATGATGATGCCCGGATCCCGCCGGTGGAGGATGGCCGCGGCGAGCCCGATGGCCGCACCGGAGTCCTTGGGCTCGGACTCGAGGACGAGGTTCATGTCCTCGATCTCGGGCAACTGCTCGAGGACGGCCCGGCGGTGGACGATGCCGGTGACGACCATGGTGCGGCCGTCGCAGAGGGGGCGCAGGCGATCGTAGGTCGCGCGGATCAGCGTGCTCCCGGAGCCGGTGAGGTCGTGGAGGAACTTCGGCGCCGCGGCACGCGACAGAGGCCACAGCCGGGTGCCGGTCCCTCCGGCGGGGATCACGCCGTGGAAGCGCTCCAACACATTGTCAGGGGTACGGGCAGCCGCCCTCTCGGTACTCATCCGTTCCACGGTAACCGACGCGCCCGGGCGGCCCGGAACCACCGGCCGCCCTCCGGTGTTAACAAGGTCACAGGTGAGGGGCCCCTAAATTGATCCAGGAGTGTCACCGGCCTAGATTATTCTTATCGAAGAGTGCTGTCGCACCGGCGTATCCCTGCGTATAGCGCGCTAACGCCCAGGCGATGCAGGGAGGTAATTTCAATGCCGAAGACACTGACTAAGTCGCTGACACCAGCGGGCACCCTCTACCGTGGCCGCGAAGGCCAATGGTCCTGGGTCGCCCACCGCATCACCGGGGTCGTGATTTTCTTCTTCCTCCTGGTCCACGTGCTGGACACGTCCCTCGTCCGGGTCTCGCCCGAGGCGTACGACGCCGTGATCGCCTCCTACAAGAACCCCATCATGGGTCTCGGGGAGCTCGGACTGGTCGCGGCCATCGTCTTCCACGCCTTCAACGGCATCCGCGTGATCCTCGTGGACTTCTGGAAGAAGGGTCCCAAGTACCACCGCCAGATGCTCTGGAGCGTCATCGGCCTCTGGGCCGTCGTCATGATCGCCTTCTCGATCCGCCATCTCTCGCACGTCTTCGGAGGTTAGTACCCATGGCTACCCCAACCATCGAGAGCCCGCGCTCCGGCCGCGTCTCCCCCGGCTACTCACGCACCCCGGGCTCCCGCGGGAACTTCGAAATGGTCGCCTGGCTGTTCATGCGCCTCTCCGGAGCCATCCTCGTGGTACTCATCTTCGTCCACCTCTACGTCAACCTCGTCGCGGGTGACGGCATCAGCGGGATCGACTTCGGCTTCGTCGCCGGCAAGTGGGCCGACCCGGTCTGGCAGATCTGGGACCTGACGCTCCTGTGGCTCTCGATGCTGCACGGCACCAACGGCATCCGCGTGATCATCAACGACTACGCCGAGAAGAACAGCACCCGCATGTGGCTCAAGGGTGTCCTGTACACCTCGACGGTCGTCATCGTGGTCCTCGGCACCCTCGTGATCTTCACCTTCGATCCGTGCCCCGTGATCGACGGTGTGGCTCACGTCGCGGACTACTGCCCCGCTCCCTGACGCCACCCCGCAGTCCGTCCCTGCCGCAGGTCGGCAGTTCCCGCATGACAGGCCCACTGGGGCGGCCTCATGCATCCTCACCGGTTTCAACAGAAAGAGCGACCAGCATGCAGGTCCACAAGTACGACGTCGTCATCGTCGGCGCGGGCGGCGCGGGAATGCGCGCAGCTATCGAGTCCGGCCAGCGGGCTCGCACCGCCGTGCTGACCAAGCTCTACCCGACCCGCTCCCACACCGGCGCAGCACAGGGTGGCATGTGCGCCGCACTCGCGAATGTCGAAGAGGACAACTGGGAGTGGCACACGTTCGACACCGTCAAGGGCGGTGACTACCTGGTGGACCAGGACGCGGCCGAAGTCATGGCCAAGGAAGCCATCGAGGCGGTCCTGGACCTCGAGAAGATGGGTCTGCCCTTCAACCGCACGCCCGAGGGCCGGATCGACCAGCGACGCTTCGGCGGACACACCCGGGACCACGGCAAGGCACCCGTCCGGCGCTCCTGCTACGCGGCGGACCGTACGGGTCACATGATTCTCCAGACGCTCTACCAGAACTGCGTCAAGCACAACGTCGAGTTCTACAACGAGTACTACGTCCTCGATCTGCTGATGGTCGACCAGGAGGTCACCGAGGACGGTGTCACCCGCATCCAGAAGCGCGTGGCCGGGGTCGTCTCCTACGACCTCGCCTCCGGCGAACTGCACGTCTTCCAGGCGAAGTCCGTGGTGTTCGCCTCGGGCGGTGTCGGCAAGGTCTACAAGACGACCTCCAACGCCCACACCCTCACGGGCGACGGCATGGGTATCGCGTTCCGCAGGGGCATCCCCCTCGAGGACATGGAGTTCTTCCAGTTCCATCCGACCGGCCTCGCAGGCCTCGGCATCCTCCTTTCGGAGGCCGCACGCGGCGAGGGCGCGATCCTCCGCAACTCGGAGGGTGAGCGCTTCATGGAGCGTTACGCCCCCACCATCAAGGACCTCGCGCCGCGCGACATCGTCGCCCGGTCGATGGCCAACGAGGTCCGCGAAGGACGCGGAGCCGGGCCGAACAAGGACTACGTCCTCCTCGACCTGACCCACCTCGAACCCGCACACATCGACGCGAAGCTGCCCGACATCACGGAGTTCGCCCGCACGTACCTCGGCGTGGAGCCCTACACAGAGCCCGTGCCCGTGTTCCCGACGGCGCACTACGCGATGGGTGGCATCCCGACGAACATCAAGGCGGAGGTGCTCTCGGACAACGACACGGTGGTACCCGGCCTGTACGCCGCCGGTGAGGTCGCCTGCGTATCCGTGCACGGCTCGAACCGCCTCGGCACCAACTCGCTCCTCGACATCAACGTATTCGGCAAGCGCGCCGGCCTCGCTGCGGCAGAGTACGCCCTCACCGCCGACTTCGTGGAGATCCCCGAGAACCCGACCACCGAGACGGAGGAGCTCCTGAACCGGGCCCGCAGCTCGGAGGGCGGGGAGCGCGTGGCCCTCATCCGCAAGGAGCTGCAGGACATCATGGACGCGAATGTCCAGGTGTTCCGCACCGAAGAGACGCTCGTCGAGGCCCTGCGCGTGATCGATACGCTGGAGGAGCGCTATACGCGGATCACCGTGCAGGACAAGGGCAAGCGGTTCAACCTCGACCTGCTGGAGGCCGTCGAACTAGGCTTCCTCCTGGACATGGCCAAGGTCATGACTGCCGCTGCCCTGCACCGCAAGGAGTCCCGTGGTGGCCACTTCCGTGAGGACTACCCCGAGCGGGACGACGAGAATTTCATGACCCATTCCATGGCCTACAAGGACCCCCGCGCCACCGAGACCAGTGGCGTTCGCCTTGAGACCAAACCGGTGATCTTCACCCGATACCAGCCCATGGAGCGTAAGTACTGATGAGCACCGAAACGATGGAAAAGGAGCCGGCCTCCAAGGTCGAGCTCGCGCCCGGCGTCGGCGGCGGTGGAGAGATCCCCACCTTCGACATCACCCTGAAGGTCCGGCGCTACAACCCCGAGGTGTCCGACGAGGCGCACTGGGACGAATGGCAGCTGACCATGTACGGCACGGACCGCGTGCTGGACGCCCTGCACAAGGTCAAGTGGGAGCACGACGGTTCCGTCTCCTTCCGCCGGTCCTGCGCGCACGGCGTGTGCGGCTCCGATGCCATGCGCATCAACGGCCGCAACCGGCTGGCCTGCAAGACGCTGCTGAAGGATCTCGACACGTCCAAGCCGATCCTGGTGGAACCCATCAAGGGACTGCCGGTGGAGAAGGACCTGATCGTGGACATGGAGCCGTTCTTCCAGTCCTACCGCGAGATCATGCCGTTCCTCGTCAGCAAGGGCCACGAGCCCACGAAGGAGCGCCTGCAGTCCGCCGAGGAGCGCGACCGCTACGACGACACCACGAAGTGCATCCTCTGCGCAGCCTGCACCTCCTCCTGCCCGGTCTTCTGGACGGACGGCCAGTACTTCGGGCCGGCCGCGATCGTCAACGCCCACCGGTTCATCTTCGACTCGCGGGACGACGCCGGGGACATGCGCCTCGAGATCCTCAACGACAAGGAGGGTGTCTGGCGCTGCCGGACCACCTTCAACTGCTCCGAGGCCTGCCCTCGCGGCATCCAGGTCACCAAGGCCATCTCGGAGGTCAAGCAGGCGATCCTGACCCGCAAGGTCTGACTCGCTGCTCGGGAACCGACGCCGGATGCGGCGTCCGGTCCTGACCACAATGCTCCGCCCGAAGGCGGCCCGTCACACGACGGGCCGCCTTCGTCGTCTCCCTGCAGATGCGGACGGTCCGGTGCGGACGGTCAGGTGCGGACGGTCAGGTGCGGACGGTCAGGTGCGGTTCCCCCGGCGGCTGCGCTGACGGAGGGTGCCGCCCTTCGCGTGGTGCTGCCGCTCGGCGTCGGTCTCGGCGTCAGCGGTCCCGACGGCGCACCAGGCCGTCGCCACCAGGTACACCTGGCTCAAGAGGAAGAACCAGACGAACAGCGCGAGGATCACGGCGAAGGACAGCAGGAGCGGATTGTTGCCGAAGCTTCCAAGGATCTGGGTGGAGAAGGTGCGGAGCAGCGTGGTGCCGACTCCGGCGATCACCGCACCCTGGATCAGGACCGGACGCGGCATCTCGATGGCGGACGCGGACCGGAACAGGACCACGGCCACGAGGATGTCCAGCAGGATCATCACCGCGAATCCGGCCATCTGTGTCAGGAGCTGGCTCACGCTCGTCAGGTTGAGGAAGCTCAGGAGGGCTCCCAGCGTATTCGTCGCCACGACGCCGAGGGCGGTCGTCACGACCATGATCACACCCAGGACCGCGAGGGTCCCGAGGTCCTTCGCCCAGAGGACCACTGGCGGCGCGGCGACGGGCTTCAGCGCGAAGATCCCGCGCATCGCCTGGCGCATGCCACCGATCCAGCCGAGCGCCGTCACGAGCATGACGGCCGAGGATACGACGATGGCCCAGCCGAGGCCACTGGTCGCGTCGAAGAGGCGGGTGGGAGTGACGAGGCCGCCCCCGTCGTCCTGCAGGTCGATCAGCCCCGGTACCGCCTTATCGAGGGCGTCCACGGACAGTTCGCGCAGGCTCTCGTCGCCGGCGACCACCAGCCCGAGCGCGGCGAATCCCACGACGAGCAGGGCGGAGATGGCGAAGAACAGGCGGTAGGCGAGCCCCGCCGCCATCAACGGGCCGCGGCGCTCGTTGTACAGCAGGACCACGCGCACGGGCCTCAGCGTGTAGAACCGCGAGATCGCAAGATCCACCCTCGCCAGGAGGAGACCCGCGCCGCCATCGCCGGAGCGCTTCAGCCTCCCGACCCGGACCTGGGCATCGATCACCTTCCGGCGCAGATCCGCCAGGTTCGCCGGGGAGGGCTGCTCAACGGGTGGTGGTTTCGGAGCCGTCAGCGACTTCGCCAAAACGTAGCTCCTCCCTCAGTTTCCACAACCCCGACGGCACGTGTTCGTACAGTCCCATGGACCGGACGTCGAAGGACGCCTCGAAGGACTCCAGTTCCTCCACAGCCGCATCCATTCCTGCCTCCGAGACATCATGCGCGACGGTCACGTGCGGATGGAAGGGGAACTCGAGGTCACGTTCGAGCGGGCCCGTCTGCAGCCTCGCATGCAGGGCTACGCATTCGTCGAAGCCGTCGGTCAGCTTGAGGAACACCACCGGTGAGACCGGCCGGAAGGAGCCGGTGCTGCAGAGCCTGACCCTGAAGGGCCGCTGGTGCTGCGCGACCGCCCGGACGTGCTCGATCGTCGCCTCCCAGTCGGAGGCCGGCGTCGTCGTGATCAGGGTGATGTGCGGGGGCACCACGGCTGCCATGGGGTCGCCGAACGACGCGCGCCAGGCCTCGAGGTCACCCGCGAGCGGTTCGGGGATCGGAATGGTGATGCCCACGCAGCTGCCGCTCGGTCCCGGCGGAGACGACGGCGTCGCCAACCGGCCGGGGAGACCCGTGGAAGCACACATGGGTCAGCGGGCTCCCGCCGCGGGAAGGAATCCCACGCGTGCGTAGACCTCCGCGAGCGTCGGCGCCGCCAGCTCACGGGCCTTCGCGGCACCCTTCGCCAGCAGCCGATCGAGCTCTGCGGGGTCCGAGAGCAGCCCCTCGGCCCGGGTGCGGATGGGTGCGAGGGTCTCGGCGACGACGTCGGCGAGGTCCACCTTCAGGTGCCCGTACATCCGGCCCGCGTACTCGTCCTCCAGCTCGGCGATGCTTCGCCCGGATAGGGACGAGAAGATCGCGAGCAGGTTCGAGATGCCCGGCTTCTCCTCACGGTCGAAGCGGATCTCCGTCCCGGCGTCGGTGACCGCCGACTTGATCCGTTTCGTCGTGACCTTCGGGTCGTCGAGCAGGTTGACGAGCCCGGCGGGCGACGGTGCCGATTTCGACATCTTGGCCGTCGGGTTCTGCAGGTCGTAAATCTTCGCCGTCTCCTTCTGGATGAAGGGCTGGGGCACCACGAAGGTCTCGCCGAAGCGCGTGTTGAACCGCTGCGCGAGGTCCCGGCTCAATTCCACGTGCTGGCGCTGGTCCTCCCCCACCGGGACTCCGTCCGGTTGGTAGAGGAGGATGTCGGCGGCCTGCAGGATGGGATAGGTGAAGAGTCCCACGCTGGCGGAATCGGTGCCCTGCTTCGACGCCTTGTCCTTGAACTGCGTCATCCTGGACGCCTCGCCGAATCCCGTGAGGCAGTTGAGCACCCACGCGAGCTGCGCGTGCTCGGGGACCTGGGACTGGACGAACAGCGTGGCACGGTCGGGATCCACCCCCGCAGCGATGTACTGGGCGGCGGTCGTCCGCGTGCGCTGCATGAGCTCCGCCGGGTCCTGCGGGACCGTGATCGCATGCAGGTCGGGGATGAAGAACACCGCGTCGTGGGTTTCCTGCAGGCGCACCCAGTGCACGAGCGCACCGAGGTAGTTGCCGAGGTGCAAGGATCCTGCCGACGGCTGCATGCCGGAGAGGATCCGTTGCCGCCGGGCGGGGGCGGGCGTGTGGTGCTGTTCAGTCATCAGAGGAGTTCCTGGAGGGTTGGATCCGGTAGTCGACGACGAGCGGGGCATGGTCGGAGAACCTGGTATCCCAGCTCGGTGCCCGATCGACGTCGGCGGTGGCTGCACTCTGCGCGAGCGCCTCGGTGGCCAGCTGGTAGTCGATCCGCCAGCCCGTGTCGTTGTCGAACGCCTTGCCCCGCCAGGACCACCAGGTGTACGGCCCGTCGACCTCGCCCGCGAGGTTCCGGGCGACATCCACGAAGCCGCATTCGTCGGAGAAGAAACGATCGAAGTACGCGCGTTCCTCGGGAAGGAAGCCCGCGTTCTTCACGTTGCCCTTCCAGTTCCTGATATCGAGCTGCGTATGACCCACGTTGAGGTCGCCCATGACCACGGCATGGTCGGCTGCGTCTCGGAGCTGTGGCAGGCGTGCGACCATCGCCTCGAGGAACCGGTATTTGTCATCCTGCTTCGGGGTCCCGACCTCGCCCGAATGGACGTAGGCGCTCACGACGGTGAGGATCGATCCCCCCACCTCGAAATCGGCTTCGACCCAACGACCGGACGTGTCGAAGTAGCTGTCACCGATGGTCGTGCGGGTGGCGGAAGGCTCCTGGCGGGACGCTATCGCGACCCCCGCCCGCCCCTTGGCCTCGGCCTCGGTGTGGAGGATGAACCAGCCCTCGCCGAGGAGGCTCCGCACCACGGCGTCGGGAGCCCGTACCTCCTGCAGGCAGAGGATGTCGACATCCCGTCCGTCCAGCCATTTCTGCATGCCGCGCTTGTAGGCGGCGCGGATCCCGTTGACGTTCACGGACGCGATACGCAGGGGTTCCTGCAGGGGGTTCGATGCCGGACTCACTCGATCAACCTTACCCCGGAGGGTGTGTCCCTTCACCTCGGTCGGGAGGTGCTCAGTCGACGACCGTGCCCTCCACCGGACCCTCGGTGGAGCCCTTCATCATGGACCTCGCGTTGTGCGAGGTGATCTCGATGGTCTCGAGTGCACGTTCCACCATGCCCTCGTCCTTGCCGAGGTACTCGCGCACGACGCCCACCTGCACCTGGACGATCTTGAAGCTGTGGTCGAGCTTCAGGTCCCTCGCCCTGTCGACGGCCACCGGACCCGCGGGTGACGCACCGGCACCGCCGAACCCGCCGTGCGCCTGGATCCGGTCCGCGGCCTTCCGTGCCGCGGAGCGGAGACTCAGCACCACGTAGCTGAAGATCAGGAGCCAGCCCAGGGAGATGATGGCGACCAACCAGCCGATCACATCGTTCTGGTTGGCCGCGAAGACGACCGCCACGAGGAACACGACCACCATGACGGCCATCCCGGCCGTGCCCATGCGCATGCTCACACCCCGGCCCTGAGGCCGCCCATTGCTTCCAAGAGACTGCATCAGGCCATTCTCCCGCATCGGCCGACCGACCCCCCGGTCTTCCACCGCAGGCGAACTCACAGGGGTTTCGAAGTTTTTTCCCATCCGCTCCCATCCGTGATCGGGATCACCCCGAAGTACAGTCGTGCGCGCCCCACGGTGCGCCTCATTCGCACTATGGAGGACTTTCCCATGAACAAGAAGATGCGCTTCCTCGCAGTACCGGCCCTCGCCATCGGCGCAGTCGCTCTCGCGGGCTCCCCCGCGATGGCCGCTGACGGCTCCTACTCCTCGACCCTCGGCCAGCTGAACGGCACGACCGGCACCGGCACCATCACCCTCGACGTCGTGGGCGATCAGGCCACGGTCAACCTGCAGGTCTCGGGCCTCGCCCAGACCTTCATGGACGCCCCGTACCCCCACGTCCAGCACATCCACGGCGGTGCGGCAGGCAAGTGCCCCACGCCCGCCGATGACGCCAATGGCGACGGCATCGTCAACGTCGCCGAGGGTGTACCCGGATACGGCGCCATCCAGACCACGCTGACCACGTCGGGTGCCACCACTCCGGCAGAGGGCCTGAACCTCCAGCTCGGTGGCCAGGGTGGAACGTACTCGATCCAGCGCACCATCACCCTGGACGCCGATACCCAGAAGTCGCTCGAGGCCGGCGTAGCCGTCGTCGTCGTGCACGGCCTGGACCCGGCGACCGCCGGCGTCTCCTCCGAGGTCTTCGGCAGCCCGTCCGAGATCGCACCCGAGCTCCCCCTCGGCGCGACCTCCCCCGCCCTGTGTGGAACGCTCGTGAAGACGCAGATGGGCGCCATGCCTGCCGGCGGAGCCGACACGGGTGTCGCTACCGAGTCCTCCTCCAACTCCGCGGGCATGATCGCCCTCGGTGGCGGCCTGGTCCTCGCGGCAGCAGCCGGTGGAACCTTCGCAGTGCGCCGCCGCGCAGCACACAACGCATAATCCCTGATCCCACATGATCAGTAGGAACACCGGCCATCGCTGGGGCTTCACGGCCCCGGCGGTGGCCGCCCTCTTTCTCCTCGCCGGCTGCGGATCGGCCGATGCTCCCGCTTCGACGCCGGCCCCGTCGTCGTCCTCCGCGGTGACGAGCGCGGCACCGATCGAGGCACCGAGCCCCGCGCCCACGGCCGTGCCCACTGCCGCTCCGTCCTCCGCGCCCGCTGCGGCACCCGCCCCGGTCGCATCCGAAGGTCCCGACGTCCTTCCCGCCTCCGCCCCGGTCACGCTGGAGATCCCCTCGATCGGTGTCCGCACCGACCTGCTGGCCCTGGGCCTCCGCGAGAACAACAGTCTCGAGGTGCCACCTGACGGACCCGGAGCACCCGCGAGCTGGTACGACCAGTCGCCCACCCCGGGCGACCGCGGACCGGCCGTCATGCTCGGCCATGTCAACGCGACCGACGGTGGCAAGGGTGTCTTCGCCGATCTCCGCGCCCTCAAGGCCGGCGATCGGATCACCGTGGTCCGCGAGGACGGGACGACCGCGGTGTTCGAGTTCCAGCGCGGCGAGGCGTACCAGAAGAACGACTTCCCGACCCTCACGGTGTACGGGAACACGCCCGGCTCTGAGCTCAGGCTGATCACGTGCGACGGCTACAACCCCGACACGGGCGAGTTCGACGACAACTACGTGGTGTACGCCACCCTGGTTCTCTAGGGCCGGCTACCCGGGCGGCATCAGGACGCTCCGACCGGCGGCGGGGCCACAGCCCCGCCGCCGCCGTCGTCCAAGGCAGGACTCCGGATCGATACGGTGTCCCACGTCCTGCGTCCCGGGCGTCCTGACCGCAGACCGCCGGACCTACTTGAGGAACAGCTTCCGCAGCCTGAGGGTGGTGAGCAGCATGCCGACGGCGATCATCACCAGGAAGTAGCTCAGGTGGACCGCCGCGGCAGGGGTGAAGGAGGCGATGCTGATCTGACGCAGCAGTTCCACGCCGTGCCACAGCGGCAGGGCCTGGATGAACCACTGGACTCCCTGCGGGTAGACGCTCAGCGGATAGAAGGTGGCCGAGAACAGGAACATCGGCAGCATCACGAAGTTGACCCACTCCATCTGCTGGAAGGTCTTCATGAAGCTCGTGATACCCATTCCGAAGGACGCGAAGCCGAAGGCGATCACGACGGACGCCGGGATCATGAGCAACGCCACCGGTGTGGTGATGAGGCCCATGAGCGCCATGACCGCGGTGAAGCCGGTGGCATACATGGCGCCGCGCAGGAGGGCCAGGAAGATCTCCCCGATCGCGACGTCCAGCGGACCCAACGACGTGTAGAGCATGCCCTGGTAGAGCTTGGCGAAGTTCATCTTGAAGAACACGTTCCACGTGCTGTCGTAGACCGCCCCGTTCATGGCGGACACCGCGAGGAGTGCCGGCGCGATGTAGGCGGCATAGCTGATCGGCTCACCGTTGGGGCCCTCGACCGACCCGACGAGCGCTCCCAGTCCCACCCCCATGGACACGAGGTAGAGCACGGGTTCGAAGAACCCGGAGACCATGACCAGCCAGTTGCTGCTGCGCGTGGCGAGCAGTCCGCGCGCGATCACGGCCCGGGCGTTACGGGAGTAGAGCGCCGCCAGCGGTCGCCTGGACCCTTCCAGCGCGTAGTCCTGCGCGGTGAGGTGCACGCTCATTTCCCCAGCCTCCTCGCGTACACCGCGCGGGCCAGCTTCAGTCCGACAACGGCGAGCACCACGAGGTACAGCACGTGCACCGCGGCGAGCCAGAGGGGGAGTTCGTAGCCGTAGGTCAGCGCCCGGCCCAGCTCGGTGCCGTGCCACAACGGCGAGATCCAGCCGATCCAGCGGAGGAACACCGGCAGGGTGTCGAGCGGGAAGAAGGTCCCGGAGAACAGGAACAGCGGCGTGACGATGAACCGCATGACGAGCGCGAACTGCCCCTTGTCCTCTTCGATCCGGGCCGAGTAGGCCATGAGCGGGAGCCCGAAGGCGAGGCCGCTCAGCACCGCGACGAGGATGGCCACGGGGCCGGCGGCGGACGGTGAGGCTCCGAACGCCGCGACGATGACGAAGTAGATGATGGTGGTGACCGTCAGCCGGACGGTGACGGCGATGATGTGGCCCTGCACGATCTGGTCGGTGTTCAGGGGCGAAGCGTGCGGGCCGTAGTAGACGCGCCGCCACTTGAAGCCGTCCATCACGGGATAGGTGAACTCGGTGGCCGCGGTCATGATCGTCGCGGAGGCCAGGAGGGCCGGGGCGATGAAGGCGAGGTAGCTGACCTCGCCGAAGGCGCCGGCCGAGTTCCGGTCGACGAGGGTCGCGAGGCCGATCCCCATGGCGAAGAGGTACATCACCGGCGTCCCGATGCTCGAGGCGAGGAGGGTCCACCGGTAACTGTTCATGGACCGCAGGACGTGCTCGGCGTAGTACCAGGAGCCGAACGCGCGCGCCCGGGACGCCGAGACCTCCGGCTTGTGGGCGTGCAGCCGGTACGGCGGAGCCGTCACCGCGCCGTCGGTGGTGGGCACCCGCTCAGTCAACGAGGCTCCTCCCCGTCAGGCGCAGGAAGACGTCCTCGAGCGAGGAGCGGCGGACCAGGGAGGTGATCGGACGGAGGCCCCGCGAGATGACCTGCTCGAGGGCGGCTTCGCCGTCCTGGGCGTAGATGAGGACGCGGTCGGGCAGCGGCTCGAGCCGGGCACCGATGCCCTGCAGTTCGGCGGCGACGGTCGTGTTGCGTTCCGAGCCGAAGCGCAGCTCGAGCACCTCCCGCGTCGAGTGCTCGCGGATGAGCTGAGCAGGGGATCCCTCCGCCATGATCCGGCCCTTGTCGACGACCACCAGCCGGTCGCAGAGCTGCTCCGCCTCGTCCATGTAGTGCGTGGTGAGGATCAGGGTCACGCCGGATTCCTTGAGGCGGAAGAGCCGGTCCCAGAGGATGTGCCGGGCCTGCGGGTCGAGCCCGGTGGTGGGTTCGTCGAGCAGCAGGATCTTCGGCTCGTTGATGAGCGACCGCGCGATGGTCAGGCGGCGCTTCATCCCGCCCGAGAGCGCGTCCACCTTCGCGGACGCCTTCTCCGTGAGCTGCGCGAACTCCAGGAGCTCGTCCGCCTTCGGTCTCAGGTAGCTCATGGGCAGACCGAAGTAGCGGCCGTAGACGAGGAGGTTGTCGCGGACCCTGAGTTCCTCGTCGAGGTTGTCCTGCTGCGGCACCACCCCGAGGTGCGCCCTCACCTCCGGGCCGTGCTCTTCGGGATCGAGCCCCATGATGGTGAGGTCTCCGGAGGTCCGCTGTGACACCCCGCCGATCATGCGCATGGTCGTCGACTTACCGGCACCGTTGGGCCCGAGCAGACCGAAGGACTCCCCCGCGGGGACCTCGAAGGAGATGCCGTCGACGGCCTTGAAGTCACCGTAGTGCTTGCTCAGCTGACGGGCGGAGATGACCGGCGGACCGGCGGAGAGTGTGGGCACTCGCCCAGCCTAGGCGAGAACTCCCATTGGTAGAAGCCAATGGGTGTTGCGCGGACTAGCTGCCGGCAGCCGAACGCTCCGCCGCCTCGACGACGTTGGTCAGCAGCATGGCACGGGTCATGGGCCCCACTCCCCCGGGATTCGGCGACAGCCAGCTCGCCACCGAGGCGACGGCGGGATCGACGTCGCCCGTGAGCTTCGCCCTGCCCGTCTCCGGGTCCTCCACCCGGCTCACGCCGACATCCAGGACGATCGCCCCGGGCTTCACCTGGTCCGCGCCGATCATGTGCGGGATCCCTGCCGCGGCGACGACGACGTCGGCCCGTCCGAGATGATCGGCGAGGTCGGCCGTCCCGGTGTGCGCCAGCGTCACCGTCGCGTTGATCTGCTTCCGGGTGAGCAGCAGTCCGAGCGGGCGGCCGACCGTCACACCACGGCCGACGACGAGCACGTCGAGGCCCTTCAGTTCGACGTCGTGGCGGAGCAGGAGCTCGACGATGCCGTGCGGGGTGCACGGCAAGGGTGAGTCCATCGGCGCGTTGACGTTGAGGACCAGCTTCCCGAGGTTGGTCGGGTGCAGGCCGTCCGCGTCCTTCGCCGGATCGATGCGTTCGAGGATGGCGTTGGTGTCGATATGGGCGGGAAGCGGCAGCTGGACGATGTAGCCGGTCGTGGCGTCGTCGGCGTTCAGCTCGTCGAGGACTGCCTCGAGTTCCTCCTGGGTGATGGTGTCCGGCAGGTCGCGCCGGACCGAGGTGATGCCGACCTGGGCGCAGTCGCGGTGCTTGCCCGCGACATAGGAGTGGCTTCCGGGATCGTCGCCGACGAGGACGGTGCCGAGCCCGGGGGTCACCCCACGCTCGCGCAGGGCGCTCACGCGCTCGGTCAGTTCCTCCTTGATGCGTGCGGCGGTCGCCTTGCCGTCAAGGATGCGGGCGTTGTTCATGGGAGGGATCCTTCTCTGGTCGCTCGTCCAGCTGTTCGAGCAGGAATGCCTTGCCGCGGTCGCAGCAGCCGGTGAAGCAGCATTCCGCGGCGGGGATGTCGAAGTCCGGTGACGCAGCCGCCCTCGAGGAGAGGGCGGCGCGTGGGATCGGATCTACCACTCCTCCTGGCCCGGGTAGAGCGGGAAGTCCGCCGCGAGCGCGGAGACGCGCGCGCGCAGTGCCACGACGTCGGGCGACGGCTTCAGGGCGGCCGCGATGATCTCCCCGACCTCGGTGAACTCGGCGGCGCCGAAGCCGCGGGTCGCGAGGGCCGGCGTGCCGATGCGGAGGCCGGAGGTCACCATGGGCGGGCGGGGATCGAACGGCACGGCGTTGCGATTGACCGTGATGCCGACGGAGTGCAAAACGTCCTCGGCCTGCTGCCCGTCGAGCGAGGAGTTGCGGAGGTCCACGAGGACGAGGTGGACGTCGGTTCCACCGGTGAGGACCGAGACGCCGTGCTCGGCGACGTCGGACCCGGTGAGGCGCTCGGCGATGATGCGAGCGCCCTCGAGGACACGCTCCTGGCGCTCACGAAATTCGGGCGATCCGGCGATCTTGAAGGCCGTGGCCTTGCCCGCGATCACGTGCATGAGCGGACCGCCCTGCTGTCCCGGGAAGACGTTGGAGTTGAGCTTCTTGGCCCATTCCTGCTTGGCCAGGATGACCCCGGAGCGGGGACCGGCCAGCGTCTTGTGCACCGTGGAGGTGACGACGTCGGAGTAGGGCACCGGGCTGGGGTGGACGCCGGCCGCGACGAGTCCGGCGAAGTGGGCCATGTCGGTCCAGAGGAGAGCGCCGACCTCGTCGGCGATGGAGCGGAAGGCGGCGAAGTCGAGCTGCCGCGGGTAGGCCGACCAGCCGGCGATCAGCACCTGCGGCTTCTCGGCGACCGCCTGGGCCCGCACGCGGTCCATGTCCAGGCGGTGGGTGTCCTCCTCGACGCCGTACGCCGCGACCTCGTAGAGCTTCCCGGAGAAGTTGAGCTTCATGCCGTGCGTGAGGTGTCCGCCGTGGGCGAGGGAGAGGCCCATGATCTTGTCACCGGGCTTGATCATCGCGGAGAGTGCGGCGGCATTCGCCTGGGCGCCGGAGTGGGGCTGGACGTTCGCGAACTCTGCACCGAAGAGCGCCTTGACGCGCTCGATCGCGAGGTTCTCGGCGACGTCGACGTGCTCGCAGCCGCCGTAGTAGCGACGTCCCGGGTACCCTTCGGCGTACTTGTTCGTGAGGACACTGCCCTGGGCCTCGAGGACCGCGCGCGGAGCGAAATTCTCCGACGCGATCATCTCGAGGGTGTCGCGCTGACGCGCGAGCTCGTCCCGGAGGACGGCGGCGATCTCGGGATCCACCTCGGACAGGGGCGCGTTGGTGACGGTATCCGCTGCGGAGTGGGACGGGGCCATGGGCGACGTGGTCATCGGTTGATCCTTCTCTGGGTCTCGCACGAGGTCAGCTTGAGTCGCGGGCGGGCGTCGGACCGCTGGTCCGTGCCCCGGCCGCTCATGAAACGTGACCCGCGGCCCAGGCGTGCGATCCGTGGTCTGCACTGGAAGTCCGCGCCGCGCCCGGAGGACGGCGGCAGCTCCACGCCGCTTCCTGGTGGTTGCCCACCCTACGCCAGTCGCGACGCTCCCATGCTAGCCGCTCCCGAGCGGCGACCGCCACGCGATGACGCGGAGCCCGGAATAGTCACCACTGCCCGGCCGTTCGCTGAGAGTGAGCGGGCCCGGAGACCGGGACCGCCAGGAGAGGTGGGACGCGATGGACCGGACAACCCCCGGTGATACGCCGGTGCAGGCGGGCGCAGGGACCGGTGGCGCCGGGCGCGTGCGCGTCCTCGTCATCGGCGCCGGCCAGGCCGGCCTCAGCAGTGCCTACCACCTCCTGCGCCGGGGGCTGGAGGCAGAGCGCGACGTCGTCGTCCTCGATGCGAATCCGGCGCCCGGTGGCGCCTGGCTGCACCGCTGGCCCGCCCTCACCTTCGACGCCGCCCACGCGCTCCACGACCTGCCCGGCCTGCCGCTCGGAACACCGGACCCGAAGGAACCGGCGGCCGATGTCGTGTCCCGCTACTACGGCGCGTACGAGCGGACCTTCCACCTCCCCGTGCACCGTCCCGTCTCCGTCCTGGCGGTGGAGCCGGAGGACGGGCCGGCCGGTTCGTCCGGCCACGGAGACGGACCGCTGCGCATCACGACGACGGCGGGCACATGGATCGCCGACGTCGTCATCAGTGCGACCGGTACCTGGGACCGCCCGTACTGGCCCTACTACCGCGGCCGGGACGTCTTCGCGGGCCGGCAGCTCCACACGCACGACTACCGCTCGGCAGCGGAGTTCGAGGGACAGCGCGTGCTGGTCGTCGGCGGCGGTACGTCCGCGGTGCAGTTCGTCCTGCAGCTCCACGAGGCCGGAGCTGCACCCGTCTGGTCGACACGCCGACCGCCGTCGTTCACGCGCCGCGCCTTCGATCCGGAGTGGGGTCGCGAGGTCGAGGCGGCGGTCAACGCACGGACCGCCGCGGGGCTGCCGCCCGCCAGCGTCGTCTCCGTCACCGGGCTGTCGCTCACGGCGCAGTACCGGGCCGGGATCGACGCCGGGATCCTGGTCTCCCGCGGGCCCCTCGCCGAACTCCGCGAGCATTCGGCAGTCTTCGCGGACGGGTCGGTGGAACCCGTCGACGCCGTCCTGTGGGCCACCGGGTTCCGCGCCGCCCTGGACCATCTCGCACCGCTGCGCCTCCGCGAACCCGGGGGCGGCATCCAGATGGACGGGGTCCATGTGGCGAAGGAGCCCCGACTCCTGCTCGTGGGCTACGGTGCGTCCGCCTCGACCCTCGGGGCCTCCCGCGCCGGACGCGCGGCGGCGGTCGCCGCCGTCACACGGCTCCGCGCGGGCGCCGGGCGGGCAGTGGCCGGTAATCTGGCGTAGGTGACCTCCCCCGAGACCTCCCGTCCGCCCTCGTCCTACTCCCTGACGCTCTCCTGCCCCGACAGGCCGGGAATCGTCCACGGCGTCTCCGGCGCCCTCGTGGGACTCGGCGCGAACATCACGGAATCCCAGCAGTACGGCAGCCCGGAGACGGGCACGTTCTTCATGCGCGTCGCCCTGACCACGGAGGCGTCCGCGGACGCGCTCCGCACCGCCCTGGAACCGGTGGCCCGCGAGTTCGGCATGGAGTGGTCGCTCAACGAGGCCTCCCGCCGGACCCGGACCCTCATCATGGTCTCGAAAGCAGCGCACTGCCTCAACGACCTCCTCTTCCAGCACCGCTCGGGCACCCTCGCCATCGACATCCCCGTCATCGTGTCGAACCACCGGGACCTCGAGGACCTCGCCGCCTTCTACGGCATCGAGTTCCACCACATCCCGGTCACGCCGGAGACCAAGGACGAGGCGGAGGACGCACTGCGTGCGCTGATGCGGCAGCACGACATCGAACTGGTGGTCCTGGCGCGGTACATGCAGATCCTCAGTGACCGGCTCTGCGGGGACCTCCTGGGCAGGGCGATCAACATCCACCACTCGTTCCTGCCGTCCTTCAAGGGGGCACGGCCCTACCACCAGGCCCATGCCCGCGGCGTCAAGCTCATCGGTGCGACAGCCCACTACGTCACGGGTGCCCTGGACGAGGGCCCGATCATCGAACAGGAGGTCATCCGCGTGGACCACGCGCGGACGGCCGAGCAGCTCACCGCGATCGGCCGGGAACTCGAGGGCCGCGCCCTGGTGCAGGCCGTGCAGTGGCACGCGGAACGGCGCGTCCTCCTCGACGGCCGCAGGACCATCGTCTTCAACTGATCGTCCCGCCGCCGCGGGAGGGGTCGCCTAGGCTGGCGGCATGGCCAACCACACCTTCCGCGGCAGGACTCCCCGCGTCTCCGACTCCGCCTTCGTCGCCCCCACCGCCTCCCTCATCGGGGAGGTGACGATCGGCGGGCACGCGAGCGTGTTCTTCGGCGCCACCCTGCGCGCGGACACCTCCTCCATCAGCGTCGGGGAGGGGACGAACCTCCAGGACAATGTGGTGGTGCATGCCGATCCGGGTTTCCCGGCGCGCATCGGCGACCGCGTCAGTGTCGGCCACAGTGCCGTGGTGCACGGCTGCACCATCGAGGACGACTGCCTGATCGGCATGAGCGCGACCGTCATGAACGGCGCCGTCATCGGTACCGGCTCCCTCGTGGCGGCCGGCGCCGTCGTGCTCGAGGGCACGGTGGTCCCGCCCCGCTCCCTGGTCGCCGGTGTCCCCGCGAAGGTGCGCCGGACGCTGGACGACGGCGAGGTGGACGGCGTCCGAGCGAACGCTGCCGACTACAGGCTTCTCGCCCATGAGTACCGCCAAGCGTTAACTTCTTGACTACAAGCGGGAGCTACGGCACCCTTGGGATCATGCCCGCAGACTCCCCCTCGACGGCGAGGACAAGCCTGAGCGCCCCGCTTCCCAAGCCGGGCTCCCAGTCCGCACTGCGCGAGCAGAACCAGCAGCGCGTCATCGCGGCACTGATGAGCGGCGGGCCGCAGACCCAGGCCGAACTCTCCCGGCAGACCGGCCTCTCGACGGCGACGGTCTCCAACATCGTCAAGGTGATGGCGGCGACCGGCATCGTCAGTACCGCACCCACCACGAGTTCCGGCCGCCGCGCCCTCTCGGTGATCCTCAACGACAACGGGCAGGTCGCCGCGGGGATCGACATCGGGCGCCGCCACCTCCGGGTGGTCCTCGCCAGCCCGAACTACCGCGTGCTGCAGGAGGCGTCCGTCGCGCTCCCCCTCGGGCACAGTGCAGTCGACGGACTGACCGCGGCGTCCGACCTCCTGGATTCCCTCCTGGAGAACGGGGGCATCCGCCGCCGCGCGCTCCTCGGTGCCGGGATCGGCATCCCCGGGCCGATCGACAGGCGCACCGGAACCGTGGTGCAGGGCGCCATCCTGCCGGAGTGGGTCGGCATCAACATCCACGAGACCTTCAGCGAACGACTGCGGGTTCCCGTCTTCATCGACAACGACGCGAACCTCGGCGCCCTGGCACAGGTGACCTGGGGCCCACACAGTGCTGTCGACAACCTGATGTTCATGAAGGTGGGATCGGGCATCGGTGCCGGGCTGGTGCTGAACGGCTCGCTGTACTACGGCAACGTCGGGGTGACCGGCGAGCTGGGCCACACGACCATCAACGAACAGGGTGTCATCTGCCGGTGCGGCAACCGCGGCTGCCTCGAGACGGTGGCATCGACGTCCACCATGATCGAACTCCTCGGCCGGGGCAGCAACGAGACGGTGGACACGCAGCGGATCATCGACTGGGTGCTCGCCGGTGATACCGCGGCGCTGCGCGTGATCGACGACGCCGGCGTGGCCATCGGCCGCGCACTCGCGCACATGGCGAACCTCATCAACCCCGAGACGATCGTCATCGGGGGGCCCCTGACCGGTCTCGGGGAGATCCTGCTGGAGCCCGTGCGGCGTGGCCTCGCCCGGCACGCCGTGCCGATCATCGGTGACACGACGAACGTCTGCATGTCCTCGCTCGGCGATCGCGCCGAAGCCCTCGGAGCGGCCGCCGTCGTCCTGGCACAGCAGGGGCTCGCTCCCGCGCTCGCCAGCTCAGCCTGAAGTTTTCCTCTGTTTTCTCCGTGCTTTGTGTTCAACAGTTGACGACAAGGCATACCAGCGTGTTCAATTCTTTCGGGTCGAGGTTGGCCTGCACCAAGACAACGCCGTCGCCGCGGGAGGCCCCATGAACAACCACACCATCCTGGAGATGCGCTCCATCACCAAGGAGTTCCCGGGAGTCAAAGCCCTCTCCGACGTCTCGCTCGAGGTCCGGGCCGGCGAGATCCACGCCATCTGCGGCGAGAACGGTGCCGGGAAGTCCACCCTCATGAAGGTGCTCTCGGGCCTCTACCCCTACGGCGACTACTCCGGCGACATCGTGTTCCAGGGCCAGGAGGTCCAGTTCAAGGACATCCGCTCCAGCGAAGCGGCCGGGATCGTGATCATCCACCAGGAACTCGCGCTGATCCCCGAGCTGTCCATCGCCGAGAACATCTTCCTCGGGAACGAGCCCACCCGGTTCGGCGTGATCGACTGGGACTACGTGAACCGGACCACTCTCGAGCTGATGGCCCGCGTGGGGCTCCGCGAGGACCCGATCACGAAGGTCAAGGACATCGGGGTGGGCAAGCAGCAGCTCGTCGAGATCGCGAAGGCACTCAACAAGTCCGTGAAGCTGCTCATCCTCGACGAGCCGACGGCGGCCCTCAACGAATCGGACTCCCAGCACCTGCTGGACCTCATGTCGGGCCTGCGGTCCAAGGGGATCTCCTGCATCATGATCTCGCACAAGCTCAACGAGATCGAGCAGATCGCCGACTCGATCACCATCATCCGCGACGGCAAGTCGATCGAGACGCTTCACGTCAAGGACGACGGCGTCGACGAGGACCGCATCATCCGAGGCATGGTGGGCCGCTCGCTCGAGTCGAGGTTCCCCGACCACACGCCCAACATCGGCGAGACGTTCTTCGAGGTGCGCGGCTGGACCGTGGCCCACCCCACCGTGGCGGACCGCCTCGTCTGCAAGAACTCGAGCTTCCACGTCCGACGTGGCGAGATCGTCGGCTTCGCCGGGCTGATGGGCGCCGGGCGGACCGAGCTGGTGCGTTCGGTCTTCGGCCGCTCCTACGGGAACTTCAAGTCCGGGCAGATCCTCATCGACGGCAAGGAGGTGACGCTGCGCTCGGTGCCCCAGGCCATCAAGGCCGGCCTCGCCTATGTCACCGAGGACCGCAAGTCGCTGGGACTGAACCTCCTGGACGACATCAAGACCACCACGGTCTCGGCCGACCTGCAGCGCATCACGCACGGCCTCGTCGTCGACAAGGACGAGGAGTTCCGCGTCGCCGAGGAATACCGGAAGTCGCTGCGCACCAAGACGCCGAGCGTCAACGAGGGTGTGGCCAAGCTGTCCGGCGGGAACCAGCAGAAGGTGGTCCTCGCGAAATGGATGTTCACCGACCCCGATCTGCTCATCCTCGACGAGCCCACGCGCGGGATCGACGTCGGTGCGAAGTACGAGATCTACGGCATCATCCAGAAACTGGCGGACCAGGGGAAGGGCGTCATCGTCATCTCCTCCGAACTGCCTGAACTGCTCGGCCTCTCCGACCGCATCTACACGATCTTCGAAGGCGCCATCACCGGGGAACTGACCCGCGAGGACGCCAATCAGGAGTCCCTGATGAAACGCATGACCGCCAGCCGAACCGCTGCCTGACCGACGCTCCTAGGAAAGACACACCATGAATTCCTTCAAACAAATCTTCGGCGGGAACACCCGCCAGTTCGGGATGATCTTCGCCCTGGTCGCGCTGGTCGTGTTCTTCCAGTGGCAGACCGGCGGCAAGACACTCACGTCCGTGAACATGATGAACCTGTTCAACGGCAACTCCTACATCCTGATCCTCGCCATCGGCATGGTGCTCGTCATCATCGCCGGGCACATCGACCTCTCGGTGGGCTCCATCGCGGCCTTCGTCGGCATCGTCGTCGCCATCGCGATGCGTGACTGGGGTATCCCCTGGTACCTCGGCGTCCTCCTCGGCCTCGTGCTCGGTGCGGTCATCGGCATCTGGCAGGGCTTCTGGGTGGCCTACGTCGGCATCCCGGCCTTCATCGTGACCCTCGCGGGGATGCTCCTGTTCCGGGGTGCCAACCAGTCGGTCGGCAACTCCCTCACCGTGCCGGTGCCCGAGGGCTTCCGCTACCTCGGTGCGGGCTACCTCCCCGAGGTGGGACCGGATCTCGGCTACAACAACCTGACCCTGCTGATCGGCTTCGCACTCGTCGCGTTCGTCGTCTACAGCGAAGTCCGCGGCCGTCGCAAGCTCGAGAAGATCGGCGCGACGGTGCCCCCCACCTGGGTGCCCATCGTGAAGGTCGTCCTGCTCTCCGCCGTCATCCTGTACGCGACGTACCTCTTCGCGACGGGCCGTCCGGGCACCTCCTTCCCCGTCCCCGGCCTGATCCTCGGCGTCCTGGTCATCATCTACGCGTTCATCTCGAACAAGACCATCCTCGGCCGCCACGTCTACGCCGTCGGCGGCAACCGTCACGCCGCCGAGCTGTCCGGCGTGCAGAGCAAGCGCGTGAACTTCATGGTCATGATGAACATGTCGATCCTCGCGGCGCTCGCCGGGATGATCTTCGTGGGCCGGTCCACGGCATCCGGGCCGTCCGACGGCGTCGGATGGGAACTGGACGCCATCGCGGCGGTCTTCATCGGTGGCGCGGCCGTGACCGGCGGCGTCGGCACCGTGGTCGGTTCGATCATCGGCGGACTCGTGATGGCCGTCCTCAACAACGGCCTGCAGCTGCTCGGAGCCGGCGCCGACGACACCCAGATCATCAAGGGCATCGTCCTCCTCGTCGCGGTCGCCTTCGACGTCTACAACAAGAGCCAGGGCAAGCCGTCGATCATCGGCCTGCTCACCAGGAACTTCGGCGGAGGTGGCGGCAGCCGAAAGGCCGACGCCGAAGCCCCGAAACCCGCTCCCACGGAGCAGGCCGTCGGAACGAAGGAAGTCATCTCCCACGACGTCTAGGCGCCCGCCACTACCGGGCACCCGGACCCAATGCTCCACCCGTCCACCAGAGCACGAGCAACAGAAAGAGAAAGCAATGCGTAAGTTCGCAAAGTCCTTCGCAGCGATCGCTGCGATTTCAGCACTGGCGCTGACCGGCTGCGGTCGCGAAGAAGCGGCCCCGGCCACGGAAGGCGGAGAATCCGCCGCTGCGACGGGCTTCGAGGCAGGTTCCTCCATCGGCGTCGCACTGCCCCAGAAGACCTCGGAGAACTGGGTCCTCGCGGAGAAGCTGTTCAACGACGGCCTGACCGAGGCCGGCTACGAGCCGGACGTGCAGTTCGCCAACGGCGGTGTCTCCGAGCAGCAGAACCAGATCAGCTCCATGATCACCAACGGTGTGAAGGTCCTGATCGTCGGTGCCATCGACGGCGCCCAGCTCGGCACCCAGCTCGCGCAGGCCAAGGAGGCCGGCATCACGGTCATCGCCTACGACCGCCTGCTCCTGAACACCGACGCGGTCGACTACTACGTTGCCTACGACAACTTCAAGGTCGGCGAGCTGCAGGGCCAGGCCCTCCTCGACGGCATGAAGGCCGCCAAGCCCGAAGGCCCCTACAACATCGAGCTCTTCGCCGGATCACCCGACGACGCCAACGCGAAGGTCTTCTTCGACGGCGCCATGAGCATCCTCCAGCCCGAGATCGACAACGGCAACCTCGTCGTCGCCTCCGGGCAGACGACCTTCGAGCAGGCTGTCACCCAGGGCTGGAAGGCCGAGAACGCCCAGAAGCGTGCGGACACGCTGCTCTCCGGCAGCTACGGCTCCACCGAGCTCGACGGCGTCCTCTCCCCCAACGACACGCTCGCCCGTGCGATCCTGACCTCCGTGGAAGGTGCCGGCAAGACCCTGCCGGTCGTCACGGGCCAGGACTCCGAGGTCGAGTCCGTGAAGTCCATCATGGAGGGCAAGCAGTACTCCACCATCAACAAGGACACCCGCGCACTCGTGGAGCAGTCGATCACCATGGTCGGCAACCTCCAGGCCGGCGAGGAGCCCGAGATCAACGATCCCGACTCCTACGAGAACGGCGTGAAGACCGTTCCCGCATTCCTCCTCGAGCCGCAGATCGTCACCAAGGACAACGCGGCGGACGCCTACGCCGACGACCCCACGCTGTCGGCGATCACGAACCCGTAGTCCAGGTTCGAGCGACAGCAGTTTTGAGGAGATGCCCCGGCTTCGGCCGGGGCATCTTTTCGTGCACCGGCCGGAGGGAAGGATGCACGCGAGTGCGGTTCCTCGCCCATCCGGCGCAGGCCGATGGACGCGGCACCCGTCAGCGGCAAGGATAGGTCCATGAACCCTCAGACCAGAATCGCCGTTCCCCCCTGCGCGGAAGCAGGCGCCCCCAGCCCGATCACGGCGACGGGCCGACCCCTGAAGTGGGGCGTCATCGCCACCGGCGGCATCGCCTCCAAGGTCACGGCGGACATCGCCCTGCTCGAGGATGCCGTGCTCCACGCGGTCAGCTCCCGCAGTGCCGAGAGCGCAGCAGCCTTCGCCGAGCGCTTCGGCTTCGCCACCAGCTACGGCAACGACGGCGACGTGGCCGGCTACCAGCGCCTCGTGGATGACCCCGACGTCGACGTCGTCTACATCACCACGCCGCACGGGCAGCACTACGACGTTGCGAAGGCTGCACTGACCGGCGGCAAGCACGTCCTGTGCGAGAAGCCCTTCACGATCAATGCCGTCGAGGCCGAGGAACTCGCCGCCCTCGCCGCCGAGCGCGGACTGTTCATGATGGAAGCGGTGTGGACCCGCTTCCTGCCGAGCGTGAACCGCGCCTGGGAGATCATCCACGCCGGCGAGCTCGGTGACATCCGGTGGGTGCAGGGCGATCTGGGCTTCGCGGCGCCGGAGGATCCGACGAGCCGGCTGTGGGATCCGAAGGCCGGAGGCGGCGCCCTCCTCGACCTCACCGTGTACCCGCTGACCTGGGCGCTCGGCTCGCTCGGCTTCCCCGATTCCGTGTCTGCGGTGGGCACCCTCAACGACGACGGCGTCGACCTGCAGGCTGCGGTCACGCTCAGCTATGGGAACGGAGCCTATGCGCAGCTGTCGTCGTCGTTCATCGCGTCCTGCCCGGGTCAGGCCACCGTCTGCGGGTCCGAGGGCTGGCTGAAGACCGGCGGCGGACCGCTGCACAACCCCCGGGAACTGACGATCAATGCAGGGCCCGACAAGGTCCGCGTGGAGCACTTCGAGCAGGTGGGCGCCGGGTACACCTACGAGCTGCGCGAGGTGACCCGCTGCATCCAGGAGGGCCTGACGGAGAGCCCGACGATGCCGATCAGTGACACTCTCAGGACCATGCACCTGCTGGATGACGTCCGGGCGCAGATCGGGCTCCGGTACGCCAACGACGACGCCTGAGCCAACCGGCGCGCCGAAGGACGGGCCCCCGCAGCCACTGCTGCCGGGGCCCGTCCTTTCGTTCGTCCCGTCAGATCCGCCTAGACGGATGCCCTGCCGCGGCGCGCGAGCACCAGCCCACCCAGGCCACCGAGCACCAGGAGCGAGCCGAACAGGACGATGTGCTGCTCGGCGAAGCCCGTCGAAGCCAGCGCCGTCGGGGCGGTGACTGCCCCCGCCGCCTGGCCGGCTGTCTTGCCGGGTGACAGCGACGCGGCCGCAGCGGTGACCTTCACGGTGCCGCTGGCGACCGAGACGGTGCCCGGTGCAGGTGTACCTGTTCCCGTGGGGACTGATCCGGGGGTCGTGGGGCCCGTGGGGGCCCCGCCGGTACCCGGATCTGCGGGATCGGTCGGGGTGGTCGGCGTCGTCGGACTGGCCGGGGTCGTCGGCGTGGTCGGAGTCGTCGGAGTCGTCGGAGTCGTCGGCGTCGTCGGGGTGGTCGGCGTCGTCGGGGTGGTCGGCGTCGTCGGCGCCGTCGGCGTCGTCGGAGTCGTCGGCGTCGTCGGCGTCGTCGGCGTGGTTGAGCCCGTCCCGCACTCGGTGTTGCTATCCCCAATCAGGGTGAGTCCGTTGCATCCGATCACGACCGGCACGGTGATCACCGGTGTGATGACGTTCCCGTCGAGGATCCCGCCGTCCAGGATGCCCCCGCCGGTGTTTCCGCCGGTGTTTCCACCGGTGTTTCCACCCGTCGTGCCCCCGGTCGAGCCGGTGGTGCAATCCGAGGAGCTGTCACCGATCAGGCTCACGCCATTGCAGCTGACATTCACCGGAACGGTGACCACAGGAGCGATCACATTCCCGTCGAGGATCCCGCCGTCCAGGATGCCACCGCCGGTGTTCCCGCCGGTGTTTCCGCCGGTGCTGCCACCCGTCGCGCCCCCGGCTGAGCCGGTGGTGCAATCCGAGGAGCTGTCACCGATCAGGGTCACGTCATTGCAGCTGATATTCACCGGAACAGTGACCACTGGAGCGATGACATTCCCGTCGAGGATCCCGCCGTCGACGTACTCACCGGTCGGACCCCCCACGGTCCCACCCGTGCTGCCACCCGTCGTGCCCCCGGCCGAGCCGGTGGTGCAATCCGAGGAACTGTCACCGATCAGGCTCACGCCATTACAGCTGACATTCACCGGAACAGTGACCACAGGTGCGATGACATTCCCGTCGAGGATCCCGCCGTCGACGAGCTCACCGGTCGGACCCCCCACGGTCCCACCCGTGCTGCCACCCGTCGTGCCCCCGGCCGAGCCGGTGGTGCAATGCGAGGAGCTGTCACCGATCAGGGTCACGCCATTGCAGCTGACATTCACCGGAACAGTGACCACAGGTGCGATGACATTACCGTCGAGGATCCCGCCGTCGAGGATCCCGCCGTCGAGGATCCCGCCGTCGACGAACCCACCGGTCGGACCCCCCACGGTCCCACCCGTGCCTCCGGTACCGGTCGAACCCGACGTCCCGGTCGACGATGAATCCCCGACCACCGACACCGAATTCCCCGACACGTTCACGGGCACCACGATCTCAGGAGAGATCACGTTCCCATCCAGCAGACCCCCGCCGAGGAGGCTGTTCCCGACTGGGGCCGGGGCAGGCACCGGGGCAGAACCGCTGGTCGAACCGGTCGAACCCGACGTCCCGGTCGACGATGAATCCCCGACCACCGACAGCGAATTTCCCGACACGTTCACGGGTACCACGACCTCCGGAGAGACCACGTTCCCGTTCAGCAGGCCCCCATTGAGGAGGCCGCCGTCCAACAGACCGTCGGATGAGCCCGCGAGGCCTGGAGAGGCGCCGGATGAGGCGCCGAGGGCCACCGCGGTGATGTCGATGATCGCCCCGCTGGTCGTACCCGCCTGCAGTGGCGCAACGATGGCGGCGGCAAGGCCTGCCTCCGCCCCCGCTGTGAATATCCCGGTGGTTGGCGCCGTCAGTGATGTCGTCGACGATGATGACAGGTCCGCAGCTGTCGCTGCTCCTGCTCCGAGGACGACGACACCCCCGGCTAGGAGGACTCCGTAGAGGCCTCGCTGCACGCATGTACGCATGATGTTCTCCCTGGTGATGAAAGTGGTGTGGAGGTGCGTGTGGCACCGTGAGCCGTCAGCCGCGCGAGAGCACGGCGAGGCCACCACTAATCGGGAGAAGAGCCGGGATCGAAACTGGGGCCGGACGGAAGGTCAGCGTTCGCGGGGTGACCGCGCCGTCCGGTCAGCAGGAGGACGACGAGGAATGCGGCTGCAGCGAGTGCCGCGAGCGGTGCCGCCGAACCCGCACCCGTCATGGACGACGTCCCGCCCGAGAAGGACGACAGGACGGTCGGGAGGGCCCCGGACGTTTCGTCGGTCGAGGCGACCCAGGCGGTCAGGGTCGCGCCCGCAACGCTGGTGAGTGGCTCGACCAGACGCTCGAGAACGGTCGATACCGGGGCCGAGGGAACGAGGTCAGCGGGAAGAGAGCCAATCGCTCCGATCGCCGCAGGGGTCGCGATCCGGCTCGCCGCCTGCGCGGGATCGGCCGAGGCGTCCCTGGTGACCGGAGTCTGCGCGGAGCCGGCAGTCGGCACGGCCGGCTCCGGAACTGCGACGGCTTCAACCGGTTCGGCGGGGACGGGCGCCTGCGGCACGACGGCGACAGGAGCGGTCACCACCGGGGACGGCAGCACGGCGACCGGCGGTACGGCCACTGGCACGGGCAGCGCCTCGACCACGGGGGCCACGATATCGGTCACGGGAGCAACGACCCCGAGTACGGGCTCGACGACGCCACCGACGGCGCCGTCCACGATGCCGGTCACCGGCGTGGTGATCCCGGTGACCGTTCCCGTCGGAACGATCTGTCCGACGACGGGCACCTGCGCAAGGGTCCGGTCCACCGTCGTCGTCACGGGTGACAGCACCGAGCCGACAGGCTCCGAGAGAAGCTGGGGCACGCGGGCGGCGACGTCACTGACGAGCGGAAGCACGGGTGTCTGCTGCAGACCTGTCGCGGCCACCAGCGGGGCAGCGGGCTCTGTGACAGCAGCGAGGGCGGGAGCCGCCGTCGTTTCGACGACGTCCGTCACGGACCCGAGCAGGCCGCGCTCGGCGGGGAGGTCGGCGGCGGAGGCGCCCGACGCACCGAGGGCCATCCATCCGAGGGCACCGGCGCCGACGAGGAGTGAGAGGCGCACAGAGGTGGCGAGAGACCGACGCTTCCGCATCTTCATCGCACATGCACCCCCAGGCTGAGACCGTGGTGCAACCATAGACCCGCGGAGTGCGGCCTGTAAATGACGGGTTTCACGAAGAAGCCGGTGGTCCGCACAAGCGGACCACCGGCTGTCGATCCCTCGGTGGGGTGTTACGGGGCGAGGATCGCGAGGACCTCGGTCAGCTTCGCGGAAGGGCGCATGATCTGACTGACCTTCGTGACGTCCGGGTGGAAGTACCCGCCAATGTCCGCCGGGCGGCCCTGGACCTCGAGCAACTCGGCCACGATGGTGTCCTCGTTGCCGGTCAGCGCCTCGGCGACGCGCGCGAAGCTCTCGGCCAGCGCCGCGTCCTGCTCCTGCTTCGCCAGCTCCTCGGCCCAGTAGCGGGCGAGGAAGTAGTGGCTGCCGCGGTTGTCGATCTCGCCCACGCGGCGGCTCGGCGACTTGTTCTCGAGCAGGAACGTCCCCGTGGCTCGGTCCAGTGTGTCGGCGAGGACCTGCGCGCGCTCGTTCCCCGTCGTCGTCGCCAGGTGTTCGAAGCTGACCGCGAGGGCGAGGAACTCGCCCAGGCTGTCCCAGCGCAGGTGGTTCTCCCTGACGAGCTGCTGCACGTGCTTGGGAGCGGACCCGCCGGCGCCCGTCTCGAAGAGCCCGCCACCGTTCATGAGGGGCACCACGGAGAGCATCTTGGCGCTCGTGCCCAGCTCGAGGATGGGGAAGAGGTCCGTCAGGTAGTCGCGGAGGACGTTCCCCGTCACCGAGATGGTGTCTTCGCCCTTGCGGATGCGCTCGAGCGTGAACGCGGTGGCGTCGACCGGCGTCATGATCTCGAGCGTCACGTCGTCGCTGTCGTTGGCTGCCAGGTACTCCTCGACCTTCGCGATGAGGTTGGCGTCGTGGGCGCGGCCCTTGTCGAGCCAGAAGACGGCCGGCGTCGCCGAGGCGCGGGCGCGCGTGACGGCGAGCTTCACCCAGTCCTGGATCGCGGCATCCTTGGTCTGGCAGGCGCGCCAGATGTCACCCGGAGCGACGTCGTGCTCAATCAGCACGGCGCCGTCGGCGTCGACGACTTGGACCTTCCCGGCGGCAGGGATCTCGAACGTCTTGTTGTGGCTGCCGTACTCCTCGGCCGCCTGGGCCATCAGGCCCACGTTGGGAACCGTGCCCATGGTGGTCGGGTCGAAGGCGCCGTTCGCGCGGCAGTCGTCGATGACGACCTGGTAGATCCCGGCGTAGCTGCTGTCGGGGATGACGGCGAGCGTGTCCGCCTCCTCGCCGTCCGGCCCCCACATGTGGCCGGAGCTGCGGATCATGGCCGGCATGGAAGCGTCCACGATCACGTCACTGGGGACGTGCAGGTTGGTGATGCCCTTGTCGGAATCGACCATCGCGATCGCCGGGCCGTCCTCCATGCCCTTGGCGATGAGCTGCTGGACACCCTCGCGTACGTCCTCGGGGAGCTTGTCGAGGCCACCGATGATCGAGGCGAGGCCGTTGTTCGGGCTGAGGCCCGCCGTCGCGAGCTGCTCGCCGTAGGTCTCGAACAGCTCGGGCAGGAAGGCGCGAACCACGTGGCCGAAGATGATGGGGTCCGAGACCTTCATCATGGTGGCCTTGAGGTGGGCCGAGAACAGTACGCCCTCGTCCTTCGCCCGGGCCACCTGGGCCTTGAGGAAGGCGTTGAGGGCATCGGCGCGCAGGACCGTGCCGTCGAGCACCTCTCCCGCCAGCACCGGGAAGGCGCCCTTGAGCTCGGTGACGGTGCCGTCGGTGGCGACGTGCTGGATACTGACGGTCGTCTCGGCGGGGATGACGACGGACTGCTCGTTGGAACGGAAGTCGTCGCTCGTCATGTGCGCCACGTTCGTCTTCGACTCCGGCGTCCAGGCCCCCATGCTGTGCGGGTTCTGGCGCGCGTAGTTCTTCACCGACGCCGGGGCGCGGCGGTCCGAGTTGCCCTCGCGCAGGACGGGGTTGACGGCGCTGCCCTTGACCTTGTCGTACCGCGCGCGGACGTCCTTCTCCTCGTCGGTGGCGGGGTGGTCGGGGTAGTCCGGGAGGGCATAGCCCTGCGACTGCAGCTCGGCGATCGCAGCCTTCAGCTGGGGTACCGAGGCGCTGATGTTCGGCAGTTTGATGATGTTGGCGTCCGGCGTCTTCGCCAGGGCGCCGAGCTCGGCCAGCGCGTCAGCCACCTGCTGGTCCTCGGGGAGGCGGTCGTTGAAGAGCGCGATGATGCGGCCGGAGAGCGAGATGTCCCTGGTTTCCACCTCGACGCCCGCCGTGGACGCGAACGCCTCGATGATCGGCAGGAACGAGTAGGTGGCCAGCATCGGCGCTTCGTCGGTGTGGGTGTAGATGATCTTGGCCATGGGTGGCTTCTCCCTGGTGCTCTTGCGTTGTGCGGTCGGTTGGGGGTTGCCCATCTGCTCTAACCTACCGAGGTCCTTCGGGCATCACCTAACGGTATGCGCCCCGGAACGGCGGCGTTGACGGGCGCGGGTCGCCGCGCGGTGGTGTCCGCCCGGCGACCCGTTGAGGCGTCAGTGGAAGAAGTGACGGGCTCCGGTCAGGTACAGCGTGACCCCGGCCGCGTTCGCCGCGTCGATGACCTCCTGGTCGCGCACCGAGCCGCCCGGCTGGACCACGGCGCGGACGCCGGCGTCGAGCAGGATCTGCAATCCGTCGGCGAAGGGGAAGAAAGCGTCGGACGCGGCGACTGACCCGCGGGCCCGCGCGGTCCCGGCGAGGGAATTGGCCCGCTCGACGGCGAGGCGGCAGGAGTCCACACGATTGACCTGCCCCATGCCCACTCCGACGGACGCGCCGTCGGACGCGAGCAGGATGGCGTTCGACTTCGCGGCGCGGCAGGCCTTCCAGGCGAAGGCGAGGTCCGCGAGGGTCGCCGGGTCGGCAGCCTCACCGGCGACGAGCGTCCAGCGTGCGGGGTCGTCGCCGTCGGCGTCGAGCGTGTCCGCGACCTGCATGAGCACTCCCCCGGACACCTGACGGAACTCGACCGGATTGCGGCCGTAGCCGTCGGGCAGCGTCAGGAGGCGGATGTTCTTCTTCTGCGAGAGGATCTCCACGGCTTCCCCGGAGAAGGAAGGAGCGATGACGACCTCGGTGAAGATGTCCTTCACGGTGGCGGCCATGCGCGCGGTCACCTCGCGGTTCGCGGCGATCACACCACCGAACGCCGACACGGGGTCGCAGGCGTGCGCCTTGGCATGGGCGTCCGCGATCGGATCCTCCGCGTCTGCGCTCCCGACGGCCACACCGCACGGGTTGGCGTGCTTGATGATCGCGACGGCGGGCTCGTCGAAGTCGAAGGCGGCGCGCAGCGCGGCGTCGGCATCGACGAAGTTGTTGTAGCTCATGGCCTTGCCGTGGAGCTGGTCGGCCTGGGCGATGCCGGGCGTGGCTCCCTTCTCGACGTACAGCGCGGCCTGCTGGTGCGGGTTCTCGCCGTAGCGCAGTACCTCGGACCGCTCGAGGGCGAGACCGGCGTACCCCGGGAAGGTGAAGGCTTCCTCGTCCGTGTCGAACTGCTCGGCCGTCCAGGACGCGACGGCGGTGTCGTAGGCCGCGGTGTGGGCGAAGGCGAGCGCGGCCAGCCGGCGTCGTGCCGTGAGATCGAAGCCGCCCTCACCGGCGGCCGTGACGACGTCCGCATACCGCGCGGGGTCCACGACGATCGCGACCGAGGGGTGGTTCTTCGCCGCGGAGCGGACCATGGCGGGTCCGCCGATGTCGATCTGCTCGACGACGGCGTCCGGCTCAGCGCCGGACCGCACGGTCTCGACGAAGGGGTAGAGGTTGACGACGACGAGGTCGAACGCCTCGATGTCGAGCTCGGCGAGCTGGTCGATGTGCTCCTGGCGGCGACGATCGGCGAGGATCCCGGCGTGCACCTTCGGGTGGAGGGTCTTAACCCGGCCGTCGAGCGTCTCCTGGAAACCGGTGACCTCGGACACCTCGGTCACGGGCACGCCCGCTGCGGCGATGCGCTGCGCCGTCGAGCCGGTCGAGACGATGGCGACGCCGGCGCGGTGCAGGCCCTGCGCCAGCTCCTCCAGACCGGTCTTGTCGAACACCGAGATCAGTGCTCGGCGGATGGGGACACGGTCGAGGTGGGTCAGGCTCACGCAGATCTCCGTCACATTGCTTCGCTGGGGGGTCGCCCACAAGTGTATAGGTGCCGCTCCCGGCGTCGAATGGAAGGGGCCGCGGCAGCGTTCCTGGCCTGCCGGCGGTGAGCGTCAAGGTGCGGGTCTCGCGCCGGGCTTCTCTCACCGGGTCTCGCGTCGAGAGGGCAGAAAAGACCGATGAATACGTCGTCCCCCGGTCTTTTCTGTCCTCTCGTCCTGGCGAACGTCGTAAGGGAGCCACACGGAAATCGCCGGCGTCGGTGCCGCGGGTCACGCTCGCAGCGCCAGCGCCTGCCGGATCCGCTCCAGCCCGTCGTCGCGGCCGGCGCCTAGATGTCTCTTCGTGAAGCGCAGCACGATCCATCCGAGTGCCCGCAGGCGGTCGTCACGCTCGATGTCCCGCGCCCATTGGCGAGGGTCGGTGAGGTGGTGTTCCCCTTCGTACTCGAGGGCGATGCACCGCGCGCGGTACTGCAGATCCGGTCGCGACACGCGCCGCCCAGCGCTGTCCAGGATCCACTGGTTCACCTCTGGTTCGGGTAGTCCTGCGTCGGTGATGAGCAACCGGAGCAGGCTCTCCGGCGCGGAGTCGACTCCCGATCGGAGGAGCGGCAGCGCCTTTCGCGCGGTAGCCAGTCCCCGCGCGCCCGATCGCCGGGCAAGGACTGCCGCCAGCGCCTCGACGCTGCTGAGAGGGTCCGGTGCGTTGATGGCTGCGGGCCGCCGCGGAGCATCCCATCGGCGAAGCAGCGCGTCACCCAGTGCGACGAGTTCCGGAACTGGAAGTGTCGCGGCCAGGTCGCACCAGGTGCGTTCGGGCGAGGTGAGCGGCACCCCGTACGCCGTGGCGACGTCGCCCGGGCCCAGCCTCGCGACGTGACCCACGACGCCGGACCTGCGCGGCCGCGAGCACCCCGTCGATCGGGTGAGATGCAGGAGTCCATCCACCGATCGGCGTGGAAGCGGCAGCCCCCACAGGACCGCAGCCGTCTGGTGGCTCGCGACCGTGCCCGGCGTCAGCGCTGCGAGGCAGGCGACGACGTCGGACAGATCGGCGGGTGCAGCATCGAGAACACGGAGGCTCCGTGTCGTGCGCCGGTAGTGGGAGCGGCGGAGCACACTGGCGGGGATCCCGAGGTCGCGGGCAGCCTCCACCGAGAAGCACCGCGTCGAGGTCAGGTTCAGCAGGGCCGTTGCGTAAGGATCTGTCGGCATCGCCCCATAGTGCGCCCGCGCATCGGAGCATCGACGTTCTCCACAGGGTCGGCCCAGTGATCGCCCGTCGAGAGGGCAGACATGACCGGCACAAGGGGTCATTGGCGGTCACGTCTGTCTTCTCGGCCCAGCCGCGGGCCCGGACAGCACCGGCGCAAGGAACGGCGCCGGGCAAGGAACGGCGCTGGGCAAGGAACGACGTCGGCCATCGTCGAGAGGGCAGACATGACCGGCACAAGGGGTCATTGGCGGTCACGTCTGTCTTCTCGGCCCAGCCGCGGGCCCGGACAGCACCGGCCCCGGGCAAGGAACGACGTCGGCCATCCGGCGGCCCGCTCCCACCGGCGGCGGTACAGTTTCTGCAGTATCCGGCCCCTCCACGAAGGCATCATGAGCATCAATACGCAGCTCCCCACCGGCGACCAGGTGGTGCAGGATCTTCCCTGGCGCTGGAAGGTCCAGGGGAAGATCTTCCTCATCGGCGGCCTCGGCTTCATGTTCGACGCGTGGGACGTGACCCTCAACGCCTATCTGATCCCCCTGCTGATCGGCGACTGGGGCCTGACGTCCGGCCAGTCGGCGTGGATCGCCACCTCGAACCTGATCGGGATGGCCGTCGGCGCTTTCGCGTGGGGGTCGGTGGCCGACCTCATCGGCCGGAAGCGGGCCTTCACCCTGACGCTGCTCGTCTTCTCGGTCTTCACCGTCCTCGGTGCCTTCTCCCCGGACATCGTGTGGTTCTGCATCTTCCGGTTCCTCGCCGGGTTCGGCCTGGGCGGCTGCATCCCGGTGGACTACGCGCTGGTCGGGGAGTTCACGCCGCGGCGCCAGCGCGGGCGCGTCCTGACGGCGATGGACGCCTGGTGGCCCATCGGCGCCTTCCTCTGCGGCGTGGTGACGACGGCGGTCGTGGCGCAGACGGGTGAGTGGCGCTACGCGATGCTCGTCATGGTGCTCCCCGCCCTCCTCGTGTTCTGGGTACGGCGCGGGGTACCCGAATCCCCTCTCTATCTTGTCCAGCGGGGACGGCGCGAGGAGGCGCGGGCCGTCATCGACGAGCTCGTGGCCCGGACGGGAGGCGGGCAGCGCGAGTGGCGCCTGCCCGAGCCCGAGGAGACACCGAAGCTCTCGATCGGCAGCATCTCCGGGCAGCTGACCGGCCTGTGGCGGTACAACTGGCGCATCACCCTGACCGCCTGGAGCCTCTTCCTCACGATCCTGCTGGTGTACTACGGCGCACTGACCTGGATGCCGCGCATCCTCATCGCCTCCGGCTACGCACAGTCCGTCGCCTTCATCACCACCACGTTCATGACCGGAGTCGGCTTCCTCGGCGTGATCGCGGCCGCGCTGCTGGTGGAGCGTGTGGGCCGCAAGTGGCTGCTCGCGATCACGGGCCCCGGGTCCGCGGCGCTCCTCGTGGTGTTCGCGCTCACGCTCGACCTGCCCGCGGTCGCGACAGCATGGCTGCTGGCCTTCGGCTTCGTGGTGCAGGTGGCCATCCCCGTGCTCTACACGTACGTGTCGGAGCTGTATCCGACCGACCTGCGGGGCAGCGGGTTCGGCTGGGCCTCGACCATCTCGCGCATCGGGGCCGGTCTGGTCCCGCTGATCTTCGGGAGCCTCCTCTGGCCCTACCTCGGCCTGCCGCTCACCTTCGCGCTGACGGGCGGCCTGGTGCTGCTGGCCGTCCTCTTCATGGCGTTCAACGCCCCCGAGACCCGCGCCGCCACACTTTCCTGACTGGTCGCCCGATACTGCTGGCCGTCCTCTCCATGGCGTCCAACGCCCCCGAGACCCGCGACGCCACACTTCCCTGACGGGCGGCCGATCCTTACAGGCAGGAGGCTGCCACCCGCGCGGGTGGCAGCCTCCCGTCGTCGTGATCAGGCCTCGGGCAGTTCCGCGTCCGGCGTCTCCTCGAGCGACGCGACCTTCCACGCGCCGTCGTCGAACCGGACGGTCGCCGTGTAGATGGTGCCCTCCGGCGTGAAGGGGCGCTGCTCGGCGACGGAGCCGTCCTCGGCGAACTCGGTGTAGGCGTCGGGGTTCACCGGGATCAGGGCGGTGACCTCCGCTCCTTCGACGACCTCCTCCTCGGGCGTGGTGAGGAGGACGTTCTCGACCTTGGGCTGGCCACCGAGGACCCAGCCGCCGTCGTCGTACACGCCCTGCAGCCGCTCCGCCTCCGCCTGCTCGGAGGCGGCGCCGTCGAGCTGCTCGAGCATCGCCGCGGCGTCCCCGGTCTGCAGGACGTAGGCCTTCAGGTCGAAGTAGTAGTAGAGGAACGCACGGGCGCCGTCGGCGGTGGGCTCCCCCACCAGGTCGTTCGTCGCTGGCCGCTCGATGTTGACGGCGGCCGCGGAGGAGCTGGCCGGCGAGGGGCGGGTGTCCGCGGAGGCGGCGGGTGCCTGCTCGGCGGTTCCGGCGCACCCGGTGAGGGCGAGCAGGGTGATGGCTGCGGCCACGGTGCGGCGCGTGCTGTTCATGATGGTCCTGTCGAAAGGGGAAAGTAGCCTTAGGCACCTTATCGCGCGCAGCGCTGGAGATAAGTTTCACGTAATTTGCGCCCAAGGATTGACTCCCCCTGTGACGTGGGACACGCTGGTCCCACCCCACGAAGGAGACCCTGTGAGACCCCGCCACGCCACCGTCGTCGTGCTGACCGCCCTCGTCGCCGGTTCGATCACGACACTGCCCGCCGCCGCCGCCCCGAAGGAGCCCGGGAATCCCCCGGTCACCGCCCAGCACTCCCTCCGCACCGCCGTCACCGACGAGAACTTCTACTTCGTCATGGCCGACCGGTTCCAGAACGGCAGCACAGCCAACGACGACGGCGGGCTGGGAGCCGATCCGTCGGTGTCCGGCTTCGACCCCAGCCGCAAGGGCTACTACAACGGCGGAGACCTCCAGGGCCTGCTCCAGGAGCTCGACTACATCCAGGGCATGGGCACCACGTCCATCTGGCTCACCCCGAGCTTCAAGAACCGTGCTGTCCAGCCCGAGGACAACTCCGCGGGCTACCACGGCTACTGGATCACCGACTTCACGCAGATCGACCCGCACCTCGGCTCCAACGAGGACCTCAAGGCCCTCATCGACGCCGCCCACCAGCGCGGGATGAAGGTCTACTTCGACATCATCACCAACCACACCGCGGACGTGATCGCGTACGACGCCGGCGAACGGGCGCCCTACGTCTCGAAGGACGAGGTGCCCTACCGCGACGCCGAGGGCAACGCGTTCGACGACCGCGACTATGCCGGTACCGACACGTTCCCGGAGCTCGACCCGGCAACCTCCTTCCCCTACGTCCCGGTGGTCCCCGAGGCCGACAAGGACCTCAAGGTACCCGCATGGCTCAACGACACGACGCTCTACCACAACCGTGGCGACACGACCTTCGCCGGTGAGGACTCCTTCTACGGCGACTTCTTCGGCCTCGACGACCTCGCCACCGAGAACCCGCGCGTGGTCGACGGCATGATCGACATCTACAAGACCTGGATCGCGGACTTCGGCGTCGACGGGTTCCGGATCGACACCATGAAGCACGTCAACAACGAGTTCTGGCAGGCCTTCGGCCCCGAGGTGCTCACCTACGCCCAGGAGCAGGGCAAGGACGAGTTCTTCATGTTCGGCGAGGTCTTCGACACCACCAAGTCCTTCACCTCGCAGTTCACCACGCGCAACAGGATGCAGTCCGTCCTCGATTTCCCCTTCCAGGCGGCAGCCCGCGGCTACGCATCGCAGGGTGCCCCGGCATCAGACCTCGAGACCTTCTTCGGGGGCGACGACTGGTACACCGACGCCGACTCCAACGCGTACAGCCTGCCCACCTTCCTCGGCAACCACGACATGGGGCGGATCGGCGGCTTCATCGCGGCCGACAACCCGGGCGCCGCCGAGGACGAGCTGCTGGCACGGGACACACTCGCCCACGAACTGATGTACTTCTCCCGCGGCAACCCGGTGATCTACTACGGCGACGAGCAGGGCTTCACCGGACCGGGTGGCGACCAGGACGCCCGCCAGACGCTGTTCGCGAGCCAGGTCGGCGAGTACCTCGACGACGACCTCCTCGGCACCGACGCCACCCACGCGACCGACAACTTCGACACCACCCATCCGCTCTACCGGGGCATCGCGGCGCTGGCCGATGTGACGGCGGAGCATCCGGCCCTGCGCGACGGCGCCCACCAGCACCGGTACGCCTCGGACGGCCCGGGTATCTACGCGTTCTCCCGCACCGATGCGACGGACCAGCGCGAGTACGTGGTGGCACTGAACAACAGCACCGAGCCGAAGACGGCCGCGATCCCCACCTACGCGGGCAAGCGCTCCTTCGGCCTCGTCTACGGCGACGCGGCGAAGCGCGTGCGGTCCGCCGCTGACGGCACCCTCAGCGTCACCGTCCCCGCGCTGTCTTCCGTGGTCTACGAGCTCTCGGGGAAGATCCCGAACTCCAAGGCCGCGCCGGCCATCAGACTGCAGCAGCCGGCACCCGCCGCCGAGGACAACGGCCGCATGAGGGTGGCCGCCGACGTCGCCGGTTCCTCGTTCTACGAGGTCACCTTCGAGGCGCGGACACCAGGATCGGGCTGGACGAACATCGGCACGGACGACAACGCGCCCTACAGCGTCTACCACGACACGAGCGCCCTGCCCGCAGGATCGGCCGTGGAGTACCGCGCCGTGGTCCTCGACAACGCACGCCACACCCGGACCTCGACGACGGCGCCGGCCACCGTGCCGCAGCCGCGGCTGACGATGGGCCTGCCCGCCGAGGGCGCACAGGTACAGGGTGACGTCGAGGTGACCGCCACCGCGAGCCCGGAGAACTCCGACTACGCCGTGACGCTCGAACGCAGCATCGCGGGCGGGGACTGGGCAGCGATCGGCACCGATGACTCGTCACCGACCTACACCGCGGTCGACGATCTCGCCGCACTGGACCTCGCGGAGGGCACCCAGGTGCAGTACCGGGCGGTGCTCGGCACGTCGGTGAGTGACGTCAGGACCGTGACCGTTGGCTCCCTGGTGGACCAGCCGGGCACCGTGGCGGTCGCCGGCAGCCTCGACTCCGAGCTCGGCTGCGGGAACGACTGGGATCCCGCCTGCGACGAGGCGCAGATGACGTTCGACGACGCCACGCAGACCTGGGTCCTCGAGGTCGCAGACCTGCCGGCCGCGTCCTACGAGTACAAGGCGGCACTCGATCGGAGCTGGACCGAGAACTACGGCGCCGGCGGAGCCTTCGACGGCGCCAACATCGCCCTCACGCACCCGGGCGGTCCGGTCACCTTCGTCTACGACCACCGGAGCAAGGTGATCGGCACGCGCTGACCGTCCCGCACGGCGGCAGGAGCACGGCCGGGGCCCTCGGGTCCCGGCCGTCCCCGTGTGCACCGACGCCCTCCCTCGGGGGGCCTTCCCGAACGGGGTGCCCGACGACGAGCGGCTCGGGCTCGCGGCCCGCAGGTGGAACACGGCCGCGTCGAACCCGGCGTGCCGGCGGACACGGCGAACCGTCGGCTCCGAGCGGCACCTGAAGCGGTGGCCCGAGGAGCTCCTGCCGGAGCGTCCCGGTGTACCCGCCGACCTGGCGCGCAGGCAGCAGGAGGCCGATCGGGCGGTGGCCCCGGGGTGTCCTAGAGCCAGTCGTTCCGCTTGAAGGTCCACCACAGTCCTACGCCCATCGCCGCCATCAGCAGGAGGGCAAAGGGGTAGCCGAGCAGCCAGTGCAGCTCGGGCATGACGTCGAAGTTCATGCCGTAGATCGAGGCGATCAGGGTCGGCGCGAAGAGGATGGCCGCCCAGGAGGAGATGCGCTTGACCTCCTCGCCCTGGGTGAGGGAGGTCTCCGTGAGCCGGGTCATCTCCTCGTTCTGGCGCTGCGCCACGAGTGTGGAGTGGACGGTCAGCGCATTCTGCAGCAGCGTCCGGAAGGTGTTGATGCGCTCGACGACGCGGATCACGTGGTCCTGCACGTCGCGCAGGTTGCGGCTGAGCTCGGCGTCCATCTGGTACTTGTCCGAGCCCCGGAGCAGCAGGTCCATCATGCTCTGCAGCGGTTGCGCGGCACGCTGGAAGAGGATCACCTCGCGGTGCAGCTCGTAGATGCGCCGTGACACGTCCGGCGCTCCCCCGAACAGCTCGTTCTCGATCTCGTCGATGTCGTTCTCCAGACCCAGTACCACCGGCTCGTACTCGTCCACCACCTGGTCCAGCAGGGCGTAGAGCACGGCCTGGGGGCCGGTTCCGAGGAGTTCGGGGTCCGCTTCGAGGCGGCGGCGCACGATCCCGAGGTCCGGCGATTCGGCGTGGCGGATCGTCACCACGAAGTCGCGGCCGATGAAGACGTGCAGTTCGCCGAACTCCACCTTCTCCTCCGCGTCGAGGTAGCGGGCCGGCCGGAGGACGACGAACAGGGTGTCCTCGTAGCGTTCGAGCTTGGCGCGCTGGTGGCCGTTGGTGGCGTCCTCGACGGCCAGCGGGTGCAGGCCGAACTCGGCGGCCACAGCGCTGATCTCCGCGGCCTCGGGACGGTAGAGGCCGATCCAGCCCATACCGCCGCTGTCCCGCATGAGCTCGAACGTCTGGTCGAGGGTCTCGGGGTTGATGCGCTTCCGGCCGTCGACGTAGACGGCGTTGGCAACGAGTGGCACCTCAGGCACCCACCGTGTCGTCGGAGGCCGGTCCTCCGGTGTCGGCGTCGGCGGCGAGCGAGCGCAGCGTCTCGATCAGCAGCGCGCGCTCCTCCACCTTGATGCGCTCGTGCAGGGTCTCCTCGGTGTCACCGGGCAGGACGGGGACGGCGGTCTGGGCCAGGATGGGTCCCGTGTCCACGCCGGCGTCCGCGATCATGACCGTGCAGCCCGTGACCTTGACCCCGTAGGCGAGCGCGTCGCGCACGCCGTGGGCACCGGGGAAGCTCGGCAGGAGTGCGGGGTGCGTGTTCAGGTAGCGGTTCGGGAAGCGGTCGAGGAAATACTGGTCGACGATCCGCATGAAGCCCGAGGACACCACGTAGTCCGGCTCGTGGGCCGCGACGGCCTCAGTCAGCGCCCGGTTCCAGCCGGACCGTTCGGCGTGGCTCCGGAAGTCCACCTCGAAGGTGGGGATGCCGGCGTCGGCTGCCCGTCGCACCCCGCCCGTGCCGGGACGATCGGCACCCACGGCGGCGATGGTGATGTCCAGGGATCCGGCCCGGACGGCGTCGATGACGGCTTGCAGGTTCGATCCGGTGCCGGAGACGAGGACGACGATGCGCATGGCTCAACCTTAGGGTCTGGCCTCGCCTAGGGTTGAACCATGGCAACGGAGCGACGATGACGCAGCACGGCACGGGACAGCGGGGCGCGGGCCCGTCGGGAACCGGGGGGACGGGGCACGACGGCGGCGCGGCCGGTGCCATGGCGTCCGCCCGGCTCTGGCTCCGGCTCTTCCTGCTGGCCCTCCTCCTCGGCGTGCTGACCAGCAGCCTCGTGCTGCCGTGGAAGGTCCTCACGCTCGTGCTCTCGCTCTTCGCGCTGGCGGCCGGCGTCGTCGCGCTCGTCAAGGCGATCAGGCTCAAGCTGCCGAGGCTCGTGGTCCTCGCCACCTCGATGGGGCTCGCAGCCGCGCTCTTCCTCGCCGCGGGCACAGCCGCCTCGGTACTGCTCTGGTCCGTGACCAGGACCTACGAGGACTGCATGGCGCGCGCCCTCACCCTGCAGGCCCAGGAGGAATGCCAGGACGGGCTGCAGCGGCTCGACGGCCTGGGCTGAGCACGGGCGGGCTCAGCGGCGGCGCGGTTCCCGCTCGAGCAGGGGCCCGACGGCGTGGCCCAGAAGCGCTCCCACCGCCACCTCGGCGGCCAGCCACAGACCGACGACGAGCGGGTCCGGGCCGAGGTCCGTGAACCGCCCGAGCCCGAGCGAGGCCCGCGACAGCAGCGCCACGACCGCACCACCAAGACCCGCGGTGATGCCGATCAGCACCGCGAGCGCCAGGGTGGACGCCGTCGCGGTGAGCCAGCGGCGGGGACTGTGGAGGACGAGCCATTCGTCGAAGTGGTTCTCGCCTTCCCGGAAGAACCACCATCCCGCGAGGAGTCCTGCGAGGACGGGGATCGCGAGGGCCGCGTAGCCGTACTCGAGCGTTCCGGCCGGCAGTGCCCCCAGGATCGGCAGGGCGGGCAGCGGCCCGACAGCGCTGCCGAGCGGCGTGAGGGAGCTGCCCGTGCCGAGGGCGAATCCTGCCCCCGTGGACCAGGACATGGTCCAGACAGCGAGGTTGGGCAGGAGCCCGAGCTGGAACAGGGTCACCACGGAGGCGCCGGCGATCCCGCCGTCGAGCCGTTCGTAGACGGCCGCGATGCCCGCCCAGCTGAGGCCGATCGCCACCGCGAGGAGTGTCGCGGAGAGGGACAGGGCCACCAGCACGGCCAGGAACCCGGAGCGGAGGACCGACCAGGCGTAGGAACCGGCCCAGCGGGAGTGCTGGCTCGTCCGCCCGACCCAGGCGGCGAAGTCCACCCCCACGAGGCGGCTCCAGGCCCCCGCCTCGCGGTAGGCGCCCGTGATCAGCCCGATCCCTGCGGCGACCGGGGGGATCAGCGCGCCGGCAGCCAGTGGCGCGGCGGCATCAGGGGTGGTGGACAGGTACGCCACACCGGCCCCGATGGCCGCGTAGGTGAGGAGCGCACCGAGCAGTGCCTGCCAGAGCTGGTCCGTGTAGGAGGCGCGGGCGAGCCGGCGCCCGGCCCGCCAGGCCAGCAGCAGGGGGATGAGGACGAGCCCGAGCGGCACCACGTGCAGCAGTCCCGCCATCGCCCGGTCCCCCGCGACGCCGGCCGGGAACTGCAGGACCAGGGGCACCCCGTGCATCACGAGCCAGCCCTGGCCGGCGAGCCGCGCGGCGGATTCGGGGCTGCGGTCCGCGAAGCCCCCGGTCAGCCACACCGCGGCGACCGGGAGCACGACGAGCAGGGCCGAGATCACGGCGGCCTGCCCGAGCTCGAACACTCCCTGCAGCCACAGGGGCATGGGAAGGGCACGGGGTTTGGTGGGGAGTTTCATCACCTCCAATGGTGCCACCGGCGGGTGTCGCGGCCGGCGAGCGACGCGGAGCGGTCCGGGGTTGCACGGGCCGGCAGGCGGGCCCGTGCCTCAGCCGAGGATGTCCGCGAGCCCCTTGATGACGGCGAGGCCCGCGCCGATGAAGGCGATGACGACGACGAAGAGCCGGGCCTGATCGTCGCGGACGAACCGGGCGAGCTTCTCCCCCGTGAAGATGCCCGCCACGATCACCACCCCGATAGCGATCCACATCCAGGGCGCCAGCACGGGCGCCTGGGACGGATCGAGCAGCAGCTTGGCGACGAGCGTGACGGTGCCGATGCACACGAAGAACGGCTGGAGCGTCGCTGCGAACTGCCGCTGCGGCCACCGCGACAGCAGGGCGTAGGCACTGACCGCCGGGCCGCCGACGCCCGCCATCGAGTTGGTGAGGCCTGCGGTGAAACCGGCGACGACCTTCGGGGGGTTGCCGCGCACCACCACGTCGGAACGCTGCAGCACCAGCGAGATGGTCAGTGCCACGAGCACCACCGCGCCCACGGTGACGGACAGGGGCGCCGAGGGGACGGCGACGGCGAGGAAGGACCCGGGGACGGATCCGAAGAGCGAGGGGACGACGAGCCAGCGGAACATGCTCCAGTCGATGTCCCTCCACACGCGGCCCACGATGATCGCGGAGGACACCACTCCGCAGATGTTCACCAGCAGGACGCCCGCGTGCGGTCCCAGGATGATGACGAGGAACGGGGCGATCAGGAGGGCGAACCCGAGTCCGGCGATGCGCTGCGCCACGGCCCCCACGAGGATGGAGGCGAGCACGATGAAGAAGATGCCGAGAGTCACCCCAGTTACAGTACGCCGGGGCAACCAAGGGCCGCGCTGCCGGGGGTAGCCTGAGGGCATGACGGCTCTCACCACGGCCCTCGCGACGGCGGACTGGCGCCGCCGCGTCTTCGGCCTCTACGACGACGTCCGGGAACGCGCCGCGACGGAGTCCCCCGAGGCGGCGCACACGCTGTGGCGGATGGGCCGCGACGTCCTGTTCCGGGACCACCCCGCGTCGGCGCTCTCGGCGTCCGCGAAGGAGTCCTTTCCGGGACTCGAGATCGCGCCCTACGACCCGGCGTTCCGGTTCGAGGCGCCCGTGGACGACGACGGCGCGGGCGAGGTCATGGACGTGGCGACCGGTACCGACGGCGTCGTCCCCTTCCGCCGTCTCGGGACGCTGACCCTGCCAGGCCTCGGCCGGCTGGCCCTGTGGAAGCTCGCCTCCTACGGCGGCGGACTCTTCCTCCCCCTGCGCGACGGTACGGCGGGCAGGCCCGGCGGCACCTACGGCGGCGGGCGCTACGTCCTCGACACGGTCAAGGGTGCGCACCTCGGCGAGGGACGCACTCCGGGCAGCCTCGTGGTGGATCTCAACTTCGCCTACAACCCCTCGTGCGCCTACGACGAGGCCTGGGCCTGTCCACTGCCCGGGCCGGACAACCGGCTGACGGACGACGTGCCGGTGGGCGAGCTCTACCGCGCCTCCTGACGGTTCCCCCGCGCCGGCGTCGGCGTCCGGATCGACACCGTCGCGCGCCACCCGGGGCACGGATCGCACCGGGGACATACGTCGAAGGAGTGGGGCGAGCAGGCGGACCCGGCGCAGAAGGCTGGACTGCGCCTCCCGGGAGGGGTAGGGTGCCCATCCGCATCCAGGCCCTGCCGTCAGGCCCTATCATGGGAGCGAACCCACTCCAGGAGGATCCGATTACCGACATCGCTGCCCAACACGACATCTACTTCGGTGCACCCGAACCGGAGAATGAAGCCGAGATCCTCGAATCGGCGTCTCGCGCGGCGGTGGCCCGCTTCGAGGGCCGCTCGGACATCACCACCATCAAGCGGCGCTTCACCCTCATCAACCAGGACCGGACACCGCACCAGGCCATGGTCGAGGACCTCCTCTTCATCCGCGCCGCACTCGACGACGCCGGCATCGGGTTCCTCCTCGTCCGGGGCAACGACCAGCGGCCCGTCATCGCCGTCGACCTCGCCGACCGGGAGCGACTGCGCGCGGCCCTGGTCGAGGCGTGCCGCGACGAGCCCTTCTACTCGCGCACCGTGGACACCAAGCGCCGCACCACGCTCCTGGTGAGTGACGGCGAGCTCTCCAAGAGCGGCAAGGCCCGGATCTTCCGCCTCTTCCGCCCCCGGATCGAACCGCTCGGCGGGCTCGCCTACGGCCCCTCCGCCGGCGTGCAGATCGAACTGTGGGCGCTCGGCGAGACCGCAATCGAACTGCCCGTGGAGAACTCCCTGACCCGCCGGACCCTGCCTGCGGCCGAGGTGGTGCGCGGCGAGGTGGAGCGCCACGGCCACACCTGGCCGACCATCGACAACATGTTCGCCGATCACGCCACGGACATCGACTTCGACGTCGACCTCGTCTTCTCCTGGGTGGACGGCAGCAGCCCCGAGTACCGGGCCGCCCGGGCAGCGCGCATGCAGGGGGTCGTGGTGGGTGAGGGCGACGACCACGAGGCCCGCTTCCGCCAGATCGACGAGCTGAAGTACGCGCTCCGGTCGGTCTACATGTTCGCGCCGTGGGTGCGGCGGATCTTCATCGCGACGGACTCGGACCGGCCCGCGTGGCTCGCCGACCATCCCTCGGTGACGCTCGTCCGCTCGGAAGAGCACTTCAAGGACCCCTCGGTCCTCCCCACCCACAACTCGCAGGCCGTCGAGGCCCAGTTGCAGCACATCCCGGGCCTCTCGGAGTACTTCCTCTACTCCAACGACGACATGTTCTTCGGCCGGCCCGTGGCACCGGACATGTTCTTCTCCCCCGGCGGTGTCACCAAGTTCATCGAGGCGGACACGAGGATCGGCCTCGGCGAGAACGACGCCGAACGCAGCGGCTTCGAGAACGCCGCCCGGGTCAACCGGCGCCTGCTGCACGAGCGCTTCGGCCGGATCACGACGCGCCACCTCGAACACACCGCCGCGCCGCTGCGCAAGAGCGTCCTCCTGGAGATGGAGACGGAATTCGCCGCGGAGTTCGAGGCGACGGCGGCGTCCCGGTTCCGCGCCAAGGACAACATCTCCGTCACCAACTCGCTCTACCACTACTACGCGCTGCTCACGGGCCGTGCCGTCACGCAGGAGCTGGCCCGCGTCCTCTACGTGGACACCACGCAGCGCTCCGGGCTGAAGAGCCTGAACAAGATGCTCGACAAGCGCAACCACGACTTCTTCTGCCTGAACGACGGCAGTTTCCCCGAGGTCGAGGCGGAGGAACGTGCCCATCTGGTCACGGACTTCCTCGAGAAGTACTTCCCGGTCAAGGCTCCCTGGGAGATCTAGTCCTCCGGGCAGGGCGCCTCTGCCGCGTGGAACACTGGCGCCATGCAGACCTTCCTGCCGTATCCGGACTTCGGGGCGAGCGCACGGGTCCTCGACCAGGCGAGGCTCGGCAAGCAGCGGGTCGAGACCCTGCAGGCCCTCCGCGCCCTCGTGATCCCCGACTACGGGTGGCGTCGGCATCCCGCCATCCGGATGTGGATGGGGCACGTGCCTGCCCTCACGCTGTACGGGCTCGCGATGGTGTCCGAATGGGTCTCCCGCGGCCACGCGGACTCCACGCACCGCCTGATCCTGGAGTTCGCGCCGCACGTGCTCGAGGACCCCGACGTGCCGATGCCTCCCTGGCTGGGTGAAGCCGCACTCCACGTGAGCCACCGCTCCAACCTGATCCAGAAGGCCCCGGAGATCTACCGCAGCCGGTTCCCCGGCACTCCGGAGGACCTCCCGTACCTGTGGCCGGAACCTGACGTGGAACGCATCCCCACCGAACCCGAGGGCCGGCGGCTGTGGGTCTGGCGGGCGGCGTCCCACCCGCCGGAGGGTGATGCGACCCTGCTCATGCCGCCCGATCCCCCGGGCGGACGGGCTGCGCCGAAATGGGAGCGCCAGCTCCACACCTTCGAGGAGGCGGTGGAGGACGGCGACGCCGTGGCGATCGCCGACCCGGACGGCGAGCACTTCCGGACGGGGCACGTGGGCCCCGTGCTCATGCACGAGGACGGGCTGATCCGTGCCGCCCGGCTCAGCGGCTGGCTGCGCCGCTCGGACATCGAACCGCCCGCGCTGCTGCAGGACCCCAGGACCCTGTTCAGTGTGGGTCTTCCTGCCTCGCTGGGCTGAGCCGACGGCCGGCCTGCTGGTCGAGTCATCGGCTGGGCGCTCGCCGGGACGGCCACCCGGGCAGACGGCCGCGCACGCCGCCGGTCAGGCGGAGGTGAGGTGCCGGGTGCGGCCGCCCTCGGCGATGACCACGCCGTGCGCCTCGAGCCGCCGTCGTGTCTCCTCGCGGGGGACCACCTCACCGACGGAGGCGTGGCGGCCCGCGGGCACCACCGAGTGGACGATCGTCTCCTCGTACACGTGCACGAGGTTGTAGGACTGGGCGCCGTCCCGCCCGCGCGATCCGCCGCCGTCGAACAGCAGGTCCTGGGTGTAGCAGGTGGCACTGGCCACCGAGACCGGCACGCCGGCGAACATCGCCGTGGTCGAGTAGTGCAGGTGCCCGGCGAGGATGGTGCGGACATCCGAGCCGCGGACCACCTCCGCGAGCGAACGCTGGTCCCGGAGCTCCACGAGCACCGCGAGATCCTGCACGCTCGGGACAGGCGGATGGTGGAGGGCCAGGATGGTGCCGTGCGGAGCAGGTACCACGAGCTCGCGCGCGAGCCAGCGGAGCTGCTCGTGGCTGAACTCGCCGTGGTGGTGACCGGGGACGGTGGAGTCCATCGTGATGATGCGGAGCCCGTCGATGAAGTGCACCGCGTCCACGGGTGCCCCCGCCCCGGCCGAGGGTTCCTCGTCGAGCAGCCCCCGGCGGAAGGCCGCGCGGTCGTCGTGGTTCCCCATCGCCCAGATGACCGTGGCGCCGAGGCGGGCGGCTGCTGGATCGACGATGGCGCGGAGCTTCGCGTAGGCGCCCGGCTCGCCCTTGTCCGCGAGGTCCCCCGTGAACACGATGGCCTGCGGCCGTGCCCCTGACTGCTCGAGGTCCTCGAAGACCTCGCGGAGCCGGAGTTCGCTGTCCACCGCGCCGTAGAGGGGCGCATCACCCCCGAGCAGGTGCGTGTCGCTCATGTGGAGGATGAAGTGCTGATGCCGGGGGTGTTCTGCAGTCCGGGGGACCATGAAACCTACTCCGATAGCCGATGGGTCTCGCTCGCTGCTTGTCATCAAAGCAGAGCCGCCGGCGAAGATCGTGAACTCAGCGCGGCAGGTCGAGAAACATTGTGGAAACTTGCATCGATCCGGCCCGGTGAGTTTGAGCTTCAACCGAAGTGCGGTTCACTGGGCAGGAGGGGCATATCGAGGTCGAGGGAGATGCCGAGGGTGACACCTCCTGAACGGAACATCCAGCTGGACGCACTGCCCGACGTGGTGCTGTGTGAACGCGCGACCGACGGCGACACCGCCGCGTTCGAGGTGCTCGCGCGCCGCTACGGTCCGATGATGCGCGGCTACGCGGTCCGCCTGACCGGTTCGACGGCGGACGCGGACGACGCCGTCCAGGAGACCCTGATCCACGCGTGGGACCACCTCGGGGAACTCCGCGACGGCTCCGTGGTCAAGTCCTGGCTCATGCGGATCTGCGGCAGGCGGAGCATCGACATCGTGCGGCGCCGGCGCGAGCACGCCGACGCCGATTCCCTCGCCGAGGTCTCGGACAGCTCCCCCACCCCCGAGAGCGCCACGATCTCCGGGTCGGGGCTCGACGCCCTCGCCCGCTCCCTCGAGGCACTGCCCGCCGAGCAGCGCCAGTGCTGGGTCCTCAAGGAGATGGGCGGTCTCTCCTACGACGAGATCGCGGAGCAGCTCGGCCTGACCAGCGAGAGCGTCCGAGGACGCCTCGCCCGGGCCCGCGCTAGGCTGATGAGGGACATGGAGGGGTGGCGATGAGCGAGGACGACACGCGCGGGGTCGGCGATCACTCCCCCGCGGACGACTGCGGCCACTCCATCGACGAGCTCGCCGACTACCTGGCCACCGGCAGCTCGCCCTACGAGGGGCACTACCGGCAGTGTCCCCAGTGCCAGTCGGGCCTCGCGAGCCTCCGCTCGCTCGGGGACCTGACGCGGTCGCTCGCGGAGGACGACGCCCGCATCGCCGCCGAGTCCGACGGCTGGCTGCAGGACATCCTCTCCAACCTCCGGCTGGAGACCCGTGCCGGCCGCTCCATCCCGGTCGCCTCGGACGATCCCGATGACGGCCTCTCGGAGACAGAGGGTGCCGTCGTCGCCCTCATCCGGCGGACCGGCGACGGCATCGACGGCGTGACCATCGGCAAGTGCCGCCTGCACGGCGACATCACCGAGCCCGGTGCGCAGACCCGCGTGGAGCTCAGTGTCACGGCCCTGCACGGGTATCGCCTCCCCACCCTCGTGGACGCGCTGCGCTCCGCCGTCGCCGAGGCGCTCACCACCCACACCGAGCTCGATCTCCAGGGAGTGGACATCACGGTCACCGACCTGTTCGGGACCGATGGCGCCGGAGAGGACCAGCCATGACCACCGACCTCCCGGACCTCGCCCGCGCGATCGAGGCGCAGGTCATGGCGACCGAGGGTGTCGCGGGCCTCTATCCCCCGCACTCCGCCCTCCGCACCATCCTCGAGGCGGGCCGTGCCCGCACGGTGGCCGCCACGGACGGGGAGGGACTCGTGGGACTCCGGGAGGAGGCCGGCACCCTCGTGGTGCACATCCGCTTCGCCGGGCTGTCCGAGTATCCGGGCCCTGCGCTCGTGCGGCGCGTCGCGACCGCCGTCCGGCACGCCCTCGGTGACCGGGCGGAGGGTGCGGAAGTGCGCGTCCAGCTCTGCGCCTTCATGGCCGGTGCGGACCTCCCCGACGTCGCGGGCACCCCTGGGGCCGGTGGTGTCGCCGGACCCCCCGGACAGGACTAGCGGCCCCGACCGTAGCGGCCGTAGGCTCACAGGCGGACCATGCTCCCGAACTCCCCTCCGACGAAAGGCACCACCATGGGTTTCCGCCCCAGCCACGTACCGCTCCGCCTCACCACCGGCGCCTTCATCCTCAACTCCGGCCTGGGCAAGACGAGCCTCGACGAGGGCTCGGCCGGCTACCTGCAGGCCATGGCGTCGAAGGCCTTCCCGCAGTTCAGCCAGCTCGAGGCCCAGCAGTTCGGCAAGGTCCTCGCCGCCTCGGAGATCGCCGTCGGCTCGGCGCTGCTGGCACCGTTCATCCCCAGCCGGCTCGCGGGCGTCGGGCTCCTGGCCTTCTCGGCCGGCATGATGACCATGTACTTCCGCACCCCGGAGCTCACGCAGGAGGACGGTGTCCGTCCCACGCAGGACGGCACGTCCGTCGCGAAGGACATCTGGATGGTCGGGATCGCCCTCGCACTGCTGCTGGACCGCAAGAAGAAGTAGGCACCCCCGCCGGTGGCCCGCTCACCCGCGGGGCCACCGGCGTGGCAGACGACGGAAGGACCCGGGCGCCATGTGCGGACGATTCGTGATCGCCGGCAACAAGGCCGACCTCATCGACGCCTTCGAGGTGGACGAGGCGGTCGAGGGCGAGATCGAGCCGTCCTGGAACGTGGCTCCCACCGACACCGTGCAGCTCGTCGTCGAACGCCTCGACCCGGAGACGGGTGAACTGACCCGATGGCTGGAACCGGCCCGGTGGGGACTCATCCCGTCCTGGTCGAAGTCCGCGTCCGTGGGCTCGCGCATGATCAACGCCCGCAGCGAGACCCTCCTCGAGAAGCCCTCCTTCCGCGCCGCGGCCCTCAAGCGCCGCGGGATCGTCCCGGCGGACGGCTACTACGAGTGGCGGAAGAACGACGACGGCACCAAGACCCCCATCTACCTGCACGGCCCGGACGGCGGGCACCTCGGATTCGCCGGCCTGTACGAGTTCTGGCGTGACCCGGCGACGGCGTCCGAGGAACACCCGAAGGGCACCTGGGTGGTCAGCTGCAGCATCATCACCCGACCGGCGAGCGACGCCCTGGGTGAGATCCACGACCGCACCCCGGTGATCGTCCCCGCCGACCTGCGCGGCGACTGGCTCGACCCCCGGAATGATGCGCGCCCCGCGGTGCAGCAACTGCTGGACGCCATCCCCGACCCGCACCTGCTGCCCCGGCTCGTGGGATCCCGCGTCGGCTCCGTGCGCAACAACGGCCCCGATCTCATCGACCCGCTGCCGGGGGACGTGACGGCGGACGCCGAACAGCAGACCCTGCTCTAGCCGGCGGCGGGCGCCGTCGGGCCCTCCATGCCGCCGGCGCCCGGGGGCGCCGGGGGCTGGTCGGCGATGAATTCGTTGACGGCGAGCGCGAGGACGTCCCGCTCGAAGGGCGGGAGCAACAGGGAGCTGTAGAGGTAGGCGTCCACCTCCTCCTCACCGGCGTTGCCGCCGAGGCTGAAGTACCGCAGCCACAGGTCGTACGTCGACAGCGCGGTCGAGCGGAAAGCGGCGCACGTCAGGCGCTGCTGCTCCTGCTGGCTCATGCCCGTCGTCATCCTGTGCCTCCCGAGGATCGGCCTCCCGGCCCTCGGTCGCGCCGCTGCCGCGCTCGGGTGCCGTGCCCGTCCTGCTGTCCCCAAGGTAGCCACTGCGGGCGCCGATGGAAACCCCGGCAGCGCCGCATCGTCCTCCTTGTCGCCACGCCACCGCCTGCCTAGGGTCGGAACCAGGGACCGGCACACCACGAGCACGAGTGAGGCACAGCATGATCAGGACGGACATCGCCCCGGGGATCCACTACCTCGAGCACGCGAGGACGAACGTCTACCTCGTGGAGGACGACGACGGCGTGCTGCTCGTGGACACGGGCCTGCCGCGCTCGAAGGGCCTGCTGCTGGAGGCGATGGAGCGGATCGGCCGTCCCGTCGGGGACCTCCGGGCGATCGTCCTGACCCACGGGCACTTCGACCACGTGGGCACCGCCGAGCACCTGAGGTCGCGCTACGGGATCCCCGTGTACTGCCATCCCGACGACGCCCGCATCGCGGCGCACCCCTACAGCTACGAGCGCGAGCGCACGCCCTTCCTGTATCCGCTCCGGTATCCCCGCGCCGTCCCCGGCCTCGCCCGGATGACCGCGGCCGGCGCCCTGATGGTCGAGGGCGTGGCGGACACCCTCCCACTCACCCCCGAGGCGGCCGCGGCGCTGCCCGGCGCGCCGCTGCTCGTGCCGACGCCCGGTCACACGAAGGGTCACTGCGGGCTCCACTTCTCCGACCGCGACGCCGTGATCAGCGGTGATGCCCTCGTGACGCTCGATCCGTACACCGGCCACCCCGGACCGCAGGTGGTCGCGCGCGCGGCGACCGCGGACACCGCCACGGCGCTGCGGTCGCTGGAGGCGCTGCGGGCCACTGCGGCGAGGACGGTGCTCCCGGGGCACGGCTTCCCCTGGCGTGCGGGCGTCGACACCGCCGTCGCGCAGGCCCTCGAGGTCGGCGGGCACTGATCCGGCCGCCCCCGGCGGGCCGGTACCGACGAGGCGATACGCTGGATGTATGGGCTGGTTCAAGCAGAAGACGGTGATGGGCTTCGCCCGGGTCACGATGAAGCGGGCCGCTCTCGGCCTGTTCTCGGCGCAGGCGGTGGTGATCGCGGGCCTGGTCGCCGTGGACACCTACCAGAAGCGCCAGCGCCGCAAGCGGCCGGGCTTCCCGCAACCGGGGACGTTCCACACGAGGATCGCCGACACGGACACCACGGTCTACACGTACGGCGAGGACCTCTTCGACGCGATGATCGCCGCGATCGACCGGGCCGAGCACCAGGTACTCCTCGAGACGTACATCTGGAAGGGTGACGAGGTCGGTGCGCGCTTCCGCGACGCCGTGAACCGCGCTGCGGAGCGCGGAGTGAAGGTCTTCGTGATCTACGACGGGTTCGCGAACCTCGTGGTCAACCCGTTCTTCTACGCCTGGCATCCACGCGTCAATGCCTACCGCTTCCCCGTGCTCCGGCCCTCCATCGTCTTCACGAACATCCGTGGCACCGGGCTGGACCACCGCAAGGTCCTGGTGGTCGACGACGAGGTGGGCTTCGTGGGCGGCTACAACATCGGCTCCCTCTACGCCACCAAATGGCGGGACACGCACCTGGAGATCCGCGGCCCCTCGGTCTGGGAGCTCCGCGAGGCCTTCGTCGGGTTCTGGAACCTGCGGGCCATCCCGCGCAGGCCCGAGCTCCCCGATCTCAGTGCATCCTTCTGGGAGCCGCGCATCCGCGCCGTGAACAACATCCCCGCGAACCTCGTGTTCCCCATCCGGGGGATCTACCTGGACGCGATCAACCGGGCGCGGCACCACATCTTCATCACGACGGCCTACTTCATCCCGGACCGGCAGATCCTCGACGCCCTGCTGCGGGCCAGCCGCCGGGGCGTGGACGTCCGCGTGATCCTGCCCGAGGACTCCAACCACGTGGTCTCGGACTGGCTCTCGCGCGGGTTCTACTCCTCCCTGATCGACGCGGGCGTCCAGATCCTGCTGTACCAGAACTCCATGATCCACGCGAAGACCGCGACGATCGACGGCGAGTGGAGCACCGTCGGTACCGCCAACATCGACCGCCTGAGCCTGACGGGCAACTACGAGATCAACCTCGAGATCTTCGACCGCGCCCTCGCCGCGACCATGGAGCGGATCTTCGAGGTGGACACCTCCAACAGCCGCGTGCTCAGCAAGGAGGAATGGGACAGCCGGCACCTCGTGGCCCGCGTGAGCGAGGCGATCCTCGCGCCGCTGCGCCCGTTCCTGTAGCCGGAGCACCCGCGGGGCTTCCCGCGTCGCGGCGCGGCGCGGCCTCAGCCCCGGTGGGCGGTCCCGCCGTCCGCGTCCCGCGGCGCGGCGAACCGCTCCATGTACCCGCGGTGCGAGGAGCCCACGTGGCCGGCCATCAGGCGTTCGGCCTCCGCCTCGCTGCCCGCGTCGATGGCCGCCATGATCAGCCGGTGCTCACCCCAGGACTGCTTGCCGCGGTTGTCCACGTCCGCCGCGTACAGCCACTCGATCTTCCCCGAGATCTGGCGCAGCAGGGCCGCGAGCGAGGCACTGCCGCTGAGTTCCGCGACGCCCAGGTGGAAGCGGATGTTGAGTTCGGGGAGGTCCGCGAGGGCATCGGCGGCCACCGCGCGGTCGCCGTCGTCGAGGATGTCGGCAAGGGCCCGGCGCGCCGACCACCACTGCGTGCTGGGCGCGTCCGCGGCGAACTGCGCGGCCGCGCGGCGCGCCGCCCGGCGCGCGATGGTGGACTCGATGACGCCGCGCACCGCGAAGAGGTCCTCGGCGTCGTCGAGCGGGATCTCCGCGACCGTGGACCCCGCATAGGGCTTCGACTCCACGAAGCCTTCGGCCTCCAGGGCCCGCAGCGCCTCGCGGACGGGGACGCGAGAGACACCGTACTTCGTGGCCAGAGCCGCCTCCGTCACCCGGACGCCGGGCAGGAGCGTCCCGAAGATGATGTCGCGGCGGATCGCGTCGAGGACGCGCTGCGGGGCCGCGGCATCCTGCTCAGGCCGCAAACGCCGCGCCCGGGATGGCTCCAAGAAGCTCCTTCGTGTAGTCCGCCCGAGGGCGGTTGAAGACCTCGTCCACGGTACCGCTCTCCACCACGTCACCCGATCTCATGACGACGACGTCGTGGGCGATCTGCCGCACCACCGAGAGATCGTGCGTGATGAACAGGTAGGTCAGGCCGAGCCGGTCCTGCAGGTCGGCGAGCAGCGTGAGGATCTGGTCCTGGACGAGGACGTCGAGCGCCGAGACCGCCTCGTCGCAGATGAGGAGCTCGGGTTCGAGCGCGAGGGCCCGGGCGATCGCGACGCGCTGCCGCTGGCCTCCGGAGAGCTCGTTCGGGCGGCGCTGGGCCACCCCGCGCGGCAGCGCCACCTGGTCCAGGAGTTCCGCGACCCGCTCGCGCCTGCTTTCCCGGTCCCCGACGCCGAAGATGCGCAGCGGCTCGTCGATGAGCCGCTCGATGCTGTAGGTCGGATCGAGCGATCCGTAGGGGTCCTGGAACACGGGCTGCACCGTGCGGCGCAGCGCGCGCCGTTGTGCGCCCCGCGTGGTGGTGAGCGACGCGCCGTCGATCAGGGCCTCCCCGGAGGACGCCGACTCCAGCCCGAGGATGATGCGCGCCACCGTGGTCTTGCCCGAACCGGACTCGCCCACCACCGCCGTGGTGGTGCCGCGCTCCACCTGGAAGGAGACGTCGTTCACGGCACGCACCGTCCCGCCGCGCTGCCCGCGCAGGGCGAACTCCTTCACGAGGTTGCGCACCACCAGGATGGGTTCGCTCCGTGCGGCCGGAGTCTCGGCGAGGGGGTCGGCGTCGAGCGCCGCCGCGACCGAGGGGGCAGCCGCGACCAGCTGCCTCGTGTACTCCTCCTGCGGGTCGAGGAGGATCTGCCGGGGCGTCCCGACCTCCACGATCCGGCCCTCGGACATGACGATAATGCGGTCGGTGCGGTCCGCGGCGAGCCCGAGATCGTGCGTGATGAACAGCAGGGAGGTGCCGCGCGCGTCCACGAGCGACTGCAGGTGGTTGAGGATCTGGCGCTGCACCGTGACGTCCAGGGCCGAGGTCGGCTCGTCGGCGATCAGCAGCTCGGGCTCGCCCGCGAGGGCGATGGCGATGAGGACGCGCTGGCGCATGCCGCCCGAGAACTCGTGCGGGTACTGGCCGTACCGCCGCTCGGCGTCGGGGATGCCCGCCTCCGTGAGGAGGGCGACCGCACGCCTCTTCACCTCGCCGCGGTCCAGCTTCCCCTCGGCCCCGAGATCGCGGCGGCTGGCGACGAGGGCGTCGGCGACCTGCGGACCGATCTTCATGGCCGGGTTGAGGTTGGACATGGGGTCCTGGGGCACGAGTCCGACGCGCTGGCCCCGGATGCTCCGCATGACCGGCTCGGTCGCCGTCGCCAGATCCTCGACTCCACCGCGCGTCCGTCCGGCGCCGAGGATGATCGACCCGTGGGTGATGCGTCCGCTCCCGGGCAGCAGGCGGAGGATCGCGCCGATGGCCGTCGACTTGCCCGAACCGGACTGGCCGACGATCGCCACGCGCTCCCCGCGCCGCATCGAGAACCCGATGCGGTGCAGCACGGGGGTCCCGCCGAAGGTGACGTCGAGGTCGGAGACCTCCAGGATGTTCTCAGCGTCCTGCAGCATAGCCCTGTGCTCCTCGGGGGTTGGCGGAGGCGGACAGCACGCCGGTCGCGTGGTCCTTGGTGACGGAGGAGAGGCGGCCGAGCGACCAGTCCCCTGCGCGCGTGACGACATGGCCGCGGCGTTCGAGGTCCGCGATCACGTCCTCGCCGAGCCGGTCCTCGACCACGGCGCCGCCCGGCTCCCAGGTCCGGGGCCAGAAGGACCCGGGGATGGATGTGGTGTGCAGGGACGGCGCGTCGACGGCCTGCTGGGGCGAGTACCCGCCGACGATCGTCCGCAGGAGGTACAGCAGCTGCCACTGGTCCTGCTGGTCCCCGCCCGGGGACCCGAGGGCGACCACGGGCCGTCCGTCCTTCAGGACGAGGGTCGGGGTGAGCGTGGTGCGGGGCCGCTTCCCGGCCTGCAGCGTGGACGGGCCGCCCTCCTCGAGCCAGGTCATCTGCAGGCGCGAACCCAGGCAGAAGCCGAGCTCGGGGATGGCCGGCGAGGACTGCAGCCAGCCGCCGCTCGGTGTCGCGGAGACCATGTTGCCGTGCGCGTCGACGACGTCGATGTGGCAGGTGTCCCCGCGGGTCTCGCCGCTGCGCGACACCGTCGGCTCCCCGACCCCGGCGAAGCCGCTGCCGTCGGCCAGCGCCGGCGGCGTGTAGCCCGTGCGGAGCGGTGGCGTGAAGGGCTCGACGCCCGGGACCGTGCCCGGCCGGAACTCCCGGGAGGCCTCGTCGGTGATGAGCGCGCGGCGTTCGGCGGCGTACTCCGCCGAGAGCAGGTACTCCATGGGCACGTCGGCGTCACCGTAGTACGCCTCACGGTCGGCGATCGCGAGCTTCTGCGCCTCGAGGATGGTGTGGACACCGATCGCCGTCGAGGGGTCCAGGCGCTCGTCGTCGAATCCGTCGAGGATCGCGAGGGTCTGCAGCAGGGCCGGGCCCTGGCCCCAGGGCCCGGTCTTCGCGATGGTGTGCCCGCGGAACTCGAGGGTGGTCGCCTCCTCGTAGCCCGCCTCGAAGCCTGCGAAGTCCTCCACGGTGATTACTCCGGCGTGGTCGAGTCCGGAGGAGTGCCGGTGCGGCGTCCGCACGAACTCCGCGGCGGCCTGAGCCACGAGGCCGGTCCGCCACTCGAGCCGGGCCGCGTCGATGCGCTCCTCGCGCGTCCCGCCGTCGGCCGCCGCAGCGACCAGTGACCCGAGCACGCGGGCGTAGGCCTCGTTGCGGATGACCTCGCCCTCCCGTGGCGGCCGGCCCTCGGGCATCCACAGCGCGGCCGAAGTGGGCCAGTGCTCGGTGAAGAGGTCGGCGACGGCGGCGATGGTCGCGCCGACGCGCCCGACGATCGGGTGGCCGTCACGCGCGTACCCGACGGCGAAGGCCAGGACGTCCTCCAGTTCCCAGGTCCCGTGGTCGCGGAGCAGGACCAGCCAGGCGTCGACGGCGGCGGGGACCGCAGCGGCGAGCGCCCCGGCGCCGGGGACGAGTTCGAGGCCTTCGGAGAGGTAGTGCTCACGGGTCGCGGCCGCGGGTGCGGGGCCCTGGCCCATGAGGACCACGGGCCTGCCGGGTTCCGCCGCGGTCGCGAACACCCCCGTCATGTCCCCGCCGGGGCCGTTGAGGTGCGGCTCAACGACGTGCAGGACGAACGCCCCGGCCACGGCGGCGTCGAAGGCGTTGCCGCCGCGCTCGAGCACGGCCTGGGCTGATGCGGTGGCGAGCCAGTGCGTCGAGGCGGTCATGCCGAACGTCCCCTGCAGGGTGGGCCGGGTGGTGAAGGAGGGAGGGGGTGTGTACGTCATCGTGGTCACTTCCGGGTGGTGTTCGTCGGGTCGAAGGCGTCGCGCAGGGCATCGCCGAAGAGATTGAAGGCCAGGCAGATCAGCGCGATCGCGATGCCCGGGAAGATCGCCGCGCTGGGCGCGCGGAAGATGTACTGCTGGGCGTCGGAGAGCATGATGCCGAGGCTCGGCGTGGGCGGCTGGATGCCGAGCCCCAGGAAGGACAGGAGTGCCTCCCCGATCACGGCGACGGGCATGATGACCGTGGCCTGGACGATGATGGCGGACGTCGCGTTGGGCAGCACGTGCCGCAGCATGATCCAGGTGGGCGAGGCGTCCATGGTGCGGGCCCCGAGCACGAAGTCGCTCTCCTTGATGCGCAGCGTCTCGCCACGGACCACCCGGATCATGGTGGGGATCTGGGCGATACCGAGGGCGATCGCCGCATTGCCGAGGCTCGGCCCGCTGATGGCGGCGAGTCCGACGGCGATGATGAGGAACGGGAAGGCGAGGGTGACGTCGGTGAGACGGGAGATCACGGCGTCGAACCCGCGGGAGTAGCCCGCGAGCAGGCCGAGGGGCGTCCCGATGACCACGGCGAGGAGGACCGAGAGCACACCGACCTGCAGCGAGGTCTGGATGCCGAAGAGCAGGCGCGAGAGGATGTCCCGCCCGAGATCGTCCGTGCCGAGCGGGAAGCCCTCGGTCAGCGGCCGCTGGAAGGGTGTGTCGAAGTGCACCTCCGACGGCGAGTAAGGCGCGAGGAGCGGGGCGAGCAGTCCGGCCAGCACCACGGCGACGAGCATGATGCCGCCCGTGATGCCCAGCGGGTTGTGCCGGAGGGAGGACAGGATGCGGCCGCGGCCGGAGCCGAGGCCGGCGCCTCCCGCTTTCGGGGGCAGGGTTTCGACGGCCATCAGTTGGCTCCTCCGACGCGGATCTTGGGATTGACCACCGAGTACAGGATGTCCACGGCGAGGTTGATGAGGATGTAGCTGACGGTGATGATGAGCACCACGGCCTGGATCACGGGATAGTCGCGGGTGAAGACGGCGTCGAGCGTGAGCTTGCCGAAGCCCGGCAGGGCGAAGATCCGCTCGGTGACGACGGCGCCCGAGATGAGGCCGCCGAGCTGGAGACCCACGATGGTCACGACGACGATCAGGGAGTTCCGCAGGCCGTAGCGCACGAGGACCCGCCCGCGGCCGAGCCCCTTGGCCCGCGCGGTCCGCACGTAGTCGGTGGTCATGGTCTCGATCATCGACGCCCTCGTCTGGCGCATGATGACCGCGGCGAGACCCGTGCCGAGGATCAGGGCGGGCAGGGTCAGGTAGTACAGCCCCCGCAGCGGATCCGAGAGCACGTCGACGTAGCCGGAGGCGGGGAACCAGCCGAGCGTCACCGCGAGGTAGAGGATGGCGAGGATGCCGAGCCAGAAGTTCGGCACGGACAGGCCGACGAGGGCGAAGGCGTTGGCGACCCACTCGGGCCAGCGGCCACGGAACCGCTCCGCGATCACCCCGAAGAGGATGCCGATCACGATGGCTACCACGATCGCGTAGGCCGAGAGCCACAGCGTGACGGGCAGCGTGGTGGCGATCAGTTCGGTGACCGGGGTCCCCGTGCGGGTCGATTCACCGAAGTCGCCGCTGAACGTGTTGCGCACGAACGCCAGGTACTGGGTCACGAGCGGCTGGTCGAGTCCCATGTCGGCGCGCACGGCAGCGAGCTGTTCCGGCGTCGCCTCCTCCCCCGCCATGGCGAGGGCGGGGTCCCCGGGCAGCTGGCGCACGCCGATGAAGACGACGAGGGAGGCGAGGACGAGGGTGACGACCGACTGCCAGAGCCGGGTGAGGAGGTAGCGGCCCATGTCAGTTCTCCGTCTCGTCGGTGGGCTCGATGAACGCGGCGTCGCTCAGGTGGACCACGCCGTCCGTGAAGGTCTCGACGCCGACGACGTCGGTGCTGTAGGCGGTCAGGTTCCGCTGGCGGTAGAGGTAGATGATCGGGTTGTCGCGCTGCACGAGCTCGACGGCCTTGCCGTAGAGCTCCGCGCGGCCCTCGACGTCGTTGATCTGCGCCGCACTCGTGAGCACCTCGTCCAGTTCCGGGTTGCTGTAGCCCGAGTAGTTGTTGCCGCCACCGGTCGAGAGGAAGTTGAACATGTTGCCGTGCGGGTCGATCCGCCCGGACCAGCCGAGCTGCAGCGCCTCGAAATCGCCCTGCGACTGCACGTCGAGGAGCGTCGAGTACTCCACGGGCACCACGGTGAGGTCGAAGCCGCCGTCCGCCACCGCGGCCTGCAGGGCCTGGCCGAAGCGCAGGGTGTCCGGGGTGTTGGTGACCTGCATCTCCAGCGGGTACGGGGTCTCGACGCCGGCGTCCTCGAGCAGCTGCCGCGCGCCCTCCGGGTCGTAGGGTGGGCAGGCCTCGCTCAGTGCGGAGGAGTACGGGCTGTCCGGGGACACCGGGGAGCAGGCGGGTTCGAACCAGCTGTTGAACACGGTGTTGACCAGTGCCTCACGGTCGATCGACATGGACAGCGCCATCCTGATGGCGCTCTCCTGGGCGATGGGCGTGTCGATGGTGCCGGGCGGCTCCCCCGCCCCGTCCACGTTACCGACGTTCACGGTGAGGGCCTGGTAGCCGAGGGAGCCGACCTGGAGCACGCCCACGCCGTCCTCCTTGAGCAGCGCGTCGACGTCCTGCGGGGAGATGGTGTCCGCCACCTGGACGTCGCCGGAGCGCAGGTTCGCGGCCCTGATGTTGGCGTCCGTGATGATGCGGTAGGTGATGGTGTCGAGGTGGACGTCCTCGGCGTCGTAGTAGAGCGGATCGCGCTCCACGGTGATCGAGGTCTGGGGCACGCGGTCCACGAACTTGAACGGCCCCACGCAGACCGGGCTGACGCCGAAGTCCGCCCCGTTCTCGGCGATGGCCTGCGGCGAGAGCATCATCCCGGCGCGGTCGGCGAGCGCGGCGGTCAGGGGAGCGAACGGCCGCTCGTAGCTGATCTCGACGCGGTCCTCGCCGACCGCGCGGATCCCGGTGATCGGGCCCAGTTCACTCTTGCGGGTCGAGCCCTCGAGGGTCAGGTGGCGTTCGAGCGTGGTCCGGACGGCCTCGGCGTCGAACGGGACGCCGTCCGCGAACACGGCGTCCGTGCGGACCGGGATGGTGACCGTGAGTCCGTCCTCGGAGACCTCCGGCAGCGCGGCGGCGAGCTGCGGGACGATCTCCCCCTCGGCGTCGATGTCGTAGAGCTTCTGGCACATGGTCTGCATGACGTACCGCGTGTAGAGGGAGGACGACGTCGTCGGGTCGAGGCGGTCCGGTTCGGCCGAGAGCGCCATCACGAGGTCACCGCCCTCCCGGACCATGGCATCCCCGAGGGGAACGCCCGTCACGTCCTCGCGGACCGGCGCTGCCGGCAGGGGCTGGATCGGTTGGCAGGCGGTCAGGGCCGTGACCGCCATGGCGGCAGCGGCCAGGAGTCCGGCGGCTCTGCCGGACCTCCTGCCGCGCGCACTGCGGGCCTGCAGGTGCTGGTTCTGGTGCTGCATGGGGGTTCCTCACGAACGGACGGGACGGAACTGCTGCTGCGCTGCGGGATACAGCTTCTGCACGGGCGAAAGGATTGAATACAATCGCTCGTACGACGATAAGCTTCGTATACATTCGTTTCAAGACTGTTACCAAGGGAATTCATGGCGAAGAAGAAGGCGAAGAAGAACCCGCGCGTCGCGACGGACCGCCTGCACCTGTGGCTCATGCTCGTCCTCACCTTCTCGACGGGCGTGATCGACGCCGTCGGCTACCTCGGGCTCGACCGCGTCTTCACCGGGAACATGACGGGAAACGTCGTCCTCCTCGGGATGGCCTTCGCCGGCGGGGCGGACCTCCCGATCCTCCGGCCCGCCCTCGCCCTCGTCTTCTTCATGGTCGGCGCGGCTCTGGCCGGGCGCGTGCTGCGGAAGGGACCGGAGGGCTGGTCGGGGCGCACCTCGAGCACGCTGCTCACGGTGACGCTCGGACTCACCGCGCTCGCCGTTTACGTGGCCCTCGTCAACGTGCATGCCGCGGAGATCCTGGGCAGCATCACGACGTCGGTGCTCGCCACCGCGATGGGCATCCAGGCCGCCACGGCGAAACGCCTCAAGGTCGCCGAGATCACCACCGTCGTCGTCACCTCCACCATCACGGGCCTCGCGTCCGACTCCCGGCTGGCCGGCGGCAGGAGTCCCTTCTGGGCGCGCCGCTTCTCCGCCATCGCGCTCATCATGGCCGGTGCCGTCGTCGGGGCGCTCACCCTGACGGTGGACCTGTGGCTGGGCATCGCCGTGTCCGCGCTGCTGTCCGGCGTCGTGACCCTGGTGGGGCACCTGCGCCATCGGACGGACCGCCGCTCGGCGACGGCGGAGAACGCCAAGGAAACCGCATTACGGTAGGAGTATGGATCAGCTCGACCAGCACTACGCTTACCACCGCCTCGCCCGTTCATGGCCGCAGTACCGGTGGTGGAAACCGCTCCTGACCGGGCTGCTCGGACTGGCCTTCTACCTCGCGCTCACGGTACTGCTGCTCGTCGTCGGCGTGGTCGCGGCGCTCGCGACCTCCGCCGACACGCAGCGGATCATGGAGGCTGCGGAGGCGCTCGATCTCAGCAACCCGGTGATCTTCGCCTTCACCCTGGTGTCCCTGATCCTCATGATCCCCGCCCTGGGCATGGCGACGTTCATCATCGGCCCGAAGCCCATCGGCCTGCTCTCCTCCGTGGCGGGGCGGATCCGCTGGCGTTGGCTGGTGACCTGCGTCGTCACGGCGATCGCCGTCTTCCTCGCGAGCCTGCTCGTCTCGGCCCTCCTCACCGTGGTGTTCCCCGAGGACGGCCCAGCGCCGTCCGCTCAGCAGGACACGTCGGTCCTCTGGATCATGCTCGCGCTCTCCCTGCTCGCGGTCCCGTTCCAGGCAGCCGCCGAGGAGTACGTGTTCCGTGGATACCTGATGCAGGCGATCGGTGGCTGGCTGCGGCATCCGGCGTTCGCGATCCTCCTCCCCATCCCCCTCTTCGTGCTCGGTCACGGGTACGATCCCCTCGGCCAGGCCGACGTCGCGGTCTTCGCCCTCTTCGCCGGGTGGATCACCTGGCGTACAGGCGGACTGGAGGCGGCGATCGCCGTCCACGCGATCAACAACATGACCATCTTCGTCCTCGGCGCCGTCGGGGTGGTGGACGTGAACAACACCGAGGGCTCGGTGGGCGGGCTGGTCGTCTCGGTGGCGACCATGGCCGTCACGGCAGCCGTGATCGTGCGGCTGGCGAACCGGCGCGGGATCGGACGGACACGCCCCGGTGCGGCCGGTCCCACGGCGGCCCGGCCCGACCCCGTACCCGCGGGAGCCGGCCAGGACGCACACCCCGGCTTCCCCGGGGGGATGCACGCCGTCGCCGGGGTCCCGGCCCAGGTCCGATCCTGGGACCCGACCCAGTACGGGACGGGCCGGCACGGGACCGACGGGCACGTCGACGCCCCGATCACTGCCCCCTCCGCCGCCCCGCTGGTCCAGCATCCGGCCGAGCCGACGCCGGCACCCCTGCAGCGCCCGGTGTGGCAGGACCCGTTCGGATCGCCCGTCGACCGCCCGCGGGCGGGCGCTGCGCAGCCCGCACCGGGGCGCGACTACACCGCCGACCGTCATCCGTCCGGACCCTCGCATCCCGGCGGTCCGGGCTACCCCGCCGGCACGCCCTACCCGTCCGGTCCCGGCTACCCCGCGGCGACCTCGGGCGCGTCCGCGGCGCGCCCGGACTCTGGTGACGGCCAGGAGGCCCGGGACGACGACGGCGATCGGTCCGGGGACGAGCCCGGACGCTGACCCTGCCCCGCGACGCCCACCGGCACGACGCCGGGCGCCGGCCCAGGACGACGGCCATCGGTCCGGGGACGAGCCCGGCGCCGCCCCTACCTGACGACGCCCGCCGGCACCTCCGGCACCGGCGTCAGCCCTCCACCCGGAGACCCATGCTCTCGGCGAGGAACGGCGCGAGGAGGAGCAGCTGCCCGTCGTCGATGGTCGCTCCCCGCAACCCGTCGATACCGTTGATGGTGCGGAAGCTGCTCGTCCGCAGATCCGTGTCCCTGAGCCGGGCGCCGTCGAGCGTGAGTGTGCCGACGGTGCAGTCCTGCAGGGCCACGCGCGTGGCCGTGCAGCCCGTGAGGTCCAGTTCGCCGATGATGCACCCGCTGATCAGGACATCCGTGAGACGGGCACCGCGCAGGTTCACGAAGTCGAGCTTCCCGCCGTCGAGGTGCACGGCGTCGAACCTGCTGTCGTACAGCTCGGCGGATCCCCAGCGCGAACCGCGCAGCGACGTCTCCCGCCAGCTGGTGCGGGAGGCCCGGAACACCGGCGCGAACAGATCCTCGAAGGAACACTCGAGGAAGCGCGCGCCCCGCAGTTCCGTCCCGTCGAGGGAGACATTCTGCAGCAGGCACTCCTGCAGCGTGATGCCCGCGAGGTCGCCCGCATCGAGGACGGCGCGCGCGTAGAACTCGCCCTCCCGGTGCTCGCCGTCGAGGAGGACGGGGGCATCGACCCGCGTGAGGTTCGACGGTGCGTGCAGGGCGAGGCGAGGGGCTTCGGTCGACGTGCGTGCTGATCGGGGTGGCATGGTTCCTTCCGGTCCTGACCCGCTCCACCGGCTGGGCAGGTGATCCTGATCCAATCACGGGCCGGTGTCGGATCGGGCAGCGCGGGCAACGGGGGCGCGCTCATCGGCTGGATCGCGGTCCTCCTCTGCGTCACCCCGCACGACGCCGAGGAGCGCTTGCTCGACGAGCTCGCCGCGCGCAGGTGAGGGCGGGGCGCGACGATCAGCCGCCGTGCTTTACTGGACAGCATTCGGCAGTCCAGGGGGAGGAACAGCGATGAGCACGGACCGGCTGCAGGGCACCTACGATCCCCGCTACGAGGGCATCTACCAGCGGGGCGGCGCCACCGATGCGGTGCCGCGGATGACCTCCGAGGCCCCTCCCGCTCCCGCCCTTCCCGTCGCCCCGCCCGACGAGGCAGCCATCCCGGGGATCGTCGAGGTGGGACCGGACACCGCGCGGGAGACCGAGGAGCCACGACCCCGCAATCCTCTCGACGTCTGGATCTGGGTGGCGGCCGCCGTCCTCACCGCGCTCGGGGTGTACTTCTTCGCTGCGCCGAGCATGTACCAGAGGGCCTTCGACGAAGCCATGATGAACGGACAGGCGAACGGGATGTACGTCAACCCCTGGTTCAACACCACGGTGCTGGCGGCCCCGCCGCTGATCCTCCTCGGCCTGGCGACCGCCGTCGCCCAGCTCTTCGTCCTCTCCATCCGGCACACCCTGCGCACGCGCTGACCGGGCGGGCAGTCCGCCACCGGCCGCGCCCGTAGGCTGGGAAGCATGGAATCGCCGATCGACACGTACCTCAGGACCATCCACCGGGAGATCTCCGAGCTGCGGGACGGCAAGCCGTACAGCACCATCCCCGCCATGGCGAACGTCGATCCGGACAACTTCGGCATCTGCCTGACCACCGTGGACGGCTACATGTACGAGGTCGGTGACACGCGCGAGGAGTTCACCATCCAGTCGATCTCCAAGCCCTTCACGTACGGGCTCGCCCTCGCGGACCTCGGCATGGAGGCGGTGGACGCGAAGGTGGACGTCGAGCCGTCGGGGGATTCCTTCAACGAGGTCTCCCTCGCCCCCGGGACGGGACGCCCGTCGAATGCGATGATCAACGCCGGAGCCCTGACGGCCACGTCGCTGGTGCAGTCGCGCGGCGGCAACACCCGGTTCAAGCGGATCGTGAACGCCTATTCGGCGTTCGCCGGCCGCCAGCTCGGCGTGAACCAGAAGATCTTCCGGTCGGAGCTGGAACACGGGCACCGGAACCGCGCCCTCGCCTACCTCCTGCGCTCCTTCGACATCATCGAGGACGATCCGACGCCGGTCATCGAGGACTACTTCCGCCAGTGCTCGGTCATGGTCAACTGCGTCGACCTCTCCGTCATGGCCGCGACGCTCGCGAATTCGGGCCGGAATCCGCTCACCGGGGTGGAGGCGATGGACATCCTCGCCGTCGAGCGCGTCCTCTCGGTGATGACGACGTGCGGGATGTACGACGACGCCGGTTCGTGGATCAGCACCGTCGGCATGCCGGCGAAGAGCGGGGTGGGCGGCGGCACCATCGCCGTCCTGCCCGGCCAGGTGGGGCTCGCCGTGTACTCCCCGCCCCTGGACGAGCACGGGAGCAGCGTCCGCGGGATGGCCACCAGCCAGCGGCTCTCCCGCGACATGGAACTGCACTTCGTCCGGGCCGCGCGCGCCGGGCGCTCGGCCATCCGGGCCACCTACGACATCACGGCGGCGCCGTCGGGTATCCGCAGGACCGACGAGGCCATGGAGGTCCTCCGCGACCACGGCCACCGCGCCATGGTGATCGAGCTCAACGGGGACCTGCTCTTCGCGGGGACCGAGTCGATGGTGCGCGAGCTCAGCGGGCTGGACGACGACGTCGACGTCGTGATCCTCGACCTGCGGCGCGTCGACGAGGTGGCGGACGTGTCGCTGCGCCTGCTCGGCGAGGTCCGGGCGAACCTTGAGGCGGTGGACTGCGAGCTGGTGCTGATCGACGGCGAAAGCACCCTCGCCGAGACCTTCAAGGACGTCGACCGGGCCGTGCCGACCTTCGACACGCGCACGGCCGCCGTGGAGTGGTGCGAGAACGAGCTGATCACCCGCTACGGCGGCGATCTGGTCCTGCCCGCACGGGTGGAGGTGGCCCAGTGCCCCGCCCTGAGCCCGCTGTCCGAGGAGGCCGTCGAGGCACTGACGCTGCGGATGGAGGACAGGACCTACGAGAAGGGGCACGTGGTGCGCCGCGTCGGGCAGAGCTTCGGCGGCGTCTTCTTCATCCTGTCCGGGAAGATCGCCACGTCGGTACCCGGTCCTTCCGGCGAGCGGCTCAGGCTGACCACGCTGAGCGCCGGCATGACCTTCGGGGAGCTGGCCCTCGGCAGCGACGACCGGCAGGAGACCACGGTGAAGGCCCTCGAGGACGTCCATGTGAAGGTCCTCACGGCGCAGGCCATCAGGAGCATCGAGAAGGAGGATCCGCCGCTCGCCGTGGAACTGTGGAAGGCCCTGACCCGGGACGCCTACACACGGGTGGACCTCTACCTCCGGGAGACCGCGGTGCGCATCCGCGGCTGACGACCCGGCCTGCGTCCTGGCGCCGTTCGGCTTCGAGGGATCCATCGCCCTCGGCCTGGCTCTGTTCATCGCCGCCGTCGGCGGCGGGGCCATCGTCGCGCTCGTGGGTGCGGTGCGGATCATCCAGCTGCGGACGGCGACCAGGCGAAGCAGCCGCTGAGCACTGGCTCCGAAAAAGGCAGGATCACTGTCACGGTGATCCTGCCTCCTGCATGCCGGGACGTCCCGGGATGCGGCGGACCTCAGACGGTCTCGGCCGCGGCCTTCAGGTTCCTGAGGGTCCGGCGGATGTTGCCGCGCTGGAAGGCGGCGAAGGTCGTGCCACCCGTCGCGACATAGTCGAAGGCGCGTGCCGCGGCATCGTGCCAGGGTCGGTCGTCCGTCCAGGTCTCGGTGACGAGCGTGCCGCCGTCGCCCTCCTCGAAGGTGTAGCGCCATGCGGCGATCCTCGCGGGCAGCCGCCGCGTCCGCCCGCCGATCGCATGGACGCGGAAGGCGAACTCCCGGCCCGGCTCCGCGGCCGTCACGGTGCAGCGGGTGGTCCAGCTGACCCGTCCCCGCGTGTTGGCGCCGTCGAACACCGTCCCGACCCCGATGGGCACGCCCGGTGCCGCGAGCACCGCTCCCCTGTTCTCCGGGCTCCACTCGCCCATCCGCACCACGTCGCTGACCATGCCGTACAGCACCTGCGGCGACTGCGCGATCACCACGCTGTCCTGGACCGAGATCACCCGTCCCATGCGTTCCCCCCTCGCTCGGATACCTGGCCGGACCGGCCCGGTGGGAGCGGGGCGCCGCGGGCCAGTCTACGGCGCCTCCCCTTCCCTCCCCGCCGGCGTCCCGACCGGCACCGCCCCGACCGGCACCGCCACGGTCGGCACCGCCCTAGACTGGCGGTCGGACATGGCCGAACCAGGCCCGTGACGGAAGGACGGACGGCGCATGACGGTACTGATCGCGGGATGCGGGGACCTGGGCACGGAGGTCGGGCTGCGGCTCGCCGCCCGGGGGGAGCGCGTGGTCGGCTGGCGCCGCTCGCCGGAGCGCCTGCCGGCCGGCATCGAGGGGGTGCGCGCCGACCTGACGCAGCCGCTGCCCCCGGTCCCGGCTGATACCGACGTCGTCGTCATCGCCACCGCGGCGGGCGGCAGGACGCAGGAGGCGTACCGCAGCGCCTACGTGGACGCGACCGGCAATGTGCTCGATGCCCTCGAGCGCGACGGCGTCACCCCGCGCCGGGTCCTCTTCGTCTCCTCCACCGCCGTGTACGGGGATTTCGGCGGTGGATGGGTCTCGGAGGACTCACCCGCGGAGGGCACCGCCCCGACCGCGCGCCTCGTGAAGGAGGCCGAGGACGTCCTCCTCGCACGGACCGACCACGGGACGGTGCTGCGCCTCTCGGGTATCTACGGTCCGGGGCGCACGCGTCTCATCGACCAGGTGACCGGCGGCAGCGCGGTCCTGCCGCAGGAGGTGCAGTGGACCAACCGGATCCACCGGGACGACGCCGCCGCCGCGATCGTGCACCTCGTGCTGGACGTCGAGGAACCGGAGCGGATCTACCTCGGCAGCGACGAACTGCCCGTCGACCTCGGCGAGGTGCTGCGCTTCCTCGCCGCCGAGCTCACCCTCCCGGAGCCGCCGGCGGGCGACGGCTCCGGCGGTCCGGTCCGGGGCGGGGCCCGCCGCGTGGACAGCAGGCGCCTGCGCGCGTCGGGCTTCTCGTTCACCTACCCGACCTACCGTGAGGGGTATCGAGCCGTGCTCGCCGGGGAGGGCGTCAGGAACCCCTGACGGATGGTGCGGGCCCCGCCGTGCGCATGCCGGCTGCGAGCCGTCCGAGGCGCACGAGGGACCAGACGAAGATACTCACGACGAGCAGGTTGCGCAGGGTGAGCAGGACGGCGACAGCGGGGTTGAGCTCGTAGCGCAGGGCGTCGTAGAACACCGGGTAGACCAGCGTGGTGAGGGCGGCCGTGGCCAGCATCGCGAGGGCGGGGTACCGCCAGCCCGCCACGCCGTCCAGGACCAGCCCTGCGGCGATCACCGCCGCGATCCACAGCATGAACTGCGGCGAGCCGACCTTGTTGAAGACCACGAGCGTGGCGACGAGGGCGAGCGAACCGGTGGCGAGCAGGCTCCCGGCGGCGGCCCCGCGGTGCAGGGCGACGGCCAGGGCGGCAGCCACCACCAGCACGGTCAGGACCAGCAGCGGTGTCATGAGGTCGCCGACCACGCCGCTGAGCGCGCCCCGGACCTCCATGGTGTTGATGACCTCGTCCTCGAAGAAGTAGGCGCCCGAGGAACCGGTGATGGCCTGCCAGACACCGGGGGTGCTGAGCGGGGCCTCGAGCTGCATGCCGCGGGCGCCCTGGGCACTGAGGAAGCCGGTGAGGTTCCGGACGTCCCCGAAGGCCGTGACCGCTGCGGCGATCGCGGCGGTGAGGGCGAGGCCGGCCCCCACGATGCGCAGCCTGCCGTCACGGACCACCACGAGTGCCGCGAGCACCACGGCGGCGGGCCACACCTTCATCCAGGTGGCGGCGCTGAGGAGCAGGGAGGCCACGAAGGGGCGGGCGGCGACGACGAGGAGCCCTGTGATGACGAGCGGGGCCGTCAGCCCGTCGATCCTGCCGACGGCGACGGGGCCGAGCAGCGCGGTGGCGGTCAGCCACCAGTACGCGGCGGTGAACGACGACGGCGTGCCGCGTCGCAGCAGGGCGGCGGTTCCCAGGGCGTTGAGCCCGGCGAAGAGCGCGAACCAGGCCAGCTGGTAGAGGAACGGACCGAAGGCCGCGGCGAGCACCATGGTCGCGAGCGCCCCCACGGGGTACACCCACGCCGTGTCGATGCCTTCCCAGACGCCGTCGTTCAGTGCGCTGTAGGCCCATTCGCGGTAGAAGCGGATGTCACTGAGCACTCCCCCGCCGATGATGAACGGCAGCAGCCGGGCCAGGAAGCCCGCGTGGATGACCGCGAAGAACAGCCAGACCGAGCGGGCGGTGTTCCGGGTCTCCGGGCGGGGCAGGCGGATGCGCACGGGTTGCTCCTGGTCGGGGTGGTGGCGGCAGCGGCCAGTCTCTCACCCGGTGCGCGGCGTGCGCCAATCTTTCCGCCTGCTCCCGGCGGGGGCGGGATGCGTCAGCCGCCGGAGGCCGAGCTGGACGGCGATCCGGTCCACCACGAGGTCGAACAGCGCCGCCGGGTCGGCGAAGGTGGAGGGACCGTACTGGCCGAAGACCTCGAAGGAGACGGCACCGAAGAGGGCGGACCAGGCCTGCACCGTTGCCGCGATCACCCGGTCCGGCACGGCGAGTGAGAGCTGGTCGCGGATGGCCCGCAGATCCGGTGCGAGCACGGGCGCGACGGGTTCGGCCGTGTCGTCGAGCTCCCCCGATCGCCAGGCACCGTCGATGATCAGAGCGAGCAGCGTGACCACGCGCGTGCCCTCGCCGGTGGTGCGTTCGGCCGGAGCGGCGTACCCGGGGACGGGACTGCCGTAGAGCAGCGCATAGCGGGACGGCTCGCGGACGGCCCAGGCGCGCACCGCCTGCGTTAGCGCCCTGAAGCGGTCGGCGGCGGCCGTCCCCGCGGCCTCCACCGCGGCGTCGACCTCGTCCCCCAGTTCGGTGTAGGCATCGACGACGAGGAGCGTCAGCAACTCGTCACGGTTGGCCACGTACCGGTAGACGGCGGACGAGACGACGCCGAGCTCCCGCGCCACCGCGCGCAGGGAGAGCGCGGCGGCGCCGACCTCGCCGAGGTGGCGGCGCCCGATGCTGGTGATGTCCCCGAGTGTCTGCTCCCGGGCCCGGGCCCTCGGTGTTCCTGGCATGGCGCCAGCCTTGCATGCGGGAGAGAGCACCGTCAACTGATGAGAGCAGTGCTCTTGACCTCGACGGGGAGGACGCGCACATTGGTTCTGAGAGCAGTGCTCTCACTTCCATTCAGGAAAGGCATGATCATGACGCTCTACGTCGTAACCGGAGCAGGACCCGTCGGCTGGACCATCGCCGAGCAGCTCGCCGAGCGCGGAGACACCGTCCGTCTCCTCACCCGCTCGGGCAGCGGTCCCGACCACCCGTCGGTGGAGAAGCTGCGGGCGGACGCCTCGGACCCCGCGGCACTGGCCTCGGCCATCGCCGGGGCCGCCGCCGTCTTCCACTGCATCCACGGCAGCGCCTACACCGCCGGATCCTGGCGGCGCGAACTGCCCGCCGCCGAGGCCGTGGTGCTCGACGCGGCACATCGCGCGGGCACCGTCGTCGTGTTCCCGGAGAGCCTCTACTCCTACAGCCACCCGGACACGGTCATGACCGAGGACGGCGAGCGCGCGGCCACCGGAGGCAAGCGCGGCGTCCGGACTGCACTCCTGGCGGCGCGGGCGGCCTCGCCGGCGTGCACGGTCTCGGTGATCGCCTCGGACTTCTACGGTCCGCGGGCCCGCATGGCCCACGCGGGTGAACGGATTATCCCGGCCATCCTGGCGGGCAAGGCGATCCAGCTGGTCGGCGATCCCGGGGCACCGCACTCCTTCACGTACGTGCCCGATCTCGCGGCGGCGATGATCACCGCGGCCGGCCTGCCCCGCGCCGCGGACCGGATGCTGCACGCACCCACCCTCCCGGCGCTGTCCCAGCGCGCGATGGCGGAGGCGTTCGCCCTGGCGGCGGGCGTCGTCGTGCCTCCGCTCAGGGGCATTCCCGGGTGGCTGCTGCGGGCGCTCGGCACCGTACTGCCGTCCATGCGGGAGATCGCCGAGCTGGCGTACCAGTTCGACCGGCCCTTCGTCATGGATTCCTCGGCCTCCGAGCGGCTCCTCGGGCTCGCCCCTACTCCCCTCGAACAGGGTGCCGCGGAGACCGTCCGGTGGTGGCGGGAGGACCTGGCCGTGGCCGGATCAGCCGCCTAGGGCACGAGGCGTGACGGTACGTACCCGAGGGCCTTGTCGACCACGCCGGGGAGCGGCTCCCCCGAGGCCCACAGCAGGAAGTTGCGTTCGAACTGAGCGGCGAGATCATCCAGCCAGGAATCGGCATTGCTCGCCATGTGCGGCGTCACGAGCACCGACGGCAGGGACCAGAACGGGTGGTCCCCGGGCAGCGGCTCGACGGCGAAGGTGTCGAGCACGGCTCCCGCCAGGGTTCCCGCGGTCAGGCGCCGCACGAGGGCGTCCTCGTCGACGAGCCGGCCGCGGCCGGCGTTGACCAGCACGGCAGAGGACGGGAGCGCGTCGATGACCCGGGCGTCCACGAGATGCTCGGTGGCCGGGGTGAGCGGTGCGACGAGGACGAGCCAGTCGACGTCCCCGACGATCCGCTCCAGGTCGCTCGAGGCGTGCACGCGGCCGAAGTCGGCGTCGTCCCCGCGCGCGGTGCGACCCACCCCCTCGACCCGCACGCCGACCGCGCGGAGCAGGCGGGCCGTGTGGCGGCCGATGCTGCCGGCGCCCACCACCAGGGCTCGGGTCCCGGCGATGTTCCTGCCCTCACGCCACGCCCAGACCCCCTCGTTCTGCCGGTCGCGGAGGGGACCGAACCCCTTAGCCGCGTGCAGCATGCCGCCGAGGACGTACTCGGCCATCGGCTGGTCGAAGATGCCGTGGGCGTTGGTGACGACGACGTCGGAGGCCACCAGCCCGGGGAACAGCAGCCTGTCCACCCCGGCCGCCGCGACGTGCAGCCAGCGCAGCGAGCCCGCGGCGTGCCAGGCCGCGGGCAGCGCTCCCGAGAAGTAGTCCCAGAGGTAGAGCACCTCCGCGCCGTCGAGCGCCCGGTCCAGGTCCCCGGCCTGCGCGATGCGGACGTCGGCGAGTCCGGCCACGCGCTCGAGCCCGCGCACCGGGCGGGCTCCCTCGAGGACTGCGACGACCGGCCGCCTAGCCACCGGACTGCTCCGAGCGGTGCCCCACCGGCCCCGCCGGGGCACTGGGCTCGTCGTCCGATGCCGTCGCGGCCGGGCCCTCGCCGGACGCCGTGCTCGGCGCGGGCGGAACGGCGTCGGGGTCCCCGGAGGCGACGCCGGTCGCCGGTCTGTTCTCGATCGACTGGTCGCGCAGGTACCGCAGCACCACGATCGCCACCGCCGTCGTGGGGACCGCGAGGAACGCCCCGATGATCCCGAAGAGCGTGCCGCCGGCCGTCACCGAGGCGAGCACGACGGCGGGATGGATCTCGAGGGTCCGCCCCACGAGCAGGGGCTGGATGAAGTTGCTCTCGAGCTGCTGGACCAGGACCACGAGACCGAGCACCGCGAGCGCGCTCACCCAGCCGTAGGCGAGGAACGCGACGAGCGTCGCGACGAGCCCGGAGACGATCGCCCCGACCACCGGGATGAAGGCGGAGAAGAACACCAGCACGGCCAGCGGGATGGCGAGCGGGATGTCGAGGAGCACCAGGCCGAGCCCGATGAACACGGCATCGACCAGAGCCACCGTGGCCTGCGCGAAGATGTAGGAGGAGAGGGCCCTCCACGTCCCGCTCGCGATCATGGACGCATGGCCGAACGCCGTCGAATTGGTCCAGCGCGCCGCCCAGGGCATGAAGCGGTCGCCGTCCTTGAGGCAGAAGAAGGTGAAGACGAGGGCCAGCAGCACCACCACCGTGCCGGACGTCAGCTCGCCCAGGCCCGTCGTGATGCCGCTGACGATGTTCCCCACGTTGGCCTGGACCTGGCTCAGTGCCGTGTCCACGATGCTGTCGAGGTTCGGGGTGTCGAGGTTCAGCGGCGGCCCGGCCACGAACGCGGCGAGGTCGGCGATGTTGTCCCGCGCGAGTCCGGAGAGGTCCGTGACGCCGCTCGCGATCGCGGGGATGGTCAGCGCCCCGATCCCCACGACGATCCCGATGAACCCCAGCAGAGTCACGAGTGCGGCGAGGACCTTCGGGAGGCCGCGGCGCAGGAACCTGTTGACGGGCCAGAGCACCGAGGCGAGCAGGAGGGCGAAGAGCGTGGGCAGGACGATGGACCAGAGTGCCTTCGTGAGGTACCAGAGGACCACCAGCCCGGCGAGGACGATGATGGAACGCGCCGTCCACGCGGCACTCACCTTGAGGCCGTCGGCGAAGGCGTGCGGCCTGAAGCGGCGGGCGACGGAGGAGCCGTGTGCCGCGGGGACAGGCCGGGGCGCGGGTTTCCATCGCCGCGCAGACCGTCGTGGAGATGGGGTCTCGGTGTCCGGGCTACCGGCGTCTGCTTCTGTCACGTAGCCATCCTGCCCTAAGCGGGCGGCTGCGGGCTCACCGCGCAGGGCGGCGTGACCCCTTGCAACTCAGGATGCGCCGGCCACCGGGAGGGCGCTGACCTGCTCGGCCGTCAGCCGGACCTGCTGGACGAGCCAGTCGACCATGAGCTGTCCGGCGCCGAGGTGCACGGCGCGCCCGTCATGCTGCTGTGCGTGCCAGCGCTCCACGTCGGTCGGCGAGCCGACCGCGGACAGGAAGTGGCTGAGCGGACAGTCGGCGAGCTCGCGCGGGTGCGGGGACCCGAGGCGCGCGAACTGCCAGTGGTAGGCGAGCGCTCCGAGGTGGGTCCGGAAGAGATCGGGGTGGAAGGCCTCGCCGAAGCGGCCGGCGAAGGCGGGCACCTCGGCGGCCGGGATGGGCCGGCAGAAGTAGTACCCCTGCCCGAGGGCGGCACCCAGCACCGTGACGGCCTCGGCGACGCTGCGGTCCTCGATGCCCTCGATCACCACCTTCATCCCGAAGTCCCGGCCCATCTGGATCAGGGTGGCGATCATGCTCAGCGCATCCGTGGGGCGCGTGTGGATGCCTGCAAGGAGATCACGGTCCAGCTTGATGGTGGTGAACGGCAGCGTGGAGAGACGCTTGAGACTGCTGTAGCCGGCTCCGAGATCATCCATCGCCACACCGACGCCGAGCCCGGCGATCTCCTGCAGCACCTCGCTCTGCGCCTCGGAGTCGACGCTGTCCGATTCCAGCAGCTCCAGCGTGAGGCATCCGGCGGGCACGGCGTGCCGGGCGAGCGAGGATGCCAGGTCGCCGACCAGGGCCGGGCGCAGGAGCACGGAGGGCGGCAGGTTCACCGAGATCCCGTCGCAGACCCCGTCGCGGTACCAGGCGCTGAAACGGTCCAGCGACTCGTCGAGCACCCGCGAGAACAGCCGGTCGAGATCGGCGGCGTCGAGGTGGGGCAGGAACTCACCGGGCGCGGCGAGACGACCGCCCGGCAGCTCCAGCCGTGCGAGCGCCTCGAAGAGGTGGACGCCCCCCTTCCTGAGGTCGACCACCGGCTGGAGGTGTACCACGACACCCGTGTCCAGGGCCCGCCGGTAGGACCGCCCGATCTCCTCGGGCGGTCCTACCGGACCGTCGTCGCCCGTGACGTCCGGGTCCGGCTCCCCTCCGACGGCGGCCCCGAGTTCCCACCACTGCACGCGGTCGGCCTTGCGCTGCTTCACGGCGTAGAGCGCTTCGTCGGCCGCACGGAGGACGTCGGCATCATCGGCGCCCTCGGCAGGCAGCAGGGCGATCCCCATGCTCATCCCGATCGTGACGTCGCTGCCGCCGACCAGGAAGGGCGTCCCCGCCATCTCGAGCAGAGGCTCGAGCAACCGGCGGAAGGCAGCGTCCGCGTCCGCCGGCGGGATGTCCCTGAAGATCACGAGGAACTCGTCGCCACCCATCCTGCCGAGGACGTCCCCGTCGCGGAGCAGCCCCTGGAGCCGCAGCGCCCACTCCCGCAGGAGCTCGTCGCCGGCCTCGTGACCGTAGCTGTTGTTGATGTCGCGGAAGTCGTCGAGGTCGATCAGCCCGATGGCGGGGACGTGCTCCCCCGCGGTGCCGGACCCGAGGAGCAGCCTGATGCGCTCCCCCATGGCCGTGCGGTTGGGCAGACCCGTCACCTGGTCGTGCAGGGCCTGGAAACGCAGCTGTTCGTGAAGCGCCATCCTGGTGTTGATGTCCCGCTGGACACTGACGAAATGCGTGACGGCGCCGCTCGCGGACCGCAGCGGCGTGATGCGCAGCGCGTTCCAGAAGGCAGAACCGTCCTTGCGGTAGTTGAGGATCTCCCCGTTGAAGGGCGTGCCGGCGGTGAGGGCGTGGCGGATGGCCGCCGTCGTCTCCGGGTCGGTGCCCGGGCCCTGCAGCATGCGGCAATTGCGCCCGAGGGCCTCCTCACGGCCGTACCCGGTGATGTTCACGAAGGAGTCGGAAACGTGCAGGATCTTCTGGTCGGCGTCGGCGATGAGCGAGATCTCGGACGTGGCGGCCATCGCCTGGATGAGCAGATCCTCCGGCACCCTGCCCTCGCCGAAGTGCGGCCCGTTCACCCCGTGCATGTTCCGCCCTCCCGCTGCGCAGTGCCACGGTGATCCCGGCCGCGGTCCGTGGCCTGGCGGCCTCCTAGCAAGGATCGTAGCCGCCTGACCCAGAATGGGTGATGGGCGCCTGACCCGCGCTTGCTCGCGCACCGCTCGCCGATCCCCGGGACTAGGGTGGGGAGGACATCCCCGACGTCGGCAGAAAGTCACCCATGCGCTCCGTGAAACTCGGCTCCACCGGACTCGACATCTCCCCCATCGCCCTCGGCTGCATGAGCTACGGAACGCCGGATCGCGGCAACCACGCCTGGACTCTGCCCGAGGAGGAGAGCCGCCCCCTGATCAGGGCGGCGGTCGACGCCGGCATCACGTTCTTCGACACCGCCAACGTCTACTCCGACGGCTCGAGCGAGGAGATCGTGGGCCGGGCGCTGGCCGAGTTCACCCGCCGCGAGGACATCGTGATCGCCACGAAGGTGCACGGCCGCATGCACGAGGGCCCGAACGGCGCGGGCCTCTCCCGCAAGGCGATCATGGCGGAGCTGGACAACAGCCTGCGGCGCCTCGGCACGGACTACGTGGACCTGTACCAGATCCACCGGTTCGACCCGGCGACACCGCTGGAGGAGACGCTCGAGGCACTGCACGACGTCGTGAAGGCCGGCAAGGTGCGCTACCTCGGTGCGTCCTCCATGTACGCGTGGCAGTTCTCCAAGGCCCTGTACCTGCAGCGCATGAACGGCTGGTCCCGCTTCGTGTCGATGCAGGACCACTACAACCTGATCAACCGCGAGGAGGAACGCGAGATGTACGGACTCTGCGCGGACCAGGGCATCGGCGTCCTCCCCTGGAGCCCGCTCGCCCGCGGCAAGCTCGCCCGGCGCTGGGACGAGACGACGTCGCGGTCCGAATCCGACCAGTTCGGTAAGACCCTCTACGGCACGCTCGACGCCGACCGCCGCGTCTCGGACGCCGTCGGGGCCGTCGCGGCGGACCGCGGGGTGACGCGGGCGCAGGTGGCCCTCGCCTGGGTGTCGCGGAACCCGGTGGTCTCCGCCCCGATCGTCGGCGTCGGCAAGCCCCACCACCTCGAGGACGCCCTCGCGTCCCTGGACATCGAGCTGACCGAGGACGAGGTCCGTGCCCTCGAGGAGCACTACGTCCCGCATCCGCTCGTCGGCTACTAGCCGCTCCCGGATGCTGCACCTCACCCCGGTGGTGCCGGCCGACGGACCGGCGGAAGGACGAGCGACGAGGGCACGTCCATCGCGGCCGGCAGCCGGCACGGGCCGCACGACGCCGATCGGCCGGAACGCGCCGGGCGCGGCGCCACAGGAGTCCGGGCGCCGTGACGGCTGACCTCGTCCTGCGGGGTGGCCGGGTGTTCGACGGGTTCTCCGTGCACCCCACCACCACCGCTGTCGCCGTCGAGGGCGGCAGGATCACCGCCGTCGGACCGGAGGCAGCGGTCCGAGCCGCCGCCGGATCCCGCACCGAGATCGTGGATCTGCACGGCCGCCTCGTGAGCCCGGGTCTCATCGACGCGCACGCCCACACGTTCATGGGAGGCATCGAGGCGCTCGCGTGCGACGTCGGGCACTGCGGGGGCGCCGACGAGGTGCAGGCCGAGGTGTCCCGGTATGCCCGCTCCACCGATCCCGGCGACTCCCCCTGGATCACCGGCGCCGGCTGGTACAAGGGACACTACGACGGCGGGTTCCCGGACGCATCCGTGCTCGACGCCGCCGTCCCCCACCGACCCGTCTACCTCATCAACCGCGACCACCACAGCGCGTGGGTGAACACCGCGGCGCTTCACCTCGCCGGGATCGACGACCGCACCCCGGATCCGGCGGACGGGAGGATCGGCCGGAGGCCGGACGGCTCGGCGAGCGGGATCCTGCACGAGGGCGCCATGTCGCTCGTGGCCCGGCTGCTCCCGCCGATCACCCGGGAGGCCGTCGAAGCGGGCATCCTCCACGGTCAGGCGCACCTGCACGCTCTCGGCGTCACGGGGTGGCAGGAGGCGATCATCGGCGAGTACGCCGGCTACCCCGACGCCGCCCCGGCGTACCGCTCCCTCGCCGCCTCCGGCCGCCTGACCGGACGGGCCTCGGGTGCTCTCTGGGTGCCCCGCGGCCTCACGCTCGGGGACCTCCCCGGCCTCGTCGACTCGTTCCGTGCCCGCCGGGACCTGAACGCCGCCGCCGGGTTCCCGACGTCGAGCGCCAAGATCATGGTCGACGGCGTCCCGGAGAACCGCACCGCTGCCATGCTCGAGCCCTACGAAAGCGCCGGGTGCACGTGCGGGGGCCGGACCGGGACGGACCGAGGCCCCACGTACCTCCCACCCGAGGTACTGGACGCCGCGGCCGAGGCCCTGGAGGCGGCCCGCTTCGACCTCCACCTGCACGCCATCGGGGACCGGGCCGTGCGGACGGCCCTCGACGCCGTCGGCCGCGCCGCGGTGGTCCTGCACCCGACGCCGGGCGGATCGCGATCCTGGGAGCCCCGGCACACGATGGCGCACGTGCAACTCGTGCACCCGGACGACGTCCCCCGCTTCGGCCACCTCGGGGTCACGGTCAACGCCCAGGCGCTCTGGGCCTGCAGCGACGAGCAGATGCGTTCCCTCACCGTCCCGCTGATCGGGGCGGAGCGCGCGCGGTGGCAGTACCCGTTCGCGTCGATGCTCGCGGGCGGAGCACCCCTGGCGATGGGCTCGGACTGGCCCGTCTCCGACGCCGATCCCTGGCAGGCGATCCACGTCGCGGTGCATCGGGCGCACCCGGACCACGGCGACACCGGACCGCTGGTCCCCGCGGAGGCCCTGGACCTCACGACGGCGCTGAGTGCCTACACCGCCGGGTCGGCGCGGGTGACGCGCTCGCCCGCGGGCGTGCTGCGGCCGGGGGCACCGGCCGATCTCGCGGTCCTCTCGGCCGATCCGTTCGGGCCCGACGGTCCCGCCCTGCACCGGCTCCGCGCGGACCTGACGATCGTGGGCGGCCGCGTGGTGTTCGAGCGGGCAGCCCACCGGGCATGAACCATGCCCCGTCGATCTGCTGCCCGGGCGGCGTCCGCCGTCGTCGCCCTCCCCACCGACCAGCCCGGCGCTGCCGGCGTCACCAGCGACCAGCCCGGCGCTGCCGGCGTCACCAGCGGCGGAAGCCGCCCTCCGAGCTGAGCACCTGGCCCACCATCCACCGGCCCTCGTCGCTCACCAGCCACGCGATGAGCCGCGCGGGATCGTCCGGCTCCCCGAAGCGCCCGCCCGGGAAGTGCGCCAGCACGGCTTGGAGCGTCTCGAGCGGCCGGTCCGCGGTGTCCGGGTCGAGATAGCCCGTGTTCACCGGTCCCGGATTCACCGTGTTGAGGACGATCCGCCGCTCGATGAGCCGGTCCGCGACCGACGCCGTCAGCCCTGCGAGCGCGGCCTTCGACGCCGCGTAGGCGATCTCCGACGGCATGGGGCCCGCCACCTGCCCGGACGTCATCCAGATGACGCGCCCGCCCTCTCGGCCGTCGTGCTGGTCGGCGAAGAACCTGGTGGCGAGGATGGTGGACCGCGTGTTCACCCGCCAGTGGGCGTCGAGGGCTTCGCCTGTGATCTCGTCGAGGGTGCCGTCCCCGCCGCTGCGCGCGTGGTTGCAGATGAGACCGTCCAGGTGTCCGAGCGAGGCGCCGGCCAGCTCGATGAGCCGCTCGGCGCCGTCGTCCTCCGCGAGGTCGACACTGCCGTGCGCGAGGGAGGCGCCCCCGCGGAGCCGTGTGCCGATGGAGTCGACGACGTCCTCGAGTCGATCCGAGCCCCACGGCTGCTCCTCGTCGTGGGGCGCGTAGTGGTGGAGGAACAGGCCGGCGCCCAGGTCGGCCAGGCGTGCGGCGACGGCGTGGCCGATGCCCTTGCGGCGGCTCACCCCGGTCACGACGAAGGAGCGCCCGCTGAGGGGGTAGGTGGTGTCCATCCGCCCAGCCTAGGTCGGTGGGCTTCGCTAGGCTGGGACCACGTCCGGCGGTCCCCATCCCGTCCCGTCGCCCAAGGAGTCCCATGCACCGTCCGGTCCCCCGCTCCCGCCTCCTGGCAGCAGGCATCGGTCTCTCCGTCCTCGGCCTGGCGGCCTGCTCGGGCCCGGTGCTCGGCCTCCTGGATCAGGAGCAGACCGATCGGGACCGGCTGACCATCCGGACGGACCTCGACGGGATCGACCTCGCGACCACCCGCTTCCTCGCCGAGCGCGACGGCGTCGAGTACTTCGCGGCACGGCCGGTGCAGGGGAACAGCGACGAGGACACGGTGTGCCTCCTGATCGAGGAAGGGATCGGTGTGGGGCTCGAGTGCGCACCGCTCGCCCGCGGGGCAGCCGGCGCGACCATCCGCGACAGCCGGGTGACCGCGGTCCTCCTGCCCGACGACGTCGACCGCAACGACCTCACGGACGAGGGCTTCGAGCTACTGCATCCGAACCTGGCGGTCCGGCCCGCCGACGCCGGATGACCCGTCCACCCGCCGCGCACATCTCCTGCTGGACACAGTGGTGCGGGGCGCGCCTAGCATGGGGGACACGGACAGCAGGACGCGACGACCGGGAGGCACCATGGCAGTAGCGGAGGACGACGGCGGCGAATTGATCGTCGGCGACGTGACGCACACGGGAGGCCGGGCGCTCGCCGTCGGACTCTCGCCCTCTCCCGGTCCGGACGGGAATCCGATGGTGCACATCGGCTGGGTGGAACAGGACCAGCAGCTCGAACTCTCGGTGGACGAGGCGCGCGCACTCCGCGACGAACTGACCCGCCTGATCGACGACGCCAGGACCGGCGGACCCTGATCCGCACGATGACCACGGGTCCCTGACGGCGACCGACTGATCATTCGTCGACGTGATGGCCGGACGACGCCTGGCTGCGAGACCTCCGGCTGCCCCGTCGGTCCGGTCAGGCGGAGACCTGTGTCTCCCCCACGGTGATGCGGTGGTTCCGCTCGCACTGGTACACGGCGAGCGTTCCCGCCGGTACGGGCCCTTCCGCAGGCCACTGGTCCTCGCTCAGTTCGATCAGGGCGGAACCGCAACTGGGGCAACGGGCTTCCATCGGTACGTCCTCTCCATGCGTCGGGTTCGGCGCCGGACCGATGCGGACGGTACCGGCTGCCGGAGTGGCGATCAGCCCAGTACACACCGCCCGGACACGCGGCGCCACACGCGTGCCGTACGCCGGGAGGACGTGACGGACAGCGCGCCGGCGGCTAGCCCGCCCTCCGCGCCGCCCGAGGACGTCGGCGCTCGGGCGAGCCGGGGCGTAGACGGGATCTGCTGGGATGCGTCGGACGGCGTCCACGCCCGGCGGGCCGTATCCATCCGACCCCCTGCCCGTCGGGTCGGCACAGGGCCGGATCCCCGTCGTCAGGTGCCGCTTCGATGCCTATAATCGGGGGTGCTCACAGCCGGAGTGGATCTCGCCGCCGAATCCCGGGGGACGGCCCTGGCCGTCCTCGACTGGTCCGGGACCTCCGTCACGGTCCACGTGGAGCTCGGCATCGCCGACGAGGCCATCGCCGCCGTCGCCCCGGACGTCGAGCGTCTCGGGATCGACTGCGCCTTCGGCTGGCCGGACGACTTCGTCACGTTCATCACGCGCCATGCCGCCGGGGAGCGGGTGGACGCGGGCCTCGACGAGGGGATGGCCTGGCGACGCCGGCTCTCCTACCGCGCGACGGACCGCGCCACGCGGGAGATCACGGGCAGGTGGCCGCTGAGCGTCGCCACGGACCGCCTCGGTCTGACCGCCATGCACTGCGCCGTGCTCCTCGACGCGGTGGGCGCCGCCCTGGGGACGCCCGTCGACCGCTCCGGCGTCGGGACCGCCGTCGAGGTCTATCCCGGAGCCACCCTGCGCGGGTGGGACTTCGGGACGAAGGGCTACAAGAACGACGCGGTCATCCGCGCCGCACTGCTGGCCCGCGTCCTCGAGCGCGCGCCGTGGCTGCTCCTCCGACCGGAGGACCGGCGCCTGATGGAGGTCTCCGACGATGCGTTCGACGCCGTGATCGCCGCGCTGGCAGCCCGGGCCCATGCCCTCGGGCTGACGCATCCCGTCCCCGAGGAGTACCGCGACCAGGCGGGCCGCGAGGGCTGGATCGCGCTGCCCGTGGCTCGCTTGGAGGACCTGGCGCCCTGACCGGGCCGGACTTCCGACCACACCCGACCGCACCACCCGACACATCGGAGACGAGGAGCGCTTGAGCATGGATCTGGTGGGCAGGGCTGCAGCCCTCTACGCACTCCCCCTCGACGGGTTCGTCGCCGCGAGGAACCTCGCCGCGAAGGAGGCCGCGCAGGGCGGTGACAAGGACCTCGCCGCTACCCTGAGGAAGCTCCCCAAGCCCTCGTCCGCCGCGTGGCTCGTCAACCTGCTCGTCTCCCGCCGTCGGGAGGAGGTGGAGCAGGTGCTCGAGCTCGCCGCGTCCCTGAGGGAGGCGCAGTCGAGTCCCGACCGCGCGCAGCTCCATGCCCTCGGGCAGCAGCGGCAGCGCCTCCTCGCCGCCGTCGCCCGGCAATCCCTCGACGCGGCGTCCGAGGCGGGGCACGACGTCGGACCTGCCGCCCTGCCCGACGTCGAACAGACGCTCCGGGCGGCACTCGCCGATCCCGCTGCGGCGGAGGCGGTCCTGACCGGGCGGCTCGTCCGGACGCTGGAAGCCACGGGGTGGGAGGCCGTGGACCTGGACGGCGCGGTCGGCGGCCCGTTCGACGCCCCGGCGCGCCCGGTGGACGACGCGGACGACGCGAACGACACGGACGACGCGAACGACACGGACGACGCGGACGACAGCACGGACAGTCGCGGCAGGGGCGGCGCCGAGGACGCCCGCCGGCCGGGACGGGCATCGCCCCAAAAGCGGTCCGCCGCCGGCCGGCGGGTCGCGGAGGCTACAGCGAGGGCGGCCCGGGACGCCCTCGAGAGTGCCCAGGACGAGGCAGCCCGGACGGAGCGGGCCGTGCAGCGGATCGCCACGCGGAGGGACGGCCTGACAGCTACCCTCGAGGACCTCGAGGACCGCATCGGCGCACTGCGCAGGGAGCTGGCGGACCTCGATGAGGAGGCAGCGGAACGGCGTCGTGAACAGGAGTCCGCGCAGGAAGCGCTCGAGGGTGCCGAGCAGGCCGACAGGACTGCCAGGAGCTCGCTCGCCGACCTCGATCCATGATGGGAGGCGGGATCGGGCTACGGTGTGCCGGCCCACGGGATCCGGGACCGGGCCCCGAACCGGAGGCGCGGCGTAGGATGTGTCGAACGGGATGGGCCCCGCGACGCCAGGAAGGAACCGTGACCGAACAGGAAGTACTGAGCGACGTCAACGACGATCTGTTCGCGCTGTTGACAGAGACCGCAGGCATCCAGGAGTTCCTCGACGAGTTCGCGGTGATGGCTGCGCAGCGCCTGTCCTCCACCGGCGACGTCTCCTGCGCCATCACGCTCGTGCGTCGGAAGAGGGCCGGGACCCTGGCCGCGAGTGACGACGTGGCGCGCCGTGCGGACGAGTTCCAGAACCGGTTCCACGAGGGACCGTGCCTGCAGGCCGCCCAGACGCAGTCATCCGTGTACTGCCGCGACACGTCGACGGACTCGCGCTGGCCCGCCTATCTCGCAAGGCTCGACACCGATCACATCCGCTCCATCCTCGGTGTCTCGTTCGCCCTCGAGACCAGCGGCATGGCCGCACTCAACCTCTACTCGAGCCGGGTCGACGCGTTCGACCCGGCGGGCATCAGGGCCGCGGAGGCGCTGGCCGAGGCCGCGTCCTCCTCCCTCCGCTTCGCCGTGCGCGCAGCATCCGCTGATGACGAGCGGCACGACCTGGAGGCTGCACTGTCCTCGCGGCAGACCATCAACACCGCCGTCGGGATCATCATGTTCCAGAACAAGTGCTCGCAGGCGGATGCCCTGGCCATCCTGCAGCGCGCATCGAGCAGCCGGAACGTCAAGCTGCGACTGGTCGCCGAGCGCGTCGTCGCGTCGGCGACGGAGCGTCCCTGACCGACGGAACCCCCTGAACAGCCCCCGATCCGCTCCGCGCCCCGGCTGTGCGCCGCCGAACCGACGGCGGAGCGCAGCGGCCGGACGCAGGGGGATTCAGTCGAAGTGCGTGGAGACGGGGGCGTCGACCGTACTGATCAGCACGTTCCGGGCGAGCTCACGGAGCTTCATGTTCCGCGCACTCGAGGCAGCACGAAGGATTTCGATGGCCTCCTCCTGGCTGCACCTGTTCTGGACCATCAGGACCCCCGCGGCGAGATCGATGGTGGTGCGGGACTCCATGGCGGCCGCGAGGTGATCGGCGCGGTCCCTCAGCCGGGGGAGCCGCAACGCCAGCCCCAGCGACGTGGCGCTTGCGGCGGCCAGTCGCTCCGCAGCGCAGCGGTGTTCGTCGGTGAAGCACGAGGGCCTCGATGAGTAGGACGTGATCACCGCCCGTTCCGGCCCTTGGACGGCGATCGGCGTCGAGAAGGCCGAGCGCACCCCATGACGGAGCGCGGCGGATCCGAAGAGGGGATCCTCACCGGCGAAGGAGAAGTCCGGCACCTCCACGGTGCGGCCGCTCGCGGCGGCCCGCACGGAGGGCCCGTCGTGCAGGTGGACCTCGAGCCGCGCGAGACGCCGTGCATCTCTCGTCGATCCGACGAGGAGGGGATGGGCCCGCGGTCTGAGGAGTGCGACGCTCGTGGTCGTGTCGTGGGGTCCGAACCCGGAAGCGGCCGACGTCGCTTCCACGAATCCTTCGAGGAAATCGTCGAGACCCGCACTGACGACCACGAGGTCCTGCAGGAAGCCCTGCAGATCCGTCTCCGGACGGATTCCGACGTCGTTCCCCATCGCCTACCCCCTCATGATTCGGGCGCCCGGGCACGGGCACCACGAACAACAAAGCTGCCGGCTGCTCAACAACTGCGGACCATGCTACCGACGCGGGATCCTTCCGGGCTAGACCGGACCGCGTGTCGGGCCGCCCGGGATTTGCCTGACCACCCCCGGAATCGCTATCTTGATCCTTGTCCAGCAGGGGGCGCCGAAGAGAGCCGGGACATCCGGCGCCAGGACATTTCGAGGTCTCCTTTGGACTCAGAGCCCAACCTCAACGAACTAGCCGTCGTCTTCGGTCGCGTCCGCGGCCTCCTCCTCACGGAACAGACGGTGCAGCACGCCATCGACCTCCTCGCGGAAGCAGCCCGCGACCTCATCCCGGGCGCGTCCGGCGCCGGGGTATCCCTCATCCATCAGGGACAGCGCACCAGCACCGGTGCCACCGACACCCTGGTCCGCCGCGCGGACGAACTGCAGTACGAACTCTCCGAGGGGCCGTGCCTCAGTGCCTGGTCCACCTCGAGCCCTGTGAGGACGGACGACACCCTGGCGCCGGACCAGCGCTGGGCCCGCTGGGCCGCAGCGGCCGCCGCGATGTCGGTCCGCTCGTGCCAGAGCGTGCCCCTCATCCAGGGCCGCACGACGATCGGGGCCATGAAGGTCTACTCGATGGACGCCGGGGCGTTCGACGAGACCACGGAGCGGGCCCTGACGCGCTTCGCCGTCCCGGCCGCCGCCCTGCTCAGCCATGTCCAGACGACCGAGACGCCGCAGCAGATCCGTTCGGAGCTCTCCGCCGCCCTGCAGCTGCGGGACCGCATCGGCATGGCCAAGGGCATCCTGATGGCCCAACTCGGCATCGACGACCGGTCGGCCTTCCGGGAACTGGTGTCCCGGGCCGAGGAGGGCCGACGATCGGTGGCGGACATCGCGCTGGAGCTGACGGGCGGTTCCGGTACCCCGGCCGCCTGACACCAGGACCGCCGCCGCCGTGTGGCGGGGGCGGTCCTGCTGATGCTCGTGCCGGTCGGCCGGCTGGGATCGGGAGCCGTCAGTACCCGCAGGGTGTCCGGTGGTCGGAGACCGCCGTGCTGGTGCCGGGTGCCGGGCAGAGGAACTGCAAGTACCACAGGTCGTCGTCGACGAACCTCTTGAGCCAGGAGATACTCGTCGCCGCGATGGTGGTGTTGCTCGTGTTCGGTGCGTAGTGCGATGCTCCGCGCAGTTCCACGTACGCCTTCCGGGACAGGTTCGTGAGGCCGTTGTAGAAGGGGATGGCGTGGCGGCCGACGGGCGCCACGCTGTCGTTCTGCGCGCCGATGTACCCGGGTGAGATCGCCACGGCGCCGAAGGTGCCCGCCGTCGTCGTGCTCGGGTAGTAGATGGTGCCGCCGCCGAAGGAGCGCGCAGCGGTGCTGGACACCGTGGCGGTCGCGGTGGCAAAGCTTCCGCGGGACGCCTCGATGCTCGCCCGGGTGGGCGCAGGGACGCTCCGGAACAGGCCGGGAGCCCGCCTGCGGCGCGGTGCCGGCGAGCTCCGTCCCCGACCGAGAGTAGGGCCGGCGTTCCGCGCCGGGCAAGGGAATTCGCCGCGCTCTGGTCATCGGGCGGGAGCCGTGGGACGGTGGGATGTTGCCCGCCGGAACGGTCGCGCCGGTGGTGGCGGTGGTGGCGGTCGGTAACGCTTGGGCATCGGGAATCGCCGCCGGGAGCGTCGGACTGTCCTCTTCGCGCAGGCCCTGCCTACTCTGGGCACAGGCGCCCCGGCGTCCACGCATCCGCATCGAAGCACGTTCCGTGCTGGAAGGACCGGCACGGTCGACGCCGGTGAGGTCTCACATGTACTTCGACAACGCCCTGCCCGCCGCCGAGCAGGAGCAGCTGACGCTCCTCGAGGACACCCGCGCCCGGTTGCTCGAGACGATGTTCTCGCTGCGCTGCGCCTGCGCGGACGTGTTCGCCGATCCCTTCCGGGCGGAGGAGCGCGACGGCGCCGCCTGGGAACTCGCGCGGGCCGTCGGTGACATCCACCGCTGCGATGAGCAACTCCATGCCCTGCGTGAGGTGGACCGGCTGTCCCGGCCAGGAGAGGCCGGGCGGCTGATCGGATCCGGCCTCGCGCAATGAAGCCGCCGGTGCGCAGGGTCCGGATCTCCTTCCCCGGCCGGGACGCCACCGGCGTCCAGCTCCCCCGCCCGGACCTCGGTGCCCTGATCGAGCGGGTCGCGACGGGTAATCGGCGGGCCTTCGAGGAGCTGTACCGCCGGACGGCCGGCAGCGTCTACGCGCTGGTGCGCCGCATCCTCGCGGACGAGGCAGCGAGCGCCGAGGTCACGCGGGACATCTACGTCCGTATCTGGGCCGGCGCCCACACCTACCGGCGCACGCTGGGCTCGGCCGAGAGCTGGCTCGTCAGCCTCACCCATCGCTGCGCGGTCGACGGCGCCAGGGCGGCCGCAGCCCCGAGCGCCCGGGCCCGACACGAGCAGCCCCTGCTGCCCGCGATCGCCGCCGGGGCGGCCGGGCGCTCGCTGTCCCTGCTGACGCCCGAGCAGGTGGAGGCGCTCGAACTCGCCTACTTCGGCGGCCTGACCCATGCCGATGCGGCTAGGAAACTGGGTGTCGACCGCTCCACCCTGCGCCTCCGGGTCAGCACCGCCCTCGCCCGGCTGCACCAGGGGATGGACGTCGCACGACCCCCGGGGTCCCCACGCCCGACCCTGCTCCCGCGGAAGCCCCGCTGACCGCCGTGCCTCTCAGCGGAGGCCGGCCGCCGGCCCCACGAGGGAGACGATGTTCCCGAGCAGGGCGGCATTGAAATCCACACCGAGCTGGTTGGGGATGGTGACGAGGAGGGTGTCCGCGGACTGCACGGCGGCATCGGCGGCGAGCTGTTCGGCGATGACGTCCGGCGCACCGATGTAGCTGCGGCCGAAGCGGGACCGGGCGCCGTCGAGGATGCCCACCTGGTCACGGGACTCGCGCTGGGCCTGGAGGCCGAAGTAGTACTCGTCCGCCTCGCTGACGATCGGCAGTATGCTCCGGCTGACCGAGACCCTCGGCGTCCAGCCGTGCCCTGCCCCGGCCCAGGCCTTCCGGAAAATGTCGATCTGCTCGGCCTGCAGTTCGTCGAAGGGGACCCCGGTGTCCTCGGTGAGCAGGGTGGAGCTCATCAGGTTCATGCCCTGCTCACCCGCCCACTGTGCCGTGGCCCTGGTGCCCGACCCCCACCAGATGCGCTCGGGCAGACCGGGCGAGAGCGGGTCCACCGGCAGCCGCGCAGTGCTGCCGGACATCCGGGGATTGGGCTCGGCGATGCCGTGGCCCGCGATGGCCCGGCGGAACAGCGCTGCCTTGTCCCGCGCGAGGTCGGCGTCGGTGCCACCCTCCTCCGGCTGGTAGCCGAAGGCACGGGAGCCCTCGAGTGCGGTCTCCGGGGAACCGCGGCTGATGCCGAGCTGGAGGCGCCTGTTGCTGATGAGGTCGGTGACGGCCGCCTCCTCCGCCATGTACAGCGGATTCTCGTAGCGCATGTCGATCACGCCCGTGCCGAGTTCGATGGTCCTCGTCCGCGCGGCCATGGCTGCGAGCAGCGGGAACGGTGCCGAGTACTGCGGCGCGAAGTGGTGGACACGCATGTACGCGCCGTCGACGCCGAGCTCCTCGGCGGCCACGGCCAGCTCCACGGCCTGCACGAGGGCCTCCTGCGCGGTGGGGACCAGCGAGCCGCGCACGTCCTGGTAGTGGCCGAAGGACAGGAACCCGATCTTTTTCATACCCGGTGAAGCGCACCGCGGGCGTCGCGCATTCCCGTGCCGGCGGCCGCGCTGTCCGGTGGGTGGACGCGGGAGCATCCACCGGGCGGAGCATGCGAGACTCCGATCATGACGATCCCCATCAAGGCCTACGCCCACGTCCGCCTCACGGTCACCGACATCGATGCTTCCCGTGCCTTCTACGACGCCGTCTTCGGGCTGCCCGTGGCCTTCGAGGTACCCGACGACGCGGACGACGCGACCCGGGAGCAGCTCGGGTTCCTGTACGGCGGCGTGATCTACCAGCTCGGCGACACCCTGCTCGGCCTGCGGCCGGTGGCCGAGGACCGCTTCAGCGAGAACCGTGTGGGGCTCGACCACCTCGCCTTCACCGTCGCCGACCGCTCCGTGCTCGACGATGCCGCGTCGTTCCTCGACGGTCGGGGCATCGCGCACGGCGGCGTGAAGGACATCGGCGCGGGCTGCATCCTCGAGTTCCGGGACCCGGACAACATCGCCCTCGAACTCTTCGCTCCGCAGGCCTGACGGGTAGCGGTCCGGGCTTCAGGCGCCCGCGTTCACCTCGATCTCGGCCAGGTCCGCCAGCGTGCCGAGATACGCCCGCTCCCTGGCGCAGAGGTGGCGGGGCTCCGTGTCGACGAGGCACAGGCTTCCCACGAACCAGCCGCTCGGACCGCGCAGCGGTATGCCCGCGTAGAAGCGGGCGAAGGGCTCCCCGACCACGAAGGGGTGGGTGCTGAACCGCGGGTCGATCCGCATGTCCGGGATCAGCAGGAGTCCGTCCTGCTTGATCGTGGTGTCGCAGAGGGCGAGGTCCCGGGGGATGGTGCGTGGCAGGTCTCCGACGAAGGACTTCAGGAACTGACGGTCCTCGGAGATGAAGGAGATGATGACGGTCTGCACGCCGAAATAGGACTGGGCATCGCGGGTCAGGCGGTCGAACCGCTCCTCCTGCGGCGAGTCGAGCAGCCCGGTGCGGCGCAGGGAGCGCAGGCGCTGGCGCTCGGACTCCCGCCGCGAGGGGAGGGTGATGGACGGGTCCAGGGCGACGGGCGCTCCGGGGGGTGGGGAGAAGGGCAAAAGGTGGATCCGCTCGATGGGGTGAGACCAGGTCCCGCAAGTGGGGAGGGATATCTTCATCCTGCCTGCTCCGCATCAAGCCAGGGCGTCATTCGGGCCCTCCGGACCAAAGCTTTACCGAACGTTTGCACAAGCGTGGAAGACAGGACGGGCCCCGAGGGGGCGGATGGGGCCCGTCCTGCTACAGGTAGGTCGTTGCCGGACACCCGATCCGCACGGTGGAGAACCTGTGATGCCCGCCACAGCACGACGCCGGCCGCCTCCGAGGAGGGGCCGGCGTCGTCCGTCCGTGCGTCAGGACAGTGCGTCAGGGCAGGGCGTCAGGGCAGCTTGACCGCAAGCACGTTGCAACGGGCGGAGAGCAGGATCGTCTGCGCCGTCGAGCCCATGATCAGCTTGCCCACCGGTGTCCGGTGGCGCAGTCCGATCACGATCAGCTCCGCATCGATCTCCTCCGCCACGTCGACCACCTCCTCGGCCGCCGTGGCCTCGGAGATGCTGTGCCGGATCGAGTAGGGCACCCCCGTGGCGTTCAGCATGCCCTCGAGCTTGGAGACGTCCTCGGAATCCGCGTACGCCGGGTTGACGAGGCGGTCCGCCCGGGTGGTGTTGATCACCACGAGCTCGGCGCCGCGACGCCGCGCCTCCTCCACCGCCTGCGTGACGGCGGCCTCGCCCAGGGCGTTGGGCACGTAGCCCACCACGATGCTGCTCATCGGTCGGTGTCCTCTCGGGTGTCGGATGCGCGCGTCACGGGAGCGACGGCGGTCTCGGGTGCCGTGGCGGAACCACGGACGACGTCGGGGGCGTCGGCGTTCGCCGCCACCATCGCCTCGAACTGGCGCTGCCGGCGCTTCAGGAGCATGGACAGCGCGAAGATCACCAGGAGCACCACGTAGATGGTGGCCGCGACCGGCGACTGCACGAGCGCCACGGGATCACCCTGCGAGATCGCGAGCGAGCGCCGCAGCTGGCTCTCGAAGATGGGCCCGAGGATGAGTCCCACCACCATCGGCGCGATCGGGTAGCCGTAGCGGCGCATGAAGAACCCGAGGATGCCGACGATCAGCAGGATGATGACGTCGATCGGCGTGAAGTTCACGGAGAACGCACCGAGCACAGCGAACACCAGGATGCCCGAGTACAGATAGGGCCGCGGGATCTGGAGGATCTTGACCCAGATGCCGACCAGCGGCAGGTTGAGCACCAGGAGCATCAGGTTGCCGACGTAGAGGCTCGCGATGAGCGCCCAGACCAGCGTGCTGTTGGACTCGAAGAGCTGCGGGCCCACCGGGATCTGGTAGCGCTGGAACGCCACCAGCATCATGGCGGCGGTCGCCGTGGTCGGGATGCCGAGCGTCAGGAGAGGCACGAGCACACCTGCGGCTGCCGCGTTATTGGCGGCCTCCGGACCGGCGACGCCCTCGATGGCGCCCTTGCCGAACTCCTTCTTGTTCTTCCCCTTGGCGAGCTTGCGCTCGGAGGCGTAGGACAGGAAGGTCGCGACGTCCGCACCGCCGGCGGGGATGGTCCCGACGGGGAAGCCGATCGCCGTGCCGCGGAGCCAGGGCTTCCACGAGCGGCGCAGATCCTCCTTGCGGAGCCAGCTGGTCCAGCCGCCGGTCACCGGGATGATCTTGATCGGGCCGTGGCGCAGGCGCGAACCCACGTAGAGCGCCTCGCCGACGGCGAAGAGCGCGACCGCCACGAGGACGACGTCGATCCCGTCCGCGAGGAAGGGGCTACCGAAGGTGTAGCGCTGCTGGGCGGTGAGCGCATCGAACCCGACGAGGGCGATGAACAGGCCGAGCCCCAGCGAGGCGAGTCCGCGCAGCACCGAGGACCCGAGCAGCGCGCCCACCGTGAGGAAGGCGACGACCATCAGGGCCACGTACTCGACGGGGCCGATCTGCACGGCGAAGGCCGCGACATAGGGGGCCACGAAGCTCAGCAGCACCGTCGCGATGGTGCCGGCCACGAAGGAACCGACCGCCGCCGTCGCCAGGGCTGCCGCTCCCCTGCCGGCCTTGGCCATCTTGTTGCCCTCGAGCGCCGTGACGATCGACGACGACTCCCCGGGGGTGTTGAGCAGGATGGAGGTCGTCGAGCCGCCGTACATCCCGCCGTAGTAGATGCCGGCGAAGACGATGATCGCCGCCGTCGGCTCCAGGCTGTAGGTGATGGGCATCAGCAGGGCCACGGTCATGGCCGGCCCGATACCCGGCAGCACGCCGACGGCGGTGCCGACGAGGACGCCGCCGAGCGCGTAGAGGAGGTACATGGGCTGCATCGCCGTGGCGAAGCCCTCCATGAGCAGGAAGAAGTTATCCACCGAAGACACCGAACCCTTCCAGGAAGCCGGGCGGCAGGGACACGCCGAGCAGCCCGCCGAAGACGAACTGCAGCACCAGCGCCAGGATGATCGCGGTCATGAGGTTGCGCCACCACGGGCGGGCTCCGAGCGACCAGGCGGCACCGAAGAACAGGAGCGCGGCGGCGACGGGCCAGCCGAGCGGCACGATCAGGAAGGCGTGCAGGAGGACGAACCCGCTGAGCTTGCCGACCGTCAGCCAGTCGGTCTTCGCCTCGAGGTCCACGTCCTCGCCCTCGTCGGCCGCACCGCGGTGGCCGCGCAGGACCTGGAGCACCAGGCCCGCTCCGACCACCACGAGCAGGGCGGAGACGGCGAAGGGGAAGGCACGGGGGCCGATGTCGCTGGCCGACGGCGGGGTCTGGATACCGGCGCCCGCCACGAACCCGACCACGCCGATGCTCACGATGATGAGCGCGAAGACCAGCTCACCGACCGGCGCTCCGGGAGCGGCGGCCGTGCCGCTCCCGGGGGCGTTCTGTACGGAGGTACTCATGGCCTAGAGCAGCCCGATGTCGGTGAGGGTCGTCTTGACGCTGGTGATGTCCTCATCGAGGAAGGTCTGGAACTCCTCGCCGGCGAGGAAGGCGTCCGACCAGTTGTTCTCCTCGAGCGTGGCCGTCCAGGTCTCGGTCTCGTGGAGGTCGGTGACCAACTGCGTCAGCTTCTCCGCCTGGGCGTCGTCGATGTTCCCGGGCGCCACGACGCCGCGCCAGTTGGTGAGGACCAGGTCGATGCCCTCCTCGGTGAGGGTGGGGGTGTCGGGCAGTTGCGGGGCGGCTTCCTCGCCGGAGACCGCGAGGGCGCGCAGCTTGCCTGCGTTCACCTGCTCCGCGTACTCACCGACACCCGAGATCCCGGCGTTCACCTTGTTGCCGAGGAGCGCCGCGAGGGACTCGCCGCCGCCCGAGTACGGGATGTAGTTCAGGTTGTCGGGGGTGATGCCCGCTTCCTTCAGCACGGACCCGGCGAGGATGTGGTCGGCTCCGCCGGCGGAGCCGCCCGTGATGGAGACGCCCTGGCCCTTGGACTCGATGTCGTCGAGCAGGTCCTGCACGGTCTGGTACGGCGAGTCCGCGGGGACCACGATCACGAGGGGTTCCTCGGTCAGGCGGGCGATCGGCGTGGTGTCCTCGATCCGGTTGGCGGCGTTGTTGGTCTCCACCGCGCCGACCATGACGTAGCCCATCACCATCAGCGTGTTGGGATCCGTCTCCGTGGCGAGCTGCGCGAGGCCGTTGGTGCCACCGGCACCACCGACGTTGACCACGGAGGCGTTGCCCACGAGGTCGTTCTCCTTGAGGTCCGCCTCCATGGCACGGCCCGTCTGGTCCCATCCTCCGCCGGGATCGGCGGGGACCACGATGTTGAGCTTCTCGATGGCGCCGCTCTCCTCGCCCGCCGTCGTGCTCTCCGTCATGGAGCTGCAGGCCGAGAGGGCGAGGGCGGAGGCGAGGGCCAGGGCGGTGAGGGTCGAACGGCGCGCCGTTGTGCGATCGATCGTCATGATGTTCTCTTCCTTGAGATGTGGTCGCTCGTGCCGAGCGGGAGATGTGATGCGGATCACCACTGCTGTCCTCAGGGTAGGAAGGCCCCTGCGCAGCGGTAAAGAATGCGGTCGTAGTGCTCGTATTGGTCTTTGTGGTCACGGGAGTCGGTCCACGAGGCAGGGCGGCCCGGGTGTGACGCGACGCAGCGTGTCACACTGTGAGGATGATCAGGACGATGTCGCTTCGATCTCAGCTGTTCTTCCTGCAGCTGACCATCGTGCTCGTCATCGTCGCCGTCGCCGGGTCCACTGCCGTCGCCATGCAGCGTCTCCAGATCCGCGAGCAGTACGAGGACCGCATGGTCGGCGTCGCGCAGTCCGTGGCGCAGCTGCCGTCCGTCGTGGAGGCCTTCGACCAGCCCGATCCCAGCGCCGCCATCCAGCCGATCGCCGATCTCATCCGCCAGTCCACCGGGGTGACCTACGTGGTGGTCACGGATGCCGACGGGATCCGGTACTCGCACCCCAACCCCGAGCTCATCGGGCAGCTCGTGTCCACCGATCCCTCCATCCCCCTCTCCGGTGACACCTTCGTCGGGACCCAGACCGGCACGCTCGGCACGTCCTGGCGCGTCAAGGTCCCCATCTACGGTGACGGCGGCGAGATCATCGGCACGGCGTCGGTGGGCACGCTGGAGTCCGAGCTCGACGCCGACCTGTACGAGGACCTGCCCCGCCTGCTGGCCTGGCTGATCGTCGCGGCCCTCGTCGGATCCGCCGGCGCCATCTGGATCTCCCGGCTCGTGTGGCGGCGGATCTACCGTCTCGAGCCGGAGCAGATCGCCTCGCTCCTCGAGACGCGGGACGCCATGATCCACGGCATCAGCGAGGGCATGGTGGCTGTCGACGAGGACCACCGGATCGCCCTGCTGAACGACGAGGCCAAGCGGCTGCTGGGGCTCGACGACGCCGCTACCGGGCTGCGCGCCGAGGACGTGATGGAGCCGGCCCTCGCCCGCCTCCTGACCGACCCCGCGGACACCGACGAGACCGTCCTGTCCGGCGAGCGCGTGCTGCTCGCCCGTACCTCGGACGCCCTCGTGGACGGCACGCGCGTGGGCCGCGTGATGATCCTCCGCGACCGCACCGAGCTCTACCAGCTGCTCACCGACCTCGACGGCGAGCGCGACGTGACACAGGCCCTCCGTGCGCAGGCGCACGAGTTCGCCAACCGGATGCACACCATCTCCGGTCTGCTCGAGCTCGGGCGCACCGACCAGGCGGTCGACTTCATCTCCCGCTCCGGGCACGGCGGCTCCCTCGTGTCGGGCACCATCGCGCCGGGCATCCAGGACCCGGACGCCGCGAGCCTGCTCATGACCAAGAGCACCATCGCCGCGGAGAAGGGCATCACCCTCTCGATCGACGACACCTCGACGCTGGAGCCCGACGGCACCACCGACGTCGTCACCGTCCTCGGCATCCTGATCGACAACGCGATGGAGGCCGTCACGGGGAGCGGGCGGACCGACGGCGCCATCGCGGTCCTATTGCACACCGAGCCCGACGCCGTCCGGATCGAGGTTGCGGACAACGGGCCGGGTGTGGCGCCCGGGGACGTCGACGGCATCTTCTCCTCCGGCTACTCCACGAAGGACGGCGGGCACACGGGGACGCGGGGCTTCGGGCTCGCCCTCGTCGACCGCATCGCACGGCGACGGTCGGGGCACGTGGTGGTGGACGACGCCGAGCTCGGCGGCGCGGAGTTCACCGTCTGGCTGGCACCCTCGCTCGTCGACGCCCCGCGCACCACCCTGCAGGTGCCATGAGCACCCCACCCGCAGCACCCCTGATCCCGACGCTCGTGGTCGACGACGACCACGAGGTGGCCGGCATCCACACGGGGTTCCTCCTCGCGCACGGCGCCTTCGACGTCGTCGGCGCCGCCCACACGGGTGCGCGCGCGCTGGAGCTCGCGGAGCTGCTGCGACCCCGCCTCGTCCTGCTCGACATCCACCTCCCCGACATGACGGGCATCGACGTGCTGCGCGCCCTGCGGAACCGGCCCGGGGAGCCGCTCGACGTCATCGCCATCACCGCGGCGCGGGAGCTCGACACCGTGCGGGCCGCCGTCGCGGGTGGCGTGCTGCACTACCTCGTGAAGCCGTTCAGCGCCGCCGTGCTCAACCAGCGCCTGGACCACTACGTGGAGTACCGGCGCGAGCTCCACTCGCATGCGTCGGAGGGTGCCTCTGCCCTCGACCAGGGGCGGATCGATCAGCTCCTGCGCACGACGTCGCCGACCGGCGCGGTCCCGGGCACCGCCCGTACGGCCACGCTGGTCACCCCGAAAGGGCTCTCCGCGCCGACGCTCGACGCCGTCATGCTGGACCTCCGGGGGCACGGCCGGGGGACGTCGGCGTCGGATGTGGCCGACCGCCTCGGGATGGCGCGGGTGAGTGCCCGGCGCTACCTGGAGTTCCTGGTCTCACGCGGGCAGGCGCGCATCGTGCCGCAGTACGGATCCGCAGGGCGGCCGGAGAAGTTCTACGTGTGGACGGACGGCGGGCAGGGCTGACCTGCGGGCTCGGCGTCGTCGCTGCCCCGGGCAGGACGTCCGGCAGGAATATCCACCGCTGGAGGGGGTTGTGCAAGGCATGACAGAAAATACGGCAGCACCGTCGGGCGCACCCCGCAGCACCATCGGTTTCATCGGCAGCGGCAACATCGGCTCGCAGCTGGCACGCCTCGCCGTGGAGCGCGGCTACCAGGTGATCATGAGCAACTCCCGTGGTCCGGAGACGCTTCAGGACCTCGTCGCGGACCTCGGTGACGGAGCCCGCGCCGGCACCGCGGAGGACGCGGCGACGCAGGGCGACGTCGTCGTCGTCACCATCCCGCTGAAGGACATCGGCGCGGTTCCCGTGCAGCCACTCGCCGGCAAGCTGGTCATCGACACGTGCAACTACTACCCCGAGCGCGACGGCCACATCGCCGAGCTCGACGACGAGAGCACGACGACGAGCGAGCTGGTGCAGCGCCACCTGCCCGGTTCCTCCGTGGTGAAGGTCTTCAACAACATCCACTTCGCGCAGCTGACGACGGACGGGACGCCCGCGGGGACCCCGGACCGCCGCGCCCTGCCGATCGCCGGGGACGATTCCGACGCGAAGCAGGCCGTCACCGAGCTGCTCGACGAGTTCGGGTTCGACACCGTCGATGCCGGACCGCTTACCGAGGGCTGGCGCTTCCAGCGGGACACGGCCGCCTACGGGCCCCAGCTCTCCGCGGACGCCATGCGCGAAGCACTCGGGCAGGCCAGGCGCTACGCCGACATGTAGCTCCGGTGCCCGACCGTCAGCCGTCGCCGACCGCCTGGTCGGCCGTGGCGTCAGCGCCCGCCGAGGACGATCGGTGAGCAGCGGGACGCGTCACAGATCTGGTACCGCGCCGAGGGTGTCTTCGACGAGGTCGCCACCCGGCCCGAGTTCACGACCGGGCGGCGGCTCCCGTCCGCCACCAGGGTGACCGTGGACCCCTGAGCCCGGGACCACGTCAGCGTCGTCGCGTACAGGCGGTGCGCCGTGGTGTTCCTGGCCGAGAGCGTGATGGCCTTGGGCTGGACGGTCAGCTTCGGCTTCGGCTTCGGCAACGGCTTCGTCGGGGTCGGCGACGGGGCCGGCTTCGTCGGTGTGGCTGTCGGGCTCGCGGACGGCGACGGGGCCGGCCTCGTCGGTACGGCTGTCGGGCTCGCGGACGGCGACGGCGCCGGCCTCGTCGGTGCGGCTGTCGGGCTCGCGGACGGCGACGGCGCCGGCTTCGTCGGGGTCGCCGACGGGCTTGCGGACGGCGACGGCGCAGGAGCGGTCGGCGACGGGGTGGGAGCCGTCACCGGCGCCGGCGTGAACGAGAAGTCCCTCACCACCACCTTCTCCGGTTTCACTGCCGCGGGATCCCCTCCCCCGCCGTCGGTCACCCAGAGGTTGAAGTGGATGGTCTCCCGGGCCGGCTCGGGGACGTTCGGGCCCTGCATCACGGTGCGCTTGAGCAGGGGGCCGCCGTAGCCCTCCCCCGCGAAGGTCTCGAACGTCAGCCTGTCCGGCTCCCACACCAGGCGATGCGTGAGGATCGGGTGGTCCGTGACGCCGAAGATCGCCGTGTCGTTGCCGACCCCGGGTCCCTTGCTCGCGTCGAACCAGTAGCCGTGCCCCTGCGTGATGGGCCACACCTGGCCGTAGTTGCTGCCACCGCCCCATGAACTGGCCTCGCAAAGGTCCATCTCGTTGTAGCCCGGGGCGACGGCGGGGTCGTAGGTGAACAGGCATCCCCACACCACCTCCTTCTGGAGCGTGGTGAGGTCCTTCTCGATGGTGGTGCTGTAGGTGCCGTAGCCGAAACCGTGGCGGGTCGTGTTGAACTCGGCCCCGATGGTGGCCGCGCCGGTCGGATTCGAGAGCGTCATGGTCACGTGGCCGTCGGCGTCAGGGCTGCTGACGTTGGCGGGGTCGAACTGCTTGTTGTAGTTCGGTGCGCCGCTCCACCAGCGCTTCTCCCAATTGAGGCCCTTCCAGGCGAAATCACCCACGGGACCGGGAACGGCAGCCATCGGGGTCGTGTCCGCGGCGACGACCGGCGTGGGCACGGAGACGGCGAGCAGGAGGGCCGCGAGGACCCCGCTCAGAGCGGAACGGAGTGCTGGACGACGGAGCATGCACAGGCCTTCTGGTTCGGTAGCCCGGCTGACCCCTGGGGCCCCGTGGCTTTGCGTCTCCGGCTCGCACCGGGTTTGCCCTTCTCACCGGGCGGCTGCCCCGGCGGTGCCGACGCTCGCGCTGCCGACCGTTCAATCCTCCCGCACCGGCATGCGGCCGGAACCACGCGCCGGCGCAGATTGTGCCCAGCATTGCCGCAAGTCCATGCCCGACGTGGCAGCAGGAGCACGCTCGGGTACCTTTGGTGCATGCTGCACGGTCCCTCGTGGCCCGGTGAGCGTCTCAGTGCGGCCGGCCCGGCGCACACAAGTCACCGAAGCGACGCGCCTCAGCGCGTGCGCAGCAGATGGAGAGCACAGAAGCATGGGGAACACTCCGACGACCGGGCTGTCCGCGCGCACCCGGCGCCGCGCCGCGAGCGACGACCTCCCGAAGGGCAGGACGCTCCTCGTCCGGGCGATCGTGCTGGTCACCGCGGTGCTCGGCATCAACTACATCGCGTGGCGGTGGCTCTTCTCCATCAACTGGGACGCCTGGTGGATCGCCATCCCGCTGATCCTCGCGGAGACCTACTCGCTGATCGACTCCCTGCTGTTCGGCTTCACGGTGTGGAGGCTGAAGAAGCGCACGCCGCCCGAGGCACCCGAGGGCCTCACCGTGGACGTCTTCATCACCACCTACAACGAGCCGCTGGACCTCGTCCTCACCACGGCGCGCGCCGCCAAGGCCATCCGCTACCCGCACCGGACGTGGATCCTCGACGACGGCAACCGCGCCGAGGTGCGCGCAGCAGCCGAGGCGGAGGGCATCGGCTGGATCACGCGCTCCGCCGACTGGAAGGACATGCCGCGCCACGCGAAGGCCGGCAACCTCAACAACGCCCTGATGTCCACGGACGGGGAATTCCTCGTGATCCTGGACGCCGACCAGATCCCGGATCCGCTCATCCTCGACAGGACGCTCGGCTACTTCACCAACGAGAAGATGGCCCTGGTCCAGACGCCGCAGGTCTTCGTCAACGTCCCGGACTCCGATCCCCTGGGCAGCCAGGCCCCCCTGTTCTATGGACCCATCCAGCAGGGCAAGGACGGCTGGAACGCGGCGTTCTTCTGCGGGTCCAACGCGATCATCCGCCGCGAGGCCCTCATGCAGCTCGGCGTCACGCGGTACGTGACGGAGATCGAACTGGCCCTCCACAAGGCGCTGAAGACCTCGGACAAGGTCATCGCCAAGGCCAAGAAAGGCCTGGGCCCCGACTCCGAGCGGGTCGAGGAAGCCCTCGACCTCGTGGCGAAGGACATCCGGCGCGTGCGCCGGCGCCTCGGGAAGGGCCACGGCATCTCCGAGGTCACCTACGAGTTCCAGCAGCGCATGCAGGCCGTGACCCGCGGGCTCGTCGCCGCGGACATCGCCGCCTTCCACGAGGACCTCGCCTCCCTCGCGGACCTCGACATCATCGGGCTGGAGGAGGGACTGCAGGACGCCTCCATCAGCACGCCCGGGCTCGCCGTCGTCGACGACGCCGCGCTCGACCAGCTGGCCCAGCGCTCCTGGTCGCCCCTCGCCGCGATCGACGCCGTCCGGGTGCTCATCGAGTCGGTCAACGCGGACCGCGGCGGCGAGGCGCAGGCCGTGATGCCCATGGCCACCATCTCCGTCACGGAGGACATGGCCACGTGCATGCGCCTGCACTCCCTCAAGTGGGAGACGGCCTACCACCACGAGAAACTCGCCGACGGACTGGCGCCCGAGGACCTGAACTCCATGCTCACCCAGCGCCTGCGCTGGGCGCAGGGCACCATCCAGGTACTGTTCCGCGAGAACCCCTTCGCGCAGAAGGGCCTCACGATCGCCCAGAAACTGATGTACGGGGCGACCATGTGGAGCTACCTCTCGGGCTTCGCCGCGATCATCTACATCGCCGCGCCGATCATCTACCTGATCTTCGGCATCCTCCCCGTCAGCTCCATCAGCACGGAGTTCTTCATCCGCCTGATCCCGTTCCTGCTGGTCAACCAGCTGCTGTTCGCCGTCGTCGGGAAGGGCGTGAAGACGTGGCGCGGGCAGCAGTACTCGCTCGCCCTGTTCCCCATCTGGATCCGGTCCATCACCTCGGCGTTCGGCAACGTCTACCTCGGCCGGAGCCTGGACTTCGCCGTCACGCCGAAGACCCTGCAGCAGGACCACCAGCTCCGCTGGGACCTCGTGAGACCCCAGCTGTGGGCGATGGGCCTGCTGGTCGCCGCCGTGATCATCGGCGTCGTCCGCATGCTCGTGGGACAGGCCGACATCCTCGGCACCTCGGTGAACATCGTCTGGGTCGTCTTCGACCTGGTGATCTTCAGCGTCATCATCGAGGCCGTCCGCTACCGCGGATACGAGCACTACCAGGCGGACATCGCGGAGGCGAAGGCCCGGCAGGACGCGAAGGCGTGAGCGCGACGGTGACCACGGCGACAGCCGCCGGCCTGCGGGCCCTGGTCCTCCTCCTGGTCCTGGTGACCGGGATCCTCGGCGGTGGCACCCCTGCCCACGCCCTGGCCGGGAACCAGCCCGCCGCCACGGTGGATGCCACCATCAGCGCGGGGGCCGACCAGCTCCCGGTCGAGGACCCGACCGGCCTCGCGAAGGGGCGGTACTTCGGCCCGGAGCTCGACTGGTCCGCCGACAACGCCCGCGCCTACGCCGACCGCACCGGCATCACGCCGTCGTTCTTCAGTCGGCCCGTGGCCTATCCGCTCGACGCCGAGGCCGAGCGGGACCTCGCAGATCTCGCCCGCCAGGACGCACCGCTCGGTGCGCTCGCCGTCGTGACGCTCGAACCCTCGAGGCCGCTCGAGGAACTGACCACGGCGGACGCCGAGCTCCTCGCGGACACGCTCGCGCGCATCGGCGACGAGTTCCGCACCTCCTTCTTCCTCCGCTTCGCACCCGAGATGAACGGCACCTGGCACAGCTGGGGCCAGCAGCCGGACGCCTACGTCGACGCCTTCCGGGCCGTGGCGGGCGCCGTGCACGGGCGCGTACCGGGTGCCGCCCTGGTCTGGGCACCGTCCTACGCCGCCGGCTACCCGTTCACCGAGGCGTACGGGGCCGTCGAGGGGCTCGAGGCCGGCTCCGTCACCGCCCTCGACACGAACGGCAACGGCCTGATCGACGGCGGCGACGACCCGTACGCCCCGTACTACCCGGGCGACGACGTTGTGGACTGGGTGGGCCTGTCGATGTACCACTTCGGGAGCTACGAGCAGGGCCCGACGACGAGTGCCGACGGCACCCGCGAGTACTCCGGGGCCATCGAGACCTCCGTGCTCCCCGAGCCGGACAAGTTCGCCGACCAGCTCGCCGGCACCTACGGCATCGCACCCGGTGCCCCGACGATCGACTTCGCCAAGGTGTACGCCGCCGGGAAGGACAAGCGGTTCCTGGTGCAGACCGCGGCCCTCTTCGATCCCGAGGACGCCGACAGTGCGCCCGAGGCCGACATCAAGGCCGCCTGGCTCGACCAGCTGTTCGATCCCACGATCGCCGCGGAGTACCCCGAGCTCGGGATGGTCGCCTGGCTCGAAGCGTCCAGGCCCGAACCGGAGGCCGAGGGCCACATCGTCGACTGGCGCCTGGGCGTCGAGGACGGGGCGACGGCGGCGCTCACGGACACGCTCGGCATCTCCGCGGACCTCCGCCTGGGACCCGTCACCGACGTCATCCGGCAGGAGGACGCCAACGAGTCGACGTCGCAGGTCTGGCAGTCCGGGGCCTCGACGAACACGGCGATGAGCTGGTTGGTGGCCTCCGTCGTCGGGCTGTTCCTGCTGGTGCTCCTCGCGGGCCTGGCCCGGAAGGTCGTGCCGCAGTGGCGCTACCCGAACGAGCAGAACCCGCGGGACATGCGCCTGGACCTGCTGCGCGGCTGGATCATCACCGCCGTCGTCGTCACGCACATCGAGGTGGCGGGGCCGTGGTCCTTCGTGGCGCTCAACATCGTCGGCGCGATCACCGGGGCCGAGCTGTTCGTGCTGCTCTCCGGCGTCGTGATGGGGATGGTCTATCCCATCGCCGTCCGGAAGCTCGGTCCGATGGCCGCCCTCAAGGGCAACATGAAGCGAGCCCTGCGCCTCTACCTCACCGCCCTCGGCGTCGTGATCGCCGTCTACCTGCTCTCGCTCGTGCCGTTCATCGACGCCTCCGTGATCACCACCTTCACCGACCGCGGGACGGGGGACACCGGGGAGGGCGCCGTCGGGCGGGTCTACGACCTCTACCCGAACGCGGCACGCCTCTTCGACTACCCACCGCCCGGCTATGCCATCCAGGACCTGCTGCTGCTCAGCATGGGGCCGTGGACGTTCAACATCATGGGACTGTTCGTGGTGCTGACCCTCTCGGTGCCGCTGCTCGTCGAGCTGCTGCGCAGGAAGCTGTGGTGGCTGCTGCTCCTGGTCAGCTGGGCCCTGTACGTGCTGGACAGCATCGTCCACGTCCGTGTGCTCGACTCGCAGTTCCAGGACGTGTTCCCACTGCTGACCGGGCAGGTGATCTTCGTGCACGGCATCGTGATCGGCTTCTACCGCCGCCGCATCATCGACACGCTGAGCCGGAGCTGGGGCAAGATCCTCATCGGCACGCTGCTCGGCCTCTACGCACTCGGCCTCGGCCTGCTCTGGCTCGATTCGACGTTCCGCCTGCAGCTCCCGTTCATCCCCGCCGGCTTCTACGAGAGCCTGTACGATGCCGGGTACGTCCGCGTCTTCATGCAGCCGGGGCGCCTGATCGACCTGGCGTTCTTCGTCGTGGCGGCGCACGCCATCCTGACCTCCTTCTGGAAGCCGCTGAACAGGGCCTTCGGCTGGCTCTACATCCCGCTCGGGCAGTCCAGCCTGTACGTGTTCATCGTCCACGTGTTCTTCGTGCTCGCGGTCGGGAACCTGCCGGGACTGGACCGCACCAGCTTCTGGCAGGGCCTGGTCATCCACGCCGCGGTCACCCTGATCATCTGGGCCATGGTGAAGAAGAAGGTCCTGTTCTCGGTCATCCCCAACTGATACCGGCTCCGGCCTAGGTCGAGCCGCGCCACACCCTCCGCCAGAAGGACGTCCTCCGGGGCTCGGGCGGAGCGGCTGCCTCGGCGGCGCGGCGGGCGGCGTCCCGGCGCGCACGCCAGCGCTCCACCTCGGCGTCGACGTCGCGGAGTCCGGTGATGACGGGCGGACCGCCGAGCAGCTGGCGTCTCGCGTCCACGACGCGGTAGTTGAAGTCCTCGAGGATGTCCCGCACCTGCTTCTCGGTGTACTGGCGGTCCAGGCGGTCGTCGAGCTCGGCGTCCTCGGTACGGAGCAGGATGGCCCGCGGTCCGAGCCCCGTGATGTTCTCCCGCTGGATGAGGCCCTTGACCCACCAGTCCGGGTCATGGGCCTCCCCCAGCCCGGGGATGGGCTTGCCGGCGAGCGCCAGGTTGTCGAACTCGCCGCGGGCGATCGCGCGGTCCACGATCAGCCGGGCCCGTCTGACCTCGTCCTCACCCTGGCGCAGGGGCGCCATCCCGCTGTCCGCGGAACCGCCGTCGTCGTGCTGGCGGTCGAGTTCGGCCATGGCGTCCGCGGCGTCGCCGCCCTCGTGCGCGGCGCGGTACTGGGCGGCCTTGCGCAGGCGCTCCTCGTGCTCGTTCGACCTGCTGATGCCGCTGCCCTCCCGCGTCGGTCCGCCGTCGTGCCTCGCATCCCAGTATTCCGAGGACGCCGCACGCTGTGCAACCGTCCCGCAGACGAGCGTCCTGCCCTCCGAGGGTGTACGCCCGGCAGGCGCATCAGCCCGGCAGCCATCCCGCGATCCGGCAGCCGGACGTGGCGCGTCGAGCCCGGCGGAGCGGATCCGGCAGCCCGCACGTCTGCCCCGGGGCACGGCGCACACGACGACGGCGGGCCACCCCGGAGCCGGGGTGACCCGCCGTCGTAGGTCCGCTCGTCAGACCAGCCAGGCCGTCGTGTCCGCGGGGAGCTTCCCGTCCTCGAGGGGCGAGCTGCTCAGCAGCACGCGTCCCGCCGGCAGGTCCACCGGCGCCGAGCCGAAGTTGGTGATGCTCTGCCAGCCGCTGGGCCGGGTGAAGTGGAGGACATCGGCGACGGTCCCGTCCTCCCAGGTGAAGTCCTCGTCGCCCTGCAGCTCGCGCCGCAGGTCGAGCGCGCGGCGGTAGAAGCTGAGGTGCGATCCGGGGTCACCCTCCTGCACCTCGACCGCGTACTCCCCGAACCAGGCGGGCTGCGGCAGGTGCGCCCCGTCGAAGCCGAAGCCGAAGGACGTACCGTCCTTCGTCCAGGGCAGCGGGACGCGGCAGCCGTCGCGGCCCACGTCGACGCCGGTGTTGCGGAAGAAGGTGGGGTCCTGGCGGTCCTCGTCGGCGATGTCCGCGACCTCGTGCAACCCGAGCTCCTCGCCCTGGTAGACGTAGGCCGAGCCGGGCAGGGCCAGCATGAGCTGCGAGACCGCGCGCGCCCGGCGCTCCCCCAGCCCGCGGTCGAGCGTGGGTGCGGTGCCGCCGCTCAGCAGCCAGTTCCTGCTGGTCTCCGCCGGGGTGCTGTCCGGGCCGGCGGCCGGCAGGCCGTAGCGGGTGGCGTGCCGGACGACGTCGTGGTTGGAGAAGACCCAGGTGGACGATGCCCCGGAGGAGGTCGCCTCGGTGAGGTTCCTGGTGATGATCTCGCGGAACTGCGCCGGGTTCCAGTCGGCCTGCAGCAGGTCGAAGTTGAAGGCCTGGCCCAGTCCCTCGGGGCTGGCGTACCGGGCGCGGCGCTCGGCATGGACCCAGGCCTCGGCCACGGCCGTGCGCGGCGGGGTGTACTCGTTGAACACCGCCCGCCATTCGGCGAAAACCTCGTGGACCTCGTCGCGGTCCCAGAAGGGGTGCTGCCCGTTGTTGTTCTCGCTCTCGGAGCCGAGCGCGGCCTTCAGCGGCAGCGGCTCGGTCATGTCCTTGGTGAGGGCGTGCGCCACGTCGACGCGGAAGCCGTCCACCCCGCGGTCGGACCAGAAGCGGAGGGTGGTGAGGAAATCGTCCCGGACCTCGCGGTTGTCCCAGTTCAGGTCCGGCTGCTCGCGGGCGAAGATGTGCATGTACCACTGCCCGTCCTCGGTGCGCTCCCAGGCGGGGCCGCCGAACACGGAATCCCAGTCCGACGGCGGCTCGGCGCCGTCCGGTCCCTTCCCGTCGCGGAAGATGTAGCGGTTGCGTGCGGCCGAGCCCCTCGGTGAGGCGAGGGCCTCCTGGAACCAGGCGTGCCGGTTGGAGGTGTGGTTGGGGACGATGTCCGCGATGAGCTTGATGCCGGCCTCGTGCAGGGCGGCGATCATCTCGTCGAAGTCCTCGAGCGTGCCGAGCTTCGGGTCGACGTCGCGGTAGTCGTCGACGTCGTAGCCGCCGTCCGCGAGGGCGGACGGATAGAACGGGCTGAGCCAGACGGCGTCGATGCCGAGGGACTTCAGATAGGGGATCCGCGAGGTGATGCCCTTGAGATCACCGATGCCGTCGCCGTTGGAGTCGGCGAAGCTGCGCGGGTAGATCTGGTAGACGGCGGCCTGGCGCCACCAGTTCGGGTCCTGCATGCGCTCGTCGAGGGCAGCGGGGGCGAAGTCCGCCGTCGCATCGACGGCCGAGTCGAGATCGGGGTTGACGGTCGAAGTCACGTGGGTCTGGCCTCTCGGTGGTGAAACGGCTTTCCGGAGGAAGGCGATTGACTTCCCCTCTTTATTTCTACGGTAGAAATAAAGATACTGTCAACGAGGAACCGAGCCTTAAGGAAGTGATGCCATGCAGGCGCTCATGTCCCTGTCGCTCCAGAGCCCGGCCCGGGCCCTCGCGCGCGAGGTGCTCGTTCGCGGGCCCATCTCCCGGGCGGACCTCGCGGCCCGCCTGGGCCTGTCCGTCGCGAGCCTCACCCGGCTCAGCAGGCCGCTGCTGGAGGCCGGCGTGCTGCGCGAATCGGAGGAAGCCACCGCGGCGGCCATAGGACGGCCCGTCCGGCCCCTCGAGATCAGCCCGGATGCGCACCGCTTCATCGGCGTCAAACTGACCGGCGACTCCGCAGCGGTGGTCGCCACGAACCTGAAGGCCGACGTCGTCGCCTCCGGCGAGCGCAGACTGCCCGACCACGGGGTCGGCGACGTCCTCGACACCATCGTGGAGGCCATCGCCGATCTCGGCCCGCTCTCCGGGTTCAGCGGGATCGGCGTGAGCATCGGCGGCAAGGTGGGCGCGGGCGGAGAGGTCCTCCGGGCTCCGTTCCTCGGCTGGCGGGACGTCCCCCTCGCCGATCTCCTGCACGAGCGGACCGGCCTGCCGGTCGTCGTCGAGAACGACGTCGTCGCCCTGACCATCGCGGAGCAGTGGTTCGGCGCGGGCCGTGGGGAGAAGCACTTCGCCGTCCTGACGGTCGGAGCGGGCGTGGGGTACGGACTGGTCATCAATGACACCGTCATCGCCCCTCCCGACGCCGGCCTCGGCCTGGCGGGGCACTACCCGCTGGATCCCTCCGGACCGCGCTGCAGCGAGGGACACCTCGGCTGCTCGTCCGCCGTCCTGACCATCCGCGCGATCCGCTCGCAGTTCACCGCGTCGACCGGGGAACAGCGGAGCTACGACGAGATCCTCGCGCTGGCGGTGGCCGGACATCCCGTCGCGGACCGCGTGGTGCGCTCCGCGGGCACGGCCCTGGGACTGCTGATCTCGGCGGTGGCCAACCTGACCATGGTGGACCTCGTGGTGCTCTCCGGCGAGGGCATGGACCTCGCCGAGGTCGCAGCACCGGCCGTGCAGGCCTCGATCGCCTATCACCGTGATCCGGAGGCCGTCCCGATCCGGCTGAGCCGCCAGCCGACCGACTTCGCCCAGTGGGCGCGGGGCGCGTCCGCCGTCGTCATCCAGCGCACCATCCTCGGCACCCTGCACTGATCGCGCTCCCCCGCTCGCGACGGGACGCGGGCCTCGGTCCGCGCGGAATTATTCAGCCTCCTGATCAATTGCACCCACATGACAACTATTGCGATCATCGGAGCAGGACGCGGCCTCGGAGCCGCCGTGGCACGGCGTTTCGGAGCCGAGGGGATGGCCGTGGCCCTCATCTCCCGCAGTCAGGGCAAGCTCGACTCCCTCGCGGAGGACCTGGGCAAGGAGGGCATCCACGCCCGGGGATTCGCCGCCGACGTGCGCGATCCCGCGTCCATCACCGCAGCGCTCGAGGCAGCCACGGAGACGCTCGGTCCTATCGAGGTCCTGCAGTACAGCCCGCTGCCGCAGAAGGACTTCATGCGGCCGGTCCTCGAGACCACGCCGGCCGACCTCAAGGGGCCCATCGAGTTCTCCATCTACGGACCCGTGGCCGCCGTCCACCAGGTGGTGCCCGGCATGCGCTTCCTCGGCGAGAACCGCGGGACCATCCTCTTCGTCAACGGCGGATCCGCCGTGAAGCCGGGCCGCGCGGTGACCGGCACCTCGATCGCGTTCGCCGGCCAGGCCGCCTACGCCCAGTTGCTGAACGAGGTGCTCGGCGAGGAGGGGATCCAGGTGTCGCAGCTCATCATCGGCGGCCGTATCATCGAGGGCGATCCGGAGAAGGACCCTGCGGTCCTCGCCGGGATCCTCTGGGACCTCCACACCCAGCGCTCCACGTTCCGCCACCAGGTCAGCGCCGACTGACCGGCCGGTACGCCGCACCGGCGGCCCGGACCACCCCGACGAACCCCTACCCGGAGGACTTCATGAAGATCGCACTGCTCGGCATCGGCCGCATGGGACACGAGCTCGGAGTGCACCTGCTCCAGGCCGGCCACGACCTCACGGTCTGGAACCGGACGCCCGCCGCCGCTGAGCGCCTCCGTGACGCCGGCGCCACGCACGCAGACTCCCCCGAGGCCGCGGTGCAGGAAGCCGACGTCGTCATGACGGTCCTCTTCGGTCCGGACACCGTCCGCGAGGTGGTGCTCTCGGGCCTGGAGATCCCGGCCGAGGCCGTCTGGTTCGACGTCACCACCGTCTCCCCCGAGGACGCCCGCGAGTTCGCCGACTACGCGACCGCCGCCGGCGTCCGCTACGTCCACGGACCCGTGATCGGGAGCCTCGCGCCGGCCCGGGCCGGGCAGCTGGGCGTCCTCCTCGGGGGCGCCGTGGAGGACATCGACGTCGTCGAGCCCCTCGCTGCCCTCTGGGCCGACGCCGAGCGCCTGCGGCGCGTGGCGACGCCGTCGGACGCCGCGACCGGGAAGCTGCTCGCCAACCTCGCCCTCGGGATCACGCTGCAGGGCCTGGTCGAGGCCCTGCGCCTCGGCAAGGCGAACGGGCTCGACGCCGCGGCGGTCCTGGACCTGCTGAAGGGCACGGGCCTCGGCGTGATCGCCGGGATGAAGGGCCCCGTCATCACGGGCGGGACCTTCGGCGACACCCAGTTCTCCGCGGATCTCCTGGCGAAGGATGCGCGCCTCATGCTGCGCTCCACGCCCGATCCCCTGCCCGCGGTCACGGCCGTCCTCCAGTCGCTCACCGAGGCACAGCGCGCCGGCGCGGGCGACGACGACATCGCGGTGATCGCGAAGCCCGAGCTGTAGCCGTCCGCCCGGTCCGAGCTCTCATAAGGGCATGTCTGCCCCTGCTGGCAGCGATGGCTCGCTACCCGCGCGGGGTTCCTCAAAGGGCGGGACGCACGTCCGAGAGAACCTGCGTCCCGTCCGCCGAGGCCTCAGTCGACCTGCGGGAAGCCGAGGTCGATCGCCGACGTGGACGGGTCCGGCCAGCGCGTGGTGACGACCTTCCCCCGCGTGTAGAAGCGGATGCTGTCCGGGCCGTACATGTGCGTGTCGCCGAACAGGGAGTCCTTCCAGCCGCCGAAGGAGTAGGTGCCCACCGGCACCGGGATGGGGACGTTGACGCCCACCATGCCAGCCTCGGCCTCGACCTCGAACTGCCGCGCCGCACCGCCGTCGCGCGTGAAGATCGCGACGCCGTTGCCGTACTGGTTCTCGTTCACGAGCCGGACGGCGTCGGCGTACGTCGCCACCCGGACCACCGAGAGCACGGGGCCGAAGATCTCGTCGTCGTACACCTTCATGCCCGGCTTCACGTGGTCCACGAGGGAGACGCCGATGAAGAAGCCGTCCGAGCCGAACTCCTGCTGCGTCCCGTCGACGACCACCGTGGCGCCCTCGGCCGATGCGCCGGTCACGTAGGACGCGACCCGGTCGCGGTGCTCGGCGGTGATGAGCGGTCCCATCTCGGACGACGGGTCGGTGCCGGGCCCGATCCTCAGGCCGGCCATGCGCGAGCGGACCGCCTCGACGAGATCGTCCGCGATGTCACCCACCGCGACCATGACGCTGATCGCCATGCAGCGCTCCCCCGCGGAGCCGTAGGCGGCGGAGATCGCGGCGTCGGCAGCCATGTCCAGGTCCGCGTCGGGCAGGACCACCATGTGGTTCTTCGCACCGCCCAGCGCCTGGACGCGCTTCCCGTTGGCGGCGGCCCGCGTGTAGATGGTCCTCGCGATCGGGGTGGAGCCGACGAAGCTCACCGCCTTCACGCCCGGGTGGTCGAGGATGGTCTCCACGGCCTCGCGATCACCGTGCACCACGTTCAGCACGCCGTTCGGCAGTCCCGCCTCGGTGAACAGCTCGGCGATGAACACGGACGAGGACGGATCCTTCTCGCTGGGCTTCAGCAGCACGGTGTTGCCGCAGGCGATCGCGCTGCCGATCATCCACAGCGGGACCATCGCCGGGAAGTTGAAGGGCGTGATGCAGGCGACGACGCCGACGGGCTGGCGGATCGAGTGCACGTCCACCCCCGTGGAGACCTGCTCGGACCGCTCGCCCTTCAGCATGTGGCCGAGTCCCGTGGCGAACTCGATGTTCTCGAGGCCGCGGGAGATCTCCCCCTCGGCGTCGGAGAGCACCTTGCCGTGCTCACTGGTGAGGATCGCCGCGAGCTCGGACTTCCGCTCGGTGAGCAGCTGCCGGACCCGGTAGAAGACCGCGGCACGCTTCGCGAGGCTCGCCGACCGCCAGCCGGGAAGGGCCGCCTCGGCAGCCCGGACCGCTTCGTCCACGCGCGCCGGCGAGGCCAGGGCCACTTCCTTTTCCTGCCGGCCCGTGGCGGGGTCGAACACGGGACCGAAGCGCTCGGCGTCGGCCACGCGTGCTCCGTTGATGTAGTGCGGGATCTGCTGCATGGGGGTGAGTCCTCTCGGGGGGATCAGAGCGAGCCGTCGACGAGTTTGATGATCATGGAGCAGTCCCTGCCGCCCTCGCCCTGGTCGATGAGGCGCTGGAAGAGCTGCTGGACGTGCTCGCCGATCTCGAGGGGCGTATCGGTGCCCCGCGCAGCGGCGATGGCGAGTCCGATGTCCTTGTTCGCCAGTTCGGTGGTGAAGGTGGGGGCGAAGTCGTTGTTCGACGCCGCCGTGTCGACGACGCCGGGCACCGGGTACCAGGTGCGCAGGGCCCAGCTGTCCCCGGAAGACACGGACGCGATGTCCCAGAACACCTGCTTGTCGAGGCCCAGGCGGTCGGCGAGCACGGCTCCCTCCGCGGTCGAGGCGAGGTTGACGAACAGCATCAGGTTGTTGCAGATCTTGGCGGCCTGCCCGGTGGTGGCCCCGCCCGTCGGGATGATGTTCCTCGCCATCGGCTCGATGAATCCGGTGGCTTCCTTCACCGCGCCGTCCTCGCCGCCGATCATGAACGTCAGGGTCGCGGCCTTCGCCCCGCTGATGCCGCCCGAGACCGGGGCGTCGACGAACCGGAAGCCCCGCTCCGCGGCGGCCTCGTGCAGCGCGGCTGCGGACTCGATGTCGATCGTCGAGGAGTCGATCAGGAGGGTCGAGGTGTCCGCGTGCGCGAGGACACCGTCCTCACCGAGGTAGACCGCCCGTGCGTGGTCCCCCTTCGGCAGCATCGTGAAGACCACGTCCGCGCCCTTGACGGCCCCGGCGATCCCCTCCACCGCCGTCACGCCCTCCGCCACTGCCGCCGCGACGGCGTCGGCGCTGAGGTCGAAACCCTGCACCGTGTGGCCCGCCCGCACCAGGTTGGCGGTCATCGGACCGCCCATGTTCCCGAGTCCTATCCAGCCGATCGTTGCCATGTCCAAGCTCCTTTGCTCGTGGGTGTCTCCATGTCAGCCTCTCCCGCTGTTACAGTGCGATCAAGGGAAGAAATCACAGACGGTGTGAACGTTTCTGCACAGGCGCGGACGGAGGAGGACCATGGTCGACGTCCGCCGCCTGCCGAGTCCGGACGATCTCCTCATCCTGCTGACCGTCGCCCGCCTGGGCCGCTTCAACGCCGTCGCGGAAGCACTCGGCACCACGCACACCACGATCTCCCGCCGGATCGTCGCCCTCGACCGGCAGCTGGGTGGACGCACCCTCGAGCGCTCTCCGCAGGGCTGGGAGCTCACCGCGCTCGGAGCGGACGCCGTCACCGCCGCCGAGGCGATCGAGCAGAGCCTCGGGGACCTCGAGGCGCGCCGCTCCAGGTCCGACGCCCTGACCGGGATGCTCCGCATCAGCACGCCCGACGGCTTCGGCGCCCGCTTCGTCACCCCCGCGCTCGTGCGGCTGCAGCAGGAGAACCCGCGGCTCGACGTGGAGATGCTCAGTGCCACGCGGAAGGCCAGCCAGAACCGCTCCGGCGTCGATCTCGAGGTGGTAGTTGGACGCACCGAGACCGCGACGGCGGAGCCCATCTTCCTCACCAACTACTTCCTGCGCCTCTATGCCGGGCCGGCGTACGCGGAGCGGCGCGGCCTGCCCGAGCGGCTCGAGGACATCCGGCACCACAGCTTCGTCTCCTACGTGGAGTCGGCGCTCCAGGTGCAGGAGCTCGGTCACCGCTCCTCCCAGCTGCCCCTGCCCGTCTCGTCCTTCCAGTCGACGAGCATCTTCGCCCAGGTCGAGGCGGTCCACGCGGGGGCGGGGATCGGCCTGCTGCCGAGCTTCATGGTGCCCGCCGGCTCCGCGCTGCTGCCGGTGCTCCACGACGGCTTCCACCGTCAGCTGCCCATCTGGGCGGTGGCGAGACCGGAGTCGCTCCGGTCCGCAGCCGTGCAGGTCGCGGTCGCGGCGATCCGTCGGGAGATCGGCGAGCGCGCGGACGAACTGGCCGCCTGACCGCTCGGCACGCACCGACACCTCGGGCGCCCACATCGCAGCATCACCGTCATGCCGCTCAGGGCACGGGACGACGACGGCGCGGGCCCGCCGCCGTCGTCGTCCCGTGTCATGGCCGTCGGACCGTTACTTCTTCGAGGCGGCGAGGAGGTCCGCCGTGCCGCGGGCGTCGGCCTCGTCCACGTCGAGCAGGGAGATGCCGCGGGTCTCCTTCAGCAGGAGCACGGCGACGATCGTCACGCAGCAGGCCAGGAGCAGGTAGATGGCCACCGGTGTCGAGGAGCCGTAGTCCCGCAGCAGGGTCGCGGCGATGATTGGAGCGAGTGAGCCGGCGACGATCGAGGTGACCTGGTATCCGAGCGACACCCCGGAGTAGCGCATGCGCGTGGGGAACATCTCGGCCATGATGGCCGGCTGTCCCGCGTACATGAGGGCGTGGAAGAAGAGCCCGATCGTCACGGCCGCGAGGATGATCAGGTCATTGCCGGTGTCCATCATCGGGAAGGCGAAGAAGCCCCAGGTCGCACCGAGGACGGCGCCGGCGAGGTACACCGGCTTCCGGCCGAAGCGGTCGGAGTACCGGCCGACGATCGGCACGGCGCAGAAGTGCAGGAAGTGCGCGACGAGCAGCAGCAGCAGGATCCGCGTACGGTCCTCCCCGACCACTGTGCTGAGGTAGGTGATGCTGAAGGTGACCACCAGGTAGTAGAGGATGTTCTCGGCGAAGCGCAGGCCCATGGCGGTGAAGACGCCGCGCGGGTAGCGCTTGAACACCTCGACGACGCCATAGCCCTTGGCCTCGTCGACGACCTCCTTGCGGGCCTCGAGAAAGATCGGGGCGTCATTGACCTTGGTGCGGATGTAGTAGCCGATGATCACGATCACGGCGGAGAGCCAGAAGGCCACGCGCCAGCCCCAGCCGAGGAAGGACGCCTCGTCGAGGACGGCCGACAGACCGAAGAGCACGCCGGTGGCGAGCAGGTTGCCCATGGGCACGGCGGACTGCGGCCAGCTCGACCAGAAACCGCGGCTCCTGCTCGGGCTGTGCTCGGCGACCAGCAGCACGGCACCGCCCCACTCGCCGCCCACCGCGAAGCCCTGGATGAAGCGCAGCACCACGAGGAGTCCGGGAGCCCAGTAGCCCACCTGGTCGAAGGTGGGTAGGCAACCCATGAGGAAGGTGGAGACGCCCACGAGGATGATGCTGACCTGGAGCAGCTGCTTGCGGCCGTACTTGTCGCCGAAGTGCCCGAAGACGATCCCGCCGATGGGCCGGGCGACGAAGCCGACGGCGTAGGTCAGGAACCCGGCGATGATCGCGTCGAGCTCGGAATCGGCGCTCGGGAAGAAGACGGTGGCGAAGACCAGCGTGGCCGCCGCGGCGTAGAGGAAGAACTCGTACCACTCGACCACGGTGCCGGCCATCGAGGCGACCACGACCTTCTTGAGACCCGACTGCTCGACGTCGGGCTCCTGCCGCTGCGGTGGTGTGTGCTGCGCTGAACTCATGCGGGCTGCTCCTTCGGTGTCTTCGTTGACACGGCCGGCCGTGACCGGCCTCCGCTGGCCGATGCGCACTGTGACGGAGCACACATCGGGGCGTTATGAGTATCGCGCTGCCCAGGGGGCTGATCAACGCCGATTAGTGCAGACCACTTCTGCATTTACGCACAGGAGGGGTCACCATCGCCGTCCGGCCCGCTCCCGGCGCACCGGCGTCGACCACGGCAACCGATGCGCCATGTGCACCGGCTCGGCCGCACCCGTGTGAGTGTCGGAGCTTCTGGGTACGGTACGCATATGGCTACCCCTGACACCCCCGGTCCCGATGCAACCCACCAGCGCCCCGAGGGCGTCTCCGACCTCACCGTCGAGGCCCTCGGAAAGCTCTCCGAAGCCCTGGAGGTCGTGGAGCACGCCCGCGGCTACCTCTACGGCTTCCACCGCCTCACCGGCAAGGCCGACCTCAACCTGTCCGATGCCGAGGACCTGTTCCGGAAGGCGGGCCACACCGAGATCGCGGACAAGCTGGCCACCGAGATCATCGGCCGCAACGTGATCGAGGGCCGGTGGACGTTCCAGATCATGGAGGACTACGACGACCACTACTACTCCGAGTTCAAGTCCTTCGAGAAGGAAGCCCGCGACTCGCTGGTCCAGGGCAAGCGGCACCTGTTCGAGGCGGAGATGAAGGAGGACCGCCGCACCAAGGGCAAGGAACACCACGAGGCGCTCCCCCCGGAGGCCTGAGCCGCTCCTGCCGTCGTCACCTCGCAAGACTGGTGTGTACATCTGTACGCATGATGCATACGATCGTACCCATCGGCATCGACGACGGCAGGTAACGCATGACCCGGCACGAATTCATCGAGGACGACGGACGCAGCATCCGCAGGCTCGCCCCGTGACGCCCGGTCCGGCCGCGCACAGGTCTGCGGACCGCGGGGCACCAGCCGCTCCTGCCGCAGGCGACCCGACGCGTGCCCGCCGCCACGACCCGCAGCGCCGCGAGCGGCTCATCGACGTGGCCCTCGGCGTCATCGCCGAGCACGGTGTCGCCGGCACCACGCACCGCCGCATCGCCGCTGCCGCAGATGTGCCGCTCGGCTCCATGACCTACCACTTCGACGGCATGGACGACCTCCTGCACGCGGCCTTCACCGTGCTCGCCGAGCGGACGGCGGACGTCTTCGACGCGACACTCTCCGCCGCCACCAGCAGGGCGGACGCCGCCGAGGCCGTCGTCGGGCTCATCACCGGCACTACCCTCACGTCGCCGGAGACCATGCTCGCCAGCCTCGAGCTGTATGCGCTGGCCGCCCGGCGTCCCGCGTTCCGCAGCATCACCGACGCCTGGATGGCGCGCAGCCGCGCCGCCCTGCACACCCACTTCGATCCGGAGACCGCACTCATGCTCGACGCACTCATCGAGGGCACCACGCTCCACCGCGCCCTCTCCCTCGACCCCATGGGCGTCGGGACGGTCCGCGCCGCGATCCTGAGGATCGTCCGGCCATGAGCGCCACCACCCCGACGCAGGAGACGGAGTACACACCCCGCCGCCTCGCCCGCGCGCGCTTCGCCGTCAGCGCCCTGTTCCTCGCCAACGGCGCCCTGTTCGCGAACATCCTGCCGCACTACCCGGCCATCAAGGACGGCCTGGACCTCAGCAACGCGGCGTTGGGCATCTCCGTGGCCGCGTTCCCGCTCGGTGCGATCACGGCGGGCCTGGCCTCGGGCGCCCTGGTCCGCCGCTTCCGGTCCTCCCGGGTCGCCACGGCAGGGACCTGGTTCATCGGGCTGTCGATCCTCCTCGCCGGGATCGCACCCTCCTGGGCGGTCCTCACCGTCACCCTGTTCCTGGCCGGGGCGATGGACGCGATCACCGACGTCGCCCAGAACTCCCACGGCCTCCGCGTGCAGAAGCTGTACCGGCGCTCCATCCTCAACTCCTTCCATGCCGTGTGGAGCATCGGCGCGGTGATCGGCGGGCTGATGGGCGCGGCGGCGGCGGGTCTCGCCGTTCCGCGCGGACTCCACCTGACGGTGTCCTTCGTGCTCTTCAGCGCCCTGACCCTCGTGAGCTACCGCCATCTCCTGCCCGGCGCCGAGCCCGCGGACCCGAAGGACCCTGCGGACCCTGCGGACACATCCGGCACCGCCGACGCGGCAGGTACCGGCACCGAGGGTGCCGGTGGTGCGCGGGCCCGACGGCGATCCCCCGCGACCGCCGGCATCCTGGCCGCCCTCGTGGTCATCGGGATCGCCGGAGCCCTCGTCGAGGATGCCGGCAGCACCTGGGCCGCGGTCTACCTCAGCACCTCCCTCGAGGCGACTCCGACCGTCGCCGGGCTCGGCTTCGTGGCGCTCGTTGGGCTGCAGTTCGTGGGACGGCTCTTCGGGGACCGCCTCGTGGACCGGTTCGGACAGCGTGCCGTGGCCCAGGCGGGCGGGGTGCTGACGGCGGCCGGCATGGGTATCGCGCTCCTCGTCCCGTCCGTGCCGCTCACCATCCTCGGCTTCGGCCTCGCCGGGCTCGGCGTCGCCACGCTGGTGCCCGCAGCCATGCACTCGGCGGACGAACTGCCGGGCCTGCGTACCGGGACGGGCCTGACCGTCATCAGCTGGCTCATGCGCCTCGGGTTCCTTCTCTCACCCCCGATCGTCGGGGCCATCGCGGACGTCTCCTCGCTCCGCGTGGGCCTGGTGGTGGTGCCGCTCGCCGGGATCCTCACCCTGCTCGCCTCCGGCGTGCTGCCGCGGAGGGTACACCCCCACCGCTGATGCCGTACGGCGCAAGCACTTCCGGGGAACGTCAGTACACTTCGAATATGTTGCGCATCCCCGCCGGGTCCCCGAGAATCCCACGTCCGTGACGCCGCCGAGCGGGGCCGCAGGCGCAGCGGTGCAGTCAGGACCTCCTCGCGTGACGGCCGGATCGCCCGCGGACACCTCGGACCCCTCGCTCCGGTTCCTCACGGACAGGGTCGAGGCCGTACGGGACTCCCTCCCCCGGACCCTCGAGCTCGCGCTGGACCTCGGCGCCGCGGTGCCCCTCCCCGGCTCGGGCCGCACCGCCGTGACCTGGCAGCTGCTGACCACCCTCGCCGCGGCGGACCTCACCGTGGCCCGCGTCGTCGAACCCCACCTCGATGCACTCGCCATCCTCGACCAGGCCGGACTGCCCGACGCGGCCGCTCCGGGCGGCCACGGAACCTGGGGCGTCTTCGCGGCCGAGCAGCCCGGCCTCGCCCTCACCGCCACCTCGGGGACGTGCGACGCCTGGACCCTGACCGGCACCAAGCCGTGGTGCTCCCTCGCCGGACACCTCGACCGCGCGGTCGTCACGGCACACCTGGACGACGGCGGCCGGCGGGCCTTCGCCGTGGACCTCCGCAGCGCCGGCGTCACGGCCGAGCCGGCGGGGACGTGGATCAGCCGTGGCCTGCCGACCGTCACGAGCGCGCCCGTCCGCTTCGACGGCGTCACGGCCACACCGATCGGCGGGACCGACTGGTACCTCACGCGGGACGGCTTCGCCTGGGGCGGCATCGGCGTCGCGGCCTGCTGGTACGGCGGAGCCCTCGGCATCGCCCGCACCCTGCTCGACGCCGCCCGGCGCCGCACCCCCGACCAGATCGCGCTGATGCACCTCGGCCGGGTGGACGCCGCCCTGCACGAGACGCGCACCCTGCTCACCCGGGCGGCGGACGAGGTGGACGCCGGCCGCGCCACCGGACAGGACGGAGCGCTCCTCGCGGCCCGCGTCCGCGCGACCGCCTTCCGCTGCGCCGAGCTCGTGCTCGACGCGGCCGCCCACGGCCTCGGCCCCGCGCCGCTGGCCTTCGACGACCGCCACGCCGGGCGCGTCGCGGACCTGCACCTCTACCTCCGCCAGCACCACGCCGAGCGTGACGACGCAGCCCTCGGCCGGCGCGTCCTCGAACGCGCGGCGGCGGGAGGTCCGGCATGGTGAGCTTCACGCACGACGGCGCAGGCACGCCGGAATCGCACTGGCGCACGTGGGAGCACGACCGCACCGCAGGCGACCTGCAGGTCGAAGCCCTGTTCGACGGCCGGCTCCCGGCCCGGTTCCTCCTGCTCGCAGCACACCCGGACGATGAGACCCTCGGCGCCGGCGGCCTCCTGGCGCGGCTCGCGCGCGACGGCGTCCGGTGCGACGTCGTCGTCCTCACCGACGGGGAGGGCTCGCACCCGGACTCCCCCACGCACACCCCGGCGCGGCTGGCCGAGGTGCGGCGCGAGGAGGTCCTGAACGCCGTCCAGGTGCTCGCACCCGCCGCCCGGGTGTCCTTCGAGGGATTGCCCGACGGCGGGGTGGCCGACGACGACGTCGCCGCCGTGCTGGGGCGCGAACTCGCCGACGGCGAGGACACCCGCACGCTCGTCGCCGCCCCATGGCGCAGTGACGGGCATCCCGACCACGACGCCGCGGGCCGGGCGGCGGCAGGGGTGTGCACCGAACGCGACATCCCCCTGCTCGAGTACCCGATCTGGCTCTGGCACTGGGGGTCCGTCGAGGAGCAGGAGGAGGAGCTCGACGGGATCCTCCTGCTGCCGCTCGGCGCGGAGGACCACACCCGGAAGGAGTCCGCGCTCGCCACGCACGTCTCCCAGACCCAGCCGCTCTCGGACGCGCCAGGCGACGAGGTCCTGCTGACGCCCGATGTGCTGGAGCACTTCAGCCGGAACGTCGAGGCGTTCTTCGTGACCGAGGGCCGCTCCACCTTCGAGCGGCTGCACCGCGACCACGCCGATCCCTGGGAGGTGGCCGAGCGGTTCTACGAGCAGCGCAAGCGCGCCCTGACCCTGGCCAGCCTGCCGCGGAGCCGCTTCTCCCGCACGCTGGAGATCGGTTGCTCCGTCGGGGCGCTGACCCGTGAGCTCGCGGCGATCTCGGACAACCTGCTGGCCCTCGACACGAGCGAGACCGCGGTCCGGCGCACCAACGAGGCGCTCGTCCTGGCGGACGCAGCCTCGGCCCGCCTCGCCACGGTGCCCCGCGACTGGCCGCGGGAGGACGGACCCTTCGACCTCGTGGTCCTGTCCGAGACCGGGTACTTCCTCTCGTCGGACCAGCTCGACGACGTCCTCCGGCTGATCCTCGGTTCCCTCGACGAGGACGGCGTCCTGGTCCTGTGCCACTGGCGCCACCCCATCGAGGGCTGGGAGCTGGACGGCGACGCGGTGCACGAGCGCGTCCGCCGGCAGTCCGGCCTGGCGACGCTGGCCCTCCACACCGAGGAGGACTTCCTCCTGGAGGTCCTCGTCCCCGCGCCGGCCGTTTCCGTGGCACGCCGCGAAGGCCTGCTGTGATCCCCGGCCACGTCGCCGTCGTCGTCCCCGCGCGCGACGAGGAGCAGTGGCTGCCCGCGTGCCTCGCCGCGATCGACACCGCGCGCGTGCATCTCCTGCGGACCGTCCCCCGCGTCCTGGTCTCGGTCACGGTGGTGCTCGATCGCTGTACCGACCGCTCCGAGGCCGCGGCCCGCAGCATGCCCGGTGTCTCCGTCATCGCCGGGAACTTCGGCTCGGTCGGTGCGGCACGCGCTGCCGGTGTGCGCTACGCCCTCGCCCGGTCCCGCAGCCAGCCTGCGCGCATGTGGTTGGCCAACACCGACGCGGACACGCTCGTCCCGCGCGACTGGCTGGTCGGCCACCACCGCCTCGGCTCCACGCACGACGTCGTCCTCGGCACGGTCCGCCCCACCCTGACCGCGGACAACGCGGACCGCCTGCAGCTCTGGTCGAAGGCGTACACACCCGACGACGGGCACCACCACGTCCACGGCGCCAACCTCGGTGTCCGCGGCAGCACCTACGAGGACATCGGCGGGTTCCGGGCGCTGGCCCAGGACGAGGACGTCGATCTCGTGCACCGTGCCCGGGAAGCCGGGGCGCGGTGGACCGCCTCAGGGGCGCTGCAGGTCACGACGTCGTCGCGCACCGTGGGACGCGTCCCCGCCGGCTTCTCGACCTACCTCGGAGCCCTCGGCGTGCGGGCGGTCTGACGTTTTTCCTGAATGTCCGGGGGATCTGTTAGACAGGACCTGTCATCAGCGGCCCGCCGTACGGAGCGGGTTGCGGGGCACTTCGGGGGGAAGAACACGGTCATGCGATTCGGGGAGATGCTGCGCCAGGCGCGCGGCGCCAAAGGGCTGACACAGGCCGAACTGGGGGCCGAGGTCTACTCCCCGAGCTTCATCTCCCTGCTGGAGCAGGGGCAACGCCAGCCGACGCCGGACATGGTGCGGCACTTCGCCGCACAGCTCGGCATGGACGTGCAGACGCTGGGCTGGTGGGTGGAATCTCCTGCCGCGGATGACCAGCCCGCGCTCGCGACCGCGATGTTCGCCGCGAACTACGCCCGGGACCTGCAGGACGATTCCCTCGCCGCCTCGGAGGCCGAGCACGCCGCCGTCATCGCCCACGAACAGCAGAACGCACCGGCCTGGTGGGACATGTCGATGCTCCAGGCGCAGTCCCTGATCTCCCGGCGTCGCCTCGAGGAGGCCGAGGCCGTACTCCGGCGCATGCACACCTCGTCCCTGCTGGCCCCGACACCCGAGATGTCCTCGATCGTCCTAGGACGTCTCTCGATCATCGCGCGGAGCCTCGGACGGCTCGACGAGGCCGTGGCGCTCGCGCAGGAGGCCGTGCAGATCGTCGAACACCTGGCGGACCATGACGCGTCCGTCCGCTTCCAGGCGACGTTCATCCTCATCGCCGCCCTGTCGGTGAAGGGCGACCTCGACGACGCGTGGGACGTCGCGACCGGCCTCGACCTGACACCCGATTCGGTGACGGTGCCGTCACTGCTCATCGCCCGGGGAGCCTGGGCCGTCGGCAACATCGCCTTCCGCCGGGGGAACATCGAGAAGGGCCGCGAATACCACGCACTCGCCGCACGGCTCCTCCTGCCGCAGGCCGATCTGGCCGCGTGGGCCCAGTTCCACCGATCGAGTGCCACCCTGCACCTGCAGGCAGGTCTCGCGGACGCGTCCGTCCGCCGTTCCCTGGACTTCGCCGAGCTCGGGTTCACGGTGATCGGCACGGAGGCGCAGCGGCTCGAACTCGCACTCGCGCTCGCCCGGTACGCTCTGCTGGTGGGCGACCTCGACACCGCCGGCCGCTTCCTGGGGACGGTGTCGGGGCAAAGGGAGCTTCTGGATTTCGAGACCCTGACAGACCTGGAGGAGTGCCTCGGGATGTACTACGCAGCCCTGGGCTCCAGCAGGCAGGCGGTGCACCACTTCGGGGAGGCGGCCCGCCTGCACGGGGAAGCCGGTGCCGACGAGAAGGCCCGTGAGCTGACGGACCAGATACGAGCGCTCGACGCCTGAAGCGACGATTCGGTCGTTCGGCCGTACGGGCTGTCGCCTACATCGACGCGAGCAGGGCCTCGCAGGCCTGCTCGCAGCGACGGCAGGCCTCGGCGCAGATCCGGCAGTGCTCATGCATGTCCGCGTGCTGCGAGCACTCGTCACCGCAGGCCGTGCAGGCCGCACGGCAGGCTTCGAGGACGGCGCGGCTCAGGTTCGCGTCGTACCCCGTGTGGCGGGACAGGATGCGCCCCGTCGTCACGCAGATGTCGGCGCAGTCGAGGTTGGTCCTGATGCATGTCCGCAGCTCGGCCACCATGTCCTCCGCAAGGCAGGCGTCCGCACAGGCCGAGCACGTCTGGGCGCAGTCGAAGCACGCTTCCAGGCAGGCGACCAGCAGATCGCGGTCGAAGCCGTCGCGGTCCTGCGGGTAGGTGTCGAGCATCGCACCGGCGTTCGTCATGGCAGACTCCTTCGGATCGGTCTCGTGCCCGGCCGGACACGCATTCGACAGTACGCTTACTACTTTCCGTTCCGCCACCAGATCCTCGGATCGGGACCGACCGGTGATCGTCAGCCCACAGGGCGGAAGCGCCGGATGCTGTAGACGATGAAGGCCGCAGCAAGGAGCCCGGAGAGGATCAGGCTCGAGCCGACACTCCAGCCACCGGGCAACCACCACCGTTCATCGAGCGGCCACCAGGCGGGCACCGGTGGGTTGAGACCCCAGAGGACACCGAGCAGCACCAGCACCAGGGCGCCGAGGAAGCTGATGACGATGTTCCGGATGCTCTTCACGCCCTGCGCCGCTGCGGCGAAGGCCTTGCGTTTGACGGGTTGCAACCAGCGCCGCGCCCATTCGTACTGCTGGGCGAGCACCGCGAGGCCTGCCACGAGCGCAAGGAGGCCGGGCCCGGGAAGCACGAGCGCCGCGAGGCCGACGACCACCAGCAGCCATCCGACCACCAGGCCGAGGATGCGGCCGACGCCGTGGGGGCGCGTCCGTCCGGCGAACACGGACCCGCGCCCGCGCCGTTGTCGAGGAGATCGTGCCATCACGAAGTACTCAGCCAGCTGTGCATTCCTCTATCGTTGAGGGGACACCAGATCGCGGCAAGGACTCCGACACCGCTCGGCACCGGGTTGCTCCCCCCTCGAGGAAGTGGTTCGGCATCAGGGTTCGTGACCGGCACGATCACTCGCAGACTTCCCGCCCGCAGGGCGGGCCGCTACAGAAGGAGAACATCATGATCGGATTCCTCGTCGCAGGCCTCATCATCGGGGCACTCGCCCGCCTCATCAAGCCGGGCAAGCAGAACCTCGGGCTGCTCGCGACCCTCCTGCTCGGCCTCGTCGGCTCCATCATCGGCGGGCTCATCGCGCAGTTCTTCAACACGGGCGGCATCTTCGAACTCAACGTCCTGGGCTTCGTCCTCGCCGTGATCGCCGCCGTGCTGCTCATCGGCGTCGCCGAGTCCCTCGCCGGTCGCCGCCGCGTCACGCGCTAGGGCCCATCGCGGCACGAAAGGGGCGGCTCCGGCCGCCCCTTCTTCGTGTCACCGGTCCGCCGCCGACGCCGCATTCCGCGCCGTGCAACGCCGTCCGGCGGATGCCGGCACGCCTCGGCCCTCCCGCTCGTTCACCCAGTACACGTGCCCCGAGAACTGTCACAGTGCAGGTGTAGCGTTGACACCAGATGGGGCACAGAAACGTTCGGAAGGCTCAATCATGAACAAGAACTGGCGCTGGCTCCCCGCCGGCATCGTCCCAGTCGTCATCGTCGCTGCCGCCGTAAGTGGGTCCGCAGTGGCCGAAGCCCAACCGCAACTCCCCGCGAAGACCGCGCAGGAGCTGCTCGAATTCGTCGCGACGAGCAGTGACGACGCCTACTCCGGCACGGTGGAACAGTCCTCGGACCTCGGCCTCCCGGACATCGGCATGGCTACTCCCCCGGGCGGGACCTCCAGCTCGGACCCGACCTCCATGGCCCTCGAACTGCTGACCGGCGACCACACCGCGCAGGTGTATGTCGACGGTCCGGACAAGGCACGTGTGCAGGTCCTCGATCAGCTCGCGCAGCGGGACGTCGTCGTGAACACCACCGACGCCTGGTACTACGACTCGCAGTCCAACGAGGCCACGCACGCCGTGCTGCCGGACCAGGACGCCGCGAAGGCCGAGCTCGAAGCGAAGCTGCAGCAGAAAGCTGCTGAATACCCGGAGCTGCAGAACGTCCCCCGCACACCCGCCGAACTGGCCCAGACCTTCCTCGCGAGGATCGACCCCAGCACCGAGGTGGCCGTGGACGGCACCAGCCGCGTCGCGGGACGCAGCGCGTACCAGCTCCTGCTCACCCCTGAGGACCCTGCAACACTGATCGGCTCCATCGCCGTCAGCGTCGACGCCGAGACAGGTGTGCCGCTGAGCGTCACCGTCCAGGCCAAGGGCCAGGAGGATCCGGCCTTCACGGCGGGCTTCAGCGCCGTCGACTTCAGCACCCCTGATGCCGGCATCTTCGACTTCACGCCTCCTGCCGGAGCCACCGTCACGGAAGCACCTACCGCGGACGAGGCCCGGGCGAAGCTGGAGGCAGAGGGAGCACCGGCCGAGACGCCGGAGCAGCCGACCGTCATCGGCGAGGACTGGAGCACCATCGTGGAGCTGCCCGCCGGCAGTGCGGGTCAGCTCGGCCTGGACCTCGGCGACGGGGAAGCCGCGGGAATGGGCGAGATCATGGAGATCAAGCCCGGCATGGACCCCGAGGAAGTCGCCGGAGCCCAGGCGCTCCTGCAGCAGGCACTCACCGAGGTGGACGGCGGCAAGGCCCTGCAGACCTCGCTCGTTTCGGTGCTCGTCACCGATGACGGCCGAATCCTCGCAGGCGCGGTCGGGGTCGACCAGCTCGTCGCCGCCGCCCAGCAGTGACCGGAGCACCACCGAGGTTCTCGAGCGGGCCCGCACGGACAGTGCGGGCCCGCTCGTGAGCGGGGACACCCTCGCGATCGAGACGCTCGGTCTGACCAAGGTCTTCGGCAGGCAGAAGGCCGTCAATGGCGTCGATCTCGCCGTTCCCCGTGGCTCGGTCTTCGGCTTCCTCGGCCCGAACGGTTCAGGCAAGACGACCACCATCCGCATGCTCCTCGGACTGGCTGCCGCATCGAGCGGGGAGATCCGCCTGCTCGACGGCGTCATGCCGAAGGATGCGCGGGCGGTCCTGCCGCGGGTCGGCGCCCTGGTCGAAGGCCCGGCCATCTACCCGTTCCTCTCGGGGCGCGCCAACCTGCAGCGCTTCGACGCCGCGGACCGCCACACCTCGCCCGCCACCCGGAACGCCCGCGTCGACGCCGCCCTCGAACGGGTGGGCCTCAGCCATGCCGCGAAGAAGCGGGCGCACGCCTACTCCCTCGGCATGAAGCAGAGACTCGGCATCGCGAACGCGCTGCTCGCCCCGCGGGACCTGCTCATCCTCGACGAGCCGACCAACGGACTCGATCCGCAGGGCACCCGGGAGGTCCGCAGCCTCATCCGGTCCCTGTCCGATGACGGCACCACCATCTTCGTCTCGAGCCACCTGCTGGCCGAGGTCGAGCAGATGTGCGACCGCATCGCGGTCATGAGCGCCGGTCAGCTGGTCGCCCAGGGCACCCTCGACGAGCTCAGGTCCGCAGGCACGGCTCGCGTCCGCGTGGCCACGCCGGACTTCGCGGACGCGCACCGCGTCCTCAGCGGACTCGGGCTGACGCCCGAACCGCACGGACGCGACGATGTCATCACGGCCGAACTCTCGGTACCCGGGCTCCTGCCCGAGACCGTCAACGCCGCACTCGTGCGTGCCGACGTGCGGGTCCGCGGCTTCGAAGCCAGCGGTGCCTCGCTCGAGGACCGTTTCGTCGCACTCACCGGAGAGGGGTTCGACGTTGCCGGCTGAATCCGCAGTCACCCGCCCACCTCGCGCCGGAGGATCGCTCGGGCTCACGCTCGTGCTGTCCGAGGTCACCGTGCTGTTCCGGAGGCTCCGCACGTGGGCGATGATCGGGGCGCTCGCGCTGATCCCCATCCTGATCGCCGTCGTCGTCCGCGTGTCCTCCGATGGTTCGGCCAGCGGCCGCGGACCCGCCTTCCTCAACAGCATCACGGAGAACGGCCTGTTCGTGTCGCTGACCGCGCTCACCGTCGCCATCCCGCTCTTCCTCCCGCTGACCATCGGGGTCGTGGCGGGCGATACCATCGCCGGCGAGGCGAACCTCGGCACCCTGCGGTACCTGCTGGTCGCTCCTGCCGGGCGCATCCGGCTGCTGCTCGTGAAGTACGCCGGCGCGGCCCTGTTCTGCTTCGTCGCCACGCTCACAGTCGTGATCACGGGCGCCATCATCGGCGCGCTGCTGTTCCCCGTGGGTCCGGTGACGCTGCTGTCCGGCGACACCGTGGGCATCGGCGGGTACTTCGGGCGGCTCCTGCTGCTCGCCCTCTACGTTACGGTGTCCCTCATGGGACTCAGCGCCATCGGCCTGTTCATCTCGACGCTCACCACCATCCCGGTCGGAGCGATGGCGGCGACCGCGGCGCTCGCGGCCGTCGCGCAGATCCTCGGAGCGCTGCCCCAACTGGAATGGCTTCACCCCTGGCTGTTCACGAACTACTGGCTGGGCTTCGCGGACTTCCTGCGGCAGCCCATCGTCTGGTCCTCCTTCATCGACAACGCCGTGCTGCAGACCGGGTACATCGCCGTCTTCGGCACGCTGGCCTACGGGCGGTTCAGCACCAAGGACATCCTGAGCTGACGGGGCTGCGGAAACCCTGAGGCAATCCTGCCGTCCCACGGCAGCTCGTGACGGATCCGCCCTGAGGACTCCCCGATAGATTCAAGGTGACCCGGGCGGGGCTTAGACCGCCCGGGTCACCTTGGGGCTGGACGGGTCCCGTCGGGAACCGATCGAACGGGCAGGAACAGGCGATGAGCATTGCCGAGCCGATGGAGGAGCACCCGGGGCTGATGACCGGGAAGACGGTCGGCCTCCTCATGCGGCGGGAGCCGGGACAGTCGGTCATGGAGGAAGTGCTGGCCCTCCAGTCCGGGCAGCCGGCCCGTGGACGCCTGCAGCGCCTCTTCGGAGCCAGCCCGCTCGGAGCCTCCGCCTGGCCCTGGTACCAGGGCGCGCTCGGGGAGCGCGCCGTCGGGCGGCGCCTGGCAGCCCTCGGCCCGGACTGGCGGGCGCTCCACGCCGTGCCGGTCGGCGAGAAGGGTTCCGACATCGACCACGTGGTGATCGGCCCCACCGGTGTCTACACGCTCAACACGAAGCATCACGCGGGCCAGGCCATCTGGACGGCGAAGGGCACGTTCATGGTGAACGGTGTGCGGCAGCCGCACGTCCGCAACGCCGAGCACGAAGCCACCAGGGCCGCGAAGCTCCTGGCCGCAGCGGTGTGCCATCAGGTCACCGTGGACGCGGCGATCGTCGTCGTCGGAGCCCGCAGGCTGACGGTCAAGGAGAAGCACAGCAGCGTCACCGTCCTGACCTCCGACCAGCTCCTCCGCTGGCTCACCCGTCGCCCCGTGGTCCTGACCGCCGACCACGTCGCCATCCTCGCAGCGGCAGCGGCCCAGCCGTCCACCTGGCGCCGCACGCCACCGGAGCTGCACTCGCCCGCCGACGTCGTCGCCCGGTTCTCTGCCCTCCAGCACCTGGTGCACCAGGCACGACGGCGGCGCATCGGCTGGCTCCTGGCCATGCCGGCCGCCGCCCTCGCCACCGTGGCCGGCGTCCTGCCGCCGTTCTGACCGGTCCGCCCCTCCCCTCCCGCCGAAAAGACACCCGTGCTCCATTTCCCCTCGACGAACACTGCCGCCCATACGGCCGCTCCGGCAGACGTGCACCGCCTGCATCAGCTTCTCGGCGACCACGTCTGGGCGTTCAGCAACTGTCGGGTCGACGCGCCGGGATTCCCGGTCGCCGAGGTGGACTGGCTCTTCTACAACGCGACCAGGGGCACGTTCATCCTCAGCGAGTGGAAACGGTACCCGGCGGCGGTCTCCCGGGTGCGGGACGTGGGCGAGCCGTGGGTCCTCGTGACCGGTGCCGGCGTGCCGAACCCGGTCGAACAGGTGGCGCGGCAACTCGACGCGGTCCGCAGGGTCCTCCGGCAGGTCGTCGCGAAGGACCACTTCCCGTCCGCTGACCTCGTCTCCATCAACCCCTTCCAGAGCGTCTACTCGCCGCAGGTCGGGCCGGCGACGCAGGAGGAGCGCCTGCGGTTCGGGGCGGTGCACGGATCGCTCGAGGAACTGGCCCGGACCATCGAGAGCCGCTCCTCGCCCGTACCGCTGGTGGTCGCGGCCGACGCGGGGAGGACCGCGCTCGCGGAGACACTGGCCGCACTGTTCCGCTGCGCCGTCTCGACCGTGATCCGCCGTAAGCTCGCGACCGGTACCGGTACGCCGGGCCCGCCGTCGAGGGTCGCTGCCATCCACCGCGAACTGGCGGCGCTGCATCTGGAACTCGCGGCGCTCGCCGAGCAGGAGCTCACGTCGGCAGCAGCACCCGCCCCGGAGGCAGCCGCGGTTCCGGTGCGACCGGCAGCAGCGGTTGCCGCACCGAAGGCGCCGGCGGGTGCCCCGGCCGTTGTGGCCACGCCACCAGCAGCACCTCCCGCCGCCGGAACGCCCAGGAGGACCACCTCGGTCAGCGGCCACCTGCGACGCCACGTCGTGCAGCACGTCCCACCGTCGGCCGGTCCCGAGCATGTCCGTGCGGCCTTCCTCGCTGCCCTGCAGGACGGGCAGCTACGCGCGAGCGGAGTGCACGTGGGGCAATTCGGTGCGCTTGTGGGGCAGCGCCTCGACCGGGACAGGAAGCTCGCGAGCCTTGCCCTCGGCGGCCTCGTGACGTGGTGCCTCGCGCAGGCGGCGGCGGCAGGAGTCGGGGTGGTCAAGGATCCGGTGGACCCGTCGGTCGTCCGGCTCGCACGCCGCACGTGAGCCAGGAGAGGAGTACGAGGCAGCCCACCCTGAGTACGCCTAGGATCAGGACGGCGGGCATCGAGTCCGACACATCGAGGGGGAACCGCATGAACCAGATCGTCCACGACCGGCCGGAACAGCTCCAGATGATCCTCGCGGGCCTGCTGCAGGGCGAGCAGGTCATCGCGGTGTACGACTGCATCGGTGTCGGCACGGGATTCATCGGGCTGACGAACCAGCGCGTGATCCTGCAGGACAAGAGCTTCGTCGGCAACAAGGTGGCGCTGACGTCAGTGCCCTATCGGAACATCCAGGCCGTGTCGATGCTGACGAACAAGTCGATGCTCGGCAAGTTCGCGTCGAGCTCGTCCATCGCCGTCTCCGCGGGGTCCAAGGCGTTCGAGGCCGACTTCCGGGGTGACGAGAAGGCGAAGCACGCCCACGACGTCATCCTCTGGCACATCATCAACCGATGAGCTGTCGTGACGGAGCTCCTACAGGGCCGGCGCCCGCTTCGCCCAGCCCGTCGCCTGCTCGAACGCGTACGCGACCTGCAGGAGTCCGACGTCGCTCCCGTACGGCATCGCGAGCTGCAGCCCGACCGGCAGGCCGCCCTCGCTGAAGCCTGCCGGGACCGAGACCGCCGGCAGGCCGGTTGCCGAGACGAGGCACGCCGAGCGCATCCAGTCGAGGTACGTCGCGAAGTCGACGCCGTTGACCGACGTCGGGTACCGCGACACCGCGTCGAAGGGCATCACCTGCGCGGCAGGGCTTGCGAAGACGTCGTACCTGCCGAAGTAGCGGCGCACGCTGGTGTCGAGCCGGGTCCGGGCGAGGGCTGCGTCCACCAGGTCCTGCGCCGTCAGCTTCCGCCCCTGCTCGATGTTCCACCGGATCTCCAGCTTGATCGCGTTACCGTGCTTCGCAGCCAGTTCACCGAGTCCGAGCACGAAGTCGAAGGCGCGCGTCGTCCCGAACACCTGGTCGGCGTCGCGCAGGTCCGGGGCCGCCTCCTCGACGGTCGCGCCGAGGTCCGTGAAGACCTGCAGCTGCCCCTCGAGCACCCGGAGCACCTCGCGGTCCACCGGCACGCCGAGACCGAAGTCCGGTGACCACCCGATCCGCAGGCCCGTGAGATCCCGCTGCAGCGGATCGATGAAGGAGCCGGTGACGGGGTAGCCGAACGGGCTCGCCGGATCGGACCCGGCGATCGCGGTCATCCCCAGGGCGATGTCGTCGACGTCGCGCGCCATCAGCCCGTGCCGCGAGAGCCACGCCCAGGCGTTGCGCGTGGGCAGCGACGGCACCACGCCGATGGACGGCCGGTAGCCGACGACATTGCAGAAGGACGCCGGGATGCGCAGTGACCCGCCCATGTCGCTGCCCTCGCCCAGCGGCTGGATGCGTGCCGCGATCGACGCCGCCACTCCCCCGCTGCTACCCCCGGCACTGCGGCTCGTGTCGTAGGGATTCAGGGTCGTCCCGAAGACCTCGTTGAAGGTGTGCGATCCGGCGGCGAACTCCGGCACATTGGTCTTGCCGGTGGTGACGACTCCGGCCTTTTTGAGGCGCCTGATGATGAGGTCGTCGAACGTCGGCACGAAGTCCTTGAAGATCGCCGACCCCTGTGTGGTCCGCAGTCCCCGCGTGTTATGGGTGTCCTTGTGCGTCATCGGCAGGCCGTGGAGCAGCGGAAGATCAGCGCCCGACGTCGTCAGCCGGTCCGCCGCGGCCGCGAGCGCCGCCGCACCCTCCCGGTCCTCCGTGATGACCGCATTGATCGACCCGTTGACGGCGTCGATCCGCGCGACGTGTGCGTCGAGCGCCTCCCGCGCGGACACCTCGCGACGGCGGATGGCACCGGTCAGCTCGACGGCGGACAGCTCGTGCAGCGCAGCGCTCACGCCGTCGTTCCCACCCTGGACAGCAGCGCGGTCATCGCCGCGCGGACGCCGGTGGTCAGGGTCGGCTCGATCACCGGTGCGAAGAACGGCGAGTGGTTGCCGGGCGGGGTGCCGGCGTCGAGCCTGTCCTGCGCGTGCCCGCCGAAGAACCAGTAGACGCTGGGGACGCCGATGGCCTCGGCGAGGAGGCCGAAGTCCTCGCTGCCCATGACGGGCGGCGCCTCGATGACGGCGTCCTCGCCCAGCACCTCGCCGAGCACGGCCATCAGGTCCGTGGTGGACGAGGGGTCGTTGTAGCACTGGGGGAAGCTGGTGATCTCCTCGATGGTCGGCTCCGGCGCACCGGACGCCGCGGCCTCGGCGCTGATGATCCGCCGGAGCGAGGCCAGCACGCGGTCCCGCACCTCGGGATCGAACGTCCGCACGTTGAGGGTGAACTCCGCCGAGGCGGGGATGATGTTCTCCTTGAGCCCGCCGTGGAACGTGCCGATCGTGACGACGGCCGACTTCATGGGGTGCACCTCCCGCGAGACGATCGTCTGGATGCGGACCACCATGTGGGCGCCGAGCACGATGGGGTCGATCGACTGCTCGGGCTGCGAACCGTGGGCCTGCCTGCCGTGCACCGTGACCCGCCAGGAGTCGGCCATCGCCATCGCCGTACCCTTGCTGATGTTCACGGTCCCGGCCAGTCCGGGCCAGACGTGCTGCCCGTAGATGATGGACGGCTTCGGCGCCTTGTCCCACAGCCCGTCCTCGACCATCGCCTCGGCGCCCTCACCGATCTCCTCACCGGGCTGAAAGATGAACACCACCGTGCCGGCCCACGCCTCGCGGTGCTCGGTCAGCAGCTGTGCCGCTGTCAGGCCGACGGTGATGTGCGTGTCGTGGCCGCAGCCGTGCATCACCGGGACGTCCGTCCCGTCGGCCAGGGTGCCCGTCGACGTGCTCGCGTAGTCGAGGCCCGTGTCCTCCTGCATGGGCAGGCCGTCCGTGTCGGCTCGGTAGCCGACCACCGGTCCGTCGCCGTTGCGCAGGATCCCGACGACGCCGGTTCCTCCGCACATGAACGTCTCCAGTCCGAGGTGCGTGAGCTTCTCGAGGATGAAGGCCGCGGTGTGCGTCTCCTGCATGGAGAGCTCGGGGTGCGCGTGCAGGTGCCGGTACAGCTCGTGCATCGCGGTGGTGTGCGCATCGGAGAGGTCGAAGACGGCGGTGTCGATGGTCATGGTGTCCTTTCGAATGACGTGGCCCGTGCACGAGTACATCAGGTGGTGGTTCCCCGACGCGAGAGCGGGCCCCGGAACTCCGACCTCGACACTGCGTCCACGGTGACGCGTGGCCCTCCCCGATAGGCCATGATGGCTTCGACTCCTTCTCTGGCGTCGTGCAGGAGGAGATCGTATGTCCATCACGTTCAGTCGGGCTCGCAGCTCCGTGCTCGCCCTTGCCGTCGGTGTCGCATTGTCGCTGACGGCCTGCGACGCGTCGGCAGGGACGGGGGACGAACCGCGCGAGGCGAGGGCGACGACGGCTACGGCTTCTCCGGACACGTCGACGGCACCGGCGACAGCACCGCCCGACGCCTCGGCGCAACCCACCGCTGCCCGCGCCGAGCCGAGGCCGGCGTCGTCGGCCGCGCCCGCCGCGAATCTGCCGATTCCAGCAATGCCGGCGGAAGCGGACGAGGAGTCACGCGAGGGGCTCGAGGCCTTCACCTCGCACTGGCTGAGTCTGCTGTCGTACTCCTACGAGGCGAACGACCTCGAGCCACTCCGAGCCGTCAGCGACCCCGCGTGCACCTTCTGCGCGGATGCCGAAACCGCCATGGCGCAGATCTATCAGCTCGGGTGGGCTCTCGGAGGAGCCACCACCCTGGCAGACTTCTCCACCGACTTCGTCCCGGATGCCGCCGGGACCTACACCGCGGAGATCACCACCACGCAGGGCGAGATCTTCTACTTCTCCGGCGAGGGGTGGCTCGGTTCGAGCGAGGCCAGCCCGAACTCCCCGCACACCGTGACGGCGCGCTATGTCGATGGCGCCTGGCAGCTGATCGACTACACGGCACCACCCGCGACCGAGTCACCGGAGGGCTAGGCACCGCGGCGGACGGAGTTCGCGCTGATCGGCCCCGATCAGAGGGGAGCGATCCTCCCCACCGTGTCCGTGACCAGCTCGTACGCCCGGCCGACGGCGAGGACGGTCTGCTCGGCGAAGGGCCTGCCCATGATCTGCACGCCCAGCGGCAGGCCCGCGGTGGAGAACCCGCACGGCACCTGGAGCGACGGCAACCCGAGGAGGTTCGCCGGGATGGACAGCCGGCCGAACTCGACGTTGGCGTCCTCGCTGGTGCCGTCCGGCCGGAAGCGTTCGGTGTCCTGTGCGGGGAGCGCCGGGGTGAGGACGGTCGGGGCGACGACGACGTCCACCGCCCGCATCATGTCCTTCCACGCGTCCTTCATCGACTGCCGGAAGCGGAGGGCGTCGATGTAGTCGGTCGCGAGGATGGTCTCGCCCACCTCCAGCAGGCTGCGGACCTCCTCGGTGAACAGTTCCGGCGTCTCGCGCAGCGCCCGCCGGTGGTAGGCGCTGGCCTCGGGCATCATGATCCCGGTGATCACCGCACCGAGGTGCTCGGCCTGCGGGACCACGACGGGCACGACGACGGCCCCCAGGCCCTCCAGCACCCGCACCGCTGCTGCGACGGCCGCGTCCGTCTCGCCGTCGAGGTCCTCCGTGAAGAAGTTGGTCGGGATCCCGATGCGGAGACCGTTCACGCCGTCCTCCAGCCCCTCGGTGAAGTCGGGAACGGGCGTCCGCGCGGACCCGGGGTCGCGCGGGTCGTGGCCGGCGATGGCGTTCAGCACGAGTGCCGCGTCGGTGACGTTGCGGGTCAGCGGCCCCACGGTGTCCAGGGACCAGGCCAGGGAGGCGACGCCCACGCGGGAGACCCGGCCGAACGTCGGCTTGAGGCCCACTGTCCCGCAGAACGACGCCGGGATCCGGATGGACCCGCCGGTGTCGGAGCCCAGGGCCGCGAGCACTCCCCCGTAGCCGACCGCTGCGGCGGACCCGCCGCTGGAGCCACCCGCCATGCGCTCCAGGTTCCAGGGGTTGCGGGTGGTGGGTGTGACTCCCCCGTAGGCGAATTCGTGGGTGTGGGTCTTCCCCACCATGACCATCCCCGCGCGCCCGACGGCCTCCACGACGGCCGCGTCGGCATCGGGCACGAACTGCGCGCGGACCTTCGAGCTGGCGGTGGTGGCGGTCCCTGCGGTGTTCATCAGGTCCTTGATGCCCACGGGGATCCCGTGCAGCGGTCCGCGGTAGGTCCCCCGGGCGATCTCGACGGTGGCGCGGTCCGCCTGGGCGAGCGCGATCTCCGCAGTGACGGTGGCGAAGGCATGGACGCGCCCCTCCACGGCCTCGATGCGGGCGAGCGCGGACTCGGTCAGTTCCCGCGGCGAGAGCTCGCCGGAGGAGATGCTGGCGGAGGCCTCCGTGAGGTTCAGTTCATAGGGCTGCATCGGTGCCTCAGTCCCACGACGCGTCGAAGGACACGGCCGGTGCTGTCTCGCCGAGGTCGACGGCGGAGAGGGTGCGGAGCCGGGCATGGATCGGTGCGGCGGCCGCCGCCAGATCCGCGACGCGCTCCTCGGGGAGGTCGAGGCGGGCCTGCAGGGCGATGGCCCGCACGAAGGCCTGGTCAGGGGTGGATTCGCTCATACCTCGACCGTAGCCGGTGCACCGGAGCGATCACGTCGCGCGTCGCGGGCAGGATCACATCCGAGCGGGCGGGAACACGACGAAGGACCGGCCCCTCGGGGACCGGTCCTTCATTCGTCCTCTGCCATCCGGTGATGGACGGGCGGATCAGCTGATCGCGTCGCGCAGGTCCTTAGCGGCCTGCGCGGGATCGTCGGCGCTGTAGATGCCCCCGCCGACGACGGCGACGTCCGCGCCCGAGGACTGCACGTCCTTGACGGTGGCGAGCTTCACGCCGCCCGCCACGGAGAAGGCGACGCCGGATTCCTTGCCCGCGGTCAGCAGGGTGTTCAGGTCGTAGCCGTCCTGTGCCTGCTCGTCGAGCCCTGCGTGGAACTCGACGAACTCCGCGCCGAGCTCCGTGACCTCCTGGGCGCGGGCCGCCTTGTCGTCGACGCCGATGAGGTCGACGACCACACCCTTGCCGTGGGCCTTCCCGGCCTTGATGGCTCCGGCGATGGTGGAATCATCGGCGACACCAAGCACGGTCACGAGGTCCGCGCCGGCCTTGAACGCGATGTCGGCCTCGAGCTCGCCGGCGTCCATGGTCTTCAGGTCCGCGAAGACGATCTTGTCCGGGTGGGCTTCCTTGATCGCGGTGACGGCGGAGAGTCCGGCGTTCTTCACGAGTGGCGTGCCGAGTTCGATGATGTCGACGTACTCGGCGACCTTGCCGGAGAGCTCGAGGGCGTCGTCGACGGTCAGTACGTCCATGGCGAGTTGCAGTTTCATGGTGTTTCCTTTGCTGGCTGGGGATGGAGGATCAGGGGTGGCGCGCGTTATTCGAGGTTGGCGTGCCGGGGCCAGAGGTCTTCGGCCGGGATGCCGTCGACCTTCCAGAGGGTGTGGAACGTGGCATCGAGCACCAGCAGCAGGGCCTGCTCGAAGAGGCTGCCCGAGTACTGGCGGGACGCGGTGCCGGCGTGGTCGGTCTTCTGCGCGGCGGGGATGACCACCACGGAGTGGGCGATGCCCGCGAGCGTCGACCCGCCGTCGGTCGTGAGCGCCACCACGCGGGCGTCCACGGACACCGCGGTCTCCGCTGCAGCCACGGCTCCCGCGGTGGTGCCGGAGCCGGACGCGACGAGCAGCAGGTCACCGGAACCGATGGCCGGCGTCGTCGTCTCTCCGACGACATGGACGGTCAGGCCGAGGTGCATGAGGCGCATGGCGTGCATACGCAGGGCGAGCCCGCTGCGGCCGCCTCCCGTCACGAAGACGCGCCCCGCCTGCTGGATCTCGGTGACGAGTGCGGCGAGCTGGTCGTCCTGCAGGCCGTCCGCCGCTCCGGCGAGCTCGTCCTGCACCAGGCGCAGGGCGTCCCGGACCGACGGGGTGTCCGATGCTGTCGTCACGGGTGGGTCTCCTGCCTTTGGGGGGTTCGTCCGGATCCCAGTCCATCACTCCCCCGGACCGTCGACCCGCCCGAGACCTACCCCGCTGGACCTAGTTTGCGCAGGGCTAGCCTGGCACATGGTCCCCGCCACACCGGCGCGGCGATCAGGCGCAAGCGGGGGACGACGTCGTCAGCCCGGCCAGGCGCGCCAGCGCGGCCTCACTGCTGGAGCCCGGCGCCCCGTAGTAGGTGCAGACGCTCTGGTCCGCCTCGCCCGGGACCAGGAGGGTCTGGTAGTGCAGCACGAACTTCCCGCCGCTCGGGTGGTTGAACCGGATCTCCCCCTGGTCCTTCTCGTGCACGTTCTGGTTGTCCCAGAACCGGGTGAACTCGGGGCAGCCCTCGCGGAGGGCGCGGATGAGCTCGGCGAGCTGGCGGTCGTCGGGGAAGCGCCCGACGTCCAGGTGGAGCATCGCGGTGGTCTGCTCGCTCACCTGCTCCCAGTCCTGGTAGAGCTCCCGGGCCTTCGGGTCCAGCAGGATGAAGCGGGCGTAGTTACGGTGCGGAGCGGGCAGCGCCTCGAAGTCGGTCATCAGGGCCCGCGCCAGGCGATTGCTGGCCAGGACGTCGGTGCGCCGCCCGAGGATGATGGCGGGTACCGACTCCATGACGGCGAGCAGGTCGTACAGCCCGGGCCGGACCCGCTGGGGTTCCAGCCCGGGCGTGTGGTGCGGCGTGGGCGTTCCGCAGAGGTTGAGGAGGTGATTGCGTTCCACCGTGTCGAGGCGGAGGGCCAGGGCGATCGAGTCGATGATCTCCAGGGACACCGCGCCACCGCGGCCCTGCTCGATCCGCATGTAGTAGTCGGGGCTCATCCCGGCGAGCCGGGCCACCTCCTCGCGGCGCAGCCCCGGCACGCGGCGCACCCTGCCGTCGAACGGCGCCCCGAGCTCGGTCGGGGAAAGCCGTGCGCGACGCGAGCGCAGGAAAGCGGAGATCTCTGCGGCCCGGTCCATGGTTTCCATCTTGCCGCACCCGGGCCCGTCGGTTCGATTCCGCAGGGCGCGCTTGCGGCGATGTCCGTCCATCCCTCGATCGGGCCGACAATCGAGGAATGACGATCGCCGACTACGACTTCACCCGGCTCCCGACCCTCGAGACGCCGCGCCTACGCCTCGAACCCCAGGACGCCGGGCACGTCGATGGTTTCTGGGCGGGCGTGGACGATCCGGAGACCCTGCGCCTGACGGGGACGCACGCGCGATTCACGCAGGAACAGATCCGCGCGTGGCTCGACACCGTGGCTGCCGCCGACGACCGCGCCGACTGGGCCGTCGTGCGGCGTGACACGGGCCAGTACCTCGGGGAGGTGGTGCTGAACGACCTCGACCGCGACAACGCGTCGATGGGCTATCGGATCGCCCTGAACGGTCCCGGCGCGCTCGGCCAGGGCTACGGCACGGAGGCCGGACGGGCCGTGGTCGCCCATGCCTTCGAGGTGATCGGACTGCACCGGGTCGCACTGGAGGTGTACGCGTTCAACGCACGCGCCATGCGCTCCTACCGCACGATCGGCTTCATCGCGGAGGGGCGGATGCGGGACGCGCTGCGCTGGGACGGCGAGTGGGTGGACGCCCTCATGATGTCGATCCTCAGCACCGATCCGCGCGGCTGAGGCCGGTAGCCTGAGGCAATGAAGCCTCTCGCAGACCTCCCTCCGTACATCTATGGCACCACCCGGCTGGGGCACGACGACGTCCCCCGCGACCAGCAGGCCCATATGGCCCGGACCGCCATCGGCGCCGGTCTGTGGCTGCACACCTCCCGGCAGTACGACCACGCCCTCGAGGTCCTCGGCGCCGCGTTCGACGAGGACCGGACGAAGGTCCCGCCGGTCATCGTGAAGCTGGGCGGCGGGACGGCCGACGACGTCCGGGCGACCATCGCGGAGAACATCGAGCCGCTGGGGATCAGCTCGATCGACATCGGCCAGCTCACCGGCGTCGGGGCGTTCGCCGACGACATGCGGACCGGCGGGCCGGTGCTCGCCGAGCTGCAGCGCATCAGGGACGAAGGGCTGGTGGGACGCTTCGTCCTCGAGATCTTCCCCTGGACGTCGGAGGCTCCCCTCGCAGCGCTCCGGGCCGGGCACCTCGACGGGCTGATCGACGGCTACATCTTCTACCTCAACCCGCTGCAGCGCTTCGCGTCGAACGAGCTGTGGGACGAGCTGCTCGCGCAGGACAAGGCGATCATCTCGATGCGGACCGTCGCCGGCGCCCCCGTCCACACCCTGCGTGACGTCCCGGGCGCCGCCTGGAAGCCGTACCTCCAAAAGCGTGCCGTCGAGGTGGCTCCCATCTTCGAGCGCTCGGGCGTCGCGAGCTGGGCGGAGTTCTGCCTGCGCTTCGCGCACAGCACGCCGCAGGTCGTCTCGACCGTCGGTTCGGCGAGCCGCGAGGAGAACCTCCGCGAGCTCCTCTCCTTCAGCCGGGACATCGAGCCCCTGCCGCGGGACGTCGTCGACGAGCTCTTCGCCCTGCAGCGCCGCTGGTCAGACGAGACGGATGTGCACGCGGAGCTCTGGAGCATGTAGCTCGTCCCGTGCAGACGACGGCGGGGCAGTCACTCTCGGTGACTGCCCCGCCGTCGTTCGCAGTGAGGTCGGGCTAGCTGTCGCAGCCGATGCCGTCTCCGTCCCGGTCGAACTTCGGCTGGAAGCCCGGCGTGCCGGCGTAGATCGGGGCTGCACCCGCTGCGCGGACCGCGTCGCAGTTGGCATAGACGGGCGCGGGCGCCGGCGCGACGGGAGCAGGTGCCACCGGAGCGGGCGCTACCGACACAGGTGCCGGAGCGACCGGCTCCGACGCTCCGCCCTCGCAGGCGACGCCGTCGCCGTCGCCGTCCTGGTCCGGTGAGTACGCGGCTGAGCCGATAGGGATGTTCGAGAAGCCGGCTGCTGCGGCCTCGCTGCAGTTCGCGAACGGCCCCGGCGCAGGCGCGACGACGGGCGCCTCCGGCACCGGCTCCGGCGATGGCGCGGTCTCGACCGGTTCCGGCGGCTGCGTCACCGACGGCGCCACCTGGTTCGTCGGCGCGAGGATGCCATTGCAGTCGGACAGGATGCGGGCCATCGCGTCGTGCTCCGCCTGCGTCACCCAGAGGGTGTAGGTCGCCTTCACGGAGACCTGCCGCGCGACGTACTCGCAGCGGTAGCCCTTGTTCGGCGGCAGCCAGGTGGCGGCGTCGCCCGCGCCCTTCTGCTGGTTCGTCGGTCCATCGGTGGACTGCAGGTTCAGCGGATCGTTGGCGAACGCGACGCGCTGGTCGAAGGTGAGCTGCTGCGCACCCTTCTGCCAGGCGTCGGACAGGGCCACGACGTGGTCGATCTGCACCTTCGTGCTCGTCGCCTGCCCGCGCTGGAACGCGATCGTGGTCGCGGTGTACGGGTCGGCCAGCATGCCCGACTGCACCTTGCAGGGCACGGAGTTCGTGTGGACGATGTCCGTCAGGTCGCGGTTCAGCATGTCGTTGCGGGTGTCGCAGCCGTTGCGGTCGACGTCGAGCCAAGCCTGGCCGAACTGCTCGCGGTCGTAGCCGGTCTTCGGCGCACGCCCCTTGATGGCCAGGGTCTCGAGGAGTGCCAGCGCCGTCGTGTTCGCGGCCGGCTGCTCGGCCGGCGCACGCGGCGTCCCTGCTGCATCGACGACGGCGTCGCCGTCGAGGGGTGCCACGTCGGCGGCCGTCGCAGTCGGAGTGGGCGACGGCGTGGGCGTCGGGCTCGCGGAGGGCGACGGCGTTGCCGGGGCTGTCGAGGCGGCCGTCGTCGGCGTTGCCTCCGGCGCAGCCTCCTGGGTCTGCTCGGCGACCGCGGTCGGTACGGACTCGTCGGCCGGGGCGATCGCTCCGCCGATGAGGAGCGCAACGACGCTCGCGCCAGCGGTGATGGCGCCCGCCTTGCGCCCGTTCAGGCGCGCCCAGGAGGGCCGGTTCGTCACGGCGGTGTAGAGGCCGGTGACGAGGGCGACGAGGGCCGCCATGATGATGCCCCCGCTCAGACCGCCGACGATGAGGCCGATCACGACGAGGAACAGGGCGACACCCGCAACTACAGCGGTGGACCTCTGCACGTAGAAGCCTCCCGTGGGTGACGGCTTGTGGGCAGGCGGAGGTGAAGACGGCAGCATGGAACCCCATTGGTGTACGTGAGAAGGCGCTGTCATCGAGTGATGACGCGACAGTCTGAAGTGTAGAACGTCCGTTCAGGCATGAACGCGCGCAGAATATTGGACACGAGGGCGTAGGTGGATATCGGCCTGAGATGAAGCTCTGTACCCCGGACCATCCGTACACACGCACCGTTCAGCCGCGTCGTAGAGAATGAGGCGATGATCGACTCCTCCTTCGTCCGCCATGGGCGCTTCGCCGTCTCCGCGGCGATCGCCGTTCTTCTCCTGGCAGGCTGCGCCACGGAGCAGGCAACTGTCGTAAACTCCCCCGCGCCGGCGCCGCCGTCGGCATCCGCGACGGCGACGGCGACGGCCACGGCCGGTGTGCCGACGCCCGACGCCGCGACCCCTCCCGCTGCCGTTCCTGACGCTCTGCCGGAGGTTCTGCCACGGTCCGAGCCTGTTACCTTGAGCCTGCCGTCCACCGGTACGACTACGGACCTCATGTCGCTCGGGCTGCAGGACGACGGGTCCCTCGAGGTCCCACCCGGCGAGCCGGGATCACCCGCGGGTTGGTACAACCAGTCGCCTACGCCAGGCGAGCGCGGCCCCGCCGTCGTCCTCGGGCACGTCAACGCCACCGATGGCGGAGCGGGTGTCTTCGCCTCCCTCCGCGACCTCGGCGAGGGCGACACGATCAAGGTGACCCGAAAGGACGGCTCCGTGGCGACATTCGTCGTCCAGCGCGGCGAGCAGTACGCGAAGGACGAGTTTCCGACGATCCAGGTCTACGGCAACACCAACGGGGCGGAACTGCGCCTGATCACCTGCGACGGGTACGACCCGGAGACCGGCCTGTTCGATGACAACTACGTCGTCTACGCGACCCTGGAGGTGACCTGACCCGCTGGCTGGCAGGCGGGTGGCCCGGCAGGTCCTCTTTTCTCGGTCCTCGACTCCTCCGACATTGATCCGTTGCAAGGAACCTTCCGGGTCTCCCGTCCCTTAACCCTTCAGACGCTCTTCCCGACGGACGGGCGATTCACGGCATCGCAACGGAAGGGTTGGCGTCGGTGAGCTGGATCAGGACAGCACGTACCTGCCGAGGCGCGACGGCGTGCGGTGCCTCCCCGGTCCTTCCTGAAGTTGGTGCCAGCTGTGGTCAGTAGCAGCGCGGTGCGGCGCCGACGGCGCGCTGCCACGGCCCTGCTGTTCGGGCTCGTCGTGTTCGCGGCCGTCGCCGCGGTGCTCGTACTGCTGGGTTCGGGGCTCGTCGGCGGGCTGCGCGCCGGCAGCGGTCCACTCCTCGGTGGACCGGAGTGCACGGTGAAGACGCCGGACGGCGAGGTCGGGCTGACGCGCGACCAGGCCCAACAAACGACGACAGCGGTAGCGCAGCAGGCGCGAGGCATCGAGGCTACGGCGCCTGAGGACGTCGAGGAGGGCGTTCTGCAGGCTCTTGCCGACGGGCCCGTGGACGACGCCGGGCCGGTCCTCAGTTGCCGGGGCAGCGTGGACGCGGACCTTCAGGTGGAGGAGCTGACGCCGTCGGGCCTGACGCCGAGGGCCGAGCAGGTGCGGACATCCATGGCCGAGGTGTTCGGCGAGCAGAGCCTCGGCGGATTCGAGCCTGGCGGCGTCGGCTCAGGGCACGGTGGAGAATCGACGCACTACGACGGGCGCGCCATCGATGTGTTCTTCCGTCCCGTGTCCGAAGAGAACCGGCGTCAGGGCTGGGTGCTCTCCCACTGGCTCGTGGCCCATGCCGAAGAGCTGAACATTCAGTACGTCATCTTCGACGACCGATTCTGGAGCGCCCGCATCGCCCGGGGCGGGTGGCACCCCTACGACGCCCCCGCGCCGGCGAACGAGATCCTCCGGCACGTCGACCACGTGCACGTGGACGTGCTGGCGGGCGAGGACTTCTGACCGGGACCACAATCCGGTAGGTCCAATCACTGTTGCACCACGGTGACCGCAATTGTGTGGGTCCGGTCATCACACAGCCGGCTCCTGCTGAACTCATCGATGGATGAAGCGGCGTGCTGGTTTCCCGACGGTTCCTATGGCGAGGTCCCCTGTTTCGCGGAGGTAGGGCGACATTGCGCGGCGGAAGCTGTCCCGCATCAGCATCTCGCCGGCGACCTGCTGGTGCAGGTCGTGGAGTTGACGCATCGTGAACGGCTCGGCGATCAGGCGGTAAGGGTCAGGGCGTTCACGGTAGTTCTGCCTGATGGTGAGCAATGCCCGCTCCACGATCTGGTCATGATCGAAGGCGAGTGCGCCCCTCTCGGCGACGGGGACGACGAGCGTAAGTGGGCGGATCGCCGGCCAGGGCGCGACGGCCAAGTACGCCACGGACATCACCCAGCCACGATCATCGCGATCGGGCGCATCGAAGACGTGCAACTGCTCCAACTCGACGCCCTCGATGCCCGTCTTCGCGGCCAGCCCCCGACGAACGGCATCCTCCAGCCGTTCACGCTCGTGCACGAAGGTACCCGGGAGCCGGCGCCCGTGAGCGTCCTCGATGAGCACGATCGACAGCGGCCTGTCAGGCGGGACGGTCAGCACTGCGGCATCCACCGCAAGGGACGGGCGCGGGTACGTGCTCAGATCCGAACTTGAGGCACTCATGTAGCAATTGAAGCAGAAGTGCGCTAATGTCAGCAAAGACGAGTTAGAGCATTACTGCGCTAACTCTACGGAAGAGTAAGGAGACGCGATGGACAGTCGCAACGAAGCCAGGACAACTCGACGAGCCATCCGAGCGCGCACGGGCACGCAGGGCGCCCTGTGGTTCGCGGCCGGTTACAGAGGTGTCCTGTGAACATCTATGGTCACCCCCCTGAGATCGTGGGACTCTTCGACCCGGAGTTCGAGGAATACATGCACTACATGTATCTCCCGATCCGGATGCCGGAAGGAGACGGGGTCTGGGATGTACGCGTTCCACGCCGACTGGGGTTCGCATCGGAGATGATCACACAGGCGATCACGATCGAGCAGCAACGGAACAACCAGTGGGACTACGTCTACCTCACCGCCCGCCGCGGCTGGGCCACCCCGGGCAACCCGCTGAACCGACCCGGCTGGCACTCCGACGCGTTCGCCAAGCCCGACATCAACTACGTCTGGACCGACCGCTACCCGACCATATTCGCCGAAGGACCCTTCGAGCAGATCAGCGACGACCACATCCGCTCGACCCAACAATTCGAAGAACAGATCAACGGCAACAACGACATCCGCCAACTGACGTACGGCGACAGGGTCCTCATGCGCCTGGACTCGACCGTCATCCACACCGCTCCCGAGATTCCAGCTCCGGGAGGCAATCGCTCCTTCATCAAGGTGTCGTTCTCGAACGAGCGGTGGAATCTGGCCGGCAACAGTCACAACTACCTCTTCGACTATGAGTGGCAGATGTTCGATCGCGCCCTCATCCGCAACGACCCCACGCGAGCCAACGCAGACACAGCATCGATGGAATCGACGGGCTCCGTAGCCCAGAAGGAGCGCCTGACTCACTAAGTGAGAGCTAGGAGTGCCAGGCGATAGCGCTCAACAGCTGCTTGCCTGTTCGCTGTATTGAAGCGTCGGTGCTGTCATCCCCGCACGAGAATGAAGCCAGCTGTGCTTCGACTGTCGCCGCCAGGGTCGGCCAGGAAATCCAGCAGACGACGTCGGCCACCTTGGTCATCAGTTCCTCCTCGCTCGTACCGATGTCCCCGGCACGCTCGAGGACTGCCGGGAGGTGCAGCTGTATCGCGTCGTGCAGTGGCATCTTGCCCAGCCCTTTGACCGCCACGGGAGGCTCGACGCCCAGGAGGAACAGCAGAGGTATCCGATCACCTGCGTTGCTCATCACCGCAACGAGCTCCCGCGCAAGCTGTTCCGGCTGGAAAGCGCTGGTCCTGATCCGCTTCGCCTCCACGAATGTGAAGACACCCGCCGACGTGATCAGAGCGTCGGGTTGGACGATGAACGTGGAAGCCGTCGCTTCCGACGGGTTGATGGACATATCCCCGGACAGGAGCGAGATCTCCGCCTGCTCGGTCTGCTCGATGAGTCGTTTCCGAGTTGCCACTGCTCCACTACAAGAATCGATCACGGCAGCGAGAAAGTGGCTGCGCGGCAAAAGATCCAGGGCGATCAGCACCTCGGCCGTCAGAACGTTTTCTATGCCGCGCCCGCCGCGTCGGTACTTCGTCGCCTTCTCCCATGAGATCTCCTCGAGCAGGCGGGCGATCATCGACGGCGGCAGCTCAGCAGACTCCATAGGAGCATCCTCTCCTACGCAGAGCGGCGGGCCGCCCACCCGAAGGTGACCGGCCCGCCGTCGTGCATTGGAACCTAGAACGTACGAATGGGAATCTCCGCCGGGTCCGTGAGCAGCGACTCGATCTCGTCGTCGAGCTTCACCAGCGTGATGGACGCGCCGGCCATGTCCAGGGACGTGCAGTACTCCCCCACGTAGCTGCGGCCCACGCTGATGCCCTGCTCCGCGAGGCGCTTGTGCGCCTGCCCGTACAGCAGGTACAGCTCGCTGATCGGGGTGCCGCCGAGTCCGTTGACCATGAGGGCCACGCGGTCGCCGTCGCCGAACGGCAGGTCCTTCACCACCGGCGCCAGCATCTCCTCGACGATCTCGTTGGCCGGCATCATCTTTCCCCGACGGCGCCCCGGCTCCCCGTGGATGCCCACGCCGATCTCGATCTCGTCCTCGCCGAGCTCGAACAAGGGGCTGCCCTTCGCCGGCGGCGTGCACGCCGTGAGCGCGACGCCCATAGTCCGGGTCACCGAATTGACCCTCTCGCCGATGCGGATGACCTCGTCGAGGTCGGCTCCGCGCTCCGCGGCGGCAGCGACGGCCTTGATCACGAAGAAATTGCCCGCCACCCCGCGGCGCCCGATCGTGTAGGTCGAGTCCTCCACGGAGACGTCGTCGTTGATGAAGAGCGTCTTCACCTCGATGCCCTCGGCCGAGGACATCTCCTGCGCCATCTCGAACACCATCTTGTCGCCCGTGTAGTTGTTGACCAGCAGCAGCACGCCCTTCGGCGAGGCCATGAGCTTGGTCGTCTCGTACACGTAGTCGAACGGCGGAGCCGCGAACACGTCACCCGGGCAGGCGGCGTCGAGCATGCCCTTGCCCACGATCATCACGTGCGCCGGCTCGTGCCCAGACCCCGAGCCCTGCACGATCGACACCTTGTTCTGGTCCGGACCGTCGGCGCGCATGATCAGGTTGTACTCGGGCACGTACTTCAGCGTGTCCGGGTTCGCGAGCGCCAGGCCCTCGAGCATCTCCGGGACGAACTGCTGCGGATCGTTGACGAACTTCTTCATGGGGACTCCACATCGTTGTGAGTAGGGGTTGGACGGACGGATGAACCTCAGGGCCAGTCGGCCACGATGCCTTCGACGATGATGGCCACGGCCACCGCACCGGCGTCGGGTGAACCGATGCTGCGTTCCCCGCTGTAGCTGGCGCGGCCGCGCTTGGCCTGCAGGGTCGACGTCGCATCCGCGCACTCGCGGATCGTCGTCGCGAACGCCGTCCGGCAGTCCTCCGGTGACGCACCGGCTGCCAGTTGCCGTTCGAGCTCGTCGGTCGCCGGGATCAGTGCATCGAGCAGGGTCTTGTCGCCGAGGTCCGCGTTGCCGCGGGCCTTGATGCCGTCGGTGGCTCCGCGCAGCATGGCGACGACGGCGGCACCGTCGATCGTGTCCGCCGCCTTCGCTGCGGCAGAAGCCCGCAGGAACGCGGTCCCCCAGAGCGGCCCGGACGTCCCGCCGATCCTGCTGGAGATGGCGAGCGCGATCTGCTGCAGGAACGTGGCGACGTCGTCGCGCTTGAAGGAGTCCCAGTCCGCGAGGACTTTCTCGAAGCCGCGGGCGAGGGAGTATCCGAGGTCGCCGTCGCCCACCACGGCGTCGAGGTCGCCGAATTCCTTCTCCTTATTCACGGCGGTCTGCGCCAGGGAGTGGACGGCGTATTCGACGTCGGCGAGGTTCGTGGCACTCATGGGGTCTCCGTTTCGGTGAATGGGTGAGCCGCGCCGTGCGGGGCGGGCGCGGACAGCAGCTCCTGCAGGGTGGCGAGGGTGACGACGCCGGAGGGCTCGACGCCGGCGGGACTCGCCAGGACCTCGGCCTGCTCGCCGTCGGGATCCCCGAGGGAGCTCACGACGAGCGAGGCGCCCGTGAAGTCCTCCTCCCGCGTGAAACCGCTGACGGTCACCACGGTCCGGAGTCCGGCGGCGACGGCTGCGCGCAGCCCGTTCCCGCTGTCCTCGACGACGATCGCGTCGTCCGCGGATAGCCCGAGCTCCTTCAGGGCCGTCAGGTAGATGTCGGGTGCGGGTTTCTTGGCGGGCACCACGTCTCCGGCGAACACCGAGAAGTGCGCGGCGAGCGACTCCCCGACCGCGTGCGTCAGGACAGCGCGGACCGCGGGTTCGGCGGAGGTGGAGGCGACGGCGAGGGTCCACCCGGCGTCGTGCGCCTCCTGCACGATGCGCGCGATGCCCGGCCGGGCGGGCATGACGCCACTTTCGACGAGGCCCTTGTAGACCTCGGTCTTCCTCTTGTGCCAGGAGAGGATCGCGGCATCGACGGCGTCGTCGTCCTGCAGGCCGAGCGAGGCGGCCAGATCGGGTGTCAGGATGCTCCGCATCCGCTCCTTACCGCCGCCGATCTTCACTTTCTCCGCGTACTCCTCGACGCTCCACTGCACGGGCACGTCGAAGTCGGCGAAGGTCTGGTTGAAGGCGGGGAGGTGGCCGTACTGCTCGGTGTCGGCGAGCACGCCGTCGCAGTCGAAGATCAGGGCCGGCATGGTCAGCGGCCGCCCTTGCCCGCGCAGCCGAACTGGCCGCAGAGATCGGTGACCATCGCGACGATGTCGGCCCGCGTGTGCTTGAACAGCGACGGCGGATCCCACTTGTTGTTCTGCTCCGCCTGCTTCAGGAACACCAGGCTGGATTGCATGTACGTCTCCTTGAGGGCCGTGGAGATGTTGACCTTCGCGCAGCCCCGGGCGATGAGGTCGGCGAACTGCTCGGGGCTGAGTCCGCTGCCGCCGTGGAGGGCGATGGGCACGTTCCGCGCCTCGACAATTTGGGTGACGCGGTCGACGTCGAGCACAGGGGCTGCCTTGTAGCTGCCGTGGGCGTTGCCGATCGACGGGGCGAAGACGTCGATCCCGGTGGCGTCGATGAACGCGAGCGCCACCTCGAGGCTCTGCTGCTTCGAGACCTCGTCGGACCCGTGGTCGTCCTCGACGCCGGTGATGGCCTCGATCTCGCCCTCCACCTGGGCGCCGTAGCTGCGGGCCTCGGCGACGACCTCGACGGTCTGGCGCTGGTTCTCCTCGACCGGGAGGTTGGACGCATCGAAGAGCACCGAGTTCCAGCCGGCCTTCAGGCATTCGGTGACCACCGCGCGGTCGGGGCAGTGATCCAGGTGCAGGGTGACGGGCACCTCGATGCCGCGCGTCATCGATTGCCACATGTCGAACAGCACCCTCGAGCCGATGGAGCGCACGGTCTTAACGGAAGTCTGCAGGATCACCGGGGAGTTCGCCTCCACGGCTCCGGCGAGCACGCCCTCCATGGTCAGGTCGTTGAAGATGTTGATGGCGGGCACCCCGTAGCGTGCCTCGAATGCCGGGTCGACGATGTCCTTCAGCGGTACAACGGCCATAGTGATTCCTCCTGGTCAGGCTGACCCCCACGCTAGGTGGGCGGGGCCGCGCTGGATATGGGGGTTCTCCCGCCCTCCCCCTGGGGGTAATCACCACCTCGTCAGCGACCGACGCGCGTGGTTGAGTGGGCCGCGGCTGCCCGGCCACCCACTTCGACGACGAAGGACCCCCATGACTCCCGGATCAGTACTCGAAACCATCACGTCCAAAGAGGCCCGCCTCGTCATCGACGCCGCGGCCGCGAAGGCCGAGGAGATCGGCCAGCCGATGGACATCGCCGTGGTCGACGCCGGCGGGAACCTGAAGGCGCACGTGCGGATGGACGGCGCGAACATCGGCAGCATCACCATTGCCATCAACAAGGCCTACACGTCCATCGCGTTCCAGTGCGAGACCGGCGACCTGCAGGGTGTCACCCGGCAGGACGGTCCCATCTACGGGCTGAGCGACGCCCATGGTGGTCGTCTCGCGGTGTTTCCGGGCGGCATCCCGCTGGTGCGCGACGGCAACATCATGGGCGCCATCGGTGTCTCCACCGGCACCATCGAGCAGGACCAGGAAGTCGCCTCCGCCGGCGCCGCCGCCTATCTGGAGTTCGCGGTCGCCTGACCCTGGTGTCGCAGGGTCAGTGCGCTAGGACCGGTCAATCTCGCGTGACGTGCCGGACTCGGCGATGCGCTTGATGGCGGCGAGCGTGTTCGGGATGCCGTCGAGCGCCTGCCGGGTCCGATCGACGATCTGAGCGGGCGCATCGTCCCCGAACTTCTCCTTGAACATGGCGATGCCGCCCGGCAGGAAATCCCAGGATTCGGTCAGAGTGGTCCCGGTGCCGGCCGGCGTCAGCGTGTAGCCCCAGCGGACTCGATCGCCGCCGACCACCCAGGCGAACTCACGGCCGCGCTCCGCGGTCACGACCTGCGACCGGGTCTCCCAGGTGCGGTGCGGAAGCTCGTTGCGCCCTGTGAACCAGGCACCGACCTGGCCCGCGTCGGCGTCGTCCTCCCACCAGCACCGCGTGCACACCGGGCTCCACTCGCCGGTGCGGGTGATGTCGGAGACCAGATCGTAGATGCTGTCCACCGACGCCTGGATCGTGACGGACTCCTGGTGGTGGCGGATCTCTGTCTGGCTCATGCGCCCATTCTCACAGAAGAATCCCCTCGTCCTGCGGGGATCGGCTGCAGCGATTCGTGCCCGCATAGACTGGCCTCTCGCGCCGGCTACGAAAGGACCCAACATGTTGAGCACCGAACGAACCGGCACCGGAAGGCCACTCGTCCTCGTGCACGGGCTCGGCTCGAGCGTCCGCACCTGGGACCCCGTCCTCCCCCTGCTGCAGGAACAGCGCGAAATCATCGCCATCGACCTCCCCGGGTTCGGCAGCAGCGAGCCGCTCGCGGGCGAAGTGACCATCGCGACCCTCACGGATGCCGTCGAGCAGTTCCTCGAGCAGGAGGACCTGCGCGACGCCGATATTGTCGGCAGCTCGATGGGTGCGCGGATCGCGGTCGAATTGGCGCGGCGGGGCCACGCCGGCAACGTCGTCGCCCTCGATCCCGGAGGATTCTGGAACGACACGCAGGTGCGCATCTTCAACGGCAGCATCACCGCGTCCATCGCCCTGGTACGGCGCCTCCAGCCTGTCCTCCTGTCACTCGTCCAGCACGCTGCGGGCCGGACGGCGCTGCTCGCCCAGTTCTCCGCGGCTCCCTGGAAGCTCGACCCGGACCTCGTGCTGACGGAACTCCGCGGGTTCGCCACCTCGCCCAGTCTCGACGAAGCGCGTAAGTCGCTCGCGCACGGGCCGCGCCAGGCAGGCGCACCCCAAGAGACGATCAAGGGCACGCTGGCGTTCGGCTGGGGCCGGTCGGACAGGGTCACCCCGCTCAGTGAGGCCGCCGTCGCCATGTCCCTCTATCCGGACGCCACCCTGCACGTCTTCGAGGACTGCGGGCACTTCCCGCACTGGGACCAGCCGCAGGAGACAGCCCGGTTCATCCTCGACGCCACCGCCGCTGGGTCTTCGTAACCTTCCTCCGAGCCGCATGCATGGCTGGCGTGCTCGCAAGCCTAACGGCTAGGACTATTTCTTCTACCCTCCGCGGCTGGGATCAATAACTCGTTCTACCGGCCTCGAACCTTCTATCAGCCTGCGGTGGCGGGCCCTGCTCGCCCCGGAAATTTAAACAAGTGCCCCATCTTTTGCTGCTTCGTTTGTAGATATGGAAACGAGTCCCGTGTAGGGGGAATCTCCAGCGGAACACGCTCGACCAACAGTCCCTCGCCCCGGAGCCCGTCTACCTTCCGAGGATTGTTGGTGAGCAGCTGAACGTCCTGCACCTTAAGATCCTTGAGCACTTGAGCCACGCGTTCATATTCGCGTGGGTCAACTGGGACTCCGAGCTGCAGATAAGCGTCATGTGTGTCCAACCCGAACTTGTCCCCGAGGGCGAGCCCGCGAATCTTGGTCAAAAGCCCAGCTCCCCGGCCATCACAGATCATGTAGACAACCAATCCACCGTCCCGGAAGACCTTTTCCAGACTGACATGAAGTTGTTCATGGCAGTCGCAATCCGTGCTACGGAAAATTTCGGCAGTGTAGCAGGCGCTCTGAACGCGAACGAGGGTTGAGTCATCGTGCACCGCTTCGCTGGGTGGGACCTCGATGCAGAGGATGTTGTCCTCCTCATGCGGACCGAATGAATACACATGGAGCCTCCCCAGTCCGTAGTGGCTTTTAAAAGCACATGAGGCGTGTTCGAACTGTGATGTCATCACGTAGTTCCCATCGACGAAGTGCCTGAAGCGATTTCTTCCCGGGTTGGGATAAGACCTTCCCACTCCGATTGCAGGTCTATCTCAAGCTGCGCGACCGTCTTCCCTAGGTGGAGGTCGCGGTCTTCGCCGTCGTATGGAGCGACTTTGAAGCGGTATCGCTTGCCTTCTACCTGCAGAAGGCGTTGATACCTCCGATACAGGACCCAGCGTTGGTGCGGGCGGTCGAACTGATTAAGGGCAGCTAGGACTGCAGAAACCGCTGCGAGAGCGCTCGGGGCGACCTTCCCCAACCAGAAGTTGTCTCCGCCCGCCAGAATGAGCACAGGGACGAATGCAGTGCTGAGAGTCATGGCAAGGGTGAGCGCGCGTGCCCTTCGCTTATTCTTGTCGGCCTTCTTACCGATGGATGTCGCAACCGCGTCGCACTCGGCGGCGGCGTCATCGGGGGGTCTCACTCCAGGTGTAGTTGTCACTGGACCAATACTGCCAGTTCCTGGTGTGCATACATTGGAAGTAATCTTGGCTGAAGCCCCGCTGTGGGCTACCAAATCCGCTCAGCGCGAGTGCCCTGGGTTCGCCCCTCCAGCTCTGCAGCGCGTCAACTCGGTGCGGCAGCATCATCATTCGATCCTGTCTTGATGGTGCACCGTTCGCCGCCACTTCCTGACGCCGACGAATCGCCTCGGCTTAGGTAGCGCACAAATCTGGCTCATCGCAATTTAGAGTGCAGGCGGGGTCTGAAGCCGCCTGATTCGAGCAGTGATCTGGCGATGTAGTTGGTGAGGTTTCGGAAGCCCAGGGCTGAGCCGCGGAGGTGTTCGAGGCGCCCATTGATAGCTTCGGTGGGGCCGTTGCTGGTGCCGGGGCGGTCGAAGAACGCGAGGACGTCCGCGGCGCGGTGTTTCAGGGTCCGGCCGAGCCTGCGGACCTCGACCAAGGCGGCCGGGACGCTGCTGGTGACCGCATTGATGACGGCTCTCATGAGTTCCTTCCCTCTTTTCTTGTCGGGCTCGCGGTAGGCGGCGACGATCCGCTGATAGATGCCCCAGGTCGCTTCGACCTCGACGTGCTCTTCCAAGGCGAAGGCAGCATCGAGGCGCGTGTTCTGCTTGTCGGTGAGCAGATCCGCGCCGGTGTGCAAGGTCCGTCGGACCCGGTAGAGCGGGTCCCCGGCCCTACCCCGATGCCCTGCGGTGGCTTGCTGGACGCGTTGCCGGCACCGGTCGAGCCCATCCCCGGCGAGGCGGACCACATGGAAAGGATCCATCACCGGGACCGCGTCGGGGAGCTCCTCCGTGGTCGCGGTCTTGAACCCGGTGAACCCGTCAATGGCGACGACTTCCACCCCGTCCCGCCAAGCTTGTGGCCTGTCTGCGAGCCATTGCTTGAAGACCTGCTTGGAGCGGCCTTCGACCATGTCCAGCAACCGTGCCGGGCCCGTCTTGGCGCGGATCGGCGTCAGATCGATGATGACGGTCACGTATTTGTCGCCCCGCCGGGTGTGCCGCCAAACATGCTCATCGACGCCGATCGCGGTGACCCGATCGAACCGGTGCGGGTCGTCGATCAACCGGCGCTTGCCCTCCGCAAGGACGGCGCTGTTCGCCGTATGCCAGGACACCCCGAGCCCGGCAGCGACCCGGGACACCGTCAGGTGATCGACCACGACCGCCTCGAGCGCCCATGCCAGTCCACGGCGGGAGATCTTCCCTCTCCGCTCAACGGCTGCGTCCGTGTCCTGCCGCCACGTGGACCCGCACCCGGCGCACCGGTAGCGGCACACGCGTACCAGCAGTGTGGTGGGTCGGTGCCCGAACGGCTCGTGCGCCAGCTGCCGGGTAATCGTGTCGCGCGGTCGGCCTTCGGCCCCGCACTTCCGGCACCACGGATCAGCGTGAGCAACGCGGCACTCGATCACTGCTTCGTCAGGCCGAAGATGTTGCCCGATTGCTTCGAGGCCGAGCTCATCGAGACGGCAGAACGTGGTGAGGTCAGGGCGGACGAAGGTAGCGTTGAGCACGTCGAGGTCTTTCGGATGGCGAGCGTAGGAACTTCCATCATCGGAAGGCCTCGACCTCTATCCCGTCACCGACGCGCCCAGCCCCGGCTACACCCCGCCTGCACTCTCAATTACGAAGAGCCACAAATCTCAACTGCTCAAGCTTGATTGATCTGATGACTTGTTCTAATTGACGATCGGCTCCTTACTAATTGAGTCCTGCTCACCGGACGCCGGTTCCGATCCAACAATTTTGGTAGCAGCACGGAGCTCCGCGGATTTGCCACCTCGCCCAGTCTCGACGAAGCACGCAGGTCGCTCGCGCACGGGCCGCGCCAGGCAGGCGCGTCCCAGGGGACGATCAAGGGCACGCTGGCGTTCGGCTGGGGCCGGTCGGACAGGGTCACCCCGCTCAGTGAGGCCGCCGTCGCCATGTCGCTCTATCCGGACGCCACCCTGCACGTCTTTGAGGAGTGCGGGCACTTTCCGCACTGGGACCAGCCGCAGGAGACCGCCCGGTTCATCCTTGACGCCACCGCCGCGGGGGCTTCGTAACCATCCTCTGTGCTGCACTTGGCGAGGGTGCTGATGGCGCGTCAGTACGTAGGCCTCCGCCGGCGTCGCCGTCTATCTGGAGTTCGCGATTGCCTGACCCTGGTGCTGCAGGCCCACCAGCATGGTGCGGTTACGTGCCCCGGTCTTCCGCAGCATGGCGCTCACATGCTTCTCGACCGTCTTCACCGAGATGGCGAGCCGCGTGGCGATCTGCTTGTCAGCCAGCCCTTCGGCCAGGAGGTCCCGCACCTCGAGTTCGCGGGCCGTCAGTGATATCACCTCGCCTGTGTCCGCCGCGCGATTTACCGTGAGCCGTGTGAACATCGCCCCGTCCAGCAGGGCGTCGCCGCGGGCGGCGGCGACGACGACACGCGCCACCTCCGCCGGCGTCGAGGACAACGAGAGGAAGCCCCGCACGCCCGACGACGCGGCGGCCGCCAGGAGTTCGTCCGCGAGATGATCGACGACGGCGACTACCGGCCGCTCGACAGTGTCAGCCTCCGCCACCCGGGCATCGGCATACCGGGCCAGCAGGTGCTCGTCGAGGACGATCATGTCCGGCTGCAGGAGAGACACCGACTCCGTGAGGTCCTCGAGCGTCCCGAACTCGCCGAGTACCTGTACCGACGGCTCGGACGTCTCGAGCAGCCGGACGAGCCCGGCCCGAAGAAGGGGCTGGGTGCAGGCAACGAGGACCTTCCACCGTTCGCGGGAGGCGTCGCCGTTGGAGGAGTACGGCACCTGCGCCCGGATGCTCGTCCCCCAACCCAACGTCGACTCCACGTGGAGCTCGCCCCGGAGGTAATGGGCCCTTGCTGCCATGCCGTGCAGACCGAGCCGACTGCCCTTCAGGTCCGTGCTCTCCTGCCCCTCGAACCCGCGGCCGTTGTCCTCGACGACGGCCGTGATCCCGGAGGTGTCGTAAAAGATGCCCACCCGGCACGCGGTTGCGCGGGCATGCGCCACCGCGTTGGCCACGGCCTCCTGGATGATCATGAAGAGCTGATGGGCGACGACGGGCGCCAGTTCATGAGGAGTGCCGGTCACGAGGAGCGTCACGTCCATCGTCTCGTTCGCGCTCACCCGGTCGAGTTCCTGGCGGACCGCTTCCTCCAGCGAGCGGTCCGCGAGGCTGGAGGGCCCAAGTCCCAGCACGGTGCGGCGGGTCTCGAAGAGCGCCTCGTGGGCGAGCACCCGGGCGGAGTCGATGTGCTGGGTGGAGGGCGATCCGCCCGGCGTCGCCTTGTCCGCGCGGTCGAGGTGCAGCAGGAGCGAGCCCAGGGACCGGCCGATGGTCTCGTGGACCTCCTGTACGGCGCGCTCGCGTTCCCCTGCGACCGCGGCCTCGCGTTCTTTTGCAGCGGCGGCCTGGTGGAGCCGAGAGTTCATGATAGCGATGGCGGCGTGATTTGCGAACAGTTCCACGAGCGAGGCGTCGCCGGAGCTGAAGACGCGGCCGGGACCGTCACTGAAGATCGCGAACGTACCGATGATCGTGCCGGCCCAGGTGATGGGGACGCCGATGACGGCGCTCCCCCACCGAGGGTCTGCCGGGTCGATGTGGCCAATCGGCACGGACGCGTAGCGATCGAGGATGACGGTGCCGCGGGTATTCACGATCTGCCCGGTGAGGCCTTCCGTCAGGGGGAAGGTCTGGCCCTCACGGCAGCCGACGCCCTGGTCCACTTCCTTGCGGTAGTAGCCCTCGGTTTCGTGGACGATCGAGATGGAGCCGCTCTCGCACCCGAGCAGAGCGGCGGCGTGCCCGAGGACACGCTCGAGGAGCGGGACCAGTTCAAACTGCCCGGCGAGGTCGCCAGCGAGTTCGGTGATGCGGTCGAGCTGGGAGGGCTGCGTGTGGTTCTGCTGGTTCTGGGTGTTGCTGGGCGTAGGAAGCTGCTGCATGTACGGCACCTGTCTCCTGCAACCGGGCACGACGCTGCGCTCGGGGTTTCAGGATAGCGCCCCGCTCGGAGGCGGCGCCGACGGCCTTGATGACGAAGAAGTTGCCCGCCACCCCACGGCGCCCGATCGTGTAGGTGGAGTCCTCCACGGAGACGTCGTCATTGATGAACGGGGTCTTCACCTCGATGCCGTCCGCCGAGGACATCTCCTCGGCCATCTCGAACACCATCTTGTCGCCCGTGTAGTTGTTCACCAGCAGCAGCACGCCCTTGGGCGACGCCATGAGCTTGGCGGTCTCGTACACGTAGTCGAACGGCGGTGCCGCGAACACGTCACCCGGACACGCGGCGTCGAGCATGCCCTTACCCACGATCATCACGTGGGCCGGCTCGTGCCCGGAACCGGAGCCCTGGATGATGGACACCTTGCTCTCGTCCGGGCCGTCGGCGCGCATAATCAGGTTGTACTCGGGCACGTACTTCAGCGTGTCCGGGTTGGCGAGCGCGGGGCCCTCGAGCATCTCCGGGACGAACTGCTGCGGATCATCGACAAACATCCTCGCCGTACTTCGAATAACGGCCAGAAGGGACCACCGCGGACTGCAAACTTCGCGAGCGTAGACGCTACGACGATAAACGCGGTCTCTACTTCCTCCCCTGATCTCAGCGTATGATCCGACTGAAGCTAGAAGATACAGGCACACCGAGGGGAACAGAACCAGCTATGGCAACTAGAACGCAGAAGGATAGAACGCCAAAGGAAAAGAAGAATTTGAGCAGCGCCTTCAACCTCGGTGGGGCGCAAGCTGAAGCAGACCCGTTATTGTCGGCAGCCTTTCAACTGACAGGAGACTACGAAGCGATCGAGTCACTACAGGACCCGAGGTGTTTCGTGATAGGTAGAACCGGTAGCGGAAAATCAGCGGCCCTTACCACGCTTGAGCGAGCGAATAAGGAGCACATAATTCGATTAAGCCCGGAGAATTTAGCACTCCAATACATAACCGATCAGCAAGTATTTAAGTACCTTCGCTCATTGGACGTCGAGATAGATTCTTTTTGGCGCGCATTGTGGAAGCACGTCTTACTCGTCGAAATAATTCGCAAACGGTACCGTATCGAGGGGCAGTATGAAAAGGCGACTTTCATAGAGTCGCTGAAGGAGCGAATAACTAAGGATTCAGGCAAAAAGCGAGCCCTAGAGTACTTCAGTGAGTTTGAGGACAAGTTCTGGAATGAAGCAGATGAACGAGTCCGCGACATAACCGAGTCGCTCAGCCGCAACATCGAGCTGGAAGCCGGACTTGGATTTGACTTCACTCCGATTGACGCTCGCATTGGCGCACTGAAATCATCTGCGTACACCAAAGAGGAAAAGAAGCAATATGTCGACCGATTCACGCGAGTTGTCAATCAGTCACAGTTGACTAAAATGAATAAGATGATCGAAGTGCTCGACGAAGACATTCTCGACTCTCACCATAATCATATGTATGTCATCATTGATGATCTTGATCTAGACTGGGTAGAATCAGACACAAAGAATGATCTTATTCGCTCCCTCTTTCGAGTGGTCCATGATCTACAGAAAGTGAGGCACTTAAAGGTTGTTGTCGCCCTGAGAACGAACCTCCTCGAACAGATAGACTTCGGCCGCAGCGCCGGCCAGGAAGAAAAGTATCGATCCCTAATTCTCAATTTGAGCTGGACGCCCGCAGATCTCAAGGAATTGATTGATCGCCGCGTACAAGTCGTTGCTAACGAGCGCCACCACAGCATCACGAAGCTGGCGGAAATCCTACCTTCGAAGAACCAACGAATGGGAGACCCGTTCCAGTACATAATCGACCGCACACTACTAAGACCGCGCGACCTTATATCCTTTGCTAATGAATGCATATCAGCGGCCAGCGGGACTCCATACATCACATGGGAACATATCAAGCATGCAGAATACAATTATTCTGCGGGGCGTCTACTAGCCTTTCGCGATGAATGGAAAGCAACTTATCCCGGTATCGACAAAGTTCTCGAGGTTTTCAGAGGAGCCAGCACAAGGATGGAAATTCCGGAGTTTGAACAGCGGCTAAGCGATGCGATGCTGCTATCTCAGGATTATCCAATGAGTGAATCGGATTGGCTTATGAATCTGAGCGAGGGCGCGTGGGCACCAGGAGAGACGAGCCGAGAAAAGATGTACGGCCCTTTGATCAAATTTCTCTATAAGGTTGGCTTCGTTGGTTGTGCGGTCAATTCAGGGGCCCCGACCTTCGCAACATCGGACGCTAGATACCTCGACGTCGCTGGCCGACTTTCCGGAATGCGCTTCGCTTACGTGCACCGTACTTATCACCGCGCCCTAGATATCGCATAAATGACGGAATTAGTAGGAAACGAGAGACAACACAAAGTCCACTCCTGTAGGTCATCTAGACGAAAGTGTGGGCTAGTTGATGGTTCTTTATAGGCGCACGCTCTATTATGACCCACTTGTGTGAGTCCACTGATCGAACTGCCCATCGCCATCCCGATCTCCCTTCACTGACCGACAATTCTGGGGAGTGTTGTCCGGTATGAGAAAACCGATTGGCCATCTTGTTTGGTCGTCGTAGCAGATTCCATCTACGCCGGTCTCGCCGAAATTTGCACCTCGCAGATCGGCGCCTTCAAAGTCTGCCCCGCTCACATCAGCGCCCGAAAGATTAACTGACCTCAGATTTGCCCCTGAGAATACGGCCTTAATCAGTAGCGCCTCCTGCAAGTTGGCTTGATCAAAATCCGCGCTGCTAAAATCGCCCGCAGTCAGGTTCGCTTTCGGTAGCTGTGTACCCCAAAGTTGTGCACCAACGGCCACGGTGTTCTCCAGATTGGCTCCATCCAGGCGAGAAAATTGTAGGCTCGACTCTGATAATACGGCGCCGTCTAACCGGGCTCCCCGTAAGTCGAGACCCGTAAGTTGCTGCCCCAGCAAATCAATCCCTACTAAAGGCTTACCTCTCTCGCCATTTACAGACAACTCACGAACGAACCGGAGGTTCTCCCGGCGCTCCTCGGTGGCAGATCGCCGATCGTCGATGTGCATTTGAGCCCAGATGCCGGCGCCGCTGACCAGGCCTCCGACAGCGAGCGCCACGAGAAGCTCACGAATTACCGGAAACTTCCAAGCAAGAACGTACCAGGCCTCTGCACCCCCTCCCTGCTCCGTTCCTTGAGTAGCACCGGCTTGATTGCGACGAGTCATTGCTCAAGCTTAGCTCAAGCTTATTAATCGGTCGACCTGAATAGTACTTTGAATCTTAATTCCTCGGCTGTATCCGGTCAGAACTCATGAGTACCTACAAAGTGGCGAGTAGGGCCTCCAAGTTCTTCGTTTGAGCCGACCAAAGAGTGTATTTCACCTTATTCCAGGAATTTTCATTCTCGTATACTGAATTCGCCGCAGAGCGCTCGACTTGGTTGATTTGGTTCATCACACACCCTGTAGATGAGGTCGGATCAGGAACACCAATCTTCCGCGCTGAATCGGTGCCGTCCCTACCTAGTAGATCTGAGTGTTCTTCGCTCTCCGTTAGAACCCCTACGGGTACTATTACCGAACCCCGAAGGAGCGGATCGACAGGCCGCCACTGCCGCAGGCAGCGAACAAGCGGAAGCCTCTCGTCCCGGAGGACCGCAGGGCCGCTGTCCGCGCGATCGATCCGCTTGGGCGCCGCGGCCCCGGGCCCGCCGCTGTACACGCTCCAAGTAGGCAAGCCAGCGGGTCGTAGCGGGTGGCTACGGTGTAGGCCTCCGGAGAGCGACACGCCGGCTCTATTGAGCGACGTTGTCCGCTCTGAACTGCTCATACATCCCCATGGTCCGCAGAACATCGATAAACCCGAGCAGTCTGTCCGACGACAGTAGCCAGCCAATGCCCTTGGCGTGCTGCTCGCCGGCTTCGATGATGGTGTCCTCGACGCTGCTGAGGATCTTGGGTGAGGAGTAGAAGTCGACCTTTCCGTTGGCCTGCGCCTGGCCACGCAGTGTCTCGTTCTCGAGGGCCTTCTTCAAGACGGTCTCGGCCACCGAGAGCTGGTCGGCGTCGGACAGACCAGAGCCTTCAAAGAATCCGTTGACCTGCTCGATAATTTCGGTCCACCGCAGCTTGTCTGGATCGTGCACCATGCCGGACCCGGGTTGCCTCATCGGCTCAAGCTGTTCGGGGTCCCCTTCGGCGAGGCGTAAATCCGCCTTCTGTTGCTTCTGCAGCTTGTAGTGCGTCATCACCACATCGGACAGGTCGATGGTCTCCCGGTCTTGGTTGTCCGCGCGTATCACGCGGATGAGCAGCCGGTAGAAGACCGAGCGCTTCTCGAGATCGGTGTCCTGGTAGTCGATGATTTGCGAGAGGAAGTCGTAAGCCCTGATAAAGGTGCCGAGATCCTTGCGGAACAGCTCGAGGGCATCCTGCGCTGGCGTGTCTTTGGCCTCGACCGCTGCCCGATAGCGCGTACGGAAAACCGACCTCGCCGGGGCTACCGACGCCGTGAGCTCCTCATGGCTGGCCTTGCCGATCCACACCTGCACGGCACGTTCGACATCGCTCTGGTCGTAGATGCCGGCCCCGTCGAGCTTGGACTGCAGGTCATGGACGATATCCGGGTCCGTCACCCCGGAAAGCTCGGCCGTGGTGTGGTACTGGCGGAACGCGGCAAGGATCTCGTCCGGATCATTCACAAAATCCAGCACGAAGGTCTGGTCCTTGCCAGTCGTCACCCGATTCAGTCGAGACAGGGTCTGAACAGCAGAGATACCGGACAGCCTCTTGTCCACATACATCGCGACCAGGAGTGGCTGGTCGAACCCCGTCTGAAACTTGTTGGCCACCAACATGACCTGAAACTCGTCAGTGTCGAACGCCTTCGGCAGCTCGCGACCCTTCAGACCGGGGTTCATGGTGGTCTCGGTGAAAGCAGACGGCCCCGAGTCCAGATCCGTCACCTCGCCGGAGAACGCCACCAGCGCAGCAAGGTCCTTGTACCCCTTCTCCCCGATGTACTTGTCGATGGCGAGCTTGTAGCGGACGGCCTCCTTCCGTGACCCCGTGACGACCATGGCCTTCGCCCGGCCGGCGAGGTGGTGGCGCACGTTCGAGCGGAAGTGCTCGACGACGATCGCTACCTTCTGAGTGATGTTGTACGGGTGCAGCTTGACCCACCGCATCAGCTGCTTCACAGCCTCGGACTTCTCGACGACGGCGTTGTCGGCGTCGTAGTCCACCCCGTTGTGCGCCAGCTTGAACGCGAGCTTGTACGGGGTGTAGTTCTTCAGAACATCGAGGATGAAGCCTTCCTCGATGGCCTGCTCCATCGAGTAGACGTGGAACGCTTGGGGGATGCCGGTGCCGTCCTTTCGCCCGAACAGCTCAAGAGTCTTCGCCTTCGGCGTCGCGGTGAAGGCGAAGAACGAGATGTTGCGGCTCTCGGCCCGATTGGTCATCTCCGCGGCGAGGACGTCCTCGGCATCAACGTCGACGTCGTCGTCCGCTTCCTTGGATCCCGCGCCCACAGAGGTGAGGACCTTCTTCAGGGTCTTGGCGGCCTCCCCGGACTGGGAGCTGTGCGCCTCGTCGGCGATGATCGCGTAGGTGCGCCCGGCCAGGCCCGTGTCCTTCTCGATAGCGTCCAGCGCGAAGGGAAAGGTCTGCAGCGTCACCCCGATGATCTGCCTGCCGGCCAAGAGCGCTTCGGACAGCGCGGCCGATTTCGACCCGCCGGTCGAGGTGATGGCCTCGAAGACGCCCTGCGTCTTCTCCAACTGCTGCACTGCGTCCCGCAGCTGGCCGTCCAGGACCTTGCGGTCGCTGATGACGATCACCGAGTCGAAGACCTTACTTCCGGACGCGGTGTGCAGGGAGTTGAGCCGGTGCGCCGTCCAGGCGATGGAGTTGGTCTTGCCCGAGCCGGCCGAGTGCTGGATCAGGTACCGCTGGCCAGGGCCCTCAGCGGCAGCGGTCTCAGCAAGCTGGTTCACGGCCTCCCACTGGTGGAAGCGCGGGAAGAGCAGGGACTTGTCCACCATCGTCTTGCCCGTGATCGGGTCTGTCCTCCTGTCCACCTGCAGGTGGATAAACTTGCCCAGGATGGTCAACCAAGAATCACGCTGCAGCACCCGCTCCCAGAGGTAGCTGGTAGCCGAGCCCTGCGGATTGTCGGGATTGCCCTTATGCCCATTGTCGCCCATGTTGAAGGGCAGAAACCGGGTCTGCGCTCCCTGCAGGTGGGTGGTCATGAACGCCTCGCTGTTGGAGACGGCGAAGTGCACCAGCGCGCGGTGCCCGAAGGACAACAGCGGTTCGACGCGTCGGGTCGCCGGGTCGACGGGCAGGCGAGCGGTTCTGTACTGCTCGACGGCGTCCCGCACCGTCTGCGAAAAATCGGTTTTGAGCTCCATCGTGGCCACGGGCAAACCATTGACGAAGAACACCAGGTCGATGCTGTTCTGGTTGCCGGAGGAGTAGTAGACCTGCCGCATCACACGCAGGCGGACCTTCGAGTAGTCGGTGATCGTCTTCGGGTTCAGCTTGTCCGCCGGCTTGAACTGACACATGGAGAACGCCGACGGCGTCACCTTGAGGCCGTTGCGCAGCACCGCGAGCGTGCCGCCGCCGTTTTCCAGCGGGGTGTCAAGGACCTTGACCAGGCGTTCGAGGATGCGCCTGAAGGCCTTGTCTTGAGCCGGCTGGTTCTCGTTCGGGTCAACAATCTTCCGCAGTTGTTCGGGCTGGGTCTCGTGGAGCCAGGCGCGGACGTCCTCCGGGTAGAGGGCGAGTTCCTTGTCGTAGCCCGTGCCGTTCTCGGAGTACAGCCAGCCGTGCGCGGCGAGGTACTCGCATAGTTCGCGCTCGAACTCCTTCTCGTTATAGAGCGCCATGGTTATGCGGCCCCCTTCGCTGCCGGGTGGTCCCTGACGTCGATCTTCCCCGTGACGGCGGCCGAGATCAGGGCCGCGCGGCGTTCTTTCGAAAGCTCTATGGCTTCCTTCGCGTCGGCAATGGTTGCGTCAATCTCCGCAGTCTCAAGATCAAGGTAGTCAACAATGTTTTGCTGCTCCGCTACGCTTGGGAGTGCGATGTCGAAATGCCTAAAATCGGCAAAACTTAGGTTCTGCATACTGACGCTGACACCGACCCGGTGGAATTGCAGTTGCGCCTTATAAGCGGGAGACTTACTCCACCAGTAGATGAATCGATTGTGGGCGAGCGAGAAGTCGATTTGCCAAAGCTTATCGGACAGGTAGAGGTTTGAGTGTGTCGAATCGACATAACCGACACTGCCGACTAATGAGGGTGTATTAGCACGATTAACTATCAACGCCCCTTTGCGCACTAAACAAGAAACCCGCGGTATGTCATCAGTTACAACTGTCTTGTTCTCACGAGAATCAAAGTATCCCTTAGACACACAGCTTGTCCTCAAAACACCGATCGTTTCGTCCTCAGCTGGGTCGCCGTAGCCGTTCACACTCGTACCCGATTCTTGGGACATGCCTAATCGGGATAAAGTACTGCGCGTCCAGTGCTGCGGAATTTTGCCCAGCCAGTCGATACCGCCGTATTCGACTGACACACGGTCGTCGAGGCCCCTCGTGACCGCTTGAGTGATGGTGGCGGCCCGTCGCTCGTTCAAAAGGCGGATCAGCTGTTGCTGGTCAGCAATGAACTCGTCGATCTCAGCCGTTTCATGGTCGAGGAAACAAGCAATGGCTTGTTGCTCTGTGATTGGAGGAATCGGCACGCCGATTGATCCAATGTGCTGAAGGTTCAGACCATCGCGAAGATCCCCGCCGGCAAGGTTCCGCACCGATTGATAATTGGCCAGAATCCAGAACTGGAGGAATCGGTAATTAGCAAATTTGTTTGGAACAATTGCTGCCATCGATTGATTACACGTTGTAGGGATTTCTAATCTTGCGGGTAGGCCCTTTGTTTTGCCTTGCCCGGCCAAGGCAATCACGACCGACTTAGCGGGCACCCAGCGGGTACTACTCAACCGTACTGCTTCCTCGCTTATCAGCGCGGAAGGTTTTGTAATTACCCAATCATTGACAGCTCCTGAATTTATCCAAGGCACGGACCCGTGCTGCCAGAAGTCTGGACGGCTGCGGTCAGGCGTTCCTCCCGCATATATATTCGCCAATCGACGCAACGACCCAGACTCCCAGTGGCTGGGCAGTATTTCTACCCACCCAATATCGCTCTTCACATACTCCGGATACGGCTTCAGCGTCGTCACACGTGCACCTTCTCCAGACGCGCACGAATGCGGCCGAGAACAGCATCCAAGTCGGCGTCAATCTCTTCGAGCGGACGGGGCTCCTGGTACTTGTAGAAGTGCCTCGTGAAGGGAATTTCGTAGCCCACCTTGGTCTTGGCCTCATCAATCCAGGCATCCGGAGCGAAGGGTTTCACCTCACGCTCGAAGTACTCGTGGATGTCCTCGTGGAGCGGTACGTTCTCTGTGTCGCGCAGGTCGGCGTCGGACTCGGGCTGACCTTTTGTATCGGTGCAGATGCCGGCGTCGTCATCATGCATGGCAAGACCGGCAGCCAGCGCCTTGTACTGTGCCGGGGTCAGAGCCAGGCCAGCGTTGCGGACAGCTGCGCGGAGCTCCGCGATGAAGCTGTCTCGGCTTTTCCAGATCATTTCTTGGTCCATGCCGCCGAGGACTTCGCGCAGCGCCGCGACCTGACCCTCACCGAGCTTAGCGATGGCCTTTACCGCAAGTGCCTCTGCGACGCGCTCTGGCGTTGCAGTGAAGTTGAGACGCAACGGACGTTCGATCGTAATGGTGCGGTAGCCGAAGTCCTGATTGTCGAAGATCTTGCTGTACCCCTCACCGTCGTCCGCGTGGTTCCCGTACAACTTCACGATGTGGTCGATGTCCACCGTCCCGAGCTGCTTGCGCTTGGACCCCAAGCTCTTGCGCATCTTTTCGAAGAAACCGGTGCCGTCGACCAGCTGAACATTGCCCTTGCGCTCGGCGACCTTTCGGTTGGTGAGCACCCAGACGTAGGTGGCGATGCCGGTGTTGTAGAACATGTCCGTGGGCAGGGCAATGATGGCCTCAAGGAGGTCGTGCTCCAGCACGTAACGGCGGATCTCGGATTCACCCGAGCCAGCACCGCCGGTGAAAAGTGGTGAGCCGTTGAGCACGATGGCCGCCCGGCCACCGCCGTCACGCGCCGGACGCATCTTCTTAATTAGGTGCAGCAGGAACAGCAGCGAGCCGTCGGAGACGCGCGGCAGACCGGGGCCGAAGCGGCCGTCGTAGCCCTGCTCACGGTGTTCCTTCTCCACGGTGGGCTGGGCCTTTTTCCAGTCCACGCCGAATGGAGGGTTCGAGAGGCAGTAGTTGAAGGTCTTGCCGAGGTGCCCGTCGTCGATCAGGGTGTCGCCGAGAACGATCGCGCCGACGTCTTGGCCCTTAATGACCATGTCCGCCTTACAAATGGCGTACGACTCGGGGTTGATCTCCTGCCCGGCGAGCATCAGCGTGGCATCGGGGTTGCCGTCGCGGATCCGTTCCTCCGAGACGGAGAGCATGCCGCCGGTCCCGGCCGTCGGGTCGTAGACGGAGCGGACGATGTTGGGTTGGTGGAGGTCCTCGTCATCGGGCGCAAAGAGCAGGTCCACCATGAGGTGGATGACCTCGCGGGGCGTGAAGTGCTCGCCAGCAGTCTCGTTCGAGGTCTCGGCGAACTTCCGGATGAGTTCCTCGAAGATCAGACCCATCTCGGCATTGGACACCGTATCGGGGTGGAGATCCACGGCGGCGAACTGCTGGACGATGAGGAAGAGCAGGTTGTGGTCGTGGAGTTCCTCAAGGCGTTCCTCGAGCTTGTACTTCTCGAAGATGTCCCGGACGTTGTCCGAAAACCCGCGGATGTAATCGAGCAAATTGTCGCGGATGTTGTCGGCGTCACTGGTGAGTTTGGCGAAGTCGTAACGGGAGGTGTTGTAGAACGAATGCTTCGACTTGCGCGGCAGGAGAACGGTCAACGGGATGGCGCCGTCCTTCTTCGCGTCGTACTCCTCGAGGACAGCGTCCTTTGTTTCCGCGAGCACGGCGTCGATGCGGCGCAGGACGGTAAACGGAAGAATTATAGAGCCGTACTGGTGCGGACGATAGGAGCCTCGGAGGAGATCCGCGATGTTCCAGATGAAGTTGGCATAGTTGTTGGTTCCTGCAGATGGCAAGGCTCTCCCCAATGGTTCTGTTTGCTGGCGCTTACCGTCATCGTACCGGCGGAGTTTGCGGGTACACGGGAGCGCGATCGACCTCGTGATGAAGCGCGGCAGCTTCACCACCGCCCTGTTCGCCGACTCGTCCCTGCCGCTGATCGCCGTCCTGACCTTCGCCACCGGCATGCAGATCACCGCCAAGGCCTTCGGTCCCGTGCTCGCGACCACCGGCGTGGTCCTGCTGTTCAAGACGATCATCCCCGCCGCCCTCGTCGCGGGCCTCGGCCTCGTCGTCGGCGTCGAGGGCATCCTCGGCATCTCGATCCTCGCCCTGCTGGCATCCTTCGACAACAGCAACGGCGGCCCTGGCTCGCCTTCACCGGCCGCTACGACGACTACCGCGACCGCGGCGCCTACATGGCCTCGGCCATCAACGACGGCCCCTTCTTCACCCTGCTCTTCCTCGGCATGTCCGGCCTCGGCAACATCCCCTTCCTCACCCTCCTCGCCGCCGTCATCCCCCTGATCCTCGGCTTCATCGTCGGCAACCTCGACGCCAAGTGGACCGAGGTCATGCGGCCCGTACCGAACATCGTTATCCCGTTCTTCGCCTTCGCCCTCGGCACCGGCATCGACCTCCGCAACGTCATCGCCGGCGGCATCAGCGGCATCTTCGTCGGCATCGCCGCCACCCTCATCACCGGCGCCCTCGTCTACATCGGCTACCGCTTCGTCCTGCGTCGCGGCGCCAAGTCCGGCATCGGCATCGCCTCCGCCACCACGGCCGGCAATTCGATCGCGACCCCGGCGATCGTCGCCGCAGCGGACCCAAGCTTCTCCCCGTTCGTCGAGGTCGCGACGGCGCAGGTCGCCTCCGCCGTGCTCGTCACCGCGATCTTCGCCCCGCTGCTGGCCACCTGGGTGCTCAAGCGCCAAGGCGGGCTGGATACGGACGACGCCGTAGCAGTCACCCCGACGTCCGCCTCCGAGCTCCCACCCGCAGGTGACCCGTCGGCGCCGACCGACCGTCCTCGTCGGACGCAGGACGACGACCGGCCGTGACACCTTCCGCACCCATCGTCGGCATTGCGGCCGACGACGTCACCGGCGCCACCGACTCCGTGGTCCAGTTCTCCCGCACCGGCTGGTCCTCCCGCCTGCTGTTGGGCGAACTGCTCCCGGACTCGGTACTTCCGGGCAGCGCACTGGCCGTGAACACCGACGCCCGCGCCCTGGACTCCGCCACCGCCCGTCAGGGGACGGCGAGCGCCATCAGGAACCTCGTCACCGCGGGAGCCGACCGCCTGTACCTGAAGATCGACTCCACCATGCGCGGCAGCGTCCAGGCGCAGGTGGCCGGAGCGCTCGACGCGTGGCAGGAGCAGCACCCCGGCTGCTTCGCCGTCGTATGCCCGGCCTACCCGGCCATGGGGCGGACCATCGAGGACGGCCTGCTGCGCGTCCACGGCGGACCGGTCGAGGACTCCCCCGCGGGCCGCGACCCGGTCACGCCGGTCCCGACGAGCGAGTTCTCGCAGCTCCTGCCCGGCACGACGACGATCAGCCTCAGCGGCTCGGCTGACCGGGATGCACAGGCCCTTCGGGACGCGGCGGGTAGCGGCGTCGTGGTCGTCAACGCGGCGTCCGATGACGACCTCCGCACCCTCGCGGCCGCGCTCGTCGTCGTGGGCCCGACGGCGATCCCCGCCGGGTCGGCCGGCCTCGCCGCAGCGATGGCAGCCGCCTGGGCCGACGCCGGAGCAGTGCACACGTCAGCCGAAGCGGGACCCGCCGCGCAGGGGTAGCGGATCGTCGTCGTCGTCAGTTCGCTGCACGACGTCGCCCGTGCCCAGACCGACCACCTGCGCACCCAGCTGGACCCGGCCGAGCTCCGCATCCTGCAGCCCGACGAATCGCTGCTCGACCAGCCGAACCGGCTCTCCCAGTGGGCGGCCGGAGAACTCGAGGTCCCGGAGTCCCTGCCGCAGGTCGTCGTCATCACCTCACCCGAGGCGGTCGGTGGCTCCGAGACCCTCAGCGGCGCCGCCATCGCGAACAGTCTCGCGTCGGTGGTGCAGCAGGCCCTGGCCCGCGCGTCCGTCGGCGCCCTGGTGCTCGTCGGCGGCGATGGAGCCCGCGCCGTCCTCGACGCCACGCGCGCCCAGGCACTGCGCATCACCGGTGCCATCCAGGAGGGCATCCCGGTCGGCGTCGTCGAAGGCGGCACCGCGGCTGGAAAGATTGTCGTCACGAAGGCCGGCGGCTTCGGGCCGGTCACGGCCCTGCTCGATACCGTCACCGAACTCACCCGGACATTGACCACCACCCTCGCCCACTCAACGGAGGCATCCTCGTGAGCATCCCCACCCTCGCCGTCACCCTCGGCGACGTCGCCGGCATCGGACCGGAGATCACCGCGAAATCCCTCCTCGGGCACGACGACGTCCGGCAGGAGTGCAGGCCCGTCGTCATCGGTGATGAGGCCGCCATGCGCCAGGGCGTCACCAACGTGGGCGGGGATCCGGACAAGGTCCGCGTGCTGTCCTCGATCGAGGACGCGACGAACGAGCCCGGCATCATCGAACTCCTGCAGACCGGCCCGTCCTTGGCCGACGTGACGCTCGGCGAGCTCAGCCCCGCCGCCGGCGACGGCTCCTACCGCTTCGTCGTCGAGGCCTGCCGTCTGGCCCGCGAGGGCAAGGTCCAGGGCATCGTCACCGCGCCGCTCAACAAGGCCGCGATGCATGCCGGCGGGCACAAGTGGCCCGGCCACACGGAGCTGCTCGCACACGAGTTCGGCGTGGAGAACTTCAGCCTCGTCCTCTCCGCGGGCGATCTCTACTTCTTCCACCTCACCACCCACGTCTCCCTGCGGCAGGCCATCGAGGACGTCACGCCGGAGCGCACCGGCAACGTCATCGAGCTCGTGAGTGCGTTCACCAAGGCGCTCGGCAACCCGGACGAGCCGATCGGCCTCGCCGGTCTCAACCCGCATGCCGGCGAGAATCGCCTGTTCGGCGACGAGGACGCCGACATCCTCGCCCCCGCCGTCGCCGCCGCCCGCGAGAAGGGCATCAACGTGCACGGGCCCATCCCCGCGGACGCCCTCATCCCCGCCGCGGTGAAGGGTAAGTGGAACATGGTCATCGCCTGCTATCACGATCAGGGCCACGCACCCTTCAAGGCGGTCTACGGCGACGACGGCGTGAACATCACCGTCGGCCTGCCCGTCGTCCGCGTCTCGGTGGACCACGGCACGGCGTTCGACATCGCCGGGCAGGGCATCGCCCGTGAAGCGAGCCTCGTGCTGTCGATGCGCCGGGCCGCCGCGCTGGCCCCGGGGTGGGATCACGTCTGGCGGACCGCGCAGAAGAAGTAGGTCTTCCCGCGGTGAACCACCGTGCCCGACGACCAGGAGAGGACAAGCCACCGACGCCGTCGCGGCTTGTCCTCTCCGGACGCCTAGGATCGGAATCATGACCAGCGACGAAGACCTCGACCCACCCATCCCCAGCTACCTCGAGGGCATCGAGCTCAAGCGGGTCCACGACGGCAAGGTCCTCGAAGAGCACGACGACGACAATCCGGCGCAGGCGGATGAGTCCGACTCTGCGTCCTGACGGCAGGGACAGTGGTCGAGATGGACACACCTGACACCCCTGGCCGCCTCCTCGACGCGGGGAGCAGCGAGCCGCTGCACCTGCAGCTCCGAGGGCATTTGCGAGCGCAGATTCTGAACCATTCACTGCCGCCGGGCACCTCGCTGCCCAGCGAGGCGCAGCTTCAGGTGCGCTACGGCGTGTCCCGGTCCGTGGTGCGCCAGGCCCTCGGTGCACTGACCGATGAAGGGCTGATCGAGCGCGGCCGCGGGCGCGGCAGCACCGTTGCCCCCCGGCGGGAACACCACCGGCTGGTGCACCGCACCTCAGGGCTATCGGCACAGCTGGGCAGTACCGGGGCGAGCGTCGGTACTGAAGTGCTGTCATTGTCCCTGCAGGACGCCGATCCATCGACCGCGGTCCTCGCGACGCCGCAGGTCCTCTTCCTCGAGCGGTTGCGGACGGCCGACGGCGTGCCCATCGCCGTCATCCACACGTGGCTACCGGCACCGACATTCGCCGACCTGACCGCGGAAGCCCTACACGATGCGTCCCTCCATGAGGTGCTCGGTGAGAAGTACGGAGTGCGCATCACCTCCGGCAAGCGGCAGATCCGGGCGGTTCCGGGCGACGGCGACCTGCTGCGGCTGCTGCAGCTGGAAGCGTCGTCCCCCGTACTCCTGCTGGAGGGAACGAGCTTCGATCAGGACGGGCGGCCGGTCGAGGTCTTCTCGACCTGGCACCACCCGGACCATGTGGTGTTCGACATCGACATCCAGCGGGAGCCCGTCGCGCAGGTTCCGGCGGGCAGCCCGGCGCCGTCTGCTGTTGATACCGCTGAGGCGTTGGCCGACCGCGCCCGCCGGCTGGGCGCAGAGCTCATGCGCTTCGCGGATGGTCTCTCGACCACGGAGCGCTGATCGGCTTCAGCCCAGGCTGTACGAGCAAGATGTGCCTGATGGCGCCACGGCTCGGCGATTTTCCGGTACACCGACTCGCTGGCACGACCGGCGATGACAGCCGACGGCGGTGGAGGAAGAGTGCTCGACTCCTCCTCCACAAAGAGTCCGGGCCCACTGTAATAGTACGCGTGTTCGATAAAATGAGGCATGGACATCGCACCGCTCGAGCATTCCGACGGACTTGGTACCTCCCTGGAGTCGATGCGGTCGGACTTGCTCGCTTTCGCGCGGGAACTGAAGGGGCGTCACCTCCTTCTCAGCAGGCACGACGTCGTGCGAGCACTCGTGGACATCGAAGAGCTCTCGAAGGTCATCGATCATCTCCAGATCGTTGCCGCTGGAGCTGCGCAGGAACACGGAGTCACCGGCGCCGGGGAGCAGGAGGCCGCTGGATCCCTCCGCGTGCGGGCGCAGCAAAGCCTGTCGACAGTGCAGGACGACGTCAACGACGGCGGCAGCACTTCAGCAGGCGCCGAACAGCGGAACAATGATGGGTTCCGCCCCGAATTCAGGACCTGTGCTGACTTCCTGCGGGCCCGGCTCGGCATCAGCCGCACTGAGGCGAACCGCCGATTGAGGCTCGCGGCAAGTCTCCTGCCCGGCGTCACTGCAATCGGCTCTGCCACTCCCGCGTCGATGAGCACCCTCGGTGCTGCAACGAGCGCGGGCCAGGTCAGCGGACGCGCTGCTTCGATCGTCCATGAGGCGGTGCAACGGGTGCGGTCCTTCGCAACGCCGGTGCAACTCGCTTCGATGGAGCAGCACCTCACGCGGCAAGCAGTCGAATCGGACGAAGACCTCCTGCGGGTCCTCGCGCGACGCTGGGAGGGCGTGCTCAACCAGGACGGGCTGGAACCCACCGAAAAGGTCCTCAAGGCACGGCAGGGTGTCTTCCTCAAGGGCAGACGCAACGGTCTGCATCTTCTGGAGATCGGCGCCACCGACGAGCAGTTCGAGCATCTGGTCACCGTCATGAACACCGCGACGAATCCGAGGAGGAATGTGATTACCCTTCAGAACACCGGGGACCCGATCATCGGTGGAGACAGAGCCGACATGATGGCCGCCGAGAACGAAGAGTGTGGCGTCGGTGGGAGCGCCACGGGCAGGCGCCAGAGCGAAGCCGGCGATGACGGCGTGGCCGACATCCGCGCGGGCGATACAGATCGGCCGACACGCCCGCAAAGCCTCCTCGACGGGCTGGTCGCAGCCTGCAGGATCGCTTTGTCGACCGACAGGCTTCCCGCAGCAGCCGGACACCGGCCCCAGGTCATGGTGACCATCAGCTATTCCGACCTCGTTGGCCAGATGGAGCGTGCCGGCCACGCTGTGTTCGGGCAGCAGATGAGCGCACGGAGCATCCGCACGCTGGCCTGTGATGCAGACATCATTCCGATGGTCCTCGGCGGACAAGGTCAGATCCTCGACATCGGGCGGGCACAACGCCTCTTCCCCGCCCATCTGCGACGGGCACTCGTTGCGAGAGACAAGGGCTGCGCGTTCCCGGACTGCTCCATTCCGGCAACCTGGTGCGAGGCCCACCACATAACGCCCTGGGCCAAAGGTGGCACAACGAGTATCAGCCAAGGCGTCCTCCTGTGCTCGCGGCATCATCATGTGATTCACGAAGGGAAGTGGAACGTCGAACCGAAGTACGGAATCCCTTGGTTCACTCCACCGGGATACCTTGACCCGAATCGGAGTCCCCGAAGAAATACCTACTGGCAGGTGGAGGACGCCGTCCACGAGCAGCTTCGTGGCGCCGAACGCGGACGGTCTGCTGCAAGCGCCCCGCTGCTGTACTCGACGACGGCCGCCCCAGCCACCTCCGCCGTCGTCGTCGGCTAGAACACTATGACGCTCCGGGCGCGCTCGCCGCGACGCATTGCGTCGGACGCCTCGTTGACCTCGTCGAGGCCGATGCGGTGCGAGATCAGCCGGTCCACGGGCAGCTTCCCCGCGAGGGACAGCGCGGCCAGGCGTGGGACCGACCGGACCCACTGAGAGGGGGTGCGCGGTCGAGACCTGACACAGGGCGGGACGCCAGTCCCGCCCTGTGTCGTACCAGGCACTACTGCTGAACGGCCTTGCCGTCCGCATCGAGGTAGTCGCGCCACGAACGCTTGGGCGTCCAGCCCAGCATCCGCTGTGCCTTCGCGCTCGAGATGCCTGAGGCGTCCGGCCGGCTCAGCTCACGGAGTTCGATCTGGTCGCCGTAGTACTGCGCGAGGACTTCGGCGAAGTCGTAGCCCCCCACGTTGTCGGGCGACGCGATGTAGAACACCTCGTGACCCGGCAGGTCCGATTCCGTGGCGAGCACGATGGCGTCGGCCAGGTCGTAGGCGTCGATGTAGCTCCACAGATTGGGGCTCAACACGGAACTGTCGCGGATCTGCGGGCCGAGGTTCAGTTCGTAGTTGCCCTCGAACTGCACCCAGCACGGGCGGATCGAGATGCACTGGATGTCCGACCGCCGAACGGCCGCGTCCATCAGCTGCTCACCGAAATGCTTTGATAGTGCGTACGGATCCTGGGGACGGATGGGGTGCTCCTCGTCCACGGGAGCGTAGTCGGGGAGGAAATCCCGCTCCGGAAAGAAGAAGCCCGGCACGGTCTCGCTCGAGATGTACACGAATCGCTTGATCCCGAAGCTGATGGCGGCCTCGAGGACGTTAAACGTCGCCATCAGATTGGTCTGGAAGACCACGTGGGGTGGGTTGCCGGTCGGCTCCGGGATAGCAGCGATGTGGACGACGGCGTCCACGCCGCGCACGACGGCATAAGCCTCGCCCGCGTCCGTCAGGTCGGCCATCGTGTACTTCGGGGCGCCCTCGGGCTTGCGGTCGAAGCCCGGGCGGGTCAGATCGGTGGTCATGACCTCGTGCCCGGCGTCGATCATCGCCTGGGTGGTGGCTCGGCCTACTTTGCCGTGTGCTCCGGTGATCAGGACTTTCATGAACTCTCCTTGAGGGTGACGGCTGTGACGAGCATCAGGCCACGGATGACCTCTGAACGTATGTCCTCACCTATACACGACGCCGCGGTCATCCACCCGACGGAGTCACCCTCGCAGCAGCTCCCGCACCACGGTGGCGATCTGCGCAGTCTCGGCCTCCCGGACACCCGGACGCCCCGCGACATGACCCAGGTCGGACACCAGCGGACGCAGCTCCCCATGCTGGAGAAGCTCCACCTCCCGCTCGCTGTCGGCCTGCGGGAAGTAGAGGTCGGTGCTGCCGGGCATCACGATCGCCCGGGCCGTGATGCTTCCCATTGCCCCCGCGAACCCGCCCGGGTGGTACTTCCCGACGTCGGCCCGTTGCCAGGTGCCGAGCATGGCGAGGAGGTCGTTCGCGTCCTCCCGCTCATGATCGGTGGCCCAGCTCTGGATCACCGCGTCCACTGATGAATACCCGAGCTCTCGGTACATCCCGTCGCGGAAGAAGGCCTGCGAGTACGCCCACCCCGCGTAGACCGTGCCGAACGCGCGGAGCCCCTTTACCGGTGGTGTGACGTAGCGCCCCTCCCCGAACGCGGGATCGGCCAGCAGTGCCGTCTTCACCCCTTCGAGGAAGACGAGGTTGTGGGGTGAGCATCGTGCCGCTCCGGCGATCGGGAGGATCGCAACCACCAGGTCCGGGTACCGGACCGCCCATTCGTACGCCTGCAGGGCCCCCATCGACCAGCCCGCGACGAGGCGGATCCGCCTCACGCCCAGCTGGGTGAGGAGCCGGTGCTGGGCGATCACGTTGTCGGCGATGTCGACGTCGGGGAAGTTCGCCCCGGCGACGTCGGGATGGGCCCGTGAGGGCGACGTCGACACTCCATTCCCGAAGAGGTTGACCGCGACGATGAACCAGTCCGCCGGATCGAACAGTCGGCCCGGGCCGATCCACGGCGCATAACTTGCGGACGTGCCCGTGTAGTAGGAGGGCAGCAGGATGCAGTTGCTGCCGTCGTCGTTCAGGTTCCCGTGCGTCTCGTAGGCGAGGCGCGCCGAGGGCAGATCCGAGCCGGAGACAAGCCCGAACCTGCCGAGGTCGAAGTCAGCGAGCATGGCGACCTAGAAGAACTTCAGGTAGCGCTTGGTCTCCCACTCGGAGACGTGTGCCTGGTATTCGTCCCATTCCTGGCTCTTGTAGTCGATGTAGGCGTTGTACATCTTCTCGCCGAAGACCTCGCGGGACAGGCTGTCGGCCGCGAACTCCTCGATGGCCTCCCCCAGACTGCGGGGCAGCAGGCCGAGGCCGTTGGAGATGATCTCCGCCTCGCTGTAGTTGTACATGTTCTCAGTATGTGGCTCCCCCGGGTCGAGGTTCTCGCGGATGCCCTCCAGCCCGGCGGCGAGGATGATCGCGGCACCCAGGTAGGGGTTGCCGCTGATGTCCGCGGCACGGCACTCCACCCGTCCACCCACGAGGGGCACCCGGATCATGTTGGTGCGGTTGTTGTTGCCGTAGCTCACGAACACCGGCGCCCACGTGGACCCGGACATGCTGCCCTTCCGGACCAGCCGCTTGTAGCTGTTCACAGTGGGTGCGATGACGGCGCAGATGGCGGGCGCGTGCTTGAGGACGCCGGCGATGAACTGGTAGCCGAGGGCGGAGATGCCGCAGCCGCGGGGGTCGTCGTCGGTCTCGAAGAGGTTCTCGCCGCTCTTGATGTCGGCGAGGGACATGTTGAAGTGCGCGCCGGACCCGCTGCGGTCGGCGAAAGGTTTGGGCATGAAGGTGGCGAAGTAGCCGTGCTTGCGGACCATCTCGTTGGCCATCAGGCGGAAGAAGACGGCGCGGTCGGCCATCGTGAGGGCGTCGGCATACGTGAAGTCGATCTCGAACTGGCCCTGGGCGTCCTCATGGTCGAAGGAGTAGACGCCCCAGCCCATCTCGTTCATCGCCTCCACCATCTCGGTGAGCCACTCGAAGTTGTCCAGCGCGGCGGGCGCCGTGTAGCAGGGCTTGCTGAGGTTGTCCCGGTCGCTGACCTCCACGGGGCCGGCGGGGGTGTCCTTGAGGACGAAGAACTCGGTCTCGATGCCCAGGTTGAACGTGAACCCGAGCTCCCTGGCTGCCTCCAGCTGGCGCTTGAGGATGTTCCGCGAAGCCGCCTCGAACGGCTGGCCCTCGTGGTAGAGGTCGCTGGAGAAGTACGCGACGTCCTTGCGCCAGGGCAGCTGGACGGCGCTGTCGAGATCGGGCCGCGCCGAGAGCTCCTCGTCGCTGATGTCCTGCGGCAGTCCGTCCAGTGCCGCGCCGGTGAAGAGCTCCGATCCCGCGGCCATCTGCGGCAGGTGAGCCAGGGGGACGAACTTGGTCTTGATGTTGCCGTGGAGGTCCACGAAGCTCGACATCGCATACTTGACGCCCGCCTCCCGAAGCCTGCGCTGGACGGTCTCGACGGCTGCTTCCGCTGTTGTGACGCTCATGACGATCTCCTGTTCGGTTCCGGGACGCCCACCAGTATTTCGATAAGCTATGGAAAGTCTGGCGCCGAGCAATTTCGATAGAGTGTCGATATTGTTACGGCAGCGTAAAACCCGGGCCGGGCGCGCCTGCCCGACGGATCGGCGACATAGTCTGCCGTCGGGCCGCACGCCGGATGACACGAGGAGCAGGAATGGAAGCGATGAAGACCACCGGAGCGACGGCGGGCCGTCCCCGCCTGAGCGGATCGACGGGCGAATCCCCCCGCCAGGAGATCATCCGCGAGGCGACGGCACTGTTCGTCGCGAAGGGATACGCCGAGACGACGATGAGCGAGATCGCCCGCAGCGCCGGGCTGCGGCAGTCCTCTGTCTACTACTGGTTCGCCCGCAAGGAGCACATCCTGCAGGCCCTCCTCGAGGAGAATCGCGGCTCCCTCCAGGTGGCAGAGGCGCTGGAACCCGCACCGGGCTCCGCAGCAGCCAGGCTCTATGCGGTACTCCACGCGGACGCCGTCCAGCTGTGCGCCTCTCCCCTGGACTTCTACGAGTTCGAACGCGTGGCACGCTCGCAACCGCAGAACTTCGGCGCCTTCTTCGAGGACTACAGCGAACTGCATCGGCTGGCCGCATCGATCATCCGGCAGGGCATCGACGCCGGCGAGCTGAGGGACGTCGACCCGGAGGCGGCCGCGACCGCCGCGCTGAGCCTCAACGAGGGCCTTCAGCGCCACTACCGCCAACCACTCCCCGGCCTGCGCACCTACACGGCCGACGACGTCTCCGCCCTGAGTGCCGACACCACGCTCGCCTCGCTCCTCCGGGCCCCCGACGATCTCCCCGCGGTCCGGATCGAGGCGGCCGCCCTGTCCGCAAGCGTCGACCTCTCGACGGAGAGTTAACGCGGCCGTAACGATATCGATATGGCATCGAAAAGGCATGCCCCGAGCATTTAGATAGCGTATCGAAACGCTGCTACCTGCGGCCACCGCGGGGTGCCTGCTTCTAGCCGTCATGGAGAATCGAATGGACACTGCTGCAATCGCGGGCAACACGGCGTGGGTTCTGACCGCCGTCGTCGCCGTCGCACTGATGCTTCCGGGGCTCGCCCTCTTCTACGGCGGGATGGTCAGCCGTCGGACCACCATGAACATGATGCTCATGGTGTTCGGCTCCTTCTGTGTCGTCGGAGTTCTGTGGGTGGCCTTCGGCTACTCCGCGGTCTTCGGTTCGTCCCTCGGCGGGCTGGGCCTGCTCGGCAACCCGCTCGAGTACGCCGGCCTGGGCCAACTGCTCACGGCCCCCGACGACGCCGCCCTGCCACCCCTCGCCCTCGCCGCCCTGCACCTGATGTTCGCCGGCCTCACCGCGGGCATCGTGGCCGGCGCCGCCGCCGACCGCATGAAGTTCAGCGCCTGGCTCGTCTTCGCCGGCCTGTGGGCCACCCTCGTGTACTTCCCGGTGGCGCACTGGGTCTTCGCCTTCGATTCGGCGGACGGTGCCGTGCAGGGCGGCTGGATCGCCGACACCCTCGGCGCCATCGACTACGCCGGAAGCACGGCCATCCACGTCAACTCGGGCGTCGCAGCCCTCGCACTGGCGCTGGTCCTGGGCAAGCGCCGCACCTGGCCCGTCCAGCCGAAGGCACATAACCTGCCCTTCACACTGCTCGGCGTAGGGCTCCTGTTCACCGGGTGGATCGGCTTCGACGGCAGCGGCCTCGGTGCCGCCGACAACAACGCGGCCGTCGCGGTCTTCAACACGGTCGCCGCCACCTGCGCCGGCGTCTGCGTGTGGCTTCTGGTCGAGCGCCTCCGGGACGGTCACGCCACCACGCTCGGCGCCTCCTCCGGCGCCATCGCCGCGCTGGTCGCGATCACGCCGTCGTGCGGTGCGGTCACGCCCCTCGGCGCCCTGGCCATCGGCGCCGCAGCGGGTGCCGTCTGCTACTTCGCCGTGTCGCTGAAGTACAAGCTGGGCTTCGATGACGCGCTCGACGTCACGGCCCTGCACTTCATCGGGGGCGTGGTGGGCGGCCTGCTGATCGGCCTCATCGCGACGCCGGAGGCCCCGAGTGGAGCGACGGGCCTGCTCTACGGTGGTGGCTTCGATCTCCTGGGCCGCCAGGCCATCGCCATCCTGGCCGTCTTCACCTACACCTTCACCGTCACCTGGGCGCTGGCGAAGGTCCTCGACAGGACCATGGGCATCCGGGTCCCGGGCGACGTCGAAGCACGCGGGCTCGATCTCGCGCTCCACGCCGAGAACGCCTACGAGAACGGTTCGGACAAGGCCCACTCACCCCGTGGCCACGCCGAGCAGTTGCATGAGCTGGAGGCCGACCCGCGCGTGGAGTCCGATGTCGCGGACAACGTCGAGCCGCAGCGTCATCCGTGACGGCACCCGGGGCGCTGGTGCCGGTCAGGCCACCAGCGTCCCCAGGTGCGCGATGATCGCCGCCACCCCCACCTCGAAGCTGAGATCTGAGCGAGGCCCGGCCAGGGATGCATCGGCGAACGCGGCGTGCAGCGCGGGCTGGGCCTCGGCATCGGCGAGCCAGGCCGACTCGGGCGCAGCCACGTCCAGGGCCGATCCGAGCATGAAGTTGTCGAGCACCGTCACCGCGACCACCACGTCATTGGCGGAGAAGCCCTGCTCGACGAAGAGCGCGGCGAGGTGCTCGTAGATCTCGAGTGTCGCGTGGTCCGTCACGGCCTCTCCGACGAGCAGCGGGATGCACTTCGCGTGCTGCCCCAGGGCCCTCCGATAGCTTCGTGCCCACGCCGCTGCCCTGTCCCGCCAGTCGGCTCCCGCCGTGAAGAAGTCGCCCGACGCGAGGGCATCGGCACCGATGACCGACCGGATCCCGTTGATGATCTCCGGCCGCCCCTGCACATGGTGGTAGATCGACGACGGACTGACCGAGAGCCGTTTCGCGAGCCCGGGCAACGTGAAGTCGCCGAACTCGTCCACCAGGTCCAGTGCAGCCCTATAGATCTTCTCCGGCGACAGAATCGCCTGGCGTGGCCGCCCCATGGTCCCCCTGACAGAAGCGGCCGAGCCGCCGAGTAATGTTCCGGGTCGCGAGGCGGAAAACGCCGTCGTCGCCCGACAAGCCGTCGCTAGAAGACGATAACGCTCCGCGCGCGCTCCCCCCGCCGCATCGCCTCGAAGGCCTCGTTGACGTCGTCGAGCCCGATGCGGTCCGAGATGAGCCGGTCGACGGGCAGCCTACCGGCGAGGAACAGCTCCGCGAGCCGGGGGAAGTCCCGCCCCGGTACCGTGCACCCGTAGTTCGAGCCGATGAGCGACTTGCCACTCTCCGCGAGCGCCAGAGCGTCGATCGACACCGGGCTGTCCTCGGGCGGCAGCCCTACGATGACGGCCTTGCCACCCGCTGCGATCAGCGACGGGAGCGACTCGATGGTCTGCACCCGGCCGATCGCCTCGAACGCATAGGCCGCGCCTCCCCCCGTCAGCGTGCCGATCTCCTCCACCAGGTCCGCGGAGGGCACGAGCGTGTGGGTCGCCCCGAAGTCCCGGGCGGCAGTCAGCTTCTCCTCGCTGAGGTCGACGGCGATGATCGGGTTCGCACCGACCAGCCGCAGCGCCATGATGATGGAGAGGCCCACGCCCCCGGTGCCGACGACGACGGCGGACGTGCCCGCCTCCACGCAGGCGTCGTTGACCACGGCGCCGAAGCCCGTGGCAACCGAGCACCCGATGAGGCTGGCGACGTCGAACGGGACGTCCTTCGGCACGCGGATCGCGCCGGCTTCGGGCACGACGGCATACTCGCTCATGGACCCGACGGTCAGGTAGGGGAACACGCGCTCGCCGTCGAGCGAGAGCGGGGTGCTGCCGTCCGGCAGGAGGCACTCCTCGGATCGGCTGCCGGAGCAGACGTAGGACTTCCCGGAGAGGCAGGCGGTGCAGCGCCGGCAGGGGTAGAACCACGAGAGGATCACGTGGTCGCCCACTTCGACGTCGGTGACGCCGTCGCCGATCGCCTCGACGGTTCCTGCGCCCTCGTGGCCCATGACCGTGGGCGAGGGCAGCGTCCAGTCGCCGTCGAGCACGTGCCGGTCGGACCCGCAGACACCCGAGGCACCCATGCGGACGAGGACGGTTCCGGGTACGGGATCGGCGACGTCGACGGTCGTCAGGTCGAGATCCGGCCTGCCGCTGCGGTGGACGGCTGCTCGGGACGTGCGGCTCATGAACGGCCCTCGACTTTCGTGGTGGTGGGAGCGTAGTCGCCGACGCCGCGGCCCACGTACAGGACGCGCGCGAGCACGAGGTAGACCAGCGCACCGACGATCGCGGAAGGAAGCGACGCCGTGATGTAGCTGAAGACGGGCAGTGTGGTGAGGGTGACCGGGTTGTAGATCACGAGGTAGAAGGCAGCACCGACGACGACGGCCCCGAGCCCTGCCCAGTTGATCCCACCGGAGAAGTGGTAGGCGCTCTGCTCGCGGTGCCGGTAGAGATCCTCGAGCGCCACCCGTTGGCGGCGCAGCAGGAAGTAGTCGGCGATGATCGCACCGCACATGGGCGCGAGGAAGGCTCCGCTGAGCGTCACGAAGGTCATGAACCGCTGGTACATGAATCCCGGGAAGAAGGCGAGGATGGCCGGCAGCACGAAGAACGCGGCACAGAGCCACGCCCACCGGACCCGTGAGAGCAGGTTGCCGCTGGCTTGCCGGATGGCGAGGACGGTCGAGTAGACGATCGACGACGTACTGGTGATGTTGGCGAACGCGATGAAGAGCAGGATGAACGCCCCGAGCACGGGTCCGCCGAAGGGCAGCATCCAGACGGTCGGGTCCGAGTCCCCGAGGGTCAGTGCTGCGGCCATCCCCACGACCTGCGCGATCAGCGTGGCGCCGAGCAGCCCGAGGTAGGAGGGCCAGAGGGCTGCTTTAGGGGTCTTGGTCAGCCGGGCGAGCGAACCCATGACGGGGTACCAGGAGACGCCGACGCCGGCATTGAACTCCACGGCGAGGGCGAAGTTGAGGCGGTCGTCCTCGAACGGGGCGAGCGGGGCGGCGGTGAGCAGCGTGTCCCAGGAGGTGTTGAGGACGAGGAAGATCATCAGGAAGACGGTCACGACGATCAGGCCCGGCGCGATGAACTTGTTGAACCGGCCGATCGTCACGGGGCCGCGCGACAGGATCCACCAGGACACGGCGATGGCGACGAGCGCGAAGAACGTGACCATCAGGCTCTCGGGGTCGAAGCCGGTGCCGAACGCCGAATTGGACACCTGGGTGACCGCTCGGCCCACCATGATGGCCAGCAGTGAAGACCAGCCCATCTCGGTGATGAGGATGACGGTGAAGACCAGGATGCCCACGCCGACGATCCCGAAGACCGGCCGGAGGATCGTGTACTGCTCCACGCCGTAGCGCTGGCTGGCGACGACGCTCGCGAGGACCATGAAGCCCAGCCCGATCGCGTTGCCGATGACCATCGCCGCGATGCCCTGCTGGAAGCCGACGAGCAGCGCCGTCGACCCGCCCACGAGGAACGCCCACGTCGCGATGGCGAGGCTGATGTTCACGCCGGTGAAATCGGCGCCGTTCCAGATTCGCTCCTTCCGCAGCAGCGGAAGCGACCCGAGCGATCCACTGGAAGTGTCCGCCTCCACAGCCCCGTCCCTGCTGGTGCTGCCGCTCACAGCGCGAGGACCAGGAAGCCGATCGCGGTGATCCCGAGGGTCACCGCGATGTAGAGGACGAGGTCCTTCGCCGAGAGCGCGGCGCGGGAGGGGTGCCCCTGCTCCTCGTGCGAGATCTCGGTGAGCCGACGGTGCAAACCGTCCTCGGGCACCGCATCTGCTGAGTCCATTGATACCGCCTCCAATAATCGAATGTCATTCGGTTCGGCTCAATAGTTGTGCCTATCATGAGGGCTGTCAATGGTTTTGTCCCGGATCATGTGGCGTGCACCACAGGTCCGGGGCGGTACCCGGAGGGACGGATCATGCCGGTTCTGGCAGTACTGCAGGCCACCGGGACCGCCGGTGCCGTCGAGGAGAATCTGCGCCGCATCGACGGCGCCGCCGAACGGGCTGCCGGGCAGGGGGTCCAGATCCTCGTCACCCCGGAACTGTTCGCCACGGGTTACGCCCCCGAGCGCGTGGCCGATTCGGACGGGCCGAGCATCCGCGCTGGGCTCTCGTCCATTGCGCAGCGCCGCGGCATCGCCGTCGTCGGTTCGACCGTCGACGCCACAGCGCATGGTCGGTACATCAGCGCCTCCCTGTTCGACCACCGCGGAGCCGAACTCACCCGCTACCGGAAGGCGCACCTCTTCGGCGCCGAGGAACAGTCGGCCTTCCTCCCGGGAAGTGACATCCCGGAACTCGTGCCCCTCCTGGGCCTGACGGTGTCCCTCGGCATCTGCTACGACATCGAGTTCCCGGAGTACGCACGGAACACCGCGCAGCGTGGTGCCGATCTCCTCCTCATCCCGACGGCGGTCCCGGCCACGGGCGACGTCGGCAATCGCCCCGCACACGCCACCTACAACGCCGAGCGCATCTCGACCCTCCTGGTGCCGGCGCGGTCCCTCGAGAACGGCCTCTACATCGCCTACGCCAACCACACCGCTCCGGACTTCACCGGGATGAGCTGCATCACCAGTCCGTACGGCACCTTCCTGGGCCTCGCCGGGCAGGGTGACGAACTCCTGATCGCCGAGGTGTCCCGGGCCGAGGTCCTCCGCGCCCGGGAGCTCAACACCTACCTGACCTGCCGCCGCCCGGACCTCTACGCCTGATCGGGCGACGCCGTCGACTCGATTCGACGCCGTCGACCTGACGATCCCGCTTCCACTTCGGGCACCGGTTATACCACCGAACCCGTGAACACAGGATGAACCAAGGTTGAACGGGTACCCTAGGGCACTAGTCTTGTCCACCCTTTGCGAAAGGTCGGACGTCAGTGGTGCCCGGCAGGCACCTGATGGTTGGAACGTGAGGTGTTGCCATGCAGTCCCGAATCCCCGGCGTGACCCGACGGGTCGGCGTCGTCGTCGGACGGCTGCTGGTCTACCTGCTCATCTGGGCCGGCCTCACCCTCCTCATCGCCGCCGCCGGCATCCGTTACTACTGGGGCGAGATCTCCGTGGGCCAGATGCGCCTCAACCTCGTCTCCGTCGAGACGGATGGCGGCGGTGACTTCCTGTGGAGGGGCATCCTCGCCATCGGCGTCGCGCCCCTCCTCATCACCGGCAGCATCGCGCTCGTCCAGTTCCTCCGGCGTCGGAAGCGCCGCCAGGCGGACGACGGCGGACGCCCGTCCCGCGGGCCCCTCGTCAAGCGCGCCGTGTCCACCGCACTGGTGGCGGCCGTCGTCGTCGGCGGCACGACGGCGTTCTCCACGACCGTGGGCGTCGCCGACTACATCCGGGCGTCGACCTCCGACTGGGACATCCAGGACTTCCACGCCGAGCCCGTCGTCACCAGCGACGAGGACAAGCGGAACCTCGTCCTGATCTACCTCGAGTCCGGTGAGCAGACCCTCGCCGACGACCAGCTCTTCGAGAAGGACGCCTTCGCGCCGCTGAAGGACGTCACGCAGGCCGCCGACGGGTGGCAGACCATCGAGGACCTCCAGCAGTACCAGGGCGGCGGCTGGACCATGGCCGGCCTCGTCGGGACCCAGTGCGGTATCCCCCTCAAGGGTGGCAGCGCGTCGGACGAGAGCAGCGGCCGCGCCGCCGTGCCGGAGAGCGACGTCGACACCTACCTCGGCGGCGCCACCTGCCTCGGCGACGTCCTGGGCGAGCACGGTTACACCAGCACCTTCCTGGGCGGCGCGAACTCCTCGTTCGCCGCGAAGGACACCTTCCTCCGGGGCCACGGCTACTCCTCGATCAAGGGCCTCGCCCAATGGCGCGCCGTCGGCGAATCCACCTCGGACTTCCGCCCCGACTGGGGCCTCAGCGACGAGCGCCTGCTCGCCAACGCCCGCGAGGAGCTCGATTCGCTGCATGCGGAGTCGAAGCAGACGGGCCAGCCGTTCAACCTCTCCGTCCTGACGCTCGACACCCATGAACCGGTCCACGTGTACGACTACTGCTCGGTCGACACCGAGCAGGAGGTCACCTCAGTGTTCGCCTGCTCCATGGAGCTGGTGGCCGGCTTCGTCGACCACATGGAGGAACAGGGCTACCTCGAGGACACCGCCGTGGTGATCATGGGCGACCACCTCAAGCACATGAGCGCCGGCGACGCCTTCCACGAGCAGCTGGACCACCACGAGAACCGCACCGTCTTCAACCGCATCTGGATCCCGGGCGGCGCCGAGCTCACACCGCGCTCCGGCATCGACCAGCTGAACCTCTACCCGACGATGCTCGAGGCCACGGGCCTGACGCTCCAGGACCGCGAGGCCGGCGTCGGCGTCTCGGCCTTCTCGCCGGACATCCCGGTGGATTCCGCGCAGGCGCTGGACGACAACTTCTACGCCGAGCTCCTGAATTCGAACTCGCCGTCCTTCTACTCCGACGCGTGGGCGGACGAAGCTGTGGCACCGTAGGCACGCTCCCGTGGCGGGACAGTCCGGATGGCTGCGCACCGGATGCCTTCGTGTCACCTGCGGAGCTAACAGATGATTAACGACACTCGAACGGTTGTTGAACGAACGACGCAGCGCCACTAGGATCCGATGGTCCCCCGAGAGTTCTGCCACTGTGGCGAGCCGACGTCCGCGGACATGTTGAAGAGGAGGTGGAGCGATGTCCTGGAGCATTCGACAGTCGGCCCGACCGATCGCTGTTGCCCTGGCCTACGCGCTGCTCTACCTCCTGCTGTGGGCGGGCCTCGTGCTGCTGATCGCCGGCCTCGGCATCCGCCACTACTGGGGCGACATCTCCGTCAGCCAGATGATGCTCAACCTCGTGTCCGTGGAGACCGAGGGCGGTGGCGGTTCCATCGTCTGGATAGGGATCTTCGGCATCGGTGTCGCCCCCATCCTGATCAGCGCGGCCATAGGATTCCTGCACTACCGGTGGCGCCACCCCCGTGATCTGCCCGGTCGCCACATGCGCCGGGCGGCGTCCGCCGCCAGGACCCGGGCTTTGGCCGTCGCCCTGGTGGGGGTCGTCGTCGTGAGCGGTACGACGGCGTTCGCCAACACCGTGGGCGTGGCCGACTACATCGCTGCGGCCAACTCCGACGCCGACCTCGGCGACTACTACGTGGAGCCGGTCGTCACCAGTGACGAGAATGCGCGGAACCTCGTAGTCGTCTACCTCGAATCGGGAGAGGCCACGCTCGAGGACGAGCGGTTGTTCGAGAAGGACGCCTTCGCTCCCATCAAGGAGGTGACCCAGCCGTCCGAGGGCTGGGTGAACACCGGATCCCTCCGGCAGTACCGCGGTGGCGGATGGACCATGTCCGGCATCGTCGCGTCCGAGTGCGGGGTACCGCTGAAGGCCACCGGCGCCGCCGCGAGCGAGCCCCTGACCAACGACCTCGGCACCGACACCCCCACCTATCTCGGCGGCCTGACCTGCTCGGGCGATGTGCTGAAGGATCACGGCTACACCAGCGTGTTCCTGACCGGCGCCAACGCCGCGTTCGCCGGCAAGGGGACCTACCTCCGGACGCACGGCTACACCGACGTGAAGGACCTCAACGACTGGCGTGCCTCCGACGAACCGCCCGAGGCCTTCCGCGAGGACTGGGGGCTGAGCGACGGCAGCCTCATGAACCAGGCCAAGCTGGAGGTCGACCGGCTGCACGCCGAGTCGGAACGGACCGGACAGCGATTCAACCTCTCGATGCTGACGCTCGACACCCACGAGCCGTCCCACATCTACGACTACTGCCAGGTCGACACCGAGATCGACGTGCTCTCCGTGAACTCGTGCTCCGTGGCCCAGGTGGCAGGGCTCGTGAACCACATGAGGGACCAGGGCTATCTCGAGGACACCGCCGTGGTGATCGTGGGCGACCACCTCCGGCGATCACCCCCCACCGATCCGCTGCACGAGCAGCTGGACGGCAATCCCACCCGCTCCATCTTCAACCGCATCTGGATCCCGGGCGGCAGCGGGCCCGTCCCGCTGCGCCAGAACGCGGACCAGTTCAGCCTGTACCCGACGCTCCTGGAGGCCGCCGGGCTGACCCTGCAGGACGGTGCGGCCGGGCTCGGCGTCTCGGTCTTCACACCGGAGATCCCGGCGAACTCGTCCCAGGCCCTCGCTCCGAAGGCCTACGACATCCTCCTGGATTCGCTCTCGCTCCCGTTCTACGCGAGGGCGTGGGCGGCCGAGGGCACGTCCTGATCCTGGGGTCCCGCTGACCTGCCGGCCGCAGTGACCGGCCGGGGAGAGCCGCCTCACCAGGTGAGCTCGTCGAGGCCCACCACTTCGGCGTACTTGGCCTGCAGGTCGTACAGTGTGGCCCGCTGCACCGCGTCGTCCCGGTCGCCGACGGCATCGCGGACGACGATCGGCACGAAGTCGTGCTGGATCGCATCGACCGCCGTCGCCCGGACACAGCCGCTCGTGCTGACGCCGATGATGATGACGGTGTCCACCCCTGCCTCGTGGAGGAGCGCTGCCAGGTCGGTGCCGAAGAAGGCGCTGGCCGACTGCTTGACCAGCACCGTCTCCCCCTCGATCGGCGCGACCCCGGGCATGAGCTCGCCCAGGGGCGGCACCCCGTCCGGCGCCGGCCGGATGAGCAGATGCAGAGCGGGCACCTTCCGGAGGAACACTCCCCCGTGCGCGGCGTCGTCGAAGCGCACCACCGTGTGGAAGACGGGATACCCGGCCGCGCGTGCGGCTGCCAGGACGGCTGCGGCTCCGTGGAGGCACGACGACGACGGCAGGCACAGCGGACTGGCGTCGTCGAAGTAGGCCCGCATGAGGTCGACGGCGATGACCGCGCGGCGCGGCCCCGGCGTCAGCGTCCCGTCGAAGCCGGAGGAGAACCCGGAGGACGACCCGGAGGACGACCCGGCGGACGACCCGGCGGACGACCCGGCGGACGACCCGGCGGACGATACATCGCCGGCCCCCGCAGCGGGTGACCCCGAGAGCGAGCCCGACGGCGGCGACTCCCCGGACCCCGCAGGCGTGGAACCGGAAGGGTCGGCTGCAGCAGCCACTACACCGCCAGCGGTGGGGTCGGTGCCGGCAGCCCGGTCTCGGCAAGGCTGTTGGCCAGGAGGTTCTCCATGGAATCGCCCCGGTTGAACAGCGGCAGCGGCTCCTCACGACCCTCGCGCATCGAGGCGCGCAGCGAGGACGTGGCAGCAGCATCGAGGTCGCCGTCGTCGTCGCACACCACTCCGTAGGTGCGGGCACCGGCCCGCGTGACGAGGCCGCGCCGTACCTCCTTGCACACGAGTTCCGGATCGCGGGCCAGCGGGTCGCCCCAGCCGCCGCCGCCCCATGTCACGAAGTGGAGGACGTCGTCCGTGCCGACGGCGACGTCGTGCACCTTGGACGCGAGCACCACGCGGGTGCCGTCCGCCCGGTCGATCCACTTGGTCCCGCGCGCGCCGGGCTCGCCGCCCTTCACGCCCCACGGGTAGGTGAGCCAGCGGTCGTCGTGGATGGCGATGGTGCCGGCCTCGAGGAACCGGTAGGCGACGTCGACGCCGTTGCCGCCGCGGTGCAGGCCCGCCCCGCCGCTGTCCGGGATGGTCTCCCAGCGGTCGATGATGAGCGGGTAGTAGCTCTCGAGGTACTCGCAGGGGATGTTGACGAACGAGGGCCAGAGCGAGTGGCCGTCGGGACCGTCGCCCACGGGACGGCCGGGGATCCCGCCGAACCCGATCGAGTAGAGCTGGAACCACTCCCCCTTCCGCTCGCCCTCGCTGTAGTTCCCCGAGTACATGAAGTGCGGTGATGAGGAGAAGCCGGCGGCGTTCAGCAGGTCCGGGTTGGCCTGGCCGAGGAGCCCGCCGAAGAGGTCGAACAGGCGGCCGATGCCGTGGTTGCGGCCGTTGAGCGCCGCCGGGTAGGCCGGCTTCCAGAACGAGTTCTCCGGGATCTCCACGTCCACGAGCGGGTAGAAGCCGTCGTTCCACAGGATCTGCGGGTCCGCGACGGTGATCATGTAGATGCCGAAGAACATCCGGATCAGGTTCTCGTTGATGTAGTAGTTGATGGGCCCCTGCGCCTGCGGGGCGCTGCCGGTGAGGTCGATCAGCACCTTGTCGCCGGTTCGCGTGATGGTCATCGTCAGCTCGTACGGACCGTAGCCGCGGCCGTCGTCGTCGATGTAGTCGGTGAAGGAGAGCGGCTTGCCCTCCTCGAACACCAGCGCCAGCAGAGCCTTCATGGCCCGGTAGTTCCGGTCCAGCAGGGCGTTCAGTGCGGAGGTGTACGTGTCCACCCCGAACCGCACGCACATCTCCTGCACCCGGCGCGACGCCGTCCGGCACGCCGCGACGATCCCGTTCAGGTCCGCCCGGTTCCAGTCCGGCTTCCGCACCTGGTTGAGGATGATGCCGAGCGCCGTGTCGTCCCGCTCGCCCTTCCGGTACAGCTTGAAGGGCGGGATGATCACGCCCTCCTCGAAGATGGTCCGCGCGTCCGTCGGCATGGACGCGGGCGTCTTCCCGCCGACGTCGGTCATGTGCCCGAACTGCGACGCCCACCCGACGATCCGCCCCTCGAAAAAGATGGGCATGACCACGAGCCAGTCGTTCGCGTGGCTGATCGCCGCCCCGCACGAGTAGGGGTCCGACGTCATGAGGACGTCCCCCTCCTCGATGGTGCCGCTGAAGTTCGCCAGGAAGTCGGGGATGGAGAGCCCGAACTGTCCCACGATCATCTTGCCCTCGGGGTCGGCGATGAGCGGGAACTCGTCGTGCTGCTCGCGGATGCCCGGGGAGAGCGCGGTGCGGAAGAGGGTCTCGTCCATCTCGTAGCGGGCACTGCGGAGCGCGTTCTCGATGAGGTCGAGCGTCACCACGTCCACGTCCACCGCGGTGAGCTCCGAGGTGGCGGTCTCGATCAGCTGGGCCATGGGTCAGTCCTCACTCGTGGTTGCTGCTGCGTCGTTCTCGATCGGCCTGATCAGCAGGCTCCCGTGGTGGTGCACCGTGGCCGCGTGCCCCGGGAGCACCAGCGTGGTGGAGTCCATCTCGGCGACGACCGCGGGACCGGTGATCACGTTCCCGGCCTTCAGGAGGTGCCGGTCGTAGATGGAGGCCTCATGGTGCTCACCGCCCACGAAGATGGAGTGCGTGCTGCGAAGCGCCGGCAGCGGGTCGGCCGGTCCGGCGTCGAGCGTGACGCTCGCGACCTGTGGACGTGGTCCGCTCACCGTGGCACGGGCCGTGACGAGTTCGTGCTCGTTGTCGAGGAGGAAGGCGAAGAGCCGCTCGTGCTCGGTGTCGAAGGAGGCCCGCAGCGCCGTCAGGCCGCCGTCGTCGCCGCTGTCCCTGAAGGTCCGGAGGTCCACCGGGATGGGGATCTCGAACCCCTGCCCGTGGTAGCGGAGGTCCGCCGAGTAGGTGACGGTCAGGTCCTCCTCCGCGAGGCCCGCGGCGAGGAGCGACTCCTTCGCCGTGGCCGCGAGGTCCTCGAGGACACCGCGCACCTGGGCGTCGTCGAGCTCGCTGAAGCGCCGCACGAGGGTCCGGGCGGACTCGTCGCGGAGGCTCGTGGTCGCGTCGCCGTAGGCGCACAGCACACCGGGCGACGGCGGGATGATCACCGGCCACGCACCCGTGAGCTTGCCGAGCGCGTTGGCGTGCAGCGGACCCGCGCCGCCGAAGGCCACGAGTGCGAAGTCCCGCGGGTCGAAGCCCTGCTGCGTGGAGACGAGCTTCAGGGCGCCGTAGATGTTCTCGTTGACGATGTCGATGATGCCCTCGGCCGCGCTCTCGACGCCGTCGAGGCCGATCGCCTCCGCGATGGTCTTCACCGCAGTGCCGGCGGCCTCGACGTCGAGGCCGATCTCACCCCCGGCGAGCTGGGACGGCAGGAAGCCGAGTACCACGTTCGCGTCCGTCACGGTCGGCTCGGTCCCACCCTTGGCGTACGACGCCGGACCGGGCACCGCGCCCGCGGACTGCGGACCGACCCGGAGCGCACCGGTCAGCTGCGGGACGTGGGCGATCGACCCGCCACCGGCGCCGACCGTCCGGACGTCCACCGACGTGGCGCGAACCGTCAGGTCACCGACCGTCGTCTCGCGGCCGATCCGCGGGGTGAGGTCCTGGACGAGGGCGACGTCGGTGGACGTGCCACCCATGTCGAAGGTGAGGAGATTCTTGAAGCCGGCCTGCTCGGCGGCCCAGACGGCGCCGGTCACGCCGCCCGCCGGGCCGGAGAGCAGCAGGGACACGGGGTTGTCGGCGGCGACCCTCCCGGAGACGAGTCCGCCGTCGCTCCTGAGGATGGAGAGGTGGCCCTCGATGCCGGCCGCCGTGAGCTTGTCCTCGAGATTGCCGACGTAGCGCGAGACCTGGCCCTGCACGTACGCGTTGGCGACGGTGGTGATGGTGCGCTCGTACTCGCGGAGCTCGGGCAGCACCACCGAGGAGACGGAGACGGGGACGCCGGGCAGTTCCTCGGCGGCGAGTTCGGCGATCCGCGCCTCGTGGCTGCCGTTCGCAAAGGAGTTGATCAGGCTGATGCTCAGGGCCTCGATGCCGCGCTTCCTGAGTTTCCGTAGCTGGGTGCGGACGTCGTCGTCGTCGAGCTCGATGCGCACCTCGCCACTGGTGGTGACGCGCTCGTTCACCTCGACCGTGTCCTCGAGGTCGGCGAGGGGCTCGGGCTTGGGCCAGATGATCCAGCCGGCCAGGCCGCCGGGCACGAAGGACCGGGCGATCTGCAGCACCTGCCGGAAACCCTTGGTGGTCACGAGGCCCACGCGGGCACCCTTGTGCTCGAGGATCGCGTTCGTGGCCACGGTGGTGCCGTGCAGCACCTCCGTCACCTCCGACGTCGGGACCCCTGCGGCGCGGCAGGCCTGCTCGATGCCGTGGAGCACCCCGATGGACTGGTCCTCGGGCGTCGACGCCGTCTTGTACCGGTGGGTCTCGCCGGTGGCCTCATTGATGAGGAGGATGTCAGTGAACGTGCCGCCCACGTCTACGCCGAGCCGAAACGCCATCAGGTCTCCTCTGGGTGGGGGTGGATCAGGGTGCTGCCTAGACGGGGCCGTGGGCTGCGCGACGCGCCGGATGGGGGACGCGGCGCGTCGCGCAGGGCTGGTGGTGCACTCGCGGACGGGTGGTGTCGCACGAACCCGTGCAGGAGAAGGGGGGCTCCGGCACGAAGTGGCGTGCGTCACGCCGTCCGCTGGTGAAAGCGTAGGAGCGTCGGGCGGGAGCGTCAATGGGTTGCATACAACTTTCTGAAACAGGGTGGATCATCCCTTGCCATCTCGGCGTGTGAGTGCAAAGTTGTATACGTTCGGCCACTCTGTCCGGACATTCCGATGCCCCGGAGGCCTGCCGATGACCGCCAGTAAGACTCCCTCCCCCGACCAGCCACCGGCGTCGACCGGACCACTCGCGGGCCTCCGCGTCGTCGAGCTGGGACAGCTGCTCGCCGGCCCGTTCTGCGGCCAGATGCTCGGTGACCTCGGGGCCGACGTCGTGAAGATCGAGGACCCGGCCAAGGGTGATCCCCTTCGCCAGTGGGGCCGGCAGCTCCCCGAGGGGCAGTCCCTGTGGTGGTCCGTGGTGGGGCGGAACAAGCGGTCCGTGACCCTCAACCTGCGCGAGGCGGAGGGCCAGGACCTCGCACGGAAGCTGATCGCCGGCGCGGACATCCTGATCGAGAACTTCCGTCCCGGCACCATGGAGCGCTGGGGCCTCGGGTACGCCGACCTCGCCGCCCTGAATCCGGGCCTCATCATGGTGCGCGTCTCCGGGTTCGGCCAGGACGGACCCTACGCGCAGCGGGCCGGGTACGGTGCCATCGGTGAGGCCATGGGCGGCCTCCGCTACGTGGTCGGCGATCCCTCGACGCCGCCCTCGCGGGTCGGCATCTCGATCGGGGACACGCTGGCGGCCCTGTTCGCGACCATCGGGGCGCTCGCCGCGGTCCGCGAGCGCGAGGTGAGCGGCCGCGGGCAGATGGTCGACTCGGCGATCTACGAGGCGGTGCTCGGCGTCATGGAGTCCCTCGTCCCCGAGTGGCAGATCTCCGGCTACCAGCGCGAGCGGACCGGCGCCATCCTCCCGAACGTCGCGCCGAGCAACGTCTACCCGACCGCGGACGGCTCCTGGCTGCTGATCGCCGCCAACCAGGACACGGTGTTCGGGCGGCTCGCCGCAGCCATCGGGCAGCCGGATCTCGCCACGGATCCCCGGTACGCGACGCACGGCGCCCGCGGGGAACGGCAGGCCGAGCTCGACGCCCTGATCGGCGGCTACACCTCCACCCAGGACGCTGCCGTCCTCGAGGCCGCGCTCGAGGCGCACGGTGTCCCCGCCGGCAAGATCTTCCGCCCCGTCGACATGCTCACCGACCCGCAGTATCTGGCGCGGGAGTCCATCACCGAGGTGCAGCATCCCGTCCTCGGCCCCGTCGCGCAGCAGAACGTCTTCCCCCGGCTCAGCCGCACCACGGGTACGGTCCGCTGGCCCGGGCCGGCGCTCGGGGAGCACACGGCCGCGGTCCTGGCGGAGGTGGGGGTCGACGACGACGCCCTCGCCTCCCTGCGCGGGCGGGGGCTCGCATGAGCACGTCACTGCACCACCGCCGGGTCGTCGACGTCGGGGCCGACCGCGCAGCTCTCACCTCCCTGCCCGAGCGGGGGCGTGCATGAGCATCCCCGGTCTGCCGTCGTCGATCCGGCTCGTCGAGGTGGGGCTGCGTGACGGCCTGCAGTCGGTGCCCGCGATGGTGCCGACAGCGGAGAAGGTGGAGCTGGTGCAGCTCCTCATCGATGCCGGGGTCCGCGAGATCGAGGCCGTCAGCTTCGCGCACCCGAAAGTCCTCCCGCAGCTCGCCGACGCCGCCGAGGTCATGGCCGCCGTCCCCAGGATCGACGGCGTCCGGTACCGCGGGCTCGCGCCGAACTTCCGGGGCGCCGAACGCGCCGTGGACTGCGGACTGGACGAGCTCGTCGTCGTCGTGTCCGCCGACGAGGAGGTGAGCCTCCGGAACCAGCGCTTCACCGTCGACCAGATCCTCGCCGACGTCGAGCGCATCGGAGCGCTCGCCGACCGCTCGGGCATCCGGTTCGTCGTCGCCGTCGCCTGCGCCTTCTTCGCTCCCGCCCGCGGGCCCGTGACGCGGGATGAGCGCCTCCGCGTGGTGCGCGCCGCGGTGCAGGCCGGGGCCGACGGCGTGTACCTGGCGGCCACCTCGGGCGAGGAGGAGCCGGGCGAGATGTACGACGGCATCGCCGAGGTACGGCGCCTCTACCCCGGACTGGACCTCGGCGTGCACCTGCACAACCGCAACGGATTCGCGCCCGCCAACGCGCTCGCGGCGATGCTCGCCGGTGCCACCTGGCTCGAGGGATCCTTCGCCGGGCTCGGCGGGGACCTGTGGTTCCCGGGCGATCCGTCGGTGCTGGGCAACGCCGCCCTGGAGGACCTCGTGCACCTGTGCGACGGGCTCGGCATCGCCACGGGCATCGACCTCGACCGGTACATGCTGGCCTCGGACCGGATCGTCGAGCTCACCGGGCGGGCGTCGTCGTCGTTCGTGTCGAGGGGTGGTACCCGCGCCTCGCTGGCCGCCGCGTCGTGGCCCGACGCGATAGCGTGACGGGCATGGAGACGACTGCTGCCGCTGCACCCGCTCCCCCCGCACCGCTGACCGACGCCCCGCGGGACACCCCGCGGGACGAGAGCGCCTACGGCCGGCTGCGGTCGATGATCGCCTCCGGGGAGCTGGCCGCCGGGTCATGGCTGCGCGAGGCCAATCTCGCCGAACGCATCGGGGTCAGCCGGACGCCCATCCGGGAGGCGCTCAGCCGGCTGGCGGCCGAGGGGCTCGTGGAACTCAGCCGCAACAAGGGCGCGCAGGTGGTGGACTTCTCTCCCGAGGACGTCGCCGGCCTGTACGACGTCCGTGCGGGCTTCGAGCCGCACGCCGTCCTGCTGTCGGTGCCGAACCTGACCGACGAGGACGTCGTCGAGCTCGCAGCGCTGTCGGAGCGCATGGAGGCCGTGGTCGCGGACGGCGGCGCCATGGAGGGGCTGAGCGCCCTCAATGCGGCGTTCCATGGGATCTTCATCGAGCGGTGCGGCAACCGGCACGTCGCGACGGCGCTGCAGGCCGTCATGCGGCCCGCCGTCGTCGCGCACACGTTCCGCAAGTACAGCGGCGAGGCGCTCCGTCGATCGATGCAGCACCACGCGGAGCTCGTGGCCGCGGCGGAGGCGCGCGACGGCGAATGGGCGGAGTCCGTGATGCGCACCCACATCCTCGCGGCGCGGAACGCGGCGGGCGCGAACCCCTCGACGCGGTAGCTCCCGCGCATACGAGGCAGTCTGGTCCGCAGTGCCGGCACACCGGCCCCGAGACCGGGGGCCGACGTGTCGATGGACTAGGGAACCTCCGGCCCGAACCCCTCAGGGAAGGGGAACAGGTGCCCGTTGCACAGCATCCCGGGGCTCGGGACCTGTCCCTTCAGGCCGGCCTTGACCAACTGCCCGTAGGACTGGACCCGACCGCCCTCGGGGAAGTCCGCGTCGGGTTCGTCATTCTGGCCCGAGTACGAACAGATGGAATTGGCGTGCGCGGGGCCTCGCTCCACCTGGCCCTGGGCCGACGCAGGAGCGGCTCCTGCACCTGCAAGTGCGACGACGCACACGACGGCGCCGAACAGTGATGTCTTGTACATGACGTGCCTCGATCTCTGGAGAAGTGTCCTTGCTTCCAGGCCGCAGACACACGTTCAACAGTGGTCGCACACCACGACTCTGCCCAGCGCAGGTCTGCTCCCGACGAGCCCACGGGGGCCCGTGCGGCGAACTCTACTCAGCGCGGGCCACCGGGGGAAGGACGGGGGCCTCAGGCAACACTGCCGGGGCAGAGAGTCCCATCCTTCAGCGACCGGCTCGACGTAGAACTCCTTCTGCGACAGGATCAAGGGATGACCTACGAACTGCGCACCTACACCGCGACACCCGGCAGGATGGACGCGCTGATGGAGCGCTTCCGCTCCGTCACCATCGACCTTTTAACCGAGCACAACATGACGAGCCTCGGCTACTGGACGCCCGTCGACAACACCGAGGTCCTCATCTACCTCCTCCAGCACGACGGCGATCCGAAGGCGAACTGGACGGCGTTCGGCACGGACCAACGGTGGATCGACGCGAAGGCGGCGTCCGAGATCGACGGCTCGCTGACGGAGAAGATCGAGGCCGTCATGCTCGACGCGACCGATCTGGTGCCGGTGCTCCTCAAGCCGTAATCCCGACCGCATAGGCCATGTAGTTGCGCTCTGCAACCTCTTCCTGAGGTCAGCTGTCCCCGCCTCATGTGAGCAGCCGCCACCTGCGAACACCCCGGTCGCCCCGCCCGTCATGACGCCGACCGTGCCGCAGCAGATGGGCCAGATGCCCGTCGGTGGCGCTGACACCGGCGTCGCCCAGGCCCCGCAGGGCGATGACTCCGCGGCCCTCGCCCTCGGCGGCGGCCTCGTGCTGGCCGTCGTCGGCGGCGCCTTCGTCGTCCGCCGCCGGATGGCCACGAACTGACCCATCCCCATTCATCGCGATGCCCGGCGCCTTCGGTGCCGGGCATCGTCGTGTCCGGGGCCACGGCTACGCAGGACCCGGACCCACACGACCATCCATGCCCCGGCGAGGCGCTGGAAGAACTACGGGCGGATCGACGTCGCCGCGGAGTTCGCAGTGCCGCTGCACGACGCACCATCGCGCCCTCTGCGCCCTCGGGTTCGGTCTCGGCCGGTCCACGTCGTGGATCAAGGGTCAGGCGGTCGTGGCGTCACCGCGGGTCAGGCGCCGGAGGACCAGGAGCAGGACGCCGAGGAGGGCGAAGACGACGCCCGCTGCTGCCAGCAGGAGTCCGCTCGCCCCGGTCGACGCCAGTTCGCCCGTCGGACTGAACACCACGTCGTCGTCCGACCGGTCATCCGACCCGACGCTCCCGTCATGAACGAAGCTTGCGTCGGACCCGACGCTCCCTTCATGAACGACGTTCCCAGCTGAGCCGACGCTCCGGTCGTCGCCAAGATCCTGATCGGACCCGATGCTCTTGTCGTGACCCGTGTCCCCGAGCGTCAGGACAGCGGCCTGGGCCGAGGAGCTGACGGCTGGAACGACGGCGCCGCTGGCCGGGAGCGCGAGCAGGCCCGCGCCGCCGACGATGACGGCCGCGAGCACGGCAGCTGCTCGCGCGGCGGTGCGGTGCATCGCCGCGCGCCGGGCGGTGATGCGAGAGGTGGAGGTGGGTGACGGCATGCTGCTCCCGGGTCAGGACGGACGGGTCCATCCCTGTCTACGAACCGAACATGGCGTCCGGGTGAACGCGCCTCGCCCTGCGTGTGACGATCGGAGGGACACCCCGGTCCCGCAGTCCACGGCGGGACGTCCAGCCGCGGGATCAGGGCGTGATGGTGTCGATCAGGCCGATGATGCGGTCGATCGTCGCAGGATCGGTCTCCGACGGCATGGCGCCCGTCCCGCTGAGCGAAGCGGTGAAGTAGATGCCGTCGCCGAGCAGCATCACCAGGTGCACCATGTCCTCGTCGCCGAGGGCCTGCAGCAGGACGTCGAACCACTGGACGCGGCACCAGGCGAGCAGCTCGTTGGCCCCGGAGTTGGAACCCTGTGCCAGCCGCGTCACCGCGACGTTGCAGCGCTCGAGGGGGCTCGCGATGTCGAGCGAACTCCTGATGTAGTACCGCGCGGCCTCGGCGGGAGCCGCGCGCATGATCCCGAGATCCTCCTCGACGAGGACGCGCAACCGGTCGAAGAGGGCTGCGGTCAGCTCGTCCTTCGAGCGGAAATGGTAGGTCAGGCCGCCCTTGGAGACGCCGGCGCGCTGCGCGATGGCATCGAGTGTCGCACCGCGCTCCCCCTCTGTCACCAGCAGGTCCTCGTAGGCGTCGAGCAGTCGCTGGGGGGTCCGTGGGGCGAGGCGCATGAGGGGAAGTCTAGGGGCTGGTCAGAAAACCGACTGGTCGGTATTGTGTGCTGCATCACGGTGTCGGAGGACCGACGCCGCCGAGGAGTCGAGGTCGCCATGCCGCTCAGCCCCGCCGACCACACCCTTTCGGGCGACCCCCACACCCAGGGCAAGGGGCTCGCCGCCGGGACACTCGGACTGTGGGGTTCGGTGGTGATCGGCCTGGCCTCGACAGCCCCGGTCTACTCGCTCGTCGCCACCCTCGGCTTCGTGGTCCTCGCCGTCGGCGCCCAGGCGCCGATCGCCTTCATCGTGGCGTTCATCCCCATGCTGTTCGTCGCCTTCGCCTACCGTGAACTCAACGAGGCCGTCCCGGACTGCGGGACGTCCTTCACCTGGGCGACGAAGGCCTTCGGCCCCTGGGCCGGCTGGATGGCCGGGTGGGGCGTCGCCGTCGCGGGGATCATCGTGCTGGCCAACCTCGCGCAGATCGGCGGCATCTACCTCTGGCTGCTCGTCGGGGACGGGTCACTCGCCGAGGATCCGCTCGTGGTCACGGCGACCGGCGTCGTGTTCATCGCCCTGATGACCTATGTGAGCTATCGCGGCGTGGAGATCGGTGCCCGCCTCCAGAACATCCTGTTGGCCGTGCAGTACCTCGCGCTGGCCCTCTTCGTGGTCTTCGCACTGGTGGGTGTGGCCAACGGAACCGCGGAGAACGCGACGGCGCCGTCGGCGGACTGGTTCAACCCCTTCGCCTTCGAGAGCGTCGAGGGCTTCACCGAGGCGATCCTCCTGGCGCTCTTCATCTACTGGGGCTGGGACGCGTGCCTGGCCCTCAACGAGGAGACGAAGGACGCCCGGCGCATTCCGGGCCGCGCCGCCCTGATCTCGACCGTCCTGCTGCTGGTGACGTATGTCGGTGTCACCGTCGCGGCGATGATGTACGCGGGCGTGGGCGAGGACGGCGTGGGCCTCGGCAACGAAGCCAACGCCGACGACGTCTTTCTGGCACTCAAGGACGTGGTGCTCGGCCCGTGGTCCTGGCTGCTCGTGATCGCCGTGCTGGTCTCGGCCGTCTCCTCCACGCAGACCACCATCCTCCCGACGGCCCGCGGGACACTGTCGATGGCCGTGTACCGGGCCCTGCCCGAGCGCTTCGCCATCGTCCACCCCCGGTTCCGGACGCCGTCGTTCTCCACACTGGTCATGGGCATCGCCGCGATCGCGTACTACATCGTCATGACGATCATCAGCGAGAACATCCTCGCCGACTCGATCCTCTCGCTCGGCCTGGCCATCGCCTTCTACTACGCCATCACGGGCTATGCCTGCGTCTGGTACTTCCGCCGCGAGCTCTTCGACTCCCGGCACAATGTGGTCTTCCGCTTCCTGCTCCCCCTGCTCGGGGCCCTGATGCTCACCGCGGCTTTCATCAAGTCCGCCATCGACATGGCCGACGTCGACTACGGGTACAGCGTCCTGTTCGGCATCGGCGGGACGTTCGTGGTGGGCATCGGATCCCTGGCCCTCGGCCTGGTCCTCATGCTGCTCTGGCGCACCCGCCCCTCCTCCCGCCCGTTCTTCGCCGGGAAGACCCTCACCGAGGACTCCCCCGTCCTGGTCCCCGATTCCCCTGACATCTACCGACGCTCCATCGACGGAGGACTCTCCTGATGCGCATCCTCATCATCGGCGCCGGCGGCGTCGGCTCGGCCGCCGCCCGGATCGCCGTCCGGCGGCCGTTCTTCGACGCCCTCGTGATCGCCGACTACGACCCCGCCCGCCCGCAGGCGCTCGTCGACGAACTCGGCGACCCCCGGCTGGTCGCCGCGGAGATCGATGCGTCGTCGTCGTCCGCCGTCGCCGCCGTGGTCCGCCAGCATTCCATCACGCACGTCCTCAACGCCGTGGACCCGCGCTTCGTGATGCCGATCTTCGAGGGCTGCTTCGAGGCGGGCGCCACGTACCTCGACATGGCGATGAGCCTGTCCACACCGCACCCGGACCACCCGCACGAGCAGACCGGGGTGATGCTCGGCGACGAGCAGTTCGCCGCGTCCACGCAATGGGAGGCCGCCGGCCGCCTCGCGCTCGTCGGTATGGGCGTGGAACCGGGCCTCTCCGACGTCTTCGCGCGCTACGCGGAGGACCATCTCTTCTCCTCCATCGAGGAACTCGGGGTGCGCGACGGCGCCAATCTCACCGTCGAGGGGTACGACTTCGCGCCGTCGTTCTCCATCTGGACCACGATCGAGGAATGCCTGAATCCACCGGTGATCTTCGAGCGGGAGCGTGGCTGGTTCACCACCGCCCCGTTCAGCGAGCCGGAGGTGTTCGAGTTCCCCGAGGGGATCGGTCCGGTGGAGTGCGTCAATGTGGAGCACGAGGAGGTGATCCTCATGCCGCGCTGGACAAAGGCCCGCCGGGTCACCTTCAAGTACGGGCTCGGCGAGGAATTCATCACGGTGCTCCGGACGCTGCACACCCTCGGGCTGGACTCGACCGCACCCCTCGACGTGAAGGGCGTGTCCGTGGCGCCACGCGACGTCGTGGCCGCCGCGCTGCCGGATCCGGCGACGCTCGGCAGCCGCATGAAGGGCAAGACCTGCGCCGGGGTCCACGTGACGGGTACCGGGACGGACGGCGCCCCCCGGGCCGTGTACCTCTACCACGTCGTGGACAACGCGTGGTCCATGGCGGAGTACAACTCGCAGGCCGTGGTCTGGCAGACCGCCGTCAACCCGGTGATCGCCCTGGAACTCCTGGCCTCCGGTACCTGGAGCGGATCGGGCGTCCTCGGCCCGGAGGCCTTCGACGCCCAGCCGTTCCTGGACCTGCTCGCCGCCGACGCCCCCGCCGGCTACGGCTCGCCGTGGGGCCTCGAGGAGCGCGACGCCGACGCGGCCTGACCCGGGGTGACGGCGGCGAGCGCTTCCGCCCGCGCCGCCGTCGGGATCCGACCGAGCGCGGACGTCAGCCCGCGTTGGGGAGCGACACCTCGACCTGGCCGGCGATCACCCGCGTCTCGAAGGAGTGCTGAGGAGAGGTCGCAGGACCCTGCACCACCTCACCGGTCTTCAGGGAGAACCCGCTGTTGTGCCACGGGCAGACGACGCACGGATCGCCGTCGTCGACCGTGACCTTGCCCTCGTTCAGCGGCCCGGAGAGATGGCTGCAGGTGTTGGAGAGCACCGAGACCTCGCTGCCCCGGCGGAAGACGACGAGCGGGATCTCGCCCAGCACGCGCTTCTCGAGCATGCCCTCCTGCAGTTCCTCGAGGGACCCGATGGAGTGCCAGCCGGCCTCGATGCGGTGCGGCACGTCCTCGTTGTGGTTGGCGCCGAGCGACTGCCGGTAGGACATGTGCCCACCGAGGAAGCCACCGGCCGAGACGACCACGAGGCCCGTGTAGGAGAGCAGCTTGCCGGACCTGCCGCGCAGCCGCTGGACGAGCGAGCCGGTGTACAGGCCGACGGCGATCAGGTTGGCGGTCGCGTGCACGATCCCGACGCGCAACTGCTGCTCGTGGCCTTCGGACCAGTCGGCCCAGCCGGCGAGCGCCGTGGGGGCAGCGCTGGCGACACCGGTGCCGATGAGGACGGCGGACGCCTTGTTGGATCCCGGGATCAGGTCCAGGACCGCCGCGGAGAGCCAGCTTCCGGTCGGGACGAGGATCATCAGGGGGTGCAGCGGGTGGCCGATGGGCACACCGTGCAGGACATCACGCAGGGCACCGGGCTTGAGCACGGCCTGCACCACGTCACGGACCTTGTTGGCCACCGGATCCAGTGCGGCAGCGTTCTCGAGCTTGTCGATGGACTGGAGGGGACGGAGTGTCTTCATGGAGTTCTCCCATATCGCAGGTCCGGGCGGCGAACACCACCAGCTGATATGGGAAGCATACTGATGAACACCGGCGGGTGGTGGGCTCTTGCCGGATCGGGCCGCGTACCCTAGGGCCGCGGACGGTTCCGCCCGGTCCGGCTCAGGACCGCACGGTCCCGCCAGGCGCCCGTGGACCAGAGCGCCCAGAGGACGAGCACGGGCTGGAAGTACAGCCGCGTCAGGCGTGCCGCGTCGGTGTCCAGGCCGAAGGCGCTCACACCCTCGACGTACTGGGCGATGTTGCCCGGGAAGATCGCGACGAAGAACGCGGCGACCACCCACCCGACGACGACCCGGTACCGCCGGAGCGCGACGAGCGCCGCACCGAGGAGCAGTTCGACGACGCCGGACGCGATCACCACGACGTTCGTGTCGAGGGGCAGCCAGGACGGCACCTGCGCGGCGAACTCGGACCGCGCGACGGTGAGATGGGCGGTCCCCGCGAACAGGAGGAACGCCCCGAGCACGAAGCGCGCGATGGTGCGGGGCAGCGAGGTGGGCGCCGTCCGTCCGGGTCTCGTCCTGATCGCTGGTCTGGTTGCCATCCCGCGAACCTAGCACCGTCCCACCGGATGGCACGGCCGGGTCCACGGCGTCGCCCCCGGATGTCGGGCCGTCATCCGGCGCCCCGGGGCGCACCGGGCGGGGTTCCTTCGATACCATCAATGTGCTGCCGTCCGCAGTCCTAGCACGCCGCGATCCGCCTGGGTAGGAGCATGCGCTCCACAGATTCCTCACCGCGCGCGGGGACCCGCGGTCATGATGGACCGCAGCACGCCGTATGAACACCACGAAGGAGATCGTCATCGCCCCCCGGAACAGCACCAACGTCCGCCTGCGCACCACCCTCGCCCTGCTCGCCGAGCACCAGGACGCCGGGAACAGCGTCGCGCCCAGCGACGTGATGTCGCAGGCTGTGGCGGCAGTCCCCTTCGACGCCAAGGAGGCAGAGCTCCTCTCCGGCGGCGTCCCCCGCGGGTACAAGGCCCTGACGACGGCGACGGCCAAGCTCGTGAAGGCCGGCTGGCTGGTCAAGGGCCGCTCCGGCTGGACGGCGACCGACGAGGGCATCCGCGCGGTCCACGCGTTCGCCGATCCCGACCAGTTCATCAACGCCATGATCAGCGGCGCCCCCGTGCCCGAGCAGGCCCCGGCCGTCACGCACGCGCCGCAGTCCCCCGAGTCCCTCGGCGAGGACGCGCAGGCCGTCCAGGCCGACCCGGAGGCGGGCGTGACGGCGTCGGCTGAGGGATCGGAGCCGCCCGCGACAGCCGAGGAGTCGGACATCTCGGAGACCATGGCGGACCTCGCCCCCGCCGACGCCACGAACTCCGAGGACCCCACCCCGCCCGACGTCGCCCCGACCCTCGAGGTCTCCCCCGACGTCGCCACCGAGCAGGTACCGACCCGCACCCCGGCCGACGAGGCCTGGCAGGGTCAGCCGCAGTCCGTCGCACTCTCCGGCGACTTCGATCCGCTGTTCGGCGAGGCGGGCCACTGGAGCACGGACCTCCGCGAGCTGCAGTTCGTGTGGGAGCCGACCGAGAACCTCTGGAAGCAGACGCTGCAGCTGCCCGCCGGCACCTATCAGTTCAAGATCCTCGTGAACGGCGGCTGGGACGAGAACTACGGCCGGTTCGGCGTGCGCGACGGCGCCAACCACGAACTGCACCTGCTCTCGGACACGTCGGTCACGTTCCGCTTCGACTACGCCACGAGGGACATCACGACCTCCTAGGCCGATCCCGGCCGACGGCCCCGTCACCTGCCCGTGCGGCAGGAGGCGGGGCCGTCGTCGTTCCCGGGATCGCGCGGATCACTGCCGCACAGCAGGAGGCGGGGCCGACGTCGTTCCGCTCAGCCTTGCCGCAGCTTTGCCCAAGGACCCGCCCTGCCGTCCGCCCACGTCCACGACCTCCCTCAGCATGGGAGGGACAGGATGGGGGCTGCACATGGGTGCGATGGATCGGGACTGGTACCACGAGCGCAGGGACGGGGCCGGCAAGCTGCGGCGCTCACCCTCGGGCAGGGTCCCGCAGTGGGCGCTGGACGACGCCGTGGGCGTGGCGAGTGATCCTCACCCATGGCGCGCTCCTGCGACCGACTCCCGGCGGAGCAGGCGGGCCGGGCTCCGAGGATCACGACGGCGGGCGTCCCGAACCCGGTCCTCCACCGCCGCGATCGGGGTCGTCCTGCTCCTCGCCCTCCTGTACGCGACGCCGTCGCTGTTCGATCGCTTCGTCCTGCCGATCGCCCTGCCCTACCTGCCCGGAGCGAATGTGCCACCCCGGGGCGTCGAGGCACAGGACAGTCCGCTCGGCGTACCACCGCTCGTTCCGGCATCGGGCGCCTATCAGCTCCTCCCGTCGCCCACCGAGTCGCAGGACTGGGTGGCTGTCGACCCGTGCCGCCCGGTGCACTACGTCGTCCGCCCGGACAATGCGCCGCTGGGGACGGAAGGGCTCGTGCAGGAAGCCGTGGCGGAGGTGTCCGCGGCCACCGGGCTGCACTTCGTCGACGACGGATTGACGACGGAGGGGCCGTCCGAGGAACGCGACCTCTACCAGCCAGAGCTCTACGGCCGGACCTGGGCCCCCGTCCTCATCACCTGGACGAGCCCCGCGGAGATTCCCCAGCTCGCCGGCGACATCGCCGGACTGGGTGGCAGTGAGTACGCGTACGTCCCCGGAGAGCCGCTCGTCTATGTCGGTGGGCAGGTGCAGATCGACGCACCCGATGCGACCGGGATGCTGGCGTACCCCGCGGGAAGGGACCTCGTCCGCGCGACCCTCATGCACGAACTCGCCCATGTCGTCGGGCTCGACCACGTGGATGATCCGCGCGAGCTGATGTACGCGGCGAACACCGGGCTGGTGTCCTTCGGCCCGGGAGACCGGGCCGGCCTCGCGCTCCTCGGGTCCGGACCCTGCGCGCCCGGACACTGACCCCGCCCGCCGTCCGAGCCGCACGGACGCCGCTTCCGCGCGGTGTCAAGACCACCGGAGATCGTCCGCCGCCGGCGATTCCGCCGACCACTCCCGACCACGTAGATTTGGCCAATGAGCAATGATGCCCCCTCGACAGTCCTCCGTCCGTTCGATCCCGACGGAGGCGGCGACCAGCCCGCGGAAGCACTCGAAGCGCTCATCGCGAAGGTCGAGGGAGAGGTTGCCGAGCTCCAGTTCACCCGCTTCACCAACGACGACGCGGTGGCGCTCGGTCAGCTCCTCGTCCAGATGGGGGTCGGCCGGAACCTGCCGATCGCCATCGGCATCAGCAAACCGAACCACATCCTCTTCCGTGCCGCGCTCGACGGCGCCACACCCGACAACGACTTCTGGCTCGACGCCAAGAGCCGCACCGCTGCCCGCTACCTGGTGCCGTCACTGCTCGTCGGGTTGAGGGCACGGCGCAACGGCGGCAGCTTCGAGGGCAACCCGATGGTGGACCCGACGACCCACGCGGCCCACGGCGGCTCTTTCCCCCTGTACATCCGCGGGGTGGGACCGGTGGCCACCGTGACGGTGTCCGGCCTGCCGCAACTCGAGGACCACAAGCTCGTGGTCGAGGCGCTCCGCACCTTCCACGCCGCCGACGGGCTCTAACCGGGTTCCTCCCCGCCCGGGGTATGCCCTCGTGCGCACACTCCCAGCCGCCGCCGTCGTCCCGTCCGCCCGTCCGCCCGCCCCGAGTCAACCTCCGGGGTGCGCTCTCGCGCGCGGCCTCTCGGCCGCCGTCGTCGTCCCACCCGCCCCGAATCAGCCTCCGGGTGTGCCTTCGTGCACGCCTTTCGGTCGGTAGGCCGGTCCTTCGCGGCGTGTCGCGCCGTGACACGCGGTTCGGGGCGTGAAAGGCATGCACGAAGCAGCGGCGTCTACCCGCTGCGGCCTGCCCCGTCGCGACGCCAGTCACAGGGCAGCCAGGCCGGCTGATGCGGGAAGGACGCGGCGACCAAGCCCGGAACACACAGGCCCGGCACACGACGACGGCGCCGGACCAGGCCCGGCGCCGTCATCGTTCGGTGGTGCGCGCCCTAGATGGCTGCCTCGATCGCCTCGGCGATCGGCGTCGGACCGCTGTTGAACTGGATGGTCCGGTCCACCGTCCCGAGGTCCCCGAGCACGACGGCGGCCACGTGGGCCACGTCCTCGCGGGGCACCGAATCCTGCTGGGGCTTGTCGGACACCTCGATGGTGCCGGTCCCCGGATCTGTGGTCAGGGAGCCGGGACCGAGGATGGTCCAGGCCAGCTTCGAGTTGCGCAGGTGCTCGTCGGCGGCGGCCTTCGACTCGGCGTAGTGGAAGAAGCTGTTGTCCTCGGGCACGCCGTGGTCCTTGCCCGCCCCGAGGTAGGACACCATGACGTACCGGCCCACAGAGGCCTGCTCGGCGGCGTCCATCGACCGGATCGCGGCGTCGCGGTCGATGGCGTACGTGGCCTCGGGGCTGCTGCCACCGGATCCGGCGGACCAGACCACGGCGTCGTGCCCGCTGAAGACGTCCGCCATGTCCTGCACCGAGAGCTCCGCGAGGTCGGCGACGACGGGCGTGGCGCCTGCCTGCTCGACGTCGGCGGCGTGGTCCTGGTTGCGGAAGATCGAGCTGACCTGGTGGCCCTGGTCCGTGAGGATCTTCGTGAGGTGCAGCGCTACTTTGCCGTGCCCGCCGATGATGGCTACGCGTGACATGGGAACTCCTTCGATCGATTGATTGTCTGGTCCCGACGCTAGTCCCCACCCCGCGCCGAAGCCACCGCTTCCGGGGGGTTCAGCCCGGAGCGCACCCGTATCCCCATCACGCGGACGCCGTGCCTCCCGCGCCCGGGCTCTGGCACGGTGGGACGCGCGGTCCCCGGACGCAGCGCTCAGGAGGCGTCGATCGGCAGCAGGAGGTCCTTCACGCTCGGGTCCGTGGTGAGGAACTCCTGGACGGCAGGGTCGGCGAAGGCCTCGGTGAGCTTCTGGATGTTCTCCGTCTCCAGGTAGTCGGTGCCGACGGTCAGCTGCGAGGCGAACTCGTCCGGCGCCGCCGGCGCGAAGATCTGCTTCTCCAGGGGTACCTTCGCCGCGGTGTAGTACTCCGTGTAGCCGACGGCGGCATCGAGGTCCGGGAGCGCCCTCGACTGCGCCCCGAAGTCGAGGAGCGTGAAGGTGAGGTTCTTGGGGTTGGTCGCGATGTCGTCCTGGGTGGCCGCCCACTTGTCCACGCCGTCCTTCAGGGTGATCAGGCCGGCCCGCTCGAGCAGCCACAGCCCCTGGGCCTCGTTGGCGGGGTCGGAGTACAGCGAGATGGTGCCGCCGTCGGGGATCTGGTCGACGCTCGTGTACTTGTCCGACCAGATGCCGAAGCCCCAGCGGAACACCGGCGCCACCGCGGTCTCGCGGAAGTCCGGGTTGGCCTCGAGGACCTGCCCGAGCCACAGTTCGTGCTGGTAGACGGTCGCTGCCACCTCGCCCTCGCTCACCGCCCGGTTGATGGTGTTGCTGTCGCTGAGCCCCGTGAACTCGATGTCGATGCCGTACTTCGGTGCGACCTCGCGGTCGATGAACTCGATGAGCGCCTGCTCGGCGTGGTTCCCCTCGGCGGTGGCGACGAGGAGGGTGGCGCCCTCCGTCTCGGCTGCGGATTCCGCGGGATTCAGGAGCGGTACGGCGATGAAGGCACCGGCCGCGAGCACGACGACGGCGCCTCCCGCGATCCACGGGGCCCTGCGCCGTGTGCGGAGCGTGAAGCCGTGATCGGCCTCGGGGGTCGGTGTGCCGGCGGAGGGGGAAGGGGTGTTCTCGGACATGGTGGAGGCCTTTCTGGGCGCGCCGGAGGGCGCGGTGTCGGGTGGAGCAGGGGAACCGGGTGGCGGTGGAGCGGGATGGAGCCGACGACGCCGCGGCGTCAGGCGCGCTGGAGCCGTTTCTGCGGCGTGGTGAACCGGACCAGGCGGTCGCCGGCCACCTGCACGAGGGCGACGGTGACGACGAGGATCACGATCGTCGCGAGCATCACGGTGTTGTCGAACCGCTGGTAGCCGTAGGTGACGGCGACGTAGCCGATGCCCCCGGCACCGATGGTGCCCGCGATGGCCGAGTACTCGATCATCGCGATCACCTGGATGGTGAGGCCGCCGATCACCGCGGGGACGGCCTCCCCGAACTGCGCGGACCGCATGATCTGGAGGTGGGACCCGCCCGCGGCCCGTGCCACCTGAATGATGGACGGCGGCACCGAGCGCAGGGCGTTCTCGACGATACGCGTGAAGAAGGCGATGCCCGCGAGCGACATCGGCACGACCGCTGCGGCGATGCCGATGTTCGTACCCGTGACGAAGCGCGTGAACGGCACGATCGCCGCCATGAGGATGAGGAAGGGCAGCGACCGGCCGATGCTGATGATCCAGCTGAGCAGGGTGTGCAGTGCCGGGCGCTCGTGGAGCCCGCCGGGAGCCGCGTTGTGGAGCAGCACACCGAGGGGGGTCCCGATCGCGAGGACCACGGCCATGACGATGCCCACCATGGTGACGGTCTGCCCGTAGGCGGGGAGCAGGAGGGCGGGCAGGTCCCCGAGGGGGACGTCGGCGCGCGGCAGGACGACGGCGCTCATGCCGCGTCCTCGAGGGCTCCGGCGAGGATCCGCTCGTCGGTCGGACCGAAGGATGCGGCGGAGTGGTCGGGAGTGCCGCTCAGTCCGCACCGGGCGAGCGCCGCCACGACGCGGGCGTCGTCGTCCGTTCCGATGCCGAGCGTCGCACTGCCCGTGTTGACGCCGTGCACGGTCTCGACCGACGCCCCCAGGAGGTGCACGCTCGCGCCGAGGTCGGCGGTCACGCGCTGGATCCAGTCGCCGGGCACGGTGGTGGAATCGTAGGTGACGAACCAGGTCCGCGTGCCGGCTTCCGGTCCCGCGTGGCCGCGACGGGGCTGCAGCGAGCGCCCGAGGCGGGAGCCGTGCGAGGTCAGCAGGTTCACGAGGCTGCCCTGCTCTACGATTCTCCCGTGGTCGAGCCGGGCGACGGTATCGGCGACCTGCCGCACCGTGTCCATCTCGTGGGTGATGAACACGACCGTGAGATCGAGGTCGTCGCGCAGTTCGCGGACGAGTCCGACGACGGAGCGCGTGGTGTCCGGGTCCAGCCCGGACGTGGCTTCGTCGGCCAGGAGGATGGAGGGACGCAGCGCGAGCGCCCGGGCGATGCCGACGCGCTGGGCCTGCCCGCCGGAGAGCTGGAACGGGTAGTGGCCCGCCTTGTCGGTGAGTCCCACGCGCTCCAGCAGTTCACCGACCCGGCTCCTCGTCTCCTGCGGAGTCACTCCGAGGAAGTCGAGGGGCAGGGCGATGTTCTCGGCGGCCGTGCGGCGGCTGAGCAGGCTCGAGGACTGGAAGACGGTGCCGATCCGGCGCCGGGCGTCGCGGAGGCGCTTCTCGGGCAGGCCGGAGAGGTCCTCACCGTTCACGACGACGGACCCCGACGTGGGGCGTTCGAGGAGGTTGATGCACTGCGCGAGGGTGCTCTTGCCGGCACCGCTCGGGCCGACCACGGCGGCGATCCGCCCGGTGGGCACCTCGAAGTCGAGGTGGTCGAGCACGGTGACGGCGGCGTCGCCGCGGCCGTAGGTCTTGGTCAGGTGTCTCAGCGAGATCATGGGGTTCCTCGGGAAGGTCGAGCGGGTCGGGATGGGCTGGAGTGCAAGCGTCGCGGGCGCCGTGGATGTGCGGTCGGACGGGTGCGCCAGGGGCGAGCGGGAGCGGGGTGTCGCGGAGGTGCGGCGGGACGGGTGCGTCAGGGCGGGCGGGCTGGAGCCGGTAGCCTGCACCGCGGTGCTCGGCGGGAAGCCGGTCACCCTTGCCGAACAGCTTCTGGCGGAGCGTCCCCTCCGCGTAGGCCGTCGGATACGCGCCGCGCTTCTGCAGCTCGGGCACCACATGGGTGATGACATCCTCGAAGGAGCCCGGCGTGATGGCGTAGGCGAGGTTGAACCCGTCCACGTCCGTCTCCTCGACCCAGGACTGCAGCTCGTCGGCCACCTGCGCGCCGGACCCGACGACCCTCGGCCCCAGCCCGCCGATACCGGCCCACGCGGCGATGTCGCGGACGGTCCAGGGGAGGCCGTCGTCGTTCACTTTCTGGAAGTTCGCCACCGCGGACTGGATGGCATTGGACTGCACAGTGCCGATCGGCTCGTCGGGGTCGTAGACGCTGAGGTCGATGCCCAGCCAGCCGGAGAGCAGGACGAGCGCGCCCTCGTAGCTGACGTACTGCTGGTAGTCGGCGTGCTTGGCGTGCGCCTTCTCCTCGGTCTCGTCCGTGATGACGGTCAGCATCGTGTAGATGCGTACGGAGTAGCGGTCGCGCCCCTCGGCCTCGACGGCGTCGCGGATCCTGCGGACGGCGTCCTTCAGGAGGGCCTTCGTGGGCGAGCCGACGAAGACCGCTTCCGCGTTGCCTGCCGCGAAGGCGATACCCCGAGGGGAGGCCCCCGCCTGGTAGATGACGGGGGTGCGCTGGGGCGACGGTTCGCTGAGGTGGATGCCGGGAACGGTGAAGAACGTGCCGTCGTGCTGGATCTCGTGGACCTTCGCCGGATCGGTGAAGACGCCGGTCCTACGATCCCGGACCACGGCGTCGTCCTCCCAGGAGCCTTCGAGAAGCTTGTAGAGCACCTCGAGGTATTCGTCGGCGTGGTCGTAGCGCTGGTCGTGCTCCAGCTGGTCCTCGTGGCCCATGTTGCGGGCCGCGGAGGGTAGGTAGCCGGTGACGACGTTCCAGCCCACGCGGCCGTCGGTCAGGTGGTCGAGGGTGGAGAGGCGCCGCGCGAAGGGGTACGGGTGCTCGTAGGCAGTGCCGGCCGTGACGCCGAAGCCGAGGTGCTCCGTGACGAGGGCCATCGCGGAGACGAGCAGGAAAGGGTCGTTGACCGGCGTCTGCGTCCCCTGGCGCAGGGTCGCCTCGTTGGAGCCGCCGAAGACGTCGTAGGTGCCGAGGACGTCCGCGATGAAGATGCCGTCGAACAGGCCCTTCTCCAGTGTCTGCGCGAGGTCCGCCCAGTAGCGCAGGTCCTTGTAGCGCCAGGACTGGTCCTCGGGATGACGCCACAGACCGGGCGACTGGTGGCCCACGCAGTTCATGTCGAAGGCGTTGAAGCGGATACGGCGCGGTGCAGAGGTCATGAAGGATCCTCATGTCGGGGGCACTGCCGGAAGGAAGCGCCATACTTGCCCGCACGGTGCATGACGGGCCGAATCCTCACCTGGGGCACCCCGCTACAGCGAGAGGGTTGCCGTCCAACAAACCAGGGTTTTGCGTTGGAACTCTTGATTCTGCTCCCGAGCCTAAGGGCGAGGCCCTGCGGGCGTCCATCGGCCGTCGTCACAGAACGTCACGAGGCCCTGTGGTGGACGGCCCGCCGGGCACGCCTCACCTCAGGTAGGACGCCCCGTTGGCGTCCACCACGGTCCCGCTGACCCAGAGCGGCGCGTCGGTGGCGAGCCAGCCCACCGTCCGGGCAATGTCCTCCGGCGTCGCCACACGGTTGAACGGGCTCTGCGCGCGCACCGCGTCCCCGCCCGGCCCGTCGAGGACGGTCCGGCCCATGTCGGTCTCGACGAACCCGGGCGCGACGGCGGCTGCGAGTATCCCGTGCGGCGCGAGGGCGACGGCGAGCGACTGCGTCAGTGCGTGCAGCCCCGCCTTGCTCGCACCGTAGGCGGGCGTGGCGGGTTCGCCGCGGTACGCGCCCCGCGACCCGACGCTGATGAGGCGTCCGCCCTCCGGACCTGCGGGGCGTCCGAGGAGGTGGCGCGCCACGAGCCAGGCGAGGTTCGCCGGACCGAGCAGGTTCACGTCGAGCGTGCGGCGCCAGGCCTGCTGCCATTCCTCGAAGGACGTGCCGTCGACGGGATGCGCCTCGAAGATGCCCGCGTTGTTGACCAGCACGTCGATCCCGCCGAGGTCGTCGACGGCGCTGTCGACGATGCGCCGGCATGCGTCAGGATCACCGACATCACCGACCACGACGGTGTGACCCGCCCCGGGGAGTCGGTCGCGGACGGCCTCCGCCGCCGCCCTGTCCCGCCCCGCGTGCACGGCGATGCGGTGCCCCCGCGCGGACAGGTCCAGGGCGATGGCTGCGCCGATACCCCGACTGGCGCCGGTCACCAGAATGCTCAGTGTCATGCACAGGAGGGTACAACCTGCACGGCTCCGGCAGGGCGGAGTGGTCACCTGTGAACGGACGGAGCGATCCGGGGGTGCGTCTTGCTACGCTGGCGGATCAATGACCCCAGCCGCCGATCAAAGGACTCCGATGGACCCGTTCACCGCGAACTTCGACCGCGGGATCCTGAGACTGCGCTGGCGACGCGGGGTCGAGATCACCCACCCGTACGCGGTCGCTGCGGCCGCGGCCCTCGCCGAGTTCCACGGACCGACGGCCCTTCCGCTGCTCGTCCACATGCACGGCATCACCGGCATCACTCCCGAGGCCCGGATCGGCATGAGCAGCTACCGCGGGTTCTCCAGGGTGGCGCTGGTCGGCCAGGACGTCGTCGACGAGGTGATGTCGGGCTTCTCCCACCGCTCCCCCACGACGACCCGGTACTTCACGTCGGAGACCGACGCCGTCGCCTGGCTCCTCGAATCGAGCTCGTCGCACGCTCCGGCCTAGCTCCCGGGAGCAGGAGCGGATCCGCGCACGCCCGCCGTCGTGCCGTTGACCGCCTGTCGGCGCGGGTGCCAGAGTGGCTGCATGAGCAGCGAGCACCCCGGCCTGGACGTCACCGACAACGAGGCGAAGAGCCGTTACGAGGCAGCACTCGACGGCGATCCGGCGGGCATCGCCGCCTACGAGCTCTCCGGTGACACCATCGTCTTCACGCACACCGTGGTCGACGAGGATGTGGAGGGCCGCGGCGTCGGCAGCACCCTGATCCGCCACGCGCTCGACGACGCACGGAACCGGCACCTGACGGTGGTGCCCGAGTGCGAGTTCGTCGCCGCGTTCATCGACGACCACCCCGAGTACCGCGACCTGGTCGGCTGATCAGCCGGTAGGACGTGACGGGTGCGCGAGCGCAGCGTCAACGAGCACCTCGGCAGCCCTCCGTGCGTGGCCGGCGGCATCCGGGGTGCCGGCGATCGCCGCCGTCGTCTGTGCACCCTCGGCGAGGATCGACAGCTGCGGGGCGAGATCCGACGGCGCTCCTGCGTCCGCTGCCAGATGGCCGACGTAGACCTGGAAGGACTCCTTGTGCCTGCGGGCGTACTCGGCGACGTCCGGGCTCACGGCACCCAGCTCCGCGAAGCTGTTGATGAAGCCGCAGCCGCGGAACGAGTCCTGCCCGAACCACTCGGCCAGGTAGTCGAACATCGCCAGCAGCCGGTCCCTCGGTGCGTCGGCCTGCCGTACCCGCGCATCCAGCCCTTCGGTCCATGACGCGTGCCACCGCTCGAGGACGGCCATGACGATGCTGCTCTTCGAGGGGAACTCCTGGTAGAGCTTCTTGAGCGAGACCCCGGCGGCCGTCCGCAGTTCGTCCATGCCGACGGACTGGATACCGCGCGCATTGTAGAGGTCATCGGCGGTCGCGATGATGCGCGTCCGCACGTCGTCAGAAGTCATCCAGCCATTCTACTTGCTGTGAGAACGATCGTTCTATACGCTGTGGACAGCAGGAGAGAACGGTCGTTCTCGCCGCTCGAGGAAAGGGAACGGATCATGGCTTTCATCAAGGTCGGCACCGAGAACAGCACGGACCTCCACCTGTACTACGAGGACCACGGCACAGGCCAGCCGGTCGTGCTCATCCACGGCTACCCGCTCGACGGCGGTTCCTGGGAGAAGCAGACCGCGGCCCTCCTGAACGCCGGATACCGCGTCATCACGTACGACCGCCGGGGCTTCGGCCGGTCCAGCAAGCCCACCACCGGCTACGACTACGACACCTTCGCCGCCGATCTCAGCACGGTGCTCGAGATCCTCGACCTCAACGACGCAGTGCTCGTCGGATTCTCGATGGGCACCGGCGAGGTGGGCCGGTACATCGCTACCTACGGCGAGGCCCGTGTCGCCAAAACCGTCTTCCTCGCCTCGCTCGAACCGTTTTTGCTGCAGACCGACGACAACCCCACGGGCGTCCCCTCGACCGTGTTCGACGGCATCCGCGCCGCCGCCATCGAGGACCGCTACGCCTGGTTCACGAACTTCTACGCCGACTTCTTCAACACCGACACCTTCCTCGGCAACCGCCTGAGCGAGGAAGCCCTCCGCAACGCCTGGAACGTGGCCTCGGGCTCGTCCTGGTACGCGTCCTTCGCCGTCGTCGACTCCTGGCTGACGGACTTCCGCGCCGACATCGAGAAGATCACCGTCCCCACCCTGATCGCGCACGGCACCGACGACCGCATCCTGCCCATCGACGCGACGGGACGCGAGTTCACCAAGCGCCTGCCCGCCGCCGAGTACGTCGAGATCGAGGGTGCGCCCCACGGCATGCTCTGGACCCACGGTGCGGAGATCAACGGGATCCTCCTCCCGTTCCTCGCCACGTAGGCCCTGACCGAGGGGACAGTGCGCCGGTCCCGTGACCGGCGCACGTCACCGGCGGCGCCACCGCCCGGCCCGCTGAATCCGGTCCGGGCTGCCGGCGTCCCCCTGCATCCGGTCGGGTGTGCAGGGCGCGCCCGTCAGAACTGGATGCCGCGGGTGAGTCCGCCGTCGATCAGGAGATTGGCGCCCGTGGTGCGGCTGGACCGGGGACTGGCGAGGAAGACGACGGCGTCCGCCACCTCCTCCGGCGTGCCCATCCGACCCGTGGGATTGAGCCCCATCGCGGTGGCGAAGAGCTCCGGGTTACCGCCCTCGATGCTCTCCCACACACCGCCCTCGTGGTAGGTGTTGCCGGGCGAGACGGTATTCGCCCGGATGCCCTGCCCGGCGAGCTGGAAGGCGAGGCCCGCCATGTACGCGATCAGCGCCGACTTCACGGTGCCGTAGGGTCCGGAGGCGAAGTCCACCTCACGGCCGGACACACTCGAGATCGCCGTGATCGACGGCGTCGAACTCCTCGCCAGGTGAGGGAGGGCCGCCTTGACCAGGCGCACCGTCCCGAGCAGGTCGACCCGGAGGCTCGCCTCCCAGTTCTCCTCCGTGTCCTCGATCGCGAGCGCACTGACGTTGCTCACCACCGCGTCGATCCCCCCGAAGTCAGCCGCCACGGCGTCCACCCAGCCGGCCACCGCCACCCCGTCGCCGACGTCGAGCACGGAGCCGCTGACGCGGCCCGACGACGACGCGAACGCCTGCTCGGTCGCCGCGACCTCGGCGGCGTCCCGTGCGCAGAACGCGACGTTCGCCCCCTCCGCGGCGAAGCACCGGACGATGGCCCTGCCGATGCCTTTCGTGCCTCCGGTCACGAGGGCGGTGGTGCCGGTCAGCTGCAGGTCCATGGTGCTCCTTCGGTCGGACTGGCGCCGGACGGGTGTCCGGGCGCGGGACGTCAGCGCAGGTCTACGGCCTGGCGCCGGAGGTGTGCGTGCAGGCCCCCGTAGGCGTCGGCGGAGGGGAACAGTGCCTTGGGCGCCTTGACCACCACGCTGTAGTTCGCGTCGACGGCGTTGGCGATCGGCGCGAGGGCCGTCTGCGTCAGCAGCTGGTAGGCATCGAGCTGGTGCAGGCCGAAGAGATCACCGAACCAGCGCACCATCTCCACCTGCCCGATCCGCCACGAGTCCTCCATGGGACGCGAGGAGCCGACGGCGCCCCAGTGGTAGTCGGTCTCGATGCGCGGCCACGCCGGCGCACCGCCCTTGACGAGGTCCACGATGATGGTCGAGTGCATGGCCCCCTCGACGGCCGTGCCGCACGCCTCACCCTCGCCCTGCCGGTAGTGGCCGTCGCCGATCGAGAACAGGGCACCCTCGACGTTCACGCCGAGGTACACCGTGGTGCCCGCCTTCACGTCCGGGGCGTCCATGTTGCCGCCGAACCGTTCCGGCACCAAGCTGGACCGCACCTCGCCTCCGGGAGGTGCCACCCCGACCGTCCCGAGCATCGGCTCGAGCGGGAGGGCGACCTCGAAATCCCCGCGTCGCGACTGGAAGCCCACCGTCCGCCGCTCGGTGTCCACGTGGTAGATCCACGTGATGTCCGGCAGCGGTTCCTGGAGCGTGGCGGTGCGGTCCGTGCTGGTCAGGCCGCCGAAGAACGGGATGGTGGCCGAGGCGCCGTAGGACCGGGCCGGCGTCAGATCTGCGATGTGGAGGGCCAGGGTGTCCCCCGGTTCCGCGCCCTCGACGTAGAACGGCCCCGTCTGCGGGTTGACGAAGTCGAGGTCCACCTTCTCCCCGCTGACGTCGTCGATCGAGGTGAGGGCGTTGTTGAACGCGTCCTCGGACCAGAGCCGCAGGGCGGTACCCGGTTGCACCCTCAGCACGGGGGCGCTGCCGCCGAAGGTGTAGACGAGCTGGTCCCGCCGCGGGTGGTACTCGATGATCTCCATGACCGGATGCTACGGGGCGGCCCCGACCCCGACAAGGGTCCGGCGCGGGCCGTACCGGTCAGTAGGCTTGCAGCAGGCGGAGACGATCGGCCGGACGTGATCGAGGTGCGCTCAGCCCGTGGTCACACGACGTAGCGCCGCCGGAAGGAGGGACAGGATGATGCAGGGCCGTCCCGGAGGTCACGCCATCGCACGCCGGGGACCCTCGACCCGGGTCCGGCGGAGACGCACCCTGTGGGGAGCCACCGCCCTCACGCTCGCCACCGTGGCGGTCCTCGTGCCCCTCATCCGGGCGTCGGGCGACGACGGACCGGGCGTGTCGGAGCCGGTCGCCGTCCCCACCGCACCGGTGGCTGCCGCACCGCCGTCGCTGGACCAGGACATGGCGGCGATCCTCGACGAAGCGGGCGAATACCGCGTCGGAGTAGCCCTTGCCGATGTGTCGGGCGGAGTCACGCGGACATTCGGGGACCGCGATCCGTTCTTCGCCGCCAGTACGGCGAAGATCATCACCGCGGCCGCCTACTACCACCGGGTGGAGACAGGGGAAGCGCGCCTGGACGAACCCCTCGGCGACTACGATGCCGCCTTCCAGCTCCACGCCATGGTCAACACCAGCAGCAATGACGCGTGGCTCCTGCTCATGGACGCCGTCGGTCACTCCGAGCTCACGGCGTACGCCTCGTCGCTCGGTGTCGAGTACGACCCGGAGGAGAATCTGCTGACCGCCGCGGACATGGCTTTGGTGCTGCGTCGGCTCTCCGCGGGTGAACTCCTCGACGAGGAACACACGACGGAGCTGCTCGGCTCCATGCAGGACACCAACGAGGAGGATCTCATCCCGGCCGGGTCCCGCCCCGACGTCCTGGTGCAGCACAAGTACGGGCAGGTCGCGGGCGAGCTCCACGACGCGGCACTCCTCACCTACCGCGGATCCACCGTCGCCCTCGTGGTCTACACGGAGGCACCCGAGGAGGGCAGCACGTCCGAGCAGACCGAGCTCATCCGCGCGGTGACCCGGACCGCCGAGGCCGCCCTGTTCCCGACGGGCAGCTGAGGATCGGCGAGGCACGAGCCTCGCCCCGGGCCTCCGGCCGGACGGTAGTCCTGGCCGGTGGCCACCGGCCTACTCCTGCCCGTGCGCCCGGTCATCGGTTCGGCCCTCGGGGTCCGTCGCCCGCCCGCGCGGTCCCACCGGACGCTCGGCGGCACGCCATTCCCTCCGGGTGAGGAGCTTCTTCCCCGCCGGCAGCTCGCGCCGGTACCTCCGGTAGGTCCTGCGGTCGGAGGACCCCCAATACGGGAAGGACTCGATCACCAGCTCGAACACGATCCTGGCGACGAGTCCGATCACCTCGATCACCGCACGGCCCTGCCTGACTGCTTCCCCCTGGTCATGGCTGAAGCCTACGGCCCTGCTGCCGCCCCGGCCCTGTACCGGAGGAAGGCCGGGGGTCGGTGGTTCCTAGGCGCGTCCGCGCAGGATGAGGTTCCAGTACACCTTCGGCAGCAGGACCCGCTCGGCGATGAAGGTGAGGCGCCGTTCACGCGCCAGGTTGTCCCAGCCCGGCACGGTCGGCATGGGCGCGTACTTGTCGTCGAACTCGGAGAACACCACGGTGTTCTTGCTGACCACGAACGGGCAGGCCGAGTACTGGTTGTACTGCGCGGTGGGCTTCTTGCCCTTCAGGACGGCTTTCAGGTTCTTCGCGAGAACCTTCGTCTGCATGCGCAGGGCGGCTCCGGACTTCGAGTTCAGGGTGGACGCGGCATCGCCGAGGGACCAGATGGCCGGGAAACGGGGGTGCCGGAGGATGAGGGGATCCACCTCGACGAAACCGCCGGGATTGCCGGGGGCCGGGAGGTCGGTGGTCTTCAACCATTCCGGAGCGGATTGCGGGGGAACGGCGTGCAGCACGTCGTAGGCGATGGTCTCGGATGCTCCGGTCGCGGTGTTCGTGAGCCCGACGGTGCGGCCCGACGGGTCGACGGACGCGAGTTCGGTGCTGTACCGGACCTCGATGCCGTATTCGTCGATCTTGCGATTCAGTTCCTCGTCGATGATGTCCATGCCGAAGATCGTGGGCGTGGCGACGGCGAGGACCACGCGGATGTCCCCGAGAACGCCCTGCCGGCGCCAGTGGTCGCAGGCGAGGTACATCGGCTTCTGGGCGGCGCCGTCGCAGGATGCCGGACCCGGCGGCTGCGTGAACACGACGGTTCCGCGCTTGAGGTCCTTGAACAGCTTCCAGGCCTTCGGGGCCAGCTCGTACTCGTAGTTCGATCCGCCGTACGGTCCCTCCATCGCCTCCTTGAGTCCGGGGATGGAGGTCCAGTCGTTCTGGATGCCGGGGCACACGACCAGGTGGTCGTAGGTGACGGCGGAACCGGACTCGAGCAGCACCGTGCTGGTGCCGGTGCTGACGTCCGTGGCCTTGTCCTGGATCCAGACCACGCCCTGGGGCATGACCGCCGACTGCAACCGCACGGCCTCGAACGCATCAGCCGTCCCGCCGGCAATGTGGGAGAACAGGGGCTGGTAGAGGTGGCGGCTGCGCGGCTCGACGACGGCGACGTCCTTCACGTGGTACCGCAGGAGGCGCCCGGCGAGGGACACACCCGCGTTGCCTCCGCCGATGATGAGGACCTGGTGGTGGCGCTTCTCCCCGGCGGTGGGCACCACGGGGACCGTGCGGCCCGCGGGCGCGGCGTTCGTCCTGGAACCGATGACAGCTACCTCTTCCGTTTCACCCTGCGCGGCCTGTCCTCCCGACAGTACCGCCCGTCACCGACACCGGGCAGGGAAGATCCGTCAGTGCGCAGGAAGGTCCCCGGACGGACCTTCTGCGTGTCCGACGACGCTCGGCCCGTGGGCGGGCCGGGCGCCGTTCTCGTCCGCCGGTGCGAGGGACAGCACGGTCAGCAGGAGGTAGAGGATCATCAGCCATACAGCGAGCCCGGTGCCGCGCCGACGTCCGACGACATGGAGGGTGCGCACGCTCCGACGTCGGGGCGCGGCGGGAACGACGACGGGGGCCGCAGCCGCGACGGAAGAGCCGGTGCCGGTGCCGGTGCCGGTGCCGGTGCCGTCAGGATGCGAACCGGACGATGGGGTGCTACCGGACGATGGGGTGCGCCCGAACGATGGGGTGCGCCCGGAGGATTTGGCGCTACCGGACGGTGTGGCCCGACCGGTTGCTCCGGGCCAGGCCAGGTGAGCTCCTCCGACGGGCTGCAACCGTGACCGCTCGAACCGATACAGCTCGACCTGGGCGTGGGTCAGTTCCCGGCGGAGGAACTCCGCGGTCTCGGCCGCGCGCCGGGCGCCTGGTTCGTCCATGGAAGAACGAGGGCGGTCGTCATCGCCCGGCATCACCGTGTCCCTGTCCCCATGGCATCAGTCTAGGAAGGGCCAGCCCCCGTGACCCGCAGTGTTCGCTCAGGATCACCGCAACGGGCGGTGGCACCGCCCGTCGTGACGCCTATCGGGAGCCCGCTTCCTCGGACAGGTCCCATGGCCGCGCTCCGTCCTCCCGGGCGCCGAGCGACTCGACGACCGATCGCGTCCGTTCCCGTGAGGCAGCCTCCCGCTCGGGCGACGAGCATTCCCCCGGCGGACGGTCCGGCGCCAGCGCACACCACCGGTAGGGGTCACGCTCGATCAGTGACGGTAGCCAGACGAGGTCCGAGACGGACCAGGCGCCGGCGTCGTCCCTGCTGAAACTCGCCCGGACGGTGATCCCCTCGTTGTTGACGTCGTACACGGGTGAGAGTTCGGTGACGCCGTTGCCCAGGCCGTACACGATCCACGTGCCGTTGTACTTCTCGATCGGCTGGACAGTGTGTGCATGGTGTCCGTAGAGGAGATCGAACTCTCCACTGTCGGCCAGTGCATGGGCGATCTCCACCTGCTGCGCGTTCGGCGTCGGCACGTACTCGTCGCCCGCGTGGACGGCGCCGAGCACGACGTCTGCCCCGGCTGCTCGGGCTGCTCGGGCCTTGGCGATCATGACGTCGGCGTCGAGCATGTCGACGCGCCATGGCTGGTCCGGCACGAGCCCGTTGAGGCCGTAGGTCGCCTCGATGACGGCGACACGCGCCTCGGGCTGGTCGAGGATGAGCACCTTCGCCGCGTCCTCCTCCGTGGCATAGGACCCGGTGTGCTCGAGCCCGGCAGCGTCGAGCGCCGCCAGGGTCCGCAGCAGCCCCTCGGTTCCCGCGTCGATCGAGTGGTTGCTCGCGGAGGTGCAGGCGTCGTAGCCGACGTCGGCCGCTGCCGTCAGGATCTGGGGCGGGACGTTGAACTGCGGATAGCCGCTGAAGGGGCCGTCGGGACCGGCGACCGGCGTCTCGAGATGGCAGATGGCGAGGTCCGCCGTCGCCAGGTAGGGCCGTTGGCCGGCGAGGAGTGGCTCGAAGTCCAGCGCGCCCTTCCCCGTGACGGCCGCATCGACGGCCGCCTGGTCCCACAGCTGCGGGTGCACCAGGAGATCACCGCTGACGACGACGTCGAGGCAGCCGTCGCAGGCGATCGTCGCCGGTGCATCAGCGGTTGGTCCGGCGGACACTGTCGCCGACGGGCTCGGCGCCGGACCGGCCGAGGCACGGGCGGACCCGGAGGACGATGGCGTGGCGGTCGTGGCGCCCGATGTCGGTTCATCGGTGCCGCTCGGCGGGGACGAGCAGCCGGCGAGCACCAGCGCCGCCACCAGGAGCGCCGAGGCCGGGGCCGTAGGGCCCACCCGCGACGGCCGGCGCTCTCCTGTCATCGGTCCGTATGTCACGCCACCACCTTCCAGGGTGCGGGCCCGGCGTCGACGCCGGGCCGGACCGGCCTCGATGCTCCGGGGATGAACGGCGGAGCCAGCCGGTCTGTTTCCGTAGCCGCCATTGAACACCATGGCGCCGTCACTTCGCATCGGACGGCCTCCGGCCGACCAGCGGCATCTGACCGGCTCCGGCTCCCGTCCCCGGCTCCCCGGCTCCCCGGCTCTCCGGCTCCCGATGCTCAGGAGATCCGCAGGATGCCGGAAAGACGGAGTCGATGCCTTGCCCGGGCTGTCGGATGACCCCTAGCGTGCGCGTGGGGGTTTCATCTGTGTCTCATTCTCGGTCCCGGTCTCGGCGTCCTTCGGTCTCGCCTGTCCTTCCAGCGCGCCCCCGATGGTTCTCGCGCCGGCCCCTGTCACCGACCCCCGACCCCGTCACCGGAAGGCGCACTGTCCCCGTGGACAAGCCGAAGCGACCGAAGCCCGACGCTGCCCGCTCGGGATCCCGTCGTCCCCTCGGCATCGTCGCAGCCGTGGTCGCACTCGTCATCGTCTCGGGCGGCTGGGGACCCGCTGCAGCCCAGCCACCCGGCCCGGCAGACGCGGTGTCCGCCCACCTGTCCGGGGAAGCCACGTCGCCACCCGAACCCGTCGAGGAGGCGGGCGTGATGGCGCCCGCCCCGCCGATTCCCGAGGGCTCCTCCGGTGTCGAGAGCCCGGCGGCCACGCCGACGTCCGGGCCGACGTCCGGACCACCGTCCGCAGAGCCGGAGCCGGAGCCGGACGAGTCCGTCGCTCCAGCGCCCGCCCCCTCACCGGAACCTGTGCCGGAACCCGCACCTGGCGCCGACCCCGGCATGGCTCCGGACGACAGCGCCGAAATCGACGAGCCTGCGCCGGGGGACAGCAAGGCGCCGTCGGGCGTGGCCCGCATGGAGTCCTTCGGGAGGTCCGCCGACGTCGGACTCCTGGCCGCCGGAGTACCCGAGTCCCCCCGCCCGGCGTGGATCGACACCTTCGAGCAGGGACTGACGAACGCTCCCAGCGGGATCACCGCTTATGCCGCGAATCGGTACACGATCTCGAGCGGGTGGGCGACCGGGACGAACTGCACGGGGATCCTCCTCAACTACGTAGCGCCCTACCCGAACACCGCGTTCTGCCCGTCCCAGACCACCGGAGGGTCGTCAGCAGCCCGGGAAGCCAGACGCATCGCGGACGTCCTCGGACAGGTCCAGGCCGGCGTACCCGGCGGCTCCGCCACCGCGGCGGCGAACGGTTCCACCGCCACCACACGGAGCAACCACGCGCTCGTGTCGCTGCCGTACACCACGGTCGCGGGCGGCACAACGGTCCTCCAGTCGACTGCAGGGATCGGTCTCGGCGCTCCGAACGCCCGCTACTACTCACTCGCGATGGATGCTGCGGGCACGCGGTGCGGCACGAGCAATGCCTCGCTCGCCTTGAACCTGGTCACCGGAGCCGCGACACCTGTCACTCTCCTGACCGGGTTCGCTGCCCCGGTCGTCCCCTGCGCCGGCACAGGCAATGTCTTCTACACATCACCGGCTCTCGCCCCGGTTGCCGGCGCCACCGATCCCGTGCTGACCGGTTCCGTTCGAGCGGCGACCTTCACCGGCACGAACACCGCGCTCCTGACGCCTGCGCAGATCTCCTCCGCGAGGGTGCAGCTCGTCAACTCCCAGGCTGGTACGGGCGGCGGTTTCGGTGTCGACGACGTCAGGGTGCTCGATGTCACGCCTGCGCTGGATGTCGCCTACGACCCAACGCCGGCAACGGCGACGACGCCGACCATCCTGACCTACACGATCACCAACACCGCCGATCTCTACGCGAAGACCGACTGGGGTTTCGCCGCCACACTCCCGGCAGGGCTCAGGGTGGCAACGGCCCCGGCCATCGGAGGCACGTGCAGGGACATCGGGGGAACGGCATTTGCGGTCACCGCCGCGGCAGGGTCGGGAAGCATCACGTCCGTCGGCGGGGACCTCGCCGCCGGCAGCAGCTCGTGCACGATCCAGGTCGCCGTCGTCGCAGCGCAGCCGGGGACGTTCTCCAGCGGGACAGTGAGCGCCAGTGGACTCGTCCCCTCGGCGCCCATCGACCTCGTGGTCGATCCCCTGACGACCATCACGGTCCGCAAGAACCTCCCGACGCGGACGACGCCGGCCGATCAGTTCGTCCTGTCACTCCGGGAGGGGACGAACACCCTGGCATCGGCCACCACCACCGGAACGGCCACCGGGGTGCAGTCGGCGCAGATCACGCGCGCCACCGTGCGCCCGGGCGCCACCTATACGATCTCCGAGGCTTCGGCGAACAACGCGGGTCTCGGCTATTCCAACGCCTACGAGTGCACCCGCGCCGGCACCGTGATCGCCTCCGGGGCAGGAGCCGCGGGCACGATCACCATCCCTGCCGAGGCCGGGGCGGAGGTCACCTGCACCTTCACGAACACGGTGCAGACCCAGCGCCTCTTCTGCGACACCAACCGTTTCTACTCGATCACGGCCACCGGCACGCTGGAGCAGGCGGACATCGCCGCAGGAGGTGCTCCCGCGTCCATCGGAACCTGGGCGAGCGTCACATCGGCGAACGCACTCGGTGTCGGCGCGGGCGGCTCTCTTGCGTACGCGCTCGACAGGTCGGCAGACTCCACCGACGTCCTCTCGGTCCTCAAATGGACCCCGGGCGGCGGATTCGTGAAGCTCCCCACCACGTCGTACACCACCGTGGCCACGGGCGGCACAGTGGTTGACGGCGCGATCGTCGCCGGTGCCGTCGACCTCTCGAGTGGCCGCTATCTCTTCGGGAAGTTCAACAACAGCCGGTTCCACATCTGGAGCTTCACCGAGAGCAACCCGACCGCCACCCGATTCGCGTACGTCGGCTCCTTCGCTGCTGCCAGTGCATCGGCGAACGGCGACATGGCTTTCGATGCCGTCGGCAACCTCTACGTGGTTGGAGCGCCTGCGAGCACCACCACGACGTCTGCGACGGTCTACACGATCTCCAGGGCGACGCTCACCGCGGCGAACGGCGGCGCGCTGGCGGTCAGCCAATCGACGCCGAAACCGCTGACCGGCACGGACGCGACCTTCGCCGCCGCCAATGGCGTCGCATTCTCGCCGCGCGGTACCCTCTACATCGGCAACGCGGGGAGTGCCTACGAGTTCGACGCCACCACGGGTGAGCGTGTCCCGGGTACACCGCGCGTCCTGGTCAACTCCACCGACCTCGCCGGCTGCACGACGCCCTCGACCCTCACGGTCCAGAAGAACGTGGTGGCACGTCAGGCCTCGAGCGATCAGTTCACACTGACCGCGGCCACCGGGTCGCCGCTGTCGACCATCGCGTCGGCGACGACGTCCGGAGCCGCGACCGGGCGCCAGGCCGAGCAGCTCGGTCCCTTCCCTGCGGCTGGGGGCAGCACGATCACCATCTCCGAGACCATGGCCGCCGGCTCCGGCTCGGCGCTCTCCGGCTACAGGGCCTCCTACGACTGCTTCGCGGGCGGGGTGCGGCTGACTGCCGGCAACGCCACCACGGGTACCGTCACGATGCCGAACGGTCTGGGCGTCAACGTGGTCTGCACCTTCGTCAACTCTCCCGGCCCCGTCGCCGAGACGAGTGTACGAATCACGAAGACCATCCGGGAGGCCTCGGGCCTCACCCGCCCCGGGGTCGACTGGACCGTGGGGACGACCGCGACGGCGACCACGGGTAGCGCGACGGCCCTGCCGAGCGAGGTCCCCAGACAGCAGACCGACGCCGCAGGGCAGGCCACCTGGCAGGTGCTGTACGCGTCGACGGCGTCACGGGCAACCGTCGTGGTGTCGGAGGTCCAGCAGGAGGGCTTCGCCTTCGTCAGCGGCTCCTGCACGGTGAACGGTAGCGCCGTCCCGACCACGTTCGCGCCGGCCGACGCTGCCGCGGGGCAGACCGTCAGCGCCAGCCTCACGGGCATAGCTCCCGGTGCGGCGATCGACTGCGCCCTGGTGAACCGGCCCACGGCGTTCCTGACGCTCGTGAAGGAGGTGACGTTCGGCTCCGCGCTGCCGACCGACTGGACCCTCAGCGCCACGGGCCCCGCCGGCGCCCTGCCCGGCCCTTCCGGGCGCTCCGGATCGGGTGCGGCGTCGAATGTCCCGGTGACCCCGGGCACGGCCTACCGACTGGCCGAAGCAGGTGGTCCGCCCACCTACGTGCAGACCGGCACCTGGCGGTGCCGCACCCCAGCGGGTGCCAACGTCACCGTCACGGCGTCGGGAGACGTCACCCCGGCAGCCGGTGCCGCGATCACCTGCACCGTCACGAACGCGACGGCGGCCCTCACGATCCTCAAACAGGTGATCGACCCGCGGCCGGGGTTCCAGGCCGCGGACTGGAAGGTCACGGCGACCCCAGCCGCCCTGCCGGGTGCCACCCTCACGACGGAGACCCGGCCCGGCGCCGAGTACGTCGCATCCGGGAACCCCGCGAGCACCTTCGACGTGCGGCCGGGCCACGGCTACACGCTGTCGGAAGCCGCCACCGACCCCACCCGCAAGCTCGCCTACCAGGAACTTCGTCTCGAGCGCCTGTCCGGCTCGACCTGGGTCCCGGTGGCCGCACGAACCATTTCCGCTCCACCAGCGGGCCAGACGGCGGTCTACCGCTTCGTCAACGCCCCGGTGGCGCCGACCACGCTGCCGCTCACGGGCGGTACCAGCGCCGACGCGTTCTACATCGGAGGAGGAGCGCTGCTCGTCGCGGCCCTCGCCCTCATGGCGTGGAACAGCCGTCGACGGATGCGGGGCGCCTTCCGCTGATGCGCACACTCACTTTCCTGTCCGCTGTTCCTGCTCTTGATCCTGACCTTCAGTTCCTGGTCTCACCCTCGCATCACCTCACTCATAGGAGATATCTCGTGTCCATTCCCATCCTCCGGCGGCTCTCGGCCGCGCTCGGCGTGCTGGCGCTGAGCACGGCGGCAGCGTTCGTCGCCGTCTCCCCGGCGACCGCCGTCACCCAGGCGGGCAACATCAATCCCGATACGCCCCGAACCCTGACCATCCACAAGTTCGCGCTCGGCGCGGACAACGGCCAGAACATCGGTACCGGCCAGGAGGTCTCCGTCCCGGGCACGCCGCTTGCCGGCGCCACCTTCACCGCTGCGCTGGTCCAGGGTGTCGATCTCACGACACCGGAGGGCTGGACGCAGGTCTCCTCGCTCACCCCGGCAACGGCAGCCTCGCGTGTGACCCTCCCCGACACCTTCACCGCGACCACCGGCACCAACGGTGTGGCGGTCTTCAACACCCTGCCCGTCGGGCTCTACCTCGTGACCGAGACCGTGCTGCCGACAGGCGCCACCAACCCGGCTGCACCGTTCCTCGTCACGCTGCCGTTCCCGACGGGGCCGGGTGGCGCGCCGTCGAACCAGTGGATCTACGACGTGCACGCCTATCCCAAGAACTCCGTGACCGATCTGACGAAGACCCGCGTCCCGGCACCTGCCAACTCGGTGGAGGCGAGGAACCCTGACCTCATCCGCTGGGCGATCAACTCGGGCATCCCGACCCTGGCCGCAGGTGACACCCTGGACGTCTTCACGCTCACCGACAGCCTCCCGGTGGAACTCGAATACCTGGAGTCAGGTCCGACAGGTATCGCCCCGACCAGCGTGCAGGTGACCAACGCAGCCGGCGTGGTCCAGAACTTCGCCGCCGGAACCGAGTACACGCTCGCCTACGACCAGGCCACGCGCAATCTCACCGCCTCGTTCACCCCCGCCGGCCTCACCCGACTCAGGTCGCTGCCGAACGGTGACGTGACGCTCACCGTGCTGAGCCGCGCAGTGACGATCCCCGCCCGCGGCATCATCACCAACACGGCCACGAGCGTCGTGAACGGGAGCACCGAGACGGTCACCGGAAGCACCCCGATCGGCCAGCTCACCGTGTTCTCGTTCCAGAGCGAGAACGGGGTGCGGACACCCCTCGCAGGTGCCGTGTACCAGGTGTTCCTCAACCAGAACGACGCCAACCTGGGCCAGAATGCCGTGTTCATCGACGGCATCCAGAACTGGACGACCGGCGCGAACGGATTCGTCGCGATCCCGATCATCACGCCGGGCAACTACTACGTCCGTGAGATCACGCCGCCGGGCGGGTTCCAGATCCCCGCTCCGAACCAGGTCCAGACGCAGGTCGTCGCCGGCCCGAGTTCGACCACCGCCCCTGTCCAGAACTACGTCGAATTCGAGCACGACCAGGTTCCGGCCTTCGCACTGCCCCTCACGGGTGGTGACGGTGCCCTCTGGTTCACGGTCGGTGGGACCGGCCTGCTCACGCTCGCCCTGGGAACCGCGATCGTCGCGGCGCGGCGCCGCGCGTCCGTTGTGCCGGCCACGGCGTAACGTAGCAGCGTGAAGTCGAAGGCGGGGCGTCAGCAGGGCGCCCCGCCTTCTGACGTCGAGGGGGACAACAGCGAGGCGATCGTCGACGCCACGGAGCCCATGCGAGCGCACCGTGCACGGGAACGTCGCCGTGGGTGGCGACTGCGCCTGCTCCCCCTGCTGGTTGCCCTGGCTGTCATCGCCGGAGCGGCGCTTCTCCTCTACCCCACCGCGGCCGGCTGGTTCAGCTCCGTCGAGCAGTCGCACGAGATCGACAAACTGACCCAGGGCATCAACGACCTCGGCGCCGAGACCCTCAGGGAGAGGCTCGCCGATGCGCGCAGGTACAACCAGAGCCTGGGCGGCAGCGGGGCCGACGTGGCCGCGAACGAGCGTCTCCCGCTGGCGCAGGATCCCCGTTCCGGCAACGAGGAGGACTACCGCTCGATGCTCAGGGGCGATTCCGAGGGCCTCATGGCGCGGATCAGGATCCCCTCGATCGCCGTGGACCTGCCGATCTACCACGGGACGGGCGACGACGTCCTCGAGCGCGGGATCGGCCACCTCGAGGGCACGGCGCTTCCTGTCGGCGGCCCTTCGACCCACTCCGTCATCACCGGGCACCGGGGCCTCGCGACCTCGGAGCTCTTCACGAACCTCGACGACGTCCAGGTGGACGACACGTTCACCATCGAGGTCTTCGGCGAGACACTCGCCTACCGCGTCGTGGAAACCCTCGTCGTCGACCCCCGGGACACGGAGAGTCTCCTGATCCAACCCGGTGAGGACCTCATGACCCTCGTCACCTGCACCCCGCTGGGCATCAACAGCCACCGTATCCTCGTCACCGGTGAACGCATCTCGCCGACCCCGCAGGCCGACATCGACGCCGCAGGTGACGCTCCCGACATCCCCGGCTTCCCGTGGTGGATGTACATCGCGGGCGGCGTCGTCGTCGCTACCACCACGTATGTGTGGGCATCGGGGCGGCCACCACGGCCGGTGCAGCTGCAGGTCCGCGGCCGTCGACCGTGAGTCGGAGCCGCCTCACCTGCGCGCGTAGCGGGTGACGAACGCGCGCAGGATCGCCTCGGGCTGGTCCACGACGGTCGCGCGGGCACGCTCCATGTACTCGTCCGCCTGCTCCGGCGGGAAGTAGCCCGCGTGGCGGTACGTGCTGATCCGTCCGACGAGCGCCTCGACGTCGAGTTCCGGGTGGAACTGCGTCGCGTACACGTTCTGTCCCACACGGAACATCTGCACGGGACAGGTGGGCGAGGAGGCCAGCAGCACGGCGGAGGACGGCAGCGCCGCGCACGCCTCCTTGTGTCCCACGTAGGCGGCGAACGACGGCGGCAGCCCGGCCAGCAGCGGATCCGCCGCGCCGCCGTCCGTCAGGGTGATCTCGACGGAGCCGATCGGCTCCGCATAGGTGGTGTCGACGACGGCCCCCTGGTGCCGGCCGAGGGTGCCGACGCCGTAGCAGGCTCCGAGGAACGGGAAGTCCTCGGGGACCACACGGTCCAGCAGTGCCCCCAGTTCGTCTTCGACGCGCACCTGGACGGCGCTCTTCGACTCCGCCGGATCGGAGGAGTTGAACGGGCTGCCACCGAGGAAGATGCCGGAGTAGTCCGCGAGGTCCAGCTCGGGCATCGGCCCGGACTCGAGACGGATGCGCCGGAGCTCGCCCTCCGCGAGTCCGCCGAACCGGAGAAAGCTGCGGTACTCGGCGTCGGCGGCGAAGTCCTCGGCGCGGGTGGCCAGGAGCAGGAAGGGTTTCACCCCTCGATGCTACTGGCCACCCGCACACCGCCGGCCCGGGGCCGGGCGTGGCCCCGACGGGGGGACTCCTACCCCAGCTCCGCGCTGCCGCCGTCGGACGCGATCTCCGGGGCACCCGCCCGTCGCGCCCGGAAGGCCACACCCGGCGGACCCGAGACGCGATACCCGTCCTCGGAGCGGGACACGCGGAACTCCCCCGAGGACCCGTCCGGCAAACGCCTCGGCCGGGACGGCGAGAGGCCACCGGGTCTCCCCGATGACCTCTCCCTTCGCACCGTGGACTAGCGCTGTGCGTGAGCTCGTGCCGATGATCCCGCTTCGAGTTCGGACAGCTCGCGCGCCACGCGGTCGACGTCGGACTTCAGGATCGCGACCGGCCCGGCGCTGTGCCGGCCGTGCGACGGCTGCAGTGCCACGACATCTTCGTCGTCGGCCGTGGTGGCGCCGCCGCCGGACGGCGTCCCCGTGCCGTGTCCGGCGATGACCGGCGACGCGGGACTACCCGCTGCCGCGGTGTCCGCCTGCGTCGTCGCGGTGTCCGCCGAGCCGCCGGCGACGGCGGGCGTGGTGCCCGTGGCCGCAGGGGACATCGACGCCGCGGGACCTGCGGGGGCAGCCTGCGCGAAGTCGACGGTGCGGCGCAGCGGCGTCTCCCGGATGAACAGGACGCAGATGAGGCCGAGGACCGCGATGACCGCCGTGATCGTGAAGATCAACGCCGTGCTGTCCCCATAGGCCGCACGGACGATCTCGGCGATCGGCGCGGGCAGGTCGACGAGGTCCAGCGAGCCGCCCGCCGCGCCGCCCGTGCTGGGGACGCCCGCCGCGGCGAGTCCCTCCGTGGTCTTCGTGGTGACCTGCGTGCCGAGGACGGCACCGAGGACGGCGACTCCCGCCGCTCCACCCATGGAGCGGAAGAAGGCGACGGAGGCGCTGGCCGAGCCGATGTCCTTGACCGCCACGGTGTTCTGGACGGCGAGGACGAGGTTCTGAAGCATGAGGCCGAGGCCCAGGCCGAAGACGAAGGTGTAGATGCCGACGAGCCAGAGTTCCGTCAGGTGGTCGATGGTGCCGGCGAAACCGAGACCGGCGATGAGGAACAGGGAACCCGCCACGAGGTAGCGCTTCCACTTGCCGTACTTGGTGACGAGCTGCCCGGCGCCGATGGAGCCGATCAGGTTGCCCGCGATCATGGGGAGGGTCAGCAGGCCCGCCTCGGTGGGGGTGGCCCCGCGGGCCACCTGGTAGTACTGGCCGAGATAGCTCGAGCTGGCGAACAGCGCGATCCCGACGGCGATCGAGGCGACGATGGCCAGGGCCGTGGTGCGCTCGGAGATGATCTTCAGCGGGATGATCGGCTCGGCCACCTTGGTCTCGACCACCATGAGGAGCGCGAGGAGGATCACGCTGCCGCCCACCATGAGGGCGGTCTCACGGGAGAACCACGCGTAGTAGCCCTCCTTGCCCGCGAACGACACCCAGATGAGGAGCAGGCTCACGCCGGCGGTCAGGAGGATGGATCCGAGCCAGTCGATCCGCGCCTTACGGCGCGTGTCGGGGAGCTTGAGGGTCAGCTGCAGCAGCACGAGGGCGATGATCGCCAGGGGGACGCAGACGAAGAACGTCCAGCGCCAGCCCAGCGGCGAGTCGACGATGAATCCGCCGAGGAGCGGTCCGCCCGCCGTCGCGACAGCCATCACGCCACCCATGTAGCCGGAGTACCGGCCGCGCTCACGCGGGGCGATGATGGTGCCGATGATGGCCTGTGCCAGTGCCGTGAGCCCGCCCATCGCCACGCCCTGGATGACGCGGGCGGTGAGGAGCAGCGGGATGGTCTGCGCGAAGCCCGCGAGCACCGAGCCGAGCACGAAGATCACGATGCTCACCTGCACGAGCATCTTCTTGTCGAACAGGTCGGCGAACTTGCCCCAGATGGGCGTGGTGGCCGCGTTGGCGAGCAGCGCAGCCGTGATCACCCAGGCGAAATCCGTCTGCGAGCCGTTGAGGTCGCTCATGATCGTGGGCAGGGCGTTCGCGACGATCGTGCTGCTGAGGATCGCGGTGAACAGGCCCGCCAGCAGGCCGGTGAGGGCCTGCAGGATCTGCTTGTGGCTCATGGGGTCGGCGGCCTTGTGGGGATGCGGCGCGGGTTGCGGTACGGCCTCGGCCGTCGTCGCCGTGGCGGAGTGGGTGGCCATCAGTGATCTTCCTTCGTGCTCTCGGACGCTGGGTCCAGGTGGTGACGGCCGTCGTTGCCCGTGCTCGATTCGGTGGTGGTGCGGGGGAAGCGGCGGGGATCGGCGGTCGTCGCATGCCCTCCCCCGCCGTGCTGCGCGGTCGCGGTCCGGAATGCCTCGGTGAGGTGCTGAACGGAGGACGACGCCGCTTCCGCCTCGCTCTCGGTCCAGTCGGAGAGGATCTCCCGCAGGGTCTCGGCCCGCCGCTCGTACGTGTCCGCGAGGTAGGTCCGGCCGTCCTCGGAGAGCGAGAGCAGGCAGGCCCGGCCGTCCAGCGGATCCGGGCTGCGGACCACGAAGCCGAACTGCTCCAGGTCCGCGAGTTGCCTGCTGAGGGCGGACGGCCCGATCCCGAGGCGTGACGCGAGCGCCGACGCCCTCAGTGGACCGCCCTCCCCGATGAAGAACAGGACACCGGTGTGCGCCGGCCCCAGCTCCGAGTACTTCATGCCTGCCGTGGTGACGCCCCGGAGGGCTCGCTGCAGGTCGAAGATGTTGTGCACCAGCTCTGCAGCGGTGTGATGCGCTACCGACATCGCGGACTCCAGACCCTCATATAGTTCGTTGCTCTAAGTAACGGTACTCTTCCCGTTTCGTTAGGTCAACTAAACAAATGGTGTCACGAACGGCGGAGAGCACGTCAAGCGATGCACAGCGGGCATCCCGAGGCTTGCGGCCTGCACCGCAACACTGTTAGGCCTGATGTACAAGCCCGACAATCGAGGCAGGTCACCCGCCTGCCGAGGAAGGCCCCCGCCGGGGCCGCGGAGAAGGACGGTCGCCATGACGCGCAAGGAACCCGTGGTCGAGGAATTCGACGAGAAGGACCTCCGGGTCGGGAAGCGGCCGAAGGACTGGGCCGCGGGGATCCCCGGTGTGTACTACTCCATGAAGCCGGCCATCGAGCACATGGGGGTGGAGCGGACCCTGAGGACCGTCCTGAAGATGAACCACAAGGACGGCTTCGACTGCCCGAGCTGCGCCTGGCCGGACCCGGACAAGCGCAAGACGTTCGAGTTCTGCGAGAACGGCGCCAAGGCCGTCACGTGGGAGGCCGCACCCGTCATCATCTCCTCCGACTTCTGGGCCGAGCACTCGATCAGCGAGCTGCGGGAGCGTTCGGAGTTCTGGCTCGGCATGCAGGGACGCCTCGTCGAACCCGTGTACAAGCCTGCCGGAGAGGACCACTACCGGCCGGTGAGCTGGGACGAGGCCTTCGAGATCGTCGGCAGCAAGCTCAAGAGCCTCGACTCCCCCGACGAGGCCGCCTTCTACACCAGCGGCCGCACCTCCAACGAGGCCGCGTTCCTCTACCAGTTGTTCGTCCGGGGTTTCGGCACCAACAACCTCCCCGACTGCTCCAACATGTGCCACGAGTCCTCCGGCTGGGCCATGGGGCAGACCATCGGCATCGGCAAGGCCACGGTCACGTTCGATGACTACGAGAACGCCGACCTCATCATCGTCATGGGCCAGAACCCCGGGACCAACCACCCGCGCATGCTCACCGAGCTCGAGAACTGCAAGCGCAACGGCGGACAGATCGTCGCCGTCAACCCGCTCCCGGAAGCGGCACTCAAGCGCTACAAGAACCCGCAGAAGGTCCGGGGGGTGGCCGGCAAGGGCACCGAGATCGCCGACCAGTTCCTGCAGGTGCGGCTCGGCGGAGACATGGCGCTCCTGCAGGCCGTGTCCAAGCGTGTCTTCGAGGCCGAGGCGAAGAACCCGGGCACCGTCCTCGACCATGCGTTCCTCGAGGAGCACTGCGAGGGGCTGGACGAGCTCCGCGACTACCTCCTGAAGCTCGACGAGACCACGGTCCTCGAAGCCACGGGACTCCGCTCCGAGGAGATCGACGAGCTCGCCGCGCGCTACATCGCCTCGGAGAAGGTCATCATCACCTGGGCCATGGGCATCACGCAGCAGAAGAAGGGCGTCGCGACCATCAAGGAGATGATCAACCTCCTGCTGCTGCGCGGCAACATGGGCAAGCCCGGGGCCGGCGCCTCGCCCATCCGCGGGCACAGCAACGTGCAGGGTGATCGCACCATGGGCATCTGGGAGCAGATGCCGCCCACGTTCATGGATGCCCTCGGCAAGGAGTTCGGATTCGAGCCGCCGCGCGAGCACGGCGCCGACGCCGTCGAGACCATCAAGCGCATGCGCGACGGCGAGATCAAGGCGTTCGTGGCCCTCGGCGGCAACCTCGTCTCGGCCATCTCGGACACCCAGGTCGCTGAGAAGGCGTTCGAGAACACCGACATGACCGTCCAGATCTCCATCAAGCTCAACCGCTCCCACCTCATCACCGGCAAGGAGGCGCTGATCCTCCCCTGCAAGGGCCGCACGGAGATCGACCGCCAGGAGACCGGCGAGCAGTTCGTCTCGGTGGAGGACACGGTCTGCGCCGTCCACCCCTCGTGGGGCAGCGTGGAGCCGGTCTCGGACAACCTCCTCTCCGAACCGGCGATCATCAGCCGGCTCGCGCGCGCCACCATCGACGGGAAGATCGACGCCGACTGGGCGGGCTTCGAGAAGGACTACGACCTCATCCGCGACCACATCGCCAACGTGGTGGAGGGCTGCGAGGACTACAACCGGAAGATCCGCCAGGAGGGCGGCTTCATCCTGCCGAACGGTCCGCGCGACTCGCGCACGTTCAACACGCCGACCGGCAAGGCGGTACTCACCGTCAACGACCTCGAGTACCTCGAACGCCCGGAGGGGACGCTGATCCTCCAGTCGCTCCGCGCCCACGACCAGTGGAACACCACCATCTACAGCCACAACGACCGCTACCGGGGCATCCACAAGGGCCGCCACGTGGTGTTCATCAACCCGGAGGACATCCGCGAACTGGGCCTGAAGGACGGCCAAAACGTCGACATCCACGGCGTGTACGACGACGGCATCGACCGCGTGGTGCGGGCCTTCCGCGTGGTCTCGTACCCGACCGCGCGCGGCTGCGCCGCCGCGTACTACCCGGAGGCGAATGTCCTCGTGCCGCTCGACCGCGTGGCGCAGGGCAGCAACACCCCCATCTCCAAGCAGATCATCGTGCGGTTCGAGCCCAGTTCCCACACGGCTCCCACCGAGCACGATGTCGCTGCCACCGCTCCGGCACCCAAGCCGGAGCCGGACGGCTTCACGGGCGCTGACACCACGCCCGCGAAGGTGGCGGAGGCGGCGAACGCCTGACCCGACCCGGCCGCCGTCGGACGCCCTTCAGGGGATGGTCCGACGGCGGCCGGACGTCGTGCTCGCTGCGCCGGCCCTGCCGTGGCGGGCCGGGTAGGTCGGCGCGCACGGATGTGCGTGTCGGTGCGCCAGGTCTGCCGTGCCTGGCCTGGCCGGTCGGCGCTCCGGTGTGCAGGTCGCCGTGCAAGCGCCTCGGCCGTGGGGGGCCTTGTCGGCGCGGATAGACTGCTCCGGTCACGGCGACCAGGAGGAGCGGGCGGATGCGGCAGGACAACCGGCACGCGGACCGGCGGCACGACGATCCACCGGCGAAGGCCCCCGGGATCGACGTCGCCCAGCGGCATGTGGTCCGCGTCCTCGTCGTCGCGCAGATCCTCGGCGGACTCGGTGCAGGTGCCACGCTGTCCCTCGGCGCCCTCCTCGCCGCCGAGACGTCCGGATCCAGCGCGTGGTCCGGTATGGCCGCCACGATGGCGACCCTCGGAGCCGCTGCAGCCGCCGTCCCCCTCGCGAGCCTCGCCCAACGGCGGGGACGCCGCGTCTCCCTCGCCACGGGCTCCGTCCTCGCCTGCTGCGGGGCGCTGCTCGCGATCACCGCGGCGTATCTCTCCCTCTTCCCCCTGCTGCTCGTCGCACTGGTCCTGCTGGGTTCGGGATCCGCGACCGGCCTGCAGGCGCGTTTCGCGGCCACCGACCTCGCCACCGAATCGACGCGTGGGCGGAGCCTCTCACTCGTGGTCTGGTCGACCACCATCGGCGCCGTCCTCGGTCCCAACCTGTTCGAGCCCGGCCAGGTGGTCGCCGGGTTCCTCGGGATCCCCGCGCTCAGCGGCGGATTCGTGTTCACCGCCGCCGCCCAGGTCGCGGCGGCCCTGGTGTACACGGTGGGGCTGCGGCCCGATCCCCTCCTGACCGCACTCAGGCGCCAGGCGGCCGATCGTCGCGCCGACACCCCGGTGCCCCTGAAGCGGCGGGGCTTCGCCGTCCTGGCGGGTAACAGCGGCGCACGGTTCGCCGTCGTGACCCTCATGGTCAGCCATGCGGCGATGGTCTCCCTGATGTCCATGACGCCCATCCATCTGCACGATCACGGCGCCGGTCTGTCCGTCGTCGGGCTGACGATCAGCCTGCACGTCGCGGGGATGTACGCGCTGTCACCGGTGTTCGGCTGGATCGCGGACCGCGCCGGCGCGGCTCGCGGGATCCTCTGCGGGCAGATCCTCCTCCTGGCAGCCCTGCTGGTGGCCTGGCGGGGTGCGGAGTCGGAGGTGGCCGTGACGGTCAGCCTGATCCTCCTCGGCCTCGGCTGGTCGGCGAGCGTGGTGTCGGCGTCGGCACTGCTGGCGGGAGCGGTCGATGTCGGCGAGCGCGCGCCCGTCCAGGGCACCTCCGACCTGCTCATGAATCTCGCCGGTGCCACCGGCGGAGCCCTTGCCGGACCGGCGCTCGTCCTGATGGGCTACTCGGGGCTCGGGCTGGCCGCGGCCGTGCTGGTGGCTGTCCTGCTGGCCTGGACGCTCGCGCGCCTGCCACGGTCCCGATCGGCGGCGCCGGCCGGCGTCTGACCGGGGCCTCCCGCAGTCGGGTAGATCAGCGGTGCTGCCCGGCCTTTGCCGGCGCCAGGCCGACGAGCCGGAACCGCTCGAGGACGACGACGGTCCCGTCCGTCACGGTGAGCACGAGCACGACGTCGACGCCGACGCCGAGCTTCGCCCCGGCCGCCGCGGTCAGCCTCGCATGGTTGCTCTGCGCCGCGCCGGTCGTGACGAGGACGTCCGCCCCGCGAGCCAGGGCCGTGCCGGCGGTCCACTCGAGCTTCCGGACCTTGTTGCCTCCCCCTCCCAACCCGCTGAGGTCGTCATGCTTGATCCACAGGTCGTCGGGATTCAGTCCGAGAGCGGCGGACAGACGGGGCGCAGGCTCGAGGGGCGTCGGCCAGGATCCGAGCCGGGCGCGGGTCGGTGTCTGCTCCTGCCGCTCAGCGGTCGTCATTGTGCCGAGCCGGTCCAGCCTTCCTCCTCGCTCGTCTCCTCGTCCTTCTCGATGACCGTCAGGACGGTCTTCGCGGCCTTCTCCACGGCGGCGCTCGTCTCGTCCCGACCGTCCGTGGTCACGGTGCCCGCCGCATAGCCGATCATGAACGCACTGATGGCTCCGGCGTGCGGGGTGAGTAGGCGCGAGGAGCGCTCGGCGACCTCGACGATCCTCGGATGATCGACCTCGAGGTCCAGGACCTGCAGGGCCTGTGCCAGGGTCCGGCTCCACTCGCTGAGGCTGCGTTCTTCGTCGTCGGGCGCTGCCATGGTGTCTCCTCGGGTCGGGGCTGTCGGACGCGTACGCGAGCCGACTGCGCCGGCGTCGCTCCCCCAAGCTCTACCACCGGCTGCGCAACCCTTCAATGACCGACCGTCACGGGCGGCATCCGAACTTTCCTTGACTTCACCGCGCGCCGGGGATGTAATTCCCTCACGGCCTGGTGACACGATTCACCATCGTCGCTTCGCCGCCCTCGGCAGGACCACCTCGACGGAGAGGAACCGTTCAGCATGACCATCCCCCGCCCCACCAGGACCGGACGCACCCGGCTCGCAGCTCTGCTCGGAGCATCCGTGCTCCTGGCCACCAGCACGGGAGCCACCGCGATCGCCGCCCCACCCACCACCCCAGCACAGGCCCCGGCCCCGGCCCAGAGCATGCCGGTGACGGCGAAGAAGGCCCCGCCGTCGTCGTCGCCCGACTTCGGCCCGAACGTGACGATCTTCGATCCGAGCATGCCGGTCAGCGAGATCCAGGCGGAGGTCGACGCCGTCAACGCCCGCCAGATCGATGACGAGATGGGCACCGGACGCGAGGCGCTCCTGTTCCTGCCCGGCACCTACGGCACCGACGCGGAGCCGCTGCAGTTCAAGGTCGGCTACTACACGGAGGTCGCCGGGCTCGGCGCGTCACCGTCGGACGTGACCATCAACGGCAAGATCGAGGTCTACAACCGCTGCCTCGAGGACAACGGCACGAGCAACTGCATCGCGCTGAACAACTTCTGGCGCACGCTCTCCAACCTGACACTGCAGGTCAACGGGGCGGGGCAGGACGGCTGCCGGGCGACCGCGAATTTCTGGGCGGTCTCGCAGGCCGTCTCCCTGCGCCGCGTGAACGTGACGGGCGGCACGCTCTCCCTCATGGACTACTGCACGGCCGGTCCGCAGTTCGCGAGCGGTGGCTACCTCGCCGACTCGAAGGCCGGGGACATCGTCAACGGCTCCCAGCAGCAGTGGCTGACGCGCAACGCGGAGATCGACAGCTGGTCCAACGGCGTCTGGAACCAGGTGTTCTCGGGCACCGTGGGAGCGCCGACCGACGAGAGCTTCCCCACGCCCCCGTACACGACCCTCGACGAGACCCCGGTCAGCCGCGAGAAGCCCTACCTCTTCGCGGACGGCAGCGGCACCTACAGCGTGCGCGTGCCCTCGGCCGAGACGAACTCCCGCGGCATCTCGTGGGGTGACGGCGTGACGCCGGGCCGCACCGTCCCGCTCTCCGAGTTCTTCGTCGCCCGCCCGGGCGACTCCGTGCAGGCCATCAACAACGCCCTGGCCCGCGGCAAGCATCTCCTCCTCACGCCGGGCGTCTACGACATCGCCGACACCATCCGGGTGAAGCGGGCCGACACCGTGGTGCTCGGCCTCGGCCACGCGACCCTGACCGCCGTGAACGGCGCCGTCCCCATGCGCGTCGCCGATGTGCCGGGCGTGGTGATCGCCGGTGTCACGATCGACGGCGGCACCGTCAACTCCCCCGTCCTCCTGCAGATCGGGACGAAGAACGGCAACAACGGGGCGACGAAGAACGATCCGGCGAACCCGACGACGCTCAGCGACGTCTACTTCCGCATCGGCGGCCCGCACGTGGGCAAGGCCGACACCAGTCTCGAGGTCAACAGCGACAACGTGCTGATCGACCACATCTGGGTGTGGCGCGCGGACCACGGCAACGAGGGAGCGTTCGGCTGGGACGTCAGCACGGGCCGCAACGGCGTCATCATCAACGGCGACGACGTCACGGCCACGGGCCTGTTCGTGGAGCACTACCAGGAGTACAACACCATCTGGAACGGCGAGCGCGGCCGCACCGTGCTCTACCAGAACGAGCTGCCCTACGACCCGCCCAACCAGGCGGCGTGGCAGCACGACGGCGTCCTCGGCTGGGCGGGCTACAAGGTGGCCGACGGCGTGAAGCAGCACACCCTGTGGGGTGGCGGCTCGTACATCTTCACCAACGTGGACCCGACCATCCACGCCACCCGCGGGTTCGAGGTGCCGGACACGGCCGGCGTCGTCCTGAACCACGTGCTGACCGTCAACCTCGGTGCCGGCACGATCGACCACGTGGTGAACACCACCGGAGCGCCCGTGAGCAACGCGAACACGGGCACCCCGAGCTACCTGGTGCGCTACCCGTAGAGCGTCGCACCACAGGAAGGGCCGGGGCATTGCTCCGGCCCTTCCTGTGTGTGGCATGCGTCCGCACCTGTCGGTAGTGGCGGTGCACGTAGGTCGCCCTACCCGGCTACGTCACCCCCGGTGCGCAGGGTCAGGCGGAGTCCCGTTCCACGAGATGCAGGCCGTGGCCCGGATGGCCCGGGTTCTCCCCCGAGCCGTCGAGGTCCGCCACGACCAGGGCCGCCAGATACCGCGCCTGCACCTCGATGGACTGCGAGACCGTCGTCAGCGCGGGAGCAGCGAGCCGTGCGGCCGGAATGTCGTCGACGCCCACCACCGCGCAGTCGTCGGGACAGGACAGGCCCTCGGCCCGCGTCCCGGCGAGGACCGCGAGGGCGACGTCGTCGTTGTAGGCCGCGACACCCGTGATGCCGAGCCCACGCCAGGCCCGGACGGCCTCGGCCGCGGAACCCACGTCGAGCCCGACGGGGAGGACGACGGGCTCGGGACGACCGAGCTCGGCACAGATCCGCCGGACCCCGAGCAGGCGGTCACGGGCGAAGACCGCGAGACGTGGGTCGGCCGGCCAGGCATACCCGAGCCGGGTCGCTCGGATCATCAGGCGCTCCGCCTGCAGGGCACCGATCCGCAGCTGGCTCTCGGACGGCAGATCGGGGTGGGGCTGATTGTCCTCACCGAGCGTCCCGAGCACCTGGATGCCGCCCTGACGCATGGCCAGCAGGTCGTCCTCCGCGAAGGGCGCGAAGCCGATCACCGCCCTCGGGGTCACGGCCCGCCAGAGATCCGCGAGCGGCCGTGCGCCGCGTCCGTGGTGCACGAGCACGGAGAGACCGCGGCCGGAGAGCTCGTCCGCCAGTGCGTCGAGCAGGGTCTCGATGACGGGCCCCACGGGCCAGTCCGGCAGGATGCAGAGCACCAGGTCGCTCCGCCCGGTGCGCAGCGCCCGGGCTGCGGCCGACGGCGCGTACCCCAGGCGGGTGGCGGTCTCCCGGACCCGGCGGCGGGTCTCCTCCGAGATGTTGACGCCGTCGCGCCCTGTCAGGACATAACTGACCGTGGTGCGGGAGACGCCGCTCTCGCGGGCCACGTCAGCGCTCGTGATCCCTGCCACCGCTCCCCCTTCCCGCCGTGAATCCTTGCCTGTCAGTGTAGGTGGGGGCCTCCGAGACTCCCGCGCTGCCCGCCCGCACACCACTCGGCGTCGTGCCGCACCACCGGCGGACGCACCGGGTCAGAGCCGACTGCTCCGACAGTCCCACGAGCCCCGCGACCTGCTGCAGCGGCAGGTCCGTGCGGGTGAGGAGCCGCAGCGCCGCGTCGCGGCGGGCGTCGTCGAGCAGGGACTCGAAGCTGGTGCCCTCGCCGGCCAGCCGGCGCTGCAGGGTCCGGGCGTGCATGCCGAGGAGCCGGGCGGCGGAGTCGATGCGCGGCGGCGAGCTGCCGAGCATGCGGTCGATGGCGTTCCTGACCCGGGGTGCGACCACGCGGCCCGGTTCGGGGAAGTGGCTGTGGAGGTAGTCGAGGGCGATCTCCCGCAGGGTGTCGTCGACGCCGGCGAGCGGGCGGTCGAGCAGGCTCCGCGGCACCCGCAGGAGCGAGGCGGCCTGACCGAAGCGCACCTCGGCGCCGAAGAACTCCGTGTAGCGGGAGGCGGGAGCCCTGGGCAGGTGCGAGAGGTGCACCGAATGCAGTCCGTACGGGCCGTCGAGGAGGAAACGGATCATGCGGTGCGAGAAGGCGAGGATCGCGTCCGTGGCCTGGCGCGGCGGCGTCCCCTCCGAGGATCCGTAGCAGAGGCCCACATCACCCGGCCGCCCCTCCGGATCCGCCACGAGGGTGAAGCGCAGCACGGGGCTGTGGAGGAACAGGAACTGCGACGCGCACTCGAGCGCCGCCCCCACGGTCGGTGAGTTCTGGACCGCGACGGCGAGCGGGCCGAGGATCCCGATGTCCTGGTACGCGGAGATGCGCAGGCCGAGGTCCGGGCACGGCAGCGCGCGCGCCGCCCCCTCCAGCAGGCGGGCCATCGCGACGTCGGACACGAGCACGTCGTCGCCGTCGAGCGCGTCCAGCGGCACCCCGAACTGCGCTGCGAGCGCTTCGGCATCGCCGCCGAACTGTTCGACGACGTCGCGGAAGCCGCGCATGCCGGCGGAGCGGATGACAGAGCCCATGTCGTCCAAGGGTAAATAGCTGTCGCACGAAGTCAAGCGGTGTGCAGCGTAAGACGGAAGGATGGAGGCATGGAAACAGCACTCGAGCACCTCGACGTCGTCATCGTGGGTGCCGGGCTCTCCGGTATCGGCGCCGCCTACCGCGTGGCCACCGGCCTGCCCGGCAAGAGCTTCACCGTCCTCGAGGCCCGGGGCGCGATCGGCGGCACGTGGGACCTCTTCCGCTATCCGGGCGTCCGCTCCGACAGCGACATGTTCACGCTCGGCTACCCCTTCCGCCCGTGGACCGAGGCCAAGGCGATCGCCGACGGCTCCTCGATCCTCTCCTACATCCGCGAGACCGCGGAGGATCCGCGCATCCGCGAGCGCATCCGCTTCCGCACGAAGCTGGTCGGGGCAGCCTGGTCCTCGGAGGACGCGCGCTGGACCCTCGACCTCGATGACACGGACGACGACGGCGGCACGGAACGCCGGCAGCTCACCTGCGGCTTCCTCTACCTGTGCAGCGGCTACTACAACTACGACCGCGGCCACGAGCCGTCCTTCGCCGGCCTCGACTCCTTCACCGGCGAGATCGTCCGCCCGCAGTTCTGGCCCGAGGGCCTGGACTACGCGGGGAAGCGGGTCGTGGTGATCGGCAGCGGCGCCACCGCCGTCACCCTCGTCCCCTCCATGGCGAAGGAGGCCGCCCACGTCACCATGCTGCAGCGCTCCCCTACCTACGTCACCGCCGTGCCCAGCCGGGACACGTTCTCCGACGCCGTCCGCCGCCGCCTCCCCGCCGGCCCCGCGCACCACCTGGCCCGGGCCAAGAACGTCCTGTTCACGCAGGCCTTCTACCAGCTCTGCCGCCGCCGGCCCGAGCTCGCCAAGAAGCTCATCCGCACCCAGACCGAGCGGATCCTCGGTGACGAGGCCTCGGTCCGCGAGAACTTCACCCCCGCCTACAACCCGTGGGACCAGCGCCTCTGCGTGGCGCCGAGTGCCGACCTCTTCAAGGCCCTAAAGTCCGGCTCGGCATCCGTGGTCACCGACACCATCGACACCTTCACCCCGACCGGCATCCGCCTCGCCTCGGGGCGGGAACTCGACGCGGACGTCGTCGTCACGGCCACCGGTCTCTCGATGCTGCCCCTCGGCGGCGCACGCTTCACGGTCGACGGCCGGCCGGTGGACCTCGGCGACTCCTGGGTGTACCGGGGGCTCATGGTCAGCGGCGTCCCGAACCTGGCGCTCTGCGTCGGCTACACCAACGCGTCCTGGACGCTGCGCGCCGACCTCAGCTCGCGCTACGTCTGCCGCCTCATCCGGTACATGGACCGCCATGGCCACCGCTACGGCGCCCCGGCGGTCGACGGCGCGATGACGGCCCGGCCCATCCTCGACCTGACCTCGGGCTACGTGCAGCGCGCGGTGTCCGCCTTCCCGAAGCAGGGCGACCGCCAGCCGTGGATCATGCGGCAGAACTACCTGCTCGACGCCCCGACGGCCCTGCGCGGCAGACTCTCGAAGAACATGGTGTTCGACACCCCCGTACCCCCCAGCGGCACCCCCGCCCCCGACCTCCAGGAGATCCACGCGTGAGCATCCAGCCCTTCCAGTTCACCGGCGCCACCGCCGTCGTCACCGGAGCAGCGGGAGGCATGGGCGAGCACCTCGCCCGCGGTCTCGCCGAACGCGGGAGCGTCCTGCTGCTCGTCGACCGGGACGCGGCGAAGCTCGACGCCGTCGCCTCCTCCATCCGCTCCACCTTCCCGGGCAGCAGCGTGCGGACGTTCGTGGCCGATCTCGCCGAGCGTGACGCCGTCGAGCGGGTGGCCGCTGACCTCCTCGCAGCGACGGAGCGCATCGACCTGCTGATCAACAACGCAGGCGTGGCCCTGGCCGGACGCTTCGACCAGATCAGCATGGACGACTTCGACTGGGTGCTGGCCATCAACTTCCATGCGCCCGTCCTGCTCACGCACCACCTGCTGCCGCGGATCAAGCCCGGCGGGCACATCGTCAACGTCTCCAGCCTGTTCGGCCTGGTGGGTCCCGCAGGCCAGACGGCCTACTCCGCCAGCAAGTTCGCCCTCCGTGGCTTCACCGAGGCCCTCCGCAACGAGCTGCTGCCCCGCGGCATCGGTATCACCTCCGTGCACCCGGGCGGCATCCGGACCGGCATCGCGCTGAACGCGCGGATCGGCGGGAACCTCAGCGACGTCGATGTCAGGAAGGCGAAGGACGAGTTCAACAAGCTCCTCACCTTCCCCGCCGACAAGGCCGCGGAGCTCATGCTCGAGGCCGTGAAGGCGCGGAAGCCCCGCCTGCTGATCGGCCTCAGCGCGAAGATCCCCGACGTCGTCGCCCGCCTGGCGCCCATGTCCTTCGGCACCCTGGAGCGCCGCGCCACGAAGCTCGCCCGGCTGGCCCGGAAGATCCGCCGGTGAGCGGGGCCCGCGTGGAGCGGTCCGCCACGCACGACGACGGCCTGCTGGTGGTCGACGGCGTGTGGGTGCGCTACCGGGACGACGGCGACCGCACCCGGCCCCCCGTGCTGCTGATCCACGGGATCGGGCGGAGCCTCGAGGACTGGGAGGGGCTGTACGGACGGCTTGCCCCCGATCACCGCGTGATCAGCCTGGACCTGCCGGGGTTCGGACTGTCCGAGCGGACGGAGGGCCGGTACTCCATGGAATCGATGGCCCGCTTCGTCATCGCCGGGCTCGACACCCTCGGAGAGCACCGGCCGCTGCACGTGGTGGGCAATTCGCTGGGCGGCGCCGTGGCCCTGAAGATCAGCGCCCTGGAACCGGCACGGGTCCGCAGCCTCGTCCTCGTGAACAGCGCCGGTTTCGGCAAGGAGGTCACCATCGCGCTGCGGCTGCTCGCCATCCGGCCCCTCGGCCGGCGGCTCATGCGGGACAAGTCCCGGAAGGCCGCCTACCGCACCGAGCGCGCCCTGTTCTTCGACAAGCGGTTCGTCACGGAGGAACGCCTCGACCACGCCCAGCAGGTCGGCGGCAACCCCGTGCACGACGACGTCCTGCTCGCCGTCGCCCGCCACCTCGGCACGTTCCGCGGGGTGCGCCGCCGCTGGCGGACCGAACTGCTGCGCACCGTCGCGGCCCAGCACAAGCCGACGCTCGTGGTGTGGGGCGACGAGGACCGCGTGCTGCCGGCCTCGCACCTCGACCACGCGCGCACGGCGTTCCCCCACGCGGAGTTCCACCTGTTCGAGCGCTGCGGTCACATGCCGCAGATCGAGCGGGAGGAGGAGTTCGACGCCCTGGTGCGCGAGTTCGTCGGACGGGTCGACGCCGCAGCAGACTAGGCCGACGGCGGCCCACGCCCGCCCCGGCGCCGCTGTCCCTCCCACTCACCGGAGGTCGTCAGCGGGAAGGATGGACTGTTCCCACTGGGAGCGTCCGGTCGGTGGGAGGGAGCGCAGCCGGGCACGCCCGCCGGCGCAGGTTCGTCACGGGTTCGGGCCGACCAGCGGCGAAGGGCAGCCGGGCTCCTGGCGACGCCTGGCCGTGCGTGCTGATCGTCGGAGCTGCGTGGTGCAATGACGCATGACCCGGATCATCTTCTCCACCGCCACCTCGATCAACGGCTTCATCGCGGACGAGCACGACTCGCTGGACTGGTTGTTCGCCGTGGAACCCCCGCCGCCGGAACACCACGAGCGCTTCCTCGACTCCGTGGGTGTCCTGGTGGAGGGGTCGACGACCTACGCATGGGTGCTCGCCTTCGAGGGGCTGATCGAGGACCCCGGGAAGTGGCCGACGCTGTACGGCGAGCGCCCCACGTTCGTCTTCACCTCCCGGGACCTGCCGATCCCCGAGGGAGCCGACGTGCGGCTCGTCTCCGGCGATGTCCGCGCATCGATCGACCGGATCCGCGAAGCGGCAGGCGCGCGGGACATCTGGGTGGTCGGCGGCGGCGACCTGGCCGGCCAGTTCCTCTCCGCCGGGCTGCTGGACGAGATCCAGCTCGCCGTCGCACCCGCCGCGCTCGCCGGCGGGGCGCCGTTGCTGCCGCTCCGGGTCGGGGCGGACCGGCTCGTCCTGCGCACCGTGGAGCAGCAGGGACAGTTCGCCGTGCTGACCTACGACGTCGACCGCGGCGGTCGATGAGGGCGGGTCGGCGGACGTTCCCCTCCTCTTCTTGATGAAAACCCGAGTATTCCTGCGCCCCAGCTTCAAGTAGCTGCGCAAGACTGGGCATCCCGGTGGGGACCTGGACAAGGCCCTCCCGAGTCCTGTCCACCCGTCGGTCCGCACAGTTCGAAAGGACCCGAGATGCAGCCCATCATCGACACGGCAGCAGTCTCCCGGCTTGCTGCCGACATCGGTTCGCCGCGCGCAGCGGCGTCGTTCGTCTCGCGCTTCACCGATCTGCTCGACGAGCGCATCCTCGTCATCGAGCGCTCCTTCCGGAGTGCGGATCCCACCCAGTGGCACGACGCCGTCGCCGGGCTGCGGAGCGCCGCGGCGACCGCCGGCGCGGGGCGGGTCCAGGCGACGGCGGCACTGCTGCTCGCCGCTGACCTCGACGCCCGCACGGCGCTCGCCCTGATCGGGCAGCTGCGGTCTGACGCCCGGATCTTCACCCTGGCGCATTCGTCGCTCTGCGAGGAGCAGGCGTTCGCCGAACGCCTCGCGATGCGCCGCTTCGCCTGAGCCGCCGCCGTCGTCCGGCGTCACCTCACGACACGCCCCACCCCCCACCCGACCCACCCCCTCACCTGACCTCACCTCACCGCACGGAACGGCTCACGGCAGGGAACGGATCACGGCGCGGTGCCGGCCTCCGGCACATACGTATCCCGCCACCGCGCGAGCTCCGTGAAGTACTCCGAGCGGGCCGGCTCGGGCGAGAGGGCCAGGTCGTGAATGCCCCCACGGATCCGCACCAGCGTGACGTGGCGCCCGAGGCGCGGCGACCGGGCAGCGATGTGCGCGACATCGAGCACCACGTCCGTCGAGGAGATCCTGGCGGGCTCCTTCACCGGGTTCGACGTCGCGTCCGAACAGGCCACGAGGACCGGGCAGTCGACGGCTAGCCCGCGGTTGAGCTCGGCGTGGGCTCGCCGGACGGCGGCGAACCACCCGGCCACCACGGGGAACCCGCCGTGCGGCTTCCACGCGAGGTCGTAGGTCCACTCCCCTCCGCTGCCGCTGTGGAGGTAGCGCCCGTACGCGGACCCGAGCGTGCCGACGACGGTGCGGGGCTTGAGCGCGCCGATCCGGTGGACCGCGGCGGTCCCGACGGTGCGCTGGAACACGCTCGCGTTGAGGTCGAACCAGGGGCTGTTGAGCACGAGTGCGTCGACGATCCCGCGGCCGCGCCGCCGGTGCGCCCACAGCGAGGTGATGAGGCCACCGGTCGAGTGGCCCATCACCACGAGGACGTCATGGCCCTCGTCCTCCCGGATGATGCGTGCAGCAGCGTCGAGTTCCTCGTCGTAGTGCTCGAGCGCGGTGATGTAGTTCGGCGTCTGGTGCTCGCGGAGCGACCGGCCGTACTTGCGCAGGTCCAGTGCGTAGACGTCGAACCCGGCCTCCAGCCAGGCATCGGCGAGGTTCGTCTGGAAGAAGTAGTCCACGAAGCCGTGCACGTATAGGACCGCCCGGCGCGAGGTCCCCGCGGCGCGACGCCGGACGAGCGTCGCCACCACCTCGCCCTCGTCGTCGCTCGCCAGCGGGAGCGTCCGCGCTTCGTATCCTGCGCCCAGGAGGTCCTCGCGGTACTCGTCCTGATACTCCGGCGTCGTCGTCACTGGTGGTCCTCCCTGACCTCGAGCGGGTGGGGGGACCGGTCCGCCGCCGGTCCTCGGCGGCGGACATCGGGCGTTCATCCGCCGCCATGTCCCGGTCACCAGTGTGTCATCGGTCACCGGTATGCTGACGCCACCGCACACCAACAGGAGCTGATTCACCGTGTCACACAGCCTCAACCGAGGGCACCGTCGCGCACTCACGGCCATTGCCGTCGGCTGCGCCGCCGCCCTCACCCTCGCACCCGCAGCGACCGCCGCACCCGGCGGAGGCAAGGGCGGACCCAAGGACAACACGGTCTCGATCACCGTCATGGGCACCAGCGATCTCCACGGCTACATCGAGAACTGGGACTACTTCAAGAACGCCGACTACGACGACGCCGCCGGGAACGACGTCGGGATCGCCAAGATCTCGACGCTCGTGAACCAGGTCCGCGCAGACCGCGGCGCCGGGTCCACCCTGCTGATCGACAACGGCGACACCATCCAGGGAACGTCCCTCACGGACTACTACGCCACCACCCAGCCGGTGGACGAGACCGGCGAGATGCACCCCATGGCCGCCGCGATGAACGCCATGGGCTACGACTCCACCACGCTCGGCAACCACGAGTTCAACTACGGGCTGCCGCTCCTGCGCACCTACGAGGAGCAGCTCGACTTCCCGCTGCTCGGTGCCAACGTCAAGGACGCGACCACCGGCGGGGACGCCTTCACGCCCTACGTGATCAAGACGCTCAAGCTCAAGGGCCAGAAGCCCATCAAGGTGGGCATCCTCGGGCTGACCACGCCCGGCAGCGCCATCTGGGACAGGAACAACGTCGACGGGCAGCTCGAGTTCCTCGACATGGTGGAGCAGGCGAGGAAGTACGTTCCGGAGATGAAGTCCGCGGGAGCGGACGTCGTCGTAGTCAGCTCGCACTCCGGCCCCTCGGGCACGTCCTCCTACGGCGGCGACCTGCCGATCGAGAACGCGTCGACGCTGATCGCCGAGCAGGTGCCGGGCATCGATGCGATCCTCGCCGGTCACGAGCACCAGGAGATCCCGGAGCGGTTCGTCACCAACCGGCAGACCGGTGAGCAGGTCCTGCTCACCGAGCCGAAGAACTGGGGCATGCGCCTGTCCGTCATGGATTTCGAGCTCGTCAAGGTACGGGGCCAGTGGGACGTCGCGTCGGCGAACTCCGAGCTGCTGAACTCCAACACCGTGCCTGCCGACCCGAAGATCTCGGCGATCGCGGCCGAGCAGCACCGGACGACGATCGACTACGTCAACACGGCCATCGGTACGGCGATGGAGACCATGTCAGCGGCCGACTCGCGCTTCCGCGACACCGCCGTCATGGACTTCGTCAACGACGTCCAGGCCAGGGCCGTCGACACGGCCCTCGACGGGACCCCGAACGCCGACCTGCCGGTCCTGTCCATCGTCGCGCCCTTCAACCGCGCGGCGGTGATCCCCGAGGGGCCCGTCACCATCCGCGACATGGCCGGCCTGTACGTCTTCCCGAACACCCTGTTCGGCGTCGAGATGACCGGCGCCCAGGTCAAGGACTACCTCGAGTACTCGGCCAAGTACTTCACCCAGACCGCCGTCGGCGCTCCGGTGGACCCGGCCACGCTGACCAATGCCGCGGGCACGCCGGACTACAACTACGACATGATGTCCGGCGTCAGCTATGACATCGACATCAGCCGGCCCGTGGGACAGCGCATCGTCGACCTGAGCTACGCCGGTGCGCCGATCGATCCCGCGCAGCGGTTCGCGGTGGCGACGAACAACTACCGGCAGTCCGGCGGCGGGAACTTCCCGCACATCGCCACGGCTCCGGTCCTCGTCAACCAGACCACGGAGATCCGTCAGCTGCTCATCGACTACCTGATCGCCGAGGGCACGATCGATCCGAGCACGTTCTTCGAGGAGAACTGGAAGCTCACCCGCGACGGCCTGCCCGTTATCGAGTAGCCGCTCACGGCGGCGCCGCCCCCGGCGTTCCGGTGCCGTGCGTCCGCAGTACCGGGACGAACGGACCAGAACGAACGGAGCGGGACGAACGGAGCAGGACGAACGGCACCGGCGCAAGCATCCGCCGGAACCGACGGACGCCGTGGACGAATGACAGCAGGACGTGGACCCGGTGTCCGCGTCCTGCTGCCGTTCGTCCTAGATTTGGTGCATGAGCATCGACATCACGACGGCGACCGTCGCCGACGCGGCGGCCCTCGCCGTCTGCGCCGCCGTCACGTTCCCCCTGGCCTGCCCGCCCGCTTCCCCACCGGAGGAGATCCAGCGGCACATCGAGACGCACCTCTCGGAAGAGCGCTTCGCCGAGGTGCTCGCCCGGCCGGGGCACACCGTCCTGTGCATCCGCCAGGGGCACCGGGTGATGGGCTGGAGCATGGTGGTCCTGGATCAGCCGTCGGACGCGGACGTGCTCGCGGCCCTCTCGCTCACTCCGACGGCGGAACTGAGCAAGTTCTACGTCCACCCCGACCTGCACGGCAGCGGCTCGTCATCGGCCCTGATGAAGGCCACGCTGCAGCACGCCGCGGGGTCCGGCCTCCCGGGCATCTGGCTCGGCGTGAACCAGGAGAACGCCCGCGCCCTCCGGTTCTACCGGAAGCACGGCTTCGACGTGGTGGGGACCAAGCGCTTCCGGCTGGGGGACCGCTTCGAGGACGATTTCATCATGGAGCAGGCCCTCCCCGCGGTGGCGCCCGACGCCGTCTGACGTCCGGGCGCTACTCGACCGTCAGCTCGCCCATGCGGCCCCAGCCCTCGGCGGCGATCCGCTCGCTGATGATCTCCGGCGTCTCGACGAGCGCCTGCGGCATGTCCTTCATTGCCTGCGAGAAGTGGTCGCTGTTGACGTGTGCCTCGGCCGCGTCGTCCTGGAACGCCTCGATGAGGATGAACTGGTTGGGGTCCTCGACGCTGCGTGACCAGTCGAACCAGAGGTTGCCCGGCTCGCGGCGGGTGGCCTCGGTGAAGTCACGCGTGAGGTCGATCCAGCGGTCGCTCCACTCGGGCTTCACGGTGAACTTGACGACGATGAAGATCATGGGATGGTGCCTTCCTGGTGGAGGAACTGCTCGGACATGCCCCTCCAACCTATAAGCTCCGGGCCGGCCGCCGCAGGCGGACGGCACACCTGTGGAGGACTGTTGTCAGATCGACAGGCTGGGGTGGAGCTTCTCCAGGGTCCACGAACGACGCCGGTGCGACGCGTACACGGAGAGGGCGGCGGCGAGGACGAAGACGATCAGCAGCTGGGCGACGGACGCCCAGACGATGCCGGTGTCGCCTCCCGCGATGAGGTGCCGCAGCCCGGTGACGGCGTGCGTCATGGGCAGCAGCGGGCTGAGGACCTGGAAGAAGCCGGGCTCCGTCGCGACGGGATAGGTGCCCCCGGCGGAGGTCAGCTGCAGCATCAGCAGGACGAGCGCCACGAGCCGCCCCACCCCGCCGAGCAGCCCGACGAGCGCCTGGTGGATCGCCGTGAACACGAGCGCCGTGAGGACGGTGAAGGCGATCAGGCCCACCGGGTGCGGCGTGGTCAGGCCGAGGCCGTCCAGCAGGATCGCGAGCAGGACCCCGGCCTGGAGCACGGCGAACAGCGCGCCCTGCAGGTACCCGGCGGCGGACACGCGCCAGGATGCCGCCGAGGAGGCCAGGGCCCGTGGCGAGACGGCGCGGAGCACGGTGTAGGTCACGATCCCGCCGACCCAGAGCGCCAGGGGGATGAAGTAGGGCGCCATGCCCTCGCCGTAGGCGTCCACCGCGTTGGCGTGCGTCCGTTCGATCGAGACGGGTGAGGCGCCCACGGACGCGAGCTCGGCCCGCTCCGCGTCGTCGTGGTCCGGCACCTGGCCGGCGCCCTCGCCGAGCTGCGCCGCGAGGTCCTGTGAGCCCGTCGACAGGGAGCCCAGCCCGCCCTCGAGGCTCGTGGCTCCGTCGTAGGCCTCGCCGGACCCGTCGGCCAGCACTGCTGCCCCGCCGGCGACGTCGCCCGCACCCGTGCTCAGCGTCGACGCTCCGGCAGCGAGCGTATCCGCACCGTCGGACGCCGCGACGATCCCGTCGCGGAGGGCCGGGGTGTTCCGGGCGAGCGTCGCGGTGCCGGCCTCGAGTTGACCCGCTCCGTCGGCCAGGTCCGCCGCGCCCCGGGCGATCTGCGTGGCCCCAGCCGACGCGTCGGTGGCGCCGGCGGAGAGCTGCGCCGCGCCCGTCGCGAGGCTCCCCGCTCCGTCGGCGGCGGTGGACGCACCCGTGGCCGCGGCGTCCGCGCCGGCGGCGAGGTCCGACGCCGAGGACGCGAGGGTCCCGGCACCGGCGGCCACCTGCTCCGACCCGACTGCCGCGGCGTCCGCTCCTGCGGCGAGCTGCTGGAGTGCCGCGAGTCGCTCGGCGTCGGTGAGCGCGTCGAAGGTCTGCTGCAGACGGGCGAGCCCGTCCGCCACCGACCTCGACCCGGCGGCCGCCTGCTCGGCGCCGCCCTGGACCTGGCCGGCACCTGCCGACAGTGCCGAGGCACCCTGCCCCACCTGGCCGACGCCGTCGGCGACCTGCCGGGTGCCGTCCGCGAGGGCGGAGGCGGACGGGGCGAGTGCCGTGGCGCCGTCGGCGACGGACTGCGCTCCGGTAGCCAGCTGTGCGGCGCCGTCGCGCAGGGTCGCCGCGCCGGCGGAGGCCGCGGCCGCACCGTCGGCGAGCTGCCGGGACTGCGGGACGAGGTCCGCCGTGGCGGCGTCGAGGCCGGCCAGGCCACCTGAGAGTTCACCCGACCCGGCCGCGAGGTCCGCGGCACCGGCGGCGACCTGCGCGCTGCCGGTGGACAGCTGCGCGGTCCCGTCCACGATGTCCCCCAGGCCGACGACGAGGGAAGCGGATCCCTCGTCCGCACTGCGGGCGCCGTCGGCGAGCTTGTCCGCGCCCTCGCCCGCCTCCACCAGTTTCCCGTGCAGGGACGAGAAGCCCAGGTAGATGCCGTCGAGGTAGTCCTCGGTGGCGCCCGACTGCACCTGGCGCTGCAGGGTGGCGGCCACGGTGTTGCCCACCTGGCCGACGATGAAGCTGTCGGCGTCGTCGGTGGTGATGTCGAGCATCGCCTGATCCGGTGAGTCACCACCGAGCGAGGCGAGGCGGGAGGAGAAGTCGGCCGGGATGTCGAGGGTTGCCGCGTAGGTCCCGTCCTGCAGGCCATCCTCCGCCTCGGCCCGGGTCACCGCGACCCAGGTGAAGCCGGCGTCGCCGGAGGAGGTCAGCGAGGCGGCGAGGTCCTCGCCGGCCGAGACCGTGGTGTCCGAGCCGTCGGGTCCGGTGGCCGGTGCGGGCTGGTCCTCGTTCACGACCGCGGCCGTCAGGTGCTCGAGGTTGCCCGTCGGATCCCAGTTGGCCGCGAGGTAGAGCCCGCCGTAGAGGGCGGGGATGACGGCGATCACGATGAGCGCGGCCCTGGACAGCAGGGTGGTGCGGAAGCGGGAGAGTTCGGTGCGGATCAGGGAGAACACGCGTCACCTGGTTTCTGGGGTGGGTTCCGAGGGAGCGAGGGAGGCCGCTGGAGTGGGGGCGGGCGCGGCGGGAGTCGCCAGGACCTGCACGGCGACGGGCCGAAGGGGCAGGGCGCTCACCCGATGCGTCGGGTCGAGGACGTCGTCGAGTTCACGCCGCTCCTGGCAGGTGGCGACGACGGTCAGGGCGCCCGAGCCGGCGCGGGCCGTGCGCTCGACGGTGAGCAGCGCTCCCCAGGCGGCCCGCCGCTCCCCGACGGTGCGGAGCTGGTCCACGTCGTCGACGACGAGCAGGTCGGGAGAGGGGATGAGCGCGAGGAGCAGGCTGAGGGTGAAACGCGCGATCGGCGCGGTGTCCCGGATCAGCTCGCCGCGATGGAGCCTGGCCTGGTGGAGGGACGCGGCAGCGGGATCATCGCCGAAGGCGTCCTCGAGCGCGCCGAGCAGGTCATTGGCCGCGGAGATCGTCCTGTCGACCTGCCGGGGTGAGGCGGCGGGCTTCCACCAGGGGCCGGCGAGCGTGAGTGCCTCGGCCACGTGGTGCCGCACGGTGAGGGTCTCGTCGAGCGGCGCCACCGTGGCGTTGGCTGCGATCCCGACCCGCCGCCGGACGGCACCGGCCCGGCGCGGGAGGGCGAGGCCGAGCACCGAGAGGCGGCCGCCGGAGGGCGCGAGCCGGCCGGCGAGTGCGAGCGCCAGGGCGGTCCTGCCCGCGCCGGACGGGCCGGCGAGGACCGCGAGGACACCGGCGGGAACGGTGAAGGAGATGCCCTCGAAGACGGTGCGCTTCCCTGCCTGCAGGGTGAGGCCGTCGACGACGACGGCCGGGGGCGCGTCCGCGGAGGCATCCGGCCGGTGCGCGAGCGGGAAGAGGGTCATGACATCCTTCGATTTTCAATACTTTCGGTATTCAGTACCAATGGTATCGTCTTTGCAGGAGGGCAGATGACCACGCAGAAGGACATGCCGGACACCACGGCCGGACGACCACGCCGCCGGCCGCGCCGGGAGGACGTGCGTGCGGGACTGCTCGCGGCCGCGTTGGAGGTCTTCGAGGAGATCGGCTACGTCGCAGCCCGGCTCGACACCATCGCCGAGCGCGCCGGCTACACGAAGGGCGCCGTCTACTCGAACTTCGGGTCCAAGCAGGAGCTGTTCGCGACCCTCCTGGGCGAACGCCTCGCCGACACCGCCGCGGACGTCCTCAGCCAGCTCGACCACCTGACCTCGCTCGACGAGACGATCGCGCGGACAGCCCGTCATCTCGCCCGCGGCGTCCTGCGCGAACAGCGGTGGCATGCGCTCGTCGTCGAGTTCGCACTCCAGGCGGGTCGCGACCCCGACGTGGGCGCCGTGTTCAGGGAGCACCGGCGCAACCGCCGCTCACTGCTCGCCACGACCCTCGCGGAGCGGGCCGCACCGTTCGGCGCGCCGTCCGACCCGGAGCACTACACCGTCTTCGCGACGATCCTGCTGGCCACCATCAACGGCATGGCCGTGGAGTGCGCAGCCGATCCGGAGGCTGTCACGGAGGAGCAGATCACGGGCAGTATCTCCGCCGTCCTCCGCGCCGCCCTGGCGGCCTGAACCCGTGGACCGGCACGCCGTCCTGTCGGTCGTCGTCGCCCTGGTGCTGGCCTACGCCCTCTTCCTCGCCTGCCTCGCGGTCTACGCACGGCGACACCCGGACGTGCTCTCGCTGACCGACGCACTGCGCCTCGCCCCGGACATCCTCCGGCTCGTCCGGCGGCTCGCCGCGGACCGTGCACTGCCTCGGCGGAGCCGCCTGCTGCTCCTGGGGCTGCTCGCCTACCTCCTGCTGCCGATCGACCTCGTTCCGGACGTCCTGCCCGTCGTCGGGTACGCGGACGACCTCGTCCTGATCGCCGTCGTGCTCCGCGCGGTGGTGCGCTCCGCGGGCCCGGACGCACTGCGGCGCCACTGGCCGGGGTCCGACGGCGGCCTCCGCCTGGTGCGCGCGTTGGCCGGTCTCAGGGACCCGGGTGAGGAGCGCAATACGGCGTAACGGAAACGCGGGCGCGTCTTTCGCCGAGGCGTAATCTCCTGCAGATGCAGCACACACCGGGGCAGATCCCCACACTCGACCTCAGCAGCGCACGCTCCACCGATGGCTCCTTCACCCCCGGCTTCATCGAGGAACTGCGCAACGCCGCCCACACCGTCGGCTTCTTCCACATCGTCAACTACGGCGCGGCCCCCGGGCAGGTCGACGACCTCTTCGACATCACCCGCCGCTTCTTCGCCCTGCCGCTCGAGGAACGCCTGACGATCCTCAACCGCACCTCACCGCACTTCCGCGGCTACGCCGGACTCGGCACCGAGATCACGCGCGGCCGACCGGACGCCCGGGAGCAGATCGACTTCTCCCCCGAACGCGAGCCCGTCACCGACCACCCCGCGGACGAGCCCTACTGGCTCCTGCAGGGCCCGAACCTGTGGCCGCGCGAGGCACTGCCGGAGCTCGAGGTCCGGGCCATGGAGTGGGCCGCCCTCATGTCCCGGGTCGGCGCTGAACTGCTCTCGGCCATCGCCGTCGCGCTCCACCTGCCGGAGGACTACTTCGCGGGGCCGTTCGAGGGCTCACCCGCGTGGATGGCGAAGCTCGTGCACTACGTGGGCGGCGTGGTCGAGGGCGCCGGTTCGCAGGGCGTCGGCTCCCACGCCGACTACGGCTTCGTGACGCTTCTGCTGCAGGACGCCGTCGGGGGCCTCGAGGTCCTCCCGCACGGGACCGGGCAGTGGGTCCCCGTCACGCCGATCCCGGGCGCCCTCGTGGTGAACCTCGGCGAGATGCTCGAGGTCGCCACCGAGGGCTACCTCGCAGCGACCGTCCACCGCGTCACCGCACCCGCCCCCGGCGTCGACCGCTACGCCATCCCGTTCTTCTGGTCGCCCCGCCTGGATGCCGTGATCGAGCCGGTACCGCTGACGGCGGAACTGCGTGCCGCCGCCCGCGGCATCTCGGACGACCCCGAGAACCCCATGCTGTCCTCGTACGGCTCGAACGTCCTGAAGGGACGCGTCCGCGCGCACCCGGACGTCACCGAGCTCCACCATCCGGAGCTCGCCCGCCGGTAGGCCGGGCGTCATCCGGAGGGAGGATCGACCCGCCACGGCGCGGGGCACAGGAACGACGACGGCGGCACCCACGGGGGTGCCGCCGTCGTCGTCGTACTCCGGGAGGCTGTCAGGCCTCGCCCATCATGAGGCCCTCGATGGAGTGCTTCTGCGTGATCGGCGTCAGCTCGTCGACGACCGGGCACACCACGTGGCGCCGCACGCGCTCCGGCAGTGCGTCGAAGAACGGCTTCGTCACTGCCATGGAGTGGTGTTCCGCGTTCCCGGCTCCCGGCGCGTCGACGCCGAGCACCAGGACCGGCCGGGACTTCTGCGACTCGTTCTTCGTGCCGCGGTGGATGGTCAGCGCGGAGCGCGCCGAGATGTCACCCATGCGCGGATACTTCCGCTCGGCGAGGGCCTCGTACCGCGGGTAGGCGGACTTCGGCGGGAACATCTCGTGGTCGAAGCCCTCCGGCAGGTCCCACTGCGTCCCCGGCGCCACCTCGAAGGGCCCCATGTCCTCCTCGGTGTCCACCGCGGTGAGGTTGAAGGCGAGCGAGGTGAGCCGCCCGTGCTCCCTGGTCTCCGCCGGCATGGGGAAGTCGCGGTGCCACGGCTGATTGACCGCCCCGGGCCCGGGGACGTCGTACCCGAGCTCCACGATCTCGTAGTCCGGGCCGAGCACTGCTTCGCTGACCATGCGGACCCACGGGTGGTCCACGAGATCCACCCAGCCGCGCAGCTGTTCCGGGTGGATCTCCACGTAGTGTCGCTTCGGGCCACGGCCCACGGCGCCGTCCGGCCGCGCGAGTGCCTCGGCGAGGGCTGCATCGATGTCCTCGCGCATCCCCGCGGCCCACTCGCGCGTGAATGCGCCCTGCTGCGCGATCACCCCGCGGGTGTAGAGCCCCTGCGCGGCGGCGGTCGCCTCGGGGGACGCGCCCTCCGGTACCGGGATCTCCCGGGGCGGCGTCCCTGCTGCGATGTCGCTCATGCGTGTTCCCTCCAGGTCGGTCCCATGACGATCTTCCGGATCTCGGCCACCGGCAGCTTCGGCTTCCGGTTCTCGTCCGTCAGTCCGTTGGCTTCCTGCAGCGTGTCGGTCAGCTGGGTGTAGCAGAAGCCCGAGAGGACCGGGCTGTCGTAGAGCGCGGAGAAGAGCGCCTGCAGGCGCCGGGCGAAGTCCTCGTCGGAGTCGGCCGTGGAGTAGCCCCACGTCTCGATGGGGCTGTTCGGCGCGTAGAGGATCCCGCCGAACTCGGACACCATCACGGGCTCCGTCCGGGGCAGGTCCGGCAGCACGCTCAGCCGGCGGCCCGCCGGTCCCACTCCCCGGGCCACGGCGTCGAACGCGGCAGCATCCCGGTAGCTCGCATGGAGGTCCTCGTAGGTGGTGGCGTAGTCGTGGACCGTGAAGAGGTCGGACTCCACGTGCTCCCAGCCGTCGTTGGAGATGACGGGTCGGGAGCCGTCGAGGGCCTTGGTGAGGTGGTACATGGCCTGGGCGAAGTGGCGCTGCTCGGCGCTGTGGGCGATCTGCTGCACCCCCCAGCTCTCGTTGAGCGGCACCCACGTGACGATGCAGGGGTGCGACCTGTCACGCTGGACCACGCTGACCCACTCGCGGGAGACCCGCTCCATGGCGGTGGGCGAGAACTCGAAGGTGCTGCCCATCTCGCCCCAGACGAGCAGGCCCAGCCGGTCCGCCCAGTACAGGAAGCGCGGGTCCTCGACCTTCTCGTGGAGGCGCGCCGCGTTGAAGCCGAGGTCCTTGATCAGCTGCACCTCCTCGCGGAGGGCGTGCGCGTCGGGCGCCGCGAGGAGCGACTCCGGCCAGTAGCCCTGCTCCAGGACGGAGCGGACGTAGTAGGGGCGGTCGTTGAGCAGGAAGTGGCGCCCGGCGGTACCGACGCTGCGCAGGCCGAAGTAGGACCAGATCTCGTCGACGACGGACCCGTCGCCGTCGAGCAGGGCCACCGTCGCGTCGATGAGGCGGGGATCCTCGGGAGACCACAGCAGCGACTCGTAGGCCTGGCCGTTGGCCTGGTGCGGGATGACGCAGTCGAGGACGACACGGGGCTGCGAGGCCGATGCCGTGTAGCTGCCGAGCGGATGGCCCGCATAGCTGAGGTCCACGCGCACGGTCCGGGCTGTGTGCCGCTGCGGCGAGAGTTCGAGCTCGAGGCGGACCGATCCCTTCGGGACGTCCGGCTCCCAGACGGCGCCCTCGATGAAGGCGGCCGGCACGGATTCGAGCCAGACCGGCTGCCAGATGCCCGTGGTGCGGTGGTACCAGATGACGTGGGGGTCCTCCAGCCAGTCCTGCTTGCCGCGGGGCTGGGCGACGTCGTGCGGATCATCCTCGGCTCGCACCACCAGGGACAGCTCGGCGGCGGCAGCCGCATGATCGGTGATGTCGAAGCTGAAAGGGCTCTGGCCGCCCTCGTGGGTCCCGACGAGGGCGCCGTTGATCCAGACCGTGGCCCGGTAGTCGACGGCACCGAAGTGCAGCAGCAGACGGTCGTCCGCTGCGGACCTCCCGCTCTCGACCAAGTCCGCCCGGGTGAGGGTCCGCCGGTACCAGACCACGGGGTGGAAGGTCGTGTCGTTCACGCCGGATCGGACGGACTCCGGCGGATACGGGACGGTGATGGTCAGGGGGAACGGCGTCGCCCCGGCGAACCAGTCGTCGGCGACGCCGGCATCCTCGTCGTCGTACCTGAAGTCCCACTCTCCCCCGAGATCCGCCCACCGTCGGCGGACGAGTTGAGGCCGGGGGTAGGTCCCGTCCTGGAGGCTGGCCGTCGACACATCTGGATTCCGCATGCCGATATCCTGCCGCACATTTTCAGCGCTGTAAAGGCAACCTCACGATGACAGGACGGCTGCCGCGAGCGGGGCGCTCTCCCGCACGATCAGCGAGTGGGAGACGATGCGGTGGCGGCCGATGCCCTGGTACCCGTCGATCCGCTCGCCCAGGAGCTGCAGGGCGGTTGCGGCCAGCTCACGCTTGTCCGGGGCGATCGACGTCAGGGTCGGCGTGGCCCAGCGTCCCAGTTCGGTGTCGTCCCAGCCGACGACGGCGACATCCTCCGGCACGCCCACGCCGGCGGTCCGGAGGGCGTAGAGCGCACCCGTGGCGAAGCGGTCGTCACGGCAGACCAGGCCGTCGAAGCCGAGCCCCGCCGCCAGTGCCTCCCGGACCGCGCGGGCGCTCTCCTCGGGCGTGAAGTCGGTGACCGACAGGATCAACCGGGGATCGAGCGGCATGCGCGCGTCGACCAGGCCCTGCTGGTAGCCGAGGAGCCGCTGGTCCGTGGATCCGGTGACGTCGCCCTCGACCACGCCGAGGAAGGCGATCCGCCGCCTGCCCTGCGCCAGCAGGTGCGCCACGCCCTCCTGGGCCGCGACGACGTTGTCGATCATCACGTGGTCCGCGGTGACGGGCATGGTGGACTCACCGAGCAGCACCACCGGGACGTCCCGCTTGAGCCTCGCGACCTCCATCGAGTTCATGCTGACGGGGTGGAAGATGACGCCGTCGACCACCCCGGCCTCGCGGTCGTTCAGCACCGCGCGCTCCGCGGCAGGGTTGCTCAGGGTCTGCTCGACCAGCACCCGGTAGCCGCGTGCGCTCGCCTCCTCGGCGATGTACCGGGAGAGCTCCGAGAAGTAGGGGTGGTCGATCTCGGGGATGGCCAGGGCGATCATGCCGGTCTTCCCCGTCGCCAGGCGCCGCGCGGTGAGATTGGGCTTGTACCCGAGCTCGTCGATGGCCTGCTGGACCTTCCGCCGCATCTCGGGCGTCACGTGGGGGTAGTCGTGGACGACGTTCGACACTGTCTTCATCGATACGCCGGCGACCGCTGCCACATCGGCGAGTCGGACTTTTCTCATCTGCTGCTCCTCGGGCTCACCCCAAGTCTAGGACGGGTGGCAATCCGCCCCGTCGCCTCCGGAACAGGACCGGAAAGGGACTCTGGACAGTTTTTTTACAGCGCTGTAAGCTCGGTCACACGCCGCGCCACTCACTACGCGGCGTGCACGTTTTCAACGAGGAGGACACCATGATCCATACGAAGCGATCCCTGCGCGGGCGCCTGAGGGCTGCAACGGCCATCGGCGCCGTCGCGCTGCTCGGACTGACCGCCTGCGGCGGCTCCGGTGGCGAAGAGGCCGCCAGCGAGTTCACCGGCGAATACACCGGACCCGCGGTGGAACTCTCCTTCTGGAACGGGTTCACGGGCGGCGACGGACCGTTCATGGAACAGATGATCGAGGACTTCAACGCCGAGCACGAGAACATCAAGGTCAGCTCGAACACCATGCAGTGGGCGGACTTCTACCAGCGCCTCCCGGCGGCCGTGACGGCCGGCGAGGGACCGGACGTCGGCGTCATGCACCTCGACCAGCTCTCCACGATGGCCGCGCGCAACGTGATCGTCCCGGTCGACGACCTCGCGGAGACGCTGGAACTGAGCGGCGACGACTTCACCAAGGAGGTCTGGGACGCAGGCGTCTACCAGGACGAGCGCTTCGGCATCCCCCTGGATGTCCACTCCCTGGCCATGTACTACAACACGGAGCACTTCGAGAAGGCCGGAATCACCGAGGCCCCCACCGACGCCGCGTCCTTCGAGGACGCGCTCACCAAGCTCCAGGCCGCCGGCTACGAGAACCCGTTCTGGATGCCGACCCTGTGGCCGAGCCACCTGATGAACCTCTCGCTCCAGTGGCAGTACGGCAACGAACCGTTTGACGCCGAGGCATCCAAGGCCAACTTCGCCTCGCCGGAAGGCCTCGAGGCCATCGACTGGCAGCGGAGCATCGTCGAGGACGGCTACAGCCCCTCGTCCGTGGCGATCGACTCGCAGTACGTCGCGTTCAAGAACGGCGAGACGTCGATCACCTGGGACGGCATCTGGCAGGTCAACGACCTCGACGCGTCCGGCCTGCCGTACGCGGCGGCTCCCATCCCCACCATCGGGGACGAGCAGGCCGTCTGGGCCAACTCGCACAACTTCTTCCTCCCCCGCCAGGCGCAGCCGGACCCGGACAAGCAGAACGCCGCCAAGGTGTTCATCGCGTGGCTGAGCGAGAACTCGGCCGAATGGGCCGGTTCGGGCATGATCCCCGCCCGTGAGTCCGTCCGTGCCGCCGGCGCCCTCGAGGGCCTCCCCCAGGCTCCCATCGCCGAGCAGATCGACTCCATGCGGTTCCTCCCGGCCGTCCCCGGCATCGGGGCCGTGCAGACGGAGACCCTCGAGGTCGCCGTCAGCAAGGCCGTCCTCGGCGAGGAGTCGCCGGAGGACGCCATGACCGAGGCAGCGGACAACGCCTCGAAGCTCATGGAAGAGAACAAAGCGTCGTTCGGGGAGTAAGCACCATGACCACGCTGAGGGAACGAGAAGGGGGTGCCCCCGCACGCAAGGGGGCACCCCGCCCGTCGGGGACGGCGTCGCCGTCCCGTGAGATCCGCAAGCAGGCGGCAGCCACGCCCTGGCTCTTCCTGGCCCCGTACCTGGTCCTGTTCATCGCCTTCGTGCTCGTCCCGATCGTCTTCGGCGCCTGGATCAGCCTGCACACCTGGGACTACACGCGCCCGCTCAAGCCCTTCGTCGGCCTCGAGAACTATGCCGAGCTCTTCCGGTCCGGCAGCGGGCAGTTCACCAACTTCTGGGGATCGGTGCGCGCCACCGGCATCTTCACCCTGTTCAGCGTGCCGCTCCTGCTCACCATCCCGCTCGCCGTGGCACTGCTCATGGCGAAGAAGTTCCCGGGCCGCAACTTCTTCCGCGCCATCTACTTCGCGCCCTACGTCCTGGGCGTCGCCGTCGTCGCCGTGATGTGGCGCTACCTGCTCGACAACAACATCGGCCTCGTCAACTACTACCTCGGCCTGATCGGCCTGCCGGACGACATCGCCTGGACCACCTCCACCCCGGCCGCCTGGGTGGCCCTCGTCGGGGTGACCGTGTGGTGGACCCTCGGCTTCAATGCCGTCATCTACCTGGCCGGCCTGCAGGACATCCCCTCGGAGCTCTACGAGGCCGCCCGCATGGACGGGGCCAGTCCGTGGCAGCAGTTCGTCAATGTGACGCTGCCAGGACTCCGGCCGGTGCTGTCCTTCGTGACCCTCACCACGCTGATCGCGTCGGTGAACATGTTCGGGCAGTCCTACCTGATCACCCAGGGCGGCCCGGGCAGGGAGACCCGCACCGCGATCTACCAGATCGCGGACACGGGCCTCCGTAACTTCCAGATGGGCAGCGCAGCCGCCATGAGCTACGTCCTGACCCTCTTCCTCATCTGCCTGAGCCTCGTGGTCTTCTGGCTGTTCCGCGAACGGAAGGACGCCCGATGAGCTCGAGTGTCGAGACACGCACCCCCCGGGGGGCCGGCCCTGCGGAGAAGCCGCAGCGCAGGCTCCAGCCCCGGACCGTCCTGAAGATCGTCCTCCTCGCGCTGGTGGCGCTGATCTTCGTCAGCCCGCTCATCTTCATGATCGTGACGTCGTTCAAGACGCGGAGCGAGGCGACAGCGATCCCGCCGTCGTGGATCCCGAATCCCTTCTCGCTCGACGCGTACAAGGAGATCCTCGCGCCAGGGACCAACACGCCGGTCCTGCGGTGGTTCGCGAACAGCATGCTGGCCGCGATCATCCACTCCGCGCTCGTCGTGGTCACCGCGTCGCTGGCCGCGTACCCGCTGGCACGGATGAACTTCCGCGGGAAGAAGATCGTCTTCGCGGTCATCGTCGCCACCCTGCTGGTCCCCCCGGTGATCCTGGTCATCCCGAACTACCTGCTCGTCAGCGAACTCGGCTGGCTGAACTCGCTGATCGCGATCATCGTACCCACGGCGGCCTCGGCGTTCGGTGTGTTCTTCATGCGGCAGTTCTTCATCTCGCTGCCGGACGACCTGGAGGAGGCGGCGCGGATCGACGGCGCCAACCGCTTCCAGATGTTCACCCGGATCATCCTGCCGCTCGCCAAGCCCGCCATGGCGACGCTCGCACTGCTGGCCTTCCTGGGCAACTGGAACGACTTCCTGTGGCCCGTCTACGTGCTCTTCACACCCGAGGTGCAGACGCTGCCCCCCGGCCTGTCGACGCTGCAGTCGGCGAACGCGGTCCGGTACGACCTCCTCATGGCCGGTGCCGTGATCGCCAGCCTTCCCGTCCTCGCGCTCTTCGTGTTCCTCCAGCGCTTCATCATCGAGGGCGTCTCACGGTCCGGGGTCAAGGGGTGATCCCTCCGCTCCTGCGCCGGGTCCTCGGCCTGCTGGCGGTCGGTGCGCTCGCCGCAGCGACCGCCGGCTGCTCGCCGTCGGACACTCCCGACGACGCCGCCCCGACCGAGGAGGCGAACCCCACCCGGGTTCTCGACGAGGAGTTCGCGGACCCGGACATCCTCGAGGTGGACGGCGTCTATTACGCGTACGCCTCCGCCGGCAACCGGAAGAACGTCCAGGTCGCGACATCGACCGACCTCCTCGAGTGGGAGATGCTCGACGACGACGCCCTGCCGGAGCTGCCGTCCTGGACCATCCCGGGCAAGACCTGGGCGCCCGAGGTGACCGAGGTGGCGGACGGGCAGTTCGTCCTGTACTTCACCACGACGAACTTCGAGCCCGCCCTCCAGTGCATCGGCGTGGCGACGTCCACCGATCCGGCGGGACCCTTCACGGTGGCCGGTGACCGGATGCTGGTGTGCCCGGAGGACGAGGGCGGCGCGATCGACGCCAGCACGTTCGCCACGGACACCGGCCTGAATCTCGTCTGGAAGAACGACGGCAACTGCTGCGACAAGGACACCTGGATCCAGACGGCACCGCTCTCGGCCGACGGCCTGGCGCTGGCAGGACCGACCACGAAGCTCGTCAAGCAGACCCTGGACTGGGAGGGCCTGCTGGTCGAGGCGCCGACCGTGGTCCCGCGCGACGACGGCTTCGCCCTCCTGTACTCCAGCAACTTCTACGGGGACAGCTCGTACAACGTGGGGTATGCAACCGCCCCGGCACTGGAAGGCCCGTGGGAGAAGTCCCCCGAGCCCATCCTCTCCTCCGACTCGTTCGGCGGGGACCGCTACATCGGGCCGGGCGGGCAGGACCTCGCGACGGCACCCGACGGCACCACCTACCTGCTCTTCCACAGCTGGGACGCCGCGGTCACCTACCGGTCGATGCACGCCGAACCCGTCGAGTGGCAGGGCTCCGACCTGCAGTTCACGCAGGAGTGACACGGGCGATCCGGGTGGTGTCACGGCATGCACCGGGTCCGCCGGCCGCTGTGCCACGCGGCCGGCCCGCGTCAGGATGAGGACCGGGGGCGCACCCCGGGTTGCACGGCCGAGACCGATTCGGTGGGGACGGCGCCGGCTGCGACGGACCTCCCCCTGGGCGCCACCTCCCCCGCGCTCTGCGGAACCCTGGCCAGGACCCAGATGGGCGCCATGCTGTCCGGCGGCGCGGATACCGGCGTGGCCGGGGAGGCCTCGTCGAACACCACCGGCATGATCGCCCTGGGCGGCGGACTGGTCCTCGTGGCCGCGGCGGGCGGAACCTACGCCGTCCGCCGGAGCACGGCGAAGGCCTCGTAGCCGCATTTCGGCAGGGTGGCGGGAAGCCGCCGTCGGCGCCTACCGGTGCCGACGGCGGCTTCCGTACGTCCCGGCCGTCCCGCCGAGCGCCCGCCCGGGAAGGGTCACGCCGATCCGGGCGGGCCGACCCAGCGGATCCGGATGGGACCGCGGGCATCGCGGTCCACGCCCTCGCCGTGCTGCGTGACCTCCACCCGCCCCTCCGCGGCCAGGTCGAAGGCCAGCCGGCGGGCGGCCGGCATGAGGTCCCGCCACGTCCCGCCGTCGATACTCCGCGCCGCGTCCGACGGGCACAGCGTCTTCTCCGGCCCGCGCTGCTCCGCGATGCGGAGGATCTCCGCCCGAAGCTCGCTCTCGGACGGGTGATCAGGCATGCCCGGGATGTTGCGGGGCCGAACCGCCGTCGCGCTTCCCGGTCCGGCCCTGTGCGCGGCCCGGCTGCTTCGGAGGCTCGGCCCGCTCCGGGTGCTCACTGTGGTTCGACTGCTGGGCCCGATCCGCGCGATCCACCCGGTCGGCCGGCTCGGGCCGTTTCGGGTGCAGGGCATCGAGTTCCTCGAGGGCGGCGGTCCAGCGGGCCTCGCGCTCGGCCGCGGTCTGGTCCCACCAGGCGGTCCCGCGTTCGCCGAGTCCCTCCTTCGCGAGCTGCACGGTCCGCCGCGCGCGCGGCAGTGCTGCGCCGTCGTCACCCTTGGCACTGGTGCGGACGCCCGAGCGGCCGCGGCCGAGGTGGGACATCAGCCGGGCCCGCACATCCGCGGGAAGGGTGGGATCGGTCTTCCGCCAGCGCCGCCCGCTGTGGAGGAAGAAGCGTTCGTCGTCGGTGGTGTCCGCGAGATCCAGCATGCCCGCCTCAGCTCGACGAACCGGGCGGGCCGACGAGCAGCAGGACGGTGAAGACGACCGAGATCCCGACGATCGCGACGAGCAGGGCCACGATCGGGCTCCGCAGCACCCAGGCCTGCACCTGCTCCGCGGGATTCCGGGGTGCCTCGGCACCCGGGGCCAGGCGCCACCCACCGCCCAGCCGGCCGCGGCGTTCGATCCACCGCTCGAAGGGGACGGTCGCGAAGGGGACGATCGCGGAAGCGAGGCCGAGCAGGCCCGTCATCACCGACCAGCGCTGGTTGATCCAGATGAAGACCGTGGTCACCACGAAGCAGAGGAACACGAAGCCGTGGACGGCACCCGCGGGTGGCACGAGGGCCTCCGTGGTGCGCGTGACGTACTTGAGGAACATGCCCAGCAGGAGGAAGGCCCAGGTCACCGCCTCGGCCACGGCGACGATACGGAAGAGCGTGCGGGGATTCATGGTCTGCTCCTGGTTCAGGTGGGTACAGCCAATTCTTCCATCCCGCCCCGTCCGTGCCCGACGCCGGACACGGAGAAGCCCCGGAGCCGTCCACTCCGGGGCTTCAGCCGAACAGGATCAGGACTTGAAGGCGTCCTTGACGTTCGTCGCGGCGTCCTTCACGTTCTCGCCGGCCTGCTTGGTCGTCGCCGACGCCTGGTCCGCCTGGCCCTCGGCCTTCAGATCGTGGTTGTCGGTGGCGTCGCCCACGGCCTCCTTGGCCTTGCCCGACAGTTCCTCGGCCTTGTTCTTCGCCTTGTCGATGAAGCTCATGTGCGTGTCCTTCCGCTGGGTTGCTGGTGTTCTCCGATCCCGGGAAATCCCGGAACGGGCGTTACTGCGTAACGTTCCTGGTCCTCGACGTCGAGGTGCTGACGTCGACGATGATGGCGACGGTCCGGGGCATCGCCTCGAGCGATCCGGCGAGGCGTTCCACCGCGCCACCGCGGATGGAACGTACCGTGTCGCCGATGGACGCACGGTGGTCCACCGTGGTGCGGATGGTGACGTCCGGCGCGGTGGAACTCCCCCGCAGCACGCTCCGCGACTTCTCCACGCCCGGCAGGCGCTCGATGTCCGCGTTGAGTGCTCCCTCGAGGACGGCCGGGTTGATCGTGACGAGCCCGTTGTCCTCGGCTCCGTGGAGCCGGTAGGTCCGGGTCCGACGACGCCTGGGGACCTGCGCCGCGAGCCAGGCCAGCCCCAGGAGGGCCAGCAGGACGCCGACGCCGGCGGCGCCACCGAGGACGGCGGGTGCCGCGGCGGTCGCCGCAGGGTCGACGGCGAGCAGTGGTGTCCCGTTCTCGGGAGCGGCCGCGCCGGGGATCACGGTGTCGAGGAGTCCTGCGGTGGCCACGACGAGTGCGGCGGCACCGAGCAGGAGCAGCACACCGATGATGGCGAGCCAGGATCGGTTGAGTGCGGCGGGTGACTGCCTCATGGCCGTGTCCTTTCCGAAGCGGTGGGTAGGGTGCGCAGATGCAGGTCGGTCGTCGGGTCAGTCATCGTGCTCCGTCCGGATGCTCGTTCGGACCCGCGGAGCGGATTCCAGACCCAGGTCGTCTACTGAAGACTGGACGGCGTTCCTGACCGTTTGCTGAAGATCACCTGTGGACAGGAGATAGGTCGTGACGGACAGCTTCAGCCGGGAGCCCCGGAGACTGCCCTTGGCCGACGAGACGCCATCGATCTGCTCCGCCCGTGCGGCGGCGAAACGCTCCACCGCCGATCGGCTGAGTACCGTCGTCGTCCCTTCGGGTCCACCCCATGTGGATCCGGCCGTCAGGAGCGTGCGTCGCCCGGGCACCAGGGCCGCGAACAGCAGCACCAGCCCGAGGACCGCCAACACCGCGACGGTTGCGTAGAGGGCGGGCGAGCCCCAGGCGAGACCGGAACCCGCCGCGAGCGAGCCCTCGGCGAGGGTGGTGTCACCGGTCAGTCCCGCGATACCGGCCCACGCGAGCGCGGCCCCGCCGAGGACCAGGACCAGCGCCGTGACGGTGGCCGGGACGGTACGGCTGGGGCGGCGCCTCAGCGTCCGGGTGGGTGTGCTGCTCATTCGAGGCTCCTTCCCCTACCGGCCGTGCCGGTCTCGAGGGAGACGATGGTGACGTCGATACGGCCCACGTGGACCGCCGTCGTGCGCTCAAGGACCTCCGTGACGTGACTGCGCAGCTGCTCGGTACCCGCACGCAGCGGCGTGGGGTAGAGCATCGCGACGGTCAGCGAGACGAAGGCCGTGGTCCCGTCGAGGTCGACCTCGGCCTGCGGGCGGGCGTCGAGGTCGCCGGAGGCGCCGAGGCCGAGCAGTCCTCCGCTCCGTCCGCCGATGAACGGCAGTTCGGAGGCGGCCTGTCCGGCGATCTTCCGCAGGACCTTCTCCTTGGTGACGAGGGTGCCCCTCGTGGCGGGGTCGCCGTGCGTGCTTCCGGCAGGGTCGAGGACACCGGGCGCAGGGCCCGCGAGCGTACTCATGGCGCTCAGCCCTTCGAGCTGCGGCGGCTCAGCAGGTCCTGGACGTCGAGCCTGCCCTCGAGGTAACGGCCGATGAGCAGGCCCACCGCCGCGAAGAAGACAACGGCGATGAACTGGAGGAAACCGCCGAAGACGGCGACGATCCCCAGCAGGAGACCTGCGAATAATCCGATGGTGCTGCGCGACATGATGCTGTCCTGTCTGGTGGGCGGAGGGGGGTGTCGGTCCGTGCACCGTGCGGCGGGTACTCCCGCCGCACGGTCGGAGCCGCAGGTGCTACTCGAGTTCGGTGCCGCTCTTGGACGAGTCGTCCTCGTCGTCGTCACCCGGCAGGTGCACGTCGGTGACGTTCACGTTGACCTCGAGGACCTCGAGCCCCGTGGCGCGCTCCACCGAGTTGACGACGTTGCGACGGATGTTCTCGCTGACCTCGACGATCGAGCTGCCGTACTCCACGACGATGCTCACGTCGATCGCGGCCTGGCGCTCGCCCTTCTCGACGCTCACTCCGCCGCTGACGTTCGTCTGCGAGCCGGGGATGCGCTCGGTGATCTGGTTGAAGGCGCGGCGGGCTGCATTGCCCATCGCGAAGACGCCGGGCACCTCGCGGGTGGCGACACCGGCGAGCTTCTGCACGACGGTCTCGGCGATGGTGGTGCTGCCCTTGTCGGTCTGCAGGGGGCCCTTGCGGACGGGCGCTGCGGACTCGGAGCCGGTGGTGGACTTCTGGGCGGTAGCGGTCTCGACCATGATGCGTATCCTTTACTGTCGTTGCGTTCAGCTGCGTCGTACACAGGTAAGTCGTCCCGTCCACCGCAATCCGCACGCACCAGTTCCGAGACCTGCGTCACAGAAGGTCGGAGGTGCGTGATCCACTGGCCGCTCCCGACGAAAGGACCTGGCGCATGTTCCTGCTCGACGCCGACGGCAGCTCCGACCGGCGGGACCTGGTGTTCTCGGCGACGGACCTCGTCACCGCCTCGGAGTGCGGCTACCGCCTGCTGCGCGTCCTCGACGAGAAGCTGGGGCGCGCCCCGCGGGCCTCCTTCGCCCCGGACGGGATGCTGCAGCGGGCCGCCGTCCTCGGCGACGTCCACGAGCACAGGATCCTCGACGAGCTCGTGGCCGACCACGGCATCTGGTCGCCGGGTAATCCGCGGGGCGTGTACGACGTCGAACCTGCGGACTCGATGGATCGCGCCACCCTCACGGCCAAGCACGAGGAGTCCCTGACCGCCCTCGGCTCAGGGGCGTCGGTGGTGTTCCAGGCGGCGTTCTTCGACGGCACGTTCCACGGCCGCTCCGATTTCCTGGTGCGCCAGGCGGACGGAGCGTACGCGGTCTGGGACACGAAGCTCGCCCGGCACGCGAAGGTGGGAGCGCTGCTGCAGCTCGCCGCCTACGGGGACCAGCTGCAGGCAGCCGGCATCCCGACGTCGCCGGAGGTGACACTCGTGCTCGGTGACCGGTCGAGGAGCACCCACAGCCTCACGGACCTGCTGCCCGTCTTCCGGGAGCGCCGGGCGCGCTTCCTCGACCTCGTCGAGGCGCACCGCAGCGGGTCCGCGCCGGTGGCATGGGGCGACGGCGGGCACTCGGCCTGCGGTCGGTGCGACTACTGCGCCGAGCAGGTGGTCGCCGCGCGGGACCTGCTGCTCGTCGCCTCGATGACCGGCGACCGCCGGGCGCGGCTCCGGGGTGAGGGCATCACCACGATCGACCAGCTGGCGGCGATGCCCGCGAGACCGGACGACGCGTCCCTCACCCGGCTGCGGGACCAGGCACGGCTGCAGACCGGTGTGGGAGCCGTGGACGGCAGCGTCTCCTCCAGGGACGCTGAGGGGACGGAGCACTCCGTCTCCTACCGGATCCTGCCGGAGCACACCCTTGCCGCCCTCCCCGCGCCCAGCCCCGGGGACATCTTCTTCGACGTCGAGGGCGATCCCCTGTGGCAGGACCCGGCGGACGGGCGGTGGGGCCTCGAGTACCTGTTCGGCGTCGTCGAGCAGCCCGCCGCCGGGCCGGGCGCCTCCGCCGAACCACCCTTCCGGCCCTTCTGGGCCCACTCCCGGGCCGAGGAACGTACCGCCCTGATGCAGTTCCTCGACTACGTGGACGAGCGGCGCCGGCAGTATCCCGACCTGCACATCTACCACTACGCCGCCTATGAGAAGAGCGCCCTGCGCCGGCTCTCGCTCCAGCACATCATCGGTGAGGACGCCGTGGACACGCTGCTGCGCGAGGGGGTCCTGGTGGATCTCTACGAGACCGTGCGGCACAGCCTCCGGATCTCCGAGCGGTCCTACAGCATCAAGAAGCTCGAACCCCTGTACATGGGGTCCACCCTCCGCGCGGGGGACGTGACGGACGCGGGCGCCTCCGTGGTCGCCTACGCCGCCTACTGCACCGCGCGCGACGCCGGTGACGCCGAGGAGGCTGCGGCGATCCTCGAGGACATCAGCGACTACAACCGCTACGACTGCCTCTCCACGCTGAAGCTGCGGGACTGGCTCCTCGGGCTCGCACCCGAGTCCGAGGAGGCGTCGCGGTCCGCGTCCGGTGCTGGTCCGGATTCACCCGGGATGGACCCCGCCGGCGGCAGCAGCACCGATGCTGCTGCCGATGCCGTTCCCCAGGCTCCACCCGAGGCCGAGGAGACGCAGCTCCAGGACTATCTCGCGGGCCTGACTCCGGCCGCTGCCATGGAGCCCGGTCCGCGTGCGGTGGCCCTGGTCGCCGCCGCCGTCGGCTATCACCGGCGTGAGCGGAAGCAGTTCTGGTGGGCCCACTTCGACCGCCTCGGAGCACCGACCTCGGAGTGGGAGCAGTCCAGGGAGGTGATGCCCTTCCGCACCGTCGACGTGATCAGCGACTGGGAGAAGCCCACGGCCCGGTCCAACCCCGTGCGCACCCTGTCGGTCACCGCACGGCTCGAGGCGGGCGCGGACTTCCGGGCCGGGGGCTCGTACTTCACCCTCTACGACGCCCCAGTCCCCGAGGACGCCGACAGCACGGACAGCACTGGTCCCGGCCGTGGCGGGTGGTTCGGGGTCGAGGTGGTGGACCTCGCCGAGGACGGAACCGGCCTGACCACGGCTACCGTCCGGGAGAAACTGAGGCGCGGTGCACCGGAGCGCAGTGAGCTGCCGGTGGCACTGGCACCGGACCAGCCGATCATGACCGGGTCCATCCAGGCAGCTCTGCTCGACCTGGCCGCCCACGTGGGCCGCGCCCTGCCCGACATCCCCGCCGGACCCGCCCTGGACCTTCTGCGTCGCGTGCCGCCCCGGCTCCTCGACGGCGGCGCTCTGCCCGCCGTCCGCCCCGGGGACGGCGGGTACGCCGAGGCGATCACGGCTGCCCTGCTGCGCCTGTCGGAGTCCTACCTCGCCGTCCAGGGGCCGCCCGGGACGGGCAAGACGCATGTCGGTGCGGACGTGCTCTCCCGGCTGGTGGCGGACGGCTGGAAGATCGGCGTCGTCGCGCAGTCCCATGCGGTCGTCGAGAACCTGCTCTGCCGCGCCGTCGACGCCGGCGTCCCGCCCGGGCGTGTGGCGAAGAAGCCGAAGGACATGGATGCCGACCTCCCGTGGGGGCAGCGCTCGGACACGGACGTGGCACGCCTGGTGTCCGGTGACGGCGGGTGCCTCATCGGGGGGACGGCCTGGACCATGACCGGGAAGAATGTGCCGCCCGGATCGCTCGATCTCCTCGTCATCGACGAGGCCGGGCAGTTCTCGCTGGCGAACACGATGGCGGTCGCGCAGGCAGCCCGGCGGCTGCTGCTCCTCGGGGATCCGCAGCAGCTTCCGCAGGTCACCCAGGGAACCCACCCCGAGCCGGTCGACGAATCGGCACTCGGCTGGCTCTCCGACGGACACGCCACCCTGCCCGCCGATCTCGGCTACTTCCTCGCGGACACCTGGCGGATGCACCCGGCTCTGTGCCGTGCGGTCTCCACCTTCGCCTACGAGGGCCGGCTCTCCACGGCGCCGGCGGCGCGGTCGCGGCTGCTCGGCGGTGTGGCGCCGGGAGTCGGGTGTGTACTGGTCGAGCACACGGATCATGCGACGTCCTCCCCCGAGGAGGCGGCGGAGGTCGTCCGTCAGGTCGAGCTGCACCTCGGCCTGCCGTGGGTCGCTGACGCCGGGGCACCGGCCCGGCCGGTGGGCCAGGCAGACCTCCTGGTGGTCGCCGCCTACAACGCACAGGTGCAGCTCGTCCACGGGGCGCTGGCCGCTGCCGGGTACCCGCGGGTGAGGGTGGGGACGGTGGATCGGTTCCAGGGTCAGCAGGCCGTGGTGGTGATCGTCAGCATGGCCGCGTCCTCCGCCGCCGAGGCACCGCGGGGCATCGGTTTCCTGCTGAACCGGAACAGGATCAACGTGGCGGTCTCGCGCGGACAGTGGCGAGCCGTGATCGTGCGCTCACCCCGGCTGACCCACCATATGCCCTCGACCCCCGCCGCCCTGGAGGAGCTCGGTGCGTTCATCGGCCTGTGCGACGGAGCGGCCGGACCCGCGGATCGACGGTAGGTCGCCACGACCGGCGGTCGACGGAGAGGGCGTTAACGAAGAAGCAGGCCGGACCGGGGTCCGACCTGCTTCTCGCGAAAAGATCTAGTGGAAGATCCGAGCCTTAGAGGGGCTGGATGTTCGACGCCTGAGGACCCTTGGGGCCCTGCTCGGTGTCGAAGCTGACCTTCTGGTTCTCATCAAGCGAGCGGTAGCCGCTTGCGTTGATGGCGGAGAAGTGTGCGAACACATCTGCGCTTCCGTCGTCGGGAGCAATGAATCCAAAGCCCTTTTCAGCGTTGAACCACTTCACGGTACCTGTTGCCATTTTTGTTTTATCCTTCTGAAATTCAGACGCGCTCCGACTTTCGGAACGCCCCAGTCGCGGCGTGCTTGTCCGCTTTTTCAGAGACGCGGCTTGTCCCGCGAGGGCTAAACCGCGCGAAATACAAATGCGCAACACTACAACCGAGACCCACTTAACCAAACCTTGTACGGTTCTGGCAAGCAGGGAGCTGAAGGTTTCTGTTTTCGGGACCTTCTGGTAGGCCTAGACCGCCACCGGATGCATGGCTCCGGCGAGCAGTTCGAAGGACCGCAACCACGTCTCGGTGGTGCCCGCCTGCGTGGCGACGATGAGTTCGTCGGCCTCCACCCGCGCGGAGAACTGCTCCAGGTAGTCCCGGACCACCCCGGGTGTCCCGACGGCGCTGTAGCGGGCCATCTCGCTCATCTGCTGTCCACCCGGGGACGCGAGGATCGCCTCCGACTCCTCGCGCGTGAAGGTCTGGCCGCGGCCGAGCAGGAGCGTGACCCGACGCAGCATCGCCTCGTGGAACTCATGGTGGGCATCCCCCTGGTTGTCCGCGGCGATGACGTTGACCCCCGCGATGAAGTGAGGCTTCTCCGCCTGTGCGGAGGGCTTGAACTCCCTGCGGTAGATGGCGGCAGCATCCAGCAGCGCCTGCGGGGCGAAGTGCGATGCGAAAGCGAACGGCAGGCCGAGGGCGGCCGCGAGCCGCGCCCCGAAGAGCGAGGACCCGAGGATGTACAGCGGCACGTCGGTCCCCCGGCCGGGTGTCGCCTGCACTCCGGGAACGCGCGTGTCACCCGTGAGGTAGCCCTGCAACTCCAGGACGTCCTGGGGAAAGCTGTCCGCGGACAGGGGGTCCCGGCGGAGGGCCCGCGCCGTGTTCTGGTCGCTCCCGGGTGCACGCCCGAGCCCCAGGTCGATCCGCCCCGGGTGGAGGCTCTCGAGGGTCCCGAACTGCTCCGCGATGGTCAGCGGCGAGTGGTTGGGCAGCATGACGCCGCCCGACCCGAGCCGGATGGTCGAGGTGTGCGCCGCCACGTGGGCGATCAGGACGCTCGTCGCCGAGGAGGCGATGCTCCCCATGTTGTGGTGCTCGGCGTACCAGACGCGGCGATAGCCCCACGCCTCGGCGTGCTGCGCGAGGAGGACGCTCGACGCGAACGTCTCCGCCGGCGTCGAGCCTTCGGCGACCTGGGCGAGGTCCAGGATGGACAGGGGAATGGTCATGGAGTGCCTCTCGATGCGTGCCGCCCAGGACGATGGAAGCCATGGGCCTGTGGAGGGAACGGTTGCCCGGGCACATCTATTTCCACGATGCAGCGCACACGGGGCGCGTGAGGGCCTGGAGGAGCGTGCCGTCCGTGCCGCCGACCGCACTCTCGTCCGCGCCGTGTGCAGGAGGTCGACCTCACGAGCGTTTACTCCCGCTGCAACGACACTGATGCAACGACGCTGCTGCAACGACGCCATCCCCCCGTCCAGGCTCAGGGGAAGGACTCGGTCTCCTACTCGGCATCGAAGGGCGGCGTGCTGTCCGTGAGCCGGGAACCGGGCGTCGGATTCGCCCGGCAGGGCATCCGCGTCGACGCGCTGTGCCCCGGGCCGGCCAACACCCCGCTGCTGAGCGAGCTGTTCGCGGGTGACGCCGAGAAGGCGTAGCGCCGGCTCGTGCACGTGCCGCTGGGCCGGTTCGCCGAGCCCGACTGGCCCGACGAGCGGCCGCGGCGAGGGCGCTCCTCGCCGCGGAGGATGCATCCTTCGTCACGGCAGGCCGGTTCAGGGTGGACGGCGGGATCACGGGAGCGCACGTCACACCGCTCCAGCCGCACCGCCGGCCATCTCGGCGCCAGGGGCGGGCCGTCTGCTTGACTGGAACCATGCCGACAAGCGACCAGCCGACCACAGACCAGCCGATGGACGAGACCGCACTGCGCGCGCGCCAGGACCTCCTGGTCCGCGAGCTGGCCGTCGAACAGAACACCGCCCGCCTGCAGGCCCTCAGCGACGAGCTCGAGGTCATCCAGCGGCGCCTGGAGCAGGCGCGCATCGCCTGACCCGGCGTCCGGAGCAGGCGCACCGCCTAGCCACCGGTGCTGCTCCTATCCCGTCCTGCCGGGCGTCTCGATCACCAGGACGCCCTCCGCGCCGTGCGGGGACGTGTAGGTGTGCGCCACGTCCCCGGCCCACGAGATCGACACTCCTGGCCCGATCTCCCGCTCCGAGCCCTTCTCCCCCGCCGACGCGGAGCCGCGGACGAGGCGGAGGTGCTCCACCGTGCCGCTGCGGTGCGGTGGGCTGATCCTCGTCCGGCCGGACGAGAGGGTGAGCCAGAAGACCTCCGTGGTGCCGCCGTCGTCGTGCGTGCGGACCGAGAGCAGGCGTGCGTCGACGACGCCGTCCGAGACGCTGTGCCCGGCTTCCTCCCCCACGAGGCCGGTCAGGGGGACCCCGAGCGGTCCGGCCAGCGCGTAGAGCGTCTCCAGGGTCGGGTTGCGCGTCCCGGCCTCGAGTTCCGAGAGCGTGCCCTTGCCGATCCCCGCCCGGGCCGCGAGCGCCGTCAGGGAGAGGCCCCGCTCCTGGCGGAGGGCGGTGATGCGGCGGGCCACGGCCGCTCTGGGCGACACATCCGCGCGGGGGTTGTCCTCGGGCATGCCAGCATCCTACGCTGGCTGTTCCATATACAGAACACCCGCCGGACAGGCCTTCCAGGCCCCGGTGCGGCGACAGGAGGCCCGGGTGCACACCGCGACGTCAGTGAGGTCCGGACTCGGCGAACCCGTGCTGGCCGGGATCGTGACGGCCCTCGTCGGCTTCACCTCGTCGTTCGCCGTCGTCCTCGCCGGGCTCAGGGCCACGGGCGCGAGCCCCGCCCAGGCGGCGTCCGGGCTCCTCGCACTGACCGCCGTCGTCGGCCTCGGCATCGTGCTGCTCAGCCTCCGCTACCGCATCCCGGTCACCCTCTCCTGGTCCACCCCCGGGGCGGCGCTGCTCGCGGGCGCGGCCGTCCCGGCGGGCGGGTGGCCGGCGGCCGTCGGCGCCTTCCTCGTGACGGGCGCGCTGATCGCCCTGACCGGCGCCGTCCCCTGGCTCGGGAGGCTGGTGGCGCGGATCCCGCAGCATCTCGCGCAGGCGATGCTCGCCGGGGTCCTGCTGCCCCTGTGCCTGGCTCCGTTCCGGTCGATCGGCACCATCCCGGTGCTGGTCCTGCCGGTCATCCTCGTGTGGCTCGCCGCCTCGGCGCTCGCGCCGAAGTGGGCGGTACCGCTGGCCCTCGTCGCGGCCCTCGCGGTGATCGGGGTGCAGATCGTGCGGGACGGCGTGGTCATCGCGCCCGAGTCCCTGGTGCCGTCCCTCGCGTTCACCGTGCCGGTGCTGGACCCTGCCGCGATCATCGGCATCGCCCTGCCGCTGTACGTCGTGACCATGGCCTCGCAGAACCTGCCCGGCGTCGCCGTGCTCTCGTCCTTCGGCTACCGCGCGCCGTGGCGTCCCGCACTCGCCGTCACCGGCGTCGGGACCGCCGTCGTCGCACCCTTCGGTGGGCACGCCGTGAATCTCGCCGCGCTGTCCGCCGCGCTCTCGGCCGGGGACGGGGCCGGGGCCGATCGCGGGCGCCGGTGGGTGGCGGCCCTCACCGCCGGCATCACCTACCTGGTCCTTGCGGCTGTGTCGGGGGCACTCGTCGTGATCGTGGGCGCCGCACCGGCCGGACTCGTGGAGGCCGTCGCGGGGCTCGCCCTGATCGGCACCATGGCGACGGCGGTGACCTCCTCGTTCAGCGACCCGACCGGCCGGATGAGCGGCGCGGTGACCTTCCTGCTGGCCGCATCGGGCCTCTCGATCCTCGGCATCGGCGGCGCGTTCTGGGCCCTCCTCGCGGGCCTCGTGGTCCGGGCCGCACTGGAGCGCACCGCCTCCCGGCGATGACTCAGACGGGGGTGTTCGGCGCCTGCGCCTCGTCGCCCTGCTCCCGTGCCTTGCGCTGCCGCGCGCGGTCGAGGGCGTTGATGACGGGCGCGGCCGTGATGCCGTGGATGACGATCGAGATGACGATCACGAGCCCCCCGACGCGCCACAGCGTGCTCTCGTCGGCGCCGAACTCGCCCTTCGAGAGGGCGTAGCTGAGGTAGTAGACGGACCCGATGCCGCGCACCCCGAAGAAGGCGAGCGTGCGGCGCTCCCAGGGGCCGGTCTTGCCCCGGGCCAGGCTGATCCACGCCGTGACGGGCCGCACCAGCAGGATGAACGCGACGGCGACCACCACTTCCAGCGGTCGCAGGCCCTCGAACAGGCCTCGCGCCACGGCCCCGCCCAGCAGGACCAGCACCACGACGGTGAGCAGGCGTTCGAGCTGCTCGATGTAGCTGTGCAGCACACCGTGGTAGCCGTGGGTCTGCTCTCCGGCGCGGAGGGTGACGGCGCACACGAAGACCGCGATGAAGCCGTAGCCCTCCACCGACTCCGTGAGTCCGTAGGTGAGGAAGGTCGCCGCGAGGGCGACGAACCCCTCGGAGTAGTTGGCCAGGCGGACGCTCTTGATCGGCGCGCGGAAGAAGATGCGGCCGAGCAGCTTGCCCATCCCGAAGCCGAAGGCACAGCCGATGATCATGCGCCAGAGGACGTCGAGCAGGATCCACTCCACGCCCCACGCGGCCGGCGACATGCCCACCGTGCTCATCAGGATGGCGAGGTACACGAACGGGAAGGCGAGGCCGTCGTTGAGGCCGGCCTCGGAGGTCAGTCCGAACCGCACCTCGTCCTCCGCCTCCAGGTCCTCCTCGGATTCCGAGGGCTCCCCCACCTGCACCTCGGAGGCGAGGACGGGATCGGTCGGGGCGAGCGCCGCCGCGATCAGCAGCGCGGAGGCCAGTCCGAGGCCCAGCAGCCACAGGCCCATGAGCGTCAGGACGAGGATGCACAGGGGCATCGCGATGCCGAGGAGTCGCCAGGTCGTGGACCAGCGACGCCATCCCACCTTCCGGTCGAGGGCCAGGCCGGCGCCCATCAGCGAGATGATGACGCAGACCTCGCTCAGGTGGATCGTGACGTCGCTGTAGGCCACGGGGTCGGGGCTCGGGAGGTCCTTGCCGATACTGAAGACCAGGATCCCCGCGGCGAGGAACACCATCGGCATCGAGACGGGGGCCCGCATGAGCAGCCGTGGCAGGAGAGCTGCCGCGAGGACCGCCAGTCCTGCCGCTGCATAGATGATGCTCGCTGCCTCGAACACGTACGCCCTCTTCCGCCCACCCCGTTGATGATCAGTCCCCTCGCCAACAGTAGGGCAGAGCCCGCTCAGGTCGAGCCGCCCGACGCACCGCCGGTCCTGCCCCGGGTGAACAGGATGGCTCGTGGCCCGGGAGCGTCACCGCCACGTGAGAGCATGGAATTATGCCCAATTCCACCCACCCCATGGTCGATGTCACCGACATCATCCGGATCGTGGGAGGCGCGGCCTTCCAGCGCGGGCAGACCTACGCGAAGGACGGCGCCGTCAGTTCCCTCGCCTGGGACGCCGACGCGAAGCTGCTCACCGGCAAGGTGCGCGGCTCGGCGCCCAACGACTACCGGACGAAGCTGCGGCTGGGGGTCAAGGGCGACGGCCGCTTCCGTCCGCTCGAGAACTTCTGCAGCTGCCCCGTCGGCGCCGACTGCAAGCACGTGGCGGCCACCGCGCTGCAGAGCAACACGGAGAACCTCCTGGCGCAGCACGAGCGTGAGCTCGGCGCCCGCCCGGCGTCCCGCCCCGGACCACCGGAGGGCTGGCAGGCCTCGCTCACGGACCTGCTCGACGCCGAGACCGAGGCCGCGCCGGGCGGCGCAGCCCCCCTGACGCAGCTCGGCCTGCAGTTCGAGCTCCGGACACCGGAGGTGGCCGTGCAGCGCTGGGGGTCCGCCGCGGAGCGCCAGGGCCAGCGCATGCTCAACACGCGCCTCGGTGTCCGGCCGGTCAGCCAGAACGGCAAGGGCAAGTGGATCAAGAACAACCTGTCCTGGGGCAGCATCAGCTACCAGACCTACGGACTGAAGCTCGACGCCGACCAGCACCGCTGGTTCTCGCAGTTCCCCGCGCTGCACCGCGGCACGGGTGTCAACTACTTCGGCAACAACGACTCCTGGCTGTACCTCGACGACTTCAGCAACCCGCTCCTCTGGCAGCTGCTGGACGAGGCGCAGCGTCTCGGCATCGCCTTCGTCGGCTCGAAGAAGTCGGTCTCGATCGAGCTCGCCGGACGGGCCACCCTCAAGCTGGACGCCACGAGAACGAAGGAGGGCGGCCTGCAGCTGTGCCCGGCCCTCGACATCGACGGACTGCCCCACCCCTCCGACACGGCCCATGTCATCAGCACGCACGGCATCTACACCGTCTCCCCCGGTGACACGATCACGCTGGCCCCGACCTCACGTCGCCTGACGACGAAGGACATCGAGCTGCTGCAGCGCGGCCGGCCCGTCGTGGTACCGGAGGAGGAGACCTCCCTCTTCCTGCAGGAGTACTACCCGAAGCTCCGGCAGTCCATCCAGGTGGCCAGCAGCGACGGCACCGTGGACCTTCCTGAGATCCAGCCCCCCGTGCTCGTCCTGACCACCGCCTACGGCGACAACGGGGCGGTGAGTCTCGGGTGGCACTTCGACTACCCGCTGGGCGACGCCGTGCAGCGCCGGCCCTTCCGCCGGGGCGGCCCCGGCAGTGACGACGGCTACCGCGACGCCGACGCCGAGGACGCCCTCGCGGGCGCCGCACGCGCCGCCCTGGGCGCCCTCCCCCTCAAGGACCTGAGGCTCGAGGACATGCAGGCCGTCGAGTTCGCGGAGGAGGCCCTGCCGCGGCTGCTGCAGGTGGAGGGGATGCGCGTGGACGTGGTCGGCGAGAAGCCCGACTACCGCGAACTGACCGAGACCCCGACGCTGCGCATCAGCACGGTCGAGACCGACAACCGCGACTGGTTCGACCTCGGCGTCATGGTCACGGTGAGCGGCCGCACCATCCCCTTCGACTCGGTGTTCCGCGCCCTCGCGCAGGGCCGGAAGAAACTGAAGCTCGTCGACAACACCTACCTCTCCCTCGAGCAGCCCGTCTTCGACCAGCTGCGTGACCTGATCGAGGAGGCGCGGTCCCTCGCCGAGTGGGACCCGGACTCGGGCCTGCAGATCAGCCGCTACCAGGCCGGGCTCTGGGCGGACTTCGAGGACCTCGCGGAGGAGACGGAGCAGGCGCAGTCCTGGCGCGACGCCGTGAGCGGCCTGCTCACCCTCGAGGACGTCGCCGCGACCCCGCCGCCCGCCGGCCTGGTCGCCGAGATGCGCCCGTACCAGGCCGAGGGGTTCAGCTGGCTCGCCTTCCTGTGGCGGCACCAGCTCGGTGGCGTCCTCGCCGACGACATGGGTCTCGGCAAGACGCTCCAGGCACTGGCCCTGATGGTCCATGCGAAGGAGAGCACCGCGCCGGCGGAGCCGTTCCTCGTCGTCGCGCCCACCTCCGTGGTCCCGAACTGGTCCAACGAGACGCACCGGTTCGCGCCGGGGCTGAAGGTCGTGTCGATCACCGACACGCAGGGCGCCTCCGGCTCGACCATCCGCGACCAGGTCGGCGACGCCGACGTCGTCATCACGTCCTATACGCTCTTCCGGCTCGACTTCCCCGCATACCAGGAGCTCACGTGGTCCGGCCTGGTCCTGGACGAGGCGCAGTTCGTCAAGAACCGCGCGTCCAAGGTGCACCAGGCGGCGAAGGACTTCGACGCCCCCTTCAAGCTCGCGATCACCGGCACGCCCATGGAGAACAACCTCATGGAGCTGTGGTCCCTGTTCAACATCGTGGCACCGGGGCTGTTCCCCTCCCCGCGGAAGTTCACCGAGGACTACCGGACGCCGATCGAGAAGATCGGCGACAACCGCCCGCTCGTCCGGCTCCGCAAGCGCATCCGGCCCCTCATGATGCGGCGCACCAAGGAGGCCGTGGCCTCGGACCTCCCGCCCAAGCAGGAGCAGGTCCTGGAGGTGGAGCTGCACCCGGAGCACCGGCACATCTACGAGACGTACCTCCAGCGCGAGCGGCAGAAACTCCTGGGCCTGATCGAGGATATGAACCGCAACCGGATGATCGTGTTCCGGTCGCTGACGCTGCTCCGCATGCTTAGCCTCGACGCTTCCCTGGTGGATCCCGAGCACGAGGGCGTCCCGTCCGCGAAGCTCGAGGTCCTCTTCGAGAACCTGGACGACATCATCGCCGAGGGGCACCGCGCCCTCGTCTTCAGCCAGTTCACGTCCTACCTGAAGAAGGCCGCCGAGCAGCTGGACGCCCGCGGCATCCCGTACGCCTACCTCGACGGTTCCACCCGCAGCCGAGGCGAGGTCATCGACTCCTTCAAGGAGGGGGACGCGCCCGTCTTCCTGATCAGTCTCAAGGCCGGCGGGTTCGGGCTGAACCTCACCGAGGCGGACTACTGCTTCCTACTGGATCCCTGGTGGAACCCGGCGTCCGAGGCGCAGGCCGTGGACCGCACGCACCGGATCGGCCAGACCAAGAACGTCATGGTCTACCGCATGGTGTCCAAGGGCACCATCGAGGAGAAGGTCATGAAGCTCAAGGAGCAGAAGGCGAAGCTCTTCACCTCGGTGATGGACGACGACGCCGTGTTCAGTTCAGCGCTCACCGCGGAGGACATCCGGGGGCTGCTGGAGGCGTAGTCCTCCCGCCCGGACCCGTCAGGGTTCGCCCTGCCTCCGCAGCCGGGGGTCGAGAAGTTCCGCGAAGGCGCGCGGCCGCGCGGCGATCCACCAGTGGCCACCGGGCACGGTGGTCACCGTGAGGTCCTCCACCCAGTCCTCCAGACCGCCCACCAGGTGCGGGGAGAGGAAGGGGTCGCCGAGCGGCACGACCACGTGCACGGGAAGCGTCACGCGGCGGCGCCGGGGCGGCCGCGCCCCACCGCCCATGTTCGTCCGGTAGAGGGCGAGTCCGCGCACCGGGTCCGCGCCCACGGTGCGTCGCGCGGCGAGCTCGTAGCGGCGCGTCATCACGTGCTTCCAGAACAGCTCGGGCAGGACGGGGAGCTGGAACGCGCCGACGTACCAGCTGCGCAGCACCTGGGCGAGACCCTGCGGGACCGTCCCGGCCTGCGCGAACCGGCTCCGGAGCCAGCGGGAGAAGTGGCGGAGGTCGGGCCCGGAGATGCTGGTGTAGTCGAGGACCACACCGTCGGCGCGTTCGTCCTGCACGACGGCCCAGCCCTGGATGGACCCCCAGTCATGGCCGACCAGCCGGATGCCCGACGGCGTCCCGAGCGCATCGAGGACGGCGAAGACGTCGTCGACGAGCTCCGCCAGGGTGAAGCCACCGTCCGCGACGGGGCGGGACCGGCCGGCGTTCCGCGTGTCGAAGGCGATGAGGTGGTGTGTGCGGGCCAGTTCCCGGAGGACCGGGAGGAACACGCGGTGGTCGTCGGGATACCCGTGGACCAGGAGGACGGAGGGCACGCCCTCCTGCGGGTCCAGCCCGTACTCGAAGACCGCGAGCTCCGCCCCGGCCGTCCTGATGGTCCGGTGTCTCTCCTGCAGAACGTCCATCCGTCCACCCTAGGCACAGTCCGGCTCCCGTGGGGCGGCCGGTTCTCGGACGGATCAGGAGCCCGGGTCCGGGCTGTCCTCCTGGATCAGGCCGGCCTCGAGCCGGAGGGTGCGGTGCGCGACGGCGGCGGAGAACGCGGCGTCGTGCGTCGCCATCACCACCGCACCGCCGCCCTGCGCGTGCTGGACCAGGAGGGCCGCGAGCCCCGTCCGCGCGGGTTCGTCGAGGCCTGCCGTCGGCTCGTCCAGGACCCAGACGGACGGGCCCGCGGCGATGAGGGACGCGAGAGCCACGAGCCGGCGCTGCACGAACGCCAGCTCGTACGGGTGGATGTCCGCGACCGCGGAGAGCCCCACGGCCTCCAGCGCGTCGGCGGCACGACGGAGCGCATCGACCCGTCGCAGGCCCGCCGCCCTGGGCCCGTAGGACACCTCGCGGAGGACCGTCCGCTCGAACAGCTGCTGGTCCGTGTCCTGGAAGAGATAGCCGACCGCGCCGGCCAGGGTGCCGGTGGGCCGGCGCAGGATCGGCATCCCGTCCACGGTGACCCGCCCGCTCTCCGGGCGGCGGAGCCCGTTGAGCACCTGCAGGAGCGTCGTCTTGCCGGATCCGTTCGACCCGCGGACGGCGAGGATCTCACCCGCACGGACCTGGAGGCTGACGCCGTCGAGGACGGCGGGGGTGCGCCCGGGACCCGGCGGGCGCCGGCGGCCGCGGCGCTCCCCGCGCCCAGGTCCGCCTGGCTCGCCGGGTGACGGATAGCGGACCACGACGTCGTCCACCGTGACGAGGGTGCGTCCCGCGGTGGTCGGTGCCCCGCGCATTCTGGCGGCGCCGATCCGCGGCGCGTCCCCGTCCGTCCCGATGCCGTAACGCCGCAGGCCCGCCCACCGCGCCTCGGCGAGCAGCCCGTCGAACACGGCGTGTCCGCCGTCGAGCGCGATGATCCGGGCGCCCTCGGGGGCGGTCCGTGGCAGCATCGGGGCGCAGACCACCACCCCGGTCCCGCCGGCGCGCAGGACGTCGATCGCCGCGGCCACATCCGCGGCCGCCCCGGCGTCGAGGCCCTGGAACGGCTCGTCGAGCACCAGTACGCGGGGTCGCTGGACCACCGCTGCCGCGATGATGGTCCGCTGGAGCTGTCCACCCGAGAGCCGTCGCGGGTCGCGGTCGAGGAGCTCGGTCAGCTTCAGGGCCGCCGCCACGTCGTCGACCTCCCGACGCAGCCGCTCGTGCGGGACGCCGCGGTTGGAGGGCCCGAAGGCGATCTCCTCGCCCACGGTCGCCGACATCATGGACAGCTGGCCCCACGCGCCCTGGGCGACGAACGCGACCGAGGCACTCCACACCGCCGGGTCGATCCGCGGATCGGCGGGACCACCCTCGAAGTGGACGGTCTCGCCGTCGAGGGTGAGGGAGCCGCGGAAGACTGCGCCGGCATCGGACCCCACCGCGCCCGCGAGCAGGCGCGCGAGCGTCGTCTTGCCGGAGCCGGAGCTGCCCGCGACGACGAGGTACTCCCCGGGCTCCACCGTGACGGTCACGCCCGAGAGCAGTGGCACGCCGTCGTCGTAGGCGAAGGACCTGCTTTGCACCCGGATCACGCGAGCACCCCGGATCCGAGCCAGAGCACCGAGAAGAGGCCGACGCCGACGACCATCGCACGGCGTGCGGCGCGCTGGCGGGGCGTGTCCGTGTCGGGCAGGTAGCTCGTGCGTGGGCCCGGCGAGGAGAAGCCGCGCGCCCCGAGCATGCGGTTCCGCTCCGAGGCGTCGACGAGGAGGCCGATGACGAGCGGCGTGGTCACCGTGAGCAGGGCCCGCACCCGCGCCACGGGGCCGCGCCCCAGGACGAGGCCGCGAGCCTGCTGTGCCCGCGTGATCTGCTGGGCACGGAGGGCGACGTGCGGGATGAGCCCGACGGCGGAACCCACCACGAACACGAGCTTCCGGTTCCAGCGACGGTGCGTCATGGTGGCGAGGAGCTCGGGCACGTCGAGTGTCATGGCGGCCGTCAGCAGCACCCCGGTAAACACGCTCATGCGTAGTCCCATGACGGCGGCGAAGGCCAGTCCCTCCCGGGTGACGCGGGCGGGGCCGAGGTCGAGCAGGACCGTCCTGCCCTCGGGGAAGAACAGGCCGTGGAGGAGCAGCGAGGAGAGGAGCAGCGGACCGGCGATCAGGAGGACGGCGAGGCCGATCTGCCGCACCCTGCCGGAGGTCAGGACGGCGGGCACGACGACGAGCAGCAGCACCGCCAGGGAGAACTCCCACCGGTTCACCACGAGGACGAGCACCACCAGCAGGACCGCTGCGAGCAGCTCGGTCAGGGGATTGAGGATCCGGCGGCGCGGCATGGTCAGCGGACCGAGCCGGCTCCGGCCGTCGTCATGGCGCGCTGTCCGCTCCTGGCGCCCAGGACGCGGTGGGTCCGTGCGAACGGGAACTGCCGGACGGCGCGCTGCGGCAGGGCGTAGACGATCAGGGCGACGACGACGAACACCACGATCTTGTCGAGCGAGTCGGAGAGCAGTCCCTGCTTGGTGGCGGCGACCAGCAGCTTGTCCCCCATGGACCGGAAGACGGCGATGATGGCATTGGTGCCGAAGGTGCCCGCCGCGCCGAACATGAAGACCGCGACGGGAGCGGCCACGAGGCCTCCGATCGCGCCGACCACCAGGCCGGCGACGGGGGCCAGGTACACACGCCGGAACGCGCCGTGCTTGGCCGCCAGTCCCGCGAGCAGGCCGATGAGTGCGGCTCCCGCTGCGAAGGGCAGCGCGAAGGGATTGAAGAGCCCCCAGACGGCGTTGCTCAGCGCACCGGTCGCGGCACCCGCTGCGGGACCGGCGAGGACGGCGACGAGCACCGTGCCGATCGCGTCCAGGTAGATCTGCAGCCCGAGCGACCCTGCCACCTGGCCGATCGCGATGTTCAGGGCGATGCCGAGCGGCATGATGACGAGGGAGCTGGTGGTCAGCATCGGCAGGATCCCGCCGACCAGGAGGGCGCCGCCGCCGAGGAAGCCGAAGAGCGAGACGAGGGACGCCGCGCTGCCCATCCCGCCGGCGATCTCCGTCGGCTGGACGATCACGAGGAAGAGGTACGTCGCGACGATGAGGGCGCCGCCGAGCGCGAGGAGCAGGCGTCGGGGCCGCTCGGTCGTGCGATCGGCGGGGAGGGTCAGGGATGAGCTCACGATAATCCTTGGGCGCTACGGAGGAGGGGGAAGCACCTCATGTCACCTCGGCGCAGCCGGCGCAGCAGCGCCGGGCAGGTCCCAGTGTACCGGCCGGTGTGCGCTCCCCGCCGGGCTGCCGGGTCCTCGGGGCGCTCCTGCGGGCCTCTGAGCCGGTTGCCCTGCGAGGGGGGTCAGCCGTGCATCCTCGCCAGGTCCGCGAGCCGCCGGACCATCAGGTCGAACACCGCCTCGGGATCGTTGCCGGTCACGATCCGCGCATTCGGCGCACGCCGCCACATCCCCGCGAGGTCCGCGACCGTCTGGCCGATGGTCAGGGATGATTCCGTCTCGACGTCGACGGTGACGAGCCGCTCCTCGAAGGAGGCCTCACCCGCCGCGACCATGACGGCGAAGAGATCGTGCAGGTGCGCCACGTACCCCTGGTCGTAGAGCCGGTGGAACTCCATGTAGAACCTGAGGGCGTCGGACAGGCAGGCGACGACGGCGTTGCCGCTGCGGCTGCGTGTGCCCGGGGGTCCGTCCGCTTCGAGCACCTCCGGCCCGGCCCCGGCCGCCCGGGCGACGGCGTCGACGTGGGCGGGCGTGCACTCGATCCGCTCCGTGGTCTCGAGCGCGCAGACGATCGGCAGCTTCGCCTCGGGAAGGCCCTCGTAGGCGGCGTACACCTCCTTCGCGGCATGCGGGTCCACGTGGGTGTTCCATTCGGCCACGGGCGTCGTGTTGCCGGGGTAGTTGAAGGCGCCGCCCATGATCACGAGCCCCTTCAGGAGCATCGGGAGCTGCGGTTCCGCCCGGATGGCGAGGGCGAGGTTGGTCAGGGGCCCCGTGACCACGCCCGTGATCTGCCCGGGGTGGCATCGCACCGCCTCGAGCCAGACGTCGACGGCGTGCCGCCCGGAGATGTGCCCGCGCGGCGGCGGCAGTTCGGCGTACCCGATGCCCTGGTCGCCGTGCGTCTCCTCGGTGGTGACGAGGGGGATCTCCAGCGGCACCTCGCTCCCGATGGCCACCTCCACACCGGCGTGCCCGCAAAGCTCGAGGAGCGCGAGGTTGTTGAGGGCCACCTGGCGGGCGCCGACGTTGCCGGCGGTGCAGGTGATCGCCTCCACCGAGACACCGGGAGTGGCCAGGAGATACATCAGCGCCACGGCGTCGTCGATCCCGGTGTCGACGTCGAGCAGGAGGCGCTGTCGGGCAGGGCGCTGGTCGGGCACGGTCAGTCCGCCGCGGTGGTGCGCAGCAGCTGCAGCCGGAGGGTCCGCGCGGTCTCCATGTGCGATCGGGCGATCGACCGCGCGTCGTCGCTGCGGCGCTCCGCGATGGCACTGATCAGCGCCTCGTGCTCCAGCAGCACCTCCTGCCACCGGTGGCCGACCGACAGCGTGGACCGGGGGGTGTGGATCAGGTGCGTGGACAGCCGCTGCAGGAGGTCCATGAGGATGGGGTTGCGTGCGGCGGACCAGAGGGAGGTGTGGAATTCGAGGTTGTTGGTCACCTTGGTGGTGTCGTCCGGGTCGACGACGGCGCGGTCACGTTCCAGCAGCGCCTCCAGGCGCATGAGGTCGGCCGCTCCGCGGTTGAGGGCGGCCTGGCCGGCGGCCTCCTCCTCCAGCATGACGCGCAGGTCGTAGATCTGGATGACCTCCTGCGCATCGATCTGGGGAACCTGCAGCCCCCGCGCGGCACGCTCCAGCAGGCGTTCGTGCTGCAGCCGGCTGAGGGCCTCACGGACGGGCGTGCGGGAGACGCCGAAGCGCTCCGAGATGACCACCTCTCGCAGGGCGGTCCCCGGTGGGTGGACGCCGGCGAGGATCTCGCTGCGGAGGACCCGGAAGATGGCATCGCCGTCCACGCGCGCCGACAGTTCGACGGACTCGGCCATGGCGCCCCCTCGGGTCGGCTGGAAGGTTCGGATAGGAGTGGGGCCGAGGACACCGGCTGCCCTGCGGACGGCCCGGGCCGGGAGGACGACTCCCGGCCCGGGCCGCGCGGACGCTAGCTCGCGAGCTGGCGCAGCACGTACTGCAGGATGCCGCCGTTGCGGTAGTAGTCCGCCTCGCCCGGGGTGTCGATGCGCAGGACGGCGTCGAACTCGACGGCGCTGCCGCCCTCGGCCGGGGTGGCGGTCACGTGGAGCGTGCCCGGCGTGCGGCCCTCGTTGAGCTCGGTGACACCGGAGACGGCGAAGGTCTCCGTGCCGGTGAGCCCCAGCGATGCGGCGTTCTGCCCCTCGGGGTACTGCAGGGGCAGCACGCCCATGCCGATGAGGTTGGAGCGGTGGATGCGCTCGTAGCTCTCGGCGATGACGGCCTTGACGCCGAGCAGTGCGGTGCCCTTGGCCGCCCAGTCACGCGACGAACCGGAGCCGTACTCCTTGCCGGCGAGGACCACGAGCGGCGTACCCGCGGCGCGGTAGTTCTCCGCGGCGTCGTACACGGCGGCCTGCGGCGCATCGGCCTGCGAGAAGTCCCGCGTGAACCCGCCCTCGACGCCGTCGAGGAGCTGGTTCTTGATGCGGATGTTCGCGAACGTGCCGCGGATCATGACCTCGTGGTTGCCTCGGCGGGAGCCGTAGGAGTTGAAGTCCTTGCGCTGCACGCCCTTTTCGGTGAGGTAGCGCCCGGCCGGGGTGTCCGACTTGAACGAACCCGCCGGCGAGATGTGGTCGGTGGTGACCGAGTCACCGAGCTTCAGGAGCACGCGGGCGCCGGCGATGTCCTCGACCGGGCTCGCCTCGCGCTGCATGCCCTCGAAGTACGGGGGCTTCCGCACGTACGTGGACTCGGGGTCCCAGGCGAAGGTGTCGCCGGCCGGCGTCGGCAGGGACTGCCAGCGCTCGTCGCCCTCGAAGATCGTGGCGTAGCTCGAGGTGAACATGTCCTCGTCGATCGACTCGTCGATCACCTTCTGGACCTCGACCGGGTTCGGCCAGATGTCCTTCAGGAACACGTCGGTGCCGGACTCGTCCTGGCCGAGGGGCTCGTTGCCGAAGTCGAAGTCCATGGTGCCGGCCAGGGCGTAGGCGACCACCAGCGGCGGCGACGCCAGGTAGTTCATCTTGACGTCCGGGTTGATGCGGCCCTCGAAGTTGCGGTTACCGGACAGGACGGCGGTGACGGCGAGGTCGTTGTCCTGGATGGCCTGCGAGATCTCGTCCTCGAGCGGACCCGAGTTGCCGATGCACGTGGCGCAGCCGTAACCCACCGTGAAGAAACCGAGCTTCTCGAGGTACGGGATCAGGCCCGACTTCTCGTAGTAGTCGGTGACGACCTTGGACCCGGGGGCCACGGACGTCTTCACCCATGGCTTGGACACGAGGCCCTTCTCGACGGCGTTGCGCGCCAGCACCGCGGCGGCGAGCATGACCGACGGGTTGGACGTATTGGTGCAGGAGGTGATCGACGCGATGCTGACGGCGCCGTGGTCCAGCTCGAAGTCGCGGCCGTCCTTCATGGTGACCGCGACCTTCTTCGACGGCCGGGTCGACGGGGCACCCGCTCCGACGGTCTCGCGGGGTTCCTCGTTCTCGTCGGTGACGGACGACGTCGTTCCCGGGGTGAAGCTCGGCGAGTCCGACGCGGGGAAGCTCTCCTGCGAGGACTCGTCGACCGTACCGCCTGGGGCGAACGCCAGGTCGGGATCGTTGGAGTAGTTCCGCAGGTCCTCACGGAACTGGTCCTTCGACTTCGAGAGTTCCACGCGGTCCTGCGGGCGCTTCGGTCCGGCGATCGAGGGCACGACCGTGGAGAGGTCCAGCTCGAGGTACTCGGAGAAACGGATCTCGCGCGAGGGATCGTGCCAGAGACCCTGCTCCTTGGCGTAGGCCTCCACCAGCGCGACGTTCTCCGCCGGACGGCCGGTGAGGCGCAGGTAGTCGAGGGTGACGTCGTCGATGGGGAACATGGCGGCGGTGGAGCCGAACTCCGGGCTCATGTTGCCGATGGTGGCGCGGTTCGCGAGCGGCACGGACGCGACGCCCTCGCCGTAGAACTCGACGAACTTGCCGACCACGCCGTGCTTGCGCAGCATCTGGGTGATGGTGAGGACCACGTCCGTGGCGGTGGCGCCGGCAGGGATCTCACCGGTGAGCCTGAAGCCGACGACGCGCGGGATGAGCATGGAGACGGGCTGGCCGAGCATCGCTGCCTCGGCCTCGATCCCGCCGACGCCCCAGCCGAGTACCCCGAGGCCGTTGACCATGGTGGTGTGCGAGTCGGTGCCGACGCAGGTGTCGGGGTACGCCCGGAGGACGCCGTCGATCTCGCGGGTCATGACCGTGCGGGCCAGGTACTCCAGGTTGACCTGGTGGACGATCCCCATGCCCGGCGGGACGACCTTGAAGTCGTCGAACGCCGTCTGGCCCCAGCGGAGGAACTGGTACCGCTCGCCGTTGCGCTGGTACTCGATCTCCATGTTGCGCTCGAGGGCGCCGGCGTTGCCGAAGGCGTCGATCTGCACGGAGTGGTCGATGACCATCTCGGCGGGAGCCAGCGGGTTGACCCGCTTGGGGTCTCCCCCGAGATCGGCGACGGCCTCGCGCATGGTCGCCAGGTCGACGACACAGGGGACGCCGGTGAAGTCCTGCATGATGACGCGGGCGGGCGTGAACTGGATCTCGGTGCTCGGCTCCGCTGCCGCATCCCACTGCGCGAGGGCGCGGACGTGATCCGCGGTGATGTTCGCACCGTCCTCGGTGCGGAGCAGGTTCTCGAGAAGCACCTTGAGGCTGAACGGGAGGTTCTCGGCGCCCTCGACGGCACTGAGCCTGAAAATTTCGTAGTCAGCGCCGGCGACATCGAGTACGCCCTTCGCGCCGAATGAGTCCGCAGTCGTCATGACGTCGGCTCCCTTCAGAGAGATGGTGGAATACCTCCATCCTATTCCACGACCGGCGTCAATGTATACAGTCGTACACCGTGTCGCCCGGCCCCACCCGCCCATCACGTCAGGCGCCGTGCGGGACGGCAGCAGGCGTCCCGGGGAAGACGTCAGGCGTCGTGCGGGACGGCGTCGCTCCGCCGCGATGCCGCTTGGAGGCCGAGGAAGAGTTCGTCCTGATCGGGTGACTCGTCCCTGCTGTGATCCACGATCGGTCCCGTGCCGGCGATCTCGCGGATGAGTTCGATCCCCGCGATCGCCTCCTCCTTGGAGGCGTAGAAGGTGGAGACCGCGACGAGCGTACCGTCAGGGGCCGTCAGCTTCACCCTGTACCCGTCGTCATGCGCATCAACCAGCTTGAAGTACCCAGCCATCGTTCTACCTCCCTGTACGGGGCTCGCCACTCTGCGAACCCCACTCCTCAGCATACTTACCGACCGTTCGGGTTCGAGCCCGGATCCCCGGCACCTCAGGGGCTGGACATCGGCGACACACTCCTGCACAGGGTGGCTTCCCTCACGTAGTGTTCCCGATGCCACCCACACTTCCGACGACCCGGGCGGACGCCCCGGCGAAGGGCGGTCCGCAGAAGGAGCATCATGACCGAGCCGAGCAGTTCCGCCGGACACCCCGACGGCGCAATCCTTCCCGCAGAGCATCCCCTCGGCCCTGCCGCCCCTGTCCCGCCGCGCGAGAAGGAGTCGGCGGCGCCGTCCCACACGGGCATCACCGAGCCGGGGAACGGCACCGGCGCACCGACGCAGGCCGACGACGCCGGATCCGGTGAAGGACCTGGTGAAGGACCTGGTGAAGGACCTGGTGAAGGACCTGGTGAAGGATCAGCCGGCAGCGGCTACGACGGCGGCGGCAACGACGGCCGACCCGACGCGGACCGGCGCGAGGCGGTGCTGGACCCGTCCGCGGGTGGGTCGGCGCATCGGTCGGCGAGTATCCGCGACGAGCAGGGAACGCACAGCGCCGGGACGGTACCGGCAGCGTTCAACGGCGACGGCACGCCGGACGACCCCGCCGAGGACGGCCACCCGGAGGACGCGGCGGCCGAGCCCGATCGGTGGGACAGCGGGGGCTCCGCGGGCTGAGCGGCCTGTCGGCTGCGCTACCGCCCTCGCTGCGCCAGCCGCGCGACGAGGGACGACGGCGCCACCTTCGCCAGGGTGGTGATGACCTTGTAGCGCGCGCTGGGGACGGAGACCGCCCTGCCGGCTTCCGCGTCCCGGATCCCCTCGCGGACCACGAGTCCGGCGTCGAGCCACAGGGGCCCGGGGACGCTGCTCTTGTCGGCGCCCATGCGCTGGTGGAACCGGGTGTGCACGAACCCTGGACAGACGGCCGTGACGCGGATCCCCTCGGGCCCGTAGGTCAGGTTCGCCCACCTGCTGAAGCTGATCATCGCGGCCTTCGCTGCGCCGTAGGTGCCCCTCGGCGTGAACCCGGCGACGCTGGCGACGGTGATGATGGTTCCCGCGCCCCGCGGGCGCATGGACTGCAGCGCTGCATGGGCGAGGGCGAGCGGCACTTCCACGTGGATGCGGAGGTGGCGCACCTCGTCGTCGAGCGGATTGTCGGCGAACGGGCGCACCAGTCCGTAGCCGGCGTTGTTGACCAGCACGGACACGGGAGCAGGGCCCTCGTCCTCGGCTGAGCCGGGATCCCGCCGCCCGGCCCCCAGCCGCGCCAGCACCCGGGCCAGGCCGTCGTCGTCGAGCAGGTCGGCGGCGATCGTCTCGACGTCGGCCCCCCATCGCGTGCGGAGCTCACGCGCGCTGTCCTCGAGGGGGCCGGAGGCGCGCGCGACGAGCACGAGGGCGCAGCCGCGCGCCGCGTACTGACGGGCGAACTCGGCCCCGATCCCCGAGGTGGCGCCGGTGATGAGCACGGTGTCGGTCATGCCTCCCACCCTCTCCCGGAGGATCCGCGCGGACAAGGGGGCCGGCCCGCCGCACCGGCCGGGGAGCGCACCGGCCCATGCAACGTCCGTGCGACCCCCCGACGTGTAGGTTCGGCACTACCGGGTGCCGCGCGGCCCAGCGAGGCGAACGGTTCCGGCACCCGGGGTTCCGGGTGCACTGAGCACACCACGGAAGAAGGATGTTCCATGAGCGGTAACAGAGCTGTTGCGTACAAGGGACCAGGGAAGGTCGAGGTCATCGACATCGACTACCCCACATTCGAGCTGAAGGACGGACCGGGGGTGAATCCGGCCAATGTCGGACGCTCGGTGCACCACGGCGTGATCCTCAAGACCGTCACCACCAATATCTGCGGATCGGACCAGCACATGGTGCGCGGCCGCACCACGGCGCCCGCCGACCTCGTCCTGGGCCACGAGATCACGGGCGAGGTGGTCGAGGTGGGCCGTGATGTCGAATTCATCAAGAAGGGCGACATCTGTTCGGTCCCCTTCAACATCGCCTGCGGCCGGTGCCGCAACTGTAAGGAGCGGAAGACCGGTATCTGCCTCAACGTCAACCCGGACCGGCCGGGCAGCGCCTACGGCTACGTGGACATGGGCGGATGGGTCGGCGGCCAGGCGGAGTACGTCCTCGTGCCGTATGCGGACTGGAACCTGCTGAAGTTCCCGGACCGGGACCAGGCACTCGAGAAGATCCTCGACCTGACGATGCTCTCCGACATCTTCCCCACCGGCTTCCACGGCGCCGTCACCGCGGGCGTCGGCGTCGGCTCCACCGTCTACGTCGCCGGGGCGGGGCCCGTGGGGCTGGCTGCCGCGGCATCGGCGCAGCTCCTCGGCGCCGCCGTCGTGATCGTCGGTGACCTCAACGAGGACCGGCTGGCACAGGCCCGCAGCTTCGGCTGCGAGACGGTCGACGTCTCCAAGGGCGACCCGCGGGACCAGATCGAGCAGCTGCTCGGCGTGCCGGAGGTGGACTGCGGCGTGGACGCCGTGGGCTTCGAGGCACGGGGACACGGCTCGGGGTCGTCCACCGAGGCTCCCGCGACGGTCCTGAACTCCCTCATGGACGTCACCGCGGCGGGCGGCGCCCTCGGCATCCCCGGCCTCTATGTCACCGGCGATCCGGGTGCGGTCGACGACGCCGCGAAGGTGGGCTCGCTGTCGATCAGTCTCGGCACGGGCTGGGCGAAGTCCCTGTCCTTCACCACGGGGCAGTGCCCGGTGATGAAGTACAACCGGGGCCTCATGATGGCCATCCTGCATGACCGCGTCTCGATCGCGAAGGCCGTCAACGCCAAGCCGATCGGCCTCGAGGAGGCACCCCGCGGCTACGAGGAGTTCGACGCCGGGGCCGCCACGAAGTACGTCCTCGATCCGCACGGCTATGTAGCGGCCTGACCAGCCGGGACGTCCCGTCCCCACTGGTTCCGGAGGGGCCCCGGATCACGGATCTGGGGCCTCTCCCCTGCCCCGCGGCGATGGAGGGGCCATAGTGTTGCACAGGATCCTCACGAGGGCCAGTTTCTTTCCCTTATTTTGAACCGATGTCAAGCGCCACGCCGTACCGGTTTGGCAACGAATGAAAATTACTTTACGGTGGAGGGAGTTCCCCGTCCGGGGAAGCGAAAAAGCTGCCGAAAATCGAGCAGCGATCTATGCCCGGCGCCGCCCCTCCACCGCTCGTTGCTCAACAGGCGGCTGCCGAACCTGACCTCTATACAGTCAAGGTGAGCAGCGGCGCGAAGAAGTCCGGGGACGGACCTAGTGCGGGTGGCCTTTCGGAGCATCGTCACCCCATGAATACACACACCTTCAGCACCAGCGCCCGTCGTGGGCTCGCAGCAGTAGCACTCACCGGCCTCGGCCTCGGTGCAGCAGCCGGCGCAGCCAACGCCGCCCCCGCCAGCGACTGGGATGCGCTCGCGCAGTGCGAGAGCGGCGGCAACTGGGGCATCAACACCGGCAACGGTTTCTCCGGTGGACTGCAGTTCACCCCCTCCACCTGGGCGGCCTTCGGCGGCCAGGGTGCACCCCAGAACGCCTCACGCGAGCAGCAGATCGCCGTCGCCGAGAATGTCCTCGCAGGCCAGGGCTGGGGCGCATGGCCCTCCTGCTCGGCCCAGCTCGGTCTGAACAGTGGAGCCAACCCGGGCGGCATCCCGGCGCAGGCCGCTCCGGCCCCCGCCCCCGTCCAGCTCCAGCAGGCGCCCGTCGCCCAGGCGCCCGTCGTCCAGGCACCGGTCGCGGCACCCGTTGCCCAGGCACCGGTCGCGGCACCCGTTGCCCAGGCACCGGTCGCGGCACCCGTTGCCCAGGCACCGGTCGCGGCTCCCGTCGCCCTGAGCGGCGAGACCTACACCATCCAGTCCGGTGACACCCTCAGCACCATCGCCGACAAGCTCGGCGTCGAGGGCGGCTGGCAGGCACTCTTCGCCGCCAACACCGACACGGTCATCCACGCGGACCTGATCTTCACCGGTCACGTCCTGCAGCTCCCGGCCTAGTCCGGCCGACCGCCGCCGGGCGTCCATGCCATGGACGCCCGGCCCAGGTCGACGAGAAAGCCCCCGCTCCTCTGGAGTCGGGGGCTTTTCCGCGTTCCGGGCGTAGGTCAGCTGCAGGAGCTGGCGTCGACGTCGATCTTAAGGTTGTGGGCCACCGAGTAGTCGCGGTCGGGGGTGGAGAAGGCCACGAGGATGTTGTCCGCGCTGCCGTGGGTGACTCCCTCGGCGAGCTCGACCGTGACGATGATGTTGACGTGGGCATCGGGCTCGAACCGGTATCCGGCCGCAGGGACGGGCGGCCCGATCGGCTCCTGCGTGGCCGTCGGGTCCGGGGTCGCCGTGTGCTCCCCATGCGCCCCGCCGTCCGGGGACGGGTGATGGTGCCCCTCCCTGTTCGCGGTCTGCACCATCGACGAGAGGATGTTCAGGCCCTGGGGATCACCGAGCTTCATCTCCCCGAACGTGAACGTCTCGAGCGTCGGGTTGTGGAGCATCACCGTGTACCTCAGGCGGCTGTCGTCGGGCTGCACGCCGCACAGTTCCGCCCCGTCGATCCCCACGTTGAGCGGGTCGTCCCCGAGGTCGTTCAGCACGGGCGCGGCCTGCGCACCGTCGCCGGGCGTGCCCTGGTCCGCAGGGGCAGCCTGCCCCGCCGTCGGCGTATTGACGCCCAGCGGATTCTCCTCGACGCCCCCGCAGCCCGCGAGCGCCAGGGACGCGGTGAGGGCCACGGCGAACAGGGCCGTGCGGTGCCTGCGGGGTGGTGTAGTCAGGAGTTTCACGCTCAACCCATCCATGTCAGCCGAAGGCCGGACGTCATGCCTCCGGCGCTGGTAGCTGTGATTCGGCGCACACGCGGCTCCGGCTTGGTCCCGGCCGGGCTTTCCCCGCAGAGGTACTCACGTCAGGCGAGCGGCTTGCCCCCGGTCACCCCGAGGATCTCGCCGGAGACGTAACGGGCGTCGTTGGACGCGAGGAACACGTACGCTCCGGCGAGTTCGGCCGGCTGGCCCATGCGGCCGAGCGGCGTGCCCTCGCCGAACGATTCGAGTTTCTCGCTCGTGGTGGTCGCGGGCTGCAGCGGTGTCCAGATCGGACCCGGCGCCACCGCATTGACCCGGATCCCGCGCTCCCCCAGCAGGCCGGCGAGGCTGAAGGTCAGGTTGTTGAGCGCAGCCTTCGTGGCCGCGTAGTCCATGAGGCTGGTGGACGGGTGGTACCCCTGCACCGAGGTGGTGTTGATGATCGAGGCGCCCTCCGTGAGGTGCGGCAACGCCGCCTGGGTCAGCCAGACGGTGCCGTAGACGTTGGTCTCGAACGTCCGGCGCAGCTGGTCGGCATCGATGTCGGGCAGGCCGTTCGGCTGCGCGATGTGGAAGCCCGCATTGTTCACGAGGATGTCGAGACCCCCGAGGCCGGCCAGGACCGTAACGATCGCGGACGGTGCGTAGGCCTCGTCGCGCAGGTCACCGGGAACGGCGAGCGCGGTCCGGCCCTCCGCGCGGATGAGGTCGAGACAACTCGCGCCGTCCTCCTCCTCCTCGGGCAGATAGCCGATCGCGACGTCGGCGCCCTCGCGGGCGAAGGCGAGCGCGACGGCCCGCCCGATGCCGGAATCACCGCCGGTGATGAAGGCCCTGCGACCGGCGAGGCGCCCGTGCCCCGCGTAGCTGTCCTCCCCGTGGTCCGGGCGCGGATCCATGCGCTCCGTGAAGCCGGGGTACTCCTGCAGTTCCGTGGAGGCGTCCGTGACGGGGCCCCGCGGATCTTTCTGGTCGAGGGTGCCTGACGGATCGTTGCCCATGGTGCTCCTGACGATGGTGGCCGAGGTGAACACTAAGCCTACTGTCATTGAATTTGTCGCGTCAGTCCTCTAGTAATGGACCTATGACAGTGATCCTGAGATCCCTTGAAACCGCTGTACCCGACACGATCATGGTGCAGCCCGAGGTCCGCGACGTCTTCGCAGCCCAGCCCGGCCTCACCCGGCTGGGACAGCGCCTCGTCGGGGCCGCCTTCGACTCCTCGGGGATCGAGACCCGGTACACCGCGGTCAGGGAGCTCACGCTGGAGGAGACGTTCGAGGACCCGGTGTTCTTCGACCGGGAGGAGCTCCGCATCCTCAGCCCCAGCACCAAGACCCGCAACGAGGTCTACGCGACCGAGGGGACCAGACTCTTCGTCGAGGCCGCACGGAAGGCGCTCGACGCCGCCACCGGGATCGAGGCGTCGGACGTCACCCACGTGGTGACCGTCTCCTGCACCGGGTTCTTCGCACCGGGGCCGGACTACAAGGTGGTCCGCGCCCTCGACCTGAAGCCGTCCGTCCAGCGCTACCACCTCGGCTTCATGGGGTGCTACGCGGCCTTTCCTGCCCTCCGATCCGCCAAGGCCTTCTGCCAGGCCGATCCCGAGGCCGTGGTGCTGGTGATCTCCGCGGAACTGTGCTCACTGCATGTGCGGTCCTCCAACAACCCCGACACCATCGTGGGCTCCTCCCTCTTCGCGGACGGCGCGGCGGCCGCCATCATCTCCGCACGGGACCTCCCGCTCGACGGTCCGGCGCTCACCCTCGACCACTTCGAGACGGTCCTCACGCCCGTCGGAGAGGAATCGATGGCCTGGAACATCGGCGACGAGGGCTTCGAGATGGTGCTCGGCACCTATGTGCCGCACATCATCGACGAGCACATCGTCGGAGCCCTCAAGCCACTGCTGGCGCGCGATGCCTCGCTGCAGGGGCTCGACTACGCGGAGATCGAGCACTGGGCCATCCACCCCGGCGGCCGCAGCATCCTCGACAAGGTGGAGGCGAAGCTCGGCCTGTCGAAGCAGCAGCTCGTCCCCGCGCGCGAGACCCTGCGTGACTACGGCAACATGAGCAGCGCCACGGTGATGTTCGTCCTGAAGAACATCCTCGAGAAGCCTGCCTCGGACGGCAACAACCGCATCTGCTCCATGGCCTTCGGTCCGGGACTCACCGTCGAGACGGCCCTCCTCACGAGGATCGGCGCAACCCGCTCCGACGCAGGGACGGGCGCCGTGGCCGACGGCGCTTCGGTGGGCCTCACACCCGACGACGCGGACGTCCCCGCCGACCTGGAACCGATCCTCACCCAAGCGGGCGCATGAACCGTCGCGGCTTCCTCGCGGAGCGGGACCCGCACGCCATCGAGGAGATGGACCGGCCCGACTGCGATCCGGCCATCCTCGATCGGACCTACGCGCAGTTCGGTGTCGTCAACGCGGCCGTCTCCGGCTGGCGCCGCACGTACACGCAGGTGCTGCGACCCGCCTTCGCGACGGAGCGGCCGAACACCCTGCTCGACATCGGCTCCGGCGGAGGTGACGTCCCCCAGGCGCTGGCGCGCTGGGCTGCGCTCGACGGCATCTCCCTCGAGGTGACAGCCATCGATCCCGACGCGCGTGCGCACGCCTATGCGACGTCGAGGCCGCCGATCCGCGGACTGTCCTTCCGCCAGGCCCTCAGCGACGAACTCGTCGCCGAGGGCGCTGTCTTCGACGCCGTCGTCTCCAACCACGTGCTGCACCACCTCGATCCGGCGCAGTTCCGGGGCCTGATCGACGACACCGAGCAGCTGACGCGGCGCGTGGCCATCCACAGCGACATCGCCCGGCATCCCGTGGGCTACGCCCTCTTCTCGGTGGGCACGCTCCCGCTGCCCGGCTCCTACATCCGGCAGGACGGGCTCACCTCCATCCGCCGGAGCTACACGCCGGAGGAGCTGCGCGCGGCCGTCGCGGACCGGCCGGCCTGGACCGTGCGGACCGCCGCCCCCTTCATCAACCGGCTCGTCCTCGACCGTCGTGCCACGACCCCCGGGGTGCGGCATGCATGACGTGATCGTCGTCGGAGGCGGACCGGTCGGTCTCTACACGGGGCTGCTCCTCCGGCAGGCAGGGCTCGACGCCGTCGTCCTCGAACGGCGCGCGGACCGCAGCAGCCACTCCCGCGCCATCGGCATCCATCCTCCCGCCCTCCGCGCCCTCGCTGCCGGCGGGATCGCCGAGGAGTTGCGGACACGGGGCGTGCTCATCCGGGACGGGGTCGCCAGGAGTGCCGGTCGCCATGTCGGGACCGTCTCCTTCTCGACCCTGCCCGGCGAGGAGAAGTACGTGCTGGCCGTCCCGCAGGCCGTCACGGAGGAGATCCTCGAGCGCAGGCTCCAGGAGGAGTTCCCCGGTACCGTGCGACGCGGCGTCGCCGTGCTCTCCTCGCGGGACCACGGCGACCACGTGCGCACGGTCGTCCGCAGCCAGGGCGAGGACATCGTGCTCGAGGCGAGAATCATCGTCGCTGCGGACGGGGCGCGCAGCTCCGTCCGGGACGGCGCCGGCATCCGCGCGCCCTCCCGCCGCTACCCCGACTGCTATGTGATGGGGGACTTCCTCGATGGGACGGACGACGGCCACGACGCCGTGCTGTACCTCGAGACGGGAGGGATCGTCGAGTCCTTCCCCCTGCCCGGAGGCATCCGGCGCTGGGTGGTGCGCGTCGGGTCGCCGGTGGAGCGTCCCACGGCGGAGCATCTGACGGCCCTGATCCGCGACCGGACGGGTGTGGCCGTCGACGCGACGACCAATTCGATGCTGAGCGCCTTCGAGGTGCAGTCCCGGCTGGCCGAGCGCTTCGTCGCGGGCCGCACGGTCCTGGTCGGAGATGCCGCACACGAGGTCTCCCCCATCGGCGGGCAGGGCATGAATCTCGGCTGGCTCGACGCGGTGCGGCTCGTCCCGATCATCGCGGCGTCGCTGAGGGACGGGGACGACGTCGGCGCGCGGCTCGCGGAGTACGAGAAGGAGCGCCGCGCCCAGGCCGCGCTCGCCCGACGGAAGGCACACCTCAACATGGCCCTCGGGCGTCCGCTGCCCAGGCCTCTCCTGCGCCCCCGGAATGCGGTCCTCGCCGCCCTCATCCGGAACGACGCCGTGCACACGGGCGTGGCGCGCGCCTTCACCATGCAGTAGGCGCCCGTGCGGCCGGAGGCATCACCGGCTGCCAGACGGCGAAACCCCCGCCACCAGCGACGAGCCCACCACGGGGTGGACGTCCAGGTGCGGGGGTTTCCGGTGTCCGGGACTACTTCTTCAGCAGGCCCTTCTTGACGTTCGTGGGGCGCTGCATCTCGCCCTGCTTCGCACCCATCACCACGACGATGCCGCTGATCAGGGGCAGCAGCCACTGGGTGGTCTTGAGCTGCGACTGGGCCTTGGCCAGTTCGTCACTGGCACCGGGACGGGGCTCGGTCGCGCCCTCACCGCCCTGCTCGGACAGTTCACCGACCTTCTTGCCGAGCATGCCGGAGTAGAGCGAGAGTGCCATGCCGGCGAGCGTGACGATCGACTTCCAGACCGTGTTGGATCCGACCGAGTCCTGCGACGCGACGCGGCCCTTGTTGCCGAGGATCAGGCCGATGCCGCCGACGGCGTGCACGGCGAACGCGGCGACCTGCACCGGGGTCCACTTGGCCCAGCCGAGGGCGGAGAGGCGCGTGCGCTCCTTGGGGTCCTTCGCCTTACCCGTTGCACCGTTGAGTCCGACGGCGCCCATCAGGGTCCCGCCGAACCAGGCTGCGGCACCGAGATCGTGGGCGGATCGTGCCAAAAGGTTTCCTGCCATGATGTGAAGCTCCTTCGGTGTTGGTTCGACCTACCCTCTACATTTATCAGCATGCTTAGGAATAAGCTATCGGAAGCTCCCGAATAACGGCGGGGTGTGATCATTCTCCCGGAACTGCTACGGAAGGCGGACTGCTGATGGCTGACGACGCGAATGACCTGGACGAGATCTGGCCGCAGTGGAAGGACGCGGTGAACATGAGCGCCTCGCAGCTGACGACCTGGCTGGACACCGAGGAGTCCCAGGCGGTCGGCTACAAGGAATCGGGCGCCGTCGAATCGGTGGGGCACAAGTCCGGCAAGCGCATCATCGACATCCTGAACACGAAGCGCGACGACCTAACGACGGACGATGTCGAACACATGCACAAGGTGGTCGGCTACGTGCACCGGCATCTCGCGCAGGAGCCGTCCAAGGAGGACATCGAGTCCTCCAAGTGGCGCTACTCGCTGATGAACTGGGGCCACGATCCCCTGACGTGAGACACGCGAGGGGGCTCCGCCGAAGCGGAGCCCCCTCGCGTGTGGCGGCCGGCTACTTCTTCGACAGCGCGCTTTCCTTGTGCGCGGCCTGCTTGCCGGACTTCGAGCTCTCCACCGTGTAGTAGGGCTCGTCCTTCGACGCCTTGAACTTCTGGTCGTCGAAGGTGAATTCCTTGTCGTGCTTCTCCACGACCTTGCCCTCGGTCTCGCCCTGCGACGTGTTCCAGGTGACCTTGTCGCCCTTGCTGAATGTCATAGCGTTCCTTCCTCGGAGCCGTGGTTCGAGCAGTGCCTCCGACACTGCCACCACCCGGCGGAAAAGGGAAGCCTACTGATCAAGATGCGTGGGTGCGAACAGCCGCATGAGCGTCTCCACGACCACGACGTTCGGCCCCTCGCCTGCGAGACTCGCGCGCAGCGCCTCGCCGATCCCCTCCGGACCCACTCGTCGCGCAGGCACCCCGAAGGACTCGGCGAGCGCCACGAAGTCCGGCCGCGCGAGTTCGGTGGCCGTCGCCTTGCCGAAGGCCCCCTCCATGTACTCGCGGAGGATCCCGTAGCCGCCGTCGTCGACGATCAGCCAGGTGACCGGGATGTCGTGCTGCCGCGCGGTGGCGAGTTCCGCGATGGAGTACATGGCGGACCCGTCACCGGAGACCGCGAGGACGCGGGCGGGCAGGCCACGGGACTCCAGCCCCACGGCACCGCCGATCGCGCCGGGGAAGCCGAAGCCGAGACCGCCGGCACCCTGGGCCGAGTGGAACTGACCCTCACGCGCGTCCCAGCAGCTCCAGGCCCAGTACGCGGAGATGGTCATGTCCCAGAAGGTCTGCATCCCTGCAGGGACGGCCTCGCGGAGATCCCGCATGAAGGCGAGCTCCTTGCCGAGGTCCTGGCCCTCGAGCCGTGCGGCGACCCGGGTGAGGGTATCGGCCACCAGCGCGACGGCGTCGTACCCGGGCTCCCGGTCCCTGGGCAGCGGCTCGAGCGCCTCGTCGAGGGCCGCGAGCGCCTGCCCGGCGTCCGCCCTGATCCCGAGTGCCGGCCGGTTGGACTCCAGCACGCGGGGCTCGGCATCGATCTGGATGATGCGCCCGCGCGGCTCCAGGGTGAAGTAGTTCGACGTCACCTCGCCCAGGGACGATCCGACCACCAGGAGGACGTCCGCGTCCTCGAGCACCTCGGTCACGTGGCGGTCCTCGACCCACGACTGCAGGGACAGCTCGTGCGTCCAGGGGAACGCGCCGTTGCCGCCGGGCGAGCACACCACGGGGGCGCCGAGCTTCTCGGCGATGGACAGCAGCCAGGACTCCGCCCTGCCACGGCGTGCGCCGCCGCCCGCGACGATGGCCGGGCGCCTGGATTCCCTGAGCCACGTCAGGGCCTCGCGGGTGAGCTCGATGCGCGGCGGGTTGTCGAACGGTTCCGCGAGCGCGTCCTCCACCCGTGGCACCATCACGGGGTCCAGCAGCACGTTCTGGGGGACCTCGATCCAGACGGGCCCCTGGGGGGAGGACACGGCCTCGGTCCAGGCGTCCTGGATCGCCGAGGGGATACCGGAGGCGTGCTGGATCAGCCGCTGGCTCTTGGTGACGTTCGCGGCGGACGCCTTCTGGTCGTCGAGCTGGTGCAGCATGCCCTTCCGTCGGGCCCCGAGACCCTCGAGGGGGATCTGGCTGGCGACGACGACCATCGGCACGCCGGTCGCGTAGGCCTCCTGCAGGCCCGCCAGCGAGGTGAGGGCGCCGGGTCCGGTCGAGAGGAAGAGGACACCGACGTCGCCCGTGGCCCGGGAGAAGCCGTCGGCCGCGAACGCCGAGTTGTTCTCGACGCGCGAGGAGACGAACCGGAGGTCGGAGCGCGAGAGGGCGTCGAAGAGCCCCAGCGCGTGCTGTCCTGGAATGCCGAAGACCGTCGTGGCGCCGAGGGCGGACAGGGTCTCGACGACGAGGTCACCGCCGTTCCGCTGGCCGGTGAGGCGGGTGGGAGGCGCGGAGGCGGCGCCGTCGGTGATCTCCATCAGTGGTCCTCGGCAATCGGGGCGGGCGTGGCGGGGGTCAGGGTGTCGGCCATGAGGGTGACGAGATCGTAGGCGACGTGGGATGCGGCGACACCGGTGAGTTCGGCGTGGTCGTAGGCAGGGGCCACCTCGACGACGTCGGCGCCCACGAGGTTCAACCCGCGGAGCCCGCGCAGGATCTCGAGGAGTTCCCGCGACGTGATGCCGCCGGCCTCGGGGGTGCCCGTACCCGGCGCGTGCGCGGGATCGAGGACGTCGATGTCCACGGACACGTAGAGCGGGCGGTTCCCGATGCGCTGGCGCAGCTGGTCGACGATCTCGTCGACGCCCTTCCGGTAGACGTCCGAGGAGGTCACGATCCCGAAGCCGAAGCGCCGGTCGTCCTCGAGGTCGCGGACCCCGTAGAGCGGCCCGCGGGTGCCGACGTGCGAGATGGCCTCGGTGTCGAGGATGCCCTCCTCGACCGCCCGGCGGAACGGTGTACCGTGCGTGTACTCCGCCCCGAAGTAGGTGTCCCAGGTGTCCAGGTGGGCGTCGAAGTGCAGCATGGCCACGGGCGAACCCGCGCGCTCCGCGGCAGCCCTGAGGAGCGGCAGGGCGATGGTGTGGTCGCCGCCCAGCGTGACCAGGCGGGCGCCGTCGGCGGTGAGGTCCAGCGCGTTCTGCTGCACGGTCTCGATGGCCTCGCCGATGTTGAACGGGTTCACGGCCATGTCACCGGCATCGGCGACCTGCACGCGCTCGAAGGGCGAGATGTCGAGGGCGGGGTTGTAGGGCCGCAGGAGGCGCGAGGCCTCGCGGATGTGGTTGCCGCCGAAGCGGGCGCCGGGCCGGTACGAGACACCGGAGTCGAAGGGGACGCCGACGACGGCGATGTCCGCCCGGTCCACCTGGTCGAGCCGGGGCAGGCGGGCGAAGGTCGCCGCTCCCGCGTACCGAGGGATGCGGGAGGAGTCGATGGGCCCGAGCCGACCGCCTCCCGTGACGCGCAGTTCTTCCACAGTGTCCGTCCCATCCGGGCCCGCACTCGGCGGAGTTGCCCAATATGCATCAAAGGTTTTGCATAAGGCTATTGCTGGGCGGCACAGGCGGTCAAGGCGTGCGGTCCGGATCGGGGCACGCATCCGCTCCCGGTGCGGTCAGCCGTTGTAGGTCAGGCTGGTGAACATCCCGCGGAGCCCGGCGTACTCCTGCGTACCCAGCCAGGCCTCGGCGTCCGCGGGGGTGGGGAAGCGATCGGTACCGAACGTGGCGGTGAAGACGACGAGCCCGTTCTCCCCCAACGGGAGCAGACCGAGCGGCACGCCGTAGAGCCCGTCCTCGGGGACGGGGCCGAGATGGTACCGCGCGAGGTACACCCGTTCCCCGGTGACGGGATCCTGGTAGTGGTCGAACACGTAGCTCACCGGAAGCTCGACCTTGTCGACCTGCGCCGACAGCGCGGGGAGCTCCTCGTCGTCGAGCGGCACGTGTCCGGGACTGGGAAGGGCAGCACCATCACCCGGGACTCCGCCCGCGAAGACGGCCATCTCCCGGCCCTCGCCATCCAGGATGTTGTAGGCGGTCCTGCCGAGCGGGACGCCGTAGTCGGGGGCGGTGCTCGGCTCGAGGGGCGTGGTGGTCCAGCCCGCCGGCAGCATGAAGGAATACAGTCCGTCCGACGTCGTGAACAGCGATGACGACGGGTCGGCCAGGGAGGGCCCGACCTCGGGCGCCGCCGTGGCGGAGGCAGCCCCGGTCCCGCCGTCCGCAGGGAGGGTCGGCGAGGACGACACGGACGGCCCCGGCGACGCGGACGAGGCCGCGGAGGGGGCGGACGAGGCCGCGGAGGGGGTGGACGAGGTCGCCGAGGAGGTGGTCGCCGTCGCCGAGGAGGTGGTCGCCGTCGCCGTCGTCCCCGGACCTGCTTCGGTGGCGGGCGCCGCGCACCCCGCGAGTCCGAGCGCTGCGGTCATCGCAAGCGTGAGCAGGCTGGTGTTCTTCATGGTTGTCGTCCCCCGTGAGTCGTGCTCTGCGGCCCCACCGAGCGGCAGTCCGTCGACTCCACCCTAGGGCCCGCTCCGGCCGCTCGATGCTCCTCCCGGGCCTCGCACGGCACCAGTTCGGCGACGATCCTGGTGCGGCCCCGACTGCCACCGGGGGGATGGGGCGGCGCACCGCACGACCGCTCCCGGACCCACCCGTTAAGGATCCATCAAGACGCCCCGATGAGCGCCCGCGCGGGCCTACCGTGATGCAGTGAGCTCATCCGTACACCTCCAGACTCCCGCCCGCACCCGCGATCAGGGCCGGAAGAACCTCGAGCGCTGGCTCCTCAACGAGTCGAGCCAGCCCACCGCGCACCAACCCGAGACGGAGCGCACGCAGCCCTGGTGGAAGGTGATGTGCCTGACCGGCGTCGACTACTTCTCGACCCTCGGGTACCAGCCGGCCATCGCGGCAGCTGCCGCCGGCGTCCTCTCCCCCCTGGCCACCCTGATCCTCGTGGCCGTGACCCTGTTCGGCGCCCTGCCCGTGTACAAGCGCGTCGCCTCGGAGAGCCCCCGCGGGGAGGGGTCGATCGCGATGCTCGAGAAGCTGCTGCCGAAGTGGCGCGGCAAGATCTTCGTGCTCGTGCTGCTCGGCTTCGCGGCGACGAGCTTCCTCATCACCATGACGCTCTCGGCGGCCGATGCCAGCGCCCACCTGGTCGAGAACCCGTTCGCCCCCTCATGGCTGCACGGCCAGGAGATCCTCATCACCGTGATCTTCCTCGTGCTGCTCTCGGCGGTCTTCCTCCGCGGCTTCCGCGAGGCTATCGGTATCGCCGTGGCGATCGTCGCGGTGTTCCTCGTCCTCAACCTGGTGGTCGTGGTCGTCTCGGTCGGGCAGATCATGGCGCAGGACGGCCTCGTGACCGACTGGTGGACGGCGCTCACCACCCAGCACGGCAACCCGCTGGTGATGGTCGGCCTGGCCGTCCTCATCTTCCCGCGGCTCGCCCTCGGCCTCTCGGGCTTCGAGACGGGAGTGGTCGTCATGCCCCAGATCGACGGCAGGCCCGGCGACACGGAGGAGGACCCGGCCGGTCGGATCGCCGGCGCACACAAGCTCCTCACATCCGCGGCGCTCATCATGAGCGGCTTCCTCATCGCGTCGAGCTTCGTCACGACCCTGCTCATCCCGGCCGCGGCGTTCGAGGAGGGCGGTCCGGCGAACGGCAGGGCCCTGGCCTATCTCGCGCACCTGTACCTCGGCGACGGCTTCGGCACCGTCTACGACATCTCGACGATCAGCATCCTCTGGTTCGCGGGCGCCTCCGCCATGACCGGGCTGCTGAACCTCGTCCCGCGCTACCTGCCGCGCTACGGGATGGCACCGGCCTGGGCCAAGGCCGTCCGCCCCCTCGTCCTGGTCATCACGCTCATCGCGATCATCGTCACGTTCTTCTTCCGGGCCGACGTCGAGGCGCAGGGCGGCGCGTACGCCACCGGCGTCCTGGCCCTCATCACCTCGGCCTCCGTGGCCGTGACGCTGTCCGCCCACCGCAAGCACCAGCGCGGCCTGACCCTCGGGTTCGGCATCGCCACCGTGGTCTTCGTCCTGACGACGGCGGTGAACATGATCGAGCGGCCCGACGGCCTGAAGATCGCCCTGTTCTTCATCCTCGGGATCATCGTGATCTCGTTCGTCTCCCGGTCACGCCGCGCCTTCGAGCTGCGGGCCACGAGCATCAGGATGGACGAGGCCGCGCTCTCGTTCGTGAGTGCACAGGACGACGGCGACATCCTCCTGATCGCCCACGAGCCGAAGCGGCTGAGCAGCGCGGCATACCGGCACAAGCTCCAGCACGCCTGCGCCGTATCGCACTTCCCGGTGGCGTCCAGGCCCCTGTTCATCGAGGTGACCGTCGACGACTCCTCCGACTTCGAGACCGAGCTGCGGGTGCGCGGCGTCGTCCGCCATGGCTACCGCATCCTGGAGGTGCACAGCTCGAACGTGCCCAACACGATCGCCGCCGTCATGCTGCACATCCGCGACGTCACCGGCCTCATGCCGCACGTCTACTTCCGCTGGACGGAGGGCGATCCCGTGGCGAACCTCTTCAAGTTCCTCTTCACGGGCGAGGGCGAGATCGCCCCGGTGACCCGGGAGGTACTGCGCGGCGCCGAGCCGGATGTCACCAAGCGGCCCTGGGTGCATGTCGGCTGAGGCCGCTACGAGCCGGACGCCGCCGGCACGAGGGTCCAGAGCACCACGGCCTCGGTGTCACCGGGATTGAGCCAGGAGTGCGGTTCGCGGCCGGGGAACGTCACGGTGTCGCCCTCCTCGAGCTCATATCGCTCATTGGGGAAGATGAGGACGAACCGCCCCGAGACCACGTGCAGGGTCTCCACCTCGCAGTCCACCGAGTAGAGCTCGTCCTCGCCCCGACCACGGGGTTCGACGACGGCCCGGATCATCTGCAACCGCCGCTCCGACCGCGCAGTCATGAGGCGCTCGTTGATGCCCTGGCCGCCGAGGCTGATACGCGGGGCGTCGTCGAGCCTGGTCAGGTGCGTCTCCGGCACCAGGAACAGGTCCCCGATCGAGATGGACAGCACCTGGCAGAGGGTCACGAGGGAGGCGACCGAGGGCGAGGTCAGATCCCGCTCCACGCGGCTGAGGAATCCCTTGGTGAGGCCGGTGGCGTCCGCGACCTGCTCGATCGTCATCCGCTGCCCCTGCCGCGCGGCCCTGATACGGGATCCGATGGCGACGGGAGCGTTGGTGGGCTCGACGGGCAGCGCCTTCATGCGGGTCCTCTCCTCGGGGCGATCGAGCATAGCCGTTACACGGTGCTCATCGTGATGTCACACGGTCCTGCGACGATTGACGCGTGACTCGCGTCACGAGTAGCTTACTGGGCATCATCGGTTGCCCAGCAGGCATCCCGCCCGGTCGATCGTCGAAGGACTCCCATGCAAGCACTCAACATCGCCATCGTGGTCGCCTACCTCGTCGCCATGCTCGGATTCGGCTGGTGGGGGAAGTCCCGGACGCGTGATGCCAGCGACTACCTCGTGGCGGGCCGCCGCCTCGGTCCCCTGCTCTACACCGGTACCATGGCCGCCGTCGTCCTGGGTGGAGCCTCGACGGTCGGGGGCGTAGGCCTCGGCTACCAGTACGGCATCTCCGGCATGTGGCTGGTCGTGGCGATCGGCACCGGCGTGCTGCTGCTCAGCCTCCTCTTCGCCCCCACCATCCAGAAGCTGAAGATCTACACGGTCTCGCAGATGCTCACCCTGCGCTACGGCCACCGTGCCACGCGCGTCTCGGGGATCGTCATGCTCGCCTACACCCTGATGCTCTGCGCCACGTCCACCGGCGCCTACGCCACCATCTTCGTGGTCCTCTTCGGCTGGGACCGCGCGCTGTCCATCGCCGTCGGCGGAGCCATCGTGCTGATCTACTCCACGATCGGCGGGATGTGGTCCATCACGCTCGCGGACATGGCGCAGTTCGTCATCAAGACCATCGGCGTCTTCGCCCTCATGCTGCCCTTCTCCCTCGCCGCCGCCGGTGGATTCGACGGCATCCGCGACCGGGCGGGGGCGGCGTTCTTCAGCATCACCGGGATCGGCGCGCAGAGCATCATCACCTACTTCGTGGTCTACACGCTCGGGCTGCTGATCGGCCAGGACATCTGGCAGCGCGTGTTCACGTCGAGGACACCGGTGGTCGCCCGCTGGGGCGGCTCGGCCGCGGGCGTGTACTGCATCCTCTACGGCGTCGCGGGCGCCGTCATCGGCATGAGTGCGAGCGTCATCCTCCCTGCGATCGAGTCGCGCGACGACGTCTACGCGGACGTCGCCCTCAACGTCCTGCCGATCGGCGTGGGCGGGCTGGTGCTCGCCGCGGCGGTCGCCGCGATGATGTCGACGGCGTCGGGAGCCCTGATCGCCGCGGCGACCGTCGCGCGCACCGACGTCGTGCCGTTCGTCGCCGGGTGGTTCGGCAGGGGCGCGACGGACGGCGGGGCCACCGGGGAGGGTACGACGGCGGAGCACCACGTCGCCTCGAGCCGCTGGTGGGTCCTCGGGCTGGGGATCGTCACGATCGCCCTCGCCGTGGTGGTGCAGGACGTCGTCGCCGCACTGACCATCGCCTACGACATCCTCGTGGGCGGGCTGCTCGTCGCGATCCTCGGCGGACTCGTGTGGCGCCGCGGCAACGGTATCGGCGCGGGAGCGTCGATGGCGGCGGGAACCCTCGTCACCCTCGGGGTGATGACCTATCTGGAGATCACGGCGGAGGTCCGGTACGACGGCATCTACTCGAACTACCCGATCTACTACGGGCTCGGCGCCTCGCTCCTCGTGTACGCAGTGGTGTCCCTCGCGACCCGGCCGACGGACCCCCGGGTGATGGGGGCCTGGGACCGGCGCGTGGCCGGCGAGGTGCCGGAGGACGCCCCCGTGCCAGTCCGTTGACCCCGCCGCCTGTGCTCCCGCACCGGGAGCGTGGCGTCCGGACGCCGTCGGGTGCCGGTGTCGCCTGCCGGGCACCACGCACCCGACGACGAGGAAGGGCTCCCGACAGTGGTCGGAAGCCCTTCCTCGTTCGTGGATCCACCACGATCCGGTACGTGGCCGGAGCGGCCTGTCAGCCCGTCGGGGTCGACGAGCCTCCCCTGCGACCGCGCCGCCCGCGCCGCCCGTCGACGCCTTCGCCCGCGGTCTCCCCGGTCGGGGTGCTCGCGTCGGGGGCGCCGGACGGACGTCCGTCAGGGGCACCGGCCGGGGTCGCGGAGGGTGCGCCGGCCGACGTGCGCGCGGCCGTCGCGGCGGGCGTCCCGGCCGAACCCGCGGTCGCGCTGCTGCCCGACGCGGGTGCATGCGGATCACCGGCCATGCCGCTCTCCGGCTCGTCGTCGCCGCCCTGACCCTCGACCCTGCGCTCATGCGTCGCGGGCCTCTCGTCCGCCTCGTGCACGGCGATCCCCGCCTCCTCCTTCTTGCGGGCGTGCTCCTCCTTCGGCGTGGAACTCAGGCCATGACCGGTCTCGTCGAGGGCGGTCAGCTTCTCGGCCTCCTCGACCTCCTCGTCGGTGATGTTCTCGTCCTTCTCCTGGTTCCACGCCTTGATGGCGGCCCAGCCGACAGCGGCCACCGGGACAGACAGGATCGCGCCGATGATCCCGGCGAGGATGGTCCCGGCCGTCAGGGCAACCAGGATCACGAGGGCGTGCACCTGCAAGGTGCGCCCCATGACCACGGGCTGCAGGAAGTTGCCCTCGAGCTGGTTGACCACGATCACCGCGATGATCACCATGAGGGCCACGAACGGCCCATTGGCCACGAGGGCGATCAGCGCGGCGAGCACGCCGGCGAGGGTTGCCCCGACCAGCGGGATGAACGCCCCGATGAAGACGATCGCCGCCAGTGGCAGCGCGAGCGGTACCCCGAGGAGCAGCAGGGCCAGCCCGATGAAGACCGAGTCCACGAGCGCGACGATCGCCGTCCCGCGGACGTAGCCGCCGAGGACCAACATGCTGCTGTAGCCCACCCGCCGGGCCTTGACCAGGCGGCGGCCCTTGAAGGCCCGGAGCATGAAGGCCCAGATCTTCTCGCCGTCCTTGAGGAAGAAGAAGAGGATGACCACCATGAGCAGCGCCCCGGCGAAGAAGTTGCCGGCTGCGCTCAGCCCGGAGATGGCACCCGCGCCGACGGTGCTCGAGGTCGCGAAGTCCACCACCCAGTCACGGGCCTGCTGGATCTGCGCGTCGTCGATGGGGATGGGGCCGTTCTGCGCGAAGGCGTAGAGCTGGTCGAAGCCTTCGGTGGCACTGGAGACGAGCTCACCGGCCTGACCCATCACGGCGAAGACGATGCCCGTGATGAGCCCGCCGAAGAGCAGCAGGAGCAGCAGGAAGGAGACGGCCGTCGCCAGGGAGGCGCCCCAGCCCTTGCGCCGGAGCCAGTTGACGAAGGGCCCGATCGCGGCGGCCAGGATGAGCGCCAGCAGCATCGGGATGACCACGAGCCGCACCTGGATCAGGGCGTAGATCGCCACGACGGCGAGCACCAGGAGGATGAGCACCTGGCCCGCACGGATGCTGGCGTTGCCGAGGCTGTCGCGCCACGGACCTCTCGGGGCGGGCGTCCCCGCCCGGGCTTGCGTGTGCTGGGTCATCGACTGTCACTTCCTTCGGCACGGGGGCCATCGTTGAGCAATTGGGTGCGCACCTCGCGCCGGAGGACCTTGCCGATCAGGGATCGGGGCAGGTCCTCGGCCTGCACGATGGTGCGGGGGACCTTGTAGGCCGCGAGCGCGCCACGGCAGTGGGAGCGAAGGCTCTCGACGTCGAGTGCGGCACCGTCGGCGAGCACGACGACGGCGGCCACGTCCTCGCCGCCGCCCTCGCGGGGCAGTCCGACGACGGCGGCGTCGGTGACGTCCGGATGCGCCCGGAGGGCGTCCTCCACCTCGGAGGGGGCGACATTGAAGCCGCCCGTGATGATGAGCTCCTTGATGCGGTCGACGATCGTGATGAAGCAATCCTCGTCCATCCGGACGATGTCCCCCGTCCGGAACCAGCCGCCGTCGAGGAGCGCGGCGTGCGTCTCGTCGGGTTTGCGCCAGTAGCCCTGGAACACCTGCGGTCCACGGAGGAGGAGCTCGCCCGCCTCACCGGGCCCGCGGTCGGCGCCGGGATCGTCGGGGTCGACGATGCGCACGTCGGTGCCGGGGAAGGGTACGCCGACGGTACCCGGACGGCGGGTCGGGCCGATCGGGTTGCCGGCGGCCACGGGGGAGGTCTCGGTGAGTCCGTAGCCCTCGATGAGGTAGCCGCCGGTTGCCGCCTCCCAGGTCTCCACGGTGGACTCGGAGAGGTTCATGGCACCGGAGATCGCGAAGCGGATGCTGCGCAGGTCGGCGCCACGGGCGGCCGCTCCTGCTGCCAGCCGCTCGTAGATGGGCGGGACGGCGGGCAGGAAGGTGGGCGGGCTCTTTCTCGCTGCGGCCAGGACGAGGTCGACGTCGAACCGGGGGAACAGGACGAGCTTCGCACCGATGCTCATCGCGAAGGTCAGGCAGAGCGTGAGCCCGTACGCATGGAACATGGGGAGCACGGCGTAGACCGTCTCGCGCCCTGCCTCGAGACCGGGGACCCAGGCCCGGCCCTGGGCCGCGTTGGCGAGGAGGTTCCGGTGCGTCAGGACGGCCCCCTTGGGCACCCCGGTCGTCCCGCTGGTGTACTGCAGGACGGCGGTGTCCGTCGCGGACGGACGCGGATGCTTGCGCGGGAGGGGTCGGTGGCGGAGCAGTTCGCCCCAGCCGAGGACCTTCCGGGGACCGGTGGGCCTGTCCGTCGTCGTCAGCGCCCTCCGCGCCTCACGGGCCCGGCGGATGGGCAGGCGCAGGGCCAGCCGTCGCGACACGGGCATGGCGCTGACGAGGTCCACCGTCACCAGCGCGGTCACCGGGATGTCGGCCGGCAGCTGCTGGATCTGCCGTGCCACCCGGTCCCAGACGATCGCCACGGTGGCACCGTGGTCCTCGAACTGGTGGCGCAGCTCGCGGTCGGTGTAGAGCGGGTTGTGTTCGACGACGATCGCCCCGAGGCGCAGGACGGCGTAGAAGGCGATGATGTGCTGCGGGCAGTTGGGCAGTACCAGGGCCACCCGGTCACCCGCGCGGATGCCGAGGGCCCGCAGGCCTGCCGCGGCGCGGTCGACGGCGTCGCCCAGCTCGCGGTAGCTCGTCGCCGCACCGAAGAACTCGAGGGCCGTCCCCGTGCGGTAGGTGCGCACCGACGTCTCGAGCAGGTCGGTGAGCGTGCCCTCGGGAACATCGAACGTCGGGGGCACGCCGGGTGCGTAGCTCGCCACCCAGGGCCGGGCTGCCAGATCCATAAGCCTGCTTCCTGTTCTTGCTCCGACTGTATCGCGGCTCGTCGAGCCACGGTACCCGAACCTCCCGACCCTACCGGGCCCACCGCGGTCGCGGTGTCGCTGGCGTCCGTGCCGTCCGTGCCGTCCGTGGCGCCCGTGGCACTCGCGCCACTCGCGCCACTCGCGGCCGACGGCCCCCGGACAGGCCGGGCGCGGACGCAGCAGGTGACGCTCGGGTAGGATGGTCGGTCGAAGGGGAGTAGCTCCGCGTCCGCGAGGATGTGCGGCCTGTCGACATACTGGCGCCAACGGCGCCCGGCTATCCACCGGTTCATCCGGCGAGCGAGACCTTCGGCCGAACCGACGCCCCTGCGTACCCGGCCGAAGCCTCCCGCTCCGGCCGACGTGCGCACGCACCCGAGAATCCGGAGCACCGCGTGACATCCCCTGACCACTCCCCCTCCCGCGACGACGTCCGACGCTGGCGGCAGTACCTCGCCGACGAACGTGGCGAGGCCGCGACCTACCGGGACCTCGCCCGCCGCAGGACCGGCGAGGAGCGCGAGATCCTCCTCGGGCTCGCCGACGCCGAGGGCCGGCACGAGGCGCACTGGCTCGCACTGCTGGGCCACGAGGTGGGCCGGCCCCTCCGACCGTCCCTGCGCAACCGGATCCTCGGGGTGCTCGCTCGGCGCTTCGGCTCCGTGTTCGTCCTCGCGCTGGCCCAGCGCGCCGAGGGCCGCTCCCCCTACGCCACGGACCCCTCGGCCACCAGCGCGATGGTGGCGGACGAGCAGATCCACGAGGAGGTGGTCCGCGGGCTGGCGACCCGCGGCCGCAACAGGCTCTCCGGCAACTTCCGGGCTGCGGTCTTCGGCGCCAACGACGGCCTCGTCAGCAATCTCGCCCTCATCATGGGTATCGGTGCCACCGGCGCGTCCACCGCGTTCATCCTGGTCAGCGGACTGGCAGGGCTCCTGGCCGGCGCGCTCTCGATGGGCGCCGGGGAGTACGTCTCCGTGCGGTCCCAGCGGGAGCTGCTCTCCGCCACCCGTCCCACGCAGATCACGCTGACCGCCGCGAAGGAACTCGATATCGCGGCCAACGAGCTGGCACTGGTGTACCGGGCCCGCGGGATGACGCCCGCCGCGGCGGAGCACCGCGCGGCGGAGCGCCTCGGCCTCTACAGCTGCGACTGCGACCCCAGCTTCTCGCTCCGGCCCGAGGCCGAGGACGACGTCGACGAGCACGAGGCGGTGGGCACCGGGCTGGGGGCGGCGGCGTCGAGCTTCTGCTTCTTCGCCTCGGGCGCCATCATCCCGGTGCTGCCCTACCTCGTGGGCCTGGCCGGGCCGACCGCCGTCGTCGTCGCCTGCGTGCTGGTGGGACTCGCGCTGCTGGCCACCGGCGCCGTGGTCGCCCTGCTGTCCGGAGCCTCGCCGCTGCGGCTGGCGCTGCGGCAACTGGCGATCGGACTGGGCGCGGCGGGCGTCACCTATCTCCTCGGGCTGCTCTTCGGCACGTCGATCGCCTAGAGGGCCGGCCCCGTAGCCCTGCCGGGAACGCGGCCCGCGTGGGCATCAGGCCGCGTCCCGCTCTTGCAGAACATGGTCCTCGAGGAGTCCGAGCGTGGCCTCGATACTGGCCGGGTGGCGCCGGGTGAAGCCCGTGAGGCGGAAGACGAAACGCCACCTCACGGCCCTGCCGTCCCACTCCTCCCGCACGAGCGTGGACGTACCGCGCGGCTCCAGCGTGTAGCGCCACACGTGTGCGGAGAAATGCCGCCACGCGATGCGGCGCCCCTCCTCGAACTCCACCACCCGGTTGAGGATCTTGTAGGAGGCCCCCATGCGCATGTCCATCCCGAATCTCGCGCCCAGGGACAGCCGGGCCGGACCGTCGGGCTGCTCCCCGCGCACCGTTCCCGAACCGTCGATCACGCTGTGCAGGGCCGGCGTCGCCAGCACCTCGAAGATGCGGTCCGCAGGGGCGTCGATGAGCCGCTCGCGCGAGATCAGGTAGGGCGTGGGTGTCATGCCCCCATTCTGCCCGGTCGCCGGGTCGGGGCACGCCGTCGGACGGAGGGGACCGGCGGACAGTGGGCCCGCGCGCCGTCCGACGACGACGGAGGGCCCGTCCACGGACGGGCCCTCCGGTGGATCGTGCGGGTCAGGGCTTGAGCAGCACCTTGATGGCGCGCCGCTCGTCCATGGCCCGGTACGCCTCCGCGGCGTCCTCGAGCGGCATCTCGACGTCGAACACGCGGCCGGGATCGATGGTCCCGGCCAGGACGTCCTTCAGCAGTTCGGGGATGTAGGTGTGCGCGGGGGCCATGCCGCCACCTACCGTGATGTTCTTCGCGAAGAGCACACCGATGGGGAGCTCCGGACCACCGGCGGGGACGCCGACGAACCCGAGGTGGCCGCCCGGCCGCGTGCTGCGCAGCGCCTGGTCCATCGATTCCTTGGTCCCGACGCACTCCAGCACCGAATCGGCGAGCACTCCGCCGAGCAGTTCGCGGACCTTCGCCACGCCCTCGTCGCCCCGCTCGGCCACGATGTCCGTCGCGCCGAACTCGCGCGCAAGGGCCTGCCGGTCCTCGTGCCGCGACATGGCGATGATGCGCTCCGCGCCGAGGCGCTTGGCCGCGAGGACCCCGCACAGTCCCACGGCGCCGTCACCGACGACGACGACGGTGCTGCCCGGTCCCACGTTCGCCGAGACGGCGGCGTGGTGGCCCGTGGACATGACGTCGGAGAGGGTGAGGAGGCTCGCGGTCAGGGCCGCGTCGGGCTCGGTGACGCCGTCGACCCTGCGCAGCGTCCCGTCCGCCTGCGGGACACGCACGGCCTCCCCCTGGCCACCCTGGAGGAAGTCACCGTGTTCGTCGGTGCTGCCCCAGCCGGCGAGGTGGTCGCAGGCGACGGTGACCCCGTTGAGGCACTGGGGGCACGTCCCGCAGCTGTCGACGAAGGGCGCGATCACGAAGTCGCCGACGGCGAGGTCGCGGACGTCGTCGCCCACCGACTCGACGACGCCGACGAACTCGTGGCCGATGGCCTTCGGCTCCTTCGTGGGGCGGACGCCGCGGTAGGGCCACAGGTCCGACCCGCAGACACAGGACGCGGTGACCCTGACGACGGCGTCCGTCGACCGGATGATCGTCGGGTAGTCGCGGTCCTCGACGCGGATGTCGCCGGGCCCGTGGATGATGGTGGCGCGCATGATGTCCTCCTGGAATCTTGCCTGACGCAATCGGTGGTCCCCCGTCGCCACACTACAAGCCACGGGCGGCTCGCCCTATCGCACGGAGCTGCCCGCGTCCTCCTTGAACCGGCGCTCGATCTCCTCCAGGGTGCGTCCCCGCGTCTCGGGGATGTAGCGCCGGGCGAAGACGATCGCCGCGACACCCAGGACCACGAACACGAAGAACGTGTTCGAGATGGTGATGGCATCCATGAGGATCGGGAAGCTGAGGCTGACGGCGAAGTTGACCATCCACAGCACGAACACCGCGACTCCCATCCCGAGCCCGCGCAGCCGCATCGGGAAGATCTCCGACAGCATGAGCCACGTGACCGGCGAGATGGCGCCCTGCTGGAAGGCCAGGAAGGTCACGGTGAGCGCAAGGACGAGGAACCCCCGTGCGGTTCCCTCCGGCACCAGCAGCGAGACGAGCCCGATGGCCAGGAGTGCCGCCGTCGTCCCGATCTGGCCGACCAGCAGCATGGGTCGGCGCCCCACCCTGCCGAGCAGCCAGATGCCGACGAAGGTCGCGGCGACGGAGATGACGCCGTTCGCGATGTTGGCGGTCAGCGCCGCCTGGGTACCGAAGCCCGCGACCACCAGGATCTGCGTGCCGTAGTACATGATCGAGTTGACGCCGGTGATCTGCTGGATGACGGCGAGGCCGAGCCCGACCACGACGATGCGTCGCAGCCACGGCTCGCGCAGATCACGGATCCCGGCCTTGTCCTTCTCGCGGTCCTCCAGGGCGAGGGCCTTCACCTCCTCGTACTCGATGCGGGCGGCAGCCGGCGGGCGGAGTCGCTGCAGCGCCCTCAGGGCGAACCCGAAGGCCCCGTGCGCCGCGAGCCAGCGCGGGCTCTCCGGGACGAAGTACATGCCGATCCACAGGCCGATCGCGGGGAGGGTCGCCAGGACCAGCATCCACCGCCAGATCCCGTGGCTGTCCCCGAACACGGTGCCGAGGAAGGCGCTCGTGCTGAAGGCGATCAGCTGGCCCGTGACGATCATGAGCTCGTTCCGGGTGACGGTCTGCCCACGGCGCGCGGCCGGCGAGAGCTCCGCGAGGAAGATCGGCACCATCACGGACGCGCCACCCACCGCCAGTCCGAGCACCAGCCGCGCGGTGACCATGACCGTGACGTCGGGCGCGAGGGCGGTGCCGAGCGTCCCGACGAGGAACACCACGGCGAGCACGATGATCATCCTCCTGCGCCCGTAGGCATCCGCGAGGCGGCCGCCGGCGAGCGCGCCGAACGCGGCGCCGAAAACGAGCGAGCTGGCCACCAATCCCTCGGTCACCGGGGTCAGGCGGAGGTCGTCCACCATGAAGGGCAGCGCGCCGTTGATCACGCCCGTGTCGAAGCCGAACAGCAGGCCGCCGAGGGTGGCCACCCAGGTGACACGGCGCAGGTACCTCCGTTGCTGGTCGCCGTCGGCCTCCGCCGTGTCGACGGCCCTGCTCCTCGTCGCGCCGCTCATCGTCCGTGCATCTCCTGCGTGTGTCGTGGTGGTGTGTGCTGCCGCCTGAAGCCGTGAGGGCTGCGCGCCCTGCGTGCCCACGCTAGTTCCTGCACGCCCGGTCTGCAGCCGCGAGGAGCCCTGGATCCACGTTGACACCGGCGGACGCCTGAGCCACCGCCCCGGCCCCTGCGCGTGCTCCTGCACGTGTCCCTGCCCCGAACCTGCCCCGAACCTGCCCCTGCCCACGCGCGTGCTCCTGCACGTGCCCCTGCCCCGAACCTGCACCGAACCTGCCCTGAACGCGAAGCAGCCTCCCCCGCGGGTGTGCGGGGGAGGCTGCCGGACGAGCATGGATCAGAGGGTCGCGTAGACCTCGCGGAGGAGCTTGGCGGTCTCGGACGGCGTCTTGCCGACCTTCACCCCTGCTGCTTCGAGCGCTTCCTTCTTGGCCTGCGCAGTTCCCGCGGAGCCGGAGACGATCGCGCCGGCGTGGCCCATCGTCTTGCCCTCGGGTGCCGTGAAGCCGGCCACGTAGCCGACGACCGGCTTGGTGACGTTGGCCTTGATGAACTCGGCGGCGCGCTCCTCGGCGTCCCCGCCGATCTCGCCGATCATGACGATGGCCTTGGTCTCGGGATCGGCCTCGAACGCGGCGAGGGCGTCGATGTGGGTGGTCCCGACGACGGGGTCACCGCCGATGCCGATCGCCGTGGAGAAGCCGAGATCGCGCAGCTCGAACATCATCTGGTAGGTCAGGGTGCCGGACTTCGAGACGAGGCCCACGCCGCCCTTGCCGGTGATGTTCGCCGGGGTGATACCCACGAGGGACTCCCCGGGTGTGATGATGCCGGGGCAGTTCGGGCCGATGATGCGCGTCACCTGGTTGCCGTCGGCGTCGACCTTCGACTGGGCGAGCGCCCAGAAGGAGGCCGAGTCCTGCACCGGGACACCCTCGGTGATGACGACGACGAGGCCGATGCCGGCCTCGATCGCCTCGACGACCGCGTCCTTCGTGAACGCGGGCGGGACGAAGACGATCGACACGTCGGCGCCGGTCTCCTTCATCGCTTCCTCGACGGTGCCGTACACCGGCAGGGTGACGTCGCCGTGCGTGACACTGGTGCCGGCCTTGCGGGCGTTGACGCCGCCGACGACCTGCGTACCGGCCTTCAGCATGAGGGCGGTGTGCTTGGTGCCCTCACCGCCCGTGATGCCCTGCACGATGACCCTGGAGTCCTTGTTGAGGTAGATAGACACGGGTGTTCCCTTACTTTCCGTAGGCCAGCGCGGCGGCCTTGTCGGCGCCTTCGTCCATGGTGTCGGCGAGGGTCACCAGCGGGTGGTTCGCCTCGGCGAGGATGCGGCGTCCCTCGTCGACGTTGTTGCCGTCGAGGCGCACGACGAGAGGCTTGTTGGCCTCGTCACCCAGCATCTCGAGGGCCTTGACGATCCCGTTCGCCACGGCGTCGCAGGCGGTGATCCCGCCGAAGACGTTGACGAAGACGCTCTTCACCTGCGAGTCGTTGAGGATGACGTCCAGGCCGGCGGCCATGACCTCGGCGGACGCTCCACCTCCGATGTCGAGGAAGTTCGCGGGCCGCACGTTGCCGTGAGCCTCGCCGGCGTAGGCGACGACGTCGAGCGTGGACATGACCAGCCCGGCACCGTTCCCGATGATGCCGACCTCGCCGTCGAGCTTGACGTAGTTGAGGTCGTTCTCCTTGGCCTTAGCCTCCAGGGGATCGGCGGCGTCCTTGTCCTCGAGTGCGGCGTGGTCCGCGTGGCGGAACTCGGCGTTCTCGTCGATGGTGACCTTGCCGTCGAGGGCGAGGATGTCCCCTGCGCCCGTCTTGACGAGCGGGTTGACCTCGACCAGCGTGGCGTCCTCCTTCACGAAGACGTCCCAGAGCTTGAGGATGGTGTGGATGACGCCCTCACGCAGTTCGGGCGCGAACCCGGCGGCGTCGACGATCTCCTCGGCCTTGGCCTGGTCGATGCCGGTCGCGGGGTCGACGGCGATGCGCGCGAGCGCTTCGGGCCGCTCGACGGCGAGCTGCTCGATCTCCATGCCGCCCTCCACCGAGCACATGGCCAGGTAGTTGCGGTTGGACCGGTCGAGCAGGACGGAGAAGTAGTACTCCTCGGCGATGTCCGCGCCCTGCGCGATCATCACCTTGTGGACCGTGTGCCCCTTGATGTCCATCCCGAGGATGTCAGAAGCGTAGGAGAAGGCCTCGTCGGGGGTCTTCGCGACCTTGACGCCGCCGGCCTTGCCGCGGCCACCGACCTTGACCTGGGCCTTGACGACGACGACGCCGCCGATCTTCTCGGCTGCCGCCTTTGCTTCTTCTGGGGTGTGCGCAACGATTCCGGCGAGCACGGGAACTCCGTGTGCCTCGAAGAGATCGCGCGCCTGATATTCGAACAGGTCCACGGGCTAGAGTCCTTCTACGTCGAAGTAGGTTTACAGAGGGAACTTTAGCCCCCTCGACCCGAGGGCCTTTTCCAGACTATCGGTTTAGTGAGTAAGCCCACACTTCTATCTTTTGTAGAATTCGGGCCTGTTCTGGTATCCCCGAAAAGTGCGGGATTCCGGCGATCAGGCCACCTTCGTCAGGGGCGCGTAGCGCAGCAGCAGCCTCTTCTCGCCGGCGTCGAAGCGCACCTTCGCGACCGTCTTGTCACCCGCGCCCTCGACCGCGAGCACCGTCCCGTTGCCGAAGCTCGCGTGGTTGACGTGGTCCCCCACGGCGACCGAGACGACCTCCTTCTGGGGCTGGACGCGACCGATCGCCTTCGCAGGGGCGACGCTCCCGCCGGCGAAGCCCCCTCCGCTGGCTCCCCAGTAGGAGCCGCTGAACCGCGGACCGCTCGTGCTCCCGCCGGACGAACTCCACGACTGCTTCGCGGCGCCCTCCCGCTTCCAGTGGATCAGCTCCTCGGGGATCTCGCCGACGAACTGGCTGGCCGGGTTGTACTGGCTCTGGCCCCACATGCTGCGGACCTCGGAGCGGGTGATGTAGAGACGCTGGCGTGCACGAGTGAGGCCCACGTAGGCGAGCCGGCGTTCCTCGGCCAGCTCCTTCGGATCGGTGGCCGAGCGCTGGTGCGGGAAGATCCCCTGCTCCATACCGGTCAGGAAGACCACGGGGAACTCGAGCCCCTTCGCGGTGTGCAGGGTCATGAGGGTGACCACTCCCTGCCGGCGGGCCTCCTCGACGGCACGCTGGACGTCGGCGGCGGACCCGTCGGGGGCGTCGGGGATCTGGTCCGCGTCAGCGACGAGTGACACCTGCTCGAGGAAGTCCCCCAGGGTGCCCTCCGGGTTGTCGCGTTCGAACTCCCGCACCACCGCGACGAGCTCCGCGAGGTTCTCGACGCGCGACTCGTCCTGGGGGTCGTTGCTGGTCCTCAGCTGCTCGAGGTAGCCGGTCTGCTCGAGAACGGCCTCGAGGGCCGCCGACGCGCCCGAGCCGGCGGCCACCTCCGCGAGGTCGTCGATGAGCTTGACGAACCCGGTCACGGCGTTGACCGATCGCGTCGCCATGCCGGGGGCCTGGTCGGCGCGCCGCAGCGCCTCCATGAAACTGATCCGCTCCCGTTCGCTGAGGGCGGCGATGGCGTACTCGGCGCGATCGCCGATGCCGCGCTTCGGCTCGTTGAGCACGCGGCGCAGGTTGACGACGTCGTCCTGGTTGACGAGGACGCGGAGGTACGCGAGCGCGTCCTTGATCTCCTTGCGCTCGTAGAAGCGGGTGCCGCCCACCACCTTGTAGGGCAGCCCGACCCGCAGCAGGATCTCCTCGATGGACCGCGACTGCGCATTGGTGCGGTAGAAGACCGCCACGTCACCGGGGCGCAGGTCGTCCTCGTCCTGGAGGCGGTCGATCTCCTCGGCGATGAAGCGTGCTTCCTCGTGCTCGTTCTCGCCGACGTAGCCGACGATCTTCTCGCCGCTGCCCTCGGCGGTCCACAGGCGCTTCTCGGGCCGGTTCGGGTTGCGCGAGATGACGGCGTTCGCCGCACTGAGGATGTTCTGCGTGGAGCGGTAGTTCTGCTCGAGCAGGATCGTGCGGGCGCTCGGGTAGTCGTTCTCGAACTCGACGATGTTGCGCACGTCGGCCCCGCGGAACGCGTAGATGGACTGGTCGGAGTCGCCCACCACGGTGAGCTCCGCGGGATCGTCGGTGGACTCGCCGGGTACCCCCACGATCTCCCGCACCAGCGCATACTGCGCGTGGTTGGTGTCCTGGTACTCGTCCACGAGGACGTGGCGGAAGCGGCGCCGGTAGTAGTCCGCAACGCCGGGGAAGGCCCTGAACATGTAGACGGTCTGGGCGATGAGGTCGTCGAAGTCCATGGCGTTGGCCTGGCGCATGCGCTGCGCGTATCCCGTGTACACCTCGGCGACGGCCTGCTCGAACGGATCCGCGAGGTTCACCGTCGAGGCGAACGACTCCTCGTCCACCAGTTCGTTCTTCAGGGCGGAGATCTTGTGCTGGATGGCTTTGGGCGGAACCTTCTTCGGGTCCAGGTCCAGCCCCTTGGCCACGAGCGTGATGAGGCGCAGAGTGTCCGCGGAGTCGTAGATGGAGAAGTTGGAGTTCAGTCCCACGGAAGCCGCCTCGCGGCGCAGGATGCGGACGCAGGAGGAGTGGAAGGTGGAGATCCACATCCGCTTCGCCACGTCCCCGATGAGCCCCTCGATGCGCTCCCGCATCTCCGCCGCGGCCTTGTTGGTGAAGGTGATGGCGAGGATCTGGCCGGGATGCGAACGGCCCGTGGCCAGGAGGTAGGCGATCCGGTGGCTCAGCACGCGGGTCTTGCCGGACCCGGCACCCGCGACGATGAGCAGGGGTGAGCCGCCGTGCTTGACGGCTTCCTCCTGCTGCGGATTCATGCCCAGCAGGAGCTCGTGCGCGCGCTGCTCGTCCACTCCCGCGCGCGCCGGCACGTGGTCCGCGGCAGGGTCTCCCGATGCCGGACCCGTCCCCGCACGCGGCACCGCGGTGGCCATCGCGGCCTCGCGCGCCCGCTTCTTCTCGGCAGGGGTGGGAGGGGAGACGTAGGGATCGAAGAGCATGTCCATGGTGCCTCCAAGTCTAGGCCGTGACCCCGACAGTCCGCCCGGCCCGGCAGGCCCCGCACGCGGCACCGCCCCCGCCGGGAGACCCTGCGGGGGCGGTGCGTACAGCGGGCGGAGGAGCTATTTCTCCGCCCGGAGCTCGTCCTTCTCGATCCCGAGGATGAGGAGCTTGCCGCTCTTGCGGTCCGCGAGGTACTCCCGCATCTCCCGCTTGATCACGGGGAGCAGGAAGTAGACGCCGAGCAGGTTCACGAAGGCGCAGACGAACAGTGCGGCATCGGCGAAGCTGATGACCTGGCTGAACGTGAGCACGCAACCGGCGACCGTGAAGAACAGGAACACGATCTTGTAGGTGATCTCCGCCGTCTTGCCCCGGCCGAAGAGGAACTCCCAGGCCTTCAGTCCGTAGTAGGACCACGTGATCAGGGTCGAGTAGGCGAAGAGGACGACGGCGATGGCGAGGACGATGGGGAACCACGGCAGCACGGTGGCGAAGGCGTCCGAGGTCAGGATGACGCCGTCGGGCGTGTCTCCACCGCTCTGCACCTGATCGATGCCCGCCTGCAGGCTCGGCGCACCGGCGATGACGATCGCGAGGGCCGTCATGGTGCAGATGAGCACGGTGTCGACGAGCGGCTCGAACAGGGCCACGAAGCCCTCGCTCACGGGACGGCGGGTCTTGACGGCGGAGTGGGCGATGGCGGCGGAACCGACGCCTGCCTCGTTGGAGAACGAGGCCCGCTGGAACCCGACGATCAGGACACCGAGGATGCCTCCAGCGATTCCCTGGGGATTGAAGGCACCGGTGATGATCGCCCCGAAGGCGCCGGGCACCTGGTCGATGTTCGCGATGATCACGAAGAGGCAGGCGAGGACGTAGATGCCGCCCATCGCGGGCACCAGGCGCGACGTCGTGGCGCCGATGGACTTGATGCCGCCGAGGATGACGATCGCGACGAAGAAGGCGAGGACCAGTCCGAAGATGAGGGCCGCGCCGGCGCTGCCGAGGAAGCCGTCCGCACCGCCCGTGACGTTCTGCACCTGGGCGAAGGTCTGGTTGGCCTGGAACATGTTGCCGCCGGCGATGCCGAAGATGAGGATCGCGACGGCGAAGATCCCTGTGAGGATCTTGGCCGGGATGCGGCCGAGCTTCTGGAAGGCGATCGGCAGGTACTTGAACGGACCGCCGCTCACGGTGCCGTCCTCGTGGACCTCGCGGTACTTCACGCCGAGCGTGCACTCGGCGAACTTGGTCGCCATGCCGATCAGCCCGGCGCAGATCATCCAGAACGTGGCGCCCGGGCCACCGAGGGCCATGGCAGCACCGACACCGGCGATGTTGCCGAGCCCGACGGTTCCGGAGAGGGCCGAGGTGAGCGCCTGGAAGTGCGGCACCTCGCCCGGATCGTCCTTGGCGGAGTAACGCCCACGCACGACTTCGTAGCCGACCTTGAGGCCGCGGAGCTGGGGCACCCCGAAGTAGATCGTGAAGATGATCCCGGCAAGGATGAGCCAGGCGACGACGGCGGGGAAGCTGACGTCGCCGATCGTGATCGGGAAGAACACGATGCTGGAGAAGATCTCGGTGGGTCTCGCGAAGGCGTTGTTGATCGCCTCGTCGATGGCGGCGAGCCAGCCGACGTCCTCGGTGACCGTCGCCATGGGGAGTGCGGTGTGAATATGCATCCCACCAATGAACCGCTTTTCCGGTGTGAAGGCAATCACAACGGGCTGCCGGCGGGGGGACGTCATCCGATCGCAACGCAGTTCACATGGTGTTCACAGCCCGGCGTGGAACTCCTCCGGCGTCGCCCATACTGGGACGGTGGCGAAGACCAGGGCGCAGATAGCACGCAAGCATGCGACCGGCACTCCTGTGCCGGTGGCTCCCCCGACCGACGGCCGCCGGAAGAACAACGGCTCGCTCGTCCTCGTCGCAGCCGCCGTGGCCTCCCTGTTCCTCTTCTGGTACCTCCACCTGCTCACGCTGGGCCAGATGACGCAGCTCTCCGACGGCCTCACCATGCCGGACATGCTCGTGGGTGGGTACGACGCGGGCTACGTGGAGCGCCTGCGCGGGGCGATGGACGACGACGCCCGAGGCCAGCTGAGCTACCTGCACAGGACGGCCGGCACGCTCTTCCCCCTGATCTTCGCGTTCGCCTGGCTCCTGCTCGTCCAGCTCAATGTCGGGCGGCGGTGGCTCCGGTGGCTGCTGTGGTCGCCCGTGATCCTGTTCACCGTGGCCGACCTCTGGGAGAACGTCGCGATCGACACGGTGCTGGCCCAGGCCGTCCCCGAACCCGGCGCCGTCGCGCTGGCCTCGGTGCTGACGGTGTCCCGGTGGATCCTGCTGGCCCTCAGCCTCATGGCGGGGGCGGCTGCGGTGTTCCTGCCGCGGCGGCTGCGGGGTGTCCCCGGCGCGGACACGACCGCGCGGACCGGGTAAGCTGGGACCGCCGGATCGGTGCTCCACCGATCCCGCGCCTCTGTAGCTCAGTAGGATAGAGCGTCCCTCTCCTAAAGGGAAGGTCGTCGGTTCGATTCCGGCCAGGGGCACCACCACGACCGAGGACGGGCTTCCCTGCCCGTCCTCGCTCTGCGTCGAAGGGACCCGCGGTGCACGTCATGCCCGTCATCACGGTCACGGCCCTCTGCCTCCTGGACGCCCACGGGCGCCTGCTGCTGGTCCGCAAGCGTGGGACGTCCGTGTTCATGCAGCCGGGCGGGAAGCCCGAGCCGGACGAGACGCCCGCCCGGACGGGCTCCCGTGAACTGCAGGAGGAACTGGGACTGACCGTGCGCCCGGAGGAGCTGACACTCCTCGGGACCTGGTCGGGGCCCGCCGCCAACGAGGCGGACACCCGCCTGGTCGCCACGGTCTTCCTGTGCCCTCTGGCCGGCGAGCCGCGGCCTGCGGCCGAGATCGAGGAGCTGAACTGGCTCGACCTCGGTGCAGCGGGACTCCGGGGCGACCTCGCCCCGCTGCTCACCGACTACGTGGTCCCCGCCCTGCTGTCACTGCGGGGATGACCGTCAGACGCCGGTGAGAGCCTCGGGCTCCTCCTCTGCCGCCACGTTCTTCTGCACGGCGAACTGCGTCCGGTGCAGCTCCTCGTACCGGCCTCCCTGCGCCAGCAGTTCGTCGTGCGAGCCCCGCTCCACGATCGTGCCGTCCTCGACCACGAGGATCAGGTCCGCACTGCGGATCGTCGAGAGCCGGTGCGCGATCACCATCGCGGTGCGCCCCTCGAGGGCCTCGCTGAGGGCAGCCTGCACTGCCGCCTCCGACGTCGAGTCGAGAGCCGCCGTCGCCTCGTCGAGGATGACGACGCGCGGATGGGCGAGGAGCAGGCGGGCGATGGTCATGCGCTGGCGCTCACCGCCGGACAGCCGGTAGCCGCGCTCCCCCACCATCGTGTCCAGCCGGTCGGGCAGCGATCGGATGAGCGGTTCGAGGCGGGCGCGGCGGACGGCGTCCCACACCTCGCCCTCCGTGGCCTCGGGGCGTGCCAGGCGGAGGTTGGACAGGATGGTCTCGTGGAAGAGGTGCCCGTCCTGCGTCACCATGCCGAGCGTGTGCCGCATGGACGCGAACGTCACGTCGCGCACGTCCGTGCCGCCGAGCCGCACGGCACCGCTGTCAACGTCGTACAGGCGGGACAGGAGCTGCGCGATGGTCGACTTCCCGGCTCCCGAGGTGCCCACGAGCGCGACCGTCTGGCCGGGCTCGATACGGAAGGAGATCCCGTGGAGCACCTCCTCCCCGCCGCGGGTATCGAGCGTCGAGACCTCCTCGAGCGAGGCCAGCGACACCTTGTCCGCGGACGGGTAGGCGAAGCGGACGTCATCGAACTCGACGGCGACCGGACCGGCGGGCACGCCGATGGCGTCGGGCTTCTCCTGGATCAGCGGCTCGAGGTCGAGGACCTCGAACACGCGCTCGAAGCTGACGATGGCGCTCATAATCTCCACGCGGGCGTTCGCCAGACTGGTGAGCGGCGCGTAGAGGCGCGTCAGCAGGAGCGCGAGCGTGACGACTTCACCGGTGTCGAGCTGCCCCTGGAGGGCCAGGAAGCCGCCCAGACCGTAGACGAGCGCGAGCGCCAGGGCGGACACCAGCATGAGGGCCGTGAAGAACACGAACTGCAGCATCGCGGTCCGCACGCCGATGTCCCGCACGCGGGCCGCGCGGACGCGGAACTCCTCGGCCTCCTCGTCCGGCCTGCCGAACAGCTTCACCAGCGTGGCACCGGGGGCGGAGAAGCGCTCCGTCATCTGCGTGCTCATGGCCGAGTTGTGGTCCGCGGCCTCGCGCCGGAGGGCTGCGAGGCGGCTGCCCATGCGACGGGCAGGGACGAGGAAGATGGGCAGCATGACGACGGCGAGCACCGTGACGAGCCAGGACGTGCTCAGCATCACCGCGAGCGTGAGGATCAGGGCCACGAGGTTCGTCACCACACCCGACAGGGTCCCGCTGAACGCCTGCTGCGCGCCGATCACGTCGTTGTTCAGGCGGCTCACGAGGGCACCGGTGCGGGTGCGCGTGAAGAAGGCGATCGGCATCTTCTGCACATGGTTGAACACGGCTGTGCGGAGATCCAGGATGACGCCCTCCCCGATCCGCGACGAGTACCAGCGGGTGACGAGCGAGACGGCGGCATCCGCCACGGCGACGATCGCGATGACGACGGCGAGCCACACCACGGTGCCTACCTCACCCTGCGCGACGATGACGTCCACCACCTGCCCGGCGAGCACCGGCGTCGCGACGGCGAGGAACGCCCCGGCGACCGACAGGACGATGAAGATGATCAGCTTCGAGCGGTAGGGCACGGCGAATGTCAGGATGCGGCGGACCGACTCTTTCGAGAATCCGTGCCGGCCGTCCTTCGCCGTGGAGATCTTGTAGAGCGAGCTCCAGGCCGCGCCTTCCATGCTCATAGCCATTCCTTCCAAGGATGCCAGTCCCGGCTCCGGTCCACGGTTCCTGGACCCCCGCCGCAATACTTCGGAACAATAAGTGCGTGCCCCGGTGTTGACCCCAGTAGTGTTCGACTCCGGTCCCGGCCGGGTGGAGCGGACGTACGTAGGGTTCAAGCCTTCGTCGGTCCCCACCATTCCCTACCGCCGTGATCGCCTCACCAGATCGAAGGAATCCCATGAAGAACCGCCTGTCCGTCCTCGGCGCCACTGCAGCGCTCACCCTCGCCCTCGCAGGATGCGGCTCGTCGTCGACCCCTGCATCCGACGGCGGGGCGAGCGAGCCCGCCGCGCCCTCCTCGCTGCAGGAGATCCAGGACTCCGGCGTCCTCACCGTCGGGACCGAGGGGACCTACCGGCCCTTCAGCTTCCATGAGGGCGGCAGCGGCGACCTCACGGGATACGACGTCGAGGTCATCACCGCCGTCGCGGAGAAGATGGGTGTGGAGGCCGAATTCCAGGAGACCCAGTGGGACGCGATCTTCGCGGGCCTCGAGGCGGGTCGCTTCGACGTCATCGCCAACCAGGTCTCCATCACGGACGAGCGCAAGGAGACCTACGACTTCTCCGAGCCCTACACGGTGAGCGCCGGCGTGATCGTCACGACCGCGGACAACGGCGACATCTCCTCCTTCGAGGACCTGGCCGGGAAGACCACCGCGCAGTCCCTGACGAGCAACTGGAACGACCTGGCGAAGGAGAGCGGCGCGAACGTGGAGCCCGTCGAAGGCTGGGCGCAGTCCATCACGCTCCTCGAGCAGGGCCGCGTGGATGCGACCATCAACGACGAGCTGACCTACCTGGACTACCAGAAGACCGACAGCAACGAGAACATCAAGATCGCGGCCACCACCGAGGAGACCTCGGAGAGCGCCGTAGCCGTCCGCAAGGGCAGCACCGAGCTCGTGGACGCGATCGATACCGCGCTCGAGGAGCTGCGCGCCGACGGCACGCTCGCCGAGATCTCGGAGAAGTACTTCGGCTCCGACGTCAGCGAGTGATGCCGGCGCACGGCCCGTGGCGGCGATCGTCAGCGCGACGCGGAGGGGCTGACTGATGGACTGGGAGCTGCTGCGCACGTCCTTCTGGCCCATGCTCTCCGGCGGACTGACAGGCACCATCCCGCTGTCCCTCGCCTCGTTCGCGCTCGGGCTGGCCCTGGCCCTCGTCGTCGCCCTCATGCGGATCAGCGGGCAACCCGTCCTCTCGGCGATCGCCCGTTTCTACGTCTCGGTCATCCGTGGCACGCCGCTGCTGGTTCAGCTGTTCGTGATCTTCTACGGCCTGCCGTCCATCGGCCTGACGATCAACCCCTGGCCGAGTGCCATCATCGCCTTCTCGCTGAACGTCGCAGGCTATGCGGCGGAGATCGTGCGTGCGGCGATCCTCTCGGTGCCGAAGGGCCAGTGGGAGGCCGGCCACACCATCGGGATGTCCCGGAACCTGACCCTGCGGCGGATCATCCTGCCGCAGGCCGCGCGGGTCTCCGTGCCGCCGCTGTCCAACACGTTCATCAGCCTCGTCAAGGACACCTCCCTGGCCTCGCTGATCCTCGTGACGGAGCTGTTCCGCGAAGCCCAGCAGATCGCCTCCTTCTCGCAGGAGTTCCTTCTGCTCTACATGGAGGCCGCAGCGATCTACTGGGTGTTCTGCCTCGTCCTGTCCAGCGGCCAGTCCGCCCTCGAGAAGAGATTGGACCGCTATGTCGCCCACTGATGCCCTGCTGACGGTCACCGGCCTGCAGAAGTCCTTCGGCGGCAACCAGGTGCTGAAATCCATCGACCTCGACCTGGCGGACGGGCAGGTGACAGCGCTCGTGGGACCGTCCGGGTCCGGCAAGACCACCGTGCTGCGGTGCCTCAACGGACTCGAGACGCCCGACGGCGGCACGGTCGCCTTCCGCGACGGGCCGTCGGTGGACTTCGGCGCGAAGGTGTCACGGAAGGAGGCCCTCTCGCTCCGCGATCGCAGTGCCATGGTCTTCCAGACCTACAACCTCTTCCCGCACATGACGGTGCTCGAGAACATCATCGAGGGTCCGGTCCGGGTACAGAAGCGTGCCCACAAGGACGCCGTCGCGGACGCCGAACGGCTCCTGGACCGCGTGGGCCTCGCCGACAAGCGGAACGACCATCCCTTCAACCTGTCCGGCGGACAGCAGCAGCGCGTCGGGATCGTCCGCGCCCTCGCCCTGCAGCCGGACCTGCTGCTCTTCGACGAGCCGACCTCCGCCCTGGATCCGGAGCTGGTGGGTGAGGTGCTGACGGTCATCAAGGAGCTCGCGGAGGAGAAGTGGACCATGGTGATCGTGACACACGAGCTGGCCTTCGCCCGCGAGGTCGCGGACGAGGTGGTGTTCATGGACGGCGGCGTCGTCGTCGAGCACGGCCATCCCGACCAGGTGCTCCGCACCCCGCGTGAGGAACGGACGCGGCGCTTCGTGCAGCGCCTGCTGAACCCGTTCTAGGCGGCCGAGGCCGGCCTCCCCGTGTCGGGGCCGGCCGGATCCCTGCGCGATGCCCTGCACGATGCCCTGCACGATGCCCTGCACCCGTCGGGCCGACACGGGCCCGTCGGGCGGCGGGCGGCCCGGTCAGGCCGAGATGCGCTCGGGGTGCGAGTAACAGTTCAGCGACGTCCCGCGGCTGAAGCCCACGAGCGTCAGTCCGGCGTCGTCGGCCAGGTCCGCGGCGAGGGACGACGGCGCACTGACGGCCGCGAGCACCGGGATGCCCGCGAGCTGCGCCTTCTGGACGAGTTCGAAGGACGCCCGGCCCGAGACCTGCAGGACGGTGCCCCGCAGCGGCAGCATGCCTTCGCGGAGCGCCCAGCCCACCACCTTGTCGACGGCGTTGTGGCGTCCCACGTCCTCGCGCAGGCACAGGAGCTCGCCCTCGGCGGTGAAGAGTCCGGCGGCGTGCACGCCTCCTGTACGGTCGAACAGCTTCTGGTTCTCCCGCAGGCGGTCGGGCAGCGACGCGAGGATCCCGAGGTCCACGGGCGCGGTGTCCTCGTGCAGGTCGAACCGCGAGGACTTCCGGACGGCGTCGATCGACGCCGTCCCGCAGATGCCGCAGGAGCTGGAGGTGTAGACATGGCGTTCCATCGCCGTGTCCGGGAGCTCCACGCCGGGACGCAGCTGCGCCTCGACCACGTTGAAGGTCTGTCGGCCGTCGTCGTCCACGCCCGCGCAGTACCGCAGGCTGGGCAGCTGGCCCGGCTCCCAGACCACGCCCTCGGAGACCAGGAAGCCGGCCACGAGGTCGAAGTCGTCCCCCGGGGTCCGCATGGTGACGGTGAAGGCGCTGCCCCCGAGTCTGATCTCCAGGGGTTCCTCCCCGGCGAGGACATCCTCGCGGCGACCGGTCGGTGCCCCGATGCGGAACTTCGTGATGCGGCGGCGCTGTGTGACCCGGTTCATTCGACTCTCCTTACCTCGGCCCTATGATGAGGTTAGTTGACCCCAGACACCACATGGTGTGTCGACGACGACACGAGGATGTGCACACGTGGCAACAAAGGCCCCGAAGGACAATATCGACGAGTCCCAGCTGACCGTGGGAGCTCGGAAGACGCGGGCGGTGGGACTGCCCGCCGTCATCAACTCCCTCAAGATCTCGATGGACCAGATGGGGCCGGTGCGCAGCGCGCAGACCCTTCTCGCGGTGAACCAGGTCAAGGGCTTCGACTGCATGGGCTGCGCCTGGCCGGAGGGCGACAAGCGGCACACCGCCGAGTTCTGCGAGAACGGGGCCAAGGCCGTCGCCGAGGAGGCGACGCGCCGCACCGTTCCGCCGACGTTCTTCGCCGAGCACTCCGTCGAGGACCTCATGACGCGGGACGACTACTGGCTCGGCCAGCAAGGGCGCCTCACGCACCCCATGCTGCTCGACGACGGCGGCACCCACTACCGCGCCGTGTCCTGGGACGAGGCGAACCAGGTCATCGTCGACGAGCTCGCGGCGCTCGACAGCCCGGACGAGGCCGTCTTCTACACCTCCGGACGTACCTCGAACGAGGCAGCCTTCGTGTACCAGTTGCTGGTCCGCGGCATCGGTACCAACAACCTGCCCGACTGCTCGAACATGTGCCACGAATCCTCGGGCTCCGCGCTCAACGAGACGCTCGGCGTCGGCAAGGGCACGGTGTCCCTGCTGGACCTCGACACGGCACCGCTGATCATCATCGCCGGGCAGAATCCCGGCACCAACCACCCCCGCATGCTCACGTCGCTGGAGAAGGCCAAGAAGAACGGCGGGGCGATCGTCGCGATTAATCCCCTCCCCGAAGCCGGTCTGATGCGCTTCGAGAACCCCCAGAACCCCATGGGGCTGCTCGGCACGCGCTTCGGCGGCGGCACGGCCCTGGCGGACGACTTCCTGCAGATCCGCATCGGCGGCGACCAGGCGCTGTTCCGTGGCCTCGGCAAGCACCTCCTCGAGCGCGAGGAGGCGACCGGCACGGTGTTCGACCATGCCTTCATCGCCGAGCACACGCTGGGGCTGGAGGACTACCTGACAAGCCTCCGGGAGACCAGCTGGGAGGAGATCACGACGGCGAGCGGCATCTCCAGGGCCGAGATCACGAAGGTCGGCGACCGCATGATCGCCTCACCCGGCACCATCGTCTGCTGGGCCATGGGCCTGACACAGCACAAGCACTCGGTGTCCACGCTGCGCGACGTCGTCAACGTGCTGCTGCTGCAGGGCAACGTCGGCAAGCCCGGAGCCGGGGTCTGCCCGGTCCGCGGCCACTCCAACGTACAGGGCGACCGCACCATGGGAATCTTCGAGCGCATGCCCGAGGCGTTCCACGACGCCCTCGACAAGCGCTTCCACTTCGCCTCCCCGCGCCGGCACGGGTTCGACACCGTGGCCGCGATCCGGGCGATGCGCGACGGCAAGGCACGGGTCTTCATGGGCATGGGCGGCAACTTCGTCCGGGCGACCCCGGACACCAACGTCACGGAACAGGCGCTGCGGAACACACGGCTCACCGTGCAGGTCTCCACCAAGCTGAACCGCTCGCACCTCGTGACCGGCACCCGGGCCCTCATCCTCCCGGCTCTCGGCCGCACGGACCGGGACACCCAGTCGGGTGGCGACCAGCGGGTCACCGTCGAGGACTCCATGAGTGCGGTCCATGCGTCGACGGGCCGCCTGAAGCCCTCGAGTTCCGAGATGCGGTCGGAGATCGCCATCGTCTGCGAGTTGGGCGACCGCCTGTTCGCCCGCGAGGACAGCCCGTTCCGCGACAACGCCCCGCAGCTGGACTGGCAGGCCGCGCAGGCCGACTACCGCGTCATCCGGCAGCACATCAGCGCCGTGGTGCCCGGCTTCGACGACTTCGAGGACCGCATCGACAAGCCCGGTGGCTTCGTGCTGCCGAACGGTCCCCGCGACAGCCGCACCTTCACCACCGCCACGGGCAAGGCCAACTTCACCGCGAACCTGCTGGAGTACCCGAAGGTACCCGCGGGCAGGCTCATCCTGCAGACGCTGCGCTCGCACGACCAGTACAACACCACGATCTACGGCAAGGACGACCGCTACCGCGGCATCCACAACGGGCGCCGCGTCGTGTTCCTGAGCCCACAGGACATCGCGGAGGCCGGGCTCGACGACGGCGACATGGTGCACCTCGTCTCCGAGTGGTCGGACGGCGTGGAACGGCGTGCGGAGGACTTCCGCGTGGTGGCCTACTCGACGCCGAAGGGGTGCGCGGCGGCGTACTATCCGGAGACGAACGTCCTCGTCCCGCTGGACTCGACCGCGGACATCAGCGGGACGCCGACGTCCAAATCCGTGATCATCCGGGTCGAGAAGGCCGCCTGACGGGCGGGTCGGACCGGGGCGGGCGGCCCCGGTCCGACCTCGTCCCGGCCTGACCGCCGCGGCCCCGGTCCGGCCTCAGGCCAGCCAGGGCAGGGACAGGGCGGGGACGGCGTCGCCCGCCGAGCAACCCTCCGCAGGCACCACGAGGACGCCGTCGGCCGCGGCGAGTCCGCGCAGCATGCCCGAGCGCTGGTGTGTGCTCGGCACCGCGCGGCCGCCCTCGAGCCGGTACGGCACGAGGCGGCTCCTGCCCCGCAGGGGTCCGAAGGCGTCGGCACTGGTCACCGTGACCGGCTCTTCCAGGGGCGAGCCCCGCAGGCCTGCGAGCAACGGTCCGGCCACGGTGAGCATGGCCATCATCGCGGCGAGCGGATTGCCCGGCAGCCCCACGAGGAAACGGCCGTCCGGCAGGCGTGCGAGGAGCGTCGGGTGGCCTGGACGCATCGCGATGCCGTCGATGATCAGCTCGGCGCCCAGCTCGGTGAGGGCACGGCGGATGTGGTCCGCGGAGGAGCTCCCGGTCCCACCGGTGGTGATGAGTACGTCCCCGGAAGCACGTGCGAGGGAGAACTCGTCGGTCGCCTCGGCGCTGATGGCGGCGATGACGTCGTCGAGGTCGTCCTTCGCGCGGCCCGCCACGTCGACATGGCCGCCCAGCATCGCGACGAAGCCGGGCAGCTGGGGCCCGAAGGTGTCGCGTACCTGTCCGGCGTGCGGCAGGCCGTGCTCGATGACCTCATCGCCCGTCATGAGCAGGGACACCCGCGGCGCCCGGAGCACCGCGAGCGTGTCATGCCCGCACACCGCGGCGAGGGCGATCTGCGCCGGGTTGAGGACCACCCCCGCGGGGATGGCCTCGGAGCCCGCCTCGGCCTCCTCCCCCGCCGGCCGGACGTGCTCGTACTGCGAGGGCTCGTCGGCACGCGCGGCCTCGTTGCGGTCCAGGACGTCACCGCGGATGGATCCGTGCTCCGTGCGGAGGATACCCCGCGCGTTCTGCGGCACCACACCCCCCGTCAGGATGAAGGTCGCCTCGCCCGGCGCCAGGGACACCTCCCCGGAATCCGCGTGCGGTGCGGGCCTGCCGCGGGGGTGCTCCTCGGGAACCGCGTGGCTGACCAGCGTCCAGGGGGCGTCGCCGTTCACGGCCCAGCCGTCCATGGCGGAGGACGCGTAGTGCGGGATGGCCTGGAGCGCATGGACGGATTCGGCCAGCGTCTGCCCGAGGGCGTCCGCGAGGGGGACCGTCTGGAACGGCAGCGGCATCCCGGCACCGTGCGCCAGGCGACGTGCCTCCGTCCAGTCGACGTCGTGTGCTCCGGCGGCCTCGCTCATGCGGTCCCGCCGTCCGCAGCCGCATCCGTGCAGAGCGAGTCGGCCACCGCCATCGCGGAGCTGATGGCCAGCTGCTCCTCGGCCTGCCCGCTCCCCACGGCCAGGCCTGCTGCGTACCCCACCACGAAGGTCGTCAACGGAGCCGCGGGACGGACCACGCCGTGGGCCGCCTTGCCGGCGAGCTCCAGGACGGCGTCGATGTCGACGTGCGTCCCCTCGATCTCGAACGCGGCGAGCAGCGTCTCCGTCCATTCCTGCAGCAGTCTCTGGCGATCGTCCATCAGCCCTCCGGGCGGTTCAGGGGACATCGACGCCCAGCGCTCGTGCATCACTCCAGGTGTCGACGTCGTGCGTCGTGCCCGGCGGAACCGGGACCGGTCTGGTCCTCACACTAGCAAGGAGGCTGCGCATCGAGAGATCCTGCGCAGTTCCGTGCGCCAGCACGCCGTCGATCGCTGCCGCAAGGTCCGCGCTCCGGTAGACGGCGGCGAGCGGCTGGTCGCGGCCGCCGTCGAGCGCGACGAGGGAAGCTTGTCCGTCTTCTGCCCGTGCCTCGGCCAGCAGGATCGTGAGGAGGTCCGCGACCCTCGGCATGTCACACGCGACGACGACGCACCAGGGCGCTCGCGGTGCCCGCCATGAGGTGAAACCGGCCACGAGGCCCGCGGCCGGCCCCGCGAAGGGCGGATCCTCCCGGACGATGGTCGGCGCACCGGCCAGGGTACCGGGCTCCGTGTCCGGGCCGACGACGACCAGGCGGTCCGCGTCGACCAGCGCCGAGCAGGTGTGCTCGAGCAGGGTCCGGCCGCCCAGGAGCAGTCCGGCCTTCGCCACGCCGCCCAGGCGGGAGGACCTGCCGCCGGCGAGGACGATCGCGTCGAACCGCACGGGAGCGGGCGTCATGCGGCCCGCTGGGACAGGAACTCGTTCCACTGCGGGGCCGGCTTCTCCAGCTCGCGGATCTGCCACTGCGGCCCCCGGGGCGGGAGGGGGACGATCCGCAGGCTCCAGCCCAGGCTGGAGAGGGTCTTGTCACCCTTGGCGTTGTTGCAGGTGAGGCAGCAGGCCACGAGGTTCTCCCACGTGTCCTGGCCCCCGCGCGAGCGCGGCATCACGTGGTCTATCGTCGATGCCGGCCGCGCGCAGTAGGCGCAGAGGTGGTTGTCGCGACGGAGGACCCCCCGCCGCGTGGCCGAGACGTCGTACCGGTACGGGACCTTCACGTATCGGTTGAGCAGGATCACGGAGGGCCGTCCGAGGATCTCCGTGGGGCCCACGATCGGCTCGTCGTCCTCGGCCACCACGCTGGCCTTCCCCGTGAGCACGAGCACCAGCGCCCGGCGGAAGGTGACCACCGCCAGTGGTTCATACCCTGCATTCAGAACAAGAGTGCGCATGGCACGTTCCTCTTTGCTGACCTGTTCCCCGCAACCGGGTGCCATCCCGGGGTACGGGAGAAGAGCTTCGGATTGACACTGCAAGGGTAAGCCGGGCGCAGGACGGGGGCTAAACGGCGCCGATCGGGACGTGACGTGTCGCGAGCTGGTGGTCTCGGCAGTCCTGTGCCGGATGCACGGAAGGATCGGCGCGATGCGCCGGTCCTTCCGTCCTGCTCGGTGGCCGATCAGCCGCCGACGCGGATGTACACGCCGCCCGAGCCGAGCTCGGCGGGCGCGATCACCGTGGTGTTGCCGTTGAATCCGCCGTGGACGGCCTGACCGCCACCGATGTACACGGCGATGTGGGCCATGCCCATGCCGCCGTCGGCGTAGTAGATGAGGTCACCCGGGATGGCCTCGCCGGCACTGACCGTGCGGCCGAGGGACAGGTACCCGGCCGGCCAGCCGTGGAAGTTGATGCCGGCGGCGGCGAGGGCATTGCTCGCCAGGCGGGTGCAGTCCTGCATGACGCCGAGCTGGCCCTTCGCAGCTTCGGCGATGGTCGCGGCGACACTGGAGGACACCGCGGGTGCCGGAGCGGGGGCGGTGACGGGCGCCGGTGCAGGTGCAGGTGCAGGTGCCGCGACGGGAGCCGGGGCGACGGCGGGAGCGGCGACGGCCGCAGCCTGGGGAGCCTGCGCAACGGCCGCCGGGGCGGCGACGGCGGGAGCTGCCGCGGCGACCGGTGCTGCCTCGACGACGGGAGCGGTCTCGACGACGGGGACGGCGACCTCCTCGACGACGGGAGCCACGACGACCGGGGCCTTCGGGGTCTTGACGACAGGCTTGGCCTTGACCTTGACCGGCGTCATGTTGAAGGACACGACGGACGAGTTCGAGGCGACGACGGCCGCGCGAACCGACGAGACCGAGACGTTGGAGGTGGCTACCTCACGCTGCGGCTGCAGGTCGGCGGCGTTGGCCGCGACACCGCTGGTGAGGACGAGGCCGGAGGCCGCGACGATGACGGCGGCCTGGCGGCCGATGCCGCCGGCGTTGGTGGTGACTGCTGCGGCGAGGGCGGAGAAGCCGGCAGTGGTCTGCGCTTCTGAGCGGTGGCGGGCGATCGTGGTGCGTGAAGTCATAAGGGATTCTCCGTGTGTGGTGATCAGCGGACGCGGACGAAGCTTGCGCCGGGAAGGTCTGACAGGTTGTGGATGTCGGTGTTCATGCCGTTGAGGCCACCGCTGATGACCTGGCCGTTGCCGACGTAGATCGCGACATGGCCGCCGGTGATGACGAGATCGCCCGCGGCGGGCGTGCCGACGACGTCACCGAACTGGAAGAACTGGCCCGGGGCCAGGTCTCCGACGGACTTGCCGACGGAGCGCAGGGCGGTCTCGACCATGGCGGTGCAGTCCTGCGCGACGCCGATCTGGCCGTAGGCGGAGGCCACGAGTCCGGCGGCGACACCGGATGACGGAGCGGACTGCTCCACGGGGGCTGCGGGCGCCGGAGCGGCAGGAGCAGGTGCGGCGGCTGCAGGCGCTGCGGCGACCGGGGCGCTGGGCGCGGCAACCGGCGCGGCGACGGCGGCCACGGGTGCTGCTGCGACCGGAACCTCCACAGCGGGAACGACCGGTGCTGGTGCCTCGACGGCGGCGACGGGTGCGGGGGCCGCGACGACGGGGGCTTCCTCGACGACGGGGGCTTCCTCGACGGGCTTGGGGGCGGGGGTGACCTCGACGGCGACCCGCTCGAACGTGACCTTCGCCGTGGCCGGGACCGTGACCTCGGCGGAGACGACGCGGCTGATGGTCAGGGCTGAGGAGGACTGGACCTCACGGTCCGCGGTGGTGACGCCGTGGGCCGGCAGGCCGGCCGTGAGGACCAGGCCCGAGGCGGCGACGATGACGGCTGCCTGGCGGCCGACGGAACCGGCGTTGGATGCGACTGCTGTCGACAGGGTGGTCAGCGGGCTGACCGTCTTGGGCGCGCGGTGGCGGCCCAGCGAAGAGCTGGTGGACACGGTGGATTGCCTCTCCCAACGCCTGCGAGGTGAGCTGTCGGATTCGGATGGGAGTCACCCGGCCGCTGCGTGAGCAAGCGACTTAACCCCAAGGATTTCTGTGCAGAAACCCGAAATTGGTTCCCCCGCCTCTGCCATGCGATGGTGCGGACGGACCTCCGGCAATGGCAGAGCTAGGCGATTTGCAGGAGGGTGCCGGATCTAGAGCGAATTTGGCACGAGATGAAGGCTACAACAGAAAGCACCCTATGTCACGTTCCGGTCACGGAACGGTATGTTCTTGGTGACGGCGACCATCCGAGGCGCGCCCAGGCGCGAAGAAATCGCCGTGCCGGCGCCGTGACGGTCCGGGGCCAAGCACCGTCAGGGACCCGCGGTGGAGCCGTCAGGGACCGGTGGTGGAGCCGTCAGGCGGCGACGGACACGAAGACGTGCGACGCGACCTCGGGGGGCAGCTCGAGGGCTCCCTCGACGCCCGGGACACGCACGGAGACGTACCCGCCCACGGACTCCAGCGCGAGGTCCGCACCGGGGCGCAATCCGCCCTCGTCCAGCTGGGTGAGGAGTTCGGGATCGACCTGGATGGGCTCGGCGAGACGGACGAGCGTTACCCGCTTGTCGGGTGAGTAGGTACCCATGGCCGAGAGCAGGGTGACGACGCCGTCCGTGAACAGCTCCGACCGGATGCCGCCGATGGCCTCGAGACCGGGGATCGGATTGCCGTACGGCGACTCCGAGGGCTGGCCGAGCAGTTCGTACAGCCGCCGCTCGACACGCTCGCTCATGACATGCTCCCAGCGGCAGGCCTCGTCATGGACGTACGCCCAGTCGAGGCCGATCACGTCGCTGAGCAGGCGCTCGGCCAGGCGGTGCTTCCGCATCACGCCGGTGGCCCGGTGCCGCCCGAGTTCGGTGAGTTCGAGGTGGCGGTCACCGGAGACGACCACGAGGCCGTCTCGCTCCATCCGCCCGATGGTCTGGGAGACGGTCGGACCGGAGTGGCGCAGCCGTTCGGCGATCCTCGCACGGAGCGCCACGATGTTCTCCTCCTCGAGCTCGAGAATGGTCCGCAGATACATCTCGGTGGTGTCGATGAGGTCCGTCATGCGGGTCAGCTCCTTGGTGCGGTGCGGGTGCGCGGCTGGAATGCCTCACGCGGGTGGGGCACCGCGGCCGCCACAGCCGGTTCCGCCCCATGCCTCCCAAGGTTAACCCATGCGACCGCTCCGGGGATTCCCGCCGAGGGGGTCGCCGGCGGGCGCGGAGGGGCCCCGGGCATCCGTTCACAAATGGAGGGCCACCCGCTGCTGGGGCAGAATGAGGGCGATACCCCCGCCGATCAGCTGGAGCACCCCATGAGCGAAGCGCCCCGCATCCCCGACCACCTCCTGCCCGCCGACGGCCGCTTCGGTGCCGGTCCGTCGAAGGTGCGGAGCGGCCAGATCGATGCGCTCGTCGCCGCCGGACCAACGCTCCTCGGCACCTCGCACCGCCAGGCGCCGGTGCGCGACCTGGTCGGGCGTGTGCGCGAAGGACTGTCCTCCTTCTTCGGCGCCCCGGACGGCTACGAGGTGGTCCTCGGCGTCGGCGGTTCGACGGCGTTCTGGGACGTGGCGACGTTCGGCCTGGTCGACGCGAGGGCGCAGCACCTCTCCTTCGGGGAATTCGGGTCGAAGTTCGCCTCGGCCACCACCCGGGCACCGTTCCTGCAGGAATCGAGTGTCATCACGTCCGCGCCGGGCAGCCGTCCCGATCCCGTGGCCGAGGCCGGCGTGGACACCTACGCGTGGCCGCAGAACGAGACCTCCACGGGCGTGGCCGCACCCGTCCGCCGGGTGGCGGGAGCGGACGACGGCGCACTCGTGGTCGTCGACGCCACGTCCGCGGCCGGGGGGCTCGACGTCGACGTCTCGCAGGCGGACGTCTACTACTTCGCCCCGCAGAAGAACTTCGCCTCGGACGGCGGACTCTGGCTCGGGCTCTTCTCCCCCGCCGCCCTGGAGCGCGCCGCACGCATCGCGGCGGGCGACCGCTGGGTCCCGGACTTCCTGAACCTGCAGACGGCCATCGACAACTCGCGGCTGAACCAGACGTACAACACGCCGTCCCTCTCGACCCTCGTGACGCTCGACGCCCAGGTGGCCTGGCTGAACGGCCAGGGCGGCCTGCCCTTCGCTGCGGCCCGCACCGCGGACTCAGCCGGCCGGCTCTACGCCTGGGCGGAGGCCTCCCCGATCGCCGAGCCCTATGTCGCCCGGGCCGAAGACCGCTCGAACGTCATCGTGACCGTGGACTTCGACGACGCGGTCGATGCGTCGCGGATCGCCGCGATCCTCCGCGCCAACGGCGTCGTCGACGTCGAGCCCTACCGGAAGCTGGGCCGGAACCAGCTGCGCATCGCCACCTTCGTCTCGATCGAGCCCGACGACGTCTCCGCGCTGATCGCCTGCATCGACCACGTCGTGGAGCACCTCCTCTAGACCGGCAGGACCGCCTCTCCAGCCGTCGTGGAGCACCTCCTCCGGACCGCCGGTGCCGCGCCTCCGGCAGCTGCCGGGCGAAGCATGCAGGACACCGGCGGGAACTCTCCGCCTACGCGCCGGAGTCCGCAGCGCCCGCCTCGTGGTCGAGACGCAGGCGCCGGGGTGCCGAGCGGTCGTACCGCAACCGCACCTCGTGGTAGCGCCAGGCCCAGAAGATGCCCACCCCGGCGGCCAACAGGCCGGATGCAGCGGCCACGCCGAGGCTCCAGCGGGGCCCGAACATGTCGGACACCCAGCCGACCACGGGCGCGCCGAGCGGCGTGCCACCGAGGAAGATCGCGAAGTACAGGGCCATGACGCGCCCCCGCATGCCGGGGTCCGTGGTCGTCTGGACATAGGCGTTGGCACTGGTCATCAGGGTCAGCGCGAACAGTCCCACCGGCACCAGTGCCAGCCCGAAGAGCCAGAGGTTCGGGGCCAGGGCCGCCAGCACGCAGGCCAGGCCGAAGGCCCCAGAGGCCCCGAAGACGAACCTGAGCCGCGGCCGTTCCCGCCGGGCGGAGAGCAGGGCGCCGGCCACCGAACCGACGGCCATCACCGACGAGAGGACCCCGAACACACCGGCGTCCTGCCCGAATTCGGTCCTCGCCATCGCCGCGATGAACACGGCGAAATTGAGCCCGAAGGTGCCGACGATGAAGATCGCCAGCATCACGATCATCAGGTCCGGGCGGCGCCGCACATAACGGAAGCCCTCGCGGATCCGGCCCTTGCCGGGCGCCTGCCGCGGCTGGCTGTTGAGCTCGGAGGCGCGCATCACCAGGAGGACGTAGACCATCGCTCCGAACGTCAGGGCGTTGATCATGAAGACCCAGCCCGGTCCGACCCCCGCCGTGAGCAGCCCGGCGACGGCGGGGCCGATGAGGCGGGCGCCGTTGAAGGATGCGCTGTTGAGGGCGACGGCGTTCGGGAGGTAGTCGTCACGCACCAGGTCCGAGACGAACGCCTGCCGTGCCGGGGCGTCGAAGGCGGAGACGACGCCGAGCGCCAGCGCGAACGCGTACACGTGCCAGAGGACGGCGACGTCGAGGAGGACCATGAGGCCGAGCCCGATGCCGAGTAGCGCCATGGCGATCTGCGTGGTGGCGAGGAGCTTCCTGCGGTCGACGGTATCGGCGATCAGTCCGGCCCACGGCGCGATGACGAGCTGCGGCCCCAGCTGGAGGGCCATCACGATCCCGAGCGCCGAGGCGTTCTGGGGTGTGAGGATGTCGTAGACCAGCCAGTCCTGGGCGGTCCGCTGCATCCAGGTACCGATGTTGGAGATCAGCGCGCCGATGAACCAGAGCCTGTAGTTGTGGATGCCGAGCGAGCGGAAGGTGCTCATGCTCCTTCCTCCCCGCCCCGGCGACCCACGGCGGTCACTCGTCGTCGGGCTGTCCCATGGAGGCGGCGGATCCGCCCTCCGTGGCCGAGGGTTCTCCGGCTGCGGTGTCGGTCGGTGCGGGTCCCACCCCGGAGACGACGTCGTCGTCCCCGCGCTGGGCCGACGGCGCAGGACCCGATGCACCAGGGGCCCCGCCCGCGGAATCCTCCGCTGACCCGTCCGTACCGGCCACGCCCTCCAGCGGCGCCGCGTCGGGAGCTGCTCCCTCCGGCAGGCCGGCGTCATCCGTCGCGGAATCCTCCGGACGCACGCGCTCGGACCAGGGCAGCCACTCGGGCGCCAGGAGCGACGCCGCGGACGGCAGCAGGCCCACCTCGCACACGGTGACGTCCTTGCTCCTCGCCACGCGTGCCACACTCGCGTACCACTGCCACCCGCCGTATCCCGGCATGAACGCCTCGAAGCGGTGGGTGACAAGGCGCTCGCCCTCGATCACGGCGGACACGTGCCGGCCGATCTGGGACTCCGGGGCCACCTCGAGCACAGCCGCACGGGCACGCTCGACCGCGGCCTCGAGCACGGCGTCGGACTTCGGGATGCGACGAGATGCACGCGGCTTCTTCGGCGCCTCCACGGGCACCTGGACGACGGCGTCGCCGTCGTCGGGCATCGTGGTGTCGCCGGCCGGGGCGTCGCCGCCGGCGGTGTCCGGGTTGGTCGTGGTCATGGTCGAAGCCTACGCGTCGAGGTCGTCGGCCACCGCTCGGAGAACCGCGGCCACCTTCGTCGCGTGGGCCTTCTCCGGGTAGCGCCCCTTGCGGAGTCCGTTGGACACGGCGTCGAGCAGCTTGATGAGGTCCTCGGTGATGACCGCCATGTCATCCGCGCTCTTGCGGGTCGCCTTCACGACGGACGGGGCCTGCTCCAGGATCCGAGCGGAGAGCGCCTGCAGTCCGCGGCGGCCGTCGGCGACGCCGAACTCGAGCTTGGTGCCGACCTTCACCTCGCTGACGCCGGCGGGCAGGGCCGAGGCGTGCAGGAATACTTCCTTGCCGTCATCCGTGGCCACGAAACCGAAGCCCTTGTCCACGTCGAACCACTTGACTTTGCCGATGGGCACGTCGTCTACCTCTTCTTAGCTGAACCGGGCGGCCAGCGCCTGCGGTGGTGGTCCCGGGTCCGTGCACCGCCTGGTGCCGGGGCGGGCTGCCGCCGCCGGGGAAGTCTGTGTCTCCTAGGATATAGCTTCTCCGGCAGCTCCCCGGCCGTGGTTCTTGTAGTCTTGGACGGCTATGATCCCTGATGAACCAGCCCAGGACGCCCCCGCGCGGCGGTCGGTCGGCGTCCCTGCCGAGCGCGACGGCGAGGTTCCCGGCGGACCCGCAGGTCGTGGACGACTGGTCCTCTCCGTGGCCGCCGTCGCCTGCGCCGTGATCGGCCTCATCGCGCTCGCGGCGATCCTCCTCACCGCCTTCCTCGGCGGGACGGTATGGCCCGGCTTCGTCCTGGCGTCCTACTTCTGCCTGCCCATCGCGTTCCTCCTCATGGCCACCCTCGTGGTGCTGTCCGCCCTGGCGCGGCGCCGGTCCTGACGCCGGCTCCGGCGCCGGTCCCGGCGCCGGTCCCCCTCACGGCGTCCTGCACGCAGCGGGCGTGCTGCCCGCGCCCAGCTCTGTCGGAGGCGCCGGGTAGCCTTGGAGGGATGTCCGCAATCCGAGCACTGGCCGATCAGCTGGCGCGCCGGAGCGATGACGACCTGCGCCGACTGCTCACACGCCGGCCCGACCTCATCCTTCCCGCGGTGCCCGACTTCGCCGCGCTCGCGGCACGGGCCTCCACGCGTGCCAGCCTGCAGCGTGCCCTCGACAACGTCGACCGGCCGGAGCTACAGGTCCTCGAGACCGTCACGGTCCTCAGCGAGGACGCCGGCGGAGCCGTCGACCGCGACGCCCTGGCCGCCGCGCTGCCCGGCTCCGACGGCGACGCGCTGGAGGCCATCCTGTCCGGGCTGGTGGAACGCGCCCTCCTGGCCGTGGCTCCCGAGGGCGGGCTGCTCCCGGTGGGCGCCCTGGCGGACGCCCTCGGCCCGTACCCGGCAGGGCTCGGACGCCCGTTCCGCACCCTCGCCCGTACCGTCCCCCGCTTCGGTCCGGCGCTCGTCGGCGCCGTGCCGTTGCTCGCACCCGACTCCCCGAGCGAGGACCTGACGTCGGCCGCCGCGGCACGGATCATCGACAGCATCACAGCGCAGCCCGCGGCCTGGCAGGATGTCCTCGCCGACGCACCGGAAGGAGCCTCCGCGCTGCTGGTCAGGCTTCGGGATGCGCCGGTGGGTTCGACGGCGACCGACACCACCCCGAACGGCGGGGCCACGCCGGCCGTGCGGTGGCTGCTGGATCGCTGCCTCCTCGCGCCCCTGGATGCACTGCACGTCGAACTGCCGCGCGGGGTGGGGATCGCCCTGCGAGGCCATACCGTCTTCACCACTCTCGACGTCGCACCACCCCTCGAGGTCGAGCGCACCACCCGGCCGGCGCTCCGGGACAACGCCTCCTTCGGGGCCATCGCCGAGACGCTCCGGCTCATGACCGCGCTCCTCGGCTCGGTGGCAACCACCCCCGTCACCACCCTCCGGTCCGGTGGGGTCGGCGTCCGCGAACTGCGCCGGGTGCGGGACGCCCTGCGCGCGGGCGAAGCGGACGCCGCATGGCTGCTGGAACTCGCCGCCGCCGTCGGTCTCCTGACACTGGACCCGGACGACTCGAGATGGAAGGCGTCACGGCTCGACGCCTGGGAGGCGCTCGGACGGGACGAGCAGTGGCTCCTGCTGGTCGAGGGGTGGCTCGCCGTCGACCGCGCCCCGGCCCTCGTCGGATCCCGGCTGCCGGACGGCACGGGCATCAACACGCTCGCCGCCGAGGCGTCGCGGCCCGATGCGCCGATGGTGCGCCAGCGACTGCTGTCCGCGGCCACCGAGCTGTCGGTGGCCGGCGGCGCGGAACCGTCCGCCCCCCGGCTGCCCGTGCTCACGGACCAGGCCGTCATCGCCCTCGCGACCTGGCACCAGCCCCGCCTGCAGCGCCGGTTCACCCGCCTTCTTCCCGGCATGCTCGCCGAGGCGCAGTCGCTCGGCCTCACCGGCGACGGCGCACTCACGGACGCCGGTCGGCTCGTCGCGGAGGGCCGGCTCGAGGAGGCCGCCCGGGCCGTGCGCGAGGCCCTGCCCACCCCTGTCTCCCACGTGGTCCTGCAGGCCGACCTCACCGCGGTCGCGCCCGGCTACCTGGAGCCCGAGGTCGCGCGAGGGCTCCTGCGAATGTCCACCCCGGAGGGTCAGGGGCCGGCCACCACCTACCGCTTCTCCGCCGACTCCATCCGCGGAGCACTCGACGCCGGTGAGGACGCACCCTCCATCCTCGCCTTCCTCGCCCTGCACTCGGCCACCGAGATCCCGCAGGCGCTGACCTATCTCGTCGAGGACACCGCCTCCCGGTACGGGAGCCTCCAGGTCGGGCGTGCCGGCAGCTACGTGAGGACCGAGGACGACGCCGTCGCGGCCACCGTCCTCGCCGATCCCCGCGCCGCGGTGCTGGGGATCGTACAGATCGCCCCGACCGTGCTGGTCTCGGCCGCGTCACCGCAGGAACTGGTCGCACTCCTGCGTGATCTCGGCTTCTCCCCCGCCACCGATCCCACCGGTTCCGCGCCCACCACCTCCCCGCGGACCGATACCGACCGGGAGCCCGGCCAGTTCCGTATGCCCCCGGAGCAGCTGCGTTCGCAGCTCAACCCCTGGTCGGTCGCCGAGGAGGAGATCTCCGCACAGCTGGCGACGCTCCGTTCGGCGCGGCCGGGAGCCGCGGACCACGCGGCGGCGTCGGACAGCGAGACGCTGCTCGGCCTGGAGACGCTGCGGGCCGCCATCAGGTCCCGCAGCCGTATCCGGCTCGGCACGGCGGACAGCGAGGGGAATCACGTGCGCCAGATCCTCGTTCCCCTGTCCGTCTCGGGAGGCCGCCTGCGCGTGTTCGATCCCGAGAACCAGGTGGAGAAAGTCGTATCCGTACACCGCGTCATGGACGTGGAGATCCTCGAAGGGAGCCCATCCGATGGTTGACGGCCCGCTGATCGTCCAGAGTGACAAGACCATCCTGCTCGAGGTGGACCACGAGCAGGCCACCGAGGCGCGCCATGCGATCGCCGCCTTCGCGGAACTGGAGCGCGCGCCCGAGCACGTGCACAGCTACCGCCTCACCCCGCTCGGCCTGTGGAACGCCCGGGCGGCCGGACTCGATGCCGAACGCGTGCTCGACACCCTGCTGAAGTACTCGCGCTTCCCGGTCCCCCATGCCCTCCTCATCGACATCGAGGACACGATGTCGCGCTACGGCCGCCTGCGCCTCGAGAAGGACCCCCAGCACGGGCTGGTCCTGCGCACCACGGACTACCCCGTCCTCGAGGAGGTGCTGCACGCGAAGAAGATCCAGCCGCTGCTCGGTCCGCGCATCGACGGCGAGACCGTCGTCGTGCACTCCTCCCAGCGCGGCCAGCTGAAGCAGTTGCTGCTCAAGCTGGGCTGGCCGGCCGAGGACTTCGCGGGCTACGTCGACGGCACGCCGCACCCGATCGTCCTGGCCGAGGACGGCTGGACGCTCCGCCCCTACCAGAAGCTCGCGGTCGAGAACTTCTGGTCGGGCGGGTCGGGCGTCGTCGTCCTGCCGTGCGGTGCCGGCAAGACCCTCGTCGGCGCCGCCGCGATGGCCACGAGCCAGACCACTACCCTCATCCTGGTCACCAACACCGTCTCCGCGCGGCAGTGGAAGGACGAGCTGCTCAAGCGGACGTCCCTGACGGAAGAGGAGATCGGCGAGTACTCCGGCGCCGTCAAGGAGGTCCGACCCGTCACGATCGCCACCTACCAGGTGCTCACGACGAAGCGGGGCGGGCTGTACCCGCATCTCGAGCTCCTCGACGCCAACGACTGGGGGCTGATCGTGTACGACGAGGTCCACCTCCTGCCCGCACCGATCTTCAAGATGACGGCGGATCTGCAGGCCCGCCGCCGGCTGGGCCTCACCGCCACGCTCGTGCGTGAGGACGGCCGGGAGGGAGAGGTCTTCTCACTCATCGGGCCGAAGCGCTACGACGCGCCGTGGAAGGACATCGAGGCCCAGGGCTACATCGCACCCGCCGACTGCGTGGAGGTCCGGGTGGACCTGCCGCGCGACGAGCGCGTCGCCTACGCGATGGCGGAGGACGGCGACAAGTACAGACTGTGCGCGACGTCGGACACGAAGTCCGACGTCGTGGAGCGCCTCGTCGCCGCGCACGAGGGTGAGCAGCTGCTCGTGATCGGGCAGTACATCGACCAGCTGGACGACCTCGGCGCACGCCTCGACGCGCCCGTGATCAAGGGCGAGACCACCGTCAAGGAGCGGCAGCGGTTGTTCGACGCCTTCCGGTCCGGGGAGATCCATGTGCTCGTCGTGTCCAAGGTCGCGAACTTCTCCATCGACCTCCCCGAGGCGTCGGTCGCCATCCAGGTCTCGGGGTCCTTCGGCTCCCGGCAGGAGGAGGCCCAGCGGCTCGGGCGGCTCCTGCGGCCTAAGGCGGACGGGCGCGCGGCCCGGTTCTACACCGTGGTCGCCCGCGACACCCTCGACCAGGATTTCGCCGCGAAGCGCCAGCGTTTCCTGGCGGAGCAGGGCTATGCCTATCGCATCCTCGATGCGGCGTCGATCGGTGACACCAAGCCCAGTGAGTGAGCAGGTTGCTTGCAGGATGGGTCCAGACAACTCACAGGGAACCTGCGGATACTGTGTGCGTGAAGAAAACTGGCCCCGAAGCGAAACTGCTGGTCGTCGACGACGAACCGAACATCCGCGAACTCCTCTCGACCTCCCTGCGGTTCGCGGGTTTCGAGGTCGTCGCCGCCGGTAATGGCCGCGATGCCCTCGCCGCCGCCGAACTGCACAACCCGGACCTCGCCGTCCTCGACGTCATGCTGCCCGACATGGACGGCTTCACCGTCACGCGGCGCCTGCGCGCCGCCGGCCGGCACTTCCCCGTGGTCTTCCTGACCGCGCGCGACGACACCGAGGACAAGGTCACCGGGCTGACGGTCGGCGGTGACGACTACGTGACCAAGCCCTTCAGCCTGGACGAGGTCGTCGCCCGCATCCGCGCCGTCCTGCGCCGGACGCATCCCCTCGAGGACGACGACGCCGTGATCCGCGTCGACGATCTCGAACTCGACGACGACGCGCACGAGGTCAGGCGCGGAGGCGAAGTCATCGACCTCTCCCCCACCGAGTTCAAACTGCTGCGCTATCTCATGATGAACCCGAACCGTGTCCTGTCGAAGGCGCAGATCCTCGACCACGTCTGGGAGTACGACTTCAACGGCGACGCCTCGATCGTCGAGTCCTACATCTCGTACCTGCGCCGCAAGATCGACAGGAACCCGGACGCCGTCGCCCTGATCCAGACCAAGCGCGGCGTGGGCTACCTGCTCCGCACCGCCGACAAGCGGTAGCGCTGCCCCTTGGGTAAGCGGTGGAGCGCGGCGTCGCTCAGATCCCAGCTGGTGGCGATCATCATGCTGCTCATGATCGTCACGGTGGGCATCACGGGCCTCGCCACGGTGTCCCTCCTCCGTGACGGGCTGGTGAACCGCCTCGACCAGGAACTCGGGAACAACATCCGGCTCGTCACCGCCCAGCTCTACCTGCCCGAGCAGACGTCGGACGGCGCCGTGCTGCGGTACTACGGCGCGCTGCTCGACGCGGACGGTCAGGTCATCGCGGAGAACCAGCCGGACGTCAGCGGCGACCTGCCCGATCTCACCGGCCTGACCAGGGAGCGCATCGCCGACCTCGACCAGGACGGCTTCGACGTCCCGAGCACCGAACAGGGGAGCCAGGACTGGCGCGTGCGCGTCATCCCCTTCAGCAATGCGGACAACTACGTCGCGATCGCCACGCGCCTGAACACGGTCAACGACTCCCTGCAGGAGGCCACCGAGATCATCTTCACCTCCGGCCTCGTCACGACGGCCCTCGCCTCCCTGATCGCGTTCGTCGCGGTGACCCGCCAGTTCGCCCCGTTGGCGCGCGTCGAGCGCACGGCGGCGGCCATCGCGGCCGGGGATCTCTCGCGGCGCGTCGCCGTCGAGCGGCCCGCCACGGAGATCGGCCGCCTCTCCCGTTCCCTGAACGCCATGCTCTCCCACATCGAGCGGGCCTTCGCCGCACGCACGGCGTCGGAGACGAAGATGCGGCGTTTCGTCTCCGACGCGTCCCACGAACTGCGCACGCCCCTCGTGACGATCCGCGGCTACTCGGAGCTGTACCGGCACGGCGCCCTGCAGAAGGACGAGGACATCGCCGCGGCGATGGGCCGGATCGAGAGCGAGGCCATCCGCATGGGCCAACTCGTGGAAGACCTCCTCACCCTCGCGCGGATCGACGAGCAGCGCCCCCTGGAGGTCAGGCCCGTGGATCTCAAGGTGCTCGCCCACGACGCCGCCTTCGATGCCCGTGCCACGGCCCACGACCGTTCCATCACGGTGATCGGGCTCGACGGCGGTACCCCCCGATCGGCCCCGACCGCAGGTGACGAGGCCCGCCTGCGCCAGGTGATCGCCAATCTGATGACCAACGCGCTGCGCTACACGCCGGAGGGATCACCGATCGAGATCGCCGTCGGCGTGGCGCCCGTCCTGCACGGACACAGCGACTCCGTCATCGAGGTGCGCGACCACGGTCCGGGCATCTCCGAGGATGACGCCGCGAAGGTCTTCGAACGCTTCTACCGCGCCGATTCCTCGCGGTACAGGGAGACGGGCGGGACGGGCCTCGGGCTCGCCATCGTCGCGGCCCTGGTCGCGCAGCACGACGGGACGGTGCGGTTGGAGGAGACGGCCGGCGGCGGCGCCACGCTGAGCATCCGGCTGCCCCACACACCAGCCGGTCCCACCGGGGACCACGGGCAGGAACTCCCCGGTGGTACGGCGGTCAGCGGGCCCCTGGCCGGCGCCTCGGAGGCACCCGCCGAGCGGCACGCCTTCTCTCCTCCACAGGAGCCGCCCGTCGGACCGGTTGTCCACAAGAGGCCCGAGGGCCCCTGATCCCGGAGCGTCCTGCCCTAGCGTCATGGGGGTCAAGGAAGCGCGAGCACACGGGAGCACAGCATGGCATTCTTCAACGTAGACACCGACAGCCTGGCCGCGAAGAGCAGCCAGGTCCAGGGCACCATCTCCAGGCTTCAGGCAGAGGTCAACTCCATGCAGGCGGGCCTGCGGGAACTCGAGGGCCTCTGGACGGGCCAGGCCGCCACCAACTTCCAGCACCTGATCGTGCAGTGGCGGGCCACGCAGCAGCAGGTCGAGGAATCCCTCACCGGGATCAACGAGGCGCTGAACGTTGCGACGCAGCAGTACGTGGAGGCGGAACTGAGCAATGCCCGGATGTTCATGAGCTGACGCCCTCCCTTCCACGCGGGAGCACGACGCCGCGGCACCGGCAACGAGAAAGGGCGGCACCCCCTTCCGGGAGCGCCGCCCTCTCGTGCTGCGCAGGTGCGATCAGCGGTGGGTGGGGGCTAGAAGCCGCCCATCCCGCCCATGCCGCCCATGTCGTCGCCGCCGCCGGCAGGAGCTGCCTTCTCCGGCTTGTCGGCCACGACGGCCTCGGTCGTGAGGAACAGGCCTGCGATCGACGCTGCATTCTGCAGGGCCGAGCGGGTGACCTTCACAGGGTCGTTCACCCCGGCGGCCAGCAGGTCCTCGTACTCGCCGGTCGCGGCGTTGAGACCGTGACCTGCGGGCAGTCCGCGGACCTTGTCGACCACGACGCCGGGCTCGAGGCCGGCATTGAAGGCGATCTGCTTGAGCGGGGCGTCGATGGCCACGCGGACGATGTTCGCACCGGTCGCCTCGTCGCCCGTGAGCTCGAGGGTGGCGAACGCCTTGGCGCCGGCCTGGATGAGGGCCACGCCGCCACCGGCGACGATGCCTTCCTCGACGGCTGCCTTCGCGTTGCGGACAGCGTCCTCGATGCGGTGCTTGCGCTCCTTGAGCTCGACCTCCGTTGCGGCTCCGGCCTTGATGACGGCAACGCCGCCGGCCAGCTTGGCCAGGCGCTCCTGCAGCTTCTCGCGGTCGTAGTCGGAGTCGGAGTTCTCGATCTCGGCGCGGATCTGGGCCACGCGGCCGGCGATGGCGTCGGCGTCGCCGGCACCCTCGACGATGGTGGTCTCGTCCTTGGTCACGACGACCTTGCGCGCGGTACCGAGCAGATCGAGCGTGGCGGTCTCGAGCTTGAGGCCGACCTCCTCGGCGATGACCTGGCCACCGGTGAGGATGGCGATGTCTGCCAGCTGGGCCTTGCGGCGGTCACCGAAGCCCGGGGCCTTGACGGCGACGGACTTGAAGGTGCCGCGGATCTTGTTGACCACGAGGGTCGCGAGGGCTTCGCCTTCGATGTCCTCGGCGATGATCAGCAGCGGCTTGCCGGACTGCATGACCTTCTCGAGGACCGCGACGAGGTCCTTCACGTTGCTGATCTTCGAGTTGACGATCAGGATGTAGGGGTCTTCGAGGACCGTCTCCTGGCGCTCTGCGTCGGTGACGAAGTAGCCCGAGATGTAGCCCTTGTCGAAGCGCATGCCCTCGGTGAGCTCGAGCTCGAGGCCGAAGGTGTTCGACTCCTCGACGGTGATGACGCCTTCCTTGCCCACCTTGTCGAGCGCCTCGGCGATCAGGTCACCGATCTGCTTGTCACCGGCCGAGATGGAGGCGGTGGCGGCGATCTGCTCCTTGGTCTCGATCTCCTTGGCGGAGGCGAGGAGCTCATCGGTGACGGCCTTGACAGCCTTCTCGATGCCGCGCTTGAGGCTCAGCGGGTCCGCTCCGGCTGCGACGTTGCGCAGGCCTTCCTTGACGAGTGCCTGGGCGAGCACCGTGGCGGTGGTGGTTCCGTCGCCGGCGACGTCGTCCGTCTTCTTGGCAACTTCCTTGACGAGCTCTGCGCCGATCTTCTCGAACGGATCGTCGAGTTCGATCTCCTTGGCGATGGAGACGCCGTCGTTCGTGATGGTGGGGGCGCCCCACTTCTTCTCGAGGACGACGTTGCGGCCACGGGGGCCGAGCGTTACCTTGACGGCATCAGCGAGGATGTTGAGGCCTCGCTCGAGGCCGCGGCGGGCCTCTTCATCAAAAGAAATGATCTTGGCCATAATGGCGTAGGTCCTTTCGGGGACGGTTGCATTTCAGCACATGAATGCTTGCCTGCGTGTGGTGCCCGCGACGGCCGGGCAGTACTCGGACGATCTCTTTCACGCCCGGGGCACCACCCCCACCACAGAGGTTTGCCTGCTTCACCCACCACGCGCATCCTTAGCAGTCTGCGCGCGCGAGTGCTAACTCAATAATTAGCACTCCCACCCCCCGAGTGCAACCTGTCGGGACGCCCGCACAGGGCCTCCCGGACGCCTCCGCGCCGCCCGGTCGAGCCGGTGGCAGCGCCTGCCGTAGCGCGGATTCCCCTCAGGGCATAGGTTGGGCGGACAACAAGCCATGGGAGGCATCGTGTCGACGTCAGCAACCGGCCCGGACAACGGGGAGCACAACGAGCAGGGCGCAGGAAGCACGGGTCGCGAGCCTGCAGGCGTGCCGGCCCCGGCAGATCCGTATACGCCGCCCTACCCCGGCTACGGCCAGAGCGATGATGTCCGGCCGGCCTACGACGGCGGCGCCACCTCGCCCGGCTATGGCCAGTCCGGTGACGCGCGGCCAACATACGACGGCGGCACCACCTCGCCCGGCTACGGCCAGGCCCCGTCACCGTACCCGCCCGCGCAGCAGCAGCAGGGACCCTATCCCCAGGGCCAGTACCAGCAGGCGCCCTACGCGCAGGCACCCTACGGCCAGGGCGGCTACAACCAGGGGCCGTTCGGCCAGCCCTACGCACCGCAGAAGTCCCGCGTGGTGGCAGGCGTGCTCGGCATCCTCCTCGGGTCGCTCGGGATCCACCGCTTCTATCTCGGCTTCACGACGATCGGCGTCATCCAGATCCTGATGTCCACCGTCGGGGCCCTGTTCACCTTCGGGCTCAGTGCCATCGCCGCGGGGATCTGGGGACTCATCGAAGGCATCATGATCCTGGTCGGCTCCGAGCAGTTCCGCCGGGACGCGCAGGGCATCCCGCTGAAGGACTGACCCTCACGGCTCCGGGCGGCGCAGCCGCTCGGAGCAGGTGGTCCCGACGACGAACCCGTCGTCCACGGCACCCCGGACCACGCGAGCGTGCCTGGAGCGGACCCTCGAGGTTCCCCGGTGGATCTACCGGAACTCGGGGCCGAGCACCACGGAGACGTCCGGCGAGACGTCGGCGCTGTCGACGAGATCCGTGATCCCCAGGTCCTCCGCCACGGCTTCGGCGGCGATCCGCTGCTCTTCGCCGTTGTAGAAGACGACGGACGAGTCCACGGGGGCTCCCGCCCAGTTCCCGGGGAGGACCGAGCCCCACCCCTCCTCGGCCAGGCGTCCGGCGGCGACCGAGGCGAGTCCCGGTGAGCCGGTGCCATTGAGGACGTTGACGGTCCGGGTCCGGTCGACGCCGTCTTCGTCGTCGTCCGACGGGGAGGTCGATGCGCCGTCGGCCTCCGTCGGTGGGTTGCCGTCCGCGGCACCGTCGGCGGGCGTTGTGGAACCCGACGGGGCGACTGCCGGCTCCTGTGAGGGGCTCGTGGCGGCTGCCGGAGTTCCCGCAGCATCGCCACCGACGAGCCCGAGTCTCGGCAGGATAAGATAGGCGCCGAGGCCGATCAGCAGGGCCAGGATCCCGACGGTGATCTTCAGGGCGAGACCGCCCGACCCGGCGGGGATGAGCCGTTCACGATGAACACCCTGGCGCTCCGAGGTCTCCGGGACCCTGTCGAACTCGTCGCGCGGGTGCTCTGTCATGGGCGGGAGGGTCCTTCGCTCGTGGAGACCGGTGTGGTCTAGATGTCCGCGCCCAGGCGGCGTGCCGACCGGGTCTTCTGGCGGGTCGACCGCAGGCGGCGGAGCCGCTTCACGAGCATCGGATCGTGGGCCAACGCGGCCTCGGTGTCGATGAGCGCATTGAGCAACTGGTAGTAGTGCGTGGCGGACATGGTGAAGAGGTCGCGGATGGCCTGCTCCTTGGCTCCGGCGTACTTCCACCATTCGCGCTCGAGGGCGAGCATGCGCTGCTCGCGGTCCCCCAGTTCGAGTGTGCGGCCCTCGGTAGGCCCGTCATCGACGTGCCGCTGCGGCTCGGCCATGTCTGCTACCGCCTTCCGTCACAGTGCACATGCATCACCCCATGGTAGTGGGGAATTACACCGGTGTCATTCGAGCGGGAGGCACCGGTCGGGCGGGCCAGAATGGATCCATGACCCACGACGACGGCACCTTGTTCGACCTCCCTCCCGTGGATCCGGCCCCCCGCCGCGACCGTCGGACGGGGCCGGCCGCGCCCGCGCACTCCCCCGCCCCCTCCCCCCACGAGGCCGCCTTCCCCTTCGGGGCCCCCACGCCGGTCCGGGAGCTCGTGGACCCCGGGTGGGCCGCGGCGCTCGAACCCGTGGAGCCGGTACTCCACGCACTCGCGACCTCCCTCGCCGCCGATCTCGACGCGGGGCAGCGCGTCCTGCCGGAACCAGGGGACATCCTCCGGGCCTTCAGCACCCCACTCGACGCCGTCCGTGTGGTCATCGTGGGCCAGGACCCCTACCCGACGGCAGGGCACGCCGTCGGCCTGAGCTTCGCCGTCGATCCTGCGACGCGGCCGATCCCGCGCAGTCTCGTCAACATCTACCGCGAGCTCTCCGCCGATACCGGAGCCCGCGTGCCGGCGTCCGGGGACCTCTCGGGGTGGGCCGAGCAGGGAGTGCTCCTGCTGAACCGCGTCCTGACCGTCCGCGCGGGTGAACCGGCCTCCCACCGGGGGCTCGGCTGGGAACAGGTGACGGACGCCGCCGTCCGTGCCCTCGCCGCGCGGGGCGGTCCACTGGTGGCGATCCTGTGGGGTAAGGACGCGCTCCGGCTGAAGCCCCTGCTGGGCGCGACGCCGACGGTCGAGTCCGCGCACCCGAGCCCGCTCTCGGCGTCGCGCGGCTTCTTCGGCTCCCGGCCCTTCACCCGCGCCAACGAGCTCCTGACGCAGCAGGGCGCCGGTCCCGTCGACTGGTCCCGCACCACGGGGACCCGCAGCGGGATCTGAAGGGCGAGGGAGAACCGCTCAGCGCCGCCGGTTCCGCTGCCGTTCGGTGGACCCGAGCTTGCGCGTGAAGGGACGCGCCAGGTTGTCGCCGAGGACCACGCCGGCCGCGATCGCGAGCACCACGGTGAGGGCGTTGAAGAGTCCGAGGGCGCCGTCGTTGACCACGTCGGCGTCCAGCGTGAGCATGTACATGGACCGGAAGATGGTCAGCCCGGGATACAGGAACAGGACGGCAGGGACGGCCACCACCAGCTGCGGCGCCCCGAGCCGGAGCGCGACGACGCGCGAGAGCGCCCCGATGACCACGGCGGCGAGTGCGGGGGCGAGCCGGTACCCGACACCTGCGGACGTCGCCCCGATGAGCAGGAGGTAACCGGCGACCGCCACGAGCGAGGTCGGGATCACGAGCTTGACGTCCGTCTGCTCGGCGATGCAGATCATCGCCACCGCCACGAAGATCAGGACCGCCACCACGGGCCAGGGGTATTGCGAGCCGGAGGATTCGAGGACTTCGAGCGGGGGGATCCCCAGGGCGCTCCCGGCGACGAGCGCGACGGCGATCCCGGCGACGAGGGCCGCGAACACGAGGACGGCCGAGAGGAACCGGCCGGCAGCCGTGACGGGGAACCCGTTGATGGCGTCCTGGGTGGCGGAGACGAGCCGGCCCGTCGGCAGGAGCAGCAGAATGCCTCCCACCACCACGAACGCCGGGGCGATGGGAACCTGCAGCCACCAGAACAGCATGGCGATGAGCGTCACGAGCGCCGAGGACGTGGCGACCGAGAAGAACTCGGGCACACGCCACTCGCCGAGTCTGCGACTGACGAGATCGACCAGGATGCAGCTGACGAAGCCGACGAGGGAGCCCAGGAGCGTACCGCCCACGAACGCGACGATGGCTGCGGAGAAGATGCCGAAGGCGGCCGTCACCATCCAGCGGGGGAACGGCTTGGGCCGGTGCGTGATCTCGTCGAGGCGCTGGGCGGCCTCGGTGCGGGAGACACCGCCGTCCGCGATGTCGGACACGAGCCGGTGGATGGCTGTCAGCCCCGCGTAGTTGTTGGTCCAGGACCTGACCACGCGCAGCACGGTGGTGGGCGTCTGGCCCTCGGCGGAGTAGTTGAGCACCACCGACTGGTTGGTGATGTCCACTTCGATGTTGTCCAGGCCGAAGGTGGCCGTCACCGCGATGATGCTGGTCTCGACCTCGAGCGCTCCCGCCCCGTACCGGAACATGGTCTCGGCCAGGTTGAGCGCGAAGTCCAGAGCCTTCCGCGCGCTCGCATCCGGGCCGCCGGCCTGGATCATCGGGTTCGCGTACGGACTCCCGGCCAGACGCTCGACGATGCTCATGGCCTGGGTGGGCGGGGCCTCGCCCTGCACCAGTCGGCGCAGCATGCTGCGGGCAGCGGCGTTCGACCGGCTCGACGGCGGAAGGGTCTGGGGCGTGGTGGGGAGTGCGTCCGTGGGACGGGTGGCCGGCGGACGCTGGCGCCCCTGCCGACCGGTCCTGCCGTCCGACGGTGCGCGCGTCCGTCGGACGCCCTTGGAACCGCCGCCCTGCGACGTCCCCTGCACCGACCCCGGTGAACCTGCTGCCGCAGCCTCTCCGGCCGCACGACCCAGCTTCCGCTTCTCCTCGTCCGTCGGGTCGAAGGGGCGACGGATCACGGGCAGGGCCTCCGCCACGGGCGAAGGATTGGTGGCCGGCGATCGGCCGTCCCCGGGGGTGGAACCGTCTTTCACGGCCGCCTTTCATGCATGCTGTGCCGCGGTGGTCCGCGGGACTCCTCAGTAGAAGGGTTGGTGGGTGCGGCGCCAGTGGATCTGGCGGGCCGCGCGCTCCGCGATCGTGTTCCACACACGATACTTCCAGCCGCTGACCACCAGGTCGTAGCAGCCGGCGTAGTCGGTGACCGTCTTGGTGAAGCTCGTCTTGAAGAGCCCCAGTCCGTGGTGCGGGTGGGTCGTGTCCTTGAGCCGATCGCTCGGCGGCGTGCCGCAGAAGTCGTACTCGACGATCCCGTGCTCGTCCTTGAGGTCGTTGATCGCTGTCCACTGGACGAGGTGCGAGTCACCGTACTGCGTCCGGCCGGGGCGTGATCCGCCGTCCTTATAGGTGCCCTTCGAGCCGTAGTTGATGACGAAGGCTCCCACCGAGGGTTCGCCGTCCTCGTGGACGAAGTAGAAGCGGCCCTGCCCGGCATCCACGAAGTTCTGCCAGAACCGGCTGTAGTACTCGAAGGACCGCATGCGCGCGGCCGACCTGTCCTCGACGTGCGACATGAGGGAGTACATGGCCCGGAAGGTGTCCTCCGTGGGCTCCATGCGCTGCACCTCGACGCCCTCGCGCAGGGCCCGGCGCACCGCGTTGCGCCCGCGTGAATGCAGGTTCCTGAGCAGCTGGTTGGGCTCCGGTGTTGTGTCGAGGACGGCGGTGCTGTCATTGGGCTGCAGGTTGAAGGTCTTCACGAGCCCGGCGGACCGGAAGGTCTCCCGCAGCTCAGGGCCGTCGACGAGGTCCGGCTCCACCTTGATCGCGAAGACGGGGTGCTTCTCGCGGCGCGCCAGATCGGCGACAGCCCGTGCCGCCGCCGGGACGTGCTCCGGCTGCGTCACCGCGGGTCCCTTGATGAGGTACCAGAGCGCCCCGACGATCGGCACCCTCTTCTCCAGGACGAGGACGTGGCTCGTGGAGCCGGCCCCGTCGATGACCACGAAGCGAGGCCGCCACCCGTGGTGCGATTTCACCTCCGCGAACGCCATGGACTGCAGCATGTTGCCCCCGCCCGGGTTCGCCGTGACGAGGGAATCCCAGTCCTGCTGCTCTGCTCCGGTGGCGAAGCGGGCGCTGAAGTCTGCCAAGATTCCTCATTCACGGTGGGCGGCTAGCAAAGGACGGCCCCAAGTCTACCGGCTGGGATCCTTGCGTCCCCGTCACGTGACGAGAAGTTGCCTCGGTAAACGGTCAAGCCTGTACGGCGGGTGATCAGGGTAGTTAGCATCAGGACCATGGACTTCAGATACCTCGGAAACAGCGGCTTCAAGATCTCGGAAATCACGTACGGCAACTGGCTCACGCACGGCTCGCAGGTGGAGAACGACGTCGCGACGCAGTGCGTGCGCGCCGCGCTCGACGTCGGCATCACCACCTTCGACACCGCGGACGTGTACGCCAACACGGCTGCGGAGACCGTGCTCGGCGAGGCACTGAAGGGCGAGCGGCGCCAGTCCCTCGAGATCTTCACCAAGGTCTGGGGGCCCACCGGACCGAAGGGCCACAACGACGTCGGACTCTCGCGCAAGCACATCATGGAGTCGATCGACGGTTCGCTGCAGCGCCTGCAGACGGACTACGTGGACCTCTACCAGGCCCACCGCTACGACTACGAGACCCCCCTCGAGGAGACGATGCAGGCGTTCGCGGACATCGTCCGGCAGGGCAAGGCCCTCTACATCGGCGTCAGCGAATGGAATGCGCAGCAGCTGCGCGACGGACACGCCCTCGCGAAGGACCTCGGCTTCCAGCTCATCTCGAACCAGCCCCAGTACTCGATGCTGTGGCGCGTCATCGAGGGCGAGGTCGTCCCGACGTCCGAGGAGCTCGGCATCTCGCAGATCGTCTGGTCCCCCGTGGCCCAGGGCGTCCTCACCGGCAAGTACCAGCCCGGCCGGCAGCCCGAGCAGGGCACCCGCGCCTCGGACGACAAGGGCGGCGCCGACATGATCAAGCGCTGGATGAGCGACGAGGTCCTCACGGGCGTGCAGAAGCTGGCCCCGATCGCCGACGGCGTGGGTCTGACGATGGCGCAGCTCGCGATCGCCTGGGTGCTGCAGAATACGAACGTCGCCTCCGCGATCATCGGCGCGTCGCGTCCCGAGCAGGTCGAATCGAACGCGGTCGCCGCAGGCGTGAGGCTGGAGGACGACGTCCTCAAGGCCATCGACGAGGCCATCGGCGGCCTCGCGGAGAGCGACGTCGCCAGGACGCAGTCACCCGAGACCAGGCCGGTCTGATGGCGCCCCTCACGGTCGCCGTCACCGGGTCCAACGGCAAGCTCGGGCGCAGCGTGGTGCGTGGCCTCCGCGAGGCCGGGCACACCGTCGTCGAACTGGACCAGCACGGGGAGCGCAGCCCATCCTTCCTCCGGATCGACCTGCGCGACTACGGGCAGGTCGCCGATGCCCTCCAGGGGGTCGACGACAAGTACGACGCACTGGATGCCGTGGTCCACCTCGGCGCGATCCCTGCACCCGGCCTGCAGGCGGACGCCGCCACGTTCCACAACAACATGACGTCCACGTACAACGTCTTCCAGGCGTGCCGGCGCGCCGGCATCAAGCGGATCGTCTATGCCTCCAGCGAGACGGTGCTCGGACTGCCGTTCGACACTCCTCCTCCGTACATCCCGGTCGACGAGGAGTACCCGGCCCGCCCCGAGAGCACCTACTCCCTCGTCAAGCACCTGGAGGAACAGCTCGCCATCGAACTGACGCGCTGGGACCCTGCGCTCAGCATCACGGCCCTGCGGTTATCCAACGTGATGGATCCCGAGGACTATGCCGAGTTCCCGTCCTTCGACGCGGACCCGTCGAGCCGGAAGTGGAACCTCTGGGGGTACATCGACGGCCGTGACGGCGCGCAGGCGGTGCAGCGGGCACTCGAGAATGCGGCGCCGGGCTTCGACCGCTTCATCATCGCGGCCGCGGACACCGTGATGGGACGGCCGAGCGCCGATCTCGCCGCCGAGGTCTTCCCCGGCGTCGAGGTGACCCGGGAGGTGGGCGGCAACGAGACGCTCCTGTCGATCGACAAGGCCCGGCGGATCCTGGGATACGCCCCACGGCACAGCTGGCGCGATCACGCCTGAGGCCGCACCGGAGGTCCGGGCTGCGGCACCAACTGTCGCCCGGACCACTTCATCAGTAGGCTGACAATCGAACGATGCGCAGCACCGACGAAAGGCGAAGAAGATGACAGAGAACCTTCCCGATGAGGAACTGACCATCGTGGGCGAAGAGCCCGAGGTGCCGAACGATTCGCTGGCGCCCGAGGCCTTCGACCCGGTCCTCGAGGGCCAGCCAGACGCCTACCAGGATGCGGCGGAGCTGAACCCGGACCGCTGGCAGGAGGATCCCCTCCTGCAGGACGAGCCCGGGGTCACGGAGTCAGGCGCCGACGAGAACGGCGTGGCCGGAGTGGGCGAGGAGGGCGCGCTCAGCGACCAGACGCTGCGCGAGGGGACCGCCGAGGCACGCTACGAGCACGGGGACGAGCAGTACCCGCCGGAGGAGCCCATGCTCGGCGAGGCAGCGGCGGATGTCGACTTCGGCATGATGGAGGACGACGACGTCGATGCGAGCGACGACCCTGCCAACCGCGGCGGTTCGCCGCTCAACGCGATGGACCAGGAGGACCTCCGCTAGCGGACGGTCCCGTCGCCCCAGCACCAGCACCACGCACGAAGCCCCGGACAGGACACCTGTCCGGGGCTTCGTCGTCCGGCATGGGGCCGGCATCCGGGTCGGGATGGGCGTCAGCTCCCGCTGCCGCCCGGATGTCCGGTGTGCAGGGCGGCAGGGGCGGCCGGCGGTCCGTCCACGGCGCAGTGGCTCGGATGCTCGGTCTCCGGGGTGTGCGTGTTCCGGATGGTGAGCGCCGCGAGGACACCGCCTGCGACGAGCACCACGGCACCGATGATGCAGGCGGTGTCGAACCCCGCCTCGAAGACGGCAGGGTTGCTGTAGGCGTCGCCGGTCAGGCCGGCGGCGGCGGGCAGGACGGCGATCGCGATCAGGCCGGCGGCCCGGGCGACGGCGTTGTTCACGCCGGAGGCGAGGCCTGCCTGGCGTTCCGGCACTGCGGAGAGTGCCGTGGACGTCAGGGGGGCCACGAGGAGCGACAGCCCGAGTCCCAGGACGAGGACCGGGGGCAGGACGTCCACGAGGTAGGACGCCCCGGGACCGATCCGCAGCATGAGCACGAGTGCGACCGCGCACACCAGCGGCCCGACCGCCATCGGTATCCGCGGGCCGATGCGTGAGCTGAGCTCCCCCGCGCGCGGCGAGAGCACCAGCATCAGCGCCGTGATGGGCAGCATCGCCGTCCCCGATGCGACCGGGCTGAATCCGGCGACGACCTGCAGATGGACCACGAGCAGGAAGAAGATCCCGCCGAACACCGCGTAGATGAGGAACGTGACCGCGTTGGCTGCGCTGAACTGCCGGTTGGCGAAGATGCGCAGCGGCAGCATGGGGTGCTCGGCATGCCATTCGACGACGAGGAACGCGGCGGCGGCGACGAGCCCCAGCACGCCCGAGCCGAGGACCGCCGGAGCGCCTGCTCCCTGTGCGGGCGCCTCGATCAGGGCATACGTGGTCCCTGCGAGCGCGAGCGCACCGAGCACCGCCCCGGCCGCGTCGAGACCGCCGCTCGCGTCGGCGTCGCGCGTCTCCGGCACGTGGCGTGCGGCGATCCACACGACCGCCGCCGCGATGGGCACGTTGATGAGGAAGATCCAGCGCCAGGACACGCTCTCGACGAGCCAGCCACCGAGGAACGGACCGATCGCCGTCGCAACCCCGCCGAGGCCCGACCACGCTCCGATGGCCCGCGCCCGGTCCTCACCCGAGAAGCTCGCCTGGATGATGGCGAGGCTGCCCGGGGTGAGCAGGGCGCCGCCCACCCCCTGCAGCGCCCGGGCAGCGATGAGCAGGCCGGCGTCGGGCGCCAGCCCGCAGAGCAGGGAGGCGACGGCGAACCAGATGACCCCGACGACGAAGATGCGCCGGCGCCCGAACCTGTCCCCGAGGGATCCGCCGAGCAGGATGAACGAGGCGAGCGTCAGCGTATAGCCCGTCACGATCCACTGCAGGGCGGCGAAGTCCGTGCCGAGTTCGGCGCCGATGGTCGGGAGCGCGACGTTGACGACCGTCGCGTCGATGCCGGCGATGCCGGACCCGAGCACCGTGGCGAGCAGGATCCACCGACCCGCCGCAGTCTTCATCCGGATCTCACTCATGCCGCATCAACGCCTCATCGACCTCATGTCCCGCCGGGCCGCGGGAACACGCACAGTGTCGCACCGTCGTCGCCCCGGCACCATCACCCCTCCGCCGGTCGGACGGCCGGGGCCGGGAGTCCCGCCCGCACCTCCGTGACACGCACCACAGATGGAATAGCACTAGGCGAAGCCCGGTTATCGACGGGTAGGACACCCCCCCACTTAGAAAGCAGGACCCGTGAAGCTGTTCTCCCCGCTCACCCTCGGCACGCTCGAACTCCCCAACCGCGTCGTCATGGCACCGCTGACCCGCGTCCGCTCGGGCGACGCCGGGATCCCCGGCGATATCGTCGTCGAGCACTACCGCCAGCGTGCCTCGCTGGGACTCATCGTCAGCGAGGGCACCTACCCCAGTCACGCCGGCCAGGGCTTCCCCGGCCAGCCCGGCCTCGTCGAGGACGAGCAGCTCGCCGGGTGGCGGCGCGTCACCGACGCCGTCCATGCCGACGGCGGCCGCATCGTGGCCCAGGTCATGCACGCCGGCCGCGTCACCCACCCCGACACGAACGGCGGGTACGAGGTGGTCGCGCCGAGCGCGATCGCCATCGAGGGCACCACGCGCACGAGCACCGGCAAGCAGCCCTACCCCGTCCCCCACGCCCTGACCACCGGGGAGCTTCCCGGCATCATCGAGGAGTTCGTGACCGCATCCCGGCAGGCGATCGAGGTCGCAGGGTTCGACGGCGTCGAACTGCACGGCGCCAACGGCTACCTCCTGCACGAATTCCTCTCACCCGGATCGAACCAGCGGGACGATGCCTACGGCGGCTCGCCGGAGAAGCGGGCGCAATTCGTCATCGACCTCGTCACCGCGGTCGCCGAGACGGTCGGCGCCGAGAAGGTGGGCCTGCGCATCTCGCCGGAGCACAACATCCAGGACGCCCTGGAGACGGAGGCCGCCGACGTGCATGCGACCTACGGGACGCTCGTCGACGCGCTCGCCCCACTCGGCCTGGCCTATCTCAGCATCCTGCACGCCGAGCCCACCGGTGCGTTCGTCCAGGACCTGCGGACGCGCTTCGGTGGTCCGTTCCTCATCAACAGCGGATTCGGCGTCATCACGAACCGCGAGGAGGCGATCTCCATTCTCGAGGACGGCATCGGTGACGCCGTCGTCGTCGGTCGTCCCGCGATCGCCAACCCGGACCTCGCCCGGCGCTGGCGGGAGAACCTGCCGGAGAACGAGCCCGACCCCGCGACGTTCTACTCGACGGGCGCCGAGGGCTACACCGACTACCCGTTCTACGACGGTTCGGTGAACGCCAACTAGGCATCTGCAGGGCAGATCCTCACGGAGGGTCGCAGGCATCTTCGCTGCAACTCTCGGTGACGGCGTGATCAGGACGAGGCGCTCCCGCCCGCGGCGGGGGCGCCTCCTGCCTATGGTCACCGCTGCCGAGTGGACGTCCGCTGCCGGAACCATGCACCGATGGCCCGGTGACGCAGGACCAACCAGCCCACGAGCAGGGCTGCCGCCAGATGGGTGTGCAGCAGGAGCATCACCTCCGGAGAATGGCCACCGGAGCCCCCGGCCCCCACCGGCACATCGGCTCCGTGATGATCAGCCGGTCGCGCGACGGTCGAGGAGGGCGCGACCGCGAGCCCCCCGAGCAGCCAGTGCAGGACCTGCTGGCCGGCTCCCAGCAGGAGCAGCACGGCCCAGCCCGGGAGGCGTCCGAGCACTACGAGGGTGGCGGCCAGCACCGCGAGCGACGCCAGCCCGGCGAGGATGGGTGGACTCGGCAGGACGCCGCCGGACGCGGCATGCGCCACGATCCCGAGGGCGACGGAGCCGAACCCTGCGGCTGCGGCTCCCGCGATCCGGACGCGGCGGTGCACGATGCCGGGAGCATCGGCGGTCCGCGATCCGGCCACCCCGGCGGCCGTTCCCGCGGTCGGCGGCCCCGCAGCCGCACCGCTGGCCCCTCCGCCCTCCGTGCCGATGACCACGTCGGTGTCCGTGGCGGTGTACGAATCCATGATCTGATCGTAAGCATGCTGATCACATCCCGCCACGGCATTCCTGCCGGTGATACCCGTCCGCTCAGGTCCGTACACTGACGGTGAGGGAGCTGATCTTCCCCCGAACCGAGAGGACGAGTGCATGTCAGAGAAGCCGAGCGACGACGACCGCATCCACAACGAAGCACCTGCCGAGGGCGACCCGGACGCCGATACGGCGGACATCCGCGTGCATCCCGAGGAGCCCGCCGAGGGCGCGGACACCGACGAGAAGACCGGCGGGGGCAGCTAGGGGCTCCCACGACGAACAGCAGATGGAGGAAGCGCCGGTCATCGACCGGCGCTTCCTCCATCTGCGGCCGGAGCTGCAGCCGTCAGGCCCGCTGTGCTCCGCCCTGGGCAGCCGCGCCCGCAACCCTGCTGTCAGCGGGTCCCGACGACGATCTCGCCGAACGGGATCTCCTTGGACGTCTCGGCGCCGCGGTCGACAGCCTGGTCGCTGATGAGGATGCCGTGCTTGCCCTCAGCGACGGACTGCTTCATGACCATCAGCACGGTCTCGGCGAAGCCCTCGTCCTGGGCCTCGAGGAAGCGGATGTAGGCGGGCGGGAAATTCTCGGGAACTGTCAGCATGTCCTCCACGCTACCCGCCGCCACCCACGAGTGCCGAGGCAATTTCAAGCCCCTCCGAGGACGAATCGACCCTTCTTACCGATCGGACGGAGTGATAGACCATAAGTGTCCTTAGTATTTCCGGCGCTCGGCCGCCGACCCGATACCGACACGACAGGGGACCTTCGTGACGCACGTACTCAAAGACCATGCCCATCTGTTCGAACGGCCCGGTCCCTGGACCACCATCTATGTGGACGGCAGCACCGGGACAGTGGACGGCCTCGCGAACGACGAGATCCTTCCACGCAGCATCGCCCAGGAGATGAAGGCTGCGGGAGCACCTCCCGAGGACATCGACGCCGCCGTGGCCGCACTCGGCACGACGGCGAAGGGACTGCCGGACCCGGTGACGCGCTACCTCCTCGTCAACGGCGGGAAAGTCGTCGTCGACGAGTTCCTGCCCGGCGACCTCGTCGGCCTCACCGTGACCGCCACCGGCCCCGTACCCGACCTCACGCCCCTCGTCCGCCACACCCCCGAGGACTTCGCCTACCTGGTGGCAGAGGTGGGGCACCACGGCGGCGAGATCTATCTGCGGTATGCCGACGGCGACGAGCAGCACATCACCTCCGGGGCCCCCACGTCCGAGGTGGAGGGTGACACGATGCACACCCGCAAGCTGGGGAGCGGAGGCTGGGGGCATCGCCGCATGCAGCAGCATGCGGAGAAGGTCTGGAAGATGAACTCCCGTGAGGTCGCCGCCGAGATCGATCGGATCGCCGCGGAGCACGATGCACAGTTGATCGTGGTGGCCGGTGACATCCGGGCACGCCAACTGGTGGCCGACGAGGTGTCGCAGGAGTCCGCCGCGAAGCTCGGCGTCATCGAGAGCAACACCCGCGCGGACGGAGCCGACGAGGAGACCTTCCTCGAGCAGGTCCAGCAGCTCGTGGCACGCACCATGGCGGATCAGCAGCACTCGCTCCTCGAACGCCTCGCCGAGAAGGAGGGCCAGGGACACGGACGTCCGCCGTCGGCCGCGGGGCCGTGATCACGGCCCTGCAGCAGGCGCAGGTCGAAGTCCTCCTCCTCGAGACCACGGCCTGGGACGGCGAGACCCTCCTCGCACTCGACGCAGCACCCTGGGTCGCGATCTCCGAGGCCGACACCGCCGGAGCGGGCGTGCTGGGCGAGGTGCCGGCGGTCGCCGGGCTCCTCCGGGCCGCCGCGCTCACCGATGCGCAGGTGACGATGTACCCGTCCGGTGCGCTCGAGGAGAAGCCCGTCGCTGCGCTCCTGCGCTGGCCCACCGGACCCGCCGCACCGACAGCGGCCTGACACCATGGCGGATACTTCCGCACAGCGGGCCGGGACGGAGACGTCCGGGTCGGTCGCCGACCTCGTGGTGCGCCGGCTCGAGGACTGGCACGTCGACAGGATCTTCGGCTACAGCGGAGACGGTATCAATCCCCTGCTCGGCGCACTGCGCCGGGCAGGGGGCCCCGCCTTCGTCCAGGCCCGCCACGAGGAGGCGGCCGCCTTCATGGCTGTGGCGCACGCGAAGTACACCGGCCGGGTGGGCGTCGTCACCGCGACGCAGGGACCGGGGGCGGCGCATCTGATCAACGGCCTGTACGACGCCCGGATGGACAGCGTCCCCGTCGTCGCACTGGTCGGCCAGCAGAGCCGCACCGTCCTCGGCTCGGCCTACCAGCAGGAGATCGACCTGCCCAGCCTGTTCAAGGACGTCGCCTCGGACTTCCTCCAGCAGGTCACGGACGCCGAGCAGCTGCCCATGGTCCTCGACCGTGCGTTCAAGGCCGCGCTCGCCACCCGGTCACCCGCCGTCGTGATCCTGCCGCACGACCTCCAGCAGGAGGCAGCACCGTCCACGCCCCACGAGCACGGCGTGGTCCCGTCGTCGCCGGTGTGGTCGCTCGGGTGCGTCTCGCCGCGCGAGGCGGACCTGCTCGACGCCGCCGCCGTCCTGAACGCCGGCCGGAAGATCGCCCTCCTGGTGGGGCAGGGGGCCGCGCACGCGCAGCAGGAGGTGGTCGCCGTGGCCGAACGCCTCGCAGCGGGCATCACCACGAGCCTCCTCGGCAAGCCCTTCGTCGACGAGTCGCTCCCGTTCGCGACCGGCACGATGGGCCATCTCGGCACCACGGCGAGCGCGCACCTCATGGACACGTGCGACACGCTGCTCATCATCGGCTCCAACGACCCCTGGACGGAGTACTACCCGGCCCCGGGGCAGGCACGCGCGGTCCAGATCGACATCGACCCGAAGGCGATCGGGAACCGCTACCCCGTGGAGGTGGCACTCCACGGGGACGCGGCCGAGACACTCGGGGCCCTGCTGATCCTCCTGCACGGCCAGCAGGACCACTCCTACCGTGCCGAGGTCGAGGAGCAGGTGGAGAGGTGGCACCGGATAGCCCTGGAACGTGCCCTGATCCCCGCCCGGCCCGTCAACCCCGAGCGCGTCGTCCGCGAACTCAGCGATGCACTGCCCAGCGATGCGCAGGTGGCGGTCGACGTCGGCAGTTGCGTCTACTGGTACGCGCGCCAGCTGCGCCTCCCCCGCGGCGTGCCCGCACATCTGTCGAGCACCCTCGGCTGCATGGGTGCGGGCATGCCCTACGGCATCGCCGCGAAACTCGCACGCCCCGAGCGCCCCGTTGTCGTGCTCCTCGGCGACGGGGCACTGCAGATGGCGGGGCTCGCCGAACTCGTCACCGTCGCTCGGTTGTGGCGCGGCTGGGCGGACCCGCGCTTCGTCGTGTGCGTGCTCTCGAACCGGGATCTCTCGGAGGTCTCGTGGGAACAGCGCGAGATGGAGGGCGAACCCCGCTTCGAGGACAGCCAGGCCCTGCCCGCCGTCGACGCCGCCGCGCACGCGAAGCTGCTGGGACTCGACGGCGTGCGGGTCGAGGATCCGGCGGACCTCGCTGACGCGTGGCACCGGGCCTTCGCCGCGGACCGGCCCTTCGTCATCGACGTCGTGACGGATCCGGACGTCCCCCTGCTGCCGCCGTTCCCGGCGGGTGCGGCGAAGCTCGCGTCCATGCACCGGGCGGTCGACGCCGAACCCGGTGGCGGCGCCGCTGCCCTCCTCCGTCGCTACGCCGAGATCGAGGGCGGCACGGATAATTACTAAGGTTGCTGCGCATCAGTGGCTTGGGTAGCGTCGAGAGCGGACATGGGGAGCCGGCAGGGCATCCCCGCTGCCCGAAACGACCAGAGTCCGCTGTGAGGAGAACCCCATGACCGATGTCGCCGGCCAGCCACCCGCCGAGGGCGATGACCGTGCCGTCCTGACGAACCGCCAGGGCCACCAGGTCTACGACAACCAGAACTCCCGCACGGTGGGCGAGCGGGGCCCCGCCACCCTCGAGAACTACCAGTTCCTCGAGAAGATCAGCCACTTCGACCGCGAGCGCATCCCGGAGCGCGTGGTCCATGCCCGCGGCGCCGTCGCCTTCGGTGAGTTCGAGGCCACCGGCCGGTGGGGAGCCGAGCCGATCGCCGCCTACACCCGCGCGAAGCTCTTCTCCGAGCCGGGCAAGAAGACCGAGGTCGCCGTCCGCTTCTCCACCGTCATCGGTGGCCGTGACTCCTCGGAAGCCGCGCGGGACCCCCGCGGGTTCGCGGTCAAGTTCTACACCGAGGACGGCAACTGGGATCTGGTGGGCACCAACCTCGCCGTGTTCTTCATCCGCGACGCCATCAAGTTCCCGGACGTCATCCACGCGCTGAAGCCGGACCCCGTCACCTTCCGGCAGGAGCCGGGCCGCATCTTCGACTTCATGTCGCAGACCCCGGAGTCCATGCACATGCTCGTCAACCTCTTCAGCCCGCGCGGCATCCCCGCGGACTACCGCCACATCCAGGGATTCGGTGTCAACACGTACAAGTGGGTGGACGCCGGGGGCGGGACGAAGCTCGTGAAGTACACCTGGCAGCCGCACCAGGGCGTGAAGAGCCTCACCGAGGAGGACGCCGCCACCATCCAGGCCACCGATCTCGGACATGCGTCGAAGGACCTCTACGAAGCCATCGAGCGTGGCGAGTACCCGACGTGGGACCTGTACGTCCAGCTCATGGACGACGGCGACCACCCGGAACTCGACTTCGACCCGCTCGACGACACCAAGACCTGGCCGGAGCAGGATTTCGAGCCGAAGCTCGTGGGCACCATGACGCTCAACCGGAACGTGGCCGATCACCACAACGAGAACGAGCAGCTGTCCTTCGGCACCGGCGTGCTGGTCGACGGACTCGATTTCTCCGACGACAAGATGCTCGTGGGGCGGACCTTCAGCTACAGCGATGCCCAGCGATACCGTGTGGGACCGAACTACCTCCAGCTGCCCGTGAACTCCGCCAAGAACGCAGCGGTGCACACGAACCAGCGCGGTGGCCAGATGTCCTACGGGACGGACCTCGCGCCCGGCCAGAATCCGCACGTCACCTACGAGCCCTCGATCACGGGTGGACTCCGCGAGGGCGAGTACCCCACGCACGACGACCAGGGCCCCGAGATCACCGGTCGGCTGACGCGCAAGCGGATACCGCTGACCAACGACTACCTGCAGGCCGGTCAGCGCTACCAGCTGCTCGAGCAGTGGGAGAAGGATGACCTGGTCGGGAACTTCGTGACCCTGATCGGGCAGGCCGCGCGCGCCGTGCAGGAACGCATGGTGTGGCACTTCCACCTGGTGGACGACGAACTGGGTGCCCGCGTCGGGGAAGGGCTCGGCATCGGCCTGGACGAGGTGAAGGACCTACCTCCGCTCGCGAGCCAGACCCTCTCGGAGGACGAGCTCGCCCGCCTGGAGAACCTCGGGAACAACGGACCCCGTGACGTCACGGGGCTGACCATGACCCATTGCGTCCCCAACGAGCACATGGTGGTGAGCCGCTGACGGTCATCCGTGACATGGGCGGACACCGCGCGGAGGAAGGCGTCGGCGCATCCTGCCGGCGCCTTTTCCGTTGCTGCGCGGGCGGGTGGTACGGGACCGCAACGGCGAGACCAGCCGAGGGCGGGTGGCCCGCCCGTCAGCGTCGTCGGGCGGCCTCGCCGGCAATGCGCCGCAGCCGGGGGAACCAGCGCCACCCCCCGGTCACGCCGGTGGAGTGACGATCCGGATGGAACACGTTGCCGTCCGAGACGGGGGCCGCGTCCCGCGTGAGCGCGAGGGCAGGGTAGGCACGGGCCACGACGGCCTGGTACGCCGCGGGGGCGAGGGCACGGGCGTGGACGAACAACGACTGCACCCGACCCACCTGGGTCAGCCGGCGTGGTGCGTGCGAGACCCGCACGATCGCCCGTGCCACCCGGAGGGGATCGGTGACCGGGGGGAGCGGCCGGACGGCCCTGCCGGTATGGTTCGCGGCATGTTGGTGGATCGGCGTGTCGATGGTTGCGGGGAGCACGGCGCAGACATGGATGTCAGGTGCGCTCGCCAGTTCCATCCGCAGCACCTCGAGGAAGCCGAGCAGGCCGAACTTGCTGGTGACGTAAGGGCTGACGAGCGGCGACGTAATCCTCGAGTAGACGGAGGCCACCGAGACCAGCACCCCGTGCTCCTGGCGCCGGAAGACGCGCAGCGCCGCCCGCGCCCCGTACACCTGTCCGGAGAGGTTGACGGACAGGAGCCGGTCGAAGACATCGGGCGGTGTCTGCTCGAACGTACCGAAGCTGTACAGGGAGGCATTACCCACCCAGACGTCGATTCCGCCGAACCGCTCGACGGCGGCGTCGGCAAGGCGGTCGACCTCCTCGGCGGAGGAGACGTCCGTGCGGAGGGTGATCGCCGTCGCCCCCAGGGCGCGGCACTCTGCCGCGACGTCCTCGAGCGTCGAGGCGTCACGCCCGGCGAGGACCAGCCGGGCATCCTCCTCCGCGAACAGCCGGGCGGTTGCCCGCCCGATCCCGCTCGATGCACCGGTGATGACCACGCGCAGCGTATCCGTCATGAATCTTCCCTCCCGATGGTCGGCTCAGTGGCCGCGCCGATCCTTGTCCGTCGGCACATCGGGGTCCAGTGCGTCGGCCTCCTGGCTGTGATGGGTGACCTTCTCACGCAGTCCGTGCGCGTCGGCCTGTCGCTCCTGCGCCTGCTGCCGCAGCCGTTGCGCCTCGACCTCGGCGCGCTGCGCCTCGGCCTCCGCCATCGACGCCTTAGCCTCGCGCTCACGGGCGTCCAATTCCGTGGCCTTCGCCTGCTCGCGCATCTCGGCCGCCCTGTGGCGGTCCTCGTCCTGCTGCCGCTTCCGCTGGGCATGCCCCCGCTTCCGCGCCAGAACGGCGACGACGGCGATGATCGCCAGAAGCCACGATCGCGACGATGATCCATACCGCTTGTCCTGTTTCCATCACTGTCTCCCTGCCTCGTGGCGGTGACGGTTCACCGCGCCGACCTGGCCCCCGAAACCGCCGAGACCCGGGATCTTGCCCAGCAGGTCCGTCGGGTTGATGCCGATCCTGGCGAGCAGGTCCGCGTGCTGTTCCGGGTCCACCTGATCCGGCAGCTCGGACTGTGCCTGATCGGCGTGGTCGTCCTTGCCCTGGCTCTTCAGCAGGTCGATGATCTGCTGTTTGTCGATCCGCATGGTCTGCCTCCTCGTGGTCCGGACCGTGATTAGTAAGCGTGCTTACGGAAGCATGCCATAGGGTCCCCGGCTTGTCACGGGTGCCTGAGTGCCGGATTCCGCGGCAGACTTGGCACCATGGTCCTCCGCCTGACGCTCCTCGCCGACACCCACCTGCCGAAGCGGGCCAGGGTGCTGCCTGACGAGGTGTGGGACGCCGTCGACTCGGCCGACGTCGTCGTCCATGCAGGGGACTGGACCGGGACGGGGCTGCTGGACGAGCTGGAGGAGAGGGCCCGGCGACTCATCGCCTGCTACGGCAACAACGACGGCGCCGACCTGCGCTCGCGCCTCCCCCTCGTCGCCCGGGCGGAGCTCGAGGGCGTGCGGCTCGCCGTCGTCCATGAGACCGGCCAGAGCCAGGGCCGGGAAGCCCGCATGGCGGTGCTCCATCCGGACACCGATGTCCTGGTGTTCGGCCACAGCCACATCCCATGGGACACCACTGCGCCGGGCGGTCTCCGGCTCCTCAATCCGGGCTCGCCCACCGACCGCCGTCGCCAACCGTTCTGCACCTACATGACCGCCGTCGTCGATGACGGCGCAGTCAGCGTGACGACGCACCGCCTGCCACCGCGCTAACGCGCCGAACCCCTGCTGTCCACCTTTTCAGCCGTTCCGATCTGCGCCCACCGCAGCTGCTCGCCGGGCCGACCGCGCGCCTGCGCGATGTCTGTGACCCCGGCCAACGCCTCCGTGCTCGCACTGCACCACTGCGGCCACAGGGCGGGAACGGCGGCGGCGGACAGCGGCGCCCTGCAGTCCGGCGTGGCCGGTCTCCTCAGCCCCTTCGTCGGCCTGCTCGGCGGAGACCAGGTGGCGATGGTGTGCGTCATGCTCGCCGCAGCGGCCCTCACCCTGCTGGTCCTGGCCACCGGGACCGAAAAGCGCGAGGCCGAGCAGGTCCAGGCGCAGGGCCCCGATCAGCGCAGCTGATCCTCCCTCGGCGTCCGGTATCCACCGCCCGGGGGTGGCGACCTGACAGTCCGGCGCCACTCTGGGACAATGGAGCACCCGCGACGAAGCGACGCCCGCTGTCCGATGACGAGAGGAGCACGATGACTGTCCTGCAGATCGCCCTCCTCGTCGCCGCCGGTGCCGCCGTATGGCTTCTCGCCACCGTCGTCATCGTCGTCTGGGTCATGGGCATGAGCCGCAACACAGCCGTGGACGAGGAGAAGTTCCGGCGGGACCTCGGCGACGCGAGGCGCAGGACCGCGCGCCGATCGGTGGAGAAGACCGACAGGACATCGGCCTGACCTCTGTCGTCCGGATCGGCAACGGATTACACTGAGCTCTCGCGGGCCCGGACGGGTCCCTCAGGAACGACAGGAGGTGGGTCATGGAGAACGTCACTGTCGGCGCGTCGACCACCGCCCCCACCCCCCTCGTCGTCACCTCCCCGGTTCCTGCGCTCCAGCCCTGAGGCCAGCCGCGCCCGGGGAGCTTCCCCGGAGGATCTCCGTTGAACCCTCTTCAGCAGTACGGCTACACGGACCGTGTCGCCCGCCTCTTCTCCCTCCATCTCCCGTCCACAGCTGCACCGGCCGCCTCCCCCGCCCGGGTGGTCCGCGCGGACCGCACCCGCCTGCTCCTCGCCACTGAACAGGGCCTGCTCGGGGTGCAGGCGCACGAGTCCCTCGTGACCGGCGACTGGGTCGCCGTCTCCGGCGGTGAGGATCCGCGCGTCGTCGGCGTCCTTCCGCGCTGGGCGGTCCTGCAGCGCAAACGCGCCCACGATCCGCTCGCGGAGGCGCAACTGCTCGGCGCCAATGTCGATCTGGTGGGTGTCGTCGTCCCGTTGGACCAGGCGCTGTCGGCGAACCGTCTGGAGCGGACGCTGGTCGCAGCCTGGGATTCTGGCGCCGTCCCCCTCGTGGTGCTCACCAAGGCTGACCTCAGCTCCCGTTTCGATGCCGTCATCGCGGACACGGTGGAGCGTGCGCGGGGCGTGGAGGTCTTCACCACGTCCGCCGAGGACGGAGACGGCCTCGATGACCTGCGAGCCCGCGTCGGTGCGGGGCGCACCCTCGCCCTCCTCGGGCCATCGGGTGCCGGCAAGTCGAGCCTCGTCAATGCGCTCGTCGGCCGGGATGTGCAGGACACGGGTCGGGTCAGGGTGGGCGATGGCCGCGGCAGGCACACGACGACGGCGAGGGAGCTGGTACCGATCGGCGACGGCGCCGTCCTCATGGACACACCAGGGCTCCGGGGGTTCGCCCTCTGGGACGCCGAGGACGGACTGGCCGAGGTCTTCGGCGAGATCGAGGACCTGTTCGCCTCCTGCAGGTTCCGAGACTGCGCGCACGATGCCGAGCCCGGCTGCGCCGTCCAGCTCGCCCTCCTGTCCGGGGCACTCGAGGAGCGGCGGTGGCGGAGCTACCGGAAGATGCAGCGCGAACTCGAGAGCCTCCACCGCCGGCAGAACCCGTCCGAGCGACGATCCCATGACCGGTCCCTCGAGCGTGCAGTCCGCGACGCCGTGCGGGGCAAGGAGCACCGGCAGGGCTGGGGTTGAGAGCCGGCGGCGTTCCGCGCATCGGGCGTGTTCGCGGGAGGAACAGCAGGCGGGTGTGGAGCCTCCTGTCGGATTCGAACCGACGACCCCCGCTTTACAAGAGCGGTGCTCTGGCCAACTGAGCTAAGGAGGCGAACTGGCCGGGCCAGCGGGCGCCGTCACCCCTGGCTGGAGGGCAGTCGAGCGCTCAACAAGGGTAGCCCAGGCCCGCCACCGCCGGAAATCAGCTGCGGGCGTCCAGTTCCTCCTGGACCGTCGTCTCGAAGTCCTCGACGGCGTTCGGGACCGCGGCACCGTTGACGAACACCGTCGGCGTGCCGCCGACGGCAGCCGCCTGAGCCGCAGCCGTGGCGAACTTCGTCCATGGGCGGAAGGTCCCCTCCTCCACGCACGCGGAGATGTCCCCCGCGCCTGCGTCCGCGGCGAGCGCCACGAGGCCGTCGTCGTCGAGCTCTCCCTGCTTGTAGTGCGCGAACAGGCGCTGGTTGACGTCGAAGTACGCCTCGGGCGCGGAGTCGGCCACACAGGCGACGGCGTTCGCGGCGCGGGAGGAGTACTCGGTGCTGCTGTTGCGGTCGAGGTAGGCCACGGTGCGGTACTCGAACGTGATCTCGCCGGCGTCCAGCCACGAGAGGATCTGCTCGGAATGCCGTGCCTCGAAGTCCGCGCAGTGCACACAGTTGATGTACGCCACCACCTGCAGGGGACCGTTGGTGACGGACGTGATGCCCTCGGGGATGGCTCCCTCCGCTGCGGGCTCGGCGGGGAGAGTCGCGACGTCCACCGTGTCGGTCCCCGTCGGCGCCGTGTCGGTGCTCGACAGGAGCGTGATGCCACCTTGGGCATTGCCGCCCTGGGGCGCCGGCCCGGCGTCGGGGATCCGGCCGCGCACAGTGTTGATGACCACCACCGCGATGAGGGCGACGACGATCAGTCCCGCGACCACCACGCCCCATTTGGCGAGCGTCCCGTTGCGGCGGTCCTTCCGCTGCTGCTCCTCCGCAGCCACCCGCTCCCGCTCACGGGTTGCGGCGGTGCGCTGGGCTTTGGTCGGCTTGTGTCCGGGTGCGGGCGCCATCGGTCCTCTTCGTCGGTGTGCTGGGAGGCCATGCTATCGACCGCACCTGAGCGCTTCCGCCCAGCTCACGTCCCCGGCCGACTCCTGCCCGACCCGATAGAGTCGGGCGGGAGATCCCCCTTCTGCGATGGAGCCAGTTTTGAGCGCAGCACAACCGTCCACGACACCTGGCGTGAAGCCCTCTTTCCCGACCGACGGCCGGTTCGGGGACTTCGACTTCATCGTCGTCTCGAACAGGCTCGCCGTGGATCGCGTGGTGGACGAGCACGGGGAGAGCTCCTGGCGCCGGTCCCCCGGAGGCCTGGTGACGGCACTGGCGCCCGTCATGGCGAAGGCCGACGGCGCCTGGGTCGGCTGGCACGGTGCGTCCGACGAGACGCTCGAGCCCTTCGACGAGGCGAATATGCGCCTCGTCCCCGTGCCGCTCAGCGCCGAGGAGGTCGAGCTCTACTACGAGGGCTTCTCGAACGCCACGCTGTGGCCGCTCTACCACGACGTCATCGCCTCGCCGGAGTTCCACCGCACCTGGTGGGACTCCTACCGGAAGGTGAACGAGCGCTTCGCTGCGGCGACGGCGTCCGTCGCGGCCGAGGGCGCCACCGTCTGGGTCCAGGACTACCAGCTGCAGCTCGTGCCCAAGATGCTGAGGCAGGCCCGGCCGGACCTCAAGATCGGCTTCTTCAACCACATCCCCTTCCCCCCGCTCGAGATCTACGCGCAGCTCCCGTGGCGCCGCCAGGTGATCGAGGGTCTCCTCGGTGCCGACCTCATCGGCTTCCAGCGTCCCAGCGACGCGAGCAACTTCCTGCGGTGCGTCCGCCGCTTCAAGGGCCACACCATCAAGGCCCAGCAGGTACAGGTCCCCGAGGGCGACGACGGCACCCCTGCCTACGTCTCCCGCGCGGAGGCGTTCCCCATCTCGATCGACACGGCGTCGATCACGGAACTCGCGCAGCGGCCCGACGTGATCGAGCGCTCCCGCGAGATCCGGCGCGAGCTCGGCGACCCGCAGCACATCCTCCTCGGCGTGGACCGCCTCGACTACACCAAGGGCATCGGCCATCGCCTGAAGGCGTACGGCGAGCTGCTCGAGGACGGCGCGATCACGGTCGAGGACGCCGCCCTCATCCAGGTCGCGAGCCCCAGCCGCGAGCGGGTGGAGCAGTACCGGATCCTCCGCGAGGACATCGAGGGCGCCGTCGGCCGCATCAACGGCACCCACGACACCATGAAGAACACCGCCATCCGCTATCTGCACCACAGCTATCCCGTCGAGGAGATGGTGGCCCTGTACCTCGCCGCCGACGTCATGCTGGTGACCGCCCTGCGGGACGGCATGAACCTCGTCGCCAAGGAATACGTGGCGGCGCGCACGAACAACACCGGCATGCTTGTACTCAGCGAATTCGCAGGCGCCGCGGATACGCTCCGCCAGGCCATCCTCGTGAATCCGCACGACATCGACGGCCTGAAGACCGCCATCGTCACGGCGATCTCCATGCCGAAGACGGAGGCCATGCGGCGCATGCGGCTGATGCGCCGCCAGGTGGTCCACAACGACGTCGAACGCTGGTCTCAGGCCTTCCTCAACGCCCTGCACGCGGGAAGTGCGGGTCATGGCGCTTGAGCCGGAGCTGCTCTCCGCCCTCGCGTCGCTCGCCGCCACGCCCCGGCTGCTCGTCGCCCTCGACTTCGACGGGACCCTCGCACCCCTGGTCGAGAGGGCGGAGGACGCACGCGCCCTCCCGGCGTCGGCCGCTGCGCTGCGAGCGCTGGCTGGACTGCCGGGCACGACGACGGCGCTGATCTCGGGCCGAGCCCTCGACAGCCTGCGCGTGGTGGCAGAACCGCCCGAGGACATGCTGCTGATCGGCAGCCACGGGGCAGAGACGTGGACGGGACCCGACGGCGTGGCCCTCGCCCTGACCGCGGATCAGGCCGGGCTTCTCGCCCGGGCCGTCGACGTCGTCGAACACACCGTCGCAACGCATTCGGGTACCCGCATCGAGTTCAAGCCCGCCGGGGTCGTCCTCCACACGAGAACAGCGGCCGACGACGTCGCCGATGCTGCCGTGACAGCTGCCCGTGCCGGCCTCGCGCCGCTCGGGGACATCAGCGTCACCGACGGCAAGCGCGTGCTCGAGGTCTCGGTCATCAGAGCGGACAAGGGCCAGGGGCTGGCTCTGCTCCGGGAGACCACGGGAGCGACCGCACTCCTGTTCGCCGGCGACGACGTCACCGACGAGCACGCCCAACTCACCCTCCGCCCGGGCGACGTCGGCATCAGGATCGGCCCGGGCCCGACGTCCGCGCCGTTCACCGTCGCCACGCCCGAGGCCTTCTCCGAGGTGCTCGAGGAACTGGTGTCCTTGCGCACATCCCGTGCACCAATCAGCTGAACGTGTCATACTGCTCCAAGCGTGACCAACGTCACCGGTACTGCTGGCGGGTCGCGCACCACAACTGAATACTCTTCCATTCACTACGGATCGTCGGGCACGTACCTGCCCGTGAAAAGGAACCACCACCATGGCAACGGTAACGTTTGACCAGGCCACGCGCCTGTACCCGGGCACAGAGAAGCCCGCCGTCGACAAGCTGGACATCGACATCGCCGACGGCGAATTCCTCGTCCTCGTCGGCCCCTCCGGTTGCGGGAAGTCCACCTCGCTGCGCATGCTCGCCGGCCTCGAGGACGTGAACTCCGGACGCATCCTCATCGGCGACCGTGACGTCACCGACGTCCCCCCGAAGGATCGCGACATCGCGATGGTCTTCCAGAACTACGCGCTCTACCCCCACATGTCGGTCGCCGACAACATGGGCTTCGCCCTGAAGATCGCGGGCGTCTCCAAGGAGGAGCGTGCCGAGCGCGTCCGCGAGGCCGCCAAGCTCCTCGACCTCGAGGACTACCTGGACCGCAAGCCGAAGGCCCTCTCCGGTGGCCAGCGGCAGCGTGTCGCCATGGGCCGCGCCATCGTGCGTAACCCGCAGGTGTTCCTCATGGACGAGCCCCTCTCCAACCTCGACGCCAAGCTCCGCGTGCAGACCCGTACGCAGATCGCGTCGCTCACCCGCCGCCTCGGCGTCACCACGGTCTACGTCACGCACGACCAGGTCGAGGCCATGACCATGGGAGACCGCGTCGCCGTGCTGAAGGACGGCATCCTGCAGCAGGTCGACACCCCGCGCAACCTCTACGAGCGTCCCAAGAACGTCTTCGTGGCCGGCTTCATCGGCTCTCCCGCGATGAACCTCCTCGAGCTGCCCGTGGCCGACGGTGGCGTCATCTTCGGCGGCATCGTCTACCCTGTTCCCGGCAGCGTCCTGGACGCCGCAGCAGGGAACACCGTCACGCTGGGTGTCCGTCCCGAGGACCTCGTCGTGTCCGCGACCGGTGAGGGACTGCCCGTCGAGGTCGACGTCGTCGAGGAACTCGGCGCCGACGCCTACATCTACGGTCACACCACGCTCGACGGCAAGAACCACGACATGGTCGTGCGCGTCGACGGTCGCCGCCCGCCGATGAAGGGTGACAGCGTGTTCGTCCGCCCCGAGCAGGGCCACGTACACCTGTTCGACACGAGCAGCGGCCTCCGCCTGGCCGAGACGGTCTAGTCCTCCGCGCACGAGCCAACCAGTACGACGACGGTGGCGTCCGCCGGGTACCCTCTGGGGCTCGGTGGACGCCATCGTCGCGTCGGTGGCAACTACGCTTGACGCAGGCCCCTTCCCGCCCCGACCCGGAGGCAACACCATGACCGAGACCTCGAACGCCCAGTGGCATGACGAGCCGACCGACTACGAGCAGGCCGGCAAGCTCCCGAGGCTCCGCCCGGCGTCGTCGGAGAGCCCGAGCCTCGGGTCCCTCAACATCACGGCCGCTGCGACGGATCCCGAACTGCTCGACCTGCCCTGGCACATCGCCCTGGAGCAGTGGCCCGCCAGCGCACTCGCAGCCCTCCCCCGTGGCATCTCCCGGCACATCGTGCGCTTCGCACATCTGGGCGGATCGGTGATCGCCGTCAAGGAGACGAGCGAGCACATCGCCCGGCACGAATACCACATGCTCCGCAAGCTGCAGCGGCTGGATGTTCCCTGCGTGGAGCCCGTCGCCGTCATCTCGGGCCGGACCACTCCCGACGGCGACGAACTCGATCCCGTCCTCGTCACACGGCACCTGAAGTTCTCACTGCCCTACCGCGCGCTGTTCTCCCAGACGCTCCGCCGCGATACCCTCACGCGTCTCATCGACGCCCAGGCGCTCCTCCTCGTCCGCCTGCACCTCATCGGCTTCTACTGGGGGGACGTCTCCCTGTCCAACACCCTGTTCCGCCGCGACGCGGGATCCTTCGCCGCGTACCTGGTCGACGCGGAGACCGGCGAACTGTATCCCGAACTGTCGACGGGTCAGCGCGAATACGACCTCGAGATCGCCCGCGTCAACATCGCCGGTGAACTGATGGACCTCGCCGAGGGCGGACTGATCGAGGAGAAGGTGGATCCGCTGGCGACGAGCGAGCTGATCATGGACAGCTACCGCCGCCTGTGGACCGAGCTCACCGAGAAGGAGTCCTTCGAGCTCGGAGAGCGCTGGCGCGTAGGTGCCCGGATCCGGCGCCTCAACGAGCTCGGCTTCGACGTCGAGGAATATGCCATCAAGACGGCCGTCAACGGGACGCAGATCCAGCTGCAGCCCAAGGTCGTGGACGCTGGGCACCACAGTCGCAGGCTGCTGCGGCTGACCGGCCTCGACGCGCAGGAGAACCAGGCACGGCGCCTGCTCAACGACATGGACGCCTACCGGGCGGACAACAATCCGACCCTCGACGAGGAATTCAGCGCCCACCTGTGGGTCAACGAGGTCTTCGAGCCGATCGTCCGGGCCGTCCCGCGGGAGCTGGGCGGGAAGCTCGAGCCCGCGGAGGTGGTGCACGAGGTCCTGGAGCACCGCTGGTACATGTCGGAGCGCGAGGACCGCAACGTCCCGATGGCGGAGGCCGTGCAGTCCTACCTCGACGACGAGCTACGGCATCGTCGTGACGAGGCGGAGATCATGCTGACCGCCGACGCCCGCACCATCGGCATCGATGAGGACTCCGAGTACCGGGACAACTAGGCTGCAACGACGAAGGGCCGGCAGCCATCGACTGCCGGCCCTTCCTCACATATCGATCAGGGGCAGGTCGTCGTCGTCCCCTGAAACTCGACCTGAGTTCCACTGGGGACGCCCTGGCACAGTTCGGCCAACTCGGTGAAAGCGGGAATCAGAGCGATGAACCCGATGATGAGGACGGCCAGTCCGATCGTGAAGAGAATGCCGATGATGATGCCGGCGAGGGCGAAGCCGTTGCCCATCTTGGCCCTCCGAGATTTCACGAACGCCACGATGCTGATGATCAGGCCGACCGGCGCGATCAGGATCGCGAGGATGAAGCCCACGATGCCGAGCGTCCTGCCCGGGTTCTCGGTGACCTGCCCCTGGTAGCCCTGCTGCCCCGGGTAGTTGTTCCCACCCTGCTGGCCGTAGGGTGACTGACCCTGTTGCTGCCCGTAGGCAGTGGGAGTCTGTTCACCGTACTGCGGCGCGTTCTGGCCGTACTGCGGGGCGTTCTGGCCGTACTGCGGCTGGTTCTGACCGTACTGTGACTGGTTCTGCTGACCGTAGGGCGAGTTGCCCTGCGATCCTGGATTGTTGTCAGACATGCTGCTCCCCGTGGCGCGATGAAAGTGACGGTGTGTTCCACCGATTTCCTGAACAGTATCATCGCGGCCGGGCGTCCCTCGGGCAGCCCGAGGCAACGATCAGGAGACGATCGCCTTTCCCGGATTCAGGATGCCGAGAGGATCGAACACCTGTTTGATCCGCGCTTGGAGCGCGAGGATCTCCGGCGCCTGCTCCCAGGCGAGCCACCGTCGCTTGTACTGTCCCACGCCGTGCTCCCCGGTGATCGTGCCGCCCAGGTCCAGTGCGCAACGGACCGATTCGTCCAGCGCCGACTCCAGCCGTTCCTGCGCCTGAGGCCCCTCCCGTCGTTCCACCCAGAAGGTGGGATGCAGGTTTCCGTCCCCGGCGTGCGCCACGACCTTCAACTGCACCTGATGACGTGATGCCATCGCCTCCAGTGCGGCGACGTAGCCGACCAGCTGCGATTTGGGCACGGCGACGTCCTCTCCCACCCTGTACAGGTCGTCGACCTCGTCGCCCCTGCTGTGCCGCCGGAGATCCACCAGCCGGTCCGCTTCCTCAGAGCCTTCGTCGCTCACGCGTGCACCCAGCCCGAGAAGTACTGCGCGGATCTGCTCCGCCTCCGCGGCCGCCCCGTACCCATCCGTCCTCGCGAGGAGCAGGGAACCCCCACGACGGCGGAGGTCGGACCCGTGGGCGCCGTCGAGCGCCTCGAGAGTGTTGCCGTCGAGGAGTTCCAGGATCGCCGGTTGCACTCTGGCCCGTCCGATGGCGAGCACCCCGGCCGCAGCGCTCGTGAAGTCCTCGAAGAAAGCCGCCACGGTGTGGACGGACGTCGGCAGGTAGCGGAGCCGGACGGTGATCCCGACGATCACCCCGAGCGTGCCTTCCGAGCCCGTCATCAATGCCGTCAGATCGTAGCCTGCAACACCCTTGAACGTCCTGTGTCCGGTCCTGACCAGCGTCCCGTCCGCCAGAACGACATCCAGTGCGAGGACCGAGTCACGCGTCACCCCGTACTTGGCGCATCGCAGGCCACCGGCGTTTGTGGCGACATTCCCGCCGATCGTCGACCACCGATAGCTGGCGGGATCCGGCGCATACATCAGACCATGGCCGGCTACGGCGTCGTTCAGGGCGGCGTTGACCACGCCCGGTTCGACGACGGCGGTCTCGTCATCGGGATTGATCTCGAGGATGCGCGTCATGAGCTCCAGCGAGAGGATGACACTCCCTGTCGTCGCGTGGGCGCCGCCTGACACGCCCGACCCGGCTCCACGGCTGATGACCGGGACCCTGTGGCGAGTGGCCCACCGCAGCACCTCCTGCACGTCGGCCACGGATTCTGCCCGGACCACCGCGACGGGAAGGGCCGGCTCGAGCACCGGCCCCTGATCGCGCGAGTAGCTCGTCAGATCGGCGGCAGACGTGGACACGCGACCGGGCAGGATGTCCTCGAGATCTCCCAGCGCGGATGCATCGATCATGATCCCCCCATGAAGCGGCGGTACCGCGCCAGGGCTTCGGGCCAGAACTGGCGGTAGAAGACGTAGAGGTCATGCGGATCGGCGCGCGTCCATCCACTGTGGGTCAGGTCCAGCGTCGTCTCGACAGGTCCATCCCCCTCCGCCTGGTCGACGACCCCAGCTCCGCCGGACCCGGATGTACCTTCAGCGGCTGCCCCGGCACGCGCCCGATGGAGGACACCGGCGTCCTCCCTCACACCCAGGCGAAGGTCCGTGGTCGTGGTCGAGCCGGCAGCGCGCCATCTGAGCAGCATCCACTGCCCGGAAGCACTGTCCGTCACCTCGCCCCAGACATTCTCGTCATCCTCCGCCGACGTCTCGACGAGCGCGTTGTCCTCGAGGTCGAAGAAGCTGTCGGTTCCCCACCGGCTCAGGAGATCCGCCGGCCACCAAAGGTGGAGGTGCTCGACGAGTCCCGCCCAGGCGTGGTCGGCGGAGGCGGGCACGGAGACCGTCGTCCGGATGTCCGGGCGGTCCGAGGGCGCATCTCCGTCGGCGGAGGCGTGCGAGAACAATCCACTCATGCCCCGACCCTACCGCCGCTTGGTGACCTCGACCGCACCTCCCCGCGGCACAGTATCGCCCGGGTGGGATCGGGTGCCGCATCCTGCGCGGCTCGGCGGTATGGGCTTTGCCGGCCGAGCCGTGGGCCTTTGGGCCTGGCCGTGTTGGTGCTGCCCGGCTGTGGGCCTTCGAACCTGGCCTGGCCGGGCTTGTGCCGGGCTGCTGGGTGTTGGGGGTGTGGGGTTGTGGGGTTAATGGGGTGAGGCCCCGCACCTGGTGGTGTGGGGCCTCAGCCTGTAAGTGTTGTCCGGCGGTGTCCTACTCTCCCACACTCTCTCGGGTGCAGTACCATCGGCGCTGTGGGTCTTAGCTTCCGGGTTCGGAATGGGACCGGGCGTTTCCCCCACGCTATGACCGCCGTAACTTTG
>NZ_LMLU01000004.1 GCF_001422665.1 Arthrobacter sp. Leaf234 | reverse complement strand
ACCCAGACCTTCCAACGCGGAACACTCACCTGGACCTCAACCACCGGCGTCAAACGAACCTAACCCCCCCCMCCCMCCCCACACCCATCAACAGCACGATAATCCAGAGCATCTCCTCCTCCCGAGGTGGCTCCGAGCACATAGGTGATCTCACTGTGATAACCAAGCGAACCTCCCGACTGGCCGGCATCTCGCTACTGATGGCAGCGCTACTTGTCAGTCCCGTGACGCCGTCGTCGATGTCACCTGTCCAGGCACTCGAGAACACGGCGACCGCACCACCGGTCACCCCTCTCCCGGCGGACGTAGTTCCGGCGACCGCTAGTGCAACGCCGCCCGCACCGAAGCCGACTTCGGTGCCTGCTCCGCAGCAGAGTGCTGTCCCCGCTCCGAAGCCGAGTTCGGCGCCCGCTGCGACGAAGAGCAAGCCGCAAGAGGGTGCCGCCATGGCGCCGGAGGTCAGGAATGCCTCGATGGGGCAGGGGCTCGCACGGATAGCGGAGACCGGCGATCCTCAGGTACCGAGCGCGGCCGAGGCACTGGAGGGTGCCGGAGATCAGGGTGAGGTCCAGGGCCGCTCGGATGCGGGTGCCGCTGCGACCAGTTACTGGAACCCCGGTGGGGTCCTGGGAGTGGACGTGAGCAGCCATCAGGGACAGTTCGTGGACTGGTCATCCGCGTCACGGTACGGTGCACGTTTCGCCTACGTGAAGGCGACGGAGAACGACGACTATGCCAACCCGTACTTCGCGGATCAGTTCGCAGGGGCTGCTGCGTCCGGCATGTACCGGGGGGCGTACCATTTCGCCCTGCCCAGCCTGTCCTCGGGCACGACACAGGCCACCTTCTTCGTCCGGAACGGTGGGGGGTGGAGTGCGGATGGGAAGACCCTGCCGCCACTGCTCGACGTCGAATACAACCCGTACACGTCGCTGGGCAATACCTGCTACAACATGTCGCCCTCCCAGATGGTCGCCTGGATCTCCGACTTCTCCCGGCAGATGCAGGTCCTGACCGGCAGGAAGCCGATGATCTACACGACGGCGAACTGGTGGGATCAGTGCACGGGAAACACGACGGCGTTCGGCGACCACGCACTGCACCTGGCGCGCTACGGAGCGACGACGCCCGGCGCCATGCCCAGCGGGTGGGCCAAGCAGAACGTGTGGCAGTACACCGACAGCGGGCCGGTCGTCGGCGACTGGAACCAGTGGAACGGGGACCTCGCAAGCCTGAAGGCCTTCGCCCTCAACACCACCATGACGCCTGCTGCTGCGATGTCGGCGATCTCGTCGGTTGTCGCTGGTTCTCCGCAGCTCGGGGGTGCGAAGTCGGAGGTGCAGTGCGGTCTG
>NZ_LMLU01000003.1 GCF_001422665.1 Arthrobacter sp. Leaf234 | reverse complement strand
CCGCCACCACACACAAAATGCGCGACAACCAGCAAATTCAACCAATCAAAAAACAATCGGTATCAACAAACTTGGCACACTATTGAGTTCTCAAACAACAGGAACGTACGATTACTTGCGAGATATACCGTTTCCGGCCTCTATCCGCTTTCCTTCGCCGTTGTGTTCACAGCTTATTTCATTCTCTTTTCCCTTGTCAAATCCTTCGCTTTGGCTTATTGCCTGCAAATACGGATATGACTTGGCAATCCCATGACAAATAGTGATCGAATTCGTTCTCCATTTGGAGCGCGCGAACCGACCGCACATTTTGTAGGGGTTGGTTGCCCTCACCGGGGCAACTCATGAAACATTACACGCCGTCCGGCAGTCGAGCAAACCGGGTTGGGGTTAGCTGCATCACGGACTCAAGGACTCAAGGACTCCCTCGGCCAGGGGTGCCCGATGACCAGCCACCAGGAGTGGGCAGTGGAGTGCCTTCGTCCCACTGATCGCTAGCGGACACGATCCCAGCCGGCTCCGGCTTGAGACCACGACCGAAACTTTTGCGCCTTAGATCGAGGTTCAGCCCCCACGAGTCAGGCTCTGAGAGCGTATGCGATCGATCCTGTGTGACGACTAACCACTCTTGGTCCAGGGGCACGTCGTCCCGTCATCATCTTCGGAGATGATGCGCGATACCGCAGACCCCGTCGTTCCGCCGACATCAGGTGTGGGCGCCGGCTGCGCAAGGGGCGCCTATCCGGAGGCAGAGGCGAGTGTTCACCTGCCTCCGTTGTCGCAGCGGAGCAGCACTGTGGCCGCAGCTCGGATCTCCAAGGGCGCGTCGAGGGCACCACGGAGCGCTGCGTCGACGTGCGTCGGATGGTGCGGCACGATCGCTTGCGCGCCATCGTTGCCCGAGCATCCGCATCAGTCTCGACCTCTTGGGAGATCGCAGGACGAAGAACTGCCGGGCTCCGTACTGGAGGGTTGTCAGAGCTGAGTCAGGTCTCGTCCGATGTGCCGCAGATGTGCCCACTCCTCCTCCTCCTCCTCGTTTTGGATGACCCGAAGACGATCGCCGGCTGTCGGGATCCACGAATCGTTACCCTGCGGGTTGCTCAGCTCCTCGTCGAGCACCTCGGCAGTAGCTGGCGCAAGGAACTCCATGATCTGTCGTTGTCGATCAGCTCTAACATCGGGCACCTCCTCGTAGGTCGGCTTCCCGTCGCCAAGGGTCGACATGTCGAGACCTGATTCCTCCGCTTCCGCGAACATCAGTCCGATCTCGCGAGATGGTTGATCGACGCCGAGGACGCTCTTACGAAGCCCAGGCATCGCTGGCCAGGATCAGATGACGCACTGTCTCGGCGAGTGACCATTGATCCTGCACAAGCGCGTCGACCCTGCACTGCGGCGTATCGGTCATCATCACTCGCCCAGGAGGTATGACTGCACCAGCCATCCTGCAACCCTCCAGGCCTCCGAGCCTTCTGGAGTTCAGGCTCGAGGAACTTCTAATGCAGATCGGCGGCGACCAACGGCGCGACGTCGACCCCACTCACCATGAGTCGTTTGAAGAACAGGTCATCGCTGTCGATGGCGAGCCCGTCGAGGTCGACTCCCAGCACGAGCATGCTTCTCGCGTCCGAGGAGCGAAGCGTAGCGCCCCTGAAACCCACATCCAGGCGTTCTGAGCCTTCGAATTGCGCCATGGCGTCGTGGGGTCGTCGTCGCCCCAGGATGCGCGCTGGTTGTTCGATGTCGAGCTGACCCTTGACGATGGGCCTCGCCGTCCACACCCGCGAATCTGCATCACGCTACGAGGGAAAGCAGATGATGTTGCGGTGGCATTGCAGGCGATCGAACGCCACGTTCGCCCTCGCCCCGCGGCGAGGGCTTACGGGCCTATGCCCGGGGCCTTCCTGGCAACACGACATGAGGAAAAGCTCGTCGCAACATTGAGGACTGTCGTCCGGGCTCCTCGAGGATGCTGCCATGTCCGACGGCCTACCTTTGAGCATGGACGGTGAGCGCCAACACAGCGTGTGGATTCCGAACGGAGCTCGATCGGCTTGCGGGCCGGCTCTGCGCCTGGTGACGTCGTCTGTCGACTTCTGCCCACGTCTCCCAGGATCAGGACGCTGCGACGGCGCTCGATCCTGACGATAGCCGGCTGTGCCGGCTGCGCAAGCCAAAGGTCGACTGTTCCTCCCAAGCGTTGGCGTCATAAGTGTATTGCCGCCTTCGACGGCTGGACGTGGACAGGCTGCAGCTCGGCGGCGATGAACACGGGCTGGAGGGTAGTACCGGCACTGCGGGTAGGCGCAAGGTCTGGAGCATGGCTGTGCCTCGGTGCTGATCGGTGCTTGCCGGCATCAATGAGCGCCAGGTACCTCTGGAGCTCCGCTGAACAGTGAGCAGTCCGCGCAGTTGAGGTCTGCCCGCACGCTGGCCGAGCGGTGGTGACCTGTGGTGACACCGCGCCTGGCCGCACTCCTGCCCGGGCTATGAGCCGCCGTCTGCGCGCCTACGCTCACGACAAATCCCCGGCTCGAGCGAGGAGCGGCTGGGCACCAGCAGCGGGTCGACCGAGTGCTTCGCCTACCGCCGCTTGGTGACCTCGGACCGCATCTCCCGACGGGGAACGGGCCGGCTGATCCGGACTGGGGCGGCCTCCTATGGATCGTCAGTCCACTCCTGGTTCGACGCTGTCAGCCTCCCGCCGGTTGGTCGGGTCTGGCTCGGCACCCTGCGGATCGTCAGTGCTGTCACTCGACGGGCGAGCGATGGGGCCGGCAGGCGGCCGGGCGGGTAGTGGTGGTGTCGTCGTCGTGCGTCAGGGCATGGCCGCGTCGGGGCGATCGGTTGCGCCTGTGCCCGGGTCGGCCGGCCAGGATGGCTGGCTGCCGGGCCTTCGAATCTGGCCTGGCCGGGCTGGTGTCGGGGTGTTGGGGGTGTTTGCCTGGGGGTGTTTGCCGTGGGGTTAATGGGGTGAGGCCCCGCACCTGGTGGTGTGGGGCCTCAGCCTGTGAAGTGTTGTCCGGCGGTGTCCTACTCTCCCACACTCTCTCGGGTGCAGTACCATCGGCGCTCAGTACCATCGGCGCT
>NZ_LMLU01000002.1 GCF_001422665.1 Arthrobacter sp. Leaf234 | reverse complement strand
GACCGGTACCACCGGTGTCATCGACGTGGAGGTTGGTGTTCTTGAACAGACCATGATGCGCGACGATCTCCGCCATAGGGGTAACTCCTTCTGATGCTGCACTGATACTTCACTGAAGCTTCTCTGTCGGTGACGCGCCATGGGCGCGTCTTTCCACCTGAGATATTCGTCAGCATGCTGTCTTTCGGATGGGTGCCGGTTCACGGTGACTTGTCACGGGATCGGCGCTTCGGTGGTTCTACGCTGCGTAGTGGCGGTTACGATGACCGGCAGGGAGGGTTATGTCTGGGGACAGTGGTGTGATGCCCGCGGCTCGTCTTATGCGCGGGATGGCGTGCGCTGCTTTTGCGACGTTCCTGGCCGGTGCGTCGCATGCTGTTGCCGGCGGCACGGTGCCTCTTCCTGCGATCCTCCTGGCATTACCGCTCGCTTCTTTGCTGTGTGTGATGCTCGCCGGACAGCGCCTGTCCCCGCTCCGGGTCGTCATGGGTGTGAGCGCCAGCCAGATCATCTTTCACTTCCTCTTCGCCTTTTTCGCCCTGGTGCCGTCGGCCCCTGCAGCGCTGACCGGTCACCAGCATGACGGTGCGTTCACCGCTTCGCCCCTGCCGGTGACACCGGCCACAAGCAGTTACATGAGTGCGATGGACATGAGCATGGTGTGCTCGCACCTTGTCGCTGGCGTCGTCACCATAGTTCTGGTGCGTCATGGGGAGCAGCTGTGGTGGTCCCTCATCGGCATCCTCGCCGCGGCCGTGACCCACATCGTGCGTCTGGTGCGGCTCTGTCCCGTCTCCCGTCAGATGCGTCGGGCCGTGGACGCACATGCGCCCTTCGGGCTGTACGAGTTGTTGCACAGCGACGCGCGCTTGCAGCTACGCGGCCCGCCCGCACCGCACCTGTCCTCCTCCTGAACCACACGGCCGGTACGAGCTTCATCAAGCCCCTCGCTTCACCGGCAGACGCCAGCACCACTGCTACGCCAGCTCATGATGGAGCGCAGGACGGGTTCACCCAGCCTGCCGGCCATTCCCGCAGCAGGCTTTTCCTCGGGTGCCGTCCGGTTCAGGTTTCCACCGTCTCCACCGCTGCCCCGACATGCCCTGCCCTGACTCTTTCCCTGACTCCTTCTCGGCGGAAATTGCACCGCTGCGATCACCGACGGTGTCGCCGGCAGCGGCGGGTCCGTCAGGATCGGACAGAGCCTCCTCCGGCGAACCCACTGACACGGATCCCGCTTTTGTTTCATCGCCGGCTTTCGGTGCGTCGCCAAGCGCTCCCCGCAGACATTCCCTTCATTCTTCCTCCGACCCTGCTAATGCAGGGCTTTCCTGAGAGAACCTCCTCCATGACAGCTACATCCGTGCACGCTCCGCCCCCACCGCCAGCGCCATCATCGACGCCGTCCACCGCCAAACCGTGGCTCACAGCGCTTGCTCTGCGCATCCATTTCTACGCAGCGATCTTCGTGGGTCCATTCCTACTCATCGCAGCCCTCAGCGGTGCGGACTACGCCCTGACACCCCAGGTCGAGAAGTTCGTGTACGCGGACGAGCTCACCGCATCGCAGGGTCCCGCTGTCCTCCTCGAGCAGCAGATCCAGGCAGCCCAAAACCACCTGGGCACAAATGATCTGCCCGCCGCTGTGCGGCCGGGATCAGAGGGGGAAACCACGCGGGTGATGTTCGCCGACCCCGCCCTGGGCGAATCCGAAACCCGGGCGATCTTCGTCGACCCCGCCACCGCGCAAGTTACCGGTGACCTCACCGCCTACGGGACCAGCGGATCCCTGGGCGTTCACACGTGGGTGGGACAGCTGCACCGCAACCTCCATCTCGGCGAGGTCGGGCGCCTCTACAGCGAACTCGCAGCCTCCTGGCTGGGCGTCATCGCCCTGGCCGGCCTAGTCCTCTGGGTTCAGCGCATCCGAAAAACCCGCAAAGCCCGCGGATCGCTCTACCTCGACCGCCAGGCAACGGGCCGACGGAAACTCCTGTCCCTTCACTCCGCTGCCGGTATCTGGCTGGCACTAGGCTTCTTCTTCCTCTCCGCAACAGGCCTGACATGGTCCGCCTACGCGGGTGCGAACGTCACCGAACTACGGTCCGCCATCGGCTGGTCCACACCCTCCATCAGCACCGACCTCGGAACAGCCACTGGCGGCAGCCCCACTGCAGGGGAGCATGCCGAACACGAAGGGAACGGGCAGGACGTCGTCGCCGGACCCACCGCCGAAGGCGAGACCGGGACGGCCCCGGCCGAGGGACACGAGGGCCACGGGGGCGCCGCGGTTCCCGCCGCCGGCTCCGGAGCCACCGCCGAGGGCTTCGATGGCGCACTCGGTGCGGCACGGGACACCGGTCTCACCGCCGGACTCATCGAGGTTAAACCGCCAGTATCCGACGGCGTAGCCTGGACCGTCACGGAGATCGATCGATCCTGGCCCACCCAGGTCGACGCAGTCGCTGTCGACCCGTACTCGTTCGCCGTGATCGACAAGGCGTCGTTCGACGACTACCCGTTCGCCGCGAAACTCGCCCGCTGGGGCATCGACGCACACATGGGCGTTCTCTTCGGGCTGGCCAACCAGGTCGTCCTGGCCGTCATCGCGATCGGTCTCGCCGCGATGATCGTCTGGGGGTACCTCATGTGGATCCGACGCCGCCCTACCCGCGCCAACACCCGGACAACCGCCGGCACCGGTGCCGGCACCACGGCTTACGTCGGTCGGCCGCCGCGGCGGGGAGTCCTCGACGCCGTGCCGCTGTGGATCATCGCCGTCGGCACGGTGATCGTCTTCCTCGTCGGTTTCTTCGCCCCACTACTGGGCATCAGCCTCCTGGCGTTCCTGGCCGTCGACGCCCTGATCGGGCATCGACAGCGCAAGCACCGCGGGACTGCTCCCGGTGAGCGATCGCACCAGGAGCAGCCCACGACTGCTTGATGATGGGCGACGGCCGCGGGGAGCGACGACCGCGGCCGTCTCGCCTTTGATTCATCGGATCTGGGATCGATGCCTGCGACTTGCATCAACGCATGCATACGTGTTTATGTATTTGTATGACGGATGACGCTCAGCTCGAACAGGTCGCGGAGCTGTTCAAGGCGCTTAGCACGGTGTCCCGGCTGAGGATCCTGACGTCCCTCGCCGGTGGTGAGGGGTCCGTGGGCTCCCTCGTCCTGTCGACAGGGCTGTCCCAGCCTTTGGTGTCGCAGCACCTTCGGGTGCTGCGCAGCATGAACCTTGTCACCGTCAGCAGGTCAGGACGTGAAGCGATCTACGCCCTGACCGACGAGCACGTAGCCCACGTCATCGATGATGCGATCGCCCATACGGTCGAGGCTTCACCGACGACGAATCATAGCCACTAGGCAGCGCCATCAATTGTGCGGGCACACCCGCATCAAGGAGACCAGCATGAGCACCGAGATCAAGGCCGAGCACACCCTCGACGAGCACCAGCACGGCACCGCCGACTGCACGCACGAAACCGTGCAGCACGGCGACCACACCGACTACCTCCACGACGGTCACCGCCACGCAGCCCACGGCGACCACTACGACGAGCACTAACACCCGCACGACGATAATCACGAGGATGCCCTCCATCGACCTAGATTGACCTAAATCAGGCCGGTCCTGGCCGGTTCGTACCGATCGCGGCAGGCCCGCGTGGCCGTCGTGCTGAAGACCCTCATAACCACGGAGCTGGAAGGGTCTTCCCACATAGGAACAGCACCAGCCCAGACGGGCTGGTGCTGTTCCTGCGTGCCCGGAGGGTCAGTAATCCGAGCTTTGACCAGATCCTTCAGTGCATGGCTGATGGTGATGTGGCCAGACGGATGGGTAGCCCGGATCCGATGATTGCCCGGTTGAGGTCTTGAGGGAGCCTGCTGGTCCGCCCGGAAACGGGTTGCCAGTGCTCGACCCACTGGGCAAGCGCCTGGAGGTGTCCGCGCTGGTCGAGTCCGCCCAACCAGACGGACGGACCCAGCGCGGCACACCGGTGACCGGCGCAGAGGGCGACGACGACCCCCGCCGTCTGGGTGGCAGAATCCCTCTTGTCGTCGGTGGCGGCGCTGCTCTCCTCGCCCTTCTTCGTTGCGCCCTGTTTCATCGCGCCCTGCTTCATTGCGTTATCCCTGACGAGCCTTCATCCGTGGATTCTTTTTGTTGATGACGAACGTCTTGCCGCGGCGCCGGACGATCTGCGCGCCGGGGACCTTCTTCAACGCGCGCAGGGAGTTACGAACCTTCATGATGCTCCTTCTCTAGGTGAGGGTGGTGCTACTGATACTCGGTGCCGGATGGGGTGCTGGGGCTGGTCGCATGGTGCTTGGACATGGTGCGCAGTTCCCGATCAGTCAGGGCACAGGCGTCGAGCAGATTAGTGATGTCGGCGTCGTCAATGTCGTCACCGGTGAGCGCAATATGCGTGCCACGGCACCACTGGCCCTGATGCGCTTCGTCGCGCCAGGTTCCGCCGTTGACCAGAGCGATCCGCGGGCCAACCCCATGCAGGGCGATCCGGGTATCGGGCATACCGGCGATCCACACGCTTCCGCGGACAAAGCAGCACCCCTGCGAGATCGCGCCGAGGGCGGTACGGAAGCGGTCAGGATGCAGAGGCCGGTCGATGCGATGTTCGAAGGTCCTGAACAGCACTGGGGTCTGGGTGGGTAGACGAGGCATGAATTCCGGGGCCGGCACCGACGGCGCCGGCACCGCCGGTTGTATCTTCTGTGCCGGTTGCGCCGGTTGCGCCGGTTGCGCCGGTTGCGCCGGTTGCGCCGGTTGCGCCGGTTGCGCCGGTTGCGCCGGTTGCGCCGGTTGCGCCGGTGGTGTTGATGCTGATCGTGGTGGTACCAAGATTGTTCCGGGAAGGCTTCGTGCTCTGGCCGCCGCGTCATCGTGGAAACCGAGGTCGGTAATGCTGACCGTTGCGAAGGCAGGGACCAGGCGTGCGTGGGGGGCGAGCTCACCGATGAGTTGGATACCGCGAACCACCAGGTCAGGATCCGGTGGCAGGAGGTTGCTGGTAGCAGCCAGAACCGTATCTGCGAAGAGAAACTCTCCGACCAGGAATTCTCCCGGTGTTCGATCGTCTTCCGGGACGGCCGTGTAGCCGGACTCGAACAGGGTGTGGTGATCCCACAGCTGGTCCTCCACATCATCAGGGCATGCAGCCAGTGCGACCGCGTCGATGACGAAAGCCCGCGGCGCGACAGTGTTCAGCCCATCGATCGCAGCCTCAGCCGTCGTACCGGGAGGCAACCCCACGATCGCCCGAGTCGCTCCGGTCGCCGCGAGACGCAGCAGCGTCGGGGCGAGATCCAGCCGGACCATGCAACTCAGACACCCGTGCTCGAGCACCTGTGACTGGCGCTCCACGAGGTGCTCATCCTGATGGACGCGTCGCGTCACCACGCCCCCATCGAGCAGGTCATGCAGAACGACCGGAACCCCTGGCAGGGCTTCAGCCAGAGATGACGCTGCACTATTGCGGCTGAGCGCATCCAAAGAGGTGATGACGACGAGGTGCATCACTCCACTATATGAGAATCGTTCTCATATAGGAACCACGTCCATCAGTGCGGCCTGTGCCTATGTGGCGGCTTCGTCCGTTTCTGCCGGATAGGAGAGCGCTGGCACTGCTGACATCACAGACACACCGGCCACGCTGGAACTGGAGGAGATGCCGGAAATGGAGGGGGTGGGGCAGATGCGGCCGGCGTCGAGGGTGATGAGGCGGTCGGCTGCGGCGAGGGTCGTGTCGTCATGGGAGACGCAGATGACGGTCGCCCCCCTGGCCCGTTCCGCGATCAGAACCTCTGCCACGAGTGCCCGGGTGGCAGCATCAAGACCCGTGGTGGGCTCGTCGAGCAGGACGATGTCCGCGCGCTGGAGCCACTCGGCCGAACGCTCCCCTGGCGCACTGCTACTACTCGGCATCTAAGAGGCTCCATCGGCTGAGGCTAAGTCCGCGAAGTTGATTCGAGCCAGCTGTCCCTAAGCCGGTCGATGAGTTCAGTCGGTCGTTACAACATCACCCTCGCCGACGAGATGGTCTACATGCCCTCCTGCATGAGCGGTCCGGAGGCTCCACATGACGTTCGTAAGCGGGTGGTTCTCCGTACCTTCTGACACTCCTTACCCCGATCAGTACCGCCGGACCGGCGAAGGGGCGTTTGCCCGGGACGATGAAGACGGGCGCACAGGTACGGCTGATCCGGTCGATCGACCGCCGAGACGCGTCTCGAAAAGCTAAAGGTTGGCGAGACAATCGGTCGCGACCGGCCCCTGTGCGCGACCGTTTAGGTGCTTTATCCGGAGCGAAAACATGTAGTTCGGGTTGCTCGAGTAACGCGACAATCGGTGAGCGCGCCTCCTGACCAGATGTGCACGGCACAAGCTTCCTAAGCTCCGCTGCTTGTCCCGCACACACCTGGACAGCAGGAACCGAAGGGTCCGCCTGAACACACCCACCACTGAGAATGTCAACCTGAGCGGAGACCACTTCCGCAGCCTGACTTGAGCCCACCACCGCTCTCACGACGACTCACCAGTGGACTAACCGCAGTTTCACTTGAGCCCACCCCACCGTTGACAAGGGGTGGACGCTCTTGGGTTGCGTTGTTACATTGAGCGCATCAACCCAATGGCGGGTTGCTATATATGGGGGAAAAATGAATAGAACGAAGAAATTTCTGGTGTCTGCTGCGGCCCTTGGCTTTGTGGCCGCGACCATCTCACCCGCTGCGGCCGCCGATGATGGACCTGATGTCCTCGATGCACTACAAACGGTCGATGCCATTCAGGGAAAGCCAGCCACCATGGACGTGCTGAGCGAAGTCGCGCAGGTATCTGCGTTCGATGACGCGAATCTGAATGCGACAACCGAAGTAGGCGACGTCACGGTCACGGTGCCCAGTTCGACCGCCGATGACCTGGGGCTCAAATCAACCTCAGGTCGAAGTGTCCAGGTGTCGCTGCCATTCCCCGACACAGCTGCCCCCGCCGAAGAGGTAGCTGATGGAATCGTTGAATACGACAACGAGAACGGGTCATCGACCGTACCGATCCTCAAGGAAGATGGATCGGTTCAGGTAACAACGATCATCGATGGGCCGTCGGCCCCCTCCACCTACGCCTATGAATTCGACCTCGCCGACGGCCAATACCTCGAACTACAGGACAACGGTTCGGTCGCCATCTTCAACGCTGATCGGTCATTTGGAGGCGGTATAGCAGCGGCTTGGGCGACTGATGCCGCGGGCGCGTCGGTCCAGACCAGCTACTCGATCAGCGGCAGCACCCTGACGCAGACCGTCCTTCACAGTGAGCAGGACTCGTATCCGGTTGTTGCCGACCCTTGGCTCGGCGTTGACCTCATCAGCTACCACCGCTGGCCCACTACGCAAAGCATCTCCGTGCACGTGACACCCTGGATGGGAACGGTTTCCTCAGGAGTAGCCGGGTCCGCAGGATGGGATGAGCTGAAGACGAAGGTGCGGGCGGGCGGCGTCGGCCGCTACAACGAGCTGATGCGCACAACGTACTACGACCAGTGGTCCTGCCACTCTGTCGGCAAAGTAGCAATCTTTGCTGGCCAGGTAACCGGGATGGACAAGAACTCCAGCTGGGACCTCGAGGGTACCCGGGCCCCGAACGGCAACTTCGCGACGTGGGTCAGCAGAAGGTGCAACTGGTAAATATGAAGGAGCCAAGCATGCTGGAGCACAAAGAATCTCTGCGCGTCGCACTGATCGGAGCGGCGGTCGTTGCGGCTTCGTTCGTGGTTTTGCGGGTGACAGGAGTGCTTACTGCGCAGGAAGTCTTTCAGCCCGCAGGCGCTCCGAGCGGCGCGCAGATCCTCTACTGGGTGGTGATGCTCTCGTTCGCCGGGTTCATCCTCCTACTTAGCTGGCGGCTGGGCACGAGATGGGCTTCACGGCGGGGTGCCGCCGCGCTCATCGGCACAATGGCCGCAGGGGTACACGTGCTGACTTGGTGCGCAATCGGGATACTCGTCGGAGTCGAGTCAGCCACAGGGAGTATGAGCGAGTTTGCGTGGATAGCTAACTTGCTGGTGCTCGCGGTGTCCGCCTTGGTTGTCGTTGGGGCGCTCATCAGCATCCTCCGGTCGTCCGCAGTCTGACCCCAGCTGTTGCCGGTACCTCACTTGAGGTGCCGGCAACAGCTGTTTAAGTCGCCGGAACGATCACCTTTAGATCAAGGCCCGGTCGTCTGCGAGGTACTGGTGGCGGCTTTGGGCGAGGCGGTAAGAGTCGGTGCCTGTTTCGATGATGGTTCCTTTGAAGGTGAACCTGTCGACGATCGCGGCGCAGAGACGCGGGTCGGTGAAGGTTCGGGTCCAGCCTGAGAAGGACTCGTTAGTCGCGATCGCGACAGAGGCTTTCTCCTCGCGTTCGGTGAGTACCTGGAAGAGAAGCTCGGCGCCCCTCTTATCCAACTCCATATAGCCGAGCTCGTCGATGCAGAGCAGGTCGACCCGCCCGTAGCGGGCGATGGTACGAGCGAGGACCTTGTCGTCTTCGGCCTCGACCAGTTCGTTTACGAGCCGAGTGGCGAGCGTGTATTTCACCCGGTATCCCTTCTCAGCGGCCGCCGTACCCAGGCCGATGAGGAGGTGGGATTTGCCGGTGCCCGAATCCCCGATGAGGCAGAGGGGTTGTCCTTTTCGGATCCAGTCCCCGGTGGCGAGGGTGTTGATGGTGGCCTGGTTGATGTTGGGGTTCGCCTCATAGTCAAAGTCCCCCAACCACTTGTCGCGGGGAAAGTTCGCTGACTTCACCCGTCGTACTGATGAGCGTCGGTCCCGGTCATCGCACTCCGCCAGTAGCAGCTCGGCGAGGAACCCCTGGTAGGAGAGCTGTTCCTTGTCGGCAACGGTGAGCGCTTCACCGAGGACGGCGCGGATGGTGGGCAGGCGTAGCCGGCGGCACGCCTGATCGACGGCGGCGATCGCTGCTTCCTCGGTCAACCCGCGGCGGCGGCGCAAGGTCGATGACACGGTGATCGGGTTGGTGTTGGCGGGGCTCATGAGATGTTCTCTCTCGTCTGTCAGATTGTGGTGCCGGTTCGCTGCTGGTCAGTACTCGGGTTGGAGGACGGACTGCGGGTCGGATCAGGGACGCGTCGGGTCAGGAGCTCGTCGTAGCTCGCGACAGAAGGCAGCGGACGGGTGTCTGGTGGCAGGCCGGCGATGACAGCGGCTGGGTCTGTGAGTCTGCGTTGGGTGAGGCTGACAACCCGCCGTTCACCGGCAGTACGAAGCGCAACGAGGGCCGGTTTTTCCTGCGCTGTCATGGGTTGCGAGCGTTCTACGGTGAGTCGTTCGGCGGCGGCGCGGCGTGCTTCAACAGCGACGACGTCGGCGGTGACTGCTCCGACCGTGAGAGCCGCTTCTATGCCGGCGCTGACGTCCGCGGCCGCCATCGACCGGTGCAACAGAAGCACATCGATCAGTTCCCGGGTGGCCTGTGTATCTCCGTCGGTGCGGCCGGCCGCTGCCCAGAACGCATCATGGGCAGAAGTGAACTTTCCTGAGGCGCGTGCCTGAGCGAGAGCGGTCGACCCCGGGAAAGCCCCCGGCTTGTGATGAAGGACCTCGAGATAGTGATCGAGGTCGACGCAACTGCCGTCGCGCGCCGTGATCCTCGCATGCCTGGCGACCAGGGTCCGTCCGTCGAAGACCAGAATCTCCGACGCGCGTAGGGACACCCTGACGGCCCTACCGATGAAACGTACCGGGACCGAGTACTTCACCATCCCGACTCGGATCAGTGACGACCGGTCCACCCTCGGAGTGAGGACCACCCCGGGGTCGAAGACCTCAGTCGGCAGCGGGTTGAGGAGGGCTCGTTCGTGCGCGTAATCGGCGCCAATGGTGGTCAGTTTCCCGCTGATGCGACGCCTATCGTCTTCCTCGTCCCAGACGATGATGCGCGCGTTGAGCTCCGCGAGGGAGTCGACAACGGGCACAGGGGTCAGTCGGTTCCTGCGGAAGCGGCCGATCTCGCCTTCGATGCCGCCCTTCTCGTGGGCGCCTTTAACGCCGGGCTGGCAGTAGAACGCGTCGAACCCGCAATGAGAGCGGAACAGAACCCACCGGTCGTTCTCCACCCGTTCACGTGACGTGCCGAGGACCTGTTTCACCGCGGCCGTCAGATTGTCGTACCTCACGTGGCCGGTGGGCACGCCGCCGATCGTCGCGAATGCCTCGAGGTGCCCCTCCAGGAAAGCTTCCTGGCCCTGGGTCGGATAGACCCGGTGCACGGCTTTGCCTGAGTAGGACAGACGGAACGCGAAGATATAGCACTTCGTGCGAACCCCGGGCAGGTCCACCCACACTTCGCCGAAGTCGACCTCGGCCTCAGCTCCGGGAGGGTGCTCCTGCGGAATGAAGACATCCGCGGTGGACGCGCCGGCTTCCCGCTCGAGTTCGGGGCGTCGTTTCTTGACGTACTGGCGGACCGTTGAATACGACAGCTTGCCGCCGTGCTCGTCGACCAACCGATCATGGATCCGCTGGGCGGTATGACGCTGCTTCCGCGGCGCGCTGAGATCCTCGCGCAGCATTGAGTCGATTAGAGGCTTGAATCGCCCGAGCTGAGGAGCATTCCGGACTGGGGGTTTACGCCGTGGAGGTTCCGCTGACGCCAGCGCCTGGCGGACCGTCCGCCGCGCGACTCGGTACTTCCTGGCTAGGAACCGTATTGAGTCGCCGTTGACCCTAGCGTCTCTGCGGATCTGCTCGAATAACTCCACCTTCGACTCCATCGCTGCCTTCCACCGTCGGAAAAACACACTGATGGTGTCAACGTTGGGGTGGGCTCAAGTGAAACTGCGGTTAGTCCACTGGTGAGTCGTCGTGAGAGGGGTGGTGGGCTCAAGTCAGGCTGCGGAAGTGGTCTCCGCTCAAGCTCCCATAATCACACCACCTCGCCGACACGGAATAGCTCACCTCGAGCGGGCGGTGGGCGTGCACAGCCTCGTACCAGCGTGGTCGCGCACAGCAGGAGCTGGTTTGGCTTAGGCCGCTAGGACGAGGAGTAGCACTAGAGCCACGAGGGTCAGGGTCAGCCGTAGCCGTGGTGTTGATCATCCACCTGTGGGCAGGTGGAGCCCGAAGGGTGGAGCTCAAAGCCGCCCACCTGTGTTTGAGCCATGGGTGACGGGCGGACTCGTTAGTCTCTCCCCAGTGGCCGGCTGCTTGACCGCTGAGGAGAGTCCCACGTCCGTGCACGAGGCTCGTCGGTGTGTCCGGCTGAGTCCACGACACGGAGTCGGGACACTGCAGGGTGCGCTCAGTATGGGCGCCTGCTCGTCACGATGTCCTATCGCTGGGGTCAAGATTGGTCGGTGATTTTTCACAGCGCTTCGGACAGACAGGGCACTGGGGACGAGATGGCCCGATTGTGCGTGCTCGGTGAAAACCCTGCCATGGGATGTGACTCGTTCCGTCAGGTCAGACTCACAGTTCGTTCTCGAGATGCAGTAACTCGTTGTGCAGCCGCGCGCGAATGTCGGAGTCCAGGGGGCTGGCGTCGATCGCGGAACGCATACGGCGGATGTGTGATTGGACGGGCCCGCGGGCGGCGGATGATTCAGGTGCAGTGTGCGCGGTCATGGCTATTTCGTGGAGCATCGCTAGGGTGCGGCGCGCAGCTCTCGGGTCGGTGAACGCGTAGGTCAGCAGTTGGTCGACAGCGAGCTCGAGCAGTTGGGTGAAGGTCGGGTAGGTGAGGGTGAGCCGCGCGGATCCGTCGGAATCGTGCAGGGTTCGAGGTCCGGTGGGACGGCTAACGAGGGTACACAGGACTGCGGAGATGTGGCTGATTGCGTGCACGGCGGTCGTGGGGTCGTTTACCCCGGGAGACAGGGCCTTGTTCGCGACGTCGAGGAGTTGTTGCAGTCCGAAGCCCGCGTCTTGGGTTGAGGTGCGTTCGAATCCTGTATGCAGGGCGCTGTCGAGGTGCTTTTCCAGGTCGCTCAACCGATCCCCTTCCAAGATCGCATCGGTGAGCGACCATGCTCGGGCGACCGGGATGCCGCTGATCACGGATGTTCCTGGTGCGACGTCAATGCTGACGAAGGCTTCTGCCCGGGTTGCTGCTGCAACGGCCTTGTCGGGGTCGACCCGGATCAGGAAACCAGAGGACCGCGTCGTGATCACCGCGGCCGGCGCTGGTGGGACGCAGGTTTCTTCTCTGGACGGTTGATCGGGTGGGAAGACCTTGTCGAGGGTTTGGTCGGCTTCGTGGTGCACGTCCCGGAGCATGGTTTCGACGCGGATTTGTCGGGAGAGGTGAGCGAGGAAGAGAACGAGGCCGATGACGCTGGTGATCGTGAGCACGAATGCGGCTGTGACGGCGAGTTCGGGAACGAACGCGGGACCGGAACTGGTCTCGACGCGAATGCTGCGCAGTACGGTCAGAGCGAAGACGAAGGTTGCCAGGAACAGGGCGAGGGTGTTGTGGACGAACCGGTCCCTGGTGAACGTCCGGAGCAGGCGTGGGGAGAATTGGCTGCTGGCCAGTTGCAGGGTGACGACGGTCAGGGAGAACGTCAGGGACGTGACTGTGACCATCGAACTCGCGATCGTTTCCAGCAGTGAGCGTGCCGCTTCAGGGCCGCCGCTGAACAAGACACCCGTCAGCCAGGCCGGCAGGTCATCGTCGAGCCTGCGGTCAACGACCGGGAGGAACTGCCCCAAAAGGATGGCCGCAAGAACAGCCGCGAGAGGTACCGGCCAGAGCTGGCTGCGGAGGGAATCACGCATCACCGCTGAGTCGAATGCGGCCATCACTGCTCACCTATCCGTCGTGTCGTCCAACATGAGTGCCACGCCTCGTGCTGGGCGGTGTTGTGGTGTTCGCCTACTCGGGCAGGTAGGGCTTGTAGGGGTCGAGTGTCCCGTCCAGCACAGGAATGTTCAGTGTCGTGGATTCAGCCGGGGTGCTCAGGGAGATCTCCGTCAGGGCGCCGGGCGGTTCCTCTACAGAGCTAAAGATCTGCTCATTGGTGTCCAGCGGGTACTGGCCGTCCGCCGGCACTGTCACCGCGATCTGATCGTCCGGGTCGCTGATCATGACTTCGACCGGGGCCGAAGTGTCGTTGACGAGGGTTCCCAGGAGTCGGCCGGGCTCTCCTTCCTCTGCCGATACCAGGAGCATGCTGCGCAGCTCCACGACGCCGACCTGCCCATCCTCCCCGTTAGCGATGGCGTCCATGGATTCTTCCGGGCCGCTGCACCCAGTCACGGTCAGAGCGGTCAAAAGCGCCAGCGTGAACGATCCCCGCATCAGGGTCCGGCGATGCGCTCGGGGGTGCACTACATCGGGTTCAGCTCGAGCTGAAGCCTCATCCACGACATCGCGTGCGCTCTTATGTGAGGTCTTGTGTGAGGGCTGTGTGGTGTGGGGTGTGCTGCGGTGCATGGCGGACTCCTTGGTTCCGGACCAGAGGGTTCTGGCGCCGGGTGCTTGCTCATCAGTCAGTGGTCGGTCACGTGTCACTCGTCAATGTCGGAGGTGTAGTGCACGTACCCTCCGATGGGCCCTTCGTAGACCGGTATCAGGACATCCTCCTGTTCACCCGGGATGCTGAGGACCATTGTTGCCTCTTCACCGATTTTTGCGTCGAGGGTGGCGAAAAGGGTTGGGTTGTCGGTGAAGCTGAAGGATTGTCCTGCTGAGATCGCTACTGTCGCTCTGTCGTCGGAATCGCTGACGGTGACCTCCAGGGATGCGTCCGATGTGTTGGCCAGGGCTCCTAGCAGGCGTGCAGGTTCTCCCGTGCCGTCGGTGACCAGTTTCAGGTCGGCGCCCTGGACCTCGCCGATGCTCATATCCTGTCCGGGCCCGAGCTCGATGCGTGACCCTGGCATCCACGAGCATCCCTCGAGAATGACTGCAGCGCTGGCCGCGACGAGGAGCAGCCCTAGCAGAAGGGGTAAGCGTTGTAGAGGTCGCCGAGGTTGTCGAGGGGAACCTTGAACCGCCATACCGTCCTGCTCCTTTCATTGTGCTGCTCCAGCTCGCCCCGCCAGGGTGGTGCCGTGATGCCTTCATTCCTGCTGACGGCGATTGCCCGGTAGCGCCGCTCGAGGGGCACTACCGGGCTTGACCGCTGGGTTCCGTCCAACTGAGTTTTGTGCAGCTGCGTGCTTTTGTCTGTTTCGGTGGTTCAGGCCAATCGGATTTAGGTAGGCCAGTCAGCCGGGTAGGTCAGGCCGTTGGTGTTGTGGTGGGAGTTTTGAGGAACACGCTGTCGCCGGTGACGCGGTTGATCGCTTCGGCTGACTCGTACTGATGGTTCCCAATGCCGGGGCCATTGATTTCCACGTATCCCAGGCGGAGTAACCGGTTCTTGCGTTCCTCGGGGAGGCTGGGGGATCCGTCGACGGCAGACATGAGAGCTCCGATGAGTCCGCCGGTTTGATCCGGTTGCTGTCCTTGGGCGGTGATGGCCTCAGGGTCGCCCATCTTGACGCGGGCGACTGTGCCGATCCTGGCACCGGATGAGTTGAAGACGTCCATGCCTTCACGTACGTATTCAATGGGTTTCATGATGATCCTTTCTCTGATCAGAGTAGTGATCGGTGTCGTGCTTGGGGTTGTCGCTGTTGGTGCTCTTGGTGTTGGCGGGGGCTCTCGTGCTCCAGCGGGCCAGGGCTACGCCTGCGATGACAGCGCCGAGACCGCCGACGGCCAGGTCTGAGAGGGTGTCGTTGTAGCCGACATGGATGCGATCGGTGATGTACCGGTTTCCGGCCCATTCCAAGAACTCCCAGAACACGGCTGCTGTCATGCCAAGTGCTGTGGTGAGGACGATGACCGAGCGGGCAGGGAAGGCCTGCTTGGTGGCGGTCGGGGTGATGCTCGTGCGGGCCATGATCAGGTAGAGGACCGCGGCCGATGATCCTGCTGTCACGAAATGCACGGCGAGGTCCCACCAGGAAATTGCCCGGTACAGGCCGGCGATGCCGCTCCACGCTGCGATGAGGATCGTGATGCAGAACGCTGCATCGAACGGGCCTGCCAGCCGGCAGAGCCGCGGGATCATCAACCCAATGGTCACGACGATCAACCCCAGTACCGCTGGCAGGTCGAACCACACTGCCGCTACGACGATGCTCACCACGGATAACAGGCGCACCCCGTCAGCGATTCGGTGCTGGACGAGGTGTCGACGACGACCCACGATGAGATCCGGAAGGGGATCTGACGTGGTGTTCATGGTGTTGTCTTGTGCAGTGGTTCTAGGCATGACCGTTGGCTTTCCGTAGGTACCGGGCAGGTGGCGTCCAACCGTCCGCTGTCGGATGCCACCCACCCGGGGTCAGGGGGCCAGCACGTACACCAGCAACGAAGCCAATAGCGGAACTAGCATGGAAGTTGATACAGACGCCGGCTGCGATGCCCGGCAGGGAACCGGGGCAGGGTCAGCGTCGAGAAGGCCGCCAATCCTGGCAGTGATCGGTCGCCACGTTCCAACGATCGATCAACGACGGACAAGTATCTGCTGTCAGCTGTCAGCTGTCAGCGTCGAGGGAGGTGTCGACACTGGTGGCTTCGATATAGGGCTCGCCGTCCCAGTCCTCGAAGGCCGCGTCGTCGAGGTCGACGCCCATCTCCTCCTCGACGGTTGGCAGGTCGAAGGCTTCCTGCACGGTGCCGGTGACACCGACCGTCAGTCCGGCTGTCACCTCAGGCAGCTCGGTGTCATGCAGGACCAGCAAGGCGTCGACAGTCGTGTCATCGGTTCCGGCGATGGTGAACGACATCGGACTGAGGATCTCATTCACATCCGCTGAGACTGTGACTTCCTCACCGACATAGGTGTCGACGTCGTCGTAGAAGCCCTGGTCATAGACCCCGTCGTACGGGCCGGCGTCGGCCTCGTCGACAACCGGCTCTTCCTCGACGATGTCCTCGACGTCAGCACCCTCCTCCGTGCCGGAGGTGCTGTTGCACCCGACCAGACCAAATGCGGCCATGGGTGCAAGGGACAGCGCTGCGAGCCTCTTCTTCCAGAGGTGATCGCCTGCTGATGTTGCTTTCACAAGAGTGGAATTTGCCATGGTGTCCACGTTCCTTTCGGTTCGGGACCGGGGCGCAAGTCCGGCCCTTCTATCGGTTGGGTTGTGCTGCGCCTGCACCGACCGTAAGCAGGCCGCCGAAGAGGAATCAACAGCCGTTGCGGCTCCGTTACCCGATTCCCAGCAAACCTTTGCGTAACCGCAACTGTCCCGTTATCTCGCGGATCTTGAAGGTGAAAACTGAACATTCGCGGGTCATACTGGGGCTATGTCCACTCCAGCCTTCGACCACACATCACCCCACCGATCAGCGCAGCGGCCGCCTCATCAGTCCATGAATGACACCTCTGCCGGTCCTGCGGACGCGGCAGGACCTGGCATCCCGCACAGTACAGCTACTGGGCGACCGGCCGCGCAGGAAGGACAGGGCCACATGCAGACCGACGCAACAAATCAACCCGGCCAGCCAGGCCGTCCGGGTAAAAGGCGTGAGCGGTGGAAGGCACCTGTGCTGATCGTGATCGGAGTAGCTCTCAGCGCTGTCCTGGCTGCCGTGAACGGGTTGCAGCTGGCGTCCCTGCAAAGGGCGCTCGGCGGGTTGGCCCTGCCGGAATCCCAGCTCGGCGGTTACGACACCGGCTACATCGAACTCATACGCGGGCGTATGACCGATGAGCTCCTCGAGAGGTACGGGGCAACACACTACCTCTGGGATCTGCTGTTTCCACTCGTCTTCGCCGCGATGATCCTCACCCTGGTCCGCTACATCTGCAAGGGACGAACAATCGCCTGGCTGCTCATGGTGCCCCCGATCCTGTTCGCCGCCGTCGACATCGCGGAGAACCTCACCCTAGAAGCTCTCGTCAACGGCCCGGACGTGCTCTCCAGCGAGGTCGCCATGGCCTCCACTCTCACTGTTGTGAAAACAGTCCTGCTTGTCGCGAGTATTGCCGCGGCGCTGGGAGCGCTGCTGGTCCGACCCCGCACTCCAGTCGACCCGAGCACCTGATCCCCCCACAACACCCAAGGAGTAGAACCCCCATGCACTCCTCACGTAGGCAACCCATGCCCACGCGTCCACCCCGGGCGCTTCTCGCTCGGATGCCCTCGCCCCGGGCCTTGGCTCTACCCGCCGTCCTCGGTCTCACCCTGACCGCGTGCAGTACTGGGTATGCGGACCCGAAAGGAGCTGAGCTCGCCGGGACCGACGGCCAGGTCCAGCAGGTGGAGATCGCGGACCTCAGGCTCACTACCTTCGCTGAAGGTGAGCCCGCACAGTTCCTCGGTGTTCTCGCCAACCAAAGCGCGGCACCATTGGAGATGACCTTCAGCGACGATGACGACGAAACGTCAGTGACGATCCCCGCGAACAGCACACTGGATTTACGGACAACAGCAACCGTGTTTGAAACTGCGGACGTCCAGCCTGGAACGATCATGACCGTCATGATCAGGGTCGCCTCCGACGAGGAAGCCGTCGAGTTACCCGTGGTCGATGGGACTGTGGACCAGTATGGGGACATCGTTCCCAATGACGCCGAAGACCGGTAGCAGCAATCAGGTGATCAGGGCACGATTCCCAGGGCTGCGGGCATTGCCTCTTCCGGGTCTTCGCCGGCGGCTAGTGCAAACGAACTCATCACCTGCTCCAGATAGTGCCGCTCTTCGGGTGTCATCCGGGAAAGGACCGTAGCCAAGGCTGCTCGGCGCCGTACCATCACCGTCGATACAAGATCCAGGCCCTGTTCCGTCAGGCGGAGTTGCAGGAAACGACGGTCCTGCGGGTTGTTGTCGCGGCGCATCAGTTTGGCCGCAACAAGCCGGTCACACAGGCGTGTGGCGTTCGATGGGTGAACGCCTAGGTCCTCAGCTACGGCTGTCAGTGTTTGTGGTCCGCGACTGGCGATCATGACGAGGACTCGTAGCTGGGATGGCGTGACAATGTTGTCGACCTCTGCCAACGATTTGGCGATGACCGAGAGCAATACCCGCGAAGCACGCATCATCGCGTCGATCTGAGAAGTTGAGACCGGATGTTCGTCCATGCTTCCCAGTATCCAACGGGCCCAGACACCGCCAAAATGCTTCCCCAGAGCCCGCGCTCATCTTGAATGGCAATGTCTCCGCACCCCTTTCCAGCTCTAACACACTGGTGGCCGCAGGCTGCTTCAAGACTCGAAGGCCGAAGACGGCAGAAGTGACCACCCACGCCGCCTGTTACGTCCCTACGAGTTCCGACGCACCGGTTCTCAGCCTCAGAAGGGATAATTGCGGTACAGCAAATGATTGGTTTAGCGTGGGATGGACGGGTTTCTTACGGGCACCGCTACCGGATCTGCGCGTATACGAGCGGGTGCAGGGCCTGACGGTCGATGTGTTGCCGGCACCTGGAGATCACGCTCGTCCTACGCTTCACTCATCCGATGTGGGGAGGTCCACATGATGCACACTCCGTTCGATTCGAAACAGCGTACGGAGGTCGTTGACTTGCAGTTGGCCGTCTTCGAAGTCGCAAAGACAGCCCGAGGCGAACCTGTTCATGAAGTGCGGCGGAAGTTGGCTGAGGCGATTATCGGAATGCGTGTCACCCCACCCAGTGGTCTATGGCTTGACGCCGCGGCCACCTCAGCCTCTCTCGGCTACCCGTACATCATCAGCAACGAGGCCCGATGGGGCGCCGAAGCAATCCTGCGGAAGCAGCCCCTGACTCCACGACCTGATAGCACGTAGCGCATGAGCTTCCAACACCTCATGGAATCAGTCGGGAAGACAGTTGACGCGGCAGGAGTCATCGCCATCGTCCTAGGCGCAGTCGTTGCAACCCTGATCGCCGCCGCAGCAATCCTCCGCCGTGAGGACGCAGATAGGACGTATCACACGTACCGGAAGCGCCTTGGACGATCAATCCTGCTCGGACTCGAGCTTCTCGTCGCAGCCGACATCATCCGCACGGTCGCCGTTACCCCGACCTTTGAGTCCGTCGGAGTTCTGGCCCTCATCGTGGTCATCCGTACCTTCCTCAGTTTCTCCCTTGAGCTCGAGATCACCGGACAACTGCCATGGCAAAAAACATCCACTCACCCTGATCACCGTCCTCACGGAACAGCCCGACAGCAACCAACACAGCCGTGATTCCCAACCCACTGCTGCTGGGAAACCCTCTCGAACACGACTCCTATAACCACGGCCAAAACCCCAAAACAGGTATCCGACGAGCGGACGCCGCCGGCCGGATGACGGCGGAGCCCGGTAGCGATGACGACATAGGCATCACTGACGGAGACCCGGAGTGCACCCGGGCGCTCTAACGGAACCTTCCCACACAACTCCCACGTATCAGCAGCTTCAATAAACCGCTGACAAGTGCGTCGAAACGATCGAGTCCAGCAAACAGACAGTTAGTGACGTTCACAACACTGCCCAGCGACAGTCGCGCAACGACGCACGCAAGGAGGTTACAGACGGGCAACAGGACTGTTTACGAGTTTGGGTAGACGTTCTGGTTGTACCTAACAGGGCCGCTGACGTGCTGCCCATGTGAAGCGAGTAAGCGATCAGAAGACAGTCAGTGTCTTCTCGATCAAGTTCTTTGAAGGAGACAACGAGATCTGCGATACAACACACCTGCACAAGGGCGAGCGACACGACGCCCGTCACTCCGAAAATCGAACCTGATGGAAAGGCAGCCTTTCCCCTGGTTCGGCTCGGGATCCATCATCGGTTCCGTTCTGGCGTTCCTGAGCATCAGCGCCCTGACGGGTGTGCTCGCCGCGGGCTTACTGGTGCCGGTGGCCGCCGTCGCGGGTACCGGAGCTTCTGCCTCGATCGACTTCTTCGAAGACCTGCCAGCCGAGTTGGAACGGGAAGCCCTCGCCCAGCCGACGACGATCCTGGCATCGGACGGGTCTTTGATTGCGACCCTCTACGAGGAGAACCGACAGCCGGTAACCCTCGATCAGGTATCTCAGGACATGCAGGATGCATTGATTGCCATCGAGGACTATCGCTTCTACGAGCACGGAGGCGTTGACCTCCGGGGCATCGCGGGCGCCATCGCCAGCAACCTCACGAGTGATTCGACCCGCGGGGCTTCGACTATCACGCAGCAGTTCGTGACGAATGTCCTCATCGATTCCGCTCTACGCGACGACAAGCAGGCCGTGTTCAGCGGCAGTAAAACGGTAGGTGACAAGCTCCGCGAAATGAAGTTGGCCATCACGGTTGAAAAAACCCTGAGCAAGGACGAGATACTCGCTGGGTATCTGAACATCGTCCCGTTCACCGGGACCATTTTTGGTGTCCAAGCCGCCGCCCGGTACTTCTTCAACGTCGATGCCAAAGACCTCACCATCGAGCAGGGCGCTCTGCTGGCCGGGTTGGTCAACGGTCCCACGTTCTACAACCCCATCGAGCACCCTGAACGCGCACTACAGCGCAGAAATCTCGTCGTCGACGCGATGCTCACCCACGGAAAGATCACCGACGAAGAGCACGACGCCGCGGTGACCACCGAACTCGGCCTGAACATCACGCCCACCCTCAACGGGTGCGCGGGCGCAGCACAAGCACCCTATTTCTGCGACTATGTCTCGCACCTGATCCTCAACGACCCTGCCTACGGCGAAACCAGGGAAGATCGCAAAGAGGTGCTCTACCGCTCCGGTTTGACCATCAAGACAACACTCGATTCCCGGGTGCAGAGTGCGGCGCAAACCGCCGTTGATGACACCGCTGACCCTGACACCACGAACGAGGCCGTGGGCCACTCCATGGTCAGCATTGAACCCGACACCGGCAATATCCTTTCGATGGCCCAGAACACCCGTTACCTACCAGGGGCCGCGCCGGGCAACTCCGTGCTGAACTTCAATGTTGACCTGCATCAGGCCGGCGACCAATCCAAGCCTCTCGGTGGCGTGGGTGGCTTTCAGCCCGGATCAACGTTCAAACCATTCGTCGTCGCCGCGTGGATCGAGGCCGGCGGTTCCCTGAACACCCCTATCGACGGTCGAAAACGCACCTACCCGGAGGGTGATGAATGGCCCGCGAGCTGCCTCCCCGGAGGTTCCTACACCGTACGGACACCTCAGGGGGAAGGGTACACGCCGCAGAACTACGGAGACACCAACTACGGCACCTACACAGTTCTCCGCGGACTCGCCCAGTCCTACAACACCATCACCATGGAAACAGCCCGGCAACTCGATATGTGCAGGATTTTCGACCTCGCCTACGAAATGGGCGTCCATGATGGCAAGAGCTCCAGCGGTTATCTCGAAAGGCTGGATGTCCTCGCGCCCGGCCTCATCGGAGGTGTCCAGGACGTCGCACCGCTATCCATGGCCACCGCCTACGCCGGTTTCGCCGCCGAAGGCAAAGTGTGTCAACCGCGTGCCCTCCTGAAGGTCACAGCAGCCGACGGCACCAACTACCCGGTTCCTACCACCGACTGCGACCAAGTCATCCCAAAGGGGATTGCTCGCGGGGTCAACTACGCAACCCAGGAAGTCATGAAAACAGGATCCGGCCGGCTACTCGACTACGGAAACATCCCGATGGCCGGCAAGACTGGAACCAATGACCGGCGATCACAGACTTGGTTCATCGGCTACAACTCCGGAATAGCCACCGCCAGTTGGATCGGGAACTGGAAAGAGGGCAACGGCTCCCTCAGTGGATTGAAAATCGGCGGCCAAACCTACCCGGAAGTCGACGGCTCCCTCATTGCAGCCCCTTCCTGGGCACACTTCATGCGCCAAATTCCCGGCATCCACCCCGCCGAACCGTTCGTCAACCCCACAAATACCATCCGAGACGGCACCAACCGACCCATAGACAAGGTCCCGAATAGCAATCCGAACGACCGACCATAGCAACTGCACCTACCACCGCCAGAACGTTCTCGGGTGTCTCGCAAACCTAAAGCTTTGCGAGACACTTGATCGAGCCGAGCGTCGCGCAACCACTCCCCCGTAACCACAGGCTTGCCCTTGTCTCGAAAACCTGTCTCGCTGTGTTTCGTCTCAAAAGTGCTCGCATTAGTGCTTTGAGAATCAGATTAGGGAGCGGCAGAACCAGCAGCTCGTCAAGATGTCGCAGATGAGTGGTGCAGAGTCCGTCGGAGCCGTTCGGTGCGTGTCGAGGGTTCGTGCGCCTCCTGACCACCTATGCACGGCACAAGCTCTCCACGCTTCGCTGCTTGTCCCGCACACACATGGACAGCAGGAACCCAAGGGCCCGCCTGCGCACACCCACCACCTCACCGACATGGAATAGCTCACCTCGAGCAAGCGGTGGGCGTGCACAGCCTCCTCCCAGCGTGGTCGCCCACAGCATGAGCTGGTCCGGATGAGGGCTGATGGTGGCAATGGAGACGCTCGAGGTGAGGTCAGCTGCCGCCGTGGCGTTGGTCATCCACCTGTAGGCGGGTGGAGCCCGAAGGGTGGAGCTCAAAGCCGTCCACCTGTGGGTGAGCCGCTACGTGATAGGCCCACGGAGAAGCCGTCCTCTGAGCGGGGCCAGCGCCGTCTTTTACCAGCATGACCACCGGAGCCCAAAGGGGCGTCGCTGTATTCCGGGCGATATCGGACCATGAGCCCAGAACTTCTCCTTGGGTACGCACTAACTTATGGAGGGGTGGCGATCGGCGTTTCGGCTCGACCAGCAGTTGTGTTCATTGGGGGCACTAGGACGACCGGGTGCAAGCGGTTTTTCCTGGTGGCGGGCCAGTGACCGGTCTGATGACCTTGATGGAGGGGTAGCAGCCTCAGGAAAGGAACGATCGGTGAGCGTCGAATGGGATGCCCAGCAGCGGGACGTGGTGGAACTGGTGCACAGTGATGGCTTTCAGCCGTGGGAGGTGTGGGTCGAGTACATCGCGGTCGCCGGCAACGCATCCGAGAAAGCTGTCGCTGACTACATCTTCGGTAGGGGCGATCTGCCCCAACTCGAGCGGGACCTTCTCGACGAGGGGCTGAAGAGTCTCGTGGAGAAGGAATGGGATGACCAACTGCCAAGGTTCTTTCAGCATGTCACCCGCACTAACACCGGGCTCGAAGACAGATAGGCACACAGTTACCGGTGCGGCCGCGGATCCAGGTGCTGCACTCGTGACGCCCCGCGCGCGTGGCACGCGACGGGGCTGTTGGGTATCTTTCCGTATGGGTTGTTCATCACTGGTGGTGTGCCCGGATGAAAAGGCCTACTTGGAAGTGCGACTTCATCTGTCTAGCAGTGGGCAGGAAGATGCGCAGGGGCGGCAGGGACGCTGTGCAAGGTTCGTGCCCTGCCGCCTCGCCTCACCGCCCATAACCCTCAGTCCGTCCCGTGACCGGTGTTATCAGCGGGGCTTGGTCACCGGATGTTCAGCTTCTGCTGGTGGCGTTTCCTGGGATTGGGTCTAGTGTTCGAAGCACACATAGGTCTAGACACAGGCCACGGATGTGCACAGCACCCGGAGACGGCCATGACCGACCTTCTGAACAACCCCGCACCACAGACCACCCCCGCACCAGCCCGAGAACCAGGCCGAGGACCAGGCCGAGCGGCGCAGCTCACAGGCCGGCCGTCGCCCGAGGTACCTGTGACGCCTGCTCGGCTTGCTCGTGCGAGCAGGTCCGGTGCGGTCGATACGGACCAGCTGACAGCGTGGGTAGCCTCTGAACAGGACCATGATGACGACCTGACCGCTGAGGAACTGACTCCAGCTGAGCTGGCGTCACTGTCCACGCGGCGGCTGAGGATTCTGGTGAACCGCGCATATACGGTGATCGACACCGACTACCCGCCATACCAAGCTGTGGACCGGTACCAGATGCTCGTCGACGAACTCGACCTGCGGGCTGCGGCGGCCGAAAGCTCAGGTGTCGCAAAGTCGTCCCGGGAGAAGTTCCGGGACAACCCCCTGTACTGCCGGTTCGAGCTGTTCACCGACGGGAATCTCGCGGCGTACGTGAAGTACACGATGGCCGGCGGGAACCTCACCCTCGTCATGGGTACCGAACTGCCCGGCTTCCGGGACCAAGGCGCCGATCAGACCCTGATGCGCAACATCGTCCTCGACGCCCACAAGCGACGCCTGAACCTCATCCCCCGCTGCCCGATGGCCTACGCGTTCCTCGCCGACCACCCCCAGTACCAGCAATACACCGCCAACCACTGACATCACGGAGCACTTGGTGGGACCTTACTGCTGTGCAGCCCGGGTCCCGGCTGCGGTGCGGCGCCATCTGTGATGGGTAGACCCTGCCGCCGCATCCTGCCCTGAAGGTGGCAAGCAGGCAGTGGGAGGTCGCGTCATTCCCTGGTCAAGACCGCGGACCTCGGCGCTGACCAGTTGACCCTTCTGCAATCGACGACAAGACTAGTCAGTAAGCTTAGTATCTTGTCAAGAAGCGGCTTGGTAGTGAGCACGGCCGGTGCGGTGTCCTGCTTCTCGGTCCGAGGCAGAATGTCGCACACGGTCGGGCGAGCGTTTCGAGGGTCTACCGTGGGATATGAAGCGACCTCGTGAGGAGGGACAGCGATGGGTAAGCCGATGACAGCCGCCGAGCAACACATCGCCCTTTCGTCCGCCGTACACCTTCTCGGAATCGGTCTGCCCGAGCTGTGGCTTGAGTACTTCGCGATGGGCGGCAACCTCGAGCTGTTCGACCTCGAGGCATACATCTACGCCATAGCTACCCTGCCACCCATGGATCGAGCCGTACTCGAGCAAGTTATCTGGGAACTGGACCCCGCGATCTTCGACCTCGCCTTCAACGCCCCGGAAGCCTTCTGACCCTCGCCGCTTCCCAGAACAGACCCTCTATGAAAAGGCACTCATTGGAGGTAGTTGGAGGCGCGCTGTCACCTGTTGCTGGCCGAGTTGCTAAAGACCCGGGCAGCGGCATCGCAGCTGCCGTTGAGGTCGTGTCGGCCCGGGTTGCTATCCTTCAGGGCGAACAGAGTTATGCAGCTAGCTCTGCGACGACCCGTAGAGAGCCATCTCCTCGTGCAGTCATCCGATAAGGCTTCCCAGGCCGACCCTGGCTCTGCCGCGCCCTTGCACCTGTTCAAGAACTGTCCGACCGGGACCTTCCAGTACTACTTCGCGACGGACACCTTCCACTGGTCCGACGAGATGTTCACCATGCACGGTTATGAGCCGGGCGAGATCGAGCCGACCTTCGAGCTCGGCCAGTCCCACGTCCACCCAACCATGCGAAAAAGCAGCGCCGCGTTCTGGGCCGAAGTGACAGAAGACAACGGGCCCCTGTCGATGTACCTGACACTTCAGGACAGGAACGGCAAGGACTACCAAACGCTGGTGGTCGGCGGACCGCTCTTCGACGGTGATGAGCACATCGGGGTATGGGGCCTGCTGATCGACCTCACCCGCTCCATCCACACTGATTCCCACCGGCTCGCCAACGAAGCTGTCGCTGCTGCCACCCTGAAGCGCACCACGATCGACCAGGCCAAAGGGGTCCTTGCCGGCATGACCGGCATCAGCACTGACGAAGCCTTCAATGTCATCTCCCAACACAGCCAGGACACGAACCGCAAGGTCAACCTCATCGCACAGGACATCGTTGCCTCCTACGGCCGCCAAATCCCCCGGCAGATCGACGGCAAGGAACAAGCGCGCCAATTCCTGCGCTCCCTCTGACGAGATCAACCATCGCCCGTGCCGGGCCTTCCCTTTACGGTTCGATACCTGTCGAAGATTTCAGGTGAACTGTGGTTAGCTCACCCCTCCGCCAAATCCACCGGTTGGTGACAATGATGGTGGGTTCCTCACGTCAGCTATGGGCCCGGCCCCCTAGCCAGTGCCGCTTACTGGGATAGCGTTGCTGCATGGAGGGTTCAGCGGTCATCACGGGGGCTTCGAGCGATATCGGCCGGGCCATCGCCGTGTCCCTCGCAGCTCTTATCCTCAAGGTTCACCTGTGGGGACGCGATCCTGACCGCATCACGGCAACAGCCGATGCGTGCCGGAAAGCCGGTGCCAACTCAGTAACGGAAACCCTGCTCGATGTACGCAACAGCCAAGCGGTCCGTGCAGCGGCCAGCGCAATAGTTGATGGACCCGAATCGCTGAAAGCGGTGGTGTGGGCGGCCGACACCTTCCAATGGGGACGATTCGACACCGTTGACGAGACAGAAATGGATGACGTCCTGGCAAGCACGTTCACCGCTGCAGTGGTCGCTGCTGCTTCGTCCCGAGGACGTAGCCACCGCGGTCCGGTTCATCATCGACTCACCCAGCAACGTCTGCCCCACCGAGATCGTTCTGCACCCCGCCACACGCCACGCCTGACGATCGGCGGTATACCGCCGGCCATGAATCAGAGCGGGGTTGGCGAGCCACGACGCCCGGATGGAAGGTCTTGGGTACACCTAGGTGAGCACGTCGGGTCAAAACATGTGGTTGCAGCTCAACATGTTGGATGTCAGTCGAAGTGGGTAGCGACCGGGGCTTGAGTGACACTTTCCACGACTGCGGCGGCAACCGCGCTCAACTTCTGGTTCCGGGAATTGGAAGCCATCTTGAGAATCATCATGGCCTCGTCCTGGGAACATCTGTTCTGGCCCATGATGATTCCCGCTGCCACGTCGATGATCGTGCGGTTCTGCATCGCGGTCTCGAGGTCCCTCGAATGATCTGTCAGGTCAGCGATCCGCACCGCCGTACGCAGCGCGTTCGACGTGTCCCGGGCGAAGGCGCGTGCCTTCTCTACAGCTGCGTCGTCGAAGCCGCGAACCCGCGGCGAGTAGAGGTTCAGCCCGGCGTTGGCCTGACCGTCGAGAACGATCGGCACTCCGATCGCGGACAGCATCCCGTGCTCGGCGACATCGGCTGAGTACCCGCCGAACCGGTCCTCGGTGCGGAAGTCCTCCACCCGGTACACCTTCTCCTCCCGCGCAGCCCGCAGGCAGGGGCCGTCATTGTGCTCGTACTGAAGTTCGTCCATCTTCTCGGCCTCAACACTGCTGCTGGCGACCGTCGCCATCCTGCGCGGCCGAAGAAGCGTCACCCCGCACAACACCGGCGCCGTTTCCGTAGACAGCTGCTCGGCGGCAGTCATGGCCAGGGAGTTCAGGAACCCGCGCACATCCTCACTGTCCAACACCGCGTCCTGTAAGACCATGGTGGGCGACACCGGTGAATCATTCTCTGTAGAACTCATAGGGTCCTCAACTCGGTAACCTGACGACGGACTGGGGTGATCACGGCGCACCCTCCGGTAGGCGCTGTGCACGCGTTCAAAAACATCTCCTGCGCACGAGTTTACGTTGGCCTCAGCGCGGCACTCACATGACTACTTCACTGCCGCCAATACTGAGATACCGATACACCGTCGCCCGACTGACTCCGATGATCTTCCCGATGTCGGCTGGGGCGAGACCCTGGGCCTTGAGGTCCCTGGCACGCTTGACCTTCGCATGGTCGGTCGTAACTTCCCGTCGGCCGGCCTTCCGCCCATGCTCAGCAGCCGCAGCCATACCTGCCCTGGTCCGCTCGGCGAGCTGATCGCGCTCGAGCTGAGCGAAGGCAGACATCACCGTCAGCATCGCCCGCCCCATCGATCCTGTCGTACTGATGCCCTCGGTGACACTCCGGAAGTGCACTCCCCTGTTCTCCAAGTCATCGATGAGGGCAAGCAGGCTCCGGGTGTTGCGTCCTAACCGATCCAACTTCCACACCACCACCTCATCACCGCTGCGCAGGTGATCGAGGAGCTTATCGAGTTCCGGCCGGCTCGCCATCGTTCCGCTCACGCCATGATCGGTAAAGATCCGATCGCAGCCTGCCGCGGACAGCGCCGCGCGCTGCAGATCCACGTTCTGCTCCAACGTGCTGACCCTCGCGTACCCGATTCTTCCCATCCCGGCGCTCCCCACACTCATCAAAGGCCCACTACCACTTTGGTGAGAATACTCCGCGTGAGACACATTGCTGAGACATGCGCCAACTACAGAATCTCGCGCCGACACTGAAAACGCTCGGACCGCTCGGGACCCCGCACATGCGTCCAGTCAAAGGATCCTTTGCTGAGAAAGGCTTCCACTAGCCAGAACCTAAAACAGGCGCCCTGCTTCAGCCCACAGGCAACCTCTACTGACTGCCGTAGCCTGCCTCGATTCCTGCACGATCGGTGTCGACAGGCGTCGAGCCTGCAGAGACTGCCGTAGCTCGATGAGTGACATGTCAAAACCTGCACGGCCCCCCAACCGCTGACCGAATCCAAAACTGTAGCTACTACACTCAGTGGCCGCTGACGGCGAATTATCTTCTAAGTTGCGCATGAACTTCCGACACAGGCTCAATCACCCGAAAATTTGTGGTAGGTATAACTATGGCCAGAGGCAAACCTATGAAAGCAAGAAAGCACGCGAACGAACGAGAGCGTCGAAAGCGCGCGCAGGAGCGACTTGGCACTAACGGGCGCAACAATTCCACCGCGTCCAACCGTAGAAGATCGATGATACACCTCGCCATTGCACGGGAGTCCATATTCTCTGCTTCACACGAGTTACGACTATTTGAACGTTATATGCTCGCTTTCTACAACGAGGAGGATCACCAATTTTGCCGTACGATTAGCGGCCCCCCTCGCGTTACCCACTATGTGCGGCGCGCAATCGAGCAAATCCAATCTTGTTCAGACATGGCTTCGGTAGAAATTGATGAACTCAAAGTAATCAGCGATGAACTGGACAAGTTACGCTGCTTCCTCGCACTCACTGGAATACAACCTAGCGATAACGATGGGCCCGCAGGCTCTGCACCTACCTCTCATGTTGTAGAGGTTCTCGATGTCGACCAGCGGTTCAACCTCGGGCTACTACCCGCACTACCGTGGACGGGCCAAGTCAACATAATCGCACGGGACGGTTCGGACTTCCTAAATCGCGTTACGGAATTTGTGGAAAAAATAGAAAACAAGACAAGAAACGCTCAGAATCGCAAGCCCCCTTCCTTTGACACTCATAGACGATGGATCGACCGGCTTTCGCAACTATATGACGAGCAAGCGGCCACTCACGAAATGCCGGCAGTGCATGCACTCTTCACTGAGTCGAAGTTTGTTGCGGAAGAGCTTATAATAATTGACAATTCGGACTGGGACGACCGAAAAGCGCAAGTCGCGCAGGGACTTGCAGTATGTGCACTTGAAATATTCGAACGAACTAACGAAGTCGAATATCTGGACGAATCTGTTGCTTGGTCAACGCTTGCGTGCCGCAGAGCTCGTTCTGATTCCATAAGAATTGGTAGCAGCATAGCAAGAGCGAATAGTCTCTCGCGACGATACTTTTACGACCGGAGATTGTATGACTTGCTAGCAAGTAGTGTCGAGTGCGACGCAGCGCTTGGACTCATTGATCCCACGGTGGCGTCCGATAAGTACTCTGCACTGGCACTTTGCCGGGGAAAAGTGTCTGAATATCTCTTCAGAGAGAGCGGGAGTGTCCACTACATCGATTCAGGCATCGAGATTCTCAAGAGTGCAGCTTCACTCGAAGAGGAAGGCTCTGAGAGAAGAGGCGGACTCTTACACCACCATAGCAACGCACTTCAAGCCCGATATCAAGTTATGCAAAGCCAAAACGATGCAATGGGAGTGTTAAAATCTGGAAGAGAGTCAGTAGCTGCAGTTGGTACGGCAAGTAAACGCGCATTACGTTGTGCGACTTTTCTGAATGCACTTGTAAGAGCACATGAGGCTGATGTTGGGCTGGAATGGGACGTCGACGAGTTAGATATACGAACATCTCAAGTACTAGATGCTGTCGATAAGCATGACCCAAATTATCTCTGGTTAGTATCCACGGTCGCGGAAAGTCGCGTAGCCGCATCACGCGCTGTTAAGGTTGACCTCGGCCTTGAATCCGTAGCAGCGCAGCTTGAAGAAGGACTCCAAAGTAGCACGGACAAAGCGTCAGGTAATAGTAATGGTTACCTTCTGCAATTAGCCGATACTCGTGTTGCTTTGATAGAACTCGGTCGACTCAAATGTAATTCAACTAATGCGCAGGCCGCCCTACTGGAACTGAAGGCACTTCGTTCAGCCGTACCGGAGCACTCTCCAATAGCATGGCTATCATCCCGATCCTTGTTGCGGCTCCGTCGAGCTGAATCAGCTAAGCGGAGCATCATCGTCTCACTCTTACAGGAGCTCGTGACCAATCGCTCCGGTCCGATGTCCGAGCGCGTAACGCTACTTCAGGAGCTATCGGAGGAAACAGTAGCCGAGGGCAGCCCAGGCCAATTTGCAGTTCTGGGCGACGTGGCCGCGGATCTAGCTCGGAGATCCCGGTGGAGCACACTGGCCCCCGATATTCGGTTCAGTAGCGCTCACGCCATATCGGCAGTGTTGCTTGTCGTAGCCCTATTTTTGGCCCGTGCAGGATCCTACGATCTGGCAGCACAACGATTCGATGAGTCTCGCAATATGTTGTTCAGAGCTCGGGTAGATCCGGATGCAATTGAAAGAATCCGTGCACAAAACCCTGCCAGAGCGGCGGAACTCGAACTAATTCTGGCAAAATTATCATCAAGTGGCTTCGGACGAACCGACCATAAAGGTGGGGTCTCGTTCATAAATTCGCCAGAACGCGAGGAGGAGATCGCTGAATATTGGAAGCGCTGGGATGTTTTAATCGGCGATGATCGACAGGCCGCCCGCCTCGAGGAGAGCATCGCTACAATTGCGAAGCAGCACCTACTCGTTCGATTAGTCGTAACACGTTTTGGCAGCGGCCTACTTTATCGCATGCCCGAGAGAAACGAGTATTACTATGTCGATGTTCCTAAAGTTTCTACAACTCAACTTCAACACCTGTGGAAGCAGTATCAGGCAGGTGAAATTGAACCTGTACTACGTTACCTATGGGATGAAATAATAAATCACATCGCTTTTCTCGGATCAACTTCCGAACCGACACCAATCTGGTGGTACCCAAGCTCCTATGCGGCTTCCCTTCCACTACACGCGGCGCGGGCTTGTTCGGCTGCGGCCGCTGAGAAGGATGCACTGCTAATCTTCCAGAGCTCGTATTTTGTAACACCGGAAATTCCTTCTGATGCAAAGGGTTGCGACCATGGCACATATCTGACTGATGCTCCTGAACTCTCTGTGGGGATGTCGATGGCCCCATCATGGCTAGGAGATGATCGGACCGCGCTCACATATGTCGGTGAAGAAATGTCACACCTTCGGCAGCATGGGTGCCAAAACATGCTTGAAAATGGGGCGGCAACACTGGAGGCGACTACCTCAGCAGTGTCCGGGGCAAGAAGTGTTCACTTCTCCTGCCATGCGAAAGTCGTAAATGAGAAGCCGGCGATATCGGGGATGGTACTCAGTGACGGCATGCTCTCGCTCGAGCAGATCCTTGAGTTGCCACATGCGTCACGTAGTCTCGCCTTCTTGAACGCATGTGAGACGGCACAAGTGTTTGAAGATTTTCCGGACGTGGGACTGACAATCGCGGCATCGTTCGCGAACGTAGGGTTCCGTCACGTGATTGCCACAATGAAAGCTGTTTTGGACTCAACCGCATTTGAAATGACCAAAGCTTTTTATGCTGCCCTAGAAGATTCGCAGGATCCAAGCGTGGCTCTACGTCACGCGATGATAGAAGTGCGATCCTTAGGTTGTACGACACCATCCTGGGTACACTATTGCCATGTCGGGGTCTAAGGCTCATTGAGTCACCACTAATCATCCGGATAGTTGGCTGAGTTTCATGTTGACTGCAAGATTCATGGAAGCCCCTGATACCGCTGCAGTCGGTGTTGAGCTCGAGGCCCTGGTTGAACTTTGTGGCCTGCGGGGCAGCGTTGGTGTAGTGGAACGTGTCTTCGTTCGCTGTCACCGCCTCGGCCCGGGTGTCGCCCCACACCGCCGAGGCGCGGCGGACGAGGTGTCCGCGGTCGATGTCGTTGCGTGCGTAGACCCGCTCCCCCGTCTGCTGATCCTCAGGCAGCCGCGGGTCCAACCGCCAGTCGATACCGGACCGGTCAAGGTCCAGGAGCTTCGCCCCGTCAATCCCGAGTGCCGTGACAGCTGCCAGGCGCTTGTCCGGGCGCATCAGGATCGAGAAGTGCGTGTACGGGAGCAGGACCGTATCCACCCCAGACAGCGTGAGCACCGGCACGGGTACCGGGACGCCGAGGAACTGCCCGTCGAAGCCCTCACGATCGGCGAGACTCGCGATTGTAGCAATGTGCTCGATTCGGGTGCGGGCAAGGCGGCGTCCATCCGGTGAAGCTACCAGCGGCAGGTGACAACAGGGTGAACGCCTTTTCCCTACCATGCTATTAGACCGTCCGCGACGATGATCGGGCCACAAGCCAAGCACCACCGGCCATTAGCGGAACAGCCATTGCACCCCGGACAGTAACCAATCCGGGCCACGCGCCGGCCCTGCCAACCGAACAAAAGCTAGGTACAAGAGAGCGCTCCCAGAGCTGTCAGACTGTCAGACTGTCAGACTGTCAGACTGTCACTTGATAGCGAGAAGGGCGAGAAGACTGGAAATGTGCTCACTCCCATTCGGATAAGGTGAATGGGAGGGGAATCATCTATTACTAGCAAGCATTTCAAGGAGTAGAACAATGGCGCAGCGCATACAGGTGAACCTGGTCGACGACCTCAACGGCGAAGAAGCCCAGGAAACCGTCCGATTCGGCATCGATGGCACCGACTACGAGATCGACCTCACCACGGAGAACGCCGAGACGCTCCGCTCAGCCTTATCCGAGTACGTCGAGAAGGGCCGGAAGGCCAAGACGAACCGCCGAGGATCAGGAGGACAGAGCGGGCAAGGCTCTTCCTCGTCGCCGAGCAAGTCCAAGCGGGAAGAAACCCAGAAGATCCGCCAGTGGGCCCAGGACAACGGCCACAACCCCAGCTCCCGCGGACGCATCACCCAGTCCATCATCGACGCCTACAACGACGCCCAGAAGTAGCAACCAGTGAACCCGACCGCAGACGAACGAAAACGACTGGAACCCCTTCTGCGGTCGGGCGAGACACTGCACTGGACGGGCCGACCCGACCCAAAAGTCCTGTTCTCCAAAGCCGACGTGTTCCTCGTCCCCTTCAGCCTCCTCTGGGGCGGGTTCGCCATCTTCTGGGAGTACCAAGTCCTAACCGGAGACGCACCTGCCCTGTTCGCTCTCTTCGGGATCCCCTTCGTCCTCATCGGCCTGTACATGATCGTCGGCCGCTTCATCTATAAGAGCCGACGCAAACGAACCACCGTCTACGGGCTTACCGATAGCCGAGCCATCGTCTCCACCAGCGAACGCTCCTCCACAGACGCTCCCATCCACGGAGTATCGATCAGCACCAACCGCTCACGCGACAACGCGCACGTCACAGTCACCTTCGGCAGCACCCGCTCCACCATGTACCAGAACACCGGCATGGGCTTCCTCGGAGCCGGATTCGGCGGACTGGGCGCTGATCAGGGCGTCGGCTTCTTCGACGTCCCCAACCCCGACAAACTCACCAAAGCACTCGACGCCCTCCGCTGAAGCCGAAGCCTCACCTGCTCGAGAACTACCCTGGGTCGGTCTTCTCAGAAGTAGAACCAGCGTGTAGCAAACCATAGGTGCATAAACGGTCGTTTCTGCCACATCGGCTCAAGACGGTACTTAGCGTGCCTGGAGGTGTCCCGATTAGGGCACCATCACCGGGCTTTTTCTCGGGCGGGGCATACGGGGATCGCGCTCATCGGGCGCGAGTGCTTGAAGCAGCTCAACATCGTCCCCGCCGTCAGTGTCGCGGTGAGCGACCCGCTTACGGGCAGTGCTAGTCGCCGAACGATGCATCGAGACACGTCACACTCCGAGATGGCCGATGGAGCTGCGTTGGGCTTACGTCCGTACGATGAGGTAGCCACATCGAATGTGCTTAATTTCCTGAAAGAAAGACCACTATGAGTGCAAAATCTCTCACACTAATTACCTACGGCTTTTTCGTCCTAATGCCGATTGTTATAACGGTATTTGTGTTTACGGGAGTTCCCATGAGAGGAGGGAATGAAGACGACTGAATATTCTTTGTCATGGGAGTGATTACGCTTTTAGGATTCATCATCCTTCGCAGAAGAGGGGCGGCCACAAAATTGAACGCCCGATACTTGCTCACATTCGACTCAAGCATTACTTTAGAGGAAGGTGTCGATCTTCTTCAGAAGTATTCGTATCTAATATTAATTTCTTCAGTTCTTTTCTTCATAACCGGAATCGTCGCCTTAATTATCCATTAGGCGAGTCTTCTGAAGACTCCCACCAAGCACGCTCAGGGATCCCGTAAAGCAGAAGGGGAGTTTGGTTCGGCCCTACCCGTTCTCGCGTCCAGGGAGCGAAGCTCCGTCCAGAAATGCCTCGTAGGCCTCGCGAGCGTCCTCTTCGACTGTGGGCTGTTGGGAGCTGTACCGGCCGTCAGTTCGGTCACGCTTGGGTCCGGATACCCAGTACTCATCGCCCGAGTCGACGTCGTAGAAGTTTGAGTCGAAGTTCGCGCGAGAGGTACCCGTGACACGGTGCAGCGTGCGTCCTTGGAAGTACGCGGTACGCCAGGTCTTACTGAAACGCACGCGTGAGATCCATGACGGCCCACTATCCGTTCCATAGCCCGTTTTCAGTTGGACGTACATGATGCGCTCATTCACCTGCTCAGAATAGTGACACTGAACGTCCCTGTGGAGGATCCTCCTACGGGTTGAGCAAGCCAGTTGTAGAGCGACCTGCTGAAGAGCACACTGAAGGACCATGATCGAAGCAACCGACCTCAAGATCGGGCAATTCGTCGCGTTTGATGATCCTCCCGAGCTCGTCCGCGACAGGCAGGAATGGATACGCGACGGCCTGCCGACCACGCTCTTCACTGGGCATCCAGGAATCATCACCGACGACTCACCACAGCACGTCCTCGTCAACTGGTGTGGCCTCGAGGACATGTACATCAGCTTCGCAACGGGCTTCTCCGCGGACTACCCAGGTGGGCCAATGCGTGGCCTGACCCTACTCTCGGAACAGGAGTATCAGGAACGTAAGAGGCGAATCCTCGCCAGCCAACCACCTGTCCCGCCGCCGACCATCAGCTGATTGACGGGGACCGGATAAGGATGGGCTTATGGGTCGCGTAGCTTGCTGCGAGACTTACCGCATGGCTGAACCTCGAGGATGGCAGGTAGTTGCTACAGAGCGGACTCTTATTCGCGTCAGCCTGACGGAACCGATTGCCGTCATTCAGCAGGCCGGCGAGACCGATCGCATTATTTCGTGGCCCGATCTTCCCATCGGCCATCTCAGCCCGCACGTGACGGTGACACCAGCGTCCGACGGTGCCTGGGTCCTCTACCAGCCTATGAACAGCGACACCGGCCAGCTACCGCACGACACAACGACCGCCCTCCACATTTCCCCCGATGGCCAGTTGACCCCCTTTTTCGACCTCGCTCACGTAAGCCACCTAGGGACAACCCGACACGGTCTATGGCTCTCGCCCGGTCAATGGGATGCCAACGTAGACACGGCAGCGGACTGGCTTGTCGACCGCACCCTCCTGATCCTGTCCGCGGACGAAGGAGTGCACCGCATGACCATCGACCGGATGCCCGCGGCTGTGTTCGACGACGACCAAGCAGCGCACCTCGTGGTGTACACCTCGGCCCCGGACGCACTGCGCGATGACTACGGCGGCGCGTCCTACACCTACCGCTTCTCACAAATCGAGCTGCCTGCAGGCGATCTACCCCCAACGCTGCGCATCACCGAGCATCAACCCGTGCCCGTCAACGAGGATCAAATACCGGGAAGGTCCAGAGACGAAAAGCTCAAGCTGGATCCGATCACCACCGACGATCCTCGTGCGGCCTGGACCCTGATCGACCTTCCTTCGGACCAGAAAAAAGCGGCGATCGAGGCACTCTGCGCCGAGTTCGCCCACCTCGATGCTTACTGGGCAGCGCCCTCAGGAGCTAAGACTCCCCTCTCGGACGGCCTGAACGGTACCCAGATCGATATCGCCGAGGACTGGCCCAACACCCGCGTCGACGTCAGCTTCGCTCACACCTACTACCCAGAAGGACGACTACGCCGCACCTTCCGCGTCTTCGACAACGCCGGCCGCATCACGCCGGCAGAATACGCATCCATTCACCTCATGGAAGACCTCGACACCCGAGACCTCCCACCCATCACCAACGCCCACAACAACATCCTCGACATCTAGATTCATCGCGCTCCAGTCGCGCTCCATCTGCCCGGTCAAGGATCCTAGACGGACCCGTCCCCTTGACGGGCCCCTGCCCTCTTAGTTGCGGCGGAAGATGCCGGCCAACACGGCTCGTGCCCGGTCCAGTTCTCGCTCGTATGCGACGACGTCGAACGTAAAATCGGACGCGTTAGGAATCAAAGCATCATCCGTGATGCCTTCCAACTCATCAATCCATCCCAGTCGCCGCCACGTCAGAGTGTTCTGATTCCGGTCGATTTGCACACCATCAACACCGCAGATCAACGACAGCACGAAGAGCCGCCAGCTGGCTACTCGGGTACTCCGGAACTATGCATCGCATGCCGTCCTGGCAGCGGACGGACGCCTAGATTACCCAAGGCGTCCTGTGTGACGCTTCGACTATGCGTGAATGTGCTGCCGAGCTGCAGGGCCCTCCCGGCGGGAAGTCAGGGCGAGCAGAGGTCGTGGAAACACTCCGTGATGACGTGTCGTGATAAGGCGTTGGACTGCCTTATGCTGATCATCTGGTCCTGCAAGCGGCCAGTCGGTTTTCCCTTTACGGAGCCACCTTGTACGACCGCCTTCTCACCCTGATCAAGGTCGACCTCGCCATCAACGAAGCAACAATCTCCGTTCGAGGCCGTTTCACCACCACGAACTATCGGGCCCTCGTGCCCCTCATCCGGCGTGCCCGCGCTTTGCCGGGTAACCCGACCGTCACCGTCGATGTCTCACGGGCAGCCACCGTGGAAGCTGACGCGACCCGCCTCCTCCTGGAAGCCTGTCACTCACTTCCCCCGCACTTAAACGCACACATAGACCTTCTTGGTACCCCGGATCCAGTGCGCGTCATTGGGGCCGTGATGTTGTCTGACACCTCGCGCGTAGCTTCACCCGTCGTCGCCTGACCATCCAAGGCACTTCCTCCACCACTGACCTGTTCAGCTGGTCGCCCAGCAGCTTCCGGGCACCTCTTCCCTTCTCGCGTTTCCCCCCTTTTAGGAGCAGTCATGAACTCTCGCCTCTTTCCCACCGATTCTTTTCCCGAGGACCTCGCCGCTTTGGAGGACATTGAATTACAAGTCCTGCACAGCAGGGTCCAGCGGCAGGTCGATCACGAGTACGGCCACGAGTTCGAACTGAACCCGGAAACCGAGTTCCGGGCTGCTGATATCGCTGAGGAGTTCGGACGCCGTGAGGCACTGGCATCGTCATGGGGTTCCCTCCTGAACACGATGCTCAAGGCATGACACCCGCCGTGAGCGCTGGCGGGTCAACGGACACCCTCCCTGATTTCGAGCCTGAGGCCTTCAATGTCCTTGTCGAGGAGTCGTCCGCGGCTGCAGCGTGGGGGTTTGCGACTGATTTCATCTCGATGCTCCCGTCCCGGATCGACAGGGTCTATGCCGCATTGGCAGGGGGCGATGATCGGGAGGAGATGATCACGGCGCTGTCGAGTCTGGAGGTCAGTTCCATCATGGTCGGAGCGCTGCGTCTTTCGGCGACAGCCGGTAGGGCGCTAGCTGATCTCACCCGGGCCGCGCATCCCAGCATGCTGCTGTCGGTCCGGCTACGGCGTGAGGCACAGCAGTTCGTCTCGGCCTATGCCTCCTTCCACAAAGCGTCGACACAGGCCGCCTAATCAGGTCCGGCACGCGCCTACCGGGCCAATTCTGTCGTCTCTCTTCATAGGATGCAGGTCTGATCCTGCTAGGGGTGACGTAGCATTTCAGAGGTTCATGAGGTGGCCTAAGGTTCAGAAGCGAGCCTTCCTTCACCTCTGTTAATGCGTGGTTAAGGATTCGATGCCGGACGAGGAAGAACTGGCGCGTGAAGCTGAGCGTGACAGCGTTACAGCCCAGTTGCAGAACATGGTGCTGGAAAGCGACGACGTCCAGGAGTTCCTGAACGGACTGGTCACTGTTGCGGCTCAAGCGTTCACCGGCCCCTATGGGAACGTGTTCTGCGGCATCACGCTCCTGCGCCCGAGGTCCATGATCACCGTCGCCAGCAGCAGCGAAAAAGCCCGGCAGGTCGACGAGGTGCAGTACGGGTTCGACGACGGACCATGCCTTCGGGCGGCTCGAGAAGGCATCACCGTCCACATCAGGGACTTCCTCACCGACCCCCGCTTCCCCGAGTACCGCGACGCGATCGCCAGCTACGGACTCCGCTCGGCCCTGGGAATCCCGATCCGCCTCGACGACGGGGCCAGCGCCGGCCTCGACTTCTACTCCACCGAACCAAACACCTTCGACGCAAAGGGCATCCGCGTCGCGGAGGGATTCGCCCGCGATGCCTCCCAGTCCCTTCGCCTCGCCGTCCGGGTCGCCAAGCTCACCGAAGCCGGCACGAACATGCGCACGGCCATGGAATCACGCACCAGCATCGACATGGCGATCGGCGCGATCATGGCCCAGAACCGGTGCAGTCAGGACGAAGCCACCGCGATCCTCCGCAGGGCATCCTCGAACCGGAACGTGAAGCTCCGCGACCTATCCGCCGAGATCCTGAACTCGATCGGGCAGCACAGACCCGTCGTCACCTACTTCGACAGCTGATCCCCACCACCGGTCCCACCAACTGGCCCTCCATGCTGGTCCTCGCCGTCCGGTGTAGTCCTGCGCGATGTTCCTGCGCGGCAAGCCGTGGCCACGAGCGGTGCCCGCTGATCGCAGGCGTCAGGAGTTGATTTCGTCTTCGACGAGGCGGGCGAGTTTGCGCAGGAAACGCCCGTCCTGGGGTGAGAAGCCGCGCGGCTTCTGGTCAATGACGCACAGTGTTCCTACCGTCCAGCCTCCGGGGCCACGGAGAGGGTAGCCGGCATAGAAACGGATGAAGGGCTCCCCTGTGACCAAAGGGTTCGTCCGGAAGCGGTCGTCCTCGAGGGCATCGGCGACGATCAGCGGTCCGGCGTTGCGAATCGTCGCGTTGCAGAAGGTGATTTCCCGTGGCATGTTCTGCTCGATGGGCCCGACCACGGACTTCAGGAACAACTTGTGGTCGTCGACCAGCGCCACGATCGACGAGCTGACGTTGAAGTGGTCGCGGGCCTGCTGCGTGTACCGGTCGAAACGCTCCTCGAACGGCGAATCCACGAGGTTCGTGTGCATGACAGCGTCCAGGCGTTCCTGCTCAGCCTCCTCATCCGTGAACAGGAAAGCGCCGAACGCGCCCAGCGCCCTACGGGCATCCTCCGGCGTCTCGGCGGCTTCGTCGTCCTCACTGCGGGGAATCTGGATGTTCACAGAACTACCCTCGAGGAGTTCATTCATGGCATCCGCGAGGATGGAACGCTCCGCTCCGGACAGAATCAGGAGTCCCCCGAGGTACGCCTCGACCTCGAACTCCGATACCTCCCCGCCCAGGCCGTAGTACTTCACCCACAGCTCACCGACAGTGATGTTCGCCTTCGACAAGGCGAGGGTCGTGAGCCTGATCTGCGTCTGGCCGTCCATAGGATCGCTGACCCCGTCCATCCTCGTAAAACCAAACCGCTCGACCTTCGGCAACGGCGAGCTGGGGCTGAAGCAGTGCGTGCTGTGCAGCACCAATAATCAGCTAGCTTAGTTTTCCAAGGGTAGAGCAGTACTTGGCGCAAAGGAAACGATCACCTCGTCCGCCATCGCAAAGAACCCCGACCATCGAGGTGATCATCGTTGCAAAACGCGTACTCCGTTCGATAAGAAGCTGTGCGACGACATCGGCCGACGCTTCCAGGGGCCTGATCGGCCGGCGTGGGGGTGTTCGGTTAATCAGGTGTCGGTCAGAGGTTCTGCAGGTGTGAGCTGAGGTGTCTGATGCCGTCGCGGATACGGGTCTTAGCCGTGGGTATTGGAATCCCGAGGTGCTCGGCGACCTGGACGTAGGTCAGGCCGCGGTAGTAAGCGAGGGAAATAGCTTCCCGTTGCAGGTCTGAGAGCTTGCTGAGCGACTCCCTGAGCTGGTCGGTTTCCGCGTTCTGGATGACGACCTCGGTGACCTGGTCGTGGTCGTCACCGCGGTTCTTGAGCCCCCATTTGAGGTCGCGTACACGGTGGGATTCTTCTGCCCTGACCCTGTCCACTGCGCGGCGGTGGGCGAGGGTCATGACCCACGAGATTCCGGAGCCTTTGGCAGGATCGAAGTGAACTCCACTACCGACCCACAGAGCGAGGAAGACGTCCTGGGTTGTCTCGGCGCTCAGATCCGGGTCGACGAGGACCTTCCGCACCAGCCCGTATACGCGGTGAGACGTGCGCTCATAGAGCTCCGTGAAGGCGCTGGCGTCGCCCTGCTCAAGACGAAGCAGGAGAGCTCCGACCTCACACCCCCGACCAACGTTCGAACTGGCGGGTCCTGACGAACGCTGAGCAGGCTGAGCAGGCACCGCAGGAGCGTCAGACCCGAGATCTCTGAAGGGGGTGTCCGACATGAGTGCACCTCGTGAGGGAACAACGAGCGGCAACTGAACTGTATGCATGAGAGTGAGACCTTCAAGAGAGACCATCGCGTCCAGCCGATACTCATCACGCCCCGCACGTGACCTACCCGACTGCTAAACAACCTAAGGACACCCAACCACAGATCATCAGCAATCGTCCTGGTTGGCGGTCTTCCTTGCGCCAACCCTGCTCATAAGACCAGGAACAGCAAACGCCGCCCACCCTCGATCAGGGTGGGCGGCGCCTACTCGTGCTGCTACGGCTGAGACGTCCGAGGACATCAAGCTTTCGTATCCGAACTTCGTGCGGGCCCTGGTATCAGGCCTTGGTGTCAGGCCTTGGTATTGCTGCGGCGGACCATGTAAGCGCCGCCGGCTGCCGCGGCCAGAACAAGGCCGCTACCCAGGCCGAGAGCGGCGGTGTTCGTGCCGGTCTCCTGTGCGACACCGGTGTCGGCTCCGCCCTGGGGCATAGCACCCATCTGGGTGGCGGTCAGCGTGCCACACAGTGCCGGCGAGGTAGCGCCGAGGGGCAGATCGGGGTTCAGATCGCTCGGGGAGGAAAAGACCTCGGTCGAGACGCCAGCGGTGGCAGGGTCCAGGCCGTGGACGACGACGACAGCGGTCCCGGACTCCAGCGATGCCTTAGTGGCGGCGTCGAGGGTGATCTCGCGCTGGACACTGTAGGTGCCGCCCTGGCCGCCGAGCTCGAGGTTCAGGCCCTCGGCCGGCGTGGTGGCGCCGCTGGTGGTCAGCGTGGTCTGGATGGCGCCATAGCCGCCGGCGCCTTCGGTGACGCTGATGATGCCGTCACCGTTGGTGTCGTTGGCCGGGGTCGGGCAGACACCCGCCGCACCGCCGTGGATGTGCTGGACGTGGGGGTACGGTCCGTCCATGAAGGTTTCGGCGAGGCCGGATACCTGCAGGTTGACCATGGCCTTGTCGCCGGTGACGTCGACGGTGATCGTGCCGGTGCCCGTGGTGCCGTTGAGCTGACCCAGGGTCGAGGAATAGGAGGCGTCGGCTGCCATGGCGGATCCGCCGGACAGGGCCAGGGCGCCCAGGGCGAGGGTGGGGACTGCGAGCAGTCGCATGCTGTTCTTCATCAGGTGATTCCTTTACTGTGCGAATGAGCACACCTTTCTCAGTGTGCTTACTGTGCTTCGGACCACACCTGGATCTGGATTGGCGGATTGAGCGCGCATCAGACAGCAGGGGTGAACAGCGGGCTTGGATGGACGCACTCGACACCAGGACTGGTCAGCGGATCGGGCGCCTCACCCCAGGGAAGGGTGAGACGCCCGAGCCACACGGAGTGACCCTACCCGCCGGTCTTGAAGACTGGTCGTGTCAGCCAGTTCTGAGCACCCAATTTCCTATGCCCGGCAGATTTGTCGGCTGCTCTATTTGGCGAGGAAGGTGATCAGGGCCTGGTTCCACTCGTCGGGGTGGCTGACGTTGCACCCGTGCGGGCCACCCTTGATGAGATGGAGGTCGCTGCCTGGCGAGGAAGGTGATCAGGGCCTGGTTCCACTCGTCGGGGTGGCTGACGTTGCACCCGTGCGGGCCACCCTTGATGAGATGGAGGTCGCTGCCGAGCAGGGTTGCGTGGGTGCGCTGCCCGGAGCCCTCGAACGGAACGGTCGCATCGGCGTCGCCGTGCAGAACCAAGGCCGGGACCGTGACCTTGAGCAGATCGTCGCGGAAGTCCGTGGTCCCGAACGCTTCCATGCACGCCAGCGCTGCCTTCTTATCAGCCTGCCGGCACAGCTCGAGGGCTTCCTGACGCTGTCNGTGCCGTTCAGCATGGTCATGCCGAGCAGGGTTGCGTGGGTGCGCTGCCCGGAGCCCTCGAACGGAACGGTCGCATCGGCGTCGCCGTGCAGAACCAAGGCCGAACGGTGACCTTGAGCAAATCGTCGCGGAAGTCCGTGGTCCCGAACGCTTCCATGCACGCCAGCGCTGCCTTCTTATCAGCCTGCCGGCACAGCTCGAGGGCTTCCTGACGCTGTCCCTCGGTGACCTTCAGCTCCCCGTTCGCCGAGAAAAAATCGGTGGTGAACCCGTTATAAAACGACTCCTCATCCTTSGACAGATCCTTGGTCATCCCGGCAGCAGCGTCCTTGGTGAGAGGTCCGTCAGGGTTGTCCTCGCCCTGCATCATGAACGGCGGGACCGCGGAGGCGAACACGACGCTGCGGATGCGCTCATGGCTGTACTTGGAAAAGTAGCGGGCGACCTCTCCCCCGCCCATGGAGAACCCGACCAGGGTCACNCGCGGAGGCGAACACGACGCTGCGGATGCGCTCATGGCTGTACTTGGAAAAGTAGCGGGCGACCTCTCCCCCGCCCATGGAGAACCCGACCAGGGTCACGTCCGCAGATCGAGTTCCTCGAGCAGGGCCTGGAGATCCTCGGTCAGAGTGTCGTACGTGTACCCGGTCATCGGCTTGTCACTGCGACCGAAACCGCGCCGATCATAGGTGATCACCCGGTACCCGGCAGACTGCAGTGCAGGGACCTGATTCTTRAACGCCTCCCCCGACAGGGGCCACCCATGRATCAGGACCACGGGACGACCGGTACCACCGGTGTCATCGACGTGGAGGTTGGTGTTCTTGAACAGACCATGATGCGCGACGATCTCCGCCATAGGGGTAACTCCTTCTGATGCT
>NZ_LMLU01000001.1 GCF_001422665.1 Arthrobacter sp. Leaf234 | reverse complement strand
ACCACCATGACGCCTGCTGCTGCGATGTCGGCGATCTCGTCGGTTGTCGCTGGTTCTCCGCAGCTCGGGGGTGCGAAGTCGGAGGTGCAGTGCGGTCTGGTCGGAGGGGGTTGCTACCAGAATTTCGTCAATGGTGCGGTCATCTGGTCCAGCGCTTCGGGCGCCGCCGTGTCCCTGAACGGACCGATCCGCAGCGCCTGGCTGGCGTCCGGCGCCCAGAACGGCGCGCTGGGCTACCCCAAGGCCGCGCAGGTCTGTGGAATACGGGACAACGGCTGCTACCAGTCCTTCCAGAACGGCGAGGTGTTCTGGTCCACGGCCTCGGGAGCAGCGATCTCCAAGGCAGGCGTGATCCGCACGGCCTACCGTGGTGCCGGCGCTGAGAACGGGGCGCTGGGGTTCCCCATCGGCCCGGAGACCTGCGGCTTGAAAGCCGACGGATGCTTCCAGGCCTTCCAGCAGGGAGAGATCATCTGGTCCTCGACCTCCGGAGCACGGATCTCCAAGGCAGGCCCGATCCGTACCGCCTACCGCGCCTCCGGCGCCGAGAACGGTGCCCTCGGCTATCCCACCAGCTCGGAAATCTGCGGACTGAGGCTCTCCGGCTGCTACCAGGCCTTCCAGCGAGGAGAAATCCTCTACACGACGAACACCGGCGCGCAGATCAGCAGGGCTGGATTGATCCGCACCGCCTACCGCGCCTCCGGCGCCGAGAACGGAGTGCTGGGCTACCCCACCGGCAAGGAGACCTGCGGCCTCAAGGACGGCGGCTGCTACCAGTCCTTCCAGAAGGGCGAGATGGCCTGGTCGCCGGCCACCGGCGCCCAGATCATCTACACCAGCCCCATCCGCACCGCCTACCGCGCAGCGAACGCAGAGAACGGACGACTGGGCTACCCCCTCACATCCCAGGCCTGCGGGCTCCGCGACAGCGGCTGCACCCAGACCTTCCAGGGCGGCGAGATCTACTGGTCGAGCGCAACCGGAGCGATCATCAGCCGGAAGGGCCGTATCCGCGACCTCTACCTGTCCAGCGGAGCCCAGGACGGAAGACTGAGCTACCCCATCACCGCCGAGATCTGCGGGCTGCGTGACGGCGGCTGCTACCAGGGCTTCCAACGCGGCGAGATCTACTGGAGCCCCACGACCGGAGCCAGGACCAGCACGACAGGTTCCATCCGCACCGCCTACCGCAACGCCAAATCAGAGAACGGGATCCTCGGATACCCCCTCACCCACGAGATCTGCGGACTGCGCGACGCAGGCTGCTACCAGTCCTACCAGAACGGCGAAATCATGTGGAGCCCCAAGACCGGAGCCAAGATCACCGCAACCGGACCCATCCGCACCGCCTACCGGAAAGCCGGCGCCGAGAACGGCACCCTCGGCTACCCCACCACCAACCAAACCTGCCCCACCACCACCCGCTGCACCCAGACCTTCCAACGCGGAACACTCACCTGGACCTCAACCACCGGCGTCAAACGAACCTAACCCCCCCCACCCACCCCACACCCATCAACAGCACGNCTGACGCCCACTGCGCCACCTGCCCCACCACCACCCGCTGCACCCAGACCTTCCAACGCGGAACACTCACCTGGACCTCAACCACCGGCGTCAAACGAACCTAACCCCCCCCACCCACCCCACACCCATCAACAGCACGCCCTCCCACCGAGGCGGCTATCATTGGATCGCACACGTCCCTCCCAGCTCGCGGACGATGATCTCGAGTGCTAGGAGAATGAGTGATAGACCAGACCGCCTCGGTGGGGTCGCCACGACGTCAAGGGACCGGCTCCCCACAGCGACGGGACATCCAGGCGCTCCGGGCGCTGGCTGTGTCGCTCGTCGTGGCGAATCACCTCTGGCCGGATCTCCTCAGCGGCGGTTACGTGGGAGTCGATGTCTTCTTCGTCATCTCCGGGTATCTCATCACGAAGCACCTGCTCGGTGAGCTGCAGCGATCGAAGCGGATCAGGCTGGGTCAGTTCTACGCCCGACGGGCGAAACGGCTCCTGCCGGCTGCACTGCTCGTCGCCCTGGCATCCCTCCTGACGGCTGCGATCTACCTTCCGGCGGACAGACTTCTCGCTATCGGCAGGGAGACGATGGCCGCCACCCTCTATGTGGAGAACTGGTCGCTTGCCGCACAGGCCGTCGACTACTCCGCGCAGAACAACCAGGCCTCCACGGTGCAGCACTACTGGTCCCTCTCGGTCGAGGAGCAGTTCTATCTGGTCTGGCCCCTCCTGCTCCTCGGGGTCTATCTCCTGGCGGGCAGGCTGCGTTCCCCGCGGAAAGTCCTGCTGGCAGCACTCGCCGCCGTCGGCGCGGCGTCGTTCGTGTTCTCGGTCTTCCTGACCTACACCAGTAGGAGCGAGGCCTATTTCGCGACGCCCACCCGGGTGTGGGAGTTCGCCGTCGGCGGTCTCATCGCCGCTGCGGCATCCGTGTGGTTCGCTGACGACCGCTTCCCCGGCCGCCTCCGGCTCGCGGGCCTCGCGCAGTGGACGGGCCTGGGCCTCGTCGTCGCCTCAGCACTGGTGTTCGACGAATCGACCTCCTTCCCGGGCTACATGGCTGCTGTTCCCGTGCTGGGCACGGCACTCGTCATCATGTCGGGGCCGCAGTCCCCCTCCTGGTCGCCCAACGCGCTCCTGGCCGTCTCCCCCGTCCAGACGCTCGGCAACATCTCCTACTCGCTCTATCTCTGGCACTGGCCGGTCATCATCCTGCTGCCGTCGATCATGGGTCGCACTCTGGGTGCGGTCGATCTTCTCGGGGCCCTCCTGCTGTCGGTCGTGCTGGCGGGACTGACGAAGAAGTACGTCGAAGACCCGGGCCGCTCCCGGCTGCTCCCGGGAGCGACACCGAGAAGGGTGCTGGGCATGACCGCCGTGGCTACTGTCCTCGTCCTCGTGGCGTGCGCGGGTGCTGTAGCGGCTGCGACCCTCGCCCAGGCAGAGGAGGCGCAGCGTCTCGACGCGCTCTCGGGCGACGAGTGCTTCGGCGCCAAGAGCCTGTCGTCCTCCGCCTGCGCGGATCCGTTCGGACCGCCCGCGGTGACGAACGTCGGCGAAGGCGAGGCGCCCTGGTTCGACGCGGAGGGATGTGCCACCCATCCCGATCCCATCATGCTGGGCGACCAGAAGCTCCTGACGCTGTGCGACTTCTCCGAGGGACAGGACGACAGCGAGACGGTCTGGCTGATCGGCGATTCCCACGCGGAGCAGTGGAAGGCGGCAATCCTGCCGCTCGCACGCGAGAACAACTGGACACTCAACGTCAGTCTCGTGGGAGGCTGCCCGTATGTCGACGTGAAGCGATCGGCATTCATGGGGGCGGCCACCGGTGGGACGGTGCAGAAGAAATGCCTCGACTGGAGCGCCGACGTCTCCGATCGCGTCCTCGCCGACGCACCGGACCTGGTCTTCCTCTCCTCCTTCTCGGTCGGCGAGGAGATCGACGACGGGACCGGACGGTCCCAGGCCGAGCAGTACAGGACCGCGTTCTCGGATCGGGTAGGCCCCTGGGCCGACCAGGGGACGGAGGTCTTCGTCATCAGGGACACACCGCTGACCCTGGAACGTTCGACGCCCGAGTGCATGGCCCGCAACGAGGAATCACCGCTCGACTGCGCGAATGCGAAGAGCCAGGCGCTCCCGGCAGACCCTGCCGCCGAGGCGGCACGGTCGCTCGAGCGACCGGACATCCGGGTCATCGATCTGTCCGACCGCTTCTGCCCGGACGATACCTGCTACGCCGCGATCGGTGGACTCCACGTCTATTTCGACAAGGACCATGTGGCGAGGAGCTACGTCCGCTCACTCATCCCCGACTTCGCGCAGAGGTTCGCGGCCGCCGGCTCCTGAGCCCGCAGCTCAGGAACTCGACGTCGCTCTGTCTGCGGTGCGTCGGGACCGTGCGAGGAACAGCGCCCCCGCCAGGAGTGCGGCGACGACTGCCGCCTGGACCATGCCGGCCACGACGCCGAACGGCACCAGACCGAGCAGGAGGACGACGACCACGTGGACCCCGAAGGCACCGCCGAAGGAGGGGAGCGGAAGACTCCGGCCCGCGTCGGACCTGCGGACGAGCGCGTACGTCAGCAGTCCGAGGGCCACGAACCCGAGCACCTGCACCATCGCGACGACCACGACCTCCGATCGTGACGCGGGCCAGAGGGCCAGCAGGGCGATCGCCACCAGGACGCCGGGTGTCACGAGGGCGAGGCGCCTGGTGCGGTCGTCGATGTACAGGAGGTTCGAGGTCACGAGGAACAATGCGTACCCGATGGACACCAACGGGAGGGCAGCAGCGATCGGCCGGACGATCTCGGGTTCGGTGGACAGGATGGTGGACCCGACCACCGCCCCGGAGGAGGCGAGCAGTCCGACTCCCGTCGACCAGGCGATGGCTTCGACGGACACGCGTCGCGTGGCTGCCACCAGCTCGCCGCGCGCCGCGGACATCATGCGCGTCGACCAGGCATTGTTCAGCGCGTTCAGGATCGTGATCGGCCCCAGCGCGAAGATGAGGACGGCTCCGAACCTGCCGGCGTCCTCGACGGTCGCGGCATAGGCGAGGATCAGGACGGACCCTTGGGTGAGCAGCATGAGCGCGCCCGTGTGCGGGAGCAGCGGGCCGGCGATCCTGATCGACTCTCTACTGGAACCGGCAACCCTCCAGGGCAGGCGCGGCCGGGCGAGGACGAGTGCCGCGGCACCCGTGAGGACGACGGCGAGGGTGTAGGCGCCCAGGTAGACCTCAGCGGTGGGCGCGACGAGGATCAGGCCCACCAGGCCCAGCAGGTTCGCCAGAACGGACGAGCCGATGCTCAGGAGCACGAAGCGCCCGGGCCTGTTCTGCGCCCTCAGGACGGCCTGCGCACCCAGGACGGACCCGAGCACCCCGACGCTGATCACCGCGAGCACCGTGCTCGGGGCCGGTCCACCCGACCCGAAAGCACCGAGGAGGAGGAGGCACAGGACGACGGCGACTGCCAGGGCGGCCGAGGCGAGGACCATGAATCCGTACATGGCACGCGACCGATCCTGTCCGCGCTCCCGCGCGAACCAGATGTTCGTGATCGCCAGCGGCAGGCCGGCCGAGATGAGTACCACCAGCACCTGGATCGTGACGACCGAGGTGGACACGATTCCCCACTGCCGGTCGTCGAGGATACGGATCGCGAAGGGCTGGATGAGCAGCAGGCCCAGCCCCTGCAGGAGCGACCCGACGAGGTACCAGGTACCGGAAACGGTCGGGCGGGCCTGCTCGGGCTGCGGTGCTGCGGACCCGCTGGACACCGCTATCTGGTGAGGGCGTGGGCGGTCAGCTTACGCAGGCCACCCCACATCCGGCGCCGGGCCACCTGAGGCAGGAGGGTCAGCGCGTGGAGCCGCGACGACGCGTGACGGCTCGCAGCCGTCGCTGCACGGTTCCAGCCGAGCCGCTGGAAGTCCCTCACGCACTCGTCGAAGAAAGCGCGCTCCTCGGCGAAGCGCCGACCGTCGAGCGCACGCACGGAGGAATCCGACTCACGGTGGCGCCTGTACTGGAAGCAGGTCTCCGCCAGGACGAGCATCTTCCCGCCCGACATGATGATGTCGGTGGCAAGTGCAAGGTCCTGCACCACGTCGTACTGCTCCCTGAAACTGTGCCGCGTGATGGCCGTCGAGCGCCACGCAAGGGAAGGGAAGTACAGCCAGTCACCCGTGAGAAGGCTGGCGGCCAGCGGTTCCCCTGCTACGACAGCGCTCGCGCTCTCCCCCACGAGCCGGCGCCGGAGGTAGCTCTTCACGCGGTCGCCGACCGGCTGGTAGATGGTCCCGTTCTCGTCGATGACGTCCACGCCCGGCTGGATGATGTCCACGGATTGGCGCGAGAAACCCTCGTGCACCACCGAGAGGTAATTGGGGAGCATCAGGTCGTCCGCGCCCATGATCACGACGTAGTCGTGCTCGATGAGCGACAGGCACTTCCGGTAGTTCGCATTCGCACCGAGGTTCACCTCGTTCCTGAAGTACCGGACGCGTTCGTCCGTGTCCGTCAGGTCCTTGAAGTAGGCCGGCAGCGAATCGTCGGGAAATCCGTCATCCACGATGGTGAGCACGAAGTCCCGGTGGTCCTGGTCCAGGACGGACCGGACGGCCGCCTTCATCATCGCCACGTCCCCGTAGTAGGGGAACATCACGTCTATAGTCATCAATCTTTCCTCTGCTGGTCAAAGTTCATCGGGTTGTCGGCCCCGTGCCCGGGGACAGGGGTGGCTTTGGGGTCGTTCAGCCGCTCTACTGCCGCCCGGAGGATCGACACTTCTTCGGCGAGGATCCGTGTTTCGTCCTCGAGGATCGTCAGCTCGCGTGACACGTGCAGGGAGACTCCCACGAGCAGGAGGATGGACAGTGCGAAGAGCAGGTTGGACGGCACGATCACGCCCACCGCGTCAGCAGCGAATTCCAGGAGGCTGGGGAACAGCGCCAGGACGATCGTGAGGGAGCCGATGACGAGCCAGAGGATCGCATACTTCTCACGGAGTTTGCCGTTGCGCAGCATCATGAGGACGACGGCGACGATGAGGATCGATGAGAAGAGTGAGAATGCCACGCTCATGCTGGTACGGGTCCTTCTCCTGCTATGTCCCCGGTCGAGGGAGCTTGGTAGTCACGCATGGTTCTCCTGCGGGCGAGGGCGAAGCAGAGGACCAGGCCCGAGCGCGCAAGGTAGATCGAGGCCTTCCACGGGCTCTGGCTGGGAGTACCGGCCTGGCGCACCCTCATCTCGACGGGCACCTGGGTCACGGTACAGCCCGACTTCAGGGCGACGACGAGGGAATCGATCGTGTCTCCCAGGTACTCCGCCGGGAAGTGCTCGATGTACTGGTGCAGCCCCCGCCGATTCACAGCGCGGAAACCCGAGGTGACATCGGTCAGCCTGGTACCGGCCACGCGGGAGATGACCCGGGCCAGCAGGGACATCGCCCAGCGCCGCGGTCCCTTGGCCTGGTACTCCCCCTTGCCCGCGAACCTCGCTCCGATCGAGATGTCGGCCGACTCCAGCCCCTGCAGCACCTTCGCGATGTCCTCCGGCATGTGCTGGCCGTCCGAATCGACCTGGATCACACCCGAGTAGCCGTTGCGCAGCGCGTACTTGAAACCGGTGCGCATGGCGCCGCCGACTCCGAGATTGAAGGGAAGCCTCAGCACCACGGCTCCGGCGTCTTCTGCGATCCTCGCCGTGTCGTCCCGTGATCCGTCATCGACCACGAGGATGTCCATATCGGGTTCCACCCGCTTGATGTCCCTGATGGTGTCGCCGATCGCCTCTGCTTCATTCCAGGCAGGCATGACGATCAGGATGCCGGAAGGCGGTCTGTTACCCATGATGTGCAATCATAGCAATAGGCGTTGCGACCCCGGTGCTGACCCCGCGGGAGCCGCCGATCATGGTCTGGTGCACCTCGAGCAAGCCACCGGATGTCCCGGCTCGGAAGGGCCACGGAGGGCGATGACACCGTCGCAGGACCGGCGCTGAATCCTCCGGCCGCGGCCCGCCGAACCACGACGAGGAGAATGACCATATGAGCTGGTGGGCCACTGCCCCTGCCTTCGCGAGCACGCTGCTCGTCTTCTTCGGGCCGGGACTCCTCGTCCTGGCGGCAGCCGGCGTCAGGAGGCTCAGTCTGGCCGCCCTGTCCGCTCCGATATCGATGTCCATCGGCTCATGCCTCGCCGTCGTGCTGCCGTTCATCGGCGTGGCCTACAACCCTGTGTCCTACCTGGTCTTCTCGGTGTGCCTGGCCGCAGCGGTGCTGCTGGCGCGCCGAATCCTGCTCACGAAGGGCGCCGCCGGCTTCGCATCGGTCCGCCGCTACGGGGACGTGGCCCTCGTCGACAACCAGCCGTTGCCGAGGGAGAGCCTCCCGGCCTGGGTCGTGCGGATGCTCGTCCCGGTCGCCATCGCCTTCCCCGCAGCCATCATCGGCACCAGATACATCGCAGCGTTCGACGCACCCGGGAACTTCTCGCAGACGTTCGACAACGTGTACCACCTGAATGCGATCCGGCACATCGCAGAAACCCAGAACGGCTCAGCGCTGACTCTCGGGAACCTGACCGAGGGATCGCAGGCCTTCTACCCCGCCGCCATGCACGATCTCATGGCACTCGTGGTCATGATGACCGGTACGGCTGTCCCTGTCGCCGTCAATGTGGGCACCATCGCCCTGGGAGCCCTGGTCTGGCCCCTCTCCTGCGTATTCCTGATCAGCCGGATCGTGGGCTACCGGCCCATCCCCCTGCTCGCTGCAGGCGTCCTCTGCGCCGGCATGAGCGGTTTTCCCTACATGATGGTCGCGTTCGGTGTCCTCTACCCGAACCACGCCGCGATCGCCGTGCTGCCGGTCGCCCTGGGACTGGCCGTCGAGGCTCTCGGCATGACCCCCGCCCGCCGCCGCTCGCTGTCGATCTCGGCCGGCCTGCTCGCCGCCGCAGTCCTCCCGGGCCTTGCCCTCGCCCATCCCAGCACGCTGATCGCCCTTCTGGCGTTCGCGGGACCGGTCGTCGCAGGACGGGCGGTCAGGGAGATCCAGGACGCGAAGAGCGAGGGATCACGCCCGGTGCTCTGGGGGGTCCTGTTCGTCGTGTATGCGGGCATCACGCTCGTGGCATGGCTGAAGGTCCGGCCGTCGTTGGCCTTCGCCCCCTGGACACCTTTCCAGTCCAACGCCCGGGCGATCGGCGAGGTGCTCGGAAGTGCACCGATGGGCGCGACCACCGCATGGGTACTCCTGATCCTCACAGTTGCCGGGATCTATGTCGCAGCCCGCCAGTTCCGCACCATGTGGTGGATCCTCATGATGTTCGTCGTCGGGGGCGTGCTCTACATGGTCGTGTCCAGTTGGAGCCTGGGCTGGTTCCGGACCTTCCTGACCGGCGTCTGGTACAACGACAGCTTCCGCCTCGCGGCGCTGCTGCCCGTCGTGACACTCCCCCTGAGTGTGCTCGGTGCGGAGTGGTTGACGGGTCTCCTGCGGCGGACACGGAAGGCGCAGGCGGTCGAGGGTGAGGGCGCGATCCGCAGTGCGAACCCGTCGATCGCCCGAAAGGTGCGGGGAGCGGTGCCCACGGTGACGGGCAGTCCACTCGCATCTGTGGCGGTCCTCCTCGTCCTCGGACTGGGGACCCAGGGCGGGACCCTGGCCGGCGTCCAGGACAGGATGGAGGAGGTGTTCGCACTCGAGGAGGACTCCCCACTCCTCACGACCGACGAGCTGGCGCTGCTGCAGCGCGTCCCCGACCTCGTGCCGCCCGGGGACGTGATCGTCGGCAACCCCCGGACCGGCGCCTCCCTCGTGTATGCCTTCGCCGATCGACGCACCATCGCGCCCCATATCTTCGGTGAGCGCACCGACGCCGAGCAGGCGCTCCTCGATCACTGGGACGAAGCAGGCTTCAATGTGGCGGTCTGTGATGCCATCGAGAGCGAGCGAGCGTACTGGGCCCTCGACTTCGGCGACCAGGAGATCGTTCCGGGCGACGAACCCTACATCGGCTTCCGGGCCCTGGAGGACCAGAGTGCCCCCGGCATCTCGCTCGTGGCTGAAGAGGGCGACGCCCGTCTCTACCGTGTGGACGCCTGCACCGGATCGTGACGGGGCGCTCGCCTGCCGGTGGAATCACCCCGGCGGTGCGCGCTCCCGCCCTCGCCGATCCCAGCCGGATGGCGGGGCGTGGATGATCGCCCGGGCGAGCGGATCCGGCCAATGGCTCGGGCCGGAACCGGTCGGATGGTGCTGCCGGAACAGCCTGATCGTCAACTACCGGCGACACCGTCGCGCACTAATCGGACCACCGAGGTGCCGGTACCGTCGAAGCGCTCCCCCGCGCGGTAGCCGAGTGTCTCCTCGGACGAGCGGCGCCCCTCGTTCCCGATCCGCCGTCCGATGGCGACCATCAGCTCCGCGGCCAGGCCGACGGCGATCAGCCTCGGCACACGGAGCGCGAACTCGGAGAGGCCGAACGGCGGCGCCCACGCGCGCAGGACGAGGTCGTAGAAGCCGTGGACGACACCGACGTTTCCCAGTATGCGCACAAGGTCGGGAAGGCTGAGATCGATGGCACTGATCGTCGCCGCTTAGTCCACCCAGAAGCTGGGGGCGTCCTCGAACCGGAGGAGACGATGGACAGGGCGCGACGACGACAGCTGGTGCTGCCGACCTCCGCAGCTGACCGGTTCACCTCCCACCGCTGACACGCCGACGACGGGGGTTCCGGCGGCCGACGCCCTCCCGGACGCCGGACTACTGGCGCGCGTCGAACGCTGCCTCTGCAAGCACGGGAACGAAGTTCCGCGCCAGCCAGTCGATACTGAGCGGCGACGCCATGATCATCGCAGCGCCCATCTCGTCCTTCGGGGCGGGGACGACCTGCACGGCCGGGTCGAGATCCCCCGCCAGTTCGTCCGCCAACTCCTGGGCCCGCCGTCGTTCCGCGACCAGGACGAGGACGTCCGCCCGGAGTCCCTCCGCCCGGGTGCGGGGCAACCGAACCTGACCGACCCGCCCGAAGACGTCGTCCACCAACTCCTCGGCTTCCTCCAGGCCCGCCGGCAACGGGGCAGCGCTGATACCGAACTCCTCGAGGATGCCGACCGGTCCGCTTGCGCCGTCGTAGACCCCGAGGTCCGCTCCTGCCGCCGTGAACGCCTCGACCGCGAGGAAGGTGGTCCCGGGCAGATCCGGATAGTCGGAGGTCGACTCCCGGATGCGCTGCTCGGTGTCCCGGATCAGCTCGGTGCCCCTCCCGGAGCGACCGATGGTCCGTGCGACCTGGTCGACGGTCTCACGCCAGGAGGGTTTTCCCTCGCCGGGCCCGTGGACGACCGGCGCGATGTCGGACAGCCTGCTGTACTCGTCACGCGTGATGTCGGCGCCGAGGGTGAAGATCAGATCCGGCTCGAGATCCTCGATCGCCGCGAGCGCCAGGTCGAGCTCGTCGGGGTAGAGCACCGGCGTCATCGCCTCCTCGGCGACGCGCCCCAGGTTGTACCAGGGGGTGGAGTTCGATCCCGGCATGCCGAGGGGCGCGATCCCGAGCAAGAGGCAGACGTCCGCCGCAGCGACACCGAACGTCGCGATCCGGACCGGCCGGTCGGCGATGGTCGTCACGCCGAAATGGTGGCGCACCTCGATCGGGAAGACGGCGTCCTGGGCGTCGGTCTCCTCCGTGGGGCTGCTGGTGCACGCCGCGGCGATGAACGGCAACCCGAGTAACCCCAGGACGACGGCCCGTCTGCTCGTCACCGGAGCCGTGCCGGCGATCTCGTCTCTCACTATTCTTCCCTCTCCTGAAATGCTTGCATTCGGAGCCTGCCCCGTCTCCGGTGGCCCCCGGCCTTCGCTTGTGCTCGCTCGTGCTTCCTAGTGCTCGCGCGCGCGCTGCCTCAGCTCCGCGACGACGGAGGCGACGTCGCCGTCCTTCACGAGCCGTCCGTTCTCGAGGAGGATCCCGCGCTCGCAGACACTGGACACCAGGTCGAGATCGTGGCTCACGACGATGAGCGTCTTCCCCGCCGCCGCGAGCTCCCTGATCTTCGCCAGGCACTTGCGCTGGAAGGGTTCGTCTCCGACGGCGAGGATCTCGTCGACGAGGAAGATGTCCGGATCGGTGTGGACCGCGATCGAGAAGGCGAGGCGGAGGTACATCCCGGACGAGTAGAACTTCACCTCGGTGTCGATGAACTCGCCGATCTCGGCGAAGTCGATGATGGAGTCGAACCGCTCCTCGATGTCCTGCTGGGACATGCCCAGGATGGCGCCGTTCAGGTAGACGTTCTCCCTCCCGCTGAGATCGTGGTGGAAGCCCGCCCCGACCTCGATGAGCCCGGCGAGATGGCCTCGGGTACGGATGACTCCTGCATCAGGCTGAAGCACCCCGGAGATCAGTTTGAGAAGCGTCGACTTGCCGGATCCGTTGAGGCCCAGGAGGGCGACCGTCTCGCCCGTGCGCACCGTGAAGCCGACGTCGTCCAGTGCATTGAACTTCTGCACGAGCTCGCCCCTCCTCCCGCGGACGAACCAGACGAAGGCCTCCTTCAGCGATCGCGTATGGCGGAGGACGAACCGTTTCCGCAGGCCGGTGGCGACGATCGCGTCGGTGGACATCTCTACAGCTCCTGCGCGAAGTTGGCCGACAGTCGCCGGAAGACGAACTGGCCGAGGACGAGGACCAGCAGCGAGACGGCCCCGGCCACGGGTACCCACAGACCGAGGAGACCTGGCATCGAGGCGGAACCCGCCGCCCCGTCTCCGAGGGTGGGTACCCAGAACCCGACGTGGAAGAGTTCGACCGCCACGGTCATCGGATTGAGCTGGTACAGGAAGAACCACCTGCCGAGAGCGTCACTGACGAGGACCCAGCTGTACAGGACGGGAGACGCCCATGTCACGACCATGAGAATCATGTCGACCAGGTTCTCCGCGTCCCGGAAGTACACGTTCACCGCCCCGAAGAGGAGACCGAGCCCACTGGCGAGACAGGCGACGATCAGGAAGCCGACGAGGACCAGGAACAGTTGGAGGATGTCGGGACGCCATCCCACCACGAGACAGGCGCCCGCGAGGACGAGGACCTGCGGGACGAAGTGCACCGCCGAGACCCAGACGGCCGAGATGGGGAACAGCTCACGAGGAAGGTAGATCTTCTTGATCAGGTCCCGGTTCTCCACGATGGATCGGGTCGCGTTACCGAAGGCCTCGGTGAAGAAGTTGATGAGGACGATCCCTGAGAACAGGTAGATCGCGTAGTTCTCGGTCGTGCCCTGCAGGTTGAGGAAGATTCCCAGCGCGACGTAGTAGACGGAGAACTGCAGGAGCGGCTTGAGGTAGGACCAGAGGAGTCCGAGCACCGACCCGCGGTAGCGGACCCGTATCTCCTTCCGCACCAGAAGCCGCAGGAGGAATCTGTTCCTGAGGACGGCTGCGAGTCCGCCGCCAGCACCAGGTGTCTGCATGGCGCCCGGGAGGTCCGCCGCGGAACCCCGCACCCCGTTGCTCAATCTGCCGTGTCTCCCTCGATCTCCCCGGAGTACCGGCGGAACGTCCTGGTCCAGGCCTGGCGACCGGTGAAGTCGGGCAGGGCGTCGCTGTACCGTCCCTGCAGTTCCGACCAGTTGCTCACGAGCTTCCAGTGCCGCGAGAGCGTCTTGCCGAGGAGGGAGAAGAACATCGAACGGTCCCGCCTGTACCAGGACACGCCTGTCCCGTCGGAGGCGGTGACCAACGCCGAATCGAAGCGCGCCAGTCGCCACCAGCGCGCATCCATCGCCGGGATCTCCGCTGCGGGTCGCTCTGCCGCGTCGGCGTGCACCGGCCGCGATTGGGAGATCAGCGCAAGGGCCGCGCGGACGAGGGACTCCAGGACCGTCGCGGGCTCCTGGATGTGCTGCTGGTTCTTCCGTTCCCGCACCGCGGGGAAGTCGGACCGGTTCGGCATGACCCGAGCGTCCGTGAACTCGCGCCGGGTCGTCCTGACCCACTGGAGACGTTCCCCCAGGGTCGCATGGAGGTGCGCGGGTCCCTCGAGGACGTCGTCGAGGGCCTGGATGCGGACGGCGACGGCGGAGTACTGCATCGACAGGAGATGCCGGACGTCGAGTGCGAGGCTCTCGAAGGGCATCCTGCCCCCGCGGTCGAAGGGCGAGTGGCTGAGCGCGGCGACCCACCGGTTGCGCTGGTGGTAGTACGCCTGCCAGTCGATCGTGTCGTCCTTCTCCGTCCAGGGCATGTGCCACACCGCGGCGCCGGGGAGCGTGACGGTGGTGAAGCCCGCCTTCTGCGCGCGCACCCCGTACTCCGCATCGTCCCATTTGATGAAGACCGGTAGGGCGAGCCCGATCTCACGGACGATGTGCAGCGGGATCAGACACATCCACCATCCGTTGTAGTCGACATCGACCCGGCGATGGATCCATGGAGTCATCCGGAGATTGCGCTCGGAGAAGTCGTGGCCCTCGAGACTCTTCGCCGCCGGCCCCCAGAAGAAACGCCGGCGATCCACCTGTTCGCCGAATGTGTGGAGGACCGCGCGCTCGTAGAGGTTGAACATGTGGCCGCCCACGATCGTGGGATCGGTCGTGTAGTTCGCGAAGTGCAGGGCGCGGATTACGCCTTCGGTCTCGATGCTCACGTCGTCGTCGAGCAGCAGGACGTAGTCGCTGTCCTCGTCGCGCAGGGCCTCTTCCATCCCTCGCGCGAACCCACCCGAACCTCCGAGATTCGCCTGCTCCACGAGGCGGAACCGATCACCGAGACGCTCCGCGGCCGCTGGGTAGGCGCCTTGCTTCGCGACCCTGTCGTCGCCCTGGTCGATGATGATCAGGCGGTCCAGGACCTCGAGCAGATCCGGGTCACTGGCAAGGGTGTGCATGTGCCGCACCGCGTATTCGGGGCGGTTGAAGGTCGTCACCGCGATGGAGAGGGACCCCTGGCTGCGCGCCGACGCTGCGGGCACGGACCAGTCGGCCCGGGACAGGGTGACTTCCTCGTCGTGCGCGACGAGGTCGAACCAGTACCAGCCGCCGTCGACGAACGAGGCCAGCGGCAGATCGAAGACGAGTTCACCACTCGCCGTCGTCGTCGCACTCTCCACCCTGTTGGACGTGCCGCGTGGACTCGAGCGGTAGACGATGACCGATGCCTCGCTGCCCGCCCCGAGATCCACCTCGACGCGCAGTCGAACGGTGCGTACGGGGGTGTGACGGCGCCAGTAGCTGGCCGGGAAGGCGTTGAAATACGTGCCGAGGGACACCCTCCGGTGCGCTGGCAGCTTCAGGCTCGTACGTCCGGCGATGAAGTCGGACCTCTGGTGGCTCAGTACGGGGAACGCCGGCGTCGTCTTGGGTGCCCCGAGACGGATCGCACGTCGTGACGGGTCGACCACGCGTCTCGCCGGATTGAAGTCCACATAGAGGGGCAGGACATCGGTGTCCCCTTCGACCGGGAGCACGATCTTATGGACGACCTGGTATGCGGTCGTCCCCGCTCCGGCCGTGCTCCCGACGTCCTCCGACGCTTTGCTGGTCATGCGTCGACTCCGCCGCTCTCGAATCTCTGTCCGCTCGTGAAATGGGGCGTGACCTTGTTGTCGAACATCGAGAGCGCGGAACCGATCGCCATGTGCATGTCGAGGTACTTGTAGGTCCCCAGGCGGCCGCCGAACAGCACGGACTTCTCACCCTTCGCCAGGTCGCGGTACGCAAGCAGCTTCGCGCGGTCCTCCGACGTGTTGATCGGGTAGTACGGCTCGTCGTTCTTCTCGGCGAATCGCGAGTACTCGCGCATGATGACGGTCGCGTCCTTGGTGTAGTCACGCTCCGGATGGAAGTGGCGGAACTCGTGGATGCGCGTGAACGGAGACTCCTCGTCGGGGTAGTTCATCACCGAACATCCCTGGAAGTCCTCGACGGGGAGTACCTCCTCCTCGAGGTCGATGGTCCGCCAGGAGAGGTCTCCCTCGGCGAAGTCGAAGTACCTGTCGACGGGACCGGTGTAGATGACCGGAACCTGGCCGAGCGTCGTCGACCGCGAGTACTCGTGACCCTCGTCGAAGAAGTCCGTGTTGAGGTGCACATCGATATTGGGATGATCCGCCATCCGCTCGATCCACGCGGTGTAGCCGTTGACCGGCAATCCCTCGTACTTGTCGTTGAAGTACCGGTTGTCGTAGGTGTAGCGCACCGGCAGCCGCGAGATGATCTCCGCCGGGAGGTCCTTCGGGTCGGTCTGCCACTGCTTGCCCGTGTAGTGCTTGATGAAGGCTTCGTAGAGCGGCCGCCCGATGAGCTGGATACCCTTGTCGTTCAGGTTCTGGGGATCCGTACCCGCCAGTTCGCCTGCCTGCTCCTGGATCAGTGCCCGCGCTTCCGCCGGGCCGAGAGCCGTGCGGAAGAACTGGTTGATCGTCCCGAGATTGATCGGCATGGGGAAGACCTCACCCCGGTGCCGGGTGTAGACCTTGTGGACGTACGTGGTGAACTCGGTGAAGTTGTGGACATAGTCCCAGACACGCTCGTTCGACGTGTGGAACAGGTGCGCCCCGTAGCGGTGGACCTCGATACCGGTGTGGGCCTCGTTCTCGCTGTACGCGTTGCCGCCGATGTGGTGCCGACGGTCGAGCACAGCCACCTTGAGGCCCAACTGGGTGGCCGCTCTTTCCGCAATGGTCAGGCCGAAAAAGCCCGACCCGACGACAACGAGGTCAACGTTCACAAGTGCTCCTGAATTGATTCTGACGACGGACATGCCCGCTCAAGGCTACCCGACGGAAGCTGAGCGCCCCCCAACCGGAGGGGCGGCAGGACCGGGGAGCCCGGCGCGGCTGCCCTACAGGCGGACCGCCTCGTCGAACCGCTGGGTGAAGATCGGCAGCATGGATCTGAGGTACGTGGCGCTGACGTGGTTGTCGTCGATATATACGAAGACGTTGCCCACGACGGCTGGACAGTCATCCTCCCGGCAGAGATAGTCGGTGAAGTCCAGAAAGGCGACGTTCGGGGCCTGTGCGAGCAGCTCGTCGACCGGGGGCTGGTCGGTGAGGGTCGTCGAACGGGGAGGGTTGCATGCAGGACTGTCCACACCCTGCGTCTCGACGCAGAGCACCCTGTTCGAGGTGAAGCGCGGATTGTCCCGGACGGCTGCCACCTTGATACCGCGCTCGTCGAACATCCGCGCGGTCGCGGGGAACCCGGCGGGCAGGACATCCTGCGGATCGTCGCTCCTGGCGACCGTACCGACCGTGTAGACGAGGTCGGGCGCCTGGGCCAGCACGTAGTCGGTCACCGCCGCGTTCCACTGCTCGCACTGCGGCGTGCGTCCTTCGGGGCCGGACCCGAACTTGCATCCTCCCAGTAGGACGAAGGTCATCTTCCAGCCCCGCTCCTGCGCCATCTCGGCCAGGGGGGTCGACCACTGCTGGGAGTGGGAGTCGCCGACGACGATGATCTCCCGCACAGGCTCCGACGGCGGCACTATGACATAGCACTCGCCCCGGAGCAGTTCGTCGTCGGGTTCGTCCGCTCCTTCGCAGACCCGATCGAGCGGGAAGTACTCCTTGCTCAGCTCGGTGGTCGCAGGGATCGGCGGCACGTTCTCGGGGGCGGACAGGTCGAGGAGCGGATCAAGCACCAGCGCACCGGGATTGTTCGTGTCGGCATGCGCGGCGCTCTCCCGGACCTGCTGCGTGATCGCCTGCTGCCAGAGGGTCAGCGGTGCTGCGACGAGCGCCGTGCTGACGGCAACCACCAGCAGCGCGCGGCGACGGCGCTTGTCCGCCCAGACCAGGGCTCGCAGCGGCCGCTCGACGAAGCGCATGGTGAGGTAGGCGAGGACGAGCGACACGGCGATCACCAGCACGCCGCCCAGGACCCCCGGCGACGGCTGACCGCGCCAGATCAGGAACAGCACCAGGACCGGCCAGTGCCAGAGGTAGAGGGCATACGAGAGGTCGCCCATGCGCACCAGCGGCCTCGATGACAGCAGACGGTCAGCTCCGACAGCACTACCGGTCTGGCCCGCGACGATCACCAGAGCGGCCGCCAGGAGCGGCCAGAGGGCCACGTAGCCGGGGAACTGGCCCTGCACATCGAGCAGGAATCCTCCACTGAGCATCGCGCCGACACCGACCCAGCCCGCCATGATCCGCAGGGCCCCGGGCAGCCGGAGGAAAGGCAGGGCAAGCGCAAGGAGCGTACCGAGAGCGAACTCCCACAGGCGGGCGCGCGTGTCGAAGTAGGCGTAGGCCTGGTTCGTGGCGGTCTCCCAGACCGAGAAACCGAGCGACGCCAGGAACAGCGCACCGAACACGAGGAGGACGACGCCGCGGAACCGCAGGCGGAAGCGCCGAGCCACCAGTGCGCTGAGGACGAACAGCAGAGGCCACAGGATGAACACCTGGCCCTGGACCGAGAGCGACCAGAAGTGCTGCAGCGGACTCGCGAGGCTGTGGTCCTCGGCGTAGTAGTCCACGGCATTGGAGGCGAGGACCCAGTTCTGGACATAGAACAGCGAGGCCCAGGCCTGCTCGAGGATGTCGGGCCAGCGTGACCTCGGTACGAGGAGATAGGTGGCACCGAGCGTGCCGAGGATCACCACGACGACGGCGGGCAGGAGGCGCTTGAACTGGTGCAGCCAGTGGCGGCCGAGATCGAGCGGCCTCCCGGATTCGACCTTGCGCAGGAACGACAGCGCCAGCAGGAACGCGGAGATGAGAAGGAATACGTCGACCCCACCGGATACCCGGCCGAACCAGACGTGGTAGGTGACGACCATCAGGACGGCGAGCGCACGCAGACCCTGCACCTCGGCCCTGAAGCCACGGTCGGCGGCCCTACCGCCACCCCGCGGGGCGACAGTTCGGCTTGATTCAACGACCGTCATCAGAGGCCTTCAGAGTAGACACGTTCACCGAGTGTACCGGCGGGTGCCGGGACGACCCTGTGAGCCCGGCACCCGTGCCCCGACGGAGGTGTCGCCCGGCGGGGTCGCACGCACGTTGTCCACATCATTGCTCTTCGCCACCCGCTCTCGGGCCGTGCGGCCTAGCCTCGGACCAGACGACGACGGGAGGCACGGTGGATCTGCACGTCACGCTGGTTGCCGCACCGCCGCACGGCTTCGCGACGGAGGAGATCGTCGTCGACACAGCTCGCCTTCCCACCGGGTCGGCCCTTGCCGAGCGGCTGCTCGAAGCGGGCTACCCCGGGCCCTTCAGTGTCGACGGGAGGCCTCTGGGCTCCCTGAACCTGGCACCGCCGGAGGAGGTCCCACCCGGTTCCGTGATCGTCGCCGGTCGGCCACCCGAGAGGAGCAGTGCGGCCCTCCCGCCTCTGGCATTCGTGGTGCACTCGGGCCCCGACGCGGGTCAGGTCTTCCCCCTGGTCCGTGGCAGCTACACGATCGGGCGTGCCCGGACAGCGATCACCGTGGCGGATCCGGGACTGTCCAGGAATCATGCCCTGCTCACGATCGGAGAGCACTCCATCGTCATCGAGGACCTGGGGTCGGCCAACGGCACGTGGGTGGACGGGATCGCCGTGACGAAGGCGGGGATCGATGTCTCGTCGGAACTCCGCTTCGGGTCGAGCCGCTGCAGCATCGACCTCGTGGATGGACAGGGCTGGGCGCCAACGACGGACCCGTGCATCCTGGATCCCCTACCTGTCGGTCACCGGGTACCGAAGCGGCCGTCGAAGGTCCTCGTGCTCACCGCGCTGCTTCCGCTGGTGCTGGGCGTGGTGCTGGCCCTGACCACCGGCATGTGGTTCTTCCTCGCCTTCAGTGCACTGTCCGCCGTCACGGGGCTCGTGCCGCTTGCTGCCTACCGCCGGAGCGCCGCCCATTTCGCTTCCGCACTCCAGGACGCAGCTGATCGCGACCGGCGGCGCCGTGTCGTGGCAGTCCCCGATCCCGGGCGATCGGCCCTGGACGCCCTGCGGCCGGCGGGCAGCGAGATGTCGACATCGCCGCCACGGCAGCGGACATCCGCCGTCGTCCTCCTACGCCTCGGGACAGCGCATCAGCCTGCCCATGTGTCCTCGGACGGGTCCGACACACCGTTCGTCCCGCCCATGCTCCACGACGTCCCCTTCCTCCTGCCGTGCGGGCGAGAGAACGGAGGGACAACGAGGTTCACCGTCACCGGTGCCGCAGAGGCGGTCCGCGGCCTGCGGCGAGCGCTGCTGCTCCAGACGGCTCATCCACGGGCGGCTCGCACGGTGGTGGTGATCTGGGCTGCTCCGCAGGACCTGGCCCGGCACGCCCGGTTCCTCCCGCACGTCGTCCTGACCCGCGACCCGGCCGTCCTCGCCCACCTCACCCGCGCGCCGGGTGTGCTCGTCGTGCTCCACGACGCCGAGGACGTGCCGGTCACTCCCGGCGCAGCGACAGTCGTGATCCTCCGCTTCCTCGCGGACCCTCGCAGTTCCCGCCCCGGTGCTGCCACGGAGGTCGCCGCCGGCGATCGGTGCGTCCTGCTGAGCGCCGACGACGGCGTCGTCCATCTCGACGGTGAGCAGGTGAAGATCGTCCCGGACGGGGTGTCGGAGCACAGCTTCGAACGGGCGGCACGGGCCCTGGCGCGCTCGGAAGCCGCTGACCGGCGGGCCGGAGGCGGTGACCAGGAGGAACCCGGGACCCTGCTCGGTGCGCCACCGACGTCGGCGTCGCTCTGGTCGGAGGTACCGGGTCCGCTGTCCGTCCGCGACACCGTGGCCGGACAGTGGCAGGTGTCCGATCCGGACCATCCGACGGCGCTCATCGGTCGATCGTCCTCCGGTCCGCTTCTGCTCGACCTCGTCAGGGACGGACCGCATCTGCTGGTGGCCGGGACCACCGGCTCGGGGAAATCGGAGCTCCTGCGCACGCTGGTGATCGGACTTGCCCTGCACCAGCCACCGGAGCACCTGAATCTGCTCCTGATCGACTACAAGGGCGGTTCGGGACTCGGGGCGCTCGCCGCTCTCCCGCACTGCGTCGGGAGCATGACGGACCTGTCCTCCGAATCCACGGCCCGCGCACTCGCGTCCTTGCGCGCAGAACTGCGCCGGCGGGAAGCACTGTGCGCCGACCAGGGCGTGCCCGATACGGACGCGCTCCGGCGAACGTCTCCCGCGACGTGTCCGCCGCGACTGGTCGTCGTGATCGACGAGTTCCGCATGCTCAGCGACGACGTCCCGACGGCGGTCGCGGATCTCATGAAGATCGCCGCGCTGGGACGATCGCTCGGGGTACACCTGGTCCTCGCCACGCAGCGCGCTCAGGGTGCCATCACGCCCGACCTGCGCGCGAACATCACGTCATCGATCCTCCTGCGCGTCCAGACCGCGACGGAATCACAGGATCTTCTCGGCTCCGGTGCTGCCGCGGAGATCCCCGTCGATCTTCCCGGCCGTGCATTCCTCCGACGCGGTGCGGAAGAGCCCCTCTCCTTCCAGGTGGCATCATCGTCCACCCCGCCGAGGAGGGCCGAGTCACCCGACTGGCAGTACCTGACTCGATTCCTCGACGAACGGGACATGGGGCAGCCCGACCGGCACCGGATTCATGGTGCGCCCGCGGAGCCACCGCCTGCGTCCGCGTCGGTCCTCGCGGATGCCGTCGAAGCCGTCGTCGACGCGGCGGGTGGTCCTGGCCGGCGTCGACCGCCCGGACCCGTGCTACCGCCTCTCCCGGCCTTCCTGACGCCGGCTCACTGCCGTGCACATCCCCCGGCCGCCGATCGGCACGGGATGGCGGACGCCTCGGAGCGTGGCCAGGACCAGCGCGAAGATCACGGCAGAGACCACGGCGCCCACCCCGATGCGGCCATGCGCTCGGGAGTCGCCCGCAGCGGGCAGGTCGCGCTCGGCCTCATCGACCTGCCGGAACGCCAGGAACAGCGCGCCCTCCTGTGGAGACCGGAGGACCACTCGCACCTTGCGCTGATCGGACTGCCCGCGAGCGGCCTGGAGGACGCAGTCGCCGCCGTCGTCGCCGGACTCCCCCAGGCCGACCACGAGGTCCACCTGTACCTGCTGGACGGTGACGGTTCCCTCGCGAGCCCGGCGGACAGCCGCCACACCGGGGCATACGTCGGGGCAGCGGAACCCGCCAGAGCGGCCCGCGTCCTGGAACGGCTTGCCGCGCTCACCACGGACGGGACCCGTCCCGGGTCCCCGGTCGTGCTGGCCGTCACCGGTTGGGGCCGCTGGAGCACGCTGTTCCGCCAGGGACGTCGGGCGCGCGCGGAGGATGATCTCCACGCCCTCGTGCGCGACGGCGCGGCCTGCGGCGTCTCCGTCCTGATCACCGGTGACCGCGAACTCACGACGGCGCGCTTCTTCGCGCTGGTGCCGAACCGCGTCTATCTCCCGCTGGGCGCGCACCAGGAAACGACGATGACGTGGCCGAGGATCCCGCCGATCGACGCCCTCAGGGGACGTGGGCTCGTGCAGGGCCGGATCGCCGGGGCAACGGGAGACGCCGTGTGCCAACTGGTGCTGGCAGCCGAGATGCCGCAGGAGCAGCCGCCGGCTCCCACCCGGGCACCGTTCCCGGTCCACGCCCTCCCGAAGGCGGTGACCCTCGAGGAGCTCCACGAAGCGACGCTCGCCACCGGGGCTTCCGACCAGACCGGGACCGCGCTGGCTCTCGGCCTGCAGGGCGACGACCTCCGGCCGTACCGGCTCCAGCTGCGCGGCGGGGAGGCCGTCCTCGTCCTCGGACATGCCGCCTCTGGACGGTCCAACACGCTCCGGGTCCTCGAGGCATCATCGAGGCTCCTGCAGGCACCGCTCCAGGTGCTCAGGCCGCGACCGGGAGCTACAGCGGGTGGCGCGGCCGCGTACTGGCGCGGCGTGGCAGGCACCAGCGGCTCGAGCTGCGAGGGCTCCCTCCTCCTCGTCGACGACGCCGACCAGCTACAGGCCGACGTGCAGCAGGCACTCTCGTCGCTCGTCACCCGGGGAGCCGCCGCGGTGCTGACCGCCGCTCCGAGCCCGGCCCTGATGGCCCGGGTCCCCCTGTCACTGCCGGCCCGCGCCTCGGGGCAGGGCATCGTCCTGTCGCCGCGGAATCCTTCGGACGGCGACTTCCTCGGGGTCCGGATCGACTCGAGTGGGCCGTCGGTCCTCGGTCGAGGTTTCGCCTGCGGCCTCTCCGGCGTGCAGGAGCTGCAGATCGCTCACGCCCCTGGACCATCGGAGTCCGGCGCACGAAGCGACGTCACCGGTCGGGGGCCGGCACCTACAGCGTTCGTTCGGGGGTCGTCGTTCGGACGGTGAAATCCAGGACACGGCGGGAGAACAGCAGCACGATCACGACGGCGGCGGGCACCATGAGCAGGAATCCCACGAGCGGACTCCCGGAGGAGAAGTAGGGGAAGGAGAGAATCACCAGGAAGAGCTGCACGACCAGTGCCGGCGACCGCGGCCACCGGAAACCTCCCGTGAGCCTGACGGCGAGGATGGAGAGGCCACCCGCCACCATCAGCAGCAGGACGGCCATGAAGGCCGATCCACCGACGGAGAGAGGGGCTGCCGTGAAGATGGTCAGGATCGAGACCACGGCCAGGACCCCGAGTGCGACACCCTCGAGCAGGAGGATCCCTGCGATGACGAGGACGCTGCCCGGCCTCGCGGGCTGCTGGACGGCGGGATCGGTGGACATCCTCGCACCCTACCCGACCGGTGCGGGCGCGCCACATGTCGGCGACGTCGCCCCTGCTGTGACATACCCCTCACCCGCGCCACCAATTAGAACTGTAAAACCCTTGTTTACCGATTGGTAACGTGACAGCCTTAAAAGCAGAGCAAATCAGGGGGCCGATGTCGGCCCCTTTACTATGAGCCCCCTCGTGAATCTTTTCACAAGACCCATGTGTGCGTGGCTGAAGGAGAATGTGATCAACATGGATTGGCGTAGTCGCGCAGCCTGTCTGGACAAGGACCCGGAGCTGTTCTTCCCGGTCGGCAACACCGGACCGGCGCTTCTTCAGATCGAAGAGGCGAAGAGCGTCTGCCGCCGCTGCCAGGTGCAGGACACCTGCCTGCAGTGGGCCATCGAATCCGGGCAGGATGCCGGAGTGTGGGGCGGATTGAGCGAGGACGAGCGCCGGGCGTTGAAGCGCCGGGCAGCCCGGGCACGGCGCGCGTCCTGACGGACGCGATGCACCCGGGCCTTCGGGTTTCGGATGAGTGAGGAAGGGCCGCCCGATGGGCGGCCCTTCCTCGTTCCGGCGATGACCCGGTTCACATACCCTGGTTCAGCCGGAGCCCGAGTTCGAGGGTGACCGATGTCCCCCCACCCGGTCGCGTGCTCCACTCGATCGTGCCGCCGAGTTCACTCGTGACGAGGGTCCGGACGATCTGCAGGCCCAGCCCTTCGGCGTGACCACCCGCAGGCAGCCCGACCCCGTCGTCCGCGATCGTCACCCTGAGCGTGTCCTCGCCGTCGGCCTCGGTCTGCCGGTCCGCCATCAGCCACACCGTCCCGGTTCGTCCGGACAAGCCGTGCTCCACCGCGTTGGTGACGAGTTCGTTGATCACGAGGGCCAGCGGGGTCGCCAGGTCGCTCGGCAGTTCCCCGAAATCCCCGCTCCTCTCCGTGCGGACCGCCTGCGACGGCGAGGCGACCTCGGCGGACAGGCGGAACTGGCGCGAGATGAGTTCGTCGAAGTCCACGCTCTGCGCCAGCCCCTGGGACAGGGTCTCGTGCACGAGCGCGATGGTCGACACCCGCCGCATCGCCTGCTCGAGACCGAGCTTCCCCTCCTCGCTCACCATCCTGCGCGACTGCATCCGCAGCAGCGCCGCCACGGTCTGGAGGTTGTTCTTCACCCGGTGATGGATCTCACGGATGGTCGCGTCCTTGGAGACGAGCTCCATCTCCCTGCGCCTCAGCTCGGAGACGTCCCTGCAGAGCACAAGAGCACCGAACCGCTCCTTCTCGTCCCGCAGGGGGATGGCGCGCAGCGAGAGACTGACTCCTCGGGAGCCGATCTCGGTGCGCCAGGGCATGCGCCCGGTGACGACCAGCGGCAGTGTCTCGTCCACCATCCGCCGGTCCTTGAGCAGCGCCGTGGTGATCTCTGCCAATGGACGGCCCTCCAGCGTCTCGACGTCGCCGAGCCGACGGAAGGCGGAGACACCGTTCGGGCTGGCGTACTGCACGATGCCGTCGACGTCGAGCCGGATGAGGCCGTCGCCGACTCGGGGGGCGCCCCGTCGCGATCCTGTGGGGGTGGCGAAATCGGGCCAGAGTCCGAGCGTCCCCATGCGGAGCAGATCGTACGCGCACTGGCGGTACGTCAGCTCGAGCCGCGACGGCATGCGCGAACTCGAGAGATCCATGTGCGTCGTCACGACGGCGAGGGTCCGGCCGTTGCGCACCATCGGCACGGCCTCCACGCGCATCGCCATCTCGGTGGTCCAGTTCGTCTCCCCGGACCGCTCGATCTTCTGCGATTCCCACGCGACGTCGACGAGCGGCTGGAGATCCGCGCGGATCCGCTCGCCGACGAAGTCGCTGTGGAAGACCGTGTGCGACGTCGAGGGCCGGGCGTGGGCGAGGGCGACATAGCCGCCGCCGTCCAGCGGGAACCAGAGCGCGAGGTCGGCGAACGCGAGGTCCGCGACCATCTGCCAGTCCCCGACGAGCAGGTGCAGCCACTCGGCGTCGCCGGGCTCGAATCCAGCGTATTCGCGGATCGGGTCAGTGAAGATGGCCATGAAGTCCTTCGTCGTTCGGCGTGGCGGTCCGGGTCCGGCTGCGCCGCCCGACCGCTCCGACCGTTGCTCCCACGGTCGGGTCTTCAGTCTGTCACCCCCGGTCGGCTGCTGCCGACCGGGGGTGGGGCCCTCCCGCTACCGGACGATGGACCGCAGCAGTCGAAGCGCGACGGACAGGGACGAGATGTCGTCCTGCTCCAGCCGGTTGACCTCCGCGAACATGTTGCTCGCCCGCTGCAGCTGGTCGGCGTTCTGCTCCTGCCAGGCCTGCAGCCGGTCGGCCGCGTCGCGCCGGCGCATGTCCTGCGAGGCGCGCATGACGGCGACGGCGATGTCCGCGACGGTCGAGTAGAGATCGTCACGGAGGGCCGCCCGGGCGAGCGCCTGCCACCGGTCGCTCCGCGGTAGTTTCGTGATCCGCTCGAGCAGGTTGTCGACCTCGAACCTGTCGTACACGGCGTAGTACACCTGCGCGATGTTCTCCACCGGTTCGTCCACGCGTCGCGTGCTGTAGGCGATATCGAGAAGCGCGAACGACTCGAACTGCTCGGCCCAGTGCCGCCCGAGCTCCTCCGGCAGGTTCCACGCCGTCGCCGTCTCGACCCCGACGCGTGCCCGCTCGAGGTCGCCTCCGCGCAGGTAGCCGGACAGGCGTGCCATGAACGGCGCGATGAGCGGCTTGAAGGCGTCGATGTCGGCCTGGACGGGCGTCCCCTGCTCCACGTGGTTCACGAACCAGCGGACGGCGCGGTCGAGCAGCCGGCGCAGGTCCAGGTGCACCGTGGTCCAGTGCTCCGTGGGGAAGTCCGCCGGCAGCGCGGCGAGGGCGTCGACCGTCTCGTCGAAGGAGTAGATCTCACGCAGCGCCACGAAGGCCCGGGCGATCACCGGTTCCGGCACCGACGTCTCCTCCATCACCCGGAATGCGAAGGTGATGCCGCCCAGGTTGATGATGTCGTTGGCGATGACGGTCGAGATGATCTGGCGACGCAGCGGGTGGGTGTCCAGCAGGTCGTCGAAGCGCTCGACGAGCTGGCGGGGGAAGTAGCGCCTCAGCGTCTCACTGAAATAGGGATCATCGGCGAGGGTGCTGGCCGACAGGACCTTCGTCAGCTCGATCTTCGCGTAGGCCGCGAGCACGCTGAGTTCCGGAGAGGTGAGTCCCTGACCGGCATCGATGCGTCGCCGCAGCACCGCGGTCGTCGGGAGCGCCTCCAGATCACGGTCGAGATCGGCCTTCTGCTCGAGCCAGTCCATCATGCGCTCGTAGCTCGGGCTCCATTCGACGACCCGCTGCCGGTCGTTGAGCAGCAGCACATTCTGGTCGATGTTGTCCTGCAGCACCAGGCGCGCGACCTCGTCGGTCATGGAGTGCAGGAACCCGGCCCGCTCCTCGGGTTGCAGGCGACCCGCGCGCACCATCCGGTCGACGAAGATCTTGATGTTGACCTCATGGTCGGAGCAGTCGACGCCCGCACTGTTGTCGATCGCGTCGGTGTTCAGGATGACTCCCGACAGCGCTGCCTCGATCCGGCCGCGCTGGGTCATGCCCAGGTTGCCGCCCTCGCCGACCACCCGGGCACGCAGTTCGTCGCCGTTGACCCGGATGGCATCATTGGCGCGGTCCCCGACCTCGGCGTGGGTCTCGTCCGAGGCCTTGACGTAGGTCCCGATACCCCCGTTGTACAGGAGGTCGGCCGGAGCCCTGAGGATCGCCTTCAGCAGCTCGGGCGGGCTGATCCGCGTGACACCGTCATCCAGTCCGAGTGCGTGGCGGACCTGCGGCGACACGGGAACGGACTTCGCCTGCCGAGGGAACACACCGCCGCCCTCACTGATGAGGCTGCTGTCGTAGTCCTCCCAGCTCGACCGGGGAAGCTCGAACAACCTCCGCCGCTCCGCGAAGGAGGCAGCGGCGTCGGGGTCGGGATCGAGGAAGATGTGGCGGTGGTCGAAGGCCGCGAGGAGGCGGATGTGCTCCGAGAGCAGCATGCCGTTGCCGAAGACGTCTCCGCTCATGTCACCGACACCGACCACGGTGAAGTCGTCGGTCTGGGTATCGACGTCGAGCTCGCTGAAGTGCCGCTTGACCGACTCCCAGGCACCACGGGCGGTGATGCCCATGGCCTTGTGGTCGTACCCCACCGACCCCCCGGACGCGAACGCGTCACCGAGCCAGAAGTCGTACTCGGCCGACAACTCGTTGGCGATGTCCGAGAAGGAGGCCGTCCCCTTGTCCGCCGCGACCACCAGATAGGTGTCGTCGTCGTCGTGCCGTACGACGCGGGACGGCGGCACCACCGTCTCGGTGGTCCCGTTCGTGATCACGTTGTCCGTGATGTCGAGCAATCCCCGGATGAAGGTGCGGTAGCTCGCCTGTCCCTCTGCCAGCCAGGCCTGCCGATCCACGGACGGATCGGGGAGCTGCTTGGCGAAGAACCCGCCCTTGGCACCGGTCGGCACGATCACCGCATTCTTGACGGTCTGCGCCTTGACCAGGCCGAGCACCTCCGTGCGGAAGTCCTCGCGGCGGTCCGACCAGCGCAGCCCCCCGCGCGCTACCTTGCCGAACCGGAGGTGCACACCCTCCACCTGCGGGGAGTAGACCCAGATCTCGAATTTGGGCCGCGGGAACGGTGCACCGTCGATCCGCGCCGTGTCGAACTTGAGACTGACGTACCGCTTGTCCTGGAAGTAGTTGGTCCGCAGCGTCGCCTCGATGAGATTGGCGAAGGTCCGCAGGACGCGGTCGGCATCGAGCGTCGGAACCCCTTCGAGACCTTCATCCAGTGCGGCTCGGGCCGCTGTCGAGGCGGCGTCCCGGTCACCCTCCAGGTCGGGATCGAAGCGGGCGGTGAACAGTGCGACGAGCGCGCGGGTCACCACCGGATTCCGCAGCAGCGTGTCCGCGACGAAGCCGTAGGAGTTCGTGTTGCCCATCTGGCGCATGTACTTGGCATAGGACCGCAGGATCACCACCTGGCGCCAGCCGAGCTCCTCGCTCAGCACGAGGCGGTCGAAGGCGTCCGACTCACTGCTGCCGGACACCGCGGCGGAGAACGCGTCCTGGAGCAGGGACGCCGTACCGAGGGCGGAGATACCGGCCGGGTACCTCAGCCCGAGGTCGTACAGGAAGAACGACCGCCCATCGGCCCGCGTGATCTCGAACGGCCGCTCGTCCAGCACCTCCAGGCCGAGGTTGTGGAAGTAGGGGAGGATCTGCGTCAGGCTCTTCGCCTCGGTGAGGTAGAGCTTCAGCCGCGCATCCTCCGGCCCGTCATGCTCCGGGACATACACGTGCAGCTGCGGCACCCCCGCGCCCGACTCCGCGAGCCTCTCGAAGCGGGCGATGTCCTCGAGAGCGTCCTCCACCTCGTAGTCCACCCGGTAGCTGGGCGGGAACGACTCGGCCCAGTAGGTCGCCAGGCTCTGCGCGGAGTCCTGGTCGAACCGCTCCTGCGCGACCTCCACGATCCCTTCCGACCAGGACCGTGCTGCCCGGACGAGCCTCTCCTCGAGCTGCGCGGCGTCGATCTCGGGGATCTCCGCTCCCCGCTGCAACCGGATGCGGAAGAAGAGCCGGGCCAGCGCGGATTCACTCATCCGCGCTTCGAAGTCGATCGAGTCGGCGTCCAGAGCGGCTCGCAGCTCACCCTCGATCCGCAGCCGGACACTGGTGGTGTAGCGATCGCGCGGGAGGTAGACGAGCGCGGACATGAAGCGCCCGTAGACGTCCGGCCGGAGGAACAGGCGCGTGCGGCGTCGCTCCTGGAGGCGCAGGATCCCGAGCGCGGTGGTGACGAGGTCCGTCACGCCGATCTGGAAGAGCTCGTCACGCGGGTACGTCTCGAGGATGGACAGGAGGTCCTTGCCGGAGTGCGAGTCCGACGGGAACCCGCAGCGGCGCAGCACCTCCGAGACCTTGTCCCGGACCAGCGGGACATTGCGCACAGAGCCCGTGTAGGCGCTGGTCGCGAACAGCCCGATGAAGCGACGCTCGCCGCTGACATTGCCCTGGGCATCGAAGCTCTTGATCCCGATGTAGTCCAGGTAGGCCGCACGGTGCACGGTGGAGCGCGAGTTCGCCTTCGTGATGACGAGGGCGCGTCGCTCCCGGGCCTTCGCACGCCCTGCTGCCGTGAGCTGTTGGAGATGTCCGCCGGCACTGCCGAGCCGCAGCAGACCCAGTCCGCTGCCCTCGCGCACGCGCAGGGCGTCGTCACCGTCGTCATCCGTGACGAGGTCGTACTCCTTGTACCCGAGGAAGGTGAAATTCCCGCTGTCGAGCCACTGCAGGAGTTCCTGCGCCTGCCGCAGGTCCGGGATGTCCGCTGCGCCCGTGATGGAATCCAAAGAAGCCTCGATCGAGCGCACGGCGCTCCGCATGGCGGGCCAGTCCTCGACGGCGGACCGGACGTCCCCGAGGACCCGGTGCAGGCCGTCGATGATTAACTCCTTCGCTGCGGCGTCGGCCAGCCGGGTGACCTCCACCGACATCCAGGACTCGATGTGCGTCGTCCGACCCTCGAGGCCGACGAGCTCGCCGATGTTGGGCAGCGCGGCAGTGTCCCCGCTGGACGCACCGGCGGTCGAGGGCACACGTCGCAGCCCCGTGAGCGCCTGCGATCGGTCCTCTCGCACGGCGAGGAAGGTGGGGTGCACCACGAGGTGGATCGCCGCGTTCTGCCGGACGAGTTCGGCGGTGACCGAATCGACGAGGAAGGGCATGTCGTCGGTGACGATCAGGACGACGCTGGAGGTGCCCTGGTCCATGATGCCGATCGCCGCGGCCCCGGGCTCGCGCGTCTGGGCGAGGTCACGGTGCGCGAGAGCCCGCTGGCGGAGGTCGCTCGGCGCATAACCGGCGGCGTCCTCGTCCGCGAGGTGCTCGAAGTAATGCTCTACGAATTCCTCCCCTGACGTGTCCGAGCTTGACTGATCCGTTGTCCTGGATCCAGACGACATGGAAAGGGCCTCCGTCACGAAATGAAAGGCCGCTCCATTGCGACCTCTTACCGTTGAACCCTATCGGGGTTCACCTCAAACTTCACGTCGCGTCCGCGGGACACACGCCCACCGCGGCGCCGCCCTTCGGCGGCCGGGACACCGGCGAGTCCTGCGATGGCGAGGCGGAGCGGCGATGCCGGTGACGTCTCGAGCAGTGCCGTGCCGGCGAGCAGCGCCTGGTCCGCAGCGGAGGCATCCGCCGGCAGGAAGGCCTCGATGGCAGAAACCGGACCGAAGCGCTCCCAGGCCTCCCTCAGCTGCGTCTCCGGCCCACGGCCCACGGCAGCGGCACGGACCCGGTTGAAGACGATGTGCGGTACGGCCGCCGGGATCATGTCGGCGAGTTCGGCGAGCGCCTTGACCAGGCGGGGCACGCCGATGGCGTCCGCCGACCCCACCGCTATCACCGTGTCCGCGACCTCGAGGCAGCGCAGCGTTGCACCGTTGCGGCGGGGTGCGAGGGTATCAAAGCTCAGCTCCTCGTCCGCCTCGAGGCAGAATCCACAGTCGACCACCGTGACCGCCGCCAGCGCGCGGGCGGCGGAGAACACCTGGCTGAGCGCGGCGGGACGCAGCTCGGGCCAGCGATCAGGTCTCGTGATGCCGGTCAGGACCCGCAGCCGACCGCCCTTGATGGCGACACTGACCGAGATCCGCCCGAGAGCGGTTCCGTTGAAGCCACCCTGATCTGCGATCCGGCAGGCCTGCGCGAGGCCGGCGGACTCGTCGAGGAGCCCGAGGGACGCACCGATGCTCGCGCCGTAGGAATCGGCATCGACCAGCAGGACGGGGACGCCGGTCGCTGCAAGCTCGGCCGCCATGTTGATCGCCACGATCGTGCGACCGGGCGCGCCGGTGGGACCCCAGACCGCGATGATGCGCCCCTCCCCCGGCGGCTCGGCGAGCTCGACCTCCGGAGTGACGGGATCCGCGGAGAGATTTATCGGGTCCGCATACGCATGGGACGTTCGCCGGACCGACGAGGTGGCGTCGAACCGCTCGACAGCCCTGGTCACCGCGTCGGCGAGTGCCGAGGGCGCGATCGACGACTGCACGTAGTCGACCCCGTCCAACACTGCCGCGGCCGGGTCCGGCAATCCGTCGTACAGCGAGACCACCACCACTCCGGAGAAGGCCAGGCGGTCGACGAGGCTCACTGTCAGGTCGGCGGCACCGGGGGCGATGACGACCGCACGCGCGAGGCCCGTCTGGCAGGCCGCGATCAGTTCCGGCAGGTCCTCGCACCGTCGGACGACCGTGACCGGGCCGCGCAGCTGTTCGAGGCCCGGTACGTAGGCGCTTGCCGTCGCGCCCAGCGTGATGATCGGGATGCTCACGAACCGGCGCCAGGATCCAGCACGACGGCTATGCGGGCGTCGTTGGACAGGGCGTTGAGCAACTCGGGCATGGCATCGTCCTCGACGAGGACCTGCACGAGGGTCGAGGAGCTCGAGCCGAGGGCCGACTCGCCGACCGTCAGTTCGGCGATCTCGGCCGCTTCGAGCAGGAGTCGCGGTTCGTCGTACGTATTCGTGTCGGTCCGGAGGGAGATCCAGACGTCCACCCGGTCGCCGGCGTCCGCTCCGGTGGGCAGAGGATCCTCGACCGTGAGGCCGACGGGCTTCCGGTCGAGCTCGTCCGCGGTCCCGAGGGCAGCGGACGGCACCAGTTCGCCGCGTGCGACGAGCCGTGTCGCGACCATGCCCTCCGGGATTCCCTCCGAGACCGGTAGATAGGATCCCGCCGCGTCGCCGAGGCGCACGGGGATCGCGACGAGATCCTCCGCCGTCAGGGTCGCTCCGACGGGAAGATCCATGCGCGCGGAGTAGACCTGCGTCGTCATGTCCTGGCTCTGGAGCAGGGCGATCACCCCCGTCGTGGACGCGAGCACGAGCAGCAGCCCGACGAGGAGCCGGGGATCCTTCCAGGAGGGCTTTCTCAGCCGCGGTGCCTCGGCCGGCGATGGCGTGGTGCGCGCGTCGATGCTCACTCGGGTCTCCCCCCACAGGGCGTACTCCGCGTCGGACCACGCTTGGACAGCCAGTCTCGTGCACGGACGGTCTGAAGGGAACCGAAGAGCGCCAAATCGGGTCAAACTGTGGAAAGTCGGCCTGACCGCGCTGGTGCGATGGCAGACTGTTCAAGGACGACACCCGACCAGGAAAGGCGGACCCGTGGCCGAACGACGTTTCCTCACGCTCGCGGACGTCGGCGAGGTGCTGAACATCAGTTCCTCCCAGACCTACGCCCTCGTCCGTTCGGGCGAGCTCCCCGCGATCCAGGTCGGCGGCCGCGGCCAGTGGCGGGTGGAGACGCGCGTTCTCGAGGAGTACATAGCACAGGCCTACGAGAGGACCGCCTCGGCGCTCAGGGCCGAGAGCGAAGCGCCGCAGGTCCGCTGAGCTTCACGGGTCGCCCGGGGAGGGCGACCACCCAGGTTCCCCTGCAGCGCTCATGCCCCCGAGTGCGCGGCGTCGACCGTGTCGATCGAGGTGAACGGGATGGTCAGGCCTTCCCTGCCCTGCGACGACCTGCGATCCTGGCCCGCACCCGAGAGTCCGAGTTCGAGGAAGTCCGCGCCCACGCGCTCGATCACGCCGATGACCTGCGCGGCCGGACTCCCCAGCCAGAGCGCGACGACGGACCGGTCGCGGGACAGCTCGCGGAGCACCGACCCGAAGCCGAGTCTCGCCTCGACCCCGGTGAGCGGCTGACCGGCCACCCGGTCGAGCTCGCGTAGGACCTGCACTGCGGTGAACGGGACGACCACCGACCTGCCCTCGACGACCAGGGAGACCCACGCGGAGCCGACATTGGTCACGCGTCCGGAGACCGTCCTGCCGCCCCGCGTCGAGACGGACAGGTGCCGATCGATCTGGGCGATGAGCCTCTGCGACATCGTCACCCGGGACTGTTCCGACCGCGTCCTGTCCCTGATCTCGCCCTCCCGGTGCGCGACAGACGCGGAGTGCAGCTGTGCTTCCAGATCGGTGAACAGGGCATCCCATCGCATGCGTTCACGCTAGGCCTGAACCCGGGCATCGTCAACGAGCTACAAACCGGTTCGAAGGAATCAAACGTAGACAAACTGCATCAAATGAGATCAAACTGAGAGTGGAGGTCATCATGAGCGGAACGGACGCACTTTCAGCAGGGTTGATCCTCGTGTGCGGCGGCGTAGCGGCCCTTGCGGGACGGGCTCTCGCAGCGATGTCCACCACTCCCGATCGGACGTCCGTCGACGGGTTCATCGGCGTGGCGATATCGGTCGTGGGCGTCGTCGCCGTCGTCTGGTGGGTTCTCACGCTCCTCGTCGCCATCGCCACCGACCTGGTCCTGCGCCGCGGTCCGTCGACGGCAGCCCGGCTGGCGCAGCGGTGCACGCCTGCACTCATGCGGCGTCTCGCCGCCGCCCTCGTCGGCATCAACCTGGTGACCGTGCCTGCCGTCGCCCATGCCGCCCAGATGAACCCGTCCTCGATGGTGCGGACGTCCACGGCCGTCCCTCTCCAGGACGCGCAGGCGGGACCACCACCTTCGGCGGGCGTCGGGTCCTCCCTCCCGGCGGATCCGGCACCGAAGCTCGCCATATCCCCCTCCTGGTCATCCGTACCCGTCGCCGCCGCATCGGCGACAGGGCCGGACGATCGGACTCCCGTCTCGCCCGGATGGAAACCGGCCCCGATGCCGACAGCGGGAGGCCCGCTCGTCCGGACACCGACGCGCTCCGATCCTGACCGCGTGGCCGTGGTGGTGGCGCCCGGGGACTCTCTCTGGTCCATCGTCGAGCATCACCTCGGCCCCCTCTGCACCGCTGCCGATGTCGCCGAGGCGTGGCCCGCGTGGTACGACACGAATCGAACCATCATCGGGGACGACCCGTCCCTCCTCCTGCCCGGTCAGGTCCTCCGCGCGCCACAGATCTGAGCACGCGCACCATCCCCGAAGAGCAGCACCACCCCGCCGTCCTTCAGCGCGCCCCGCTCCGGGCGGACGCGATCCTCCACAGGGTCGCAGCGACGCCGATCGGACGACATCACCCGATCACCATGCCCGGCCCACGAGAGGAACACCATGCCCGCCGTCACGCAGCTCCATCGAACCGCTGACCACCACCTCGCCGAGGTCAGCGGTGCTCCGCGCCCCCTGGTGGCGAGGCCCCCTGGGCCTCCGGCTTCCGGCGGCGCGACCGTCCTGCCGTTCACCCCGACGGACGGCGCCGGGGCCGACCGTGCTGCCGGCCCGGCGCGTCCCGCGCCGGCCGGCCGGGCCCTTCCGGCCCCCGCGATCACGGACGCGGACGCGGACCGGGAGATCGTGCAGCGCATCTCGGGGATTGCCCGGTCCGTGGCGCAGGGCGCTCTCGAGGTCCTCAGCGGCGTCCGGCCGCTGCAGCAGGTGTCACGCTGGCTCGACCCGGAGAACTACGAACGCCTGCACCTGAGAGCGAATCTCGTCCGCTGTATCGGTGCCGCGTCGGGGAGCAGCGGCTCCCCGACCGGGACCGGTGTCCGCCAGGTCCTGGTCCGGTCGGCACGGGTCTGCCCGATCAGCCCAGGGGTCTACGAAGCCTCGGTCGTCGCCTTCGACCGGACACGCGTCCGCGCCGTCGCTCTTCGCATAGAGCAACGGCGCGGGGTGTGGCGGGTGACCGCCCTGGAGATCGGCTGACTACTTCTTCCGGGCCTTCTTGCCTGTGGCCTTGCCGGTAGCGGGAGCGGCCTGGGGCTTGTTCCGCTCGACATGCATCTCCGCTTCGCCCTGCGCGTTCGGCGCCGTGAAGTTCAGGGTTGCGGGCTTCGCGGGAGCTTCGAGCCCCGCCGCCTTGATGGTCGGGGCCTGGACGATGCCCCTGGCGTCGGTCACCCCGGGCAGCCCGGTCTGGGCCGGCGCGGCGACCTCGACCTCGACCTCGAGGTTGAACAGGTAGCCGATGCTCTCCTCGCGGATCGACTCCATCATCGCCTGGAAGAGGATGAACCCCTCACGCTGGTACTCGACCAGCGGGTCCCTCTGGGCCATGGCACGCAGGCCGATTCCCTCCTTGAGGTAGTCCATCTCATAGAGGTGCTCCTGCCACTTCCTGCCGATGACCGACAGGACCACGCGCCGCTCGAGCTCGCGCATGGTCTGCTCACCGAGCGCTTCCTCCCGTGCCTGGTAGGCCAGTTTGGCGTCCGAGAGGATCTCGTCGTGCAGGAAATCGCGCGTGAGCTTCGACGCGCCGCCCGCCTCGTCGATGACCTCGTCGGCCGTCAGCGTGATCGGGTACAGCGTCTTGAGGTTCGTCCACAGCAGCTCGTAGTCCCAGTCGTCCCCGTGACCCTGCGCCGTGGTCTCGTCGACCATCGCCGTGATGACGTCCTCCAGGAAGAACTGCACCTTCTCCTTGAGATCGCCGCCCTCGAGGATTCGACGGCGGTCCCCGTAGATGGCTTCGCGCTGCCGGTTCAGGACGTCGTCGTACTTGAGGACGTTCTTGCGCTGCTCCGCGTTGCGGCCCTCGACCTGTCCCTGCGCGTTCTCGATCGCCTTCGAGACGAGCTTGGACTCGAGGGCGACGTCGTCGGGCATGGTGGCGCTGTTCATGATGCGCTCGGCACCGCCCGAGTTGAAGAGACGCATGAGGTCGTCGGTGAGCGAGAGGTAGAAACGGGAGCGGCCGGGATCGCCCTGGCGTCCGGACCGGCCACGGAGCTGGTTGTCGATGCGCCGTGACTCGTGGCGTTCGGTGCCGAGCACATAGAGGCCGCCGAGCTCGCGGACCTCGTCCTGCTCCGACTTCACGGCCTCCTTGGCTGCTTCCAGGGCCTCGGGCCACTTGGCCTCGTACTCCTCCGCGTTGTCCGCGGGGTCGAGCCCGAGCTTCTCGAGGGCGGCGACGGCGTTGAACTCCGCGTTGCCACCGAGCATGATGTCGGTCCCTCGTCCGGCCATGTTCGTGGCGACGGTGACGGCACTCCTGCGCCCGGCCTGCGCGATGATCGCGGCTTCCCGCGCGTGGTTCTTCGCGTTCAGGACCTCGTGGCGTACACCGGCCTTCGCCAGCTGCTTCGAGAGGTATTCGCTCTTCTCCACGCTGGTGGTGCCGACGAGCACGGGCTGGCCGGTCTCGTGGCGTTCGACGATGTCCTTGACGACGGCGTCGAACTTGGCGACCTCGTTCTTGTAGATGAGGTCCGAGAGATCCTTGCGGGCCATCTCCCTGTTCGTCGGGATGGGTACCACGCCGAGCTTGTACGTGGACATGAATTCGGCGGCCTCGGTCTCGGCCGTGCCGGTCATGCCGGAGAGCTTCTCGTAGAGGCGGAAGTAGTTCTGCAGGGTCACGGTGGCGAGCGTCTGGTTCTCGGCCTTGATCTCCACACCCTCCTTCGCCTCGATCGCCTGGTGCATGCCCTCGTTGTAGCGGCGACCCGCCAGGATGCGTCCCGTGTGCTCGTCGACGATCATGACCTCGCCGTTGAGGACCACGTAGTCCTTGTCCCGCTTGAACAGTTCCTTGGCCTTGATCGCGTTGTTGAGGAATCCGATCAGCGGGGTGTTGGCCGACTCGTACAGGTTGTGGATGCCGAGGTAGTCCTCGACCTTCTCGATCCCGTCCTCGAGCACGCCGACCGTGCGCTTCTTCTCGTCCACCTCGTAGTCGGCCTCGACGGTGAGCTTCTGCACGACCTTCGCGAACTCGTTGTACCAGCGGTTGACGTCGCCGGAGGCCTGCCCGCTGATGATCAGCGGCGTCCGCGCCTCGTCGATGAGGATCGAGTCCACCTCGTCGACGACGGCGAAGTTGTGGCCACGCTGCACCAGCTCCGCCGCACTCCACGCCATGTTGTCGCGCAGGTAGTCGAACCCGAACTCGTTGTTGGTCCCGTAGGTGATGTCGGCCGCGTACTGCTCACGGCGCGTCGCGGGATCCTGCTTGGAGAGGATGCAGCCGCTGGTCAGGCCGAGGAAGCGGTAGACGCGACCCATGAGGTCCGACTGGTACTCGGCGAGGTAGTCGTTGACGGTGACGACGTGGACGCCCTTGCCGCTCAGGGCGTTGAGGTAGGCGGGTGCCGTGGCCACGAGGGTCTTGCCCTCGCCGGTCTTCATCTCCGCGATGTTGCCGAGGTGCAGGGCGGCGCCGCCCATCAGCTGGACGTCGAAGTGGCGCAGTCCGAGCGTCCGGCTCGATGCCTCGCGAACTGCGGCGAAGGCTTCGGGCAGAAGGTCGTCGAGGGAGGCGCCGTCCGCATGGCGCTGCTTCAGCCGGTCGGTCTCGCCGCGCAGCTCCGCGTCGGACATCTCACGGAATTCGTCTTCCAGCACGTTGATCGCGTCAGCGTAGTTCCGGAGTCGCTTCAGTGTCTTCTTATCGCCGGTGCGGAGTACTCGTTCAAGAAGTGATGGCACTGGTATCTGCTCCCAATCTGATGCTGCCCAAAGATGGCGTCTCTAGTCTACGGGAGGGACGTTCCGCCCCTCCGTTCCGGGGCCCGTGCGGCGCGCTACGGCGACCGGGCCTGCGTCTTCCGCTCAGGGTATCCTGCCGACCTGACCGGCGAGCGCGAGGGCGAGGTCGCCACGGTCCTCGACGACGACGTCGTCCAGCCCGAGCCAGCCCGCGAGCAGGTGAAGCTCCGCAGCGAGTTCGTGCGCGGTGTCCGCGGGCGCCTCTTTCTCCGCATAGCTGCCGCGCACGAGCAGCGTGCGGCCGGGCCGATCCGCCTTGAGGTCCACCCGCGCGGCGATGCCGTCCCGGAGGAGGAACGGGAGGACGTAGTAGCCGTGCACCCTGCGTTCCTCCGGGGTGTAGATCTCGATGCGGTAGTGGCAGCCGAACAGCCGCAGCAGCCTGTCGCGCTCGAAGACGAGGGAGTCGAAGGGACTGAGGAGGGCCCGGCCCTGCGCCTTGCGCGGAATGGTTTCGGCGGTGGGGTGCAGGTACCAGGGGTCAGCCTCCCCACGCACGGCGATGCTCCGGACCGACCCGGCCCCGACGAGCGACTCCAGGACCGCGCGGGTCTGCCGGACCGGCGTCCTGAAGTAGTCGGCGACCGAGCGGGCCGACGCCACGCCGAGCGCACCGAGGGCCCGGTCCGCCAGGACGGCGAGCGCTTCCGTGGCGTCCACCTCCTGGCCGGCGAGCCGCGGATCCGGCAGCACGGCCGTCAGGGGCGCGTAGAGACGTTCGAACTGTGCGTTGCGTCCGGCGGAGCCGATCCTCCCCCGGGCGAACAGATCCTCCAGCACGCGTTTCGCGGCGGTCCACCGCCAGCCCCAGCCTTCGGCCGGACGGGACGGGTCCCCGCCCACCTCCCGCTGGACGGCGGATGCCGTCAGGGGGACTCCCCGGGCGAGCAGCCCGAGGATGGTCGACTCGAGAAGGGCTCGCTGCTCCGCAGGGACGCTGGACGCACCCATCCAGGTGCGCCGCTGATGCGCCACGAGATGCGGGTACAGCTCGGGTGGCACGAGGCTCGCCTCGTGGGCCCAGTACTCGACCAGGGAGCGCGGCGCGACGGAGGACATGGCGTCCAGGTGGGCGCGGTCGTAGGACCCGACCCGGGAGAAGAGGGGGAGGTAGTGGGATCGCACGAGGACGTTGACGGAGTCGATCTGCAGGACCTGCAGGCGGAGGGCTGCGGCACGCAGAGCCCGGAGCGACGTCGGTGCTTCGAGCCTGGGGCGGTGCAGGCCCTGTGCGGCCAGGGCGATGCGTCGTGCCTGCGCGATGGTGAGTGTCTGCATCGTCCGGTGAGGTCTCCCGCACGGAACTGCCCCCGCGCCGGGCGCGGAGGCAGTTCCTCGTCGTCGTGGTGGGGCGGCGTGCCGACCCCTGGATGGGCTAGGCGGTGGCGGCTTCACGCGCCCGGTAGGCCAGCAGTTCCTCGTGGGGTTCCTCGGTACCTTCCGCGCACTTGGAGTCGAGGGTGATCACGCCGTAGGTCCAGCCCTGCCGCCGGTAGACGACGGAGGGAGCACCGGTGGCGGAATCCACGAAGAGATAGAAGTCGTGACCCACGAGTTCCATGTTGTCGACGGCGTCGTCGAGGGTCATGGGCGTCCCGGAGAACACCTTGCGGCGGATCAGCACCGGCGAGTCCCCGGCGGGCACGTCGTCCGGCGACGAATAGGTATCGACGTCCTCGGTCTCCGCGACCGGTTCGTGGGAGGTCGGCTCGATGACCGGCGTCTCGAGGTAGATGGGCTGCACCGGGTCGGCGGGCTCGAGGTCGGCCGTCGCGACGCGCACCGCGAGCGGGGTGTGCCGACCGTGGTGGACCTTCCGCCGGTCGCGCGCCCGGCGGAGGCGCTCGAGGAGCTTGGCGTAGGCGAGATCGAAGGCGGCGAACTTGTCGCCCGCCGAGGCCTCGGCCCGGACGACAGGGCCCCTGCAGAGCACCGTCAGCTCGACCGTGAGCGAGGTGTCCGCCATGCGTGCGCTGGGTTCCTTGGTGATCTTGGCGTCGACGCGCTGTACCTTGTCGCCGAGCTGCTCTATCTTGTCGATCTTCTCCGTCGCGTACTCACGGAAACGGTCCGATACCGCCAGGTTACGACCATTGATCACAAATTCCATGGTGCCCTCCACATCGCTAGGTGACACGACGGCGGCCGTGGCGTTGAGCAGAGCCGCCGCCGACGGGTACGTGTCGTCACTGTGTGGTACCCGTACTTCACGGTAGTTCACAGCTGTCCTTTATTCACCCCTCCACGCTGCAAAACTTCCGGTAGCTTGCTGGGTGTCCCCGGGACCGGCCCCGGCGCCACCGTGGTGCTGCTGCCCGGTGTCCGACCAGGCCCGCCGGACGGGCGGACAGGGGCGGTACCGGCGGGGCTCGTGCCGCCGGGAGCAGGACTGGCGGGAGCGGTACCGGCGGGCGAGGAGGTCGCGGCGACCACGACCGCCCCCTGGACACGGGCTCCTCCGGCGTGCAGCACCCGGTGCATCTCGTTGATGGTCGCGCCCGTCGTCAGGACGTCGTCGACGATGATGCAGGAGCTGCCCGGTACACGGTGACGTGCCCGTCCGGCGAGGAGCATCGTCCCCAGGACGTTCGACCTTCGTCGCCGCCGCCCCAGACCCTTTTGCCCGCCCTGCGGTCCGGCACGCAGCGCTGCCACGGTGGACCGCACGAGCGCGCCGGCCCGACGCCCGCGCCGGCCCATCCACCAGCGCGAGAGAAGGGACCGTTGCCGGACCGCCGGGACGACAGCGGTCCCCGCCGGGAGGGTCCCCGTCCGCTCGAGCCTCGTGAGCAGGATCATCAGCGGTTCGTACCCGCGACGGCGCGACGACGAGGATCGGCTCGGCACCGGTACCAGCAGGACGGGTGACGCGGCGCCCATCCCTGGCGCGCTGAGCCCTCGGACCGCCTCGTGCAGTGCACCGGCGAGCGCCGCGGCGACCGGAGGGGCCAGATCGACGTGCCCATGATTCTTGAAGGCGAGCAGCACCCCCGACACCGCGCGACCGTAGCGACCGGCGGCGACCACCGGCAGCGGCCCGACCTCGACGAGCGCTGGAACCGCCTCCGCCACCCGTCCGCCTCCCTGCCACGGGCCCCGGCCGGCGTCGCGGGCGGCGATCCCGACGGGGACGTCGGGCAGGGATTCCGCGTCGGCCTCGGCGCGGTACGGCCGGGACGTCGCGCGCCGGAAGACGGTGAGGCAGTCGGGACAGAGTGAGGTGTCCCACCGGCCGCAGAGAACGCAGGACGACGGCAGGACGAGGGCGACGAACGCCGTGACGGCAGCCGCGACGCGGACGGAGAAGCGGGCGAAGACGAGTCGGTCCAGGAAGTCACCGGGGTGCATGCCCAGAGCCCATCACGGGGCTGTCCCCGGGTCACCGGCGGATGGCCCTAAGTGGACATCCTCACCCCGGGAACGCGGGGTCGCTGACCGCCAGGTCCTCGTTCACCCAGCTCGTCACGATGCGCCGGTAGAGGGATCCGTCGGCCTGCGCATAGAAGGTGTCCTCGGCGTCCGACCCGGCACTGATGCCCTCCACGCCCTCGAGTGGGGCCATCGTCTCCACGGCGCCGTCGAGGTGCAGCACCACCGGGACGGCCTCCTCGTCGATACCGATCGACGAGGCGACGATCGTGCTCTGTCCCGCCCACCTGGCCGTGTCGACCTGGCCGGGGACAGGCATGCTCACCGGTGTGGTGAGCCCCAGCGGGGCTCCCTGCGCCGACCGGGTGATACCCGCGAGCAGGATCTCGCCCGCACCCTCACGCTCCGCGACGACCAGGGCACGGGAACCGTCACGCGAGATGCGCAGGTCCTTGACGATCCGGCCCCCGAGCCATCCCGCGGCGAGGACGACCGCGTTCTCCTCCGTGCCGCCCGGGGGAAGGGCGAGGACCTCGCTGCCCGCCCCGACGGAACGCGCGGTCCACAGCCAGTTCTCGGGGTCGAACGAGGGCTGGGTCAGTCCGGTGCCCGACAGGACCTCGCGGACCTGGCTGCCCGGAGCGGTCACGAAGAGGGCGGACCTGTCAGCGTTCACGAAGGAATAGGCGCTGCCGGACACGGACGTCGCCGGGTCGACCGGGTCGTACTCGGCGACCGAGGGTAGGCCGTCGATGGCGACGATACCTCCGTTCCGCACCCGCACGAGGTCGTTGTCGGCGATGGCCACCTGCTCGCCCCCGACATCGGGCGTACGTTCAGGGGTCACCAGGTCGGGAGCGCGATCCCCGAGCTGGATCGGCTGTCCACTGGTCATCTCGACGGACGTCACGTCGTTCAGTCCGACGAGGTTGGCCTCCAGTTGCTGGTTCATCTGCTGCAGCTTCAGATCGGTCGCGTCCTCGAGGATCTCCGGGGACAGTTCGACCGAGGCCCGCCCCGAGGTGATGGGGATCGAATCACGGGCGAGGGTGACGCCCTCCGGGAAGGCACTGGTGACTGCTCCCTGCAGATAGGGCGCAGGTCCGGCGAGCATGGCCTGGACGATCCGCGCCGTCACGCCCGTCCGCCGCACGAACCAGCGGGCGTCGGGCACCCAGTAGCGGTAGTTGCTGCTGTAGAAGGCGAGGCTGTGTGATGTCAGCAGATCCGTCGCGCTGCTCTGCGCGATCATGATGCCGTCCGGGATCTCGTCGATGCGCCACTCGCCGTCGACCTCGACCATGCGGACCCCGAGGGTCTCCGTGGACGGTCCGGCGCTGTTGGTCCGGACGCCCCGCGCGTCGACGGTCCCCGTGGTCTCGAGCTGGATCTGGTAGACGCCCTCGGTCTCGCGCTTCTCGACCCGGGGATCACCGCGGAACAGGACGATCCGTTCCTCGGGCTGCCAGGCCTCCGCCAGTTCCGCGGTCAGGAACTGGCGAGCCACGCTGTAGCCCTCACCCGCTCCGGTGCCGGCCCTGATGAAATCCTGCAGGATGCGCTCGGGTGTGGCTCCACTGGACGGCCCCTGCGGGTCGAAGACGGGCGCCACGACGTCGGGCTCGCCGTCCGACGCGGAGATCACGCCGACGGGGCCCGACGTCGGGATCGCCGAACACCCGGTGACCAGCAGGACGAGAGCCAGGAGGGCCGAGAGGGCTGGCCCGGCCCGGTGCGGCCTCCGCGCGTGTGCGGCGCCGCGGTCCCGCCGACGATCAGTGTCCACTGCCTCGCCCTTCGTCGTCGTTCCGTGGTCGCGGCGCCGGAGCGTCCGCGCGGGTGCCGGCTCCCTGCGCCGCGTGCTGCGAGGCGGGCACGGGAGCGGAGGAGGGCGGCAGCGCGAGGGGCGAGCACGCGAGGTCGGTGCCCTGGTGGCGTGGCAGGGTCAGGCGGAAGCAGGCTCCCGCGGCGGGCTCCCCCCAGGCCTCGAGCCAGGCGCTGTGCAGCCGCGCGTCCTCCATGGCGATCGAGAGCCCGAGTCCGCTGCCGCCCGTGGTGCGGGCGCGGGCGGGATCGGCGCGCCAGAACCGGTCGAAGGCGCGGGAGGCCTGCAGCGGAGTCATGCCGATGCCGTGGTCCCGCACCGCGACGGCGACGGCTTCCGGGTTGCAGGCGATGTGGACCTCGACGGGCCTGCCCTCGCCGTGCTCGAGCGCGTTGACGATCAGGTTGCGGAGGATGCGGTCGATCCTCCTCGCATCGGCGTCGACGATGCACATCGACTCCCCGGACACGATGACGAGGTCGGAGCCGAGCCGCTCTGCGAGGGGTCGCGCACCGTCCATGGCGTGCTGCGCCAACTGGACGATATCGACCGATTCGGCCTCGAGCACCGCCGCGCCGGCGTCGAAGCGGGAGATCTCCAGGAGGTCCGCGAGGAGCGCCTGGAACCGCTCCACCTGGTCGAAGAGGATCTCGGCGGAGCGCTTGTTGATCGGGTTGAATTCCTCACGCGCATCGTGGAGGACCTCGGCTGCCATCCTGACCGTCGTCAGCGGCGTCCTCAGCTCGTGCGAGACGTCCGAGACGAAGCGCTGCTGCATCTGCGACAACTGCGCGAGCTGCGTGATCTGGTCCTGCAGGCTGCCCGCCATGTGGTTGAAGGAGGCGCCGAGCCGCGCGACCTCGTCCTCACCGGACACCTCCATGCGCTCCTGGAGTTCGCCCGCGGCGAGCTTCTCCGAGACGGAGGCCGCGTAGCTGACCGGCCGCACGACGCTTCGGGTCACGTACCAGGCGATCGCACTGATCACGATCAGGAGCACGACGCCGGCGAGCCACAGCACACGGTGGATGTCGTCGAGCGTCGACTGCATGGTCGAGAGGTCGTAGTAGACGTAGAGCGCAACGGGGTTCTGCTCGGGAGGCAGCGTCACCTGGGTGCCGAAGGCGAGGCCCGGCGCGTTGGTCGCCCCGCTTCCCGTCACCGGGATCACCATCGGCGCCCAGTAGATCTCCTCGCCGTCCGCGACGGCAGCCTGCAGATCGGGTGGGAGCATGCGCGCCGTGGCCCCCGCCTGGCTGGTCGTCGTCGAGACGACGGAGCCGTTGTCGGTCGGCAGCGGCACCAGGATGGACTGGCGCGGCGCATCGGAATCGGTGCCCACCAGCTGGGTCACGGAGTCGAGGACCAGGCGGTTGATGGTGTCCGTGTCGGTCGCGGACGAGTTGCGGAACACCGCCTTCTCGTCGTCGAGCGCGTCCGAGGCCTCGGCGCTGAACTGGTCGAACCGCTGATCGTAGAGGGCGTTGGTGATCTGGTTGGACAGGAACCCGCCCACGGCCACGAAGGACACGGAGGTCAGCAGCATCGTCGCGACGACGGTACGGAACTGGAGGGAGCGCCGCCAGTGGCGGGACACTGAGCGGTACACGGTGCGGACGCCCCCCAGCACCCCCTGCGCGGGGCCGGACGCGCGCCTGTCGCTCGACGGAGAGGTCGCTGCCGGAGCGGTGGCCCCGACCTCGTCGACGAGCTCCTCGACGGCGGTGGACGTGCCCACGGGTCCAGGAGCAGTCCTGCCGGAGTCACCGACGGAGCGGTCGACGGTGGCACCGGTCACCCGGGGGGCGGGTGTCGGTGTCTCGTCGACGGAGGACTCGGAGGGGACGTCGGCTCGAATGCCATGCCCTCCCGCGTTAGCCCTGCCCGGCCTTGTAACCGACACCACGCACCGTGAGGACGATCTCGGGCGCCTCGGGATCGCGCTCGATCTTAGAACGCAGCCGCTGCACGTGGACGTTCACCAGCCGGGTGTCCGCGGCATGGCGGTAGCCCCAGACCTGCTCGAGCAGCAGTTCGCGGGTGAAGACCTGCCACGGCTTGCGCGCCAGGGCGACCAGCAGGTCGAATTCGAGGGGAGTCAGCGAGACGCGCGTCCCGGCCCGCGTCACCTCATGCCCGGCGACGTCGATGCTGACGTCGCCGATCTTCAGTGTCTCGGGCGCCTTCGACTCGGCGGGCCGGAGCCTGGCGCGCACGCGGGCCACGAGCTCGGCGGGCTTGAAGGGCTTGGGGACGTAGTCGTCCGCTCCGGATTCGAGTCCACGCACGACGTCGGAGGTGTCCGACTTCGCGGTCAGCATCACGATCGGGAGGTCCGACTCGGCGCGGATCTGCCGGCACACCTCGATCCCGTCGATGCCGGGGAGCATGAGGTCGAGCAGGACCAGATCGGGGCGGGACGATCGGAAGACACCGAGCGCCGCGGCCCCGTCGGCACAGAACACCGGGTCGAACCCGTCGTTCCGGAGGACGATGCCGATCATCTCGGACAGGGCCTCGTCGTCATCGATGACCAGTATGCGAGCCTTCATCCCCCAATACTGTCCCATCATGGCCACAAAGTCCCACCAGCCCCACCGGAAGGGAGGCGGGTCGTGTCCCCGTCCAGCGGAGCGGGCCGCTCGCCGGCCGCTCCCGCGCGGCGCGCTCCTGCGCATCCGTGTCACCGCTCACTATGATGCAGGTGGGGATGCTGAGTCCATGCCTCCCGGCAGCGCCGTTCGAGGGGATGCGATGAGTGATCAGGTAGACGGTCGGCAGGACGACGGGGGCGACCCCGGGCGCGAGGAGCGCAGCCACGACGCAGGCGCCCGGGATTCTGCGGCCCGGGCGGCCGAAGGATCCATCGACACCCCGCCGTCGCCGTGGCAGTCACCCGGCGGCCAGGGCCGTTCCCCGGCACAGACCGCAGGTCCGTCCTACCGTCCGGATCCTGAGCACCAGGGACCGTACGGGCATGCACCGACCAGCCAGGGACCCTACGGACAGGCACCGACCAGCCAGGGACCCTACGGACAGGCACCGACCAGCCAGGGATCCTACGGTCAGGCACCGGCGGGCCAGGGACCGTACGGACAGCATCCCGCGTGGTCCGGACCCTCGACGCCGCCCGTGGACGGACGTCCTCATGGCGCACCGACGGCGGGCCCGGCGTCAGCCGGACCCGGTCCGGTCTCCGCTGCGCCGCGTGGATGGGGCAACCCGTACCAGGGACCGGGGCCCGGCCAGGGTGGTGGACCGTACGGCGGACCCGTCTACCATCCGGGCCAGTACCAGGCGCCGCCCAAACCGGGCGTCATCCCTCTGCGTCCGCTCGGGCTCGGCGAGATCCTCGACGGCGCTTTCCAGGCCTGCCGCAAGAATCCCGTGGCCACCTTCGGGATCGCGATCCTCCTCCAGGCCGTCGTGGCCCTGGTGACGGTACTGCTGCTCGGCAACCTCTTCTCCTCGATCGAGGTGCTCGACCAGCCGAACCCGTCCACGGACACGATCATCGGCGCCGTCGCCGGCCTGGGGGTCTTCGCCTCGATCGCCGGCGTGGTGTCGGGCGTGGCGCTGCTCGTGCTGCAGGGGATCCTCGTCATCCCGATCGCCCGCGCGGTCATCAACCAGAAGACCACCTTCGGCCAGGCCTGGCGGCTCGCCCGGGGCCGGCTCCTCCCTCTCCTGGGCTTCGGCCTGCTGTCCTTCGCGGCGGGCCTGGTCGGCCTGCTGCTGCTCGTCGGGATCTCGGTCCTCGCGATCGCAGGGCTCGAGGAGTACTCGGCGCTGGTGATCATCCCGCTGGTGCTCGTGGCCGTCGCCGTGCTGATCTGGGTCAGCATCAAGCTCGTCGTCGCCCCGGCGGCCCTCATGCTCGAGGGCACCGGTCCCTGGACCTCGATCAGGCGCTCGTGGCAGCTGACGCGCGGCAACTGGTGGCGGACCTTCGGGATCGTGATCCTGACGAGCATCATCGTGTCGATCATCGCGTCGGTCATCTCGACGCCGCTCACCTTCGCGGTGTCGCTCTTCCTCGGCTTCAGCGCCAGTTCCTCCGCGACGCCCGACGCCCTCGACTCCCTGCCGGTCCTTGCCGCAACGCAGGCCATCACCGCACTGTTCACCGCCATCGGTTACGCCTTCCAGGCCGGCGTCACGTCGCTCCTCTACGTCGACCTGCGGATCCGGCGCGAGGGGTTCGATGTCGTCCTCATGCGCGAGCACGAGCAGGCCGGCATCGCGCCCTCGGACGCGCTCCCCGGTGGGACGACCGCCTTCGGCCACCAGCCGGGCGGACGTCCCTGATGCGGTCGGCGAGGGACGCGTGACGACGCCGCGGAGCAGCACGTGATCCCACCCGTCCTGCCGTCCCTTGGCCTTGCCCCGGACGCCGACGAGGCGCGAGGCCTGCTCGAGGACGAACTCGCGAAGACCGTGTACGTGGAGGCCCAGCCCTCGATCTTCGAGCGGATCCTCACCGACCTCCTCCGCGGGATCGCCCGCCTGTTCGACGGCATCGGCAGCCTCGGCGCGGGACCCGGCACGCTCGTCCTCGCGATCGGGGCCGCGCTCGTGATCGTGGTCGCGGTCGTGCTCATCAAGCCCCGGCTCAATGCCCGGGGGCGTACGCCGGAGGCCGCGGTCTTCGACGACGACACACACCTCACCGCGGCACAGTACCGGGACCGGGCATCGGCCCACGCGGCCGGCGGGGACTGGAACAGGGCGGTCGCGGACGTGCTGCGGGCCGTCATCCGTGCGTCCGAGGAGCGGGTGGTGATCGCTGAACAGCCGGGCAGGACGGCGACCGAAGCCGCCGTCCAGCTCGGCCGGGTCCACCCCGCGCTCTCCCCGGACATCGCCTGGCTCGCCGACCTCTTCAACGAGACGCACTACGGCAAGGGCACGGCGACGGGTGAGCAGTACCGGCGTGCGTCCTTGCTCGACGCGAGCTTCTCCTCAGCACGCCCGGCAGGGTCGCCGGATCACGGCGCCGACGTCCTGGCGGCCCCGCGGTGACGCCCCCGGCAGGAGCCGGATCCGGTGAGGTCGCCGCTGGACCCCGCTCCCGTCCGGCTGCGCCCTCCGCAGGGACCGTGCCCTCCGCAGGGACCGTGCCCTCCGCAGGGACCGTGCCCTCCGCAGGGACCGTGCCACCCGGACGGCGGACGGCTCCCGGCCCGGACGGCGAGATCATGGGCGACGGAGGCAGCGCCCTGCGCACGGCGCGCACCCGCGCCCGCCGGGTTCTCCCCCTGCTCGTCGGCGCCCTCGTCCTGGCGCTCGTCCTCCTCGTCAATCTCATCCCCGGCCCGGAGGAGGACGACCGCCCCCTGTCCCCCGGGAATCCCGGCCCCGCAGGTGCCATGGCCGTCACCGAGGTCCTGTCCGCCGAGGGCATCGACGTCGTTCGGGCGACGTCGTCCGAGGACGCTCTCGACGCGCTGTCGGCCGGTCCCGCAACCCTGTTCCTGAACGATCCACGGCAGTACCTCAGTGCGGATCAGGTGGCCGAGCTGGCATCCGCCTCCGATCGCGCCGTCCTGGCCGCGCCAGGCGACCGCCAGCTGTCGGAACTGGCGGACGGGTTCGCCGTCGTCGGACCGGCACCCGTCGGTCTCGCCGGGGACGCCCCGACCGTGGCGGCGCAGTGCGCCGACCCGGACGCGACGGCGGCGGGCCGCATCACCGTAGCGGGGACGGCCTACGCGGGCAGCACGGAATGCTTCGCCGTCGAACTCCCGGCCGCTGCGGACGGACCGGCGGGAGGCGACACCGACCAGGACACCGACCAGGACGATGCCAGGACCGGTGGCCTGTACGTCACCGGCAGCAGCGGGCGGGTCTCCGTACTCGGCGCGCCGGAGCTCCTGTCCAACGCCTCGATCACCGAGGAGGGCCACGCCGCGCTGGCGCTGCGCGCCCTCGGATCCTCCCCGACACTGGTCTGGTACGAACCCACCGGGGCGGACATCGTCTCGGTCGGTGAGGGCATCGATCCGCTGACCCTCCTCCCGCCGTGGGTGAATCCCCTGCTGCTCTGGCTTCTCGCCTGTGCGGTACTGGCGATGCTCTGGCGCGGCAGGCGCCTCGGTCCGCTCGCCGCCGAACCGCTCCCCGTCGTCGTCCGCGCGGCGGAGACAGCGGAGGGACGTGCGCGCCTCTATCAGGACGCACGCTCGGTGGACCATGCGGCCCGGAACCTCCGCGCCGCGACGCTGGCCCGCATGGCCCGTCGACTGCGCGTCGACCGCTCGGCGTCACCGCTGGAGGTGGTGGACGCAGCGGCCCGCCACACGGGCCGGCCCCGGGTCGAGCTGGAACAGCGACTGCTCCACCACACCCCGACCTCGCACCGCGACCTCGTGCACTGGGCACAGGAGATCCTCGACCTCGAGAAGGAGATCACGTCATCATGACCGACACACCCGGCGGGCAGGACGCGTCTCGGAACTATCCGACAGCCGGCTCCGGAGGGTCCCACCCGGCGACCCGCGTGGCCGACCGCCCGGACGTCGCCCAGGGCGGCGAGACCGAGGACAGCCGGTCCGCGCGCGCGGCGCTGCTCCGGGTCCGCAGCGAGGTGGGCAAGTCCATCGTCGGACAGGACGCCGCCGTGACCGGTCTGCTGATCGGCCTCCTCGCCGACGGCCACGTCCTGCTCGAGGGTGTTCCCGGCGTCGCCAAGACCCTGCTCGTGCGGACGCTCGCAACTGCCCTCGACCTGGACACGAAGCGGGTCCAGTTCACCCCGGACCTCATGCCGGGTGACATCACCGGATCGCTCATCTACGAGTCCGCGACCTCGGAGTTCACGTTCCGCGAGGGCCCCGTCTTCACGAACATCCTGCTCGCCGACGAGATCAACCGGACGCCGCCCAAGACCCAGGCCTCACTCCTGGAGGCCATGGAGGAGCGCCAGGTATCGGTCGACGGCGTCTCCCGGGCACTGCCGACGCCGTTCATCGTCGCTGCCACCCAGAACCCGGTCGAGTACGAGGGCACCTATCCGCTGCCGGAGGCGCAGCTGGACCGGTTCCTGCTCAAGCTCACGCTGCCGCTGCCCGGCCGGGAGGACGAGATCGAGGTGATCCGCCGGCACAGCGTCGGCTTCGACCCCCGCAACCTCGGTGCCGCCGGGATCCGTGCCGTCGCGGATGCCGGTGACGTCGACCGCGCCCGGGCCGCGGTGGACGCCGTGTCGATCGCTCCCGAGGTCCTCGCCTACATCGTGGACCTCGTCCGTGCCACGCGCAGCTCGCCGTCGTTCCAGTGGGGCGTGTCACCGCGCGGTGCCACCGCCCTGCTCAACACCTCGCGCGCCTGGGCCTGGCTCTCGGGCCGGACCTTCGTGACGCCCGACGACGTCAAGGCCCTCACCCTGCCCGCGCTGCGGCACCGCGTGGCCCTCCGGCCGGAGGCGCAGATGGACGGGGTGGAGGTCGACCACGTCCTCGGCAGCATCCTCGGTACCGTCCCCGTCCCCCGGTAGACCGACCCACCCGAAGGGCCGCCGCACGGACCGTGCGGGGCCCGAGAGGAGTTCACCGTGGTCATCACCGGCCGCTTCGTCCTGCTGGCGCTGCTCGGCGTCGTGCCCGTCATCCTGTTCCCGGGCGCGACGCCGATCCTGCTGTGGGCCACCCTGCTCGCCGTCCTCGCGGCGGTGGATGCAGCGCTCGCCGCGTCGCCGAGGCGCGTGGGCATCGTCCGGACCCTGCCGGACAGCGTGCGGCTCGGCGAGGAGTGCACCAGCGCGCTCGTGCTGCGCAACGACACGGCGCGGAGGCTTCGTGCCACCGTGCGGGAGGCCTGGCAACCGTCTGCCGGCGCACGCGATCCGGAGCAGCGCGTCGTGATACCGCCGGGCGAATCACGGCGGATGTCCGTGCTCCTGCAGCCGTCCAGGCGCGGGATCCTGCGGGTCGGCACCGTCACCATCCGCAGTTCCGGCCCGCTGGGGATGGCGGCACGCCAGCTGGCCGTCCCCGCTCCCGGCGTCCTGCGGGTCCTGCCCCCGTTCAACTCCAAGCGCCACCTGCCCTCGAAGCTGCGCCGGCTGCGGGAGCTCGACGGGCAGTCCGCCGTGCAGATCCGGGGTGCCGGGACGGAGTTCGACTCCCTGCGGGACTACGTGCGGGGCGACGACGTCCGTTCGATCGACTGGCGCGCCACCGCACGCCGACGCGACACGGTCGTGCGGACGTGGCGCCCGGAGCGGGACCGTCGCGTCGTCGTCGTGCTGGACACCTCGCGCACGTCCGCTGCGCGGGTGCTGGACGAACCCCGGCTGGACACCGGGATCGAGGCGGCACTGCTGCTGTCCGTGCTCGCCGAGCGGGGCGGTGACAAGGTGCACTTCCTGGCGTTCGACCGCCGGCTGCGCGCGCGCGTCGACTCGACCGCGAAGGGCAACCTCCTCAGCTCCCTCGTGACGGCGATGGCGCCCCTGGAGGCGGAGCTGATCGAGGCGGACTGGTCCCGGGTCCCGGCGCAGGTGCGCGCGGCGTCGGCGCACCGTTCGCTCGTGGTCCTGCTGACGTCCCTCGACGCGGGCGCGGTGGAGGAGGGCCTGCTGCCGGCCCTGCCCGGCCTCACCGAACGCCATGTGGTCCTGGTGGCGTCGGTCCGCGACCCGCGGCTCGAGGAGATGCGGGGCGACCGGACGACGGCGGCGGCGACGTTCCGTGCGGCCGCCGCCGAGCGCGCCCTGCTCGACCGCGCCGCCGTGGCGCAGCAGATCCGGTTGCTGGGCGCGGAGGTCGTGGACGCCGTGCCGTCCGAGCTGCCGCCGCAGCTGGCCGACGCGTACATCCGGCTCAAGGCCGCCGGCCGGCTGTGACGGGCTTCCCTGGCCGTCGGATCGCCCGGGGTATGCCTCGCTCTCCGCGTGCGGTACGCGACCTCCTGGAGGACGCGTTCGGACGTGGGACCGAGGTCCCGCGCAGCCCCGGCTGCGCACGCACGGCGGGTTCACGGCGAGCAGCATGGTTGACTGGTTGTCCGAGCGACGGAAGTGGGCAGCATGACCTCGATCTACCAGCAGGCGATGGGCACCGGGTTCGGACGCCTCCAGCCCGAGCTGCGCGAGTATTTCGGCCTGCATGCCGGCAGCGGCCTCGCCGGCCACGGGCGGGGCGTGTTCGACGTCGCCGGTTCCCCGGCGTGGTTCGCGCGGCCTGCCTTCCGGCTGACGGCGCTCGAGAACGCGTTCTTCCCGGAGTACAACACCGACGTCCCGTTCACGATCGACAACTACCCGCACACCGATCCGTTCGGACGCCCGGCACTCACGGCGCGCCGCGAACTGGACTTCGGCACCGCGGTGCGGGTCTTCGAGGACACCACCTCGCTGCAGGACGGCATCCTCACGGACTACGTGGGACGGCACCGCCGGATGGCCACGCTCCTGACCTGCACCGCCTCGGAGCAGGGCCGGATGCGCATGGTCTCCTCGCAGACGCGCGTGTTCGCGGGGCTCCGGCTCCCCCTGCCCGACGTCCTCGGCGCACTCGCCTACGTGGAGCAGTGGTGGGACGACGACCTCGGCGCCTTCCGCATCACGACGAATGTCATCCACCGGCAACTGGGCACCCTGCTCGTGTATGCGGGGGTGTTCGAGTACGCCACCCATCCGTTCGACGGCGCCCTGCCCGCCGCCGCGCAGCCGAGCCGCTGGGAACAGCGCGTCTGACGGTCGCCGCCGTCAGCCCTCCGCGCGTACCTGGTCGAGGGCGTCCGCGGCCTGGGCCAGTCGCGTCAGGGCCCGCACCGCATCCGCGGGCGATCGCATCGCGAGGCCCGACGGCGTCGTGACCGTCACGGCCGAGAGAGCCCGCGGCGGGAGTCCGACGCGACGCCAGGCGGCGAGGACCGGCTCCACGAGCGCGCTGACCTGTGGAGTACCGGCCCGCGGATCGAGGATCGCCAACCAGAGCGCCCGGCCTGCCTCGACGCCCTCGGCGAGCGCCTCCCACTGGCGGTCGGAGATGGCGGGCAGCTGCAGGGCCAGCGCCGTGCCGTCGACCTCCCGGGCCGCTTCCAGCGCGGTGTCCGTGGTGCCGGGGGCGAGCACGGTACCGGCCGCTCCTGCGGCCAGGACCGACGACGCCACGAGGCCCCAGGCTTCCGTCGCCTCGCGCCGGTCGATCGCGCGGAGGGTACGGTAGCCGCTGGCGGTCGGCACCCGGCCGCTGAGGATCCTGTCCGCGTCGGGTTCGTCGAACTGGATGACGAGGTCCGCGCCGCGCGCCACGGAGGACACGCGCCGGACGACGTCTGCCGCGCCCGCGGCCAACGATGCATAGAGCTCCCGCCGGGCTCCGTGGTCGATCAGGACGCGTTCGCCGCTGTGCAGGTGCAGGCCGGCGGCCAGCGACAGCGGACCGTGCAGGTGCAGCTTCAGTGCGGCAGCAGGACGGTCCTCGGCGCCCGCGACGTCGCCGAGCGCGTTCAGGTCGGAGGACAGGGCGGATTCGGCGCGGCGCTGGTCGGCGCCAGGGCGCTGGACGAGGCGCCACCCGTGCGGCTGCAGGTCGAACGGCAGCTCGACGAGCATCCCCAGGGTGCGGCCGACGTCGTCACTCCCGGGTCCGCGCGCGGGCAGGGCCGGGAGGAAAGGGAGGTTCGCACCGCCGAGCTCGCCGCGCACCGCGCGGTCGGCCTCGAGGGGGTCGGTCCCGGGCCAGTCCCCCGCCGCCGTCGCCCCGACGGTCGCGGACCCGGTCTCAGGCACGGGGCCCACCGGTCGCGTCCGGACGGCGGTTCTCCGAGATGGCCTGATGGTGCCGGATGACCTCGGAGATGATGAAGTTCAGGAACTTCTCGGCGAACGCGGGGTCCAGCTGCGCCTCCTCGGCGAGCATCCGGAGCCGGGCGATCTGCGCGGCCTCGCGCTGCGGGTCCCCGGCGGGCAGATCGTGCTCGGCCTTGAGGTGGCCCACGCGCTGCGTCGCCTTGAAGCGTTCGGCCAGCAGATAGACGAGCGTCGCGTCGATGTTGTCGATCGAGCTCCTCACGGAGAGCAGTTCGGCCATCACCTCGGGGGCGACGCCCCCTGCGAGCGAGCTGGCAGACGGGTCGAAACCACTGCGGGGATGCGTCATGACTCCAGTCAAGCAGACCCTGGAGGGGGTCTGTGAACTGCGACTAGCCCTCGGCCGCCGCGAGGTCCGGTCGGAGCGCGGAGCGCGCGGCATCGATGGTCGCCTGCCCGAGGACACGCGTGCCCTGGTAGAGCACCACGGTCTGGCCCGGGGCGACGCCGCGCATGGGCTCGACCAGCCGGACCACGAGCGTCGGGGCACCCTCGCCTGCGTGGACGCGTGCCCGGGCGGCGACGGGATCGCCGTGGGCGCGCACCTGCGCCATGCAGTCGAACTCCTCGCCCGTGGCGACCTCGCCGATCGGGAGGCCGGCCCAGGACACCTTGATGCCGGTCATCTCGTCGATCGCGAGCAGGTGCTCGGGACCGACGACGACCTCGTTCTGCTTGGGCCGGATCTCGAGGACGAAGCGGGGCTTGCCGTCCGCGGCGGGCGTGCCGAGCTTGAGGCCGCGACGCTGACCGACCGTGAACGCATTGGCGCCGGGGTGGCTTCCGAGCCGCTGACCGTCGACGTCGAGGATGTCCCCTTCGGTCATCTCGATCCGCTCCTCGAGCCAGCCGCGCGTGTCGCCGTCCGGGATGAAGCAGATGTCGTGGCTGTCGGGCTTGTTCGCCACCGAAAGTCCCCTGCGCTCGGCCTCGGCGCGGACCTCGGCCTTGGACGGCGTCTCGGCGAGCGGGAACATCGAGTGCCGGAGCTGCTCGTGCGTCAGGACCCCGAGCACGTAGGACTGGTCCTTCGCCCAGTCGGCGGCTCGGTGCAGCTCCGGGTTGCCGTCGGCGTCCTCGACGACCCGGGCGTAGTGGCCGGTGCAGACGGCGTCGAACCCCAGGGCCAGGGCCTTCTCGAGGAGTGCGGCGAACTTGATGCGCTCGTTGCAGCGCATGCAGGGGTTCGGGGTGCGCCCGGCGGCGTACTCTGCCACGAAGTCGTCCACGACGTCCGCCTTGAACCGCTCGGAGAAGTCCCAGACGTAGTAGGGGATCCCGAGGATGTCGCAGGCGCGCCAGGCATCCCTCGAGTCCTCGATGGTGCAGCAGCCCCGGCTGCCGGTCCGGAGCGTCCCGGGCATCCGGGAGAGCGCGAGGTGGACGCCGACGACGTCGTGTCCCGCCTCGACCGCCCGTGCCGCCGCCACCGCGGAATCGACGCCGCCGCTCATCGCTGCCAGTACCCTCATGCCGAAAAACCCGTCCCTGCCGTCTGGATGGTCGATGCGTGTCCTGCCATGCCCGCCGTACGGGCACGCCCGTAGGCTTCGCCGATGGCCTCCACCACGGCGTCAACGTCGTCGTCCGTGGATGTATGCCCGAGGCTGAAACGCTGCGCGCCGCGGGCTTCGTCCTCGCTCAGGCCCATGGCGAGGAGGACGTGCGAGGGACGCGGGACGCCGGCGGTGCAGGCCGAGCCGGTCGATGACTCGATGCCCACCAGGTCGAGGAGGAACAGGAGCGAATCCCCTTCGCAGCCGGGGAAGGTGAAGTGGACGTTGCCGGGCAGGCGTGCGCCCTCGGGCGCGGGGTGCGGTATCCCGCGCAGGACGGCGTCGGGCACCTGGCGCGCGATGCCCTCGATCAGGCGGTCCCTGAGCCGCGCGAGCCGCAGCGCCTCGACGGGCAGATGCGCGACGGCGTCGTCCGCGGCGGCCGCGAAGGCCGCGATACCCGCACCGTCGAGCGTGCCCGACCGGATGTCCCGCTCCTGTCCGCCGCCGTGCTGCACGGGCGTCAGGGTGACGTCACGGCGGACGAGGAGCGCGCCGACCCCCACCGGTCCGCCGATCTTGTGTGCGCTGACGGCCATGGTGGCGAGTCCGGAGGCGGCGAAGGAGACGGGCAGGGAGCCGAAGGCCTGGACCGCGTCGCTGTGGACCGGGATGCCGTGCCGGGCGGCTTCGGCGACGACGGCCTCGACGGGCTGCACCGTCCCGACCTCGTTGTTGGCCCACATGACCGTGACGAGGGCAGTACGCTCCGGCGCGTCCGCGAGCGAGGCTCTGAGGGCGTCGAGCGAGACGACACCAGCGGCGTCGACGGGCAGCCACACGACCTCGGCCCCCTCGTGCCGCTCGAGCCACTCGACCGTGTCCTGCACGGCGTGGTGTTCCACGGCACTGCAGAGGATGCGGGTGCGCGCGGCATCGGCGGACCTCCGCGCCCAGTAGAGGCCCTTGATGGCGAGGTTGTCCGCCTCGGTGCCGCCCGAGGTGAAGACGACCTCCGAGGCGTGCGCCCCGGCAGCAGCAGCGAGCGTCTCGCGGGATTCCTCGACCGACCGGCGGGCGCGACGACCCGAGCCGTGCAGCGAGGAGGGGTTGCCGCTGCGGCTGAGTTCGAAGGTGAGTGCGGCGAGCGCCGGCGCCGAGATGGGCGTGGTCGCCGCGTGATCGACATACACGGGCATGCTCCGATTCTACGGGCGCCACGCCGCGCAGCCCATTCCGGTGGCGTCGGTCACCGCGGGCGGTACCACCCCGGACGTGCAGCGGGACGCGCAGGGTGCAGTGGTATGAATGCAGGGTGGACAGTCACGCAGCGGCTCCTTCCTCGCCCGGCACCTACCTGCCCGGCTTGCGGCACGCGGTGCACACCTTCGGCACGCGCACCGTCGACTTCGACCGCAAGGTCGCCCTGATGGCCGTCGTCAACCGGACCCCGGACTCCTTCTACGACGGCGGGGCGACCTTCGCGCTCCAGGCCGCGGTGGATGCCTCCCTGAAGGCCGTGGACGACGGCGCGGACTGGGTGGACATCGGCGGCGCGCCGTTCTCCCCCGGCGATCCCGTCCCCGCCGCCGAGGAAGCCGATCGGATCGTCCCGGTCATCAGTGCCGTGCGCGCGGTCTCGGACGTGATCATCTCCGCGGACACGTTCCTCCCCGAGGTGGCGCGCCAGGCGCTCGCGGCCGGCGCGAACGTCGTCAACGACACCACCGGCCTGCGGGACCCGGACATGGCCGCCGTCGTCGCCGACGCCGGCGCGCACCTCGTCATCACGCACAGCCTCGCGGCTCCCCGCACGGTCTACCCGCGCCCCACCTACGACGACGTCGTCCGCGAGGTCGCGGACTTCCTTCTCCGCAGGGTCGACGACGCCGTCCGGCTCGGCATCCGCGAGGACCGCATCCTCATCGACCCCGGACACGACCTCAACAAGAACACGGTGCACTCGCTGGAGATCACACGACGGTTCGCGGAGATCGCCGGCCTTGGCTTCCCGACGCTCGCCGCCGTCTCCAACAAGGACTTCATCGGCGAGACGCTCGACCGCCCGAAGCGCGAGCGGGTGGAGGGGTCGCTCGCGGCGGCCGTGATCTGCATCCTCGGCGGTGCCAGGGTGCTCCGCATGCACAACGTCGCGGCATCCCGCGCGGCGATCGATCTGACCGAGGCAGTCCTCGGCTGGCGCGAACCCCTGTACCTCCGCCACAACATGGGCGACTACAACGAACCGGCGGCCTCATGATCACGTCCCTCCTCCCCCCGACCGGCACCTCGACCGGCACCTCGACCGGCACCTCGACCGGCACCTCCGCCGGCATCGACGACGAGGCACTCCACCGCATCTACGCCTACCCCGCCGTGGACCGGCCCTACGTCCGCTTCAACTTCGTGGCGGCGGCCGACGGCGCGGCGACGAGCGGCGGCTTCTCCGCCGGCCTCGGCAATGACGGCGACCAGCGGATCTTCACGGTACTGCGCCGGCTCGCCGACGTCGTCCTCGTCGGCGCGGGCACCATCCGCGCCGAGGGCTACGAGGGGAAACTCGTCGACGACGACGCGCGCGCCTGGCGAGCACAGCGCGGGCTCGCCGCGCACCCGGCCATCGCGGTGATCTCCGGCAGCCTGGACCTCGACCCGGAGAGCGGCTTCTTCACGAAGGCGCCCGTGCGCCCGGTCATCCTCACGGCAGGCACCGCCGACGCCGGCAAGCGGGCCGCCCTGTCGGCCGTGGCTGACGTCGTCGACTGCGGTACCGGGACCGTCGAGACGTCCGCGGTCCTCGCCGAGCTCGGCCGGCGTGGACTGCTGAGGGTCCTGTGCGAGGGCGGACCCGCCGTGCTGGGAGATTTCATCCGCTCGCACACCGTGGACGAGCTGGCCCTGTCCATCAGTCCGCTCCTCGTCGGCGGCGAGGGGCCGCGCATCTCGACCGGCGACAGTCCGGAGGACGCCGTCCCGATGCATCTCGCCTCCCTCCTCACGGAGGAGTCCGCCCTCTACACGCTGTACCGGCGGGGCGCCTGACCGTCGGTGCGCTGCGTCCGCGGCCGGGTGGGTCCCGTCACTCCCGAGAACTTACCGACGGGCTGCGCCGTTGTACCAGGGTCGGTACGGGCAGCCGTTCCGCCCGGATTTTTGTGCGGCCACCGGCGGGCCTCTAGTCTCGGGTGGTACCGGACGGCTCAGCGGGGCGCCACCGGACCACCGCGGACACCTGAACGGTCGACGCGAACATCCCCTGGAAGGGCCATCGATGGCAGAGGCAGCACGGACGTCCTACTACGATGTCCTCGGCGTGCCTCCCGAAGCCGACGCGAAGGCCATCAAGGAGGCCTACCGCCGCGCGGCCCGGGCAGCCCATCCGGATCTCGGCGGGAGCGCGGCACGGTTCCACGACGTCACCGTGGCCTACGAGACACTCGGAGATCCGCTCCGACGCGAACGGTACGACGCCGAGACGGGTCGACGCCGGCCCGCAGCCCCGCCCGCCCCCGGAGCCGCAGCCGGCCGCCCGGACGCAGCCCGGTCGCCGCAGCCCGGCCGCACGCGGCTCGAGGACGAAGAAGCAGCCAGAGCTCCGGCCACGTACCTGCCGCCCTTCTCGCCGTCGTCCCCACCTGCCGTACCGCTCATCCTTGCAGGGAAGCAGCTGCACGGTGCGCCCCGGCAACCGGGCATGTTCGGCAGGCTCAACGCGGGGGTCCGGGCGCGCATCGACGGGGAACTGCGGACGGCCGCCCTGCTCGAGCGCGCACTGCTGCCCACCTACCCGGCGGCGCGGCTCGTCAACGGGCTCGAGTTCGACGACCGGGACGACACCGAGGCCGGGCATGTGCTGCTGGCCGGCTACCGCATGGCGGTCATCGACTCCTTCACCGCTCCCCCGGGCACGTTCTCCTGGGACGGACGTGTCCTCCGGCAGCAGGGCCGCCCGGTCGACTACCGCATGGGTGCGAGTGTGCGGACCGTGCAGGAGTTGTTCCCCGAGTGCAATGTGACCGGGTGGGTACTCATCCACGGCGCTCCCGACAACCCCTTCGCCCCGGTGATCGACGTCCCCCCGGGATTCGACCGGTCGGCGCCAGGCCTCGTCCAGGTGGTCAACGCCGGCACCGCGGTCCGGACCATCCGTTCCTTCCTCGCCTCCGGGCCGTCACCGAGCGTGGTGCAGCTGCCGGTCCTCGCGCGTCTGCTCGCCGGCGCGGAAAGTTAGGATGGGATCGTGTTCCGCATCCTCTTCCACACTCCTGAAATCCCCGGCAACACGGGAGCCGCCATTCGACTCGCCGCCGTTGCCGGCGCGGAGCTGCACCTCGTCGAACCCCTGGGCTTCAGCCTCGAGGACTCCAAACTGAAGCGCGCCGGCCTGGACTACCACGACCTCACGGTGCTGCACGTGCACCGTGACCTCGAGGCGGCATGGACCGCGCTGCAGCCCCGACGGGTCTTCGCGTACACCTCCGACGGCGACGTCTCCTACACGGACATCGCCTACGAGCCCTCGGACGTCCTCATGTTCGGACGGGAGTCCGACGGACTCCCGTCCGAGGTCAAGGAGGACGCTCGCGTCACCGCCCGCGTCCGGGTCCCCATGCTCCCCTCGCGCCGATCGCTCAACCTCGCCAACACCGCATCCATCGTGCTCTACGAAGCCTGGCGCCAGCAGGACTTCGCAGGTGCCCAGCGATGAACCCCGCCTAGGAGCCCCCATGCCCGTTCGCCATGCCGCAACCCTGCCCGACGGCGGCGCGGAGGACTTCGACCGCCTCGCGCCCGCCGTGTGGAACCCGGTGAGCAATGCCGTCGTCGCCGCGGCCGACATCCTCGTGGGCGAGCGGGTCCTCGATCTGTTCGCCGGTACGGGCAGCGGAACGGTGCCCGCCGCACAGCTGGCGGGTCCCGCCGGCCGGGTGGACGCGATCGACCGCTCCGCGGCCATGCTCGACCTCGCGACGGCGAAGACCGAGGCGCTCGGACTCGGCAACGTCTCGTTCCACCGCGTCGAGCCTGCCGACTGGGTCCCGGAAGAGCAGTACGACGCCGTCATCAGCTGCTACGGGATCTTCCTCCTCGACGACATGGACGCCGGCATGGACCGGATCGTGCAGCTGCTGCGTCCCGGCGGCCGGGTGGCCATGAGCGCCTGGGACGAAGGCGCCCTCGAGCCCTTCGGCGAGCTGCTGCTGGAGGTCCTGCGTGGTGTCGACACGGAACGCCGAGGACCCGAGGGGACGGATGGGGAGGACTCCGACCCTCGCGCTGCCCCCGTCTTCGTCGAGAACTGCCGGCGCCTCGCCTCCGCGGATCTCCTGCGGGCGTGGCTGGCCGCGCGCGGCCTCACCGACATCACGGTCGAGAAGCTGGGCCTGGCCGTCCCCCTCGAAGCCGACTACGCCTGGTCGCTGGCCCTCGGCAGCGGCTACCGCGGACTTCTCCCGGATGATGCCGAGGCCCTCGCCCGGGTCCGCGACACCTTCATGGACCGGCTCGGTGACGACTTCGTCCTGAACGCCGACTCACTCATCGCCGTCGCCTCCCGGCCCGAGCAGTAGCTGCACCACCGAGCCATCCGGCGCTGCACCTGCTGCGAATGATGGGTGACGGGGCAGAGCCCCGAACCGATCGGAGGAATGGATGGTGCTATTGCAGCAGGGACGCGTTCGTCCCCCGCAGCACGACCCTCCCGATGCTGTTCGGTTTGAGGGATCCGGCGCTTTATGCTGGAGCCCTATGGAAACGCCACGAGTAAGCCGGGTCAGTCCCATCTCACCCGCAGCGGACGAGGTGGCCGTTGATCCCAGCGCCGGTCCCACCCTCACCGATCTGCTGTTGCGGACCGCGCAGCAGGACCGCACGGCCTTCGCCCTGTTCTACGAGCAGACGTCGAAGCGGGTCTACGGACTCGCCCGGCGGGTCCTCATCGATCCGGAGCTGAGCGAGGACGCGACCCAGGAGGTCTACCTCCAGGTCTGGAACACCGCGAATCGCTTCAACCCGGCGCTCGGCAGTCCGATGGCCTGGCTGATGACGCTGGCCCATCGGCGGGCCGTGGACAAGGTGCGCTCGGAGCAGAGTGCCACGGACCGCGAGGCCCGCTACGGGGCGGCGACGCAGACCATCGATCATGACGACGTCGTTGACACCGTCACGCAGCGCCTCGAGGCCGAGAGCGTGGTGAGGTGTCTGGACACGCTCACCGCGACGCAGCAGGAATCAGTGAAGATGGCCTACTACGGTGGGCTCACCTATCGCGAGGTGGCCGAGAAACTCGGCGTCGCGGTGCCGACCATCAAATCAAGAATCCGGGATGGATTACTCCGACTCAAGACATGCTTGGGGGTGAACTGAGATGCAGGACAAGGATATGAACAGACAATTTGCAGATGACCTCGACACCGACCTGGCCCGTGGCCACGTGCTCGAGTGGGCGGAACTCTACGCGCTCGATGCCATCAGCGCCGAGGAACGCCGGGTCATCGAAGCGTTCCTGGCGGACGTCGATCCGGCCGTAGCCGCTACCTTCGCAGACCGTGTCCGCACGTGCCGCGAGACGGTCGCCTCCGCCTACGCCACGGATCAGATCGACCCTCCCGCAGACCTCTTCGAGCGGATCGTGGCGCAGCTCCCCGGCGCCCGCACCGACGGCTCCGACGCCCCGACCACCGCCACGGCCAGCGGCGGGCCCTCCCGGTCCACCGCACCCCAGGGCTCCGACATTACCGGCGTCCCCGACGAACTGGCCGGCCGCAGGGCTGCCAAGGCGTTGATGTCCTCCCGGGCAGCCCGCTGGGCCGTCGCCGCCGCAGCAGCGGTGGTCCTGGCCGTGGGTGGCGTGACCATCGCCCAGAACCTGCAGCAGACGAGCCTCGAGCAGCAGGTACTGCAGGCCTCCGACGTCCGCACGGAGGAGCTCACGCTCCAGTCCGGAGGCACTGCCGAACTCGCAGTCTCCGGCGAGCAGGACGCCGCCGTCGTCACGCTGACCGGGGTCCCCGCTCCTGCCGACGGCTTCGTCTACCAGATGTGGCGTGTCCCCGCCGATGGCACGGCCCCGGTCTCGGTCAGCACCATGACCGGGGAGGATGTCGCGGGAGGCAAGGTGACCGAGGTGTCCGACATCAGCGGCTTCAGTGCCCTGGCCATCACGGTCGAGCCGGAGGGCGGCTCGGAGGTACCGACGCTCCCCATCGTCGCCCAGATCCCGCTCGGAGCGTGACCACGGCCGCTGACAGCACGCCGAACAATTGACAGAGCCCCGCCGGATCACCGGCGGGGCTCTTTTCATCCTGCGCAGAGTCTCTCCACCCTGCCTGCAGGGGGCAGCCAGCCCGCTCGTGACGAAGGAGAACCGGATCGCTCGGGAGGAACGACCGGTGGTGAGTTCCTGACCGAACGGACTAGAAGCCGGCGATGGTCTCATCGGTGTTGACGCCGACCACGTGGAAGGCCTCGGCACTGCTGCCCTCGGGCAGGCCGCCCCGCCGCGCATTGTCCTGGAGGAAGGCACGGACCCGGGTCTGCATCCGGTCCACGTCCGGGTGCTGGCTCCGGTGCGCGGTGATCGCCGCGACCTTCTGGTCCTCCCTGCCCGTGACGTCGACGAAGCGGTTCTCGTGGTGGGTCGGCGACCCGTAGAACCACAGCCAGGGCACGCGGTAGCTGTGCAGCCCGGCGGCCTCCAGTTCCGGGTAGGCGAAGGGATTCTCGACGGCCGGGTAGACGGCCCGCGTCACCGCCTCGCCGCATGCCAGATGGTCGGGGTGGCTCTTCTGGATCCTGTCCCAGCTCCGCTCCGGGTGCATGGAGAGCACCACGTCCGGGCGGACCTCGCGCATGCGCCGGACGATCTCCCGGATGACGGCATCCGTGGGTTCGAGGTAGCCGTCCGGCTCGCCGAGGAAGGTCACCTCCTGCACGCCCACGAGTGCCGCCGCGGCACGCTGCTCCTCCCGCCGGAGTGCGGCGATGCCCGGGCGGTCCTCGTCGCTGAACCCGCCGGCGTCACCGTCCGTCAGGACGCAGTACTCGACCGATGCGCCACCGGCCGTCCACGACGCGATCGTCGCCGAGGCGCCGAAGTCGATGTCGTCGGGATGGGCGGCGAACACCAGGACCCGGCGAGGCGCGGCGGGCTGCACGTCCTCGGTCATGCCCTACAGCCCGCGCTTCCGGATTTCCTCGGTGGCCTGGGGCAGGACGGTGAAGAGGTCGCCCACGATCCCGAAGTCCGCGATCTCGAACACGGGAGAATCCGCATCCTTGTTGATCGCGACGATGACCTTCGAGGTCTGCATCCCGGCCTTCTGCTGGATCGCCCCGGAGATGCCGGCGGAGATGTAGAGCTGCGGGGACACGGTCTTGCCCGTCTGCCCGATCTGTGCAGAGTGCTCGATCCACCCGGCATCGGTCGCTGCGCGCGACGCACCGACCGCACCGCCGAGGGCGTCGGCGAGGTCCTCCAGCGGACCGAAGTTCCCGTCCACCCCCCGCCCGCCGGCGACGATCACACGGGCTTCCGCGAGTTCGGGACGCCCGCTCACCGGCTTGTCCGTCCGCCCGGTGATCCTGGCGACCGCCTCGGGGACCTCGACGGGGATCCGCACCTCGCGGGGCGGGGACGGGAGCCCGGCCTCGGTCGCCTCGACGCTGTTGGGCTTGATGGTGAGCACGGCGATCCCGGTGGTCACCCGGCAGTCGACGGAATAGGACCCGGCGAAATCGACCTTGGTCGCCGTCAGGTCCCCTGCGAGGGCGACGACGTCCGTGATGACGCCGGACTCGAGCCGGACGCCCACCCGCGCGGCGATCTCCTTCATCTCGTAGGAGTTCCCGAGCAGCAGGATCTCCGCGCCCGAGGCGCGGACCGCCTCCGTGAGGAAGACGGCCTTGCCCGCGACGAGGACGTCGGACGCCTCGGCGGAGTCCGGGCGGTAGACCTCCCCGACCCCGTAGGAGCCGATGCCGTCGAGATAGGCCTGCTCGGCCTCCCCCGCGAGGGCGACGACGGCGTCGCCCAGCGTGGCACCGAGGGAGAGGAGCTCGCGCTCGCTCTTGGCGAGGCTCGCTCCGGCGTGGTCGAGGAAGACGAGGACTGTGGTCATGGGCGGACTCCGGGAAGGAAGGCGAGCATCGGACTAGAGGAGCTTCTGGCCGGCGAGGAAATCGACGAGCCGGATGCCGGCGTCGCCCTCGTCCGTGATCAGGACACCCTGGGTGCGCGGCGGCCGCGGCGCGGCGGCCTCGACCCTGGTCCACGATCCCTCGAGCCCGACCTCGTCCGGCTCGAGGCCGATATCGGTCAGGGACAGGACCTGGATCTGCTTCTTCTTGGCCGCCATGATGCCCTTGAAGTTGGGGTAGCGGGGATCGTTGATCTGATCCGTCACCGAGACCAGGGCGGGAAGCGGGGCCTCGATCGTCTCTGCGAAGGTGTCGTTGTCGCGACGTGCCGCCAGCTTCCAGCCGTCTTCGCCGGGAGTGAGGTCGAGTGAGGCGGCGAAGGTGACCTGGGGCAGGGCGAGGCGCTCCGCGAGCTGCGCCGGCACGAGGGAGGTCTCCCCGTCCGTGGAGGCCATGCCGGTGAGGATCAGGTCGAAGGGGCCGACGTGTCGCAGGAGGGCTGCGAGGGCCTTCGAGGTGGCGGAGGCATCGGAGCCGCCGAGGGCTTCGTCGGTCAGGTGCACGCCGTCGTCGGCGCCGATCTGGAGGGACTTCTTGACAGCGGCGACGGCGCCTGCCGGCCCCATCGTGATCGCGGTGACGCGATGGCCGGATGCTGGTCCCCCGTGCGTCTCGACCAGCTCGAGCGCCGCCTCGAGGGCGTACTCGTCGAGCTCCGACAGGATGCTCTCCGAACGGACCGTCGTCAGGTCGTCACCGCTGATGTGCCGGTCGAACTGGGCGTCGGGAACATGCTTCACGAGGACCGCGATGTGCAGTCCGTTTGCTGGGGCCTCGTCCATTGATGACCTTCCTCGTTCGGGGATCTTCCCACCGCCTAGCTAACCACAGCGCGGTGACGCCTGCGCCCGGGCGCGGGCCGGATCCGCCGTCGGCACTGCGCCCGCACCGGTCCGACGAACAGAAGGCGGACCCTGATCCGGGTCCGCCTTCTGTTCTCGGTGCTCCTGGGGTGCTGCAGGAAGCCGTCAGCGGCGTGCAGCGGGACCACCGACCGGTTCGGACGACGGTCGGGCGTCGGCCGAACCGCCCCGGAGTCGGGTCAGGGCGTGGGAGCCTGCGCGAGCGTGACCTCGATGGTGCGGCTCTCACCCCCGCGGATGATCTCGACCGGTACCTGCTGGCCGACGGTCTGGATCCGGACGGCCGCGGTGAGCGACTGGGGATCGGAGATCGTGAAGGTGCCGACCTTCGTGATGACGTCGCCGACCTCGAGGGAGGCACCCTCCGCCGGGGATCCCGGCTCGACCGACTCGACGAGCGCGCCCGACGAGAAGGACGAGTCCGACTGCGAGCCGTCGCCGGCCGCAGCCGTGACACTGACACCGAGGAACCCGTGGGTGGCTTCGCCGTCGGCGATGATCTCCTGGGCGATCCGGTCCGCGTAGTTGATCGGGATGGAGAAGCCGACGCCGATGTTGCCGGTCGACTCGCCGGATCCCGCCGAGGCGATCGCCACATTCACCCCGATGATCCGGCCGTCGGCGTCGACCAGCGCGCCGCCCGAGTTGCCCTGGTTGATGGCGGCGTCCGTCTGGATGACGTTCAGGTAGATGGAACCCTGGGACTGGGCCTGCTGACCACCGGACCCGCCCGGCGGCAGGAAGTTGAAGCCCTCACCGTCCTCGGAGCCGCTGCTGTCGGGCTGCTCCTCAGGAACCGCGGAGGACGCCACGCTGATGGTCCGGTTGAGCGTCGAGACGATCCCGTCGGTGACGGTCCCACTGAGTCCGAGCGGAGCACCGATGGCGATCGCTGTGTCACCGACGTTCAGTTCGTCGGAGTTGCCGAGGGTCGCTGCCTTCAGGTCGGGGGCGTCGACCTTGATGACGGCGAGGTCGCTGAGCGGATCGGTGCCGACCACCGTGGCGGGGAAGACACGTCCGTCGTTCAGCTTGACCTCCACCGAGGGATCGGACACCTGCCCGCCGAGAGTCACGACGTGCGTGTTGGTGAGGATGTGCCCGTCGGTGTCGAGGATGATGCCCGATCCGGATCCGCTGGCGCTCCCTCCGCTCACCGCGATCGTGACGACACTCGGAGACGCGGTGACGGCCGCGCCCGTGATGGTGTTCACGTCATCCGTGTTGTTGACGACGACCGACTCGGGCGCCGACTGGTTCGTTGCCGCCGTCGTGCCTCCGTCCAGCGCATTCACGCCCGCGGTGGCCACCCCACCGCCGATGAGCCCCGCGACGAGGACGCCCGCGGCGAACGTGGCGAGGCCGACGCGCTTGCGCTCCTTGACGGTGCCCCGCCCGTTCGAGGGCTGACCGGCCCGGCCGTACCCGCTCTGCTCGCCGTAGAAGGGCTGGTGGCCCGCGTAGGCCGGGTGGGGCGCGGCCTGAGCCTGCTGGAAGGCCTGCTGCCGCGGATCGGCTGCCTGCGGGGGAAGCGGTGCCGCCGGGTGCTGGGCCGTGCGCGGGTTCGATGCCTGATGCGTGGCCGTCTCAGGGTAGGCCTCGTCGGTGTGCCCTGCTCCTTGCGCCGGCGGGTTCTGCGGCTCGGGCCGAGCGTCCGGCGCGGCCCCGCCTCCGTCTGCGCCCTGATGGTTCGAACTCTCCCCCCGGTTCCAGCCCGTCCCCCACGACGGCGGGGTCTGCGGCTGAGGAGGGAGGGGGCGTTCCGGGTTGCCCTGGGAGCCTGGCTGCTCGTTCACTGGGAGTCCTTTCGTTGCTGTTGACCACATCATGGCAACAGCTGCTGAGCGTCACGCTGACATTCACTGTGGGGTGTCTGGGAGGTGGCTGGAACCTCTCGCCTGCCCGGATACCTGAACCGGCACGTCCGCACCCAGTATCCTCCGCTTTCGGTGGCGCGATCTTCGGACGGTCCACGGTGGGGCCGTCGTGCGTACCGGGCGGACGTGGACGACGAGGGGATGCACAGCGGGGAGACGGTGTCGGCAGGAGGGCGATCCGGTTGCTCCCCGGCCGGCACCCGCCCGGTCTGTGCTTCGCGGCAGGCCGCCGCGCTTTCGCTAGGGGCGCAGGAGTCATGGTGGACGCTCCCCTACCCCAACCATAGAATCGGAAGGACAGGGAGCCTCCGGCATCCGCCGACCCCAGTCCTGGGATCGGGTGCGGCCCGGGGGACGTGCTGAAGGGTCGAAAATGCGAATGTCGAGCAGGCGCATCTGCGTCTCTGCTGTCGTGGGAGCCGTCGTGGCCGTCCCACTGTTCACGAGCGCGGCGGCTTTCGCCGACGAGCCGCTCACCTTCTCCGCGGGCGACTACGTCGTCGACGCCGCGGGTGCCCTCTCGGACAGCGAAGAGGCCGACCTGGAGGCCGCGATCGAGGAGCTCCGCTCGCAGGAGGGCTTCACGGTGCGGGTCGCCTATGTCGACACCTTCGAGAATCCGTCGGATCCTCGTGACTGGGCGAGGGCAGTTGCCGAACGGAATGCTGATTCGGCGGATGAAGCTGTGCTGGCGGTAGCCGTGGGCGCGAGGGACGCCGGATTCGTCGCAGGGCAGCGGTCTGCCGTCTACACATCGACAACGGACATCTACGACAACGAGATTGTCCCCGAACTGAGCGAGAACGCCTGGAGCGAAGCCGGCCTCGCTGCAGTCCAGGGCACAGCGGAGGCCCTGTCGGGATCGGGCGGCACCGGGGGTGGCACCACCGATGGAGGCACCGGCGGTTCGTCATCGGGCACCGGCACCGCCTCCGGTGGCGGAGCCGTCGGCGGCCTCGTCCTCGTGGGCGGGCTCGTCGCCGTCGCCGGCGCGGGCAGCTACCTGCTGCTGAAGAACCGCAGCGGGAACAGCGCGCAGCGCAAGCGCGAGGAGTACGGCTACGGGCCGGTCCCGTCGGCGAGCGGTGAGGTCGTCGATCCCCTGGCCGGACTGAGCGTCGAGGACCTGCGGACCCGCGCGGGCAGCCTGCTCGTCGCGGCGGACGACGCCATCAAGTCGAGCGAGCAGGAGCTCGGTTTCGCGGAGGCCCAATACGGCGCCGAGGCGATCACCACCTTCTCGCAGGACATCGCGGCCGCGAAGCGCCACATGAGCGAATCCTTCAAGCTCCAGCAGCAGCTGGACGACCACATCCCCGACACCGAGCAGCAGCAGCGCGAGTGGCTCGGCGAGATCATCCGCCGCTGTGAGGACGTCAACTCCTCCCTGCAGGCGCACAAGGCCGATTTCGACGCCCTGCGCGAGCTCGAACGGAACGCGCCCGAGGCCCTGGCCGGCGCGGAATCCGCCGCAGAGCAGGCCCGCCGTCGCTTCAGCGCCGCGGAACAGAGTCTCAGGTCGCTGCAGGAGCGTTATCTTGACACCGCCACGAGCCAGGTGGCGGACAACATCGAGCAGGCCCGGGAGCGCCTCTCCTTCGTGGACAGCGCGGCGACCGAGGCGCAGTCGCGCATGGCGGCGGGTGACACCGGCCGCGCCGTCGTCGCCGTCCGTGCCGCCGAGGAGGCCGTCCACCAGAGCACCGTCCTGCTCGACGCGATCGACAAGCGGTCCGAAGAACTGGCCGCAGCCGAGCGCGAGCTCGAACGTGCCCTCCCCGAGACGGAGCAGGACCTCGCACAAGCCCAGGCCATGGACCGGACGGGGCAGTACCGGGACCTCGCCGGGCCGATCGCCGCCGTGCAGTCCGCCGTCACCACCGTGCGGCAGGAGCGCCAGAGCGCGCGGAGCAATCCCCTGGCCCTGCTGCAGCGGCTCGAGGCGGCGCACGCGCAGCTCGACGCCGCTCTCGGTGGCGTCCGTGACCAGGCGGAGAACGCCCGGCGTGCGCAGGACTCGCTCCAGCACGCGATCATCGCTGCGCAGTCCAGCATCTCCGGTACCGCCGATTACATCCGGGCCCGACGCGGCGGCGTCGGCAGCGAGGCACGAACGCGCCTGGCCGAGGCGGAGCGGAACCTCGACCACGCCCTCGATCTGGAGCGGTCCGATCCCGTGACGGCCCTGTCCCACGCCCAGCAGGCCGCCACCCTCGCCGACCATGCGGCCCAGCTCGCCGAGCAGGACGTGGAGGGCTTCGGGCGCGGCGGCATGGGCATGGGTGGTATGCACGGCGGCCGTGGCGGGGACGGCATGGGCGGCGCGCTGCTCGGCGGCATCCTCCTCGGTTCCCTCCTCAACGGAGGGGGCTTCGGTGGAGGAGGATTCGGGGGCGGCGGCTTCGGCGGAGGCGACGGCGGTGGCGGCTTCGACGGCGGCGGCGGCAGCTTCGGTGGAGGAGGTTTCGGCGGATTCGACGGCGGAGGCGGCGGTTTCGGCGACTTCGGCGGTGGAGGAGGGGACTTCTAGCCGCTCCCCCGCCTGCAGGGCATAGACCATCATGAAGAATCGAAAGGGAAAATCAATGGTAAAGCAGTCAATTTTCGGCAGGATCGCCCAGCTCACGCGAGCCAACATCAACTCGTTGCTTGATCAGGCGGAGGATCCGCAGAAGATGCTCGACCAGATGGTCCGTGACTACACCAACAGCATCGCCGAGGCCGAGAGCGCCGTCGCGCAGACGATCGGCAATCTCCGCATGATGCAGGACGACTACAACGAGGACGTGGAGAACGCACGGAGCTGGGGCAACAAGGCCCTTGCCGCCTCACGCAAGGCGGACGAGTACCGCGGGACGGGCGACACCACCGACGCCCAGAAGTTCGACAATCTCGCCAAGGTCGCGATCCAGCGCCAGATGGCCGCCGAGAATGAGGCGAAGGGAGCCGAGCCGACCATCGCGTCCCAGACCGAGATCGTCGACAAGCTCAAGGACGGCCTCAACCAGATGAAGGGCAAGCTCGGTGAGCTGACCGTCAAGCGCGACCAGCTCATCGCGCGGGCCCGGACCGCCCAGGCGCAGCAGCAGGTGCACGACGCCGTGAAGAGCATCGACTTCATGGACCCCACCAGCGAGGTAGGCCGTTTCGAGGAGAAGATCCGGCGCGAGGAGGCCAAGGTCCGTGGACAGCAGGAGCTTACGTCGTCGAGCCTGGATGCGCAGTTCGAGAGCCTGGAGGACCTCGGCGAGCAGACGGAGATCGAGGCACGCCTGGCGGCACTGAAGTCAGGCTCGGGATCGCAGTCGGCGATCGGTCAGGGCACCGGCAGCGGTGCAGCCGACGGGACGCCGTCGACGACGGGCGAGACCACCTACTGATCGGTAGGAGCGCCGTGGCGACCGCATAGCACAGTGGGATCATGGCCACGTGGCCATGATCCCCCTGTCGTCCGCCCTGTCCGGCGCGTCGGTGGCACGGTCTAGATTGAGGCCATGGCTGTGACACTGGTGTGGTTCCGCGACGATCTCCGTATTTCCGACAATCCCGCGCTGGTCGCGGCCGCGGACAGCGGGGACGACGTCGTCGCCTGCTACGTGCTCGACGAGGAGTCGGAGGGCATTCGTCCCCTCGGCGGTGCCTCCAGATGGTGGCTCCACCACTCCCTCTCGGCGCTGGGCGACTCCCTCGAACAGCTCGGTATCCCGCTGGTCCTCCGTCGCGGCGCCGCAGGTGACGTGATCCGCCGACTCGTGGAGGACAGTGGCGCCCACGCGGTGGTGTGGAACCGGCGGTACGGCCTGGCGGAGCGCACGGTCGACTCAGCCCTCAAGACGTCCCTGACCGACGATGGCGTCGACGCCACGAGCTACCAGGCGAACCTGATGTACGAACCGTGGGAGGTCACCTCGGGGTCGGGCCAGGCATACAAGGTCTTCACGCCCTTCTGGCGCGCCTGCCTCACCTTCAGGACCCCCCGCACACCGCTGGCATCGCCCGATTCGCTCTCATCGCCCGACGGACCCGGCCTGGACTCCGACCAGCTCCCCGCGTGGGGCCTCCTTCCCACCGGACCCGACTGGGCCCAGGGGCTCCGGGACACATGGACCCCCGGTGAGGCCGGCGCGCACGAGCGGCTCGACGACTTCCTCGACGGCGCTGCCCGTGGCTACAAGAACAGCCGGAACCTCCCGGCCGTCCACGGCACGAGCATGCTCTCCCCGCATCTGCGCTTCGGCGAGATCAGCCCCTTCGAGGTCTGGCACGCCGCCCAGGACCACAAGGACAGCTCAACGGCCGAGGACATCCGCGTCTTCGGATCGGAGCTCGGGTGGCGGGAATTCAGCTGGCAGCTGCTGTACTTCAATCCCGAGCTCGCCACGGTGAACTACCGCCCCGAATTCGACGCCTTCACCTGGGAGAGCTCGACGCAGGCGGAGCTCGAGGCGTGGCAGCAGGGACGTACGGGGTACCCCCTGATCGATGCCGGAATGCGTCAGCTGTGGGAGATCGGTTGGATGCACAACCGTGTCCGCATGGCGACGGCATCCTTCCTCATCAAGAACCTGATGATCGACTGGCGGGTCGGCGAGAAGTTCTTCTGGGACTGCCTCGTCGACGCCGATGCTGCCAGCAACGCCGCGAGTTGGCAGTGGGTGGCCGGCTCCGGCGCCGACGCCAGCCCGTACTTCCGCATCTTCAACCCGGTCCTGCAGAGCAAGAAGTTCGACCCGAAGGGCGCCTACCTGGTGCGTTTCGTTCCGGAGCTTGCGGACGCCGAGAACGTGCACGAACCATGGAAGGGCTCCGCGCCGGGATATCCCGCGCCGGTCGTGGACCTCAAGGAGAGCCGGGAACGCGCTCTCAGCGCGTACAAGGCGCTGTCGGACTCCTGAGGGCGGCGCAGAGCCACACAGGGCGGGGTGAGGACGCGCAGGCGGCGCAGAGCCACACGGGGCGGGGTGAGGACGCGCAGCGCGCTGCCGGCACAATTCCGGGTCCGTCGGCGATGCGATGATCGAGGCCGACCATGCGACTGCGGCAGGCGGCCCAAGCGCACCGACGCAAGCGCTGGTCGGGGCGCTACCGCCTGACGTCTTCCCTGCACAGCAAGAAGTCCGGCCCACCCTCAGGTGGACCGGACTTTCTTTTCGTTGCGGGGACAGGATTTGAACCTGTGACCTCTGGGTTATGAGCCCAGCGAGCTACCGAACTGCTCCACCCCGCGGCGTGTAACTAACGTTACCGGCCGCGGGGCCAGGAGGCAAATCGAGCGGCTGCCCGGGCTCCTGAGGACTACTCGCCGGAGCCCGAAACCTGCGCTTCGGCATCGAGCGCGCGCTGCAGGGCATCCTGCAGACGGTCCTGGGCCTCACCGTAGGCGGCGAAGTCGCCGGATGCCAGTGCTGCGTTACCGTCCTGGATGGCCGTGTTCGCATCGTCGAGCGCCGTGCGGAGGTCCGCGGCCGGATCGCCGCTCGTCGCCGGCGGGGTGGCACCCGAGGTTGCTCCCGGCGTCGGCGTAGGAGCAGGGGTTGCACCCTCGTCCCCGCCTTCAGCGGGCGTCGCCGGATCCTCCGGCGTGGCTCCGACATTCTCCTCGTCACCGGTGGTCGCTCCCGAATTGCCGTCGAACACCTGGTCGAGGGCCTCGGCGAGTGTCGGTGCGAATCCGACGTCGTCGCCGAAGCTCACGAGGACGCGACGCAGGACCGGGAAGGAGGAACTGCCGGAGGACTGCACGTACACGGGCTGCACGTAGGCGATGCCGCCGCCGATCGGCAGCGTCAGCAGGTTCCCATTGATGACCTCGGAGGCGCCCTGCCGCAGCAGGTTCAGCTCCTGGGACACCGTGGTGTCCGAGTTGAACAGGTTCTGCGCCTGGCCCGGGCCCACCACGGAATCCTGGCCGGAGCTGTCGAGGAGCGTCAGGCGTCCGTAGTCCTCGCTCTTGACGCCGTCCTCGCCGGTTCCCGCATCACCGTTCGCGGCCAGGAACCCGTAGAGCACGTTCCTCGGGGTCTGCCCCGCCGGTACGAAGGGGATGAACGGCGTGGTGAGGGAGAACGCGGCCTGATCCTGGTTCGGCATCTGCAGCGTCAGGTAGAACGGCGGCTGGCGGTCGGTGAGCGCCGTCGACGTCTGACCGTCGGAGGTCTGGCCCGGATCACCCGGGACGTTCCACGCCTCGCTGTTGTTGTAGAAGGCGTCCGTGTCGGTCACGTGGTACCGGGCGAGCAGCTCGCGCTGCACCTTGAAGAGATCCTCCGGGTAGCGGACATGGGCCATCAGATCGGCCGACATCTCGCTGTACGGCTTCAACGACGAGGGGTACACGTTCTGCCACGACTTCAGCACGGGATCCTGGTCGTCCCAGGCGTACAGGTTGACGGAGCCGTCGTAGGCATCCACCGTCGCCTTGACGGCATTGCGGATGTAGTTGACGCGCTCGGCGGGCAGCGCGGTGGCGAGCCCTTCCGCGGTCTGCGAGTCCTGTGTCGCCGACTCCAGCTCCTGCTCGGTCGAGTAGGGGAAGCTCGCGCTCGTCGTGTAGCCGTCGATGATCCACTTCACGCGGCCGTCGACGATCGCCGGGTAGCTGTTGCCGTCCAGCGTCAGGTACGGAGCCACCTTGCGCACGCGGTCCACGGGATCACGATCGTAGAGGATCTGCGACGAGCCGTTGACCTGGTCCGAGAGCAGCAGGTCCGTGGACTGGAACTTCAGGGCGTAGACGAGACGGTTGAAGGCATTGCCCACATCGGGTCCACCCTCGCCGCTGAACGTCGTCCGGGACTCGTTGTCGGAGTTCTCGTTCTGGGGGCGGTCGATCTCCGCCGGTGCCTGGCCCTCCGGAGCGCCGACGACCGAGTACAGGGGCGAGTCCTCACCGAAGTAGATGCGGGGCTCGTACGTCGACTCGTCGCCGAGCACTCCCGTACTGGGGATACCCGACTGCAGGAAGGACGGACGGCCGTCGGGCTGGACGGTCGAACCGGCTGCCGCCACGACGCCGTAGCCGTGGGTGTAGAAGACGTGCTCGTTGACCCAGCCGTCAGGGACACCGTTGGTGTCCAGTTCACGTACGGCGATGACGGTGTCCTGCACCTCGCCGTCGATCTCGTACCGGTCCACATTGAGGGTCTCGGGGAACTGGTAGTACTGGCGGAACTGCTGCAGCTGGCTGAAGGCGTCCGAGACGAGGTTCGGATCCAGGAGGCGGATGTTCGCCGTGGTCTCCCCGTCGTCGCCGAGCGCGCCGGCCTGCGGGACCGCCTCCGGCGTGTAGGGCTCCACCTCCACCTGGTCCAGCCCGTAGGCCTCGCGGGTGAGGTCGATGTTGCGGTCGATGAATTGGCTCTCGAGGCTGAGTTCGGACGGGCGCACCTGGAAGCGCTGCACGACTGCCGGGTAGACGCCGCCGGCGAGCAGCGCCGTGATGATCAGCATCGCCGTGCCGATGAGCGGGAGGCGCCAGCGGCCGATGAAGGCCGATGCCACGAAGAGGACCGCGACGATGATCGCGGCGACCGCGAGGATCGCCTTGGTCGGGATGACCGCATTGACGTCGGTGTAGAGCGCACCGGCCCAGGTGCCCTGGTTCAGCAGGGTGTCGTAGCGGTCGAGCCAGTAGTTGACGCCCTGCAGGACGAGGAAGAGTGCAGCGACGACGGCGATCTGGACGCGGGCGGCCTTCGTGGTGAAGAGCCCCTTCTCCTCCAGGCGGATGCCGCCGTAGAGGTAGTGCGTGAGGATCGTCGCGATGGCACTGATGATGACCACACTGATCAGGAACCCGAGGACGAAACTCAGGAACGGCAGGGTGAACATGTAGAAGGCGTAGTCCATGCCGAACTCGGGATCCTGCTTGCCGAACGGCTCCTGGTTCACGAACAGCAGCACCTCCTGCCACTGCGAGGAGGCGGCCGTTCCGGCGAACGCTCCGAGGACCACCGGGATCCCGAGCATCAGCAGCCGGCGAATGGGCTCCAGCTGCGCCTGGTACCGGTTGAGATTGTCCTGGATGGCGCTGTCCGGAGCGTAGATCGGGCGGCTCCGGAACGCGATGCGGAGGCTGAAGAACACGGCTCCGGCCATGACGAGGAACGCGATGACGAAGAGGACGATCCGCGACAGGTTCTCCGTCACGAACACTTCGAGGAACCCGAGTTGCTGGTACCAGAGCACGTCCGCGTAGACCTGGGACAGGTAGACGAACGCGATCACGATCACCGCCACGACGATGATGGTCGGTATCAGCGGGCTGCGGCGCCGGCTCGTTGCTGCACTTGCTGGGCTCGGCCTACTGCCGAACGGACGGTCTGGTCCGGATGTCACATCTACCTCATCGTTAGCTGCTGCGGGTCACGACGACCGGTGTTCCACAACGCTCCCCCAGCCCGCGCACGGACAGAAGACAGCGCGCAGTCACGCCCTTCGTGTTTTCATTCTGCCCTGTCCACGATCAGGCGGACCAATTAGGTTCCCGCTGATCGCCCGAGGCGGAGGATCGTCATCGAACCGTGTCGTCGGAGGGCTTGAACCTGCAGCACCTGCCGTGGTGGCGACGGTCGCGACCTCAGCAGGATGGCAATCCGGACGCGTCGCCGCCGGAGCCCAACGTCTCGACGGCCCGCACGGCGTCGTCGAGTGTCTCCACCCTGACGACGGTGAGCCCGTCGGGGATGTGGCCGACCACGTCCCCGCAGTTGTCCGCCGGAGCGAGGAAGAACTCCGCGCCGCTGGACCGAGCTCCGACCAGCTTCTGCGCGATCCCCCCGATCGGGCCGACCGCTCCCGCGGAGTCGATGGTGCCGGTCCCCGCGAAGTGCCTGCCGCCGGTCAGGTCCCCTTCGGTGAGCGTGTCGATGATGCCGAGGGCGAACATGGTGCCGGCCGAGGGCCCACCCACGTTGTCGAGCTGGATCGTCACCTGGAACGGGAAGTCGAACGTCGACGACAGGACGATCCCGAGCTGGTAGCCGCCCGCCTCCGACTCCTTCGGCGTGACGGTGACCGTCCGTTCGGCTCCGTCCCGCACGATCGCCAGCTCGGCCGGGGCACCCCCTGCGTCGGCGAGGGTGGACCGCAGGACGTCGATGTCCTCGATCCGGCGACCGTCGACGCTGCGGAGGACGTCACCCGCCTGCAGGATCCCCTCGGATGCGGAGTCCTCGGCGAAGCCGGCGACGGACAGCTCCTCGGTGAAGTCGATGTCCTCGTGCGACAGCGCGGCGGCGATCGCGGACTCCTGCGACGACGTCATGGCCACCGCGTTCTGCTCCTGTACGTCCGAGGACGTGGTGCCCTCCGGATACACGAGCTGCTCGGGGACGACGTTCTCAGCCGGGTCGGCCCACGCACGGAGGGTGTCGAGCACGTTGACCTGCCCGTTGGGACCCCCGCTGACGAAGACGGTCGTGAGATCGAGTTCACCCTCCGGCGGGAACGTCTCCCTGCCCTCCACCGTGATGAGCGGCTGGCCGTCGACCTCGCCGATGGTGTTGAACGTCGGGCCCGGCGCCTCGATGACGTAGGGCGCGGGGAGAAGGACGGCCGCCGCCGACAGGACCACGGCGAGCCCACCGGAAATGGCCATGGCGCGGAAGCGCGGATCCCTCGGGCGGGTCGGTTCCTCGGGGCTGTAGGACTCGAAGTGGACAGGCTGCGTCACTGCGCTTCTCTCTGTTGGCGTGCCGTGCTGCGGCGCTGCGCGCGCCCTTCCGGCTTCCTCAGAATAGACGCTCGGACCGATACGGCTCGCGATCCGTGCGCCGACATCACCCGGCCACCACGACGCCGGACCGGGTGCGGGCGCGTCTTTGCCCTCAGCGAACGACACACGGGGTGCGGGACACCGGCTGCCCGTGGCCGGTAGCGTGATCCTCACAGCCGGCGCGGATGGCACAGCCGTCCACGCCCGGACCCGCCAAGCTACTCCCAGGACCGGTGGTATCAGTGACCAACCCATCCAACCCCTCGAACGGCGACGACGACACGCCCCAGGACCCGTTGTCCGAGATGCTGTCGAAGATGTTCGGCGGTGGCGCCGGTGGGTTCGACCCGCAGGAGATCGCGAAGGCAGCCGGTCTGCCCTCCGACCCGGCGGCCATGGCGATGATGATGCAGCAGGTCCAGGCGATGTTCTCGACGCCCAGCGAAGGGCCCGTCAACTGGACCATGGCCCACGACCAGGCGCGACGGGTTGCCGCCTCCGACAACGATCCATCGGTCACGGCACTCCAGCGGCGCAGCGTCGACGAATCCCTGAAGCTGGCCGAGATGTGGCTCGATCCGGTCACCGACTTCCCGAGCACGGGTCAGCTCGGCCGCGCGTGGTCGCGCGCCGAATGGGTCGAGGCGACGATGACGACCTGGCGGCGGCTCACGGAGCCGGTCGCCACGAGCATTGCCAAGGCCCTGTCCGATGTGATCTCCGAGCAGCTGCCCGAGGAGATGAAGTCCATGATGGGGATGATGGGCGGGCCGGCGTCCATGCTGCAGAACGTCGGAGGTGCGATGTTCGGCATGCAACTGGGTCAGGCCGTCGGCGCACTGTCCAAGGACGTGGTCGGCTCCACCGACATCGGGGTCCCGCTGGCCGACGGCCGGATGGCGCTCCTCCCCGCGAACGTCGCGGCCTTCGGCGAGGGGCTCGACATCCCCGAACAGGAGGTGCAGCTCTTCCTGGCCGTGCGCGAGGCCGCACACGTCCGGCTGTTCACCCACATCCCCTGGCTGACCGGGCACCTGCTCGGCAGTATCGAGCGCTATGCCCGCGGCATCCATATCGACATGAACAAGATCGAGGAAGCCGCGCGGGACATCGACCCGACCAACCCGGAAAGTCTTCAGGGCGCTCTCTCGCAGGGAGTCTTCATGCCCGAGCGCACGCCGGAGCAGGACGCGGCGCTGGTGCGCCTCGAGACAACGCTCGCCCTGGTGGAGGGCTGGGTGGACGAGACGACGGCCGCCGCAGCGGCCAACCTGCCCTCGGCCGGGGCCCTGCGCGAGATGGTGCGCCGCCGCCGGGCGACAGGCGGACCAGCCGAGCACGCGTTCGCCTCCCTCGTCGGACTGGAACTGCGACCGCGGCGCCTGCGCGATGCGGCCGCCCTGTGGTCACTCCTCACGACCGAGCGCGGCATCGAGGGCCGTGACGCCCTGTGGCAGCACCCGGACCTCCTGCCCACTGCGGAGGACCTCGACGATCCCGCCGGTTTCTCCGAGCGCCGGAGACTGCTGGAGTCCTCCGATGCGGACGTCGACGCGGCCCTCGAGCGACTTCTCTCGGGTGGCTTCGAGCCCGCGGCGGAACCGTCCGACGACGGCGCCGCTGACCCGAGGGACGGCAGCGCCGATGCCCCCGCCAACGATCCCGGGAAGGCCGACGAGACGGGTGGGGGAACGGCCTCCGATGTCGTGCAGGAGCAGGACGAGACCCCCGGGGCCGGGAAGGAACCGGACGGCAGCCAGGACCCCGACTCCCACGGCGGCGGGACGAACCGCTGATCCGGACGCCGATCACGGCGTGGCGGGTCGGCCGCGTTCCTCACTCCTGACAGTCACTGCTCAGGAGTCGGCCATCGGTCCGGTCCCGCCGCCCGCATCCATCAGGTTGCGGTGCGCGGCGAAGGCTGCTCCGTCGAGGAAGGCCTTGGCCGTCTCCGTCCGGGGATAGGACGTCAGCAGGCGCCAGAAGGCCGGGCTGTGCGACGGCTCGATGAGGTGGGCCATCTCGTGCAGGATCACGTAGTCCACCACCCAGTCGGGCATCCCGTGCAGGCGATGCGAGAGGCGGATGGTTCGGTGCGCGGGAGTCGCCGAGGCCCACCGGGAGTTCTGGTTGGTGACCCAGCTGATCCGCGCCGGGACACCCCGTCCGTCGAGGAACCTGCGCGCCAGGTCCTCGGCACGCAGGAGGAGGTCGGGCACGGGGGCGTCGCTCTCGATCTGCGGCGCCGTCGGATACTTCTGCGCCATTCGCTCGACCATCCGCTTCACCCAGTGCTTCTCCTGGGAGGCGGAGAAATGGCCCGGGATCGAGACCCGGAGAACCCCGTCCCTGATGTCCGCGCTGACGGTCCGTCGTCTTCGGGCCGAGCGCACGACGACGACCGGCAGCGGCGCTGCGAGGTCCGGCCCGGCAGGGTCAGGACGCGTCACTGATGATCTCGAGGACGGCCTCGCCGTAGCGTTCCAGCTTCGACGATCCGATCCCCGCCAGCTCGCCCAGCTCGTCGAGTGTCTGTGGGCGCGCCTCGGCGATCGCGATGAGGGTCGCGTCGGTGAAGACGACGAAGGCCGGCACCTCCTTCTCCCGTGCCTCCTCCCGCCGCCAGGCCCTGAGCGCCTCGAACGTCTCCTCCTCGTAGCTCGCCGGGCACTCTGTACACCGCCCGATCTTCCGCTCGGCACCGGTGAGCAGCGGTCGCTTGCAGACCCTGCACACCGCTGGTGCGGAGGACTTGCGCGTCGACTTCGCTCGGGGCTGGCGAAAACTCGCCTGCCCGGCTGTCGCAGGGCGGAGCGCGTCGAGGAAGCGCGACGGCTTCCGGCTCGCCCGACCGCCCGGCGAACGGGAGGTGGACCAGGACAGCGCGACGTGGACCCGGGCGCGCGTGATGCCGACGTAGAGGAGGCGGCGTTCCTCGTCGACGGCTTCCTGCGTGTCCGCGAAGGAGATCGGCATGAGCCCTTCGCTCAGCCCGACGAGGAAGACGGCGTCCCACTCGAGCCCCTTGGCGGAGTGCAGCGAGGCGAGCGTCACACCCTGCACCGTCGGGGCGTGCTGGGCTGCGGCTCGCTCCTCGAGTTCGGCGACGAACGTCTGCAGGGTGAAGGACTCGGGCCCGCGCACCCGGTTGAGTTCGTCAGCCAGTCCGACCAGCGCGGCCAGCGACTCCCACTTCTCCCGGACGGCTCCGGAGTTCTGCGGCGCGACCGAGGTGTAGCCCAGAGACGCGAGCACGTCACGGACCTGCTGCGGGACGTCGTCGTCACCCTGGGTGCGGGCCGCCGCCCGCAGCTGCAGGAGGGCGTCACGGACCTCACGGCGCTGGAAGAACCGTTCTCCGCCGCGCAGCTGATAGCCGATGCCGGCACTCGCCAGGGCCTGCTCGTACGCCTCCGACTGGCCGTTGGTGCGGTAGAGGATCGCGATCTCGCTGGCCTTGACGCCCTGGTCGAGGAGGACGCCGATCCGCCTCGCGCACTCCCCGGCCTCCGCCTCGTCGTCACTGCACTCCGTGAACACCGGCTCGGGACCGGCAGGCCGTTGGGCGACGAGTTCGAGCGGAGCCGACCACGTGGTGTTGACGGCCCGGCGATCGGCCTCGCTGCTCCGTGCCGCCAGCAGCGTATTGGCGGCCCTGACCACCTGGGGGGTCGAGCGGTAGTCCCGGACGAGCCGGACCACCTGCGCACCCTCGTACCGCTTGGTGAAATCGAGCAGGTGCCGGGAGGTGGCGCCGGTGAAGGAGTAGATCGTCTGGCTCGCGTCACCCACGACGCACAGTTCGCGACGCTCGCCGAGCCACAGGTCGAGTAGTCGCTGCTGGAGCGGGGAGACGTCCTGGTACTCGTCCACCACGAAGTGCCGGTACTGGGCCCGTACCGTGGCGGCGACTTTCTCGTCCTCCTCCAGGATGGCGACGGTGGTGAGCAGGACGTCCTCGAAGTCGATGAGATTGCGGTCGATCTTCAGGTCCTCGTACGCAGAGAAGATGCGGGACACCGTGATCAGGTCCATCCCCGCGGGTTCCGCCCGGCCCGCCGCCGCGGCCGTGTAGGCGTCAGGCGTGAGCATGGACACCTTTGCCCACTCGATTTCCGCGGCGACGTCGCGGATCGCCGCGCGGTCCGTCGACAGGCGCAATCGCCGGGCCGATTCGGCGATGAGCTGTGCCTTATGGTCGACGAGGGCCGGCAGTGGCCCACCGACAGCCTGCGGCCAGAAGTACTGCAGCTGCCGGAGCGCCGCGGCGTGGAAGGTCCGTGCCTGGACTCCCCCGGCGCCGAGATCCCTCAGCCTGGTCCGCATCTCCGCCGCGGCCCGCGCGGTGAAGGTGACCGCGAGGACCTGCTGCGGCTTGTAGACCCCGGTGTGCACGCCGTAGGCGATGCGGTGGGTGATGGCCCGGGTCTTTCCCGTCCCCGCGCCGGCGAGGACGCACAGCGGACCGTTCAGCGTGCTGGCCACGGTCCGCTGTTCGTCGTCCAGTCCTTGGAGGATGCTGTCCTCGAGCAGCAGCTCGGACACTAGGGACGCGCCTCCGACGGCTCCTCGTCCAGCGGTCCGCCGTACCAGCGTTCGATCAGGGCACGCGCGATCGAGACACCACCCGCGACGGCGATGGTGCCGTCACGCACCTCCCTGAACAGCTGCTCCCTCGTGAACCAGCGGAGCGACCGCATCTCGTCACGGTCCGGTACGGCGTCGGTCGTGACCGCGCGCGCCGTGAAGCCGAGCATGAGCGACGCGGGGAAGGGCCAGGGCTGGGAGCCCAGGTACTCCGGCGACTGGATCTCGATACCGGACTCCTCCCCCACCTCCCGGATCACCGCGGCCTCGAGCGACTCCCCGGGCTCGACGAACCCGGCCAGTGTCGAGTACCGGTCCTCGGGCCAGGCGACAGCGGAGCCGAGGAGGAGGCGGTCGTCGTCGTCCACGACCGAGACGATGATCGCGGCATCGGTGCGCGGGTAGTGCTGGGATGAATCCTTCGGACACTGGCGCACCCATCCGCCGTCGCGGACGTCCGTGGGTTCGCCGCAGCGCGGGCAGTGGCTGTGCGTGGCATGCCAGTTGGCGATCGCCGCCGCCTCGACGAAGAGCCCCGCGTCACGGGCGTCCAGCGACGCGGCGATCTCCCGCAGCCCCAGCCACCCCTGCGTGGGGGAGATCACGGGGTCCTCCTCGGGCAGGACCGCGAGCACCACAGGCGCTCCGGCGTCCACCGCACCCTCGTTGATCCGGCCCAGATACACGACCAGCTCGGGCCGCTGCACGTCGGAGGGCGACAACAGCAGCAACGCGTCGGCGGTCACGGGGGCCTTGCCCCGGACGAGGGTCAGGACCCTGGTCTCCGGTGTCTCCCAGAGGCGATCCAGGAGGCCGTCGGCGACCCTCGCGACTCCGTCGCGATCGGAATCGGCGCGGGAGAGCGGGAGCGATCCGAGGGGAGGCAACACCAGGGTCCGGAGGGGTTCGGTCATGGTTCTACGGTACGTTCTCGCTCTCCCAAAACACATTCCGCGGGGGCCGGGTGGAGGAGTGGTCCGAACGGGAAGACGAGTAGTCCATCTGGCGACTCGCCGCGCCGGAACGGAGCGGGCGGAGGACGGACGACCTACGGTGGAACTTGTGAAACGGACACCCATGGAACTTGCTGCCATCGCCAGTGCCGCAGTGCCCGGCCTGGCCCCGACCGGCGTCGCAGGCGCACCGGATGATGCTGCGGACTTCGATTCCGCCCTCCTGGTCGACGATGCGGGCAAGCAGTGGCGGGTGAGGTCACCGAAACATGCCGAGGCAAGCATGCGCCTCGAGACGGAGTTGCAGGCTCTGCGGGCCTTCACCCCGGCCGTCAAGGCTGAACTTCCCTTCCTCATCCCGCACATGGCCGGGAGTGTCCGGCAGGGCGATCTCAGCACGTTCGTCTACTCGCACCTGGCCGGCAGCACACGCACGCTGGAAGCCCTGGCCGCCGGTGGCCGCCCGATGGCCGCGGAGCTCGGGCGGGTGATCGCCGCGATCCACGAACTGCCCAAGGACATGGTGCAGCGCGCCGACCTGCCGGGCTACGAGGCCGACGAGTACCGCCAGCGCAAGCTGAACGAACTGGATCAGGCCGCGACCACGGGCAAGATCCCTCCCGTCCTGCTGCGCCGCTGGGAACACGCGCTGGAGGACGTGGCGCTCTGGCGCTTCAGCCCGACCGTGATGCACGGCGATCTCCACGAGGACCACCTGCTCGTCTCGGCGGGCCGGGTGTCCGCCGTGACGGGATGGACCGACCTCTGCATCGGCGACCCGGCCGAGGACTTCGCCTGGCTGGCGGCGGCCGAGGACAGTACCTTCGTCGATGCCGTGCATGCCGCATACGGCGCGGCCCGCACCTCCGCCGTCGACCCCCACCTCTCCCGCAGGGCCGCGCTCGCGGCGGAGTTCGCGCTGGCACAGTGGCTGGTCCGCGGAGTCGCCCTTGACGATGGCGCGATGATCCACGAAGCCGAAGGCATGCTCGCCACGCTCGCAGCCGATGTGGAGTCGATCGAGCGCGAGCAGCACGAAGCTGCGGAGAGGGCACAGCGCGCCGAGGAGGAACGGCGCGAGTGGGGCGACGAACACGGCGACGACGCCGAGGACGAGCCCGCCGGGGACGATACTCCGGGTTCGACGGGCGGATCGTGGTCCTCCACCCCGCAGTCCGACCACCGGCCGGCTGCCGGCTCCACCGTGCGTCGGAACGTCGCTGACGGTTCGGACACAGCTGCAGAGGAGAGTTCGGGCACCGGTCCGACCGCTCCTCGGCCCGACCACGCGACAGAGGACCGTGACGACGCACCGTCCGGGCGTCGCGGCGGCGATGACTTGGAGCGCACCGGCAGTCACGCCTACGATCCCAGCGCGGCGTCCCGGCCCGCCAACCCGTCGACGGAGGGCGGCTCCCGCCCCGTGGACCATGGGTCGGATCACGGACGCGGGCACCGCGAGGCCGACACTCCGTCCGGGTCGTCGCTGGCGCACGCCCGTCTGGTCGCCGCCCGGCAACGCCCGGCAACCGGCGGTTCGTCCAAGGTGACCCTGCTCCGCGGCGGCGACACCTCTGCGGGCTCCCCCGACGACGTCGCCACGTCGACGCTGCCGATCGTCTCCTACGGACGCTGAGTCCGGGTCCGCTGGCCGTGGTGCGTGGCGCGCCCGGTAGTCGTCGTCCTCCCGGCTCGGGGGCCTATATTCCGTGCCGCCTCTCCGACCCGACGCGGAGGGCGACGCCGCCCCCGCACGTCACCCTCCGCCGAACCGGCGCTCATCCCGCTGCATCGGCGGCGAGCGTCGCCGTCGTGATGATGCGCTCGAGGTCGGCGGCGTCGGCCAGGTCATGGGGCCGCACCACCAGGTTGTCCGCCACATAGAAGAAGGCGGCGCGTACCGTGTCGAGGGGCACGTCCTTCAGCCGTGACCACGCGAGACGATAGACGGCCAGCTGGACGGCCTTAGCCGCGCGCCGGTCCGGAGCGGGCGGACGGCCGGTCTTCCAGTCGATCAGGTCCCAGCCGCCGTCGGCATCCCGGAACACGGCATCGATGCGTCCGCGCACCACGATGCCGCCGATCTTCGTCTCGATCGGAGCCTCGATGGCGGCAGGTTCACGCAACGCCCACTCCGACCGTTCGAACACCGCCGCCATGTCCTGGAGCCCGAGCGTCTCGTCCACGTGGGCATCGGCGCCGCCAGGATACTCTCCGAGGTCGAGCATGCCGCCGGACCCGTAGAACTCCTCGATCCACGCGTGGAACGCGGTACCCTTCCGGGCCGCCGATCCGGGCCGTCGCGGGAGCGGCCGTCGAAGATGCTGCAGGACGGCTTCCGGATCCTCCCGGAGTTCGACGAGCGTGGACGCCGAGATGTGCGAAGGAAGTCCGAGGGGCGTCCGCTCCCGTTCACGGGCCTGCCGAGCGAGCGCGAGCCTCACTTCCCGCCCCCACCGCCCGCCGTCGACATCGACGTCGAGGGTCGGCAGTGCCGTCTGCTCGAGGACGGCCCGTGCAGCTCCTTCCAGGTTCCGGCGCCTGGGTCCGAGCGGATCGACGGGCCAGGCCGCGCGTTCCGGACGAGCGTTGGCAGGGTTGGCGTCACCTTCCTCGCCCTCTGCGAGCCAGGACGGCGTCGAGAATCCGGGTGCATCGGAATCAGCCAGGGCGACAAGATCGGTCAGGTAGGGCGATGGACCGGAAGGCTTGGACCGCCCCCCGCCCCAGGCGGACGACGTGCAGACGAGAGCGTGCTTCGCGCGTGTGAAGGCCACGTAGGCGAGGCGCCGCTCTTCCCGCTCCGCGTGGGCCCGGGCCTCGTCGGTGAACTGCTGCTCGCTGACCAGCCACTCCTTCTGGTCCGGCTGCTCCCAGTCCCACTGCGGCAACTCGGGAGCGTCTCCGCGCAGGGTCCAGGGAATGGCGGAGTCACCGCTGCTCCATCGGGAGTCCTTGCCGCTTGGGAAAGACTTCCCGTTCAGTCCGGGCACGAAGACGACGTCCCACTCGAGGCCCTTCGAGGCGTGGACGGTCAGCAGCTGCACGGCGTCCCGGCTGGCTTCGAGCTGCGTGACGGGCAGCCCGTCCTCCTCCTGGTCGGCAGCCTCGAGCCAGGCGAGGAAGGCCGGAAGATCGACCCGCTCGGCGCTGGACACGAAACCGGCGACGGCCTCCGTGAAGGCGTCGAGGTTGCGGCGGGCTTCGTGGATGCTGACGCCCGGCTTCGCGGCGACCTCGATGTCGAGCAGGATGGTGCGTTCCACCTCCCCGATCAGGCTGCCCAGATCATCGCCGACGAAGCCACGGAGGGTCCGCAGTTCCTTCCTCAGCACATCGAGCCGACGACGAGCGGTGTCGCTGAGGGAGCGTCCCGACGAAGACACCCAGTCCGACGGCGGAAGGTAGTCGACCGCTTCGACGAGGCTCCCCGCCTCGGCGAGATCGGGAGCCACGACGGCGTCCCGGCTCTGGTCCTCGTCCAGCTCCGCCGCCGAGATGCCTCCCCGACGAAACATCGCCTCCCGCGTCCGCGCGAGTTGCCGTGACCAGTCGCCCAGCGCCATCAGGTCCGCCGGACCGAGCCGCCACCGGGCTCCGGCGAGGAGCCGGAGCATCGAATCCGAGCGGTCGGGATCGCCGAGCACCCGCAGGGTGGCCAGCAGATCCACGATCTCCGGTGTGCGCAGCAGCCCGCCGAGACCCACGACCTGCACCGGGATGCCTTCCCGCTCCAGTTCCCGCCGGATCGGATCGAACTGCTTGCGGCCCCTGCAGAGCACCGCCATCGTGGGTCGGAGTGCCGTACCGTCGTCGCCCGTCTCGAAGGACCGTCGACGCTGCCGCAGCACTTCGCGGGCGATCGCTTCGGCCTCGCTGAGCGGCTGTCCGGCGGAACCGGACAGGGCCCCGGTGCCGGTGCCCGGCCCGGGAACCGCCTCGGGTGCGGAGTCCGCAGGGATCGGCGCGTCGGTGCGGAACCGCCCGAGGGTGACCTCGCCGAGGGGGGCGTCCGGCCTGGCGACCAGGCCCGGCACCTGCTGGACCGAGGAGCTGCGCAGCCACGGAGCAGGGACGTTGAGGGGTGCGGACACCGTGTTGGCGGCCTCGAGGATCGACGTCGAATTGCGCCAGGCCACCGACAGGTGGGCCACCGGTGACGGCGCCCGGCCCTCCGGTGCGACGACGGGGAAGGCCGTTCGGAACGTTGCGAGCTGGCCCGCCGACGCGCCCCTGAAGCCGTAGATCGACTGGTGCGGATCACCGACGGCGGTGACCGAACGGCCATCGGCGAACAACCGGGAGAACAGCACCATCTGGGCGTGCGAGGTGTCCTGGAACTCGTCGAGCAGGACGACCCGATACTTCTCACGCTCCATCCGTCCAGCCTCCGGGATGTCCTGCGCGATCCGCGCGGCGAGGGAGACGAGGTCGCCGAAGTCGAGCTGGCGGCGTGCGAGCTTCGCGGCAGCGTAGCGCTCCACCAGCTCGGTGACGGTGATCCGGGTACGCAGCTTGTTCAGGAGGTCGTGCACCTTCTGGGTCGCGGGCCGGGCCGCCCCCGCGACGTAGGACTGGGCGGCCACAAGGTCGATGTGCCGACGCAGCTCGGCACGGACGGTCGCGGGGCTGACCAGGTGTTCCGCGCACTCACCCGCCATGTCGAGGACCGCCTTCACGAGGGTGCTCTTCGCGGCGGTGAAATGCTCCCACTCGCCGTCGAAGGCCTCGACCACGGAGGAGGCCAGCTGCCAGGACTGCGCAGTCCCCAGCATCACGGAGTCCCGCTCGATGCCGATCCGCAGACCGTAGTCCTGCACGATGCCGTTCGCGAAGGAGTGGTAGGTCGAGATGGTGGGGTCGAGCCGGTCGAGGAGGTCGCTGCCGACGGAGGTGCCGTCGTCCGGGCGCGAGGCGTAGAGCTGCGCCAGGCGCTGTCGGACACGGGAGGCGAGTTCGCCGGCGGCTTTGCGCGTGAAGGTCACCCCGAGGGTCTGCTCGGGGCGCACCAGGTCGTTGGCGACGAGCCAGACCACCCTGTCCGCCATGGTCTTGGTCTTCCCCGACCCGGCGCCGGCGATGACCAGCATGGGTTCCAGTGGCGCTTCGATGACGCGTGCCTGGTCTTCCGTGGGGTACTGCACGGGAGCATCGGGATCGGAGTGGAGCAGTTCCGCGAGGCGGCGGGCCGAATAGCGCCGACGGGCCGGGCCCGGCTCGGCCGGACGGGACGAGCCGTCACCGGCGATGCCCGTCACTGCGTCACCTGCTTGCCCTCTTCGCACAGCGGACACACCTCGGGGAGCCGGCAACCGCTGCCGCCGAACCCCGACCGCCGCGGGTCGTGGACCGCCTCGAAGGAGGCGGCAGCCATCAGGGCCGCTGCATCCCCGATCATGGTCCGCGCCCAGGCGTCGTCCGGCCCGACCGCGGGCTGGTCCTGCACCGACACGTTCTTCGCGGTGGTTCCCAGCTGCACCAGCGACGCCCCTCCGGGAAGGCTCGCCATCGGATCGGCGCGCCCCGCTCCGTCCTCGGCCGCTCCCGCGACCGCACCCTGTCCTTCGAGCCCGGCGTCGGATCCTGCTGACTCCCCACCCGACAGATCATCCGACGGATCACCCGACAGTGCGCCGGAAGCGACAGCCGTCTGGTAAGCCGCGAGCTGCGGATGGCGGGCGATGTCCCCTCCTGCGGGCGCGCTCTTGCCCGTCTTCAGGTCCACGACGACGAAACGCCCTTCCGCATCGAGCTCCAGCCGGTCGATCTGCCCACGGAGCCGTGCGACCCGCGCCGCGCCCGCGACCTCGACCTCCAGGTCCACCGAGAAGTCCACCTCGGTGGCGCGCAAGGACCTGCCGTCCTTCCGCATCGCCAGCACATAGGCGGCGAGCTTCCGCACCATGCCCTCGGCGCGGCGGAAATCCGCCTGTCCCTCCCACGTGTCCTTGATGCCGAGCTGGGGCCAGCGACGTTCGAGCTCCCGGACGTATTCGCTGCCGGTGGCGTCCGGCAGGTCCTGCGCGATCTGGTGCACGAGCGTTCCGAGCGAACGGGCGAAGTCGGTGGTGCGTTCGCCGCCGGCCGCCGAGACGAACCAGCTCAGCGGAGAGGCCAGCACGGACTCGACCTTCGACGGCGAGACGGGGATGGGCTGTTCCGGCGGAACCACGGGTTCGCTCGTGCTCAGGCCCAGCACCCCCCACCACTGGTCCGGATGCGCGCCGGGAACGGGCGGCTCGAGGGTCGCCATGCGTCCGAGGTGCCGGACCGCTTCTCGCGTGAGCACGCCGGCCACCTGCGGATCCTGCGCGAAGGTGCGCAGCTCCGCGACGAGGGCCCGGAGCGTCAGCGGCCTGAGGACCTGCGTGCGGGCCCTCTCGGTGACACCGGCCGGCAAGGGGTCCACGACGTCGAGGAACGGCGACGGTTGCTCGTCCTGAGACGCCACGGCGCAGCAGATCAGTTCTTCGGTGGCGCGCGAGACGGCCAGCGAGAAGGTCCGCAGCTCGTCGAAGCGGATGTCCTGCAGCAGTGACACCGGGTCGCGGGTACTGCGGAAGGTCTCGCCGTGGTCCAGGAGGGCGCGCAACTCCCCCGAACCCAGGAGCTCCCCGCGCAGGCGGAGATTGGGCCAGACGCCGTCCTGCACCCCACCGACGATCACCATGGGCCAGTGGCGGCCGGCAGCACTCGCCGGTGTCAGCACGGAGACGGACGCCTGCCGCTTGGTGCGCTGGGCCAGGGTGTCCATGGGGATGTCCTGGCTCAGGATGTAGTCGAGGAAGAGTTCGGGATCGGCGCCCGGCATCTGCTCGACGAAGCGTTCGGCCGTGTGGAAGAGGGCCATCATGGCGTCCAGGTCGCGGTCGGCCCGGGTGGACGACGGGCCCTCCGCCAGGGCTGCCCCCGACCACTGCTGGGCGAGACCCGACGCCGACCACAGTGCCCACAGGACGGTCTCCGGGTCGCGCCCGGCATCCGCGGCGGCGGACCTGCCGGCCTCCAGCATCCGGTGCAGGCGTCGCACCGGCGCACCCTCCGCCGGGAGCGCGGCGATCTCCTCCGGCGACGAGAAGAGGGCCGTGAGCAGTTCGTCGCTCGTCCGGCCCCCGCCCAGCTGCAGCTCGGTCCGCCGCAGGATCTGACGGAGCCGTCGGAGGTCGAGGCTGCCGGCTCCCCCGATCCTCGAGGTCAGCAGGGAGATGCAGAGCTCGGTGTCGAGCTCCGCGCGCCCCACCACGACGGCATAGAGATCGAGCAGGGGCCGGACCGCGGGTTCCTCCCTGATGGCGGTCTCCGCGGCCGGGACGTTCACCGCGATCCCCTGCGCCGACAGGAAGCGCTGCACTGCGGAGACCTGCGCGCCGTTGCGGACGATCACCGCGATGTCATCGAGGCTGCGCTCCCCGAACAGGTGTGCCTCGAGGATCCGCTGCGTGATGAAGCGCTGTTCGTGGAACGCGCTGTCGAGGACATGAGCGGAGGCCACGCCCGCACCGGGGATCCCCGCGACGGGGTCTCCCGCGGGTGCGGGCTCGACATCCGCCGCGGGCAGGGACCGGTAGGCCGTGCTCACTCCGGTGGTCGCGATGCGGGATGCCACCTTCTCCCAGGCCCGGGCGAGACCGCCCGACAGCGTCAGCGACCCGGGCAGCAGCACCGTCGAGAAGCGATCGCGCCGACCGAAGAGGCCGGACAGCCGGCCCGCGAGTTCGGGCCGGGCTCCACGAAAGCCCTGCGCCACGGTGTCCGGGCAGGAGGTGATGACGACGTCGTTCCCTGCCCCGATGAGCCCGAGGAGCGCGTGGACCGCGGGGTTGGCCTCCTGGTAGTCGTCCACGAGGACGAGCTGCAGGCGGGCCCGCTCCTGATCGAGGAACGTGGGGTCGGTCTCGAGGATCTCCCGCGCTGCGGTGAGGATGCCCGCCGGATCGAAGGCCTCCGGCATACGGAGGTCGAGGACGTCCCGGTACTCACGGTAGAGGAAGGCGGCGGCCACCCAGTCGGGGCGGTCGAAGCGCTCTCCCCAGGCAGCCAGGTCCTCGGCAGGTACGCCGTACTCGCTCACGCGGTCGAACAGGTCGCGGATCTCCTGGCGGAACCCACGGGTCGGCAGGGCGAGGGAGAGGTCGGACGGCCAGACGAGCCGCGGCGCGCCCGCCCGGTCATGGCCGGAGAGGAGCTCCTTGATGATGAGATCCTGCTCGGCGCCCGAGAGGAGCCTCGGCGGCCGCGTGATGAGCGGCGTCCGGCCCTCCGCCCTCGCCCGACGGATGAGGTCGAAGGCATAGGAGGACCACGTGCGCGCGGGAGCCGTGCTGATGCTCCGGTCGAGTTTCGCGGTCAGGTCATCCCTCAACCTCGTGGCGGCAGCCCGTGTGGGACCGAGCAGCAGCAGACCGTCGGGATCGAGGACGCCGGCTTCGATCCGGCGTACCGCGAGATCGGTCAGCAGCGTCGACCGGCCGCTGCCCGGAGCACCGAGGACGAGGACCTGGCCGGCGTGGTCCTGCAGCGAGGCGAGCACACCCTCGTACCCGTCCCTGAGCCCGTCGTCACGGTGGGGACGGCCGCCGGTCGCGGGTGCGGGCGGTCCTTCGTGGAGCGTGCTGGTCATGGTTCAAGACCATCACATCCCACGGACAATCAGGCGTACCGCAACGGGTGTCCTGCGCTACGGCGCGGGACGGCTCACGGACGCGCCGAGACGGGCCAGGGCGTCCTGCTGGGCGGGGGACGGCCACCAGCGCGCCTCCGCGAGGACCACCCTGTAGTCGTCCTCGTCCACGGGGTCCGCAGGTACGGCCAGGGCAGTGCCCTCGTCGTCGTACCTGGACCGTGCCTCCCGCGCGAGGCCCTGGGCAGGACGACCGCCGGCCCGCAGCACGCGCCACCACGGCACGTCCCGGGCGGCGAGAGAGAGGGCCCGTCCCACCTGCCGCGGCCCTCCGCAGGCCAGCAGTTCGGCGATGTCGCCGTAGGTGAGCACCTTCCCCGGAGGGATCATCGCCGTCACGTCGAGGACCGCCCCGGCGTAGCCTGCGGGATCGGCCCGCGCCATCGGCCGAGACCCCGCGGCGGCCTCTCGCGGGCCCGGCGGCTGCCGGCGGCCGTCTGCTCGTGGTCGCATGGGCTCAACCCTAGACCGGCGGGCAGCGGAGCGGCGCACCGATTTGGTCGGACCCCGCGACTACGGTGATGCCATGACGAGCTGGCACACGGCGCCGAGGGCGGCCTTCGACCTGGAGACGACCGGACGGGATCCCCTGTCGGCACGCATCGTCACGGCGACCATCATCGTCGTCGACGGCGCGGGAACGGTACTGGAGCATCACGAGTGGCTGGCCGATCCGGGTATCGAGATCCCGGCGGGCGCGGCGGCGATCCACGGCATCACCACGGACCACGCCCGCTCGCTCGGCCTGGACGCCGGCGCGGTGGTCGGCGGCATCGCCGCGGTCCTCGCGCGCCTGTTCGCCGCGGACATCCCGGTCCTGGCCTACAACGCCCGCTACGACTTCACCGTGCTCGCCGAGGAGGGACGCCGGCACGGCATCGCCGTACCGGTGCCCTCGCCCGTGATCGATCCCTTCATCATGGACAAGCAGGCCGACCGGTACCGGCGGGGCAAGCGGACGCTGACGGCACTGTGCGAGCACTACGGCGTGCGCTTCGACAACGCCCACACATCCGCCGCGGATGTTTTGGCGACCCTGCGGGTCGGTGACATCCTCGCCGACCGGTTCCCGTTCCTCCAGCGTCCGGCGCGGGAACTGCACAGCGCGCTCGTCGTGTGGGCCGACCGCCAAGCGGCCAGTTTCGAGGAGTACCTGCGCCGGACCGAGCCCGACACCGTGATCGAACGGGCCTGGCCCGTCGTGCCCCGCGAGCAGGACACGCGACGGCCGGAACACTCCGTCGACCTCCGAGCGGAGCGGGTGGACGACGCGACACGGACCTCCGCTGCCGGCGCATCCGGCGGACCCGCACCCGCGGGAGCGGTCGAGGTCCTGCCCGCGGGAGCGGTCGAGGTCCTCCCCGCAGGCGCGGGACCGACGGCGACCGCCGGCGCGGCCGGTCCCGACATCGCCCGCTCCGGCATCGAGTCCGGCATCGAGTCCGGCATTGAGTCCGGCGTCGGATCCGGCGTCGGGAAAGTCCACGACGCGTCCGGCACGATGCCGGCGACAGAAGCCGTCCCCGTACCGCAGGCCGCCGCCGTCGCCTGATGTGCGCCGATCGGCGGGCGGCCCGGCGTCAGCCGGTCAGGCTCAATCGCTCGGGACGGCTTCCGCGGCGGCCTTCGCCGCCGCCGGCAGCGCCGCATGGATGCGCTCCATCGCGGCGTCGTCGTGGGCTGCGGAGAGGAACCAGGCCTCGTAGACCGACGGCGGGAGGTAGACGCCCGAGTCGAGCATGGAATGGAAGAACGGGCCGTAGCGGAAGCCCTCCTGGCCCTGCGCATCGGCGTAGTTGCGGACACCGTGCTCGGCGGTGCCGAAGGCCACGCTGAAGAGGTTGCCGGCACGCTGGATGGAGTGGTCCACCCCGGCCCTCGTCAGCTCGGCGGACAGGGCGTCGCTCACCTCGAGCGACCGTGCGTCGACGTGGCGGTAGACGTCGTCCGTCGCTGCGGTGAGGGTGGCGACACCGGCCGCCATGGCGATGGGGTTCCCCGAGAGCGTTCCGGCCTGGTAGACAGGCCCGATCGGTGCGAGGTAGTTCATCACGTCGGCGCGACCGCCCAGGGCCGCCGCCGGGATCCCGCCGCCGATGACCTTGCCGAAGGTGAGGAGATCCGGGGTCCACGGGTGCTCGGCGTCGTCGGCCCCGCCGGTCAGCTTCCAGTAGCCGCCCGGGTGCGTCCGGAATCCGGTCATCACCTCGTCGACGATGAACAGGGCGCCGTGCTCGGTGGTGATCCGGCTGAGGAAGGCGTTGAAGCCGGGAGCAGGAGTCACGACACCCATGTTCGCCGGTGCGGCTTCGGTGATGACGGCGGCGATGTGCTCGCCGTGCGTGCGGAAGGCCTCCTCGACGGCTTCGACGTCGTTGTAGGGCAGCACGAGCGTCTCCGCCGTCGTGGCCTCCGTGACGCCTGCGGAACCGGGCAGCGCCAGCGTGGCGACGCCGGAACCCGCGGCGGCGAGCAGGCTGTCCACGTGGCCGTGGTAGCAGCCCGCGAACTTGACGATCAGGGTACGGGACGTGAAGCCGCGCGCCAGCCGGACGGCCGTCATGGTCGCCTCGGTGCCGGTCGACACCATCCGCAGGAGCTCGACGGCGGGCACCCGTTCCTTGACGAGCTGCGCCAGGTCCGCCTCTGCGGGCGTCGATGCGCCGAACGTCAGACCGTGGTCGACGGCGCGGTGCACGGCGGCGATGACCTCCGGGTGGGAGTGCCCGAGGAGCGCCGGGCCCCAGGAACAGACGAGGTCGACGTACTGCGTGCCGTCGGCGTCGGTGACGTAGGCGCCGTGCGCATCGACGAGGAAGCGGGGGGTGCCGCCGACCGATCCGAAGGCCCGGACCGGCGAATTGACGCCGCCGGGCATGAGGTGGCGGGCACGCTCGTAGAGGGAGTCCGAGGTCGTGGACGTCGTCATGGTGGGTTCCTTAGCTGTGGGATTCGTCGAGCCAGAGCGCGAGCTCCGAGGCCCAGTAGGTGAGGATCATCTGCGCACCGGCACGCTTGATGCCGAGGACGGACTCCTCGATGGCGCGGCGGCGGTCGATCCAGCCGTTCGCCGCGGCGGCCTCGATCATCGCGTACTCACCGGAGATCTGGTACGCGGCGACGGGCACGGGTGACATGGCCGCGACATCCGCGAGGATGTCCAGATAGCTCATGGCCGGCTTGACCATCACCATGTCCGCACCCTCCTCGATGTCGAGTTCGACCTCGAGGAGGGCCTCGCGCCGGTTGGCGGCGTCCATCTGATAGGTCCGGCGATCGCCGGTGAGCTGCGAGTCGACCGCTTCGCGGAACGGACCGTAGAACGCCGAGGCGTACTTCGCCGCGTAGGCGAGCACCACGGTGTCCTGGTGTCCCGCCTCGTCGAGCGCCTGCCGGATGACGGCGACCTGCCCGTCCATCATCCCGGACGGCCCGAGGACGTGCGCCCCCGCGTTCGCCTGCTCGACGGCCATCTGCGCGTACAGCTCCAGCGTGGCATCGTTGTCGACCGATCCGTCACCCGCGACGACGCCGCAGTGGCCGTGGTCGGTGAATTCGTCGAGGCAGACGTCGCTCATCACGACGAGCGCATCGCCGACCTCGGCCCGGACGTCGGCGATCGCCCGGTTGAGGACGCCGTCGGGGTCGATGCCGGCGCTGCCGGTCGCATCCCGGTGTTCGGGGATGCCGAAGAGCATGATGCCGCCGACCCCGCGCTGCACCGCCTCGGCCGCCGCGCGCTTGAGCGACTCCGTGGTGTGCTGGACGACGCCGGGCATCGACAGGATGGGAGAGGGCTCCGTGAGTCCTTCGCGGATGAAGGCGGGCAGGATCAGCTCGGACGGGTGGACGCGGTATTCGGCGACCATGCGGCGGAGCGCCGGCGTGGAGCGCAGCCGGCGCGGTCGGTGCTGGGGGAAGCTCATGGCTGGTCTCCGATCGGTGGTGCTGAGGTGGGTGCTGAGGTGGGTGCTGAGGTGGGTGCTGAGGTGGGTGCTGAGGTGGGTGCTGAGGTGGGTGCTGAGGTGGGTTCGGGTGGTGGTTCTGGAGCGGGTCCTGCGGGCGGTGCCGTCGACCCGGACACCGGCCGTCCCGATGGCAGGGTCACCGGTTCGGTCCCGAAAGCTTCCAGGACCGCCGCCCTGATCGCGGACGGGGTGGGTCCGGTCGCCGTCGCCCCCGGTTCCCAGCCCTGCCCGCGCAGTGCTGCCGCGGTCGTCGGACCGATCGCGACGGGGTGGAACGCCAACGGCCCGGCGGCCAGCCTTTCACGAAACTGCTGCACCGTGCTCGGCGCGGTGAAGACGACGGCGGGCTGGACACCGGCGGTCGCCAGCCCGACGACGTCGACCGGGACCAGCAGCGGCGGCGGAACTCCGTCCTGGACGACGCCGGGGACGCGCCGGGACGGGTGCGCCGGATACGGGACCGTGCGGTAGGCCTCGATCCGCTCGACCCGCCAGCCCAGGCCGGTGAGGCCCGCCCGGAGGTCGTCGGGTGCGAGGTCTGCCTGCGGCAGGAGGATCCGCTCGTGCCCTCGCCCGATGGCGCGGAGCAGGCCCGCGGAGGTCGCGTCGCCGGGTACCAGGTCGACGGCGACACCCGCGTCCTCGAGCAGGCGTGCGGTCGCCGAACCGACGGCCGCGACCCTGGTCCCACCCGCCGCTGCCGCGAGGCCCGCCGTATGGGCCCGGCCGATAGCATCGAGCGCCTGGACGGTGTTGCCGCTCGTCACCACGAGCCACCGGTACTCCCCCCGAGCCAGGGCCGTGAGCCCCTTCAGGACGGCGTCGACATCCCCCGGGAGCTCGGTCTCCGTGAGCGGCAACGCGAAGACGGACAGCGCCGCCGCCCGGAGCGCATCGGCGATGCGGACCGCCCGTGCAGGATGGCGGAGGACGATCACGCTCCTCGCCGCCGGGCCGCCGACCACGCGGGTCAGCTGCTCAGGGGTGCGATATCGGCGGCGCCGGCAGCGAGCAGTTCCTCGGCGAGCTCCACCCCGAGCCGCGCGGCGGCCACCGCGTCCGTTGCGGGAGCCGATCGCGTCACGCGGAGGATCGCCCGGCCGTCGAGGCTGCACACCACCGCCTCGAGCGCGAGTTCCTCGCCCTGCAGCCGGGCGAGGGCACCGATCGGAGCGGCGCAGCCGGCCTCGAGCTGCAGCAGGACGGCCCGCTCCGCCGTCACGGCCAGGCGCGTGGGTAGGTGGTCGTAGGCGGCCAGGGCCTCACGCATCCCGGGGGTGGCCTCGGCCTCGCGGCACTCGACGGCCAGCGCTCCCTGTCCGGGTGCTGGAAGCATCACGGCGGGATCGATCAGTTCGGTGATCGCGTCGTCACGGCCGAGCCGCTTGAGGCCGGCAGCGGCGAGGACGACGGCGTCGAGATCACCCGGCGCGCCGATCACGAGTCCCGCGACGCGTCCGAGGCGCGTGTCGACGTTCCCGCGGATGTCGACGACGTCCAGGCCCGGCCGCGCGGCACGGAGCTGGGCCGCTCGGCGGGGCGACCCGGTCCCCACGCGCGCACCGTCCGGCAGGGTCGCGAGCGTCAGTCCGTCACGGGCGCAGAGGGCGTCACGGACGTCCTCCCGCTCCGGGACGGACGCCACGGTGAGGCCCGGAGCAGGCAGGGTGGGCAGGTCCTTGAGCGAGTGGACCGCGATGTCGCAGCGCTCCTCGAGCAGCGCGTCACGCAGCGCCGCGACGAACACACCCGTACCGCCGATCTGCGACAGCGACCCCCGGAGGACATCCCCTTCCGTGCGGATGCGCACCAGTTCGTACGGCAGGGCTGCGAGGTCGGCCACGCGCTCGGCCACCGTCGTCGTCTGGGTCATCGCGAGTGCGCTGCCCCTGGTCCCCACCCGGATGGCGCCGGTCGCCCCGGCCTGCGTGTCCATGGTTCCCGCCGACATCACATACCGGGGTTGGGCAGCGGCGTCCCCACGGTGGAGTCGACGGAGGCGATGGTCGGCTTCTCCCCGCGCCGGTTCGCGCAGCAGTTCGGCCGGCAGACGTCGTACCAGGGGCCGAGCGCGGTGGCGGACGGACGGTCGGCGATGTTGTTGTCGATCGTCCGCTCGAGGATGAGGTCGACCAGGCCGGCGACGAACGTGGCGTGCGTGCCGGGGGTCGGGACGCGGTCCGCCACGATACCGAGCTCGCCGCACGTCTCCAGCGCCTCGGTGTCGAGGTCCCAGGCCACCTCCATGTGGTCGGAGACGAAACCGAGCGGCACGATCACGACGCCGCGGGTGCCGCCCTCGTAGCGGTCACGCAGGGCATCGCTGATGTCGGGCTCGAGCCACGGGATGTGCGGGGCACCGGACCTGGACTGGTAGACGAGCGACCAGTCGACACCGGCGGCCTCGGGGATGCGGTCGAGGACGGCCTGCGCTGTCGCGAGGTGCTGGGCCACGTAGGCGCCCTCCTCGTGGGCGGGCCCGCCGTCGCCGTTCCGCGGCCCGGCGGCCTCGGCGTCACCCATGGGGATCGAGTGGGTGGAGAACATGATGTGCACGGGGGCGTCAGGCGTGCCCTGCTCCGCGAGACCTGCACGGACCGTGGCGAGTCCCCCGGTGACACCTTCCACGAACGGCTCGACGAAGCCCGGGTGGTCGAAGTACTGGCGCACCTTGTCCACCTCGAGGCGTCCCTCGAGGCCGGTCTTCACGAGTGCCATCCCGAGGTCCTCGCGGTACTGGCGGCAGCTGGAGTAGCAGGAGTAGGCGCTCGTGGTGACGGCGAGCACCTTGCGGTGTCCGGCGTCGTACGCCTCCTGCAGGGTGTCGGCGATGAACGGCTCCCAGTTGCGGTTCCCCCAGAAGACCGGCAGGTCGATGCCGCGGTTGCGCAGCTCGGCCTCCATCGCCGCGCGGAGGGCGCGGTTCTGGCTGTTGATGGGGCTGACGCCACCGAAGGCCCGGTAGTGGTGCGAGACCTCCTCGAGCCGCTCGTCGGGGATGCCGCGGCCGCGGGTGACGTTGCGCAGGAACGGGATGACGTCGTCCTGGCCCTCGGGTCCGCCGAAGGAGGCGAGCACGACGGCGTCGTACGCCTTCGGCGCCATGCGGCCGTTCTCGTCGACTCCGTCGAGGGGGTTGAATGCCTGTGTCGTCACTGGAGCACCTCTGCAATCTCGTCGTGGTTGATCCGCCGGCCGGTGTAGAACGGCACTTCCTCGCGCACGTGGCGGCGTGCTTCGGTCTCCCGCAGGTATCGCATCAGGTCGACGAGGTCGACGAGGTCCGGAGCCTCGAGTGCCAGGATCCATTCGTAGTCGTTGAGGGCGAAGGATGACACGGTGTTGGAGATGACCTGGGGATACTTCCGGCCCTTCAGCCCGTGATCCATGAGCATCTCCCGGCGCTCGTCGGTGGGCAGGATGTACCACTCGTAGGAGCGGACGAAGGGGTACACGCAGACCCACTCCGCCGGAGCCACCCCGCGGGAGAACGCCGGGCTGTGGGACTTCGAGAACTCGGCGTCGCGGTGCACGCCCATGGCGGACCACACCATGGTGGTCTCGGCGAACATCTCGGTCCTCCTGAGCCTGCGGACCGCCATCTGGAGGTCCTCGGGGCGGGGCCCGTGCAGCCAGACCATGACGTCGGCGTCGGCCCGCATCGCGGAGACGTCGTAGAAGCCACGGAGCACCACGCCGTCCTGCTCGAAGGAGGCGACGACCTCGTCGAGCGTGTGGGCACCGGAATCGGTCGTCGCGGAACCCCGCTTGAAGACCGTCCAGAGCGTGTAGAACAGCTCACCGGGGGCTTCGGCGCCCTCTCCGGTCTGCTGTGGAGCGTGGGCGGGGTTGCTACCGTTCGGCTCAGTCATGGTACTAGTCTGCCCCCGCCGGAAGACGATTCGAAATCCTTCTCTTCTACAAACGGTAGAAGAGACGAACGTCACATCGGGGCGCCGGTGTCGCCCCTCAGCAGGACGTCAGCAAGGGCTGTCGCCCGCGCCCGCGCGTCGTCGATGACGGCCACGAGTCCCGTCCCTGCCAGCCATCCGCCGGTCACGGCGAGCGACTCCGCAGCCGCGGCCACTGCCCCCCGGATGCGGGCGACGCGCTCGCGGTGACCCACGGAGGCGTGCGGCAGCGCGCCTGCCCAGCGCACCACGTCCCAGTCGAGGACGTCCGCCTCGTCGATGCCGACACCGAGCAGGTTCGAGGCGTCCGCGAGCGCGTGCCGGTAGAGGAGCTCGTCCGGTGAGGCGAGCCCGACGTCGGCCGGGGTGTCCCCCACCCGCCCGAAGGACAGCCGCAGGACGTGCGAGCCCGGCCCCGCCTGGTCGCGCAGCCACGCCCACTTCGCGGTCGAGTGCGTCAGTGCCTTCGCGGCGACCCCCTCGACACCCCGGGCCACGAGGACGCCCGTCCCGCGCGGCCGGGCATCGAGTTCGGGGACGTCCACGATCAGCGTCACCAGGGCGACGCCGGGCACCGGATCGGGGCGCTCGTCGGCGAGGGCCGGGATGGCAGGAGCCAGCAGGTCGACGGCGGCGCGACCCTCGGTGGCCACGACGACGGCGTCCGCCCCGATGCGACGGGTCAGGGTCGAGTGCTCGGTGGTCACCGTCCAGCCCGCACCGTCGCGGGTCACGCCGGAGACCTGCTCTCCCGTCCGCAGGTCGGCGCCGTCGGCCCTGAGCTGCTCCACGAGCGCATCGCGGAGCTGGGCGATGCCACCGTCGAGGCCACCGACGGCGGCCCCCGCCGGTGCGGCCTTACGCAGCGCTCCGGCCGCCGCACCGAGGGATCCCAGCCGTCCCATGGTCGCCCGGAGCCCGGGGGCCACGGAGTCGACGTCGAGATCGTCCGGATCGGCGGAGAACACACCACCGGCGACGGGCGCGACCAGGCGCGTCAGCACCTCCTCCCCCATCCGCGTGCGGACGAGTTCACCGAGGCTGACTCCGCTGCGGGTCGCCAGCGATCCCACGGGCAGCACCCTGTCCAGGGCCGCGCGCAGCGACCCTGCCCGGCCGATCACCGCGGTGATGGCGGGATCGCCCGGATCAGCGGGGATGCCGAGGACCCCGGAGTTCGGCAGGGGCTGCGCCGCCGCCCGGAGGTCCCTGCCGGGCAGCTGCACCCAGGCACCCGTGGCATCGGGCGTGACGATGCGGTCACCGAGTCCGAGCTCTCCGGCGAGCGCCGGGACGGTGGCCGAGCGCGTCGAGAAGGACTCGGCACCGCTGTCGAGCTGGAATCCTCCGAGCGATCTGCCGTCCACGGTCCCGCCGAAACGATCGGACCGTTCCAGGAGCGTGACGGCCAGTCCGCGGGCCAGCAGGGTCCGCGCGGCGACGAGGCCGGCCAGCCCTCCGCCGATGACCACGGTCCGGCGGCGGGCGGGTGCCGGGGCCGCGCCGTCGTCCGATGCCGCCTCCCGTGCGGGTGCGGGCGGCGCTGCCGCTGCGGGCATGGTCGCCGGGGCTCCCTGAGCTACCGCCGGTGGGGAAGCCGCGAGCGAAGGCCCGTCCGCGGACGCGGCGGGACCGGACCCGACGACGGCGCCGGTCCGGCCACCTGCCCCGCGGTCCGCTGCTGCGGCGCCGGCGGGCGTCTCCCGCCGGCCACGCCCGACCCCCTGGTCCATGCCTACGGCTCCACGGAGTGGATGAGCTCCACGACCTGCGTGAGCACATCGGGGTCGGTGTCCGGGGGGACGCCGTGCCCGAGGTTGACCACGTGCCCGGGCGCCGAGGCGCCGGCTGCGAGGACCTCGCGCACATGGCGTTCGAGCACCGGCCACGGCGCGGGCAGCAGTGCCGGGTCGATGTTGCCCTGGAGCGGCACCGAGCCGCCGAGGCGCCGGTTGGCCTCGTCCAGCGGCAGCCGGTAGTCGACACCGATCACGTCCACGCCGACCTCGTGCATCGCCACCAGGAGCTCCGACGTACCGGTGCCGAAGTGGATGAGGGGTGCGCCGGAGCCCCGTACGTGGTCGAGGGCCCGGCGCGAGGCCGGCGCGACGTGCGTGCGGTAGTCCGCGAGACCCAGGGATCCCGCCCACGAGTCGAAGAGCTGGGCCGCACTGGCGCCCGCCTCGAGTTGAGCGCGGAGGAAGGCGCCGGAGGCGTCCGCCGCCCAGTCGGTGAGCGCGGACCACGTCCCGGGATCGGCGTGCATCATGGTGCGCGGACCCAGGTGGTCCCGGGAGGGCTTCCCCTCCACCATGTACGCGGCGAGCGTGAAGGGCGCGCCGGCGAACCCGATGAGCGGCGTGGTCCCGAGCTGCGCCACGGTCAGGGCCACCGCCTGCCTGATCGGCTCGAGCGCCTCATCGGTCAGTGTGGGCAGGGCGGCGACGTCGGCCGCGGAGCGGATGGGCGAGCCGAGGACCGGGCCCACACCCGGCACGATGTCCACGTCCACGCCTGCGAGCTTGAGCGGGATGACGATGTCGGAGAAGAAGATGCCCGCATCGACGTCGTGGCGGCGGACGGGCTGCAGGGTGATCTCCGAGGCCATCTCCGGATCGAGGCACGACTCGAGCATGTCGGTCCCCGCGCGGAGGGCCCGGTACTCCGGCAGGGAGCGGCCGGCCTGGCGCATGAACCACACGGGCCGCCGATGCGGCGTCTGCCCGCGATAGGCGGAGATGAGTGCCGAGCCGGACGTGCGTCCGTCGACCAGCGGGTGCGATGCTCCAAGGTCCATACCGCCGATTCTGCCGAAGTTCACAGCGTTTGGATAACCGGCGCCGCCACGGGCCGGCCGGGCGTGCCCAAGATCACGCCCGTCCGAGTGGGGCAGGATTCCGCAGGATTCCGCAGGATTCCGCGGATTGCAAGCTCCGGTAAGGCTGGCCTATTCAGTGGGGAAGGGCCGTTCTCGGTATGATCGAGGGGTTGTGGTACTTCTTTCACTTGTAGCGACACACTCGAATGTGGACCTGGAGACGGTCGCCCGACTGAGCGTCGGGGCCCCCCAGGTCCCTGCCGCCGTGCTCGCCGATGACAGGGCTGTCTCCGGCGCCGTCGTGCTGGCCACCTGCAACCGCTTCGAGATCTACGCCGAGGCACCGTCCGAGGACGACGTCGAAGCGGCACGATCCGCCATCGTCTCGACGATCAGCGAGTACTCCGGCATTCCCGAGCAGTCCGTCTCGGCATCCTTCGAGACCCATACCGGCCAGGACGTCGCCGAGCACCTCTTCGCCGTCGGCGCCGGACTGGATTCCGCCGTGATCGGCGAGCGCGAGATCGCCGGCCAGGTCCGGCGCGCCCTCATCGACGCGCAGGGTTCGGGGGCTGCGAGCGGCGGGCTCGTGCGTCTCTTCCAGGCCGCGTCGAGGACCGCGAAGGACGTCGGGGCGCAGACCGCGCTCGGCAGCCGCGGCCGCTCGATCGTCTCCGTGGCCCTCGAACTCGCCGGGGACATCTCCGCGGACGCCGACTGGTCACGGAAGACGGTCGTGCTCTTCGGGACCGGCGCCTACGCGGGCGCCACTATGGCAGCACTCAAGGACCGCGGCTGCATCGACATCTCGGTGTTCTCCTCGTCCGGTCGCGCCGAGGCCTTCGTTGCCACGCGCGGCGGCACTGCCGTCACCGCCGCCGACCTCCCCGGAGCGATGCGCCGCGCCGACGTCGTCATCGGCTGCAGCGGCAGCGACGCGCGGATCGATGCGGCCGACCTCCAGCGGATCCGCGAGGGCGGCAACCGGCCCCTCGTCGTGATCGACCTCGCCCTCAGCCACGACTTCGATCCCGCCGTCGGCATGCTCGACGACGTCGAGCTCATCACGCTCGAATCCGTCCGAGCAGCGGCCCCCGAGGAGCAGGCGGACGCGCTCGCCCAGGCCGGCGACCTCGTGCGTGACGCCGCCCGCACCTTCGAGGAGCAGCAGGCGACCCGCGCGATGAACGCTGCGATCGTCGCCCTCCGGCAGCACACGCAGGCCGTGCTCGATTCCGAGATGGAGCGCGTCCGGGCGCAGCACGGGTGCACGGCTGCCGCCGAGGAGGTCGAGTTCGCCCTCCGCCGCATGGTCCGCCAGCTTCTCCACGTCCCGACCGTACGGGCGCGTGAGCTCGCCGCCGAGGGTCGCCAGGACGAGTACACCGCAGCACTCGAGGCCCTCTACGGCATCGAGGTGGCTCCAGCGGCCGAGAAGGGGACCGGGACCTCGGACGCGACCCTGCCGCCTGCCGTTCCGCCGCACACCGGCCATGTCCACCCCGATGGCGCCGTGTGCCCCGTCGATCACGGGCGCCCCGCCCGGAGCGCCTGACTCCGCCAGTCCCCTGCGACCGTCGCGGCCGTCCCGTCCCCCCGAGGACGCCGCTCAGTACCCCGGCTTCCCGGGCTCGATCCGGCCGATCCATTCGATGATCCCGCCCTGCACGGACCGCGCGTCGGGGTGGCCCTGCGCACGGAGGAAGCGGACGACGGCGGCCGAGCGCACCCCTGACTTGCAGTGGACGATCACGGGACGGGCGGCATCGATCCGGTCCTCGCCGTCGAGGATGAGGTGCTGCGGGACCAGCCGGGCTCCCTCGATGGCGACGATCGCGTACTCCTCCGGGTTCCGGACGTCCAGCAGGTCGAAGTCCACGCTGCCGGCGGACCGTGCGGCCAGGAGTTCCGCCAGCTCGTCCACCGTGACCAGGGGAACCGGCCCGTCCTCGCTCGTCCCGGCCGTGCCGGCGTCGCCGGAACCGGAACCGGAACCGGAACCGACCGAGGGCACCCCGCAGAACTGCTCGTAGTCGATCAGCTCCGTGATCCGCTCCGCCGACGGGTCGGGGCGCACGCGCAACTCGCGCCAGCTCATGTCCAGTGCATTGAACACCAGGACCCGCCCGAGGAGGGTGGTGCCCACGCCCGTGATCAGCTTGATGGCCTCGTTGACCATGACCGAACCGATCTGCGCGCAGAGCACGCCGAGCACCCCGCCCTCGGCGCAGGAGGGTACGGAGCCGGGCGGCGGCGCCTCCGGGTAGAGGTCGCGGTACGTCGGTCCGTGGCCCTGCCAGAAGACACTCACCTGGCCGTCGAAGCGCAGGATCGACCCCCAGACGTAGGGCTTGCCGAGGATCGCCGCGGCGTCGTTCACCAGGTAGCGCGTGGCGAAGTTGTCGGTGCCGTCGACGATCAGGTCGTACTGCGAGAACAGGTCCAGCGCGTTCCCACGGTCGAGCCGCTCCTCGTGCAGCACCACGCCGACGAGCGGGTTGAGCTCCAGGATGCTCGCCCGGGCGGACTCCGCCTTAGACCGCCCGAGGTCGGCCATGCCGTGGATGACCTGCCGCTGCAGGTTGGAGAGCTCGACGTCGTCGTCGTCCACGATCCCGAGCAGGCCGACGCCCGCTGCCGCGAGGTAGAGCAGCGCGGGCGAACCGAGGCCGCCGGCGCCGATCACCAGCACCCGGGCGTTCTTCAGCCGCAGCTGCGCCTCCATGCCGAAGTCCGGGATGATCAGGTGGCGCGAGTAGCGCAGGATCTCCTCGGGGGTGAGGCCGGCTGCCGGCTCCACGAGCGCGGGCAGACCGGACACGGTCGTGGGCGGCGTCCCGGAACGCGCCCCGACCGACGGCCCGGACGGCGCCCCCGTCGGCGTCCCGATCGGTGTCCCGACGTCGGCGGAAGTGTTCGGAGCGGTCGGTGAAGCGGTCATGCCCAAGGGTATTCCGCCGCGCACCGGTGGAGCCATCGCAGGAGGACTGATGGGTAGACTGATCTGGCCCCATCCGCCCCCAGGACCCAAGGATTCCCCGTGAGCGCCGACCCGAGCACCGCAGGAAAAGCCGTCCGGCTGCCGCGGGACGAGCGACGTCGGCAACTCCTGGCGGCAGCGCAGGAGGTGTTCGTCGGCAACGGCTACCACGGGGCCGCGATGGACGACATCGCGGTCGCGGCCAAGGTCAGCAAACCCGTGCTGTACCAGCACTTCCCCGGGAAGCGGGACCTGTACCTCGCCCTGCTGGACAGCCACCTGGCCGAGCTCACCCAGCTGCTCCACGACGCCCTGCGTTCCACCGACGACAACAAGCTGCGCGTGCACGCGACGATGCGCGCCTACTTCCAGTTCATCGCCCAGGACAGCCGGGCGCACCGGCTCGTCTTCGAGTCGGACATCAGCAACGAGCCCGACGTCAGCAGCAGGCTCGAGGAGTTCAACGCGCAGTTCGCGAGCGCGATCGCCGGCGTGATCGCCGGCGACACCCAGCTCTCGACGGTGGAGGCGACGCTCCTGGGCCGGGGCCTCGCCGGGATGGCACAGATCAGCGCCCGCTACTGGCTCGAGACGGAGGGCAGCCTCGACATCGATGCCGCCGCGGAGCTGATCTACCGTTTAGCTTGGCGCGGAATCAGCCGCTTCCCCAAGGAGATCTAGAGTAGGTTCGAAGCAGTAACGCTCACTACACAGGAGGCATCCGCCGTGGAAGTCAAGATCGGTATCCAGAACGTCAACCGGGAGATCGTGCTCGAGTCCTCCGAGAGCGCCGACGCCATCGCCGACCTCGTCGCAGCAGCCATGGGCAGCGGTTCCGAGCTCCGCCTGAAGGACTCAAAGGGTCGCCAGGTCATCGTCCCGACCTCCGTCCTCGGGTACGTGGAGATCGGCGCCGAGGAATCCCGCCGCGTCGGGTTCGGCGCCCTCTAGCACTCCTGATCCTTCGTCCGACGAGAACCCGCGGCCCCGATCATCGGCCGCGGGTTCTCGTGTGTCCGGCCCCTGGTCGGGAGCTGTGCCGGGGCGAGGCAGGGTGCGGACCGCGCGGCGGGCACCGGTGCCCGGTCCCTCGACCGGCGCCGGGCGTCAGGCCGTGAGGCCCAGCGCGCTCATGCGCCGCGAATGGTTCCTCGTGAGCTGCGAGAACAGGGCGGTGGTGTGCTGCGTGTGGTCGGCCTCGTTGGCGAAGAGCAGTCCCGCCAGGTACTCCCGCTCGATCCCTACGCGCTGAGCCTGCGTGAGGGCCTCTCCCACGAGCCTCCGCCCCCAGAGCGCGAGCCGGGAGGCGAGCCGCGGATCGTCCGCCAGGGCCTCCTTCAGGCGCCGCTGGAGGTGCGCGGCGCCGTCGCCCGAGTCGATCGCGCCGATCAGGTCACGGGTTCTCGGGTCCAGGCTGTCGGCGAGCGCCCGGTAGAAGTCGCCGGAGAAGGCGTCGATGACATAGGCCTTCATCAGGGACTCGTACCAGTCGCCCGGGCGGGTGCGCTCGTGGAAGGCATCGATCGAGGCCTGGAACGGCGCCATGGCGTCCTCGATCGTGACGCCGAGACCGGCCACGAACCGGCTGACCAGCTCGAAGTGCTCGAACTCGAGGACTGCGAGCCGCCCGAGGCTGGCCCGGTCCGCGAGGCTGGGCGAGAAACGGGCATCGGAGGAGAGTCGCTCGAAACCGGACAGCTCACCGTAGGCGATGACACCGAGGAGGTCGGTGACGAAGCTCGCGTAGCGGGGGTTGCCGAGTGCGTCGTCCGCGGCACTCGCCGGCAGCTGCCCGGCATCGGCCGGGACCGATGCATGCCGCGCACCGGGTCCAGCCGGTGACGTCGGCGCACCGGCGCCGACAGATGCTCCGGCAGACCGGTCCTGCGTCCGGCCCGTATCGGTCGCGGAAAGGGCCGTGCTGTCGGAGGAGCCGTTGTTCATTCTGCTAAGAGTACGCACTCCGGGAGGTCCGGCAAGCGCGTCCGAGGCCCGTGTGCGGATCCCTCTGTCCCCGGCGCGCCGAAGCGGTCTAGGATCATCACCTCCGGACCGTGGCGGGTGATCATCGCACGGACGGACGAGGCTCCGGCAGGATGCCGGGCGGAAGGCAGGACCGGATGGATTTCTCGGGTGTCCTCGAGCTTTCGGGCCGCACCGCGACCGGCATCGAGGTGCCCGAGGAGGTCCTTGCTGCGCTCGACGGCGGACGGCGCCCGCCGGTCCGGGTGACGCTCGGCTCCTACACGTTCCGCACCACCGTCGGTTCCCTGAACGGCCGCGCGATGATCCCCGTCAGCGGGGATCACCGCACTGCCGCAGGGTTGACCGCGCGCCAGACCGTACACGTCCGCCTCGAACTGGACCTCGCCGAGCGGACGGTCGACGTGCCGGAGGATCTCGCCGTCGCCCTGTCGTCGGATCCGCGGCTCGTCGCCGCGTTCGACGCCCTTTCCGTCAGCCGGCGGAAGGCCCTCGTGGTGCCGATCGAGCAGGCCAAGGGGGCGGATACACGGACGCGCCGCGTCGCGAAGGCCGTCGACTCCCTGCGCCCGCCGACCGACTGACGGCAGGATCCGGACGCCCGCGCGCCCCGGCCGACACCGGACAGGGTCCGCAGCGCCACCGGGCCGTGCTCGCACCGGATGTCTGTGACGTGCATTACCCTGAGCCCTGTGCCAGCACAGCATATGGATCTGAGGGACCGGGAGTCCCAGCAGCGCCTCACGGAGTCGCTGCGACTCCTGCGCGAGGAACTCGACATCAGGGAGGACTTCCCGGCCGACGTGCTGCGGGAGGCGGAGGAGGCGGTTGCCGCGCACCGCCCGCCGAGTGCAGACCTCCGTGACCTCCCGTTCCTGACCATCGACCCGCCGGGGTCCACCGACCTCGACCAGGCCGTCCATCTGGCCCGCCTCCCGGAGCCCGCGGGCGGGTTCGAGGTCTGGTACGCCATCGCGGACGTCCCGCTGTTCGTTGCTCCGGGCGGCGCGATCGACGCCGAGGCACGGCTGCGCGGACAGACGATGTACGCTCCGGACGGCCGCATCTCACTGCATCCCGAGGTCATCTCCGAGGACGCCGCAAGTCTCCTGCCCGAGGAGGACCGGCCCGCCTTCGTCTGGCACTTCCGGCTGGACGCTGCCGCCGTCGTCCGATCGGTGACGGTCGAGCGGGCCGTGGTGCGCAGCCGCCGCCAGCTCACCTATGCGGAGGTCCAGGCGGACGTGGACGCCGGCAGGGCGGACGCGCAGCTCGAGCTCCTGCAGGAGATCGGCCTGCTCCGCATCCAGCAGGAACTCGACCGCGGCGGAGCCAGCCTCAACCTCCCCCGCCAGGAGATCATCCACGACGGCGAGAGCTACAGCATCCTCACCGAGCCGGCGCTCCCCTGCGAGGACTGGAACGCCCAGATCTCGCTCATGACGGGCATGGCGGCCGCGCGCATGATGATCGACGGCGGCATCGGCGTCCTGCGCACCATGCCCGAGCCCGACGACGGCGCGCTCGGCAAGTTCCGGCGGCAGTCGGAGGCGCTCGACCACCCGTGGCCCGAGGACCTCCCCTACGGCGCGTTCCTCCGCACGCTGGACGTGACCGATCCCCGGCAGCTGGCCCTCATGCACGCCGCGGCCTCGCTCTTCCGCGGCGCCGGCTACACGGCCTTCGACGGCGAGGTGCCCGAGGCCGTCGTCCAGTCCGCCATCGCCGCCCCGTACACGCACACCACCGCTCCCCTGCGCCGGCTCGTCGACCGCTTCGTCCTCGTGATCTGTGCATCGCTCTGTGCAGGCGAGGAGGTGCCCGCCTGGGTGCGGGACGTCCTTCCCGACCTCAACGCCCTCATGGCGTCGTCCAACCAGACGGCGTCACGCCTCGACTCCGGAGCAATGGACGCCGTGCAGGCCGCGCTGCTGAGCAACCGCATCGGCGAGGCGTTCTCCGCCGTCGTCCTGCAGGCCTCCCCACCCGCCGTGGCGGACGCACCCGGGAAGCAGGCACCGCGGCTCTCGGGCACGGTCCAGGTCACCGAGCCGCCGCTGGAGGCGAAGTGCTACGGGGAGCTGGTGGCGGGAGAGCGCGTGACGGTGGTGCTCCTCGAGGCGGACATCGCCCGCCGGCGCCTCCGCTTCGAGGTCAAACCCACTGACGCGCGGTGACCCCGCACCCGGCGCGGCGTGCACGCGCGGGCGATGACACGCTCCCGGGGGCGGGCAGGGTAGGCTTGGAGCGTAGTAATGGATGCCCGGTCGTTATCCCTCTTCGATAACCCGCAGTACCTACTCGATCCCGAGTTTTCCCGCGGGCGCAGGTCTCCCTCCGCAGCCCGCACGCAGTTGCAAGCCCGCGATCGGCTTCCACTGGACGCCCTGCGCCCGCCGATACGCTCCGCACCGGATGGACTCCATCCGGGCGTCGAGCCTCAGCGGCCGTACGGCCTGAATGAACGGTAGAACGTGCACAACACAGATCACGACACGAACAGTTCCCCCGCGGCCGACGCCCACCACCTCGTCGCCGACAACTCCGAGGACGCCATCGACGTCGAGGAGACGCTGGTCACCACCGAGGAGCCCCACGCTCCCGTCGCGGAGACCTTCGCCGACTTCAACGTCCGCCCGGACATCGTGGAATCCCTCGCGGATGCGGGCATCACCCACCCCTTCCCCATCCAGGCGATGACCCTGTCCATCGCGCTCGGCGGACACGACATCATCGGCCAGGCCAAGACCGGAACCGGCAAGACGCTCGGCTTCGGCATCCCGGCGATCCAGCGTGTCGTCGGGCCGGACGACGCCGGCTACGAGAAGCTGCCCGTCCCCGGTGCACCGCAGGCCCTCGTCGTCGTCCCCACGCGCGAACTCGCCGTGCAGGTGGCAGGTGACCTCACGACGGCGGCGAAGAAGCGCAACGCGCGCATCGTCACCATCTACGGCGGGCGTGCCTACGAGCCGCAGATCGAGGCCATCAAGAGGGGCGTCGAGATCGTGGTCGGGACCCCCGGCCGCCTGATCGACCTGTACCGGCAGAAGCTCCTGGTCCTGAAGAACGTCAAGATCGTGGTGCTGGACGAGGCCGACGAGATGCTGGACCTCGGGTTCCTGCCCGACGTCGAGACCCTCATCGCCGCGACGCCGCCGGTCCGCCAGACACTCCTCTTCTCCGCGACCATGCCCGGCCCCGTCATCGCGATGGCGCGCCGCTACATGACCCAGCCCACGCACATCCGGGCAGCGGACCCCGAGGACGAGGGCATCACCAAGAAGGACATCCGGCAGGTCATCTACCGGGCTCACAACCTCGACAAGGCCGAGGTCGTGGCCCGGATCCTCCAATCCCGCAACCGCGGCCGGACCATCATCTTCTGTAAGACCAAACGCACCGCGGCGAAGCTCTCCGAGGAGCTCATCGACCGTGGCTTCGCGGCCGGCGCCATCCACGGCGACCTCGGCCAGGGAGCCCGCGAGCAGGCCCTGCGCGCCTTCCGCGGCGACAAGATCGACGTGCTCGTCGCCACCGAGGTCGCTGCCCGCGGCATCGACGTCGAGGACATCACGCACGTCATCAACTACCAGTGCCCCGAGGACGAGAAGGCCTACCTGCACCGCGTGGGCCGCACGGGCCGCGCCGGCAAGAAGGGCACCGCGGTCACCTTCGTCGACTGGGACGACGTGCCCCGCTGGGGCCTGATCAACAAGGCGCTCGGCCTCGACGCGCCCGAGCCGGTCGAGACCTACTCGTCGTCGCCGCACCTGTACACCGATCTGGACATCCCCGTGGGCACCAAGGGCCGGCTGCCCCGCAAGGACCGCAAGCTCGCCGGGATCAACGCCGAGACCCTCGAGGACCTCGGCGAGACCGGCAAGCGTGGCGGCGGGCGCCCGGACGGCGCCGGTGGTGCCGCGGGCGCGGGCGGTCGCGGACAGAGCCGAGACGGCGGGCGGGGTGGCCAGAGCCGCGACGGCGCAGCAGGCGGACAGCAGCGCGACTCCGGCAGGGGCTCGCGAGGCCGCGGCCGCGGCGGCCGCGGAGCGGACAGCAACGGTCCCGCCGAGTCGACGTCGTCCGCTGCAGCACCCGCAGCGACCGGGGCAGCCGACCCCGAGGGCGGACGCCGCCGTCGTGCCGCCGACGCCGTGTCCGGCGAGACGGCTGCGGGCGACCGCCCCCGCCGGAGCCGCACGCGCCGCCGCAACGGCGAGGTCGTCGGGAACCCTGCCGGCGGCTCGGAGGACTAGTCCTCGGTGACGGAACTTCCTGCGCCGTCCGTGTCTCCCGTGTGGAGCGCGGACGGCGCCAATCTCGTGGTCCACGCCGATAACGCCCAGTACCTGCCCACCCTGCCCGATGCGTCGTTCAGCATGATCTACGTCGATCCGCCGTTCAACACCGGCCGTGCGCAGCGGCGGCAGCAGACCTCGATGGTGCGGGCGGCCCCGGGGTCAGGTGACCGCGTGGGCTTCAAGGGACAGTCCTACTCGACCGTGAAGGGCATCCTCGCGAGCTACGACGACGTGTTCGAGGACTACTGGGACTTCCTCGCCCCGCGGCTCGCCGAGGCCTGGCGACTCCTCGCCGCCGACGGCACGCTCTACGTGCACCTCGACTACCGCGAGGTGCACTACGCCAAGGTGATGCTGGATGCCCTCTTCGGGCGCGACTGCTTCCTGAACGAGATCATCTGGGCCTATGACTACGGCGCCCGGGCGAAGCGGAAGTGGCCCGCGAAGCACGACAACATCCTCGTGTACGTGAAGGACCCGGCCGGGTACCACTTCAGCAGCGACGAGGTGGACCGGGAACCCTACATGGCTCCCGGCCTCGTGACGGCGGAGAAGGCGGCGCTCGGCAAGCTGCCCACCGACGTGTGGTGGCACACCATCGTGTCCCCGACCGGCCGGGAGAAGACCGGATATCCCACGCAGAAGCCGGAGGGGCTGCTGCGGCGTGCCGTCGCCGCGAGCAGCCGCGAGGGCGACTGGGTCCTGGACTTCTTCGCGGGGTCGGGGACCCTGGGCGCCGTCGCCGGTAAGCTCGGCCGGCGCTTCGTCTGCGTCGACAGCAATCCGCAGGCCATCGGGATCATGGAGCGGCGCCTGGCCCCCTGGACCGGAGCACCCTAGCCGGTCCACCGGGCATCCGTCCTGCAGGCCGCTGGTGCCCGGAGGGCGGACCGGAACGCCCGTCAGCCCGCCCGGGTCCCGGTGGCTAGACCGATGATCGCCTCGAGGGTCTCCGCGCTCGTCACGTTCTCCCCGAGCAGGTTCGGCTTGCCGGTGCCGTGATAGTCGCTGGAGCCGGTCACGAGCAGGCCGTTGTCGCGGGCGATGCGCCGCAGCTCGACGCGTGCGCCCTCCGGGTTGTCCCGGTGCTCCACCTCGAGGCCCAGGAGTCCGGCGTCGATCATCTCGTCGATGACGGCGCCGCCCACCACGGCCCCGCGGTTGAACGCGGACGGATGCGCGAAGACCGGGACGCCGCCCGCCTCGCGGATGAGCGCGACGGCGGCTGCCGGATGCGGTGCGTAGTGGCTGACCCAGTACGGCGACCGCGCGGTCAGGATGCGCTCGAAGGCCTCGGACCGGCTCGTCACGATCCCGAGCGCGATCAGGGCATCGGCAATGTGCGGACGTCCCACGGTCGCGCCCTCGGTCACGTGCTCCTGCACCAGTTCCCACGTGATCGGGTAGTCCTCGGACATGAGCTCGACCATCCGGCGGGCCCGCGTGAGGCGTGCGTGCCGCGACTTGGCGATCTCCTCGCCCAGCCCGGCGTGCAGCGGATCGTGCAGGTAGGACAGGACGTGCACGCTGATGCCGGTGTCCGTGCGGCAGGAGACCTCCATACCCGGGACGAAGGTGATTCCCAGTGCGCCGGCCGCGGTGAATGCCCTGCTCCACCCCGCGGTCGAGTCGTGGTCGGTCAGCGCGACGGCGTCGAGGCCTGCGGTCGCGGCGGAGGCGATCAGGACGTCGGGGGCCTCGGTGCCGTCCGAGACGTTGGAGTGCGTGTGCAGGTCGATTCTCACCGGATCCAATCTACGCGCCGGGAGGGGGCAGCTCCTGTCGACTCCCCGGCGGTGTTCGGCGATGAGCAGGACGAGCTTCCCCGCGGCACGCCCCTCCTCGCTCCTGCGGTGATCGTCCGCAGCGGCCGCTCGACGACGCGGCCCGCTGTCCTGCCCGGACGATGGCGATCGCGATCGTCGTCGTGGGGTGTCCTGTCGCTGTCGTCCCTGCTGCTGCTCCACACCTCGGCGCCCGGACTCCTCAACGGCCCGACTTTCCTGCCATGCCGCCCCGGTGAGACGATGACGGGGTGAGCACCGACGACACCGCACCCGCAGGCCTGAATCCCACCGACTCCCCCGAGGGCCAGCCCCTCTCCGATCGGAACGAGAACCGCTCGCAGCGGCCCGATTCCGACGCCTTCAAGGCCTTCATGGCCGGCGACTGGGCCCGGTCCTCGGAGGAGCTGCCGCCCGAGGCGCCCGTCGCCGCGCACGCCGCCCGACGCCGGCGTGCCGTCTCCGACCGCTTCCCCGGCGAGCGCCTGGTGATCCCGGCCGGCCCGTTCAAGGTCCGCTCGAACGACACCGACTACCGGTACCGCCCGCACTCCGGGTTCGCCCACCTGACGGGCCTCGGCCTCGACCACGAGCCGGACGCCGTCCTCGTCCTCGAGCCCGTCGATCCCGGGACGGGCGACGACGGCGGCCACCACGTCGCCACGCTGTACTTCCGCGAACTGGCGGGACGGGACAGCGCGGAGTTCTACGCCAACGCCCGGTACGGCGAGTTCTGGATCGGCCAGCGGCTGTCCATGGCGCAGATCAGGGCTCAGCTCGCCCTCGAGACCGCGGACCTCGGCGACCTCGAGGTCGCCATCACCCAGGACGCCGGTGTGGTCGAGATCGGCGGAACCGGGATCCGCCTGCTCCGGGAGGTGGACCTCAACGCCGACGCCCTCGTGGACACCTCACGCATCAACACGGGGGTGGACCTGGAGAAGGCCGACGCCCTGGACGCCGTGCTCGCCGAGGCCCTGTCCGAGCTGAGGCTCATCAAGGACGCCTGGGAGATCGAGCAGATGGAGGCCGCCGTCGCGGCGACCGTCAGCGGATTCCACGAGGTGGTCCGCTCCCTCCCCCGCGCCATCAGCCACCCCCGCGGCGAGCGCGTCGTGGAGGGCGCCTTCTTCACGCGGGCCCGGGAGGAGGGCAACGACCTCGGCTACGACACCATCGCGGCCTCCGGCAACAACGCGACCACCCTCCACTGGATCCGCAACACCGGGCAGGTGAAGGCCGGGGAGCTCCTGCTCCTCGACGCCGGCGTCGAAGCGGAGAGCCTGTACACCGCAGACATCACCCGGACCCTTCCCGTCAACGGCCGGTACTCCGACGTCCAGCGGAAGGTCTACCAGGCGGTGCTCGACGCGGCGGACGCTGGCTTCGCCGCAGCGCAGCCCGGCCGGAAGTTCCGTGAGATCCACCTCGCCGCCGTCACCGTCCTCGCCGAGAACCTCGATGGCTGGGGACTGCTGCCGGTCACGCTCGAGGAAGCGCTCGCGGATGAGGGCCAGCACCACCGACGGTGGATGCCGCACGGCACCAGCCACCACCTCGGCATGGACGTGCACGACTGCGCCCAGGCGAAGCGGGAACTGTACCTGGACGGCGTGCTGACCGAGGGCATGGTGTTCACGATCGAGCCCGGCCTGTACTTCAAGGACGAGGACCTCGCCGTGCCCGAGGAGTACCGGGGCATCGGCGTGCGGATCGAGGACGACATCCTGATGACCGCCGACGGGCCGGTCAACCTGAGTGCCGCCCTCCCGCGGAAGCCCGAGGACGTGGAGGACTGGATGGCCGGGATCTGGGGGCCATCCAGGGAGTAGTCGCGGGCCCCGGCGCCGGGGGACAGGAAAGGCAGGGACCGCGGGGTCCCTGCCTTTTCGTTCTCTCGCTTCGATCGACGCCGACTCGTCGGCGTCGATCGCACCCTCGACTAGCGCGGTCCGCCGACCGCCGAGGAACCGGAGCCGGCCGGACCGTCGCCGTCCCCGGGCGCCTGCGCGCCCTGCTGGTGCGCTCCCGGCCCCTCGGTGCCTGCGGCGGAACCATCGGCGCCGACCTGCGGCCCGTCGGGGCCGGGCATCGCACGTCCGGCCGGATCCTCGACGCGGACCCCGTACTGGGGGCGGCCGTCGGGCAGGTCCGGGAACTGTCCGCGCCGCGGTCCGGTGGTGCCGGGTCCGGCCGTCGAGCCCGCCGCCTGACCCTCGACGTCCGCGGGCTGTGCCTGTCCGGGCTGCTGCTGGGGCTGCTGGGTGGGGAACGGATCGTTCCAGGACGCTGGTCGCTCCGGTGCCTGTCCCTGCTGGGGCGGTTGCTGCCCCTGGCCCCACGCCGCCGGGTTGCTGCCGGGATGCTGGGCCTGACCGTTCATGGGCAGCTGCTGCAGCAACCGGCGAGCCTCACCGGCGAGGCTCGGCTCGACGAGGAGGTCGTAGCTGGTCGCGACCACCTGGCTCGTCGAGGTGAAGTCCCGCTTGCCGCGCTGGAACGCGTAGGTGATGACGCCGAAGAGCAGCCAGAAGATGGCCCCGAGCAGGATCGAGGACGGTACCGTGCTGACCATGTCGCTGTTCGCGAACAGGCTCAGGATCAGGCCGACGAACAGTCCGAACCAGGCGCCGGACAGCGCACTGCTCAGGGCCACGCGGGGGTAGCTGAGGCGCCCCGTGACCCGCTCCACGGCCTTCAGGTCGTTGCCCACGATCGCGACGCGCTGTACGGCGAACTTGTTGTCGGCGAGGTAGTCCACGGCCTTCTGCGCATCGAGGTAGCTGGTGTACCGCCCGATCGTCTCGCCGGTGGGCAGCACGCGGCCCAGGTCGCGGGAGGCAGTTGTTCCGAGAGGTGGTGTCGACATGCTCCCCATTCTTGCGTACCACCGCCGTCCGTGGGGGCGGTATCGCCGGGAGTGAACTGGCAGTTCGCCCGGTGTCCGCCGCACGCCTGCCGGGAACGAGCCGGACGACCGTCCGGCGTCGCACGGCCGCAGGATGCCACCCGGTCGTGTGCCGCCCGATAGCCTAGGGCAGTGACTACCAACCCGACCCGCGTCTTCGTCGCCCGGCTCCTCGGCCTCGACGTCTTCGACCCCCTTGGTGACCGCCTCGGGCGTCTCCGTGACGCCGTGGTCCTCGACCGCGGTCCGGGCAAACCGCCGCAGGTGATCGGCCTCGTCGTCGAGGTGCCCGGGAAGAAACGCGTCTTCGTCCCCATGACCCGGATCACCTCGATGGATCCGTCGCAGATCATCTGCACCGGCCTGGTCAACCTGCGCCGGTTCGAACAGCGCGGGGCGGAGATGCTCGTGGTCGCGGAGCTGTTCGACCGCCGGCTGACGCTGCGCGACGGCAGCGGGAACGCGGTCGTCGAGGACGTCGCCATGGAGCGCAACCGCGCGGGTGACTGGCACGTGTCGCAGCTCTTCGTCCGACGCGGTGGTTCGACCTCCCCGCTGCGCGGGCTGCGGCGCGGCGGTGAGCGCATCATCATCGACTGGCTCCACGCCTTCCACGGCGCCACCGACGAGCCCCAGGGGGCCACGCAGTTCGTCGCCCAGCACGACGACCTGAAAGCGGCCGACTTCGCCGACGCCCTGCACGAGATGAACGACAAGCGCCGCATCGAGGTCGCCGGGGAGCTGCAGGACGATCGCCTCGCCGACGTCCTCCAGGAACTGCCCGACGACGACCAGGTGCAGATCCTGACCTCGCTCACCCGGGAGCGGGCGGCCGACGTCCTCGAGGAGATGGACCCGGACGACGCCGCCGACCTCCTCAACGAGCTGCCCGAGGCCCAGAAGGAGGAGCTCCTCCAGCTCATGGAGCCCGAGGACGCCGAGGACGTGCGCCGCCTGCTCGAGTACGAGGAGGACACCGCGGGATCCCTCATGACGACGGTCCCGGTCATCCTGCCGCCGGAGGCCACCGTGGCGGAGGCCCTGGCGCACGTGCGCCGGGAGGAACTCACACCTGCCCTCGCCTCCTCGATCTTCGTCTGCCGCCCACCGCTCGAGACGCCGACGGGCCGCTACCTGGGCGTCGTGCACATCCAGCAGCTCCTCCGCTTCCCCCCGCCCGAGCCGCTCGGCAACATCATCGACACCGGTCTCGAGGCGGTGGGCGATCAGGCGGACGTCAGCGAGGTGTCGCGCATCCTCGCGACCTACAACCTGAACTCGCTGCCGGTCGTCAACACCGAGGGGCGCCTCGTCGGCGCGGTGACGGTCGACGACGTCCTCGACCACCTGCTCCCGGACGACTGGCGGGCGCAGGACGATGCACCGGAACCGAAACGGGGTGGCCGCCGTGGCTGAGAAGATGAGGTCCAGCTCCCGGGGGCTGGACACGCCCAAGGAGACGCGGAAGCGGTTCCTCAACCGCCCGCGGCCGAACCCCGACCGGTTCGGCAGCGCGACGGAGAATTTCGCGCGGTTCATGGGCACACCGCAGTTCCTGCTCTACATGACGGTGTTCTGCATCATCTGGCTGTGCTGGAACACCTTCGGTCCGGCGGGCCTCCGGTTCGACAGCGCGGCCCTGGGCTTCACGGCACTCACCCTCATGCTGTCCCTCCAGGCCTCCTACGCCGCCCCCCTGCTGCTGCTCGCCCAGAACCGGCAGGACGACCGCGACCGCGTCTCCCTGCGGCAGGATCGGCAACGGGCGGAACGCAACCTCTCGGACACCGAGTACCTCACCCGCGAGATCGCTGAGCTGCGCATCGCCCTGCGGGAGGTCGCCACGCGCGACTACGTCCGTTCGGAGCTGCGGTCGGTCCTCGAGGAACTGCTGGAGACGACGGACGGCCAGGAGCTGACCCTCCACAAGCGCAAGCCACGGAAGCCCCCGGAGAACACCGTGGCCATGCCCAAGGTCCAGTCGGCCGGGAGGAAGCCCGTCCGGTGAGCAGCGACCTTCCCGTCGGCGGGCCCCCGGAGGACGCCGTCCACGCCGCCCTCGCCACGGTGATCGATCCGGAACTGCGCCGCCCCATCACCGAACTCGGCATGCTCGACACGGTGTCCGTCGAGGGGGCGACGGTGCGCATCCGCGTCCTGCTCACCATCGCCGGGTGCCCGCTGCGCGACACCATCGTGCAGGACACCGAGGCGGCACTGTCCGCCGTCCCCGGCGTCGGGCGGGTCGAGGTCGACCTCGGCGTGATGGACCAGGAGCAGCGCGATGCCCTTAAGGAACGGCTGAAGGGCGCCGGCGGCCGCCGGGGCATCCCCTTCAACGATCCTGGCTCACTGACGCGGGTCTACGCCGTCGCGAGCGGAAAGGGCGGCGTGGGCAAGTCCAGCGTCACCGTCAACCTGGCGGTCGCGATGGCCGCACAGGGGCTCCGTGTGGGCATCGTCGACGCCGACGTGTACGGGTTCTCCGTACCGGCACTCATGGGGATCACCCAGCAGCCCACCCGCGTGGACGAACTCATCCTGCCGCCGGTCGCCCATGACGTGAAGGTCATCTCGATCGGCATGTTCGTCGAGGGCAACCAGCCCATCTCCTGGCGAGGGCCCATGCTGCACCGTGCACTCGAGCAGTTTCTGACGGACGTCTACTTCGGCGACCTGGACGTCCTGTTCCTCGACCTGCCGCCGGGCACGGGCGACATCGCGATCTCGGTGGCCCAGCTCCTGCCGACCTCGGAACTGCTCGTGGTGACCACTCCGCAGGGCGCCGCGGCGGACGTGGCGGAGCGCGCAGGGGCGATGGCGGCGCAGACCGGCCAGGGGGTGGCGGGGGTGATCGAGAACATGTCGTGGCTCGAGCTGCCCGACGGCACCCGGCTCGACCTCTTCGGGAGCGGCGGGGGTGGGGCGGTGGCGGGCCGCCTGACGGCGACGCTGGGAATCGACATCCCCCTGCTCGGCAGCATCCCGTTGGACGTCGCCCTCCGGCAGGGCGGGGACGACGGCGTCCCCCTGGTCCTCGACCACCTGGCATCCAGGGCGGGTATCGAACTCGTGCGGATCGCCGGCGCGCTGGCCCGCCGTCCCCGCGGCCTCTACGGACTGAGGCTGAACGTCACGCCACGGTAGGCGTGCACGCAGGGCTCAGGTCGCCTCGAGGTCGTAGGGGGCGGCCTGTCCTGCTTCGAGACGCGGCCCGAGGGGAACCGTCACGGCAGGTCGGGCAGAAGCGAGTGCGGCGGCAGCGGGCGCGGCGGCGGCGACAGGCCTCGGGGCACCCTCGCTGACCGGCTTGAAGACGTCCTCGATGTCGTCGAGGAGGGCTTCCTTGATGATGCGCCGCGGGTCGTACTGGCGGGGGTCGAGCTTGCGCCAGTCGACCTCGTCGAGCTCCGGTCCCACTTCCTCCCGGAGCTGCTCGCGTGCTCCGCTGGCCATGCGGCGGAGGCCCTTCACGAGCCGAGCGAGCTGGGCGGCGTACTCCGGAAGGCGCTCCGGGCCGAGCACCACGACGGCGATGATCGCCAGGACCACGAGTTCGAGGCCGTTGATTCCCAACACCTGAAAAGACTACCTTCCCGCCCGGAGGCCCGTCACCGTCACGGGTGTCCCCGCGGTGGGACCCCGCCATGCATCGCCGAAGATTCACCGGACCGTCATGCCCGAGTCATCCGACCGGCCGGTGGACCGCGGCTAGTGGGAGCTTCCCCCGGGGTGCGTGATCATCGACAGTCCCCGGACGATCCGCTCCATCATCGATTCCTCCTGGCGGGGTGGAGTCACGGCCAGCTGGGCGTGCTCCGTGGTCACGAGCTGGCTCAGTGTCTGCGGCATGGCGGCGGCAGGCATCGAAGACACCACGGTGTACGTGACCGTCGGGGAATCCAGCACCACCTGCCACGGCTCGCCCGAGCGCACCCACAGGTCGCGGTCGGCTCCGCCGACGTGCTCGAAGCCGTCGGCCGTGACGACGCGCCCTGTCACGGCGCTGAAGGGTGCGGCCGCACCCCCGCCCTCGTCGCCGACCTTCCTCTGTTCGTAGACCGTGACGGTGGAGCCGTCGTTCTCGAGGGTGAGCTCGAGCGTGGGCCTGCCGTCCACCGTGATCCCTTCGGCGCTGCTGAGCGTGAAGCCGAGCGATTCGAGCTCCGGGCAGTACCACCCTCCGGCTCGGAGGGTGTCCAGCTGCTCGGCGTCGAGGGTCGTCGGGGTGCGCGGCGCCACCGACTCCCAGCCTGCACGGAGTGCCGTGGAGCCGTCGGCCGCCTCGATCGTGGTGGAGGCGGCCTCGGACCCGACGATATAGGCGCTGCCGAGGATCGCCCCGGCCACGACGACGGTCCCGCCGGCTGCGGCAACGGCGGTACGACGGCGCCGGTGGGGCTCGGTCCGCTCATGATGGTCCCGGACGAACGCAGCACTCGATCCTGCCCGGTCCTCACGCCGCTGGAACCGCGGAGGACCCTCGACCGCGGCGGTGGGAGCCAGCAGTCGTCGCTGGAACTCCGGGTCGGGTACGGGCCTGCGCAGGCCGAGCAGGGCACTCTTGAGGGCGCGGAGCCTGGACACGGTCGCAGCGCACGCGGAGCAGCGGGCGACGTGGCGCTCGACGCCGATCCGGCGCCGGTCCGGCAGTTCGCCGTCCACGAGGTCCTGCAGGAGGCGACGGGGGTGAAGCACCGTCCCTAGCCCAGACCGGCGATCCGCGGGACGCCCAGGGCAGTGCCGCTTCCTCCGGTGGGTCGCGGATCGCGGTGGGCGAGCTTCTCGCGGAGCATCGTGCGGCCACGGTGGATGCGCGAGCGTACGGTGCCGAGCTTGACCCCCAGCACCTGTGCCACCTCGTCGTACGCCAGGCCTTCGAGGTCGCACAGGACGACGGCGGCCCGGAAATCCGGGGGGAGCTCCTCGAGCGCCGACTGCACGTCGATGTCGAGGTTGTTGAACTCGAAGCTGCGCTCGGGGCCGGGGTGCTTGCTGGGGAGGCGGCTCTCGGCCTCCTCCGTCAGGCCGTCGAACCGGATGCGGGTCTTGCGCCGCGCCTGGTCGAGGAAGAGATTGGTGGTGATGCGGTGCAGCCAGCCGTCGAGGGTGCCCGGCTTGAAGTTCGCGAGGGACCGGAAGACCCGCACGAAGACCTCCTGCGTGAGGTCCTCGGCGTCGAAGCGGTTCCCGGTCAGGCGGTAGGCCAGGCGGTAGACCTTCGGCGAGTAGTTGGTGACCACTTCTTCCCAGGACGGGGCCACCCACGGGTTGCCGTGCTCATCGAGGATGGGATCGTCCGCCACTGCGGACCCACCAGCGGGCTGTGCCGCCTTCACGCTGGACATCATCTACCCCTTTTCGCCGCGTATCCCGATCGGGCCACCACGCCGATGCCCATGCAGCAGGCGGTGGTATCAGGGATTCGGGACCGTGCTCGTGCCGGATGTCCCGAGTTCGAAGTCTTTCGCACCAAGCTGGGAGGTAGCTGGCAGGCCGGCGCGTGTTGATTCCGGGTATCGGCTTCGCTGTCGGTTACTCTCCGGCTCACCGGCGAACGGTCCGGAACGGCCGCCCGCATGGAAGTGCGAGCAGCCCAGACAGTAGTGTTGGGGCGGGGCTCCGGCCTCCGACAGTCCCCCTTATCCCAGAACAGAACGGATGCCCATGGCCGCCGACAAACACAGCAGCTGGTCCTACACGGAAGGGCTTCCCGACGAGGACGACATCCTGCTCCGTGCCCGCGACAGGTCCCACGAGCTGGGCGTCTCTCCGGTGACACCTGCAGTCGGCGCTGCCCTGACCGTGCTGGCGGCTGCCTCGAAGGCGACGACGGCGGTCGAGGTCGGCGCGGGTGCCGGCGTCTCGGGGGTCTGCCTCCTGAGGGGGCTCGGACGGAGCGCCGTGCTGACCACGATCGATTCCGACGTCGATCATCTCCGGGCGGCTCGGGAGGCCTTCGCGGAAGCGGGCATACCCTCCAACCGGACCCGCACCATCTCGGGGCGCGCCGCGGACGTCCTGCCCCGGCTGACGGATCGCGCTTACGACCTCGTCTTCATCGACGCCGACAAGGCGGGACTCCCGGCGTACGTGGAGCAGGCGATCCGCCTGCTGAAGGACGGCGGCATCCTCATCGTCAACGATGCCCTCGACCAGGACCGCGTGGCGGAACCCGCCGTCCGAGAGCAGTCGACCAACACGCTGCGGCAGGTGGGCCGGATGGTCCGAGACGACGATTCCCTCGTCTCGGCACTCCTCCCGACCGGCACGGGACTCCTCCTCGCCGTCAAGCAAAAGGCCTGACCGCGAAGAAGGCCTGATCGCGAAGCGGGGGCGGCGGGTGGACGGAGCGGTGTCAGCCGGTGACGGTGAGCAGGCAGTCCTTGAGGTTGCCTGCCTCTTCCGCGTTGAGTTCCACGACCAGGCGTCCGCCGCCGTCGATGGGTACCCGCATGATGAGGCTGCGCCCCTCCTTGGTGACTTCCATCGGTCCATCGCCGGTACGCGGTTTCATGGCAGCCATAGGGGTGTCCCTTTCAACAGGGCGCAACCGCGGTCAGCGGTAGCGCGACAGTAAACGGTGCTCCGTCCCGTCGACCCGGTGAGAGGCCCGGCGGTGCACGTCATCCCCTTCATTATTCAGCACAAGCCCTGCTCCTGCTAATTCGGGTGCGGCGTGGATCACACTCAGGGTGGATAATCCCCGTTCGATCCCGTGGGAGTCCAGCCCCACAGCGAGTCGACCCAGAGGAACTGCAGGACCACCGAGAGCGGCAGGAGCACCCAGAGGATCCTGCCTCGCTGCAGTGACGCAGCGGCGAGGGCGAGGGGGAAGAGCGGCACCAGGATGCGCCAGGTGCTGGACTGCGGGTCCCAGAAGGCCGCGAGGTACAGCAGGTAGGCGGCGCACCACGCATTCAGGACCAGCCCGAGCGACCGGACGGGGCGCGCGGAGAACAGTCCGATCCCGCCGAGGAGGAGCGCCAGGACCACGAGGGACGCCGCTGCCGGCCCGACGAGGGCCGCCGGGTTCTCGAACCACGGGAGGAAGGGGGTGAGCGCCTCGCCACGCCACGCGGTCTCGGTGGCGACGTAGGCGTCGCGCCGACCCGTCGCGATCCAGGCGATGAGGGGCCAGGCCACGGCGGAGAGCGACGCGACGCCACCGAGCAGCAGCAGGGGCAGGACCCGGCCGGCCGATTCCCTCCGGAGCACCGGATCCGCCCCCGCGCGGCGCCAGGTCCACACCTCGTGGACGAACAGGACGCCGAGGGCCAGCGCGAACGGCACTCCCGCCGGACGGGACAGGCACATGAGGACGACGACGGGCATCGCCGCGTAGTACCGGTGCGTCGACACGAGATGCAGCGCGGAGGCGAGGAGCAGGAGGTGCAGGGATTCGGCGTAGGGGACCTGCAGGATCGGCGAGACCGGGGCGAGCGACACGACCGCGACACCCGCGAGCGCGGTGCGGTGACCGGCCCGCAGCCGGAACAGCCGATAGATCACGAGGGCCGCGCCCGCAGCGGCGAGCCACGCGACCAGCGGAGCGAGGACGCCCCAACCGAGGCCCGTGACGACGTCGAGGCTGCGGACGATACCCGGGTACAGGGGGTAGAAGGCCCACTGGTTGTGCGTGACGATGCCGAAGAGGTCCGTGGGCAGGTCCGTCGGATAGCCCTCACGGAAGATGCGCTCGTACCACCCGCTGTCCCAGTAGTTGATGAAGGTGCCGTAGGCGGGCGCGGGCCCGGACCAGGGACTTGCCCCCTGGCGGGATGCAGCGAGGAGGAGGATCGCCGTGCTGACGAGGCGCCCCGCGAGGAAGAGCACGAGCACCTGGACGGACCAGTGCGCGAGGAGCCGGGACACGACGGTCCCGCGCCCGCTCCGTGCGACGGGAGCGGGGCCGGCCGCCGTCGCCGTGTCGGTCCGTCCGCGGCTGATCACGGGCGGCGCGCCCCCGTGGCCGCGCTGCTCCCCGGCACGATCGCGGGGGCGGCGGCGGACAGTGCATCCCGCACCCAGCAGTCCTGGAGGTGGTCGTCGACGTAGCCCGTGGCCTGCAGCATGGCATAGGCCGTCGTCGGGCCGACGAACCGGAAGCCGAGACCGCGGAGCGTGCGGGCGAGGGAGGTACTCTCCGGCGTGATGGCCGGGACGTCCGCGAGGGTGGCCGGAGCGGCGACCTGCGCAGGGCGGTGGGCGGCGAGGACCGAGCCGAGCGTCGTCCCGGCGGGCAGGGCGAGGAGCGCGCGGGCGTTCGAGACGGTCGCCTCGATCTTCTGGCGGTTCCGGACGATGCCCGGGTCGGCGAGGAGCCTCTCGATGTCCGCCTGGCCGAAGGCGGACACGGTGCGGGGCTCGAACCCGGCGAACGCGGAGCGGAAGGCCTCGCGCTTCCGCAGGATGGTGATCCAGCTGAGGCCGGACTGGAACGCCTCGAGGCTCAGCCGTTCGAAGAGTGCCGTCTCGCCCGTGACCGGCCGCCCCCACTCGAGGTCGTGGTACCGCTCGTACTCCGCACTGGACACGGCCCAGCCGCAGCGCAGGCGACCGTCCGACCCCGGGACAGCCCCGCTCACCGGCGTCCGTCCCGTCCCGCGAGCTCGGCCCGCAGGGCCCTGATCGTGGCGTCCCTGGCCTCGAGCGCGCTCGAGAGTCGATCGAGGACCTCGTCCACCTGGTCCATCCGGTACCCGCGCAGGCCCAGTCCGAACCGCACGGCATCGACGTCGGTCCCCGACGGATCATCGGGCAGCAGGACCGGCGGGAGGCTCGCCACCGGCTCGACCAACCCGAGTCCGTCTCTTCGTGCCGAAGGGTCCTCGTCGCTGCCCGGCGTCAGGAGCCGGCTGTCGTCGTCACCCGTCGGGGTGCCCGCCGGGTCCCGCCCGGCCGCGTCGTCGGGCCCGTCCGCGGCACGGCGGAGGACGGACGGCTTCGCCCGCCGGGCGCCCCGGGGCCGCAGGACCGCCGGCACCTCCCGACCGGACGCGAGGAGCGCCGTGGCACCCACCAGCACGATGGCGAGGATCACCAGGAAGATAGTCACACGGCAATGGTGCCAGAGGCGCGCCCGCGTGAAGCTCAGGAAGTGCCGGAACGGCCGGCGGACGCCGCGACGATCCGGACGGCCTCCTCCGCCGTGTCCACGAGGTGGAGAAGGGACAGATCCTTCTCCGAGATGGTCCCCTCCGTGAGCAGGGTGCCCCTGATCCAGTCGAGCAGCGGCCGCCAGTAGTCGACGCCGATCAGGACGATCGGGAATGACGTCACCTTGCCCGTCTGGACCAGCGTCATGGCCTCGAACAGCTCGTCGAGCGTCCCGAAGCCGCCGGGCAGGACGACGAAGCCGCTGGCGTACTTGACGAACATCGTCTTGCGGGCGAAGAAGTACCGGAAGTTGATGCCGAGGTCCACCCACTCGTTCATGCCCTGCTCGAAGGGCAGCTCGATGCCGAGCCCCACGGAGACTCCCCCGGCCTCGCACGCACCCTTGTTCGCCGCTTCCATGGCACCCGGTCCGCCGCCGGTGATGACCGCGTAGCCGGCCTCGACCAGACGCCGGCCCACCTCCTCCCCGATACCGTAGAAGGGGGAGTCGCGGGCCGTCCGGGCGGAGCCGAAGACGCTGATGGCCGGGCCGAGGTCGGCCAGGGTGCCGAACCCCTCGACGAATTCGCTCTGGATCCGCAGGACCCGCCACGGATCCGTGCGCGTGAAGGCACCGGAATCCGGCGCGTCGAGCAGGGTGTTGTCGGACTGCGGCCCGGTCGCCTGTCCGCGGCGCAGTTCCACCGATCCCCGACGACGCGTGGCCTGTGACGGCCCGGGGGGACGTGCCTCGCCGGACGCGAGCCACGGCGCCACGACGGACGGATCCGCGACGTCGTCGTCCGCTGCCGGGAGCCACGCGTCACCGGACGCCGAAGGGTGCTGGGAAGGAGACATTTCCCTAGGCTAACCAACGAGCGGCACACGCTGCGGATTTGGTTGCTCTTGAATCACAATCGGCGCCGCCGGGCTGCTCCGTCTTGCTGAGGAGGAATAGTTCGCTACATTTCTCCCATGACAAGTGAAGCGCAACCGTCTACGCCTGCGTCCTCGACACGTCCCCTCGTCTCCCTCCGCAAGGTCAACAAGCATTTCGGCGACCTGCACGTGCTCCGCGACATCGACCTGGACGTCGCGCGCGGCGAGGTCGTCGTGGTGATCGGTCCCTCGGGCTCCGGCAAGTCGACGCTGTGCCGGGCCATCAACCGCCTCGAGACCATCGACGACGGGGAGATCACCATCGACGGCAAGGTGCTCCCGGCGGAGGGCAAGGAACTCGCGAAACTGCGCGCCGACGTCGGCATGGTGTTCCAGTCCTTCAACCTGTTCGCGCACAAGTCGATCCTCGAGAACGTCACCCTCGGCCCCGTCAAGGTCAAGGGCATGAAGCCCGGTCCCGCCAAGGATCTCGCCATGTCCCTGCTCAAGCGCGTCGGCGTCGACAACCAGGCCCAGAAACTTCCCGCGCAACTGTCCGGCGGCCAGCAGCAGCGCGTGGCCATCGCCCGCGCCCTCGCCATGCAGCCCAAGGTGATGCTGTTCGACGAGCCGACCTCCGCCCTCGACCCGGAGATGATCAACGAGGTCCTCGACGCGATGGTCGCCCTCGCCAAGGAGGGCATGACGATGATCGTCGTCACGCATGAGATGGGCTTCGCCCGACGTGCCGCCGACCGCGTGATCTTCATGGCCGACGGACAGATCATGGAGCAGGCGACCCCGGAGGAGTTCTTCACCAACCCCCGGAGCGACCGCGCCAAGGACTTCCTGGGCAAGATCCTCTCCCACTGATCCCCCTACATCACCACTCGCACCCAAGGCCTTCCGGGGCCGCAACACAAGGAGCACCCATGCAGAAGACCCGATACGCAGCAGCCGCGGTGGCCGCGGTGGCCGCACTGACACTGTCCGCCTGTGGTGGCGGAGACAGCGCCGAGAGCGAGGGCGGCGAGTCCGGCGGCGAGATGGTCCGCATCGGCATCAAGTTCGACCAGCCGGGCCTCGGCTACGACGAGGGCGGCACCTACTCCGGCTTCGACGTCGACGTCGCGACGTACGTGGCGAACGAACTCGGCTTCGGCGAGGACCAGATCGAGTTCGTCGAGGCGCCGTCGGCCAACCGCGAGAACCTGCTCTCGAACAACCAGGTCGACATGATCTTCGCGACCTACTCCATCACGGACACCCGCAAGGAGACCGTCGACTTCGGCGGACCGTACTTCGTGGCCGGCCAGGACCTGCTCGTCCCGACCGACAGCGACATCACCGGGCCCGAGGACCTCGAGGGCAAGAACCTCTGCTCGGTCACCGGCTCCACCTCGGCGCAGAAGATCAAGGACCAGTACCCCGGTGTCCAGCTGGTCGAGCAGCCCGGCTACGCCGAGTGCGTCACGGCGATGGGTGGCGGCCAGATCGACGCCGTCACCACCGACGACATCATCCTCGCCGGCCTCGCCGCGCAGGAGGCCAACGCCGGCAAGTTCAAGGTCGTCGGCAACACGTTCTCGGAGGAGAACTACGGTGTCGGCCTGCCGAAGGGCAGCACCGAGCGCTGCGAGGAGGTCAACGCGGCCATCACGAAGATGATCGAGGACGGCGCGTGGGAGGAAGCGATCATGAGCAACACCGAAGGGGCCGACTACGAGTTCAACGCGGATCTCAACCCGCCCACCCCGGCGCCCTGCGCCTAGCATCGCTGCCATGGGTGGGGTGGTCCGCATGGACCGCCCCACCCGTGCCATGTTCCCCACCAGGAAAGAGGTGAACCGTGGAGAACTACCTGTCGCTGTTCGAAACCTATGACGTACCCGCCGCGTTCTGGGTCAACATCCAGCTGTCGTTCTGGGCGGCCATCTTCGCGCTCGTCATCGGTACGGTGCTGGCCCTGTTCCGCATCTCCCCGATCCCGAGCCTCCAGTGGTTCGGGGCGGCGTACGTCAACATCTTCCGCAACACGCCGCTGACCATCATCCTCGCGTTCGGTTTCCTCGGCCTGTTCTCCGTCATGCAGATCAGCCTGGCGAGCGATCTGAACGCGAGCCTGTTCCGGATCGCCATCCTGGGCCTCGCGCTCTACCACGCGGCCTTCGTGTGCGAGGCGATCCGCAGCGGCGTCAACACCGTCCCGCTCGGCCAGGCGGAAGCCGCCCGGGCCATCGGCCTGAGCTTCCTGCCCGCCGCGCGCCTGATCATCCTGCCGCAGGCGTTCCGTGGGGCCATCGCCCCGCTCGGGAACGTGCTGATCGCGCTCATCAAGAATTCGACGGTCGCCGCCGCGGGGTCCGTCGCCACGGAGTCCTCCGGACTCATGAAGACCATGATCGAGTTCCGTTCGGACCTGGTCATCCCCATCTTCCTCACGTTCGCCCTCGGGTTCGTGATCCTGGTGATTCCCATCGGGCTCCTCACCACGTGGGCCTCACGCAGACTGGCGGTGGCACGATGAGCGCGCAGCAGGTCCTCTTCGACGCACCGGGTCCGCGCGCGCGGCGTGTCATCCTCATCGGCAACATCGTGGGTGTCCTCGTCGCCGTCGCCGTCCTCGCCTGGATCCTGTCGGCACTGGCCGGCAAGGGCCAGCTCGCCGCGAGCATGTGGACACCGTTCCTGGAGTCCCGCACCTGGGAGTTCTTCATCCTCCCCGGTCTCGTGAACACCCTGAAGGCCGCAGGGATCTCGATCGTCACGGCCGTCCTGTTCGGCCTGATCTTCGGCGTGGGACGCCTGTCCCACTCCGCACCGATCCGCGCGGTCGCCGGTTCCGTCGTCGAGGTGCTGCGGGCCGTACCCGTCCTGCTGATGATGATCTTCTTCTGGCTCGCCCTCGGCAGCTCGGGCGCCGTGAAGCCGCAGGACGCGCCCCTGATCGCCGTCGTCGTCGCGCTCACGCTCTACAACGGCTCCGTGATCGCCGAACTCGTCCGCTCCGGCGTCCACGGCCTGCCCCGGGGCCAGCGCGAGGCGGGCATGGCGATCGGCCTGACCCGCAACCAGTCGCTGCGGAACATCGAGGTGCCGCAGGCACTCATCGCGATGCTGCCGGCGCTCGTCAGCCAGTTCGTGGTGATCCTGAAGGACTCGGCGCTCGGCTTCATCATCACCTACCCCGAGCTGCTGCAGTTCACCCGTCGGCTCGGCGTCGGAGAGGGCAATGTCATCCCCTCGCTGCTCGTCGCGGCAGCGATCTTCATCCTCATCAACTTCGCGCTGTCGACCCTCGCGACCCGGCTGTCGGTCCTCCTGAGCTTCAGGACGAAGGGCCGCAAGCCCGTGGCGCCCGGACCCCTCGTGCCGGAGGCGGCCGCCACCTGACACACACCACGCTGCGGCGACCGGCCTGTCCGGCCGGGCACGCGGCACGGACGAGGAAGGGCCCGGTTCAGGAGAACCGGGCCCTTCCTCGTCGGTGCTGTCGACGGTGCTGTCGACGGTGCTGTCAGGAGAGCCAGGTGGTGAGCGCTCGGAGGCACGCACGGACGGCGTCGGCGTGCACGTGCTCGTCGTCGGTGTGCGCGAGGAGCGCGTCACCCGGCCCGAAGTTCACCGCAGGCACGCCGAGGGCACTGAACCGTGCAACGTCCGTCCAGCCGTACTTGGGTTTCGGCTCCGCCCCCACGGCGGCGACGAAGGCTGCGGCGGCGGGATGCTGCAGTCCCGGACGCGCCCCGGCAGCGGCGTCGGTGCGCTCCACCTCGAACCCCTCGAGCAGCGCCCGCACGTACTCCTCGGCCTGCTCCGGGCTCTTGTCGGGGGCGAACCGGTAGTTCACCTCGATCACCGCGCTGTCCGGGATGACGTTGCCGGCGGTCCCGCCGACGATCTTCACGGCGTTGAGGCTCTCGCGGTAGTCCAGGCCGTCGACGTGCACGGTCGCCGGCTCGTGGTCGCGCAGGCGCACGAGGATCTCCGCCGCGCCGTGGATGGCGTTGACGCCCATCCAGGCACGGGCCGAGTGCGAGGCGCGGCCCGCGACGCGCACGTCGAAGCGGGCGGTGCCGTTGCAGCCGCCCTCGACCGTCCCGTCCGTAGGTTCCAGCAGCACGGCGAAATCCGCGACGAGCCAGTCCGGGAAGGAGGCCGCGACGCGGCCGAGCCCGCTCAGGGACGCCTCGACCTCCTCGTGGTCGTAGAAGACGAACGTGATGTCGCGCGTCGGATCCGTCAGGGCGGCCGCGAGTGCCAGCTGCACCGCGACCCCGCCCTTCATGTCCGTGGCGCCGCGCCCGTAGAGGACGTCCCCGTCCCAGGTCGAGGGGACCGTACCCCGGGATCCACCCGCCGTGGGCAGCGGGACGGTATCGATGTGCCCGGCCAGGATCACGCGTTCGGCGCGCCCGAGGGTGGTGCGGGCCATCACGCAGTCGCCGTCGCGCACCACCTCGAGGTGCGTGAGGGGCCGCAGGACCTGCTCGATGGCGTCGGCGATCCCGCGCTCGCCCCCCGAGACGCTCTCGAGATCGATCAGGCGTGCGGTCAGGTGCGCCACGTCGGCGGTCGGATCGAGCGCCGGGGAGGGTGTCTGAATCATGCTCAAACACTATCGCTCGGTAGACTGCTGCCCATGACGACTCCCCTGCCGAACCCACCCCTGCCCGGCGACTCCCGGCGGCCGGCCGGTGGTCTGGGCCTCGCCACGGTCACCACGGACGGCGTGGTCCTCGACACCTGGTTCCCCGCACCCTGGCTGGGAGAGGCGCCCTCGGACGGAACCATCGGCGGAGCGGCAGGCGCGACCGGGTCCGGTCTCCGCGACACCCTCGAGGCACTGGCAAGGGCCGGCGTCGACACAGCCCGGGGAGTCTCCCAGCGCGTCGTCGAGATCACCATCGAGCTGGACGACGCACCGGCCGGCACCGAGGACGCCTACCTGCGGCTGCATCTTCTCTCGCACCGGCTGGTCCAGCCCAACACCGTGAACCTCGACGGTGTCTTCGGTCTCCTCGCCAATGTCGTCTGGACGAACCACGGCCCCGCCGCCGCCGAGGGCTTCGAGACGGTGCGGGCCGCCATGCGCGCCCGTGGACCCGTCGCCGTGTACGGGGTGGACAAGTTCCCCCGCATGGTGGACTACGTGGTGCCGGCCGGTGTGCGGATCGCCGACGCGGACCGCGTGCGCCTCGGCGCGCACCTCGCGGAGGGCACCACGGTCATGCACGAGGGGTTCGTGAACTTCAACGCCGGGACCCTCGGCCACTCCATGGTCGAGGGCCGGATCTCGGCCGGCGTCGTCGTCGGTGACGGTTCGGACATCGGCGGGGGTGCCTCGATCATGGGCACCCTCTCGGGCGGTGGCACGGAACGCATCACCATCGGCGAGCGCTGCCTGCTCGGCGCCGAGGCCGGAGTCGGCATCTCGCTCGGCGACGACTGCGTGGTCGAGGCCGGACTCTACCTGACGGCCGGCACCAAGGTCACGCTGCAGGACGGGAGCGTCGTGAAGGCGAAGAACCTCTCCGGCGAGCCCGGCATCCTGTTCCGTCGCAATTCCACGACCGGAGCCGTGGAGGCGCAGCCGCGGACGGGTGAGGGCATCGCGCTCAACCCGGCACTGCATGCCAACTGACCCGTGACCCCCCGATCTCCGTCCGCAGCCGTCAGGCGGCGTCGACGGCGCGTCCGGACGGCGGCGATGCTCACCGTGCTCGGTGTCGTCGTCGTGGGCGGCGCCGGGCTGGCGGTGACCCAGCTGGACCGGAGTGAGGTCCTGGTCCGTGAGCGGTGCAACGCCACGGTGGGCGCCGACACCTTCGAGCTCACTCCGACGCAGGCGGGGAATGCCGCCCTCATCTCGGGGATCGCGGTGCAGCGCGGGCTGCCCGCCCGCGCTGCGTCGATCGCGATCGCGACCGCCATCCAGGAGTCGCGCCTGGAGAACATCGACTACGGCGACGACGCCGGGCCGGATTCCCGGGGGCTGTTCCAGCAGCGTCCGTCCCAGGGGTGGGGTACCGAGGAGCAGATCATGAGGCCCGCCTACGCCACCGGCGCGTTCTACGACGCACTCGTGCAGGTCCCGGGCTACGAGGACCTGCCCATCACCGAGGCGGCGCAGACCGTGCAGCGCTCGGCCTTCCCGGAAGCCTACGCCGACCACGAGCCCGAGGGCCGCGCGTTCGCCTCGGCCCTGACGGGCAACTCACCCGCCGCACTGGACTGCACGCTCCGCGACCCGACGACGACGGGCGATGTCCTCGCGGTCTCCGCCGCCGCTGACGAGGCCTTCGGGCCGCTGGGCGGCACCGCCGACGGCACCCTCCTGAGGCTGGACGTCTCGGGCGACCTCGGGTGGGCGGCCGCACAGTGGGCCGTCGCGAATGCCTCGACCCTCCACATCACCTCGGTCTCCCACTCGGGCCTGGAGTGGGACCGGGCCGAGGGCGGCTGGAGCACGGTCGGAACGGAGTCGGGGATCGTGACCATCACCGTCGCGGGCGCCACTCCCTGAGCCACGGGCAGGTCAGGCCAGCATCCTGATCACGGGCTCCACGTAACTGCGGAAGGACTGTTCGTCGTCGAACAGTTCCTGGCACATGAGGAGCTTGTCCGGTTCCACCCACCAGGCGCGGCGCACCCCCAGGGGCAGCTCGATCACCTGGAGCGTGAACCGCCGCGCCGCCCGGCCCAGTTCGAGTTCGCGCTCCTGGATCATGCGGGACAGCAGGTATTCAATGCTCTCGGCCCCGCGTGAGCCGGCGTGCAGGGCGTACTCCGCGCACCGCTCCTCGGCCCAGTCGGTCGCCGCCCCGACACGGGCCCGCAGGAGGGCCTTCAGCGCCTCCATGCCGTCGAGCGCCTCGAAGCGCGGCGGGACCGGGAGGACGGCGTCACTGATGCGGTGCGAGAGGAGGCTGTGCCACCACGCCTCCCACTCGACGCGCAGTGTGGCCGACCCCCCGACGGGTTCCACCAGGCGCCGGAGGTCCACCGGGCGGACCGCAGGAGTGACCGGCGGCAGCGCCGGCCTCCCGAGCCCCCGGAAGTCCGCGCAGTCCCTCAGGTAGAGCGCCACGAGCAGCACCTCCGAGGTGTCCACGGTGAAGTACGTGCTGTAGCCGGGGTCGGGGTACGACATGGGCCTCCTTCGGACCGGTCATGCTGGTCCTACAGTAGCCTCCGGATCCACGACGCTCCAGAGGTGCAGGGACCGCCGGGGACGCCGTCATCCCGCGGGCCCGAGTGAGCGCCCGCCTAGGATGGGAGCATGAAGATCCTCGTTACCGGTGGCAGTGGCTACATCGGCTCGCACACCGTCCTGACCCTGCTCGAGAACGGCCACGACGTCGTCGTCGTCGACAACCTGCTGAACTCCACCGAGACCTCCCTGCAGCGCGTCGCCACCCTCGCCGGCCGTTCCCCGGTGTTCCACCACGCCGACCTCCTCGACGAGGCCCGACTCCGCGCGATCTTCGCGGAGGAGCAGGTCGACGCCGTGATCCACTTCGCGGGACTGAAGGCGGTCGGCGAGTCGGTGGAGAAGCCGCTGTACTACTACCACAACAACGTGGGCGGGACGCTGAACCTCCTGCGCGTCATGGACGACGCCGGAGTGCGCACGCTCGTGTTCAGCTCCTCCGCCACGGTCTACGGGGCGTCCGAGGAAGTACCGCTCACGGAGAAGCTCCCGCTCGACGCCGTCAACCCCTACGGACGCACCAAGGAGCAGATCGAGGACATCCTCAGCGACCTCGGGGCGGCGGATGCCCGCTGGAACATCGCCCTGCTGCGCTACTTCAACCCGGTGGGCGCGCACTCCTCCGGCACGATCGGCGAGGACCCCACCGGCATCCCGAACAACCTCCTGCCGTTCGTGGCGCAGGTGGCCGTGGGGCGCCGCGAGAAGGTCCTGGTGTTCGGCAACGACTACCCGACGCCGGACGGCACGGGGGTCCGCGACTACATCCACGTCGTCGACCTCGCCGCCGGCCACCTCGCCGCGCTGGACTACCTCGTGGCCCACGGCGGCGTGCACACCTGGAACCTCGGCACCGGCAACGGGTCCTCGGTCCTCGAGGTCCTCGCCGCCTTCTCGGCAGCCGTGGGCCGCGAGATCCCGTACGAGTTCGCCCCCCGCCGCCCCGGGGACGCCGCCGTCAGCTACGCGGACCCCTCCTCGGCCCTCGCCGACCTCGGCTGGTCCGCCGCCCGCACGCTCGCCGAGATGTGCGAGGACCACTGGCGCTGGCAGCGGAACAACCCGCAGGGCTACGCCACCATGCACCAGAACGCCTGACGCCCCGGTACCACGACGACGGCCGCCCACCTCGCGAGGTGGGCGGCCGTCGTCGTACGGTCCGTGCTGCGGTGCTAGCTGGCCGGGTAGTGGCGCTCGCCCTCACCCGTGTAGAGCTGGCGTGGACGGCCGATCTTCGTCTGCGGATCCTGCATCATCTCGCGCCACTGGGCGATCCACCCGGGCAGGCGGCCGATGGCGAACAGGACGGTGAACATCTTCTCCGGGAATCCCATGGCCTTGTAGATGAGGCCCGTGTAGAAGTCCACGTTCGGGTACAGCTTGCGCTCGATGAAGTAGTCGTCCGCCAGCGCCTTCTCCTCGAGCCTCATCGCGATGTCCAGCAGCTCGTCGTTCCCGCCGAGCTTGCTGAGGATGTCGTGCGCCGTGGCCTTGACGATCTTCGCGCGCGGATCGTAGTTCTTGTAGACGCGGTGCCCGAAGCCCATGAGCTTCACGCCGTCTTCCTTGTTCTTGACCTTCTCCATGAAGTCCTCGGGCTGCATGCCCTTAGCCTGGATGTCGCGCAGCATGTTGAGCACGGCCTCGTTGGCCCCGCCGTGCAGCGGGCCGAACAGGGCATTGATCCCCGCAGAGACGGACGCGAACATGTTCGCGTTGGAGCTTCCGACGAGGCGGACGGTCGACGTCGAGCAGTTCTGCTCGTGGTCGGCGTGCAGGATGAGCAGCAGGTCCAGTGCCTTGACCATCATCGGATCGAGATCGTACGGCTCGGCGGGCAGGCCGAAGGAGAGCCGCAGGAAGTTCTCGACGAGGTTCATCGAGTTGTCCGGGTACAGCATCGGCTGTCCGATGGACTTCTTGTGGGCGTAGGCGGCGATGACGGGCAGCTTCGCCATCAGGCGGAACGTCGAGAGCTCCACCTGTTCGTCGTCGAACGGATCGAGGGAGTCCTGGTAGAACGTGGACAGCGCCGAGACGGCGGAGGACAGCACGGGCATCGGGTGCGCGTCGCGGGGGAAGCCGCCGAAGAAGCCCTTGAGCTCCTCGTGCAGCAGCGTGTGGCGGCGGATCCGGCCGTCGAACGCGCCGAGTTCCTCGGGCGTGGGCAGGTTGCCGTAGATGAGGAGGTAGGACACCTCGAGGAAGCTGGAGTTCTTCGCGAGCTCCTCGATCGGGTAGCCGCGGTACCGCAGGATCCCTGCGTCGCCGTCGATGTACGTGATCGCGGAGCTGGTGGCCGCGGTGTTCATGAAACCGGGGTCGAAGGTGACCTGGCCGGTCTGCTTGAGCAGCTTCGACACGTCGTAGCCGTTGTTGCCCTCGACAGCGGGCACCAGCGGCAGGCTGAGCTCTCCTCCGTCGTAGTGCAGGGAGGCAGCTTTCTGCTCTGTCATTGATTCTCCTTCAGGAGCTGGAGCGGGGGTGTCGCCACGATCATCGCTGCGCAGGAGGACACGCGTCGTTCCGGCGATCGCATATTCAGCTGAAACGCTACCGTCCGGCAGCCCTCCACCACTAATCCTGCTGGCCTTCGTTGTGGAACAGCAACGGCACGCGTCCTCAGCGGAGAGTGTCCGCCAGCCGGGCGGCGGCCGCATCGACCCGCTCGTCTGTGCCCGTCAGGGCGACCCTGACGAAGCCGTTCCCCGCGTCCCCGTAGAACACGCCGGGACCCGCGAGGATCCCGAGCCCGGCCAGCATGCCGATGGTGTCCCAGGTCCCCTGCCCGTTGGTCACCCAGAGATACAGGCCCGCCACCGAACCCGAGACGGTGAAGCCCGCGCGCTCCAGGGCGGGGACGAGCACCCCCCGACGACGGCGGTAGAGGTCCTTCTGCGCGGCGACGTGGGCATCGTCCGCCAGGGCTGTGCGCATGGCCTCCTGCACCGGATACGGCACGATCATGCCGGCGTGCTTGCGCGAGTTGACGAGGTTGGCGACGATCGCCGGGTCGCCGGCCGTGAAGGCGGCCCGATACCCGGCGACATTCGACTGCTTGCTCAGCGAGTACACCGCGAGGAGGTTCGCGTGCGAGCCGCCGGAGACCCGCGGGTCGAGCACGCTCGGGACCGGTTCCCCGCCGTCGGCGGGATCCCACGCACCCCAGCCCAGTTCGCCGTAGCACTCGTCCGAGGCGACGACGGCACCGAGCGCGCGGGCGTCGTCGACGACCGTCTTCAGCGCTGGGACGTCCAGCACCTCTCCGGTCGGATTGCCGGGCGAGTTGATCCACACGAGCCGGACGCGTGCGCGGACGTCGTCGGGGAGCTCGTCGAGGGAGTCGGCCGCGACCGGGGTGGCGCCGGCGAGGTGGGCCCCGACGTCGTACGTGGGATAGGCGACCGTGGGACGCACCACGACGTCACCGGCCCGCAGGCCCAGCAGCAGGGGCAGCCACGCCACGAGCTCCTTGGAACCGACAGTTGGCAGGATGTCCTGCGGATCGAGGTCGGTCACTCCCCTGCGGCGCGCGAACCAGTCGCTGATGGCCTCACGGAGTGCCTGCGTCCCGTGGGTCGTCGGGTAGCCGTGAGCGTCCGCCGCCGAGGCCAGGGCGTCCTGGATGAGGCCGGGCGTGGGATCCACGGGGGTGCCGATCGACAGGTCGACGATGCCGTCGGGGTGCCGTGCGGCGATCTCCCGGTAGGGCGCCATGGCGTCCCACGGGTAGTCCGGCAGCTGTAGGCCGAACGGTCTCGGCTCCCCGGCCACCACCTAGGCGGGCTGGTTCTGGGGCGGGAGCGCCGCGATGATCGGGTGGTCGAACCCGGCGTTGCCGACCTTCGCCGCTCCGCCGGGCGACCCGAGCGCCGCACCGGCCGGAGCGGGCACGTCGAAGAACTCGACATTGGCCTTGTAGTACTCGGCCCACTGCTCGGGGGTGTCGTCCTCGTAGTAGATGGCCTCCACCGGGCACACGGGTTCACACGCACCGCAGTCCACGCACTCGTCGGGGTGGATGTAGAGCGACCGCTCGCCCTCATAGATGCAGTCGACAGGGCATTCCTCGATACAGGCCTTGTCCTTAACATCCACGCATGGCTGCGCGATTACGTAGGTCACTTCCCACGCCTTTCCTGGTGACTGGGGTCGGCTGACGCACCCTGGGGTACGGCTTCCAGCTTAACGCAAGGCCCCGCCCCGCCCGGACCGGATCCACGGAGATCGCTGGTCCACCCGCCGGCACGTCGGAGGTGCAGTGCGCCTACGCTTGACGCGTGCAGAACCCCGCCGACCTCCTCGCCTCGCTCCCCCTCAGCACGAGGGTGGTGGTGCGCCGCCGCGACGGGGACGGGTTCTCGGACTCCCTCGGGGACCTGGTGGCGCTCGATCCCGGCTCGTGCACGGTGCGGACGCGGCGGGGGGACGTCGTCGTCCCGCTCGCCGACATCACCGCCGCGAGGGCCGTGCCACCTCCGCCCCCTCGGCGGGCGCCGAGGCGCTGACCACGCGCCGACCGGATGCTGGTGGGGTGTTGGTGGGGTGCTGGTCGGGCGCTGGCCGGAGTCGGTGTGGCGGCACGTCATCACCCGTCACAGTGATTGGGACCTATCAATCAATGACCCGGGTGCCCGTACAATCGGGGGATGACTGTCGACGAGGATCTCCAGGCCCGAGGGCGGGCACTCAGCTCACCGGTCAGGATCCGCATCCTGCGCCTGTGCCTCCATAAGGCGAGGACCAACAAGGAGATCGCAGAGATCCTGGAGCTGAATCCGGCAACGGCCCTCCATCATGTCCGGACCCTGCTGTCCACGGGTTTCCTCGCCGCGGACGACGCCAGGACGGGCAACCGCGGCGCGAAGGAGATCCCCTACCGCGCCACCGGCCTCTCCTGGAACAGCCGCATCCCCAATGCCGCGCCCGTCCTCGTCGAGACGTTCCTGCAGGAGATCGAGGGCCTGCAGCCCGCCGACATCGACGTCTGGCGGATGGGCATCAAGCTCAACGATTCCCACCGCGCCGAGATGATGGGACGCATCCGCGAGGTCTTCGAGGACTATGCGCGGCGCGAACCGGACCCCGACGGCACAGCCACGTCGATCATGCTCGCGCACCATCTGGACCGCACCGCGGACTGAGGATAGGACCCGGTCCCGTCAGGTCCTCCGGCCCGCGGACCCGACCGGCCTCAGCACGATGCTCCCCACCACGACGGTGCCGAGCGTCACGACCAGCACACCGAAGAGCCACAGGTTACCGGCCAGTGCCGTCCCCGGGGCGGACTCCGAGGCGCCGGTGAGGATCAGGGTCTTCGGGGACGTCGAGATCAGGGCCACGACGCCGTAGGCCACGGCCCCCGCGACGGCCGTCTGGATCACGGTGCGCGCCCACAGTCCGCTGAGCAGGAAGAGGCTCGCGGCGAGGACCAGGGCCCCGAGCGCGCCGATCGGGATCGCGGCGGAGCCGACGTACAGGAGCTGCCCGTGCAGCAGGGTCCCGAAGACCGCCGCCACGACTCCCGCAGCCACGCTCCCGAGGATCGACGGGATACGCCCGGGAGGAGCGCCTCTCACGGCGTCGGACGCCTCCCGGGACGGTCCCGCGGGCGCGACGCCCGCGGTCGACCGACCGGGACCATCCCCGAACGGGAACGACGAACGCCGGCCCTCCCCTGCTGGGGAGGTGCCGGCGTCGTCAGGGACCATGGTGCGCGGGGACAGCCGTGATCAGGCGCGGGCGCGTGAACGCGATGCGCGCATGCGCTCGTTGGCGTCCAGGATGACCTTGCGGATACGGATGGACTCCGGCGTGACCTCCACGCACTCGTCCTCGCGGGCGAACTCGAGCGACTCCTCCAGCGTGAGGTTCCGCGGCGGCGTCAGGTTCTCGAAGGTGTCCGAGGAAGCCGCACGCATGTTGGTGAGCTTCTTCTCCTTCGTGATGTTGACCTCCATGTCGTCGGCGCGTGAGTTCTCGCCGACGATCATGCCCTCGTACACCTCGGAGGTGGGCTGGACGAAGAAGGAGCCGCGCTCCTGCAGGTTGATCATCGCGAACGGGGTCACGACACCGGCGCGGTCGGCGATCATCGACCCGTTGGTGCGGTACTCGATGTCACCGGCCCATGGCTCGTAGCCCTCGGAGATGGACGCGGCGATACCGGCGCCGCGCGTGTCCGTGAGGAAGCGGGTGCGGAAGCCGATCAGGCCTCGTGCGGGCACGATGAACTCCATGCGGACCCAGCCGGTACCGTGGTTCGCCATGTTGGTCATGCGTCCCTTGCGGGCGGCCATGAGCTGCGTAACGCCGCCGAGGTACTCCTCGGGGACGTCGATGGTCATGTGCTCCATCGGCTCGTGGATCTTGCCGTCGATGGTCCTGGTGACCACCTGCGGCTTGCCGACCGTGAGCTCGAAGCCTTCGCGGCGCATCTGCTCCACGAGGATGGCCAGCGCGAGCTCGCCGCGGCCCTGGACCTCCCAGGCGTCGGGGCGGGCGGTGGGGAGCACGCGGAGCGAGACGTTGCCGATGAGCTCCTTGTCGAGGCGGTCCTTGACCTGGCGCGCGGTGACCTTTGCACCCTTGACCTTGCCTGCCAGCGGCGAGGTGTTGATCCCGATGGTGACGGAGATCGCGGGGTCGTCGACCGTGATGAGCGGCAGCGGCTGGGGATTGTCGACGTCCGTCAGGGTCTCGCCGATGGTGATGCCCTCGATACCGGCGACGGCGACGATCTCGCCGGGTCCCGCGGAGTCGGTGGGGACACGGTCGAGGGCCTTCGTGGCGAGCAGCTCGGTGATCTTGACGGTCTTGAGCTCACCGTTCTGACGGGCCCAGGCGACCTGCTGGCCCTTGCGGAGCGTGCCGTTGAAGATGCGGAGCAGAGCGAGGCGGCCGAGGAACGGCGAGGCGTCGAGGTTGGTGACGTGCGCCTGGAGGACACCGTCCGGGTTGTAGCGGGGCGCGGGGATGTGGTCGATGATCGTCTGGAACAGCGGTTCCAGGTTGTCGTTGGACGGCGCGCTGCCGTTCGCCGGCTGCTCGATCGACGCGGCACCCACGCGGGCCGCCGCGTAGACGACCGGCACGTTCAGGATGAGGTCGAGGTCCAGGTCGGGCACCTCGTCGGCGAGGTCGGAGGCGAGTCCGAGGAGCAGGTCCATCGACTCACTGACGACCTCCTCGATGCGGGAGTCCGGCCGGTCCGTCTTGTTGACCAGGAGGATGACGGGAAGCTTGGCCGCGAGGGCCTTGCGGAGCACGAAGCGCGTCTGGGGCAGCGGGCCCTCGGACGCATCGACGAGCAGGACGACGCCGTCGACCATGGACAGCCCGCGCTCCACCTCGCCGCCGAAGTCGGCGTGGCCCGGGGTGTCGATGACGTTGATGGTGATGGTCTCGCCCTTGGCCGCGGGGCCGTCGTAGAACACCGTGGTGTTCTTCGCGAGGATGGTGATGCCCTTCTCGCGCTCGAGGTCGCCCGAGTCCATGACGCGGTCGGCCACGTCGCCGTGGGCCGCGAACGAATTGGTCTGCTTCAGCATGGCGTCGACCAGGGTGGTTTTTCCGTGGTCAACGTGGGCCACGATGGCTACGTTGCGGAGATCGCTGCGGACAGCGGTGTTGCCTGTGGTTTCAGACATGCGTGATTACTCAATTCGGTATCTACTGCGGGGAAATTGACGGCGGCTGCACTGCACGCCCTCTTACCAGTCTAGGCGCTGGGGAAAAACAGACCTAATGCGGCCTGTCAATGGCTGTCCGGATCGGTACCGGCACAGAACGACGGCGGCCCTCCGGGTGGAGGACCGCCGTCGTCGTGGTGCTGCGGCCGGCTCGGGCCGCGCCGCGCGATGCGCGGTGGGACTAGGCGACCTCGGGCGGCAGCTCGAGGGCAGCACCCGGGATCGCTGCGAGGAGCGCCTGGGTGTACGCGGTCGTCGGGTTGTCGAACACCTGGTCGGTGGTGCCCTGCTCCACGAGCTTCCCCTTCTCCATCACGGCCACGTGGTCGGCGATCTGCCGGACCACGGCGAGGTCGTGCGTGATGAAGAGGTAGCTGAGCCCGAGCTCGGACTGCAGGTCGGCGAGCAGGTTCAGGATCTGCGCCTGCACGAGCACGTCGAGTGCCGAGACGGCCTCGTCGCAGATGACGACCTCCGGGTCGAGGGCCAGCGCACGCGCGATCGCCACGCGCTGGCGCTGCCCGCCCGAGAGCTCGTTCGGGAAGCGCTGCATCATCGCGGACGGCAGGGCCACCTGGTCGAGGAGCTCCCGGACCTTCTTCTCGCGCATCTTCGCCGTACCGACACCGTGGACCCGCAGGGGCTCCTCGATGGTCCGGTAGATGTTGTACATCGGATCGAGCGAGCCGTAGGGGTCCTGGAAGATCGGCTGCACGCGGCGGCGGAAGTCGAACATCTCCTTGCGCCCGAGCGTCGTGATGTCCACGCCGTCGAACCGGATGCTGCCCGACGTCGCCCCCTCCAGGCCGAGGACCATCTTCGCGACGGTCGACTTCCCGGATCCGGACTCGCCGACGACGGCCGTGGTGGTGCCGCGGGCGATCGAGAAGGACACCTTGTCCACCGCGGTGAAGTCGGTCGACGTGCCCCAGCTGCCGCGGATTTTGAAGACCTTCGTCAGGTCCTCGACCTCGATCACCCGGTCGAGCGCGGCGGTTGCCGTGACCGAGGGTGCCAGCAGGTCCTGCGTCCGGACACCGGCCTTCTTCGCCGACTCGATCCGGCGGGAGGCGATCGACGGCGCCGAGGCCACCAGCTTCTGCGTGTAGGGGTGGCGCGGGTTGGTGAGCAGCTTGAGCGCGGGCCCGGCCTCCACGACCTGACCCTTGTACATGACGATCACCTTGTGGGCGCGCTCGGCCGCGAGGCCGAGGTCATGGGTGATGAGCAGCACCGCGGTGCCGAGCTCCTCCGTCATGGTGTCGAGGTGGTCGAGGATCTGCCGCTGCACCGTCACGTCCAGGGCCGACGTCGGCTCGTCCGCGATGAGCAGGCGCGGCCTGCAGGAGAGCCCGATGGCGATCAGGGCGCGCTGGCGCATCCCGCCGGAGAACTCGTGCGGGTACTGGTTGGCGCGCGATGCGGCGTCGGGCAGGCCCGCCTCCGCGAGTACCTTCGCGACGTCCTGCGGCCCGCTCGGCAGGCCGTTGGCCTTCAGCGTCTCGCGCACCTGGAAGCCGATCTTCCAGACCGGATTGAGGTTGGACATCGGGTCCTGCGGCACCATGCCGATGGACGAACCCCGGAGCTCGACGATCCGCTTCTCCGAGGCGTGGGTGATGTCCTCGCCGTCGAAGATGATGCTGCCGTTGGACACGCGTCCGTTGGCGGGCAGGAGGCCGATCGCGGCCAGCGCCGTCGTCGACTTCCCGGACCCGGACTCCCCCACGATCGCGACGGTCTCGCCGGGCATGACGGTCAGGTGCGCGTTGCGCACCGCCGGTACGTCTCCGTTCGACGTCGAGAAGGTGATGGCCAGGTCCCGGAGCTCGAGGAGCGGCTGGGGCGTGGCGGTCTGGTGACCTGTGCTGTGGCTCATCGCTTGCGCGCCTTCGGGTCGAGAGCGTCACGCAGGGCGTCGCCCAGCATGATGAAGCTCAGAACGGTGATGGACAGGGCGAGGCCCGGCCAGAAGATGGCCATGGGGTTGCTCCGCAGCGAGGGCTTCGCCGAGAAGATGTCATTCCCCCAGGACATGACGTCCGGCGGGAGCCCGATCCCGAGGAAGGACAGCGTGGACTCCGCGACGATGAACGTCCCGAGCGAGATGGTCGCGATGACGATGACCGGTGCCAGGGCGTTCGGGATGACGTGCTTGACGAGGGCACCGAGCGGCGACACCCCGAGCGAGCGCGCCGCGGTCACGAAGTCGGCGTTGCGTACCTCGATCACGGCGGCCCTCGTGATGCGGGCGATCTGGGGCCAGCCGAACGTGACCAGGATGACGACGAGCGTCCAGACGTTGCGGTTCTGCTGGAAGACCGGCAGCTGCACGACGACGATCGCGCCGAGGATGAGCGGGAGCGCGAAGAAGATGTCGCCGATGCGGGCGAGAATCGCGTCGACCCAGCCACCGAAGAAGCCGGCGAGGGCGCCGATGAGGCCACCGATCAGGACCACGCCGAGGGTGGCGAACAGCCCGACCGTGAGGGACGACTGCGTGCCGTAGACGACGCGGGAGAGGATGTCGCAGCCCTGGACCGTGAAGCCGAGCGGGTGTCCCGCGACGGGCCCGCCGTCGGAGTTCTCGAGCAGGCAGTTCTCGTTGGGCGGTTCGTTGGTGAAGACACCGGGGAAGAGTGCCACGAAGATGACGGCGAGGATCAGGACGGCGCTGATGATGAACAGCGGCTGCTTGCGCAGGCTGCGCCAGGCCTCCCCCCAGAGACTGCGGGGGGCGGCGTCGGACACCGTACTGTCCGTCGCGCGGACCGGCGTCTCGTCGACGTTCGCGACGAAGTGCTCGATCGGGTAGGCGGAGGTCTTGGTGCGGACCACGGGCGCCGGGCCCTGCGTGCCGGGTGAGGTGTGTGTTGGTTCAGGCATATCGAATCCTTGGGTCCAGCCACGCGTACAGGAGATCCACCAGCAGGTTCGCCAGGCAGAAGATGAGGATGAGGAACGTGACGATCGAGACGACCATCGGCCCGTCCCCGTTGAGCACGGCACGGTAGAGGGTGTTGCCGACGCCGTTGACGTTGAAGATGCCCTCGGTGACGATCGCGCCTCCCATGAGGGCGCCGAGGTCGGCGCCGAGGAAGGTCACCACCGGGATCAGCGAGTTGCGGAGGACATGGACGACGACGACGCGGCGGCGGCTGAGGCCCTTGGCCGTTGCCGTGCGCACGTAGTCCGCGTTGACGTTCTCGATGATGCTCGTGCGGGTGAGGCGGAGGACGTAGGCGAAGGACACGAGCCCGAGCACCACCGCCGGCAGGAGCAGCTCCGTGAAGGTGGCGTCGCCGCTCACGGTCGGATTGGTCCACTGCAGCTTCACGCCGATCAGGAACTGCATGAGGAAGCCGAGCACGAAGATGGGGACCGCGATCACGATCAGGGAGAGGACGAGGACGGAGGAGTCGAAGATCTTCCCCTTGCGGAGACCGGCGATGAGGCCGAAGACGATCCCGAACACGGCCTCGATGACGAGGGCCATGATGGCGAGCTTCGCAGTGGTCGGGAAGACCTCCGCGATGATGGTCGCGATCGGCCGGCCGGAGAAGTTCGTCCCGAGATCGAAGGTCAGGACGCCCTTGAGGTAGAGCAGGTACTGGATCCAGAACGGCTGGTCGAGGTTGTACTGCTCGCGCAGGCCGGCCACGACGGCGGGGGTGCAGCCGCGCTCGCCGCAGATCGCGGCGGTGGCGTCACCGGGGAGGCTGAAGACCAGGAAGTACACCAGCAGGGTGGCACCGAGGAAGACGGGGATCAGCTGGAGGAAACGTCGGACGATGTACCAGACCATCAGCGCCGACCTCCCGATGCCGACGGCGTCCGCACGGGACGCAGGTGGGGGTTGCTCATGAGGTGTTGGACCTTTTCGTTGGAGCACGGAAAGGGGGCCTGCCCGCAGGCGGGCAGGCCCCCTCGTCCGTTAGGGGTTACTTGCCGGTGATGGCGTAGTAGAGCGGAACACCGTTCCAGCCGAACTCGACGTTGTCCACGTTGCTGCTCCAGCCGCCCTGGGCGACCTGGTACCACAGCGGGATGGCCGGGAGATCCTCGAGGAGGTCCTCCTGCGCCGCGTTCATCGCCTCGTTGCCCTCTTCGACAGTGCTGGCGGCGAGACCGTCGGTCAGCTGCTGGTCGAACTCGGGGTTGCTGTAGCGGGCGTCGTTGGAGCCGGCACCCGTGGCGTAGATGGGCCCGAGGAAGTTGTACAGCGACGGGTAGTCGGCCTGCCAGCCGGCGCGCAGTGCACCGGTGAGGGTCTCCTCCGTGGCTTCGGTGCGCGCTTCCTTGAACGTCGCGTACGGCTTGCCCGCGACCTCGATGCCGAGGTTGTTCTTGATGTTGTTCACCACGGCCTCGACCCAGGTCTTGTGGTCGCCCTTGTCGGCGTTGTAGCCGATGGTCAGGGGCTGCGACTCGTCGTAGGGCGCGATCTTCTCGGCGTCCTCCCAGAGCTTCTTGGCCTGCTCGGGGTTGTACTCGAGGTTCTCGCTCCCCGGCAGTTCGTCGCTGTAGCCCTCGAGCACGGGGGCGGTGAAGTCCTTGGCGGGCTCGCGGCCACCGTTGAAGATGACCTCGGTGATCTCGTCGCGGTTGATCGACATCGACAGCGCCTGGCGGCGGAGCTTGCCGGCCTCACCCTCCCAGTTCGGGAGGTAGTACGGGATCGCAATCGTCTGGTTGCCCGCGTACGGCGACTCGATCGAGCGCTCGCCGAGGTCGTTCTTGAAGTTCTTGATGTCGCTCGTGGGGATCGTCTTCAGGACATCCAGGTTGTCCGAGATGAGGTCCTGGTACGCCGTCGTGTCGTTCTGGTAGATCTTGAACGTCACGCCACCGTTCTGCGCTTCCTGCGGGCCCTCGTACTCGTCATTGGGGACGAGTTCGATCTGCTGGTTGTGCTGCCAGGCACCCTCGGCGGCGAACTTGTACGGGCCGTTGCCGATCGGGTTCTCGCCGAACGCCGCGGGGTCCTCGAGGGCGGCGGCGGGCAGCGGGAAGAACGCGCTGTAGCCGAGGCGCAGCGGCCAGTCGGACTCGGGCTGCGAGAGCTTGACGGTGAAGGTGCGGTCGTCGACGACGGTGAGCCCGCTCATGGTCTCCACGGTGGAGCCCTCGGCGCTGGCTTCCTCGTACCCTTCGATGCTCTCGAAGAAGTAGCTGGAAAGCTGCGCGTTCTTGGCGGCGGCTCCGTAGTTCCAGGCATCCACGAAGGAGCTCGCGGTGACGGGATCGCCGTTGGTGAAGGTCTTCCCCTCCTTGAGCGTGATCGTGTAGTTCTGGGCGTCCTCGGTCTCGATGGACTCGGCCATCTCGTTCTCCGGCTTGCCGTCGGCGTCGTAGCTGACCAGCCCGGCGAAGATGAGGTCGAGGATGGCGCCGCCACCCACCTCGTTGGTGCTGGTGGGGATCAGCGGGTTCTGGGGCTCGGATCCGTCCACCACGATGACGGCATCGGTGGTGCCTTCGCTCGTGCCGGATTCATTGCTTCCGCCGCCGCATGCACTCAGCGACAGCGCGGCGATGGCCGCGACACTGAGCATCTTGGAAGTGCGCGTGAAACGCATTCCGCCTCCTAGGTATTGGGTTCTTCCGGCGCTGATGTGGCCGGTCTAGTGGCTCCGCAGAGAGCGAGAGCCAACTCACACCGAAAAATCATATGCCCGTTTCGTTGCTTCCCTGAACATCTGGGGAGGCTGGGCGCTGAACCGGGTCCCGACAGGAGGCGGCATCCGGGTCTTTCCGCAGGCCAGCGGTACCGGCGTGTGCTGGTCACGCTTGGATAACGACTGGCGGGATCCGGCCTCGAATACTGTACAGCGCCCTGTGGGTCCACGGCGGCGACCGCCGGCCGGCCACCCCGGGCCCGGCACGCGAAAGCCCGCCCTGAGTCATCAGGACGGGCTTCCGCGAGCAGCCGGCGATCCCCTGCGGGAGCGCGCGCTGTCAGTCGCTCGTCGCCATGAGTTTCGCCCGGAGTTCGCGGCGCTCCCGCTGCTTGGCCGGATCCGGCAGCGGTACGGCGGCCAGGAGGCGCTGCGTGTACGGATCCTGCGGGCTGCGCAGGATCTGGTCACGGCTGCCCTGCTCGACGATCCGCCCGCGCTTCATGACGCAGATGTAGTCGGCGAGGACGTCCACCACGGCGAGGTCGTGGGTGACGAACAGGCAGGCGAAACCGAGTTCGCGCTGCAGGTTCTGGAACAGTTCCAGCACCTTCGCCTGCACCGACACGTCCAGGGCCGACGTCGGCTCGTCCGCGACCATGAGCTTCGGCCGGAGCGAGAGCGCCCGGGCGATACCCACGCGCTGCTTCTGCCCTCCCGAGAGCTCGTGGGGGTACCGGTTCCGATAGGAGCGAGGGAGCTCCACCTGGTCCAGCAGCGTCTCGATGCGCTTCTGCAGGGCACCGCCCTTCGCCTCGCCGGCGAGGAACATGGGCTCGCCGATGCTCTCGCCGATGGGCAGCCGCGGGTTCAGGGACGACGACGGGTCCTGGAAGACCATGCCGACGTGCCGTCGCACGGCGCCCAGTTCCTTCGACGACGGACGGAAGCCCGAGATGTCGGTGCCCACGACCTTCAGGGAGCCCGCTGCGACGGGCAGCAGTCCCACAGCCGCCCGCCCGATGGTCGTCTTGCCCGAGCCGGACTCGCCCACCAGTCCGATGACCTGTCCGGGATACACCGTGAGGTTCGCCCCCTCGACCGCCCGGAAGGCAGGCACGCGGCCCTGTTTCGGGTACTCGATGGCGACGTCGACCAGTTCGAGCACGGGCTCGGCCGACGGCGCGGTGACCCGCACCTCGTCGTCGAGCTGCGCGAGGACCTCGTTCTCCCGCCGCTCGAGTTCGGCGTGGTCCACCGACTGGAGTTCGGTGTGCGTCGCCGCCGCCAGCGCCGCGGTGATGTCGACGTCGTCGTTCCCGTCACCCTGCCCGAGGTGCGGCACGGCGGCCAGCAGCGCCTTGGTGTACTCGTGCTGCGGATTGTTGAAGATCTGCTCCGCCGTGCCGGTCTCGACGATGCGCCCCTTGCGCATCACCGCGATCCGGTCCGCGAGGTCGGCCACCACACCCATGTCGTGCGTGATGAGCACGATGGCGCTGTTGAGCTGGTTCCGCAGGTTCCTCATGAGGTCGAGGATCTCGGCCTGCACGGTGACGTCGAGGGCCGTGGTGGGCTCGTCGGCGATCAGCAGCTTCGGGTCGCAGGAGAGGGACTGCGCGATCATGGCACGCTGCCGCTGCCCGCCGGAGAGCTGGTGGGGGTACGAGCGGAAGGCCTTGTCGGGATCGGGCAGTTCCACCATCTGCAGGAGGCGCAGGGCGCGCTGCCTGGCTTCGTCCGGCGAGATCTCGTTGTGCAGCCGCAGGGTCTCGACGATCTGGAAGCCGACGGTGTAGACGGGATTGAGCGCCGTCATCGGCTCCTGGAAGATGACCGCCACGTCGTTGCCGCGGATCTGCCGCAGCTTCGCAGGGGACATCGTGAGGACGGACTTGCCGTTGAGCAGCACCTCCCCCGTCACGCGGCTGTTGGAGGGCAGGAGGCCGAGGAGCGACATCGAGCTCGCGCTCTTGCCGGAGCCCGACTCGCCCACGATCGCCAGGACCTCACCCGCGTTGACCTCGTAGTTCAGGTCGATGGCGGCGGGTACCCACTGCTTGTCGACGCCGAAGTCCACGCTGAGGTTGCGGACCTCGAGCACGGGCCCCTGCGCTGCCGGGCCGCCCGCTCCGGCTTCTGGCGTACCGCCGATGACCTGTGTACTCATGAGGGGTTCTCCTTCGTGGCGGAGCCCGCGCCGGTGGGCCGGGGCTCCTCGATTGCCGCGGGCGGCGTCGGTGCTGGGACCATGGAGCCATGGACAGCTCGAGTGTGGCCGGAGCCACCGTCTTCAAGGCGCAGACCAGCAGGTGGTTCACGGGTCTCGCCGTACTGGTGACCGCAGGGGGCCTCGCCTCCGTCGTGGCGACGGACGGCCCGGCCGGCCTGCTGACCGCGTGGCCGCTCCTCGGCATCGCCTACGGGGGGTGGTGGCTGTTCTGGTATCCGGCGGTCCTCGTCGCCGAAGACGCCGTCACGCTCCGCAATCCCCTGGTCACGGTGCGCGTCCCGTGGAACGCCCTGGTCGACGTCGATACCAGGTACGCCCTGAAACTGGTCACGCCGTCGCGCGGGTACACCGCCTGGGCAGCTCCCGCTCCCGGCGTGTGGGGCACGCACTCCGGCAAGGTGGAGCACCTGACGAACCTCCCGTCGACGAGCTACGGACCCGGTGGGTCGGTTCGACCCGGCGACCTGAAGAACACCGACTCCGGCCACGCGGCGTATCTCGTCCGCTCGCACTGGCAGGACCTGGTCGAGACCGGCCGGCTCGACGTGGACCGGCAGGAGAAGGCGCGGCGCAGCTGGAACCTGGCGCCCCTCGCGGTGGGCGTCCTCCTGGTCGTCGCGACGGCCCTGACGCCCGGCGTCGTCTCCTAGGAGGGACCTCACGCCGCGGGCTTCCCTGCGTCCTTCGCCCGGCCGGCGTTGAACTTCTTCTGCCGCGGGTCGAAGGCGTCCCGCAGGCCGTCGCCGATGAAGTTGATGCACAGGCAGATCAGCACGATGAACAGTCCCGGGAACCAGAACAGCCACGGCCTGGTCTGGAAGGCCTCCTGGTTCTGGCTGATGATGAGTCCGAGGGACACGTCCGGCGCCTTGACGCCGAACCCGATGTAGCTCAGGGCGGTCTCGAGCAGGATGGCCGAGGACATGAGCAGGGTCGTGTTGACGATGATCACGCCGACGGCGTTCGGCAGGATGTGCTTGAAGATGATGCGCGTGTTGGACGCGCCGGCGATCTTGGCCGCGTCCACGAACTCGCGCTCACGCAGCGTCAGGAACTCGCCGCGCACCAGGCGGGCGAGCCCCGTCCAGAGCACCAGGCCGAGGAACAGGCCGAGGAGCCAGATCTGCGCCCCCGACCCCACGTATCGGTTCACGGCCTGGCCGAGCGTCGCTGCGGCGAGGACCACGGGGATGATGATGATGATGTCCGTGAAGCGCATCAGCACGGCCTCGGTCCAGCCGCGGAAGTACCCGGAGCAGGCGCCGACGATCACGCCGACGAGTCCCGCGAGTGCGCCGATGATGAACATGATGATGATGGAGTTCTGCGTCCCGCGCATCGTCATGGCGAAGTAGTCCCGGCCGATCGAGTCCTGCCCGAACGGATGGTCCCCCCAGCTGAACGGGCCGGTGACGGTGGGCGCCCCACCGTTGAGCAGGGGCAGGAACTCGGTGTGGTTGTACTTCCACCAGCCCGGGATGCCCGCGAAGCCCACGGAGGTGAACGCCATGAGGAAGATGACGGCGAAGGCGACGAGGCTGATGATCGCCGCGGTGTTGTCGAAGAACTTCCGGCGGACGATCTGGCCCTGCGACAGGCCCTTGGCCTCCGGTTCGGGTGCGGGATGCGTGGGGCCGGTGACGGTGGCCGCTTCGCCGCTCGGGAGGTCCGAGGGAGTCTGGATGCTCATGCTTTCACCCTTACGCGAGGATCGAGGAACGAGTAGACGATATCGGCGACCAGGTTGAAGACGAGTGCGAGGATGCCCGCCACGAGGAAGAAGCCCATGATGGGATCGGGATCGGTCCGCTGCAGCGCCTGGACGAACAGCTGGCCCATGCCGGCGAAGGCGAAGACCTGCTCGGTGATGATGGCGCCGCCGATCAGGGCGCCGATGTCGAAGGCGACGAGGGTGGCGAGGGGGATGAGCGCGTTGCGGAAGGCGTGCCGCATGACGACGGTCCGCTCGCTGAGGCCCTTCGCGCGCCCGGTCCGGATGTAGTCCATGTTCATGATCTCGAGCATCGAGGCCCTGGAGTACCTGCTGTAGCTGGCGAGGGACGCGAGCAGGAGCGCGAGCGTCGGCAGGAGGAGGTGGGTGAAGGTGTCGAGGCCGTTGATCCAGAAGGTCCCGTCGAGGCCCGGGGTCTCCGCGCCGACCGTGGCGATCGGGCGGCCCCGCACGCGTGAGTTGCTGACGTAGGAGGGCCACGTGACCATGAAGCGATCCACCACGATCAGCAGGCCCATCAGGACGCCCGTGAGGGCGGCCGCGCGCATGCTCTGTCCCCGGTCGTAGCCGCCCATCGCGAATCCGACGCCCATGCCGACGAGCACGGTGATGACCGCGAGGATGATGATCATCCAGATGGTCGCGGCGTTGAGGATCGGGTTCACCACGTAGTAGGCCACGAGCCCCACCGCGACCATGATCAGCGAGGAGACGAGCGCCTTGCGGTTACGCAGCCCCGCCGTCAGCAGCACGATCCCGAACGCGATGCCGACTCCGGTCACCAGGATGACGATCGGGCCGAGGCCCGGCGTCGAGAACCAGTCGACGAGGTCCAGGACGAAGAGCAGGGCGGCGGCGACGACGGCGCCGAGGAGGAAGGCGATGCCCTTCCGCTTCCAGGACCGGCTGGCGAACAGGGCCCAGATGAGGCCGCTCGCAATCGCGACGACGACGATGGTGCTGACCGGTATGTCGGGGTCGGCGAGGAAGTTGTTGAAGCCGATGGCGCCGAACTCCTTCAGGAGCACCGCGAGCCAGAAGATCGGCAGGGAGAAGAACAGGAAGGACATGAAGGTGACGCCGTAGTCGAGGCCGCTGTACTGCCGCAGTGCGGTGATGATGCCCAGCGAGATGCCGATGATGATGGCGAGGACGGTGGCGGTGCTGACGAGGGTGATGGTATTGCCCATCGCGCGGGCGAGCGAGGTCGTGACGGACTCCCCCTGGATGCTGGCTCCCAGGTCACAGGTCGCCGCGAAGGGGACCAGGCACTTCACGGCCCCGGACAGCCAGCCGAAGTAGCGCAGCGGCGCAGGGGTGTTGAGGTCGAGAAGCTCCGTGCGGGCCTGGATCAGCTGCTCCCTGTTGGGCGCGTTACTGGCCCTGAGGTCCTCCAGCGGGTCCCCCGAGAGGGCGGTGAGCTGGTAGACGACGAAGGACGCGCCTAACAGGATGAGGACGGCGGTCACGAGACGCCGGACGATGTAGGTCACCATGTGTTTCAAAGCCTCAATGTCGGATGCGGATGGGGTCTACCCGCGCTTTGGCGAAAGTGTAGTGCAGGGTCCCGGGGTACGGAATGTGGCGTTTCCCAATCAGTCCGCCCGCCCGGGACCAGCGGCGTCGGCCCTTCCGCAACGCCGGCGGACCGCGGCGCACGGCACGAAAAAAGACGCCGGGACGGGCGAGTTCCCCTGTCCCGGCGCCTCTCTACGAGCGTGCCTGATGCAGCGGTGAGGCTACTGGACGACCTGCCAGTCCCAGAAGTTCCACCAGACGCCTGTCTGGTTCGGCATGTACTCGATGCCGGTGACGTTGTCGCTGTACGCGTCCACGCCGGGAACCTGGAACAGGGGCAGTCCGTACTTCGAATCCCAGATGAACTTGTCGATCTGCACCTGCAGGGCGTCCTGCTCGTCGGGATCCGTGGTCACGATCAGCTCGTCCATCAGCTCATCGGCCTCCGGGCTGGAGAAGCCGTTGAAGTTCGAGCCGTTGCCGGACTTGAAGATCTGCGGGACGCCGGACACGCCGACACCCGAGTTGATCCAGCCGAAGATCGTGGCGTCGTACGTGCCGTTGCCGAGCGCGGCCCCCCAGTCGGAGGACCCCAGTCCACCGTCGACGATCTTGAACCCGGCCTGGGCGGCCGACTCCGCGATCAGCGTGTACGAGTTGAGGCGGTTCGGGTTGTCGCGGTTGTACATGATCCGGACCTCGGGGGTGGCGCCGTCGAGCAGCTCCTTGGCACCCTCGATGTCGACCTCGCCGTAGGCCTCGGAACCGTTGTTGGACGAGGACTCCTCATAGGGAGCCTGGTCGGTCAGGAACAGCTGCGAATCGAGCGGCTGCGCATCCGGGTTGATCTTCTTCACGATCGTGTCGACGATCTGCTGGCGCGGAACCGTCTTCATGAAAGCCTCACGCACGGCCTCGTCCTCGAAGACACCGCTGAAGTTCAGGTCGAGGTGGTCGTAGGAGAGCTGGTTGCCCTGCTCCACCGTGACGCCTTCGAGCCCTTCGAGCTGCTCGACCGTGTCCGCGGATGCCTGAGGCGCGATGATGTCGACCTCGCCGTTCTGCAGGGCCTGGACCTGCGCCGGAGCCTCGCCGATGTAGCGGACCGTGATCTCGTCCACCTTGGCTTCCGGGCCCCAGCTGTAGTCCTCGTTGCGGGTCAGCGTCATCGACTGGTCCGGCGTGATGGCCGAGGCGATGAACGGGCCGTTCGAGAGGAACAGAGACTCGTCGGTCGGCAGTGACTTCGTGTCGAAGCCGGTGTTCCAGAAGTCGGCGAGGGCCTGCACCTCGGGACGCTCGACCGGGCTCTCGGGGTCACCCTTGGGCTCGGTCTCGATGAGCTCGATCAGTGCGTCCTCGTCGGCCAGGCCGCCCTTCTCGGCCAGCACGTGCGCGGGAGTGGAGATGCCGCCCTCGGTCATGAGGCCGAACGCCACCTCGTAGTCCGCGAAGGGCTCCGAGTAGTTCAGGGTGATGGACCGTCCGTCGTCGCCGATCTCCGGCAGTTCGGTGAGGGCGAGTCCGCCGGTGTCGCCCGCGTAGTCGAAGTAGGTCGCCCCGGAGACGATCTCGCCGGCGTCGTCGGTGGTGGCGTCGTTGAAGTAGCCGGACCCGATGGCCCAGGAGAGCAGGAGGTCTCCGCCGTCGACCGGTTCGCCATCGGACCAGTTGACGCCCTCGTTGACCGTGTACTTCACGCTCAGGGGATCCTCGGAGAGGACCTCCATGGTGCCGAAGTCCTCGTTTTTCTCCACCTCGAGGTCATTGTTGATGTAGACGAAGCCGGAGTGGGTCGCGTAGGCGATCTTGCCGTTGATGTCCACGTTGCCCTCGGAGCTGTTCGAATTGAACGAGCTGAAGGCATTCACTTCTACGACGCGGATGTTTCCGCCCGTTGCTTCGCCCTCGGCGCTCTCCTCGGGAGTCTCTGTTCCCGTGTTCGCAGCGCAGGCACTCAATGCGAGCGCCGCGACAGCAGCAACCCCCAAAGCCTTGGAAGTACGTCCGAAACGCATTCCGCCTCCTATTTCTCAGTGTGGTTCCAGCTTCACGCGGTGTTGCATGACAGCCGACACGCGACCCCCAGGGGGTGATGTCACTCACATGAGCGACAGCCTAGGGGCACATTGTTACCAGCAGGTATCCATCGGACTGGGCACTCCCCTGTTGTTATCGAGCTGCAACCAAATGTTCACAGGTCTTCTCCAGCATCTTTTCAGCGCCGCGTGGGCCGGGCCGGGCTCCCCCGCCGGTGGCGACCGTACCCGCGGTCCGGCGCTCCGCCGCGGGTCTGTACAGTCCGACGTCGTCGCCCGCCCGCGGCTTGAACGCTCGCGCGGCGGGTGTTTTGCTTAGGACACCGCGGCGGCGCCGGCAGGCCGGCGGACAACGGATCGCTGCCCCGGCGGGGCGGGCGACCAGACGGATGAGGAGCATCATGGCCTGGCTGTTCGTCGACCAGCATGCAGCGGTGTGGGACGACGACGCCAACGTGCAGGCAGCCATCGGCGCCCTGAAGGCGCGGCTCGACCAGCACAGGGAGGTGCACCTCTCCATCCAGAGCAAGGGATTGAAGGGGCCCGTCTTCGTCATCACCAGGGAGACGGTGCTCAGCTCGCCCGAGCTCAACAACCGGTTCAATGCGGATCTCTTCGCGGAGCTCACCACCCCGACCGCGCGCAACAGCCCCACCATCCACTGGTTCTCCGACGGCCGGGGTTTCGTCTCGGAGACCAACAGCCGGATGTGGTGAGGGCCGGACCGGAGCGTCGCCGGCAGCAGGAGTGTCCGTCGAGAAGGAGCACACATGCCAGAGCAGTTCCTCGCCCCCAGGTACCTCAGCTTCGCCGGCGTCCTCGACGATGCCGCACGGCAGCAGCTGATCGAGACGGCGTCCATGCCCTTCGTGTACCCGCACCTGGCCAGCGTGCCCGACGCGCACCTCGGCAAGGGATGCGCCTCGGGTACCGTCCTTCCCACCGAGCGGACCATCATCCCCGCCGCAGCCGGCGTCGACATCGATTGCGGCATGATCGCCGTCCGCACCCTGGACAGCGCGCACGACCTCCCACGGAACCTGCGTGCCCTGCGCGAGTGCTCGTCCGCGTCGATCACACCCTCCGCCAGATCCTCGACGTGAAAGGCGACTGACCGGGTACCGGGTTGACGCTCGGCGGACCGATCAGGACGTCGCCTCAGCAGGACCCCCCGGCGTGAGCGGACATCGGGTGTCACCGGCGACGTCTAGGATCAGGTGCCTGAGCCGGGGCCGCGCTCCAGGTGGGCCGGCAAGAAAAAGGAAGAGGTGCGCGGACGCGTGGATGAGTTCGGAGCCTCAGGGACGACGATCGGCCGGCCGGCTCCGGCTGCTGCCCGCACCGAGCTCATGCCGTCAGGATTCGCCTCGCCCGCACAGGACTGGTTCGAGGACAGGATCGACCTCAACAGGCATCTCATCCCGGACATCACCAGCACCTACATCGTGCGGGTGTCCGGGCACGCGATGGAGGGTGCCGGCATCTCCGACGGCGACGAACTGATCGTCGACCGGGCCCTGCAGCCCAGGGACCGGTCCGTGGTCATCGCCGTCCTCGACGGGGAGTTCGTCATCCGGAGGCTGCGAGTCGCGAGCCGTGATCCCGGCTCAGGTGCCGGGGCGGTCACCCTCGTCGCGGCCAGTGCCGTCTACCCGGACATCCCTGTTCCGGATCCTGAGGATCTCGTCATCTGGGGCGTCGCGACCAGGTGCCTGCACCGTGTCTGACCCGGAGTCACGGATCCGGGCTTCGACGCCCACGAGGTCGAGTGTGGCCCTGGTCGACGTCAACAACTTCTACGTCTCCTCCGAGCGGGCTTTCGACCCGTCGCTCGAGGGGAAACCGCTGGTCGTGCTGTCGAACAACGACGGCTGCGTGATCACCCGCAGCGCCGAGGCAAAAGCTCTGGGTATCCCCATGGGGGCTCCGTGGTTCCAGATCGCGGAGCAGGCGAAGGCCTGGGGGCTGCAGGCCCGGTCGAGCAACTACGAGCTGTACGGGGACATGAGCGCCCGCGTCATGGAAGTCCTCGGCCGGCACACGACCGACCTCGAGATCTACAGCATCGACGAAGCGTTCCTGACCCTCCGCGGTACTCACCTCGAACAACGCACCACCGGCAGGACCATCAAGCAGACGGTAGAGAGGAACACCGGGCTCCCGGTCTGCGTGGGCATCGCGCCCACGAAAACACTCGCGAAGCTTGCCAACCGGTGGGCCAAGGGGAACACGAAGCTCGACGGTGTCTGCCACTGGGAGCTCATCCCGGCCGGGCAGCGTGAGGCGCTCCTGCGCAGGCTGAAGGTCACCGACATCTGGGGTGTCGGCGCCAGGAGCGCTGCACGCCTGAACGCGCTCGGCATCGACTCGGCGTGGGACCTGACGCAGGCCGATCCGGTGGTGATCCGGAAGAAGTTCTCGGTGGTGCTGATGCGCACCGTGCTGGAACTGCAGGGCACGCCCTGCATCACGTCCAACGAGTCCACAGGCAACGAGCAGGTCATGTTCTCCCGGTCCTTCGCTCATCCGGTCAGCACTCCGGAGGCCATGCGGCAGGCGTTGAGCGTCTACGCCCAGGGAGCTGCGTCACGCCTGGCACGCAAAGACCTCCAGGGCAGAGTGCTCACCGCGTTCGCCGGTACCTCACCCTTCAGCACCGGCACCAGGAGCTCGCCCAGCATCTGCATTCCCTTGCCTGTGCACACCGCTGATCCGCTCGAGCTCACACGGGCTGCGCACAGGCTGCTGCCCGTCATCGAAGAAGGCGTCTCCTACATCCGCGCCGGCGTCATCATCACCGACCTCCAGCCCGTCGGGACACAGGACTCGCTCCTGAACCTCGAGCTGGGCTCGGGCGACGACGCGGACCCGGAGGGCGGGAGAGCCGGTGCGAAAGACACCGGCCCGCTGCTCCACGAGATCAGCCAGAGATTCGGGCGCTCCTCCATCGGTCTCGGTCACGCCGGCCTCAGGGCAGGCTCGGAGTGGACGATGAAGCGCGACATGCTCTCGCCGCACTACACGACGAAGTGGGCGGACCTCCCGGTCGTCAAAGCCTGATCGGGCTTCCGTCGGGCGACAAACCACCCACGGGATGTCGGGACACGAGAGCTACACGTTGAACCGGAACTCCACCACGTCGCCGTCGGACATGACGTACTCCTTGCCCTCGATGCGCACCTTGCCCCGGGACTTGGCCTCGCTCATCGAACCGGCATCGATGAGGTCGTCGAAGGAGACGACCTCGGCCTTGATGAAGCCTCGCTGGAAGTCGGAGTGGATGACACCGGCGGCCTCGGGCGCCGTTGCGCCCTTCTTGATGGTCCAGGCGCGGCTCTCCTTCGGGCCCGCCGTCAGGTAGGTCTGCAGACCGAGGGTGTGGAACCCGACCCGCGCGAGCTGGTCGAGGCCGGATTCCTCCTGGCCGTTCATCTCGAGCATCTCGCGGGCCTCGGCCTCGTCGAGTTCCACGAGGTCCGCTTCGAGCTTGGCGTCGAGGAAGATGGCGTCGGCGGGAGCGACGAGCTGACTGAGCTCGGCCTGGCGGTGCGCGCTGCCGAGGACGGCGTCGTCGACGTTGAACACGTAGATGAAGGGCTTGGCTGTCAGCAGGCTGAGCTCGCGGAGGTGCTCCATCTCCAGCTTGTCGCCCGCGACGGAGGAGAAGATCGTGTCGCCGCGCTCGAGCACGGCCTGCGCCGCCTGCATCGCGGCCAGCTGGGCGGCCTCGCGCTTCTTGATCTTCACTTCCTTCTCGACGCGCGGGATCGCCTTCTCGAGCGTCTGCAGGTCGGCGAGGATGAGCTCGGTGTTGATGGTCTCCATGTCCGAGCGCGGATCCACCTTGCCGTCCACGTGGATGACATCGGGATCGTCGAACACGCGGATCACCTGGGCGATCGCCTCGGCCTCGCGGATGTTGGCGAGGAACTGGTTGCCGAGGCCCTCGCCCTCGGACGCGCCCTTCACGATGCCCGCGATGTCCACGAAGGACACCGTCGCAGGGAGGAGCTGCTTCGAGCTGAAGACCTCGGCGAGCTTGGCAAGACGCGGATCGGGAAGGCTGACCACCCCGACATTCGGCTCGATGGTCGCGAACGGGTAGTTCGCAGCCAGCACGTTGTTGCGCGTCAGCGCGTTGAAGAGGGTTGATTTGCCGACGTTGGGCAGTCCGACGATGCCGATAGTAAGAGCCACGGGAGACAAGTCTACCGGGCCTCGACGGACCCTCCTCCGGTGTGGTGGGCCTGAATGTCGGAGGTTCCTGCGACAGTGTGGGCATGAGCACCACCGCCCTCCTTCTCGTCCTCCTCGCCTTCGTCCTCGGCTGCGCCGTGGGCGCCTTCCTCGTCGCCCGCACTCAGCGCACCCGTGCCGAGGAGCTCCGGACCGAGCTCGACGACGCCGCTGCCCGCCTCGGCAGGACGACGACGGACCTGGCGGCCGCCTCGGCGCAGCGGGACCTCTTGCAGCAGCACAACCGTGAGCTGTCAGGGAAGACCTCGACGGACCAGGAGGTGCTGCGGGCCCTGGCCCCTGTCGCGGAGAAGCTCTCCCAGGTCCAGCGGCAAGTCGGCCTGCTGGAGCGCGACCGCGTGGAGCAGTACGGACAGCTCGCCCGGCAGCTCGAGGAAGCCCGGGTGGTCGACGCGCGGCTGCTCTCGACGACGCATTCGCTGGCGGGAGCACTGCGCAGCACCAGCGCCCGCGGGCAGTGGGGCGAGGTGCAGCTGCGCCGGGTCGTGGAGGCTGCCGGGATGCTCTCCCGCGTCGACTTCATGGAGCAGGTCTCCTTCGACGGGGGCGAGGGCGGGGACCGCGCGCGGCCGGACATGGTGGTGCAGCTGCCCGGTGACAAGCAACTGGTGATCGATGCGAAGGTGCCACTGAGCGCCTTCCTCACCGCTCAGGAACTGGACGGCAGGTCCGACGACTGGGCAGAGGCGGATGCCGCAGCCCTCGAGGCACGCCGCTCCGAGCTGCTGCGCCAGCACGGGAAGGCGCTGCGAGCGCACGTCGATGCGCTGGCGAAGAAGAAGTACTGGGAAGGCGCCGCGAACTCCCCCGAGCTGGTCATCTGCTTCATTCCCGTCGAGTCGGTCCTGTCCGAGGCGCTGCGTGCCGATCCCGAACTGCTCGACTATGCCTTCTCGAGGAACGTGGCCCTGGCCTCCCCTGTCTCCCTGCTCGGGATCCTCAAGGGCGCCGCGTTCAGCTGGCGGCAGGCTGTTCTCACGGACAATGCCCGGGAACTCTTCGATCTGTCCAAGCAGCTCTACGAACGGCTCGGGACGATGGGCGGCCACGTGACGCGTCTCGGCGCATCGCTCAAGACCTCGGTGGAGCGCTACAACTCCTTCGTCGGCGCGCTCGAATCGAGGGTCCTGCCGACTGCACGGCGGATCGGCGCTTTCGACTCGGCCTCCCTCGATGCGGTGGACGCTGCGGCCGACGGGGCACATGACGGCCCGGAAGGCCCACAGGGCGCTGGAGTAAGCCTGCTCGGTACCGCCCGTGCGCAGCGCGCGGGTAGCAGCGCTGCGGGTTCGGCCCAGCCCGCTGCGACCATCGACGCGACGCCCCGGTCCCTGACGGCCCATGAACTGCTCGAGGGTACCGCGGGTTGACGTGCCGATCGCTACGGAGGACTCTGGCGATTCCGACGCCGATCGGGTCTGCCCTGGCGGCCGATGCGGTGCGACGGCCGCGGAACGCGTCGAAGCCTAGTTGAGCGAGCCGCGATCCGGCCGGGGACCGCGACCGCCGCGGCCCTGCGAGGGATCGCCCATCGCCTTGAGGGCGGCGCGGATCTCCTTGGGCAGCGAGAAGATGATGTCCTCCTCGGCCGTGACAACCTCCTCGACGTCCCCGTAGCCGTAGTCGGCGAGGAGCCGGAGGACGTCCTGGACGAGGTTCTCGGGAACGGAGGCACCCGAGGAGATACCCACCGTCGCGACACCCTCGAACCAGGACTCGTCCACCTCGTTCGCGAAGTCGACCCGGTGTGACGCCTTGGAACCGTACTCGAGCGCGACCTCCACCAGGCGGACCGAGTTCGAGGAGTTGGCCGAACCGACCACGATCACCAGGTCCGACTCTGGGGCGATCTTCTTGATGGCGGCCTGGCGATTCGACGTCGCGTAGCAGATGTCATCGCTGGGCGGATCCTGCAGCGTGGGGAACCGCTCCTTGAGGAGGTTGACGGTCAACATGGTCTCGTCGACGCTCAAGGTCGTCTGCGAGAGCCAGATGAGCCGTTCCGGGTCGCGGACCTGGACCTTGTCGACGTCCTCCGGTCCGTTGACGATCTGGATGTGCTCGGGTGCCTCACCGGCGGTGCCCTCCACCTCCTCGTGACCTTCGTGGCCGATCAGGAGGATGTCGAAGTCGTCGCGGGCGAAGCGCTGCGCCTCCTTGTGCACCTTCGTGACGAGGGGGCAGGTGGCGTCGATCGTGCGCAGTCCGCGATCCTCCGCCGATTGCACGACGGCGGGCGAGACACCATGCGCCGAGAAGACCACCAGGGCGCCCTCGGGAACCTCGTCCGTCTCGTCGACGAACACCGCGCCCTTCGCCTCGAGAGTGGAGACGACGTGGAGGTTGTGGACGATCTGCTTGCGCACGTACACCGGAGGGCCGTAGTGCTCGAGAGCCTTCTCGACGGCTATCACGGCGCGGTCGACGCCGGCACAGTACCCGCGCGGCGCTGCGAGCAGCACCTTCTTCGGTCCCGCCACCGGCGCGCCCGCGGCGACGTCCTCCGGGGAGCGGCGTCGGCGCGGGATGGTGGGCATGGGGACCTGAACGGTGGTACTGGTCATGCCTCGATTCTACCGGGTCGGGGACAGACGCCCGGCTGATCCGCGTGCGGCTCCGCTGTGAGCTAAGCCCTACCCCGGCGCCCGACGGCGAGCTGGAGGGCGACTCCGAGCACGAGGGCCACGAGGCCCCCGAGGAGCACGGGAACGCTGGACACCGCGATGTCGGCACCGGCGCGTTCGGCGAGACCCCGGACGAAGACGTCGGCGATCGCGCTCGTCCCGGGGGCCCGGTCGAGGGCGGCCGGGACCCACTCACGGGCGAGCAGCCCCAGCCCTCCGATGCCCAGCACTCCGAGTCCGAGCAACGCCAGGGTGGTACCCCGCCGCCGGGCGGCCAGCAGCGCCAGCACGGCGAGGATGCCCGCACCGGCGAGGTACATCGCCCAGGACTGCACGACGTCGGCGACCCCGCTCAGCAGCCCGCCGCGCTCGATCGATCCGATGTCGATCGTGGTGTCCTCCGGGAGCGGGACGTCCACGCCGAGGCCGCCTCCGATGCCATCGGCGACCAGGTGCACGACGGGTTCGAGATCGAGTGTCAGGACGGCCGGGCCGGGGTCGGGCGCCTGGGCGAAGGTGAAGGCATGGGACAGGCGGAGCGTCTCCGACCAGGCTGCCGGATAGCCGGATGCCTCCATGACGGCGCCGGCCGCGTTGCGGACGAGGGGCTCGACGAAGGAATCGAGCCGGTCCGGCAGACCCGTGCTACCCGTCACCTCCTCGACGAGCGAGTCCGACAGCGCAGCCTGGAAGTCGGCGTCCTCCGCGAGGGGGGCAGCGAGCGTGACGAACCCCGATTCCTGCACGAGGTTCTCGTCGATCCAGGCCGAGGCCAGCCCGATCGCTGCCGCGCAGAGCGCGAGGAGGGCCAGCAGGGCAGAGAGGAGGGTCCGCATGAAGTCCTTAGGCTCGAGGTCCGACCCATGATTATGCCTGTTCACCGCAGCGGCGGCCCAGCGGGACCGGCCGGTGGCGGTAGCCTCGAAACGCACATAGACGCCGGCCGAGCGACGTCCCGGGGGTCGCAGGTGATACAGATGATAGCTGCCGCTCTCCGACCGGGACGGCGCGCCGGACCACCAGGAGGACAGGACACCGATGACCAGCGAGCACGTGCGGGTACCCGCGCCCTCGGCCGGCGCAGCTTCCACGGTGCCCGCGACGGCGGCGGAGACCTCCCCTGATGCGCCATGGCCCCTGCATCTGCTGTCGGAGAAGCTGAAGGCCCATATCGAGCGTGCGCCGGCTGCGTGGGTCGAGGGCCAGGTCATCGAACTCAACCGCCGTGCGAGCATGTGCTACATCACCCTCCGCGACGTCGATTCCGAGGTGTCCCTCTCCCTCTCCGTCTACGGGACCGTCATGGACCGTGTGTCCTCCCCGCTCGAGCGCGGCTCGCGCGTCGTCGCACGGCTCCGGCCGGACTTCTGGGTGAAGACGGGCCGCCTCTCGATGCAGACGATCGATATCAGACCGGTGGGCATCGGTGACCTCCTCGCACGCATCGAACGCCTGCGCCAGGCGCTGGCGGCGGAAGGGCTCTTCTCCCCGGCGCGCAAGAAGCCGCTGCCGCTGCTCCCGCACCGGATCGGCCTCATCACGGGGCGCGATTCGGATGCCATGAAGGATGTGATGCGCAACGCCGCGCTCAGGTGGCCCGCGGTCGAGTTCGAGGTCAGGGAGGTGGCGGTCCAGGGCGTCAGCAGCGTCGCGCAGGTCTCCGCCGCGCTGGCCCAGCTCGACGCCGATCCGCGCGTCGACGTCATCATCATCGCCCGCGGTGGCGGAGCGCTCGAGGACCTGCTGCCCTTCAGCGACGAGTCCCTCGTCCGCGCGGTCGCGAAGGCTTCGACGCCCGTCGTCAGCGCCATCGGTCATGAGGCGGACCGCCCCCTGCTCGACGAGGTCGCCGACCTCCGGGCCTCCACACCCACCGACGCCGCGAAGCGTGTGGTGCCCGACGTGACCGAGGAACTCGGGCGCATCCGTCATGCGCGCGGAGCACTCGAGCGGTCGATCAGGGTCCTCGTGCAGCGCGAGGGCGAAAGCCTGGCGAATCTCCGGTCGCGGCCTTCGCTCGCGAAGCCGGAGGGAATGATCGATGTCCGGGAGGCCGACGTCGGGCGCCTCCGCTCCCGGGCACTGCGCTGCACCACGGCGGCCGTGGAACGCGAGGCCGACGCAGTCCTCCACCTCCGCGAACGGGTCAGGTCCCTGTCTCCCCAGAAGACGCTCGACCGCGGCTACGCCGTCGTGCAGACTGCGGCCGGACACGTGGTGACCGACCCCTCGGAGGTCACCGCCGGCGACACCCTGCGGGTCAGGGTGGCGGGTGGCCGCTTCGGTGCGACGGCGACCGACGAGGCGGAGGGTGCAGCGGCTGGAGCGACGGACCGCAGAGCGTCCGGCGGTCCGCCCTGACCCCGCTCCGCCACGAAGGCCACGAAGGCCACGTAGACCAGCACGACCTGCCACCCGGCGCACGGTGGGTGGGACCAGGACCCCGACCACTGCACGGCGACACGACGAGGAACCCCAGATGACAGAGAGCACGACGTCGGCCCCCGACCCCGCAGCGGTGGACACGCTGTCCTACGAGCAGGCACGGGAGGAACTCGTGGCAGTCGTGGCCAGGCTCGAGGCGGGCGGCGTGAGCCTCGAGGAGTCCCTGGCCCTGTGGGAGCGCGGGGAGGCACTCGCCGACCGCTGCGAATCCTGGCTCGAAGGAGCGAAGGTCCGCCTGGCAGCTGCCAGGGACAGGGCCGAGGGACAGTAGCGCCCGCATCAGCGATCCTGCCGATCCGATCGATCAGATGACCACGAGGCCGGACGGCGACGTGGTCGCGGCGACCTACGACCTCGTCGCGCAACGCTGGAGTACAGCTCAGCCCGTGCCCGGTCCACGGCGCTGACGGGCGCGGTGACGGGTGCGTCCGTCCGGTCCATGCCCGGCCCAGAATCCGCCTCCTGAAACCCGCCTCCCGGATCCGTGTACCAGCGCGGGACGGCATGCGGTCCGATCCGGTCCATGGACGCGGTCGGGTGCGCGGTCGGGTGCGCCGGGATCCGACGGGCCGGCTAGGTGCTGTGCGGCGCGTCCGGATCGGTCGGGGCGCGCTGACGGCGTTCCTCGATCAGCTCCTTGCTGCGGACCAGCCGCAGCAGTGTCACCAGCACGAGGCCGCCCAGCATGTTGAACAGCAGGGTGTACCCGAACCAGCCGAGCCACTGGCCGTAGGTGATGTCGGCGCCCGAATGGATGGCGCCGAAGATCAGCAGGGAATCCAGGATGGAGTGGAAGAGCTGGAGCCCGGCCAGCAGGAAGCCGCCGATCATCGTGGCGACGATCCGGGCGACGTCGTCGTCGGTGCCCTGCTGCATCCGGCTCATGAGGGTGATGGTGCTGCCACCGAGGACTGCGAGCGCCACGGTCTGCAGGGAGAAGGGCGCGTCGACGTAGTGGTGCGCGCTCTCCGAGACCGTCTCCGACCACTGCGGGAACGCCTGCATGATGATCCAGACGAACACCCAGCCGCCCGCGAGGTTCGCGACGAGGGTGCCGCCCCAGAGCTTGGCGAGCTGGACGACGCTGCCCTCCTTCGCGACGACGGCGGCCACCGGAAGGAGGAAGTTCTCCGTGAACAGCTCGCTGTGCGCGAGGAGGAGGGCCACGAGGCCGGTGCCGAACGCGAGTCCCGCGAGCAGCTCGTCGCCGGTCTCGTGGAGTACCGCGAGGTAGGCCATGATGCCGAGCCCGATCTCGAAGCCACCGAAGACCCCGGTCACGAGGATGTTCCTCATGGTGCGGTGGAGACGCTCCGCGCCCTCGATCACCGTGTTGTCGAAGGACTCCTTGAGTTCGTCCTCGACGGGCGCATCCGACTCACCGAGTTCGCGCCGGCGTTCCTCGCTCATGGTGCCCGTCCGTCCTTCGTCGCCCCGCTCCCGGAGGAAAGTCCCGCCCGGCAGTCAGCAGTCAGGTGGCGGCGAGGCGCTGCTTCTCGGCCTCGACGTCGAACGTGGCGCGGGGCCAGCTCAACTGCATGTCCTCGAGCGTAGCGGTCAGCAGCCGCTGCACCGCGAGCCGGGCGTACCACTTGCGTTCTGCGGGAACCACGAACCAGGGGGCCTCAGGGGTGCTCGTGCGCTCGACCGCGCGTTGGTAGGCCTCCTGGTACTGGTCCCAGTACCCGCGCTCGTCGACGTCGCCCGGGTTGTACTTCCAGTACTTGTCCTTGCGCTCGAGGCGCTCGGCGAGCCGGGCCTTCTGCTCGTCCCTGCCGATGTGCAGCATGACCTTCAGCACGCGCGTCCCGGACGCCGCCACCTCCGCCTCGAACCGGCGGATGGCCCCGTACCGCTTCTCGATCTCCTCCGCGGGGGACAACCCCCGCACCCGATGGATGAGCACGTCCTCGTAGTGCGACCTGTCGAAGACGCCGATCATGCCGGGCCGCGGGAGCTGGTGCCGGATACGCCACAGGAAGGAGTGCTTGCGCTCCTCCTCGCTCGGCGCCTTGAACGCATGGTGCTGGACGCCCTGCGGATCGACGAGCCCGACGACATGGCGCACGATCCCGCCCTTGCCCGAGGTGTCCATCCCCTGCAGGACGAGCAGCACGGCGATCTCGCTGCCGGCCCGGCTCTCGGCGAACAGCTTCTCCTGCAGGGACGAGAGGACCTCCCCGCCGTCCGCGAGCGCCGCGGCACCCTTCTTCTTCCCGCCGTCGAACCCGGGGGTCGAGTGCGGGTCGACGGCGGCGAGGGAGAAGTCCGGCCCCGCGAGGAGGAGCCTGCGCATCTCGTCGGCGGTATCTGCTGGTGGCACCATGGGTCCTCCTGGGATGGGGCGGGACAGGCTGCCCGCCTGCCGGCTGTCAGGGCTTGTAGGTGGAGAGGAAGTCGGCGAGCCGGCCGATCGCGTCCTCGATGACTTCCACGCTCGGGAGCGTCACCATGCGGAAGTGGTCCGTGTTCACCCAGTTGAACGCACTGCCGTGGGAGACGAGGATCTTCTGCTGCTTGAGGAGATCGAGGGCGAACTTCTCGTCGTCCTCGATCGGATACACCTCGGGGTCGAGCTTCGGGAACAGGTAGAGCGCCCCCTGCGCCACCTCGCAGCTGACGCCGGGGATCGCGTTGAGCAGCTGCGCCGCCTTGTCGCGCTGCTGCTTGAGGCGTCCGCCGGGCAGGATCAGGTCATTGATGCTCTGGTACCCGCCGAGGGCCGTCTGGATCGCATGCTGCGCGGGGACGTTCGCGCACAGGCGCATGTTGGCGAGCAGGTTGATGCCCTCGATGTAGTTCGCGGCGTCACGCTTGGGACCGGAGATCGCCATCCAGCCGCTGCGGAAGCCGGCGATCCGGTAGGCCTTGGAGAGACCGCTGAAGGTCAGGCACAGGACGTCGTCGCCCGCCACGGACGCGGCGTTGACGTGCACCGCGTCGTCGTACAGGATCTTCTCGTAGATCTCGTCGGCGAACAGGATCAGCCCGTGCTCGCGGGCGAGGCGCACGATCCCCTCGAGGACGGGCCGGGGGTAGACGGCACCCGTCGGATTGTTCGGATTGATCAGCACGATCCCCCGCGTGTCCGGGGTGATCTTCGAGGCCATGTCCTCGAGGTCGGGCCACCAGTGGTTGTCCTCGTCGCAGAGGTAGTGGACCGGGGTGCCTCCCGCCAGCGCCACCGAGGCCGTCCACAGCGGGTAGTCCGGGGTGGGGATCAGCACCTCGTCGCCCGCGTTGAGCAGGGCCTGCATGGACAGCGTGATGAGTTCGCTGACGCCGTTGCCGAGGTAGACGTCATCGACGTCGATGGAGTTGATGCCGCGGCCCTGGTAGTACTGGACGACGGCGGTGCGCGCCGAGAAGATGCCGCGGGAATCGCTGTAGCCCTGCGCCTTGGGCAGGTTGCGGATCATGTCCACGAGGATGGCGTCAGGCGCCTCGAACCCGAAGGGCGCCGGGTTGCCGATGTTGAGCTTGAGGATGCGGTGGCCCTGGGCCTCCATGGTCATGGCGTGCTCGAGCAGCGGCCCCCTGATGTCGTAGAGGACGTTCCGGAGCTTTTCCGACTGCTTGTAGGTGGCCATTGGATCAGGATGCCACAGCAGGGGCCCGGGACGCGGCATGGCGATGCGCGTCCCGGGCCCCTGCTGTCCACGGGCAGGAAGCTCCCGGGCTAGCCGGCGAGACCCTTGTCGGCCAGCCAGTCGGCGGCGGCGTCAGCTGGGCTGCGCTTCTCCTCGCCGCTGACCTCGCGGTTCAGGGACAGCAGGTCCTCGGTGGTCAGCTGCGCCGACACCTCGTTGAGGACGTCCTGTGCCTCCTCGCTCACCGTCCCGGTGTTGATGAGCGGGAGGACCTGCTGGGCGATGAAGTTGTTCTCGGGATCCTCGAGCACCACGAGGTCGTTGTCCTCGATGGACGGCGTCGTCGTGTAGATGTCGGCCACCTGGACATCGTCGTTGAGGAGCGCCTGGAGCGTCAGCTCACCGCCGCCGTCGTTCAGCGCTTCGAAGCTGCCCGGCTCGCAGCCGTACTTCTCCTTCAGGCCCGGCAGACCGTACGAGCGCTCCTGGAAGGTGCTCGGCGCACCGAGGGTGATCTCGCCGCAGACCTCGGCGAGGTCGGCGATGGACTCCAGCCCGTACTCCTCGGCCGTGGCCGCCGTGACGACGAGCGCGTCCTTGTCCTCGGCCTCGCTGGGCTCGAGGACACCGAGGTCCGCATCCGGGGACTTGGCCGCGAGGGCGTCGGGAAGGGCCGCCATGATCTCCTCGGCCGAGGCGGCCGTCGCCTCGGTGTCGGCGAGCAGCAGGAGGTTCCCGCTGTACTCCGGGATGACGTTGATGGAGCCGTCCTCCATGGCCTGGTAGTAGATCTCGCGCGAACCGATGTTCGGCTTGGTGGTCGCTTCGACGCCGGCGGCATTCAGCGCACCTGCGTAGAGCTCCGCGATGATCTGGCTCTCCGGGAAATCAGCTGAGCCGACAACGATGGACCCTTCGGGCCCTGCGCTCTCTGTCTCCCCCTGGGGGTCGCTGTTGGCACCGCAGGCAGTCAACGCCAGCATGGCCGTCAGGCCGCCGGCCAGTCCCATCATGGCGCGCCGAGCGGCGCGCGGGTGTGACAGGTTCTTCATGTTGTTCCTCCTTGTGCACTGGCTACGGCCTCTTGCCGGCCAGATTCCTTCAGCGGTCCCGCGGGCGGCTGCTGGGCCCGCAGCCCCGGCGAGATCGCAAACTTTTGGATGAGGGCCATCAGGCCGTCGACGGCGATCGCGAGGACCGCGATGATCACGGCTCCCCCGAAGAGTCGGCCGTTGTCGTTGATCTGTGTCCCTTCCACGAGGAACACCCCCAGGCCGTCCGCCTTCGCGTAGGCGACCACCGTCGCGGTCGCGACCACCTGCAGGATCCCGGCGCGGACGCCGCCGATCATCACCTGGAGACCGTTGGGCACCTCCACCCGGAAGAGGATCTGCCGCTCGGTCAGCCCCATGCTGCGGGCGGCGTCGACCACGGTGCGGTTCACCGAGGAGATCCCGGCGTACACGCCGCTGAGCACCGGTGGCACGGCCAGCAGCACGAGGGCCCAGACCGAGGGCAGCACCCCCCGGTAGAAGAGCAGGGCGAAGAGGAACACCATGCCGAGGGTGGGGAGCGCCCGGAGGATGCCGATGCCCGAGACGATCAGCACCCGGCCACGGCCGGTGTGCCCGACGAACAGGCCGAGCGGGATGGCGATGGCGCAGGCGATCAGCATGGTCAGGCCCACGTAGCCCAAATGCTCCAGGACGCGCATCGGGATCCCGCGGGAGCCGCTCCAGTTCACGGGGTCGGACAGCCACTCGCCCATCTGGACGAAGAGGTTGCTGCTCGAGTAGTCCATCAGGCGGCCACCGTCCTCGCCTCGAGGGCCGCAGCCCGGGCGGTGCGGGCCGGGGTGGCGCGCGTCCAAGGTGTGAGGCCCCGCTCCAGCAGCACGAGAAGGAGATCGAGCACCAGGGCGAGCAACAGCGTCACGAGGATCCCGACGGCGATCTGCTCGGGATAGTTTCGCGTGAGGCCGTCGGTGAAGAGGCGGCCGAGGCTCGGCACCCCGATCAGCGCGCCCACGCTCACCATCGAGATGTTGGTGACCGAGATGACCCTCACGCCCGCGATGAGGACCGGCACGGACAGGGGCAGGTCGACGGTCAGGAACCGGCGCAGGGGCGTGTAGCCCATCGCGACGGCGGCCTGCCGGACGCCGTCGTCGATCGAGTTCAGCGCGTCGACCGTGGAGCGCATGAGCAGCGCGACCGCGTAGATGGTCAGGGCGACGACGACGTTCACCATGCTGAGGATGCTCGTGCCGAGCACGAGGGGCAGGAAGACGAACATCGCCAGCGACGGGATGGTGTACAGGAGCGACGACGCCGTCAGCATGACGGCACCCGCCGGCTGGTTGAGGCGGGCGATCTGCGCGAGGGGCACGGCGATGAGGACCCCGAACACGATCGGCAGGATCGACTGGACGAGGTGGTTCCCGGTGAGCTCACGCAGCAGGGCCGCGTTGGCGGGGATGTACTCGACGATTCCCTGGACCCAGTCCATCCCTACACCGCCGTGTTGTGGTCGGCGCGTCCGCGGTCGAGGCGGGCGCGCTCGATGAGCTCGAAGACCTCGGCGGCCCGGACGACACCGATCGCGCGCCCGTCGTCGTCGACCGCCACCCCGAGGCCCGACGGCGACGAGAGGGCGGCGTCCAGCGCTCGGCGGAGCGTGTCGCCGCGGGTGTAGAGCGATCCTCCCGGCACGGCGTCGGCCTGCGTGGCGATGCTGCCGCGGGTGGCCTGCGGGACCCAGCCGTGGGGGCGTCCGTCGGCGTCGACGAGGAGCGTCCACGCCGACCGCACCGACACCGTCGGATCCGCGAGCTGATCCACCTCGATGGTCTCGATCGGATGCACCGTGACGTGGTCCCCCTGCTGGAAGGAGAGGTGCCGGAATCCGCGGTCCCGCCCCACGAAGCCGGCGACGAAGTCGTCGACGGGCGCTCGGAGGATCTCCTCGGGCGCAGCGAACTGCGCGAGGCGGCCCCCGACGGCGAAGACGGCGACCTTGTCGCCGAGGATCGTCGCCTCGTCGATGTCGTGGGTCACGAAGACGATGGTCTTGGCCAGGTCCCGCTGCAGGCGCAGCAGCTCCTCCTGCAGCTCCGCACGGACCACGGGATCCACGGCGCTGAACGGCTCGTCCATGAGCAGCACGGGAGGGTCAGCGGCGAGGGCGCGCGCCACGCCGACGCGCTGCTGCTGGCCGCCGGAGAGCTGCCCGGGGTAGCGGCGCCCGAGCTCCGACGCGAGGCCGACGACGTCGAGCAGTTCCGTCGCGCGCGCCCGCGCTTCCGCCCGGGGCACCCCGTTCAGGCGGGGGACGGTCGCGATGTTGTCGATGACCGAGCGGTGCGGCATCAGACCGGAGGACTGCATGACGTAGCCCATGGAGCGGCGGAGTTCGGCGGCCTTCTGCAGGGCGACGTCCTGCCCGTCGAGGAGGATGGTGCCCGACGTGGGCTCGACCATGCGGTTGATCATGCGCAGCGACGTGGTCTTGCCGCAGCCGGACGGTCCCACGAAGACCGTGATCCTGCCCCGGTCGATGTCCATGCTCAGGTCGTCGACGGCGGGTCGGCCGCCGTCGTAGGTCTTGGTGATGCCGTTGAACCGGATCATGGGGAGCGGGCCGGACGATTGCTCTAGGGATGTCATGGCAGCTGTGCCTTTCCGGGCAGGAGCTTCTCGGCCGGGCTGCGCCCGCGGGTCCGCACGAGGTACGGGTCCGGCTTGCCGTCTGGATGGTCACTGGGCGGGGCGCGCAGCGGTCAGTTCAAGCTGTCGGAAGTTCTGAGTCTAACCCTGACTTCGGAGCGGACAAGACCGCATATGGGTCACGGGTCCATTACGTCGGCACCCGCGCCACGGCGGGCCCGGCGGCCCGATGACGGGTTTGCGGGCGGTCCGTCGGCTGCCGCGGGTCAGCGCCCGGCCCGGCCGCCGTCCGCGACGAGGAACTGCACGCCCATCACGGGGTCCCGGTCGAGGAAGACGACGTCATCGATGCCGCGGTCGGAGAACCGGTGCCGGAGGCGCGCCTGGAGGTCGGGCTGGTGCATCGCGAGCCCGCCCCCGAGGACGACGGGACCCGGCAGCCCGATGACGTCGACGACGTCGAGCACGAGCTGCGTGAGGTCCTCCGCCGCGCGGTCGATGATGCCACCGGCCTCCGTGTGACCGGTCCGTGCGGCGTCGAACACGGCACGCGACTGCGCAGCCCAGTAGGTCCGCCCGGCACCCGAATGGAACAGCCCGATGAGTTCGGTGGGCGTGGCGACCCCGTTGAGTGCGAGGACCGCGGCATCGAGGTCGTCGGGCTGCTGACCGGCGTCGTGGCGGTGCAGGGTCCGCCGCACGGCCTCGCGGGCCACCCAGTAGCCGCTGCCCTCGTCCCCGAGGAGATATCCCCAGCCCCCCGAGCGGGCTTCCCGGCCGTCCCCGTCGACGCCCCAGGCGACGGAGCCCGTGCCGGCGATGACGGCGATGCCGGTCCTGGCACCGCCGGCCGCCAGGATGAGCCGCGTGTCGTGCACGACGTCGATGGCGGCGCCGGGGGCGTGCGGACGGATCAGCCCGCTCAGCCGTTCGGCGTCCTCCGCGGTGTCCACTCCCCCGGAGCCTGCGACGACCTGCGCCACGTCCGCGCCTCCGGCCGGCGTGAGCTCCAGGAACAGCTCCGCCAGGTTCCGCGCGGCATCGTCGGGCGTCACGTTCTGCACGTTGGCGCTGCCCGCTCGTGCCTCGCCGACGAGCACGCCGTCGGCCCAGAGCGCTCCGTGGGTCTTGGAGCCACCGATGTCCAGTCCCACGACCAGGGACGTGGTCGGCTCCGCCGAAGGGCCGGCCTCCCCCGGGCCCGACGACTGGGGGGTGGAGGGGGCGTTGGGGATGTCAGGCATGGCTACAGCCTACAAAGCCGCGGTGGGGTGCCCCGTCGCCCCGGCAGGCTGCCGACCCGTCCCGGGCACCGGTGGCTCCCGGACCCTAAGGGTCAGCGGGGTCGCCGCAGGCGTACCGCGAGGGACACCACGGCGAGGACGGCGCAGACCGCGGCCACCAGCACCGCGAACACCGTCACGGACGCTGTGAGCCCCCAGCTGCCCGCTGCGGCGCCGAGCCCGAGCACGGGGACAGCGCTGCCCAGGTAGGTGATGACGTACACGGCGCTGATGGTCTGCGCGTGGTGCGCCGGGTCGACGCGGACGGACACCTCGTTGAACACCACCCGGAAGGCCATGCCCTGTCCGAATCCGGCGACCACGCAGGCCCCGACCAGCAGCGGGAGGCTGCCGGTCGACTGGGCCGCAGGGAGCAGGCCGACACCGAGCGCCATCCCGGCGAGTCCCACCGGGACGACGAAGCGTCCGCGCGGCGACAGCAGCTGGCTGACGGCCGAGGACCCGAGCACGAGCGCCGCGAGGAGCCCGATCAGTGGGCGCGACTGCGTGCCGGCGATGTCCGCGAACCAGGTGGGAGCCAGGCTGAGGGTGAATCCGAAGACCGCGAAACTGAGGAAGCCGACGCTCGAGGCCGTCCAGAACGCCCGCCGGGCCTCTGCCGACACCGCCGGTCGGCGCGGCCGGAGTACCGCGAGCGGATTGTCCCCGGCGGCCGGTTTCACGGCCGGGCGCGCACGCAGCAGCACGAGGGGGATGAGCAGCGTGGCCAGGACCCCGAGGTAGATCACGAAGGGCGTCCGGGTCGGTGCGGGCAGGAGGGAGAGCAGGCCGCCGATCACCGGACCCGCGGCCACTCCCCCGGCGGAGGCCATCAGGGTGAAGCGCGACGCCCAGTCGGGCCGGGAGGGCAGCAGATCGCGCAGGGCCGCCGCACTGGCACCGGTGGCGAGGGCGACGGCCGCACCCTGGAGCACCCGACCGGCAGCGAGCATGGGCAGCGAGGTCGCGGCCGCGAACAGCGCGGCTCCCAGCAGCCCGAGGACGACGGCCACGACGAGCGCCGCCCGCCGGCCGATGTGGTCCGACCAGTGGCCCGCGAGGACGAGACCGGTGATCAGCGCGAGGACATAGGAGGCGAAGGCCACGGTGACGGCGAAGGGCGTCAGGCCGAGGTCCGCCTGGATGAGCGGATAGATCGGCGTGGCGAGGTTCGCGCCGATGAGGAGGGTGGAGATCACCGTCACGGCGAGCCCGAGGCGGACCGCCAGCGAGGCATCCCAGCTGCGGCGCTCGACCGTCGCCGGTCTCATCCGCAGCTCGTTGATGACGCTCATCCCACCACTTCTCCTCGCGCACACGCGCCCAGCGTAGGCGCCTCCCGGGGCAGCGGTCTGCCCGGACTTCTATAGGATGAGGTCCACTGCACTCCCTGTGATGTCGCTGCATCGGTTTTTGAGCGGCGTGCGCAACGGGGACGCCGGCGACTGACGGGAAGTGAGCTACATGAGCAAGCTGGACACCCTCGATCTGCGCCTGCTGCTCGAGCTGGTCCGTGACCCCCGGGCGCAGGTCAGCGAGCTGAGCGACCTGCTCGGGGTGGCCCGGAACACGGCCCAGGCCCGCATGCGCCGGCTGCTGCGCGCGGGGGCGCTCCGCCCCGGGGGCCGGGAGCTCGACCTCGAGGCGCTCGGCTACGACGTCGTCGCCTTCATCACCATCGAGGTCGCGCACCGCGAGCTCGACGGTGTGATCGCCGGGTTGAGGACCCTCCACCAGGTACTCGAGGTGCACGAGATCTCCGGTCGCGGCGACGTCTGGTGCCGCGTCGCAGCCACCGACACCCACCAGCTGCAGGTGGCGCTGCGCTCCGTCCTGCGGATCAAGGGCGTCATCCGCACCGAGACGGTGCTCGCCCTGCACGAGCACATCCCCTACCGCACCGAACCCCTTCTCGAGCGGCTGGTACAGCAGCCGCCCAGCGCCTGACGCGCGCTTCCCCGACCGTCGCGACGCACCCGCGCCGCCGCCCACCCCTCCAGGAGCTCCGATGACCCTCCCCCGCCACGACACGCTCGTGACCTACCCCTCCGGCGCCGTCGACTCGACGGCGCGCGTGCTGCACGTCGAGATGCGCGACGACGGCCGGCGGGTGGTCCTGCTCGACACCACGGCCTTCCATCCCGTCGACTCCGCCTGGCCTGACCAGGGACCGGACCGCGGCGTGCTGGCGGGCGCCGGGAGCGTGTGGGAGGTGAGCGACTGCGTGGTCGGAGCCACCGACGGCACCACCCTCCATCTCGGCGCCGAGTCGCCGGTCCGGAAGGGGACCGAGGGCTGGGCGTTCGTCGTCGTGCATGTCCTGGCCTCGGAGTCGACACCCGCGGAGGGTGACGACGTCGTGGTGCGCGTCGACGCCACGCACCGTGCCGCCGTGTCCGCGGGCCATACGGGCTGCCACCTGGCGTCCCTCGCCCTGAACCGGGCCCTCGCCGGCCGGTGGAAGAAGGACGTCACCGTGGATGCCCTCGGCGCCCCGAACTTCGACGCCCTCGCGATCGACACCACCGTGATCGGCGCGTTCGGTTCCCGGGACCGCTACCGGCTGGGCAAGTCGCTCCGGCGGAAGGGCTTCGGCGTCGAGGACCTCGACCCGGCGGCGATCGCGGCGACCGTCAACGAGACGCTCGCCGCGTGGACGGCGACACGCGCTCCCATCAGTATCCGCAGCGACGGCGGCGGCCTGACCGATCGCCGCTACTGGGTGTGCGACCTGCCGGGCGAGCGCGCCGAGATCCCTTGCGGCGGCACGCACCTCACGTCCCTGGCCGGCATCGGCGTCTCCGTCCGACTGGACCTCGAGGAGGCGGACGGGACACCGGTCCTGCAGATGGACACCAAGGTCACCCGGGCGCAGGCCTGACCGGGCAGCCCTCGTCCCGTCGGCCGACGGGCCCCTGCCGCCCACGGGATGCAGGGACGGCTCCTGCGGGCGTCAGGTCGTCCCGCCGCGGCGCCGCGCTCCCAGGTCCTCGGCCTCGGAGAGGAAGCGTTCCGCCACCGCCAAGCGCGATCCGGCCTCGCCCAGCCCCTCGTCCGGCACGGGGTACCTCCCGGAGGGCGTACCTGTCCCGATCCCCGCTCCGGTCCCTGCTTCCGTGCCCGCTTCCGTGCCCGCTGCCGTCCCCGCGCCCTCCCCGGCCACCGACGCGGCCCGTCGCCGTGCGCCGGCGACCAGCGTGAGGCTGACCGCCGCGGCTCGGCTGCGCAGGGCTGCCGGGTCGACGTGGCGCTCGAAGGCATCGGTGAAGCGCAGCAGTGCCTCCGGAACCTCCGTGTAGCCCTCGTGGAGTCCCGGCAGGACGGCCAGGTGTCCGAGGAAGCACGCGAGGTCGTCGACGAGCCGACCTGGCCCCAGCGCGTCGACGTCGAGCAGCCCCGACACGAGACCGTCGCGGATCAGCAGGTTCCCCTCGTAGAAGTCCCCGTGCGTGGGAACCAGCGGGCCCGCCGCGGTGGACCGGACGGCGCCATCGATGCCGGCGGCGACCCTCCGGATTCGGTCCGCCTCCGAGGGGAGGGCGGCCACGGCGCCTTCGGCGTAGTCGAGCACCCTCGCGGACCACGGTGCGCGGACAGGCAGGGACATCACCGCTGCCGGCAGCGACGTGAGGACCCGGACCAGCGCGTGCGGGTCCACCTCTGCGGCTCCGTCGGTCATCAGGAGATCGGCGAGCGGCCTGCCCGTCGCCGGACGCATCGCGATGACGTCCTGGACGGGCTCACCGTCGAGCACAGGAGCCGGTACCCCCGCCTCCTGCAGGAGCCGGTGGCGCTCCGCCAGGGGTGCTGCGGCGTTGCGCCGGAGTGCCTTGAGGTACCGGCGGTCCTCTCCGTTCTGCACGTGGACGACGGCACGGCGGAGGGGCCGGTAGCTGCGGAGGTCGAGCACGGTGTCGCGTGGGTCGTAGCTGCTGCCGAACGCCAGCGTGGTGGCCCGTCCGACGTCGAGTGCGAGCGGCAGTCCCGGCACACGGGGATCGGCCGGATGGATCCATGCGAAGAGCGTGTCCGCGTCGCGCCGGTGGATCACCCGGACCTCCTCACCCGGCTCCCGGAGGGTGCAGGAGGTGATGCAGGCGTACCCCGGGGCCGGCGTCGGGCGGGGACCGCCGCGGTGGCCGGGGGCGACAGACGCGACGACCTCGATCGGGAACACACCCGTCACCCCGGCGCCGGGTCGGTGATGGAGGGATCCCGGCTGCCACGAACGAAGGTCCCAGCCACGGTCCGCCAGGAGGTCACGCAGGATGTCTCCCGGCACCTCGGAACCCAGGAGCACCAGCGTCCCCTGCTCGCGGGTGATCCGCACATCGCGGGCCCTCACGCGCCGGCCGCGATCCGGCTAACGCAGGCACGGGCCGCGGAGGCGACCACCCGCTGGTCCCGGCACCGGTCAGGCGCGCCGTCGCTGCAGCACGTCATCGAGGTTGATCCGTCCGGTGGCCGGTGCACGATCCGCGGAAGGGTCCGGGGCCTCGGCGGACCGGGCCGCCGCTTCGGCCGCCTTGATCGGCGTCCTCGACGACGGCTTCGGCGCCTCGGGAAGGTCGAGCGGCGCGGGCGCCTGGCGCTCGACCTTGGCCGCGTCCACGTAGGTGGGGCGGGGCAGTTCGACCGGAGCCCACGCGGCACCCGTCGTGCGCTCGTTCTCCGGGAGAACGGAGCCCTCGGCCTCCTCGGCCTCCGGCCGGATGTCGACGACGGTCGACCCGTGCGCGACGGCGAGGGCGGCGGTCCGCAGCTCCATCGCCGTCAGGACGCGGACCTGCGTCTCGTCGGCGTCGAACAGGGCGGTCGGACGTCGCGGAGCGGGAACGACGGACGCCGCAGGTGCCGTCACGGCAGCATCGGGGCGGACGGGAGCCATGGCCTCGGCGAAAGCACGGTCCACCCGCGCACGCCGACTGCGGAGGGTGAGTGTCCTCAGGGTCACGACGGCGGCCGCGACCACTGCGACGCCGATCAGGGGCGTCGCCACGGGAACGAGACCGAGCACCGTCAGCACGAGCGTGACGGGGACGGACAGGAGTGCGAGTGCGCCGACCAGGGCCACGCAGAGGCGGCCCCAGTGGACGGAGCCGAGTCCCACGCGGGCCGACCGGGCGGCGCCGTCGGAGTCCGCGAAGGCGCCCATGGTGGTGCCTGCGGTGGTTCCTGCGAAGTCGGCCTGGGGCGCTCCCTGGCCGCGGTGCCGGTCATCCTGAAACGCGCTCATCGTCATCACGGTCTTCCTGGAACGTGTCGTCCCGGCTTTCGTCACGGGGAGGGGGTGTGCAGCGAGGTCCGGCACAGCTCTCCGGAGGAGGAAGGGCGCCACCCAGACGAGCCAGAGACCGACGATCGCGACGAGCACCAACGAGCTATCCAGGGAGAAGACCACACTCAGAACGGTAGGAGCTTTCGGGTCCTCCGTGCAGCATTGGGACCGGTGTGTCGGGCCCTAATATGCTGCCCGGGGAATTCGACGGCGCCCTACTGGCCCCGGGACCGCAGGGTTTCCAGCCACGGCATCAGTAGTCCCCGCGGGACCTCCTCCTCCGTCAGCGCGAAACTCCGGTGATCGGCCCACTCCCCGGCGATGTGCAGGTAGCGCGGGCGGAGCCCCTCATCGCGGAATCCCAGCTTCTCGACGACCCTCAGGCTGGCGCGGTTCTCCGGGCGGATGTTGATCTCCATACGGTGCAGGCCCAGGTCCCTGAAACAGAAGTCGGTGGCGAGAGCCACCGCCGTCGGAGCCAGCCCCCGGCCGGCGCGGGCGGAATCCACCCAGTACCCCAGCGTCGCCGACATGGCCGAACCCCACGTGATGCCTGAGACCGTCAGCTGTCCGACGAGCCGCGCATCGCGCGAGCCGGGCTCCTGCTCGGTGATGAGGAACGGCAGGGAGGAACCAGCCCGGGCCTGCGCGGTCAGGGACCGCACCATCTGGTGGTAGGTGGGGAGGAACCCCTCCGGGTCCGGATTCGACGCCTCCCACGGCGCCAGCCAGCGCGCGTTGCGATGGCGCAGCGCCGTCCAGGTTGCCTTGTCCCGATGGCGGATGGGCCTCAGGACCAGGGACCCGGTCCTGAGCGTCACAGGCCAGCCGAGCGCCGACCACATGGCGTGCTAGTCCGAGATGGTCGAGCTGAAGTCCTTGATCCAGGCGCGGAGATCGGGGCCGAGGTCCTCGCGCTCGGAGGCCAGCGTCACCACGGCCTTCAGGTAGCTGAGCTTGTCCCCGGTGTCGTAGCGGCGACCGCGGAAGACCACTCCGTACACGCCTGACCCTTCGCCCTCGGCGGCGGCGAGGGTCTGCAGGGCGTCGGTCAACTGGATCTCGTCCCCGCGTCCCGGGGCCGTCGTCTCGAGGACGTCGAAGACGCGCGGGTGCAGCACGTAACGGCCGATCACGGCCAGGTTGGACGGCGCATCCTCCACCGCCGGCTTCTCGACGAGCTGGTTCACCCGGACGTGGTCCTCGCCGTCGATACCCGTGATGTCGGCGCAGCCGTACGCGCTGATCTGCTCGGGATCCACCTCGATCAGGGCGATGACCGATCCACCCGTTTTCGCCTGCACCTCGATCATGGTCTCGAGGAGGGCGTCACGCTCGTCGATCAGGTCGTCACCGAGGAGGACGGCGAACGGCTCGTCCCCCACGTGCAGCTTGGCACGGAGCACCGCATGGCCGAGACCCTTCGGGTCACCCTGCCGGAGGTAGTGGATGTCACCGAGCTCGGACGGACGGCGGACGGCGGCCAGCTTCTCGTGGTCCCCCTTGGCCTCGAGTGTCTGCTCGATGAAGGGGACGCGGTCGAAGTGGTCCTCGAGCGCCCGCTTGTTCCGCCCCGTGATCATCAGGACGTCCGAGAGGCCGGCGTCGACGGCCTCCTGGACCACGTACTGGATGGCGGGCTTGTCCACGACGGGAAGCATTTCCTTTGGCATCGCCTTGGTTGCAGGAAGGAAGCGGGTCCCCAGGCCGGCCGCAGGGATAACGGCCTTCGTCACGCGTGATCGCAAAGTCATGGCACCACACTACATAACAGGCGGCCGATCGCCGGTTGGATGAGCACAATGGTGGAATGACGCTTCTCCCAGGTGATACGGCCAAGGCCAGGCTGCGCTCCGCGCTCCGGACCGCACGGGCCGACCTCGAGCCCGGCGACCGGCGCGCACAGTCCGTGGACCTCGCGCGTGTGGTGGCGGATCACGCCGACGGGCTGCTGCACGGTGCCGGGGCCCGTCCAGGACCGCGCCCCCTGGTCACGGCCTACCTCGCCGGCGACCCCGAACCCGACACCGCTCCCCTCCTCGCCGAACTCCGGGCCCGTGGGATCGACGTCGTCCTGCCCGTCTGCTATCCCGGCTACCGCCTGTCCTGGGTGCTGTGGTCCCCTGACATCGCACTGGAGCGCTCCGTCCGCGCCCCGGTGCTGGAGCCCGTCGGGCCGCGACGGGCCTTCGGGGATCTCGCCGGCGTCGGACTGATCCTCGTTCCGGCCCTCGGCGTCGACCGCTCCGGGCACCGCGTCGGACAGGGCGGCGGCTACTACGATCGCTTCCTGGCCGAGGTGCCGTCAGCCGTCCCGCGGTGGGGTGTCGTCTACCGCTCGGAGGTGCTGGCCGACGGCGTCATCCCGGTCGAGCCCCATGACCAGCGGCTCGACGGGATCTTCACCGCGGACGGGCCGCTGTACGTCCGGCAGTCGGGTGCAGCGGTGTAGACTGGCACTCGCCCCCGGAGAGTGCCAGCGACAGTCGCACCGAGCCATCCGGGGACCACGACGCTCGCCAGGAGGAACTCCATGCCCATGTACGCCTACGCCTGCAAGGACTGCGGCCACGCCTTCGACATCCAGCAGTCGTTCACGGACGACTCACTGACGGTCTGCCCTGCCTGCGGCGGAGCGCTCCGCAAGAAGTTCAACAGCGTGGGCGTGGTCTTCAAGGGGTCGGGCTTCTACCGCAACGACTCCCGCTCGACCGCGACGAGCACGGACGCCGGGACGACGGCGGCACCGTCCTCCTCGACGTCCTCCACCCCGGACTCGTCCGCTTCGACCTCCTCGTCCTCGTCCTCGTCCTCGAAGGCGACGCAGACCGCGAAGCCGGCGGCCTCCTCGTCCGGCGGCGGGACCGCAGCGGCCTCCTGACCTGACGCACCGGCACCGCGGCATCGACCGGCCGCGTGTCCGTACCACCTGCTCTCCCCGGCTTCCCGTCACGCGCGCGCACCGCCCGGCATGGCGGGCCTGCCTGCACGATGTCCGCACGCTGCCTGCACAACCTCCGCATCGGCGCGTAGCCTCCGTTGCCCACATAGCCCGGCACGCACCACCGCCTCGGGACCATCCCGCCTACGGTCGGTACATGGACCGCTCCGGCCGCCCCCAGGGCCCACCCCTCCGCTATCGCCTCCGCTATCGTCTCCGCAGGAGCGTGCACCGACACAAGAGGCTCTTCGCGGCGCTGCTGTTCTGTGCGGCGGCAGGCGTGGCCGTGGAAGCGGCGGTGGGTCAGGACTACCCGACGACGGCGGTGGTCACGGCAACGCGGGATCTCGCCGTCGGCACGGTCCTCACGGATGCGGACATCGCCGTCGTCCGCCTGCCCGAGGAAGCACTCGCCGTCGGCGCTGCCACCACCACCACGCAGGTCCTGGGTCGACAGGTCGCCGCGCCGGTGTCACTGGGTGCGCCGGTGTCCCGGACGTCGCTGATCGGCGAGGGACTCCTCACCGGCACCCCGCCCGGGACGGTCGCGGTGCCCCTCCGACCGGCCGATCCCGCCGTGGTGCGACTCCTCGCGCCGGGGCAACTGGTCGACGTCATCCTGCGGACGGGTGACGGGTACGAGTCCGCCGCTGGATCGACGGTCCTCGCGCGATCCGTCGCCGTGCTCTGGACGGACGCGGGCGGCGACGTGGGCGGCTGGCCCGGAGCGGGCGACGAGGCCGGACTCGTCGTGGTGGCGGCATCTCCCCAGACCGCTCTCGACCTCGCCGGCTCGTCGAGCGCCGGCGACGTCCATCTGGTGCTGACGGCTCCATGACCGGGTGGACGCCGTCGCCCCTGGACCACGCCCGATGCCGCCTTGCCTCAGCCCCAGTGCGGCGGGCGCTGCTCCTTCAACCACTCGTCGTGGTCACCCTCGGCGTCACCCCATGACCGCGCGTCATCCTCCGCCGCGAGCTTCGGCAGGACGTCGGCGGAGGTCTCCGTCTCGTCACCCGCGCGTCCCACCGCGGTACCGCGGGCCGGGTGCTGCTCGTCCTGTCGCATCCTCGCGGTGTCCTTCCGTGTTCCGGGCTGGTCGGACGCGTCCCGCGGCGGCAGTCCGATGACCGACGCTGCCCGCTCGGCGCATCCGTCCGGATCGGTGAAGACCTCGATGGTCCACAGCGGCAGGTAGCGCCAGCCCATGCGCTCGAGGACCTGCGGACGCAGCCTGCTGCGCTCGCGCACGGACATCGCGCCGTAGCGCTCCGTCCCGTCGGACTCGATGGCCAGCGGCGCGGGCTGCTCGTCCTGCATGCTCGCCGCACTGCCGTCGGCGGCGATGTCCGCGGGCCGCACGGCGACGATGTCGAGGACACCGGCGTAGTGGTCCCAGACGTGAGCCCCGCGGTGCCGGAGGCGGTCCACCAGATCGGCCACCAGCGGATCCTCGTTGCTCTGCGATGCAGCCGTCCCCTGATGCCCGCCGTCACCGAGCTCGCGCTGCAGGAGTTCGAAGAAGTCCAGGGCCCCCGCGGTGAGCCGCTCGGGATCCAGGTCCGCCGGCTGGAAGCAGGTCAGGACGTGCTGGAGTCGCCGGGCGCGGGTCATCGCCATGACGAAGTTGCGCCGCCCGTCGGGAGCGGACAGGGGACCGAAGGAATGCAGGGCGCGGCCGTGGGGGGTGCGCCCGAAGCCCAGCGAGAAGATGATGTCGTCCCGCACCAGTCCCCCTGCCCGCTCGACGGGAACCACGCGGAACGCTTCCCTGCCCGGCGTGAAGAACTCCGCCGCCCAGGGGAACTCCGCCATCTGCAGGCGGATGGCCTCCCCCACGCGTGCCGCATGCCGGGCACTCGCCGTGACGACGGCGAGCGAGAAGCTGGGGCGGTGGCGGATGTGCTCGAAGACCAGTTCCACCACGCGGTTCACCTCGACGGCCACGCTCTCCACGCCGTCGTGCTCCGAACTCGGCATGCCGGTGCCGTTGGGCAGGTACTCGACCACCAGTCCGCGCCCCTCGCCGGTGACCTCGGACGCCTGCGGGAGGCGGGAGAGTTTCCCGTCGTAGAAGGCCTCGCTGAGGTAGGTGTCGAGGCTGCGATCGATCCCGCGGTAGATCTCCGTCAGACCCCGGACGGGCAGGACGCCGCGGAGCGCATCGAAGGCACTGGGCAGGGGCTCGAGCGCGGACGCCCGATCGGCCGACTGCACCTCGATGCTGAACCGGCTGGGCCCTGCGAGGCGGTCGTCGCCGAACACCACGACCTGGCGGGACCGTGCGACGCAGGGCACCGCGCTCTGCAGCGACATCGACTCACCATCGAGGACGACGGCGAGATCGAACCCGTAGCCCTCGGGCACCGCGCCGCGGATGGTGAGTGGACTCACGGCCCACACCGGCAGCAGGGCCGCGACCAGATCCCGGTGCAGGCCCGCGAAGGCCTCGAGGGTCAGGGTGCTGTCCTTGAGTTCCTGCCGGAGGCGGCCGGCGTCCTCCGGATGATCCTCGACCGCGGCTCGCCACCGCTGCGCGAGCGTCCACCGGATGCGCGCCGGTCCCGAGGCGATGTGCGCGTTGTCCGCCAGGCGGAACTCGGCCTCCAGTGTGCGGAGGGACGCACCGTCGGACATGGCCAGGTAGTCGTCGCCACTGATCATGGCTTCCAGGGCGGACTGCCACCAGGCCAGCTCGAGCTCGGAGCCCACACGGTCCATGCCGATCTCCCGCTCCGCCAGATCGTCGAGCAGATCGGCCAGGCCCTGCTCGCGCATCTCGTCGAGGAGCAGCGTCCGTTCCGGCAGCGTCTCGAGGGTCTGCCGGTCCGCAGCGAGGTCGCCGAGGATCACTTCCAGCCCGTCGAGGTCCAGTCCTGCCAGATCGGGTCGGCGCGCCGTGTGGCGGAGGATGCCGGTCAGTTCCGCGAGCCGCGTCTCGACAGCACGATAGGAAGCGTGGATCTCCGCCAGTCCCGTGGGGACGGATGGGTGACGCTCGGTGAGGGCGTACCGTGTCCACAGCGTGCGCTGCTGCTGGACCTCGAGCAGGGAGGTGTGGAGGTCCGAGATGTGCACGCCGGGCCGGATGTACTCCTTGGCCACGCGCCGGAGCCGGGACCGCGTCATGGAGCTCATCTCGATCTCCCGCTCCTTGCGCCAGGAGGAGGGCGCCGTCGCGGAGATGAGGTCCGTGACGGGTCGGTCGAAGATGTCCGGGGTGAACTTGTCCAGGCTCTCGCGGACGGCGACGAGCAGTTCGAGCTGCTCACCCCACTCCCGCACCGTTCCGCCCAGCGTGATGTGCGAGTGCTCTGCGACGCGCTGCACCTTCCCGCGCAGCTCGGGGAGCTCGGTCGAGAGCTGCTCGGCGAGCCCGTGCGCGTGCTCGGTCTCCTTCCGGTTGAGCAGCTGCGCCCCGTACCAGGGACTCTCCGTCGAGGCCTTGCTGAAACTCCCGAGTTCCGCTGCCCGTCGAAGGCGTTCCGTGAGTTCCTGCCGGTTGGCGATCGAGTCGAGGACGCTGCGCTTGAGCCGGACGGTCGTCGACGGCGCCGGGTCGAGCGCCGTCAATCCCGCGAGGGACTGCATGGCCTGATAGGGCGAGCAACCCCAGCGGCTGCGCACGTTGTGCAGGCTCCGGACGTGCTCCGTCAGCTGGTGCCGGTGCCCGGTCAGGGTGGCGTGCAGACTCTCGAGCTGCGGTTCGACCGCCTTCTCGTTGCGGACCAGGGCGCGGATCACCGCTTCGCGCAGCTGCGCGGGACCCGTCTGGCTGCCCACCTGCAGCACCAGGGAGCCGAGGTCCAGCCCGTCCAGGTCCTGCACGAACTCGTTGAGGGTCCCACGGCGCTCGGCCGCGACGACCACCCGCCGACCGGAGGCCGCGGCACGCACCGCGACGTTGAGGGCGGTCTGCGTCTGGCCTGTCCCGGGAGGGGTGGCGACCGCCAGGCTGACCTCGGCGTCCACGAGGTCCAGAACGTCCTGCTGGGCCCGGTCTGCATCGAGCACCAGCAGTTCCTGGCCGGGATCGCGCGCGTCGGGGCCGGGGAACGCGAGGTCATCGGCCGCACCCTTCAGGGCGGACGCGGCGGCCTCGTCACCGCGGGCCGCTCCCACGAGGGCCGAGAGCACAGGGTGGTCCGGATGGAGGGCGGGATCTCCCTTGACGCCGGCGAGGTCCGCGAAGGTGGACACCAGGACGCGGTGCTCCACGGACATGCCGCGCACGCCGTCGGCGAGGATGCGCATGCGCTCCAGGACCGGGTGCGGATCGAACCGTGCGGTCCCGTAGGCGAGGCGGGCGATGGCTCCCGGATCGACGTCGAGTCCCTGCTGGTTCCGGAGGTGCCGGACGAGCGCGGGATTCATCCGGGCCTGTTCGGTGATCTGCAGCTCGTAGTCGTCCTGCGAGGGGTGCACCGTCAACGACACGGCGGTGAGCAGGACGGGGGCGTTGAGCGTCTCCGAACGCCCGGACCCGTCGACAGCGCGCCACGACGCCGTGCCGGCGGCGAGGTAGCCGACGTCGATGCCGCGCTCGGTCCCGAGCTCGAAGATCTTCGCCCGCAGAGCCCGCGCCGCCGCCTTGGCCGCGCTGTACTGCACGGGATCACGCAGGAGGGTGGACAGGCGCGTGCGCCGCCCGGCGAGGAGCTGGGCGAGTCCGGAGGGATGCGCGTGCGTGAGGTCGATACTCGTTCCGGCGGACGGCCGGAAATGGAGCAGCGTATTGCCGACGGCCTGCGGGCCCAGGCCCTCCAGCCATGGCACCAGGAAATCCTGCGCGGACGTGTCGGCGGACGGTTCCCCGGCGACACCCGATGTGCTTCCGGCGGCGTGCGACGATGCTCCCGCCGCGTCCTGCTGGCGATCCGACGGCGTACGTGCCACGTCCCGCTGGTCCTGCTCCGGCACGGCGGCCTTCTTCCCTGCATTGTCACGAGCTGATCTCGACCAGATGGGCATGTCTTCCAAGCTATCCGAAAAGCGGACGGACCCCGCGGATAGCAACGCGGCCCGGGCGGACGGGAGTGGGGCCGGCCCCATCCCCCGGTCCGCTTACTCCCATTCGATGGTTCCCGGCGGCTTGCTCGTCACGTCGAGCACCACGCGGTTGACGCCGTCCACCTCGTTGGTGATGCGGTTGGAGATGCGCGCCAGGAGGTCGTACGGCAGGCGCGACCAGTCCGCGGTCATCGCGTCCTCGCTCGACACGGGGCGCAGCACGATCGGGTGCCCGTACGTCCGTCCGTCGCCCTGGACGCCCACGCTGCGGACATCGGCCAGGAGGACCACCGGCATCTGCCAGACCTCGTTGTCGAGTCCGGCTGCCGTGAGCTCGGCGCGCGCGATGGCGTCGGCCTTGCGCAGGAGGGCGAGGCGCTCCTCCGTGACGTCGCCGACGATCCTGATCCCGAGACCCGGGCCGGGGAACGGCTGTCGTCCGACGATCTCCGCCGGCAGTCCCAGCTGGGCACCGACGGCCCGCACCTCGTCCTTGAAGAGCGTGCGCAGGGGCTCCACGAGTTCGAACTGCAGGTCCTCCGGCAGCCCGCCCACGTTGTGGTGGCTCTTGATGTTCGCTGCACCCTCGCCGCCACCGGATTCGACGACGTCGGGATACAGGGTGCCCTGCACGAGGAACCGGATGGGCTCGCCCTCCGCCTCGGCCTCCCGCATGATCGCGCGCTCGGCTTCCTCGAAGGCACGGATGAATTCACGCCCGATGATCTTGCGCTTGGTCTCCGGGTCCGAGACGCCGGCGAGCGCTTCGAGGAAGCGCTTCTGCTCGTTGGCGACGTGGAGCTTGACCCCCGTGGCCGCGACGAAGTCGCGCTCGACCTGCTCCGCCTCGCCCTCACGCAGGAGCCCGTGGTCCACGAAGACGCAGGTGAGCTGGTCGCCGACCGCGCGCTGCACGAGTGCCGCGGCCACGGCCGAATCCACCCCACCGGACAAACCGCAGATCACCCGCGCATCCCCGATCTGCTCACGGATGCGCTCCACCTGCTCCTCCAGGATGTTGCGCGTGGTCCAGTTCGGATCCAGGCGCGCACCACGGAAGAGGAAGTTCTCGATGACTGCCTGGCCGTGCTGCGAGTGCTTGACCTCCGGGTGCCACTGCACGCCGTACAGCCCCTGGGCCTCGTTGGCGAAGGCGGCGACGGGGGCACCGGCCGTGCTCGCGAGGACCTCGAAGCCCTCGGGAGCCTCCTGCACGCTGTCGCCATGGCTCATCCAGGCGTTCTGGTGCTCGGGCGTCCCCTCGAGGATGGAGCGGGACACTCCGTCGGAGGTGATGTCCGTCGAGCCGTATTCCCTCAGCCCGGTCTTCGCGACGGTGCCACCGAGGACGCTGGCCATGGCCTGGAACCCGTAGCAGATACCGAGCACGGGCACACCGGCCTCGAACAGGTCCGCCTCGACCCTGGGCGCCCCTTCTGCGTACACGCTGGAGGGACCGCCGGAGAGGATGATGGCCGAGGGGTTCTTCGCGAGGATCTCCTGCGTGCTCAGGGTGTGCGGCACGATCTCGGAGTAGACGTCCGCCTCACGGACACGCCGGGCGATCAGCTGGGCGTACTGCGCACCGTAGTCCACGACGAGGACAGGGCGGTGTTCGGAGCCGTTCTCGGGGGTAGTCACCCGTCAACAATAGTCTGCGCACTTCCCTGCCGCACATCAGTCGCCGCGCCGGCCACGGGAGCTGCGGACCGTCCCTGCGGTCGTCACGGCGGGGACGACGCGAACCTACGGGCGCCCGTCGGAGGATCAGTAGCGCGGCGCTGCCTCGGGGTGCTCCGCGAGGTCCTTCTCCGCCTGGGCATGGATCCGCTTCTCCACGACGAAGGACAGCAGGGGGACCACACCGCCGAGCGCGATGAGGATGAAGCGGCTGAAGGGCCAGCGCATGAATTGCCACAGGCGGAAGTCCGCGATGAGGTAGACCACGTACAGCCAGCCGTGCACGATCAGGACGGCCGTCGAGAGATTGAACCCGCCCGCGGTCTCGGCGACGACCTCGGGCAGGAACTGCAGCGGAGCCCCGCCCCCGGCGACGATCTCCGTGCCGTACCCGTACTTCGCCACCATCTCGACGACCACGAGGAGCAGCATCACGCCGGTGGCGTAGGCCAGCACCTTGTAGAGCTTCAGGGCCGAGCGGATCTGCGCATGGGTGCCGCCGAACCGACGCTTCTGCTTCGCCGGCGCGGACCGCCCGGTGGTCCGTGCGGAGGAGTTGCGTGCTGGTTCAGTCACGGTGGGCACCGCTTTCGTGAGGAGTGGTGGTTCTGGTGGCGTCGAAGCTCTCGGAACTGCCGCCGGGGCTGCCCTCGGTGAGGGCGCCACGGGCCTCCTCGGCGGCGTCCGCCGCGTCCTCGAGCATGCGGCGGTGGTCGTCGGCGACGAGCCGCCACCACAGGAAGAAGGCGAATCCGGCGAAGACGAACCATTCGATCGCGTAGAAGATGTTGAGCCAGTTGAGGGGGGTCTCCTGTGGCTGCGGGCCGACGACGACACGGGCCATGTCCGCAGCGAACGGGACCGCCGCACCGCCCACCGACACGTCGGAGGCGACGACGAAGGCCGAGTAGGTCCGGAGGTCCCAGAGATTCGCGAGCTCCGCCGTGGACAGCGTGGGAACCTCTCCCTCGACGGGTCGCTCCACCTCGGGCGCCTCGGGTGGGAGCAGCCGGCCGACGACGGAGGCAGGTCCCTCCTGCTCCGGCAGCGCCGAAGCGTCACCGTCCTCCTGCACCCAGCCGAGCACGACGGGTATGACCGCAGCCCCTGCTGCCGCGGCGTCGCCGGAGGCGGTATCACCGGAGGCGGACTCCGCGGGCGAGGCAGCTGCGTCGGATGCGCCCGCAGCCGGCGTCACGGCGAATCCCTGCACCACCCAGGAGCCTTCGTCGCCCTCGAGGAGCCTGTTCCGGACGAGGACCTGCGTACCGGGCAGGAACTCGCCGTCGAGCGAGACCATCTGGTCAGCGGCCGTGGCGTAGAGCGGGGTGAGGGGCTGGAGCACGTCCGTGAGAGGGCGGACCTGCTCGGTGGTGCTCGGTGCGGGCGGCGGCTCCTCGCGGGAGGAGGTGAACTGCCACTGGCTGAGGAGCACGAAGACCGAGGCGATCGCCATCGCGAGGATCAGCATGAGGATCCATCGAGGCTTGAGCGCGGTCTTCAACACCCCTCCACGGTACTTCGTACCTCTGTAGAACAGCGAATGACGATGAGGAGGATCACTGCCGGCACAGCGACCCGAAAACTGATTGGGAAATCCCTATCGCTTCGTGCGGACGCGGTCTAGGATGGATCCTCGTGCGTGCTTTTCCCTATCCCCTGACCTCCGAGCCGGACCTGCGCTCCCCCGCGCGCTACCTGCTCTGGCTGGGCGGCTTCCAGAAGGCGACGCTCGCCGCGGGGATCCTCCTCGGCACCGTCTGGATGGCATCGCAGGCCGTGATGCCCTTCGTCCTCGGCAGGGCGATCGACGACGGCGTGATCGGCGGGGACGCAGGCGCGCTCCTCGGGTGGGCAGCAGCACTGCTCGGGCTCATGGTGGTGCAGGCGGTCTCGGACACCGCGACCCACCGGGCCGGCGTCAGCAACTGGATGCAGGCGGCCTTCCGGTCCGTCCGCCTGGTCGGCCACAAGATCGCCCGGACCGGGGACGCCCTGCCCACCGCACTCTCGACGGGCGAGGTGGTCTCGACGGCGGCCTCGGACGCCTTCCGGCTCGGTGAGGTCTACGAGGTCCTGACCCGCCTGGCCGGGGCGGCCGCCGCCTGGGTGGTGGTAACCGTCCTGATCTGGCAGACCTCCGCCGTCCTCGGCGTCGTGGTGCTGATCGGCGTCCCGGTGTGCTGCGCGCTGCTGCTGTTCGTGGTGAAACCCATGCAGGCGCGGCAACGCGAGCAGCGCGAGGCCTCGGGCAGGATGACGGCGGTCGGCGCGGACACCGTGGCCGGTCTCCGCGTGCTGCGCGGGATCGGCGGGGAGCACATCTTCGTCGACCGCTACCGCGTGAAATCGGCCGCGACCCGCGACTCCGGCATCCGGGTGGCACACTCCCTCGCGGACCTCGAGGCCTCGCAGGTCTTCATCGCCGGTGCCTTCAGCGTCGTCTTCACCTGGGTCGGCGCGTCCCTGGTGCTCTCCGGTGACATCACGCCGGGCGAACTCGTGGCCCTCTACGGCTTCTCGATCTTCCTCATGACCCCCGTCCGTGCAGCGGCGGACTCCGTGGCCCGCTTCATCCGCGCCCATGTCGGCGCGCGCAAGATCATTGCCGTGCTGTCCGTGGACGCCAACGTCTCGGAGAGCGCGACCACCGTCCCGGCGCCCCCGCCCGGGTCCGTCCTCGTCGACGAGCGCTCCGGCGTCGTCGTCGAGCCCGGCCTGCTCACCGCCGTCGTCTCCCGCGAACCCGCCGAGTCCACCGACGCCGTCACGCGCCTCGGCCGCTTCGAGGACGCCGTCCTCGAGGAGGCCACCGTGCGCTGGGGCGCCGCCGACCTGCGGCACGTCCCGCTCGCCGACATCCGTGCGCGTGTCGTCGTCAGCGAAGCGAGCCCCCACCTGTTCAGCGGTCCGCTCCGTGCCCAGCTCGACCCGCGCGGCACGCACGACGACGGTGCGGTCCTCGCCGCCCTCGAGGCGGCGAGCGCGCTGGACATCCTCGACGGGCTGGAGGGCGGGCTGGACCACGAGGTCACGGAGCGTGGCAGGGGCTTCTCGGGTGGTCAGCGCCAGCGCCTCGTCCTTGCACGCGCCTATCTCACCGAAGCGGAGAACCTGGTGCTGGTGGAGCCGACCAGCGCGGTGGATGCCCACACCGAGCAGCGCATCGCCGCGCGCCTCGCCGGCGCACGCCGGAGCGAGGGCCGGACCACCGTGGTGGTGACGGCGAGCCCCCTGGTGCTGCGGACGATGGACCGCGTCCTGTTCATGGAGGACGGGCGCGTCACGGACCGGGGGACGCACAAGGAGCTCATGACCCGCAACGACGAGTACAGGAACGTGGTGATCCGCAGTGAGTAGCACCGCGAAACTCCCGGTCGCCGCACCCCGGACGGTGCGGGACGAGGCGGCGCGCCTCATCCGGCACCACCGGAAGGGACTCGGTTCCGTGATCGCCCTGTACGTCGGGTCGGCCGTCGCGGGCCTCGCCGGGCCCCTGCTGCTCGGTATCCTCATCGACGCCCTCGCTGCGGGGACGACGTCGGGCTTCGTCGCGGCCGTCTCGCTCGGCATGCTCGGGTTCCTCGCCGTCCAGTCCGTCCTCCGCCGCTTCGCCGTCCGCTCGGGCATGGTCTTCGGGGAGCGTGTCTTCGCGGAGCTGCGCGAGGACTTCCTGCGGGACGTCACCGCCCTTCCGCTCTCCACCGTCGAGAAAGCGGGGACGGGCGATCTCGTGGCCCGCACCACCAACGACATCGACGCCGTGTCCCACACGGTGCGCTTCGGCGTACCGCAGGTCGTCGTGTCCGTCGTGACGATCGTCCTGACCCTCGGCGCCGCCGTCGTCACCTCGCCCGTGCTGTCCCTCGCCCTCCTCGTCGGGCTGCCGCTGCTCTGGCCGGCGACACGCTGGTACCTCAGGCGCAGCGCGGCCGGCTACATGCGTGAGCGCGAGACGTACGCCGTGGTGAACGGCACCATCACCGAGACCATCGAGGGCGCGCGCACCGTGGACGCGCTGAGCCTCGGGGGCCAGCGCCGCAAGGACCTCGACGACGCCCTCGGGTCGAGCTTCCGGGCCGAGCGCTACACGCTGTGGCTGCGCTCCGTGCTCTTCCCCGCCGCCGACATCGCCTTCTGGCTGCCCGCCGCGGCGGTGCTGCTGTGGGGCGGCTGGCTCGCCGGTCAGGGCCTCGTGACCCCGGGCGCGGTGGCAGCCGTCGCGCTCTTCGCGGTGCGGCTCATCGACCCCGTGGACCTGCTGATCATGTGGACCGACGAGATCCAGGTGGGTGCTGCCTCGCTGGCGCGGATCGTCGGCATCAAGGACGTCGAGCCGGACCGCCGGGCGACGACGGCGGAGCCTGTCGACGAGGACATCGTGGTCTCGGGTGCCAGCTACGCCTACCGCCCCGGCCACGACGTCCTGCACGCGGTGGACCTGACCCTGGTGCGCGGGGAGCGCCTGGCCGTCGTCGGACCGTCGGGGGCCGGGAAGTCGACGCTGGGACGCCTGATCGCGGGGATCCACCCGCCGACATCGGGCTCGGTCACCGTGGGCGGCGTGCCGCTCGTGGACCGGCCGCTCGACGACCTGCGGCGCGAGGTGGCACTCGTGACGCAGGAGCACCACGTCTTCGTGGGCTCGGTGTCCGACAACGTGCGGCTCGGGCGCGCGGACGCCGGCGACGGCGAGATCGAGGACGCGCTGCGCAGCGTCGGGGCGCTGGACTGGGTCAAGCAGCTCCCGGAGGGCGTGGAGACCGAGGTGGGTTCCGGTGCCTACGAGCTCGCTCCGGCCCAGGCGCAGGAACTCGCCCTGGCCCGGCTGATCCTCGCCGATCCGCACACGCTGGTCCTGGACGAGGCGACGTCGCTGATCGATCCGCAGGCCGCCCGTGATCTGGAGCGCTCGCTGAACGCGGTCCTGGAGGGCCGCACTGTCGTCGCGATCGCCCACCGGCTGCACACCGCGCACGACGCCGACCGTGTGGCCGTGGTGGAGGAGGGCCGCATCGCGGAGCTCGGCTCGCACGACGAGCTGCTGGCGCTCGGTGGGGCGTACGCCTCGCTCTGGAACTCCTGGCGGAGCGAGTAAGCGGAGCACGTCGGTGGAGCATGTCGGTGGAGCACTGAGGCGGGACCCCCGCAGCCGCGGCTCCGCCCTCCCGCCGGGCCTGGCCGTCGTTCCCGGGTTCTGAGGCAGGTCCGGCGTGTCGGTACAGGACACGCCGCGTCGGAGGACCGGAGGAACCGGACGGTGCGGACGAAGGGACGCCCGCCGGGGCCCTAGTGGTCGAAGAACACCAGCGAGGAGTTGATGAGCTCCGCGATGACCTCGGCGTCGTGCGCGCGACGCAGTGACTCGCGGAAGTTCTCCTTGAAGAGGCTGCGCGCGATCGTCGCGAGGACCTCCAGGTGCTCCGAGAAGGACTGCGCGGGGGTGGCCATGAGGAGCACGAGGGTGGCGGGCCCGTCCACCGCGCCGAAGTCCAGGCTGTGGCCGAAGCGCGTGACCCCGACGGCGATCGACGTCTGGTTCACGTATTCGCTGCGCGCGTGGGGCAGGCCGACGCCGCCCGGCAGGCCCGTCGCCATCTGGTGCTCGCGGGAGTTCACCTGGTCGAGGAAGGCCTGCAGGTCCGAGATGCGCCCGGCCGCATGCAGGCGGCTCGCGAGCTGCGCTGCCGCGTCCTCCTTGGAGGCCGCCTCCATCTCGAGGATCACGAGGTCCGGTGTGGTCAGCAGGGCGTCGTGCAGCTCGGAGGACAGGTCGCTCACTGTGTGCCTTTCGAAGGTCCCGCGGCCGCGGCCACCGGGTGCCCGGTCGCCGCGCGCCGGTGAGGAGCGCTCGTCGCGGCCCGCCCGGCTCTCCTAGCTTAGCGGGACAATATCGTGCACACCCATGCGTGCACTGTCCGCCGAGACGTCGTCGGGCTGCTCCTGGCTGAGCCGCTCCGCATCCACCCGCGCGCGGTAGTGCGTGACCTCGCGCTCGGCCTGCTGCTCGCTCCAGCCGAGGATCGGCGCCATGAGTTCGGCCACGACGGGAGCCGCGGACACGCCGCGGTCCCAGGACTCGATGGAGATCCTGGTGCGTCGCGTGAGGACGTCGTCGACGTGCCGGGCACCCTCGTGGGTGACGGCGAAGACGACCTCCGCGCGGAGGTAGTCGTCCGCGCCGGGCAGCGGCCGGCCGAGCGAGGGGTCCTCGCGGATGAGGTCCATCACCTCCGTGGCCTGCGTGCCGAAGCGCTGCAGGAGGTGTTCGACGCGCGCGACGTGCACGCCGGCGTCGTCGGCCAGCCTGGCCCGCATGTTCCAGGCCGCCCGGTAGCCCTCGGCGCCCAGCAGCGGGACGGTCTCGGTGCAGCTCTCGGGCACCTTCTCGTCGAGAGCGCGGGTCGCCTCGTCCACGGCGTCCTTCGCCATGACCCGGTATGTGGTCCACTTGCCGCCGGCGACGACGACGAGCCCCGGCACGGGGTGCGCGACGACGTGTTCGCGGGACAGTTTCGCGGTGGAATCGTTCTCACCCGCGAGGAGCGGCCGCAGCCCGGCGTACACACCCTCGACGTCCTCGCGCGTCAGGGGCCGCTTGAGGACCTTGTTGACGTGCTCCAGCACGTAGTCGATGTCCTTCGAGGTGGCTGCCGGGTGTGCCTTGTCCAGGTCCCAGTCGGTGTCCGTGGTGCCGATGATCCAGTGGCGTCCCCAGGGGATGACGAAGAGCACGGACTTCTCGGTGCGGAGGATCAGGCCCACCGTGGACTGGAAGCGGTCGCGGGGTACCACGAGATGGATGCCCTTGGACGCCCTGACCTTCATCTGGCCGCGATCGGTGACCATCGCCTGGGTCTCGTCCGTCCAGACCCCGGTCGCGTTCACGACCTGCTTGGCGCGGATCTCGAACACGTCCCCGCTCTCCTGGTCCTTGACCCGGGCCCCGACCACGCGCTCGCCCTCGCGGAGGAAGTCGACGACGCTGACGCGGTTCGCGGCCCGGGCACCGTAGTGCTGCGCCGTGCGCACCATGTTGACCACGTAGCGGGCGTCGTCGACCTGGGCGTCGTAGTACCTGATGGAGCCCACCATGGCGTCGTCCTTGAGGCTGGGAGCGGCGCGGAGCGTGCCCTTCCGGCTCAGGTGCTTGTGGAAGGGGACACCGCGCGAGTTGCCGCCGGTCATGCTCATGGCGTCGTACAGGGCGATCCCCGCGCCCACGTAGGGACGCTCGACGAAGCGCTTGGTCAATGGGTAGAGGAAAGGGACGGGCTTGACGAGGTGCGGCGCGATGCGCTGGATCAGCAGTCCGCGTTCCTTCAGCGCCTCCTGGACGAGCGCGAAATCGAGCATCTCCAGATAGCGCAGCCCGCCGTGGATCAGCTTCGAGGAGCGCGACGACGTTCCCGACGCCCAGTCGCGGGCCTCGACGATTCCGGTGGAGAGTCCACGCGTGACGGCGTCGAGCGCGGCACCGACGCCCACCACTCCTCCGCCGACGATCAGGAGGTCGAGTTCCCTGCCCGGCTCCGTCGTGTCCCTGAGCGCCCTCAGCGCGTCGTCGCGGTCCTGCGGACTGAGTGCACCGGATGCCATGGCCATACCCTTCGTCGGGAGGTTGTGAGCCCCTGGGGAGCTACGGCAACTGTAATCCCATCAGTCGTTGGAGACATAGGGCGAGAGGACCACTTCCACCCGCTGGAACTCCTTCAGGTCCGAATAGCCGGTGGTGGCCATCGCCCGGCGCAGCGCACCGATCAGGTTCGAGGTCCCGTCCGTGTGGTGCGAGGGACCCCACAGCACCTCCTTGAGCGGTCCGACGGTGCCGATGGCGACCCTGTCGCCACGCGGCAGTTCGTGGTGGTGCGCCTCCTGGCCCCAGTGCCAGCCCTGCCCGGGCGCCTCCTCGGCCCGGGCGAGCGCAGACCCGAGCATGACGGCGTCGGCCCCCATGGCGATCGCCTTCACGATGTCGCCGCTGACGCCCATCCCGCCGTCGGCGATGACGTGCACGTACCGACCGCCGGACTCGTCCAGGTAGTCGCGGCGGGCGCCGGCGACGTCGGAGATGGCGGACGCGAGTGGCGAGTGGATCCCGAGCGCGCGGCGCGTGGTGGTGGTGGCACCGCCGCCGAAGCCGACGAGGACGCCCGCGGCGCCGGTCCGCATGAGGTGCAGCGCGGGCGTGTAGCCGGCTGCGCCGCCGACGATCACGGGGACGTCGAGCTCGTAGATGAACTTCTTGAGGTCCAGCGGCTGCTCGTTCTTGGAGACGTGCTCGGCGGACACCGTGGTGCCGCGGATGACGAAGATGTCCACGCCCGCGGCGAGGACGGTCTTGTAGAACTGCTGGGTGCGCTGCGGGGTGAGCGATCCCGCGACCGTCACGCCGGCCTCGCGGATCTCGGCCAGGCGGCTGGTGATGAGCTCGGCGCGGATCGGTGCCTCGTAGAGCTCCTGCATGCGCAGCGTCGCGGCGGGGCTGAAGTCCCCGGCACTCAGCCCGGCGATCTCGTCCAGCACCGGCTGCGGATCCTCGTACCGGGTCCACAGTCCTTCGAGGTTCAGGACACCGAGGCCGCCGAGTCGACCCAGGGCGATGGCCGTGGCCGGGGACATCACCGAGTCCATCGGCGCCGCGATGACGGGCATCTCGAACTGGTAGGCGTCGATCTGCCAGCCGACCGAGACGTCGAGGGGGTCCCGGGTCCGGCGGGAGGGCACCACCGCCACGTCGTCCAGCGAATATGCCCTGCGTCCGCGCTTGCTTCGGCCGATCTCGATCTCGTAAGTCACTGCTCTAGGTTAGCCCAGCACGCGTACCGTCCCGGCGGCGTCGACGCTCCGTGACGCCGCCGGGACGGCCTGACGCCGGTGTCCCGGCGGCGTGACCAGGCGGGTCCGGCCTACCAGGTCGGAGGTCCCGCCCCAGGGCCGGGACCTCCGACCGGACTACTGCCGCCGCACGCGGTCCAGGAACTGCGCGGTCCGGTCCTGGAGTCCGGCGATCTGGCGGCGCACGACGACGGCGGGGTCCGGGTGGATCTCGCTCGCGGGAGGCTGCCGGCGGACGTTCGAGGAACAGACGAAGTCCGCGCAGATCAGGGTCCCGACGCTGTTGCCGTCGCGCCCGGACTGGCCGGCACGGCGGGCGACCCAGAGCAGGACGTCCTCCTTCGAGTACACGTCGCGGCACAGCTCGCAGAGCACCGAGCGGTTCTTCCGCGCCCCGCCTTCGGGGGCGCGCAGGAGGATGCCCGTGAGCCCACGGTCGGTCGGCAGCACCAGGTAGCCGCGCAACGGCATCTTCTCGTCACGCCAGCCGAGGACGTCGAGCCCGTCCCAGTCGAGGGTGGCGAGGTTCCTGGGCGGCGTGAGCTTGGCGGCCTCGGACCGCGTGGCGTTGATGAAGGAGGAACGGATGGCGGAGCTGGAGACAGGAAGCATGGATGAACACCTTTGCAGAGGAGGATCGAGGGGATGCGCGCTCTGCCGGCGCCGGGCACGGGGGACCGCGTCGAGGGGTCCCGTGGGAGGAACCGCCGCGAGGCGGGCGGTCCTGCGGTGTCAGCCCTGTGGGCTGTCCGCTGCATGCTGGTGGGCCGGCGACGGCAGGGGCGCACAGCAGCCCCTTCGGGCCACCCCGCTCACCGCGGCGCTCCGGGCCTTCGAGGTCCCCAGCATGCTCAACCGTCCTTGTTCCGCGACCATCGTTCCGTGATCGTCCTGCCCGGCTATCCTCTCAGGAGCCGCGGACGCAGCGCAAAGCCGCCCCGCCGTCGGGATCAGCCCGCCGTCGTCGTCGGCCCTGGACCGCCCATGACCACCACGCCGGCGCAGTCGGCGCGTCGCCCGTCCCGCCCGTCCCCGCCGGCGCAGCCGGTCCGCGCCGCCCGGCGCGGCCCCGACGGTCGGCCGCGTGCCTCGATCCCGCCCCCTGGCCAGGGACCTGCAGGGCCCGTTGCGCCGGGCGGCGTTTCGCCCTCCCCCACCGGACACGCCAGACTGGCCTCATGACATGGACACGCGCCCGGGACTGGCTGATCGGCGCGGCCGGGATGGTGGTGCTCGTCCTCATCGCGGGCAGCGTCCTCTGGTGGATCGTCAGTGAGCCGGCCGACGCCGGATCGGCCGGGCCCGTCCCGTCCGCGCCGTCGTCGTCATCCCCGGACGGCGGTGCCGGCGCCCCTGCGCCGCCCGCGGACCTGTCCGACGACGAGGTGTGGTTCGGGGACCTCCGGCTCGACGCGGGTACCGTGCTCGCCTCGGGCTCGATGCTGACGGACGTGCGCGCCGCCGGCCGTGACGTGGTGACGGGCCCGGACGGCCTGGTCGCCGCGGAGCTCACCGTCGACGCGACCGTCCCCTTCGACGTCGTCGCGGCCGACCTGGGCGGCGGTGCGGAGGTGCGCCCGGCGGAGGACGGTCAGGCTACCGTGGTCCGCACCGTCGAGGCACTCGGCCGCGACCTGCGCGTCACCGCGACCGGCACCGTCGACGTCGAGGACGGCCGCCTCGTCCTCGAGCCACGTTCCATCGACGTCGGGGGGCCGGACTTCCTCTCCGGCGCGATCGCAGCGATCGTCCGCAACTCCGTGTCCCTCGAGCACGAGATCGAGGGACTGCCGGAGGGTCTCGTCCTCGAGGACGTCGTGGTGCGCGACGACGGGTTCCGCGCTGCGCTCATGGGTGAGGACGTCCTCCTCCGGCCGTGACGCGGCGCTGCCCGTTAGTCCTCGGGGAGCTGGCTCTCGAACATCCGGAAGTACCGTCCGCGGAGCGCCACCAGTTCCCGGTGCGTGCCGGATTCGACGACCCGCCCGTCCTCGAGCATGTGCACGATATCTGCCTTCTCGATCGTCGCCAGGCGGTGGCTGATGGCGATGATGGTGCGGCTCCGGTCGGCGAACAGGCGGGTGAAGATGCGGTGCTCGGCGAGGGCGTCGATGGCCGATGTCGGCTCGTCCATGACGACGAACGGCGCGTCGCGGTAGAAGTTGCGGGCCATCGCGAGACGCTGCCACTGGCCGCCCGAGAGACCGCTGCCCTTCCGGCCGCGCGGGTCCTCCATCCAGTTGCTCACGTAGTTCTCGAAGCCGTTGGGCATCTTCTCGATGAACTCCATCGCCTCGGCGTCCCGCGCGGCGCGGCGCACCCGCTCGTCGTCACGCGGGCGGTGCACATCGCCGAAGTAGATGTTGTTCTCGGCGGTGGCGAACTCGTACCGCAGGAAGTCCTGCGACATCACCGCCAGGTGCTGGTGCCAGTCGTCGATCCCGATGTCCCGGAGGTCGCGTCCGTCGAGCAGCACCTCGCCCTTGCTGGGCTGGTAGAGGCCCGCGAGGACACGGATCAGCGTGGACTTCCCCGCCCCGTTCTCCCCCACGATCGCGACGTGCGTCCCACGCTCGAAGGACATCGAGACGCCCCTGAGCACCTCGGCCTCGCCGCCTGCGTAGGTGAAGTGGATGTCCCTGAGCTCGACGGCGGACGGAGCCGCCTCCAGGCGCCCCGTCGCCGAGGTGGACAGCGGGAAGTCCATGAACTGCTCGTAGTCCTTGAGGTTCGCGAGGTCCTCGTCGATGGAGCTCAGCGAGGACACGAGGTTGTTCGCGGTGCTCAGGGCCCGGCTGACGATCTGCTGCACGTAGAGGAACTGGCCCACGGGCTGCGCGCGGGCGATGATCTGCCCCACGATCCACACCAGGGCGAGGAGTTCCGCGCCGTACTGCAGTGCATCGGCGAGGAGCTGCTTGGGGATGTAGCGCTTCTGGAAATCGAGCCGCCGTTTCTCGTCGGCGTCCCGCAGCGTCGAGCGCAGCCCCATCAGGTAGCGGACGATCCCGTACAGGCGCATCTCGGCGATGTGCTGCGGCTTCATGAGGTTGTTCTCGATCATGCGCCGCTGGCGGCGCGAATCCACCTGCGTGTTCCAGTGCGCCATCTGCTCGCGCGAGAGGCGGAACTGCAGGTACACGCTGGGGATGATGGCGACGAGGACGATCAGCGCGATCCACCAGCTCACGAGCAGGAGCGCCCCGATCGCGAGGACCACGGACGCCAGCTGGGTGAAGATGGCCGCGATGCGGTCGAGCACCCGCGCGTAGGAGTCGGAGAAACGGCGCGCCCGGTCGTAGAGGTCCACCGTCTCCTTGTCGTCGTACCGCCAGAACTCGAGGGCGAGGAACCGCTCGTACATGCGGTCACCGACGATCGCACCGACGCGGAAACTGAGGACCTGCTGGATGTAGCGGTCCACGCTCGTGAAGGCACCCCACAGGAGCCCGAGGACGGCGGTGACGATCACGTAGGTGATGGCCGCCCGGCCGGCGTCGGGCTCACCCGCATAGGCGGCCGCGAGGGCCGTCGTCGTGAGTGAGGCGAAGTAGGTGGTCACGAGCGGCAGCACCGCGGAGATCAGGGAGCCGGCGACCTTCATCGCCACGGCGCCCGGCGACGCCTTCGCGCTGACGGCGAGGACCTGCCCCACAGCGCGCGCGTAGGGCCCGAGGCGGAGCTTGCGGCGGGCCGTGGCCTCGGGCTGCGGCAGTCCGCTCATACGGCATCAGCCCCCTCGGTGAGGGGGCTGATGCCGGGGGCTGCGCTACTTGGAACCGTAGTTGGGTGCCTCCACCGTCATCTGGATGTCGTGCGGGTGGGACTCCTTGAGCCCGGCCGCCGTGATGCGGACGAACTTGCCCTTCGCCTTCAGCTCCGGGATGGTGCGCGCACCGGTGTAGAACATGGTCTGGCGGAGGCCGCCGACGAGCTGGTAGGCCACGGACGCCAGCGGACCGCGGTAGGCCACACGCCCCTCGATGCCCTCCGGGATGAGCTTGTCGTCACCCGTGACATCCGCCTGGAAGTAGCGGTCCTTCGAGTAGGACGTGTTCTTGCCGCGCGTCTGCATGGCCCCGAGCGAGCCCATGCCGCGGTAGGTCTTGAACTGCTTGCCGTTGACGAAGATCAGCTCACCCGGTGCCTCGGCGGATCCCGCCAGGAGCGAGCCGAGCATCACGGTGTCCGCGCCGGCCACGATGGCCTTGCCGATGTCTCCCGAGTACTGGAGCCCGCCGTCCGCGATGACCGGGACCCCGGCGGGGATGGCCGCCTTGGCCGACTCGTAGATGGCGGTGACCTGGGGCACACCGACTCCGGCGACCACGCGCGTGGTGCAGATGGAACCCGGGCCCACGCCGACCTTGATGCCGTCCGCCCCCGCGTCGATGAGCGCCTGGGCACCCTCGCGCGTCGCCGCCTGGCCGCCGATGATGTCGACGTGCGCCGCCGACGGCTCGGCCTTCAGGCGGGAGATCATCTCGAGCACACCCGCGCTGTGACCGTTGGCGGTATCGACGAACAAGGCGTCGACGCCCGCCTCGACGAGGGTCATGGCCCGCTCCCAGCCGTCGCCGAAGAACCCGATGGCGGCCCCCACCCGGAGGCGTCCGTCGTCGTCCTTCGTGGACAGGGGGTACTGCTCAGCCTTCGTGAAGTCCTTCACGGTGATGAGGCCCCGGAGGATGCCTTCGCCGTCGACCAGCGGAAGCTTCTCGATCTTGTTCTTCGCCAGGAGGTTGATCGCGTCGTCACCGCTGATGCCCACCTGCCCGGTGACGAGCGGCATCTTCGTCATGACGTCGTGCACGCGGGTGGTCGGGAAGTCCCGCTCGAGCACGAAGCGCGTGTCCCGGTTGGTGACGATCCCGAGCAGGTGCCCGGCGTCGTCGACGACGGGCAGGCCGGAGACGCGGTAGTGGCCGCAGAGCTCGTCCAGTTCCTGGAGGGTGGCAGCGGGACCGATGGTCAGCGGGTTGGTGATCATGCCGGACTCGCTGCGCTTCACGCGGTCCACCTGGTCCGCCTGGTCCTGGATGGACAGGTTGCGGTGGATGACGCCGAGGCCGCCCTGCCGCGCCATGGCGACGGCCATGCGGGACTCGGTGACGGTGTCCATGGCCGAGGAGAGCAGGGGCGTGCGCACCGTGATGCGCTTCGAGATGCGCGAGGAGGTATCGGCCTCGGAAGGGATGACATCGGTGTGGCCGGGGAGGAGGAGCACGTCGTCGTACGTCAGGCCGATGAATCCGAAGGGGTCGTGGGTCTGGTTCTGGCCGGACTGCTCGCTCACTGCTGCGCCTCTTTCGGTGTCGCCCGATGGGAGTGGGGTGGGGCCTTCGGCGCTGACGCCGGCGGGCTCTGCCAGTCTAGAACGGTTCATCGGGGTGCCCTATTCCGGTGACAGCGCTCACGTCACCGGCCGGGCGAGCCGCCCGGCCGGACCTGATCCGCCGATGCGGCACCGGACGTCGTACCCTAGAAGGAGTATCCGCCCGGCTCGACCGGGACCACTTCAGGGATCTGCCGGGTTGGCCGGCCTCGACGACACACGTCCGGCGGCCTCCCCTGCGCCCGCCACCACTGAGAGAAACCTAATCTGTGAATAAAAGACCTGCCGCACTGACAGCACCACGGGACCTGGCCAAGGGAGCCATGCGCATTGTCGCCCTGGGTGGGATCGGTGAGATCGGTAGAAACATGACCGTGTTCGAGTTCGACGGCAAACTGCTGATCGTCGACTGCGGAGTCCTGTTCCCCGAGGAGCACCAGCCCGGCATCAATGTCATCCTCCCGGACTTCTCCTACATCCGGGACCGGCTCGACGACGTCGTGGCCGTCGTCCTGACGCACGGGCACGAGGACCACATCGGCGGTGTCCCGTATCTCCTCAAGGAGCGCGCGGACATCCCCCTGGTCGGCTCGCGCCTCACGCTGGCCTTCATCGAGGCGAAGCTCAAGGAGCACCGCATCACCCCGAAGACCGTCCAGGTCAAGGAGGGTGACCGCCGGACCATGGGCGGTTTCGACCTCGAGTTCGTCGCGGTCAACCACTCCATCCCCGACAGCCTCGCCGTCGCCATCCGCACCGCCGCCGGCATGGTGCTGCATACGGGTGACTTCAAGATGGACCAGTTCCCGCTCGACCGCCGCATCACGGACCTGGGCGCGTTCGCCCGCCTCGGCGCCGAGGGCGTGGACCTGTTCCTGACGGACTCCACCAACGCGGACGTCCCGGGCTTCACGACGTCGGAGAAGGACCTCGGCCCGGCCATCGACGCCGTGTTCCGCACCGCCCCGCGCCGCATCATCGTCTCGAGCTTCGCGAGCCACATCCACCGCATCCAGCAGATCATCGACACCGCGCACCGCCACCGCCGCAAGGTGGCGTTCGTGGGACGCTCGATGGTCCGCAACATGACCATCGCGGCGGACCTCGGCTACCTCAACATCCCGCAGGGCCTGCTCGTGGACTTCAAGAAGCTCGAGCGCAGCGACGACCACAAGGTGGTGCTGATCTGCACCGGTTCGCAGGGCGAGCCGATGGCCGCGCTGTCCCGCATGGCCAACAAGGACCACGCCATCCGGATCAGCGAGGGTGACACCGTCCTGCTCGCGAGCTCGCTCATCCCGGGCAACGAGAACGCGATCTACGGCATCATCAACGCCCTCACCGAGATCGGCGCCAACGTGGTCCACAAGGGCAACGCCAAGGTGCACGTCTCCGGCCACGCCAGCGCCGGCGAGCTCGCCTACTGCTACAACATCGTCAAGCCGCGCAACGTCATGCCGGTCCACGGCGAGTGGCGCCACCTCCGCGCGAACTCGGAGATCGCCGTCGCGACCGGCGTCGATCCCCGCAACGTGGTCATCGCCCAGGACGGCGTGACCGTCGACCTCGCGCGCGGCCGCGCCACGCTCTCCGGCAAGGTCGACGCCGGCCTCGTGTTCGTCGACGGCGACAGCGTCGGCGGCATCACCGAGGAGGACCTCGTGGAGCGCCGTCGCCTCGCCGAGGAGGGCGTGGTCACGGTCCTCGCCATCATCGACCCGGACAACGGGGAGATGGTCGAGTCGCCCGAGTTCTTCACGAAGGGCTTCTCCTGCTCCGACGAGGACCTCGACAAGGCCGGAGCCGCCGTCGAGAAGGCACTGCGCGATGCCGCGTCCAACCGCCAGGGCGGCCGCCGACAGGACCCCGAGGACATCATCGAACGGGCCACGGCCAACTGGATGCGCCGCTTCTACAACCGCCAGCCGGTCGTCACGGCGATCGTCGTCGACGCCTGATCCCACGCTCCGGGCCCGACGCCCGCAGCGCCCGAAGCCCCGGCACTCGAAGGAGTGGCCGGGGCTTCGTCGTCGTCGGGACGTCGTCGCCCGGATCCCCCTGCGGGCTGTGCGGAGTGGGAGTGTTCGACCCTGCCGCTTGTCGCGGGATCCTGCCTGGGCTCGATGCGCCGGGCAGGGCATCCGGGGTGACTGCGCGGAAGAGGCCACATGCAGCAGCACCCCGGCTCGATGAGCCGGGGTGCTGCTGGACGTGCCGGGATCGTGTGCCGTTCAGGCAGGCGTCCTAGTGCGAGTGGCCGTGGCCCTCGTCGCCCTCGGACTCCTCGGGCTTCTCGACCACGAGCGTCTCGGTGGTCAGCACCAGCGCCGCGATGGAGGCCGCGTTGCGCAGTGCGGAGCGCGTCACCTTCACGGGATCGATGATGCCCGCGTCCACGAGGTTCTCGTACTCGCCGGTCGCGGCGTTGAAGCCGTGACCCACCTCGAGATCGGAGACCTTGGAGACGACGACGTAGCCCTCGTGTCCGGCGTTCTCCGCGATCCAGCGCAGCGGCTGCGCGAGGGCACGGCGCACGAGGCCGATCGCCGTGGCGGCGTCGCCCTCGAGTGCGAGGACGGCAGGGTCGGTGTCGAGCGCCTTGCCGGCGTGGACCAGTGCGGATCCACCACCGGCGACGATGCCCTCCTCGAGAGCGGCACGCGTGGAGGACACGGCGTCCTCGATGCGGTGCTTCTTCTCCTTGAGCTCCACCTCGGTGGCAGCGCCGACCTTGATCACGCCGATACCGCCGGCGAGCTTCGCGAGGCGCTCCTGGAGCTTCTCGCGGTCCCAGTCGGAATCGGTGCGCTCGACCTCGGCGCGGATCTGCGCCACGCGGTCGGCGACGTCGGACTCGCTGCCGGTGCCGTCCACGATCGTGGTGGCGTCCTTGGTGACAGTGATCCGGCGGGCGGAGCCGAGGACCTCGAGACCCACCTGGTCGAGCTTGAGGCCGAGATCGGGCGAGACGACCTGCGCACCCGTGAGGGTCGCGATGTCCTGCATCATGGCCTTGCGACGGTCACCGAAGCCGGGAGCCTTGACGGCGACGACGTTCAGGGTGCCGCGGATCTTGTTGACCACCAGGGTGGACAGGGCCTCGCCCTCGATGTCCTCGGCGATGATGAACAGCGGCTTGCCGGCCTGCAGGGCCTTCTCCAGCAGCGGCAGGAACTCCTGCAGCGAGGAGATCTTCCCGGAGTTGATGAGGATGAGCGCGTCCTCGAGGACGGCTTCCTGGCGCTCGGCGTCGGTCACGAAGTACGGGGAGAGGTATCCCTTGTCGAACTGCATGCCTTCGGTGAGGACCAGCTCCGTGACGGTCGAGGAGGACTCCTCGATGGTGATGACGCCGTCCTTGCCGACCTTCTCGAAGGCCTCGGCAAGGAGGTCTCCGACCTCGGTGCTCTGGGCGGAGATGGACGCGACATTGGCGGTCTGCTGACCGACGACCTCGCGTGCGTTCTCCAGCAGGCGCTTGGCGACGGCCTCGACCGACACTTCGATGCCGTGCTTGAGCTGTCCGGGAGCCGCGCCGGCGGCCACGTTGCGGAGGCCCTCCTTGACGAGTGCCTGGGCGAGGACGGTCGCGGTGGTGGTGCCGTCACCGGCGACGTCGTTGGTCTTGGTGGCGACCTCCTTGGCCAGCTGCGCGCCGAGGTTCTCGTAGGGGTCGTCGAGTTCGATCTCGCGGGCGATCGTGACGCCGTCGTTCGTGATGGTGGGGGCGCCCCACTTCTTGTCCAGCACGACGTTGCGTCCGCGGGGGCCCAGCGTCACCTTGACGGTGTTCGCGAGCTTGTCCACGCCGGCCTCGAGGGCACGGCGGGCGGCGTCGTTGAATTCCAACTGCTTTGCCATTGTTGATTCCTTTCAGGCTTGTGCAGCGAGAAAAACCCCGGCCACTGCGGGCCGGGGCTTCTCAAGGGGTTACTACTTGACGACGACTGCGAGGACGTCGCGGGCGGAGAGCACCAGGTACTCCTGGCCGCCGTGCTTGACCTCGGTTCCGCCGTACTTCGAGTAGATGACGATGTCGCCCTCGGCGACGTCGACGGGGACGCGGTTGCCGTTGTCGTCGACACGACCCGGTCCGACTGCCACGACCTCGCCCTCCTGGGGCTTCTCCTTGGCCGTGTCCGGGATGACGAGGCCGGAAGCAGTGGTCTGCTCGGCTTCGAGGGGGCGGACAACGATGCGATCCTCAAGGGGCTTAATAGAGACCGACACTCGGGCTCTCCTTTGCGTTCGATACCAATGGATTGGGGCCGTCGGGATGGGCGTGAACCGTCGTCGCGGTGCCGGCGAACGCTTCCCTCGGGACTAGCACCCACAGGGAGTGAGTGCCAACTCTGACTGTATGCAAGGGCTGGCACTCGGTCAAGGCGAGTGCCAAATGTCGACGGTCCGACGATGCGATGACGCAGGCGGCCGGACCCGGTCCGACGGCTGCGTCGCCTAGGCTGGCACCATGGCTTCGGACAACATCGCGGACATCCTGACCCCCGAGGGCTGGGAGCTGCTGAACTCGCTCGGGCCCTACACCGAGGCCGACAGCCTCCGCCTCACCGAGCAGCTGCGGAAGGCCGGCCACGCTCCCGGCGTGGTCGCCGCCGCCCTGACGCAGTCGCGCCTGCGGGCCAGGGCCTCGGCGAAGTTCGGGCCGTTCGCCGACCACATGGTGTTCACCACCGCCGGGCTCGAGCAGGCCACACGCCTGAGCGTCGCCGCACAACATGCACGGCGCTTCGTCGACGCCGGACTCGTCAAGGTGGCGGACCTCGGCTGCGGGCTGGGGGCCGACAGCATGGCGCTGGCCACCCTCGACCGCGAGGTCACCGCCGTCGAGCTCGACGAGACCACGGCGGCCGCGGCCACCATGAACCTGATGCCGTTCCCCAACGCCCGCGTGGTGAACGCCGACGCCGCCTTCGTTGACACCGCCGGGTACGACGGCGTGTGGCTGGATCCGGCGCGGAGGACGACGACGACGTCGGGCACGTCCCGCCTCTTCGATCCCGAGGCGTTCTCCCCCCCGCTCTCCTTCGTCCAGCAGCTCGCCGACAGCGGCATGCCCGTCGGCGTGAAGATGGGCCCCGGCATGCCGCACGAATCGGTCCCCGGGACGTGCGAGGCGCAATGGGTCTCCGTGGACGGCGATGTCACGGAGGTGGCGCTCTGGTTCAACGCGCTCCGCCGGCCGGGCGTCCGGCGCGCAGCGCTCCTGCTCGGGGCCCGGGGAGCGGCGGAAATGGTGTCGGAGGCATCCTTCGGGGACGGCCCGACGGCGGCGGTCGGGGAACCCGCGGGCTACCTCTACGAGCCCGACGGCGCCGTCATCCGCGCCGAGCTGGTGGCGGACCTCGCACAGCAGCTGGGCGGGCACCTGCTGGACCCGATGATCGCCTACATCTGCGCGCCCACGCTCACGGACACGCCCTTCGCCCGGGCCTACCGCGTCCTCGAGGTCCGCCCCTACAACGTGAAGGCGCTGAAGGCGTGGGTCCGGTCCGAGGGCATCGGCGTGCTGGACATCAAGAAACGGGGGACCTCCGTCACCCCGGAGGAGGTCCGGAAACAGCTCCTGACCGGGTCCGGCAAGGGCCGCAGGAAGGCGACCCTCGTCCTGACGCGGATCGGCGAGGATCGGGTGGTCATCGTCGTCGAGCCGGTCCCCGCCCCCTGACCGAGCCACACATCCGGGACGACCGCAACCCGGCGGCGCCCTTCCCGCGGGTACGCCGGGCTTCCTAGACTCGTGGGGAACCAGGACGGGCGACGGAGGGAAGGAGCACAGGCATGACGGACAGTGCCAGCAGCACGGACGACCGGCCGACACGGCACGGGGTCCTCTTCGACGTGGACGGAACGCTCGTCGACTCCAACTACCAGCACACGATGGCGTGGTGGCAGGCCTTCCGCCGCTTCGGCCACGACCTGCCGATGGCGGAGATCCACCGTGCGATCGGCATGGGCGGGGACAAGCTCGTGGCCCACCTGCTGGGCGACGATCGCGACACCGAGCAGGACGACGAGCTCGATGCCACGCGCTCCGCGGTGTTCTCGACCTTCTGGCCCGGGCTCCGGAGCTTCGAGGGCGCGGGCGAGCTGCTGCGGCGCTGCGCCGACGGGGGCCTCACCGTGGTCCTCGCCTCCTCCGCCTCGCACCAGGAGCTGGCCGTCTCGCGCGGGATCATCGGCGCGGACGAGGCCATCAGCGCCGCGACGAGTTCGGGAGACGCCGAGAACAGTAAACCCGATCCGGACATCCTCCAGGCAGCGCTGGCGGCGGGCGGACTGGACGCCGCGAACACGGTGTTCGTCGGGGATTCCGTCTGGGACGTGCTGGCGGCCTCGGAACTGGGCATCCCGACCGTCGGGCTCGCCTCCGGCGGCACGAGCGCGGCCGAGCTCCGCGAGGCAGGGGCCGTCGAGGTGCACAAGGACATCCGGGCGCTCCTGACCGCGTTCGACGACGGTGCGCTGCACCGCTCGCAGCGGCCGGCGCGAAGCCGTGAGCGCGCCTAGTCCTCGCTGTCGATCAGTCGCCGCCGAGCACTGAGCAGCTCGATCTCCGGGCGGGACGCGACGTGGCGCTCCACGCGGTCCAGCACGTCCACCACGTGCTGCCGGTCGCCGCTGACCAGTCCGACGCCCACGATCGCCCGCCGGTGCAGGTCCTGGTGGCCCACCTCGGCTGCGGACACCTCGAAGGAGCGCCGGAGGTCCGCGACGATCGGCCGCACCACGGACCGCTTGCCCTTGAGGGAATGCACGTCACCCAGCAGGATGTCGAACTCGATGGACCCGATCCACATGCTGATGCTCCTGACCTGCGGCTACTAGGCGGAATCGCGCCAGACGACGGCGGTGTCGAGGACCTGCACCGCACTGGGCAGGCCCCGGATCTGCGCGAGGACGAGCTCGGCCGCGGTGCTGCCCAGCAGGTCAGCGGGTTGCCGGACCGTCGAGAGCTGCGGGCGGGTCCGCAGCGCCCAGCTGCTGTCGTCGAACCCCACGATCCCGACGTCGTCGGGCACCTTCCGCCCCGACTCCTGCAGCGCCGTCATGGCCCCCGCGGCAACGGCATCGGACGCGGCGAACACGCCGTCGATCTCCGGGCACCGGCGCAGCAGTTCCTGCATCCCCTGAAGCCCCGCGGCGTAGGTGTAGAGCGGGTACTCCACCACGAGCGACGGATCGAAGCGCGAACCCATCGCCTCGCGGAAGCCGGCGAAGCGGTCCTGTCCGGAATCGCGGTCCATCGCACTGGCGATCATCCCGATGCGCTTGCGGCCCGTCGCCACGAGCCGCTCGGTGATGGACCGCGCGGCCGCGGAGTTGTCGATGGCGACGTAGGGGAGGTCCGGGGTCCCGGGTGGGTGGCCGACGAACGCCGCCGGTACCCCGATGTCGCGGACGGCGGACGCGATGGGATCCGAGGCGCGCGCGGACACGATGACGGCGCCGTCCACGAGCCCGCCCCGCAGGTAGTCGGCCACGCGGCGGCTGTCGCGGTCGGAGTCGATGATGAGTGAGACCAGCTGGTAGTCCGCCCTCGAGAGCACCTCGTTGGCCCCGAGCAGGATCGAGCCGATGTTGGGATCCTCGAACAGCAGCGAGTGGGGTTCGTGGATGATCAGCGCGATGGCGCGGGACTCCTGCGTGACGAGATTCCGGGCGGCCGAGTTGCGCACGTAGCCGACGCTCGCGATCGCCTCCTCGACGGCGATCCGCGCCTCGTCGGACACATAGCGCTCGCCGTTGACGACGCGGGAGACGGTCCCTCTGGAGAGCCCGGCCGCGGTCGCGACATCGTTGATGGTCGCCCGGCGGTTCCGGGTGCGGGGCGGGGGCATACGTGTACTTTAGCCGAGCCCCCGGGGCCGCCGGCGTGGAACAGGCGTAGGGTGGGGAGCAGTTGTCTAGAAGAAGGCGGCTGACCTCGGTTCTTCTCGTTGGTCGCCGATCCTCGGATCGCGTGCCGGTCAGTAGAGCACCATCCCCGATCGGGGGCGTGCACCATGAACGACCAGGAAGCCCTTCTTCCACAGCCGCCCGCAGGCTGCCGTACCAGCCGTCCTGCGGATCCTTCCGTCCGCCGTCCAGGCGTGAGCCGCACGGCCCTGCCGTGCCCGCCCGACATCGTCGACCCAGTGCTCCGCACCCGGATCCGCACCCCCTCCTGACGCGGTGGACGCCCATCGTGGCACTCCTCCCGCACCTCCCGCTCCGGGCCCTGCACGTCATTCCCCCCTGCCTCGGCCCCTGCGAGCGATTCCACCCCCGCCGGCCCATCCCTTCCCGGCACCTGTACGCCATACTGCAAAGGACACCCCCATGACGCAGCACATCCCCACCTTCCTGCAGGACTGCACGGCCGTCACCGCCGACGGGTCCCTCGTCCCTGCCGATGAGCTCGAGGGACTGTACCTGTACTGGTGCTCGACCCGCACCGACACTCCCCTGACGACCGAGGACCTCATCACGGCCCTCGTCGCGCAGGAGGGCGTGGAGCGCCTGCGGCACAACGGCGTGGACTGCCTCGAAGGACTCGTCCTCACGGGTGCTGTGATGGCAGAATTCATCCTCACCTGCGATTTCACGGGTGCCTGGGGCCAGCCCGATCTGTGGGACCTCGCCGCGGCACGGGACGTCGCGACCGTCTCGTAGGACGTTCGAAGGAGACACCGTGGCCCGACGGACCGCCGGCCAGCGCAGCACCCCCGCGCTGGCCGCCCTCTCCGACGCCGGGATCGCCTTCACCGCTCATCCCTACCATCACGACGACGGCGTCTCGTCCTACGGCCTCGAAGCCGCCGAAGCGCTCGGCGTCGAGCCGTCCCGGGTCTTCAAGACCCTCATGGCCAGTGTGGACGGGGTGCTCGCCGTCGCCGTCGTCCCGGTCAGCGGCTCCCTGCACCTGAAGGCACTCGCAGCGGCCCTCGGTCGGCGCAGGGCCGTGATGGCGGACCCGGCCGACGCGCAGCGGCGCTCCGGCTACGTCCTCGGGGGGATCTCGCCGGTCGGGCAGCGGCTTCCCTCGCCCGTGGTGATCGATGTGACGGCACTGCAGCACTCCACCGTCTTCGTCTCGGGAGGGCAGCGGGGGCTCGACGTCGAGCTCTCCCCCGCGGACCTCATCGCGGTGACCGGTGCGCTGACGGCCCCGATCGCCGACCCCTGAGGCAGGGCCTCCACACCCGAGCCGACTGATCCGGCGCCTGCCACGGCCGCCCGCGCCGAGCCCGCTGTCGGCCGCTACGGTGGAGGCGTGACCACGATCAGCGAGAGCATCCCCCCGACCGCCGAAGCCCTCACGCTCTACGCCGCGGTCGGCTGGACAGCGTACACCCGTGATCCAGCCCGGCTCGAACGCAGCCTCGCCGGGTCGCACCTGGTGCTCACGGCCCGGGACGACGCCGGCACGCTGCTCGGTCTCGCCCGGACCGTCTCGGACGGCGAATCCATCTGCTATCTGCAGGACATCCTCGTCGCGCCCGCCGCGCGGCGGAGCGGGATCGGGAGGGCACTGCTGCAGGACATCAGGCACCGCTACCAGCAGTGCATGTTCCTCGCGCTCACCACCGATGCCGAGGGCACCCCGGACGCCACCGGCTCACACCCCTTCTACGCCTCGATGGGTTTCCGCCGACACGCGGATCTCGGTCTCGCCGCCTTCGGTCTCCGGCCGTGAACCATCCGCCGTGGGAGCTACCGGCGTGGCCGGCCACAGCGCCGTCCGCCGGACAGGTGATGCTCCGGCGGTTCGAGGACCGGGACGTACCGATGGTGCAGGAGCTCTCGACCGATCCCCCTACGTACCCCTCATCGGGACCCTCCCGCCGTCGTGTGATCGCGCCGGTGCCCCGGCTTACATCGCGCGCCAGCGGCAACGGCACGTCGAGGGTGCCGGGTTCTCCTTCGCCGTCGCAGAGGCAGGCAGCGGCCAGGCACTCGGCATGATCGGGCTGTGGCTGCGTGACCGCGCCCTCGGTCGCGCACAGGTGGGGTACGCCGTCATGCCCCGGGCCCGCGGCCAGGGCGTCGCCACCGACGCCCTGCGCGCCCTCGTCCCGTTCGCCTGGACCCTCCCGGAGCTGCACCGCCTGGAACTGCACGTCGAGCCGTGGAACATCGCCTCGGCGAGCGCTGCCACGTCGGCGGGATTCGCGGTCGAGGGGCTGCTGCGAGGCTACCTCGAGATCGGCGGCCGACGACGGGACCTCATGTCCTACGCCAGGATCCGCGACGTCCCGTCGGGCACGGAGGCGCCGCATCCCGCGTCCCTGGGCGGGGCGTGAACGCCGCTCCCCCGGAACGCGTATACCCCTCACGAGTCGCCGAACCCCGGGGACCGGCGCTTCCCGAGGAGAACACGATGAAGAAGAAGACCACACTGGGTGTCCTTGCACTCGCCACGATCGCTGCGGTGGGCCTGGTTCCGGCCGTCGCCAGCGCAACGGGCGGATCCTCCCAGGCCGGCAGTGCGTCCGCGCAGCACTCGAACGGCGGCGGGAACGGAGCCGGCAAGCTGCGTGTCGTGGGCCTGGCCGACGGCGGGACCGCACTGGTGCACTTCGAGACCGCGAAGCCCGGCAAGGTGCGCGGCGCGGTCGGCGTGACCGGTCTGACCGGAGGTGACACGCGCCTGATCGGCATCGACTACCGCGTGCAGGACGGCCACCTCTACGGCGTGGGCAACAACGCCGCCGGCGCCGGCGTGTACCGGATCGATGCGGGGACAGGCCTGGCGACCCTGGTCACCCGGCTCACCGTCGCCCTGAGCGGCTCGACGTTCGGCGTCGACTTCAACCCCGCCGCGAACGCGCTCAGGATCACCAGCGACAGCGGCCAGAACCTGCGCCAGCCCTTCGCCACCGCAGGTGCGCCGACCGTCGCGGACGGCGCGCTGAGCTATGCGGCGCCGGCGATCGCCACCGGGATCAACGGCGCCGCCTACACCAACAACGACCTCGATCCGAACACCGCGACCACGCTGTTCGACCTGGACACCGCCCTGAACCAGATCGCCGTGCAGTCTCCCGCCAATGCCGGATCGCTGGCCCCGACAGGGATGCTCGGTGTCGATGCCGGTGGCGATACCGGCTTCGACATCTACTCCACGCTCCGGGACGGCACCACCGTTGGAGTCACGGGCTTCGCCGCCGTGAACGGCTCCCTCTACGAGATCGCCCTGCTCAGCGGCACGGCGACCTCCCGCGGCACGATCGGAGCAGCGGTGACCGATATCGCCCTGCCCCTGGACCAGCGCTGACGCGCGGCCCCGTCCTGGACCGGCCGCGGCCGTCGCGTCCTCGTCCGGGGTGGGGCCGCCCGTCCTCCGAGCCCCGATTCCGGCAGCGGAGCAGGCCCCGGGCAGGACGGGCGCCCCGGCCTGAGGCCCTCATCCTGCTCGCTTCCGCTCAGTGCGATGCTCTCCAGGCGAGGACCGATGCTCCTGCCGTCACTGCCGGTCCGGCCGGCACCATCCTCATCATCGTGTTGCGGATGGCGACACGGGTCCTGCCCTCGACGTCGGCTCCCACCTGCCCGGCACCCCGTGACCAGCTAACCATCTTCTGCGTACGCGGGCGGCGGGCTGCCTCGAACCTGCCTAGTGCGACCTCCAGGGACTCTCTCTCCCTGACGGGCCGGCCGACCAGGAGACCGATGCACGCGCCGCCCTCCAGGGAGGAATTCGCTTCCTGCCCCATCGTGGGGAGCACGGCATGCGCCGCGTCGCCGACGAGCGCCACTCGTCCATGGACGTAGGTCCCGAGGTGGGGTGCCAGGTCATGGACGTCATGGCGCAGGACCTGATCGGCCGGCGTCCGATCGATCAGAGGCCGGACGGGGTCGGCCCACTCCGTGAAATGCCCTGCGTCCTGTCTGCGTCCTGTCTGCGTCCTGTCTGCGTCCTGTCTGCGTCCTGTCAGGGGATCGACGTCGCCACGAGGGGCACGGCGCCGCCCCGGACCGTCAGGCCCCCCGAGGGTGGAACGAGCACCGTGATCTGCGACGGGCGGCCCACGTCGGCGCCCTGATGGACCGTCAGCGTTGCCGGCGGCGCGACTTCGCCGAGGTGCCGCAGGTAGGCGCCCAGCGAGGCCGCCGCTGATCCCGTCGCGGGATCCTCGCGGACGCCTCCCGGGGGGAACGGATTGCGGGCGTCGAAGAGGAGCGTGTCCCGCCGATGCACGACGGCGACGGTCGCCTTCCAGCCCTGGGCTGCCATGAGCTTCCTCAGACCGGGGAAGTCGTAGTCGAGCCCGCGCAGGACGGCCGCGCTCCGCACGGGGACGACCGGATGGACGTTGCCCGCGTAGGCGAGCAGGACGGGCAGGCTCTGGTCGAGGTCCGTCCCACCGAGCCCCAGGCGGAGCAGCAACTCCGCGCGCACACCACCGTCGATTTCCTCGACGCGCGGCTCGACCGTCACGAGCGACGCCACGAGACGTCCGTCCGCCAGCTCCGTGACGAGGTCGATCGGCCCCACCGGCGTGTCCAGCAGGAGTCGCCCCATGCCCTCACGCTCCGCGAGGGCCACGCCCGTGGCGATCGTCGCATGGCCGCAGAAGGGTACTTCCGCCTCCGGGGCGAAATAGCGGAGCTGTGCTCGACCGGCGGATCGCCGCAGGACGAACGCGCTCTCCGCGTACCCGATGTCCGCGGCGATGGCCTGCATCTCCGCCGGATCGAGATGGTCGGCGTCGAGCACGATCCCGGCCGGGTTACCGCCGTCGGGCGTGTCCGTAAAGGCGGCGTAGCGGAGGATCTCCATGCGCACAGGCTAGCGGGCACACCGCGTGGTCCGCCGGGCCTGCGCGGGTCGCCCGCTGTCGTCGACGTCGATGACTCGATGAAGGGGCAGAGCGGAGGACTCCTCACCGGTGAGATGCAGAGGCACGTCATCCGATGTCAGCGGCGCGATGTCTTCCCCGACGGTGAAGGCCAGCGGTATGCAGTCCGAGCACCATCGATATCGTCGGTCACGAGCACCTAGATCCCATCGGCGATGTCAGGTCAACCCCTTCGCCTGGCTATCCCTCCTCCGGAAGGACGCCACACCGTCGGATATCTTTCCCCGCAATGAGCAGGATCGATTATCTGCGCTGTCGAGGAAGGTCTCCGCCGTGACCGGACCGATTCCGGCAGCCGTAGGGAGAGACCAGGTGCAGCCGATTACCACTTCTGTCAGACCTGGCATAAGAGCTCGAATTCCTCCGCGCCGGCGACGTCCACGGCCGGAGGGGGTGCACCTCCGCTGCAGCCCGCGCAGAACAGCGCCACTGCACGGACGGACGACGTCGACTGAGTTGTGGCATGTGCCGCTCGGTTCTCCCGGAACGCGCCGACGGAGGAAAAGCACAGCGGTGTCGTGTGCGGTGATGTGGATGATCAGAAGCAGGCTTAGTCATTTCCGGGATAGAGTCAGGAGAAGGGGAACACATTCATCGATAACGAGTAATTCAGGAGCAGAACAATGGCACAGCGCGTCCAGGTGGAATTGGTCGACGACCTCGATGGTGCGGAAGCACAGGAAACCGTGCGATTCGGCGTCGACGGCACCGACTACGAGATCGATCTCACGGCAGAGAATGCGGAAAAACTGCGCTCGGTCCTGTCCCTCTACGTCGATAAGGGGCGGAAGTCCACGGCGGGCCGGCGCGGGCAGAGTGGACAGGGTCGCCAGGCGACGACGACGTCGACCACCAAGTCCAAGCGCGAGGAGACGCAGCAGATCCGCCAGTGGGCCAAGGACAATGGGCACAACCCCAGTTCGAGGGGACGCATCACCCAGTCCATCATCGACGCGTACAACGAAGCTCAGTAGACGCCGGGTCGCAGCCGACCAGGGGCGAAGAGGACCGCGGCCGGACGGGATGATCTGACGGCGGAGTCCGACCGGCGAGGGCCGAACGGAGTGCACGAGGTCTCGCCGATCACCGAGAATGCCGGGCACTTCGGACTCGATCCCACGCTACGTCCCGGTCGGCGCGTGCCCGCTCCTGTCGGGTCGCTCCTGTCGGGTCGCTGCTGCCGGGCGATGAGCCTGCTTGGTCGGCGTCCTGTCGCTCAGCCGTCCAGGCTGCTCAGGTCACCCGCGGTCGTGTTGGTGCGCCGATTGACGAGCCAGGTGACGAGCCACAGCACCACCCCGATCGCCATGAGGCCGCCCGCGATCTGGTACTGGACGACGTCGCGCCCCACCCAGGGACCGGCCAGGAAGGCGCAGAGGAGCGCGGCCACGATCGGCAGCGGTCCGGGCGAGGTGAAGAAGACCTTGCGATTGACATCGCGCTTCCGCCGCAGCACCACGCAGGCGATGTTCACGACGGTGAAGACGCACAGCAGGAGGAAGGCCGTGGTGCCGGAGAGGTTGGCGACGATGTTGCTGTCCGGGTCGCTGGTCACGTACAGGATCAGCCCGAGGGCCAGGACGGTCGAGAACGCGATCCCGGCCCAGGGTGTGCAGCGCACCGGGAGCACCTTGCCGAGCGGGCGGGGAAGCACGCCCTGACGAGCCATACCGTAGATCAGCCGGCTGGCCATGAGCATGTTGATGAGTGCGGTGTTCGCGACCGCGAAGACGGCGAGGAACGGGAAGATCCTGTCGATCGGGAAGTCCGGCGAACCGGCGCGGACCACTTCCAGCAACGCCGCGCCCTCGGCCTCACGGATCCCGGCGAGTTCGGTGGGGCTGAGCACCGTGACCACCGAGATGGCCACCAGCATGTAGAAGATGACGGCGATCCCCAGGCCGGTGAGCATGGTGCGCGGGAAGATGCGCTCCGGGTTCTGGGTCTCCTCCACCATGTTCACGGAGTCCTCGAACCCCACCATGGCGAAGAAGGCGATCGACGTCGCCGCGGTCACGGCGAGGAACAGTCCCTTGTCCTGCGCGTCGGTGAACACGAAGATCTCGCCGACGTTGCCCTTCCCCTGAGCCATCGCCAGGAAACCGACACCGATCACGATGCACAGCGCGGTCATCTCCACGAGCGTCAGCACCACGTTGAACTTGACGCTCTCGCCGACCCCGCGGAGGTTGATCACGGCCAGCAGCAGCATGAAGGCGAGGGCGACGATGGTGATGACGCCCTGCCCCGGCATCTCCAGCCACCCGTTCACCTCGAGGCCGCCGAAGAAGTTCTGGGCGAGGACATTGGCCGATGTCGCAGCGCTCGTGATCCCGGAGCAGACGACGGCGAACGCCACGAGGAACGTGACGAAGTGGATGCCGAACGCCTTGTGGGTGTAGAGCGCCGCCCCGGCCGCCTGGGGGTACTGCGTCACGAGTTCCAGGTAGGAGAAGGCGGTCATGGTCGCGACGATGAAGGCCAGCAGGAACGGGAGCCACACGATTCCGCCGACGGTGCCGGCCATGGTCCCGGTCACGGCGTAGACCCCCGCCCCGAGGATGTCGCCGACGATGAAGAGCAGGAGCAGCTTCGGTCCGAGGACCCGCTTCAGTTCCGGCTCGCCGGTCGTGGTCGGAGCGTCGGACACGTGCTCGGCAGAAGTACTCATGGTCGGCCTCCCCTAGGTTTTCCACCTCACTGTGGCCCTGTTCAGTCTGCTTAGCAAGCACTCGCCCGCAGAAATGCCGCTCGTGACGCGGGGCGGGGACCAGCAGCCGGCCTGGGCCGGTCCGGGGGTCCAGACCCGCGGCGTCGTTCACGGCTTTCCGGGGGCAGGGTGCGTGTCGCGCCGGGACACGCCGGTGATGAGGGACGATCGCGCGAAAAGGCGTGCACGGCGGCGCGGGAGCCCGGTGTGCAGGACGCGGCAGGAGCCGCCCCCACGAACGGGAACGGCTCCTGCCGCGTGGGCTCGGGCGGGGTCAGAGGGTCGCTTCGAGCCACTCCTGGACCACGGGGATCTCGACCCGCTGGTAGCCGCCGAGGTAGCGGCAGTTCGAGGTGTACCCGTAACTCGTGACCGCCACGAGGTAGCCATCGAGGAAGACGGGCCCCCCGGAGTCACCGAAACAGGTCCCTCCTCCCCCGCGGTTGTCATTCGGGTTGCCCTGCAGCTGCAGGATCTGCGGCGTCAGCTTCTGTCCCGGGGAGGTGGTGCTGCGCCGGATCAGAGGGTAGGACATGGGCTGCGGCTTCTGCGGACCCGTCGCCGGCTTGCGCACCTCGGTCCCGTATCCCACGACCTCGAAGAGGGTCCTGTTGAGCACGGGCGACGCGAACCGGTCGAGGTACCGGAGCGGGGCGACGACGGCCGGCTCGATGCCGATAACGGGCTCATCGAGGACGATGACGCCGACGTCGTTCCAGTTGTCCGTATCCGTGAAGTCCGAGTACTCGGGGTGGGTCAGGGCCGTGCCGGAGAAGAACCCTGCCGCCGTGATCTCCTCGTCGGTGTATCCGGCGGAGGGGTCTGCGGCCACGGGCAACGGCAGCGGGGGCGTCTCGGCGACGACCGTGTCGAACGTGACCAGGGTGCTGCCGACGGCGGGTTCCGTGCAGTGCGCGGCCGTGAGGAGGACCGTCGGCTCGATCAGGGTGGCCGAGCAGCGGTACCGCGAACCGTCCTCGTCGTACGCGAGGATCAGTGCCACAGCGGGGTGCGCCTCGCCGTCGGGCTGACCCCCGGTGATGGCTGCGGCGGGCTGGCTGCCGACTGCGGCGAGCGCCACCGCCGACGTGGCGAGGAGCGCGGACATTCGAAGGAGACGTCTCATCATTGCGACCTTTCCGAAGCGGGTGGTGCGAGAACCGTACAGCCGCTCCCGTAGCTGCGGCCACTGATTCCGAACGGCTTCTCGGATCGGTGCGACGGGCGTCCAACCGACGACGGATCGGCCTTGGTCCGGCCCGCCCTCGGTGGCGCTCCGGCGGCGGCGCAGGAAGGATGCAACGGCTGCAGCGCAGGAGCGGTGCGAAGGAACGGTGCGACGGCGGCAGCGCGAGAACGGTGCGAAGAAACGGTGCGACGGCGGCAGCGAAGGAACGGCGCGTCGGCGGCATCACAGGTGCGCAGGATCGGTGCGCAGGATCGGTCCAGGGATGATCTAGCGGTCCTCCCCGCCGCGACGCCAGACCCGTACCTGGCCGATCGCCTGGAATCCCGCAGCAACGGCGTGGTCGAGATCGGTGCCGTGCTCGTCACCGACCACCGGCACGCCGGGGTCCATCGCCTGCGCGACGGCAGGCAGGTCACCCCAGACGGCGTCGCGCCCCTCTGGGGTGGTGAAGACGTTCGACAGCCCGACGACGGACGCGCTCCTGAAGAGGATCGCCCCGCCCACCACGGTCGCCCCGTCGCGGGCGAGGAGGATCCGCACCGCGGTCTCGCTGAAGAGTCCCGGACGGAGCAGGCCGGGCAGTTCGGCGGCGTCCTCCCGGACCGCCGCGCCGGGACGGCCGTCGACCCGCGTCCATGCGAGCGCCGTGCCGGCGGCGTCGTCCGGTACCCGCCGGATCCACGACGCGGTGAAGAGCGGCACGAAGCCGGCAGCACGGAGGTCGAGCGAAGCCCAGCTGTCCTTCACGGCGCAGGCGGGGCGATCACCCAGACCTTCCACGAGTGCCGAGGATGTCAGCCCCGGACGGAGCGTCATGGCGTCGGGATAGAAGCGCGGGGGCGTCGTCCCGGTCCGCCAGATGCCGTTCCCCATCGTGACCGGGACGCCGTGGGCGCGACAGACGGCGGAGCACCAGTCCACGTTGTTGCCCACGGCCGCTGCCACCTCATTCACAGGCCGACCCTGGCGTCGCGTCCGATGCTGTGCGAGAGCGGGCCGTCGCTGTGATGATCTCGGGACCGCGGGGGGGCTGGTCCACGTCGATGCGGACCACCACGCGAGCGACCAGCGCGCACCGCGCGTTGACAGCGCATGTGACGAGCCTTACTCTGGGAACGTTCACAGATCCTCGAAGGAGAGTCCTGCCGCCCGCTTGTGGGAGCGTTCACAGAATGCGCCGGCGCCTCCCCGACGACGGGATCGGCACCGCAGCATCGAGGAGCAGGCTTGGCACGCACAACCACCGTCGCAGGACTGTCCGGCACCGGGCAGCTCGTGTTCGGATGCGATTACAACCCCGAGCAGTGGGACCGGTCCGTCTGGGACGAGGACGTCCGCCTCATGAAGGAAGCCGGCGTCAACCTCGTCGCCGTCAACATCTTCGGGTGGGCAGAGATCGAACCCGAGCAGGGCACCTTCCGCTTCGACGACCTCGACGCCGTCATGGACCTCCTCGCCGCGAACAGGATCGGCGTGAATCTCGGCACCGGGACGTCATCGACCCCGGCCTGGCTGACCACGGCACACCCGGAGATCCTGCCGCGGACGGCCGACGGCACCGCCCGCTGGCCGGGCGGCCGGCAGGCCTTCTGCCCCAGCTCGCCGATCTACCGCGAGCGTGCCCTCGCCCTCGTCGAGCAGGTGTCCACCCGCTACGGCCACCACCCCGCCCTGCGCCTGTGGCACGTCTCCAACGAACTCGGCTGCCACAACTCGCTGTGCTACTGCGACGTCTCCGCGGATTCGTTCCGCGGGTGGCTCCGCACGCGCTACGGCACCCTGGACGCGCTCAACGCCGCCTGGGGCACCGCCTTCTGGAGCCAGCGCTACTCCGCGTGGGAGCAGATCCTCCCACCGAGGCTCACGCTGTCCGCGACCAACCCCACCCAGACGCTCGACTTCAACCGCTTCAGCTCGGACGAACTCCTCGCGCACTACCGCGCGGAGGAGGCCGTCCTCCGGCGCACCAGCGATGCGCCCGTCACCACCAACTTCATGGTCGCCGCGCACATCCGGAACCAGGACTACTGGTCCTGGGCGCCGCACATGGACGTCATCGCGAACGACCACTACGTGGACCACCGCCTCGAGGCCCCCCTCGCGGAGCTCGCCTTCACCGCGGACGCCACCCGGGGGCTCGCCCAGGGCCGTCCCTGGCTGCTGATGGAGCACTCCACCGGAGCCGTGAACTGGCAGCCCCGCAACATCGCCAAGGGACCCGGCGAGATGCTCCGCACCTCCCTCACACACCTCGCCCGCGGTGCCGATGGCCTGTGCTTCTTCCAGTGGCGCGCGTCGCTGCAGGGCAGCGAGAAGTTCCACTCGGCGATGGTCCCGCACGCCGGTACCGACTCGCAGACCTGGCGCGACGTCGTCGACCTGGGTTCCGCGCTCGGCAGGCTGGGTGAGCTCGCCGGCACCACGGTGCACGCCGACGTGGCCCTCGTCTTCAGCTGGGAGGCCTGGTGGGCGCACGACCAGGAATCGCACCCCTCCGGGGACGTCCGGTACATCGAGCAGGTCCACGCGGCCTACCGGGCGCTGTGGGACGCGGGACTGACCGTCGACGTCGTCGCTCCCGGAGCGGATCTCTCGGGCTACAAACTCGCGGTGGTCCCCCATCTCTACCTGATCCGCGACGAGGACGCCGACAGGATCAGCGCCTTCGTCCGCGCCGGCGGTTCGGCGTTCGTCACCTTCTTCAGCGGGATCGTCGACGAGAACGAACGCGTGCGGCCGGGGGGCTACCCGGGCGCATTCCGGGACCTGCTCGGCATCCGGTCCGAGGAGTTCTTCCCGCTCCACCCGGCACATCCGCTGACGATGGACAACGGGTCACCGGCGTCGCTCTGGTCCGAGTCGCTCCACCTCACGACGGCCGAGGCCGTCCTCCGCTACGCGACCGGCCACCACGCAGGCGCTCCGGCCGTGACCCGCAATCGCGCCGGGGCCGGCGAGGCCTGGTACGCCGCGACCGTGCTCGACGGCGGGGTCCTGAAGGACCTGCTGCTGCGGGCGGCCGTGGCCGCCGGCGTCCACCTCCCGGAGGCACAGTCCGGGCTGGAGTGCGTGACCCGGCGCGGCAACGGCCACGACTACGTCTTCCTCATCAACCATTCCACCGAGGACCGCAAGCACCGGGTCCGCGGGATGGAACTGCTGACCGCCGAGGCCGTGGCCGACGTCGTCGTGGTTCCCGCGGGCGCGGTCCGCGTCGTCCGCACCGACACCCCGGAATCAGCACTCCCCCACACCGACGGCTCGCCCCAGGGCCGAAAGGATGCAGGCCATGACCGTCATTAGCACCCCGGCCGACGCGCCCAAGGCGCCACCGGCCACGCGGAAGAACCGCTCGTCCGGAGCGCAGCGCCGTGCGGTGGCCCTGTTCATCGCCCCGTTCGCGCTGCTGTTCCTCGCCTTCTACGCCGTCCCGATCATCTACGCGATCGTGCAGTCACTGCTCACGGTCGAGCGCGACGGCACCTTCGGACCGCCGCGCCAGGTCTTCGGCGGCCTCGTGCAGTACGAGCAGGTCTTCCAGAACACGGCGTTCTGGGAATCCGTGGGCCGCGTCCTCCTGTTCGGCGTGGTGCAGGTGCCGATCATGCTGGGCCTCGCCCTGCTGTTCGCCCTGCTCCTCGATTCCCCGCTGCTGAAGGGCAAGAAGTTCTTCCGCCTCGCGTTCTTCGCCCCGTACGCCGTCCCGGGCGTCATCGCGGCGATCATGTGGGGCTTCCTCTACTCGCCGTCACTCTCGCCCTTCGGCGCCGTGACCTCCAACGTCGACTTCCTGGGCGGGAACCTGGTGCTCTGGGCCATCGCGAACATCGTGACGTGGGTCTACGTCGGCTACAACATGCTGATCATCTACTCCTCGCTCCTCGCGATCCCCACCGAGATCTACGAGGCAGCACGGCTCGACGGCGCCAGCAACCTCCAGATCGCCTGGCGGATCAAGATCCCCCTCGTGATCCCCGCGATCATCCTCACCGCGGTGTTCTCGATCATCGGCACCCTGCAGCTGCTCGCGGAACCGCAGACCCTGCGCAGCTTCAGCTCGGCGATCAACAGCACGTTCACCCCGAACCTCGCGGTCTACACCACGGCGTCGGTGCCGAACTACAATCTCGCCGCGGCGTTCTCCGTGGTCCTCGCCCTCGCCACGTTCATCCTCTCCTTCGTCTTCCTGAAGTCCACCCAGCGGAAGGTCACCCAGTGACGGCAGCCCCAGCCACCACCCCCAGGAGCCGCCGCGGCGGGAGCACGACGGCGCCCGGTGCCGACACGCATGCCCGCGGGCCGCGCCAGAGCATCATGTCCCGCAGCGCCGCGATGCTCATCATGGGAGTCTTCACCCTCTATTTCCTGACGCCGATCTGGTGGCTCCTCACCACGTCCACGAAGACCGGCGGCGAGATCACCTCCACGGCTCCGCTGTGGTTCACGGCGAACTCCTTCGGGACGTTCTTCGGGAACCTCGGCCGCCTGTTCTCCTACGGGGACGGCCTCTTCGGCCGCTGGCTGCTGAACTCCGCCCTGTACGCCGGAGTCGGTGCCCTGATCGGCACGGTCATCGCGGCGATGTGCGGGTACGCCCTGGCGAAGTACGAGTTCAGGGGCCGCGAGGCGATCTTCAACATCGTCCTCAGCGGTGTCCTGGTCCCGGCGACGGCGCTCGCCCTGCCGCTGTTCCTGATCTTCAGCCAGGTCGAGCTCACCAACACCATGTGGGCCGTCTTCCTGCCGAGCCTCGTGAGCCCGTTCGGCGTGTACCTCGCACGCATCTACGCCGCGGCGAGCGTTCCCGGCGAACTGCTCGAGGCGGCCCGCCTCGACGGCTCGGGCGAGATCCGCACGTTCTTCACGGTCTCCACGCGCCTGATGGCACCGGCCCTCGTGACGATCTTCCTCTTCCAGTTCGTGGCCATCTGGAACAACTTCTTCCTGCCCCTGATCATGCTCCGCGACCAGGCGCTCTTCCCGGTGACCCTCGGCCTCTACGCCTGGAACAGCCAGATCAGCCAGATCCCCGAACTGCGTTCCCTCGTGATCGTCGGAGCGCTCGTGTCGATCGTCCCGCTGATCATCGCCTTCCTCGCGCTCCAGCGGTTCTGGAGCAGCGGCCTGGGCGCCGGCGGCGTCAAGTAGCACCACCGATCTTCCCGACCAGCACCACAGGTGTCGGGGCGTCCGCCCCCGCACCGCACTGCTCAATCAACCGATAGGAAAGACAATGCGCGCGCATTACGGAAAAGTCACCGCGGCCTTTGCCATGATTTCTGCGCTGGCTCTCTCCGGCTGTTCAGCCGGCGGAGACAGCTCCGGAGCCGAGGCAGGGGCCGAGGCAGCCCCCTGCGAGGCCTCCGACGGTCCCGTGACCCTCGAGTTCACCACCTGGGTGCCGGGTATGGACCAGGTCGTCGAGCTCTGGAACGAGGCGAACCCGGACATCCAGGTCACTGTCCAGACCGGGCCCAACGGCAACTCGGGTACGTACCAGAACTTCTTCAACCAGATCCAGGCCGGCAACGCCCCGGACCTCGGCCAGATCGAGTACGACGCACTGCCGAACTTCCGCGTCCAGGACGGCCTGGAGAACATCGCCGGCTGCGAGGGTGTCGCCGACGCCCAGGACCAGTTCGTGGACTGGACGTGGGGCCAGGTGACCTTCGGCGAGGAGGGCTCGGTCTACGCGGTCCCCCAGGACAGCGGTCCCATGGCCATGTACTACCGCGCCGACCTCTTCGAGGAGGCCGGCATCGAGGTGCCCACCACGTGGGAGGAGTACGCCGCGGCGGCCGAGGAGATCAAGGCCCAGGGTTCCTATATCACCAACTTCCCGAAGACCGACGTCAACTGGTTCGCCGGCATGGTGTGGCAGAACGGCGGCCAGTGGTTCGCGAACGACGGCGAGAACTGGGACGTCAACCTGACGAGCCCGGAGTCCGAGGAGGTCGCCACCTACTGGCAGGACCTGCTGTCCGAGGACCTCGTCTCCACCCTGCCCTCCTTCTCCGACGAGTGGAACGCGTCCTTCAACACCGGCCAGCAGTGGACCTGGGTCTCCGCGGTCTGGGGCGCGACCACCCTGTCCGACGGCGCGCCCGACACCGCCGGCAAGTGGGCCGTGGCCCCGATGCCGCAGTGGGAGGACGGCGGCGAGACCGCAGGCAACTGGGGCGGTTCCTCCACCGCGGTGCTGAAGGGCTCGGAGCACCCGGCTGAAGCCGCGAAGTTCGCGCTCTGGCTGAACACCGATCCCGAAGCCCTCGCCCTCGCCAACGAACTCGGCGGCCTCTACCCGGCCGCGAAGTCGGCCACCGAGCTCGAAGCCTTCGCCGGCGGTGTCGACTACTACGGCGGACAGAAGATCTACGACGTCTTCGCCGAAGCCTCCTCGAACGTGAACCCGGACTTCACCTGGGGACCGACCATGACGCAGACCTACACCGACGTCTCCGACGGGTTCGGTGCCGCCATCGGTGGTTCGGGCACGCTGATGGACGCCCTCGAGACCGGCCAGCAGAAGACGATCGACTCGCTGAAGGCGCAGTCGATCCCCGTCTCGGAGTAACTCCGCGCCGAGCACCAGATCATGGAGCGCCGCGTCCCGTAAGGGACGTGGCGCTTCCTGCATCCGCCTGGAATAGGGTTGACGGATGACCACGCCACGGGCCGAGGACCGCATCCGAGCAGAGCTGCAGTCCGCCCGTTCGGCGGACACGCCGGATGCCGAGTGGAGGTCCTTCGAGGCCCGCTTCGACACGGAGTTCCCGCGCCTGCAGTCCCTGTTCCACCGGATCTACGGGCCGGACGCGGACGCGGAGCTGGTGCAGGTGGTGCTGGACGCCGCCCGCTCCTGGCAGGAGCGCCCGGCGGACCTCAAGGACATCGACGCCTCGCGGGCCATGGCACCCGAGTGGTTCAGGTCGAACAGGATGCTCGGGGGCGTCTGCTACGTGGACCTGTACGCCGGCGATCTCGCCGGTGTACGCGAGCGCATCCCCTACTTCCGCGAACTCGGGCTCACCTACCTGCACCTGATGCCGCTCTTCCTCGCGCCCGAGGCGAACTCCGACGGCGGCTACGCCGTGTCCAGCTACCGGGACGTCGATCCCCGGCTCGGGACCATGGACGACCTCGCGGACCTCGCCCGGGAGCTCCGCGAGGAGGGGATCGCCCTCGTGGTCGACTTCATCTTCAACCACACCTCCAACGAGCACGACTGGGCGCGCAGGGCCGTTGCCGGCGACCCCGACTACGCCGACTTCTACTGGATCTACCCGGACCGCGAGCTGCCCGACGCCTACGAGCGGACGGTACGCGAGATCTTCCCCGACGACCACCCCGGCTCCTTCGTGCAGCTCGAGGACGGACGCTGGATCTGGGCCACCTTCTACTCCTTCCAGTGGGACCTGAACTACCGCAATCCGAAGGTCTTCCGGGCCATGGCCGGCGAGATGCTCCACCTCGCGAACCAGGGCGTCGACATCATCCGGATGGACGCCGTCGCCTTCATCTGGAAGCAACTCGGCACCGCCTGCGAGAGCCTGCCCGAGGCACACCTCCTCCTCCAGGCCTTCAACGCCGTGTGCCGCCTCGCGGCGCCGTCGCTCCTGTTCAAGTCGGAGGCGATCGTGCACCCCGACGAGGTGGTGCAGTACGTCGACCCGGGCGAGTGCCAGCTGAGCTACAACCCCCTGCAGATGGCCCTGATCTGGAACTCGCTCGCCACGCGGGACGCCTCCCTCCTCGCCCAGGCGCTGGAACGCCGGCACGACCTCCCCGACGGGACCGCATGGGTCAACTACGTCCGCAGCCATGACGACATCGGGTGGACCTTCTCCGACGAGGACGCCGCGGAACTCGGGATCGACGGCCACGACCACCGCCGGTTCCTCAACGCCTTCTACGTGGACCGCTTCCCGGACAGCTTCGCGCGCGGTGTCCCGTTCCAGGACAATCCGCGCACCGGCGACTGCCGTATCTCGGGCACCACGGCCTCCCTCGCGGGACTGGAGGCCGGCGACGGCGCCGCCGTGGCCCGCATCCTCCTGGCCCACTCCATCATCCTCAGCACGGGCGGCATCCCGCTGCTCTACCTCGGGGACGAGGTGGGCCAGCTGAACGACTACTCCTACGTGGACGATCCCGCGAAGGCCGGGGACAGCCGCTGGGTGGGACGGCCCGCCTACCCCGCCGAGCGCTACGCCGCGAGGACGGACCCCGCCACCGGGGCAGGCGCCCTCTTCAGCGGCCTGTCGGGACTCATCGGCATACGGAAGCGCACGCCCGAATTCGCCGGCGGGCGGCTCCTGCCCTTCCACACGCACAACCCGCACGTCCTGGGGTACCAGCGGCCCGGGCTGCTCGACGGCGAGCACTCCACCGTCGTCGTGTTCGCCAATGTCGCCGACACCCATCAGGTGATCGCGTCCACCACGCTGTCCGGGCTGCCCCGGACGGCCGTCGACCTCATCGGGGGCGGGGTGATCCGCCTCGACACCGCGCTGACCCTCGAACCGTACGCCGTGCGGTGGCTGCGGGTCTGACGACGGCGACGGCCGCGTGCGTCAGGCCTCCCGGCGCGAGAACTCCCCCGCCGCACGGACCTGCTCCGGCGTGGGTCTGATCCCCGTGTACAGCACGAACTGCTCCTCCGCCTGCAGGGCCACCACCTCGGCCCCGGTGATGACGGGCTTCCCGGCCGCCCTCGTGGCGAGGACCAGGGGCGTCTCCGACGGGGAGGCGACGACGTCGAACACCACCCGCGCGGCGTCGACCGCGGCCTGCGGGAAGGCGAGGGCATCCGCGTCCGCGCCCGCCATGCCCAGGGGGGTCACGTTGAGCAGGAGATCGGCCACCGCATCGCCGGCCTCGGCACGCCAGTCGAAGCCGTACAGGCCGGCGAGCGCCCGCCCGGTCCGCTCGTTGCGGGCGACGACGGTGACCCGCCCGAACCCGGAGTCCCGCAGGGCGGCGACGACAGCCTTCGCCATGCCGCCCGAACCCCGGACCAGCACGGAGGATGCCGACGGGACGGCGTGCTCGCGGAGCAGCCGTTCGACGGCCAGGTAGTCCGTGTTGTAGGCGGTCAGGACGCCGTCGTCGTTCACGATGGTGTTCACGGAGTCGATCGCGGTGGCCGACGGGTCCATCCGGTCGACGAGCGGGATCACGTCCTCCTTGAAGGGCATGGACACGGCACATCCCCGGATGCCCAGGCCGCGCAGCCCCGCGACGGCGGCCGGGAGGTCGGTGGTGGTGAACGCCTTGTAGATGTAGTTCAACCCCAGCTCCTCGTAGAGGTAGTTGTGGAAGCGCGTGCCGATGTTGCTCGGCCGGGCTGCCAGGGAGATGCAGAGGGTCATGTCTTTGTTCAGGATGGGCACCCGGCCATTCTCCCTGCCGTGCGGCGTCCGGCCTAGTAGGCGCCCAGGCGCACCATGCCGTCGTGCACGTGACGGGCCAGGACGCTCCACACGGCGGCGGACTGGAACGGTTCGAGCTCCACGCCTCCTGTCCCGTTCACGAAGACGAGGTGCTGACCCGCCGTGCCTGCCGAGAGCCACGTGCTCGCCGGCGCCTCCGAGCCGGCGTCCTGCAGCGACCAGGCGAGCCACGGCTCCCGCCACATGCGGACCAGGCCCGGATCGCGGCCCGGCGGACTGGTGACCGGGCCGTTCTCGAGCCGGCGGGCGAAGGCCTCCGCGGTCAGGGCGAGATGCTCGCCGGTGTAGCTCCAGGCGGGTCCCACGCCCAGCCAGGAGACGATCAGGGCGGGCAGGCTCGCGGCGTTCACGGCCTGCACCCGGCTCCGGCCGAGCGCCGGGGTCGCAGGGTCCCCTGCCGGGGCCGGTCCGGACACCAGGAAGGCACCGGCCGGGCCGACCCACGCCGTGAGGGAGGTCGCGAGATCGGCGCGGGAGGCGCCGACCGTGAAGGAGAAGGTCCGCTCCCTCAGCGGGGCGAGCAGCTGCCGTCCCGCCGTCGTCGGCACACCCGTTGCGTCGAGCAGACCGGCTGCGACGAGTTCGGCACGCAGCGGACCCTCCTCGGCCGGATGGACGGCGCCCACGCGGTCCTCGGCACGGCTCATCAGCAGGCCGAGGGCCTCGTCACCGACGAGGTGGCCGCCGGCGACGAACGGCTGCACGGCGGCGATGCGGGAGAGATCCTCGAGGGGACGCCCCAGGTGCTCGGAGGCGGTCCGGTCGAGGGCTGGCTCGGGACCTGTCGCCGCCGGAGCCCCGGCCGGCGGCGTGGTGGGCGGCGTGGTCGGCCCTGCCTCGACGGTCGCCAGGGAAACCATCCGGTGAAGGAGGGGTTCCATCCCGAGCAGCTGTTCGGGCGCGAAACTGCAGGTGATCTCGAGGGACAGCCCGCCGATCACGCAGAGCCACCGCACGGCGCAGACGGCCTGGCCGGCCTCCTCGTACGTGATCTTCTGGCGGCGGGCGGGATGTCCGCCGAGGGTCGCTTCCTCGTGCCCGACCACATGGGCTCCCGGCAGGGACCGGAGGGAGGAGATGACGGCCCTCGTCGCGAGCAGGGCGAGTGATACACCGCCGCTCTCACCGAGGCGCACGACGAGATTCGGCCGGAACGTCCCCTCGGGGACCTCGGGATGCGCGAGCACCAGTGCGGCGCCGCGCTCGGACAGCCGCTGCCAGGCGCCGAGCCGCGGGACGGAGACGGGGCCGGCCGTCTCCCAGGTCCACCCCTGATCGAGCTGCGTGGTCATGGCGCCTTCCGGTCCTGCGTCGGGTCCTGCATCGCATCCTGCATCGGGTCCTGCATCGGGTCCTGCATCGGGTCCTGCATCGGGGTGTCCGTCCGGGTCGCTGTCCGGTCCCGGGGTGCGCCGTCCTGCTGCCCGCCCTCCTGTCCGTCCGTCGGCCCGTACTTCCGGGAGAAGGCGTCCGTCCCGTTCCTGATGCGGTCGTCGGACTCCCTCATCCAGCGGGGCTGGAGGAAGCGTGGCATGAAGAAACAGCCGAGCAGGCCCAGAGCCAGGCAGGCGGTCAGGACGAGACCGACCAGCCCGGCTGCGGGCTGGGGCAGGTCGAGCAGGGCGTCATCGACGGCGATACCCACCAGGAAGACGCCGATCGGCAGCATCGCCAGGCTGGGCTTGCCCGGCAGGAACCCGTCCCCCACCACGAGGAAGGTCCAGGTCCGGCGGATCGTCGCGATGCTCGCGACGATCAGGAAGAGACCCAGCGGGAGGGCGGTGAACAGGAGGATCGGGGACATCAGGGGCTCCGTGGGGCGAAGGGGCGGGCAGGATCACAGGGTCCTCGGCCGGGCGTCGGCGTCGAACGCTCGGCGGCGCGGCCAGCCTAGCCGAAGACCGAGTCCCATCCGTCCGAGATCGCTCCGCCGATGTCGGACACGACCTCCTTGCCGGCGTCGTACGCCGCCTCCGCACCGTCCGCGACGGCGTCCTTGACACTCTCCCCGCCCAGCCAGTCCGGCAGTTCCTGGTCCGCCAGGTAGGAGATGCCCATGCCGACGCCGAAGCCGATCACCGTACCCACCGGACCGCCGATCATGGTCCCGACAGCGGCGCCCGTCATACCCGCACCGACGTCGAACGCGGTCTTCGCCCCACCGCGCACCACGCCGAGCTCGGTGGCCCGGGCATTCCGGTCCGCCTCGCTCATCTCCGGGTGCTCGACGAGCAGACGGTCGTAGGCCTTGCCGCGCTCGTCCGCGATGGTCAGTCCCGCCATCCCCACCGCGAGCACGCCGCCGCCGATTCTGATGCCCTTCAGCCCGTTCGGCAGCTCGCCGAAGGTGGGCCTCGGCGCCGCCGGATCGGGGATGCGCCAGTTGGAGGGGTTCGCGTCCACGCGCGCCCGGTAGGCCGCTGAGCTGTCGTAGAGCCGTTGGTTCACCGACGGACGCCAATCCACCGCGGGCACGAACCCGTTCCGCGTGTAGGCCTCGGACACCGTGCGGCCGTAGTCGGGGTGGTCCGGGCTGCTGATGTGGACGTCGCGGCCGTCGATGGTCAGGTACCGGTTCCCCGCGATCTCCGCCGGCGTGAGCGGCAGGTTCGGATCGAGGGGTGTGAACCTGAAGTCCTGCCACGGCATGGGGACCTGGCGGTAGGCCGTGATGTCGACGCGCTTGAACGTGTAGGTGCCCGAGTAGTTGGTTCCGCCCGCGACGACCAGTCCCACCTCGGGCCCGCTCAGGGTGCTCACGGTGTCGTCGGTGGTGCCGTCGATGCCGTTGAGTGCCGCGACGCACGCGAGGACCGCGTCGTCGTAGTCCTGCGCCAGCGCAGTGATGTCGTGCTGCAGCAGGCCCTGCTGCAGCTGGTCGACGTCCGAATCAGGATCGGCGGGATCGACGCGTGGCGGGTCCGCCTCGAAGGCGGCCACCTCGCCGAGCAGGGCTGAACGCCGGGCCTCGAGCTGGCGGACGGTGTCCGCGAAGGCCGTCAGCGCCGTCTTCGCCTGCGCGGCGGCGAGTTCGAGGACGTCCCCGTGGGGTGTGATGCTGCTGAACACCGCGAGGACGTCGACCTGCTCGGGTGCGCTGTAGGAGGCGGACAGTCCCGACCAGCTGGTGGCCAGGCCGTCGACGGCGGTGCTGACCGCGGTCCCCGCTGTGGCGATCTCCGCGGCTGCGGCGTCGAGGTCGGCGGTCAGCGCCCAGTCGTCCAGGCCGCTCGTGTCGAAGCCCACCGTCACTCCTTCGCGTCGTCGATGTCGAGGGAGGGCATCTCCGTCACCCGGGCGCGGGCGGTGTCCGCCATGGCGGCGTCCCCCTCCACATAGGCGTTGATCGCAGCACCCACACCATTCAAGGCGTTCTCCACCCTGGTCGTCGCGGCCTCGCACTGGAGGACCAGCACGTTGTTCCAGAGGGCGATGAGGGCTCCGCCGATCTGCTGGCTGCGGGAGGCCGTCATCGCCGCATCGATCGCCGAGCTGAGGTCGGCGCGCGCGGTGTCGATCTCCACACTCTCGGCCGTCACGCCGGCCAGCACGCCCCGGCATGCGGCCACGTCGATGTCGTACCCCGGTATCGCCATATCCATTCCCCCATGCGTTCAGCTCCGGACGGCGGCCTGAGCGCCGCGTCCCTCCTGCACTCTAGGTGCTGATGCGGGTTCCGGGCGATGGGGAGAACTCCCCATCCTGTCCCACCGTCGACGCGGGGACGCATCGCCGCACCCGGCTCCGTCACTACACTGGGGACAGTCCTCCCTGCGACGGCGCATCGACGAGGCGTCCGCACCCCTTCCCGTACCGTTTCAGGAGCGTCTCCTTGAAGATCGATTTCGCCCAGTCAGCGCAGTCCACCCTCGGCGTCGAGTGGGAGCTCGCCCTCGTGGACCGGTACAACGGCGAACTCGTCTCGGTGGCCGACCAGGTGCTCCGCGGGGTCAGCGCGAACCACCCCGAGCTCCAGGAGGACGAGGAGCACCCGCACATCAAGCAGGAGCTGCTGCTCAACACCGTCGAGCTGGTCACGGGGATCTGCAGCACCGTGGCGGAGGCGAAGGAGGACCTCTCCCGTTCCCTCGCCGCCGTGCGGGAAGTGACCGACCCCATGGGCATCGAACTGTTCTGCGCCGGATCCCACCCCTTCAGCGCCCCCCGATCCCAGCCCGTCACGGACAAGGAGCGCTATGCCAAGCTGATCGACCGCACCCAGTGGTGGGGCCAGCAGATGGTCATCTACGGCGTGCACGTCCATGTGGGCCTCGACGCGCGGGACAAGGCCCTGCCGGTGGTCGACGGACTGACCAACTACTTCCCCCACTTCCAGGCGCTCTCGGCATCGTCGCCGTTCTGGGGCGGCGAGGACACGGGCTATGCGTCGCAGCGGGCCCTCATGTTCCAGCAGCTGCCCACCGCGGGACTCCCCTTCCACTTCGACGACTGGTCGGGCTACGAGTCCTACGTGCAGGACATGTCCACCACGGGCGTCATCGACTCCGTCAGCGAGATCCGGTGGGACATCCGCCCCGTGGGCAACCTCGGGACGGTGGAGATGCGCGTGTGCGACGGCCTCTCGACCCTGCAGGACGTCGGGGCCGTCGCTGCCCTCACCCAGTGCCTGGTCCACGAGTTCTCGCGGGCGCTCGACGCCGGCGGCACCATCCCCACCATGCAGCCGTGGCACATCCAGGAGAACAAGTGGCGGGCTGCCCGCTACGGCCTGGACGCGATCATCATCCTCGACGCCGACGGCAACGAGCAGCTCGTCACGGAGCACCTCGTCGAGGTCCTGAACCGGCTCGAGCCCATCGCCGCCGAGCTCGGCTGCAGCAGCGAACTCGCCGACGTCGAGGACATCATGCGGCGCGGAGCCGGCTACCAGCGCCAACGGCGGATCGCCGAGGAGAACGACGGCGACCTCCGCGCCGTCGTGCTCGACATGGTGGAGCAGTTGCGCGCCTAGTGTCCGCGCGGCCGGTCCTGCAGGAGCTGTCGGCCGGTCGCCCGCCGGTCGCCCGCCTGCCGTGGCCTGCCGTGGCCTGCCGGTGGCCCTATCGTCCGCCGGTGAAGCGGTCGTCGGTCGTCGGGTTGTCCGCCGGAGCATCCTCGAGGCCGAGATTGCCGGCGGCCGTCTGTGGGAAGGGGTCGCCGTCGGGCACGGCCTGGTTCGCGATGAGGTCGACCTCGTCGGCCGCCGTGAGGGGCCCGTCCTGGATCTGGCCGACGTCCGTCGGATCGATCCCCTCGGTGCTGCCCAGGTCCTTCAGATGGTGGTTCCCGCTCGGCTGTTCCATCCACCGAGCCTAGGCCGGAGCACCGTCCGGCCGCAGGGCGGACGGCCGCCCACGAGGTCGTTGCGCCCACCGGCACTCTGTGGGACGTGCCGGCATCGACCGGTGGGGTGATGCGCCTAGGTGACGGGTGGAGTTGCCACGAGCAGGGCCACGACCCCGGCGAGGACTCCCTCCGCCCCCGGACCGGAGCACGTCACCAGGACGGTCTCTCCCGCTCCGAGGCCGAGCCCGAGGACATCCAGCAGCCGGGCAGCGTCGGCGGCGTTCTGCGGCTCGGCGGATCGGTGGAGGCGCACATCGCAGCCCGATCCCTCCACGAGGTCCGCCATCCGTCGGGCGAGGGCGGCATGAAGACCATGGGGATCGCCGATGACCACCTCGTCCACCATGTCCTGCCTCCTGCCCGATCCGCTCGCGTGGCCCACGATGGGCTGCACGCGTCCGTCCTGCGGGCCCAACGAGAAATCTACCCGCCTCGGCAGCAGCGATCGACCGGAATTCCGGCGCGGACCCGGCTCTCCCGTCCGGTCAGTCGCCGGTGCGGACGACGGCGTACCCGAAGGGCTGCAGGCTCACGCCGTCCACCGCTCCGCCGCCCAGGACGTCCTCGCCGCGGAGGCCGACCTCCGCGGTCCGGTTCCCGTGGTTGATCACGGTCAGCAGCGAGCCGCGCCGGATGGCTTCGACCGTCGGTGGCAGGTCCGGCAGTACGGGTTCCACCCCGGCACCGGCGAACACCTGCTGCAGCACCTGGCGCGCGCCGCCGGCGTCGGGGACGGTCGCGAGATAGTAGGCGCGGCCGTCCCCCCGGGCCGCGACGGTGAAGGCAGGACGGCCCCCCTCACGCCCGCCGTCGAACCGTGCCAGGACGTCGGCATCCGCCGCGTGTGCCTCCTCCGCCAGGAGGGAGCCCTCGAAGGCGATGGCCTCGCCCCGCACCCGCGCATGCTGCTGCCCGGGACCCGCGGATCCCGGGGGCACCAGCGCGCCGAAGTCGTCGACGACGATCCCCAGCAGGTCCCGCAGCTGGGTGCCGAAGCCGCCGGGGCGGAACCTGTCGTGCTCGTCGACGACATCGGAGAACGCCGTGACCAGCAGATGCCCACCCGCGTGGACGAAGCCCTGCAGGTTGGCGGCGGCCTGCGCGGTGAGGAGATAGAGGTGTGGCGCGAGGACGACGTCGTACGGCGCGAGGTCCGCCGTCGGCGGCAGGAGGTCGACCTGCACGTGGAGGCGGTGGGCGGCGTCGTACCAGCCACGCAGCAGCGACAGGTAGTCCAGCGGTACGGGGTGGTCCGGGTTCTCGATCGCCCACCAGTTCTCCCAGTCGATCAGGAGCGCGACGTGCGCCGAGCCGTCGCCGGCCGGCAGATCGGGCAGGCTCGCGAGGGTGCGGCCGAGGGCCGTCACCTCGCCCCACGTGCGCGTCCGCGTCCCGGCGTGCGGCAGCATGCCGGAGTGGAACTTCTCGGATCCGGCCCTCGACTGCCGCCACTGGAAGAACAGGATGCCGTCCGCCCCGCGTGCGACCGCCTGCATGCTCTGCGCGGCGAGCTGGCCCGGTGCCTTCGGGGCATTGGTGGGCCGCCAGTTCACGGCGTTCGAGGCCTGTTCCATGAGCAGCCACGGCGTCCCCGGCTTGAGCGAGCGCATGAGGTCGCCGTGGAACGCCCCCTCGCGGAAACTCTCGGGGTCGTTCGGGTCCGGGTAGAGATCGTCACTGATGACATCGAGTTCCGCCGCCCACTGCGCGTAGTTCACGGGCTTGAACGCGCCCATGAAGTTGGTGGTGACGGGCTGCGTGGCCCCGGCCGCCCGGATGATGTCCCGTTCCATCCGATAGCACTCCAGGAGCATGTCCGAGGTGAAGCGGCGGTAGTCGAGCAGCTGGCCCGGGTTGTGGCTGTACGGCGCGTGCCGCGGCGGGAAGATCTCCGCGAAGGTGCCGTAGCGCTGTGACCAGAACATCGTGCCCCAGGCCTCGTTCACGGCGTCGATCGAGCCGTAGCGCTGCTGGAGCCACCCGCGGAACGCGTCACGCGCGGCGTCGGAGTAGTCCGTGTCCAGGTGGCAGCCGTACTCGTTGTTCACGTGCCAGAGGACCACGGCGGGGTGTCCCGCGTAGCGTTCGGCGATCCTCGTCACGAGGGCCGCAGCGAGCCTGCGGTAGGCGGGCGACGACGGCGCATAGTGCTGCCGGCTGCCGTGCCAGTAGGGTGTCCCGTTCTCGTCGGCCGCGAGCATCTCCGGGTACGCGACGGTCGCCCAGGGCGGCGGTGAGGCCGTGGCCGTGGCGAGGTCCACGGCGATGCCGCCCTCGTGCAGCAGCCCGATGACGCGGTCCAGCCACGCGAAGTCGAACTCGTGCTCGGAGGGCTGGATGCGCGCCCAGGAGAAGATGCCGAGGCTCACCAGGGTGACGCCGGCCTCGCGCATCCGGGCGACGTCCTCGGGCCACACCTCCTCGGGCCATTGCTCGGGGTTGTAATCGGCGCCGTAGTGCACGTGGTCTCCTGTGATCTGCCGGTGCTGCGGATGATGCGGGTGGACGGGGTCGGATCCGGGTCGGATCGGGTGGACGGGGTCGGATCCGGGTCGGATCGGGTGGACGGGGTCGGATCCGGGTCGGATCGGAACGCGGTGCCGCCGGGCCCGTCAGGAGCGTCGCCGGCGCTCCCGCACGGACGTCGCCAGGGCCGCGAAGACCAGGCAGCCTACACCCGGGACGATCAGCGGCGGAAGTTGCCAGGCGACCACGGCGGTGAGCACGACGGCGGCGGCGAGCCACAGGATCCCCGCCGGGTCATGGCGTGCGTCGCTGAGCCACAGGAGCACCGCGGCGCGCCAGGAGCGCGTCGCGTACCAGCGCGCCGTGGTGCCCGCGACGCCGCAGAGCAGCCCGACGAGGAGCAGGATCCCGGCCCCCAGGACGAGGGGCCCGCCGGGCAGGAGGCCCGAGCCGGCGACGACGATGTCCAGCAGGAGCAGCCCCGCCGCGACCAGCACGCCGATCCCCGCCGGCCAGCCGGTGCGCAGCGCTGCGGTGAAGTCGGCCACGAACTGCCGCACCGTGGAGTCCTCTGCGCGGAGGAAGCGGTGGAGATGCGCGGACCCGGCCGCGAGGGACGCCGGGAGCGTGATGATCCCCAGGGCGGCGACACAGCACAGGACGCCGACCCAGAGCACCTCGCCGAACAGGGCGAACCTCGCCGTCGCCCCGGGCCAGCGCACGGCGCTGCCGTCGCGGACGGCCGAGAGGCGCCCGCGCTCGGCAGCAGCGTCCCGCCGGCCCCGGGTCATCCCTTCAGGCCCTGGGTGGCGACGCCGTCCACGAGGAACCGCTGGAAGATGATGAAGAACAGCATGACCGGGAGCAGCGCCAGCACCGAGATGGCGATCGTGGCGCCGTAGTCGGACGTGCTCGTCTGGTCGTTGAAGATGTTCAGTGCCAGCGGCAGGGGGTACTTGTCCGGGGAGTTCAGGTACAGGAGCGGACCCAGGAAGTCGTTCCAGCTCCAGATGAACGCGAAGATCGACGACGTGATCAGGGCCGGCTTGATGAGCGGCAGCGTGATGGACAGGAAGATCCGCCCGTGGCCGCAGCCGTCGATGCGCGCGGCCTCGTCGAGCTCACGGGGCAGGTTGCGGATGAACTGCACCATCAGGAAGACGAAGAACGCCTCGGTGGCGAGGAACTTGCCGGCGAGCAGCGGCCAGAAGGTGTCGATCAGGCCGAGGTTCCGGAAGATGATGTACTGCGGGATGATCAGCACGTGGAACGGCAGGAGCAGCGTCCCGATCATGGCGGCGAACAGGATCTTGCTGCCCTTGAAGGTGATGCGCGAGAACGCGTAGGCGGCCATCGACGAGGAGATGACGGTACCGATCACGGCGCCGATGGCGAGGATCAGCGAGTTCAGGAAGAACTTCCACGTGGGGATGCCGGCGATGCCCTGCATGACCTTCACGAAGTTGTCGAAGGTGGGGTTCTCCGGGAGGAGCCCCTGGTTGCTGCCGAACTCCGCATTGGGTTTGAACGACGCCGAAAACATCCACAGGAGAGGATAGAGGACGACAGCCGTCAGCGCCAGGATCCCTACGATCCAGAGGGCTGTCGGGAGGTGGCGGCGCATGGGCCGCCGGCGCGGCCCGGACTGCCTCCGGTGGTCCGGGTCCACCGGCACCGGGACGGCGGGGTTCGATTCGATCGTGGTCACTTGGAGTCTCCTGCGTAGTGGACCCAGCTCTTGGAGGTGCGGAAGAGGATGAAGGCCAGGACTCCGACGGCGAGCAGGAGGACCCAGGCCATGGCCGAGGCATAGCCCATCTGGTTGTTCGCGAAGGCCCGGGTGTAGAGGTACACGGTGTAGAAGTTCGTGGCTCCCCCGGGTCCGCCGGTCCCGGAGCCGATGATGTAGGCCGAGGCGAAGATCTGGAAGGCGTTGATCATCTCCAGCAGCAGGTTGAAGAAGATCACCGGCGAGAGCATCGGCACCGTGACGCTGATGAACTTGCGCCAGGACTTCGCGCCGTCGACCGACGCCGCCTCGTACAGTTCTGCGGGGACGCCCTTGAGCCCGGCGAGGAAGATGACCATGGGGGCGCCGAACTGCCACACGGCCAGCAGGATCATCATCGGCATGATCAGCGACGGGTTACCGATCCAGCCGCCCATGGTGATGCCGAACAGGTTCAGCGTGCTGTCCACCGGTCCCTCGGTGGAGAACATGGCTCGCCACACGAGGGCGATGCTCACGCTGGCACCGATGAGGCTCGGCGCGTAGAACGCGGAGCGGAAGAATCCCGTGCCCCGGGCCTTGTAGTTCAGCAGCATGGCCACGGCGAGCGCGGCTGCGAGCTTGATCGGCGTCCCGACGAGCACGTAGATCAGCGTGATCCTCACCGAAGCCCAGAACCGCTCGTCGCCGGCCATCCGGGTGAGGTTCTCGAGGCCCGTCCACTCCGGGGCGGTGAAGAGGTTGTAGTCCGTGAAGGCCAGGTACAGCGAGGCCAGCATGGGACCGAGGGTGAGCCCGACGAAGCCGAGCAGCCAGGGCGAGAGGAACACGTAGCCGGCGACCGTGTCCCGGTTCCTGCGGCGGGGCCGGGGCGAGCCCGTCCGGCGATGGTCCGCCGGACGGGCACCGGATGCGGCGGTGCGTGGTGTTGCCGGCGCATGCGCCGAATCCGTGGTCACGGGCTGACTCCTTGTCCTGCTAGTTACCGAGCGTGACGGCGGCCTCGTCGAAGAACTGCTTCGCGGCGTCCTCCGGCGTGACTGCGCCCAGGCCGATCGACTTGCCGAGGTCCCAGAAGGTCTGCTCGATGGCGCCGAAGCCGTTGACGGGTGCCGCCGGGGCGTCACCGATGCGGTCCTCGATCGAGTCGAGGTAGTCCTTCACGGCCTGGTCGGGTCCCTCGAGGTTCGCTCCCTCGAGCTGGGTCTCCGAGGCGGGGATACCGAGCGTCGCACCGAAGATCTCGCCGACCTCGGGGCTGTTGATGAGGAAGTCCACGAATGCTGCGGCAGCTTCGGGATGTTCCGTCTGGGCGGACGCAGCCTGCATGAGGCCGACCTTGCGGTACAGGTCCTTCTCGTCGGGGTTGCTCGTGGGAGGGGCCACGATGGTGATCTCCTCGGCCCCCGAGTCGCCGAGGTAACCGCCAAGGAAGTTGCTCCAGCTCATCTCGCTGGTCGTGATGGATCCGCCGAAGCCGGAGACCGGGTTGATCTCCTCCAGCTTGCTCTGCGGGACGGTGACGCTGTCGCGGTTCTCCTGGCCCTCGGTCCAGTGCTCGGCCAGCTCCTCCTGCGTGAAGTTGAGCTCACCTTCCTCGGTGAACAGTTCACGGCCCTGCTGCCGCAGCTTCAGCTCGAGGTCCTGGATGCGCTGGGTCGTGTCGGTGCCGCCGTAGACGGTCCCGCCACCCGCCTCGGTCACGGCGGCCATGTAGGCGTCGTAGTCCTCCCAGCTGGTGCCACCCTCGTAGGGTTCCACCCCGGTGTCCGCGAGCAGACCCGGGTTCTGGAACACGGACCAGGCGCTGTAGCCGGTAGGGATGGCGAAGGTCCCGTCCTCCAGCGTGCCGGTCGCCAGGAGGGTCTCGTCGATCGCGTCGGTCGTGACGCCGTTGCCGAAGTAGTCCTCGAGGTTCAGCAGCAGGCCGTTGTCGCCGTACTGGCGGAGGTAGGTGTAGTCGAACTGCATGACGTCGGGCAGGCCACCACCGGCAGCCTCGGTCTGACGCTTCTCCCAGTAGGAGGGGTAGTCGGTGAAGGTGTCGTTGATCGTGATGTTCGGGTATTCCTCCTCGAACGCGGCGATCGCCTTGTCGTACCGCGCAGCGCGGTCGTCGTTACCCCAGAAGGTGTAGTTGAGGGTGATCTGCTCCTCGGTGTCGAGGGCGGCCGGCTCATTCCCGCCACCGCCGCAACCGGTCAGGACCAACCCGGTGGCCGCGAGGGCCGCGACACCCGTCAGGGTGCGCCGTGTAAGAGTGCGGAACATCGTTGTCCTCCTGGAAAACTTCATCGTCAGCCATCGTGGGACGCTTCGGGAAAGCGTTATCCCACAGCGTAGATTGAATCGTATCAATGGTCAACAGTCGGATGAGGGCGGGACATCGTCGCCCACTATCCTCGCTCATCCGGCACGTGAAAGGATGCACCCCATGCCCCAATTCGACATGCCGCTCGCCGAACTGCAGCGATACCGCCCCGAGCGTGACGAGCCCGCCGACTTCGATTCCTTCTGGGACCGCACGCTCGGGGAGCAGCGCATCCATCTGGCACCCCCGGTGTTCGAGGAGGTCGATGCCGGGTACTCGCAGCTCGTCACCGAGGACGTGACCTTCGCCGGCTTCGACGGTCAGCCCGTGAAAGGCTGGCTGCTACGACCCCGGCACGTGGAGGGCCCGCTGGCGGCGGTCATCACGTACATCGGGTACGGTGGCGGCCGCGGCCTCCTCGGCGAATGGACGAGCCTGCCGAGCGCCGGCTACGCCCACTTCGTGATGGACCTGCGCGGCCAGGGTGCCGGGCACAGGACGGGGGACACGAAGGACGGCCCCCTCGCCGGGCCGCACTCCGGCGGCTTCATGACCCTGGGCATCGAGGACCCCGACACCTACTACTACCGGCGGCTCTTCGTGGATGCGGTGCACGCCGTGTCGGCGGCGCAGGCCCACCCCGCCATCGATGCGTCGCGGATCGTCATCTCGGGCGGGAGCCAGGGCGGGGGTATCACCCTCGCCACGGCGGCACTCACCCAGCGTGTGAACGGCGTCCCTCCGGTGGCCGCGATCGTCGACGTCCCCTTCCTCGCGCACATGCGGCGCGCCACCGAGATCGTGGACACGGCGCCCTACGCGGAGATCTCGAGATACCTCGGGACCAGGCGCAACGACGTCGACGCCGTCTTCCGGACGCTGAGCTACTTCGACGGCGTGAACTTCGCTGCGCGCAGCACCATGCCCGCACTGTTCTCCGTGGGACTGCTCGACGACGTGTGCCCGCCGTCGTGCGTCTTCGCGGCGCACAACCACTATGCAGGCCCTACCCGGATGAAGGTCTACCCGTACAACGGCCACGAGCAGGGCGGCGCCTTCCAGGACGTCGAGCACCTGGCGTTCGTCCGTGAGATCGTGGCCGGCTGAACGTGCGGCGTGCTGCGAGCGGTCCTCAGGACTGCCGGGGTACGTGCAGGACCGTCGTCGCGTGGTCGTAGCCACCCGCGACCAGGAGACGCAGCACGCCCGGATCGACGTCGGCCAGGGTGTTCACGTAGAGGCATCCCGCTCCACGCCGGTGCTTCCCGAGGCGCGCGAGCAACTCCCCCGCGCCGGGGCCGTAGGTCAGTCCGTACAGGACGAGGTGCGCCTTCCGCGGGGAGAATCCGACGGCTGCGGCGTCACCCTGGTGGCCGGAGGCGTATCTGTAGTGGTAGGAGCCGAAGCCCACGATGGACGGTCCCCACATCGTGGCGGGCGCACCGGTCACCGCGCCCATCAGGGCTGCGAGCGCCTCCCCGTCCCCGCGGCGGACGGGGTGCTGGACGGCTGCGAGGAAGGCCGCGGGGTCCTCAGCGGTGGGTCGCGCGACGGGATCGCCCATGGGTCAGGACTCCGGCGCCGTCGGGACCATCAGCGCAGCTGGACGGCACGGTCCTGGAACCAGCGGATCAGTTCCTTGAGCGCCTGCAGCGAGTGCGTGGGTTCCTGCTCGCGCTCGAGATCCGAGAACGTGCTCCGGTAGCCCGGCACGTCCTCCTCGAGGGTCTCCGACACGGGCTCGTAGCCCATCGTCCAGTCGGGGAACTGGCGTTCGTCGATGGTCTCCTGCAGCAGGACCCGCACGTCCGTGTGCTCGGGGTCCGCGGCGATGATGGACATCCGGCGCCGCAGCTGGTCCTCCGGCCCTTCGAGGACCTGCAGGAAACGCCCGTTGCGGTAGAGCAGCATGCCCGTGAGCTCGTGACGGGCGTTGTTCGCCCTGCACAGCGCGAGCAGGGCGCCGAGGCCCTCGTCGTCGTAGGGATGAGCAGCGCTGCTGGAGTAGACGATCGACAGCAGGTCACGGGAAGCGTTGGTCACACCTGCCAATCTAACCGACAATCACGGCGTGGAACGAGCCACTTCCTCCGGGCATGGATCCGGCAGGGCCGCGTACCCGTCCGCACGCGGCCCTGCCGGACACTTCCGTCCGCCCCCGTCAGTGCAGGGTCGGCAGGACCAGGGACGCCGAGCGCTCCAGCGTCGTGCGCGCCTGTCGTTCGACCGAGCCCGGCTTGTCCCTGCCCAGCCGGTCGATGAACTTCTCCACGGCACGAGCGGCCTGCCCCGCCTGGTCCCGGTCCACCGCGCGCCGTGCCTGATCGAGCGGGGCGCGGAGCTGCTGCGCGGCCGGCCCGGTGACCCGGCCGGAGGCGATGAACTCCTCGAGCTGCCGCTGCAGGGCCGGCAGGGCGCCGGGCAGGAAGGCGTCCGCCACCGGCACCGACGCGAGGTCGGTGTCGGAGGCCAGGTAGAAGCTCGTGTACGCGGGCTGGTTGTAGGCCGTGTTCTGCCGGGCGATCTCCGCGCGGTACTGGGGGTCGTGCATCAGCGTGTACAGCTTGCGGTCCGTCACCTCGGTGCTCGTGAAGATCCTGATCGCCGAGCTGTCCGCCGTCCGGACGAAGAGTTCCTCGCGCCAGTCACCGAACACGTCGGCGACGAGCGACGGATTGCCCTTGGTTCCGTTGTTGGTCCGTGTGTCGGTCGCCGTCAGCAGCCGGCCACGGCGTGCGTCGTCGATGGTGGGGGTCTGGTTCCCCGATCCGTTGACGAGCTGCGTGGTGCCGTCCCCGGCCCAGCGGATGCTCATGTTGGTGCCGTACCCGGCGGGCTGCAGGAGCGTGCCCGAGGCCGAGCGGAGTCCGACGGCCCAGTTCTCCAGGCCCCGGACGGCCGGATCGACGTCACCGATCATGCCGCGTCCGGTGTCCTTGCCCGTGTACCCCCCGAAGAGCACCTCGCCGTTCGAGGCGTCACGCATGGTCCATCCGTAGGGTGCACCCGTGGCGCCCTCGTGGACCGAGAAGATCTCCTGGCCCGGACGGTCGGGGTCGATGTCCGTGACATGCATCGCATCGCCGTGACCGAGCTTCGCCACCGTGCCCGGAGCGGCGCTCCCGGCGGGGAGGGTGTCGAAGGAGCTGTAGAGGAGCGAGCCGTCGTCGTCGATGGTCGCGCTGCCGTAGACGATCTCCTGCCGCCCGTCGCCGTCCACATCGGCTGCGCTCAGGGAGTGGAAGCCCTGCCCGGTGAGGGTCCCGAAGTCGGGGCTGGTGCCCGTGCCACCGTGCGGTCCGTCGTTGAAGGGGTTGGACATGGGGACGTGGCCCGAGTCCACGGACCAGTCGCGCGTCAGCTGCTCACCGTCCCAGCGGTAGGCGACGACGGTGGCCCGCGTGTAGTAGCCGCGTGCGAAAACGGCCGACGGGTTCTTACCGTCGAGGTAGGCCACGCCCGCGAGGAAGCGGTCCACGCGGTTACCCGGCTCGATCCGCGCCATCGCGTAGTCGCCCCACATCAGGCCGTCGTCACCGCGGCCGGGCTCGTAGGGCACGGTCTCCAGTTCGGCTCCGGTGGCCCCCTCGAACACGCTCAGGTACTCGGGCCCGTCCACGATGAAGCCCTCGAACCCGCGGAGGTTATTGCGGGCACTGCGGAACGGAGCGTAGACGTCCATGAAGTAGTCGGCCATGGCCCGCGCGTCGGCGTCGGAGAGCGGGTACTCGTACCGGGGTTCGATCCCGAAGGCCTCCTCGAGGGTGGCGGGCCAGTTCCCGGCGGCCACCTCGGGGTGGTCCTTCCAGCCGGAGAAGAGGTCGACGACGTGCTCGTAGTACCCCGCGGCACTGAGCCGGTAGTCGTCGGTGTCGCCGAAACCTGCAGCGACGTCTGCCTGGGGCAGGGTGACGTACTCCTCGGAGAGCACGCCACCGTCCGGGCCGTAGGTGGTGGTCTTCGTGCCGGGCGCCGTCTTCAGCATCAGCTCCGAGCGGCCGTCGCCGTCGAAGTCGGACACCATGAACTGCGTGTAGTGGGCGCCGGAGCGGATGTTCACCCCGAGGTCGATCCTGCTGAGCAGTCGACCGTCCGCGGCGTACGTGTCGACATAGGTGTTGCCCGTGTACCCGACCTGCGACACGTCCTTCGAGTTCGAGGGGTCCCACTTCACGAAGTACTCGTAGGAGCCGTCACCGTCCACGTCCCCGACGCTCATGTCGTTCGCCGCATAGGTGTAGGCCTCCCCTGCCGGCGTGACACCGTCGGCCGGTCGGTCCAGCGGGAGGTCGGTGTACGCCTGGGCCCAGGGGTCCACCTCGGCGCTGTGGTCCACCTCGAGTCCGTCGACGACGGCTGCGACGCTGTAGCGCGCAGCACCCGCTGCGGCGGGCCCGGTGACGGAGGGATCCAGGAAGTTCGTGCTGTCCGTGACCGTCGCGATCGGTCGTCCGTCCCGGTACACCGTGAAGTCGGGTCCGCCGGCGCCGGCCGCTCCCTCCGCCGCCTCGGTGGCACTCAGGCGCCAGCTGAGGAAGACGCCCTGCGGCGTGGCGGCGGCGACCAGGCCGCGGTCGAGGTATTCGAGCTGGACCCCGCCGATCGGCGCCGCGTTCGCCTTCCCCCCGCCCTGGGCGAGGGCGGGGACCGACAGGCCGGCGGTGAGGAGGACTCCGGCGGTCAGGGCGACGCAGACGGGCCGTGCTGTTTTCTGTACCGAACTCATCATTGAATCCTCTATTTGGAAAACGCTTTCCTTAACACGCTAGGAGTCCCCCCGGGATCCGTCAAGGGCAGGCACGCGAAAAGGGGGCGGCCGAAGCCGCCCCCTCTCCCCCTTCCCTGCGATGCAGGTCCGGGCCCTACGCCGGGTGGTGCCCCGGCACGTGCTGCGCGATCAGGTCCCGCACCGGGGCGTACAGCGGGTGATCCGCCCCGAGGCCGGTGATCGACGTCGTCGCCTCGTCCGGGGACTGGGATACGAGGATCTCGGCCAGCGCCGCGACCTCCGGATCGTCCTGCGCCGTGAAGGTCAACGCCGCCCGCATCGCCTCGAGCAGGGCTGCCGGGTGGACGCCCTGCTCAGCCAGTTCGGCAGCCGGTCCCACGAAGCGCTCATGACGGCTCAGCTTCCGCAGCGGCGCTCGTCCCACGCGCACCACCGTGTCCGGCAGGTGCTGGTTCGTGAAACGGCGCAGGATCTTCTGGACGTACGCTTCCTGCTCCGCCTCGTCGAAGCCGTGCTTCGACACCAGCAGCTGCTTGGTCTCGTCGAGGACCGCGCGCACCTTGCCCGCGATCCCCTCGTCCGCCATCGCGTCGGCGATCTTGTCCACACCGGCCGCGTAGCCGAAGTAGGCGGCCGAGGCATGTCCGGTGTTCACCGTGAACAGCTTGCGCTCGATGTACGGGGCGAGGTCGTCCACGTAGGTGGCCCCCGGGATCTCCGGAGCCCGGCCCGCGAACGGCGTGCGGTCGATGACCCACTCGAAGAAGGTCTCCACCGTCACGTCGAGACCCTGACCCTCGGCCTGGTTCGGCACGATCCGGTCGACGGCCGTGTTGGCGAAGACCGCCCGGGCCGTGAGGTCAGCACCTTCGTAGACCTGTTCCACCTCGCGCCGCAGGAGATCCGTCGCGTTGATGGCGTTCTCGCACGCCATGACCTGCAGGGGTGCCGACCCGGCTCCGCGCTGGGCGATGGCCCGGGCGATGACCGGGGCCAGGAACTTCAGGACATTGGGTCCCACGGCGGTGGTCACGATCTCGGCCGAGGCGATCTCCGCGACCACCTCCTCCTCCTGCGAGCGCGAGTTCAGGGCGCGGTAGTTGTCCACCGTCTTCACCGCGGGCTCCTCGCCGACCTCGTGGACCTCGTAGCCGGGCGTCGAGGCCAGCTGATCGATCAGGGCGTCCGCGACGTCGGCGAAGACCACCTCGTACCCGGCTTCGTGGAGCAGGAGCCCCACGAAGCCGCGTCCGATGTTGCCGGCACCGAAATGTACTGCCTTCACTACGCATTGACCTTTCCGAAGAGGGCGAGGACCTCGTCCACCGAGGTGGCCTCGTCGAGCTTGGCCACCTGGTCCTTGTCGGAGAAGACACGGGCGATCGCCGAGAGGATGGACAGGTGCTCGTTGTTGACGCCTGCGACGCCCACCACGAACTTCACCTGCTTGCCGTTCCAGTCGATGCCCTCCGGGTAGCGCACGATCGACACGGCCGAGCGCTTGATCAGGTCCTTCGCCGCATTGGTACCGTGCGGGATGGCGAGGAAGTTCCCCATGTAGGTCGGGACCGACTTCTCGCGCTCGTGCATGGCGGCGACGTAGGTGGCATCCACCGCGCCGCGATCCACCAGCAGGCGGCCCGCCTCGTTAATGGCGTCCTCCTGCGTCGTGGCCCTGCCGTGCAGGACGACGCTCTCCTCGGCCAGGACGTCGTTGCCGCCCCCGGCTGCATCGCCGTCGCTGACGTCGTCGACCTCGGATGCCGCTGCTGCGGGCATCGGGGCCTTCGGGTCCACGCCGCCCTCGGCCGCCGCACTGGCGCGGACCAGTTCGACGATCTCGTCGTACCGCGGGCTGTTCATGAAGTTGTCGACGGCCACGTGCGTGGCGCTCCGCGTCAGGGGCTCGGCACGTGCGGCGAGGTCCTGGTGCGTGACGACGACGTCGTAGTCGTCCTTCAGATTGGCGATGGCGGAGTTGGTGACCTTGACGTCCGGGAAACCGGCGGCCTTGATCTTGTTGCGCAGCACCGAGGCGCCCATGGCGGAGGAGCCCATTCCGGCGTCGCAGGCGAAGACGATCGAGCGGATGGGACCGTCGGTGGCCGACGAGGACGCGAAGTTCACGGCGACCGAGCTCTTCTTGCCCTTCAGGCCCTCCATCTTGGCTGCGGCACCCGAGATGTCGTCGTCCGAGGCCTTCGAGGTCTTGAGGATGACGGAGCCGATGAGGAAGCTGACCGCTGCTGCCATGAGGACGGACAGTGTGATGCCCACGAAACTGTCGGACGCCGTCGCCGCGTAGACGGCGATGATGCTGCCCGGCGCCGCGGGCGAACGCAGGCCGGCTCCCGTGAGGACGAGCGTGAAGATCCCGGCCATGCCGCCGCCGATCACGGCGAGGACCATGAGGGGCTTCATGAGCACGTAGGGGAAGTAGATCTCGTGGATGCCGCCGAGGAACTGGATGATGATGGCGCCGGGAGCGGAGGCCTTGGCCATGCCGCGGCCGAAGATCGCGTAGGCGAGCAGGAGGCCGAGACCGGGGCCGGGGTTGGCCTCGAGCAGGAACAGCAGCGACTTCCCCGTCTCGGTGGCCTCCTGCGTGGCAAGGGGTGTGAGCACGCCGTAGTTGATGGCGTTGTTGAGGAAGAGGATCTTCGCCGGCTCGATCAGGATGCTGGTGAAGGGCAGCAGGCCGTTGCTGACCAGGAAGTCCACGCCCCTGCCCGCGGCGTCGCTGAACAGGGTCACCACGGGGCCGACGGCCAGCAGGCCGAAGACCGCCATGAGCGCCGCGAAGATTCCCGCGGAGAAGTTGTTGACGAGCATCTCGAAGCCGGGGCGGATCTTGCCGTCCCAGATGGAGTCGAGCTTCTTCATGAGGTACGCGGTGAGCGGGCCCATGATCATGGCACCGATGAACATCGGGATGCTCGTCCCGACGATCACGCCCATCGTGGCAGCGGCGCCGACGACTCCGCCGCGGGTCTCGTAGATCATCTTGCCACCGGTGTAGCCGATGAGCAGCGGCAGCAGGTAGGTGATCATCGGGCCGACCAGCCCCACGTTCGGATCCCCCGCCGCGTTCTCCCCGAAACCGCCGAGGACGCCCACGGGGAAGTATCCGGCCTCGATGAACAGCGCAGTGATCAGGCCCCAGGCGATGAACGCACCGATGTTGGGCATGATCATCGCGGAGAGGAAGGCTCCGAACTTCTGCACGCGGACCCGGGCACTGGTGCCGGATCGTGCCTCTACTTGTATTGCCACATTCTTTCCTTACCGTTGTCCCCGCAACTCTGCCGGGAGGGATGGGTGGTGGGTGAAGTGCGTCAGCTCCCGGATCTGCTGGAGATCCGCTGGAGCCATTCGAGGAAGAGCTTGAGTTCCGAACTGGAGAGCTGGTCCGGATGTGAGGACTGGAGCGCCGCGTTGAGGGCGATCGCGGCCACGACGACCGACGGCGTCCCCTCGGTGTCGGTCACCGGGTCCGCTTCCGAATCGGTGGCGACCGCGGAGATCACGGCCTCCCGTGTCATGGCGGAGAGCTCGAGGTTGCGTTTGGCGGCCGGTTCCGCGATCAGCATCAGCGTGACGCCGATGTTGGCCGCGAGCATGCTCCGTGCAGCCTCGTGGGGCGAGACCACGAGGCGGGCCGCCTCGGCGGCGCGGGCGAGGACCTCCTCGAGGAACGCCTCGGCACTCGCCACCATCGACGGGCGGCGTTCCGGGCGGATGTTGCCGAACATGACGAGATAGAGATGCGGGTGGTCGAGCCCGAACTGCACATGGTTGTCCCAGTGCATCCGGAGGTCCTCGATGGGCTGGCCCGAGGTGGGGAGGGATCGTTCTCCGTCGAGATACTCGGAGAAGCCCTCCGCGACGACGGCGTCGAACAGGCCCTCCTTGTCACCGAAGTGGTGGTACAGGGTCGGCGCCGACACCCGGGCGGCCTCCGTGATCTGCCGGGTCGAGACGGGCTCGCCGTTGGACTCCGCGAGCAATGCCGCAGCGGCCCTGAGCAGCCTGGTCTTAGGCGCGGGTTCGCCTACCTTTTTCATGCCTGCTACCGTAACACCTATAGCACTGTTATATGAAGTGGCTCACACAAGCCCTTTGCGTCCGGCGGCACAATGGTGTTAGACCGAGACCACCACCGGCAAGGAAACGAGGACGTTCAATGGAGAATTTCGCAGGGGTCGGAGTCAGTCCCGGACGCGTGATCGGACCCGTCCGCCACATGCCGACACCCGTCAGCGAACCTCCCGCAGGTGAACGCCACGACTCCCCGGACGCTCCCGACGAGGCCGTCGCCGCACTGAAGACCGCGTCGAAGGCGGTGCAGGAGGAGTTGAAGCGCCGCGCCGGCATCGCCAAGGGCGACGCGAAGGCCGTGCTCCAGGCGACCTCACTCATGGCTGCGGACCCCATGCTGCTGAAGTCCGCGACGAAGCTGATCACCAAGGGGACGTCCCCGGCCCGCGCCGTGTGGGAGGCCGGCGCATCGGTCGCCGAGATGCTCCACAACCTCGGCGGCTACATGGCCGAGAGGACGGCCGACGTCCTGGATGTCCGGGCGCGGATCGTCGCCGAACTGCGCGGCCTGCCAGCACCCGGCATCCCCTCCTCCGACACGCCCTTCGTCCTCGTCGCCGAGGACCTCGCCCCCGCCGACACCGCCACACTCGATCCCGCCATGGTCCTCGCCCTCGTCACCTCGGGTGGCGGTCCGCAGTCCCACACCGCGATCATCGCGCGCTCACTGGGCCTGCCCGCCGTCGTCGCCGCGACGGGTGTCGACGGGATCGAGAAGGACGCCGTGGTCTACGTGGACGGCGCCGCGGGCACCATCGCCCTCGATCCCGGCGCGGAGGAGGAAGCCGCCGCCGAGGCCTACAGGACGGCGGCCGCCGCCCTCACCGTGTTCGACGGCGTGGGCGTCACCTCCGACGGTCACGAGGTCCCCCTGCTCGCCAACGTGGGCGGAGCGAAGGACGCCGTCAAGGCAGCCGAGGCGAACGCCCAGGGAGTCGGCCTGCTCCGCACGGAGTTCTGCTTCCTGGAACGCGACACGGAACCGACGGCCGAGGAGCAGATCGAGGCGTACAAGGGTGTCTTCGACGCGTTCCCCGGCAGGAAGGTGGTGGTGCGCACGCTCGATGCGGGCGCCGACAAGCCGCTGCCCTTCCTCACCGACGCCTCCGAACCGAACCCGGCCCTCGGCGTCCGCGGCTACCGGACCGACCTCACCTCCCCGGGTGTCCTCGAGCGCCAGCTCGCGGCGATCGCCGATGCCGCAGCACAGGCCACCGCCGACGTGTGGGTCATGGCACCGATGATCTCGACCGCCGAGGAAGCGGCCGACTTCGCCCGCATGTGCGCCGCCGCCGGTCTGCAGACCCCGGGCGTCATGGTGGAGGTCCCCTCCGCCGCGGTCATGGCGGAGGCGATCCTCGGTGAGGTGGCCTTCGCGAGCCTGGGCACCAACGACCTCACGCAGTACACCATGGCGGCCGACCGCCAGCTCGGCTCACTCGCGGCCCTCAACAACTCGTGGCAGCCCGCGGTGCTCCGCATGGTGCAGCTGACCGTGCAGGGCTCCGCCGCGGAGGGTCACGACAAGCCGGTGGGTGTGTGCGGCGAGGCTGCGGCGGATCCCGCTCTCGCCGTCGTGCTCGTGGGGCTCGGCGTCTCGACGCTGTCGATGACGCCGCGCGCCCTCGCCGGGGTGGGCGCCGTGCTCGCCAGCGTGACGCTCGCCGACGCCCAGCGGATCGCCGGGATCGCGGTCGCCGCTCCCACGGCGGCCGAGGCGAAGACCCGCGCACGGGCGGAACTGCCGGTGCTCGAGAAGCTCGGCCTCTAGCCCCCGGGACGGCGGTCGGGGCGTATGCGGCGCTGCCGCGCTCCTTCGCTGTCGTCTAGCCTGCGGCTGCGAGCTGCACCGTCCAGTCCTCCCGTGAGGCGAGCAGAGCTGTCCGGCCGACGACCTCGGCGCGCGGGTCGAGGGTACGGAACAGCAGCACGGGTCCGCGGGCCGTCTCCAGGCGGGCGACGGCACGGTCCGCCGCGGACTCCGTGCGGCGGTCCCCGCCCTCCGACCACGCGAGCGTGAGGGTGGGCTCGATCGGTAACCGCCGGCCCTCGACCTCTTGGAACTGCTCGGCCTGCGGGGCGCCGTCGTACACCGCCTCCGCGAGGGTGGCGAGGTACACGGGATCGGCGACGCCGTCGTACACCCAGCGCTGCCCCAGTGCGGGATGATCGAGCGTGCCTACGAGGTGCCCGGTCCACGCGTCCACCGGGGCGCCACGATAGGTCAGGGGAATCTGGAACAGATCCGGCCCCACGCCGATCAGCAGGGTCTCCACGCCCACCTCACCCTCGGGATCGTCGAAGCGGAAGGATGCCACGCGGGCCGGTGCCCCCGACAGCCCGGACGCCCAGGGCTGCTGCGGCAGCCACCCGACGAGGAGCTCGAGCTTGGAGGGGCGCAGGGTGACGTCGTGGATGAGGGCCATGGGCCCAGCCTAGATGCCGGGTGGATCCACCCGGCCGACCGCCGGCAACGGCACGCGCGCCGCCGCCGCGAAGGCCGTGCCCGGGACGGCACCGTCGGCGACGAGGACGGACCAGGTCCAGTCCACCGTGGCCGCCGGGGCGAGCGGGACCTCCTCGTGGAAGAACGGCGCCGCACACAGCATCGGGGTACCGGTGGTCCGCACGAACCAGGGCGTAGGCCCGCCGTGAGCACCCCGCCCGGCGACCATGAGCACCGATGCCGTCGCTGCACGGACGCCGAGCCAGGACCCCCGGCGCCCCATGGCCTCCGCCTCGTCCAGCTCGACGGCGGTGGGCGCGGGCGGCCCTACTCCCCCGGCGCCCCGGTCCGGGTCACGCGCGGGGCTCGGATCGGGGGCGCCGAGGACGGTCGCACCGTCGAAGGTCTGCGCCAGCCGCAGGAAGAATCCGCCGTAGCCGGCAGCTGGCCGTCCCGACGTGGTCGGGCTCCCGAACGCCAGGCCGCCCCCGCCGGTGTTGGTCCAGCGACTGCTGACCGTGGTGCGGAACCAGTCGACGCCGCCGGCCCCGATGGTGTCCACGCGCCAGGTCCTCTCCTCGGCGAGGACCTCGGTGCCGTCCGCCGCCCGCCAGACGAGCTGCTGCCGCACGCGGCCGTCGGTGCCGTCGGTGGAAGCGCTGTCGGTGGAAGCGCCGTCGGTGGAAGCGCTGTCGGCGGAGCCGACCTGCTGGACACCGTTGTTCGGCAGCTGGACGTAGCCCTCGCCCCGCAGGAAGGTGGGGCCTCCCCAGAAGTTGACGGGATGGGCCTGCCCGGTGACCGTCACCGTCGAGACGGCGATCCCCAGGCCGTGGTGCCAGGGGTGGTCGGACGGCCGATCACCGGAGACCGTCAGCCCGCCGGGCGTGAGGAGCGGGTGGACGAAGGGGCGCGGTGAGTGGACGGCGGGCTCGTCGGTGCCGTCGTGCAGGAGTCCCGCCCGGCGCCCACCGACCGAGAGGGGGACGGAGGCGCTCACGCCGTCGTCCCGCCGGTCCCGTCCGCGCGTCGCCTGCCATCCGTGACCGGGGCGGCCAGCGGCCCCCGCAGCGCCGGATCGGCGAGGTCCGCGCGGGCCAGCCAGCGACCCTCGCGCGCCGACGCGTAGATCCCCGTGACGATCTCGAGCGCCCGGCTCGGGTGGGACACGATCGGGGGCATGCCCCCACCCGAGCGCAGTGATGCGTAGATCTCGGCGAGGAGCGCGTCGTGCCCGCTGGGGATCTCGAGCTCGGGCAGGACCCATGCCGAGGACGTCTCCTCGTCGACATGGGCCGCCGGGGTGATCGTCCAGTCGGCGTGCGCGTGCCCGTACAGGTGCTCCAGCTCGATGGTCGCGTGCTCGGTGTCGATCCTGATGAGACTCGACTGACGGGGCCCGAGGACGGTGGTGACCACCGACGCCACGGCCCCGGAAGCGAAGACGAGCGATGCGTGCGCCAGATCCTCGGTCTCGATGTCGTGCTGCTGACGCCAGAGCGTCGCGTGCACCGACTCCCACTCACCGAGGAGGTATGCGAGCAGGTCGATCTGGTGGCTGCCGTGGCTGAGGGTGGTGCCGCCGCCCTCGGTGGCCCAGGTACCGCGCCACGGCACGGCGAAGTACTCGGGTGTGCGGTACCAGTGCGTCTGGCAGAGCGCGGACAGCGGCCTGCCGAGGACACCGGAGTCGAGCAGTTCCTTGACCCTGGCCGCCGCCGACCCGGACCGCTGCTGGAACACGACGGCGAGTCCGCGGCGTGCGGCGTGGGCGGCGTCGAGCATGGTGTCGAGCTGGTCGAGGCTCAGGGCCGCGGGCTTCTCGACGACGACGTGCGCACCCGCGCGGACGGCGGCGGCGGTCTGCTCGGCATGACCGCCGGGCGGCGTGCAGATGTGCAGGACGTCGACGCCGCCTCCCTCGAGGAGCTCCTCGAGGGAGGAGAACCGGGAGGGCACGCCGTAGGCGTCGGCGAAGTCCGTCAGGTGCTGCCCGGAAGGGTCCGCGGCGGCCACGAGGTGCACCCCGTCGAGGCCCGCGAGCGCAGCTGCGTGGAGATGCGCCACGCCGCCCGTCCCCAGGATGGCGGCCCGGAGCAGCGGGGCCGGGCCATCGGCCCTGCCGGACCCAGTGGGGTCGGCGGACGGTACAGGCGCTCCGATCGGGACGGGCTGGGGCATGGATCCTCCCTGGTCGGTCGGCAGTACGGTTCTCGGAACAGTAACAGAGAAAGCGCTTACCAGCCTCGGAGGGCCGGCCTCGCACCGTGCAAGAATGGCCCTTTGACGCGGAAGATCCACCAGGGTGCGGCCGGACGGCCGGAGCCCGGACCCCCAGGAGTACGAGCGATGTCGGCACCGGCCAGCAAGAGTCCCGCGACGCTGCACGACGTCGCCCGCGAGGCAGGCGTCTCCCTCGCCACGGCATCCCGGTCGCTGAACGGCAGCGCGCGCAAGGTGAACGAGTCCTACCGGCTCCGCGTGGTGGAGGCCGCGCAGCGGCTCGGCTACACCACCAACCTGTTCGCCCAGGCGGTCGCCAAGGGCAGCACCACCACCGTGGCGCTCCTCGTGGCGGACATCGCCGATCCCTACTTCTCGAGCATCGCGGCCGGGGTGATCGACGCCGCGAGCGAGGAGAACCTCGTGGTGACCATCGCCGTGACCGGCCGTGACTCGCAGCGCGAACTGGATACCGTCCGGGCCCTCCGCGGCCAGCGTCCCCGGGTGATGATCCTCGCGGGGTCCCGCACCACGGGATCGCCCTTCGAGGAGCACCTGCGCGCGGAACTGTCCTCCTTCGAGGACACGGGCGGCAAGGTCGCCTTCATCAGCCAGGACGCGGCGCCGTTCGCGACGGTGCTGCTCGACAACCACGGAGGCGCGCGGGACCTCGCCGTCGCCCTGGCCGGCCTCGGCTACCGGGACGTCGCCGTGATCGCCGGGCCCGCCGAGATCAGGACCGCCCAGGAGCGGCTCGCAGGCTTCACGGCCGGGCTCGCGGAGCACGGCGTCCGGCTGCCGGCCGAGCGCATCATCCACGCCGACTTCACGCGGGACGGCGGATACCGCGGCACGCAGGAACTCCTGGCCGCCGGCGCCGGCGTGGACCTCATCTTCGCGGTCAACGACGTCATGGCCGTGGGCGTCGTCTCGGCACTGCGCGATGCGGGCCTGGTGCCCGGACAGGACATCGGCGTGGCAGGTTACGACGACATCCCGACCGTCCGTGACATCACGCCCGCGCTCACCACGGTGCGGATCCCCCTGGAGGACGTGGGACGCCGCGCCCTCCGGCTCGCCACGGGTACCGCCCACGACGGCGATGGGACCGGCGCTTCGGCAGGGTTTGGCGCGATTCCGACGGAGACCGTCATCCGGGAGAGCACTCCGCCGCGGTAGGGCACGTCCGGCCCCGGCCGGATCCCGTCAGAAGGGCAGGACGGAGCCCGGGGCAGCCTCCTGTGCCGCGAGCTTTGCGACGTCCTCGACCGGGAGTTCTGCCAGCTCCGCGACGACGGCGATGTCCTCACCGTGGACGAGCGCCTCTGCCACCGCCTCCTGCAGGACCAGCTCGGCGCGGTCGAGCTCGAACTCGACGTCCTCCTTGTCCGCCGCGGCCACGCGGATCTTCTGCAAATCGTCGTTCGTCATGGCGCGGAGCACCTCACACTCGTTGGGGACGGCACGACGCCGACACGTCCATTCCATCGGTCAGGGACCGTGGGCACGGCGACCGTGGCGTCGTCGCGACAATCCTAACCAGACGATCGCGGCTTTCGGGGAGCAATTTCCCAGCGGCGACGGGTCCCGGCACCTGCACGGTTACGATGGGGTCAGCTGATCGCCGGAAACGTGCGATCGTGGTCCAGCAGAAGGCCCGCAGCGCCAGGATCAAGCCTGGCATGACGTTCGAGGCTACTGATGGATTCCTTTCCCCTCTCCAGCGAGCTGGGTGCCACCCTGGGCCGCATCCGCGGCCTGACGCTGACGCAGGAGACCGCGCAGCATGCCGTGGACGTCCTCGCGCAGGTCGCGCAGGAGACCACGCCCAACGCGATCGGCGCCGGCGTCTCCCTCATCCACGACGCGGAGCGCACCAGCGTCGGTGCCACCGACGCCCTCGTGCGCACGGCGGACGACCTCCAGTACAGCCTGGGTGAGGGCCCGTGCCTGGCGGCCTGGGCCACCCGGTCGCCCGTCACCGTCGAGGACACCGCCTCGGACAGCCGCTTCCCGGCGTGGAGCGTCGCCGCGGACGCCGCGGGCATCAGGGCCTGCTTCAGCGTTCCGCTGATGCGGGGACGCGATGCGATCGGCGCCATGAAGGTCTACTCCACCACCCCGGCGGCCTTCGACGAGTCCGACCGCACCCGGCTCCGCAGCCGGTCCGTCGCAGCCTCGGCGCTGCTCGGTCACGTGCAGACCACCGATACGTCCACGCGCATCAGCAGGGAGCTCCGGGAGTCCCTGCGATCGCGGGACCTCGTGGGCATCGCGAAGGGGATCATCATGCAGCGTGAGGGCCTGACGGAGGCGGAGGCGCTCGCCGCCCTGACGGCCCGCGCCCGCAGCACCGGCATTCCGTTCCGCCGGCTCACCGCGGAGATCGTGAACGGCCACGGTACCTCCGAGGGCAGTGACGCCTAGTGGCCGGATTCCCCTACGCAGAGGAGCAGCGGGCATCGATCAACGCCGCCATCGTCGAGGCCGGCTTCTCGACCGGTGAGGTGTGGCTGCGCTACTTCTCGCTCAGCGGCGAGGTCGAGGAGTACGAGGTCGAGGCCTACCTGGCCGGTCTGATCCCCCTGCCGCCGCTCGAGTGCGATCTGCTCGCGCTCGCCGTGAACGAGATGGTCGACGACCTGCCGCCGAGGCGGAGGGCGCGCTTCTGCGACGACCTGGTCCGGGCCCACTCGGCTTCCGAGGACGACACAGAGCAGTAGCGCCGTCGCGAGCCGGGCCGGCCGCTCGGAACCAGCGGTCCCGGCGAGCGGCGTGCGGCGGGACACCGGAGGGCCCTGCCAGGGTGTCGGACCAGCGGCGTACCCTCGTGGCATGGCCGAACGACCGGGGTGGCACGGCATCCCACCGAGCGCTGACCGCTACGTCCCTCCCCTGCAGCTGGACACGCCGGGCGGGCACGTCACCGAGCCGCCCGCGTCGCCGGCGCTGTGGGTGGACCTCGATTATCCCGACGGGTCGAGGCGGACCATGAAGGGCTTCGCGATGGCATGGACCGGATCCGCCGTCCTGGCGCAGTGGATCGAGTACTCGCGGGCGCGGGAGGCGTGGGTCGAGGCCACGCGCTGCCGGCGACGGGACCTGGCCACGCGCACCACCCACCCGGCCTGACGGACCCTCCCCCTGCCGCCTCCCGCCCCCTCGTACAGTGGTGCCATGGACCGGACGACGACGAGCACCGCACCGCCGTCGAGCCCGTCCGGCCGGCCGCCCGCCCCGCGGCGCACGGTCCGCTGCGGAGGACAGCCGACGGGACGACGCCGTGGCTAAGGCGGCCGGATGGCACGGGCTGCCGCCCACGACACACCAGTACCTCCCGCCGGTGCAGCTCGAGACGCCCACCGAAGGCATCACGGAGTCCGTCCCGCCCGCGCCCGCCCTCTGGGTGGACCTCGAGTACCCCGACGGGTCGCGGCAGACCGTCCGCGGGTTCGCGATGGCGTGGACGCGGACCGCGGTGCTGGCCCAGTGGATCGAGTTCTCGATAGCCCGCGAGGCCTGGGTGCGTCCGGACCAGTGCACCCGGCGTGAGATCCCGCGTCGGTCCGCGCCCGGGATCTGACGCGCCCTCCGCGTCCGGCTACTGCTGCCCCGGCCGTTGCGCCACCCCGCCGGAACCGGGCTTATTGCCGCTCCCACGATCTTGACCTACACTCGCGGTAAGCGTTTTCCAAGGCCGCTGGGAACAGCAGCCGCGCCGCAAGCCAAGGAGCATCAATGTCAACGAGGACAATCGGGATCATCATGAACGGCGTCTCCGGGCGCATGGGGTACCGGCAGCACCTGGTGCGCTCCATCCTCGCCATCCGCGACCAGGGCGGGGTGCTGCTCTCGGACGGTACCCGCGTCCAGGTGGAGCCCATCCTGGTCGGCCGGAGCGAGGCCAAACTGGCAGAACTCGCCGCGAAGCACGGGATCGAGCACTGGTCCACCGATCTCGACAGCGTGCTCGCGGACCCGACATGGGAGGTCTACGCCGACTTCCTCGTGACCAAGGCGCGTTCGGCCGCCATCCGCAAGGCGATCGCCGCGGGCAAGGCCATCTACACCGAGAAGCCCACCGCGGAGACGGCGGCGGACGCCCTCGAGCTGGCCGACCTGGCCGAGGCGGCCGGCATCAAGAACGGCGTGGTGCACGACAAGCTCTACCTTCCGGGCATGCAGAAGCTGAAGCGCCTCATCGACTCCGGTTTCTTCGGGCAGATCCTCTCGGTGCGCGGCGAGTTCGGGTACTGGGTCTTCGAGGGTGGGTGGCAGGACGCCCAGCGTCCCAGCTGGAACTACCGCGCCGAGGACGGCGGCGGGATCGTCGTCGACATGTTCCCGCACTGGAGCTATGTCCTGGAGAACCTCTTCGGCAGGGTGGAGTCCGTGTACGCCCGCGCCGTCACCCACATCGACGAGCGCGTCGACGAGCAGGGCCGGACCTACCGCGCCACGGCCGACGACGCCGCGTATGCCGTGTTCGAGCTGGAGGGCGGCATCGTGGCCCAGCTGAACTCGAGCTGGACGGTCCGCGTGAACCGCGACGAACTGGTGCAGTTCCAGGTGGACGGCACCCACGGTTCCGCCGTCGTCGGGCTGTTCGGCTGCAAGATCCAACCCCGTAACGCCACACCGAAGCCCGTGTGGAACCCCGACCTCGAGGACACCCACGACTACGACGCGGACTGGATCGACGTCCCCACCAACGAGGTGTTCGAGAACGGCTTTAAGACGCAGTGGGAGGACTTCCTCCGCCATGTCCTCGAGGACGGCCCCCACCCGTACGACTTCCTCGCGGGCGCCCGCGGCATGTACCTCGCGGAACAGGGACTCGAGAGCTCCCGCTCCGGCCGGCGCCTCGAACTCGAGGACGTCCGCACCACCCCGCTCCCCCTCGAGGATGCGGTCGCCTCCGCATGATCACGCTCGTCGATGCGGCGGGGCGCACCTCCGCCGTCGAACTCAACGCCGCGCCGTCGTTCGCCCGGCCCACGGCGCCCCTCGCGAGCCGCACCGTCTACGCTGCCGCCCACGTGGTGCCGCGGACGACGGCGGACAACGTCCCGGGCGCTCCCGCCGACCTCGACTGGGACGCCACCCTCGCCTTCCGCCACCACCTGTGGTCCTGGGGACTCGGTGTGGCCGACGCCATGGACACCGCGCAGCGGAACATGGGCCTCGATGCCGCCGCGACGCGCGAGCTGATCACCCGCAGTGCCGCCGAGGCGCAGTCCGTGGGCGGTGGCCTCGTGGTCGGGGTGAACACGGATCACGTGGACGACGCCGTCATCACCCTCGATGCCGTCGTCGACGCCTACAAGCACCAGCTGCACCTGACCGAGGACGCCGGTGCGTCGGTGGTCCTGATGGCGAGCCGTCACCTGGCGAGGGCGGCGCGCTCCGCGGAGGACTACGAGCGCGTGTACGCCGAGGTCCTGGCCGCCGCCGGCGCCCCGGTGATCCTCCACTGGCTCGGCGCCGCGTTCGATCCTGAACTCGGCAGCTACTTCGGGTCCCCCGACACCGACGCCGCATCCTCGACCCTCCTGAAGATCATCGCCAACGCCCCCGACAAGGTGGCGGGCGTGAAGATGAGCCTGCTGGACGCCGACTCGGAGCGTGCGGTCCGCGGCCGGCTGAACGCGCCGACGCGCATGTTCACCGGCGACGACTTCAACTACGTCTCGCTCATCGGCGGCGACTCCTCGGGGTACTCGGATGCCCTGCTCGGCGCCTTCGCGGCGCTCGGCCCGCACGCCTCCGCGGCGGTCCAGGCGCTCGACGCCGGCGATCACGACGCGTACCAGCGCATCCTCGGGCCGACCGAGGCGCTGTCCCGCCAGATCTTCAGCACGCCGACGTTCTACTACAAGACCGGCGTGGCGTTCCTCAGCTGGCTCAACGGGCACCAGCCCGGCGTGGGGATGGTGGGCGGACTGCACGCGGCCCGCAGCCTGCCGCACCTCTCGGAGATCGTCCGGCTGGCGAACGACTGCGGTGCACTCGAGCAGCCGGAGCTCGCCCGTAAGCGCTGGCACGGGCTCCTGTCGGTCAGCGGGGTCCAGGCATGACCCACGCGCCGGATCCACGGCTGTCCATCAACCAGGCCACCATCAAGTACGCACCCCTCGCCGAGGCCCTGCAGGTCACCGCCGCCGCGGGGATCGGCAGCATCGGACTGTGGCGGGACTCGGTGCAGGCCGCCTCCCTGCCCGAGGCCGGCCGGCTCCTCGCCGGCTCCGGGCTCCGCTTCTCGAGCCTCTGCCGTGGAGGGTTCTTCACCGTGCCGGAGGGACCTGCCCGGCGCACCGCCATGGACGACAACCGCCGGGCCATCGAGGAGACCGCGCAGCTCGCCGCCGCGGGCGCTCCGGGGTCTGTCGCCGTCCTGGTCATGGTCGCCGGCGGCCTGCCGCAGGGATCGCGGGACTTGGCCGGCGCCCGCTCCATGGTGGGGGATGCCCTCGCCGAGCTCGCGCCGGAAGCGCGCGCAGCAGGAGTGAGGCTGGCCCTCGAGCCGCTGCATCCCATGTACGCCGCGGACCGGGCCGTCATCTCCACCCTCGGGCAGGCGCTCGATCTCGCCGCCCCGTTCGACCCAGCCGTGGTGGGCGTCGTCGTCGACACCTTCCACGTGTGGTGGGACCCGGACCTCGCGGCGCAGATCGTCCGCGCCGGGCGCGAGGACCGGATCGCGAGCTACCAGGTGTGCGACTGGCGCACTCCCCTGGCGGCGGACGTGCTGCTCTCCCGCCACTACCCCGGGGACGGCGTCATCGATTTCGCCGCGATCACGGCCGAGGTGGAGCGTGCCGGCTACGCGGGCGATGTCGAGGTGGAGATCTTCAACCAGGAGATCTGGGACACCGCCCCCGCCACCGCCGTCGCGCGGACGGTCGAGGGCTTCCAGCAGGCCGTCGCACCCCACCTCGCCGAGCAGCCTGCGGGTCTGCGCCGGTAGCATCGGCGTATGGAATCCACCGAGGTCGTGCGGCAGTACTGGCAGTCCGTCTGGAGCAGGGACTGGGGGTCCGTCGGACGGACCCTCGCCGAGGATGTCGAGGTCTTCTGGCCCGTCACGCGCGAGATCATCCGGGGACGCGCGAACATGGTGGCCGTGAACTCCGAGCACCCGAACGGCTGGAGCATCGACGTCCTCAACGTGTACGACGCCGGGGAGGCGGTGGTCTCTGAGGTCCAGGTCCCGCAGGAGGACGTGGGCATCTTCCGCGTGGTCTCCTTCTGGACCGTAGCGGACGACGTCATCACCTCCGGCCGCGAGTACTGGACGATGTACGGCGGCGAGGAAGGCCGCGACTGGCGCCGGAAGTACGCGGATGTGGGCGATCTGCCCTGAGGCGCCGAGGGGCTCGTCGACGCGTGGGGACACCCCACCGCCCAGCTCCCGAGCCGGATCGCTCCCCCCTGTTCCGGCGTGAAGTACTGGCGGGACGCGTGCCCAACCCATAAGCTAAGCATGCTGATGATGTTTGTCGGCGACCGCACGCACAACGCCAGGGAGGCACAATGAGCACCAAGGTCGAAGAAACCGTCGTAGTGAATCTTCCAGTGACCACGGTCTACAACCAGTGGACGCAGTTCGAGGAATTCCCGCACTTCATGGGTGGCGTCAAGCAGATCACCCAGCTCGGCGACGACCGCATGGAGTGGGTCGCGGAGATCGGCGGGATCCGCCGCCAGTGGGAAGCCAGGGTGGTCGAGCAGGTCCCCGATCGCAAGGTCTCCTGGGCCGCGACCGAGGGTGCCACCAACGCGGGCACCGTGTCCTTCGAGGACCTCGGCGGGACCACGCGGATCAACCTCGTCCTGGAGTACGAGCCCGAGGGGCTCGTGGAGAAGGTCGGCGACAAGCTGAACGTCGTCGAGAACCAGGCCAAGAAGGACCTGCAGAACTTCAAGGAGTTCATCGAGTCCGAGAGCTACGCCACCGGCGCGTGGCGCGGCACCGTCCCGGGCATCGGCGGCACGCCGACGGTCGAGGACGCCGACTCGTCGCGTGGTGACAGCGGCAAGGCCGGCGTATCCGGCAAGGTTGCCGCCGGAGTGGGCGTCGCCGCGGCCGCCGCGGTCGCAGGAGTCGCAGCGGCAGCAGCCAACAAGAAGGACGACGAGGACACCACGGTGGAGGTCACGCCCGTGGTCGATGCCGCGCCGGTGGTCCCCGAGACCGCCCCGGTCGTGCCCGAGACCACGCCGATCGTCGCGGACGACGACGTCGTGGATGTCGATCCCGTCCCCGCCGTCGACGGCATCCCCGGGACCGGGGTCCCGTCCGAGACCGGCGGCCTGCAGGACGGCACCGTCCTCGACGGGAACGGCACCGACCGCAGGGGCACGCTGTAGCCGCCTGCCGGTAGGGATGCGGCACGGACCGCAACGCCGGAAGAGGACCGGACCCCCTCGGGGGCCGGTCCTCTTCCATGAACTGGCCGTCGCGGAATTATGTTGCCCCGGGCCTGGGCGTCGCGGTGGCGGCCGGGGACCCCATGCGGCTGACGGCGGACGGCTTCGCCGACGCACTCGATCTCGCCGCACGGGGAGTTCTCACGACGTCGATCGCCGCCACCTTCGCCCTCGCCGCGCTCCCCGACGCCCACCGCCTCAGCGAGGGTGGGCACCTGCGCGGCAAGGTCGTGGTTCAGGGACCCTGAGGGTCCCGTCCGGCACTCGCCCGGTCGATCCCGGTCGATCCCGACCACAATCTTCCGGGCGAGCCGCTGGACGTCGACCTGTTCCGCGACTGTCAGCTCGGCGGCGACAGCCGCCTGCAGCTCTGCCCAGGCCGCGGTGACCGGTCCGCGCAGTGCGCGGCCGGCCTCGGTGAGATGGACGAAGGTGACCCGGCCGCCCCGGGGAGACCGCGACCGGGTGATGAGTCCCCCGGCCTCGAGCCGGCGGACGGACTTCGCGACGGTCGAGTGGTCCAGTCCCTGAGGCATCCCGAGCGCCTTCTGGGACAGCCCGTCCTCCTCCCACAACTGCATGAGAAGAAGTTCCTGTCCGGGGAAGAGACCCAGGCCGCCCAGGTACGACGCCGCGAGAGCCCGCTGGCCGTGGCCCATCGACAGGATCGCCGCGCTGACAGGGTAGTCGCGCGCAACGGCGGGATCATCGCGGGTGGACACGGCCTGCTCGCTTCCTGGGGTGCAGCACCCCAGGTTACGTGCCTTCACCCGACGGGACCGCCCGGTGCCCGGAACGCTGTCGGGATTACGGGGTCCGTCATGGCAGCGTCCCTGCCGTGCGCTTGCCCGTCTCGCGCCCTCGTGGTCGGCGGCCGCATCCTGGCCGGCAGATCCCTCGGGAACGCTGTGGTCAACCGGCGAGCAGCGCCCTGTACTGCGGGTTGCCCGCCAGGAAGGCCTGCACCTCGCCGCAGTAGGGCAGGGCGGACAGGCGCCGCCTATGGGCGTCGAGCAGGACGTTGCGGATGAGGATCTGCTCCAGCCCGGCCCCCTCGAAGGCTTCGGCGACGACCGTCCGGTGCAGCCGCAGGCACCCGGCCCGCATGGAGTAGGACACGTAGCCGGCCAGGATGCCGTCCTGGAACAGCTCGAAGCGGCGGTTGAGCGGATTGTCGCGGAAGGAATCCCGACGGCGGGTCCCGGCCGACCCCTCACGCGCCTGCTCCTCGCGGCGTCCGAGCTCGTCGACGACCCGCTCGTAGTCGTCGGAGGCCCAGAAGGGCGGGGTATCGGAATCGAGGATCCTGTAGAGCTGGTTGCTCCACCGACGGAGCTGGCGCGTCGTCGCATCATCGAGCGACCACGGGAGGGTCGTCGGCTCGGCCTCGGCGGACACGGCCCCGAGGTCGCCCGTCGAGGCCATCCCCGGCCACCGATCGAAGCCGGCGTCGTCGCCGTGCGTGGTCTGCGAGGACATCTCGAGGAGGTCGGCCGGAGCACCGGCAGCGATGGTGGAGGGGTGTGAAGAGGCTGGAGCAATGGTCATGGCGTCACCAGTGGTCAAAGGGGGTCAGGCCGTCTTCTCGACCTGCACCCAACCTAGCCCTTAGTACAGTTTATGTAAAGCTAGTTTGCCTAGCGGTACGCCTACTGATGGTTCCCATCCGGCAGGGCGATGCGCGCGACCGGGAGCGAGGGATCGGTCCCGAAGGTGATGCCGCTCGGCGGTAGGCCTCCCAGGACGATCTGCGCTCCCAGCGCTGCGACCATCGCCCCGTTGTCGGTGCACAGCGACGGTGCAGGGACCGTCAGCGTGATCCCTGCAGCGTCGCAGCGCTCGGCGGCGAGCTCGCGCAGCCGACGGTTCGCGGCGACCCCGCCGCCGAGGAGGAGGTTCGTGATCCCGTGTTCGCGGCAGGCCAGGACGGCCTTGGACGTGATGATGTCCACCACGGCCTCCTGGAAGGACGCGGCGATGTCCGCGACCGGCAGGTCGCGTCCGGCGGCCTCGTACTGCTCCACACTCCGGGCGACGGCGGTCTTGAGTCCGCTGAAGGACCAGTCGTAGCGGTGCGGCCCTGGTTCGTCGGCCGTCCCCATGTACTTGGGCTGGGACAGCCCGCGAGGGTACCTGATGGCCCTGGGGTCACCGTCTCGAGCGACCCGGTCGATGGCAGGACCGCCCGGATAACCGAGCCCGAGGATCCGTGCGGTCTTGTCGTACGCCTCGCCCGCCGCGTCGTCGATCGTGGACCCGAGCAGTTCGACGTCGTGCGCCAGGTCACCGACGCGGAGGATCTCCGTGTGGCCGCCGGAGACGAGGAGGGCGCCGAGGTTCGGCGGCAGCCCCTCGGGGAACGTCCCGCCGAGGACCCCGACGCCGACGTGCGCCACGAGGTGGTTGATCGCGTAGAGCGGCTTGCCCGTCGCGACGGCGAGCGCCTTGGCCGCGGAGACACCGACCATCAGGGCTCCGGAGAGGCCCGGCCCCGCGGTGACGGCGATGGCATCGATCTCCCCGAGCGTCACCCCGGCGTCGTCGAGTGCGGCCCGCAGCGTCGGCACGAAGGCCTCGAGGTGGGCCCGCGACGCGATCTCGGGGATCACGCCGCCGAAGCGCACGTGCTCGTCCATGGACGAGGACACGGTGTTGGTCAGCAGCTCGGTCCCGCGGACGATGCCGACGCCGGTCTCGTCGCAGGAGGACTCGATCCCGAGGACGAGCGGCTGCGCGCTCATGACGCCGCCCCTCCCGCGGGGGCCAGGACGAGCCGCATGACCCACGCGTCCACCCCGTCCCGGTAGTACGTCTTCCGGGTGTGGATCTGCTCGAAGCCGAACCTGGCGTAGAGCTGCTGGGCGCGCGGGTTGTCGGCGCGGACCTCCAGCATCACCGTCTCCGCACCTCGCCGTCGGGACTCGTCGAGCAGTTCCGCCAGCATGGCCCGCCCGATGCCCTGCCCCTCGAAGCGGGGCAGCACGCCGATGGTCTGGATGTCCGCCGTCGTGTCGATGACCATCACCCCTGCGTAACCCACCGCCGCACCGTCGACCTCGGCGATGATGTAGCGCCGCGTGTCCGGCTGGAAGAACTCGGTGTAGAACATCTCGAGCGGCCAGGCGTCGGTGGGGAACAGCTCGTTCTCCAGCCGCCCGATGGTCCCGATGTCCTCGAAGGCGAGGCCGCGCAGGGTGAAGCTCACGCCGTCGCCCGCTTCCGGGGTCCGGGGACGCGCGCATCGGATTCGCGCAGGTAGAGCGGCGTGGTGTCCAGCGACGGCAGACCCAGGAGGATCCGCGACCGGGCGACGCGGCCGAGGGACACGGCGTCCGGATCAGCCGCGGCGAAGGCCGGGACACCGACGACGTCGGCCGGGTACAGGCTCGCCGCCCGTCCGACCAGCGGCACGCCCGGCGGGAGGGTACCGGCCGCGCCGACGTGCGGGCCGTCCAGCAGCTCCGGTGTCGCCGCGTCCCTGCCCTGCGGGGCGCCCGCGCGGTAGGACGCCCAGTACACCTCGCCCCGACGGGCGTCCGTGCCCACCAGGAACGTGCTTCCGGCGTCGACTGCGCCAGCCGCCACGGCATCGAGGGCGAGGGCGTCGAGGCTCATCACGCCGTGCAGCGGGACGTCCCAGACGAAGCTCAGGGTCCGCGCCGTGACGAGGCCGGCCCTCAGCCCGGTGAACGGACCCGGCCCCACGCCGGCGACGACCGCGTCGAGATCGGCTCCGGAGACGCCGGCAGCCGCCAGGATGTCCTGGATGGCGGGCGCGAGCACTTCGGCGTGCGAGCGGGTGTCGCCGCTGCTGAACCGGCCGACGACGGCGTCGTCGGCCAGGAGCGCGACGGTGGCCGCGGCGGACGTGTCGAGGGCGAGGAGAAGCACCGGTCCAGCCTAGTCGAGCGCGAGTGCCGAGGGCCCGCCCCGCCAGCGCGGGCCGACGCCCGCCAGGGTGACGCCGCGCACCTCGTCCTCGCCGTCGTCGTCGAAGTGGGTGGTCAGGACGGCGGCCTCCCCCGCGCTGCCGGCCGCCGCGCCACCGGTGGGACGGACGATGTCCACGAGCAGGTGGCTGTCGCTGAGGTGCTCCACGCGGCCCGCTCCCCACTCGATCACGGTGACGTTCGCCGCGAGGGTCGCCTCGAGGTCGAGGTCGTCCACCGCGGCAGCACTCTCGAGGCGGTAGGCATCGACGTGGATGAGCCCCGGTCCGGACACGGTGGAGGGGTGCTGGCGCACGAGGACGAAGGTCGGCGAGATGATGCGCTCCTCGACGACGAGCCCGCGCCCCAGCCCCTGCGTGAACGTGGTCTTGCCCGCCCCCAGCTCCCCGGAGAGGACCAGCAGGTCGCCCGGAGCCAGCTGGTGCGCGAGCTGCTCCGCGAGTGCCTGCAGTTCCGCGGCCGACGCGACCTCGAACGCCACGGACCACTCAGGCGTCGTCATCGCTCTCCCGGGACGCTTCGAGGTACACGCGCTCCACGCGGTCGCTGATCCGCGTGACGATCTCGTAGTTGATGGTCTGGGCGGCCGCTGCCCAATCCTCGACGGCGGGCGCCCCCGCTCCGCCGAAGAGGACGGCCCGCCGGCCCAGCAGGCTGTTCGGCGTGTCGGCGAGGCCCGTCGCACCGAAGTCGACGACGAGCTGGTCCATCGCGATCCTGCCCACCACCGGATACATCCGTCCCTCGACGAGCACGGGTGCTCCGGTGGCGATGCGTGGCACGCCGTCGCCGTAGCCGACGGGGATGAGGCCCAGCGTGGTCGCCTTCTGCGTGCGGTACGCGTAGCCGTAGGAGACCCCCTGGCCGGCGGGCACCTCCTTGCAGTGCGAGACCACGGTGCTGAAGGTCATGACGGGCTTCAGCCCGAGATCGGCGGAGCCCTGGTCCGCGAACGGCGAGAGCCCGTAGATGCCGAGCCCCACCCGGACGAGGTCGAAGTGGCAGTCCGGCCGGGAGAACGTGGCCGGGGTGTTGGCCAGATGCCGCACCTCGACGTCGATCCCGGCGTTCTCGGCGGCAGCGACGGCCTCCCGGAACGCGTGGACCTGGAGGTCCGTCTCCGGGCGGGCGGGCTCGTCGGCGACCGCGAGGTGCGAGAAGATCCCGACCACGCGGATGAGCCCCTCCTCCTGGTACTCCACCGCACGGCTCAGCAGGGCGTCCCACTTGTCCGGCGGGCAGCCGTTCCGGCCCAGCCCGGTGTCGATCTTCAGGTGCACGATGGCGGGGCGCTCCAGCTCCCTCGCCGATGCCACGATGTGCTCGAGTTCCCAGCCCGAGATGCCCAGATCGAGCCCGTGCTCGACACCGGCCGTGAAATCGGTCCCGGCGGTGTGCAGCCATGCGAGGATCGGCGCCTCGATCCCGGCCCTGCGCAGGGCCACCCCTTCGCTGACGTGGGCCACACCGAGCCAGGCGGCGCCGGCCTCGAGGGCCGCACGGGCCACCGGGACAGCACCGTGTCCGTAGGCATCGGCCTTCACGACAGCCATCACGCGGGCTGGATGCGCCACATCGCGCAGCTGGCGGACATTGTGTCGCAGTGCATCGAGATCGATCTCTGCAACACGCTCGGGGAAACTCACGCGGTCCATTCTGCCAGCTTGTGCCCGCGCTGCCCGGTGACGACCGCCGGGACGGTCGCCGGCTCTGTGGGGTGGTGTGCCGCCGCAGATCCGGGTGGACCGCGCGGCCTGCCTCACGCGCGGTCGTGGAGGGTGATCCGGTATCCGTCGGGATCGGCGAGGGTGAAGGTCAGGCCGAAGGGCCCGCTCTCGGGACTCGTGACGATGGTGTGGCCGTCGGCCACCAGGGCGTCGTGGATGGCCTGGACATCGGTGGAGTGGAGCCATACGGCCGTTCCGACCCCGGGGTGCGACGCGGAGGCGAGATCGGTTCCAGGCATCACGCTGCGCAGCGCGAAGGCAATGGGCGTCGTCTCGAAGACGACGGCGTGCGGTGGTCCCGTCGGGGACCTGACGAGACCGAGGTACTGCTCGTAGAACGCCCGTGAGGCGTCGAGGTGCTGGACCTGGAGGGAGATGAAATCGGGGCCGGTGACGGGCATGGGAACTGCTTTCTCTCATGTCAGTTATCTGACATAAAAGAATGTATGTCAGAATTCTGACATGGGTCAAGACCGGATCGAACTCGAATCCTCCGTGGGGTACCTGCTGAAGGAGGCATCGAGCAGCCTCCGGGCGGCCATGGACGCCGTCCTCCGACCCCTCGACATGACCGTCACGCACTACTCCTGCCTCGAACTCCTCGCCCAGCGCCCCGGCCTGTCCAACTCCGACCTCGCCCGCGGGGCCTTCGTGACTCGACAGTCGATGAACGTCCTGTTGCATGCGCTGGAACGGGACGGATTCGTGACGCGGCCGGCCGAGGCTCCAGCCGGCAGGACCCTCCCCGTCACGCTCACCCCGCTGGGCAGGCGCCGCCTCGAGCAGGCGAGCACGGCCGTCCGGTCGGTGGAGGCACGGATGCTCCGGGGCATGACGCGGGAGGAGCAGTCGCACGCCCTCCATGCGCTGCAGCGCATGGTCCGGTCGCTTCACGAGGACGACGTGCCGCGCGGCCAGGGATGACGCCGGCCCTCCCCGGCCCGCCGCCCGATACCCGTACGGCACCCTTGCCCTTCCTGCCATTTGTCAACTAATGTTGACGAATGGAGGTGGAGCACATGAAGACACTCATCGGCGCGATGGACGGGGAAGGACCTGCCGCATCACTGCAGGCGGTCGCGGAACTGCAGAGGGAGATCGGGCGGGCGGAGGCGGGGCTGGTCCGCAGGGCCCGTCAGGCCGGTCTCTCCTGGGAAGCCATCGCCCAGTCCCTCGGCGTCAGCAAGCAGGCGGTGCACCGGAAGTACGGCAAGCAGTAATGCCGCCACCTCGGCTCGGGCCGCTGCTCGACGCGACCTTGCATTCCCTGCCACCGGCCGGGAAGATCGACGACGTGGTCGAATCCCCACCCGGCTGCGTCCTGTCGGACGGCGGCGGCGGGCTCTGCGGGCGTCCGGTGGAGGATGCACCGTTCGCCCTCTGTGCTGTGCACGTGGCCCTCGTCGCCGAATGGTCGGACACGACGTCGGGAATCACCGACCTCCTGCCCTCCGCCTGCCGTGCCTGCGGGTCTCGGCTCGGCGTCCGGTATCCGTCGGGCTGGGTGTGCGCTGCCTGCGAATGGCCCGTCGGCGCGGTCCTCGACGACGGCCTCCCACCCCCGAGGGTGGACGTCGTCTACTACCTCCGCTTCCGGGACCGCATCAAGATCGGCACCACGGCGAGCCCGCGCCGACGCCTGGCGCGGATCTGGCACGACGAGCTCCTCGCCTTCGAACGGGGCGACCGGCTCGTGGAACACCGCCGTCACGCACAGTTCGCGGCGTCACGACGCGACAGGTCGGAATGGTTCACCACCACCCCGGACCTCGAGGCCCATGTGGGGCGCCTGTCCGCCGGCGTCGTCGATCCCTGGGCGCTGTATGCGCGCTGGCTCGGCGAAGCGGCGGCCCTGCGAGGCTGAGCCGTTCCCCGCGGTGCCGACCTGGAGGAGGACCTCGGGCCCTGATCGACCGGTCCGGTCGGACGCTTGCTGGTGCCGGCTCCTCCCGGCCCGCCCTGTCGATCGGACGCGGGCCGGGATCGGAGGTGCGGGACGGCCCACGAATGGCGGATCGGCATGCCTGCCGCCCGTGAGCGGCAGCGGCTCAGCCGGTGGTCCGCGACGCGGAACCACTGGACCTGGCGACGGATGACGTCCCCTTCCGCTCACGGGCGCATCCTCCCACACGTCACGACCCAGCCCCGTGGCCCGGCTGCGTCGACCCGGAGCCCGAAGGACGGGCCCTGCTGCTGCTAGTCTGACGCCACGCCGAGCAAGGAGCACAGTGGTACCCGAGATCGACCCGCAGAACCTGCCGCCCCGGCAGATCGACCTGATCAACGAGGGCCGGAGGCTCGAGGGGATCGACATCACCCTCTTCGGCTACTTCGGTGGACCGGAACTGCAGGGCGCGTGCATCGGCCGCATGCAGCTCGACGAGGACGGGCAGCTGCCCGCGTCGAACTACGATTCCCCGGAGGATCGGCTCCACGCCCTCGTCCAGGCGCAACTGCTGCGCGGCGCCCTCCGCCGATCCATCCCGATCGTCCTCGACGGCATCTTCGAGGACATCTTCGCCCTGCGCACCCTCGAGACCACCGACGGTGACGTAGGCGCCTACGTCACCTCGGCCGCGGCCCGCATGGTGGACACCCTGCCCCGCGCGTACCGGTCCCACTACACCTCCGGCTTCCTGCAGCGCTTCGCCGTCGTGCTCTCCGAGGTCGCCGCGGAGTTCGAGCTGGGCTGGGACCGGGCGCGGACGTTCGCGCACGGCCTTGCCGTCTACTGTCTCGCCCGCAGCGGGGTCCGGCACGCCGACGCCGAGTACGGCACGAAGCTCGGGGCGATCGGGATCGACCGCATCGTGAGCGGGCTCCTGGAGGACACGGACGCGCTGCAGGCGACCTACCAGCGCACGTCCGGCGACGACGACGCGGCGTCATCGTGGTTCACGCCCTACGACGCCGCGGCCCGCGTGAATCCGTACCTCCATCCGGAGGGACAGCCCAGCACGGAGCAGATCGACCTCCTCGAGCACCAGGTGACCAGCGAGGTGCCCGAGAAGTACCCCGGGACCTCGCGGCAGGTGGCGCTCAGGAACGGTGAGCTCGTCGACATCAGCCCCTACGCCTCGCGGCACTACTTCCTGTGCCCCGTCGCCGTCGAGCAGGCCGTCCTGGACGCCCTGGACTTCACCGGACTCCCGCCCGACTCCGAGTGGGAGGACCTCCTCCTGTACATCGCATGGCACGGGGCGGCCGAGCACCCGGCCTGGAAGAGCTATCACTACATCGCGCCCGGCTTCGAGGGCGAGAAGGCCTATGTCGCCCTGGTGGCCGGCATCGACGAACTGGAATCGCCGGTGCTGACCATCCAGTACGTGGGAGAGGTCCTCGACGAGTCCTAGGACCCGGGAGACGCGACGGTCCGTGCCGACGCCTTCCGTCGGCCGACCGGTGGGCGGTACTCCCTCGGCCGTCGATCCACGCCCGGCACGGCTCGGCCCCCGGGGCGCCACCGCTCAGCCCAGGTCGGCGATCCCCTCACGCCTCGCCTCCGCCGGGCCCGACGACGGCGCGGCGTCGGAATGCCGGGCGATGGTCGCCGAAGCCCGGCGCACGGCCTCCGTGGGGACGTCGGACACCAGGTCCTCGAGGAAGGCATAGCGCCGCAGCCACTGCTTCCGGACGCCGTCGCGCCCGGTGTTGACCCGGTGCCACCAGTCGGCGATGTCGCCCCACCCGGGCGCCGCCAGGGAACCGCCCACGTGCTGCACCGACAGGGAGGCGCACAGATTGGCGAAGCTCAACCGGTCCGCCAGGGGGAACCCGGCGAGGTCGCCCATGACGAATGCCGCCCCGAAGCAGTCCCCCGCTCCGGTCGGATCGTAGGCAGAGACCGGGAGCGCCGGCACCCACTCCTCCTCACCCGTCAGCGAGTCGATCGCGATGGCGCCCTGCTGGCCCACCGTCACCACGGCGACCGGCACGCGATCGGCGAGGGAGTAGAGCGCGGCCCACGGGTCCTCGGTCCGCGTGTACGCCATGGCCTCCACGGCGTTCGGCATGAACGCGTAGAAGTGTTCGAGCGAAGCCAGCGTCTCGGGCGCCCACTCCCCCTCCGGGTCCCAGCCCACGTCGCCGAACAGCTTCGTCCCCGCAGCTGCGGCGGCACGCGCCCAGGGCTCCACCTCCTGCTCCACACCGACGACGGCGGCGCGGCACGACGGCGGCGTCCCGATCAGTTCCGAGGCGCGCAGCGGCGACGGGTGCCCGTGCGTGATCATCGACCGGTCCTGGTGCACCGAGAGCGACACCGTGACGGGCGAGTGCCAGTGCCCGAACACCCGCGACCGCGACAGGTCCACGTGCTCCTGGTCCTGCAGGACGTCCCAGTTGAACTGTCCGTACCCGTCATCGCCGAAAGCAGCCGCGAGTGTGGTGCGCAGGCCCAGCCTGCTCGCCGCGATGGCCTGGTTCGCGATCCCCCCGGGCCCGGACCCCATCCCGTCGGTCCACACCTCGGTCCCCGGTGACGGCAGTTGCTCGAGGCCCGTGAAGATGATGTCGAAGAACACCTGCCCGGCGAGGAGGAGGTCGAACTCGGGGCCGTCCGAGCCACGCGTGGCCGCCAGCGGATCGAACCGGTGCTGTGGGGACATGTACGGCACAATACTTGCAAGACGCGGGCAGCGGGCCATGAACGCCCGCACCACCACGGGCGGCGGAGCACCGGCCGCCCCCCACGATGACGGAAGCGGGTCCAGCAGTGCGCTCATCGACCGGACCGGGAGCCACCCTCGTGATCGTCGGCGGCGGCGGCTTCCGCGTGCCACTGGTGTACCGGGCGCTGGCGGACGGGCCGTTCGCCGGCCTCGTGTCCGACGTCGTCCTGCTCGACGCCTCTGCGGAACGGGCGCGCGCGATCGCCCGGGTGCTGCACGCGATGCCCCCGCCGACGGGGAGCCCCGCCCCGGCGGTCCGCGTGGAGACCGATCTCGCGCACGCCCTCCCCGGCGCGGACATCGTCTTCGCGGCCGTGCGCAGCGGCGGGGCGGACGGGCGCGTGCTGGACGAACGCGTGGCCCTCGAGGCGGGCCTGCTCGGCCAGGAGACCGTCGGAGCAGGCGGCATCTCCTACGCCCTGCGCTCCATCCCCGACATGCTGCGGCTGGCCACCGCGATGCGGCAGCTCGCCCCGGAGGCCTGGCTGATCAACTTCACGAACCCCGCCGGGATGGTCACCGAGGCGGTCTCGGGCGTCCTGTGCCACCGGGTCATCGGCATCTGCGACTCCGCCTCGGGGCTCGTCACCCGTGCCGCCCGCGCCGTCGGCCTGGACCTCGGGGACTCGCTCGCAGGCGTCGACTACGTGGGCCTGAACCATCTCGGGTGGCTGCGCAGGCTCGACGGCGGCGCGTCCGCCGGGCAGGAACGCGGGCACGACGGCGGATCGCCGTCGCCCGCCGCACGGGACGGCGACAGGCTGCCGGCCCTGCTCGCGGATCCCCTGCGGCTCGGCTCCTTCGAGGAGGGCCGGCTGTTCGGACCGAGCCTGCTGAGCAGTCTCGGCGCCCTGCCGAACGAGTACCTGTTCTACTACTACTTCCACCGCGAGGCCCTGCGCGCCATCCGGGGTGCGGACAGGACGCGCGGCGAGATCCTCCGTGATCAGCAGCAGGGCCTCTACCCCCGCCTCGCCGAGGCCGTCGACCCGTTCGGTGCCTGGGAGGATGCGCGCCGCGAGCGCGAATCCGGCTACCTCGCCGAGGCGCGTCCCGCCGGCGAGCAGCGGGACGAGGCCGATCTCGCCGGTGGCGGCTACGAACGCGTGGCGCTGCGGGTCATGCGGGCACTACTGACCGGCAGGCCGGCCGAACTCGTGCTCAACGTGCGGAACGGGACCACGTTCCCCGAACTGCCGGAGACCGCTGTCGTGGAGGTGCCGGCGGTCGTCGACGCCTCAGGGGCCGCGCCGCGTCCCGCGGCTCCGCTGACCGCGCACCAGCTGGGGCTGATGGCCGCCGTCAAGGCCGTGGAGCAGGACACCGTCCGGGCTGCGGTGCACCGCGATCGAACGGCGGCCCTCCGTGCCTTCGCGGGCCATCCACTGATCGACTCGTTCCACGCCGCGACGGCCGTCCTCGCGGGCTACGAGAGGGCGTTCCCCGCACTGGCGGAGTTCTGGACCGACTGATCGGAGGCGGCCCGGCGCAGCTTCTCGCGGAGACCCGACACGCCGAGCGCGAGCAGGGCCGCGTCCGTGGTGGAGGCGATCCAGTGGAAACCCGACGCCGCGAGGAGCGCTGCCCGTTCCGGCGAGCCGGCGTACGCGCCGGCGGTGATCCCGGCGTCGCGGCAGGCCCGGAGGATCCTCGGCAGCGGCGCGTCGTCGTCGGTCGCCGCCAGGAGTTCGTCCACCTGCAGCCCCAGGGCCAGGGACAGGTCGAACGGCCCCACGAACAGCATGTCCACGCCGTCGAGCGCAGCGATCTCCCCGGCCGCGTCGAGTCCCGCGGCGGTCTCGATCAGCACGGCGCAGAGCGGTACCGCGTGAGGCCCGGCGTCGCCACCCGGCGCATGGACGGGCAGGCTGCCGTGGAGCGGACCCCAGCTCCGGGTACCGAGCGGCGGATAGTGGCTGGCGGACGACGCTGCCAGGGCGTCGGCGACACTGTCCACGAGGGGGACGACGACGCCGTCGGCGCCCGCGTCCAGGGCACGCCCGATCAGGGCGGGATCGTTCGCCCCGACCCGGACGAGCATCGGGGCGGAGCCCGCAGGGCGGTGGAGAAGCGCTTCGCGGAGGGAGCGGTCGTCGAAGTGCCCGTGCTGCGCGTCGAGCCCTACCCAGCCGGCGCCCGCGCCGGCGAGTTCGCGAGTCAGGCGGGCTTCGCCGAGTGTCGCCCAGACACCCAGCAGCGGATCATGGACGGTCGCATCGGCAGTCATGCTCCCATTGTGGCCCCCACCGCCACGGACTCCGAGCGTGACGGTCAGCCCGCCCCGCCGGCCGGTACAGGCGACTCGAGGAAGCGATGCATGATGTGCAGGCCCGTGGGGCCGAGGACGGGGTGATCGAACGCACGGGGCACGGTACCGATGACGCCGAACCCGAGCGACGTCCACAGGGCCACCGCCCGCTCGTTGGTCTGCACCACGGCGTTGAACTGCATGGCCGTGTACCCCCTGGTCCGGGCCTCTGCCAGCACGTGACCGGCGAGGGCCCGTCCGACGCCTCGGCCTGCCGCCTCCGCTGCGACCAGGAAGGAGGCGTTGGCGACGTGCGCCCCCGGTCCGCCGCGATTGGCATGCACCTGGGCGGTGGCGAGGACACGGTCCGTGGCCGGGTCGAGGGCGACGAACACCGTGAGGGTCGGATCGGGTCCCGCAGGTCCGGGGAGCCATTCCCGCCGGGCGGCTTCCTCGTCCATGTCCCGGTCCCAGCAGTAGGTCTCCCCTGCCCGGACCACGGGTTCCATCAGGGCCCAAACGGCCGGCCAGTCCCCGGCCGTTGCCTCCCGGAAGCGAAGCATCAGCCCTGGCGGCCCTTCGTCCAGGTGTTGATGTCCGAGTCCACCGCGAACTCGTCGATCGCGTGCAGCTCCTCCGCAGTGAAGTCGAGGTTCTGCACGGCCGTCAGACTGTCCTCGAGCTGGCGGACGCTGGACGCGCCGATCAGCGCCGAGGTGACGGCGGTGCCCTTGGGCTGCGGACGGATGATCCAGGCGATGGCCATCTGCGCGAGGGTCTGCCCGCGGCCCTCGGCGATCGCGTTCAACCCCCGGATGCGCCGCAGGTTGTCCTCGGACAGCGAGTCCTCGGACAGTGACTTGTGCGCGGCCGCGCGGGAGTCGGCGGGGACACCGTGCAGGTAGCGGTTCGTGAGGAGCCCCTGGGCCAGCGGCGAGAAGGCGATGGACCCGGCGCCCACCTGCTCGAGGGCCTCGGGGAGGTTCGGGGTGCCGTTCTCCACCCAGCGGTTGAGCATGGAGTAGGAGGGCTGGTGGATGAGCAGCGGCGTCCCGAGGTCCCGCAGGATGGCCGCCGCCTGCAGGGTCTGCTCGGGCGAGTAGGAGGAGATCCCCGCGTAGAGCGCGCGCCCGGAGCGGACCGCGGTGTCGAGGGCACCCATCGTCTCCTCCAGGGGCGTCGCCGGATCCGGGCGGTGGCTGTAGAAGATGTCGACGTACTCGAGGCCCATGCGCCCGAGCGACTGGTCGAGGCTCGCCAGCAGGTACTTGCGGGACCCGAAATCGCCATAGGGTCCGGGCCACATGTCATAGCCGGCCTTGCTGGAGATCACGAGCTCGTCCCTGAACGGGCGGAAGTCGTCCTTCAGGTGCCGGCCGAAATTCGTCTCGGCACTGCCGTAGGGCGGTCCGTAGTTGTTGGCGAGGTCGAAGTGGGTGACGCCGAGGTCGAAGGCCCGGCGGAGGATGTCACGCTGAACGTCGAAGGGCTTGTCGTCCCCGAAGTTGTGCCACAGGCCGAGGGAGACGGCGGGGAGCTGCAGGCCGCTCTTCCCCACGCGGCGGTAGGGCATGGAGTCGTAGCGGTCTTCGGCGGGGTGGAAGGTCATGTCCTCATCCTAGGTGAGCGGTACGTCGCCCACCGTCTTCGGAGGTCACCCCTCAGGGGGTGCGGACTGGACCGTTCGGTGGTTCGGCGGAAGACCCTCCGGTGGTGTCCGCGGGGCGGATGGCGCGGACCGCTTTGTCCCTGCCACCCGCCTTCGCCGCGTACAGGGCCTGATCGGCCGCCGCGATGGCGGCGTCGAGATCGTAGTTCAGGGCGTCGAGGGCGGCGATGCCATAGCTGACCGTCGGCATCTCGAATCCGTCCGGCGCACTGCGGCCCTGGAGGGCCATACTGACGTCCCGCGCGATGTCCTCGCTGCGCGCGGCCGACGCGCCGGGCAGCAGGAAGATGAACTCCTCGCCGCCGTAACGGCCCACGAGATCGGTGGAACGCACCGTCTCGGTCGAGGCCTCGGCGAAGGCCCTGAGCACGGAATCGCCCGCAGCATGCCCGTACGTGTCGTTGACGGCCTTGAAGAAATCGAGGTCCGCGAGGATGAGGGCGCCCGGACGGGCGGTCCGCGCGAGGCGATCGGTGTGCAGCGCTGCGAGATCGAGGAACCCCGAACGGTTGAGCAGCCCCGTGAGGGCATCGCGGTCAGCCCGCGTCCGCAGGTCGGTGGCGATCTGCTCGGCGCTGAGGGCGGCGGCACTGAAGGAGACGACCACGAGCAGCACCAGGGTGATCAGCGTGGTGACACCCGAGCCGACGTAGGTGGTGAAGACGTCGCCGTTCTGCCCTTCGGCGATGAACACGACGCACCGGACGAGGTACAGCACGGACACCAGCGCGGAGACGACCGCGAGGGGTGCCTCGACACGGCTGTAGCTGCTCGGCAGGCGCCAGAGCTCCCAGGAGGCGAGCCCGATGGTCAGGGACATCATCCCGAGGAAGACCGGCCCGCCCGACCACGTGTTCGTTGCCGGAGTGTCCACCACCGACGCCAGCAGTGTCAGCAGCGGTGCCACGGAGAGCTGGAGCCAGGCCGGCTTGCTGGTCCTGAGGGTCCGCGCGCCGGCCCAGACGCTGACCGTCCCCATGACGAGCAGCGTGTTGGACAGGGGGTTCGCCCACACCTGGTGGACCGTGCCGTCCAGCAGGTAGCCGGTGGACCCCGTGAAGAAGAACGCGATCGCGGCACACCACCAGGCGCTGTACGCGGAGCGGGTCTGGCGGAACGACACCGTGTAGAACAGCACGAAGAGGGTGACGGAAACGGCTCCGAAAGCCACCCGCAGGGTCGTGATGTCCAGGGTCATGATGTGATCCGCCTCGCCTCTCCCGAACCCGGCCGACACTCGGCCACGCGGTCCGCCCCCCAGCCGGGAGGAATCTCCAGCCCAGTATGCAGGAGCGCACCGACCCTCACGGCCCGCGGCGGACGGTCCTGCCCCAACCTTGCCGTTCTCCTGAGCCCGCGGGCTAGGCCTCCGCCCGCGCCAGCACGAGGGAGGCGTACGGCGGGAGCTGGACCATGTCATCGAGCAGTCCGACCCCGTCGACGGTGGACAGGAGGACCTCGGCGCCGGCTGCGCGCACGGGGACCGACGCCTGGTGCTCACCGAGGTTCAGCAGCACCGAGGTGTGCCCCCGGTGCAGCACGATCCAGCGACTGTCCTCGTCGAACTCGACGGAGACGGTGGTGAAATCGGCATCCCGGAGTTCCGCGCGGTCACGGCGGAGGCTGATGAGGTGCCGGTAGGTGGCGAGCAGCTCGGCGTGGTGTCCCTGCTCCGCCTCGGCCCAGTCGAGCTTCGCCGAGGCGAACGTCGCAGGGTCCTGCGGGTTGGGGACGTCCTCGGGGCGCCAGCCCATGCGTTCGAACTCCTTGAGCCGTCCCTCCGCCGTCGCCTTGCCGAGCTCCGGCTCCGGGTGGGAGGTGAAGAACGGCCAGGGCGTCGACGCGCCGTACTCCTCACCCATGAACAGCATCGGGGTGAACGGCCCGAGGATGTTGAGGACCGCGGCCTGGGCCAGCTGTGCCGGATTCAGCGTGGCACTGATGCGGTCCCCTGCGGCCCGGTTGCCGATCTGGTCGTGGTTCTGCGTGCAGACGACGAGCTGGAGGGGTGTGACGCGCGCCGGATCGATCTCGCGGCCGTGGTGGCGTTCGCGGAACGAGGAGTAGGTCCCGTTGTGGAAGAAGCCCTTCTCGAGGACCTTGGCGAGCGCGCCGACAGAATCGAAATCGAGGTAGTACCCCTCGGTCTCCCGCGTCAGGTTGACGTGCACCGCGTGGTGGAAGTCGTCGCTCCACTGGCCGGCGAGGCCGTACCCGCCGACGTCACGGGTCTGGATCAGTCGAGGGTTGTTCAGGTCGGATTCGGCGATGAGGAACAGGGGCTTCCCGAGCTCCTCGGCGCAGGCGTCCGTCCGGGCACCGAATTCCTCGAGGATGTGCACCGCGCGCTCGTCGTGCAGGGCATGCACCGCGTCGAGCCGCAGCCCGTCCACATGGTAGTCGGTGAACCACATGAGCAGGTTCTGCAGGACGTACTCCCGTACCTCGTCGGACTGCGGGCCGTCGAGGTTCAGCGAATCGCCCCAGGTGTTGGACATACCCTCGGTCAGGTAGGGACCGAAGAGCCCGAGGTAGTTGCCGCTGGGACCGAGGTGGTTGTATACGACGTCCTGGATGACTCCGAGGCCGCGCTGGTGGGCGGCGTCGACGAACCGCTGGTAGGCCGCCGGACCGCCGTACGTCTCCTGCACGGCGTACCAGAGCACGCCGTCGTAGCCCCAGTTGTGCGTGCCGTTGAAGGCGTTGACGGGCAGCAGCTCCACGTACTGCACCCCGAGGTCCACCAGGTGGTCGAGCTTCCCGATGGCGGCGTCGAGCGTGCCCTCGGGCGTGAAGGTGCCGAGGTGCATCTCGTAGATGACGCCGCCGTTCATCCCGGGCGACTGCCAGGCGCCGTCCTGCCACGCGTGCGCGGAGGGGTCGAAGGTCCGTGACAGCTGATGGACGCCCTCTGGCTGCCGGCGTGAACGCGGATCCGGGACCGGGGTGTCGGACCCGTCCACGAAGTACCCGTAGGCGACGTCGTCGCTCGACGCGGGGGGCTCGGCCGGCTGCCACCAGCCGCCGTCGCCCTGCGTCATGGGGTACTGCGTCCCCTCGACGACGAGGATGAGGGATCGGGCGCGCGGCGCCCAGACATCGAAGGGGCTCATGCTGCGTCCTCCTGGACCAGTAGGGCTGCGGGGAAGGTGGAGAAGAGGTCTGCCGCGCGGACGGTCCCCCCGGAGACCGAGGCCCCGGTGAGCGCGCACGTGTAGCTGCCGGCGGGCAGGTCGACGGTGGTGTCGCCCCACCCACCACGCCGGTCGAGCCCGTAGGGCAGGCGCGTGATGAGCGTGATCGCCCCGCCACGGTCGAAGCCGAACACGTGGTCGGCGGCCTCGCCGGACGGGACGACGGCGGCGTACCCGGTGAACAGTTCGGGACGGTCCCTGCGCAGGGTGAGCGCCCGCGTGACGACGAGCAGCTTGGCGTGGGCGTCCTCACCGAGCTGCGGCAGCGCGCCGAAGGCGAGGTCGGTCAGGACCTTCCGGCGGGCGTCGTAGTCCACCTCGCGGCGGTTGTCCGGGTCCACGAGCGAGGTGTCCCAGAACTCGGTGCCCTGGTACACGTCCGGTACGCCGGGCATGGTGAGCTGCAGCAGTTTCAGCCCGATCGAATTGGACCAGCCGGCCTGCCGGATGCGCTCGACGAAGGCGGACACGAGGGCCGAGACGGCGCCGTCGTCGAACGCGGCGTCGACGGCCGCGTGCATCCCGCGCTCGAAGTCCTCGTCCGGTGCTGTCCAGTGCGTGCTGAGGTCTGCCTCGCGGGAGGCCTTCTCCGCGTAGGCATGGGCCCGCTCGCGCGTGAGCGGCCAGGCGCCGATGAGCGACTGCCACAGCAGCGGCGCGAAGGTGGGGTCGCCGATGGGCGCCAGCTCCTCGAGCTGCGCGAGGACACCGGTCCATTCGTCGGCGAGCTCGGAGATGACCGAGATCCGGGTCCGCGTGTCCTCGCTGCGCTTGGTGTCGTGCGTGCTCAGCGTCGTCATGGCGAGGGGAGCCTCGGTCTGGCGTTCGAGCAGCCGGCGGTGCAGCTCGAGCGGGTCGATCGCGAAGATCGCGGGGTCCGCCCCCACCTCGTTCAGCGAGACGAGCCGCGAGTACCGGTAGAACGCGGTGTCCTCGACGCCCTTCGCCATGACCATGCCGGAGGTCTGCTGGAAGCGCTGGGCGAGTTCGGTCCACACACCGTCGCCCTCGAGGAAGGGGTTCAGCAGCGGGTGCAGCGCGGCGATGGTGTCGGCGAGGTCCGGACGGCGGACCTGCGCATCGCGCACGGCCTCGGCGAGGTACTCGGCGCCGCCCGGGAGGTAGCTGCGGTAGACCGGGAAGCAGGTGAGCAGTTCGGCGATCGCATCCGCCGTCGCCGCGGCGTCGAGCCCTGCCTCGGCGGGCACGAGGCGTGCGAGGCGCAGCACCTCGGAGCGCAGGATGCCGTCGGCGATGCCGCGCTTGGTCCCGTGGATCATCTCGTGGAACGGGTCGACGGGGACGGTGGCCGTGAGCGCGTGCTCGCCGGCCGGGTCCGTGAAGAGCCGGTCGACGTCCGCGAGGGCGTCGTATCCGGTGGTCCCCTCGGTGGCCCAGTCGGTGGGGAGCTTCTCCCCCGGCTCGAGGATCTTCTCGACCAGCACGTAGGCGCCGCCGGTGAGGGCCCGCAGGTCGTCGAGGTAGCCCTTCGGATCGGCGAGGCCGTCCGGGTGGTCGATGCGCAGGCCGTCCACGAGTCCCTCGTCGAACCACCGCTTCACCTCGCTGTGGCTCTCCTGGAAGACCCAGGGCACCTCGACCCGGAGCCCGGCCAGGCTGTTGACGCCGAAGAAGCGCCGGTAGTTCAGTTCGCTGTCCGCCCGGCGCCAGTTGACGAGTTCGTAGTGCTGGCGGTCGTGCACCGCGGCGCCGGTGTCACCGGGGTGTGCTGTGCCGTCCGCGATGGGATAGCGGTTGTCGTAGTAGTGCAGTTCGCCGTCGACGACGGTGAGCTGATCGAGCTCGCCGTCACCGTCACCGAGGACCGGCACGCGGAGGCGGCCGCCGTCGGCGTCCCAGTCGACGTCGAAAGCCTCCGCCATGCGCGAGGTGCGGCCCTCCTTCAGGAGCTGCCACCACCAGGCGTTGTCCGCGGGGGTCTCGATGCCCATGTGGTTCGGGACGATGTCCACGAGGACACCCATCCCGGCGGCCCGGGCGGCCCCGCTGAGCGCGGCAAGGGCCGAGGGTCCACCGCGGTCGGGGTCGACGGCGGTGGGGTCGGTGACGTCGTAGCCGTGGCCGGAGCCCTTCTCCGCCGTCAGGATCGGGGAGAGGTAGACCCAGTCCACCCCGAGGTCGTGCAGGTACGGCACCAGGGCCGCGGCCCGGTGCAGGTCGAACTCGCTCCGGATCTGCAGCCGGTAGGTCGATGTCGGTGTCAGCACGGTGGTGGTCCTCCTGGACGGGCGGTGGTGAAGGCGGTGGTGCGCTCGGGTCGAGCGCGAGGGGTGCACCCGGCTGGACTGCGCGGGTGCACCCCGTGGTGCTGCGTGGTGCCGGGTGGTGCTAGGGGGTGCCGGTCTTCGCCGTGACCTCGTTGGCGAGGATGGCCAGGGACGCCGCGACCGAGTGGTCGAGGTCCTCGACCTCCGAGTGCGCCCGCAGGACGACCATCGACTTCCCCTCGACCGCGATGGTCTTGCCGGCCGGGATCGCCTCACTGTCCGCGTACTTGCCGGCCGTGTCGATCACCTCGTCCCACGACGTCCCGTACTCGTCCGAGGGGATCGTGAAGTCCACGGCCTCGTCGTGCGCGTTGAAGTACAGCAGGAAGTTGGCGTCGACGATCCGCTGGCCGCGGGCGTCACGCCCCTGGATGCCCTGGCCGTTGAGGAAGACACCGATCGAACGGCCGAAGCCGCTGTCCCAGTCCTCGGGGGCCATGAGCTCGCCGGCGGTGTCCAGCCACACGATGTCCGGCAGCGCCTCGCCCTCGCCGCGGCGCACGGGGCGTCCGTCGAAGAAGCGGCGGCGGCGGAACGTGGGGTGCTCGGACCGCAGCCGGTTGACGGCCGCGGTGAATTCGAGCAGCGGCTGGTCCATCTTGTCCCAGTGCACCCAGCTGAGCTCGGAGTCCTGGCAGTAGGTGTTGTTGTTGCCCTCCTGCGTACGGCCGAGCTCGTCGCCGTGCAGCAGCATCGGCACGCCCTGCGAGAGCAGGAGGGTGGCGATGAAGTTGCGCTGCTGGCGCACCCGGATCGCGAGGACCTCGGGATCATCGGTGGGCCCTTCGGCCCCGCCGTTCCAGGAGCGGTTGTGCGATTCGCCGTCGTTGTTGTCCTCGCCGTTGGCCTCGTTGTGCTTCTCGTTGTAGGAGACGAGGTCGCGCAGGGTGAAGCCGTCGTGGGCCGTGACGAAGTTGATGGACGCGACGGGGCGGCGCATCGAGTGCTCGTACAGGTCCGCCGAGCCGGTGAGCCGCGAGGCGAACTCGCCGATGCTCGAGTGCTCGCCGCGCCAGAAGTCGCGCACGGTGTCGCGGTACTTGCCGTTCCACTCGGTCCACTGCGGCGGGAAGTTGCCCACCTGGTAGCCGCCGGGGCCGACGTCCCACGGCTCGGCGATGAGCTTCACCTGCGAGACGATCGGGTCCTGCTGGACGAGTTCGAAGAAGGCCGAGAGCCGGTCCACCTCGTAGAACTCGCGGGCCAGGGCCGAGGCGAGGTCGAAGCGGAAACCGTCCACGTGCATCTCGGTGACCCAGTAGCGCAGCGAGTCCATGAGCAGCTGCAGGGAGTGCGGGTTGCCGACGTTCAGCGAGTTGCCGGTGCCGGTGGTGTCCATGTAGTACTGCTTGTCGTCCTCCACCAGGCGGTAGTACGCCGCATTGTCGATGCCGCGCATCGAGATGGTGGGGCCCATGTGGTTGCCCTCGGCGGTGTGGTTGTAGACCACATCGAGGATGACCTCGATGCCGGCGAGGTGCAGCTCGCGCACCATCGCCTTGAACTCCTGGACCTGCTCACCCTGGTCGCCGGAGGAGTTGTACTTGTTGTGCGGCGCGAAGAAGCCGATGGTGTTGTAGCCCCAGTAGTTCGAGAGGCCCTTCTCCTGCAGCGTGCTGTCGTTCACGAACTGGTGCACGGGCATGAGCTCGATCGCCGTGACGCCGAGCTTCTGCAGGTGCGCGATGACGGACGGGTGCGCCACGCCGGCGTAGGTACCGCGCTGCTCCTCGGGGATGTCCGGGTGCAGCTGCGTGAGGCCCTTGACGTGGGCCTCGTAGATGACGGACTGGTGGTAGGGCGTCCGCGGCATGCGGTCGCCGTCCCAGTTGAAGAACGGGTTCACGACGACGCCGAGCATCATGTGGGCGGCGGAGTCCTCGTTGTTGACCGAGTGCTCGTCACCGAAGTTGTAGCCGAACAGGGCCTGGTCCCAGTCCAGGTCACCGGAGATCGCCTTCGCATAGGGATCCAGCAGGAGCTTGTTCGGGTTGCAGCGGTGTCCCTCGGCCGGATTGTTGGGGCCGTGCACGCGGTAGCCGTACTTCTGGCCCGGGGTCACGTGCGGCAGGTAGCCGTGCCACACGTAGCCGTCGACCTCCTTCAGCTCGACGCACGTCTCGGTGCCGTCGTCGTCGAAGAGGCAGAGGACCACGGAGTCCGCGATCTCGCTGAACAGCGCGAAATTCGTGCCGGTGCCGTCATAGGTGGCTCCCAGGGGGTAAGCATCGCCGGGCCATAGTTCCATTGGTTCTCCTTGGTGTCATACGCCACGATCCCCTCGGGGCCGTGGCGGTGGTGCTCGCAGTCTCCGGGGTCCTGGTGCCCCGGAGCGCCTGCTCCATACATAGCGCATTCGTCTGTCGACGCGGTTAACGGCGTCGACCCTCTCCTACGGGACGGCGGCTAGGCGACGCCCTTCGAGGAGGTCGGCGACGACGGCTCCGATGTCCGCCGGGAGGGTCGAGACGACGACGGGTCCGCGCAGCGCGGCCCGCTGTCCGGCACGGCCGTGCAGCAGTGCCCCGGCGGCCGCGGCCGCCGCCCAGAGGTCCTCCTGCGCGACGCCGACGCGACCGGCGGCGCCGTCGTCCTCGGCCAGGGTCGCGGCGAGCGCCCCGATGATGCCCGCGAGGGTGTCACCCGAGCCCGCGGTGGACAGCCAGGGGCTCGCGTCGGTCTGCGCGAACAGGGTGCCCGACGGCGCCGCGACGACGGTGGTGAAGCCCTTGAGCAGCACCGTGGCGCCGGTCATCTCGGCTGCGCGGAGAGCATAGTGCGCGGGCTCGGCCTCGATGGCCGCCCGGTCGGCGTCGACACCGCGCCCGGCAAGCAGTTGGCTGAGTTCACCGGCATGGGGAGTCAGGATCACCTGGGGTCCCACGCGCTCGGGCACCTCGGAGAGCGCACCGGCATCCACCACCACGGGCAGTCCGGCGGCGATCGCCTCGACGGCGCGCACGCGCTGGTCCTCGTCGTCCACGGCGCCCGGACCCACGAGCCAGGCCTGCGACCGGGCCTCGCCGACGGAACCCCCGGAGGCCACCACCTCGGGGTTGCGCTGGTGGACGAGGGCCGCGACGGCGTCGGGACCGAGATAGCGGACCATGCCGAGGCCCATGGCGAGCGCCGCGCCGACGGCCAGGGCCGCAGCGCCGGGGTAGCGGGCCGAGCCGGCGGCGACGCCGAGCACCCCGCGGGAGTACTTGTGGTCCTGGGCCGTGGGACGGCGCAGGAGGGCGGCGACATCGGCGTCGAGCAGGCTCCGGACCGCGGGGGTGAGGGCGGAGAGATCCAGCCCGAGGTCGACGACGTTCAGCTCCCCCGCCGCCAGGGCACCGTCCCCGAGCAGGAGTCCGGGCTTGGCGGCACCGAACGTGACGGTGGCGTCCGCGGCGATGACCGGTCCGTCGACGCGCCCCGTGTCGACACCGATCCCGCTCGGCAGGTCGCAGGCGATCACGAGGGCAGTCCGCCGTCCTCGGGGTCCGGCGACGGTGGTGAAGGCTTCGACGAAGCTCCGGGCGGTGCCGCGCAGGTTCCCGCCCGAGCCCGTGCCGATGATGCCGTCGAGGACGAGGTCGGCACTGGCGGCGTGGACGGCGAGCGCTTCCGCGTCGGCGCCGTCGTCGAGCCTGACGCTCGTGCCCCCGGCACGGAGGAAGGCATCGAGCGAGGCGGTGTGCACGCGGTCCGACAGGAGGACGGCCGTGGCGCCGACGCCGCGGCGGACGAGCCGCTCACCCGCGTACAGGGCGTCCGCACCGTTGTTGCCGCTGCCTGCGAGGACGACGGCCGTGGCGCCGTAGGTGCTGCGGCCGGCCTCACGCAGCAGCCCGAGCGCGACGCCGAACAGCCCGTGCGCCGCCCGCTGCATCAGGGCGTCACCCTGCCCGGCGTCGATGAGGGGAGCTTCCGCGGCGCGGACGTCTCCCCCGGAGAAAGCTTCAAGCATATGGTCGAGCTTAGCGGTTCGCGGGCCGGTCATCAGTACGGTTACTATCTGGTGCCCGACGGTGTATGGCCTTCTGCGACGACCATCGCCGTGGCGAGGCCGCCGTCGTGGCTGATGGACAGGTGCCACGTCTCCACCCCGCGGGCGCGGGCGGCGTCGGCCACTGTCCCGTCGACGACGACCGAGGGCGCACCCGCTGCGTCGACGTCGATGGTGCAGTGCTGCCAGTTCATCCCCACGGGAGCGCCGATCGCCTTCGCGATGGCCTCCTTGGCGGCGAAGCGCGCGGCGAGGGACCGCGTGTTCAGCAGTCGCTCGGACGGTACGAAGAGCCGCTCCAGCAGGGCGGGGGTACGTTCGAGCTGCTTCCGGAAGCGCTCGATGTCCACCACGTCGACGCCGATCCCGACGATCACCGGGACGCCCCGCACGGTGCCGCCGCGGCACGGAGCCGCGGCGGCATCCCGATGGATCTACTCAACCGTGACCGACTTCGCCAGGTTGCGCGGCTGGTCCACGTCGTAGCCCTTCGCGCTGGCCAGGGCCAGGGCGAAGATCTGGAGCGGGACGGTGGTCAGCAGCGGTGCCAGCAGCGTCGGCGAGGCCGGCACGTAGAAGACGTGCTCGGAATAGGCCTCCACCGAGGTGTCGCCCTCTTCGGCGATCACGATCGTCACGGCGCCGCGGGCGCGGATCTCCTGGACGTTGGAGACGACCTTGGCGTGCAGGGAGTCGCGGGCGCTCGAGGACGGCATGACCACGACGACGGGCTGGCCCTCCTCGATCAGGGCTATCGGTCCGTGCTTGAGCTCGCCGGCGGCGAAGCCCTCTGCGTGGATGTACGCGAGCTCCTTGAGCTTGAGCGCACCCTCCATGGCCACGGGGAAGCCGACATGGCGGCCGAGGAACAGCACCGACTTCGCGTTCACCATGTCTACGCCGAGCTGCTTGATCTTGTCGGCGTCGTCGAGGATCGCCTGGATCTTCGCCGGGATGGCGGACAGGTCGGTCAGCACGTCGGCGATCTCGTCGCGGTACTTGTTGCCGCGCAGCTGCGCCAGGTACAGGCCCAGCAGGTAGGCGGCGGTGATCTGGGCGAGGAACGCCTTCGTCGAGGCGACGGCGATCTCCGGTCCGGCATGCGTGTAGAGGACGGCGTCGGCTTCGCGCGGGATGGTGGACCCGTTGGTGTTGCAGATGGCGACCACCTTGGCACCCTGCTCGCGGGCGTAGCGGACGGCCATGAGCGTGTCCATGGTCTCGCCCGACTGCGAGATGGCCACCACGAGGGTCTTCTCGTTCACGATCGGGTCGCGGTACCGGAATTCGTGGGAGAGCTCCACCTCGGTGGGAATGCGGCACCAGTGCTCGATCGCGTACTTGGCGACCTGGCCGGCATACGCGGAGGTACCGCAGGCGAGCACCACGATCTTGTCGACCGAGCGGAGGATCGACTCGTCGATGCGCAGTTCGTCGAGGACGAGGTTCCCGGAGACGTCGGAGCGGCCGAGGAGCGTCTGGCCGACGGCGTCGGGCTGGTCGTGGATCTCCTTCTCCATGAAGGAGTCGAAGCCGCCCTTCTCGGCGGCCGCGGCGTCCCAGCTGACGTGGAACTCCGTGCCCTCGGCGGGCGCGCCGAAGAAGTCGGTGATCGCGACGGCGTCGGGCGTGATCGTCACGATCTGGTCCTGGCCGAGCTCGACGGCGCGGCGCGTGAAGTCGATGAAGCCCGAGACGTCGGACCCGAGGAAGTTCTCGCCGTCGCCCAGCCCCACCACGAGGGGCGAGTTGCGGCGGCCGGCGACGACGACGCCCGGCTGGTCCTGGTGGATGGCGAGGAGGGTGAAGGCGCCCTCGAGGCGCTGGCAGGCCTGCTGCAGGGCGAGGGTCAGGACGTCGCCCTGGACACCGCTGTCGACGAGTCCGCGGTAGATGTAGCCGACGAGGCCGGCAGCCACCTCGGTGTCGGTGTCGGACAGGAAGGTCAGCCCCTCACCGGTCAGCTCGGCCTTCAGCTCGGCGTAGTTCTCGATGATGCCGTTGTGGATCAGCGCGAGCCGGTCGCCGTCCGCGAGGTGCGGGTGCGCGTTCTGGTCCGTCGGTCCGCCGTGGGTCGCCCAGCGCGTATGGCCGATCCCGGTGAGCGAGCGCGGCAACGGGTCCGCTGCCAGTTCCGCGACGAGGTTGGTGAGCTTCCCCGCCTTCTTCCGCGACTCGATGCCGGCCGGCGTGATCACGGCGACGCCTGCCGAGTCGTACCCGCGGTACTCCAGGCGCCGGAGCCCCTCCATGACGACGTCGAGCGCCCCGTGCCGCGCGTCCGCCGCTTCCTGATCGAACGCCGGAGCGACCGATTCGAGAGCCGATGATCCCTGGCCGTGGTCCCGGCCTACATACCCCACAATTCCACACATGGGTCCAAGCGTACCGGGGGCCGTGTTTGTTCTTGCGCAGGCCACCGGGCAGAATCGTCGGGTGAGTGACAGAAGCACGGGGACGCAGCAGGCCACCAGTGCCGAATCCTTCACACCGTTCGTCGAACTGGACCGCCAGATGTGGTCCCGGCTCTCCCATGAGATCGAGAGCCCGCTCAACATGGAGGACGTGCAGCGCCTGCGCGGTCTCGGCGACGCGCTGAACCTCGACGAGGTCCGGGAGGTCTACCTCCCGCTCTCCCGCCTCCTCAACCTCTACATCGCGGCGGCCGGTCGGCTCCACGAGGCCACCAACACCTTCCTCGGCGAGACCACGACGCGCACGCCCTTCGTGATCGGCGTCGCGGGGTCCGTGGCGGTCGGCAAGTCGACGACGGCGAGGGTGCTGCGGGAGCTCCTGAGGCGGTGGCCGGACACCCCCGACGTGGAACTGATCACCACGGACGGCTTCCTCTACCCGAACACGGAACTCGAACGGCGCGGCCTGATGCAGCGCAAGGGCTTCCCGGAGTCCTACGACCGGCGCCGCCTGCTGCGGTTCGTCAGCGAGGTCAAGAGCGGCGCCGCCGAGGTCACCGCGCCCTGGTACTCGCACCTCACCTATGACATCGTCCCCGGTCGGGAGGTCGTGGTGCGGCGGCCGGACGTCCTGATCGTCGAGGGGCTCAACGTGCTCGCACCCGCCCGGCCGAGGCCGGACGGCATCACCGGGCTCGCCCTCAGCGACTTCTTCGACTTCTCGATCTACGTCGATGCGAAGACCAGCAACATCCGGCAGTGGTACGTCAACCGCTTCCAGTCGCTGCGCTCCAGCGCGTTCGCCGACCCGGAGTCCTACTTCCACCGGTACGCCACACTGACCGACGAGGAAGCACGGCTGAAGGCCACCGACATCTGGGAGCGCATCAACGAGCCCAACCTGGTGGCGAACGTGCTGCCCACGCGCGGGCGCGCCCAGCTCGTCCTCACCAAGGATGCGGACCACTCCGTCCGCCGCATGCTCCTGCGGAAGACCTGACGGTGCGGGCGGCACCGCTGGCGGCGGCACTCGTGCTCGCCGTCGGCCTCTCGGCCTGCGCCTCCCCCGCCGCTGATGTCCTGGCGGCCGATACTTCGACGGCGGCCGCGTCCGCCCCGGCCGGCATCCCCCAGGGCGCGGCAGACCTGCCGGCGCCACCCGGCGTGCTCCCCGCGCCCGCGCAGCGCACCCCGGGTCCCGCCGTGACGGAGGACACGGCGGCCGCAGGACCCGCGACGCCGTCGCCGGCGGCTCCCGCCCGCAGTTCCGACACGCACCTGGATCCGGCAGCCACCGACGTCGTCGTCAACAAGCGCCGGCCCCTGGTCCCCGTCGACTTCGCGCCGTCAGGCCTGCGGCAGCCGGACGTCGCGACGGCCACCGACAACGGCCTGCTCCGGCCGGACACCGCCACTGCCGTGGAGGAGATGTTCGCGGCCGCGTCGGCCGACGGCGTCGGCCTCGTCCTGGTCAGCGGGTACCGGTCCTACGCGAACCAGGAGTCCACCTACGCGTACTGGGTGGGTCAGTACGGTGACCAGGCCGGCGCGGACACCGTCTCCGCGCGGCCGGGGCACTCGGAGCACCAGACCGGGCTCGCGTTCGACATCGGCCAGGCGGACGGCGCGTGCACGCTGGTCTCCTGCTTCGCGGGCACCGCGGCGGCCCGGTGGGCGGCCGAGAACGCCGCCGAGTACGGGATCATCCTCCGCTACCCGCTCGGCTCCGACGGGACCACCGGGTTCTCGGCGGAGCCGTGGCACTTCCGCTTCGTGGGACGGGACGTCTCGCTCGCCATGCAGGACGCCGGGACCCGGACCCTCGAGGAGCACTTCGGGCTGCCGGCGGCGCCGTCGTACTGATCCAGATCATCCATCCGGGTACTTTCTGCAGAGGCTCGCAACTCGACGCTGCAATGGCTGGCAGCCCAGAGAGATATCCCCAGCGCCTTGACCAGCGGTAGTCGATCGAAACAAGTTTTATCGTGGTTCCGTCCCGTCAAGCTAGCTTTACAGAAGGTAAAGTATCGGCCATTCACCAAGGTGCTTTGCCAAGCCCCAGTCTCGTCCCGGGATGACAGATGTCGTTGGGCATGACGAAGCCCCGAGGTCCCCATCGCGAACCTCGGGGCTTCTCCCAGCGCCTACTGAAGGGGTGTGAGGAAAGTCAGGGCGGACCCTTCTCCTACGATCAGTTCGGTGAGTGCTTCGTTGAAGACCTTGCCGTAGTCGGCGCTGATGTGTGTGGTGAATGCTTCCTGGTCGCTGTAGATCTCGTAGACGAAGAAGTCGTTGGGCGACTCCTTGCGGCGATGGGGGTCGAAGGTGATGTTCCCCGGCTCAGCCCGCACCTTGGTGGTGAGGTCCAGCAGAAGCGCCTGAACTTCCTCGGCCTTGCCCTCCTGGGCGGTGAACTCGGCGTAGAGGGCGACGGTTGCCTGGGTCCGTGGGGTCATGCTGTCTGCGCTCCGGTCATGATCGCCACCGCTTCGGTCATGGTGTGGCTTTGCGGGGTGATGGTCGTGGCGCACTTTCCGAGGCGCTGGATGTGGATGCGGTCAGCTACCTCGAAGACGTGCGGCATGTTGTGGCTGATGAGGATGACCGGAATTCCCCGGGTCCGAAGGTTTTTGACCAGTTCGAGGACCTGCTTCGATTCCCGGACGCCGAGGGCCGCGGTGGGTTCGTCGAGGACGACGACCTTGGATCCGAAGGCCGCTGCGCGGGCGACGGCGACGGCTTGGCGTTGGCCGCCGGAGAGGTTTTCGACCGGCACGGTGACATCCTGAAGCGTACTGATGCCGAGCTCGGTGAGTTCAGCCCGGGCTTTCTGGCGCATGCCTTTGGTGTCGACCATGCGGAACACGGAACCGAGGATCCCTTTGCGGCGTTCTTCGCGTCCGAGGAAGAGGTTCGCGGCGACGTCGAGTGCTGGTGAGACGGCGAGATTCTGGTACACGGTCTCGATGCCGGCTTGCCGCGCGTCCTGGGGCCGTTTGAAGTGGACGGGCTGTCCTTCGAGGAGCAGTTCGCCCTGGTCAGGGACTTCGGCTCCGGTCAGGCATTTGATCAGGGTCGATTTACCGGCGCCGTTGTCCCCGATGATCGCCAGGACTTCTCCCGGGTAGAGGGACAGGGACACTCCATCGAGGCCGACGACCTTGCCGAAGGTCTTGACCAGGTTGCGGGCTTCCAGGATGGGCCGGCGGTTAGGATCGTTGCCCGGTGCTGGGAGGGTCGTGCTTGCTGTGTCGGTCACTTGCGTACCTTTCGGATCCACTGGTCGACGGAGACGGCGATGATGATCAGGACACCCACGGCGAAGGTCTGCCACAGGACGTCCAGTCCGGCGAGGGAGAGGCCGTTGCGGAAGACGCCGACGATCAGCGCCCCGAGGAGGGTGCCCCAGATGGTGCCGCGGCCACCGAAGAGGCTTGTTCCGCCGATGACGACGGCGGTGATGGAGTCCAGGTTCAGGTCGGCGCCGGCGTTGGGGGACGCCGCGTTGCTGCGGCCGATCTGGATCCAGGCGCCGACGGCGAGGATGGCGCCTGCGGCGAGGTAGACGCTGACCAGGACGCGGTTGACGCTGATGCCTGCAAGGCGCGCAGCTTCCTTGTCGTCGCCGACGGCGTAGACGTGGCGGCCCCAGGCGGTCTTGCCGAGGATGAAGGCGACGGCGACGTAGAGCAGGAGCATGAGAACGACGCCGTTGGTGATGTTCACGCCTGCGAGGCTGAAGGTCGTGCCGGTGGCGGTGAGCACGCCGGGCATCTCGGCTCCGCGGACGGTGGCGCCTGCCGAGTACAGCAAGGTCAGGGCGATGAAGATGTTCAACGTGCCGAGGGTGACGATGAACGGGGGCAATCTGAACTTGGTGACCAGGAAGGCGTTGAATGCGCCGGCGGCGAGGCCTACGACGAGTCCCAGGATCAGTGCGACGAACCCGGGGATGCCGTTCTGTGAGCTGGTCTGGGCGATCACCATGGAGGTGAGGACCATGACTGCCCCGACGGAGAGATCGATGCCGGCGGTCAGGATGATGAGCGTCTGCGCGATGGCGAGGGTGCCGACGACTGCGACCTGCTGGGTGATCAGTGAGAGGTTAGCCGGAGCGAGGAAGCGTTCGTTGAGGAGCCCGAACACTATGATGGCGATGACCAGCACGATGGCGGGGCTGAGGGCAGGGTAGCGGTGGAGGGTGTTGCGGACTCGGGTAAGTGGTGTTGTGCGGTCGAGGAACTCGCCGGCAAGATCGTGGCTGCCCGCTGAAGGAGCCGCTTTCACTGTCTGGTTCATGGAAGAACTCCGTTGGTCGGTGCTGATAGTCGGTCCGCGGGGAAAGTGTCGACCCGCGGACCGACTATGTCGAGGGGTGTCTTATCCCCAGCAGATGTCGCTGGCGGCAGCGGCATCGATGGACTCGAGGCCATCCTGCGGCTCGTTGGTGACCAGCGCTACGCCGGTGTCGAAGAAGTCCTTGCCGTCGGTAGGCTCGGGAGCCTCACCCGTCTCGACCAGGTCAGCGATCGCCTGGACTCCGAGCTCAGCCATTTTCACGGGATACTGCTGGCTGGTCGCGTCGATGATTCCCTCATCGACCTGACCTACGCCGGCGCACCCCCCATCGATGGACACGACGATCACGTCGTCCTTGCCGGCGGCCTTGAAGGCCTCGTAGGCGCCGTAGGCGGCCGGTTCGTTGATCGTGTAGACGACGTTGATGTCGGGGTTGGCGCTCAGAAGGGTTTCAGCTGCAGTACGGCCGCCGTCCTCGGCGCCCTGGGAAGCTTCGTTGCCGACAATCTCGTAGTCGCCGCCGCTGTAGGAACCGGTCTTCTCTTCGTCCCCGTTCGTCTCGGCATCGGCCGTGTCGATACCCATCCCATCCAGGAAACCCTGGTCACGGTTGTAGTCGACCGAGACGATCTTGTCGTCGAACAGGTCGATCATGGCGATGGTCGCCTTCTCACCGGCAAGTTTCGAAGCAGCCCACTTGCCGATCTCCTGCCCGGCGACGAAATTGTCGGTTGCGAAGGTGATGTCTGCGGCTTCAGGATCCGACGGTGGGGTGTCGAGCGCGATGACGAACAGGCCGGCGTCGCGGGCCTTTGTGAGCGCATCCTCGACGGCCGGGCCGTTGGGCGTGATGAGGATGCCGGCGTCGCCCTTGGAGATGGCGTTCTCAATGGCCTGGATCTGGGTGTCTTCGTCGCCGTCTTCCTCGCCGGCAGCGAGGGTCAGCTCGACTCCTTCGCTTTCGGCTGCTGCCTGGGCGCCTTCCTGCATCGCGACGAAGAAGGGGTTCGTGGTGGTCTTGACGATCAGTGAGACACCGATCGGACCGTCACCGGAGCCAGCACTGTCGCCCGACGAGGACGACGCGTCTCCTCCCCCGCAGGCCGTCAGAGCCAGGAGCGACAGGGTCACGACGGAACCCGCTGTCATCAGACGCCGGCGGGTCGAGTGGGACGGATGGGATGTCATGCGATTCATCCTTGAATCTCCTTTGGTGGCGGGAGGCATCCTCCCTGACAACGATGTCATTTCAGGTATAGACTATGATCTGGCTCACAGTCAACCCTTTCCGGAACGATGGAGATTCGAACGTGACATCGATGTCAGGTAAAAGCTCAGCGCACGCGCCGCGTTCGCGCCCCACGATGCGCCACGTCGCCGCCCTGGCCGGCGTAGGGATCAAGACGGTCTCGCGGGTCATCAATCAGGAACCGAACGTTTCAGCCGCGACCATCGCGAAGGTGATGGACGCCGCACGGTCGTTGGACTACCACCCTGATGAGCAGGCGGGGAACCTGAGGCGAGCAGACGGGCGGACCAGGACTCTCGGCCTTCTGGTGAGCAGCGTCGACAACCCCTTCGCCGGGGCCATGCATAGGGCCATCGAGGACCTCGCCCTGGAACGGGGGATTGCAGTGTTCGCCTCGAGTCTCGACGACGATGCCGAACGGGAGCAGTCATCAGTAGCGGCGTTTCTACGCCGACGGGTCGACGGGCTGATCCTCACGACGATTTCCCGTGACCAGTCCTATCTCGCATCCGAGATGCGTCACGGCACCCCGATCGTTTTCGTGGACCGGGAGCCCGCCGGGATCACCGGCGACTGCGTCATGAGCGACAACCGCGCGGGGGCCACCACAGCCACCAACCACCTGCTCGATCACGGTCACCGGCGGATCGCCTACCTCGGAGACCGCAGCGACATCTATACCGCCGCTCAGCGCCGCGCCGGGTTCTTCGACGCTCTCGGCCGCGCGGGAATCCCGACCGGAGACATCCCGGTCATCGAGAACCTCCACGACGAGCGATCCGCAGCGCAGGCCATGCTCGCCCTCCTTGACTCCGCCACACCCCCCTCGGCCGTGTTCACCAGCCAGAACCTTGTGACTATCGGCGCTATACGGGCACTGAGATCCCGTGAGGCGCACCGCCGCACAGCACTTGTCGGCTTCGACGACTTCCAGCTCTCCGATCTTCTCGATCCCGGTGTCACCGTCGTCGCCCAGGACCCGGAGGAAATCGGACGGACAGCTGCTCAGCGCCTCATCGGCCGGCTCGACGGAGAAGCGACGCCGGCGCGCACGTGCATCGTGCCCACCACCCTGATCGTCCGCGGCAGCGGCGAGATCCGCTCCGTGCAGCCTTGAGAACAGAAGGAAAACCCATGACCACTCACGCCCTGAAGGACGTCGCCCAATCCTCACCGCGCACCGAGCATCGACCCGCCGCACGCCCTGGAAATCCTGGAGGCCCTGGTGCCTCGCGCGTGGTCGTCGTCGGCGACGCGCTGATCGATGAATTACGCGAGCCAGGCGGGTCGCAGTCCTTCGTGGGCGGCGCAGCTCTGAATGTCGCCGTCGGGCTGACCCTGCTCGGAGTACCGACAACACTCATCGCCATGGTCGGCGACGACGAGGACGGCCGGCGTATCAAAGGGTTCCTGGACCTTCACGGTGTCGAGCTGCTCGCAACACCTGCGCCCTACGGCACCTCCCGTGCCGTCTCGGATCGCACCGACGGTGAGCCCCGCTACGCCTTCAACCACGCCGCGAGGCACCGAACCCTGCTCTACCAGGACGCACACCGTGTGGCCATGGCGCAGGCAGAGTTCATCGCCGTCAGCTGCTTCCCCTTCGACAACCAGAGGGAAGTCGATGCGCTGACGGCCCTGATCAGCCGGCCCGAGCGCCGCCTTGTCATCGACCCGAATCCTCGCTCGGGCATGATGGCCAACAGGGAGCTCTTCCTCGCCAACTTCACGGCCATGGCAACCCGGAGCTTCCTCAGCAAAGTCGGCGACGACGACGCAGCCCTCCTCGCCGCCGAAGACCTCCACACATTCAGTCAGCGCCTCCTCGACGCCGGAGCGCCCACCATCCTCGCCACCGCCGGGCCGCTGGGCGCCTGGCTCCTGCGCGCCAATGAGCCCGCGGTCCACCAACCCATAGCCCCTGGCGAGGGACCGATCATCGACACCATGGGCGCCGGTGACGCCACCCTGGCGTCCATGGTGTCCACACTCGTCCGACACGGAATGCCCGGGGCAGCCTCCGAGACGAGAGCCGCGCTGGCGGAAGCAATGCTCATCGCAGCCGCCACCTGCCGTGAGCCCGGCGCCCTCCTGCGGCAGCCTTGAGCGCCGCCACCCTCTACGCCTCGCCGCAGATTTCGTTAAGAACATGGCTTCGGATCTCTGGCTGTATCGGGCCCCCAATCCTCGGCCCATGAAGCCGGAACGTCGTCCTTGAATTGTCCGGTAGACAGTGCGTAGCATCACACTCACCAATTGACAACGTTGTCAGGACAGCTGACACGCGCAATGAAGGGCGTACCTAGACCATGAAGTCCGGAACCCGCAGCCAAACCCTCACAGCAGGTGTGATCGCCGCTCTTGCCGCATCGCTCCTGGCCGCCAGCGGCCCCGCTCTGGCCGAAGAAGCACCGATTGATCCTGCCAGCCAGCAGTACCGCCCGTTCATCCACTTCAGTCCCGAGAAGAACTGGATGAACGACCCGAACGGCATGGTCTACTACAAGGGCCAGTACCACCTGTTCTTCCAGCACAACCCCTACGGGACGACGTGGGGCAACATGAGCTGGGGGCACGCCACGTCCACGGATCTGCTGCAGTGGGAAGAACAGCCCCTGGCCATCCCGCAGACTGTCAATGCCGACGGGGTAGCGATCGAGGACATCTTCTCGGGCTCGATCGTCGTCGACGAAACGAATTCCTCGGGGTTCGGCACCGCAGAGAACCCGCCCCTACTCGCGATTTACACGAGTGCCTACACCGGTGCGCATCCCACCCTCGCCGGCCGGCAGGCCCAGTCCCTCGCCTACAGCATTGATGAGGGACAGACCTGGACAAAGTACGACGGGAACCCCGTTCTGGACCGAAGTTCGGCAAACTTCCGGGACCCCAAGGTGTTCCGCTACGACGGCCCTGCCGGATCGTACTGGGTAATGACAACCGTCGAGGCAACCGACCATAAGGTCGTCCTCTACAAGAGCGACAACCTGAAGGACTGGACCCACCTCAGCGACTTCGGCCCCGCCAACTCCACCGCAGGCATCTGGGAATGCCCCGACCTCTTCCCCATCGCGGTGGACGGCGACCCGAACAACATCAAATGGGTGATGATCGTCAACCTCAACCCGGGAGCTGTCGCGGGAGGAAGCGGCGGCCAGTACTTCGTCGGAGACTTCGACGGCACCACCTTCACCTCGGACACGACCGAACCCGTGGACTCCGTGCCCGAGGGCACGACACTGGCCGGTTTCAACGACGGAACGTACAACGGCTGGACGGTCAACAACGAACCCGGGAACTGGAAGAACGGCCCCTGGTCCGATACCCCCGCTTCCGGCGCGCTTCCTGGCCAGACCACGGTCTCCGGGCACACCGGGACAGGGCTGATCAACGGCTTCAACGACGGCGACTGGCCCGTCGGGACCATCCAATCCCCCACCTTCACCGTCGGAAGCCAGGACCACATCAACTTCCTGGTCGGCGGCGGCAACCACCCCCACGTCCCCGGCGGCCAGCTCGAAAACACCCCAGCACCCGGAACCCTCCTCTTCAACGGCTTCGAATACGCCCAAGGCACCCTGACCGATCAAGGGTGGATCATCGACGGAGACTTCGAAGCCGCCCGCAACCCCTCCACAGCCGGCGGCGAGAACTTCATCGGCACCGGCCGCATCAACACCTTTGAAGCCGGACCTGACGGTGACAACAACTCCGGGACACTAACATCTCCCGAGTTCACCATCGACAACACGAATCTGAGCTTCCTGATCGGCGGCGGACGACGTACCGATGGAACACTGCAGGCCGAACTCGTCATCGACGGCCAGGTCGTCCACACCGCTACCGGAGACAACTCCGGATCGCTCAACTGGCAGAACTGGGACGTCACCGCCTACACCGGCAAGCAAGCAACCCTGCGAATCGTCGACAATGCCTCCGGAGGATGGGGACACCTCACCTTCGACCACGTCGTCCTTGGCGAGGAACCCGCCCTCACCCGCAGCGATGAAACCTCCGTCAACCTCGTCGTAGACGGAGAAGTCGTCCGAACCGCAACCGGCAACAACAGCGAAACCCTGGACTGGAAGAGCTGGAACGTCAGCGAGTTCGAGGGACGAGAAGCCAGCATCACCGTCGTCGACAACAACCGCGGCGGCTGGGGCCACATCCTCGCCGACGAATTCATGCTCTCCGACGAACCGGCCGTATCCCGCCTGGAGGACTACGACTGGCTCGACTGGGGCAAGGACTACTACGCAGCCGTCTCCTTCAGCAACGTCCCCGACAACAAGAGGATCATGCTCGGCTGGATGAGCAACTGGGACTACGCCAATGACATCCCCACCACCACATGGCGCAGCTCCATGTCACTGCCCCGCGAAGTGAACCTGACCGAAACAGCAGACGGCCCCCGCCTGGTCCAGAAAGTCGTTGACCAGATCGACATCCTGCGCGAGGACGATGCCGCCTACACCACCGGACCCCGGACCATCGCCGAAGGCGCCGAGACCCTCCCCGTCTCAGGCGACGTCGTCCAGATCGATGCCGTCTTCAGTCCGGGCGACGCCGAAACGTTCGGCCTCAGCGTCCTCGGCGACGGAACCGAAGCCACGAAGATCGGCTACAACGCACAGACCAGCAGGCTCTTCGTGGATCGCACCAATTCCGGCAACGAAGGCTTCCACCCCGCGTTCTCCTCCATCGAGGACGCCCCCGTCCCGCTGAAAGACGGCCAGGTCGCCATGCGCGTCTACGTCGACCGGGCCTCCGTCGAAGTCTTCGCCAACGACGGGCTGACCACCATCACCGACCAGGTCTTCCCCAACGTCGGCGCCAACCAGATAGGCCTGTTCTCCTCCGGCGGCACAGCAACCCTCGAGGGCCTGACCGTGACCCCCCTGACACCCGCCATGTGGCACGGACCAGTACCGGAGAAGCCCGAGGACAACGCCTCCACGGCGCCTGGTAAAGCCAAACTGTCCATCGACCACGGCAAGGACAAAGGGCCCCACGACGGCAACTACACCGTCACCATGGACCTGAAGAGCGGGGAGAACGGCAGCAGCTTCACCCTGTACGAGAACGGCGAGCAGATCCACACCCAGAAGCTCGCATGGGCGACCCCGAAGCCCCAGAACGCCATCGTGGACATCACCAACCGGGCGCCGGGCAAGTACGTGTACACCGCAGTGCTCACCAACAGCAAGGGAGCAACGGAGACGACCAAGCAGACCGTCGTGGTGCAGAAGGCGAAGAAGTAGCTGCAAGGAGGAGGCGCCGCAGTCCTTCGAATCATCGGTAACACCACAGGCGAGAGCCGGTAGCCCACACACGGGCTACCGGCTCTCGCCTGTGAGCACGATAAAACGGCGTGAACCCAGACACCTGTCGTCGAGGTGTCTGGGTTCGGTCATGCACAGTACCGAGCGCATCCCACTCGCTCGGGCAGCCTGTCAGGTGCTGAGGCACCGGACAGAAGATCAATTGTCGGCGAATGTCAGTAGGACGCAGATCATCCCCGGAGCACCCGGAGCACCCATCGCACACATCGCACACATCGCACACATCGCACACATCGCACACATCGCACACATCGCACACATCGCACACATCGAGGAGCAGCGTGACACAACGTGACGGCACATCACGTGGGAAGATCCGTCTGTCGGCGCCGAAGCAATGCCGGGGGTGAGCGGGATCGACTACCTGCACTCGATGATGGGGAAGGAACTCCCTCCGCCGCCGATGAACCACGTGATGGGTGTGACGCTCGTCGAGGCGGCTCCCGGAACGGCTCCCTTCACCTGCCGCCGGACGAACCGCATGACAACCCGATCGGCACGGTTCACGGCGGACTGGTGTGCACTCTCCTCGACTCCGCTCTGGGTTGTGCTGTGCAGACGACTCTCCCAAAAGGAGTCGGCCACACGTCGATCGAGATCAGAGTGAACTATCTGCGGCCGGCCCGGTCCGATAGCGGTCAACTGACCTGTGTCGGGGTCGTGACGAAGCCGGGACAGCGGGTCGCCTTCGCTGATGGCACCGTCACTGACGCCAGTGGCGCGCTGGTGGCGACCGCCACAGGGTCCTTGCTCATCCTCCCCCTCGGTTGACAGGGGGAATCGGTCGACATTGCCGTCCCTGTTCGCCATCTCGACGGCGCCAACGCGGAGAGCATGCCGCGGCTAGACCATGCCGGTGGTGCCGAGGAGGGCGCCGACGAGGTAGGTGAACGCCATCGCCAGTGCGCCGCCGAGGACGAGGCGGAGCATGGCACGCCGCCGGGAGCTCCCGCCGACGTGGGCGCTGACAGCCCCGGTGATGGTCAGCGCCACCAGGACCGCGACGAAGGTCAGTGGTATGCGGACCTCCTTCGGCAGAAGGAGGATCGCGAGCAGCGGTAGGACGGCACCAGCCGCGAACGCTGCAGCGGAAGCTAACGCTGCATGCCAGGGGTTGACGACCTCGAGTTCGTCGATGTTCAGTTCGGCTGAGAGGTGGGCGGCCAGGACGTCATGACCCGTCAGTTCGACAGCAACCTGCCGGGCCGTGGCGGGCGTGAGGCCTTTGGCCTCGTACAATCCGGCCAGCTCGTCGAGCTCACCGTCGGGATCCTCCCGCAGCTCCTGCCTCTCCTTCTCGATCAGGGCTTCCTGGCTGTCCTTCTGGCTACTGACCGATACGTACTCGCCGAGGGCCATCGAGACGGAGCCGCCCACCACCGCGGCGGTGCCGGCGACCAGGATCGGCGCGAGGATGTTCGTCACGCCGGCGACTCCGATCACCGTGGCCGCTGTGGACACGATCCCGTCGTTAGCTCCCAGCACGGCAGCCCGCAGCCAGTTCAACCGTGCCGCAACACCACTGTCATGGGGCTCTACCAGACCCTGTTCATCTGTCATGGAAGCAGTCAACACCCGACGTCCGGATCCAGCCACGCAGGAACGGCTCACCTAGGACCGGCACCGCAGCCGGCGTGCCTTGACCCTCCGGAACGGGCTGTCGGGCAGTCATGCCCCAGAAGGTTTCGCCGGCAGTTCTACCCGCGCACACCACTCCGTCCATGGCTGAAGTGTCCACTTCCTCATCAGGCAGGTCGACGCTGCCGAGAGTTGACGGGCGCAGCGATAGGTTCCGCCGTCTGAAGTGGTCGTCATCCGTGGGGGTATCAGCCCCGCGTGTGTGGTGGCGGAACGGGTCACCTTCACCGAGGGGGGGGGTGAAGGTGACCCGTTCCTCCTTCGCACGCGTCAGGCGAAGGTGGCGGCGTCGATGACGAAGCGGTAGCGGACGTCAGAGTTCAGCACACGCTCGTAGGCGTCATTGATCCCGTCGGCACCGATGAGCTCCGTCTCGGGGTGGATGCCGTGCTCAGCGCAGAAGTCGAGCATCTCCTGCGTCTCGCGGATTCCGCCGATCATCGAACCTGCCCAGCTGCGGCGGCCCGGGATCAGGGCGAACGCGGGGACACCGAGGGGCTCGGAAGGAGCGCCCACGTTCACGAGGGTCCCGTCCACCTTGAGGAGGCCGAGGTAGGCACCCATGTCCACCTTCGCCGAGACCGTATTGATGATCAGGTCGAACGAGTTGGCGAGCTCCGTGAAGGTCTCCGGCTCCTTCGTGGCGTAGTGGGCCTTCGCGCCGAACCGCAGGGAGTCCTCTTTCTTTGAGGTCGTCTGCGAGAGCACCGTGACCTCGGCGCCGAGGGCAGCGGCGATCTTCACGCCCATGTGGCCGAGACCGCCGAGGCCCACGATGGCCACCTTCGTGTCCGGGCCTGCCTTCCAGTGGTGCAGCGGCGAATAAAGGGTGATCCCGGCGCAGAGCAGCGGGGCCACCTTCTCGAAGTCGAGGCTCTCGGGGACGCGGAGCACGAAGTCCTCGGTGACGACGACGGCCTGCGAGTAGCCGCCCTGGGTGATGGTGCCGTCGGCGGGATCGACGCCGCCGTACGTCTGGATGTTGCCCTTGCTGCAGTACTGCTCGTCACCGCGGACGCAGTATTCGCACTCACCGCAGGAGTTGACCATGCAGCCCACGCCGACGCGGTCGCCGACCTCGTGTTTGGTGACCTCGGAGCCGATCTCACTCACGGTGCCGACGATCTCATGGCCGACGACCTGGGGGTACTGGATGTCGCCCCACTCGCCGCGCACGGTGTGGATGTCGGAATGGCAGACGCCGGAGTAGGCGATGTCGATCAGGACGTCCTTGGGGCCGACGTCGCGGCGCTCGATGGTGGTCCTGATCAGTGGTTCGGTGGCGGACGGTGCCGCGACGGCGTTGACGGTGCGCATGATTCTCCTTGAAAAGGGCGGGGTGTGGGCAGGCTGTGGGCGTACAGATGAGGCATCAGTGCGTCTTCACGACAGCTGGCGTGTTGGTGTCGGTCGATGGTGACCGCGGCCTCGAGGTACACAGGACGCGGGGTGGACCCTGGTGACGCCGGGTGACCGCCAGCGCATCGTCTGAGGCCCCACGATCGGCACCTCTTCGACAGTGCCTGATCAGCGATCCCTACGTAGTAGCCGATCTGTTCGTCGTAGCGGATTCGTCGGCGGTCGATGCTCGACAGTCGATCTTACCGAATCCAGCGCTACTGATTGCGCGCGCCGCCATCGTCGAGTGGCTTGAGACGCTCAACGGCACGCCACAAGCATGCAGGACGAGGTGAGCGGGAGCTGCTTCGGAGTCCGCTGGCCGAACGGCCCGTGCTCACCGAGGGCGTTCAGGCCCGCCAGCAGGTTCTTGACCTGCGACAGGCACTCCTTCCTCACGGCCGCACCCTCCTGGATCCGGTCGGCACGGCTCATCGAGGACAAGACCCCTGATCCTGCTTCTTCGCGTCCAGCGGCTGCCGGCCCCGGTGCCTCCAGCCGGCCGGCACGGCACACGGGTCGACGCCGGAGGAGGACCGCGCCGGAACTTCTCACGATGCACCTGCGCCGCGGATAGGTGATCGTCACGAGTCGTTCACGCAGCGCGCTAAGACCTGAAACGCGGCCTCACTAGCCTCGGGGAAACGCTCGAACACCATCCCTGGAGGACTCCGTGAGCATCGACGAGGCAGCATCCCCCACCCTTGCCCCACCACCATCGGGCGTCACCGCGCTGACCCATCGCCCCGGCCGCTGGATCGACGGCTGGGATGCCGAGGACACCGCGCAGTGGAACGGCGTCGGCAGGTCCATCGCGAGACGCAACCTGCAGTGGTCCATCGCCTGCGAGTTCCTCGGTTTCGTGGTCTGGCAGCTCTGGTCCATCGTCGTCGTCTACCTGCCGGCGGCGGGCTTCACCTTCACGACGTCGCAGATCTTCTGGCTGATCTCCATGCCGTCCCTCGTCGGTGCGACGCTGCGCATCCCTTACACCTTCATGGTGCCGAGATTCGGCGGACGCAACTGGACCATCATCTCGGCCCTGCTCCTGCTCATCCCGGCCGTCGGACTGGCCCTGTGCGTCTCGAACCCGGAGACGCCGTTCGGCGTGATGCTCGCCGTCGCCGCCCTCGCCGGTCTCGGTGGCGGCAACTTCGCCAGTTCGATGGCGAACATCACCTTCTTCTACCCTGCCCGCGAGAAGGGCTGGGCGCTCGGGCTGAATGCCGCGGGCGGCAACCTCGGTGCCGCCGTCGCGCAGTTCGTGGTCCCCGTCGTGATCGGCCTCGGAGCGGCCTTCTCCCTGGGCATCCCCCTCGCCGGGTGGGTCTGGGTCCCGCTGATCCTGGTCGCCGCGTTCGGCGCCTGGAAGTACATGGACAACCTGTCGAGCGCCAGGAGCGACCTCGCCGGATCCCTCGCGGCGGTCCGCGAGCCACACCTCTGGATCATGGCGCTCCTCTACATCGGGACGTTCGGCTCGTTCATCGGCTTCGCGGGCGTCTTCCCGAAGCTGATCGCCGATTCCTTCCCGGCCTTCAGGACCATCGACATGATGGGGATCAGCCTCACCCTGGCCTTCCTGGGCCCGCTGGTCGGCTCGCTCGCCCGCCCGTTCGGGGGGCGTCTCGCGGACCGCTTCGGCGGTGCGATCATCACGGTGTGCGCCTTCGCCGTGATGGCGGCCATTGCCCTCACCGTGGTCTGGACGCTGCCCCTGGGCAACTTCTGGCTCTTCCTCGGCCTCTTCCTGGTCCTCTTCACGGCGGCCGGCGCCGGCAACGGTGCCACGTACCGGATGATCCCGATCATCTTCGCCCGGCGCGGCGCAGCGGGACAGGCAGGGGAGGTCCGTGAGTCGGTCAGTACCGCCCGAAAGTCAGCCGCGGCCCTCGGCCTCATCTCCGCCGTCGGTGCCTACGGCGGCTTCCTGATCCCCCAGGTGCTCAACGCGTCGAACAGTGCGACCGGCAGCTATGACAACGCCTTCTACGGCTTCGTGGCCGGCTACGTCCTGATGCTCGCCGTCACCTGGTTCTTCTACCTCCGCCGCTCGTCCACGGTCGGCAAGGTCTGATTCGTGCTGACCCAGGTGGGAACCGAGACGCACTGCCCCTACTGCGCACTCCAGTGCGCCATGACGGTCACGGCGGGCTCCCGGAGCGTCCGCGGGGACACCGGACGGCACGACGACGCCACGATCGCGGGCCGCGACTTCCCCACCAACCGCGGCGGGCTCTGCCGGAAGGGCTGGTCGGCCGCCGACCTCCTCCGCCACCCGGACCGGCTCACCGCTCCCCTGCTGCGTGGACCGGACGGCGTGCTCCGGGAATCGACGTGGGACACCGTGCTCCCCCTCATCTCCCGACGCGTCCGGAGCATCCAGGCCGAGCACGGTCAGGATGCCGTCGCGGTCTTCGGCGGCGGCGGGCTCACCAACGAGAAGGCGTACACCCTCGGCAAGTTCGCGCGGCTGGCCCTGCACACCTCGAGGATCGACTACAACGGCCGGTTCTGCATGTCCTCCGCGGCAGCCGCCGGGAACCGTGCCTTCGGCGTCGACCGCGGCCTGCCGTTCCCCCTGGCCGACCTCGACGACGCGTCGGTGGTGCTGCTGCTCGGATCCAATGCGGCGGACACCATGCCGCCCTTCATCCAGCACCTCCGCGGCGCACAGGCGGCGGGCGGACTGATCGTCGTCGACCCCCGCCGGTCCGCCACCGCACGCCTGACCGGACAGGGGCAGGGCCTCCACCTCCAGCCCACCCCGGGGACGGACCTCGCCCTCCTGCTCGGACTCGCGCACGTCGTCGTCGCCGAGGGTCTCGAGGACCGCGCCTTCCTCGCGTCCCGGACGCGGGGGTACGGGGACGTCACCCGGGAAGTGGCGCGCTGGTGGCCCGAGCGCGTCCAGGCCGTCACCGGCGTCCCGGCCCCGCTGATCCGCGCGACGGCGAGGCTCCTCGCCCGCGGCGCCCGCAGCGGGACGGCCGGCGGACCCGGTGCGTACATCCTCACGGGGCGCGGCATCGAGCAGCACGCCGACGGCACGGACACCACCACGGCCGCGATCAACCTGGCTCTGCTCCTCGGCCTGCCCGGCACCGCGGGAAACGGGTACGGCACCCTGACGGGCCAGGGCAACGGGCAGGGCGGCCGCGAGCACGGACAGAAGGCGGACCAGTTGCCGGGCTACCGCAGGATCACCGACCCTGTAGCCCGCGCGCACGTGGCATCCGTGTGGGGCGTACCCGAGGACACCATCCCCGGACCGGGACTTCCGGCGGTCGAACTGCTCGCCTCGCTGGGGCGACCCGACGCCACGCGCTGCCTCTTCGTCCACGGAGCCAACGTGGCGGTCTCGGCACCCGACGCCTCCGCGGTCATCGCGGGCCTGGAGTCCCTGGACCTGCTGGTCGTCTCGGACTTCTTCCTCTCCGAGACCGCTGCCCTCGCCGACATCGTGCTCCCGGTGCTGCAGTGGGCCGAGGAGGAGGGCACCGTGACGAACCTCGAAGGACGCGTCCTCCGCCGCCGCGCCGCCGTCACGCCGCCGGCCGGCGCCCGGAGCGAGCTGTGGATCCTGCAGGAACTCGCGCGCCTGCTGGAGGCCCCCTCGGTGTTCAGCGAGGACCCGGAGACCATGTTCGACGAGCTGGCGCGCGCGAGTGCCGGCGGCCCTGCCGACTACTCCGGCCTCGACTACGCCGTGCTCGACGGCGGCTCCCCCGCCTACTGGCCCTATCCGACCGGCAGCACCGGCACGCCCCGGCTCTTCCTCGACACCTTCGCCCACTCCGACGGCCGGGCCGTCCTCGTCCCCGTCACCCCGCGCGCCGACAGTGCGGCGGCCCGCATCCCGGCGCCCCTGCTCCTCGCGACGGGCCGCCTGCTCGAGCACTACCAGTCGGGTACGCAGACGCGCCGCGTGCCCGAGCTGCTCGCCGCCCGGCCAGGGCCCCGCCTGGACCTGCACCCCGCCACGGCGCAGGGGCTCGGGATCGGCCAGGGAGACCCCGTCCTCGTCACCAGCACGCACGGGGAGGCGCAGGCCACCGCCCACCTGACCCCGGACATCCGCCAGGACACGGTGTTCCTCGCCTTCCACTTCGCCGGCGCCGGGAGCGCGAACCTCCTGACGGGCGGGCCGACCGACCCGGTCTCGGGCATGCCGGAGTTCAAGACGACGCCGGTACGGGTGACCCGCCTCCTCGCGCGCGCCCAGGGGGACGATCAGGTACAGGAGGTCTACGCATGACGGCCATGGGCGGATCCGCTGCCGAGCGCATCGTGATCGTGGGCTTCGGGCCCGTCGCCGCACGCCTTCTCGAACACCTCGAACCGCTCGTCGCTGCGGGCGCCGTCGCGGTGACCGTGATCGGCCAGGAGCCGGAGGCTGCATACAACCGCGTCCTGGTCGCGGATGTCGCCGTCGGCCGCACCCGGGAGGGGGCCATCCGGCTCGCGGACGCCGCGGCACTGGCCACCCTCGGCATCGACGTCCGGCTCGGTGCGCGCGTCACCCGGGTGGACCGGCCGTTCCGGCGCGTGCTGCTCGACGACGGTGGGAGCGTCGACTACGACCGCCTGGTCCTCGCGACCGGCTCGCGCCCCGTCCTCCCCCGGCTCGCCGGGATCGACGACGCTCTGCTGCCTGCCGGTGTCAGCTTCCTCCGGGATCTCGCCGACGCGCGGGCGCTCTCCTCGGCCATGGCCGCGGACCGGCGCATCGTGGTGCTCGGCGGCGGGATCCTCGGCATCGAGGCCGCCCTCGCCGCCGCCGAGGAGGGAGCACGCGTCACGCTCGTCCACTCCGGCCGCGCTCCGCTGGAACGCCATCTCGGCGACGGCGCCCGCGTCCTCGGAGCGGCGCTCGCCCGGACCGGTATCACCGTGACGGGCGGTGCCTCGACAGGGATCACCCTGACGGACGGGCGTTTCTCGGGCCTCACCCTCGAGGGCGGCCTGCAGGTCGAGGGCGGGGCGCTGGTGATCGCCTGCGGTGTCCGTCCGCGGACCGAGCTCGCGGATGGCTGCGACCTCAACACCGCCGCCGGCATCCTCGTGGACCACGACCTCCGCGCGCTCGACACCGGGGACATCTGGGCCATCGGCGACTGCGCCGAAGTGCGCTGCTGGGATCCCTCCTGCGCGGGATGCTCCGGAACCACCGTGCCGCAGGGGCTGATCGGGCCGGGCTGGCAGCAGGCGGACCAGCTCGGGGCGGCCTTCACCGCCGAGCTCACCGGCGCCCTCCCGTCCGCCGCCGCCGGGCCGCCCGATCGGCGGGACCCCCTCCTGCTCCTCAAGGCCCGCGGTGTCGACGCCGTGACCGCCGGGGAGACCGACGCCGATCCCTGGTCCACGGAGCCCGGCCTCGACGTCGCCGTATGGACCGACCCGGGCCACGGCCGCTACGCGAAGATGGTGACGCGCGACGGCGTCCTCGCGGGACTGGTCTGCGTGGGCATGCCGCGGACCGGCGCCGAACTGGTGCTGCTCTTCGAGCGGGGCAGCGAACTGCCGGCCGACCGCTCGAGCCTCCTGCGCCTCGACGGTGTGGAGGGAGGGGCACCGGCCCTCCGTCCGGGACCGGAGGCGACGCTGTGCCGGTGCGCCGGCATCACGCGGGGCACGGTGGAGGCCTCCGTCCGCGCGGGCTGCACGACGGTACAGGAGGTGTCCGCGGGGACGCGTGCCGGCACCGGGTGCGGAGGCTGCCACGAGGACATCCGGTCGGCGATCGAGCAGCATTACGCGGCGGCAGTGGCCCCGTGAGCGGGCAACGGGTGCTCAGACGTGCAGCCGGTACCCGCGCTTGACCACCGTCTCGACGAGGTGCGGGTCGGGCAGCGACTTCCGCAGGCGGTTCACGTTCATGTCCAGTGCGTGCCCGGCCCCGGTGTGCGCGAGCAGGGAAGTGAGCGCGTCCCGGCTCAGCACCGCGCCGCGGGCGGAGAGCAGCGCCTTGAACAGCACCAGCTGCGCGGGGGCGAGGTCCACCTCGACGTCGTCGACCCGCACGGACCGGCCGCGCACCTCCACGTATCCGGCGCGCGTGCGGAGCTGCTCCACGTGGTGTTCCGCGAGGTGGTCGCACACGAGGCGGATCAGCGCGCCCATACGGAAGCGCTCGGGGACGATCGGCTCGATCCCCGCATCGACCAGGGGCTGCGCGGTGACCGGGCCCACGGCGGCGGCGAGGACGCTCCGCCGGAAACGCTGGATCAGTTCCTCCTGCAGCCCCTGTTCCGCAGCGGTGCTGAACAGCGCGTCGACGGCCGGTGCACTCGTGAACGTCACGCAGTCCAGCCGGCCCGCACACACGGCCTCGATGAGGCGGGGCAACCGCTCGGATCCCTCGGGCTTGATCCACCGGTAGGGCGTCACGGTGAGGAGGGCGGCGCCGGCTGACCGCAGGCGTTCCAGCTGATGCGCATCCGCGTAGGCGTGCAGCTGCACGCCGATCGTCAGCCCGGCGAGGTCCTGCTCCAGCAGCTCGTCCACGAGCGTCGCCGTGGTCTCGTCGGAACTGATGCCGACGTCGTCGAGCCCTGCGGCGCGCACCGCACCCCGCGCCTTCGGGCCGCGGACGTAGATCCGGCCGCTCCCGAGCACGTCCAGGAGATCGTCACCGAGGCCCGCGGCGTCCGCGGCCTCGAACCACCGGCGCATGCCGTACGCCGTCGTGATGAGGAAGAGATCGGGCCGGGCCTCGACGATGGCGGCCGTGTCGGCGAGCAGGTCGACGTCCTCGGCGATGGGCGCGATCTTCAGCGCGGGGGCGTGGAACACGGAGGCCCCACGCCGTTCCAGGGCGTCGATGAGGTCGCCGGAGCGCCGGTCGGACGTGACCCCGATCCGGAACCCGGCGAGCTGTCCGCCGGACGTGTCGATGCGGAGGGTCTCGGTCATGAGGCCAGCGATTCCGTGAGGCGGGCCAGGTGCGCCGCTCCGCCCTGCAGCTCCAGACCCACGCGCACCACCTCACCGATCACGAGCACCGCCGGCGACTGGCAGCGCGCGGCACCCGCCGCGGTCACGATCGTGGCGAGCGTCCCCGCCGTCGTCCGCTGCGACGCGCTGTAGCCGCGCTCGACGACGGCGACCGGCATGTCCGGCCGCATCCCCGCGCGGCCGAGGCCCGCGACCAGCTGGGGCAGCGTCGAGACGCCCATGAGGACCACGATGGTCCCGCCGAGCCCGGCGAGGTGCAGGTGCTCCTCCTCGGAGAGGGGCGCGTGGCCCGAGACCACCGTGAACAGGTGGCTGACGCCCCGGTGCGTGACCGGGATGCCCGCCGCGGCCGGCACCGAGATCGCGGAGCTGACGCCGGGGACCACCCGGCACGGGACGCGTGCCTCCAGGCAGGCAGCGAGCTCCTCGCTGCCGCGCCCGAAGACGAACGGGTCCCCGCCCTTCAGCCGCACCACGTGCCGCCCCTCCAGCGCGTGCCGGACGAGCAGGTCGTTGATGCCGGACTGCGGGACGCGGTGGTGCCCCGGCAGCTTGCCGACGTCGATCAGCTCCGCGGCCGGGGCGAGGACGGCGAGGTCCTCGGTGGGTGCCAGCCTGTCGTACAGCACGACGTCGGCCTCGCGGAGGGCGGCCGCGGCGTCGAGCGTGAGCAGGCCGAGCGCTCCCGGACCGCCGCCGATCAGCGTCACGTGGCCGGGCCCCCCGGCTGCGGCCTCCTCCCGGACGACCAGGACACCGGCGTGCCGGCAGCGTTCCCGCAGATCCCCGGCGACGTCGGTCCGGTCCGGTCCCGCCGGCCCCGATCCGGCAGCCACGGACGGAACGTCCGCGGCCGAAGGCGTGCATCCGCCCCCGGCCGCGCCCTCGACGAGGACGACGAGGCGCGCGCCCGCCAACGCGCCCCGATGGAGCGCCGCCACACCGCCCACGCGCTCGACGTCGGCCCCGGCAGCGCGATACCGCGCCAGGACCCGGCGCGAGGCCTGCTCGGTACCGACGACCACGACGCGTTGCCCGGCCAGATCGACGTCGAGCTGCATGGTCAGCCTTCCGTTCGTGGCATGGGGCCGGCCCCGGCGCGTACGGGGATCGCGGAGCCGAGATCGGTCCGCCGCGCCCGGGCCTCGAGTTCCGCCTCCGTGGCCGGGCGTCGCTGGCCGCGTTCCTCGACGAGGACGATCGACTGGTCCGCGGCGTCCGGCGCGTTGACGAAGGACCGGAAACGGCGGAGCCGGTCCTGGTCCCTGAGCGTCGCGGCCCACTCGTCCTCGTAGTGCTCCACGTGCCGGGCCATGGCCGCCTCCAGGTCCTCGCCGATACCGAGGGAATCCTCGACGACGACGCTGCGCACATGGTCGAGACCACCGTCGAGGTCGTCCATCCAGCGGGCGGTGCGCTGCATCCGGTCCGCCGTCCGGATGTAGTACATGAGGTAGCGGTCGATGTACCGGATCAGGGTCTCCCCGTCGAGGTCCTGGGCGAGGAGCTGTGCGTGGGCCGGCTGGAACCCCCCGTTGCCGCCCACGTAGAGGTTCCAGCCCTGGTCCGTAGCGATCACGCCGACGTCCTTGCTGCGGGCCTCGGCGCATTCTCGGGCGCACCCCGAGACGCCCATCTTGAACTTGTGCGGCGCGCGCAGCCCGCGGTACCGCAGTTCGAGGTCGATCGCCATGGCCACCGAGTCCTGGACGCCGAACCGGCACCAGGTGGACCCGACGCAGGACTTCACGTTCCGCAGCGCCTTGCCGTACGCCTGGCCGGACTCGAACCCGGCCTCGACGAGGATCTTCCAGATGTCCGGCAGCTGCTCGAGCCGCGCGCCGAAGAGGTCGATGCGCAGCGCGCCCGTCAGCTTCACGTACAGGCCGAACTGCTCCGCGACCTGCGCGATCACCGCGAGTTTCTGCGGGGTGATCTCACCTCCCGGGATGCGCGGCACCACGGAGTAGGTGCCGTTGCGCTGCATGTTCGCCAGCGCCCGGTCGTTGGTGTCCTGCAGCGTGCCGCGGCCGCCGTCGAGCACGTACTCGCCACGCTGGGTCGCGAGGATGGACCCGATGGCCGGCTTGCAGATGTCGCAGCCGTGACCGGCCCTCGCCTCGTCGGTGGTGCCGAAACGCCGGATGATGTCGGTGAAGGAGCTGAGGTCGAGCGCCTGGATGGCCTCGAACAGCTCGGGCCGGGACATCCCGAAGTGCTCGCACAGCCCCCGGGAGACCGTCCGCCCGGCCTTCGTGAGTTCACCGTCGAGGAGCTTCTTGAGCATCGGGACGCAGGAGCCGCACTGCGTCCCCGCCCGCGAGCAGGCCTTGAGTGACGGCAGGTCGAGGGCGGGTTCCACCGCCGAGCCGTCCTCCGCCGTCCCATGGACCGCCGAACGGCAGGCCCCCGCCGTCACGTTGTTGCAGGAGCAGAGCACGACGTCGTCCGGCAGCTCGGACTGCGGCGCCTCGCTGCCGCCCGCGGAGGAGAGGTACGCGCCGGGTTCGGCGGGGAGTTCGCGTCCGAGGAGCGGTCGCAGCGCCGAGTAGGGGGCCGCGTCGCCCACGAAGATCCCGCCGAGCAGGGTCTTCGCATCGTCGGTGACCACGAGCTTCTGGTAGAGCCCGCGTGCGGGATCTGCGTAGACGATCTCGAGGCTGCCCTCGGTGTCGGCGAGCGCATCCCCGAAACTCGCCACCTCCACGCCGGAGAGTTTGAGCTTGGTCGCCGTGTCGAAGCCCGCGAAGCTCGAGACCCCGCCGAGGATCCCGTCGGCGCAGACCTCGGCCATGGCGTTCGCCGGCGCCACCAGCCCCATGCTGACGCCACCGTAGCTGGCCACCTCGCCGATCGCCCAAACGCCCGGCACCGACGTCTCGCAGGAGGCGCTGATGACCACGCCGCCGCGCGGTGCAGTGGCCAGGCCCGCATCGCGGGCCAGCTCGTCCCGGGGGCGGATACCGACGGCGAAGACCACCAGATCCGCGGGGAGCACCGCCCCGTCGCTGAGGCCCACGGCCGTGACCCGGCCGTCGTCGTCCCTGTCGATCGAGGTCGGAGCCCCGCCGCAGTGGAGGCCGAGCCCCTTGGCGGCGATGAGGCGGCCGAGGGCCTGGCCGCCGCCCTGGTCGAGCTGTGCGTTCATGAGCCAGCCGGCGCGGTTCACCACCGTGGCGTCGGCGCCGAGGACCTGCAGCCCGCCCGCGGCCTCGAGCCCGAGGAGCCCGCCGCCCACCACGACGGCGCGCGGCGGCCGCCCGAGGTCCTCCGCGAGTCTCGCCGTCTCAGTCCGCAGCCACTGCACGTCGTCGAGCGTGCGGTAGACGGCAGCGTGCTCGCCGTTGGGCACCGGCAACCGCACGGCATCGGAGCCTGTGGCGAGGACGGCGTCGTCGTACGCGTAGACCGTCCCGGACGCGCCGATGACACAGCGTGCCGCCGTGTCGAGCCGCACGGCGCGCTCACCCGTGACGAGGCGGATGGTGGGTTCGCGCCACATGAGGGGTTCACCGAGGGTGAGATCGACGTCGCCCGTGAGCGCCGAACTCAGCGCCACGCGATCGTAGGGCGCGTGCTCCTCCTCGGTCAGGACGGTGATGTGCAGTCCGTCCGTGCCGCGCCGCCAGAGCGCCTCGACGAAGCGGTGGGCCGCCGGGCCGCCACCGACGACGACGATGCGGCGCTCCGCTCCTTGCGGGGAGTCCCCGGCGGGCCGTGGTGATCGCGTCTCGCTCATGGGTGCCTTCCGTCCGGACCTGGTGTCCCGTTCCTTGGCTCCCACAGTACGAACGGGCAATTTCTCCCGTGTGTCACCGATGTGTCGCAACGTTAACTTCCGGCTCACGCGGCAGCCCGACCGCGGTGAGCCCGAAGTTACCCGCGCGCAACAGCGGCGGGACGCACCCGACACGCGCGGTGCCTAGCGTGGGATGCAGCCCTACCTCTGCCCGACCTCTGCCCGACAGGAGAACCGACATGACCGAACTCGTCCTGCAGCGTGCCGTGGACGCGGGAACCACGGAGCCCACCTGGCGTCCGGTGTGCCGCCTCGACGACCTCGAGGAGTGCTGGGGCGAGGCCGCCCTCGTGGACGGCGAGCAGATCGCCCTGTTCCGGCTGCCCGGCGACAGGCTCCACGCCGTCGGCAACATCGACCCCCGGACCCGCGCGGCGGTGATGGCCCGCGGGATCGTGGGGTCCAGGGGCGCAGCACCCACCATCGCCTCTCCGCTGCACAAGGAGGTGTACGACCTCGCGACCGGCGCCTGCCTCTCGGGCGGCGAGGGCCTCCTGACCTATCCCGTCCGGAGCGTGGACGGCGTCGTCCAGGTCGGCCGCGCTGCGTGATGCCGGGCCGGATGCTTGAATGTCACCCATGATCCTCGACGCCGCCGGTCCGCCGGTCCTCATCGCCTGCTCGCACGGGACGGACAACGCGCAGGGACGCCGCGAGATCGATGCCGTCCGCGCCGGCATCTCCGCCCTCCGACCGGACCTCGACGTCGTCGAGGCCTATGTGGACGTGCAGGAGCCCGACCTCGTGGACGTCATCGCCGCGCTCCCCGAGGGGCGGTCCGCCGTCATCGTCCCCCTGCTCCTCTCGGTCGGCTACCACGTGAAGGTGGACATCGCGCGGGCGGCCGCCCGCAGGCCGGGAACGGTCTCCGCCCTGCCGCTGGGCCCGGACCCTCGCCTGGCCCGGGTCCTGCAGGAGCGGCTCGCCGACGCGGGGGTGCCCGACGATGCCGCCGTGGTCCTCGCTGCCGCCGGATCCTCGGATGCCTGCGCGGCGGAGGACGTGGGCGAGGTGCTCGCGGTCCTCGCCGGCCTCCGGACCGGGCCGGTGAGCGCCGGTTTCGGGTCGAAGGCCTCGCCGTCCGTGCCGGCGGCGGTCGCCGCGTTCCGATCGGCCGGGCAGGAACGGGTGGCGCTCGCCTCCTACCTCCTGGCTCCCGGATACTTCCACGACCAGCTGGCCCGGGCACAGGCCGACGTCGTCACCGCTCCCCTGCTGCCGAGCCCCCTCCTCGCCGAGCTCGCGGTGGCGCGGTACGACGACGCCGTCGCGCTCATCCCCGGTCCGGCCCGCGCGACGACGCCCTGTCCACGTCCCTGCCGCGCGCTGGTCCCGACCTGCGTGCGCAGCGCAGCGCTGCAGACCGCCTGACACCCCGGCGCCGATCTTCGCTCCCCGGGCACGGGCGTGTCCGAGGAATCAGCGCCGGCATCAGCCACGCCACCCCGCCCTCCTTCCCGCGCCGGCCCCCACCTGACACAGTGTTGGGATGAACCTCGACATCGCCGCATTCCGTGCGCACTTCCCCGCCCTGCTCACCGGCATCGCCTTCTTCGACGGGCCGGGCGGAACGCAGGCCCCCGCAGCCGTGGGAGCGGCGATGGCCGGGGCCATCACCGGGCCGCTGTCCAACCGCGGCTCCGGCGTGCTCTCGGAGACCAACGCAGACGCAGCGGTCGGCGGATTCCGGCAGGCGATGGCCGACCTGCTCGGCGCCCATCCCCGCGGCGTCGTCTACGGGCGGAGCGCCACGCAGCTCGCCTACGACTTCTCCCGCCACCTCGCCAAGTCCTGGGGGCCCGGTGACGAGGTCGTCGTGTCGCGCCTGGACCATGACTCGAACATTCGCCCCTGGCTGCAGGCCGCCGAGGCGGTCGGCGCCACCGTACGGTGGATCGAGTTCGATCCGGGGACCACGGAGATCGACGAAGCGTCCGTCGCAGCCGCGATCACCGGGCGTACCAGGCTCGTGGCCGTCACCGCCGCGTCGAACCTCCTCGGCACCAAACCGCCGCTGCCCCGCATCGCGGATGCCGCGCACGCGGTCGGCGCCCTGGTCTATGTCGACGGCGTGCACTACACCGCTCATGCCGCGGTCGATGTGCAGGAGCTGGGAGCCGACTTCTTCGCCTGTTCGCCCTACAAGTTCCTCGGGCCGCACTGCGGGGTCCTGGTGGCCGACCCGGAACTGCTGGGGTCGCTGCGGCCGGACAAGCTGCTGCCCTCCACGAACGAGGTGCCCGAGCGGTTCGAGTTCGGCACCCTCCCGTACGAGATCATGGCCGGGGTCACGGCCACCGTCGATTTCCTCGCCGCGATCGCGCCGGGCACGGCGACCGGGCGCCGCGCGCGCCTCCTCGCCTCCGCCCAGGTACTCGACGCGCACGAACTCACGCTGCGGCACCGCCTGGAGGCAGGGCTGGCCGAGCTCGGCGAGGCCGTCACGCTGCACAGCCGGGCACGGGAGCGGACACCGACGCTGCTGGTGACATTCCCGGGGCGGTCCTCCGCCGACGCCTACCGATATCTCGCGGATCGCGACGTCCTCGCGCCGGCAGGGTCCTTCTACGCTTACGAGGCCTTTTGCCGGCTGGATCTCGAGGACAGCGCCGCGCTGCGCATCGGCGTGGCTCCCTACAACGACGACGACGACGTCGACCGCCTCCTGGCCGGGCTCGGCGCCTTCGTCGCTCAGTAGCCTCAAATGCCGCAGGTGCCGCGGCGGCCCAGGCCGGTCATCCCTTCCCGTGACCATCGAAGGATCCGACCATCGTGAAGCGTCCACTCCCCCTTACAGCCCTGTCCCTGACCGCCCTGATCACCCTCTCCGCCTGCGGTTCCTCCTCCGGCGGAACCATGGAGGGGATGGACATGGCCCAGGAGAGTTCCGCCGCCCCCACCGCCGGGTCCGGCGCCGGGGCTTCGTCGGGTGCCCCTGACGAGGCCTCGACCGAGCACAACGACGCGGACGTCCTGTTCGCGCAGATGATGATCCCGCATCACCGGCAGGCAGTGGAGATGAGCGGGATGATCCTCGCCAAGGACGGCCTCGAGCCGCAGGTCACCGGGCTGGCGACCACGATCAGGAACGCCCAGGACCCCGAGATCGAAACGATGACGGGTTGGCTCGGGGCCTGGGGSGAGCCGTTGGAATCCGAGGACGGCATGAAAGGCCACGACATGGGTGACATGGGTGGCTCGGGAACCATGAACGGCATGATGAGCGAGGACCGGATGGCCGAGCTCGCTTCGGCTGACGGTCCCGACGCGTCACGCCTCTTCCTCGAGTCCATGACGGCCCATCACGAGGGCGCGATCGGGATGGCGCAGGACCAGCTCGACGACGGCCGGTACCCCGAGGCTCTCGAACTCGCAGCGACCATCGTGGAGACCCAGCAGGCCGAGATCGACGCGATGGAGCAGGTGCTCGCCGCCCTGTAGTCCGCTGGGCGGCGCCGGCCGTGGCGAGGGCGACGGCTGCCGTGGCCTGGCCCGCAGCAGCACCGACCCTGTCCTGGGTCGCCGGTACGCCGGCCGACTCGGGACGGAGGGCAGCAGGTCGGTCCATCCCGGGCAGCAGATGTGCGTTCGCCCCTCCGTGCCCGCCTGCGCACGGGTGGTGCGGCGCTGCTAGGCGACCGGTTCGAGGGACAGGCGCTCCTGCACCGTCGCGGCGAGGTCCTCCGCGATGCGCTGCGCGGTGTCCGTGTCCGCGGCCTCGACCATGACACGCACCACCGGCTCCGTGCCGGAGGGTCGCAGCAGGACGCGTCCCGTCTCCCCCAGCACCGCTTCGGCCTCGCGCACCGCGTCCTGGACGCCCTCGTCGGAGCCGGCCGCCGTCCGGTCCACGCCCCTGACGTTGATAAGCACCTGCGGGAGCTTGGTCATGACGGCGGCGAGTTCCTTGAGCGTCTTGCCCGTACCGGCCATCCGCGCCGCGAGCTGGAGGCCCGTGAGGACGCCGTCGCCCGTCGTCGCATACTCGGCGAAGATCACGTGGCCGGACTGTTCACCGCCGAGGCTGTAGCCGCCGTCGCGCATCCCCTCGAGGACGTAACGGTCCCCGACGCCGGTCTCCTTCAGGGTGATGCCGGCCTCGCGCAGCGCGATCTTGAGGCCCAGGTTGCTCATGACCGTGGCGACGAGGGTGTCGTCGCGGAGCTTCCCGGCGTCCCGCATGGCCAGCGCCATGACGGCCATGATCTCGTCGCCGTCCACGATGCTCCCCTCGTGGTCGACCGCGAGACAGCGGTCGGCGTCGCCGTCGTGGGCGATCCCGAGGTCTGCGCCGTGCTCGAGGACGGCGGCCTGCAGCTTCTCGAGGTGGGTGGAGCCGTAGCCGTCGTTGATGTTCACGCCGTCGGGATCCGCGCCGATGACCACGATCTCGGCGCCCGCGTTGCGGAACACCTCGGGCGAGCAGCCGCTCGCAGCACCGTGGGCACAGTCCAGCACCACGGTCAGTCCGTCGAGGCGGTGCGGGAGGGTCTGGAGGAGGTGCACCACGTAGCGGTCCTCGGCGTCGGCGAACCGCTGGATGCGTCCTACGTCGCCGGCGACGGGACGACGGTTCTCGTTGGCCATCTCCGCCTCGATGGCGTCCTCGAGCGCGTCACTGAGCTTCTTGCCGCCACGGGCCAGGAACTTGATGCCGTTGTCCGGCGCGGGATTGTGCGAAGCGGAGATCATGACGCCGAAATCGGCGTCCAGGTCCGCGACGAGGAACGCGGCTGCCGGTGTGGGGAGGACCCCGGCGTCGTACACGTCGACCCCGGAACTCGCGAGGCCGGCCTCGACGGCGGCCGCGATGAATTCACCGCTGATGCGGGGGTCACGCGCGATCACCGCGGTGGGCCGGCGACCGCCGTCGACCACGTTGTGCCCGAGGACGACCGCGGCGGCCTGTGCCAGCTGCAGGGACAGTTCGGCGGTGATCAGGCCATTGGCCAGACCTCGCACGCCATCGGTGCCGAATAACTTGCTCATCGTTGATCATCCTAAGTGAGGAACTCGAGACCGCTCAGGTGGGCCTCCATCAGGTTAAAGCACGATGCCCGCCCGGAAGGCCCGGACGGGCATCGAAATGCGGTGAAAAAATCAGCGCTTGGAGTACTGGGGCGCCTTGCGGGCCTTCTTGAGACCGGCCTTCTTGCGCTCGATGACGCGGGCGTCACGAGTCAGGAAGCCTGCCTTCTTGAGGGCGGGGCGGTTGTTCTCGCGGTCGATCTCGTTCAGCGTGCGAGCGACACCGAGACGCAGCGCACCGGCCTGGCCCGAGGGGCCGCCACCGTGGATGCGGGCGATGACGTCGTACGCGCCGTCGAGCTCGAGGAGCTTGAAGGGATCGTTGACTTCCTGCTGGTGCAGCTTGTTCGGGAAGTAGTCGGCGAGCTCGCGCCCGTTGACGATCCACTTGCCCGTGCCGGGGACGAGGCGCACGCGGGCGACTGCTTCCTTGCGGCGTCCGACGGCTCCGCCGCCGACGGTCAGGGCGGGGCGCTCCTTGACGGCGGTCTCGCTGCCTTCGGTGGACTCTGAGGTGTAGCTCGTGAGCTCCTCAGTCGGTTCGTTCAGCTCTTCAGTGTTCTGAGCCACGGTTCTCCTTGAAGTGATTTCTTAGTGTTGGTGGCCAGGACTACTGGGCGACCTGGGTGATTTCGTACGTGGTGGGCTGCTGCGCAGCGTGGGGGTGCTCCGCGCCGCGGTAGACCTTCAGCTTGCCGATCTGCTGAGCGGCGAGCGAGTTCTTGGGAAGCATGCCGCGGATGGCCTTCTCGACCGCGCGCTCCGGGTTCTTGTCCAGGAGCTCGACGTAGCTGGTCGACTTCAGGCCGCCCGGGTAACCCGAGTGGCGGTAGGCGCGCTTCTGCTCGAGCTTGGAGCCGGTGAGGGCCACCTTCTCGGCATTGATGATGATGACGAAGTCGCCCATGTCCATGTGGGGGGCGAACGTCGCCTTGTGCTTTCCGCGCAGCAGGATGGCTGTCTGGCTGGCGAGGCGGCCGAGCACAACGTCGGTTGCATCGATTACGTGCCACTGGCGGGAGATATCGCCTGGCTTCGGGGTGTACGTACGCACGGTTATGGCCTTCGTTTCTATTTCGGTGTCGCCCACATCCACGGAGTGCTCCGTGCCCGAGGGCTCAGCTTATTCATGCGCTACCGGAACTTCAGGTGAGGGCTGAAATACGACCAGTCATCCCGTAAAACTCGGCTCCGCCCCCGGGCCAGGTGGTTCTGCAACTGAACCGCTCCGGTGGGCGCAGACGTATCGAGCAGGGATACGCACAACGACTACCAAGATTAGCGTGCCCCGCTCCCATAGGCAAAACAGCGGGTGCGTCTGCCCTACCCGGGAGCCCTAGAAGGCGGGAGGCGGTGGGCTTCACAGCCGCGCGCGGCTGCGAGGAGCCGGACGACGATGCTTGGGCAGCGCGAGCGCAGGTTCTGCTCAGGAGCAGTGCAGCTTTGCGAGCGTTCACTCAGGATCAGGGCAGATCCGGTTCCTGCCGGCATCGCGTTGCTACTTTTCTGGCAGTGCTGGCGCTGGGCCAGCCGCACCGTCCCCCTCAGGAGTCTCATAATGTTCGATCACGTCGCCGCATTCTTCGCCACCTTCGTCGCAGCTGCACGTCACCGTCTCAGCAGCGAGCAGACGGGCGCCACGGCCGTCGAGTACGCCCTGATGGTCGGGCTCATTGCTGTTGTCCTTATCGGCGGCCTCACCGTTTTCGGGCCGCAGCTCAGCGGCTTCTTCCAGGGGCTCGGTGCGCAGCTGAACATCGCGCCCGCAGCACCCGCCGCGCCGTAGCGGAACAGAAGTGGTGGGAGTGCTACGGATCATTGATGCACTCCCACTGCTTCATCGGCGCCAGAACGCGCCGGCGAATCGAAGTCCATCGATTATCAGTCAGGGAAGAATCTCAGATGCTGCGACTACGAGGCGAGCGAGGAGCATCAGCGGTCGAGTTCGCTCTGGTTGTCCCGCTGCTACTCCTCCTTCTCCTGGGCATCGTGGAATTCGGCCGAGTGTTCAACGCACAGTTGCAACTCACGTCGGCGGCCCGGGAATCGGTGCGCGTACTCGCCATCCAGAAGCAGCGTGATCCTGCCATTTCGACGGCCAAGCTGGCCGCCCCGAACCTCAATCCTCGCCTCACCGACAGCAACATCGTCATCCCTGCGACTCCATGCAGCGGCACACCCGATGCGACGGTAACCATCACCTACTCGGTCAGCCTCATCTCGGGCCTGTTCGTCAAGACGATTCCCCTGCAGGCTAAGGCGGTCATGCGATGCGGCGGCTGACAGGACGCCGGCTGGCGGACCAGGAGCACGGGGCTGTTGCGGTCATGACCGCCCTACTCATGGTCGTCCTCCTCGGCATCACCGCCATCGTCGTCGATGTTGGGATGGTCTACTTCGAACGCAATCAGCTTCAGAACGGGGCTGATGCCGCCGCCCTGGCTATCGCTCAGCAGTGTGCCGCCGGTACGTGTCCGGACCTTGCGTCCGAAGCCATGAAGTACGCCCGGGCCAACAGCAATGACGGCAGCGCCAGGGCCGAGGCGACGCGCGCCGGAAACACCATCAGCGTCACCACCCGGGCGTTGGACGCCAAGGGGAATCCGGCGGTGAAGCACTGGTTCGCGCCGATCATCGGCATCGATTCGACGGCCGTCGCGGCGAAGTCGAAAGCGTCGTGGGGCAGCCCGTCCCGTGCGACAGTCTTCCCCTTTACCGCGCCCGAATGCGTGTTCACGGAAGCAGCGCAGAACACCGAGCTATGGATCACGAGCACCACATCCTGCGGTCCGCCCACGAAGAGGCTGCCCGGCGCTTTCGGCTGGCTGGACGAGACCAGCAAGAAGAGCTGCCAAGCGACGGTCGACGTCGACCAGATCATCACCGGCGAACCAGGTAAGAGCGGACCCGACTGCGACGTAGACGGGAAAACGATCCTGCTGCCTGTCTACGACTCGCGGGCCGAACAGGGCAACAACGTCTACTACACCATCAGCGGTTTCGCGGCCTTCAAGGTCACCGCTCACAGCTGGCCAAGCGAGCAGCTGACGGTCTCCGGCTGTAACAGGTGCACGGGGATCCGTGGCACGTTCATCACCCTCGTGTCACTGGCGGACCTCCAGTCCTACGGTGTCGAGGAGCTCGGCGGCGAGTCGTATAACGCGTTCTTCGTCAGCTTGAATCTTTAGGAGCAGTACCGTGAGATCCCGTGTACTCGGAGCCGGCGTAGCAGTACTGCTGGCCGTCTTCGGCACTTGGCTGATGATGACCTACGTCAGCGGGGCGGAAGAGCGCGCCTGGGCGGGCGTCGAGACGACGGCCGTGCTCGTGGTGACCGAGGCCGTGCCTGCCGGAACCACGTCCGACGTCGCGCTCCGCTCCGTCGAGCAGCAGGAGCTTCCCGCCAAAGCCATTGCCGAGGGCGTCGTCGTGGACACGGCGTCACTCGCCGGGCAGATCACCACGGTTGATCTCGTCCCCGGGGAGCAGCTCCTCTCCACGCGTTTCGCTCTCCCTGAGGAGGCGGACGACAAGGCAGAGGCACCCGTGGTCGACCTGCCGCCCGGGCACCAGGAGCTGTCGATCAGCCTCGACGCCGAACGCACCGTAGGCGGGAAGTTGGCCGCGGGAGACACAGTCGGCGTCTTCATCTCGATCGGCAACAAAACAGAGACCGGTCCGACGGCAACCCATCTGACCTTGCACAAGGTCCTCATCACGGACATCCAGGGCGGATCGTCACCCCTCATCGGTGAGGATGCCGCTCCGGAGCCGACGGCAGAGGGGCCCACAGCACCGAGTGACGCCCTGCCCTCGAACGCGCTCATGTTCACGCTGGCCCTCACCAGCGCTGAAGCGGAGAAGGTCGTGTGGGGACAGGAGTTCGGCACCATCTGGCTCTCACTCGAGCCGGAGGACGCCATCGAGGACGGCACCCAGCAGATCACCAGGGAGAACGTGCATCAATGAGTCGTTACGTCGTCATCACCACCGAGCCGTCGTTCGCCGACCGCCTCGCCCTCGTCACTACGGGGGTCCTCTCCGGCGAGGTCCATGTCTGGGCAGGCACCCAGTTCCCTCGGGATCCCCACGAGGTGATTGCCCAGCTCGCGCACCCTGCATTCCTAGACGTGCTTGTCCTCGGACCAGGAATCCCTCTGGACCAGGCGTACCGACTGGCCGGCGAGTTCGAGATGCAGCGACCCGATATCGCCGTGCTGCTCGTGGCTCAACCCACGCCCGAGGTCCTTCTCACGGCCATCCGCGCAGGAATCCGTGACATCGTCGAGCCCGAGAGCGGGCCCGCCGAGATCGGGGTCTTCCTGAACCGGGCGGTGAGGAGCACTCAAACGCGTCGCGCGGCACTCGATCCACAAGCCAGGGCCGCTTCGTCCCGCGGACGGGTGATCGTCGTCGCGTCACCCAAAGGAGGTGTCGGCAAGACGACCCTCGCGACCAACATCGCCGTGGGTCTGGCCCAGCAGGTCCCGCACGGCGTCGTTCTCGTCGATCTCGACTTCCAATTCGGCGATGTCGCCACCGCTCTCTCCCTGATTCCCGAGCATTCGGTGCACGACGCCGTGCACGGCCCCGCACGGCAGGACACCATGGTCCTGAAATCCTTCCTCAGCGCACACCCGACCGATCTCTACGCGCTGTGCGCTCCGCCGCAGCCCGACGCGGCGGAGTCGCTCACCGCCGACCACATCTCGCACCTGCTCACCCAGCTGGCCGGTGAATACCGCTTCGTCGTCGTCGACACCTCGCCGGGCCTGTCGGACCACACACTGGCCGCCCTCGACGAGGCAACGGACGTCGTCCTCGTCAGCGGCATCGATGTGCCCAGCATCCGAGGCATGCGCAAGGAGATCGATGTGCTCAACGAACTGCAGATGATTCCCGCCACCCGCCACATGGTTCTCAACCACGTCAACCCTCGTGACGGCGTCACGGTGAAGGACGCGCGCGATGCGCTCGGCGTCGACGTGGACTGTGTCGTCCCATCGTCGCGGGCGGTCAGGCTGTCCACCAACCAGGGCGTGCCCCTCCTGCAGGGCCGGAGCAAGGACACCGCCGCGCGAGCCATGCGGTCCCTCGTCCAGCGCTTCTCCAGTCCTCCTGCCGTCGTGCGCAGGCACGGCGCCAGGCATCGGGTCGGGACCTGATGAATCTCGCACAACGTCTCGAAGCAGCCCGTGGACCCGGGACAGCACCGGTTCCGGTACCACCGTCCCCTGCTGTTCCCGTCGCGCCCGCACGATCCTCCGCTGCCGGCGAGCAAGCGCGCCGCACGCCGTCGCCCGACCAGCGGATCACCGGGCCGCCGCGGTTGCAGAAGACGCCGCAGCCGCAGCTCGAAGCGGTACCCGCGCAGGACGCGCTGGCCAAGCTGAAGGATCGGGCGGGAACAATTCTCTTCGAGCGCCTCGGATCGAGGCTGCTCGACACGAACCTCTCCGAGGAGCAACTGCACGCCCTCGTGCAGGAGGAACTCGTCGACGTCGTCGCTGCCGAGGAAGTGCCTCTCTCCCGCGAGGAACGGCAGCGGCTCATACGCGGCGTGAGTGACGACGTCCTCGGGTACGGGCCGCTGCAGCAACTGCTCGACGACGAGACCGTGACCGAGATCATGGTGAACGGACCGGACATGATCTACGTGGAACAGAAGGGGAAACTACAGCGCAGCCCTGTCCGATTCGCATCGGAATCACACCTCCGCAAGGTGATCGAACGCATCGTCGCGCGGGTAGGGCGCCGCATCGACGAATCGTCACCACTCGTGGACGCCAGGCTAGCGGACGGCTCACGGGTGAACGCCGTCGTACCGCCTCTCGCCGTGAACGGGTCCTCCCTCACCATCCGTAAGTTCGCGACCGATCCTTTCCAGGTCAGCGACCTCATCAACTTCGGCACTCTCAGCCCGGAGATGGCCGAGCTGCTGCATGCCTGCGTCGAGGCGCGGCTCAACATCATCGTCTCGGGCGGCACAGGCACCGGTAAAACGACCCTGCTCAACGTGCTGTCGTCCTTCATCCCCGTCGGCGAGCGCATCGTGACGATCGAGGACGCCGTGGAGCTCCAACTGCAACAGGAGCATGTCGTCCGCCTCGAGAGCCGCCCGAGCAACATCGAGGGCAAGGGCGAGATCACGATCCGCGACCTGGTGCGCAACTCGCTCCGAATGCGCCCCGACCGCATCGTCGTGGGCGAGGTGAGGGGTGGGGAAACCCTCGACATGCTGCAGGCGATGAACACCGGCCATGACGGATCCCTCTCGACGGTCCACTCCAACTCGCCCCGCGACGCCGTCGCTCGGCTCGAGACACTCGTCCTCATGGCGGGCATGGATCTTCCGTTACGGGCGGTGCGCGAGCAGATCGCCTCGGCGGTGGACGTCATCGTCCAGCTGACGCGCCTCAGGGACGGCACGCGACGAGTCACACACGTTACGGAGGTCCAGGGCATGGAGGGCGAGATCGTCACCCTGCAGGACGCTTTCGTGTTCGACTACAGCGCCGGTGTCGATGCAGACGGGCGCTTCCTGGGAAAGCCCGTCGCAACGGGTGTGCGCCCACGCTTCACCGACAGGTTCCGTGACCTGGGCATCGAGTTGTCCCCCGCTGTGTTCGGCGCCGTTCCCATCGGAAAGGGCCGGTAGAAACTATGACGCTTCTGGCCCTCGGGATGTTCATGATGTACGGATCGATCGGGCTCGCCGGCTGGCTGATCATGCTCGGTCCCCGGCGGGCCAACCTGCTCACGCGGAAGGACGCGCCCTTCCGCGTCGCAGGGACGCCATCGGCGGGTTTCGGGCAGCTCATCACTGACCGGATCGCCGGTATCCTGCGTCGCCGGAACCTCTCCGTCTCCCTTGCAACCTCCCTAGAGCAGGCCGGGCTGAAGGTGAAACCCGCGGAGTTCATCGTCTTCGCCGTGGTCGGAACGACCCTTGCCGGGCTCGCCACCCTGATGCTGACCAATCCGTTCCTCGCGGTCGTCGTCTGCATCGCGTCCCCCCTTGCCGTCCGTGTGCTCCTCCAGGTCCTCTCCGGTCGTCGACGCGGCCGGTTCGCGGACCAGCTCGACGAGACGCTGCAGCTCCTGGCCGGCGGACTCCGTGCCGGACACAGTCTCCTGCGGGCCATCGATGCCGCCGCAGACGAGTCCGAAGCCCCTACGTCCGAGGAATTCACCCGGATCATCAACGAGACGAGGTTGGGGCGCGATCTCGGTGAGGCCCTCGAGGACGCTTCAGCACGGATGCGGTCGCTCGACTTCTCCTGGGTGGCCCAGGCGATCGCCATCCACCGTGAGGTCGGCGGGAACCTGGCCGACGTCCTCGACCAGGTGGGGCACACCATCAGGGAACGAAATCAGGTCCGGGGACAGGTCAAGGCCCTGAGCGCCGAGGGCAAGATCTCGGCGCTCATCCTCATGGCCCTCCCGTTCGCTCTGTCAGGGATTCTCCTGGTCATCAGTCCCGGATACATGAACCCGATGTTCGAACACCCGCTCGGGCTCATCATGATGGTCGTATCGGCCGTCCTCCTGATCCTCGGTGGCCTCTGGCTCAAGAAAGTCGTCAGCTTCTCCTTCTAGGAGGAGCCGGCAGGAAGGCGGACCCGTGGATCCCCTCATCATGATCGCTTCGATGTCGATCTTTCTCGGCCTCGCGTTGGGCACGTGGTTGCTCATAGCGTCTCGGACGCCTTACCGGGCAGCCATCCGGAAGCACCTCCGGAGCGGCGTCAGGGAGGAAAGCCGGCGTCCCCCGAAGTCGGCAGGCCGCTTGTCGGCGTCGGCGGAGCGATTCACCCCGGCGCGCCTGACCGCAAATCTCGAGCGGCGGCTGGCGCTCGCCGGACGGCCCGCTGCCTGGCCCCTAAGACGGCTCATTGTGGCCAAGATCCTGGCCGCCCTGTGTGCCGCCCTGATCGCAACGCTCCTTGTCAACGCGAGCCCCGGCCCACGGACCAATGTCCTCGCCCTCTTCGTGGTCGTCGTCGCCTACTTCGTCCCCGATCTGCTTATCTACAGCAAGGGCAACGAACGCCAGGTGCAGATCGGTCAGGAGCTCCCGGACACCTTGGACCAGATGACGATCGCCGTCGAGGCCGGGTTAGGCTTCGACAGCGCCATGGCCAGGACCGGGCAGAACGGAAAGGGCCCGCTGGCTGCGGAACTGGTCCGCACGCTCCAGGACATGCAGCTGGGCATGTCACGGCGTGAGGCCTACCTGGCTCTGTCGCACAGAACATCTGCACCGGATCTGCGTCGTTTCGTCAACGCCATCCTGCAGGCGGACAAGTACGGTATCTCGATTACGGCGGTGCTCCGCACGCAAGCAAGCGAGATGCGCATCCGCCGCCGCCAGCGCGCCGAGGAGAAGGCGATGCAAATACCGGTGAAGGTCCTGTTCCCTCTCATGGTGTGCATCATGCCGGTGCTGTTCATCGCGCTGCTCGGACCGGCTGCGATCAACGTCGTCACTACGCTGAACGGTTGACATGCTCAAGGGAAGGCGCAGTTATCGCTCAGTATCAGCGAATGCCCTGCAGATGGTCAGACAGTGGCCGTAGCCTGACAGAGTGCCAGTGAACGCCGCCCCGATGGTCCTCCCGATCGTGGACCTCGCCGTCCTCTCCCTCCTCGAGAGCCAGCTCAACGATCCCCGGCCCGCCCGCGCCTTCGCCCGCGACTACATCGCCGGCTTCCAGGACAGGTTCCTGCGCCTGACGCGGGCCATCGGCAACCGGGACCTCCCGTCGGCGCTCGACGCCGCGCTCAGCCTGCGCAACTCGTCGGCGATGGTGGGCGCGGCCCGGCTCTCCGCCATGGCCGAGACGTTCGAGCTCGCCGTCGTCTCCGCCGATCTGGACACCGCGCGGCGCACCCTGCCCGCCATCGAACTGTGCGGCCTGGCGACCATCAGCGAGCTCGAGGAACGATACCTCGCCCCGGCCTGACCGCCGACACGGCGATCACGCGCGGGCGGGCGTCAACCGGTAGCCGACACCGCGGACGGTCTGCAGCCACCGCGGGCTCTTCGGATCCTCCTCGAGCTTCCGCCGCAGGTTACCGACGTGCACCTCGATGGCGCGCTCGTCGGAGTCGCTGATGTAGGTGTCCTCGCCGTAGTAGTCGCCCCGCACCACACGCACCAGGTCGGACTTCGTCCGCACGGCGCCGTTGCTGCGGAGCATCTCGTGGAGGAGGTCGAACTCACTACGGGTGAGGAGCAGGTCCCGCCCGTCGACGACCACGGTCCGCGCCGAGGCATCCAGCGCCAGCCCATTGTGCTGCAGGACCGACGACGGGGCAGCAGGGGCGGCGGCCTGAACAGCTGGGGTGGCAGGGACAACGACGGCGGACGGGGTCTCGGGCACGGCGCGCGGACGGCGGAGCATCGCTGCGATGCGGGCCCGGAGCTCACGCGGCCGGAAGGGCTTCGTCAGGTAGTCGTCGGCCCCGGACTGCAACGCCGTCAGCGTGTCGAGTTCATCACCGCGCGAGGTCAGCATCACCACATAGCAGTTGCTGAAATTGCGGATCCGCCGCAGGACCTCGTACCCGTCGATATCGGGCAGACCGACGTCGACCGTCACCACCGTCGCCTCATGCTGCCGGACCAGGTCCACCCCGGATTTCCCCTCGGGCGCCACATGGACGTCGAACCCCGATTGCCGCAGGACCGCGCTCACGAGATTCCGTACGTCGGCATCGTCCTCGATGACCACCGCCACTCCCGGATCACTCACGCGGCGCCCCCCGTCTGACCTGCGCTGAGGCTCTGTCGACTCGTCATGAACCCCATTGTGCCTGCCGTCATCCCCTCTTGGTGTCGGCTACTGCCGCAAAATGCCGAGTCGGCTACATAATGGTACGCAGTACGTAGGTCTCAGCGTCCAAAGGTCTCTCACATGCGGTTCTCCCCCTACCCCCGGCCAACACGTGCCTAGCGACACCACGGCGCTTCGATTGCGCGCTGTCGCGTCGAAGATCACCGTCCACCGATCCATCGTGCTCTGCCAGATCCCCCTGTCCGTGATCGTGGTCGTCATCGGCATCACCGGCCCCATCCTCCGGCCAGGGCTCATGTCGGATCCGACCTTCGAACTCGGGTTCTCGGCGATCCTCGTGCTCCTGGCGGTCTCCGTCCTCGTCCCGTGGCGAGAGCTGCCGCGCGGGAGCCTCCTGCTGATACCCGTCCTCGACTTCCCTGCGATCGCGCTGATCCGGGCAGGGGCGATGGAGTCCCAGCCCGCGCTCGGCGTGCTCGCCATCTTCCCGGTCCTCTGGCTCATGCGTTCGTCGCTCCCCACGTGGGCGGCACTGGCTCTGGCCAGCGGGGGCTCGCTGCTGATCACGGCCTGGCCGTTGCTCGGCGCCTTCGACCCAGCCCTTGCCCACTCCTACCTTGGCGTGCTCCTGCTCCCGATCGTGATGCTCTGCATCGGCGTGATCGTGCGCATCATGAGCCTGAACGCCTGGGCCCGCGAGATCGAGATCGAGCAGAAGGACCGGGAGCTCAATGAGCTCCTGCGCGCCGCCATCGACCGCGAACGCGTCCTCACGGCCATCCTGAACACGGTCGACGTCGGGCTCACCGCCGTGGATGCGCAGGGCACCACCACCATGACCAATCGTCAGCAGGAGTTGTTCAACCGGCTCGCTGCCGGGCCCGACGACGACGGCGGCACAGCGCCCAGCCTGGTCTTCGGCGCGGACCGGACCACCTGTCTGCCGGCGAACCGCCGGCCGATCTACCGAGCCCTGACGGGTGAGACCTTCGCCGACGAGTTGGTGTGGGTGGGCGACGGCGACGCCCAGCGTGCGCTCTCGACAGCCGCGCGGCCGATCACGAATGCGCAGGGCGAGCTCACCGGCGCCCTGATCGCCTGCAGCGACGTCACCGAACTGGTGGAGGCGGTGACCGCCAAGGACACCTTCATCTCGAACATCTCCCACGAGTTCCATGCGCCGCTGACCTCGGTCCTCGGCTACCTCGAGCTGGTCCTCGAGGACGAGCACCCGTTGCCGCCGCACCTCCGCGGCTACGTCGACGTCGCCGGCCGGAACGCGGAGCGTGTGCTGCACCTCGTCGCCGATCTCCTCTCCACCGCGGGTGACCAGGTCCGGGTGCACCCTCGGCCCGTCGATCTCGCGGCGCTCATCGAGATGAGTGTGCGTTCCAATCGCCTGCGGGCGCAGAAGAACCGGGTGAAGCTGCGGTCGGACGTCCAGGAGCCGCTCTGGACCCTCCTCGACCCGCTGCGGATCTCCCAGGTGCTCGACAACCTCCTGTCCAACGCCATCAAGTACTCGCCCGACGGCGGGATCGTGACGGTGCACGCGGAGGAGTCGGAGTCGGCCATCGCGCTGCACGTCGAGGACCGCGGCATGGGCATGACCGAGCAGGAGGCCCAGCAGGTGTTCTCGCGTTTCTACCGCACCCCGTCCGCGCGGCGCGCGGACATAGCTGGCGCGGGCCTGGGCCTCGCCATCACCCGGTCCATCGTCGAGAGCCATGGCGGCTCCATCCGCTGCGCGAGTTCACCGGGCAAGGGCAGCCGCTTCACGGTGACGCTCCCGGTCAACGGTGAGGTGGGTCGGGTGCACCAACACTCCCTGGAGGAATCGGCCTAGGTGCAGGTTCTCGACGCATCGGTCCTCGGGGCGGTCCTCGCTGCAGTCCTCGCCTCGCTGCTGGCCCTGGTGGTCGTCGACCGCGCTGGACGCGATCCCCGTACGGCGCTCCCGCCCTCGGGCCGGGCTCCGCTCGCCGCCTTCGCGGGACTGGCCGCCGCCTGCGGGAGCCTGCTCCTCGAGGCGTGGTGGGACGATCTCCTGGTGACGGTGTTCGCCGCCTTCGCCGTCGTGCTCGCAGCGATCGACGCGCGGACCAAGCTGTTGCCGAACGCCCTCGTCCTGCCCTTCGCCCTCGGCACGCTCGCGGTCCTGCTCGTGGCGGCTGTCGCGAGCGGATCGTGGTGGAGCCTGCTCGGCGCCCTCGGCGGAGGGCTGGCCCTGTTCGCGGTCTACCTCCTGCTGGCGCTCGTCTCACCCGCGGGCATGGGGATGGGCGACGTGAAGCTCGCCGCGGTCCTCGGCCTCTATGGCGGGTGGGCCGGCTACGCGGCGTGGATGTGCACGCTGCTCGGCGGATTCCTGCTGGGTGGCCTCGCGGGCGTCCTCGTCCTGGCGCTACGGCGCGGCACCCGCGGCACCACCTTCCCCTTCGGTCCCGGCATGCTCCTTGCGGCATTCGCCGGGCTCGTCCTCCTCGGCTAGTCCTGCTGCCGGTCAGATCCGGCCGGCAGTGTCCCCCGGAGCACGCTCACCCCCGAGTGGGTGGGATCGCCGTCGAGCGGCTCGTCCGAGACGTCGACGATGGGGAATTCCGCCAGGTCCACGCTGTCGGGGATCGTCAGTGAGCCGTCACCGCCGTGCAGCACACCCAGGCTGTACATGCGGTCCAGTCCGGGTGCGATCAGCCAGACCTCCTCGAAGCCGCCGGCCTCGCCCGCCGTCGACCGGACGTCGAGCGAGCGCACGCCGCCCTCGCCGGACACGACGGTCGCCGTCCCCTCCCCCGTGGATCCGTCGAGGGGTTCGAGCACCGTCTCCGCGAGCACCTCCGGTCCGGGTGGGGACGCGAAGACCTGGACGGCCCACAGTGCGCCACCGCCGACCAGCACGCCCACCGCGGCCGCGGCCGCCAGGTGACGCACACCCAGGGGTCGCCGGGACGATCGGCCCCTCATCGACGCGCCGTCCGCGGTCCGCGAGCCCGCCCCGACGGCCCGGAGTGCGTCATGGGTCGGAACCGTCCGCGTCAGGGGGTCCCCGAGCTGCGCCGGCTCGAGGCCGAGCTCCGCGTGGATGCCTGCCCACACCGCCGGATCCGGCGACTCGAGGGGGTCGTCATCGCCGGCGCGGGCCAGCCGGACGACCTCGTGGAGATCCTCGACCTCCATGGCACAGGTGTCGCATCCCTCGAGGTGGGCACGGCCGGACTCGTCGAGGTCCTCCCCGAGGGCGGCCAGGCTGATGGACTCGGGGTCAAGGTGCTGCATGCCAGGCCTCCAATCGGCGTCGTAGGTGGGTGAGACTTCGGCGGATATGACTCTTGACGGTCCCGAGGGGCAGCCGCAGCCGCGTGGCGATCTCCTGGTGCGTGAGGTCGTCGTAGAAGGCGAGCTTCAGGATCGACCGCTGGGGTTCCCCGAGCATCTCCAGCTCGGAATCGAGGACCACCCGATCCGCCAGTCCATCCATGATCTCGCTGCCCGGACCGGCGGAGCGGTGATCGGCCACGGTGGTCGCCAGATGGTCCAGGCGCTCGCGCCGGCGGCGCGCAGCGAGGGCATCGGCGATCACGTTCCGGTTGATGCCGAGCAGCCAGGCGGGCAGGCTCCCGGCCTCGGGGTCGAACCCCGACCGGAAGCGCCACGCCCGGATGAAGACCTCCTGCGTCGCGTCCGATGCGGCCTGGCGGTCTCCGAGAGCGCGGAGGGCCACGCTGAACACCAGCGGCGCATGAGCGCGGTAGGCCAGGGCCAGCCCTTCCTCACCACCGGTCGCGAACTGCAGCTCGGGAGTCCCGGCCGGCCCTCGACCTGAGGATGCCACGGTGCTCTCCTTCGGGCGGGGACGCTGGACGACGGCCTCCTGCGTCGACTCCGTCGCGCCCGTCCACATCTCGATGTCGGGGCGTTTCAGAGCGGCGTTGCCGTGAGGACCACATTATCCTCATAGTCCGCGCGGTCCGAGAGCCAGTCCCCGCCGCAGGTCACGATGACGAGCTGGTGGTCGCCGTCGCGCCGGAAGATCTCGTCGGTGTCGAGGGCCGCCTTCGGCTCGTTGCGTACATCCGTGACCCGGTAGCGCACGGGCTCGGCGTCCTCACGCCCCACGGTGATCTCGGTACCGATCGCGACGTCCTTGAGCCGCGCGAAGGGCATCTGCTCCGTGCCGATGTCGATGTGCGCGGCGAGAACGGCGTTGCCCGACGAGGCGCCCGGTGCGGGGCCGTACCGGTACCAGCCGGCCTCGTAGAAGCTCGAGGGGATCTCCATCTCGTCGTCGTCCGCGATCCCCACGTCGATCACGTCCACCTGGATGTCCGTGCCCTCGATGTCCAGGGAGACCGGTGGAGGAGCGGCCTCCGTCTGCGCTGCGGTGGCGGGCCAGAGGGTGATGCCGGCCGCCGACGTCCCGCCCGGGACCGCAGCGGCGGACGCGGAGGCGTCCTTCTCCGCTTCCGGGCCCTGCGTCCCGCCGGGAGCCGGTACTGCGTCGGCTGCTGGCGATGTGCCGGTGTCCTGCCTTGCGCCGTCCGCCGACGACGGCGTGGGCTGGGGTGCCGCAGCGGGCTGTGCGCATCCGGCGGAGAGCAGGCCGAGGCCGGCGCTGAGCAGCAGGACGGCGATGCGATGGGGCAGTCGAGTCACGGACTTCACTTTCGGTCGAGGAAGGGGCGACCAGGCGGGGCGGGAGGATGGAGGGGCCTCCAGCCCCGCCGGCCGGCTCATGCGGCCGTGCGCGAACCCCGCACGCGAGCTGCCACGAAGGCGCCGGAGAGCAGTACGAGGCCTACCGCGCCCGCTCCCAGGAGCATCCCCGAGCTGTCCTGCGCCGGTCCTGCCTGGGCGCCCGGAACGGCGGCGGGATCGGAGTGGAGCCCCTCGATGGCCTGCGTGGCGAGGGCGAGGTTGCCGTCCTCGAGACTGCCCCACGCGTACACGATCGTCGCGGTGCCCTCGGCGAGCGTGAGGTCGGCCGGGCCGATCACGGGCGCGGTGGTTCCCGTGGCGGCGACTGCTGCAGAGATCGTGCCGGGATCCGTCGTGAGCGTCGCCTCATCGGGGTTGCTCAGGTTCTCGACCACGGGCGCGCCGCCGGCCAGCACGTCGACGGCGGGAGCGGCGGCGGTGTGCCGCACGGTGAGGCGCGACTTCCCGGCCTCGACCGCGGAGACGTCATTCGTGTAGAAGTTCGCGGTGGGCGCGCCCTCGGCGTCGAGGTTGGCCGTGGCGGTGTAGTTCCCGCCGGCTGCGAGGGTCACGGTGACCGGGCCGATGACGGGGGCACTGGCGTCGGCGGCATCCGCTGCCGTCACGGCCAGTTCGTAGTCGCCCGCGGGGAGCTCGAGGGGCCCGGCGAGGGTTCCGGGTGCGAAGTCGTCGAGGGTCAGGTCGCCGTTGACGTAGACGTCCACCGTGAGATCGGGGACGGCGTGGAGGACGGACAGCTGGGCCGTGTCCGCCGTCTCCGCCGCGATCGCGGGGCTGGCGACACCGGCGACACCCAGTGCTGCGACCGCACCGACGGCATAGAAGCTCTTGCGCATGTTCTTCTCCTCGTTCGGGCTCCGTGGAGCCTCCGATTGATCCTTACACCCGTACTACCGGCCGGAGGGCCGCCCTGGATGCAGGATGACGAAAAGAAGTGGAACGGCCCCCGGCGGTCTCAGTCCTGGTCCGGGTCGACGACCTGCGATGAGCCGTCGGAGAGGTGTCCGGAGGTACGGCGCGCACGCGTCAGTGCGGCCCGGCCGGCGAGCTCGCCCTCCCCCGGATAGGCGATCTCCTCCAGCACGAGGGGGTGCGGGGCAGCGAGGATGGACCGTGCGTCCTTGAGGCGGGCGGCGAGCCGTTGTGCCAGCCAGACCGGCGGCATCTCCCCCGAACCCACCCGCAGCGTCGAGCCGATCAGCGCGCGCACCATGTTGTGGCAGAAGGCATCGGCCTGGACAGTCGCCGTGATGGCTCCGTCGTGCCCCCGCACGAACTCGTAGCGCTGCAGTTCCCTGATGGTCGTGGACCCCTCCCGCGGCTTGCAGAAGGCCGCGAAGTCCTGCATGCCGAGCAGGTGGGCGGCGCCCTCGTTGAGCAGTTCCACGTCGAGCGGTGCCGGATACCACAGGGTGGTGTGCCGGTGGAGCGGGTCCTGGCCCGTCATCGCGTCGGCGATCCCGTAGCTGTACCGGCGCCAGAGTGCCGAGAAGCGAGCGTCGAATCCCTCAGGAGCACGCGAAGCGGAACGCACGACGACGACGGGGACGGAGTTCCGCACGGAGCGTCCCCTGCCGCTGATGCCGTCGGTGAGGACGCGGTTGATCGTCCCGGTCAGGCGGCGGCGGAAGGCGTCCGCCGGGTCGACCTCACGTCCCCTCCCCATGCCGGTCCATTCCCCGGCAGTGAGGTCGGCGTGGGCCACCTGCCCCCGTGCGTGGACGCCCGCGTCCGTACGCCCGCCGACCGTCAGCCGGACGGGACGCCTCAGCAGTGTGAAGAGGGCGTCCTCGAGGACGCCCTGGACGGTGACGAGCCCGGGCTGCAGTGCCCAGCCGGAGAACGGCGATCCGTCGTACGCGATATCGAGGCGGACACGCAGGAGCCCGCCGTCCCTCTCGGGTACGGCGGGCTCCTGGCTGGTCATGGCGTTCGTCGGGTGGGAAGAATTACTTCTTCTCGTCCTCGACGGTGCCCTCGACGACGACGACCTCGTCGGCGGTGCCGGCTTCGGCGTCGACCGTGGTGTCCTCCGCAGCTACCTCTTCGGCAGATGCGGCGGACTCAGCGGACTCGGCGGAATCCACCGAGTCGACGGAATCAGCGGACTCGGGCGAGTCGACGGATTCGGCGACCGGCGCGGCAGCGGCGGGAGCCTTGGCCTGCTCGGCCTCGGCGACCACGGACTGCTTGGCCGACATGGGCTCCAGCACCAGTTCGATGACGGCCATGGGGGCGTTGTCGCCCTTGCGGTTGCCGATCTTCGTGATGCGGGTGTAGCCGCCCTCGCGGTTGGCGACGGCCGGCGCGATGTCCGTGAACAGCTCGTGGACGATGCTCTTGCTGCTGATGACGCCGAGGACGCGGCGACGCGACGCGAGGTCACCCTTCTTCGCGAACGTGATCAGACGCTCGGCGTAGGGGCGGAGGCGCTTGGCCTTCGTCACCGTGGTGGTGATGCGCTTGTGCTCGAACAGTGAGGCGGCCAGGTTGGCGAGCATCAGGCGTTCGTGCGCCGGACCGCCTCCGAGGCGTGGGCCCTTGGTGGGTGTGGGCATGGTTCTTTCTCCTCATTAGGGTGTCCGCCCGCCGCTCCGGGGAGCAGCGGGCGGGCAGATAGCGTTGTTAGAGCTCTTCGTCGCCGTAGGCGGCGTCGTCCTCTTCGATGGCGGCAGCGCGGGCGGCAAGGTCGAACCCGGGAGGGGAATCCTTCAGGGACAGACCGAGCTCGACGAGCTTCGCCTTGACCTCGTCGATGGACTTCGCACCGAAGTTGCGGATGTCCATGAGGTCGGCCTCGGAGCGTGCAACGAGTTCACCCACGGAGTGGATGCCCTCACGCTTGAGGCAGTTGTACGAGCGGACCGTCAGTTCGAGGTCCTCGATGGGCAGCGCCATGTCGGCGGCCAGGGCGGCGTCCGTCGGCGACGGGCCGATCTCGATGCCTTCGGCGGCGGTGTTCAGCTCGCGGGCGAGCCCGAACAGTTCCACCAGGGTGGTGCCGGCGGACGCGACGGCGTCGCGGGGGGCGATGGCATCCTTCGTCTCGACGTCGACGATCAGCTTGTCGAAGTCGGTGCGCTGCTCCACACGGGTGGCCTCCACGCGGAAGGTCACCTTCAGGACCGGCGAGTAGATCGAGTCGACCGGGATCCGGCCGATCTCGGAGTCGCCGGACTTGTTCTGCGAGGCGGACACGTAGCCACGGCCACGCTCGATGGTCAGTTCGAGCTCGAACTTGCCCTTCGAGTTGAGCGTCGCGATGTGCAGGTCCGGGTTGTGGAACTCGACGCCGGCGGGAGGCGCGATGTCCGCCGCGGTGACGACGCCGGGACCCTGCTTACGCAGGTAGGCGACGACCGGCTCGTCATGCTCCGAGGAGACGGCAAGGTTCTTGATGTTCAGGATGATCTCGGTGACGTCTTCCTTGACACCGGGAACCGTGGTGAATTCGTGCAGCACGCCGTCGATCCGGATGCTCGTCACGGCTGCGCCGGGGATCGAGGACAGGAGCGTGCGGCGGAGCGAGTTGCCGAGGGTGTAACCGAAGCCGGGCTCGAGGGGCTCGATGACGAACCGCGAGCGGTTGTCGGCGACGACTTCTTCAGTCAGGGTGGGGCGCTGTGCAATGAGCACGTACATTTCCTTTCAGGAAGCATCCGCTATATGACGCTTCTCAGTGGGGCGGGACTGCTGGTCAGCCGGCTCTGGAGCCACCGGGAACGGCACCGAACCGCCCTGCCGGAACTCTCGTTCCTGCAAGGCGGTGCGGTGACGGCAGGCCGATCAGACGCGGCGACGCTTCGGCGGGCGGCATCCGTTGTGGGCGCTGGGGGTGACGTCCTGGATGGATCCGACCTCGAGGCCCGTGGCCTGCAGCGAGCGGATCGCGGTCTCGCGACCGGATCCGGGACCCTTCACGAAGACGTCGACCTTCTTGACGCCGTGCTCCTGCGCACGCTTGGCAGCGGCCTCTGCAGCCATCTGTGCAGCGAACGGGGTGGACTTGCGCGAGCCCTTGAAACCGACCTCACCGGCGGAGGCCCAGGAGATGACTGCTCCGCTGGGGTCCGTGATGGAGACGATGGTGTTGTTGAACGTGCTCTTGATGTGCGCCTGGCCGAGCGCGATGTTCTTCTTGTCCTTGCGACGCGGCTTACGCACCGCTCCACGAGTCTTGGGGGGCATTACTTCTCCTACGAAGGTATTGGGTAAAGCATTGAGTCGGATCGAATCCTGCTGGAGGTCCCGCAAACAGGGGCCTCCGCCGGCGAGGGTCCCCTGGCCTGACGAGCGCTAGCGAGTCATGTTAGGGAGCCGGTGGGGATCTAGCGTCCGACCTTCTTCTTGCCTGCGACCGTGCGCTTCGGGCCCTTGCGGGTGCGAGCGTTGGTCTTCGTACGCTGTCCGCGTACGGGAAGGCCGCGGCGGTGCCGAATGCCTTCGTAGCTGCCGATCTCGACCTTGCGGCGGATATCGGCGGCGACCTCACGGCGGAGGTCACCCTCGACCTTGAAGTTGCCCTCGATGTAGTCGCGGAGCTGGACGAGCTCGACGTCGGAGAGGTCCTTGACGCGCGTGTTCGGGGAGATCCCCGTGTCGACGATCGTCTTCTCCGCACGGGTCTTGCCCACGCCGTAGATGTAGGTAAGCGCGATGACTACCCGCTTTTCGCGGGGGATGTCTACGCCAGCGAGACGTGCCATGGTGGCGGTGCTCCTTCAGTGGTGCCGGAGGTGTGGAGCAGAACGTGCCCGGAACCTGCGTTCCGGTCCCCGGCCTCCGAGCCGGGGGTGTACGTCCCCTGCGGGACGCTGTTCTGCCGTTGAATGTACTTCTACGCGCGGGAAGAACCTCTGGAAGAGGTTCTCAGCCCTGGCGCTGCTTGTGGCGCGGGTTCTCGCAGATGACGAGAACGTTGCCCTTGCGGCGAACCACCTGGCACTTCTCGCAGATCCGCTTCACGCTCGGGTTGACCTTCATGGTTTTCCTTCGAGTTGATTCTTATTTGTAGCGGTAGACGATACGGCCCCGGGTGAGGTCGTACGGGCTGAGTTCCACTACGACCCGGTCCTCAGGAAGGATCCGGATGTAGTGCTGGCGCATCTTTCCCGAGATGTGGGCGAGAACAATGTGACCGTTGGCCAACTCAACGCGGAACATCGCATTGGGCAGCGCCTCGTTCACAGTGCCTTCAATCTCAATGACACCGTCTTTCTTGGCCATATCCTCCGCTAACGTCGATGCCCACCACTTGTACGGTGGGCGGGTTTGGGGTTTTGATCGCCTGACCTGCGGGGAGCCTGGGCTCGTCCCGCAGAACGGTCTCCGGGGCCCATTGGGCACGAAAAGCAGAGACAACCAACAGACGACTCTACTCCATTCTTCACGAATGGTTAAATCACGTCCGGGGCTCGCGCTGCGGACGACGAAGGCCCTGCAGCGGGCTGCAGGGCCTTGGGGAGTGAGCGGCGTGCGGATCGAGCCGAGCTGCGCCGGAGCGCAGCCCCTGTCTCACGCGTGCAGGGGAACCGGTGTGACGCCGAGCGGTTCCAGGCGGGAAGCTCCGCCGTCCGGCGCGGAGAGCACCCAGATGCCGGCGTCGTGCACGGCGACGCTGTGCTCCCACTGCGAGGCGCGCCTGCCGTCCGTGGTCACGACCGTCCAGTCGTCGTCGAGCACTGTGGTCTGCAACCCGCCCTGCACGAGCATCGGCTCGATGGCCAGGCACAGGCCCGGCCGCACCTTCGGCGCGCGATTCGAACTCCTGTAGTTGAGGACGTCCGGCGCCTGATGCATCTGGGTGCCGATTCCGTGCCCCACGTAGTCCTCCAGGATGCCGAGTGCCGGCCCCGGGACGGACGAGACGTAGTCGTCGATCGCCGCGCCGATGTCGCCGACGAACCGCGCGGAGGCGAGCGCTGCGATACCCCGCCACATGGCTTCCTCGGTGATGCGGGACAACCGGACGTCCTCCGGCCGAGGCGTCCCCGCGATCACGGTCCGCGCAGAGTCGGAGTGCCAGCCCCTGACGACGGCGCCGCCGTCGATCGAGATGATGTCCCCGTCCTGCAGTGCATATCCGCCCGGGATCCCGTGGACCACCTCGTGGTTCACCGAGGTGCAGATGCTGGCCGGGAACCCGTGGTACCCGAGGAAGTTCGACGTCGCGCCCTCCTCCTGCAGGACGGCCTCGAACACCCCGTTGAGCTCCGCCGTGGTCACGCCCACCCGCACGGCGGCGACTGCTTCGTCGAGCGCCCTGGACAGCACCAGGCCGGCATCGCGCATGACGAGCATCTGCTCGCCGGTTTTGTACTCGACCTTCGGCTGACGGAACATGCGGTCCTAGCTCGCGACCTTGAGCGCTGCCATGACGCGCTCGGTGACTTCGTCGATCGAGCCGATCCCGTCCACCTTCGTCACGATCCCCCGCTCCTCGTACCTCGACACGACGGCCTCGGTCTGGTCGTGGTAGAGCCCGAGGCGGTGCCTGATGACCCGCTCGTTGTCGTCCGACCGTCCGTCGAGCTGCGCCCGTCCGAGGAGCCTCGTGACCAGTTCCTCGTCATCGGCCGTGAGCTGGAGGACGACGTCGAGGTCGAGCGCGTTCTCCCGCAGGATGTCGTCGAGCTCCGTCACCTGGACGGCGGTGCGCGGGTACCCGTCGAGGAGGAAGCCCTCCCGGACGTCCTCCGCCGCGAGCCGATCGCGCACCATGCTGTTCGTGACACTGTCGGGAACGAAGTCCCCGGCGTCCATGAACTTCTTCGCCTCGAGTCCCAGCGGGGTCTCGCGCTTGACGTTGTCGCGGAAGATGTCCCCGGTCGAGATTGCCACGACGGCGAGACGTTCCGAGATCCGGGCCGCCTGGGTTCCCTTGCCGGAACCCGGAGGACCGATGATGAGCATTCTCGTCAACGCAACAACCCTTCGTAGTGACGCTGCTGGAGCTGCGCGTCGATCTGCTTGACGGTCTCCAGCCCCACGCCCACCATGATCAGGATCGACGTGCCGCCGAAGGGGAAGTTCTGGTTGGCGCCGATCGCCACGAGGGCGATCAGCGGGATGAGCGCCACGAGACCGAGATAGATGGCGCCCGGCAGGGTGATGCGGGAGAGCACGTACTGCAGGTACTCGGCCGTGGGCCGGCCTGCCCTGATGCCCGGGATGAAGCCGCCGTACTTCTTCATGTTGTCGGAGACCTCGTCCGGGTTGAACGTGATGGCGACGTAGAAGTACGTGAAGAAGACGATCAGCAGGAAGTACATCGCCATGTAGAGCGGGTGGTCGCCACTGGTGAGGTACGTGGTGATCCAATTGACCCAGTCGGCGGGCGGTGTCCCGTCCTGCGGCGTGTTGAACTGTGCGATCAGGCTCGGCAGGTACAGCATCGACGACGCGAAGATCACGGGGATGACACCCGCCATGTTGACCTTGATGGGGATGTACGTGCTGCTGCCGCCGAGCGTGCGGCGGCCGACCATCCGCTTGGCGTACTGGACCGGGATGCGGCGCTGCGACTGCTCCACGAAGATCACGAGGGCGACGACGACGACGCCCATCAGGAGCACGAACGCGAACACGGTGGCACCCTGGGTACGGAAGATCTCACCCAGCGAGGTCGGGAACCCGGCCGCGATCGCAGTGAAGATGAGCAGCGACATGCCGTTGCCGACGCCGCGCTCGGTGATGAGCTCGCCCATCCACATGATCAGGCCGGTGCCGGCAGTCAGGGTGATGATCAGGAGGATGATCGTGATGAGCGAATCGTCCGGGATCAGCGGGACGGGACAGTTGCCGAGCAATGCTCCCGAGCGCGCCAGCGAGACGAGGGTCGTGGCATTGAGGAGACCGAGGGCGATCGTCAGGTAACGCGTGTACTGGGTCAGTTTGGACTGGCCCTGGGCGCCTTCCTGGTGCAGCTCCTGGAAGCGGGGAATGACCACCCGGAGGAGCTGGGTGATGATGCTCGCGGTGATATACGGCATGATGCCCAGCGCGAAGATCGAGACCTGCAGGAGGGCTCCGCCGCTGAAGAGGTTGACGAACTGGTACAGGCCGCCGTCGGTGTTGCCGAGGTCCAGGCACTGCTGGACGTTGCCGTAGTCGACTCCCGGGGCGGGGATGAAGGCCCCGAGGCGGAAGATGGTGATGATTCCCAGCGTGAACAACAGCTTGCGCCGCAAGTCTGGCGTCCGGAATGCCCGGCCAATAGCGCTAAGCAAGCGTCCTCCTGAAGGTCTGTTGGTCCTGTGGCGGACCGTGCACAACAACCGAGTCTAACGGTTGGTCGCCGGCGCGAGACTCACGCCGGCCCTGGGGTGGCCGGAGCCGAAAAAAGACTCCTGGTGGGCCGATTCGGTCCTGCCCACCAGAAGTCTAGTTCCTCAGTGCTGTCGATCACAGCCGTCCCCTCCCCCGACACACGGGAAAGGAGACGGCCAGTGGCCTACAGTTCGGTGACGGTTCCGCCCGCAGCGACAATCTTCTCCGCAGCGGAGGCGGAGAAGGCGTCGGCCGAGACGTTCACGGAAACCGTGATCTCGCCCGTGCCCAGCACCTTGACGGGCTGGTTCTTGCGGACCGCACCGTTCGCCACCAGGCTGTCCACCGTGACGTCGCCGCCGTCGGGGTACAGCTCGGACAGCTTGTCCAGGTTGACGACCTGGAACTCCACGCGGAACGGGTTCTTGAAACCGCGCAGCTTCGGAAGGCGCATGTGCAGGGGCAACTGGCCACCCGCGAATCCTGCCTTCACCTGGTAGCGCGCTGCGGTTCCCTTGGTTCCACGTCCGGCGGTCTTACCCTTCGAACCCTCACCACGGCCGACACGGGTCTTCGCCGTCTTGGCACCCGGGGCGGGACGCAGGTGGTGGACCTTGAGGGCGTGGACGCGCTCCTCGCTGGCGGCCGGAGCCGCAGTGTTCTTCTCTGCCATTAGTTGGCCTCCTCAACCTTCAAGAGGTGCGGAACCGTGTTGACCATGCCGACGGTGACGGCGTCCGCTTCACGGACCACGGTGTGGCCGATCCGCTTGAGGCCGAGCGACCGCAGCGTGTCGCGCTGGTTCTGCTTGCCGCCGATGGCGGACTTGATCTGTGTGATCGAGAGCTGCTTGGTGCTCACGACTACGCGCTTCGGAGTGATGGCGGTCATCACGCACCTGCCTTCTGAGCTGCGATCGCGCGCAGCATCTGGTGGGATGCGACCTCGTCGAGGGGCAGGCCACGGCGGGCCGCGACTGCCTGGGGCTCTTCGAGGCGCTTCAGGGCATCGACGGTCGCGTGAACGATGTTGATGGCGTTCGCCGAACCGAGCGACTTCGAGAGGACGTCGTGGATGCCGACGCACTCGAGCACCGCACGCACCGGACCGCCGGCGATCACACCGGTACCCGGGGACGCGGGACGGAGCAGCACGACGCCGGCTGCGGCCTCGCCCTGTACCAGGTGCGGGACGGTGCCACCGATCCGCGGAACGCGGAACATCGTCTTCTTGGCTTCCTCGACGGCCTTCTGGATGGCGGAGGGAACTTCCTTCGCCTTTCCATAACCGACGCCGACCATGCCGTTGCCGTCGCCGACCACCACGAGGGCGGTGAAGCTGAAGCGACGGCCGCCCTTGACGACCTTCGCGACGCGGTTGATGGTGACGACGCGTTCGATGAACTTGTCCTTGTCGTCGTTCCGACCGCCGTCACGGCCGCCACGGCCGCCGCGCTCGCCACCGCGGGCGTTGCCGCCGCGCTGGTCACCGCCGCGCGAGTTGCCCCGCGCGTTGGAGCGGTTGGCGTCAGCCGACGCGGTGTCGGTTGCGCCTACAGCCGGAGCTTCGGCCGCGGGCTGCTCTGTAGCCGTATTCAATGGGGCTTCCTTTGCCTTGGTTTCCTCGGTCACAGTGACAGCCCACCTTCACGTGCACCGTCTGCGATGGCTGCAACCCGACCGTGGTACTTGTTGCCACCGCGGTCGAAGACGACGGCCTCGACGCCGGCAGCCATGGCCCGTGCCGCGACGAGCTCGCCGACGCGCTTGGCCTTGGCGGTCTTGTCACCGTCGAAGGACCGGAGGTCCGCTTCGAGGGTGGATGCCGAGGCGACGGTCATGCCCTTGGTGTCGTCGACGACCTGCACGAAGACGTGGCGGGCCGAACGGTTGACGACCAGGCGGGGACGCACGGCCGTACCCGAGACGCGCTTGCGTACACGGAGGTGGCGACGTCCACGCGAGGCGGACTTGCTCTTCGAGCTGCGCTTCTTGTTGATGCTCAGACCCATGGTTACTTACCAGCCTTTCCGACCTTGCGGCGGATGATCTCGCCTGCGTAGCGGATGCCCTTGCCCTTGTACGGGTCGGGCTTGCGCAGCTTGCGGATGGTTGCAGCGACCTCGCCGACCTGCTGCTTGTTGATGCCCGCGACCGAGAGCTTGGTGGGGCTGTCCACGGTCAGGGTGATGCCCTCGGGAGCCTTGACGGCCACCGGGTGGCTGTAGCCCAGGGCGAACTCGAGGTCACTGCCCTTCGCCTGCACGCGGTAACCGGTGCCGACGATCTCGAGGTTCTTCTTGTAGCCCTCGGTGACTCCGACGATCATGTTGGAGATCAGCGTGCGCGTCAGGCCGTGCAGTGAGCGCGACTCGCGCTCGTCGTTCGGCCGGGAGACGGTGAGGATCCCGCCGTCGAGGGTGACCTCGATGGGGCTGGGCACCCTGTGGCTCAGTTCGCCCTTGGCGGCCTTGACCGAGACGACGTTGCCGTCGACCGTGATGTCGACACCGGCAGGAACGGTGATGGGGAGACGTCCAATACGTGACATGTTCTGTTCCCTTTCCCGTTACCAGACGTAGGCGAGGACTTCCCCACCTACACCCTTCTTGGATGCCTGGCGGTCCGTGAGCAGACCGGAGGACGTGGACAGGATGGCGATGCCGAGTCCGCCGAGCACGTGCGGCAGATTGGTGGACTTGGCGTACACGCGGAGGCCCGGCTTGGAGATGCGGCGGATGCCGGCGATGGAGCGCTGGCGGTCCGGGCCGAACTTGAGGTCGATGGTCAGCTTCTTGCCGACCTCCGCTTCCTCTTCCTTCCAGCCGGCGATGTAGCCCTCGGCCTTCAGGATGTCCGCGACGCGGGCCTTCAGCTTGCTGTACGGCATGGACACGGAGTCGTGGTAAGCCGAGTTTGCGTTGCGCAGACGCGTGAGCATGTCTGCGACAGGATCTGTCATTGTCATGTGGGCTCTTGCCCTTCCTCGAAACGGTTTCCGGTCTCCGTCCGGCACTCAGGGTGCCGGCTGGAGCGGACCTGCAACGTAGTTAGATTAATCTTCGGATTTGAAGGGGAAGCCGAGCGCCTTGAGGAGCGCGCGGCCCTCGGCGTCGGTCTTGGCGGTCGTGACGACGGTGATGTCCATGCCACGTACACGGTCGATACGGTCCTGGTCGATCTCGTGGAACATCGACTGCTCCGTGAGGCCGAAGGTGTAGTTGCCGTTGCCGTCGAACTGCTTGCCGTTGAGGCCGCGGAAGTCGCGGATACGGGGCAGTGCGAGGGAGATGAGGCGGTCCGTGAATTCCCACATGCGGTCTCCACGCAGGGTCGCGTGTGCACCGATGGGCATTCCCTCACGGAGCTTGAACTGCGCGATGGACTTGCGGGCCTTGGTGACCTGGGGCTTCTGGCCCGTGATCGCCGTGAGGTCCTTGACGGCCCCGTCGATCAGCTTGGAGTCCTTGGCGGCGTCACCGACACCCATGTTCACGACGACCTTGACCAGGCGGGGGACCTGGTTCACGTTGGAGTAGTTGAACTGCTCCTGCAGGGTCGCCTTGATCTCGGCCGCGTAGCGGGCCTTGAGACGGGGAAGAACCTTGGTCTCTGTGGTCTCGACAGTCATTACAGATCCTTCCCTGATGACTTGGCGATGCGGACGCGGACAACGCGCTCACGGCCGTCGCGCTCGACGGTCTCGGTGCGGTATCCGACGCGCGTCGGCTTCTTGGTCTCCGGATCGACGACGGCCACGTTGCTGATGTGCACCGGCGCCTCGACGACCTCGATGCCACCGGTCTTGGTGCCGCGCTGCGACTGCCCGACCTTGGTGTGCTTGGTGATCCGGTTGATGCCTTCCACGAGGACGCGGTTGGACTCGGGGAACACCTTGAGGACCTTGCCCTGCTTGCCGCGGTCTCCGCCGCGTTCCTGCTTGGCTCCGGTGATGACCTGCACGAGGTCACCCTTCTTGATCTTGAGCTTTGTCTTCTGTGCCATGGACTACAGCACCTCCGGCGCCAGCGAGATGATCTTCATGAAACGCTTGTCGCGGAGCTCGCGACCGACAGGGCCGAAGATACGGGTACCGCGGGGGTCGCCGTCGTTCTTCAGGATCACTGCTGCGTTCTCGTCGAACTTGATGTAGGAACCGTCCGCACGGCGGCGTTCCTTCTTGGTGCGGACGATGACCGCCTTGACGACGTCGCCCTTCTTGACGTTGCCGCCCGGGATGGCGTCCTTCACCGTGGCGACGATGACGTCGCCGATGCCTGCGTAGCGGCGCCCGGATCCTCCGAGAACGCGGATGGTCAAGATTTCCTTGGCCCCCGTGTTGTCGGCGACCTTTAGCCGCGACTCCTGCTGAATCACTGATTACTCCTGTCGTCGCGCCGGTTCTCTCATCGAGCCTTGCGGAACGGATATGGGTGGGCCCCGAGATACTGGTCCTCACCACGCGTGCGCCTGGGCGCACGGTCCTGCAGAATACCTGCGTGGGGTGGTGAACAAGATCATCGGGCTTTTGCCTATTTGCCCGGTGTGAGGGTCACCCGCGAGGGAACCTCGTGAGGGCATGCGCCAACCCACCAGACAGACAAGATTCTCATGGTATCGCGAGAATGCCCCGGACACGAAATCGTGTCCGGGGCATCCCGGTCGGGAGCCGGCGCGCCGGTCCCTGGTGGTGCTCAGGTGCTACTTGGCCTTCTCGATGACCTCGACCAGGCGCCACCGCTTGGTGGCGGACAGCGGGCGGGTCTCGCTGATGAGGACCATGTCGCCGATGCCGGCGGTGTTGTTCTCGTCGTGCGCCTTGACCTTGGAGCTGCGGCGAAGCACCTTGCCGTACAGTGCGTGCTTCACGCGGTCCTCGACCTCGACGACGATGGTCTTCTCCATCTTGTCCGAGACGACGTAGCCACGGCGTACCTTGCGGTAGCCGCGCGAGTCGGCGCCGTGGACGGCCTTCTCGGTTCCTACGGTCGTCTCGCTCTGCTGCTCACTCATTCGGCGTCCTCCTCAGAAGCCTCGGTGCTCACGGAAGGTTCGTCCTTCGTGGCTGCCTTCTTGGCCTTCTTGGGCTTCTCCGCCTTTGCGGGCTTCGCTTCCTCGACGGGAGCGACGACCTCGGGACGGATACCCAGTTCGCGCTCACGCAGCACCGTGTAGATGCGGGCGATGTCGCGCTTGACCGAGCGAAGGCGACCGTGGCTCTCCAGCTGGCCGGTGGCCGACTGGAATCGGAGGTTGAACAGCTCCTCCTTGGCCTTGCGCAGTTCTTCCACCAGACGGTCCTTGTCGAAGCCGTCCAGCTGGTCTGTTGCCAGTTCCTTTGAACCCAGAGCCATAACTATTCACCACCCTCACGACGCACGATGCGTGCCTTCAACGGCAGCTTGTGGATCGCGAGGCGCAGGGCTTCGCGGGCTACCTCTTCGGAAACACCGGACAGTTCGAAGAGAACACGTCCTGGCTTGACGTTGGCCACCCACCACTCGGGCGAACCCTTACCGGAACCCATGCGGGTCTCGGCAGGCTTCTTGGTCAACGGGCGGTCCGGATAGATGTTGATCCAGACCTTGCCGCCACGCTTGATGTGGCGGGTCATGGCGATACGAGCGGACTCGATCTGCCGGTTGGTGACGTATGCCGGGCTCAGCGCCTGGATACCCCACTCGCCGAAGCTGACCTCGGTACCGCCCGTAGCAGCGCCCGAGCGACCCGGGTGGTGCTGCTTACGGAACTTGACTCGACGTGGGATAAGCATTTAAGCCTGTCCTCCTTCAGTCGCGGCTGTAGAAGCTGCGGCGGTCTCGGCGGGTGCTGACGCACCCTGGCCCTCGGAACGCTCGGGAGCGCGACGACGACGGTCTCCGCCACGGTCGCCACCACGGTCGGCGCCGGCAGGGCCACGGCCCGGACGGTCTCCACCGCGGCCGCGGGAAGGAGCAGCGGCAGCCTGGGCTGCGAGTTCCTTCGCCGTGACGTCACCCTTGTAGATCCAGACCTTCACGCCGATGCGGCCGAAGGTGGTCTTCGCTTCAAAGAAGCCGTAGTCGATGTTGGCGCGGAGCGTGTGCAGGGGAACGCGTCCCTCGCGGTAGAACTCCGAACGGCTCATCTCGGCGCCACCCAGGCGACCGGAGCACTGGACACGGATGCCCTTGGCTCCCGCACGCTGGGCGGACTGCATGGCCTTCTTCATCGCGCGCCGGAAGGCCACGCGGGAGGAGAGCTGCTCAGCGATGCCCTGGGCGACGAGCTGTGCCTCGATCTCGGGGTTCTTGACCTCGAGGATGTTCAGCTGGACCTGCTTGCCGGTGAGCTTCTCGAGCTCGCCGCGGATGCGGTCCGCCTCGGCTCCACGACGGCCGATCACGATACCGGGACGTGCCGTGTGGATGTCCACGCGGACACGGTCGCGGGTGCGCTCGATCTCGACCTTCGCGATGCCGGCGCGGTCCATGCCGGTCGACATCAGCTGGCGGATCTTGATGTCCTCACGAACGAAGTCGCGGTAGCGCTGGCCCGGCTTGTTGCTGTCGGCGAACCAATGTGACCTGTGGTCGGTGGTGATGCCGAGTCGGAACCCATGCGGGTTTACTTTCTGTCCCACTTAGCGGACCTCCACTTTCTCAGGGGTAGCGACGACAACCGTGATGTGGCTGGTCCGCTTGTTGATGCGGAACGCACGGCCCTGGGCGCGCGGCCGGAACCGCTTCATCGTGGGGCCTTCATCAACAAATGCCTCGCTGATGATGAGGTTGTCCTCGTCGAAGGCGACGCCGTCACGGTCCGCGAGGACTCGTGCGTTGGCCATCGCCGACTGGACCACCTTGAATACCGGCTCCGAAGCAACCTGTGGGGCAAACTTCAGAATAGCCAGAGCCTCATTCGCCTGCTTACCACGAACAAGGTTGACGACGCGCCGGGCCTTCATAGGCGTTACGCGGATATGACGCGCAATAGCCTTGGCTTCCATTGCTTTCCTTCTCTCGTCTTAGCCGTAAGAGCAGCGCCTAGCGGCGCTTGCCCTTGCGGTCGTCCTTAACATGGCCGCGGAAGGTCCGCGTGGGAGCGAATTCGCCGAGCTTGTGCCCGACCATCGACTCGGTGACGAACACCGGGATGTGCTTGCGTCCGTCGTGCACCGCGATCGTGTGCCCGAGCATGTCGGGGACGATCATGGAGCGGCGGGACCACGTCTTGATGACGTTCTTCGTGCCCGATTCGTTCTCGCGAGCGACCTTTACATAAAGGTGCTGATCGACGAAGGGGCCTTTCTTCAGGCTGCGTGGCATGTCTCCAGGCTCCTATCGCTTGTTCTTGCCGGAACGACGGCGACGCACGATGAGTGAATCGCTCTCTTTGTTGGGGCGACGGGTGCGGCCTTCGGCCTTACCGTTCGGGTTGACCGGGTGGCGTCCACCGGAGGTCTTGCCCTCGCCACCACCGTGCGGGTGGTCGACCGGGTTCATGGCGACACCGCGGACGGTCGGGCGGATGCCCTTCCAGCGGTTACGGCCGGCCTTGCCCCAGTTGATGTTCGACTGCTCGGCGTTGCCGACCTCGCCGATCGTCGCGCGGCAGCGGACGTCGACGTTGCGGATCTCGCCGGAGGGCAGTCGCAGCTGGGCGAAGCGGCCTTCCTTGGCGACGAGCTGGACCGAGGCACCGGCGGAGCGTGCCATCTTCGCGCCGCCACCCGGTCGGAGCTCGACGGCGTGGATGACGGTACCCACGGGGATGTTACGCAGCGGCAGGTTGTTGCCGGGCTTGATGTCCGCCCCGGCGCCGGCCTCGACGAAGTCACCCTGCTTGAGCTTGTTGGGTGCGACGATGTAGCGCTTGGTGCCGTCGACGTAGTGCAGCAGGGCGATGCGCGCGGTGCGGTTCGGATCGTATTCGATCTCCGCGACGCGGGCGTCGACGCCGTCCTTGTCGTGGCGGCGGAAGTCGATCAGACGGTACTGACGCTTGTGTCCACCACCCTTGTGGCGGGTCGTGATCTTACCGGTGTTGTTGCGTCCACCCTTCTTGGGAAGGGGACGGACCAACGACTTCTCCGGTGTCGACCGGGTGATTTCTGCGAAGTCGGCAACGCTCGAGCCACGACGGCCCGGGGTTGTCGGCTTGTATTTACGGATTCCCATAACTCAATTCCTCGTTAAAGTGGTCTCCGCTCTCAGGAGAGCGGACCGCCGAAGATGTCGATCGAGCCCTCTTTGAGGGACACGATGGCACGCTTGGTGCCCTTGCGCTGACCCCAGCCGAACTTGGTGCGCTTGCGCTTGCCAACCCGGTTGATGGTGTTGATCGAGTCGACCTTCACGGAGAAGATCTTCTCGACCGCCAGCTTGATCTCTTCCTTGTTCGAGCGGGGGTCGACCAGGAAGGTGTACTTGCCTTCGTCGATCAGGCCGTAGCTCTTCTCCGAGACGACGGGTGCAATGACGACGTCGCGCGGGTCCTTTGCGATGCTGCCGCTCACGTGGCATCCTCCTCGGTGATGACATCAGCCGAACCGACGAACTGGTCGTAGGCTGCCTTGGTGAAGATCACGTCGTCGGACACCAGCACGTCGTACGTGTTGAGCTGGTCCACATAAAGGACGTGTACCTCGGGGACGTTGCGCACGGACAGTGCGGCGACGTCGTTGGCACGCTCGATCACGACGAGCAGGCGGGGCCGCTCGGAGATCGCGCGCAGGGTCTCGATGGCACCCTTGGTGGACGGCTTGCCGCCGTCGACCAGGGACTCGAGAACGTGGATACGACCGTTGCGTGCCCGGTCCGAGAGGGCGCCGCGCAGTGCAGCAGCCTTCATCTTCTTGGGGGTGCGCTGGCTGTAGTCGCGGGGCGTGGGTCCGTGGACGACGCCACCACCGGTCATGTGGGGTGCGCGGATCGAACCCTGGCGGGCGCGACCGGTTCCCTTCTGCTTGAACGGCTTGCGGCCTGCACCGCTGACCTCGGCGCGCGTCTTCGTCTTGTGCGTGCCCTGGCGGGCGGCAGCAAGCTGAGCCACGACGACCTGGTGCAGCAGCGGCACGTTGGTCTGTGCGTCGAAGATCTCCGCGGGGAGATCGACCTGAACTGGATTGGCAGCCATGTGGCTATGCTCCCTTCACGGCGGTGCGTACGAGGACGACCTGGCCGCGGGCGCCGGGGACGGCACCCTTGATCAGCAGCAGCGACTTCTCGGCGTCGACAGCGTGAACCTTGAGGTTCAGCGTGGTCTGACGAACGGCACCCATGCGGCCTGCCATTTTCATTCCACGGAAGACGCGGCTGGGGGTGGATGCTCCACCGATGGAACCGGGCTTGCGGTGGTTCTTGTGGGCACCGTGCGATGCACCGACGCCGTGGAAACCGTGGCGCTTCATGACGCCTGCGAAGCCCTTGCCCTTGGTGGTGCCGATGACGTCGACCGTCTGGCCGGCCTCGAACATCCCGACGGAGAGTTCCTGACCGAGCGAGTAGGAGTCGGCGTCGGAGGTCCGCAGTTCGACGACGTGACGGCGAGGCGTGACGCCTGCCTTCTCGAAGTGGCCGGCGAGCGGCTTGGTGACCTTGCGGGGATCGATCTGGCCGAAGCCGATCTGCACGGCGGTGTAGCCGTCCTTCTCCTCGTCGAGGAGCTGCGTGATGACGTTCGAGTCAGCCTGGACGACGGTGACGGGGATGAGGATGTTGTTCTCGTCCCAGACCTGGGTCATGCCGAGCTTGATGCCCAGCAGGCCTTTTACCTGGCGCGTAAGTGAAGTAGGCATGTGTATCCGCTCTCCCTTACAGCTTGATTTCGATGTTCACGTCCGCAGGCAGGTCGAGACGCATCAGCGAATCGACGGCCTTGGGCGTGGGATCAATGATGTCGATCAGGCGCTTGTGAGTACGCATTTCGAAGTGCTCACGGCTGTCCTTGTACTTGTGCGGGGACCGGATGACAACGAAAACGTTCTTCTCCGTGGGCAGGGGCACGGGGCCCACTACCGTTGCGCCTGCGCGCGTCACCGTCTCAACGATCTTCCGGGCTGAAACATCGATGACCTCGTGGTCATATGACTTCAGCCGGATGCGGATTTTTTGTCCCGCCATGGCGTCTCGACTCTCTCTCTACATAACTGCCTGGGCAGTTCCGGTACGTACGTACATTTCCTGCGTCCGTTGCGCGACGCTCCCCGAACAGACTGAATCCGGATGGATCCGGGTTCCTCACCCTGCCGGGACTCCGACCCCCGCGCTCGGGCGTGTCGCACTTCTTTGACACACACGGTCCGCTGTTCCGGACGAGCCGAACGGGGTGGATTTTATCTTTGGGCCATACCGAACGGTGGATCTGACCCCTGCATCAGGCATTATCCTGACCGGGATGAGGTCTCAGACCGCGCACGCTGGCGCTTGAACAACTTATCTAGTGTCGCAGATCGCCGGGATGATTGCGAACCGGCGGGGAAGTGCCGCACCGTGATCCGGCACACCCGCATCGTGCCCGGACGGTGAGGGAGGGCGCGAGCGAGGCGCGGACCATGCTGCAAGGATCAGGACGGGACGGACACCGGCCCGTCACGCTTGGGGCTCCCGGCCCGGCCTGCCGGCCGGCTGCACGGCGTCCGGTGCGGCCTGCCCGCCGCCCGGCCGCGCCGGACCCTCGCCACCGTCATCCCATGCCGGGACCTCGGGTGGCCCGGGCTGGACAGGAGCGGTGGCCTCGCTCCCCCGCGTCTGGCTGTTGAGCTTCCAGACCGCGAAGGCGAGCAGCGCGAGCGCTGCGACGGTGAGCAGCAGGAAGGTGTACCCCCGCAGGAACCACAGCAGGGCGAGGACTATTCCGACGGCTCCCCAGATGCTGAAGAGCCGGCGGGACAGCGCGACACCCGCCGCCAGGAGCAGCACGTGACCGCAGAGTGCCCAGACCTGCGCACCCGCGGTTCCGCCGGTGATGGTCAGCAGTGCGGTCCCGGAGAGCACGACGGCCCCTGCGGACAGCCAGACCGGCCCGCGCCGGGCGCTGCCGCGCAGGAACGAGTAGGCGGCGAGAACCGCGAGGGCGACCACCCACCACTGCGCCGCCCAGAAGAAGGTGATGCCGCCCGACACCGCCCAGGTGATGCGCTGCGCCGCGGCGACGAGTACCAGGAACGCCAGTTCCGCGGCGACCGGCCGCCGTGGCGCCGGCACCTCGCGCACCGCCAGGACAGCCACCACTCCGAGGACCACCGACCCGGCAATGGCTTCCTGATGGGGCACCGTAGCGACCAGCGAGGCCACGGCAGCCCAGCAGAGCGCCGTCGAACCGAGGATCCGGTAGCGGAGCTCGCCGTGATCATCCATGGCCAGCAGATCCCGGGCGAGGTACAGGAGGCCTGCTGCCAGGACTGCGCCGACCAGCAGTTGCATCACGGCTGATCCGGCTGGACCCCCCATGTCCAGCGTGACTTCCTGGATGAAGGCCGCGGAGAGGACGATGACCGCGAGGGCGGCAATCCCGTCGAGCCAGGGGAGGCGGTCGACGCGCGAGAAGGCGAAGAGGGCGCCGGCGACGGCCGCCGCGACGATGACCCGGTCCCAGCCGCCATCCGCGAACGAGAAGAGGCCTGCCTCGAGGGCGAAGAGTCCCGCTCCCACCCGGAGGGGGAGCCTTCGGCGTTCCTCCCCGGAACGCACCCCCACGACGACGAGGGCGAGGAGCAAGGCAGCCGCCAGCAGCGCTCCGCCCCACATCGCCAGGGGCGCGCGGGGCAGCCATCCCTGCGGTGCTGTTTCCAGCCCACCCGCCAGGACGGCGATCGAGGCAGCCAGCGCGTACAGGGCAGGGTAGGCGGCAGCCGTCCTGTGCTGGACGGTGAACAGGATGACGGAGACGACCAGCAGCAGAGCCAGATGCACCACGATGACCCCGAGCTGGACTGTCGGACCCGCCAGCACCGAGTACGCCAGGGGCAGTGCTGCCAGTGCCGCGGTGCTCAGCCAGGCCGACGACGCTTGCAGACCGAGGTCACGGAGGCGCCGTCGGATGATCACGCGGACGATCTCCTGCAGTGCTATGCCGACGGCCACGACGGTCAGTACGCCGTGCACGGTGAGGTCCAGATCCCTGGACACGAGTGCGGAGAGCACGGTGAAGGCGATCTGCGCCGCGAGCAGATAGGCACCGCGGCGCCGGTGATCGATGGCACGACGTGCCGTCAAACCACCATGCACGACGGCGCACGCGAGCAGGACCTCGAAGGTGCGGTACCCGAAGCCCGCGGCGGCGCACGCACATGCCGCAACGATCAGGGAGACCGGACCGGCCGCCTCGACGTACCACCCCTGCAGCACCGGGCGCGGGGCCCGCGGTCCACGCTGCTGGGTGACCGGTCCCCTGGTCGGCTGCGTCGACGTGCTCTCCCCCACGAGCGGCAGCAGGAGCGTCGTCAGGAGGCCGCCGGCGACGGTGGTCCAGATGGCGATCGCGGTGACCGGTCCTACTCCTGAATCCGCCGCGGCGACGAGCGCTGCCACGAGCGAGACGATACTCGAGGTGCAGATGACCCACGGGCTGTACGGGGTTGCACGGATTGCACGGATCCGCACCACCTCGGCCAGGTGGTTCGCGACCGCCCCCAGGACCACGGCGAGGAGGGCGAGCTCCCCCAGTCGGGCGTCGGGAAGCTCCAGCGTGCGCAGGTGGACCATCACCGCCACCGGCAGCAGGAGGACGCCGCCCGCCCGTGCGGCGAGGAGGAAACGCTCGCGCAGCACGGGCATTGAAGCTCGCGCCCTGAGTAGGAAGTATCCGATGGACAGTGCCAGTACCAGCTCGGCGCGCCACGGCGACTCGCCCGGCGCGATCACCGCGAGCAGGACGCCCGGCAGCACCAGCACCTCCGCCGCTCCCCCGAAGCGCACAGCGATCCACAGGCCGAGGGCCAGCACGAGGAGCACGGGAACCAGGACATCGGGGCCGTCGGGTCCGTCGCCCCGGAGCGGGGACGCCACGACGGCGGCCGCCAGGGCGGTGAGTGCGAAGGTCACCAGGACATCCCGGCGGTACCGGGCCTGCGCGCGCTCTTGCGGGTCGACCTCTCCGCCGACCGAGGTGGTCGGGGCCGGGCCTGCGGCGGTGTCGGCTCCCCCTGGGCCCGCGCCGGGCGGGACCGGGGACGGTCGCGCACCCGGGGTGAGGAGACGACGCAGTGGTGCTGCAAGCACAAGGGCTCCGGCCACCTGCACGGCGAGGCAGAGCGCCAGGACCATGACGGCCCAGAGGAAGGGCAGGTCCAGCGCCGCCAGGATGAGGACGGCTGCCAGTGTCGCGATCAGACGCGTCGCGTAGAAGTGCACGGTCTTCGACACAGGGACGAACACCAGAAGGGCGGCGTAGTGGACGGCCGCGACGACCCACAGGAGTGCACGCTCACCCGGCGCCAGAAGACTGCCGAGCAGGAGGGATGCACCGAGGGCCAACGGTGTCAGGACACGGTGCGCGTCGAGCACCGCGCGCGTGAGTACCTCGGGCATCCACCGGGGAGCCGGATGAGCCAGCACGGCGAGCAGCGCCGCCACACCGATGGAGCAGGTGAAGTACCAGATGAGCGCGCCGCCGATCAGCGACACCGAGGACAACGCGATCGACAGGAGGAACGGGATGCTCAGGTAGGCGACCACCCGGCTCTGGAGGCGGACGGCGGCGAGGAGGTAGGCGGCGGTCCCGATCAGTGCCGTGCCGAACCAGGCCAGGGGCCCCTCGTCGGTCAGGACACCGAACAGCACACCAGCCACCGGCAGCAGGGCGAGCCCGGTGCCCGCGAACGCCACTGCAGCGGGACGCAATCGGGGTAACCGGGCGTGGAGGATCAGGCCGCCGACGTAGAACAGCGCGACGACTGCACAGATCGTCACGGCGCGTGCCGGACCCGGCACCGCGGCCCCGATGAACAGTCCTCCTGCAGCGACGAGCAGGAGGCTTGCCGAGTACAGCGCGATGTTGATCGTGCGCAGGTCCCGCGCGGCTTTCGCTGCTGCCAGGTCTACGGTGGACGGCGGCGCGGGTGGTCCGAGCGGAGCGGGCCGTCCGGTCAGAGCCGGAGCGGGCGGCGCGGACGCCGCGGGCGGCCCGGTCGGCGAGGCCTGCCCGGTCGGGGTCGGGACGGTCGGGACGGTCGGGACGGTCGGGACGGTCGGGACGGTCGACGACGACCCGGTCCGAGGAGGCGCGGGCGCTGGTGACCAGGCCTGCAGCGGACGGCCCGACGCTCCGGGGCCTCCCTCCGCTCCGAGGGGAGCCTGAGCCTCCTGGGCCGCCCGGTAGCCGGCCTCGAAGCCCTCCCCGTACACGACGGCCGGCGGCGGTACATCCCGCGGCCAGCTTCCCGCCCGACGTGCGCTCCGTGCGCCGAGTAACCAGCCGACGCCGACGAACGCGCCGAGGAACACCACCAGGACCAGGACAAGGATCACACCCACTGCACTCCCCCACTTCGGACCCACGCCTGTGCGTCCTCCGGCAAGTGTAGGGGTCTGTCCCGCCCGGAACGCCGAAGGGCCCCCGCTGTCGAGACAGCGGGGGCCCTTCGTGGATCACCGGCGCAAGCCGGTCTCCGGTGGAACGGTGTTACTTCATGATCTTCGTGACACGTCCCGAACCGACGGTACGGCCGCCTTCGCGGATCGCGAAGCCGAGGCCCTCTTCCATGGCGATCGGCTGGATGAGCTCGACCGTCATTTCGGTGTTGTCGCCGGGCATGACCATCTCGGTGCCCTCGGGGAGGGTGATGACGCCGGTCACGTCCGTGGTGCGGAAGTAGAACTGCGGGCGGTAGTTCGAGTAGAACGGGTTGTGACGCCCGCCTTCGTCCTTCGCCAGGATGTAGACGTTGGCCTCGAAGTCGGTGTGCGGGGTGATGGAACCCGGCTTCACGATGACCTGGCCGCGCTCGACGTCCTCACGCTTGATGCCGCGGAGCAGGAGGCCACAGTTCTCGCCGGCCCATGCCTCGTCGAGCTGCTTGTGGAACATCTCGATACCGGTGACCGTGGTCTTCTGGACCGGACGGATACCGACGATCTCGACCTCGGAGTTGATGGCGAGGGTTCCACGCTCGGCGCGGCCCGTGACGACGGTTCCACGACCGGTGATCGTGAAGACGTCCTCGACGGGCATGAGGAACGGCTTGTCCTTGTCACGCACGGGGTCAGGAACGTTGTTGTCAACGGCTTCCATGAGGTCCTCGACGGACTTGACCCACTCGGCGTCGCCTTCGAGGGCCTTCAGGCCGGAGACGCGGACGACAGGAGCGTCGTCACCGTCGAAGCCCTGCGAGCTGAGGAGCTCACGCACCTCCATCTCGACGAGATCGAGGAGTTCCTCGTCGTCGACCATGTCGGACTTGTTGAGCGCGACCAGCAGGTAGGGGACGCCGACCTGGCGTGCGAGCAGGACGTGCTCGCGGGTCTGCGCCATCGGGCCGTCAGTGGCGGCGACGACCAGGATCGCACCGTCCATCTGCGCAGCACCGGTGATCATGTTCTTGATGTAGTCGGCGTGGCCGGGGGCGTCTACGTGTGCGTAGTGGCGCTTCTCGGTCTGGTACTCGACGTGCGAGATGTTGATCGTGATGCCGCGCTGCTTCTCCTCGGGAGCCGAGTCGATCGACGCGAAGTCACGCTGCTCGTTGAGAGTGGGGTACTTGTCGTACAGCACCTTCGAAATGGCAGCCGTCAACGTGGTCTTTCCATGGTCGACGTGACCGATGGTGCCGATGTTAACGTGCGGCTTAGTCCGCTCGAACTTTGCCTTCGCCACGGGTTCCTCCTAGAACGTTTGAGAAGAATTGCTTCCCAGCCACGCTGTTCGCGGCTGAAACTCATGCAAGTCTACTGGGGGCTTTTGGTTTTGATGAAATTGCTGGTTGCTGCCGGGACCGCGTGGTCCGGCCGCGGGAGAGCGGGTCAGGCTGCCTGTGGCAGGCCGCCCCGCTCTCCGTGGTTCCCGTCTCCGGGTGTTACTCGCCGCGCGTCTTCTGGATGATCTCGTCGGCCACTGCCTTCGGGACCTCCGAGTAGCTGTCGAACTTCATCGAGTAGACGGCACGGCCCTGGGTCTTCGACCGGAGGTCACCGATGTATCCGAACATGCCCGAGAGGGGCACGTGAGCGGTGATGACCTTGACGCCACTGGCGTCCTCCATCGACTGCATCTGGCCACGGCGGGAGTTGAGGTCACCGATGACTTCACCCATGTATTCCTCAGGGGTGCGGACCTCGACCTCCATCAGCGGCTCGAGCAGAACGGGCTTGGCCATGCGCGCGGCTTCCTTGAACGCCATACGACCGGCGATCTTGAACGCCATCTCCGAGGAGTCGACGTCGTGGTACGCGCCGTCGAGGAGCGTCGCCTTGATCCCGACCACCGGGTAGCCGGCGAGCACGCCGTCGTTCAGCGCATCCTGGATGCCGGCGTCGACACTCGGGATGTACTCGCGCGGCACGCGGCCACCGGTCACCTTGTTGTCGAAGGCGTACATGACACCCTCCTCGACCTCCATCGGCTCGATCGCGATCTGGATCTTCGCGAACTGACCCGAGCCACCCGTCTGCTTCTTGTGGGTGTAGTCGTGCTTGGCGACCTTGCTGCGGATGGTCTCGCGGTAGGCGACCTGGGGCTTGCCCACGTTGGCCTCCACGCGGAACTCGCGGCGCATGCGGTCCACCAGGATGTCCAGGTGGAGCTCGCCCATGCCGGCGATGATCGTCTGCCCGGTGTCCTCGTTGAGGGACACCTGGAACGTCGGGTCCTCGGCCGAGAGCTTCTGGATGGCCGTCGAGAGCTTCTCCTGGTCACCCTTCGTCTTCGGTTCGATGGCCACCGAGATCACGGGTGCCGGGAAGCTCATCGATTCGAGCACGATCTGGTTCGACGAGTCGGAGAGGGTGTCACCGGTGGTGGTGTCCTTCAGCCCGATCGCCGCGTAGATGTGCCCGGCCGAAGCCTCTTCGACGGGGATCTCCTTGTTGGCGTGCATCTGGAAGAGCTTCCCGATGCGCTCCTTCTTGCTCTTGGTGGAGTTCACCAGCTGCGTGCCGGCGGTGACGTGCCCGGAGTAGACGCGGATGAAGGTCAGCTGTCCGAAGAACGGGTGCGTGGCGACTTTGAACGCGAGGGCCGAGAACGGCTCCTCGGTGCTCGGCTTGCGCGTCAGCTCGACCTCTTCGTTCCGGGGATCGTGTCCGATCATCGGGGGGACATCCAGCGGTGAGGGCAGGTAGTCGATGACAGCATCGAGCATCGGCTGCACGCCGCGGTTCTTGAACGCGGAGCCACACAGGATGGGGTAGAGCTCGGAGTTGATCGTCATCTTGCGGATGCCGGCCTTGAGTTCCTCGACGGAGATCTCTTCGCCTTCGAGGTACTTGTTCATGAGCTCGTCCGAGGACTCGGCGACGGTCTCGACGAGGGCCGCGCGGTACTCCTCGGCCTTCTCCTTGAGATCCGCGGGGATCTCCTGGATCTCGTACTTGGCACCCATCGTCACGTCACCCTTGGAGTCACCGGGCCACACGAGAGCACGCATGTAGAGCAGGTCGACGACGCCCACGAAGTCGTTCTCGGCTCCGATGGGGAGCTGCAGCACGAGCGGCTTGGCGCCGAGGCGGCTGATGATCGTGTCCACGGTGAAGTAGAAGTCCGCGCCGAGCTTGTCCATCTTGTTGACGAAGCAGATGCGGGGGACTTCGTACTTGTCGGCCTGGCGCCAGACGGTCTCGGACTGGGGCTCGACGCCCTCCTTGCCGTCGAACACCGCGACGGCGCCGTCGAGCACGCGGAGCGAACGCTCCACCTCGACGGTGAAGTCGACGTGTCCGGGGGTGTCGATGATGTTGATCTGGTTGTTCTCCCAGAAGCAGGTCACGGCGGCAGACGTGATGGTGATGCCGCGCTCCTTCTCCTGTTCCATCCAGTCGGTGGTGGAGGCGCCGTCGTGCGTCTCGCCGATCTTGTGGTTGACACCCGTGTAGAACAGGATGCGCTCGGTAGTAGTGGTCTTGCCGGCATCGATGTGGGCCATGATGCCGATGTTGCGGACCTTGTTGAGGTCGGTAAGCACGTCCTGTGCCACGGTGTCTCCCTTATGACGAGAATGGAGTTCAGCTGGAGCGCCGGCCGGATCGCGACCCTGGGGTCACGACCCGCCCGGCAGTGCTGCTACCAGCGGTAGTGTGCGAAGGCCTTGTTCGACTCGGCCATCTTGTGCGTGTCCTCGCGGCGCTTGACTGCGGCACCGAGACCGTTCGACGCGTCGAGTATCTCGTTCTGCAGGCGCTCGGTCATCGTCTTCTCGCGGCGGGCCTTGGAGTAGCCGACCAGCCAGCGCAGGGCCAGCGCGGTCGAACGACCGGGCTTGACCTCGACGGGCACCTGGTAGGTTGCACCACCGACGCGGCGTGAGCGGACCTCGAGGGTCGGCTTCACGTTGTCCATGGCTTTCTTGAGCGCTGCGACGGGGTCGCCGCCGGACTTGGCACGGGCACCTTCGAGGGCACCGTACACGATGCGCTCTGCGGTGGACTTCTTGCCGTCGACGAGCACCTTGTTGATCAGCTGCGTGACCAGGGGGGAGCCGTAGACGGGATCTACAACGAGCGGCCGCTTCGGGGCCGGGCCCTTACGTGGCATATTACTTCTTCTCCATCTTTGCGCCGTAGCGGCTGCGAGCCTGCTTGCGGTTCTTGACGCCCTGGGTATCCAGCGCGCCACGGACGATCTTGTAGCGGACACCGGGAAGGTCCTTCACACGACCGCCGCGCACGAGCACGATGGAGTGTTCCTGAAGGTTGTGACCGACACCGGGGATGTAGGCGGTGACTTCGATGCCGCCGTTGAGGCGCACGCGGGCCACCTTGCGGAGCGCCGAGTTCGGCTTCTTCGGGGTGGTCGTGTAGACGCGGGTGCAGACGCCGCGCTTCATGGGGCTGCCCTTCAGTGCGGGCGCCTTGGTCTTGGAGACCTTAGGTGTCCGGCCCTTGCGGACCAGCTGGTTAATCGTAGGCACTTTCGTGTTCTCCGTAATGTCTGAAGATGAGATCTCTGTCGCCCTTCTCCGCGGTGGCGGCCACCTCTCGGGGCCGTGCCACCCGAAGTCCGGGATGATCAGTCGTTTGGCGCGACGCCGACCGACAAGCTGCCGCAGAACGACTGTAGGCGTGCGAAAAAGTGGCATTCGCTGTACAACTTACGTACAACACGGAGATACGTTTCGCAACGCCAATCCACTGCCACACAAACAATTACCGTCCAGTCTACCAGAGGTCCGACGGCGACCCGTGCGCTCCCCCGTTCCCTCCGGCTCTTCCCCGTCCTCCGGCTCGGTCCTCCCACACCAGGACAGGCCCCGGACCGTGTGGTCCGGGGCCTGTCCTGAGGACCCTGGCCGCGGAGTGCGGCTGGGGTCCGGGCGTCACCGGGATCGTTCTCCCGGTGACGACGACGTCCTAGCGGAAGTCGCTGTTGCCCATGTCGTAGTCGTCCAGCGGGATCGCGTGGAACTCGGGGCTCAAGCCGCCCTCGACACCGGCGTAGTCGAAGTCGCTGAACGCGCTCGGACCGGTGAACAGGTTCGCCTTGGCCTCCTCCGTGGGCTCGACCGTGACCTTCGTGTAGCGGTCCAGGCCGGTTCCGGCCGGGATGAGCTTACCGATGATGACGTTCTCCTTGAGCCCGAGCAGCGGATCGCTCTTGCCTTCCATGGCGGCCTGCGTGAGGACACGCGTGGTCTCCTGGAAGGAAGCGGCCGACAGCCACGAGTCGGTGGCGAGCGATGCCTTGGTGATCCCCATGAGCTCGGGACGGCCGGAGGCCGGTTTCTTGCCCTCGGACACCACGCGACGGTTCTCGTCCTCGAAGCGGCGACGCTCGGCCAGCTCACCGGGGAGCAGGTCCGACTCGCCGGACTCGATCACGGTGACGCGACGCAGCATCTGGCGGACGATGACCTCGACATGCTTGTCGTGGATACCGACGCCCTGGCTGCGGTACACGCGCTGGACCTCGTCCACCAGGAATTCCTGGGCCTTGCGCGGGCCGAGGATCCGGAGGATCTGCTTCGGGTCGACAGCACCGAAGACGAGCTGCTGCCCGACCTCGACGTGGTCGCCGTCCGACACCAGCAGGCGTGCACGGCGCAGGACCGGGTACGCGATCTCCTCGGACCCGTCGTCGGGCGTGACCACCAGGCGAAGCTGCTTCTCGGCATCCTCGATGGTGACGCGTCCGGCGACCTCGGAGATCGGGGCGACACCCTTGGGTGTACGCGCCTCGAAGAGCTCCTGGATACGGGGCAGACCCTGGGTGATGTCCTCGGCCGAGGCAACACCACCGGTGTGGAAGGTACGCATGGTCAGCTGCGTACCTGGCTCGCCGATGGACTGTGCCGCGATGATGCCGACGGCCTCTCCGATGTCCACGGTCTTGCCGGTCGCGAGCGAGCGGCCGTAGCAGAGGGCACAGGTACCGACGCTGGACTCACAGGTCAGGACCGAGCGGACCTTGATCTCCGTGATGCCGGCCTCGAACAGCTCCCCGATGACGACGTCCCCGAGGTCCGACCCCGCGGCAGCGAGGACAGCGCCCTTGGCGTCGACGACGTCGGTCGCCAGCGTACGGGCGTACGCCGAGTTCTCGACCTCCTCGTGCAGCACCAGCTCACCGTCGGCGTTCGGCACGGCGATCGTGACCTTCAGGCCACGCTCCGTACCGCAGTCGTCCTCGCGGACGATGACGTCCTGCGAGACGTCGACGAGGCGTCGGGTCAGGTAACCCGAGTTCGCTGTCCGCAGCGCAGTGTCCGCGAGGCCCTTACGGGCACCGTGGGTGGCGATGAAGTACTCCAGGACCGACAGGCCCTCGCGGTACGAGGACTTGATCGGACGCGGGATGATCTCGCCCTTGGGGTTTGCCACGAGGCCACGGATACCGGCGATCTGACGGACCTGCAGCCAGTTACCACGGGCACCGGAGGACACCATGCGGTTGATGGTGTTGTCCTTCGGCATGGCGGCACGCATCGAGGCGGCCACCTCGTTGGTGGCCTTGTTCCAGATGTCGATGAGCTCCTGGCGGCGCTCCTCGTCGGCGATGAGGCCCTTGTCGAACTGCGACTGGACCTTGGCGGCCTGCGTCTCGTAGCCCTCCATGATCCCGGCCTTGTTGATCGGCGCGGAGATGTCCGAGATGGCGACGGTGACGCCCGAGCGCGTGGCCCAGTAGAAGCCGGCATCCTTCAGGTTGTCCAGCGTCGCCGCCGTGACGACCTTCGGGTACCGCTCCGCGAGATCGTTGACGATCGTCGAGAGCTGGCCCTTGTCGGCGACCTTCTCCACCCACGGGTAGTCCAGGGGAAGGGTCTCGTTGAACAGGACCTGCCCGAGCGACGTCTCGATGAGTGCAGGCGTCCCCGGCTCCCAGCCCTCGGGAGCGGCGATGTCCGCACTCGGCACGAAGTCGTCGACGCGGATCCGGACCACCGAGTTGAGGTGGAGCGAGCCCATGTCGAACGCCATGATGGCCTCGGCGACGCTCGTGAAGACGCGTCCTTCGCCGGCACTTCCCTCACGCTTGGTGGTGAGGTGGTGCAGACCGATGATCATGTCCTGCGAGGGCAGGGTGACCGGACGGCCGTCGGACGGCTTCAGGATGTTGTTCGAGGAGAGCATCAGGATGCGTGCCTCGGCCTGGGCCTCGGGGCTCAGCGGCAGGTGCACTGCCATCTGGTCGCCGTCGAAGTCCGCGTTGAAGGCGCCACAGACCAGCGGGTGGAGCTGGAGTGCCTTGCCTTCGACGAGCTGCGGTTCGAACGCCTGGATGCCGAGACGGTGCAGGGTGGGTGCACGGTTCAGCAGCACGGGGTGCTCGGTGATGATCTCCTCGAGCACGTCCCACACCTGGGGGCGGTAGCGCTCGACCATGCGCTTGGCGCTCTTGATGTTCTGTGCGTGGTTGAGGTCCACCAGGCGCTTCATCACGAACGGCTTGAAGAGCTCCAGCGCCATCTGCTTGGGCAGACCGCACTGGTGCAGCTTCAGCTGCGGGCCGACGACGATGACCGAACGGCCCGAGTAGTCGACGCGCTTGCCGAGGAGGTTCTGGCGGAAACGACCCTGCTTGCCCTTCAGCATGTCCGAGAGGGACTTCAGGGGACGGTTGCCCGGTCCGGTGACCGGACGGCCACGACGACCGTTGTCGAACAGGGAGTCGACCGCTTCCTGGAGCATGCGCTTCTCGTTGTTCACGATGATCTCGGGGGCACCGAGATCGAGCAGGCGCTTGAGGCGGTTGTTCCTGTTGATGACGCGGCGGTACAGGTCGTTGAGGTCGGACGTCGCGAAGCGGCCACCGTCGAGCTGGACCATCGGGCGCAGCTCCGGCGGGATCACGGGAACGGCGTCGAGGACCATGCCCAGGGGGCTGTTCGTCGTCGTCAGGAAGGCGTTGACCACCTTGAGACGCTTCAGGGCGCGCGTCTTCCGCTGGCCCTTGCCGTTCTGGATGATGTCGCGCAGCATCTCGGCCTCGGCCGGCATGTCGAAGTTCTCGAGGCGCTTCTTGATCGCCTCGGCGCCCATGGAGCCCTCGAAGTACAGTCCGTAGCGGTCGCGCAGCTCGCGGTACAGGCCTTCGTCACCCTCGAGGTCGGCGACCTTGAGGGTCTTGAAGCGCTCCCACACCTGGACGAGGCGCTCGATGTCGGCGTCCGCACGCTTGCGGACGTTCGCCATCTGGCGGTCGGCCGAGTCGCGGGCCTTCTTCTTGTCGGCAGCCTTGGCGCCCTCACCCTCGAGGCGGGCGAGCTCGTCCTCGAGGTCCTTGGCGATCGCGGCGATGTCGGAGTCGCGCTGGTCCGTCATCTGCTTCTTCTCGAGGTCGTGCTCGGCCTGGAGGTTGGGCAGCTCGGCGTGGCGGTTCTCCTCGTCGACCGAGGTGATCATGTACGCAGCGAAGTAGATGACCTTCTCGAGGTCCTTCGGAGCGAGGTCCAGCAGGTAGCCGAGGCGCGAGGGAACGCCCTTGAAGTACCAGATGTGGGTGACGGGAGCGGCGAGCTCGATGTGGCCCATGCGCTCGCGACGGACCTTGGCGCGGGTGACCTCGACGCCGCAGCGCTCGCAGATGATGCCCTTGAAGCGCACGCGCTTGTACTTGCCGCAGTAGCACTCCCAGTCACGGGAAGGGCCGAAGATCTTCTCGCAGAAGAGGCCGTCCTTCTCGGGCTTGAGCGTGCGGTAGTTGATGGTTTCCGGCTTCTTGACCTCGCCGTAGGACCAACCGCGGATTTCGTCCGCGGTGGCAAGGCCGATTCGCATGAGGCCGAAGGAGGATTCGCTGGACATAGGGTCCCTGTTCTCTCTTTGTTCTCTAAATTCTTGAAGTCTTATGGGGTGCGGCGGAAAGCCGGGCGGATGCCGTACCGGTGTTCGAGGAAGGGGCCTTCAATATTTCAAGGCCGCTCGCGGCCGCGGAAATTTCGTTGGCCCCGTTCGAACGCCGGTACGGCGTCCTGAAACCTAGACTTCCTCGACAGAGCTCGGCTCGGCCCGTGAGAGGTCGATGCCCAGTTCCTCCGCGGCCCGGAAGACTTCTTCATCCGAGTCACGCATCTCGATCGTCGTACCGTCGGTGGAAAGGACTTCCACGTTCAGGCAGAGCGACTGCATTTCCTTGATCAGCACCTTGAAGGACTCGGGGACACCCGGCTCGGGGATGTTCTCGCCCTTGACGATGGCCTCGTACACCTTGACGCGTCCGTGGATGTCGTCCGACTTGATGGTCAGGAGTTCCTGAAGCGTGTAGGCCGCGCCGTAGGCCTCGAGGGCCCAGACTTCCATCTCACCGAAGCGCTGGCCACCGAACTGCGCCTTACCACCCAGCGGCTGCTGCGTGATCATCGAGTACGGTCCCGTCGAGCGGGCGTGGATCTTGTCGTCCACCAGGTGGTGAAGCTTCAGGATGTACATGTAGCCGACGGAGATCGGGTCCGGGAACGGCTCGCCGGAGCGGCCGTCGAACAGGCGCGCCTTGCCGGACTCGCCGATGAGGCGCTGTCCGTCACGCGTGACGTTCGTGGAGCCCAGCAGGCCGACGATCTCGTCCTCGGTGGCGCCGTCGAACACGGGGGTCGCGACGGTGGTCGAGGAGATCTCCCGGGGAAGGTTCGGGAGATTCTTCATCCACTCGGGGTCACCCTCGATCTTCCAGCCCTGCTTGGCTGCCCAGCCGAGGTGGATCTCGAGGACCTGGCCGACGTTCATGCGGCCCGGGACACCCAGCGGGTTCAGGACGATGTCGACGGGCGTGCCGTCCTCCATGAACGGCATGTCCTCGATCGGGAGGATCTTGGAGATGACGCCCTTGTTGCCGTGGCGGCCGGCGAGCTTGTCGCCGTCCGTGATCTTGCGCTTCTGTGCCACGTAGACGCGGACCAGCTGGTTGACGCCCGGGGGCAGCTCGTCGTCGTTGTCGCGGTCGAAGATGCGCACACCGATGACCGTGCCCGACTCGCCGTGGGGCACCTTCAGGGAGGTGTCGCGGACCTCACGGCTCTTCTCGCCGAAGATGGCGCGCAGCAGGCGCTCCTCCGGGGTCAGTTCCGTCTCGCCCTTGGGTGTGACGCGGCCGACGAGGATGTCCCCTGCTTCGACCTCGGCACCGATGTGGATGATGCCGCGCTCGTCGAGCGCTCCGAGGACTTCCTCGGACACGTTCGGGATGTCACGCGTGATCTCCTCGGCACCGAGCTTGGTGTCGCGGGCATCGACTTCGTGCTCCTCGATGTGGATCGACGTCAGGACATCGTCGGAGACGATGCGCTGCGACAGGATGATCGCGTCCTCGAAGTTGTGACCCTCCCAGGACATGAATGCCACGAGCATGTTCTTGCCCAGCGCGAGCTCACCCTGGTCGGTCGACGGACCGTCCGCGATGATCGTGTTGAACTCGACGCGGTCGCCCTCGGCGACCAGGACACGCTGGTTGTACGCGTTGCCCTGGTTGGAGCGGGCGAACTTCATGATCGGGTAGTTCGTCTCGGTGCCGTCGTCGTTGAGGATGCTGACCAGGTCGGCCGACACCTCCTTGACGACGCCGGCCTTCGTCGCGGTGACGGCGTCACCGGCGTCGACGGCTGCGTTCTTCTCCATTCCGGTGCCCACGAGGGGACGCTCGGAGCGGAGCAGGGGCACGGCCTGGCGCTGCATGTTCGCGCCCATGAGGGCGCGGTTGGCGTCGTCGTGCTCCAGGAACGGGATCATCGCGGTTGCGACGGACACCATCTGGCGCGGGGAGACGTCCATGTACTCGACCTCGTCGGGCGTGACGAGCACGGGCTCGCCCGAACCACCACGGGTCCGCACCAGGACCATGTCCTCGGTGAAGGTGCTGTTCGCATCGAGGGGCGCGTTCGCCTGGGCGATGAGGCGCTCCACCTCGTCGTCCGCGGTCAGGTAGTCGATCTGGTCGGTGACGATGCCGTCGACGACCTTGCGGTACGGGGTCTCGATGAAGCCGAACGCGTTGATGCGGCCGTACGAGGCGAGCGAACCGATGAGGCCGATGTTCGGGCCTTCAGGGGTCTCGATGGGGCACATGCGTCCGTAGTGCGAGGGGTGGACGTCACGGACCTCCATGCCTGCGCGGTCACGGGACAGACCACCAGGGCCCAGCGCGGACAGGCGACGCTTGTGCGTCAGGCCGGCGAGCGGGTTGTTCTGGTCCATGAACTGCGACAGCTGGGAGGTTCCGAAGAACTCCTTGATCGCGGCCACGACGGGACGGATGTTGATCAGGGTCTGCGGCGTGATGGCCTCGACGTCCTGGGTCGTCATGCGCTCTCGGACGACGCGCTCCATGCGGGACAGGCCGGTGCGGACCTGGTTCTCGATGAGCTCGCCCACGGCGCGGATCCGGCGGTTGCCGAAGTGGTCGATGTCGTCGACCTCGACGCGGAGCTCCACGTCGCCGCCGTCGCGCTTGCCGCCGAGGGTCTTGTCCCCGGCGTGCAGGGCCACCAGGAACTTGATCATCGCGACGATGTCGTCGATGTTCAGCACCGAGGCGTCGGAGTCCGTGAGGTCCTTGTCGATCCCGAGCTTGCGGTTGATCTTGTACCGGCCGACCTTCGCGAGGTCGTAGCGCTTCGGGTTGAAGTACAGGTTGTCCAGGAGGGTCTGGGCAGCCTCGACCGTGGGGGGCTCGCCCGGTCGCAGCTTGCGGTAGATGTCGAGGAGGGCGTCCTCGCGGGTCTCCGTCGCGTCCTTCTCCATGGTGGCCCGGATGGAGTCGTACTGGCCGAACTCCTCCAGGATCTGGCCCTCGGTCCAGCCGAGCGCCTTGAGCAGGACGGTGACGGACTGCTTGCGCTTGCGGTCGAGGCGGACGCCGACCTGGTCGCGCTTGTCGATCTCGAGCTCGAACCAGGCACCGCGCGACGGGATGATCTTCGCGCTGAAGATGTCCTTGTCACTGGTCTTGTCGGCGGTGCGCTCGAAGTAGGCGCCCGGCGAACGGACGAGCTGCGACACGACAACGCGCTCCGTGCCGTTGATGACGAAGGTGCCCTTGTCTGTCATGAGGGGGAAGTCACCCATGAACACGGTCTGCTGCTTGATCTCACCCGTGTTGTTGTTCATGAACTCGGCCTTGACGTACAGCGGGGCGGAGTAGGTCGCGTCGCGATCCTTGCACTCGGCCATCGTGTACTTGGGGTCGGCGAACTCCGGCTCGGAGAAGCTCAGGGACATGGTGCCCTGGAAGTCCTCGATCGGGGAGATCTCTTCGAAGATGTCGGCCAGACCGGAGGTCGTGGCCACACCCTGCAGGCCCTTCTCCAGTGCTTCCTCGACGCGCGCCTTCCAGCGCTCGTTCCCGATCAGCCAGTCGAAACTGTCCGTCTGCAGGGCAAGGAGATTGGGAACGTCCAGCGGTTCGTGAATCTTTGCGAATGAGAGCCGGGGTGCGGCGCCGTCGGCGTCGACCTGGCTGGTAGCGGTTGCATTATTAGAGGTGCTCGGGGCGACCAAGAGGGATCCTTCCACAGACCGTCAGGCTTGTCAGCGCCCTCGCCTCGGCACCGCCACCGCAGGATGCTGCGGGGATCTCAGTGCTCACCGGAGTCTACTCGCGCGATTCCCAACCAGGTGGCCAGGTAGAACGACGAGAGCAGAGCAAAGCCCACCGCTATATGAAGGCTGAGGTTCAGAGGGAAGACGCAAAGACCTACACTACGGCACGCGCAGCGTTAAGTCCAATAGCGCTTCTCCCCCATCACCGTCAAGCCCGCCGCGCCCGGGAGGAGCGAGATCGGCGCGCAGCCTAGCCGAGCGCCGGCTCCGGCAGGGGTCCCGTACTCGTGTCCCCACGCAGCCGCTTCACCATCAGCTCGGCACTGATCAGGCACATCGGGATCCCGATGCCCGGCACCGTGGAACTGCCCGCGTAGAAGAGGTTGGCGACCTTCTCGCTCCGGTTCGAACCGCGGAAGAAGGCACTCTGCTTCAGGATGTGCGCCGGCCCGAGGCTCGTCCCGCGCCAGGCATTCAGGTCGGTGGCGAAGTCCTGGGGACCGTAGCTGCGCCGGACCACGATCCGCTCCGCCAGGTCCGGGATCCCCGCCCACCCGGAGATCTGCGCGATGACCTCGTCGGCGATCTCCTCGACCCGGGCGTCTCCCCCGCGATCCAGCCCGCCCTTGCCGATGGTCACGTCAGCGGGGATCGGCACCAGGACGAAGACGTTCTCGTGCCCCTCCGGCGCCACGGAGCCGTCGGTCGCGCTCGGGCGGCAGACGTAGAGCGACGCCGGTGACGGCACCGAGGTCTCCTTGCCGAAGATCCGGCCGAAATTGTCGCGCCAGTCCGTGGTGAACAGCAGTGTGTGGTGCTCGAGCTGCGGCAGGCTCCCCCGGACGCCGAGGTAGAGCAGCAGGGCGCTCGGACCGGGGACGCGCTTCTCCCAGTACTTCTCGGGATAGGTCTGCAGGGGCGTGGGCAGCAGCGTGGTCTCGGTGTGGTGGAGGTCCGCGGCGGAGACGACGATGTCGGCGTCGAGCGTCGTGGCCGCTCCCGCGGACCGGTACGTCACCGACCGCACCGATGCCGCCCTGCGGTCCAGCGGCGACCGGCCCGGTGTCCGGGGATCGGTGTCGATCGAGACGACGTCGGCGCCCGTCCGGATCGTCACGCCGGCCGCCACCGCCACGCGCTGCATCGCCTCGACCAGCGTGGTGAAGCCGCCCATCGGATAGAGGACGCCGTCGTCGAGGTCGAGATGGCTCATGAGGTGGTACATGCTCGGCGCGTCGAACGGCGAACTGCCGAGGAACACGGCCGGGTAACCGAGGATCTGCTGGATCCTCGGATCCTTGAAGCGCTTCTCGACGAAGGACTGCAGCGGCTGCAGCAGGAGCGAGCCGATGCGCGGGAGCCGCCTGAGGACGTCCGGCCGGACGAACGGCAGGAAGGACTGGAAGGTCGAGTAGAGGAAGCGCTTCTTCGCGATCTCGTAGGCGTCCTCGGCGGAGTCGAGGTACTTCGACAGCTGCTCCCCCGCGCCCTCCTCCATCGACTCGAAGAGCTTGGTCACCGCCTCGCGTTCGGCGGGCACGTCGACGGAGCCGCCCTGCTCGAACATCACGCGGTAGCCGGGGTCGAGCAGCCGGAGGTCCAGTTCCTTCGCGGCGCTCGTACCCATCATCCTGAAGAAGTGGTCGATCACCTCGGGCATCAGGTACCAGGACGGCCCGGTGTCGAAGCGGAAGCCGTCGTGTTCCCACGATCCCGCGCGTCCGCCGACCTGGTCGCGCTTCTCGAGCAGCGTCACGTCGTGGCCCTCACGCGCGAGGAGCGCCGCCGTCGCCAGTCCGCCGATCCCGCCGCCGATCACGACGACGTCCTGTCCGCCCACGCGCGCACGTCCGTTCTGCTCGGTTGTCATGCCGTCCTCTCCTGCGCGGCGAGTTCCGGTACCGCGCGACCGGTGAAGGCTTTCGCCATGATGCGGAACTTCACCAGATTGGGAACCCGGATCCGTGCCCTGAGCAGGTCGTCGGCCGGAGTCCGCCTCAGCCGCAGGGCGAGTTCGGTGAACAGGCCCTGGGCGAGGGCGACGGCGCGGCGGGGGGTGGCAGGCAGGCCCGGGAGGGCCGCGGCGGAGATGCGGAGATCCTCGTCGATGTCCGCGAGGAGTCGGAGCTTGTCCGCTTCGGTGAAGTTCCCCGGACGGACGCCCGGGAAATAGCTGCGGCCGAGGGTGGAGAAGTCCTCCGCGAGGTCGCGCAGGAAGTTGATCTTCTGGAACGCGGCCCCGAGGTGGCGCGCGCCGTCCACGAGCACGGCGTCCTCCTCCGCGGTCACGCGCCGTCCGACGAGGAACGCCCGCAGGCACATCAGGCCGACGACCTCCGCCGATCCGTAGACGTACCGGTCGAAGGACTCCTGGTCGTGCTCGCTCTGCGTGATGTCGGCGCGCATGGAGGCGAAGAACGGACGGGTGAGCTCCGTGCCGATGCCGGTGGTCCGGGCCGTGACCGCGAAGGCGTGCACCACGAGGTTGGCGCTGTATCCCGTGGCCATGGCCGTCTCGGTGTCACGCTCGAGGCCGTCGAGCAACTGCTCCACGACGTCCGCGGAGAGGCCCGCCCCGGCCGCGGCGCCGTCCACAATCTCGTCCGCCACGCGCACCAGCGCATAGACGGCCTCGATGTGGCTCCGCGTGGTGCGATCGAGGATGCGGGACGCCATGCCGAACGACGTCGAGTAGCAGCGGATGACCTCGGCGGAGGTCTTCAGTGCAGCCGCGTTGTAGCGGGCGAGCGAGTCCTCGACGCCCACCTAGTGAACCCGGTCCACGACGGCGGACACGACCGGCTCGAGGGCGGACCGGAGGGCGGACGGCACGACGTCGGACTCGAGGTGGGTCCGGGCCCGCGACGCGTAGTCCGCCGCGAGGTCCGCCGAGTAGTCCTTCGCTCCGCTCTCGACGAGGACACGCCTCACGTAGTCGGCCTCGGCGGCGGACATGCCCGGCGTGCCGATGAGCGCGGAGATGCTCTCCCACTCGGGGCGGGAGGAGACGTAGGAGAGCAGGGCCGTGCGCTTGCCCTCGCGCAGGTCGCCCCAGTTGGTCTTGCCCGTGCGGGTCTCGTTGCCGAACACCCCGAGGAGGTCGTCCGCGATCTGGTAGGCGATCCCCGCGTCGCGCCCGAAGTCGCCCAGCCGGTCGACCACTTCCTCCTCGGCACCGGCCAGGACGGCACCGGCCTGCAAGGGGCCCTCGAAGGAGTACACGGAGGTCTTCAGCCGGGCCATCTGGACGATGTCCTCGAGCGGGGGCATGGAGCGGTCGAGCGACGTCTCGATGTCGAGGAACTCGCCCGCCGCCGAGGCGAAGACCGCTTCGTCGAGGATCTCGCCGAGCCTGCGCCGTACGGCCGGCGGCGCCTCGACGCGCTCTAGCAGGCGGTAGGCGTTCGACAGGGCCAGGTCCCCGGCGATGACACCGGCGGAGAAACCGACGTGGCGGGCCGCCTCGGGCGACATGCCGGCCGACTCGGCGATGCTGCGATAGCGACCGGAGACGTTCGGGATCCCCCTGCGGACGAAGTCGCGGTCGATGACGTCGTCGTGCACGATCAGTGCGGTGTGCAGCAATTCGAAGGCCGCGCCCACCCCGGCTGCATTGTCGAGGTCGCGGCCACCGAGCATCTGGTAGGCGGACATGACGAGCCGGGGCCGGAATCGCTTGCCCCCGGCGGTGCAGCGTTCGAGGGTCTCCCACAGGCCGTGGTAGCCGGGGCCCACCTTCGCCGCCCGGACCTTCGATTCATCGAAGAGCCGGTCGAGCGCACCCTCGACCTGCTCGAGCCCGACGGGCTCGACCAGCAGAGTGTCCATGTCCATAGGTAAAGTAAACAACGAGAAGGGCGCCCCTGACGAAACGCGGGGCGAATGCAGCCGGACCGATCACCGCCACGCAGCGGACAGCGTGCGTGCGCACGGCGCGGGCGATCACCGGGCAACCGACGACCAGCGGAAATGAGTGCCGATCATGGCGAGCGAAGCAGGAACCATCGGGCAGGGCTCCGCCCGCGACGGCCGGGACAGCGGCCGGACGTCCGCCACCGAGGTCGTGGTGCTGCTCGCCGAGGACGGCTCCGCCATCGGGACGCACGAGAAGGCCACCGTCCACACCCTGGACACCCCGCTCCACCTCGCCTTCTCCACGCATGTCTTCGACGACGCCGGCCGCATCCTCGTGACCCGCCGCGCTCTCAGCAAGAAGGCGTGGCCGGGAGTGTGGACGAATTCCTTCTGCGGGCACCCGGCACCGGGTGAGGCCTTCGAGGACGCCGTCACGCGACGCGCGGCCCAGGAGCTCGGCTTCACGGTCCGGGACATCCGCCCGGCACTCCCCGACTTCCGGTACCGCGCGGTGGACGCCTCCGGGATCGTCGAGAACGAGATCTGCCCCGTGTACACCGCCGTCGCCGACAGTGCGCCGGCTCCCCTGCCGGACGAGGTGATGGACGTGCAGTGGGTGGACGCCGCCGAATTGGTGCGGGCCGTCACCGCGACGCCCTGGGCGTTCTCGCCGTGGCTCACACTGCAGTTGCCCCTGCTCTACCCCGAGGGCGCCGACGGGCCGGGTCCGCGCGACACCGTCTGATCGTGGCCCTCACCGCCTAAGGTTGGAGCGGCACCATTTCAACGACGAAAGAGAGTCTCGCCATGGCGACACCCACGCCGGCCCCCCACGACGTCGTCATCGTCGGCGGCGCCCGGACACCCCTCGGACGCCTCAACGGCCAGCTCGCCTCCTTCACCGCCGTCGACCTCGGAGCCCTCGCCATCTCCGCCGCGATGGAGCGCTCGGGCGTCGACCCCGGGAGCGTGGACGCGGTCATCATGGGTCACGTGGTCCAGGCGGGCTGCGGCCAGAACCCCGCCCGCCAGTCCGCCGTCCGCGCGGGCATCCCGTGGGACGTTCCTGCCGTGACCCTCAACAAGGTGTGCCTCTCCGGCCTGACCGCGGTCATCGACGCGGCCCGGCTCATCCGCAGCGGCGAAGCGCGCGTCGTCGTCGCCGGCGGCCAGGAGTCCATGACACGGGGCCCGCACCTCCTGCCCGGCTCACGGCAGGGCTGGAACTACGGCTCCATCCAGGCGCTCGATTCAGTGGCACACGACGGCCTGACCGACGCCTTCGACAACGACTCGATGGGCGCCTCGACGGAGCGGGGCAACGTGCGCCTCGAGATCGACCGGGCGGCGCAGGATGCCGTCGCCGCCGCGTCGCACCAGCGGGCTGCTGCTGCGACCGGGAGTGGGATCCTCGCGGAGGAGATCGTGCCCGTCACCGTCGTCCGGCGGAAGGGCGACGACATCGTCCTGACCAGTGACGAGGGGATCCGGCCCTCCACCACCGTCGAGTCCCTCGCGACGCTGCGGCCGGCCTTCAATGCCGATGGCGCCATCACGGCCGGGAACTCGTCCCCGCTGTCCGACGGCGCTGCGGCCCTCGTCCTCATGACCAGGGCGCAGGCGGACGAGGCCGGCCTGGTGGTACTCGCCGTCGTCGGCTCGCCCGGCCAGGTGGCCGGGCCCGACAACACGCTCCACTCGCAGCCGTCGGCGGCCATCCTGCAGGCGCTCGGCCGCGCCGGCTGGAGCACCGCCGACCTCGACTTCATCGAGATCAACGAGGCCTTCGGATCCGTCGCGGTGCAGTCCCTCAAGGATCTGGACTACCCCCACGAGCAGTGCAACATCCATGGCGGGGCGATAGCCCTGGGGCACCCCATCGGCGCCTCGGGTACACGCCTCGCCCTGCACGCGGCGATGGAGCTGGCGCGCCGGGGTTCCGGCCGTTCGGCCGTCAGCCTCTGCGGCGGCGGCGGTCAGGGCGAGGCCGTCCTGCTGTGGCGCTAGGCCGCTGACGCAGCCGGACGCCTGTACCGGTGACAACGAGAAGAGCCCCGCTTCGTGAGAAACGGGGCTCTTCTGCTGTCCTGCAGCGGAACCGGCGACGGGGCCGGTCCGCGGAGCAGGGGTACTACTTGAGGGTGACGGTGGCGCCGGCAGCCTCGAGGGACTCCTTGGCCTTCTCTGCAGCTTCCTTGGTGGCTCCTTCGAGGACGGCCTTGGGAGCGCTGTCGACAACGTCCTTGGCTTCCTTGAGGCCCAGCGAGGTGAGCGCGCGGACTTCCTTGATCACTGCGATCTTCTTGTCGCCGGCAGCTTCGAGGATGACGTCGAAAGCGGTCTGCTCCTCGGCCTCGGCCTCGGCTCCGCCACCGGCGGGGCCTGCAACTGCAACTGCAGCGGCGGTGACATCGAAGGTCTCCTCGAACAGCTTCACGAAGTCCGAGAGTTCAATGATGGACAGTTCCTTGAAAGCTTCAATGAGCTCTTCGTTGGTGAGCTTCGCCATGGGAGGCGTCCTTCCTTTAGTGGTGCACGGCACCTTCAGTATGTGGACGAAGGGAAACTAGTTCGCTTCGGTTGCTGCGGCTTCCTCGGCGGGAGCCTCCGCGGCAGCTTCTGCGGGTGCAGCAGCTTCCTCGGCAGCAGAAGGATCGGCGTCCGCTGCGGGTGCAGCACCAGTTCCCTCTTCGAGCTTGATGCGCAGTGCATCGACGGTGCGGGCCAGAGCGGACATCGGTGCCTTGAGGACACCAGCCACCCGGGCGAGCTGGAGTTCACGCGATTCGAGGGCCGCCAGGGCGATGACCTCGGATGCGTCGAGGGCCTTGCCCTCGAAGATTCCAGTCTTGATGACGAGCTTCGGGTTGGCTTTCGCGAAATCCGTGAGGCTCTTGGCTGCAGCGACGGCGTCACCCTTGATGAAGGCGATCGCGGTGGGTCCGGACAGCTGGCCGTCGAACGCGTCGATGCCTGCTTCCTTCGCCGCGATGCCCGTCAGGGTGTTCTTGACGACCGAGAACTTCGTGTCCGCACCCAGGGCGCGACGCAGTTCCTTGAGCTGAGCAACGGTGAGCCCGCGGTATTCGGTCAGGACAGCCGCGGTGGAGTCCTTGAAATCGGTGGTGATCTCATCCACTGCAGAAACCTTTGTTGGCGTTGCCATAACCCTCCTTCCGGGGAATATGCGCCGGTTTTCCTGCTCCCATAAAAAACGCCCCGCGCAGATGCACGGGGCTTGGCTCGACGCGGAGGTGATCCGCGGAGAGGAGCTTCGTTCACCTGCGTAGGCCGTCCCTGACGGGAACTTTCGGATCCTTCTCCTTCTTCACCGACCCGTACCTAAACAGGAGAGGGAAGCGGAGGGGGATCGACCGACGGTCTTTGGTCTCTCGAGCATACGGGACTGCACCGCCGCCACCAAATCGACTCAGGACCGGGCAACTGTCACCCCGCGGTGCGGCCTGACGGCCTGAAGCCGAGGCCCACGTTCACCTCCACCATGAAGCTGTTCTCCTCGGCGTTCCAGGTGTAGGTGCGCTCGGCATCGGCCCAGCTGTCCGCTGCACGCCGCAGATTGCTCGCCTTCAGCCACTGCCGAGGCGGTGCCCGCGGTGCTCGTCGAGGACCAGAGTCTCCTCCTGGTGGACGACGGCGGGCCTCGATCCGACCGGACGTCCGCCAAGTGCAGGACGCTCTGACGATCGACCTGCACGAGGTCGGACCCCCTGCCGGCCGCCGGACGGGCGGCGGGCTCGGCGGCGGGGTACCATCCCGCGCCGGTGGGTGGAACGAGCCGCTCGACCGCGGCCACGCGCCCTTCCGCACCTGCATCCCCGTCGACGTCCATCCGCGCCTCGCACCAGGACATGATGGTGGTCCGCCCCCGCAGCCTGAGCTGCTGCTCGGCGAAGGCCAGGAGCGCCGAGGCGATGCCCTGCCGGCTCATCCCGGGCAGGACCTCGAGCTGGACGTGCGCTGCCTGCAGGTCGTCGCGCAGGGGATCGCTGGTGCGGGCATCGCCGACGATCCCGCCCTCCACGAAGAAAGCCCCGCAGCATGAGCTGCGGGGCTTCTCGGAGGGTTCACCTAGACGGCGAAGACCTTGGTGACGCTCGGGTCGACGGAGATACCGGGTCCGAAGGTCGTCGAGACGGTGGCCTTCTGGATGTAGCGGCCCTTCGACGCGGACGGCTTCAGGCGCAGGATCTCCTCGAGGGCAGCGGCGTAGTTCTCGCCCAGCTTCTGCTCGTCGAAGGACACCTTGCCGATGATGAAGTGGAGGTTGGAGTGCTTGTCGACGCGGAAGTCGATCTTTCCACCCTTGATGTCCGTGACAGCCTTGGCGACATCCGCCGTGACCGTTCCGGTCTTCGGGTTGGGCATCAGGTTACGGGGGCCGAGGATCTTACCCAGGCGGCCCACCTTGCCCATGAGGTCCGGGGTGGCGACCGCGGCGTCGAAGTCGGTCCAGCCGCCCGACACCTTCTCGATCATGTCGTCCGATCCGACGAAGTCGGCCCCGGCGGCGATGGCCGCCTCGGCCTTCTCACCGGTCGCGAACACGAGCACGCGGGCGGTCTTGCCCGTGCCGTGGGGGAGGTTGACGGTGCCGCGAACCATCTGGTCCGCCTTGCGGGGGTCCACTCCGAGACGGAAGGACACCTCGACCGTGGCATCGAACGTCGAGGGGTTCGTCGCCTTGGCGAGGACGACCGCGTCGAGGGGGGCGTACTGCTTGTCCGCCTCGATCTTCGCGGCAGCTCCCTTGTATGCTTTGCTGCGCTGTGCCATCTGCTTGTTCTCCTTATGCAGTCGTGGTCGTCGGACCGCGCTGGGCCCTGCCACTCACGACGGTCTCCGCAGGGCGGCGGCGTCGTGCTGTGAAATTGGTGGTGTGCCCGCTCCGGCGGGGCCGGGTCGGGCGGTGGTGCGAGGTGTTCAGCCCTCGACCGTGATGCCCATCGAACGGGCGGTCCCGGCGATGATCTTCGCAGCGGCCTGGACGTCGTTGGCGTTGAGGTCCTCCATCTTCATGGTGGCGATCTCTTCGACCTGGGCGTTCGTCAGCTTCGCGACCTTGACGGTGTGGGGAGTACCCGAACCCTTGGCGACGCCGGCAGCCTTCTTGATGAGCTCGGCGGCCGGAGGGGTCTTGGTGACGAAGGTGAACGAGCGGTCCTCGTACACCGTGATCTCCACGGGGATGACGTTTCCGCGCTGGGACTCCGTGGCGGCGTTGTACGCCTTGCAGAATTCCATGATGTTGACACCGTGCTGGCCAAGCGCGGGACCGATGGGAGGAGCCGGGTTGGCGGCGCCTGCATTGATCTGCAGCTTGATGAGGCCGGTGACCTTTTTCTTGGGGGCCATGAAAGGGTCCTTCTCTTGCATTGCGTTCCCGCGGGACAGGAGCGTCCTGCGGGGTGGTGGCCATCATGGCGTGATGGCCTGACGACGCTCCCCGGCCAAGCACGCCGGGTGGCGTCGAAGCTTTACTGGATCTTGGTGACCTGGCTGTAGGAGAGCGTCACCGGGGTCTCGCGCTCGAAGATCGACACGAGCACCACCAGCTGCTGCGACTCGTGCTTGATCTCGGAGATCGACGCCGGGAGGGTCTCGAACGGACCCTCGTTGACCGTGACGGACTCGCCGATCTCGAAGTTGACCGTCGCCGGGGTGAACTGCGGCTGGACGGGCTTGCCCGACTCGGCATCGGTGTGGACGATCGTGTGCTCGAGCATCGAGAAGACCTCGGACAGGCTCAGCGGCACCGGGTTGTGGGCGTTGCCCACGAAGCCGGTGACACCGGGCGTGTGCCGTACGGTTCCCCACGACTCGTCGGTGAGGTCCATGCGCACCAGGACGTAGCCCGGGATACGGACCCGGTTGACGATCTTCCGCGTCGTGTTCTTGATCTCGACGACCTCCTCCATCGGCACCTGGATCTCGAAGATGTAATCTTCCATGTCCAGCGTCTGGATGCGGGTCTCGAGGTTGGCCTTCACGCGGTTCTCGTACCCGGCATAGGAGTGGATGACGTACCAGTCACCCTCCTGGCGGCGGAGCTTGGCCTTGAAGGTCTCGACCGGATCCTCGGCGGGGGCCTCGTCCGACCCGTCGGCGTCTGCGGCCTCGTCGGCGTCCGCGGCCTCGTCGGTCTCCGACGAAGCAGCCTCGTCGACGGCGTCCGTCGCGGTCGCCTCGATCTCGTCCGCGGCGTCGTCCGCCTCCGTGGGATCCGCCTCGGCGTCGTCGGCGAGGAGTCCGTCCTCGGCCGCGACATCCGTGTCGGCGGGGTACGTCTCGGAGCCGTCAGCAGGCACGTCGAGGTCGGAGGCTTCCACGCCCGCCTCCGTCCCGTACTCCTCGTTCTCCAGACCATCTTCGGGAGTGATCTGCCGTTCGAGTTCTTGCTCGGACACCTAGCCGCCTGCTTTCTGACATTCTTCGGGAGTTGTTCTGCTTGCGTGTACTGCAGCCGTCACGGAACTGCCGCTCCGGGTCGCGCCGTCGTGCGGGGCGGCGTCAGTTGCCGCCGAAGACCCACACCGCGCCGGCCCCGAACAGGAGGTCCAGGGCTGTCACGAGGAGCATCATGATGACCACGAAGACGAGGACGGTGATGGTGAACCGGACCAGTTCCCGGCGGGTGGGCGTGACCACCTTCCCGAGTTCCGCGAGGACCTGGCGGATGAACAGCATGATGCGTCCGAAGAACCCGCGACGGGGAGCCTTCTTCTCGGAGGGGCTTCCCTTGGAGCTGCTCGCAGCCGTATCGGTCACCGTCAACCTCATCAATCTCTGTGGTGTCCCAGCCGGACCACCAGTGGCGCACCCAGCTGATCATGTGTACCGCCGCGCGGGGCCTGTGCCTGCGCCGGGGCTTCGTGATCTGTTTCTGCCGTACCTTCGCGGATTATCCGCGAAGGCCACGCGCAGGGCAGACAGGACTCGAACCTGCAACCTGCGGTTTTGGAGACCGCTGCGCTACCAATTGCGCCACTACCCTTCGGTTTTGAACCGCTGTCGCGTCCACTCCGGCCGCCCCGGTCAGGGCACGAACCATCATGGTGTTTCAACACCGAGGATCAAGTCTACGCATTGACCGCCGGAACGTCGAACCGGTGCCCGTCCGGGCCTGGTCGGGGCCCGCGCGGAGAGCAGCCGGCACCCGACGGTGCATGCTCCCTGGCGGACCGTGGACCGGTGGTCGACGGTCCGTGACGCCGTCGTGAACCGGCGATGCGGGGCAGCCAGGGGGCCACCGCCTAAGCTGGGACCTGCCACAGACCCTCACGGAACGGGACCCGATGAACGCCACGACCGATGACTCCATCCGCGCAGCACTTCCCCGGATCTCCCGGCGGATCGACTCGATCGCGGAGTCGGCGACACTGGCCGTGGATGCCAAGGCCAAGGCTTTGAAGGCGGCCGGCCGGCCGGTCATCGGCTTCGGGGCGGGCGAACCCGATTTCCCGACGCCGGACTACATCGTCGAGGCGGCGATCGACGCCGCGCGCCAGCCGCGGTTCCACCGCTACTCCCCCGCGGGCGGGCTTCCCGACCTCAAGCAGGCCATCGCCGACAAGACGCTGCGCGATTCGGGCTACGAGGTGGACCCGGCGCAGGTACTCGTGACGAACGGTGGGAAGCAGGCCGTGTACGAGTCCTTCGCCGCACTCCTCGATCCCGGGGACGAGGTTCTCGTGCCCACACCCTTCTGGACCACCTACCCCGAGGCGATCCGCCTGGCGGGCGGTGTTCCCGTCGAGGTCTTCGCCGGACCCGAGCAGGGCTACCTGGTGACCGTCGAGCAGCTCGAGGCGGCGCTGACGCCGAGGACCAAGGTGCTGCTGTTCGTCTCGCCGTCCAACCCCACCGGCGCGGTCTACGGCGCCGACGCGGTCCGCGAGGTCGGCGAGTGGGCCGCCGGACGGGGACTGTGGGTGGTGACGGACGAGATCTACGAGCACCTGACCTACGACGGCGTCCCCTTCACCTCGATCGCCACCGCCGCACCGTCGCTCGGGGACAAGGTGGTCATCCTCAACGGGGTCGCCAAGACCTACGCGATGACCGGCTGGCGGGTCGGCTGGATGATCGGCCCCAGGGACCTCGTCAAGGCCGCGACCAACCTGCAGTCGCACGCGACCTCCAACGTGTCCAACGTCCCGCAGATGGCCGCCCTCGCTGCCGTGTCCGGGCCGCTGACGGCCGTGGACGAGATGAAGGTGGCGTTCGACCGGCGCCGTCGCGCCATGGTGTCCGCACTCAACTCCATCGACGGGGTGGAGTGCCCGACGCCGCACGGGGCCTTCTACGCCTACGCGGACGTCCGCTCCCTGCTCGGCAGGAGCATCGGCGGGGCGACGCCTGCCACGTCCGCCGAGCTTGCCGCGCTGATCCTCGAGAAGGTCGAGGTCGCCGTCGTCCCCGGCGAGGCGTTCGGCCCCAGCGGTTACCTGCGGCTCTCCTACGCGCTCGGGGACGAGGACCTGGCGGTCGGCGTCGAGCGCCTGCAGGACTTCCTCGGCTCGGCCGGCTGACGGGAGACAGTCGGCCGGCTGCGGGCCGTGCACGTCCGCCGCGGCCGGCTGACCGGAGACAGTCGGCAGGCCCGGCCGGCTGCCCGGTGCGCCCGTCCGCCGCGGCCGGCGGGCCGGACCGTGGGCAGCCTCAGAGGAGCCGCCGCTCCGTGGCCCAGCGTGTGAGTTCGTGCCGCGAGGAGAGCTGCAGCTTCCGGAGGACGGCCGAGACGTGGGTCTCGATGGTCTTCACCGAGATGAAGAGCTCCTTCGCCGTCTCCTTGTAGCTGTAGCCGCGGGCGATCAGGCGCATGACCTCGAGCTCACGGGCCGAGAGCCGGTCGAGCTCGTCGTCCACCGCAACGGACGCTGTACCGAACGCGTCCAGCACGAACCCTGCGAGCCGCGGGGAGAACACGGCGTCACCCGACGCGATGCGCTGCACGGCGTCGGTGATCTCGGGTCCCGAGATGGTCTTGGTCACGTAACCCCGTGCTCCTGCCCGGATGACGGCGACGACGTCCTCCGCCGAATCGGAGACGCTCAGGGCGAGGAACCGGGCGGTGGTCCCCTGCCGCGTGCAGCGGTGGATGACCTCCGCTCCCCCGCCGCCGAGCCCGCCGGGCAGGTGTACGTCGAGGAGGACGACGTCGGGGGCGGTGGCCCCGATCACGGCCTCGGCCTCCTCGACCGTCGCGGCCTCGCCGAGAACGCTGATCACCGGACCCAGTGCGGCCCGCAGGCCCGAGCGGAAGATGCCGTGATCGTCCACGATCACCACCGAGACCGTCCCGGCCACCGGCCCGTCAGCTGCCAACGTCTCTTGCTCCACGTCCGTCCCTCCTCCGACCGTTCGGCCGTCCATCACTGTCGTACCGATTGTCCTGCGCCGGATACCCGGGTGCGGCGCGGCCCCTCACCGCTGTCGCTCACCCTCGGTCGGCGCGGCATTCGCTTCCGTCCTCGGCAGGCGCAGGCGGACCTCCGTGCCGTCCCTGTCGCTCCTGATCTCCGACGAGCCGCCGTGGCGCAGCATCCGGCTGTGGATCGACTCCCGGATCCCGGCCCGGTCCGCCGGGACCGCTGACTGGTCGAACCCTTCGCCGCGGTCCCGCACGAACACCTCGACGGTGTCCGGGCCGGCCTCGAGGTATACCGAGACAGCGACGCCGGCGTGCCGGGCGGCGTTCAGCATGGCTTCACGCGCCGCCTGCGCGAGAGCGTCCTCCGCCGACCCGAGATGGGCGTCGCCGACGGCGACGACGGACACGGGATGACCGTACAGGTCCTCGACCTCGCCCGCCGCGACCTTGAGCCGCTCCGCCAGGCTACCGGGGTCCCGGGTGGGGTCCGCGAAGAGCCACTGACGCAACTCGCGCTCCTGCGCGCGAGCCAGACGCAGGACGTCCGTCTCGGAGTCGGCCCTGTTCTGGATCAGGGCGAGCGTCTGCAGGACGGAGTCGTGGAGGTGTGCGGCGATCTCCGCCCGCTCCGTCTCCCGGACGCGGGCTGCGCGTTCGGCCTCGAGGTCGCGCCAGAACTTCAGCCCCCACGGAGCGAGCACCAGGCCGACTCCTGCCAGGACCGCGAGCACGGCGACGAGCGTCGCCATCGTCAGGGTCCATGAACCGCTGCTGGACAGGGCCACCAGCACGCCCGTCACGACGAGCACGATCCCGGCGAGCAGGCGCAGGGTCCCCCCGGCGCGCTCGGCCCCCGCCCGGTTCATGACGCGTGCGCGGCGCACCTCGTCCAGTTGGGACCAGGCGAGCGCGGCCCCTGTCGCGACCACGGCGATCGGCACGAAGAACCCCCAGTCGACCTGCACGCCGAGCAGCTGCAGGACGAGGACGGCCGCTGCGAGGAGGAGCGCCGTACCGAACAGGACCTCCCGCCGCCCCGCGCGGAGGGTCCGTTCACGCCAGCCCTCGGCGTCGAACGCACCCGCTGCCGGTGCGGGTGACGGATCGCCGAGGACCCGGGCGGTCTGGCCCGTAGCCCTGCTGCCCGCTCCCGCCGGCACGCCACCAGCAGCTCCGGCCCCGGCGCCGACGCCGTGCATGAAGGCCGCAGGGCCGGTCTGCCGTCCGGACTCTGCCGCGCGGTCCGCCGCGGTGGGAACGAAGATCCACAGCCAGGCATAAAGCAGGACACCCGCGCCGGAGGCGAGGGTCAGGACCCCCATGCCGATCCGGACCCACGAGCGCTTGACGCCCAGGTGTGCGGCCAGCCCGGCGCACACGCCGGCGATGACGCCGTCGGGGCTGCGCAGCAGGGGTGGTCTCATGCCCTCATCAAAACACGTCAGGGGATCCCAGGGGGCGCTCCCGGACCGGAATCAGGGCGGACTCAGGGTCGAGTCAGGGTAGGCCCCGATGGTCCGGCGCCTGCGCCGCCGGGAGGATGGAGGCATGACCTCAGCACCCACCCCAGGCGGGCCGTCCTGGCAGCACGAACCGGCCGCACCGACCGCGGGACCTCCCGCCTCCTCTTCGTTCTTTCGCTGGATCCGTGGACTCGACATCACCCGGGCACCCGATCGATGGGTCGGGGGCGTCTCCGGGGGGATCGCCCGGCGTACGGGCCTCGACCAGGCCCTCGTCCGGGGGCTCATCCTGATCCTCTCGGTCTTCGGCGGGATCGGCGTGCTGCTGTACGGCCTGGCCTGGGCACTGCTGCCCGAACCGGACGGGCGCATCCACGTGGAGCAGGCCGGCCGGGGGTCGTGGACGTCCGGCCTCACCGGCGCGGCGGCCCTCGTGGCGATCGGCCTGCTGCGTCCCAACATCCCGCTGTTCGGCGACGGCGGGACGGGCGGCCTCCTCTGGACGCTCTTCTGGATCGGCGCGGTGGTCCTCTTCGTCTACTGGATCGTCAATCGGAACAGTGGCAAGGGCCGGCCCGGGGGGCCCGGCTTCCAGGGGCCCGGGGCCGGGCCCGCTTCCGGAGGTCCCGGAGCGGGCGGGCCGGGCTCCGGTGAACCGGGCTTCGGCGGACCAGGCTCCGGCGGACCCGGAGCGGGCGGACCAGGCTTCGGGGGGCCAGGCTTCGGCGGACCCGGAGCGGGCGGGCCGGGCTTCGGCGGGCCAGGCTTCGGTGCACCCGGGTCCGGGCCGTCGCAGCCCTTCGGACCGGCACCGTCGAACTCCGCGGCCTCCGGTTCCGCGCCTGCCGGACCACCGCCCACCGGACCCGTGCCCATCGCACCACATCCGGACGGACCGGAATCCGCGGCGGCGAGCGGGGCCGCCCCGGACACGACCGATACCGGGCCGTCCGGAAGTACGCCGTCCGGCGCCGCGTCCTTCTCCACCGCTCCGGGCGCGGCACCGGGGACAGGAACCGGATCCCTGATCCGGTCGGGCGGAGCAGCACCGGTCGCCACGGAGGGCGATGACCCGGTCACGGAAGACCACGACGACCGCACCGTCCCCCTGCCCTATCGTCCGGACACCCTGACCCGCTCCCTTCCCGGCCCCTTCCCCTACGCCGCCGACACGGCGGGGCCGGGCTGGACGGGTCCCGGGTCCTCTGCACCCTTCCCCGCACCCTCTGCAGCGGGGCCGGGGACAGGTCCTGTCGCCCTCCGCGCACCACGGCCCGTCCGCATCCGTCCGAGCCGCCCGTCGGGGCCCGCCACGGCGCTGCTCATCGGCGGCGCCCTCGTCGTCGCGGCTGCCGTGCTGGCCGCCGACTACCTCGGCGCCCTCGCCGTCACCGATGCAGCGGTCGTGGCCTGCGCCGCAGCCGCCGTCGTGCTCGCCCTCGGCGTGATCGTCCTCGGGCTGCGGGGGCGCACCTCGGGTCTTGTCGGAGTGGCCGCCACCCTGACCCTCCTCGGCGGGCTGATCGCGTCCTTCTCGGTGATGGGTGGAACGTGGATCGTCGCGCAGGAGAGCCGGACGGCGCCCGCAGCACTTGCCGGCGCGGCCGACGGCTACAGCATCCTGGCGGCCCAGAGCACGATCGACCTCTCGGACGTCCGTCGCCCCACGCGGGACGTCGTCGTGCCGGTCAACGCGCTCGTCAGCGAGGTCACCGTGATCGTCCCGGGCGACATCCCCGTGGAGGTCCGGAGCCGCATGGCACTCGGTGCCGCGGAAGCCCGCGGGACCGCCGTCGACGATGCGGCGGCACCGGAGTTCCGGAGCGACGGCGGCGTCCTGCAGCTGGACAACCGCGATCTCAACCCGGACGCGTCCGGTCCCGCCATCGTGCTGGACGTGAGGGGCGCCCTCAGCGACGTCACCATCGTGACGGCGTCGCCGTCGGACAGCCCGGCACCCGGGACCAGCGCACCCACCCCCACAGGAGACACCCCATGAGCACCGCCATCACCCCTCCGCTCCGAGCGCGCCTCGTCACCGTCGTCTGGGGAATGGTCATCCTGACCGTCGCCGGGCTCCTGCTCGCGGGCCAGTTCGTGACCCTGTCCATCGATCCGGTGGTGGTGGCCCTGGGCCTCCTGGTCGGCGTCGGACTCGCCCTCGTCGCGGGAGGCCTTCTGTCCCTGCGCGGACGCGGCACACCGATCGGTCACCAGGACGGGGACAGCGCGGGTATCGCGTCGTTCGAGGGCGACGACGACCTCCCGTCCGCCGGCCAGGGCCCGTATTCCCCCACGGCATACTGAAGCGGAGCACCGGATCCCCGCATCAGGCGGCGCACCACCCCCGGCACCACCCCCGGCACCACCCCGATTCACCGACCGACAGACACGGCCGCCACGGCCAGAACCCGAAAGGCACACCATGCAGTCCTTCTACCGCATCCTCCGCTCCTCCCCCATCAAGCGCGCACCGGGGGGAATCCTCGGCGGCATCGCCTCAGGTATCGCCCGGGAGTACGGCTGGCGGGTGAGCTACGTCCGCATCGCGATGCTGCTGAGCTTCCTGCTCCCGTTCATCGGCCTCCCCCTCTACGCGGTGCTCTGGCTGCTGCTGCCGACGACGGACGGCACGATCGCACTGGAGAAGGCACTGAGCCGCTGACACCGCCAGGACGGGCGTGACGGGGACGGGGCCTTCGGGGACGATGCCCCGTCCTTCTCCGTGACCTGCAAGGATGGATGCCGTGCCGAAGACCTCAGCTGCCCGAAGCTTCCCCCGCCTGCTCGTCGTCGCCTGCGCGTTCCTCTTCGTCTCCGGCTACTTCGTGGTGCGGTTCCCCGACGTCGAGGGTGCCGAATACGCGTCCTACGGCTTCAACCTCCTCATCGCGCTTCCCGCCGTCGTCGCCCTCGTCCACCAGTTCGGTGCCGTACGCGGCGCCGCGACGCTGGTCGCGGTGTCGGTCTTCGGCTACCTGATCGAAGGATTCGGGGTGGCCACGGGTGTCCCCTACGGCGAGTTCTACTACGGCAGCGCCATGGGGCCGACGATCCTCGGCCTCGTCCCGTACCTGCTGCCGCTGTCCTACGTGCCCCTCGTCATCGGAGCCGTGGCCATGGTGTCGGGCGCGGGTTCCCTCCTGCGGAGGATCCTCCTCGGCGGCCTCCTGCTGGTCGTGATCGACGGCGTGCTCGACCCGGGCGCCGTGGCCCTCGGATTCTGGATCTGGCCCGGTGGCGGCCCCTACTACGGCGTACCGCTCTCCAACTACGGCGGCTGGCTCATCTCCGGACTCATCGCATCGGCACTCGTGGCGCTGATCGGCGGGCGGCGCATCACCGATCAGCCGCTCCGGCCCGGTCTGCTCGACAGCCTGCTCGTGTCGATGTTCCTCTGGCTCGGTGTGTGCATCTTCTCCGGCCTCGCGTTCCCGGCCGTCCTCGCCGCGGTGCTCATCGCCGGCATCGTCCGCCGGCGGCTGCAGCTGACCCGGACCATCGCAGCCCCGCAGGCCTCCGGCGCCCCCGCACACGCCGGCTGACAGGCCGCCCCTGGCGTCCATGCGGCCGGGTGGACGATCCGACCGCCTGAACCGCTCGCGTCCCGCATCCCGTGCCGAGAGGCGGAGCCCGGTCGATTGCGCGCCGGTGGAGTCCCTAGGCGACCGGTCCCAGCCGCGCCAGCAGCTTCTGCGTGGACATCATGGCCCCGCCGAGGACGGCGGGCAGCCCACCTCCCGGGTGCACGGACGCACCGACGCGCCACAGCCAGGGCCGCAGCGGGTCCGAGTACGGCGGGACATGGAACGGTCCGCTCATCCAGGCCGGGTGCACGGCGCCGTACAGCGCCCCGCCGGCCGACCCCCGCTCGCCGAAGTATCCGGGGTCGAGCACCGTCGACGACGCGACGTAGTTCTCGAGGGGCTCGGGCAGGCCGAGGACGCTGGTGGTGCGATCCAACTCCCGCCGGACGAAGGGATCCTCGAGCGTGTAGGTCCGGCCGTTCGCCGGCGCGGTGAGGAGCAGGGCGAGGGTCGCCGACCGGTTGGGATACACCTCGTCGACGGGATAGTAGTTGGCGAACGCCATGGTCTGCTCCGGCTCGGAGCCTTCCTCGAGACTCGCGTAGAGTGCCGCGGGATCGTCCGGCATGATGACGCCGTGTCGCGGGGTCCCCTCGGGCAGCGGGCGCGAGAGGACCGCGTACACCCCGACGGCGGAACAGGTGAGTCTGCGCGGAGTCCTGGGACGACGACCGGCCAGCAGCCCCGCGAGCCGGTGGGCGTCGAGGCCACTGACGACGGCATCGGCCGGGTACGTCCCCTCCGCCGTGACCACGCGCCGCCGACCGATCCGCCGTGCGGGCTCCCCGGTGCGGATCTCGACCCCGGCCCCGACGGCCAGCCGCTCCAGGGCGAGCACGAGCTCGTAGATGCCACCGCGCGGGATCCAGACGCCGTCGTGCGCCATGATCGCCGGCATGCTCGCGTAGAGGGCGGGCGTCCGGGTGGGACTGACCCCGGCGTTGAGGGTGTGGATCGCGATGACCTCCCGCAGCCCCTCGGGCAGCCAGTCGAGGCTGTCGAGGTAGCTGCGGGTGGTGAGGCGGCGCCCGTAGAGGCCCGCGAGCTTCGCCAGCGCCGGGTGGGACCGGCGGTCGAGCGGACCGGTCGTCAGCAGGCGTGAGACGTCGCCGCCCAGCACACCGTGCTCGGCGGCGAAGCGTTCCCAGGCCTCGTTCCACGGGTGTCCCGGGGGGACGGGCAGCGGACAGGCCTCCCCGCGGTAGTAGTAGGTGCCGACCTCGGCCAGGCGCTCGAGATCGAGGCCGGCCTCGGCGGCGGCCGGTGCGGGATCGGCGGAAGCGGGGGCGACGGCGTCGAGCAGGTCCAGCAGCTCGCGCCAGACCGTCGGGAAGGTGAACAGCGACGGCCCCGTGTCCATGCGCTGGCCGTCCACCTCGATACGGCGGCTCTTGCCGCCCACGTGGTCCGATGCCTCGAGCAGCGTGACGCTGTGACCCGCGCGGCCGAGGAGCGCGGCGGCGGTGAGACCACCGATCCCGCCCCCGACGACGACGACGCGGCTCATCGGTAGAGGCCCAGCGTGAGGGCGACGACGAGCTGGACGCCCGCCACCGTACCCGCCACATAGGGGAAGGCGATGGAGTAGCGGTAGAGCCGGTGCCCGGTCTCGGGCCGCGGATCACGCCACAGCCCCCAGAGGAGCCACCCGGCGATCAGCGCGTTCACGACGGCGACCGGGATGTTGACGAGCGCGAAGCACACGGTGGAGACGGCCCACCACGCACCGCTCCACGCGACGACCCCGCGCGGCCCGAGCCGGACCGCCGTCGTCGTGATCCCCACGCCCCTGTCCTCGTCGATGTCCTGGACGGCGTCGTAGGTGTGTTTCGCCGCGCTCCAGGCCATCAGGCCGACGGCGGCCGCCCAGACCGGTTCGGCACCCAGGGCATAGGGCACGATCACGAGGGGGAAGGCGTAGGCCGCGTTGCTGATCGAATCGAGGCAGGGACGCGCCTTGAAGCGCAGGGGTGGCGCCGAGTAGAAGACGAACACCAGGGCGTAGGCCGCGATCCAGGCGAGCGCCGCAGGAGGCAGCGTGACGGCGAACCACGCGAGGAACGGCAGGTTGGTCGCGAGGACCGCGATCCAGATGGCGCGGACCTCCGACGCCCTGATGAGCGCCCCCTCGAGGGAGCCCTTGCGCGGGTTGAGCGCGTCGGTGTCCTGGTCGAAGATGTCGTTGACGCCGTAGATGAGGAGATTGAACGGCAGCGTGAGCCAGACCAGGAGCGCCAGGGCCTCCCACTGCCAGAACGACCCGGTGAGCCACAGCCCCACGACTCCGGTGCCCAGCGTGTTGATCCAGAGGACCGGCCGGGAGATGTGGACCATGCGCAGCGCCGCTGGCGCAAAACCTGCCTGGGGCACTGCTGGTGTCCTCCTCGGACCTGCGGGTGAACGCTCGGCGGGACTCGGTCCGCCGTGCGCCGGTCCGTCCCAGCCTACGTGCTCCCCGGCAGACCCGACGCCGGACCGGCAGGGGGTCCGGGCCTGGTGTGACGCGTTCGGGTGGCCGGGCCGGGGTGTGTCTAGAATCATAGGCGGGCCCGACGGCGTGCTCCTGACGGACCACCCACCCCCTCTCCGAAGGAAACCCACCCCCCATGAAGATCGGAATCCTCACCAGCGGCGGCGACTGCCCCGGGCTCAACGCCGTCATCCGTGGCGCCGTGCTCAAGGGCATCAAGACGTACGACCAGGAGTTCGTAGGATTCCGGGACGGGTGGCGCGGCGTCGTCGAGGGCGACGTCGTCGACCTTCCCCGCCACGCCGTGCGGGGCATCTCCAAGCAGGGCGGCACCATCCTCGGCACCTCGCGCACCAACCCCTTCGAGGGCAAGGGCGGCGCGGAGGCCATCAAGGCCAATCTCGACCGGTTGGGCATCGACGCGGTGATCGCGATCGGCGGCGAGGGCACGCTGGCCGCCGCGAAGCGGCTGACGGACCTCGGCCTCAAGATCGTGGGCGTTCCCAAGACGGTCGACAACGACCTCGACGCCACCGACTACACCTTCGGCTTCGACACGGCCGTGCAGATCGCCACCGAGGCGATCGACCGCCTGCGCACCACCGGCGAATCCCACAGCCGCTGCATGATCGCCGAGGTCATGGGGCGCCATGTCGGGTGGATCGCCCTGCACGCCGGCATGGCCTCCGGCGCCCACGCCATCCTCATCCCCGAACAGCAGACGAGTATCGAGCAGATCGCCGAATGGGTCTCCGACGCCAACGCCCGAGGCCGCGCGCCCCTCGTGGTCGTCGCGGAGGGCTTCGTGCCCTCGCACATGGAGCAGGCCCACTCCGAACGCGGACTGGACACCTTCGGCCGCCCCCGCCTCGGCGGCATCGCCGACCAGCTCGCACCCGAGCTGGAGTCGCGCACGGGCATCGAGACCCGCGCCACCATCCTCGGACACATCCAGCGCGGCGGTGTGCCGACGTCCTTCGACCGCGTCCTCGCCACGCGCCTCGGCATGGCGGCAGTGGATTCCGTCAAGGACGAGCTGTGGGGCACGATGGTCTCGCTCAACGGCACGGAGATCGCCCACGTGGGCTTCGAGGCCGCACTCGGCAATCTGAAGCGGGTTCCGCAGCACCGCTACGACGAAGCCGCCATCCTCTTCGGGTGACCGTGGAACTCGATCCCGGCACCGTCTCGATCATCCGGCTCGCCTGGTCACGGCTTCTCGGACTGGAGGACGGCGCCCTCGAGGACGACGGCGGCGATCGCCTCTACAGCGTGGACGACGACACCGGCGTCCTGACCTTCGTGACCCTGTTCGGCCGCGAGATCCTGAAGGGCCCGCGGTGGGCGGTCGACGCGGGCAGGACGCTGACCGGTCCCGACCTCCGGAGCCACTCGACCCTGCTCTCCCTGAGCCGCGACCACGGCGGCCGGGGACTCGGCGAGGCACGGCTGTACTTCTGCGACGCGCTGCCCCGCTTCGACGGCCCTCCGGCAGTGGTGTCGGGCGAGCGGGATCTCGTCCTCGATCTCGAACGCCGGTGCCCGCCCGACGATGTCGCGGAAGCCGCCCTCAGCGAGTCGGAGCACCCTTTCGTCCTGGTGGAGGGCGACGGCGAGCCGGCAGCGGGCCGGCCGGTGCCGTTGGCCGGCGCGGCTTACGACATCTGGGAGGGGATCCTCGCGCACCTCGCCGTCATCACCCCGCCCGACGAACGGCGGAAGGGCTACGCCCAGCGCATCGCAGCCGTGGCGCTGGAGGAGTCCATGGCTGCCGGCCTGGTGCCCCAGTGGCGTGCACGGACGGACAACACGGCATCGCAGCGCACCGCGCTGCGGGCGGGATTCGCCTACGCCGGGACCCAGACGTCGGTCATCCTCGACGCGAAGTGATCCTCCCGGCAGGCCGGAACGGCGGGCACCCTGCTGACGGGTGCCCGCAGGCGGTCACCCGTCGAACAGGGCCATGAGCTCGGTCCGGCCGAACAGCTCCGCTGCGGCCCGGGCGGACGGGGCACCGGCGTCGGGGTCCCCTCCCGCGTCGAGGAGCAGCCGCGCGACCTCCGTGTGACCCTTGAAGACGGCGCCTGCCAGCGGGGTCTGCCCGCGGTCGTTCGCCTGGCCGGCGTCGGCCCCGCGCGCCAGCAGGTCACGGACGATCGCGGGATGCCCGCTGTAGGCGGCCAGCATGAGCAGGCTGTCGCCCGCCGTGTTGGTCAGCGTGTAGGGCACCCCGGCGTCGAGGTAGCGGGTGAGCGTGGCGGCGTCGCCCTGCCGCGCGGCGTCGAACAGGGCATGCGCCAGGGCGATGGCCGCCGCCGCTCCGTCGTCGCCCGCCGCCCCCTGCCGCCCGGCGTCGCCCGGCCCGCCCTGGACACCGGTCACCGCGGTGCCCTCAGGAAGCCCGTGGCGCGTCCGACCACCTGGCCGGCGTCAGGCGCGACGATGACCTCCTGCGCCGCGGCGTAGAGCTCGTCCCCGTCCTGCACCAGGAGGTCCGCGGAGGCGTCGACGGACCGCTTGAGGACGGCGAGGGCGATGGGGCCCATCTCGTAGTGGTGACCGACGGAGGTGACCCGGCCCACGGTCCTGCCCTCGCTGAGCACCGGGCTGCCCGCCACGGGAAGCGTGTGCTGGCTGCCGTCGAGGTGCAGGAAGGTCAGGCGCCGCGGAGGATGCCCGAGGTTGTGCACGCGCGCGACGGTCTCCTGACCCTTGTAGCAGCCCTTGGCGAGATGCACGGCGGTACGCATGAGGTCGAGTTCGTGCGGGATGGTCTTCTCGTCGGTCTCGAACCCGGGCCGGGGCCGCCAGGCGGCGATCCGCAGGGCTTCCGCGGCCGACGAACCGGCCAGGGCGAGGCCCGTCCGGGCCACGGTCGTGTCCAGTGCTCCGCGGGGTACGAGGTACTCGAACCAGGGGCGCTCGCGGCCGGGGTGCGCGCCGGCCTCGACCGTGGAGTACGCGTACCCACCTGCGCCGATGGCGGGCCAGGGATCCTCCCAGACGACGACGTCATGTCCCAGCTCGGGCAGCGCCCGGGTGGCTCCGAGCACGGCCCACTCCCCCGTGGCGTCCGCCACCTCCACCCGCAGCATGAACTTCATGCGCTCGAGCCAGGCGGCGAGCGGTGCGGCCTCCCCACCCTCGGTGATCAGCCAGGCCGTGGTGCCGTCGTCGACGATGTGGATCGAGTACTCGATGCGCCCCTGGACGGTGAGCAGCAGGGTCTCCGAGCTCTGCCCGGGCTGCAGCCCGAGCAGCAGCTGGGAGGACAGGGTGTTGAGCCAGCTCAACCGGTCCGGTCCTGCGACCGTGACGACACCGCGGTGCGAGAGGTCGACGACGGCCTTCCCCTCGGCGAGGACACGCTGCTCACGGAAGGGATCCCCGTAGTGGGACGCGACGAGGGAGTCCGCTCCCCCGCCTTCGACGGCGCCGGGACGGGCAAGGAGTGGGCTGGGTTCGGTCATGACCGTGTAACGCCTCCCGGGCGTGACTATTCCTGCGGTGGTGCGGGCGGCAGCCGGACGGGCGGCAGGGTCAGGACGACTTCTTGAGAATCGCCGACGCGTGCGCCTCCAGCGCGTTGCCGTCCGCCGCGACGTCCCAGCGCCAGTAGAGATCACCCTCCACCAGACCGAACAGGCGCGTGGCCGCGGTGTACTCCTTCGAGTGCTGTCCGCGCATCACGAGGTCCGTGCTCAACTGGATCTGCGGACCCTTGATGCTGCCGTAGTACAGCTCGGCGATGCCGCCGGGGTGCACGATGGTCGCCGTGATGTCGAACCCGCCGGCGTCGTTGCGGAACTGCTCCACCTCGTCGGCGCTCTTCAGGGCGGGGACGATGTCTGCGGGGTTCAGGCCCGGGCCGACGTCGGAGTCGTCGAGCTTGCGCTCCAGCGACCAGAAACCCGTCTCCACCGAGAGCGGGCGCAACTGCGCACCCTGCTCGTCGATGAGCCAGGACTCGGCGCTGTACTGCAGGAAGGGAAGGCCGTGCTGGGAGAAGACGACACGCTGTGAGAAGCGCTCCGATTCAGCGGTCCCCTCACCGAGCATCCCGGTGCCCTCCCAGGTTCCGAGGAGCCACGACAGCGGGACGAGCTCGGGCGTGAGGTCGGTAGGCAGATCGATCGACATGGGGCTCCGGGCCGATCGGCTACTTCTGGCCCTTGTAGAGGCGCGTGATCACGAGGGCTGCGAAACCGGCCATGCCGAGACCGGCGAGGACCAGCAGCGAGATGAAGAAGATTTCAAGAGCGAGGATGGACATGCCACCATCCTAGCGCGGGGCGCCGACGTGCCGGGACGTGCTCGCCGCAGCGGGGACGGCTTCCCGGGAGGACCGCCGGCACGCCCTGTCGGAGGACGATCAGGCCAGGAGCAGCTTCTCGAGGAAGTACACGACGGCGCCGAGGGCCAGTACCGGGGCCACGCCCGCGGCGATCGCCGCGGTGGTGTCGAGGGGGGACTCGCGGGCCACCAGGAGACGGCGGGTGCCGGCGAGGACCGCGCCGCACGCCACCCCGACCACGGCGGCGGGAAGAGCCGGGACGTCGGTGAACAGGAGTGCACCCAGCGGACCGGCGAGCCCTGCGAGCACGACGGCGGCGGGAGCCACGAGGCGGTCGGGCAGGGGCAGGAGGCACACGGCGATCGCGATGACGACGCTCACCCCCGTGACGAGGAGGACACCCGAATCGGCGGCGTTCACCCCCAGCCGGTCGGCAGCCACCCAGCCGGATCCCATGGCCACCGCGATCACCCCCGAGCTCGCCCCGAGCGTCGATTCCAGGCGGTAACTCTGTCCCGTACCGCGGATCAGCTGGATCATGAAGACGGCCCCGACACCGAGGGCCACCGAGGCGGGGAACCAGGTCAGGAAGGACGGCCCGGGATCGACGGACGTGAGGACGACGGCCAGCAGGGCGCTCGACCCGATCGCCGCGGCCTGGCTCTTCCGGGCGGGCACCCGGAGGATCGCGGGCCAGCCGATCGCCGCGACGACGCACAGCAGCCCGGTGACGATCGCCACCGACGGCAACGAGACATAGGAGGCTCCGACGATCGCCGCCGTCGCCCCCGACGCGGCCCCTGCCGCTACGGCCACACTCGTCCTCTTCATCCCAGCAATACTGCCCTACGTCCTCGGGCGGCGGGAAAAACGGCGGCGGGACGCCCGGCCTTGGGGGAGCGTCGCGTGCGCCGCATCACAGGCCGGGGAGGCCTGCGGCTATACTTGCCCACATCTCTACCCGCCTCGCCCACCCGTCCAGGGGGCGGTGGCGCCGCTGCCCGATGATGCGCATTCCCGACCCGTGGAGGACACATGCCGCACATCCTGATGCTCACGAACACCACCGGTTCGTCCGTCGACATCCTGCCGGCCCTCGAACTGCTGAACCACAAGGTGCACATCCTCGCGGCCGAGCCCACGGCCCTCCTCGAGACGGAACCGTGCGACGTCGTCCTCGTGGACGCGCGGAAGGACCTCGTGGGCGCCCGGTCGCTGACCCAGCTGCTGAAGGCGACGGGCCTGAGTGCGCCCCTGGTCCTCGTCCTGACGGAAGGCGGCATGGCCGCCGTCGCGGCCAACTGGCTCGCCGACGACGTCGTCCTCGACTCCGCGGGGCCAGCGGAGGTTGAGGCCCGGCTGCGCCTGGTCATCGCGAGGTCCGCCGCTGCCGGCGAGGAGACCAGCACCGAGATCCACGCCTCCGGGGTGGTCATCGACGAGGCCAGCTACACGGCACGGGTCGGCGGCGAGCCGCTCAACCTGACCTACAAGGAGTTCGAGCTCCTGAAGTACCTGGCGCAGCACCCCGGCCGCGTCTTCACCCGCGACCAGCTCCTGCACGAGGTCTGGGGCTACGACTACTACGGAGGCACGCGCACCGTCGACGTGCACGTGCGGCGCCTCCGGGCGAAGCTGGGCTCGGACCACGAGCAGCTCATCGGCACCGTGCGCAACGTCGGGTACCGGTTCACACTCACCCGTCTCCCCGAGGACCGCAGCTCGGTCAACCAGGACGCCTGACCGGGTCCGCGCGGACACCTTTCCCCGCGGGAACGACGAAACCCCCTTCCACCACGGGTGGAAGGGGGTTTCGCTGTCCCGGTGACGGGACCATGGTGGAGGACATACGGGTCGAACGTATCGCGGGCACCCCACTGGTGCATCCCCCTCGAGCAGGTCACGACATTACCCCACGCCCGGGCGACCGGCAAACCGGCACCGACCGGGGCAGGGCTAGGCTGGGCGCATGACCGCCGTCGAGCACACACCCACCTGGTCCGTCGACAGGATCGCCGGCGCGCCGGCGGCCGCGACCCTCGAGGAGATCCGCCGCCTGGCCGCGGCAGCCTCCGAGGCCGACGGCAACCCTCCCCTCTCGGAGCAGACCCTCGTCACGCTGCGGGCCGAGGACGCCGGCGAGCGACTGCTCGTCATCACCGCGCGCTCCGCGGGCCAGCCGGACAGCGATCTGGCCGGTGTCGCCGTGATCACCCGCGGGTCGGGCGACGGCTCCGTCCTGGAACTCGTCGTCGGGCCGGACTGCCGGGGGGAGGGCGCAGGAACGGCGTTGATCGAGGCCGTCCTCGCCGAAGGGATCACCGATCTCCGGGGCTGGTCCCACGGCAACCATTCGGCGGCCGCCGATCTCGCCGCGCGCTTCGGGTACGCACCCGTGCGGGAACTCTGGCGCATGCGGCTCACGCGCGCCGCCGTCGAGCAGTCGGTCCCCGCCCTGCGCCTGCCCGACGGCGTCGTGCTGCGTCCCTTCGTCCGCGGTCGGGACGAGGAGGCCTGGCTCGCCGTCAACGCCGCCGCCTTCGCGCACCACCCGGAACAGGGCGCGACGACGCGCGCGGACCTCGAGGCACGCCTGGACGAGGACTGGTTCGACGCCGAGGGCTTCCTGCTCGCCGTGCGGTCCGCGGACGACACCCTGCTCGGCTTCCACTGGACGAAGGTCCACCCGGGCACCGGCGGGCATCCGGCCATGGGCGAGGTCTACGTCGTCGGGGTGGCGCCCGAGGCGCAGGGCACGGGCCTCGGCAAGGCGCTGACCATCGCGGGGATCGACCACCTGCACGGCAAGGGCCTGCAGGCAATCATGCTCTACGTCGACGCGGACAACACCGCCGCCGTCGCGCTGTACCGCACCCTCGGTTTCACCCGGTGGGACGTGGACGTCATGTACGCGCCAACCGCGGCGCAGGCCACCTTGTAAGGTTATTTTCGAGGCGTACCCCTGCCCGATCAGGGCGGGGTACGCGATGATGCCCGCCCACCTGCAGGAGACGCCATGGATTCGAAGACCACACCCCGGGGTGCCTCGCTCTACGGCTCGTCCGAGACGGCTCCGGCCCGGGCGACGCAGGACCGCATCGACATCCCCGAGTTCGCTCCGAGCCTCCTGCCCTCCGGCGACATCCGGCCGGACCGCTTCCTCGACCGTGAGATCAGCTGGCTCGACTTCAACGCCCGCGTGCTCGAACTCGCGGAGGACCCCGAGCTCTTCCTGCTGGAGCGGGTCAACTTCCTCTCCATCTTCGCGTCCAACCTCGACGAGTTCTTCATGGTCCGTGTCGCCGGGCTGAAGCGCCGCATCGCGACCGGTCTCGCCGTCCCCTCGGCCGCGGGACTCAGCCCCATCGAGCAGCTCGAGAAGATCATGCAGGACGGCTACCAGCTGCAGCAGCGCCACGCGGCCGTGTTCGCCGAGCACATCCGGCCGGCCCTCGCCGAGGAGCAGATCCACCTCACCACCTGGCAGGAACTCGACGAAACCGCGCGGGCGGAACTGCACAAGATCTTCGCGGAGAAGGTCTTCCCGATCCTCACGCCCCTCGCCGTCGATCCCGCGCACCCGTTCCCCTACATCTCCGGACTCTCCCTCAACCTCGCCGTCGTGGTCCGCAACCCGGTCAGCGAGAAGGAGCTCTTCGCCCGCGTCAAGGTGCCGGACCAGCTGCCGCGCCTCATGTCCGTGGACGGTCCGCGTGCCGGGAACGTCGCCGGGCGGATCGCGCGCTTCATCCCGCTCGAGGAGGTCATCGCCGTCCACCTCGACCAGCTGTTCCCCGGCATGGAGGTGCTCGAGCACCACCTGTTCCGCGTGACCCGCAACGAGGACCTCGAGGTCGAGGAGGACGACGCCGAGAACCTGCTGCAGGCCCTCGAGAAGGAGCTGCTCCGCCGCCGCTTCGGTCCGCCGGTGCGCCTCGAGGTGACCACGGACATCAATCCGAGCATCCGCGCCCTGCTGTCGCGCGAGCTCGGCGTCGAGGAGGACGAGGTGTACAACCTCCCCGCCCCCCTGGACCTCCGGGGACTCAGCGTCATCGCCGGGATCGACCGCGGCGACCTGCACTACCCGAAGCACGTCCCGCACACGAGCCGCCACCTCAACGAGAGCGAGACCTCCAAGGCCGCGAACGTCTTCGCCGCCATGCGCCGCCGGGACATCCTCCTGCACCACCCCTACGACTCCTTCTCGACGTCGGTGCAGGCGTTCCTGGAGCAGGCCGCGGCCGACCCCAAGGTGCAGGCCATCAAGCAGACGCTGTACCGCACCTCGGGTGACTCCCCGATCGTCGACGCCCTGATCGACGCGGCGGAGGCCGGCAAGCAGGTCCTCGCGCTCGTCGAGATCAAGGCGCGCTTCGACGAGCAGGCGAACATCTCCTGGGCCCGGAAGCTCGAGCAGGCGGGCGTGCACGTGGTGTACGGGATCGTGGGCCTGAAGACGCACTGCAAGCTCTCCCTCGTGGTGCGGCAGGAGATCGACGGGCTGCGCCGGTACTGCCACATCGGCACGGGCAACTACCACCCCCGCACGGCGCGGTACTACGAGGACCTCGGGCTCCTCACGGCGAACGAGCAGGTGGGCCAGGACCTCTCGAGGCTGTTCAACCAGCTCTCCGGGTACGCCCCGAAGTCCACGTTCAAGCGCCTGCTCGTCGCTCCGCGCTCGGTCCGCTCGGGCCTGATCGACCGCATCGAGCGGGAGATCGCCAACAAGCAGGCCGGTCTCGCCGCGCGGGTGGTCATCAAGGTCAACTCGATGGTGGACGAAGCCATCATCGACTCGCTCTACCGGGCCTCGCAGGCCGGTGTGCAGGTCGACGTGATCGTCCGCGGCATCTGCTCCGTCCGCCCCGGCGTCCCGGGACTCAGCGAGAACGTGACGGTGCGCTCCGTGCTCGGCCGGTTCCTCGAGCACTCCCGCGTCTTCGCGTTCGCCAACGGCGGGGAGCCCGCCGTCTTCATCGGCTCGGCGGACATGATGCACCGCAACCTCGACCGTCGCGTCGAGGCGCTCGTCCAGTTGAGCGCACCGGAGGACATCTCCTACCTGATGACCCTCATGGACCGCTACATGAACCCGGCCGTCTCCAGCTGGCACCTCGACGAGACGGGTTGCTGGACCCGCCACCACAAGGACGACGGCGGCGCACCGCTCGAGGACATCCAGTCGTGGCTGCTCGCCTCCCGGGCGCGCCAGCGAGCGGTGTCGCGCCGCTGATGGCGACGTCGACGAAGGACGCGACCGCCCAGACCGCACCGGGCAGTGGCGCCACGGTCATCGCTGCGGGCACGCTGTGCTGGCGCGTGGAGAAGGGATCCCTGGAGGTCCTGATCATCCACAGGCCGCGCTACGGCGACTGGTCGTGGCCCAAGGGGAAGCTCGATCCGGGTGAGACGACGCCCGAGTGCGCCGTGCGCGAGACGTTCGAGGAGGTGGGGGTGAGCGTCAAGCTCGGCATCCCGCTCGCGACCATCACCTATCCGGTCACATCGGGCGGGAAGACGGTGCACTACTGGGCAGCGAGGACCGAGCGGCTCACGCCCGTGCCCGACGGCAAGGAGGTGGACGGCTTCGAGTGGGTCGCCCCGGAGCGGGCCCGGACGATGCTCAGCAACCCGTCCGACGTCGAGCCGCTCAACGCGCTGGTCGCCGCGCACCGCGCGAAGGACCTGCAGACCTGGCCGCTGATCGTCGTGCGTCACGCGAAGGCGAAACCACGCTCGTCGTGGAGCCGTGCCGAGGGCGAGCGTCCCCTCGCCGCCACCGGCCGGCGCCAGGCGATCGCGGTCGGCAGGCTGCTGCAGGCCTGGAATCCCGAGCGCGTGGTCAGCAGCCCCTGGGTCCGGTGCGTCCAGACCGTCTCCCCCTACGTCACCCAGCGCAGCGCGAAGCTGAAGCTCGTGGATGCCCTGACCGAGCACGACGCCGCCCGCAGGCCCGGGCGCGCGCGGTCCGCCGTCGAGCGGGTGTTCGACAAGCGCCGCTCCGTGGCGATCTGCACCCATCGGCCCGTACTGCCCCTGGTCTTCTCGGTGCTCGGCACCCACATGACCGGTACCCTCCGGGCCCTCCTGCCGGTCGAGGACCCCTACCTGGCGCCCGGCGAGGCCGTGATCTGCCAGGTCAGCAGCGCCAACCAGGGACGGATCGTCTCGGTGGAGCAGTTCAGGGCGTACGACGACTGAACCTCGGCACTCGTGCCGGGCGCACCCGTGCGGATCAGCCACGACGATGATCGGTTCACGGAGGATCATCCGCCGGTCCCGCGCCGTTCATGCCTGGTTCATCAGCCTTCCCTAGGGTCGGAAGCTCATGCACAGCACGCTCCGACGGACGGGAACCGCAGGGATGGCCGATGTGAGAGGCGTTGTGCGGGGACTCGCACCGCACGAGATCGAGGAACTCCGGAGCATCGGGCCGGCAGGGCCGCTGACACCACGGCTCGTGCACGCGATCGACCGCGCAGCCGGCGGCCCCGGGGAGGGACGCGGCTACTACGTGTACGGCCGGCGCGCCGACGCCGACCGACCGCGCCCGTTCATCCTGCGCGACGACGTCTGCAGCGAACTCCTCGACGTCCGTCTCTAGGGGTCCGTCGCCCGGGGTCCCTCACCAGGCGTCCGCCACTCGGGGTCCACCGGCACGGACCGGCCGTCGCACCCCTGCGCAGGGACCCTCCGCCCAGCACCCGTCCGCAGGACCACCTCGGCGGAGCATCCATCGACGATCATGGGGTGATGACGTCCCCCTCGCTGCCCGGCACCGCCTCCCCGGCGCAGCCGTCCGGCGTCGTCGTGCGGCTCCTCCGGACCGGCCCCACCCCCGGCCTGCACCCTGCGCCCCATGCGTCGGGCGAATCGGGCCGCCGGGCCCCTGCCCGGCTCGACGGCTTCGACGAGGTCCACGGTCTCGATGCCCTCGAACGTGAGCGCGCCGGTCGTTTCGTCGATCCGGTTCGGGCAGCGCAGTTCGTGGCCGGCCGTGCGGCCCTCCGGGAGCTCGCCGCGGAGCTGCTCGACGTCGGCCCCGGACGCCTCCGCTCGGACTTCTCCTGCCCGAGATGCTCGCCCGCCGGCGGGTCCGACCACGGGAGGCCCGGCTACACCGTGGACGGCGTACGGACGCCCCTGTCCCTCAGCCTCTCCCGCGCCGCGGGGTTCGTCCTGGTCGGCGGCCTCACCGCGATCGGCGACCGGGCGGACGAGCCGCAGAGCCTCGGCGTGGACCTCACCGCCGTGACCGAGGTGGACTTCGACGGCTTCGACGACGTGGCCCTGACGGTCCGCGAGCGCAGGGCCGTGCACGGGACGCCACCGGACGGACGCGCGGCGACGCGGGCACGGCTCTGGGCGCGCAAGGAGGCCGTGGCCAAGGCTCTCGGGACCGGCTTCGGCGGCGGCACGGACCCGGGTGCCGGCGCCGGTCCCCCGACGGGTGCGCGTGCAGGCGCCGAGGCGCACAGCGGCCCGGGGCGCGGTACACGACCCCTCGAGCCGCACGAGCTCGACGTCCTCGACGATGCCCGGGTCAGGGACCTGCACCGCATCGACGGAGTGCTGCTGACCAGGCAAGGACTGGCGGCCGCCGTCGCCGTCGGGCCCTAGTCCCGGGCCGTGGCCCTCGGCCGACGCGCGGCAGGCCGCGCGCGTCGAGCAGGGCGGTGGGCCCGGGCTGCCGTGGACCGTTGAAGGACGAGCCGCGCTACAGGGCGGGAAGCGCCGCGGCGTGCAGCCACGGACCGAGGAGCACCTCGGCATCGGTCCCGGGCAGGGTGCGGGTCACGAAGGCGAGGAAGTCCGGCGTGGTGACCGAACCGAAGCGGTACCCGGCCGTCCACGAATGGAGGAGGCCGAAGAAGGCGTCGTCGCCCACGGCGGTCCGGAGCGCATGCAGCGCGAGTGCACCGCGCTTGTACACGCGGTCGTCGAACATGTCCGCGGCGCCGGGGTCGCCGATCACGAGGTCCTGGGGTTCACGGGCGAGATGCTGGTGCGTCGAGCGCGCGTGCGCCTCCGCCGTCGTCGCCCCGCTCGCCTCGGACCAGAGCCATTCCGCGTAGCAGGCGAAACCCTCGTGCAGCCAGATGTCCTGCCAGCGGGCGGTGGTGACCGCGTTGCCGAACCACTGGTGCGCGAGCTCGTGCGCGATCAGCCGTTGCGCCTCCCAGCCCTCGTCGAGGTGGTTGCGCCCGATGATGGACAGCGTCTGCGCCTCGAGGGGGATCTCCAGGTCGTCGTCCGCCACCACCAGGAGGTACTGGGGGAACGGGTAGGGCCCGAAGCGCTCCTCGAAGGCGGTCATCATCTCGTGGTGCCGGCCGAGGGCGGCCTTCGCCGCGTGCGCGAGGGCCGCCGGCACGGCCGCGTACTGGGGAACGGGACGCCCCGTCCCGCGTCCGCCGCCTGCATGGCGGGGAAGGCCGACGGCGGGCTGCGCCGGGTCGTTCAGCGCCACGAGGTCGTACCGGCCGATCTGCACCGTCGCGAGGTAGGTGGGCATCGGTTCCGACTGCTCGTACACCCACGTGGTGCGGCTGGACTTCGCGATGCGCGCGACGAGGACGCCGTTGCACACCGCGCGGTAGCCGGCGTCGGTGGTCACGGTGAACCGGTAGGCCGCCTTGCCGGAGGGGTGGTCGTTGCAGGGGAACCACGACGGCGCACCGGTCGGCTGCCCGGCCACCAGGACGCCGTCCGTGAGCTCCTCCCAGCCGACGTCCCCCCAGGTACCGCTGATGGGTGCCGGGTTCCCCTCGTACCGGATGTCGAGCCGTAGCTCGGCGTCGTCGGGCACGGGGTCGCGGAAGGCGACGACCAGTTTGCCCGCCCGCTCCTTGAACGAGCGCACGCGCACCGTGTCGGAGGTGACCTTCGTGGTCCGCAGCCCGCTCAGGTCGAGCTCGAGCTGGTGCAGTTCGCGGTGGGCGGCCATGGTGAGGACCGCACGGCCGGAGAGGCGGTTGCTGGCGAGCTTGTAGTCCAGGGTGAGGTCGTAGTGCTTCACGCGGTAGGCGGTGCTGCCGTTGCCCGGCGTGTAGGGATCGGGCGCGGAGCCCTCGGAGCTACTGCCCACGCACGGGTCCGGGCCCGGTCCACGAGCTGACCGGGTTCCCCATCCAGGAGCTGCCGGCGGGAACGGTCTCTCCCCGCATGACGAGCGAGGCGGGCCCCACGGTGGCGCCGGAGCCGATGTCCGCCGCGGGCAGGATCACGCTGTGCGGGCCGAGGGTCGCGCCTGCAGCGAGCTCCACGGTGTCCATGCTCATGATCCTGTCATGGAAGAGGTGCGTCTGCACCACGCAGCCACGGTTGACGGTGGACCCGGCGCCCAGCGTCACGAGGTCCGCCTCGGGGAGCCAGTAGCTCTCGCACCAGACGCCGTGCCCGATCTTCGACCCCAGCGCACGCAGCCACCACACCAGGGCGGGTGTCCCGCTGGCGGCGCGGGCGAACCACGGGGCGCTCACGCTCTCGATGAAGGTGTCCACCACCTCGTTGCGCCAGATGAACGAGCTCCAGAGCGGGTGCTCCCCCGCCCGGATGCGTCCTACGAGCAGCCACTTCGCGAGGACGGCGCTTCCCGCGGCGACGGCTCCGAGGGCCATGAACACCAGGCCGCTGAGCAGCGCTGCGACCGCGTGCCCGGCCCACAGGGCGAGCGCGTCGATGATGACCAGGGAGGCGGCGGCGATCATGACCGTCAGGATGATCGGCACGATCCGGCAGAGCTCCCAGAACGCCCGGGCGGCCTTGAGCCGGGGAGGCGGCCGGAAGGTGCGGCTGCTGTCTCCCGTGACCGCGAGGCGGCGCAGGCGCGACGGCGGACTGCCCAGCCAGGAGCTCCCGGCCTTCGCCTTCGCGGGGGTTGCCGAGAGCACGGCGACGAGCGAGTTCTTCGGGACGCGCCGGCCGGCCGACGTCATGCCGGAGTTGCCGAGGAACGCGCGCCGGCCGATCTTCGCCGGAGCGATGCGCAGGTGGCCGCCACCGAGCTCGTAGGACGCCACCCTGGTGTCGTCCGCGAGGAACGCCCCTTCACCGATGGTCGTCATCGCCGGGATCAGGAGCACTGTGGATGCCTCGACGTTCCGTCCGACCCGCGCCCCGAGCAGGCGGAGCCACACCGGCGTGACGAGGCTCGCGTAGAGGGGGAAGAGGAGGTCGCGCGCCATGTCGAGCGTGCGTTCGGTGGCCCAGATCCGCCACCCGGTGCGGCTGCGTGCCGGGTAGTGGCCCTCCTGCAGTCCGAGGCCGAGCAGCCGCACGGTGACGACGACGAGGAGCGCGTTGACCAGCAGCCACAGGACGGCGGCGAGGACCACCGGACCGACGAGCGTGGGCCAGGCGGCGGCGAGCGACGGCGCACCCCGGAGGGCCGCCACCACGGGCAGGGACGCCACGACGGCCGCGACGAACGGGATCAGCGCCAGCGCACCGGATGCTGCGGCGAAGGCTAGGAACGCCATGCGCGCACGGAACGGCGAGCGGGGCGGCGGGGCGTCGGGCCGGTCCTGCCGGGCGCGGCCCTCCCGCACCGCCGGCGACCCGGAGAAGAGCTGTCCGGCCTTCACCGCGCCCTGCACCGCGGATCCGGGTGCCACCTCCGCCCGGGCGCCGACCCGCGCGCCCGGCATCAGGGTGCTGCGGGCACCGACGACGGCACCGGCGCCCACGTCGATGGCGCCGATGTGGACGCGGTCGCCGTCGATCCACCAGCCGGAGAGGTCCACCTCCGGCTCCACGGAGGCGCCTGCACCGAGCGTCAGGAACCCCGTGACGGGCGGGACGGAGTGGAGGTCGACGTCGGGCCCGATCCTCGCCCCGAGGGCCCTGGCGTACACGGGGACCCACGGGGCACTCGCCAGACCCACGGCGCCGACACTGTCCGAGATCTGCTCGGCGAGCCAGAGCCGCAGGTGCACCCTGCCGGACCGCGGATACACACCGGGCCGGACGCCCCGCAGCAGGACACGGGCGGCGGCGACGGAGAGGGCCATGCGGCCGAAGGGGCTCACGAAGACCAGCCAGGACGCGGCGACCCAGGGCCACGACACCGTGGGCGCCGCGGTGAGGACGCCGAGGCCGGCCAGGACGTTCGTCGCGATCATGGCGTACGTCAGCCAGCGCATGCCCGCGAGGAACTGCAGCGGGATCCCCAGGAGGGTCTGGAAGGCCTGCGCCCTCCAGCTGGTGCGCCGCACGGTCCGGACGGGGGCGGCCTGCTGCTCGACGCCGTCGCCCGTGCTCGCCGCGAGCGCGGCGAGCGCGCCCAGCCGCGGGTGCGCGTAGACGTCCGCGACGGTGACGACCGGGTAGCGGGCGCGGATCAGGGAGACGAGCCGGGCCGCGGCGAGGGAGCCGCCACCGTGGAGGAAGAAGTCGGCGTCCCCGTCGACCGGGACGGTGCCGAGCACGGCGGCCCACTGGTCGGCGATCCACTGGACCTGAGGGTCGAGGGCCTCGAGCGCCGCCGCGCCCCCGGCCTCCTCCCTGCCGGGAAGCGGCCAGGGCAGCGCGTCCCGGTCCACCTTGCCGCTGGTCTTGGTGGGCAGCGCGTCGGTCACGGTCAGGAGCGGCACGAGGGCCGCGGGGAGCTGCTCGGCCAGCAGGGCGCGGAGCACCGCGACGTCGGGGGCGGCGGAGGCAGCGACGAGGTACCCGACGAGCAGCTGGTTGCCGGACGGCGTCGTCCGCACGGCGGCGGCCGCCCCGGCGATGCCCGGGAGGGCCTGCAGCGCGGCGTCGACCTCCCCGAGCTCGACGCGCCGCCCGCCGAGCTTCACCTGGTCGTCCGCGCGGCCGACGAACACCAGCCCCGCCGCCTCCAGCTTCACGAGATCCCCGGAGCGGTAGGCGCGGTCCCAGCCGAGGGTCGGCAGCGGCGCGTACTTCTCGGCGTCCTTCGCAGGATCGAGGTAGCGGGCGAGGCCCACTCCCCCGATGATCAGTTCGCCGACGGCGCCCTCGGGCACGGGCACGCCCGATCCGTCGACGACGGCGAGGTCCCAGCCGTCCAGCGGCAGACCGATGCGGACGGGTCCACCACCGCCGAGGCGCGCCGCGCAGGCGACGACGGTCGCCTCGGTGGGCCCGTAGGTGTTCCACACCTCGCGGTCGTGCACGGCGAGGCGCTGCGCGAGGTCCGGCGGGCAGGCTTCGCCGCCGAAGATGAGCAGCCGGACGTTCTCGAGCGCATCCTCGGGCCACAGGGCTGCGAGGGTCGGCACCGTGGACACGACCGTGATGCCGCGGGCGATCAGCCACGGACCGAGGTCGACGCCGGTCCGCACGAGGGCACGCGGCGCCGGGACGAGGCACGCACCGTGGCGCCAGGCCAGCCACATCTCCTCGCACGAGGCGTCGAACGCGACGGACAGGCCCGCCAGCACGCGGTCGGCGGGGCCGATCGGCTCGCACTGCAGGAACAGGCGGGCCTCGGCGTCGACGAAGGCCGCGGCCGAGCGGTGCGTGACGGCGACCCCCTTGGGCGTGCCGGTGGAGCCGGAGGTGAAGATGATCCAGGCGTCGTCGTCGGGCGTCGGTCCTCCGTCGATCCCCCGGGGGCGTCCCGCGGGGGTGAGCGCCAGGCCCGGCCCGACGACGACGGCGGCCCGCGACTCGGCGAAGACGACGAGCGCACGCTCGTCGGGATCGTCGGCGTCCACGGGGACGTAGGCCGCGCCCGCCGCGAGGACGCCGAGGATCGCGATGTACAGCTCGCTGGTACCCGAGGGCAGGCGGACGCCGACGGAGTCCCCGCGGCCGACCCCCGCCCGCCGGAGGGTGCCGGCGAACGCCTGCGCGGCAGCAACCAGCTCCGCGTAGCTGAGGGCCGAGGTGCCGTCGTCGAGCGCGGAGGCGCTGGGGTGTGCCGCGGCGGTCGCGTGGAGGATGCCCAGCAGCGTCCGGGGCTCCGGCGCGCGTCCGGCGGCGGCGAACTGCGCCTGCCGGACAGCGGGGTCGACGGCGGGATCGACGGCGGGATCGACTGCGGGATCGACGGCGGGATCGACGGCGGGATCGACGGTGGGGGCTGCCTCGGGCGGGGGGATGGTCACGGCTGGAGTCTTCCGGTGCAAGGTGAACGGCAGATGACCGGCGCTCTCCCCCGGCCCCGGAAGTCTACCGGCGCCTCATCCGCTCTAGACTTGCCGGGTGAGCTCCCCCATCCCCACCCCGTACGAGGACCTGCTGCGCGACGTCATGGCGAACGGCGCGGCGAAGAGCGACCGGACGGGCACCGGGACCCGCAGTGTCTTCGGCCGCCAGCTGCGTTTCGACCTCGCCGAGTCCTTCCCGCTGATCACCACCAAGCGCGTGCACTTCAAGTCGGTGGCGCTCGAACTGCTGTGGTTCCTCCGCGGCGACTCGAACGTGCGCTGGCTCCAGGAACGCGGCGTCTCCATCTGGAACGAGTGGGCGGACGACGACGGCGAGCTCGGCCCCGTGTACGGCGTCCAGTGGCGCTCGTGGCCCACGCCCGACGGCGGGCACATCGACCAGATCGCGCAGGTCGTCGAGGCCCTGCGGACCAACCCCGATTCCCGCCGCCACCTCGTCTCGGCCTGGAACGTCTCCGAGATCAAGGACATGGCCCTGCCGCCCTGCCACGTGTTCTTCCAGTTCTACGTGACACCCGGCCAGGACGGCACTCCCGGCAAGCTCTCCTGCCAGCTGTACCAGCGCTCCGCGGACACCTTCCTCGGCGTGCCCTTCAACATCGCGTCCTACGCCCTGCTGACCCTGATGGTCGCCCAGCAGACGGGCTTCGAGCCCGGCGAGTTCATCTGGACGGGCGGGGACGTGCACGTCTACGACAACCACGTGGAGCAGGTCGCGGAGCAGCTGTCCCGCGACCCGTACCCGTACCCGCGCGTCGAGCTCACCCGGAAGCCGGCCGGCATCTTCGACTACCAGCTGGAGGACTTCGCCGTGCTCGACTACCGGCACCACCCCACCATCAAGGCGCCGGTCGCGGTATGAGCCAGGACAGCCCGCCCCGGGCCGTGACGGTCTCCGACGCGGTCCGGGCCAGGCCCGTGATCGGCATGATCTGGGCGCAGACGGAGAACGGGGTGATCGGGAAGGACGGCGGCATCCCCTGGCACGTCCCCGAAGACCTCGCGCACTTCCGTGCGACCACCACGGGGCACCCGGTGATCATGGGCCGCCGCACCTGGGAATCGTTCCCCGAGCGCTTCCGGCCCCTGCCGGACCGCACCAACATCGTCATCTCGACCTCCGTCACCGATCTGCCCGGCGCCGTCGTCGTCCCGTCGCTGGACGCCGCGCTGGCAGCGGCTGCGGCTGCCCCGGGAGCGGACGAGGTCTGGATCATCGGCGGCGGGCGCGTGTACGCCGACGGTATGGCCCACGCCCACGCCGCCCTGGTCACGGTGGTCGAGGATGCCGCGGAGGGTGACACCCTGGCGCCGGCCCTCGGTCCGGACTGGTCGCTCACCGCGTTGACGCCCGAGACGGGCTGGCTGGAGTCCTCCAGGGGTCCGCGGTACCGGATCAGTCTCTGGACGAGGCAGGACTGAGCCGGGCCGGTCACAAAGCGGGCCGGACTCCCCCTCCCGCCTAAACTGGGCGTATGACTTCAGCACCCGAGAGCGCCGCCCTGCCGTCCGTCGGATTCGTCGGCTGGCGCGGCATGGTCGGCTCGGTCCTCATGCAGCGGCTCCAGGACGAGGGCGACTTCGCCCGCATCAACCCCGTGTTCTTCTCGACGTCGGCCGCGGGCGGCGCGGCGCCGTCCTTCGCCGACGGCGCGGACCCCCTGCAGGACGCCTACGACGTCGAGACCCTCGCCACGCTCCCCATCATCGTGACGGCGCAGGGTGGCGACTACACCTCCGAGGTGTACCCGAAGCTGCGCGACGCGGGCTGGTCCGGGCTGTGGCTGGACGCCGCCTCCACCCTGCGCATGGATCAGGACAGCGTGATCGTCCTCGACCCGGTCAACCGGTCCGCGATCGACGCGGGCCTCGCGGGCGGCGTCCGCGACTTCATCGGCGGCAACTGCACCGTGTCCTGCATGCTGATGGGCCTCGGCGGGCTCTTCCGCAACGGTCTCGTGGAGTGGGGCACGTCCATGACCTACCAGGCGGCCTCGGGCGGCGGCGCCCGGCACATGCGCGAACTCCTCACGCAGTTCGGCGACCTCCACGGCACCGTGGCGATGAACCTCGACGATCCCGCGTCGGCCATCCTGGACATCGACCGGGCCATCCTCGCGAAGCAGCGCCACCCGAGCCTGGAGGCCTCCCAGTTCGGTGTGCCGCTGGCCGGCTCCGTCATCCCGTGGATCGACAGCGACCTCGGCAACGGCGTGTCCCGCGAGGAATGGAAAGCGGGCGCGGAGACCAACAAGATCCTCGGCACCGACGCGCGCATCCCCTTCGACGGACTGTGCGTCAGGGTCGGCGCCATGCGCTCGCACTCGCAGGCCCTGACCCTGAAGCTGACCGAGGACCTGCCCGTCGGTGAGATCGAGGCGATCATCGCGGCGGACAACGACTGGGTCCGCGTCATCCCGAACACGAAGACGGACACGCTGGCGTCCCTGACGCCGGTCGCCGCCACCGGGTCGCTGACCGTCCCCGTGGGGCGTATCCGCAAGCTCGAGATGGGCCCGGACTACATCAGTGCGTTCACCGTCGGTGACCAGCTGCTGTGGGGTGCGGCCGAGCCCTTGCGCCGCATGCTGATGATCGCGACCGGCAACCTCTAGCCCGCACGGCCCGTCGCAGGGTCCGACGACGGCGAGGACACCGCCCGTCCCCCGGCGGGCGGGACCGGGCAACCCGGTGGACCGGCAGGGGCAGTCGTGGCGGGTGTCTGAAAAAGTCGGTGGGCGGCGGCACCATGGGCGCATGGACCCGATGAACGCAGACACCATCCTCCGGCGCTTCTTCGCCGTGAGCGGCCACACCCGGCATCCGGAGAGCCTGCTGCGCTACGAGCGGGTCCAGTCCCACCTCCGTGGATACCTCGAGGAGGTGGCCGCCGCGGGGCTCGAGGGACCCGCGCGCGAGTTGCTCGAGCTGGAACGCCAGTTCGACGCCGAGGCTCCCTACGCACGGCTCCTCGGAGCGCGGGAGCTGCTCCACGCGCTCCCGGACTTCCTCGCCGTCCCGCAGCTGCTCCCCGACTTCCACGACCGGCTGGCCCAGATCAGCGTCGCCTCCCGGCTGGCCCAGTGGCTGTGCTCGCGCCGGCTCGTGCAGCGGGAGGACAGCTGGGACGACGTCGTCCTCACCCGGGCCGCCGCTGAGCAGGCCCGGCGCTCTCCCGCCCTGTGACCCGTCCTCGCCTCAGAGCGAGCAGTTGATGAGCAGCGGCTCGGGCTCGAGGCGGATGCCGAATCGCGCCTCGACGCCGTCCCGTACGAGCCGCGCCACGGACAACAGGTCCGAGGTGGTGGCCCCGCCCCGGTTCGTGACCGCCAGCGTGTGCTTCGTCGAGAGGGAGGCCCGGCCCTCAGCGGCGGCGTATCCGTCGTCGTCCCCGAGGCCGAAGCCCTTCGAGAAGCCCGCCCGCTCGATCAGCCACGCCGCGCTGAGCTTCACCTGGCCCTCGAGACCGGCGGGATAGCGCGGCGCATCGGGGGGAAGCGCTGCGGCGACGTCCTCGGACACGATCGGGTTGGTGAAGAAGGAACCGGTGCTCCAGGTGTCGGGATCGGGTGCGTCGAGCACCATCCCCTTGCCGGCACGGAGGCGCAGGACCGCCCGGCGGACATCGTTCGCGTAGGTCCGTTCCCCCACCCCGATACCCAGGGCGGCCGCCAGTTCCGCGTACCGCACGGGCTTGCTCATCCGGCCGAGACCGAGCTGGAACTCCACCGAGAGGACCACGTAGCGGGGAGACCCGCCGACGGTGCTGCGCTTCAGCAGCGAGTCCCGGTAGCCGAACCCGAGCTCGAAGTTCGTGAAGCTCTTGATGCTGTCCGTCTCGCGGTCGAAGGTGCGGACCGTCGCGATGGTCTGCGCCACGTCCGAGCCGTATGCGCCCACGTTCTGCACCGGCGTCGCCCCGGTGGAGCCCGGGATCCCGGACAGGGCTTCCAGCCCGGAGAACGCGTGGAGCACGGTGTACCGGACGAGGTCGTCCCAGTCGTGGCCGGCCTGCACCTTGACCATGACCCCGCCGCAGGTGGCGTCGTCGTCGTCCACGGTGAACCCCGAGGACGTGATGCGCACGACGGTCCCGTCGAAGCCGTCGTCGCCGATCAGCAGGTTCGATCCCCCGCTCACGATCAGCAGCGGCTCGCCCGCTGCGTCCGCCGCCCGGACGGCCGCCACGATCTCCTGCTCGGTAGCCGCCTCCACGAGGGTCCGGGCGGCACCGCCCACGCGCGCGGTGGTGAGGTCGGCCAGGCGCGGGCCGGTCACGGGGGCGCTCATGGCAGCCTCACCACGGCCTGCGCCTTCACGAGGACCTTCTGACCGCCGTAGGTGACGGTCAGGTCGATGCGCGCGGTCGACCGCTCGGCGTCGAGCGCGCCGACCGTGCCGGTCACCTCGACGACGGCGCCCGGCTCGCCGGGACGGGCCGTGGTGTCCTCGACGACCACGGGCTTGGTGAAGCGCGTCTGGTAGTCCACGACGGCGGCGGGGTCCCCGCACCAGTCGGTCACCAGCTGGACGGAGGCCCCCATGGTGAACATGCCGTGGGCGATGACGCCGGGGAGGCCCACTCCCTCCGCGAAGGACTGGTTCCAGTGGATCGGGTTGAGGTCCCCGGACGCACCGGCATAGCGGACGAGGTCCTGCCGCGTCACGTCGATGGTGCGGGTGCCGATCTGCTGACCGACCTCGAGGGTGGCGAATCGTGCGCTCATGGCTACTGGTCCTCTCCGCGGACGAGGAGCGACGACGTCGTCGTCGCCGTGTGGATGCCGTCGACCGTCGAGATCTCGGCGCGCGTGGTGATCATCGCGCCCCCGCCCATCGCACGGACCTGGTCCACGTGCAGTTCGGCGACCAGTTCGTCACCGGCGACGATGGGACGGTGGTGGACGAAGCGCTGGTCCGCGTGCACCACGCGCGTGAAATCGATGCCCGCGCTCGGGTCCGCGATCAGCTGCGCATCCGCCCGTTGCGCGACGACGATCGCGAAGGTCGGCGGCGCGACGAGGTCGGCGTGTCCGAGCGCCACCGCTGCGTCGACGTCGAAATGCGCGGCGTGCGTCGCCTTGACGGCCCGGGCGAAGTCGCGGATGGCCTCGCGTCCCACGGAGTAGATCTCACCCGCAGGGTAGCTGCGTCCCTGCAGGTCTGGGTCGATGGTCAATGGATCCTCCGATGGAAGGGGACAGGATGGACGGCCGCGCAGGGTGGAACCGGCGGACGGAGCCGGGGTGGGTCAGCTGCGGTCCCGCAGGCGGCGGCGTACGTCCCGGGACCGCACCACCATGCCGGCGAGGTGGCAGACCATACCGGCGACGATGATCGGGATCGCCGTGACGACGAGGACGCTCTGGTCGGTCGCCGCGCCGAGGACCGCGATGAGGATGCCGATACCCGTGGTCACGAGTGCGGAGACCACCAGCTTCCGGTACAGGTCCGAGCCGGTCTCCCAGGGCGTGTTCAGCATGATGCGATTCTACCGCCGTCCGCGTCGCTGCCGACGGGCGGGACCTCAGAAGAGCGATTCCTGCACGGCAGGGACGGGCGTGCTGAAGTCCCCGAAGCGGAGACGCCTGCCCTTCAGCTGCGCGAGATCGACGACGAACAGTACCTCGGTGCCGTCGATCGCGACCAGCGCCGAGGGACCGAGGACCTGACGCACGGTGAAGCCGTGCCGGCCATGCGTCAGGGGCTCGGGGTAGGGCTGGAGGGCGGGGTGCCCGAGGACGGCGCCCCAGGAGGGCGGCGGCTCGAACTCCTCGTGCACCACCTCGTAGCCGTCGATCCCCAGACCGCCGTCGAGCAGGCCGCGCGCCGCCAGGGCGAACCCGTCGTTGAGGTGCTCGAGCCGGGCCATCGGCAGCGGCGTGCACAGGGAAGCGGCCTTGGCTCCGGACCTCACCGCCTGCTGCAGGCCGACGGTCCGCGTGACCTCGTCCTCGAGGACCCGCACCACGCGGCCGTCCGCTGCGTGCGCGACGAACTGGGCCACCACGGCGCCCTGCTCCACGAGGCGCGCGTGCTTGCGCAGGTGCGATGCCGTCCCCACCTTGGTGGCGCCGTCGGCGAAGGTCGCGACGTACAGCCAGTGCGGCTGCTCGAGATAGCGCTTGAGCCCGGCGGGGGCGATCCCCGAGCGGTGGATGTCATGCATGAACCGCAGATCGTCCTGCACGAAGCACCGGCCGCACTGGTGGCCCCTGTCCGCCGGCGCCTGGCCGACGCAGCGCACCCACGTGCGGTCGTCGCGGCCGTGCACGCGGTGGAACCCGAGGCAGTAGCGGTCCTCCCCGGCGACCTCGAAGGCCACCCGGGTGCCGACGTCGAGCGGGAGATCCCCGTCCGGCACGCCCGGGACGTCCTCCGCCCCGCCCTGCCCGGGCACGGCATGCAGCGACAGGGCGGGGACCGAGGCCCCCCAGGTCGGGCCGCCGCAGAGGAGGATCGGAGTCATCGTCCAAGCCTAGGCGTCACCGACGACGGCGACGGGCCGCGCGGCGCGGTCAGGCCAGGACCCGGCTGAGGTCGTAGGCTGCGGGGATCTCGAGCTGGTCGAAGGTGCAGGAGCCGGCGTCGCGATCGGGCCGCCAGCGCTCGAACTGCACCGTGTGCCGGAAGCGGGAGCCCTCCATCTGGTCGTACCGCACCTCGACCACGCGGCGCGGGTGCAGCCGCACATAGGAGACGTCCTTGCCCGGGGCGAACCTGCTGCGCTCGGTGGCACCCCGCTGCACCTCGCCGTCGTCGTCCAGCATGACGTCCTGCTCGAGCTCGTCGACGAGTTCGAGCCGCCGCTTGGTGGAGAACGCGGAGATGCCGCCGACGTTCTGCAGTACGCCGTCCTCGTCGTACAGCCCGAGCAGCAGGGATCCGACGCCCTGGCCGGACGTGTGGACGCGGTACCCGAGGACCACGGTGTCCGCGCTGCGGTGGTGCTTGACCTTGAGCATGCGGCGCTTGTTCGGCTCGTAGGCGGACGCGAGGGGCTTGGCCACCACGCCGTCGAGCCCCGCGCCCTCGAATTCGACGAGCCAGCGGCGGGCGAGCTCGACGTCGCGCGTGACCTGGGAGAGGTGGACCGCTCCGCCGAAGGACTGGCCGATGCCCTCCAGTGCCTCGCGCCGGTCGCGGAAGGGCAGGGCGGTGAGGTCCGTCTCATCGATGGCGAGGAGATCGAAGACGACGAACGAGGACGGCGTCTGGGCCGCCAGCAGTCTGATGCGGCTCTCCGCGGGATGGATGCGCTGGGAGAGGGCTTCCCAGTCGAGGCGCTCCGCCCCCGGTTCGCCGCGGCGCACCACGATCTCACCGTCGACCACGCACCGCTCCGGCAGGTGCTCGAGCAGGGCGTCGACGAGTTCGGGGAAGTAGCGCGTGAGCATCTTCGACCCGCGGCTGCCGATCTCGCACGTCCCGTCCTGGATGCGGATGATCGCGCGGAAGCCGTCCCACTTCGGTTCGTAGACGAGCCCGCCCGGCACGCTGTCCTGGTCCGGCACGGCGTCGACGGCTTTGGCCAGCATCGGTTGGAGGGGGAACGGCAGCTCTGTCATGCCCTGATCCTGTCGCATCGGAGGCGGATCCGGCCAGCCGCCGCCCCTCGCACGCCGTGCGCCGGTGGAGGTCCGGTCACGCGAACGGCGACCCGGATGGACCCGGGTCGCCGTTCGCGAGGCATCTCGCCGTCGACTCAGACGGTCTGGCCCTCGTGCGGACCTTCCTCGATCTCCTCGAGGAGCTTGTCGTTGAAGGCGTCGAGGTCGCCGGGGTTGCGGCTGGTGACCAGTCCCTGGTCCACAACCACCTCCTCGTCGCTCCAGTTGGCGCCGGCGTTCTTCAGGTCGGTGGCCAGGGTGTGGAAGGACGTCAGGTCACGGCCATCGACCACGCCCGCCTCGATCAGCAGCCAGGGCCCGTGGCAGATGGAGGCGACGGGCTTGTGCTGCTCGAAGAAGGCGCGGGCGAAACGCTGGGCGTCCGTGTCGACGCGCAGGAAGTCGGCGTTGACGACGCCGCCGGGGAGCACCAGTGCGTCGTAGTCCTCCGCTTTCGCGTCGGAGACCGCGAGGTCGACGTCGAAGGTGTCACCCTTGTCCATGCCGTTGAAACCCTGCAGCGGCCCCGCTGCGGGCGAGACGAGCGTGGGTACGCCGCCCGCTTCCTTGACCGCGTCCCAGGGGCTGGTGAGCTCGATCTGCTCCACCCCGTCGGTCAGCAGGAAGGCGACCTTCTTGCCTGAGATGTCGTGTGTGGACATGCTGTTCTCCCTTGCGTAGAGCGTGGCTGGCGTACGTCCACCCAGCCTAGGAACCAACGAAGTGATAAGCAAGCTGAGTATCTGTGTTCAGAGCCCTTCCGAGACGGCGGCCGCGGCTGCGAGCCAGGCACGCTGCGTCGCCGGTCGCAGCGCGGAGAAGCGGATGCGCCCCTTGAGGAGTGCGATGTCGAACGGGATGGTCACCGCGCGTCGGGCCAGGTCGCCGAACCCGTCGGCGATCGCCCGGGCCTGGGCCTGCGTCCCGTTCTTGTCCGACTGGCTGACCACGACGACGGCCCGCTCCGACAGCTCGCCGTAGCGACCGCCCCGCGCCCGCAGCGCCTCGAGCAGCAGCGCACCCGCCTCGGCGTGTTCCTCCAGGGTCGTGGTGGCGATGACGAGCTGGTCCGTGTGGTGGATCATGCGGAGCCAGCGTTCGGCCGTCTCGTCGTTGCCCGAGTCGATGACGTTCAGCCTGAAGTACTTGGACGCGACCTCGTGCAGGGCGTCGAAGTCCTGGGAGGTCACCTTCTGCTGCGTGGCGAGGACGTCCGGCTTGGACCGGAGAACGTCGAACTTGTCCGCCGTCTGGTGGTGGACGTAGCGCGCCAGGAGGGCCGATTGCGCGGAGGGCGCGAGGAGGGCGTCCGTCTGCGGCAGGAGGTCGAGGACGGTCGCCTCGTGCGGGCCCTGCTCCGTCCGCCACCCGAGCGTGCCGCGGGTCTCGTTGTTGTCCCAGGCCAGGACGGGCGCCCCGCCGTTGCGGGCGAACACCGCGGCGAGCATCACCGTGGTGGGTGTCTTGTTCGCTCCACCCTTGCCGTTCGCCACGGCGATCGTCCGGGGGCCGGGCCAGTGCCTGCTGACCGCCGCGACATCCTCGCGCATCGAGAGTTCGGCAGGGGACGGTGGCATGCGCATGCCGAGCCGTGAGAGGACGCCGCGGAGGCCCGTTTCGGCGGGAACGACGGCGGTGTCGGCAGAGAGGAAGGACTTGCGGCCATCCCTCGGACGCAGCCCCGTCGCCGCGGTGGACGCCGCCATGGCGGCGAACTGCCCGGAGGCCCCGCCCGCGGCCGGGGCGGCTGCCGTCGGTGACGCTGATGCGGGGGCGGCTGCCGTCGGTGACGCTGATGCGGGGGCGGCGGGCGTGGCAGGCGTGGCGGGCGCTGATACGGCGGCGGCTGCTGCCGGGCCACCGGAGGGGCTGGACACGAGTGCGGACGGGGCACCGGGCACCGGGGCGGGCGGGCCGGGGGACGCCGGGGGCACCGGGAGCGGCTGCGGTACCGGGAACTCCGCCGGGGAGACCGAGGAGTTCTCGGCGTCCGGTCCCGTGGCAGGACGACCGGGCGCAGTCGGCTGGGGGCCGGTGGGGATCGGATCCGGGACCATCCCGCCATCCCTCGCAGCACCTGGTGCCGGCTCCCCGATCGGACCGGGAGAGGACACCGAGATACGGACCGGCCCGGAGGCAGGCGCCTCGAAGACCGGGACCCCCGCGGGTCCGCGCACGGAGGACGGCGCGTTGGCGCCCGGCGGCGGACCGTCCGGCGTGGGACCGTCCGGCGTGCCTGGTGCGGGGGACGTGAAGGATGCGGGGGTGGTCGGGGTCGGTGCCCGACGGACCGTCAGGTCGACGTCGTCGTCGGGGTGCGGGGCGCTGCCCGTCGGGGCGTCGGCGCCGACCGTGTCCTCGGGAGCGAAACGGTCGACGAAGCGGGGCGGGCCTGCGTCCGAGGCGGCCCGGCGTCGTCGTGTGCCTCCCGCCCCCTCCGGGGCGTCGTCCGGCATCCAGGCAGACTGGTCTTGCGTCATTGGTGTTCCGTTCCCCCGCCGGCCCTGCGACGGGCCGCTGTCAGTCGTTCCGACTGCGCTCATCCTATAAGGACGCCGATGGAGTGGTCCCGGCCCTGCCGGCGCGCTGTGGACGCGCCCTGACATGCATCCGCTCCCCCTGCTTCCCGAACAGGCTGATGAATTCCACGGTGCGTCCGTCGGCGCTGGCGAACCAGTGCGGCGTGTGCGTGTCGAACTCCGCCGCCTCCCCGGGCCCGAGCACGAAGTCGTTCTCCCCGAGTACGAGCCGCAGGGACCCGTTGAGGATGTAGAGCCACTCGTAGCCCTCGTGGACCTGGGGGTCCGGGTCCGCGCCGCGCGCGTCCCCGGCGAGCACCATCTTGAACGCCTGGACCCCGCCCGGTCGTCTGGTCAGCGGGATCGCCGTGATCCCCCGGTGCTCGATCGGACGGAGGTGGATGCGCGGGTCCCCCGTGGGGGGTGCGCCCACGAGGTCGTCGAGGGGCACCCCGTAGAGCTTCGCGATGGGCAGGAGCAGCTCGAGATTGGGGCGGCGCCGCCCCGCCTCGAGCCGCGAGAGGGTACTGACGGAGACGCCCGACGCCGCGGACACCTCGGTCAGGGTCAGGTTCCGCTGGGCCCTCAGGGCGCGAAGCCGGGGTCCGACGGCCCCGAGGACCGCGTCGAGTTCAGTCGTCATGCTGCCAGTTTGCCATAGCGGCAAGATACTTTGCCCTTCTGGTCGTGACTGCGGATGCTTGGTGGACCAGTACTTCCGAAGGAGAACGCGCATGCCACGCACCATCGACACCCCCAGCGCCCGGTACGACGTCGTCGTGATCGGCGGCGGCGCAGCGGGATTGAGCGCCGCCGTCACGCTGGGCCGGGCGCTGCGCCGCGTCCTCGTCATCGACGCCGGTACCCCCCGCAACGCCCCCGCCGACGGCGTCCATGGGTACCTCTCGCGCGAGGGCATGAATCCTCTCGCCCTCCTCGCCGCCGGCCGTGCCGAGGCGGAGGCCTACGGGACGGCCGTCGTGACCGCCGAGGCAGTCGGTGCACGCCGCGTGGCCGAGGGCTTCGAGGTGGAGCTCGACCACGGCCGGACCGTGACGGGGCGTCGGGTCCTCCTGGCCACGGGCCTGCAGGACGGCCTCCCGGACATCCCGGGTCTCCGGGAGCAGTGGGGCTCGGGCGTCGTGCACTGCCCCTACTGCCACGGCTACGAGATCCGTGGGCAGAACATCGGCATCCTCGCGACCGGCGCCCTGTCCGCGCACCAGGCCCTCCTGTTCAGGCAGTGGTCGGAGAACATCACCCTCTTCCTGAACGACACGCTGATCCCCTCCGACGAGGAGTGGGAAAAACTGGCGGCGCGGTCCGTGCGCGTCGTCGACGGCGCCGTCGCCTCCGTGGACTCGATCGACGGCGGACTGACGGGGGTGACCCTGGCGGACGGGACGGGCTTCGACCTCCAGGCCCTCGCCGTCGGGAGCAGGATGAACGCCCGGGGCGGACTCGCCGAGGAGCTGGGCCTCGAGCTCCGGGACCACCCCACGGGCATGGGCACCTTCCTCGAACCCGGCCCCATGGGCACCACGGCGGTGCCGGGCGTCTACGTGGCGGGGAACGTCTCGAACGTCTCGGCCCAGGTGATCGTCGCGGCCGCGGAGGGCATGACGGCCGGGGCGATGATCAACGCCCACCTGATCGAGGAGGAGACGGCCTGGGCGGTCGAGGGCCGGAGCGGGCCCTTCTCCGCGGCGGTGGAGGCCGAGGTCTCGGCCGGTGTCCTTGGCGACCGGCGCCACGGGTTGGATGATGGGGCGGTCATCAGCGCCGCTGCGGGAGCGACGACGCAGTCACTGGACGAAGGAGTACGCCGTGCTGGTTGAGTACACGCAGGAGTTCTGGGACGAGAGGTACCGGCAGCGGGACCGCATCTGGAGCGGGAAGCCGAACCGGCATCTCGTGGCCGAGGTGGATGGCCTGCGGCCGGGCTCCGCGCTCGACGTCGGCTGCGGGGAGGGCGCGGATGCCGCCTGGCTCGCCGATCAGGGCTGGGACATCCTCGGGATCGACGTGTCCGAGGTCGCCCTGGACCGGGCCCGGGCGCACTCGGCGGCACTCGACCCGTCCCTCGCGGAACGCCTGCACTGGCAGCAGGTGGACCTCCTGGCCTCACCGGACCTGCCCCGCGACCTCGACCTCGTGTCGATCCAGTTCATGCACCTGCCCGAGCCGCACCGCTCACGGGTCTTCGGGGAACTCGCGAGCCGCGTGGCCGTCGGGGGGACGCTGCTGATCGTGGCGCACGATCCCTCCGACCTGCACTCCGGGGTAGGACGGCCGCACCAGGCCGACCTCTACTTCACGGCCCAGGAGATCGCGGCCCTCCTCGACGACTCCTGGGATGTCCGCGTGTGCGAGTCCCGTCCGCGCGTCGAGCGCTCGCCCGACGGTCACGATCACGCGATCAGCGATGCCGTCCTCCTGGCGGTGCGCACGGGCTGATCGACGTGGGCGCCCGGGCCGGATGCGGCACGAACCTCCGAGGGGCAGGGGCGGAGACTACGCTGGCGCCATGTCCGCCCCAGCCCTCACCCTGCAGCCGGATCCGATCGTCGTCGACCTGGTGTCCGACGGGCCGTCCTGGTGGGAGGAGGTCGGTGCGCTCGCGCCCTTCGCCGTCCTCCTCGCGGCCGTGCTGGCGACGCTGACGGCTTTCGCGACCCTGCGCCAGCGCGCCGCGGCGGACCGCGCCGCCCTCGACCAGAAACGGCGCGCGGACGACCGTGCGGAATGGTGGCGGCGGACCCAGTGGGCGATCGACGCCGCGACGTCGCTCGACCCCGTCCGGCAGGAGGCGGGTGTCGAGGCGCTGCTGCAGCTGTCCTACAGCGAGCTGTCCACCGAGGAGGACCGGCTGATCCTGGACGCGATCTGGGGGGGCAACCCCACGGCCGATCCCGAGGGTGCGGGCGCTGGACTGCCCGACGGCGGTACCGGAGAATCGGGCAGGACGAGTGGAAGGAGAGGTCGCATGACCGACAGGGCACCAGTACGGACACCTCCGCCCGCCCCGGGTACCGACCGACGGCCGGCCGACACATCGCGGGTCACCGCCGCCAAGGCCCGGCTGCGGGTCGCCCTCGACCAGCAACTCGGTCGCCCGACCCCGCAGTCCGTCAAGGACGCCGCCCGGGGCAGGCGCTAGTCATCACCCGACGGCACGGAGCCCGGCAGGAGGACCTGCCGGGCTTCGCCGTTCCCCCCGCGCCGGGACGGATCGCTGCGGACGCGGTCAGCACCTCCGGAACAGATAGCCGACATCGCCGGGCCTCGAGAGTTCCCGGTCCCGCACCACCGTCGACGACGGCCGGTCCCCATCGGCGCAGGCGTCCGTCGTCGGTCCCGGATACTCGACGGCGAGCACCGCGTCACCGTACTGCGCCGCGTACTCCCCGCACTCACCGAACTCCACGCACTGCTCGGCGATGGCGAAGTCGAAACCGGCGCCCGCCAGCTCCGCCGTGTCCTCGGCCGCGTTCTTCTGGCCCACCAGCAGCCCCAGCCGCTGCGCCGCCGCCACGAGCGTCGTCGCCAGCGCCCTGTTGTCGTCGAGGACGAGCAGCCCGTCCGACCGGACGTAGGAATCGAGATTGTCCAGTTCGACGGCGTCGAAGCCACGGTCCGCGCATTCCTTGAGGACGGCTCCGGTCCGGGCGGCGATGGCGGTCCGCTTCGCCTCCGTCCCCGTGTCCAGCAGGTACTCGTCCGGCCAGTCGGGGTCGGCGAGCGGCTCGCCGTCGATCGTCAGGACGAGGCCGTCGGCCAGCCACCCGGAGGACGCGCCGGGCTGCGTCTGAAAGGCATTGACATAGCAGATCGAGTACACACCGTCGGCCGGTCCGTCGGACAGCTCCCGGACGACGACGCCGGTGCCTTCCGCGGGCGGATAGGATCCGCCGAGCTGGTAGTCCCAGGGCACCCCTGCAGGGAAGGGCCGCGCCTCGGCCGCCGCGGAGCAGCCGCCGATCAGCGCCGTCGCGGCGACCAGCACCGCCGTCAGCCTCCAGCCCTGCCGTCGATCATCCACCGTGCCACCGTAGCGCTGCCGGGCGGTGGGAGCCACGCGGGCGCACCCCCCCTGTCCTGCTGACGCGTGCAGCCGGGGTCGGAGTGCTGCGGTAGTGTCTGTCTCGCCTCTAGAAGAAGGGGCACATCGGGTTGAGCGCGTGAATGAGGCAGTTCGTGAGTGATAGCAGCAGGTTGGACCCGGAGAAGGACTTCCCCGAGGATCTCTCGTCCGTCGATCGGGATGACCTCGACATCCTGAACAGCAGGAACCACCGTGACCGGGATCTCCAGTACATCCGCGACGGTGACGTGGATGCGGAGACGGAGGGCCGGCACCATGATCTTCGCGAGGAGCTCGATCGCCGCCAGGTGGATCGCGACGCAGCCCTCAGGGGCGACGCGCCGGCATCCGAGGACGCGGAGAGCGCCGCGGGCTGACGCCGCAGCGGACGGAACGCCGAAGGCCCCGGAGCCGAAGCTCCGGGGCCTTCCCTGTCCTGCGAGGTAGCGGTGCCGGGACTCGATCCCGGGACCTCACGATTATGAGTCGTGCGCTCTAACCAGCTGAGCTACACCGCCCTAAACGAGGCTGCCCGCACCGATCGGCTGATCGTCACGGGCCCCTCATTTGCGAGCCCCCCACCGGAATCGATCCGGTGACCTCGTTCTTACCAAGAACGCGCTCTACCACTGAGCTAGGGGGGCAACAGCAAGAAACTTTACCAGTTCCCGACCGTTGGTGCGAAATCGTGGGCCGCCCTCAGGAGCGGTACCGCGGTTCCGCGTCGGACCCGTGCCAGGCACGGGTCCGACGGGGTTCTACGAGCTGATTCCTACCACTGGTCGGACTGGGCGCTGGAGCGTCCGGCCCCGGCTCCCGCGCCCTTCGAGCGTGGCTTGCGATTGGCATCGCCCGAGAAGCGGGTGTCGCCGTCGCGCTTCGGGAAGTCCTTCTTGAAGGGCTTCTTGAACTCGCCCGCGCCGCGGTTGCCCGCGGGCTTGCGGCCCTTGTCCAACTCGAGGTGGATCAGCTCGCCACCGATCCGCGTACGGGAGAGAGCCCGCAGCTGATCGGTCGAGAGGTCCGCCGGGAGTTCCACGAGGCTGTGGTCGGCCCGGATGTCGATGCCGCCGATCTGCGAGGAGGAGATTCCACCCTCGTTGGCGATGGCTCCGACGATCGAGCCCGGCATCACGCGCTGGCGACGTCCCACCGCGATGCGGTAGGTGGCGTTGCCCTCCGTGAGCGTTCGCGTCGGGCCACGGGACCCGAAGGCGTCCTTGCGACCCTCGGCACGCTCACGCTGTCCGGCGGGGGCGACGGGGATGTCCTGGACGAGGATCGGCTGGCCGTTCTGCGCCATGACGGCGAGGGCGGCAGCGATCTCGGTCGCGGGCACGTCGTGCTCGCGCTCGTAGGTGGCGATGAGGTCGCGGAACAGGGCCACGTCCTTGCCGGCGAGCGTCTGCGTGATCTTGTCCGCGAACTTGCTGAGGCGCAGCTCGTTGATCTTGGCGGTGGAGGGCAGCTGCATCTGCTCGACCGGCTGGCGCGTGGCCTTCTCGATCGACCGCAGCAGGTACTTCTCACGCGGGGTGATGAAGAGGATCGCGTCACCCGAGCGCCCTGCACGGCCGGTGCGGCCGATGCGGTGGACGTAGGACTCGGTGTCGTTCGGGATGTCGTAGTTCACGACGAGCGAGATGCGCTCCACATCGAGGCCACGGGCGGCGACGTCCGTGGCGACGAGGATGTCGATCTTTCCGTCACGCAGGGCCTCGACCGTGCGCTCACGCTGCTGCTGCGGGATGTCCCCGTTGATGGCTGCTGCCGAGAAGCCCCGTGAACGCAACTTGTCCGCCAGGTCTTCGGTAGCCGCCTTGGTGCGGACGAAGGCGATGATGCCGTCGTAGTCCTCCACCTCGAGGATGCGGGTCATCGCATCGAGCTTGTGCGGGCCCATGACCTGCAGGTAGCGCTGACGAGTGTTGGTGCCCGTGGTCGTCTTGCCCTTGACCGAGATCTCGGCCGGATCGTTCAGGTACTTCTTGGCGATGCGGCGGATGGCCGGGGGCATGGTCGCGGAGAACAGGGCGACCTGCTTCTCCTCGGGCGTGGAGGAGAGGATCTTCTCCACGTCCTCGGCGAAGCCCATGCGGAGCATCTCGTCGGCCTCGTCGAGCACCACGTACTCGAGGTTGGACAGGTCGAGCGACCCCTTCTCGATGTGGTCGATGACACGCCCGGGCGTTCCGACGACGACCTGCGCGCCACGACGGAGGCCGTTGAGCTGCGGGCCGTACGGGGATCCGCCGTACACGGGAAGGACGGTGAAACCGTCCATGTGCTTGGCGTAGGACGTGAAGGCGTCGGCCACCTGGAGCGCGAGCTCGCGGGTCGGTGCGAGCACCAGGACCTGCGTGTTCTTGCTGGGACCGCCGTTGACGTCGGCGAGCTCCGCCATCTTCGAGAGCGCCGGGACGGCGAACGCCGCGGTCTTGCCGGTCCCGGTCTGCGCCAGGCCTACGACGTCGCGGCCTTCGAGGAGTGCGGGGATGGTAGCCGCCTGGATGGGCGACGGCTTCTCGTAGCCGAGGTCGGTCAGGGCTGCGAGGATGCGGCCGTCGAGGTTGAGCTCGGTGAAGCGGATGCTCACGTCGTCGTCCTCCGGTGCGCCGGCGGGAGCCGCTGCGGCCGCCTCGGTGACGGGAGTGGTGTCGATGATCTGCTCGGACAGGTTTTCAGGCACGGGAAAAATCCTCCAGGTAGGTGCCGGTCGGCCCTACGGGGTGGAGCCCGGAGTGCCGAATGAACATAGAAATCCGGCACTGTTTCAATCCCGCGGCAGGACTTCTCGTCACACGTGGTTCGCTGCTCTCTCAGCAGTGATGTGTGACTTTTCTTCTAGCCGGCGCTCCCTGATGAATCTGCTCGCGAGTCTGTGCTCCGAGCCCCAACACAACCTATCCGGCCCGATGAGGGGCGGAAATAAAGGGAATACCGGTGTGGGGGATGTTTTGAGTCTACGGCATGCGGGCCCCCGCGCGCGCCGGGAGGGCGACGTGGGGCGCGTGACGTTCGGCACGTCAGGCGAACGACGCCACTCTCAGGGCCTGCAGCGCTGCCTTCCGCACCTGGGGGGTGAGCTTCAGTCCTGTCGAGTCGGCGGCTCCGAGGAGGGACTGCGCCTGCCCCTCCGACAGGCCGGCGTAGACCTGTGCCGCGGTGATGCCGTGGTCGGGGACGTCCGTGACCCGGATGGTGTCCCCGGCCGAGATACTCCCCTTCGTCACGACGCTGAGGTAGGTGCCCACGCGGTTGGCCTCGGCGAAACGCCTGACCCACGACCGCTCGCCCAGGTAGCGCGCGAAGTTCACGCACGGCGTCCGGGGCATGGTCACTTCCAACACCACCTGATCCCCGACACTCCAGCGTTCACCGATCACCGCGTGCGAGGCGTCGACGCCGGAGACCCGGAGGTTCTCGCCGAACAGCCCGGGCGTGACCTCGCGTCCGAGTTCTGCCGACCAGAAGTCCGCGTCGTCCTGCGCATAGGCATAGACGGCCTTCGTAGGACCGCCGTGGTGCTTCCTGCTGGCCTGGATGTCCCCCGTGAGACCGAGCGGATGCACCGTGACGGGACCCTCGACCGGCCGCTTGTCGATGGCGGTCACACCGGTGGAGTCCTTCGTGGGCAGGAGCCCGTGCACACGACAGACGGCGAGGAGCGTTCCGGTGGTCATGGGGACCATCCTAGGGGTCGGCCCGGGCGGGCACGGGTCAGGGTTCGAAGCGGTACCCCATGCCGCTCTCCGTCACGAAGTGGCGCGGCGCCGCCGGGTCCCGTTCGAGCTTCTTGCGCAGCTGCGCCATGTACACCCGGAGGTACTGCACGTCCTTCGCGTAGGCGGGCCCCCAGACGTCGAGGAGGAGCTGCTGCTGGGTGACGAGCTTCCCGGGATGCGCGATCAGCCGGTCCACGATCTTCCACTCCGTGGGGGTGAGCCGGACGTCTTTGCCGCCCCTGATCACCCTCCGGGCCCCTGCGTCGAGGGTGAAGTCCGGCGTGGTGATCACCGGCGCTTCGGCCTCGACCGCTGCACGCCGCGCGGCCGCCCGCAGCCGGGCCAGGAGCTCGTCCAGTCCGAAGGGCTTCGTCACGTAGTCGTCGGCTCCGGCGTCGAGCGCGTCCACCTTGTCCTCGGAGCCGTGCCGGGCGGAGAGCACGATGATGTGGACCTGCGACCAGCCGCGGATGCGGCGGATGACCTCGACGCCGTCGATGTCCGGCAGGCCGAGGTCCAGCACGATGATGTCCGGGTGGTGCTCCGCCGCGGCCCCGAGCGCCGTCTCGCCGTCCACTGCCGTCACGCACTGGTAGCCGTACGCGCGGAGGTTGATCTCCAGGGCGCGAAGGAGCTGCGGTTCGTCGTCGACCACCAGCACGCGCGTCACAGCTCCACCGCTCCGGTGGAGATGGGCAGCCTGATGACGAGGGTGAGGCCGCCGCCCGGTGTCTGTTCGGCGTCGAGCATCCCGCCCATGACCTCCGTGAATCCCTTGGCGACCGCGAGGCCCAGCCCCACGCCGGCGCCGGACGGGGCGTCGTCGAGCCGCTGGAACGGCCGGAACATGGCCTCCACGTCGCCGCGCGACACCCCGCGCCCGTGGTCGATCACGCGCAGTTCACCGGCCGGGAAGCCGTTGACGAGGGCGCGGCCGGTACCACCCGCGGAAGCGGTGATCTCGACGGCGGAGCCCGGTGCGTACTTCACGGCGTTCTCGACGATGTTCGCGACGACACGCTCGAGCAGTCCCGGGTCCGCGTCGACGGCCGGCAGGTTCGGCGGGATGGCCACGTACACGCGGTCCCCCGGCACGTTGGCGAGCGCAGGGCCGACGACGTCGGTCCACCTGAGCGGCCGCAGGTGCGGGTTGACGGCGTCGCCGCTGATGCGCGACATGTCCAGCAGGTTGTTCACGAGGGCGTCCAGGCGGTCCGAGTAGTCCTCGATGGTCGCGAGCAGCTCGTCCTCGTCCTCCTGCGAGAAGGTGACGTCCGCGCGCCGGAGGCTGCTGACGGCCAGTTTGATCCCGGCCAGCGGCGTGCGGAGATCGTGCGAGACGGATCTGAGGATGGCGGTGCGCATGACGTTGCCCTCGACCAGCCTCCGGTTGGTCCGCGTGCTGGCGAGGAGTTCCTGGCGCTGCAACAGGGCGCGGAGCTGCCCCGCGAAGGCGCGCAGGAGCCCCCGCTCCCGGGCGGAGAGGGTGGTGCCGAAGAGAGCCAGCGAGACGTCGTCGCCCACCTGCTCTACGGCGGTCGCCGCACCGATCGGCCAGGGATCGGCGGGGCCGGCGGGAGTCCGCCGGACCGCCCGGTCCTGCCGGTCCTGACGGCGGACCGGCTCACCCGCGGCGCTGCCCTCCGGCCCGGGCCGGACGGCCAGTGCCCTGCGCTCCATCCCGGTCCTCTGGTCGTGCCCCTGCCCCGCCGACCCACCGCGGCCCGCCCCACCGTCCGCCGGGCCACCCCCCACCGACCGACCCTCCGCCGACCCACCGTCCCCTGCACCGGCGAACAGGGCGACGGCGTCGGCATCGAACTGCGCCTGCACGTGGCGGAGGAAACCCTGCAGCGTGTCCTCCTCCGCGAGCGCTCCCCGCGCGAGGTCACCGAGCAACGCGGCTTCCTGCTGCGCCATGGCCGCTTCTCGGGAACGCCGTGCGGACAGTCCGACGACGAGGGACACCGTCACTGCCACCGCGATGAAGATCAGCACCGTGGCGACGTTCTCGGCCTCGGAGATCTCGAGGGAGCCGAACGGCTCGGTCGAGGTGTAGTTCAGGATGATGCTGCTCCAGAGGGCGGCGAGCAGAGCCGGCCACAATCCGCCGATCAGCGCGACCGCGATGACGCCTGCGATCTGGAACAGGACGTCGACGGCGAGCAGGGAGCCGCCCACCGAGAAGACGGCCAGTTCCAGCAGCGGCGGGAGGACGAGCGCGATCGCGCATCCGGCGGCGACGCGCGCGCGGCCCACGGGGGCCACGAGGGTCCGCCGCGCTGCGGGCACCATCAGCGGCGGCGGGTGCCGGGCGCGACGTTGTCGTACGCGCCGTCCTGCCGTGCCTCGTCCGTGGCGTCCCCGTGCGCGTGGTGACGCGCGGTGTCCTCGGGGAGGGGGTCGTCCGGGAGTGCGTCCTCCGACACGACGTCCTCCCCGCCGGTGCCTCCCCCGTCCGCGCCGGCTCCCGGCGCGGCCCGTCCCCCGGTGGACAGGGGTGCCGGGATGCGCGAGAGCAGCACCCAGAACACGGTCGTGGCCAGGGCGCAGACCACGCCGGCGCTGGCGGCTACCAGCCAGCCGGTCGTCAGCTGCGAGTTGAGGTCCACGGCGCCGAACAGCAGGCCGATGGTCTTGGGCGAGTAGATGAACACCACGAGGGTGGAGACGAAAAGGACGGCCGCCGTCGTCCGGTAGGCCTTCAGCTCCGCGGGGAGGCCGGCAGCCTGGCCCGCGAGGACGGCGAGGACCAGGACGATCCAGACCCAGTGGTGGGACCAGGAGATCGGTGAGATCAGCAGCATGAGCAGCGCCGTCATGGCCATCGGCAGGAAACGGTCCCCGCGCTGCTTCGCTGTGCGGATGACGTACGTGGTCCCCGCGACGAGGAGCAGGGAGATGATGAGCCACGGGACGGTCGACGGGAAATCTGGCCCCATCACGTGCAGGATGGCGCCACGGATCGACAGGTTGTCCACATATCCTTCGCCGCCGATGCGGCCCGTATCGCGCAGCATCTGCAGCCAGTAGGTCGCCGACTCGGCGGGCAGCAGGAGGAAACCGAGGGCGATGGTCCCGAAGAAGCCCGCGGCCATGGTGAACAGCTGCTTCCACTCGCCGCGTGCCAGGAAGTAGAGGCCGAAGACGAGCGGGGTGAGCTTGATGCCCGCCGCGATCCCCGTGAGCAGGCCCGTGGGCAGGCGGCGGTGCGGTCCGGACAGGAGATCGGCCGCGATCATCGCGAACAGCAGGATGTTCACCTGGGAGAAGGCCATCGTCTCGCGCCACGGCCCCAGCAGGCACACGAGCCCGGTCCCGACGATCGCGAGGGGCAGGGCGGACGGATGGGCGATGACGGCGCGCACCGACCGGAAGCCGCCGAGGTATCGGGTGATGAGGAACGAGGTCGCGGCGGCGATCAGGACCGACAATCCCACGAAGAGCACGGCCCCGGTCTCGGCGCTCACGAGGGTCAGCGCCGTGAAGGCGAGCGCCGCGAACGGCGGATAGGTGAAGAGGAGCGAGCCCTCTCCCTCCCCGAAGGACCGCGTGTAGAGGGAACCGTCGCCGTCGACCACGGACTGGCCACCCATCCGGTAGACGCGGTAGTCGAGGCCGATGAAGTCGGCCCAGGCGTACGCCCACGTCGCCAGCGCGGCGGCCACGACGAGGGCGACGACGACGCCGAGCACCCGCCGGGTCGCCGGGACAGTGCGCTGGCTCATGCGTGCCTTCCGAAGGACGGGGATGGAGCCGGGCACGGCGGATTCGGCGGGCAACGGCTCATCCAGTGTAGGCACGCCCCCTCGGGAAGCTGCTCCCGTGCGGATATGGTGGAAATCACCCCTCCCGCTGCGAAAGGTCCATCCACCGATGTCCTCCCCCCAGATCGTCGCCATCACGAACGCCCACGTCGTCCCGATCGACGGCGAGCCGTTCGACGGCACCGTCGTCGTCGAGGACGGGCGGATCTCCGCGCTCGGCGCTTCCGCGACCGTGCCCGACGGCGCCGTCGTCGTCGATGCCGCCGGCAAGTGGCTGCTGCCCGGTTTCGTCGACGCCCACGTGCACCTCGGGACGCACGAGGAGGGTGAGGGCGTCGCCGGTGACGACACGAACGAGATGACGGACCCGAACACCGCCGGTGTCCGCGCGATCGACGCCATCAACCCCTTCGATCCCGGATTCGACGACGCGCTCGCGGGCGGCGTGACCACGGTGAACGTGAACCCCGGCTCGGGCAACCCGATCGGCGGCCTCGCCGTCGCCCTCCACACGCACGGGCGCTACCTCGAGGAGATGGTGCTGCGCTCCCCCAGCGGCCTGAAGTCCGCCCTCGGTGAGAACCCGAAGCGGGTCTACGGCGCCAAGGGGAAGACGCCGTCCACGCGCCTCGGCACCGCCCTGGTGATCCGCGAGGCCTTCATGAAGGCCCAGAACTACATGGGCAAGGCCGACGAGAACGCCCGCGATCCGCACATGGAGGCCCTGGCCATGGTGCTCCGCCGCGAGATCCCGTGGCGTCAGCACGCTCACCGTGCCGACGACATCGCGACAGCGATCCGCATCGCCGACGAGTTCGGCTACGATCTCGTGCTGGACCACGGCACCGAGGCCCACCTGCTCGGGGACGTCCTCGCGGAGCGGGGCACCCCTGTCCTGATCGGCCCCCTCTTCACTACCAAGTCCAAGGTGGAGCTCCGCGGCCGCTCGATCGCGAACCCGGGCAAGCTGGCGAGGGCCGGCGTCGAGATCTCGATCATCACCGACCACCCGGTCATCCCGATCAACTTCCTGGTGCACCAGGCCACCCTGGCCATCAAGGAGGGGCTGGACCGGGAGACCGCGCTGCGGTCGATCACCATCAACCCTGCGAAGGTCCTCGGACTCGCCGATCGCCTCGGCTCGCTCGCCGTCGGGAAGGACGCGGACCTCGTCCTGTGGAGCGGCGATCCCCTCGACGTCATGCAGCGCGCACTGCAGGTCTGGATCGGCGGCACGGAGGTCTACTCCTACGACACCGAGACGCACAGCGCCACCGTTGCCCCGCGCGTCTAGGCCGTCATCGGTGGCCGCTCCCCTGCCGCCGAGGCCCTTCACGCTGCGGGCGGCGATCATCCTGTGGCTCGTGATCTCGGTGCTCCTCGCCGTCGCGGCCGGCTCGTTCATCGCGTCCGCGGTGATGGAGGACTCGGACCGCGCAGGCTTCATCGGGCTCGGCACACTGTTCGGGGCGCTGGCCGTCCTGCAGCTGATCCTCCTGCTCCCGCTGCGGCGGGGCAGGAGGGGCGGGCGTGAACTGCTCTCCACGATCGGCATCATCGTCGGGGTCCCCATCATCGTGCGGGGCACCCCGGGGCTGTCCCTGGTCGCGGTGGCCATGCTCGTCGCGGTGCTGCTCATGTGGCTGCCGCAGAGCAGCGACTACTTCCAGCTGACGCAGCCGAAGGCGAAGAAGCGGTTCAGGCTGCCCGGGTCCCGCTAGGGTCTGCCGGGCACTCGACACTCTCCGCGGCGTCGTGCGCGCTTCAACCGACCCGACCCGGCGCGGGTCGGGCCGCGGCACGCCGCAGATCAGCGTCGCCGCGGGCCGAGGACGTGCACGACACCGCAGCCCGTCGCCGAGCCCGATTCCGAGCCCGCGGATCCCGAGAACACGAAGGGCCCCTCCGACCGGAGGGGCCCTTCACGTGCAGCAGCTGTCAGCGCAGTGCCGAGATGGCCTGCTCGAGGTCGCCGATGAGGTCCTCGAGGTCCTCGATGCCGACGGACAGCCGGATCAGGTTCTCGGGAACGGCGAGCTCGGTGCCCTTGACGGAGGCGTGCGTCATGTCCGACGGGTAGTTCATGAGCGACTCGATGCCACCCAGGGACTCTGCGAGGATGAAGACGCTCGTGTTCTCCGCAACCTTCTTCGCAGCCTCCGCTCCACCCCTGAACGTCACGGAGATCATGCCGCCGAAGTCCTTCATCTGCGCCGCGGCGAGGTCGTGGCCGGGGTGCTCGGGCAGGCCCGGGTAGTACACGCGCTCCACTTCGTCCTGCTCCTGCAGCCAGCGGGCGATCGCCAGGGCGTTCGAGGAATGCCGGTCCATGCGGACGCCCAGGGTCTTGAGTCCCCGCGTCGTCAGCCAGGCCTCCATCGGCGCCGACACGGCTCCGACGGCGAACTGTACGAAGCCGATCTTCTCCGCCAGCTCGTCGTCGTCGACGACGACGGCACCGCCACTGGCATCGGAGTGACCGCCGATGTACTTGGTGGTCGAGTGCACGACGACGTCCGCGCCGAAGGTCAGCGGCTGCTGCAGGTAGGGCGACGCGAAGGTGTTGTCGACGACGAGCAGGGCCCCGGCGTCGTGGGCGAGCTGAGCGGTCGCCGCGATGTCGGTGATCTTCATCATCGGGTTCGACGGCGTCTCGACCCACACCATCCTGGTGTTGTTCGCGCTGATGGCGGCCTGCACGGCGTCGTTGTCCGCCATGTCGACGGCGGAGTTGGTGATGCCCCACTGGGACAGCACGCGGTCGATCAGGCGATAGGTGCCGCCGTAGGCGTCGTTCCCGAGGACGATGTGGTCGCCCGGACGGAGCGCAGCACGGATCAGCGCATCCTCGGCGGCGAGGCCGGATGAGAAGCTGAAGGCGTGCTTCCCGCCCTCGAGCGCGGCGATCTGCACCTGCAGCGCGTCGCGCGTGGGGTTGCCGCCGCGGCCGTACTCGTAGCCGTTGCGCAGTTGGCCGATGCCGTCCTGCGCGAACGTGGTGGTCTGGTACAGGGGCGGGATCACCGCTCCCGTGAGAGGGTCGGGGGTCTGGCCCGCGTGGACGGCTCGGGTGTTGAAACCCTGGGCGTCAGAGTGCGTCACGATGCTCCTGCGAATGGTGGTGGGGGATTACTTGCTCATATAGGTCAGCAAGTCGTGGCGCGTAAGAATTCCCACCGGGGACCCGACGAACGTCACCATCAGCGTGTCGCTGTCCTGGAGCCGCTCACGCGCTGTCCCGACGGATTCGAGCGACCCGATGAGGGGCAGCTTCGCGTCCATGTGCTCGGAGATCTTGTCGGTGAGCTTGGCCTCGCCGTGGAAGATCTTGGCGGTCAAGGAGCGTTCGTCCACGGACCCGAGCACCTCGCCCATCTTGACCGGCGGTTCCTGGGACAGCACGGGGATGCTGGACACCCCGTACTCGTCCATGATCGAGATGACATCGCGCACCGTCTCGGTGGGGTGCGTGTGCACGAGATCCGGCAGCGAGCCCGACTTCGAGCGGAGCACCTCGCCCACGCTGGCGTCGTCGCCACTGTCCATGAAGCCGTAGGACTTCATCCAGTCGTCGTTGAAGATCTTGCCGAGGTAGCCGCGGCCGCCGTCGGGCAGGAGCACGACGACGACGTCGTCGGCCGTGAGGGTGCGCGCGACGCGCAGCGCCGCGACGACGGCCATGCCGCACGAGCCGCCGACGAGCAGGCCCTCCTCGCGGGCGAGGCGACGGGTCATCTCGAAGCTCTCCGCGTCCGTCACGGCGAGGATCTCGTCGGGGACGGTCGGATCGTAGGAGCCCGGCCACATGTCCTCGCCGACGCCCTCGACGAAGTAGGGACGGCCCGTGCCGCCGGAGTAGATGGAGCCATCGGGATCCGCACCGATGATGCGGACGGGGCCCGACGCGCGGTCGGCGGAGACCTCCTTGAGGTACCGTCCGGTGCCGGTGATGGTGCCGCCCGTGCCGACGCCGGTCACGAAATGCGTGAGCCTGCCCTCGGTGTCGTCCCAGATCTCGGGGCCGGTGGTCTCGTAGTGGCTCAGGGGCCCGTTCTGGTTGGAGAACTGGTCGGGCTTGTAGGCGCCCGGGATCTCGCGGACCAGGCGGTCGGAGACGCCGTAGTAGGACTGGGGGCTGTCCGGCGCGACGGCGGTCGGCGTGACGACGACCTCGGCGCCGTAGGCCTTCAGGACGTTGCGCTTGTCCTCCCCCACCTTGTCCGGCACCACGAACACGCACTTGTAGCCGCGCTGCTGCGCGACGAGGGCGAGGCCGACGCCGGTGTTGCCGGAGGTCGGTTCGACGATGGTGCCACCGGGCTTGATCTTGCCCTCGGCCTCGGCTGCGTCGATGATCTTCGCCGCGATGCGGTCCTTCACCGATCCGCCCGGGTTGAGGTACTCGACCTTTGCGAGGACGGTGGCTGCGATGCCGTCGGTGACGGAGTTGAGCCTGACCAGCGGGGTGTTGCCGATCAGCTCGACGATGGAATTGGCGTACTTCATGACCACAACGCTACCGGCTGCGGGAACGATCCTCCGCGCCCCGGTTACGCCGCGGGACGATCCCGTGATGCGCGCCCGGCCCGCGCCGGAGCCCCGGTCGTGGCGGCAGGGGCCGCAGGGGCGGCCGATACCTCCGGTCACGCAGGGCTCGCGGCCGACGCCGCGTGGCATACTTTCCGGCGGAACGGAGCCCGCCCTTGAACCTACGCAGTGCCTCCCGCGCGATCCTGCCCGGCCTCGCCGTCCTGTGTATCGTCACCGGCCTGCTGCCGGGGGCCGAGCTCTCGGAGCTGTGGGCCCGGATCTGGCCGATCCTGCTGTTCGTGGCCGCCATGACGGTGGTGACGGACCTGCTGTTCTCCGCCGGCGTCTTCGAGCGGGTCATCGCCGCCGCTGCGGGTCTCGCGCGTGGCCGGACGCTCGCGCTGTGGCTCGTGACCGTCCTCCTCGCCGTCGTGTGCACGGTGTTCTTCTCCCTGGACACGACGGCGGTGCTGCTCACGCCGCTCGTCGTCCTCCTCGCCCGGCGCGCCGGGCTTCCGCCGCTCCCCTTCGCCGTGACGATCGTGTGGCTCGCCAACACGGCGTCCCTGCTCCTGCCCGTCTCCAACCTGACGAACCTCCTGGTGCAGGAGCGTCTCGGGCTGAGTCCGGTGGCCTTCGCCGGCCTCGTGTGGGGCCCGGCGATCGTCGGTGTCGTGGTTCCCTGCGCAGTCCTCCTCCTGATCTTCCGGCGCGATCTCGTCGGGCGCTTCAGCCCGGCGCCGGCCCGCGCCACGGAGGATCCGGTGCTGTTGCGTGCGGGGTACGCCGTCCTCGTGCTCCTCCTGCCGGCGCTCGTCAGCGGCGTGCCGGTGGCCCTGAGCGCGACCGTCGCCGCCGCCGTCCTGACCGTCCTGTTCGCCGTGCGCCGGCGGGGCACGCTCACCTTCCGGTTGATCCCGGTGAATCCACTCCTCCTCGCGCTCAGCCTCTTCGTCCTGGTCACCACCGCGCACGCGCAGGGGCTCGACGCCTTCCTCGCACCGGCCGCCGGTGACGGCGAGGGCTTCGTGGACCTGCTGCAACTCGCCGCGGTGGGCGCCGGTGGTGCCAACGCGGTCAACAACCTGCCCGCCTACCTGGCGCTCGAGCCGTCCGGGACGACGCCGCTCCGCCTGGCCGCGCTCCTGATCGGCGTCAACCTCGGGCCACTCGTCACGCCCTGGGGCTCCCTCGCGACGCTGCTGTGGGCCGAGCGGCTCCGGTCGCTGGGCGTCACCGTCCGATGGGTGCCCTTCGCCGTCGCCGGGCTGCTGGTGACCGCACTGCTGCTGCCCGCCGCCGTCGCCGTCCTGGCCTGGCTGGGCCCCTGACGCCCACCCGGGCCGGTCTCCCGCGGACCCCGAGGTGTCCGGACCCGCGTCAAGGCCCCGCGGACCGGCCGGACCCGCTTCCTCCCGTGCGCCTAGGCTGGAACGGTAAGCACCCTGCCGACGAGGAGCACGAACCATGACGAAGACCTATCGCATCGCCGTCATCGCCGGGGACGGCATCGGCAAGGAGGTCATGCCGGAGGGCCTGCGGTCGCTCCGGGCGGCAGCGGACCGCTACGGCTTCGGGGTGGACGCCGTGGACTTCGACTACGCGAGCGCCGAGTACTACCAGGCGCACGGGCAGATGCTGCCCGACGGCTGGTTCGAGGAACTGCGCACCTTCGATGCCATCTTCTTCGGCGCGGTGGGCTGGCCCGACGTCGTCCCGGACCATGTCTCGCTGTGGGGCAGCCTGCTGCAGTTCCGCCGCCACTTCGACCAGTACGTGAACCTCCGCCCGGTGCGTCTGCTCCCCGGCATCACGAGCCCGCTCGCCGGCCGGAAGCCGGGCGACGTCGATTTCTGGGTGGTCCGGGAGAACACCGAGGGTGAGTACTCGAGCGTCGGCGGGCGGATGTTCGAGGGGACGGAGCGCGAGACCGTCATCCAGGACACCGTCATGACGCGCACCGGGGTGGACCGGATCCTCCGCTACGCCTTCGAGCTCGCACAGAAGCGGGAGAAGAAGCACCTCACCTCGGCCACCAAGAGCAATGGCATCTCCATCACCATGCCGTACTGGGACGAGCGCGTGGAGGCGATGGCCGCGCACTACGACGGCGTCCGCGTGGACAAGTTCCACATCGACATCCTGTGTGCGAACTTCGTCCTGCACCCCGACTGGTTCGACGTCGTGGTGGCCAGCAACCTCTTCGGCGACATCCTCTCCGACCTCGGCCCCGCCTGCACCGGCACCATCGGCGTGGCACCGAGCGGGAACATCAATCCGGACCGCACCTTCCCGAGCCTCTTCGAGCCGGTCCACGGATCGGCGCCGGACATCGCGGGCCAGGGGATCGCGAACCCGGTGGGCCAGATCTGGAGCGCCTCCATGATGCTGGACCACCTGGGCGAGCCCGAGGCGGCGGCCGGCATCCTGGCCGCGATCGAATCGACCCTCGCGACCGGTGGGGACGCGCTCACGCGGGACCTCGGCGGCCAGGGCACGACGGCGTCGCTCGGCGGGAGCATCGCCCGTACCGTCGCGGGGTAGGTGTCGCGCCGTGGCGGCCTCGGCCGGAGGCCGCGCCCGTGGCACCATGGACGCATGAGTATCGCCCCCGCCGTCGTCCCCTCCGGCGCGGAGGCGACCGAGTGGATCCCCGAGGGGCCCTACGACCTCACGCGGACGATCGGCACGCTGCAGTGCGGCGCCCACGATCCGAGCTTCATCAGCCAGGGCCCCGACCACTGGCTGGCCTTCCGCACGGTGGACGGTCCCGTGACGCTCGCCCTCCGGCAGCGCGGGTCGCTCAACCAGAGCCGTGTGCAGGCGAGGGCCTGGGGCCCCGGCGCTTCCGCGGCCCTCGCCACGCTGCCCCGGCTCCTCGGCGCCGACGACGACTGGAGCGGTTTCGACACCGCCGAGTTCCGCGCCACGCTGCCAGAACTGGCCCGCAAGGGCCGCTACCTCAATCCGGGCCTGCGCCTTCCGGCGTCCGGCCGGATGCTCGATACCGTGGCCCGCGTGATCCTGGAGCAGAAAGTGACCGGGATCGAGGCCAAGAGGGCATGGCGCTACCTGCTGGCACGGTACGGGGACGCGGCGCCCGGCACCGGTGAGGTGGCACCGGCAGGGCTGCGCCTCCCGCCGACCCCCGAGCAGTGGCGCCGGGTGCCCTCCTGGGACTGGCACCGCGCCGGCGTCGACTCCAAGCGGTCGGCGACCATCCTCAAGGCGGCGCTCGTGGCGAGCGGACTCGAACGACTCGCCTCACGGCCGGGCGGTGATGCTGTCCGCGCCGGGCTGCGCTCCGTTCCCGGGATCGGCGTCTGGACGATCGCGGAAGTGGTGCAGCGCACGCACGGCTGCCCCGACTCGATCTCCGTGGGTGACTACCACCTCGCCGCCTACGTGGGCGCGGCGCTCACGGGCCGCAGGACGGACGACGCCGGAATGATCGAGCTGCTCGAGCCCTGGAAGGGGCAGCGGCAGCGTGTGGTGCGCTCGCTCTACTCGAGCGGGTTCCGGAAGCCCACGTTCGGCCCGCGCCTCTCCCCCGAGGACCACCGCAGCCGGTAGGTCGCGACCGGAGGGCGGCGTCCCGTGCCTCGGATACGCCGACGGCACGCCGCCGCCACCCCTGTTCCCGCACCTGTTCCCGCCCCGGTGCCGCACCGATGGGTGGGGTGCCCGGGCCACCACTAGGCTGGGAGGCATGACCCAACCTGTAGACGTCACCGCCGTGTTCACCCCGCTGGACGGAGAGTTCTTCCGCGTCAAGCTCGCCCTCGACATCGCGATCGAGCAGGTGGTGCAGGAGCCGGGCTGCATCCGCTACGAGATCACCGATGCTCAGGAGGAGCGGATCGTCCTCACCGAGCAGTGGGAATCCACCGAGGTGCTCGACACGCACCTGAAGGGTGCCGCGGTCCAGGACCTCGGTGAGTCGCTGAGCGCCCTGCTCGCGAAGCCCGCGGAGGTCGTCCGCTCGGACCAGCCCGCCTGAGGCGCGACGGCCTGACGGCCACCCGCCGTCCCTGGACAGCGAAAGCCCCGCACTCCTCGAGTGCGGGGCTTCTGTGTGGAGATGGAGCGGGCGGAGCCTGTGCGGGTACCGCTACTCGCCGGCAGCGGCGCCGGGCTGCTGCTGCTGCTGGGCGATCTGCTCGTGGACGGCCTTCATGTCCAGGCCCTTCACGGCGTCGACCAGTTCGCCGAACTGCGTGGCGTTCAGCGCGCCGGGCTGCGAGAAGACGAGAACCTTGTCGCGGAAGGCCATCAGCGTGGGGATCGATGTGATGCCCGCTGCGGCGGCGAGGGACTGCTCGGCCTCGGTGTCCACCTTCGCGAAGGTGACGTCCTCGTGCTGCTGCGACACGGCGTCGTACACGGGGGCGAACTGCTTGCACGGCCCGCACCATTCGGCCCAGAAGTCGACGAACACGATGTCGTTGCCCTCGATAGTTTCCGGGAAGCTTGCCTCGGTGATATTGATTGTCGACATCCTTAAAGGCTAGCGAGGACCCGGCGCCGTGTCAGGCCTGTTCGCTACCGATGAAGATTCCACCCCCACCACCACTGCTCTGCCACGGAGGCCCGCATGACCGCCGATCCCTACCGCCTGAGCCGTTTCGTCGAAGCCCAGGACGCGCACGGCACCTACGACCAGGCGCTCGCGGAACTGCGGCAGGACCATAAGACGGGTCACTGGATGTGGTTCGTCTTCCCGCAGGTCGCCGGCCTGGGAAGCAGCCCGACGTCGGTCCGCTACGCCGTCTCCTCGCTCGACGAAGCGGTCGCCTACCTGGCGCACCCGGTTCTCGGGCCGCGGCTCATGGAGTGTGTCCACGCGCTGCTCGAGCTGGACGGGAACGATCCGCAGGCGATCCTCGGCGGTATCGACGCCCGCAAGCTGCAGTCCTCCATGACCCTCTTCGACGAGGCTGCACCGCAGGAGCCGTGGTTCAGGGCGGTCATCGACCGGTTCTACTCGGGTGAGGCGGACGGCACGACGACGTCGATCCTCGCAGGATGACGCCGTCGTGCCGGAGGCGGAGTGACTATTCCGCCGCGTGGGTGAGCGAGGCCCGACCGGCCAGCACCACGCCCGCCGCGACGAGCACCATGGCCGCGGCGACGCCGTAGGTGGCCTGCGGGCTGTAGAGCTCCGCCAGCTTCGTCGCAGCGAACGGGGCCAGCGCCCCACCCAGCCAGCGGACGAAGTTGTAACCGGCCGAGGCGACCGGACGGGGCGCGTCCGAGACGCCCATCGCCAGCTCCGTGTACAGGGTGTTGTTGATGCCGAGCAGGGCTCCAGAGACGATCACGAGGACGACGACGGCGGTCACCGAGCGCTCCGCGGCGAGCGTGAGTCCCGCGAGGACCAGCGCCAGGGACCCGAGGGTCAGCAGCAGAACGCGCGTGGTGCCGAGCCGCCGCTGAAGGACGGGGGCCACCAGGACGGAGAAGACCGCGACCATGAGTCCCCAGCCGAAGAAGACCGCGCCGATGCCGTAGGCGTCCATCCCGAGGACGAACGGCGTGAAGGCGAGGATCGTGAAGAAGCCGTAGTTGTAGAACAGGGCGCTCGAGGCCGTGGTGCGCAGCCCGCGGTGCCGGAGGGCCCGCAGCGGATCCCGCAGGGAGGTCCGTGTCGCGGGTTTCGGCGTCGCCGGCAGGAGGACGGCCAGGGCGATGAAAGCCGCGGCCATCAGCCCCGCGGTCCCGAAGAACGGTGCGCGCCACTGCCAGCCGCCCAGCAGTGCCCCGAGTAGCGGACCGAGTGAGATGCCGAGGCCCAGTGCGGCCTCGTAGAGGATGATCGCCGTCGCTGTGCCCCCGCTGGCGACCCCGACGATCACGGCGAGCGCCGTCGCCACGAACAGCGCATTGCCGAGACCCCAGCCGGCGCGGAACCCGACCAGTGTGGCCACGTCGCCGGAGAGGCCTGCGAGGGAGGCGAAGACCACGATCAGCCCGAGACCGAGGAGCAGGGTCCGCTTGCCTCCGATGCGGGAGGAGATGACGCCGGTGACGAGCATCGCGACGGCGGTGACGAGGAAGTAGCTCGTGAACAGGAGCGACACCTGGCTGGGCGAGGCATCGAGGTTCTCGGCGATGGCAGGCAGGATGGGGTCCACGAGACCGATGCCCATGAAGGCGAAGACGGCCGCGAGGGCCGTGGCCCAGACGGCCCTGGGCTGGCGGAAGAAGGACTGCTTCTCCTCGGCGAGGACGGATGCGTTGTCTGGTGCCTCTGCGGAGGCATGGGTGGTCACTGGGGTACTCCTCGATGCGTTGTCAGGTGGTTCGGGCGCCTGGACAGTGCCCGCAAAGGCGCCGTTCACGCGATGCGGCCGCCGGCTCAGGCGGTACGGCGGGGTGGTTGTGCCGGCCGGACCGGCGGAGTCGCCGCCCCTGGCCGTCCGGCTCAGGCGGTACGGCTCAGTTTGCCGATGACCGGCAGCGCCGCTGCGAGCGTGGCGCGGTCGTCGTCGTCCAGATGTGCCAGGAGTGCGGCGACGCGTTCGTTGCGACGCCGGCCGGCATCCTCCCAGGCGGAGCGGCCCGTCTCCGTGAGCTGCACGAGCACAGCACGGGAGTCCGTGGGATCGGGCGTGCGGCTCACGAGCCCGGCCTGCTCGAGCTTGATGATCTGCTCGGTGGCGGACGGGACCCGGATGCCGAGGTTCGCCGCGATGCGGCTCACGCGGAGCGGCTCCTCGGCGGCCATGCTCAGCGTGCTCATCTGCATGGTCGTGAGCTCGCCGTCCCCGTCCATCGAGCGGCTCAGGTACACCGCGTGGCGGAGCGTGGTACGGAAGGACTGCGCAAGGACCAGCAGCTCGGAGTCAATCAGGGGGACGCTCATAGTTAGGTAGCCTAACAGTTTATACGGTGCCGCACAAGGTGCACGGCCGTCCACGACGGGCTAGCGTGGGAGCCGACGACGCCGAGGGGGACGCCATGCAGGACGCCGCACTGCCGGCCAGCGCCCGCGCTGGCGCGACCCTACTGGCGCAGGCGGACGCCGCCGCGGACCGGCTCGGGTCCCTGCCGTCGACCGGAACCGGCATCGTGACCATCGTGGTTGCCGCCTTCGGTGCGGCAGGATTGACCCTGATGCTCTCGAATGTCCATCCGTCGACAGCGCTGCCGCTCACGCTCGTCGTGCTGCTGGCCCTGATTCTTTTGACCGTGGGCGCCCGCCGCGCACGAAGCACCCTGCCGCGAGGCTGGGACCGCCGGCTCGGGGCAGGTGCCCTCATCCCCTACCTCGCCGTCTTCGTGGTGGACAGCGCCCGGGTCCTGTTCGGTGTCCGGCCCGGTGTTCCGGTCTGGGGCGCGGTGGTGATTGCCGCAGTCCTCATGGCGCCCCTCGCCGCGAGCGGGGTGTGGCTGGTTCGCAGACGCCCGGCGCTGCCGCCATCGGCGGACGGCGCGACGTCGAATCCCTTCGTGGTCTTGGCTGCTCTCGCATCCGTCGACGGCGTGGGTCTCCGAGCCCTGCGGGAGGCAACCGGCATGCCGGCGGCGGACCTCGACCGGATCCTCGACGACTTCGACCGGCGCGAGCTCGTGAACCTCGGGTGGGGTGGTACCCGTCCGGGCCTCAACACCCCGGTCTCCCTCACGAAGGCGGGCGCCACGGCCTATGCCGACCTGCGGGCGCGACTGCGGCCCGCCGCGGAGCACATCGCGTCACAGGGTTCCGCAACGCCCGCGGGGCCTGCAGAACCAGCAGAACCAGCAAATCCGGCACAACCAGCGGTACCAGCAGTGCCCACACGTTCCGCATGTGGCGCCTACGAAGTGCATCCGACGGATGCAGACGGTCCACCCGGTGGGCGAGGCTCGGTCCTGCCGTGATCCCTCCGCCCTTCGCTGTCCCGGACCCGATCGGCTTCCTCCTGGGCTCATGGACCACGCGGCGGTATCTTCTGGACCGCAGCACGAACGCCGTAGGGACCTTCACGGGGACCACGACGTTCACCCCCGACGCCGACGGCCTGCACTGGGCAGAGCTGGGCACGGTCCGATGGCCGTCCTTCGAGGGGCCGGCATCGCGCTCCTACCGGGTCATGCCCGGTGTCGGGACGGCGGTGGAGGTGCTCTTCGAGGACGGGCGGCTGCTCTGCCGTCTCGATCTCTCCGCAGGATCCGCCCGCGACCACCACGACTGCCCGCCGGACACCTATCTGGTCGACTTCACCGTGGGGAGCAATAGCAGGATCGACTACCGCTGGGAGGTGACCGGACCGGCCAAGGACCTCCTGCTCAGCACGACCCTGACGCGGGGGGAGGCTACGCGCGGCCCGGCAGGACGGACGCGGACCGTATCCGGACCGATCTGCCCGTCCGCATGATCAGGTCCTCGCCCGCCGCGTCCGCCGCGCAGGCTCGCGCGGGCGCCGCTTCAGCGCAGGCAGTTCGAACAGCAGGTTGACGGACGCGTGCTTTCGCGTGGAATACATCCAGGCGAGCCCGAGCGGGACCCCCACACCGGCCAGGAGCAGGAGCGGCAGCATGAACCAGGCCTCCGCGACCCCGAGGGCATCGGCGAGCGCCAGGGTGATCATGATGGGACCCAGGTGGGCGACATAGAACACGATCGAGTAGCGCCCCGCGAACTCGAGGGCCGACGTCGCCCAGTTCCTGCCGAGCCGCGGGAACATCCAGCACACCACGGCCAACCCACCGACGACGCCCCACACGTACTCCGCGCGGTAGAGGACCTCGTGGCCGGAGACGTTGAGCAGACCGACCGCGACAGCGGATCCTGTCGCCACGGCCAGAACCCACGGGCGGTTGATCGCGCGCTCGACACGGCCCGGATGCTGCGCGCACCAGGCACCGAAGAAGAAGAACGCCGACAGGAAGGCCATGGTCTCGGGGCGGCTGCCGTCCGGGAGCAGGAGGGACACACCGAGCCCGACGGCGGCGACGGCGAGCGGCGGTACGCGGCGCAGCGGGTAGGCGAGCGCGTAGAACACGAGGATGAACCACAGGTACCAGAGGTAGGTCGGCGAGAGGTAGAAGATCTGCAGCACGGACACCGGGTGGATGTCCCCGCTCGCGGCGAGGATGAGGACCGACCACAGCAGATAGGGCCAGGCCACCATGGAGACCTTGCCGGCGAAGTACCGCCCGCCCGGCTTCGCGACCGACTGCGGGAGCAGGACGCCCGAGAGGAACATCAGCACGGGCATGCGAAACGGCTCGAGGAAGAGATTGACCTCGTCGACCCCGGCGGTCGGCCCCACGGCGACGCGGATCGCCTCGCCCGCGTGCAGCAGGACGACGAGCAGGATGGCGGCGCCCCGCAGGCTGTCCAGCCAACCGACGCGTGTGTGTGCGGTGTCCCCGATCGTGGCCTCCCCTGCCGTTACGTCTCCACCCTAAGTGGGCTTACCGACTCTTCGTGGAGAACGCCCGCGGGGATGGCCGGGTCGACGGGAGATCGGAGAAGTGCTTGGACCGGCGCGGCCCGGCATCCCCGCTCGAGGTCACGGCGGCGCGGGACTATAGCGCGCCGTCGGGCGCCGGTGCGGACCGACTTCGGTGACCGGGCCGAGCCTAGAATCGATGAGGGGGCACCTGAGACCTCGGAGGATGACGTGGCAACCCTGTATGCGCCCGGCACGACGGCGTCCCGGTCCGGTGCCATCGATGCGCTCCGGGTCCTCGCGGTCGTCGGGATCGTCGCCGGACACGTGTGGTCCGGGCCGCTCGTCGATGCCGGCCTGTACACGTGGCACGTGCCCGCCTTCTTCCTGCTCTCGGGGTACCTCTGGAAACCTCGCGAGCCGGGCAGTCGTCGGACGGTCTCCGCGGAAGCCAGGAAGCGGTTCGCGACCATCATGGTTCCCTACATCGCCTGGCTCGGGCTGACCCTCGTCGTGCATCTCGTCATGCTCGATCACCGGGGCCAACTGACGGGCGACGGGGTGGCCCTGCCCCTCGTGGGCGGCTCGGAGAATGCGGGGCCCTTCGGCGCCTACTGGTTCATGCCCGCCCTGTTCCTCTCGGCGATCGCCTACCGCGCGCTCGAAGCCGTTCCCCTCGCGCTCCGGATCGGGATCATCATCGGGATCACCGCGGTCATCCACCGCTTCGGCGACGTCCTCGCTCCGCTACCCCTGTCGGTCGGGGTCGCCGGTGCAGCCCTCGTCTTCATGCTCGGAGGCCAGGGACTGCAGCACGTCCGCGACCACGTCCGGCATCCGGTCCGCACGGGTGGTGCGTGCCTGCTGGCCGGTGCGGCCCCGATCCTCGCGGGGGCCTCGGCGCATCTGGACATCAAGTACGGCGAACTCGGCACCCCGGTCCTCAGCATCGTGGTCGCGGTGCTGATCAGTGGCGGGCTCCTCCTGATCCTCGAAGGCGTGTTCACGCGGCTGCCCGAAGTGGTCCATGCGGGAGCGACCCGCCTTGCCGTCGGGTGCCTGATGGTCGTCCTGACCCACACGTACGTCCTCTGGCTACTGGACATCCCCGACGCGGAACGCTCCGCCTGGGTCCTCGTCACGGCACTCGTTGCGCCGTGGACCGTCGCCCTGGCGCTCAACCGGTCGGCCCTGTCCCGCCCGCTGCTCGGGACGCCCCGCCTCCGGTAGGCCCCCGGCCTGATCCGGGCGGGGCCGGCGCCGCTGGACACCGTACTCGTCACCGATCGTTCATGTGCCCCTTGGATTCTTCTCATCTGGTTCTCATCTTCGCCGCGTAGACAGGTGATGTGGTGTCACCAGCGTCGAAGTCGAAGGTCAGGTACGGGAAATGGTGATCGTGTCGAAGAGTGTGGGCATCGTCCGGCGTTGCATCGAGCGCGTCCAGGAGAATCTCGCCGTACTCGCCGGCCCCGACGAGTTGAGCTACTGATCCGTTCCTGACGATCGCTGGACGCCCTCCCCCGGTGGGCTCGTCGGCGCGTCCGGGCGGCACTGCCGACGGCGCAGCCGGGCACGTGGATCGAAGCCCCGCGTAGAACCGGCAGGCACACGCGGCGACGGTGGAGGTCGTCACCCGTCCACCCGGAACGGTGCGGGAACGTCATGTCTCGGGCGGTGAGTGCAGGCAGAGCCATGGTCACTTCACCACGGAAGGCCGGTACCTCCACTGTTTCCCGTGGTCCGAAGCCGAAGGGTAGATCATCGCGGAGGAAAAGAATCCCGGCTACTACGTCGTCATCATCCGTTCATCCGCCACGGTCGCTGTTGTCACCCAGTTCCCATGTTCGTCGGGTAGACAGGTGTAGTGGTCTCACTGGCAGTACGACAAGGAAGTTGGTTTCAGCCATGGTGATTGTGAAGAAGAGCATGAGCATCGTCCGCCGGTGCATCGAGCGGGTTCAGGGCAACCTTGCGGTCCTTGCAGGCCCAGACGAACTGAACTGCTAGCCGACGGTCGATTCCAGGTGGGGCCCGCCCGGTGAGCGGCGGGCCCCACCTGGTTTCTGCGCGATGGAGACGGCGCTGTCGAGCGACCACACTGGACCGGGTGCGGCTACTGCTGGTCGCGTGGTGACCCTGGCAGCGAGTATCCCTGGAACAGGGACCAAGTCACCGACGATCCACCCCGTACGCTGCGCCCGCGGCCGATGCCGGAACGGCAATCCCCCTGATGCTCACCGCTGTCACCGCCGACCCCGTGGAGACCGCCCGACGCGAGACCGGAGGCGTTCACCGTGTCCCCCTTGGTGATGGATACGTCCTGGTCGGCGCCCGTCCACCCGGAGATGGTGAGCCCGGGACGGTTCACGTGCCCTGACGTGGCGTGGATGGCCATGGCGACGGCAGCGTGCCCGCCACGATCGATAGCGGTGCGGCGGGCCACAGTGACTCCAGGGTCGGCGCTGGTGCAGACCGTGGGCTCGGCCCTGGAGTCTCAACGCGAGAGGCCGGCACCTCCACCGTTTCCAGTGGCTGTACCGGCCTCTCCTTGCTGTGGCAGATGAGGGATTCGAACCCCCGTAGGCGTTGCCAGCTGATTTACAGTCAGCCCCCTTTGGCCGCTCGGGTAATCTGCCGAACGTCTTCACAGGAAGACCGCCCGCAGCAAGCGCGGGCAAGACAACTTTACAGACAAACCAGCCCGGTGACGAATCGGCCCGAGGTACCGGGCCAGGAGGCTGCCACGGGACGGCGCAGCTCAGAGACCGGCGGCGACCCGGCGCTGGATCTTCGCGTAGAACCCGTCGGCCTGCTCGGACGTCACGAGGCGGAGGAGGACGGCCTGGTCGAGGTCGGATCGCACCCCGGCCAGGCGCTCGGCCGCTGTTGGGCCGGCGTTCGCGGAACCGGCGACGGCAGGACCGGCCAGTACGAGCGGTGCAGGCACAGCGAGACCCACGGTCGACCCCGTGTCGAACCCGCGGACCAGGCCGTCGGTGTCGTAGTCCGGCGACTCCGCGAGGTCGGAGGTCTCGATGACGGACGACGGCGCGACGGCGAGGGCCGGCACCGGAGCCATTCCCGAGAGGGCCGCCGCACTCGCGGCGGCGAGGAACGAGCCGGCCACGGCTCGCCGAAGGCGGACCCGGTAGCGGCGGCGGGCGGTTTCGAGCATCGTTCTGGCTCCTTGGATCTCAGGTGGTAAGACCAACCGTTTCACCCGTCCGTGTGGACGTACCCGGAGACGGCTGTCCGCTTCCTGTGAGACCGCGCGCGCTCCGCGACAGGCGTTGCGGATAGTCTTGGGGGCAAGAATCCCCATCACCCCAGGAGGCATCGTGGCTAGCGAATCCACGTTCGACGTCGTCAGCAAAGTGGACAAGCAGGAGGTCGCCAACGCGCTGAACCAGGCGCAGAAGGAGATCGCCCAGCGGTACGACTTCAAGGGGGTCGGCGCGGAGGTGGACTTCAGCGGCGAGAAGATCCTGATGAAGGCGAACTCCGAGGAGCGCGTACTGGCCGTCCTCGACGTCCTGCAGTCCAAGATGATCAAGCGCGGCATCTCCCTGAAGTCCCTCGACACCGGCGAGCCGTTCCCGTCGGGGAAGGAGTTCCGCCTGGAGACCTCCATCAAGGAGGGGATCGCCCAGGACATCGCGAAGAAGATCAACAAGCTCATCCGCGACGAGGGCCCCAAGGGCGTGAAGTCCCAGATCCAGGGCGACGAGCTGCGGGTCAGCTCGAAGTCCCGTGATGACCTGCAGGAGACCATGACCCTCCTGCGCGGCTTCGAGGAAGCCGACGGCCCACCTCCTCGGGGAGGTGGGCCGCCGTCGTCGTGCCGGATCGTCGGGTTCAGCCCCGCGGCCGCCCGGCCATGCCCTCGAGGCGTGCGATGCGCTGGTCCATCGGCGGGTGCGTCGCGAACAGCTTGCCCACCCCGCCGCCCTTGAAGGGGTTGGCGATCATGAGGTGCGAGGTGTTGACGAGGCGCTGCTCCTGCGGCAGCGGCGCCCGCTGGGTGCCGGCCGCCAGCTTGCGGAGGGCCGAGGCGAGGGCCAGCGGATCGTCGGTGAGGATCGCGCCGTCCTCGTCGGCGTCGAACTCACGCGTCCGACCGATGGCCGTCTGGATGAGGCCGGCCGCGAGAGGTGCCAGGATGGCCAGCAGCAGCGCGCCGATCGCGTTCCCGCCGCTCTGGTTCCGGTTCCCGCCCATCATGCCGGTGAAGGCGAACATCTGTGCCACCGAGGTGATGACGCCGGCGACCGCCGCCGCGATGGATCCGGTGAGGATGTCGCGGTTGTACACGTGCATCAGCTCGTGGCCGAGGACACCGCGCAGCTCGCGCTCGTCGAGCAGCTGGAGGATCCCCTCGGTGCAGCAGACCGCTGAGTTCTCGGGGTTGCGGCCCGTGGCGAACGCATTGGGCGCCTGCGTGGGCGAGACGTAGAGCCTCGGCATGGGCTTCTGCGCCCGCATGCTCAGCTCGCGGACGATGCGGTACATGGCTGGCTGCTGCTGCTCCGTGACCTCGACGGCGCGCATGCTGCGGATGGCGATCTTGTCGCTGTTCCAGTAGCTGTAGGCGATCGAGCCGACGCCGAGCAGGGCGAACAGCCAGATGAACATGGAGCTGCCAGTCGCTCCCGCGATGACCGCACCGAAGACGAGGAAGATGCCCATGAGGGCGCCGAACAACAACGCCGTCTTGGCACCGTTGAAATGGTTGTGCACGTCGTACTCCTTGCGCTGTGGACGCCGACCGCTCCGTCCGGGTGGACGGCGCACGGTTGTTGCCTGTCCCCTCATGGTAGGACGTGGCTCTGCACGCGCGCTGGGAGGGCGAGGGGGTCAGGGCTCGGGGCGCCGCGAGTCGTACTGCGCGAACCGCGGTTGCCACCGGGCGACGGCGAGCACCAGGAGGATGCACGCGAGGCCCCCGACGACGGCGGTCCAGCCCTCGCCGAGCCATGAGGCCTGGCCGCCCGCCACCATGTCCCCGAGGCGCGGCCCCCCGGCGACGACCACGATGAAGACGCCCTGCAGGCGCCCGCGCATCGCGTCCGGCGTGGCGGACTGGAGGATGGTGTTGCGGAAGACGCTGCTGATGGAGTCCGCGATGCCGGACAGCACGAGGCACGCCGCCGCCGGGAGCACCCAGACGGACAACTCGCCCTCGCCGGGGGTCGGCAGGGACGAGGACCCTGCCATCACGACGACGAGGCCGAACCCCGACACCGACGCCCCCCATCCGACGATCGACCAGATGACGGCCTGGCCCTGCCGGTGGATGCGACCGAGGGGTCCGGAGAAGAGACCCGCCAGGACCGATCCGAAGGCGGCGGAGGCGAGGAGGATCCCGACGGTCAGCTCGCCGCCGCCGATCAGTACCGCCCCGACTGCGGGCAGCAGCGCCCGGGGCTGTGAGGTGATCATGGCGATCAGGTCCAGCACGAACGTCATGCGGATGTTCGGCCGTGTTCCGAGGAAACGGAAGCCCTCGAGGACCGTGGCGAGCCCGGCGCGCCGCTGCGGACCCTCCGGGGGCAGGGGCGGCAACCGGTAGAGCGCCCACAGCGCGAAGGTGAACGTGACGACGTCGACCGTATAGGTCCAGGCGTAGCCGACCTGCGCGACGAGCAGGCCCGCGAGCAGCGGGCCGACGGTGAACGCGAGGCCGAAGGTGATCATGCTGAGGGCGTTGGCCGCAGGCAGCAGTTCCGGCCGGACGAGGCGCGGGATGATCGAGCTGCGCGTGGGCTGGTTGATGCCGGCCGCACCGGACTGGACGGCGATCAGTGCGTACAGCAGCCAGACGCTGTCCACGCCGATCCAGGCCTGCGCCGCGATGGCCATGGTGGTGGCCCAGAGTGCGAAGCCGGAGTACAGCGCGACCTTGCGGCGGTCCTGCGCGTCGGCGATCGCGCCGCCGTACAGTCCCGCCACCACGAGGGGCACGAGGGCGAAGAGGCTGAGGAGGCCGACGCTGAGGGTGGACTGCGTCAGCGAGTAGATCTGCAGGCTGACGGCCACGATGGTGAGCTGCGTGCCGATCGCCGAGAGCGCCGTGCCGACATAGAGCCGACGGAACGCCGGCGACTCCCGCAGCGGGGTGATGTCGGCGAGGAGTCTGGGCACGGAAGAAGTCTAGCGGCGGGATGATTCACTCCAGCAACTATCCGACGTGCCTGCTACGGCTCGTCCGGAACGACCGCTCCGTCCGGCAGGCGGACTCCCGCGAGTTCGAGCTGCCCGGGCGGCACCGTGCGGTAGGCGTGGCTCTCTCCGTGGTCGGGAACCCCGGGCTCCTCGTCCGCCGGGAGCTGCCGTGTGCGCGGCGCATCGCCGTCCGTGGAGGGCCGGCCCAGCGGTCTGCAGGCTCCCGTCGACGGCTCGCAGATGATCACGGAGCCCGTGGTCCCGGTCAGCTCGTCGGGGAGGAACCGCGCCGTCCCGTCCGGGCCGGCTCCGGGCGGCGAGGGGCAGGCCCCCGGGTGGACGGAGCAGACATCCGGGGGCACGCCGACACCGCCGGGAACCGCGGGTCCGGCGTCCGCGTGGCGCGCCGGCATACCCGGCGCGGACGGACCCACCGACGGCGGCACGGCCGCCGTCGCACTGTACGCGGCTCCCGTCAGGGCCAGGATCCCGGCGACGGCGAGGAGCGGACAGTGTCGTGGCCGGGCCGGCCGCTTCCCCGCCGGCACCGGTCCATCGACGGGAGCGCGGAGGTCGCCGATCAGCGCGTCCGCCGCCCCTGGCGTGCCGTCCTCGACTCCTCGCATGCCCCTACCCTGCCCGCCCCGTAGCCCAGCCGCAAGGAACGGCCGCCGGCCGGTCAGGCGCTGTCGCGCTCCCCCGCCTCGATGGCCCGGTCGATCTCCTGCAGGACCCGCGCATCGGCGATCGGACGGAAGTGGCCCATGGTGTCGAGCTGGATGTTGCGCGCACCGTCGACGAAGCTGCCGCCGGGGATGTGCGGATCGAAGCGGCTGTAGATCGACGTGATGCGGCCGTTGAGCTCGAGGTTGTTCCGCAGGCTCAGCAGCGTCGGGTTGTGCGGGGAGAACGCGCGGATGCTCGGCAGGATGAAGAAGTTGGCCCAGACGGACCCGGAGAAGGGCGAATTGACCGCCACCAGTCGGCTCACGCGCCCGGTGGAACCGGACATGGTCATGAGGAACTTGCCGATCAGGCCGCCCTTGCTGTGGGCCACGACCACCACGTCGGTCAGGTCGTGCTCCTCCAGGTAGGCCGCGGCGAGCTGCGCCATCGCCTCGACCGTTCCGCGGTTGTAGCCGAGCTTCTGCACCACGTGGACGGGATGCCCCGCGGCGTGGAGGTGCTTCGCGACGGGCCGCATGAACTGCCAGGTCTCGTAGATGCCCGGGATCAGCAGGACGGGCGCCTTGCCCTCGGGGGCACCGGGGTCGGTGATCAGGTACTGCGCGGGGTCGGCCCGGACGAGGAAGGCGTGCGCCTGCCAGAACCCGACGTACGCGTAGTCCAGCGCCCAGGCCCAGCCGCGTCTGATGAGGTTCACCCCGTCCACGGTACCGACCCGCGAGGGTGGATGGGGCACAACTTAGCCGAGCCTTATTGTGAGTTATTCAGATCTACTGGTTGACTGGTCCCATGACGCACACAGCGATGGCCCTGCAGGACCGGGAGGCCCTGTGGACCGCCGCCCTGCATTCCGCCGGGCGCCGCGTGACGCGCCAGCGGCTCACCGTCCTCACCGCCGTCGACCGCCTTCCCCACGCGACGGCGGACGACGCAGCCGCCGCCGTCCGGGCCGGCCTGCCCCACATCACCGTGCAGTCCGTCTACGTGATCCTCGCCGACCTCACCGACATCGGCCTACTGCGCCGCGTCGAGACGCCGCACTCCCCTGCCCGGTACGAGACCCGCGTGGGAGACAACCACCACCACGCGGTCTGCACCGGGTGCGGACGCATCGAGGACGTCGACTGCGCCGTCGGCCACGCCCCCTGCCTCACCCCCGAATGGTCGCCCGGGGCATCCCGGATGACCATCCAGATCGCGGAGGTCCTGTACCAGGGCCTCTGTGACGACTGCCGCTCGGCAGCCCACAGCCGTCCACGATCCGCACCACAGGAATAGGAGCACCATGTCCGCCAACTTCAGCACGACCCAGTCCGGCGCACCCGTCATCGACGACAGCAACTCGTCGGTCCTCGGCCGCGACGGAGCCATCCCGCTCACCGACCACTACCTCATCGAGAAGCTCGCGCAGTTCAACCGTGAGCGCGTCCCCGAGCGCGTGGTCCACGCCAAGGGCGGCGGAGCCTTCGGTGTCTTCGAGACCACCGAGGACGTCAGCATGTACACGCGCGCCGCACTCTTCCAGAAGGGCACGACGACGGAGACCCTCCTGCGGTTCTCCTCCGTGGCAGGCGAGCAGGGCTCCCCCGACACGTGGCGCGATCCCCGCGGCTTCGCCCTGAAGTTCTACACCTCAGAGGGCAACTACGACCTCGTGGGCAACAACACGCCGGTGTTCTTCATCCGGGACGGCATCAAGTTCCCGGACTTCATCCACTCCCAGAAGCGCCTGCCCGGCACCAACCTGCGCGACGCCGACATGCAGTGGGACTTCTGGACGCTCAGCCCGGAATCGGCCCACCAGGTCACGTGGCTGATGGGTGACCGCGGCCTGCCGAACTCGTGGCGCACCATGAACGGCTACGGCTCGCACACCTACATGTGGATCAACGAGTCGGACGAGAAGTTCTGGGTGAAGTACCACTTCAAGTCCAACCAGGGCCACGAGGTCCTCACCGTCGACGAGGCCGAGGCGCTCGCCGGCTCGGACGCCGACCACCACCTGCGCGACCTCTCTGAGAACATCGCGAAGGGCAACCACCCGAGCTGGGACCTGAAGGTCCAGATCATGCCCTACGAGGATGCGAAGGCGTACCGCTTCAACCCGTTCGACCTCACCAAGGTGTGGCCGCAGGGCGACTACCCGCTCATCCCGGTCGGCAAGCTCACGCTGAACCGCAACCCGGAGAACTACTTCGCGCAGATCGAGCAGGCCACCTTCGCGCCGTCGAACTTCGTCCCCGGCATCGCCGCGAGCCCCGACCGCATGCTGCAGGCCCGCATCTTCTCCTACGCCGACGCGCACCGTTACCGCGTGGGCACCAACCACGCGCAGCTGCCCGTCAACATGCCGAAGAACGAGGTGCGGAACTACTCGAAGGACGGCGCTGCGCGCTACCACTTCAACTCCGCCGCCACACCGGTCTACGCACCGAACTCGGTGGGCGGACCCGCGGCCGACCCGGCGCAGTACGGCGCGCACGGCGGCTGGGAGAACGACGGCGACCTCGTGTACGCGGCGCACTCGCTGCACGCCGAGGACGACGACTTCGGCCAGGCGGGGACCCTCTACCGCGACGTGTTCGACGACGCGCAGCGGGCCCGCTTCCTGGAGACGATCACGGGTGCCGTGGGTGGCGTGCAGAGTGACGACATCCGCGCCCGGGCCATCCAGTACTGGGCGAACGTGGACGCAGAACTCGGTGCGAAGCTGGCCGCCAACCTCGGCCACGGCGTCACGCCGGCCACCGAGTCCGAGGCAGCGCTCTACTAGAGCCTCCCGCGGCACGGCAGGACCACACAGGAGGGCGGGCCCACAGGGTCCGCCCTCCTGTGTGCGTTCAGGACACGGAGCGGCGTGCCCCGGCCAGCAGGTCGAGCGTGACGTCCCACAGCCGGTCCGCGTTCTCCGGGTCGATCGCATAGGGCCGTACGCCGGAGATGCCGTCGATGATGGCGGGGACGACCTCCGCCTCCCGGCAGTCCTCGAGGTAGAGTCCGCCCACGCCGTCCAGGAGCGGCGAGGTCGCGGCGAAGACCGAGGTCGCCGCACCCTGCTCCGGGGTCTTGGCGCTCATCCCCGCGGCGATCACCCGTTCCTTCGTCGCGGCGAGGACGTCCGGATCCCAGTGGCGCTGCAGGTTCGTCCAGATACCGCCCGGCATGACGGCGTTCGCGGTGATCCCGTCCGCAGCCCAGCGGTGCGTCGCCCCGACGGCGAAGAGTGCATTCGCCGTCTTGGACTGCCCGTAGGCGTGCCCCGCGTCGTAGGGCCGCTGCCGGAAGAAGAGGTCCTCGTACACGATGTCCGACATCCCGTGCCCGCTGGAACTCAGCGAGACGATCCGCGCTCCGCCGGCCGCTGCGAGGGCGCCGTGCAGACCGATCGCGAGCGCGGCGTGACCCAGGTGGTTGGTCGCGAATTGGAGCTCCCACCCGAGCGGCGTCCGCAGTTCGGGGGTCATCATGATCCCGGCGTTGTTGACCAGGAGGTGCAGGGGACCGGACCACCCACCCGTGAAGCGGTCGACCGCGGAGAGGTCCGCGAGATCGAGCGGACGCACGTGCACGACGGCGCCGCCGCTGGACCGGGCGATGTCCCCGGCGACGCGACGGCCGGCGTCGACGTCCCGGACCGCGATCGTCACCTCGGCGCCGGCATGGGCCAGCGCCCGCGCGGTCTCGATCCCGATCCCCGAGGCCGCACCCGTGACCACGGCGGTGCGGCCGGCCAGGTCGATGCCCCGCACCACCTCGAGGGCGGTGCTCGCTGCGGTGAAGGGCGAGTCGAAGGTGTTCATCGTGATGTTCCTGACCGTCGTCGTGGCATGGCGGTCGGCCCTCACGCTGCGCGCGTCGAGGAGATACCGCCGTCGACCGCGACGATACTCCCGTGCACCATGCGCGCCGCGTCCGAGGCCAGGAAGAGCACGCCGTCGGCGATGTCCTGCGGTTGCACCACGACGCCCGCCGGGGTGCCGGCGGTCATCGCGTCCAGCACGGCGCGCGCCCCCTCGTTGCCCGGCGTGAGCGTCGCGCCGGGGGACACGGTGTTCACCCGCACTCCCCGGGGGCCGAACTCCGCGGACCAGGACCGTGTCAGTTGCTCGACGGCGGCCTTCGTCGCCGTGTACAGGGCGGCGAACGGATGCCCGACCGAGGCCATCCACGACCCCACGTTGATGACCACCCCGCTGCCGCGCTCCGCCATCGCCGGCAGGATCTCCGCCGCCAGGACATGGGGGGCGCGGATGTTGACGGCGAGCATCGCGTCGAGGTCCGCATCGGCGAGGCCGGGCGTGCTGGGTGCCGGGTAGATGCCGGCGTTGTTGACGAGGATGTCGATCCGGCCGCCGAGCAGGGCGGTCGCCACTGCGGTGAAGGCGCGGAGGTCGGCGTAGGACCCACCGAGGTCGACGGCGAGGAAGCGTGCACTGCCGCCTCCGTCGTCGATCTCCTGCACGACCTCCCGGCCGCGCGTCTCGCTGCGGCCGGCTACCAGGACGGTGGCGCCCGCCGCTGCGAGGGTCCGGGCGATGGCCGCACCGATACCGCTGGTGGCTCCGGTGACGAGGGCCGTCCGGCCGTCGAGGAGGGCGTGCGTCGCAGGGGACGGTGAGGGTGAAGCGATGGATGTCATGGTCCTGTTCTAGTCCGGGAGGCGCGACAGGAACCAGAGCAGGACCAACCGGGGCACGGCAGGACCATGCCGGGCGAGCGCTTACGACCTAGGGTTGGACCATGCCTGCAGACCGGTCCCAGCTCGGCGCCTTCCTCCGCGCGCGCCGCGACGGCCTGACACCGACCGACGCCGGCATGCAGGCCTTCCCCGGCCCCCGGCGGGTCCCCGGCCTCCGCAAGGAGGAACTGGCCGTCCTCGCGGGCGTGAGTGCCGACTACTACAGCAGGCTCGAGCAGGGCCGGCAGGCGAACGTCTCCCGCAGCGTGCTGGACGCGCTCGCGCGGGCGCTCCGGCTCGACGAGGTGGAACGCGCGCACCTGTCCGCGCTGGCCGACCCGACGCCCGCGCGGCGCACGCACACCCCCGACGCGCAGCGGCCGGATGCCGGACTGCTCCGCCTCATGACCACGCTCGACCACGTGCCCGCACTGATCCTCGGGCGCCGCGGGGAGGTCCTGGCGACGAACACCCTGCTCACTGCGGTCCTCCGCGACCTGCCGCCGTCCTCGTCGCTGGTCCGGTTCATGTTCTTCGACCCCGTGGCGCGAGAGCGGATCGTGAACTGGAAGCACTTCGCCGCCACCACCATGGCGGCCCTGCGCGGCGAGCTCGGCCGTCATCCGGAGGACTCGCAGCTGGTGGCCCTGATCGACGAGCTCCGCGCCGGGGATCCCGACGCCGCCCGCTGGTGGGCGGACCACAGCGTCCAGGACTACGCCTCGGCTCCCAAGCGCATCCTGCACCCGGTGGCCGGTGAACTGTCCTTCGACATCGAGACCGTCCTGCCTCCCCGGACCGCCGAGCAGGTACTGATCGTCTACACCGTGCAGCCGGACTCCCCGACCGCCCGCACCCTCCCGTTCCTCGCGAGCTGGAACGCGGACCAGCCGGCCGGGCGCTGACCCCGCTGCCCGTGCAGGGCCGGCACGGGACCACGACGGGCACGGCGCCCCCTGCCTCGCAGGCTCTCGTAGGCTGGGGTGATGCCCTCCCTGCCGCCCTGCGCCGAACTGCACCTCCACATCGAGGGGACCCTCGAGCCCGACCTCGTGTTCACACTCGCCGCCCGCAACGGCATCACCCTCCCCTACGCGGACGCCGCCGACCTGGCCGCACGGTACGACTTCAGCGACCTGCAGTCCTTCCTGGACCTGTACTACGACACCATGGACGTGCTGCGGACCGAGGAGGACTTCGCGGACATGACGCGCGCCTACCTGCGCAGGGCGGCAGCAGCGGGCGTGCGCCATGCGGAGATCATGATGGACCCGCAGGCCCACCTAGCCCGCGGGATCCCGCTGAAGACATGTGTCGACGGCGTGGCCTCGGCCCTTGCCACGAGCGAGACCGAGTTCGGCATCAGCACCCTCCTCATCGCGGCTTTCCTGCGTGACAGGCCCGCTGCGGAGGCCCTCGTGGTCCTGCGTGACCTCATCGCGATGAAGGCGCCGATCGTGGGGATCGGCCTCGACTCGGCGGAGGTCGGCTACCCGCCCTCGCTCTTCGCGGAGGTGTACGACGTCGCCCGTACAGCCGGCCTCCGGTGCGTCGCCCACGCGGGTGAGGAGGGGCCGCCGTCGTATGTGTGGGAGGCCCTCGACGTCCTCCGCGTGGACCGGATCGACCACGGCATCCGGTGCCTCGAGGACGAGGCGCTGGTGGAGCGGCTCGTCGGGGACCGGGTGCCGCTCACCGTGTGCCCGCTCTCGAACGTCCGGCTCCGGGCGGTCACCGGCCTCGCCGACCATCCCCTCCCCCGCATGCTGGAGCGGGGCCTCAACGTCTCGGTCAACTCCGACGACCCCGCCTACTTCGGCGGATACGTGGACGACAACCTCGCCGCGGTGGAGGAGGTGTTCGGGTTCGGCCCCGCCGACCTGGCCCTGCTCGCCTCGAACTCCGTCCGGTCCGCCTTCCTCGGCCAGGCACGACGCGACCTGCTGCTCGGCGAGATCGAGGCCTGGCGCACCACGCGGTCGCCGTCCCCGATGTAGCGCGCCGGGCAGGACGGTGGAAGACTTCAGTTGATCACGCCTGCCGGCCGGCGCCCTGATGAAGGAGACACCATCGAGAAGGACTTCACGATCACCCAGGACGCCGGGATCGCCGAGGTGCTCTGGCGTCCGGGCATCGTGATCGGGCCTCCGGAACTCGACGTGCTCGCCAACACGATCACGCATGCGCCGCGCTGGCGGTCCCGTCCCTTGCTCATCCACCTGGACCTGGTCCGGCACATCACGCCGGACGCGCGCCAGATGCTCGTCGCCTACCACCACGCAGGACCGATCGCCCTCACGGGGAGCGATCCCGTGGACAGGGTGCTGGCCGCCTTCATCGCGCAGTCGAGGAGCCACACCCGGTACTTCGCCCGGACCGGTGACGCCCGGGTCTGGTTGTCCGGCGGGCATCTCGCAGGACTGCCGGTCAGGCTCCTGGACGGTCCGTCCGATCAGTTCCCGGCGGCGCACGGGGTCCTCGTGCCGGCGTCGGCCGAGTGGTGACGGACCACCACCGGGCCGGGTGCAGCCCGCGCCAGGGCCAGGGCCGGAGCCAGGGGTAGCGCACCCACCGCGGGCCGGCAGGAGACCCCCGGTCGGTGTCAGGCGGACGGGCGGACGAGGCGTCGAGCGTCGATGGACGAGGACACCGCCGCACCCAGGAGGAGCAGCCGCATGGTGCGTTCCGTCGCCTCGATGAGGAGCTGCTCGCCGTTGGCCACGGCGTCCTCGAGGTTCATGGGGATGGTCATGATGGAGGCGATGGCGTCGATGCCGATGTCATGCACGTCCGGTGCTCCCTTGCCCAGCGACCCGGCGAGGGCCAGGACGGGGACTCCTGCGAGCTGTGCGCGGCGGGCGATCACGGCCGGCACCTTGCCGTTGGGGGTCTGGAAGTCGATCGCGCCTTCAGCGGTGATCACGAGGTCGGTGCCGCGCATCAACGTCTCGAGATCCAGCCCAGCGAGGCCGCTGTCGATGAGAGCTTCGAAGCGCGGCACCAGCTTCGCTCCGAGGGCGGCGAGTCCGGCACCGAGGCCCCCCGAGGCTCCCGTGCCCGGACCCGAGCGGTAGTCGACGCCGGTGGCCAGGCCGTCCCGCCCGAGCACCCGGGCCCACTGCCGCATGGCCTTGGCGAGGTCCTCCACCTGCTGCGGGGAGGCTCCCTTCTGCGGCCCGAAGACCCGTGCCACGCCCTTCTTGCCGCAGAGGACGTTGTGCTGGTTGCAGGCCACGATCAGGGTGGCCTCCTGCACGGCGGGGTGCAGGTCGGAGAGGTCCAGCCGGTCGGCGTCGATGAGCGCGGAGCCGCCGGCGGGGAGGACCCGGCCCTTGCTGTCGAGGACGCGGGCGCCGAGGGCCTGCAGGGCACCGGCGCCGCCGTCGCTCGTCCCGGAATCGCCGCACCCGATGATGATCGTGCGGAGACCCTCGTCCAGCGCTGCGCGGATCAGCTCACCCACCCCGTAGGTGGTGGTGGCGCCCGGATCACGCAGCGTACGGGGGACGAGTCGGAGCCCGGCAGCGGCCGCCATCTCCACCACGGCCGTCCCCGCGGCACTGCCGCCGAGCCTCGCGAAGTGGGACTCCACCGGTTCGCCCACCGGACCGGTGACGTTCACCGGTACCAGCACGCCACCCGTTGCCGCGGCGAGGGTGGCCGCGGTGCCCTCACCGCCGTCGGCGATCGGCACCGCCGTGATCTGCACGCCGGGGAGGACGCGCCGGACGCCGGCGGCGATGGAGCGGGCCACCGTCTCGGCGCTGAGGGATTCCTTGAAGCCGCTCGGGGCGATGAGTACGCGCTGGGGAACTGACATGGTGGTTCTCCTCGGGATGTGGCGGTCGGGATCGACGATGCAGGATCTGTGGTGCGGGTGGTCAGGGGAAGAGCGGGAGGCCCAGGAGCGGCCAGACGAGGAAGCTGAAGAGCAGCACGAGGGCCACGTTGACGGGTGCCAGGAGCGAGGACAGGCGGAGCAGATCCCTGGCCGCATAGGTCTCGACGTCGTCCACGGCGGCGAACATGGCCACCGGCTTGGCCGAGCTCGTGAGGGTGTGGCAGAACCCGGCTGCGGCGGTGGAGGCGAAGGCCGCGGCCATCGGGTCCACGCCCACGGCCGGAGACAGGGCGATCACGATCGGGATCAGGACGGCCGAGCGCGCGGACCTGCTCTGGATGACCAGGTGGGCGAAGGTGGACAGCAGCACCACGAGGACCACGAAGAGGGGTGCCGCAGCCGCTCCCAGGGACCGGATCGGCTCCAGCACCCCGCCGGCCAGCCACTCGGCGGCACCGGTGGACACCAGGGCGTTGCCGAGGGCGAGGGTCGCGGCCATGAAGAGCAGGAGTGACCAGGGCACGGACTTGAGTCCCTTGGCCAGTTCCACGGAGCCGTAGCTCGGCGAGGCCGCGATCAGGGCCCCGATCAGTGCCACGAGGGCCGGGTCCAGCCCGTGCAGGGGCTCGGTGCACCACAGCACGACGACGGCCCCGAGCAGGAGGGCGGCCCGGGACTCGGCGACGGTCAGGGGCCCGGTGACGGGAGTGGCGGAGTGCCGCTCGAGGTCCCGGGCACTGATGCCCAGTCGCTCGGTGCGATCAGCAGCCGAGGTGAACATGCGCAGCACGATCTCGGCGCAGACGTGCGAGGCGACCAGCGCCAGCGGGAGGCCGAGCAGGAGCCAGGTGGCGAAGTCGAAGCTCTCCCCCGTGGCCGTCTCGAGGATCTGGCTCGTGATCAGGTGCGCTCCGGCCCCGAGGAACGATCCGACGGCCGAGAGCAGGATCACCGAGGGGAAGAGGATCGCCAGAGCCTTGATCAGGGCCTCCCGCTCCCCCAGGGCGTGCCGCAGGGCGAGGAAGACCGGCAGCGCCAGCGCGGCGCGGCCGGAGGTCGACGGGACCGCGAAGGTGGTGACCACGAGGGCGAGGGTGGCCAGGTGGGCGAGCTGCCGTGGCGTGGTCGCTCCCGCGATGATGAAGGCCGCGCCCCGGTTGGCGAGGCCGGAGGCTCGTACCCCTGCCGCGATCACGAAGGCGGCCAGGAGCAGCCAGATCGTCTCCTCACCCAGGGTCGAGAAGAGCGAGGCGGTGTCCATCGTGCCCGTGAGGACCAGGACGGTCGCCGCTCCCAGTGCGATATAGGTGTCATCGATGGCGGTGAAGATCCAGAACCACACGGCGAGGATGAAGACCATCAGCGTGACGGCCCCCTGCGGGGAGAGTCCCGTCCCGGGTTGCTGGGCGGCCAGGATGACGCCTGCTGCGATCAGGAGGCCGGCCAGGGCCGCCACCGCCCGGACGACGGTCCGGCGGACGGAGCCACCGGTCGTGGTGGACGACGGTGCAGCTCCGGAGGTCCCCGATCCTCGTGGCGGGGGCGTGGTGACGTGTTCGATCATGCTCATGGCAGCCGGTACCCCGCTCCCCTGATCGTCTCGATCCGCGCGGCACCGATCTTGCCGCGGAGGGCCCGGACGTAGACATCGACCACGTTCGATCCGGGGTCGAAGTTGTAGCCCCAGACGTGGTTGAGCAGCTGTTCGCGGGAGATGACGCGGTCCGGATGGCGCAGGAAGACCTCGAGGATCGCGAATTCGCGCGCTGTCAGTTCGACGATCTCGTCGCCGATCCGCACGCGCCGGGAGTGGAGGTCGAGGGACAGCCCGCCGTGCTCGATCACGGCACCACCGGTCGCGGGAGCGTGGTCGACGAGGCGCAGCCGGATCCGGGCGATGAGCTCGGCGACGTGGAACGGTTTCGTGACGTAGTCGTTCGCGCCGCCCTCCAGCCCGGCCACCGTGTCCAGCGCACTGTCCCTGGCGGTCAGGACGATCACCGGTGTCGACACCCCCTCACCCCTGATCTGGGCGAGGACCTCGAACCCGTCCAGCAGTGGCAGGCCGATGTCGAGGATGATGAGGTCGAAGCCGGACGCCCGTGCCAGGAAGAGCGCGGTCTCGCCGTCGGCGGCGTGCTCGGTCGAGTAGCCGGCCGCCTGCAGTCCCTTCTGCACGAAGGATGCGACGTGAGGATCGTCCTCGGCGACCAGGATGCGGCTCATGGTGCTCCTTGCGGTGTCGTGCTCCCGATGGCGGGGAGCGAAGCGGTGACGGGCGTCGACTCGTGGTGCCCCGGCGCGCCGTCGCCGGCCGCCCGGACCCCGGGTGGGCCGGGCGCACCGGACGGCGGTTCCACCGCGGGCCGGTCCGTCGTGTTCTCCGGTGCGGGAAGCAGCAGCCCGAACGTCGCGCCGTTGCCGGGTTCGCTGCGCACCCAGGCTGAGCCGTCGTGGCCGTCGGCGATCGCCCGGACGATCGCGAGACCGAGACCGGCGCCCCCACGCTGGCCGGCGCTGCGTCTGTCAGCAGGCAGGGAGTTGGCAGAGCCGTGCTCGAAGCGTTCGAAGATCGCGGCAGCTTCCTCCTCGGTGACCCCAGGCCCGGCATCCGCGACCCAGATCCGCAGCCGGCGGTCAGGGCCGGTGCCCTCATAGGCGGAACCGATCCTGACGTCGGAATCCCCGGGGGTGTACTGCACGGCGTTCGCCCCGAGTTGGAGCACTGCCTGGGTGATCCGTTGGCTGTCGAGCGCGACAGTACCCTCCGCGACCTCCATGAGCAGCCAGCGCCGGTCACCGAGGGCCTGCATCTTCGCCTCGAGGTCCAGCATCAGGACGGCGACGTCCACCGGTGCCCTCTGGACGAAGTCGGGCCGTTCGGCCTTCACCAGCAGCAGGAGGTCGGACACGATCCGCGCCATCCGGGACAGCTCGCCGTCGACGAGCGCCAGGGTGGCGGCACGGCTCCGGGGATCATCGTCGATGAGCTCGAGGTGGCCGCGGATCACGGTGATCGGCGTCCGTAGCTCGTGGCTGGCGTCGTCGATGAAGTTCCGCTGCGTCACGTAGGCGTGCTCGAGCCGGTCCAGCATGTCGTTGAAGGTGGAGGCGAGGGCTGCGACATCGTCCCGGCCCTGCACCGGCACGCGCGCCGTGAGATCGGATTCGGTGATCTCGGTGGCCACGCGCCGCACGTCCCTGATCGGCCGCAGGATCTGGCCGGCGACCAGCCAGGCGATCCCCGCGGTGAACAGCAGTCCACCGAGCGCGACGAAGAAGATCACGGTGACGGTCTCCTGGACCTGTGCGTACCCGCCGCGGGTGAAGGCGGCGGTGATGAGCGTCCCGTCCTCGGTACCGGCCTCGACCTCCACCTTCCCCCAGCGCATGGGGCCGGCAGCCGTCTCCCGGACACCGGAGGCCGAGGGATCCTCACGGAGGTCCTGCAGTAGGTCCGTGTCGGCGGACAGCCGGTAGGCCTCGTTGTTGCCGCGTCCGGACGATCCGAGGTACAGCACCTCGTCACCGGTGACGCCGAGGATGACCTCCCCGGCCGACGCGTTCTGACGCGAGAGATACCGCTCGAGCAGCTCGCTGACGGACATGTACGGCTGCGCGGTCAGGGGATCCACGGCCTCACCGGCGAAGGTGGTGAACTCCTGGATCTCCTGCACCACGTCGTCGTTCGCATCCCTGTCCACGCCCGCGATCAGCAGTGACCGGACGGTGACGAGCAGCGCGATCAGCGCCAGGGCCGTGGTGAGGACGATCCATCCGACGATCCGCCACCGCGCGGACACCGGAGACCCACCGAGGGGTTTGGCGACCCGCCCGGCCGGGGACGGGTCCCTTACCGGGGCGGCCGCAGACCCGGGACCACCCGGCGGGGAGGCCATCAGTCCTCCCCGGTCGTGGCTGCGTCGTCGTCGATCTCCCCAGGGGCGAGCCCGTCCTCCGTGCCGTCATCGCCGTCGCCGGCTCCGTCGTCGCCGTCGTCGTCGCCCAGCACCTGCCGTTCCACCAGGCCGGGAGTCTCCTGCTGCGGCGGAGCGACGGGGGCGGGCACCGGTGTTGGCACCGGGGGGACCGGTGCCGGGCTCGGCTGAGGTGCGGCGGACGAGTCCGGAGCCGGGGCCGGCGGAGGCGTGGACGGTCCTGACGGCGCGGCCGCAGGTGGTTCGGACGCGGGCGGCGTCACGGCGGCGCCGTCGTCCACCCCGGAACCTGCCCCGGTGGTCCGGGCGAGATCGACCACCACCGTGCGCGGTTCCACCGGCGGCACCTCCGCGGGTCGGCTCAGGGCCTGGCTTCCCACGGCGAGGAGTGCCGGGACGGCGAGCAGCCCTCCTGCAGCGAGCACGCGGGGGATGAGGGACATCGGGACTCCTGGATGGTGGTGCGGTCGGGGCGTGCCGGCGACGGTCCCGATGCGGACGATCATCCACAGCAGGCGCTTCATCGCCATCACCTACTGTCGCGTACTCCCGTGGCACCCCGATGAACCACGGATGAGGATTCCTTCATCCGGCGCCGGTCCAGCGGATTCCCGTCCTCCGCGCACCGCGCCCCGGTCGCTCACGCCACGGGCCGGTCCGTGGGCGGCAGGTACGCCCGGCGGCTGTCCACGCCCAGGACCATGTCCCCCAGGGCAGCGGGTAGCGTGGCAGGACGACGAGGGGAGGATCCACCGGTGGCCGATCCGTTGAAGCCCACGCGGGTCCGAGCCGCCGCCTACGTGCTGCGCGGCGAGGGCGCCGGACGCGAGGTCCTGGTCTTCGACCACGTGGACCACCCGGAGGCGGGCACGCAGGTACCCGGTGGCGGCGTCGACCCCGGGGAGACGCTCGACGAGGCCGCCCGCCGGGAGGTCCTCGAGGAGACGGGGCTCACGGTGCGTGGCCCCCTGCTGGCCCTCGGCGTCTGCGCGACACCACCCGCCCCGCCGGTCCCGGACCAGATCACCGTCTTCTTCGCGGTGGAGACGGCGGAGCGGCGATCGTCCTGGGAGCACCGCGTCACCGGAAACGCGGCGGACCCCGGCTCGGACACCGGTCTGCTGTTCCGCTGCTTCTTCGTGCCGCTGGCGCGGGCACAGGAGGTCGGACGGGCGACGGGCAACGACCACCTCGCCCTCGCGCACCTGCTGCGCTGACGCGGGCAGCAGGTGCGCGTGACTCACGCCGGTACGGACTCCTTCGCCCGCTCCGGCTCTTCGCCGAGCAGCTTGGCGCCCTCCACGTCGACGTCGGGCAGGATGCGCTGCAGCCAGGCGGGAAGCCACCAGGCGTGCTTGCCGAGCAGGTACATGGCGGCCGGCACCAGCGTCATCCGGACCACGAAGGCGTCCAGCAGCACGCCGAAGGCCAGCCCGAAGCCGATCGGCCGGACCATGGCCAGGTGGGAGAAGACGAAGCCGGCGAACACCGACACCATGATGATCGCCGCCGCGGTGACCACGCGGGCGCCGTGGCTGAACCCGATGCGGACTGCGGCCTTCGGATCGTCGCCGTGGACGAACGCCTCGCGCATGCCGGACACGAGGAACATCTGGTAGTCCATCGCGAGACCGAAGAGCACGCCGATCAGGATGATGGGCAGGAAGCTGAGGATGGGCCCGGGGTTCGTGACGCCGAAGAAGCCGCCGAGCCAGCCCCACTGGTAGATCGCCACGGTGGCCCCGAAGCTCGCGAGCAGTGAGAGCAGGAAGCCCGCTGTGGCGATGATCGGGACGAGGATGGAGCGGAAGACGAGCAGCAGCAGGATCAGCGAGAGACCCACGACGATCCCGAGGTACACCGGCAGCGCCTCCATGAGCTTCGCGGAGACGTCGATGTTCGCCGCCGTCTGCCCCGTGACGGCGATGGCGACCCCCGTCTCCTCCTCGAAACGGTTGGTCTCGGCGCGGAGATCGCGGACGAGGTTCTCCGTGGTCTCGCTGGCGGGGCCCTCCTCCGGGATCACCTGGAAGATCGCCGTGCGGCCGTCCTCGCTGACCGTCGCGGGGACGGAGGCGGCGACGTCGGGCACGTCGAGCAGGAGGTCGTTGACGTCCAGGCGCAGTGCCGTCTGCTCCGCCTCGGTGGCGGTCTCGGGTAGCGAGCCGACGACGATCAGCGGGCCGTTGGTGCCGGCGCCGAACTTCTCGCCGATGGTGCTGTAGGCCTGGAACGCCGTGGAATCGGCGGGTTCCGTTCCGCCGTCGGGCAGACCGACCCGCAACTGGGCGGCGGGGATGGCGATGACGCCGAGCAGCAGGACGCCGGCGAGAACCGTCAGGACCGGCTTCCGGGTGACCAGCCCGCCCCAGCCGGCGCCCCTGGCGGCACGCTCGTCGGCGAGGGAGGTGCCGCCGTCGGCCGCGACCGGCGTGGCCGCCGAGTGCTTGTGTCCGCGGGCCTTGGCCCAACGGCGCTTGGACACGACACGACGCCCCATCAGGGCGAGCAGGGCCGGGGTCAGGGTGAGGGCCACCAGGACCGACACGGCGACCGTCCCGGCTGCGGACAGGCCCATCACGGTCAGGAAGGGCAGACCGGGGACGGCGAGCGCGGCGAGCGCGACGATCACGGTGATCCCGGCGAAGAGGACGGCATTGCCCGCCGTACCCGTGGCCCGGGCGATGGACTCCTGCAGCTCCATGCCGTGCAGGAGCTGCGTCCTGTGCCGGTTGACGATGAACAGCGAGTAGTCGATACCGACCGCCAGCCCGAGCATGAGCGCGAGGACGGGCGAGATGCTGTTCATCTCGATGATGCCGGACAGCGCGAAGGTCAGGCCGACGCCGACACCCACGCCGATGACCGCCATCAGCAGCGGCAGCCCGGCGGCGATGAGCGTGCCGAGCATGAGGACGAGGACCACGGCGGCGACGGCCAGGCCCACGGCCTCGGTGGCGCCGACGATCCCGGAGACGTCCTCGACGATCTCCTTGCTGTAGTCGACGGTGACACCGGACGCCTCCGCCTCCGCCGCTGCCGCCTGCACGGCCTCCCGCAGTTCCGGCGAGACCCCGTTGATCTGCTGCTCGAACTGCACGCTCGCGACACCCGTGGACCCGTCCTCCGAGAGGAGGCCGACGCCCGAAGACGCGTCGAGCTGCCGCTGCGCCAGATCGAGTTCCGTGCGGCCGGACTCGAGCTGCTCGCGGCCCGCCTCGAGTTCCGTGCGGCTCGCATCCAGCTGGTCCTGGCCCTGGGTGAGCTGCTGCTCGGTGGCGGTCACCTGCTGCCGTGGCAGCTGCGCGCGGGCCTTCTCGAACTGGTCACGCTGTGCGTCGAGGTCCGCCTGGCCCTGCGCGAGCTGCTGCTCGCCTGCGGTCAGCTGCTCCTCGCTCGCCTCGAGCTCGGTGCGTCCCGCCTCGAGCTCCTCGGCACCGGCCGCCACCTGGTCGGCGACATCGAACGGATCGACGACGCCGCGGATACCGTCGAGGTCGGCGGTGTCCGCGAGGGCCGACTGCACGCCCTCACGCTGTTCTGCGGAGAAGGGTGCACCGTCGTCGGTCGTGAAGACCACGGTGCCGGTGCCGCCCACCGCCTCGGGCAGCTCCTCCCTGAGCCTGTCGGAGATCCGCTGCGACTCCGTGCCGGGGATGGTGAAGTTGTTCGTCAGGGTGCCCGAGAACGCCACGGCGGCGCCACCCACGGCGAGCATGATGGCGAGCCACGCGGAGATGACCCACCACCGCCGACGGAACGCGAAGGAGCCGAGCCGATAGAGCAGGAATGCCATGGGGGTCCTCAGGGGAAGAAGCGGTGATGCGGACGGGTGGAGGGTCAGACGGGCTGACCGGGCGAAGCGTGCGTGTCCCGAGCGGTGGACGGGGCACCGGAGGCGACGGGTTCGGAGAACCCGTCGCGGAGCATGGAGAGCGCGGCGAGGATGCGGGCCTCGAGCTGTTCGCCGGAGTCCTCCGCATCCTCCGCGGTGGTGGCAGCCCAGTCACGCACGGCCGCCTTGGTGCAGGAGAGCACCGATCCGACGAGCGCGGTCAGGTACAGGTCGCCGGTGACGGACCCGAGCCTGCGGCGGAGCGCTTCCGCGATCAGCACCTCCGCACGTTCCCAGGAGTGGAGCTGCGCCCGCAGGAGTTCCGGATTGGTGTCGGCCATGCGGAAGAGCTCACCGTGCTGGGACAGCCCCTCCATCCGCGTGGTCTCGCTGAAGGCCCGGATGATGGATTCGAAGAGGGGCTCGCCGGCCGGCATGCTCCCGAAGACACCGAGGGCCAGTTCGAGGAAACCGTCCATGCGCACGGTGAGGGCATCCTCGGCGCTGTGGAAGTAGTTGAAGAAGGTACGGCGGGAGACACCGGCGCGTTCGGCGATCTGGTCCGCGGTGAAGGCACCCGGGCCCACGGAGCGAGCCAGGTCGAAGGCGGCGTCCGCGATGGCACGCCGGGTGTCGATCTTGTTCCGCTCGCGGCGGCCCATGGGCTCCGCATCATCCGTCGTTCTCAGCACAGTCCCAGCGTAGGCGAATAATTGCACACCGTGCAATCAGGGCTCGGCGGGGGAACTCCCGGCCCATGGTCGGGCCGCCAGGCGTACTCTGGCCCGGAGTGCTGACACCTCCCCTCCTCCCCATCAATGAAGGCGAATCCCATGAAGACCATCACCCTCGGCGCCGGCCTCGGCGTCTCCCGGCTCGGACTCGGCTGCATGGGCATGTCCGCGTTCTACACCGGCAGCGGCATGGACGACGCCGGGGCGACGACGACGCTGCACCGCGCGCTGGACCTCGGCGTCACCTTCTTCGACACCGCCGAGATGTACGGCCCCTACGCGAACGAGGAACTGCTGGGCCGGGCGTTCCGTGGCAGGCGTGACGGGATCGTCATCGCGACGAAGTTCGGGACCATCCGGCACACCGTCGACGACGCGCGGGGCCTCGACGGCAGCCCGGAGAACGTGCGCCTCTCGGTCGAGGGCTCGCTGCGGCGGCTGGAGACGGACTACATCGACCTCTACTACCAGCACCGGATGGACCCCTCGGTCCCCGTCGAGGACACCATGGGGGCCCTCGCCGATCTCGTGCACGAGGGCAAGATCCGGCACATCGGACTCTCGGAGGCCGCGCCGGACACGATCAGGCGGGCGAACGCCGTGCACAGGGTGACCGCGCTGCAGACCGAGTACTCGCTGTGGAGCCGCGATCCGGAACGCGAGATCCTGCCCCTCGTGCGGGAACTCGGCATCGGGTTCGTCCCCTACTCGCCGCTGGGTCGGGGATTCCTGACCGGCACCATCCGATCGGTGGACCAGCTCGACGCCGAGGACTTCCGGCGCAACAACCCCCGGTTCGCCGGGGAGAACCTGCAGGCCAACATCCGCATCGTGGAGCAGGTGGACGAGGTCGCACGCCAGATCGACGCGACGCCCGGTCAGGTGGCGCTCGCCTGGCTGCTCGCGCAGGGGGACGACATCGCCCCCATCCCCGGGACCAAGCAGGTGCACTACCTCGAGGAGAACGTCGCGGCCGACGCCCTCGCCCTGACGGCGGATCACCTCGCCGCGCTCGACGACGTCGCAGCGCCTGTCGGCGACCGCTACGAGGACATGTCCGGCGTCGACCGCTGAGAGGGTCCTGCGCGGCGATCGTCCGCCTCAGCCCTGGCCGCCCCGCGTGAGGGGCAGGCGCCCCGAGCGGGCGAGTTCGTCGGCCACCGCGAGCAGTTTGACGTTGGTGTCCGCCGAGACCTGGACCAGCATGATGAACGCCTGCCCGGCGGTGATGGCGTACCGCTCCATCAGGATGCCCTTCGCCTGGCCGATCAGGTCACGCGTGGCGATGGCGTCCTTGAACTGGTGCAGTTTCTGGGCATCGGCGAAGGCGACGGCAGCGTGCGCCGCGACGAGCAGCCCCACGTACTCGGACTCCTCGGTGAAGGCGTTCGGCGCCCGCCCGACGAGGTTGAGGGCGCCGAGGTTGTCCCCTTCCACGAAGAGCTGGAAGGAGAGCATGCTCCCGGCGCCGGCCCGGGCGGCTTCCGCCGAGAACTCGGGCCAGCGGTCCTCGTCCCGGAGATCCGGCACCCTGACCGTCTGCTCGTCGTAGACGGCGCTGAGGCAGGGACCTTCCCCGGTGCGCTCCTGCAGTTCGTCGAGGACCTGTGCGAGCCGGCCCGACGGCGCCCGCGACTCGACGCGCCGCCGCCCGGTGACGAGGGTGATCGAGGCTTCGTCGGCCCCGGGGACCAGGTCGATGGAACCGGGGACCAGGCGTTCGAGAACGGCGTCCTCGGAGTCCTCCCGCTGGAGGGAACGTGCGAGTTCGCTCAGCCTGCCGGCGACGTCGTCCTGCGGCAGGGTCCAGCCGTCGCCACGTCCGTCCGGGCCGTCGTCGGGAACCATCGAGTTCTCCTGCCATGATCGGCACCTCGCTGTGGGTGGACGAGCCACCCGGCCGGCGGCCGCGGACCCTCACCGTACCAGCGCACGCAATCGGTCGCCGCGATTCAGCTGTCGCTGTACTATCGGGGGATGGGCTCCCATCACCACCACGCTCCGGCCAGGGCACCCCGCGGCCCGCTGGCCGGCGCCCTCGGTATCACCCTCGCCGTCTTCGTCCTGCAGGTCGCGGGCGCTCTCTGGACCGGGAGCCTCGCGCTGCTCTTCGACTCCGTCCATGTCCTGACGGATGCCGCCGGCCTCGCGATGGCTCTCGGCGCGGCGTCGCTGGCCCTGCGCCCCGCGACCCCGCAGCGTTCTTGGGGCTTCCGGCGCGCCGAGGTGATCGCAGCCCTGCTGCAGGCGGCCTTCCTGCTCGCCGTGGGTGCCTATGTCCTCGTCGAAGGGGTCCGGCGCCTCATCACACCGGAGGACGTCGCCGCACCGCAGATGATCGTGTTCGGCGTCGTCGGGCTCGCGGGGAATCTCGCCGCCCTCGGGATCCTCTCCCGGCACCGTGCGGCGAACTTCAACCTGCGCGCAGCCTTCCTCGAGGTCCTCAACGACGCCCTCGGGTCCGTCGCGGTGATCGTCGCGGCGGTGGTCATCACCCTGACCGGCTGGATGAGGGCCGACGCCGTGGTCGCGATGCTCATCGGGGCGCTGATCATCCCCCGGACGGTCCGACTCCTGCGCGAGACCATCGACGTCCTGCTCGAATCGACGCCGGCGGGGATCGACCTGGCGGAGGTGCGGGACCACATCGCCCGCCTGCCGCAGGTCCGCGATGTGCACGATCTCCACATCACGCAGATCGCGACCGGCCTGCCCGTCCTGACCGCGCACATCGTGGTCGACGACGCCTGCTACCGGGACGGATCCGCCCACGCGGTGCTGGACCAGCTGCAGGAATGCGTGGGCCGGCACTTCGAGGTCGGCATCGACCACTGCACCTTCCAGATCGAACCCGCCGGGCATGTCCCCCACGAGACGGAGCTGTCCCACTGATGCTGCTGACCCTGACCTCCACGTCCGTGCTCGAACGCGTGGGCACGGCCCTCTCGGACCCAACCCGCGTCCGCATCCTGGTGGTACTACGGGACTCCCCCGCGTACCCGAGCGACCTCGCGGACGCCCTCGGCGTCAGCAGGCAGAGTCTCTCCAACCACCTCTCGTGCCTGCGGGGGTGCGGGTTGGTCGTCTCGGTCCCCGAGGGCCGTCGGTCCCGCTACGAGCTCGTGGACCCGAAGCTCGGCCACGCACTCACGGACCTCCTCGGGATCGTGCTCGCCGTGGACCCGGGCCACGAGGGGCACGCCCACCCCACGGACTGAGCCATGACGGCAGGAGGACCCGGAGGGTTCGGCCCTCCGGGTCCTCCTGTCTCCGTCCCCTACTGCATCAGCCGGGACCGGATGAGGAACCTCTTTCCCTCCGGCGCCTCGACCGAGAACCCGCTGCCCCGACCCGGCACCACGTCGACGGTCAGGTGGGTGTGGCGCCAGTACTCGAACTGCTCCCGCGACATCCAGAACTCGATGAGGCGGGACCCGCCGTCGCCCTCGGCCGATGCGGCATCCCTGCCGGCCGGGCCCGCGGAGATGTCCAGCACCCCCAGGAGCACGTCGGCCTCCGCGGTGATGAACTCCCCTGCCGGGTAGCACATCGGTGACGAGCCGTCGCAGCACCCGCCAGACTGGTGGAACATGAGCGGCCCGTGGATGAGCCAGAGCTTGTCCAGCAGCTCGACGGCGCTGTCCGTCAGGGCCACCCGGGAAACGGTGTCACCCGGGATGGTCACTGATGCCTCGACGGTCATGGCGTCTCCTCCTAGAAGAACCCGAGCTTGGATTCCGAGTAGCTGACCAGGAGGTTCTTGGTCTGCTGGTAGTGGTCGAGCATCATGGCGTGGTTCTCGCGGCCGATGCCCGAGGACTTGTACCCACCGAACGCGGCTCCCGCCGGATACGCGTGGTAGTTGTTCACCCACACCCGGCCAGCCTGGATCTCGCGGCCCGCCCGGTAGGCCACGTTCCCGTTCCTCGACCAGACACCCGCGCCGAGCCCGTAGAGGGTGTCGTTGGCGATCTCCATCGCCTCGGCATAGTCGTTGAACCGCGTGACCGAGACGACCGGCCCGAAGATCTCCTCCTGGAACACCCGCATGTTGTTCGTCCCCTCGAACACGGTGGGCTTCACGTAGTAGCCCTCGGCGAGGTCGCCGTCGAGCATGTTGCGCTCGCCGCCGATCAGGACCTTCGCGCCCTCCTGCGTGCCGATGTCCATGTAGGAGAGGATCTTCTCCAGCTGGTCGTTCGAGGCCTGGGCGCCCACCTGCGTGTCCGTGTCCAGCGGGTTGCCCTGCACCATCTTCTCCACACGGGCGATCGCGTCACTCATGAAGGAGTCGTAGATGGAGCCCTGCACGAGGGCGCGCGACGGGCAGGTGCACACCTCGCCCTGGTTGAGCGCGAACAGGGCGAAGCCCTCGAGGGCCTTGTCGTAGAAGGAGTCATTGCTGTCCGCGACGTCGGAGAAGAAGATGTTGGGGCTCTTGCCTCCGAGTTCCAGCGTCACCGGGATGAGGTTCTGACTCGCGTACTGGCTGATGAGGCGGCCCGTGGTCGTCTCCCCCGTGAAGGCGATCTTGCGGATGCGCTTGCTGGAGGCGAGCGGCTTGCCGGCCTCGACCCCGAATCCGTTGACCACGTTCACCACGCCTGCCGGCAGGATGTCGCTGATCAGCTCCATGAGGACCAGGATCGACGTCGGCGTCTGCTCGGCAGGCTTCAGGACGACGGCGTTGCCTGCGGCGATGGCCGGCGCCAACTTCCAGGTGGCCATCAGGATGGGGAAGTTCCACGGGATGATCTGCCCGACGACACCGAGCGGCTCGTGGTAGTGGTAGGCCGTCATGTCCTCGTCGAGCTGGGACAGGTGGCCCTCCTGCGCGCGGATGGCGCTGGCGAAGTACCGGAAGTGGTCGACGGCCAGCGGCATGTCAGCCGCGAGAGTCTCACGGACGGGCTTCCCGTTGTCCCAGGTCTCGGCCACCGCGAGCATCTCGAGGTTCTCCTCCATCCGGTCCGCGATGCGGTTGAGGACGGACGCACGCTCGGCGACGGAGGTCTTGCCCCACGCGGGAGCTGCCTTGTGGGCGGCATCGAGGGCGAGGTCGATGTCCTCGGAGGTACCGCGGGCCACCTCGCAGAAGGCCTTGCCCGTCACGGGCGAGATGTTCTCGAAGTACTGGCCCTTGATCGGTGGTGCCCACTCACCGCCGATCCAGTTCTCGTAGCGCGGCTTGAAACTGACCTTCGATCCATCCTGGCCAGGCTGGGCGTAAACAGTCATTGTCCAACTCCTTGAACTCCGTGTGTGCAGGACGTCGTCGTCCCTGCTGCACAGCGTAGGAGCCCGATGGTTGCATCAACGTTGCATCCCCGGATCAGCCCTCGGTGGTGGATCCCTCGTCCGGTTCCTCCGCAGGTGCGCCCGGCTTCCTCGCCGCCGGGTCATCGGCCGGAGCACCCTCGACGGGAGCCTCCGGATCGGCGCAGGGATCCTCGCTGGCCGGCTCCACCCCGGGATCGGTTCCGGCGGGATTCGTGGCGGGCGAAGCACCAGCGGTCGGTGCGGCGGCGACGGGTTCCGCCGGAGCATCTGCCGTCCGCTGCTCGGCGTCGACGGGATCCGTGGCGCAGGGCGGCTCGGTCGGGTCGACGACGGGCGGCTCCGTCGGGGCCGGGGTCACCGGCTCCGTCGGGGCAGGCACCGGCGTAGCGGTCGGGCTCGGCGYCGGCGCWCGGCGTCGCAGACGCGGTCGGCTTCGGCGTCGCAGACGCGGTCGGCTTCGGCGTCGCAGACGCGGTCGGCTTCGGCGTCGCAGACGCGGTCGGCYTCGGCGTCGCAGACGCGGTCGGCCTCGGCGTCGCAGACGCGGTCGGCCTCGGCGTCGCAGACGCGGTCGGCTTCGGCGTCGCAGACGCGGTCGGCTTCGAATCAGCAGGTCGGGCCGGCTTCGATGTGACGGGTGACCCGGGCTTCGCGACAGGTGGGACGGACGTCGGCGGCTCGGCCGCGGCTTCCGGCACAAGCCCGTCAACCAGTGCGGAGCCGAGATCCTGCCCTGACGCGACCGGCAGGATGTCGCTCTCCAGGACCGGCGGCTGCTGGTCGGACCGGGTGGAGGACTGGGCCCAGGCGGGGATGTCGGACGCACCGACGTCGCCGGGGGTGTAGTCCTTCACCTCACCCGTGCGCTCGCCGTGCGAGGTGGGAACGAAGCTCCAGCGCAGGGGGTCGACGTGCTCGCCGTCGAGGATGGTCTCGAAGTGCAGGTGGCAGCCCGTGGAGGATCCGGTGGTACCGAGCTCGGCGATGGGATCACCGCCGTTGACGGTGTCGCCTTCAAGCACGGAGATGCCCTGGAGGTGGTTGTAGGTGGTGATGAGGCCGTTGCCGTGATCGACCTCGACCCGGTTACCGCCACCCCACGGGTGCCAGCCGACGGCTCGGACCGTACCCGCGTCAGCCGCGAAGACGGGAGTGCCGCAGGGCGCCGAGTAGTCCTGGCCGGTGTGGAACTCGCCGGGCTGGCCGCTGATCGGGCTGGTCCGGAAGCCGAAGGACGACGTGGGCGTGAGCTCGTCGAGCGGAGCGAACAGACTCCCGGCAGCCGGGTGCTTTACGGCCTGGACCGAGAGTGCCTCGGACGCGTCTGCTCCTGCCGTGGCGGGTACGGCGTCCGGTTCGGGGGCGAAGGTGACGGGATCCAGCGTGTCGCCGGCTCCGAACGGCGTGAGCAGCGATTCGCCCACCGTGCCGGTGGGTGACAGGGAGTCGTCGCCGATGAGTGCGGAGAGCGTCATGCGGGAGTCGTCCGGCCCGACGGCGGACGCGGCCTCCCACGACTGCGGCACGATTCCCTGGAAGCCAACGAAGCAGACCACCATCGCGAGGCTGGCGTTCATCTTCGTGCGCGATGAACCACTGGCGCGCCTCTGCACCTTCGACCTGCTCAGGTGCTTACCGGCCTGCGTCACGAACGTCCCCCTGTAGAAATACTGCGTCCGGCGGCCCGATCGGGCGATCGCCCCGGACCTCGTCAGCCACCATGCACAACGTTAGCCCGCGCACAGCGCCCACCGCGACGATTTGTTGCGATTGGCTAACAAAATTCAGGAGAACTTGAGCCTTCCGGTGGATGTACCCGTCAACTCGGCCTCGAGCCGCTCCACGTGGGTCACGACGACGGCTCGGCGGGGCGACCGCCGAGGCAGGACACGCAACGCCAGGCGCCACGCATCGACGTCGTCCTCGGCTTCCGTCAGCAGGAGATACTGCAGCAACGTCTCGGGCGATCCGTCCGTCAGCACGGCGTCACGCAGGAGCGTGGACACCTCGTTCCGGAGGCGGACGACGGCAGGCGCCTGGGACCGCGGCAGGACAGGGCCCCGGTAGATCCCGAGCGCCATGCGGTGGGCGCCTCGCTGCAGGTAGCTGAGCACCTGCACGGCGTCGACGACCAGTTCCGCGGGCAGCCTGTAGGGGCGGGACTGCGGCACCATGTCACCGCCGTGCTGAGCGAGGACCTTGCGCAGCCTCAGCATCTCCGCCCGGACGGTAGTCCCTGAGGCGTCCTCCGGATAGGCCATCACGGCCAGCTGGTCCGCGGTGAGCCCCTCGGGGTGGAGCGCGAGGAGGGTCAGCAGTTCCGCGTGGCGGAGACTCAGTTCCAGGGAGGCGCCGCCCGCGTGCACCAGGCCGTGGTCCGTACCGAGGATCTGCAGGCTGTTGCGGTAGAGGGCGCCTGCCGTGGGAGCCGGCCGGCGCCGTCGGGCGCCCGGTAGCCGGCTCTGCAGCCGGTGGATGCTCAGGTGCGCCTCCGCGGCGGCGACGGCAGCCTCCACGAGGGCCAGCGTGTGCGTGGCCACGGCTTCGGAGGTGCCGGTGATGTCGATGACACCGAGCACGGTACCGGAATCGGGATCGTGCAGCGGGACGGCCGTGCAGCTCCACGGATGCACCTGGGGGCTGAAGTGTTCGGCGCCGGCGATCTGCACGCTGCGGCGGAGCGCGAGGGCGGTTCCCGGCGCGCTGGTCCCCACTGTCTCCTCCGACCAGTCCGCACCGGCCATGAACAGCATGCCCTCGGCCCGACGGCGCAGCTCGCGGTCACCGTCCACCCACAGGAGGCGGCCGTTCTCGTCGCCGACCGCCACGAGCATCCCGGCGTCCAGGCTCGGCTGGACGAGCAGGCGGTCGATCACCGGCATGACCGCCGCGAGGGGGTGCGCCTGCCGGTACACCTCGAGGTCCTCCTCCGACCAGAAAAGGCGTGCATGCGCGGTCGAGGGGTTCGGGAGGTGGGTGAGGGACCGCAGCCACGACTCCTCGACCAGGAAGCGCAGGTTGCCGTCGAGGCCACCGCCCTGCCCCAGGGCCTCATGGGCGGCGAAGGCCCTCCGCTGCAGGATCTCGGAGGAGAGATCCGTGGGGAGCGTTGAACGGGACGGCACCATCGACACTCCGCTTCGTGACCTGTCCCCCGTGGGGCGTGGGACAGTTCACAGTGTAGCGGGACTACTCACCGCGGGAAATGGCCACCATGTCCTCGCGGGGCACCAGCTTCACGCGCTCCCTGACCACTTCCGCGGCGCCCGACGTGTTGACGAAGTTGGAGCCGAGCTTCATCTCGTGGGCATCGAGCTTCAGCCAGCCGTCCCACGTGGTGTAGCGGACGCCGCGCTCCTCGAGGAGCGTGATGATGGCGTCCTCCGACGGGTCCTCGGCGGGCGGCAGGTTCAGCCGGTCCTCGAGCAGGAAGCCGATCGTCTCGAGGGCATCGCCCTTGGTGTGCCCGATCAGGCCCACGGGCCCGCGCTTGATCCACCCCGTCGCGTAGATGCCGGGTACCGGCGCGCCGCTCTCGTCGATCACGCGGCCGCCCTCGTTGGGGATGACGCCGCGCTTGTCGTCGAAGCCGACCTCGGGCAGCTCGGAGCCGAAGTACCCGATGGCGCGGTAGACGGCCTGCACCGGGTAGTCGATGATCTCGCCGGTACCGCGGACGTTGCCGTCCCCGGTCAGCTCGGTGCGCTCGAACCTCATGCCGGCGACCTTGCCGGGCGTCTCCACGGAGTCGTGGATCTCGACCGGGGAGTGCAGGAAGTGGAGGTGCAGCCGCCGGGACGCGCCGGTCGGCTCGTCCTCGACCAGCCAATTGGTGAGTGTCTTCACCATCGTCTTGGTCTGGTTGTTGGTGGCGATCTGCTGCTCGGAGCCGGCGTCGAAGTCGAAGTCCTCGGGGTAGAGGACGATGTCGACGTCACGCGAGTGCGAGAGTTCGCGCAGTTCCAGGGGCGTGAACTTCACCTGCGCCGGTCCGCGGCGGCCGAACACGTGCACGTCGGTGACGGGCGATGCCTTCAGGCCCTGGTAGACGTTCTCGGGGATCTCGGTGGAGAGGAGGTCGTCGGCGTGCTTCGACAGGATCCGCGCGACGTCGAGGGCTACGTTGCCGTTGCCGATGACGGCGATCTCCTTCGCCTCGAGCGGCCAGTCGCGGCTCACATCGGGGTGTCCGTCGTACCAGGAGACGAAGTCGGCACCGCCGAAGGAGCCGTCGAGGTCGACCCCGGGGATGGTCAGGTCCGCATCGCGGATGGCACCGGTGGCGAAGATGACGGCGTCGTAGAAACGGCGGAAGTCGGACAGGGTGAGGTCCCTGCCGTAGTTGATGTTGCCGAGGAAGCGGATGTCGCCGCGGTCCAGCACCTTGTGCAGGGCATTGACGATCCCCTTGATGCGCGGGTGGTCTGGGGCAACCCCGTAGCGGATCAGACCGTACGGCGCGGGGTACTGGTCGAACAGGTCGATGCTCACGGCGAAGTCGCCGCCCTGCACCTCGTTCGACTTCGTCAGGATGTCGGCGGCGTAGACGCCGGCCGGACCGGCGCCGATGATCGCGACCCGCAGCGGTCGTGCCGCAGCTGAGGTAGACACTGAATTGCCTTCTTCCCGATGGAGGAGCTCCTGCTGGATGCCGTGGTGCGGAATAAGCGCACAGTTCCCTATTCTAAATGGCCATGGCCGGGAGAGGGTCCATGAGTGGCGCGGATCTCCCCGGGCCGGCATCAGGTCCGCGGTGGACGCCCCGGATGCAGGGGAATAAAGGCCCGGCGCAGCCCGTTGCGGACCTCGTGAGCGGAACAGGTGCTGTGAGCGGTCGTCAGCCGAGGAGCGAGAACTCCGTCGGCATCCTCTTCGGCATCGGTGCGTACGGCCTGTGGGGCCTCCTTCCGCTCTACTTCCTGATCCTCGCGCCGGCCGGTCCCACCGAGATCGTCGCCAACCGCGTCCTGTGGTCCCTGATCTTCTGCGCCCTCCTGCTCACGGCGCTGCGCTCGTGGCGCCCGGTCCTCACCGCGCTCCGCACGCCGCAGATCTCGGGGACGCTCGCGGTCGCCGCCCTGCTGATCGCCGTGAACTGGTTCGTCTACACCTATGGCGTCACCTCCGGGCAGGCGATCGAAGCCTCGCTCGGCTACTTCATCAACCCCATCGTGTCGGTGCTCCTGGGGGTCTTCGTGCTGCGGGAGAAGCTCAGGCCCCTGCAGTGGACCGCCATCGGCATGGGCGTCCTGGCCGTGGTGGTGCTGGCCATCGGGTACGGCTCGGTGCCCTGGATCGCCCTCACCCTCGCCTTCTCCTTCGGGCTCTACGGCTTCATGAAGAAGCGCGTGGGGTCCCGCGTGGACGCGGTCTCGAGCCTCAGCATCGAGACCCTGGTCCTCACACCCATCGCTGCCGGCGTCATGCTGTGGCTCGCCTCGAGGGGGGAGGCCACACTGCTCACCGAGGGTACCGGCCACTTCTGGATCATGGCGGCCTCCGGTGTGATCACCGCGGTACCGCTGATCTTCTTCGGCGCAGCAGCGCGTCGGCTTCCGCTCACGACCATCGGCCTCCTGCAGTACCTGGCGCCCGTGCTGCAGTTCCTGCTGGCACTGCTGGTGCTGCACGAGGAGATGCCCTTCGAACGGTGGGTCGGTTTCAGCCTCGTCTGGGTGGGGCTCATCCTGCTGACCATCGACATGCTCCGTACCGTGCGGCGGCAGCCCAGGCCCGCCAGGGTGCCGGAACCGGCCACGGCGTCCTGACACCACACGCCGCCCGTTCCGGCCCGCCCGCCCTCACCCGGATCCCTCGGGCGGGGCACCAGGCCGACGACGATCGCGGCCACCCCTCGAGCCGGTGTCGGCAACCGACGCGCCGGTGACCGGAACGGGGAGCTCGGCCGTGAGGTAGGCGTCGTTGAAGCGGGACAGCAGGCCTGCGAGCTCGACGACGTCGGCCGGTTCCCATTCCTCGAGCTGTCGGCGGAAGGTGCGGCGCCGCACGCCACGGGCGGCGTCGACGCGGCGAGCGCCCTCGGCGGTCAGCCTGACCGGGCGGGACCGTTCGTCGTCGACCGGCGCACTCCGCTCCACGAGCCCGAGCCGCACGAGCACCGCGACGTGGCCGCTCACGGCCGGCAGGCTCATGCCGAGCACCGCGGCCAGATCGGTGACACGGCACGGGCCGAGGGTCCTGGACGCCGAGAGCACGCTGTAGGCCGCGGGTTCCATCGCCGGATCGATCCCCCGTGCCAGCGACCGGCAGACGAGCTGCTCGCTGCGGCACATCGTCGCCGCCCGCTCCTGGACGCCGTCGAGCACGGAGTCCCGCGACCTCGGGACCGTGGGATCCACGCCTCCATCCATGGCCGAAGCCTAGGCAGCGGCCGCGCGCAGCGGAATGCCCCGGGCCAGCATTACCCCGGATGACTCACTCCGACCGTCCTGCTCCGGCACAGCACGGCAGCGCAGCGGCCTCCACACCGCCCGGCAGGCACGACTGACGGCGACCTCGTGGCGGGATGGTGCACCCTCACACCGTGGCCGGTCTGCCTCGATCCGGCGGGGCGGCAGATCCGGTCGTGCCGGTACCGATGCCCGCGCCCTGCCGCACGGGCGTGGTCAGGTCAGCGCGGAGTGCGCACCCAATCGCGCGGCACGACGACCATCGGCACCGGCAGCGCACGCAGCATCTTGTTGGCCGTCGCGCCGAGGAAGATCTGCCGATGCTGGGCGAGGCGGCTCGAACCGACGATGACCAGCTCCCCCGAATCCCACTCGATGCCGTCGATGGCCTGCTCGATCGTGCGGCCGTGCGCCACGATGATCGACGTCTCGTGCCCGTCCGGCAGCTGCCCGACGGCGCGTGCCAGGACCGAGTGGGCATGCTGGTGCGCCTGGTTAATGGCTTCACCCGAATCGGACGACTCCTGCACGTCGAGCGCCACGAGGGAGACGAGCCGGAGCGGGAGTCCCCGGCGCGCGGCCGACTCGACGGCGACGTCGATGGCGCCCTCCGCTCCCGGACGGTCGCCGACCGCGCACGTCATGCGGGTGAAGGTGGCCCGGTGCCGGTACCCGCGGGGGGCCAGCGCCACGGGGACCTTCGAACTGTGGAGCACCGCGTTCGCGACGCTGCCCACGGTGTACCGGCGGAGGAGTCCGTTGCTGGAAGCGCCGATGACGATCAATCCGGCGTCGACGTCGGCCGCCGCCTCGAGGAGGCCCTGCGCGAAGGAATCCGCCAGGCGCACGCGCGTGGTGACCTCGACGCCGTCGGGCACACTGTCCTTCGCACGATCCAGCGCCTCCTGTGCCCTGCGCCCCCCGGGAGCGGAACTGCCGTCCTGCGGCCAGTCGAGCACCGTCACGAGGTCGATACCCGCCGACTGCGTCAGGGCCAGCGAGGTGGCCAGTTCGAGGGCGTCCTGCCCGCGGTCATTCTCGGTGTAGCCAACGACGTAGCGCACGGCGGGGTCTCCTCGGTGTGTACGGTGCGGGGGCGGCGCGGACGGCAGGCGCCGCACCGGATCGGTTCACTCTAGCGCAGCGCCTGCCGGGTGGCTGGGCGCCTCCCGACGGACGCCCGCCACGGCTACTCCTCCCGTGCCGCCGTGCCCTGGACCAGCACCTCCTGGCGGAAGAACGCCGGGTTGATCCGCGACCACACGAGCATCAGGACGGCACCGAGGAGGATCACGCCGATGCCGAGGATGAACACCATGCCGACCCCGAACAACTCGGACCCGGAGCCGTAGGCGGGATCCATGGAGTCCACGGCCGTCTTGACGAACATGACGAGCAGGATCACGCCGCCGAGCAGCGGGGCCAGGAAGCGGAAGAGCACGTTGCGTGCGCTCGAGAAGGCCTGGGCCCGGAAGTACCAGACGCAGGCCAGCGCCGTGATGCCGTAGTAGAAGCAGATCATCAGGCCGAGGGCGGTGATGGTGTCCCACAGCGCGTTCTCGGACACGAGCCGGGTGAATACGTAGAAGCCCGCAGCGGCGACGGCGGCAGCCACGGTGGCATAGCTCGGCGACTTGTGGGCGGGGCTGATGCGTCCGAAGCCCTTCGGCAGGGCCTTGTAGTGGCCCATGGCGAGCAGCGTGCGCGCCGGGGAGACGAAGGTGGACTGCAGGGAGGCGGCCGAGGAGCTGAGGACGGCCATGGACATCAGGATGGCGAACGGCCCCATCACCGGCCCGGCCAGCGTGGCGAAGATGCTCTCCTGGTTGTCGGGATTGCCGGCTCCCAGCTCGCCGTCGCCCACGCCCGCGAAGGAGAGGGTGGCGATGGCGACCGTGAGGTAGATGACCACGATCACGACGACGGTGAGGGCGCCCGCGCGGCCCGGCGTCTTCTTCGGGTTGGTGGTCTCCTCGTTCATGGTCAGCGTCACGTCCCAGCCCCAGTAGATGAAGATGGAGAGCGAGACGCCGGCGGCGAAGGCCGAGAAGGACCCGACGGCGAACGGGTTGAACCACTCGGCGCTGATGCTCGTCGCGTCGAACGCCGTGCCGTTGGCCACGTGGACGAAGGCCGCGATCGCGAACCAGGCGAGCACGACGAGCTGGAACGTGACGAGGACGTACTGGACGGTCTTGGTGGCCTCCATGCCCCGGTAGGACACGTAGCAGGCGAGCGCGATGAACACGAGCGTCGTCGCGATGTTCACCGGGAGGTCCAGGGTCAGCGCGGCGATCGAGGGGTCGTCGAGGATCTGCGAGAGCATCAGGTAAAAGAAGTCCACGGCGACGGCCGCGAGGTTGGAGAGCACGATCACGGTGGCCGCGATCAACCCCCAGCCTCCCATCCAGCCGACCCAGGGACCGAAGGCGCGGGTGGCCCACGTGAAGGAGGTGCCGGAGTCCGGCATGGCGCTGTTCAGCTCCCGGTAGCCGAGTGCCACGAGCAGCATCGGGATGAACCCGACCAGGAAGATGGCCGGCAGGTTCACGCCGACCTCGGCGACGGTGGGGCCGAGTGCCGCCGTGAGCGTGTAGGCGGGTGCCACGCAAGACACCCCGATGACCACGGCGCCCAGCAGGCCCACCGTGCCCGAGTCGAGGCCCTTCCTGCTGAGCCCGGTTCCCCTTTGTGTTGTCTCGTCGATACTCATGCATCCGCCTCTGTGGATAAGGTGCCCGGGCCGGAGGTGGTGCCGGGCGTTGCATACGTACGCGGGACGACGACCATGGGGATGGTCAGCGTACGCAGGATCTTGTTGGCCGTGGATCCGAGGAAGAGGCGCATGTGCTGCGCGAGGCGGCTCGAGCCGACCAGCAGCACCTCCCCCTCGTCCCAGGCCATCGCCTCGACGGCCTCCTCGATGGAGGACCCGTGCGCCGTCTCGACGCTCACCCGGCCTCCGGCCGCGAGCGACGACGCGGCCTCCGCGAGCCGCCGGTTCGCCTCGTCCTCGGCTCCCCCGGCATCGGGTTGCCCGGCGTCGAGGGCCACGAGGGAGACGAGGCGGAGCGGAAGGCCACGGCGTTCCGCGGAGGACACCGCGACGGAGATGACGTCGTCGGCCCCCGCCCGCCGACCGACCGCGCAGGTCAGGCGTGTCGCGGGCTCGGTGCGGCGGTATCCCCTCGGCGCGAGCGCGACAGGGACCGGCGCGGCGTGCAGGAGGCCGCGCGCCACGTTGCCCACGCTGAACCGGGCGGCGAGGCCCCGGGAGCTCGCGCCGATCACGATCAGCGACGCCTCGGTGTCCTCGGCGGCACGGATGAGTCCTTCGGCGTTGGACTCGGCCCGGATGACGACGCCGCGGGCCGTCACGTCGTCGGGGACGAGGGCCAGCCCCTGGTCCATCCACTCGCGCATCTGCTCTGACAGCAGGGTGTCGAAGCCCTGGTCCGGCGGGTACGTCCCCGCGTAGACGGAATGTTCAGGCGTGACGAGGACGAGGTCCAGGTCTGCGTCCTGCCGCCGTGCGAGCGCGACGGCGAGACAGACGGCGTCGTGCCCGCGCTCGTCCGCGGTGTAGCCGACGATGTAACGCATGGTCAGGCCCCCTGGGCGGTGCCGGTGGACTGCAGTCCCGAGGACAGTTCGAGGTGGATCGCGGTCGCGGTGCGCTGACCCATGCGGATGGCACCGTCCACGTGCTGGTAGCCCTCCGCCGCGATGTCCGAGCAGGACCAGTGGATGGGGCCGACGGGCGTGCGCTGGTCCCGGCCGTAGCGGTGGAGCCCGCCGAGGTCGTAGCTGGAGGCGTACGCTCCGCGCGTCCATTCCTCGGACGCCCAGTCGGACTCGTAGTACACCTCGGGCTGCAGCGCCTGCGGTCCGAGGAAGCCGGCGATCGAGGACAGGATGCGCTCGCGCCGCTCGTGCGGGGGGAGCTCGAACATCGCGTCCGCCTTCTCGTCGGAGATGAAGCCGACGAGCGTGCCCCGGGGGTCCTCGTGGTTGGAGTTGTCGTACACCTCCTGCACGATCGAACCGGCACTGAAACCGGTGCCGGAGAGCCCCTCCTCGCGCCAGAACGGAGTGGTGTAGACGGCGTGCACCTTGATGACCAGGCCGAGCGACTGGTGCTGGTGCATCTGGTGCTGGCGGCGCGGCAGCGGGGGCTCGTAGCTGATGCGCGAGTACAGGTTGGGCGGGACGGCGACGACGGCGTAGCGCGCGTGCACCGTCGTCGTGTCCGAGACCACCGTGACGCCGTCGACCCCGTCGATGCCGCTCCAGCGCAGGGTACGCACGGGGCTCGAGAGGATCACGTCCTCCCCGAGGTCCGCCGCCATCCGCTCCGAGACGGACTGCATGCCGCCCACCACCCGCCGGTCGAGGATGAAGTCCTCGTCCACCAGGTTGGAGAACGAGCCGGCGGTCGCGGCCATGAGGATGGCCTGCAGGGTCGAGAAGGAGTGCGCTGGTTTGGTGAGCATGCCACCGGCGATGAAGAGGCCGATGTTGTCGCACGCCTCCTCGTCGTCGGACTGCTGCCGGAGCCAGTGGTGGAAGGAGATGGTGTCCAGTGCACGCGCGTCCGGATGGTTCCACGGCGCCTCCGGACCGGCCTCCGCCACGAGGCGGTCGAGGAGGTCGATCAGCCGCTGCATCTCCTCCCGCGTGTACTCGTCCACGGGGAACAGCTCCCCGGAGTAGCGGACGGGTGCTCCGTCGGGCCCGATGTAGACGGAGTCGCCGGCCCGGTACCGGGGGAACGTCGACATCCCGAGTTCGTCGAGGAGCCCGATCAGGGCGGTCTGGTCCGGGGAGACCCACTGGCCGCCCACTTCCAGCACCGCGCCCTCCACGACGTCGGTGTGGGTACGGCCGCCCACACGGTCCCTCGCTTCGAGGACGGCGACGCTGTGGCCGGCCTTCTTCAGTTCCCGTGCTGCGGTCAGGCCGGACGGGCCTGCCCCGATGATGACGACGTCGCGCTCGATGGTCTGCATGTGATCCTCCCGGCCCTGCATGACGAGGGCCACAAAATGAACGGCATTCATTATTCCGCACTACTATAGCCAGAGGTCGCCCGCGAGGGAAGGGAGCGGGCCTAGAGTTAATCAGGACGCAACACGAAGGCAGGAGCCATGACAGCACCCTCCCCCGAGCCCCGGCGTGCCGGGCGGCCGCCCCGCAGCGTGCTGTCGAAGGACCGCATCACCGGAGCGGCCCTCGACCTCATCGCCGCCGAGGGCTACGAGGGCCTGACCATGTCGGGGCTCGCCCGGAGGCTGCGGGTGGCCCCCTCCGCCCTGTACAACCACGCCGGCTCCAAGCAGGAGGTCCTCGGGTGGGTGCAGGACCACGTCATGACCATGGTGGATGTCAGCGCCTTCTCGCGCGAGGCGTGGGACGACGCCGTGCGGCAGTGGGCGTGGTCCTACCGGGAGGTCTTCGCGCGGCACGCCCCCCTGGTGCCGGTCATCGCGGTCATGCCGGTGACGGACGCCGCCGGGACGCTGGGGATGTACGAGGAAGTGGCGCGCGGCTTCCTGGCCGGCGGGTGGCCCGAGGAGCGGATCGTGCCGACGATCGTGGCCCTCGAGTCGTTCATCTACGGGTCGGCGCTCGATGTCGCCGCACCCCGGGACATCTTCGACTCCGGGTCGCTGGGCGATCGCTTCCCGGTGTTCACCGCCGCGGTCCACAGCGCGTCGGGGGCGGGGGACGCGGACAGTGCGGCCGATGCCGCCTTCCACCTCGGGCTCGACAGCATGATCACGGGCCTGCGCGCCCAGCTGGCGGCCTACTCGTCCTGACGCTCCACCCGTCCGGAGGAGCCACCCGGTCCAGGTGCGCTATTCGTCCTGGCGCGCGGGACGGACGAGCCGTCCCACCCGGTCCTGGTGCCCTACTCCCCCTGGCGCGCGGGACGGACGAGCCGTCCCATCCGGTATGCGGTGGAGTGCAGGACGTCCACGAAGGCGGAACCGTCGGCCTGCAGCCAGTCGGTCAGGGCGAGCTCGAACACCGTGACGCCGTAGCGCGCCACCATGCGGGCCTCGTCGCCGTCCACCCCGTGCCGCTCGAGTGCTTCGCTGATCACCTCCCCGAGCAGGACGTTCTTGAGCAGTTCCCGCTCGCGGAGGCCCTGGTCGGACCCGATGATGGCGCGCCGGGATCGGATGTCCTCACGCCAGCCCTCGAAGGGCCCCGTCGCCATCGCCTCGAAGCCGTGCATCACGAGACCCAGCGGGGACAGGAAGGCAGGAGCACCGGCCACCAGCGCCGCGACGACGCCGGGGAGCTCCCGCTCGCGCAGGAAGAGGACGTCGCGCTTGTCCGGGAAGTGGCGGAAGAAGGTTCGCGTGGTGAGCCCCGCGCGGGCGGCGATCTGCGGCACGGAGGTGGCGGCGTACCCCTGAACCGTGAAGAGTTCGACGGCCGCCCGTTCCAGGCGGAGTGCGGCATCGGGGGCCCATCTGCTCATCGCTCCACCGTACTCGATGACACGGCATGCCATCTTGTCGTACCCTGATGGCATGCCGTGTCATCACGGTCTTCGATCCGGGAGATTCATGTACACCAACGCAGCCGCACTGCTCACCGAGGCCTTCGGGGATCTGGAGGTACGGCCGGTCCCCTTCCCCGCAGCCCTTCCGGGCCAGCTGATCCTGCGCAACCGCGCCATCGCCGTCAACCCGCTCGATCTGATCAAGCAGACGACAGGCAATGTGATGTACCGATGGCTCCCCTACCCGGCCGTCCTCGGAGAGGATGTGGCGGGAGAGGTGGTCGAGGTCGGAGCGGGAGTCACGCGCTTCGTCGCCGGCGATCGCGTCATGGCCTATGCGCTGGGCATGGAGAAGGGGCGGGATCACCTGGCGGAGGGCGGCTTCCAGCTCTACACAGCGGTCGACGCCGCACTGGCCGCACCCCTGCCGGACTCCCTCGCCTTCGAGGACGCCGTCGTCCTGCCGCTGGCCGTGTCGACCGCTGCCACGGCTCTCTTCCAGGATGACCACCTGGGTCTGCGTCCACCGACCGGTCCCCGCGTGGCTGGCGATCCATCGGGTGTCGAGCAGTCCCGGGCGGATGAGGCGCGGGCGTATCCGTCGTGGGTCGTTGTATGGGGCGGATCGACCAGCGTGGGCAGCAACGCGCTCCAGCTCGCCGCAGCCGCCGGATACCGCGTCGCGACCACGGGGTCGCTCCACAACCATGATCGACTGCGGGACCTCGGTGCCGACATCGTCGTCGATCGGTCCAGTGCATCCGCAGTCCGGGATCTTGCCGCGTCGCTCGAGGGTCGTCACGTCGCCGGGATCCTCGCCGTCGGGACCGGATCGGGCGAGGCCTGCGTGTCCCTGGCCCTCCTCACCGGCACCGGGCGCGTGGCTCTCACGAGTCCGTCGGTGGCGCTGGAGTCACTGCCGAGGGCGCGCGGAGCACATCTGCTCCGCGCCCGGATCTTGCTGCAGCTCGCGGCGCGCGCCGCGATCCTGCAAGTGCGGGCCCGCCTGCACGGCGTGAGGGCCGCGTTCGTCTGGGGAAGTTCGCTCCACCACAATGCCGTGGGGCCCATGCTGTGGGAGCAGTTCCTGCCTGCGGCCCTTGCTGCCGGGACGTACACGCCCGCACCGGCGCCGCGGATCCTGGGCGAGGGACTGGATCATCTGCAGCCGGCACTCGACGCCCTGCGCGAGGGCGTGTCGGCGGTGAAGCTGGTGGTCACGCTTCCGGGTGCGCCCGGTGACCCGGCAGGACCCGGCATGACCAGGCGATCCGGCGACCTGACCACCTAACGACCTGGCGACCCGGCGACCCGGCGACCTGGTGATCCGGTGTGATGCCGACCTGCCCCCGCGGACTCCTGGCGGAGCGAGCACAGCCGGGACGAACGAAGGCGCCGCAGCTCGATGCCGCGGGGCCCTCGTCGACGTACGCAGCCCGAGCCGCCGCAGGTCAGCCGGCGTTCACGGTCCTGATGGCGTGCTCGAGCACGTCCAGGCCGTCCGCCAGCAGTTCGTCGGTGATGACGAGCGGCGGCAGCAGGCGGATGACGTTGCCGTAGGTGCCGCAGGTCAGGATGATGACGCCCTCGCGCAGGCACTGTGCCGCGATGGCCTTCGTCGCGTCGGCATGGGGGGTCCGACCGCCGCCGGGCTCCACGAACTCGATGGCCAGCATGGCCCCGCGTCCGCGCAGCTCCCCGACGATACTGCCGTCCCCGAGATCCGCCTGCAGTGCGGCTAACCGCTCGGTGACCTGCGCCTCGATGTGGCGGGCCCTGCCCGCGAGGTCCTGCTCCTTCATCGTCTCGATGGCGCCGAGTGCAGCGGCGCACGCCACCGGATTACCGCCGTAGGTCCCGCCGAGTCCGCCGGCGTGGACGGCGTCGAGCAGGTCCGCGCGGCCGGTGATGGCGGACAGCGGCATGCCGCCGGCGATCCCCTTCGCCATCGTGATGATGTCCGGGACCACGCCCTCGTGGTTCACGGCGAACCACTCGCCCGTCCGGCAGAAACCGGACTGGACCTCGTCCGCGATGAAGACGACGCCGTTGGCCTTCGCCCAGTCCGCCAGGGCGGGTAGGAAGCCGTCGGCGGGGACGATGAACCCGCCCTCGCCCTGGACGGGCTCGATGATGATCGCCGCGACCGAGTCCGCGCCGATCTGCTTTTCGATCATCGTGATGGCCCGCTGTGCCGCCTCGGGGCCCGTGATCGACGGGTTCTCCTCCCGGAAGGGGTAGCTCATCGGCACGCGGTAGATCTCGGGGGCGAAGGGGCCGAAGTTGGTCTTGTACGGCATCGACTTCGCCGTGAGGGCCATCGTGAGATTGGTTCGGCCGTGGTACGCGTGGTCGAAGGCGACGACGGCGTTGCGGCCGGTGGCCAGGCGTGCCACCTTGACGGCGTTCTCCACGGCCTCGGCTCCGGAGTTGAACAGGACGGTGCGCTTCTCGAAGTCGCCGGGCGTCAGGGCCGCCAGCTGCTCCGCGACGGCGATGTAGCCCTCGTAGGGCGTCACCATGAAGCAGGTGTGCGTGAAGTGCTCCACCTGCTCCTTGACGGCACCGACCACGGCCGGGTCGGACGCACCGACGCTCGTCACGGCGATGCCGGAGCCGAGATCGATGAAGGAGTTGCCGTCGACGTCGTGGATGATCCCGCCGTCGGCGTCCGCCACGTACACGGGCACGCCGGAGGCGACGCCCTTGGCGACGACGGCCGCGCGGCGGGCCGCGAGCTCGGTGGACCGCGGACCGGGGAAGTCCCCGGTGATGCGGCGCTTCTGCTCGAGCCTGAAGCTCGGGGCGGTGATCCCGGGAGTGGTTGCGAAGATGGTCATCGGGGAGGGTCCTTTGTCTCGGGGACGATCAGGCGTCCAGCACGCTCATGACGTGCTTGATGCGGGTGTAGTCCTCCACGCCGTACATGGAGAGGTCCTTGCCGTAGCCGGAGTTCTTGAAGCCGCCGTGCGGCATCTCGGCCGTGAGCATGATGTGCGTGTTGATCCACACGGCCCCGAAGTCGAGGTCGCGGGAGACACGCATCGCGGTGCCGTGGTCCGTGGTCCACACACTGGAGGCGAGCGCGTAGTCCACGCCGTTGGCGAGCTCCAGGGCCTCCTCCTCGGTGGCGAAGGTCTGCACGGTGAGGATGGGACCGAAGGTCTCCTGCTGCACAACCGGGTCGTCCTGGCGCGCACCGGTGATGATGGTGGGCTCGAAGAAGTAGCCCTTCTCCCCCGCGCGCTTGCCGCCGGTCGCGATGCTGCAGTGTGCCGGCAGCCCTTCGATGACGGAGGTGACCGCGTTGAAGTGGTTGATGTTGTTGAGCGGCCCGAAGTAGTTCTCGGAGTCGTCGGCGCTGCCCGTGCGCAGGGTCGCCGTGTGCTCGACCATCGCGGCCACGAGGTCGTCGTGTGCCTCCTCCTGCACCAGCACGCGGGTGATCGCGGTGCAGTCCTGGCCGGCGTTGAAGAAGGCGAACTCGGTGATGGCCTCCGCCGTCTTCTTCAGGTCCGCATCGGCAAAGACGACGGCGGGAGCCTTGCCGCCGAGCTCGAGGTGGGCCCGCTTGAGACCCTTCGCGGCGCTCGAGGCGACGGCGATGCCCGCACGGACGGATCCGGTGATGGACACCAGCCCGGGCACGGGGTGTTCGATCATCGCCGCGCCGGTCTCCCCGGTCCCGAGCACCACGTTCAGGACGCCGTCGGGCAGGATGCCCTGGGTCAGGCGCGCCAGCACGAGGGTCGACTCGGGCGTCGTGTCGCTGGGCTTCAGCACCACCGTGTTGCCGGCCGCGAGCGCGGGACCGATCTTCCAGATGGCCATGAGGAAGGGGTAGTTCCAGGGGGCCACCTGCGCGACGACGCCGATGGGCTCGCGGCGCACATAGGAGGTGTGGCCCTCCATGTACTCGCCGGCGGACTTGCCCTCGAGGATGCGCGCGGCGCCCGCGAAGAACCGCAGCTGGTCGGCGCCCACGGCTACCTCCTCGGCGGCGATCATCTCGCGCACCTGCCCGGTGTTGCGGTGCTGCGCCTCGACGAGCTCGTCGCTCGCGGCCTCGACGGCGTCGGCGAGCTTCAGCAGCATCAGCTGGCGCTGGCTCGGGGTGGTCCGCTTCCAGGTGGTGAAGGCACGACGGGCGGCCTGCATCGCGTCGTCGACGTCGGCCGGCGTGGAGACGGGCGACTGCGCCACCACCTCGCCGTTGGTCGGGTTCACGATGTCGAGGAGCTGATCACGAGCGCCGGCGGGCACCACGAAGTGTCCGTCGATGTAGTTCTGAAGGGTCTCGGCCACGCTGCAGCGCCTTTCACGGGGTCTTTACACGCTCGTACCGGTGCCGGTCGACGTGCACGTTCCAGCAGAACCGTACCGGCGGCGCGTAACCCACGCCACGTGTGGTTGCACAGCCTGAGCGGTGGTCTGCCGTGCACAGGTACAACCGTCGCCTACGCTGGAGGCATGGCCATCACGCTGCCCGATCTCCTCGCCGACCCTGCACTGGGCCTCGTGGCCGAGGGGACGGCCCCGCCACCCGCACAGCCGATCCAGTGGGTGGCGGTGACGGAACTGGAGGACCCCCGGCCGTTCCTGAACGGGGCCGAGGTGGTCCTCACCACCGGTGTCCGCCTGAAGACGGGTGCCGCACAGCGGGCCTTCGTGCGACGGGCACACGAGGCCGGCGCCCTGGCGATCGGCTTCGGCGTGGGCCTGACGCACCGGCGGATTCCGGCCGCAGTGCTCGCCGAGGCGGACGCCGTCGGGCTCGCTGCCTTCAGCGTCCCCTACGAAGTCCCCTTCATCGCGATCGGCAAGAAGGTGGCGGACGCCCTCTCGGCCGCACAGTACGCAGGGCTCGAGGAACTCCTCCAGGGCCACGCCGTGCTGGCGTCCGCCCTCCTCGGAGCAGGCGGCCTCACAGCACTCCTCGGTGAGCTGGCCCGCATGCTCGGCACCGACGTCGCGCTCTTCCAGTACGGGACGCGCATCGCGGACGCCCGACGGTCCGGCGCGCCGCGCCCGCCGGCGTCGTCACCACGCGCCGCCGCTCCGGGCCGCGCAGCCTCACCAGCGGACGGCGATGCGGCACCTGCCGGTTCGCACGACCCGGCTCCCACGGTCCCGACGACGTGGCATCGCGTGCCCATCGCCACCGGCCTGAAGGACCGCTGCACCCTTGCGATCGCGGAGCCCTACGCGCACGCCGCCGTCGTCGACTACGCGCAGAGCCTCATCTCCGTGGAACTCACCAACCAGGCCCGCAACAGGACCGGCGCCCGCACCGCGACCGGCCAGCTGCTGGAGGACGTGGTGCGGGGGACGCTCACCGGGCCCGAGGCCGCGGCGCGGCTCGCCAGCTCCGGAATCGACACCACCGCACGGCACGCGGTGCTGATCGTCGACGTCGCATCGGGGCAGCGGCGCAGCCTCAGGACGCTGCCGCTGCCCTACGGCTGGGACCGCCTCTCCACCGGGCTCGTCGACGAGCGCCTTGTCCTCGTCCTGCCCGCTCCGGCGAGCCCTGATCCCGCGCCGCTCGACCCGGCGGAGCTCAGCCGGTACCTGCACGGCGCCGGCCTGACGGCCCGCATCGGCGTCGGTGGGGCGTACGCGCAGCCCACGGGTCTGCGCTGGAGCTACTTCGAGGCGCGGGAAGCCCTCCAGCGCGGGCAGGCGGTCAACCGGGCCGACCGCCTCAGCCTGACGTCGCTGCTGATGTCCAGCGCCGATGTGCCCCTCGCCGACCTCGCCGCCGAGACCCTCAGGCCCCTCGATGACTTCGACGAGGCACACGGTGCCGGTCTCGTCACGACGCTCCAGCGGTACCTCGACCTCGACGGCTCAGTGGCCGCCGTCGCCGCCGGCCTCGCGCTGCACCGCAACACGATCCGCTACCGGCTCCAGCAGGTGGTCACCCTGACCGGGTACGACCCCGCGGTCACGGCCGATCGCGTCCACCTCTACCTGGCGCTCAGGGTCAGGGCACTGGGCTGAGGGAGGGGAAGCAAGCCCCCTGACCACCCATCCCCGGCGACGGTCTGCACGAAGACCTGTCACGCACCGCTCGGCCGGCCCGCACCCATGGGATAGTTTGAAGCGACGTACACCGGTCTCAGGAGTCTTCGGGGGTATCCATGTCACTGCTTCAGGCCGACGAGCCACACCTGCGGGAAGTTGCCAGGCGGGCGGTCCTTCAGGACTACCGGCTGCCCTATGGCGAGGCAGGGGGTGCTCCGGTCCAGGAGGTCGACTACGAGACGCCGCCCGAACTCCTCAACCTCGTGAAGCTGGCCGTGCGCGTCAGCGCGATGGACATGGGCGTCATCAACATCATCACGGCGGACCAGCAGCACCAGATCGCCGCGGTCGGGGTGGAGGCGTCGGTGTGCTCGCGCGACGACTCCATGTGCTCGAAGGTCTTCACGTCCGGGTCCATCACGGCTGTCCCGGATGCCTCCCTCGACCCGCGCTTCGCCGACAATCCTTTCGTCAACGGGGGCATCGCCGAGGTCCGCTCCTACGCCTCCGTGCCGCTCCTGACCGGGTCCGGCTACGCGCTCGGCTCGCTGTGCGTGTTCTCCCCACGCGTGCTGGCGCTCGGGCCCGAGCAGCGTGAAGGCCTCGAGATCCTCGCGCGTCAGGTCGTGGAGGTCCTGGAGCTGCAGTACAAGACCAGGCAGCTCCTCGAAGCGCTCGAGGTGGTGCGTCGCAGCAACGAGGACCTGGCCGGCTTCGCGGCCCGCGTCAGCCATGACCTGAAGAATCCGCTGACGGCGATCCTCGGCTATACGGAACTGAGTGAACAGGACACGGACGTCCCGGCGGCGGGACCGGCGGCACGGTACTTCAGCATCATCCGGGGTAGCGCGAGCCGCATGCTGACCACGGTCGAGGAGGTGCTGGAGTTCTCGCGGATCGGTGGGGCGATCACCCGGCGGCCCGTACGTCTGGCCACCATGATGAACGCGGTCCTGCAGGACGTCCTCCCGCTGAGCAGCGCCTCCGACGCGCTCGTCACCGTGCAGGATGCCCACCTGTTCGTCGACCACGCCCAGGTCATCGCCCTGCTGCAGAACCTCGTGTCCAATGCGATCAAGTACTCGACGCCGGGCAGTCCGCCGCGCGTCGAGGTGGTCGCCGGCATCGGCGCGACGCAGGTCCTGCGGATCATCGACCATGGGAAGGGTATCGACCCGGAGGACCGGACGCGCGTCCTGGAGCCCCTCGTCCGCCTCCAGCGCGACGGTGATCCGGCCGGCAGCGGCATCGGCCTCGCCACCTGCGCCCGGATCGCGCGGGCGCACGAGGGGTCGATCAGCATCACAGCGACGCCCGGCGGCGGGACCACGGTGACGGTCGATCTGGGTCCTGCGGCCTGAGCCCCACGGACTCTGCCACGGCGGCGGGCTCGTTGTCCGGGACCCGCGGTCCGACACCTGTAGCCGGTACCCTCGGCCGTCGCTCTAGTACTCCTGGGCCTGCAGTTCCTGGTCCTGCTCGGCACGGGCGAGCGGCAGCCGGAACGTGAACGTGGACCCCTGGCCCTCGACACTCCGGCAACTGATCGTCCCGCCATGCCGCTCGACGATCGCCTTGGAGATGGCGAGGCCCAGACCCACGCCCGGGATGGCCGCATTGCGCGCTGCCGAGGTCCGGAAGAACTTCGAGAACACACCGCGTAGTTCCTCGGCGGACATACCGCTGCCCTCGTCGGTCACGCTGCACTCCACGGCGCCGTCGACCTCCGCCGCCGTCACCGTCACACGACCACCCGCCGGGGAGTACTTGACGGCGTTCGAGAGCAGGTTGTCGAGGACCTGGCCGATCCGCGGTGCATCGCAGAGCGCCACGAGGTCACGCCCGGTGAGGTCCTCGAACCGCACGAGTGGATTGCCGTTGCGCTCCTGTGCCGCCCTGACCCGCTCCCTCACCAGGGAGGTGAAGTCGGTGGGTACGGGCCTGATCTCCGGTGTGCCCTCCGCCGTGGACAGCAGGTCCACCACGAGCTTGTGCAGGCGCTCGGAGTTGCGGGACACGACCTCCAGGCCGGAGGCGACCTCGGGCTCGAGGTCCGGTATGCCGGTCAGCAACTCGAGATACCCGCGAATGGCGGTCAGCGGCGTCCGCAGCTCATGGGACACCGTCGCCACGAACTCGTCCTTGGCATTGAGTGCACGCACGAGTTCCGTCACGTCGTTGAACGTCACCACGGAACCCTCGCGGGTGCCGTCCTGGTTGGTCATCAGGCGCGACGACGTCGACAGCACGCGCTGGTCCGGGAGTTCGCCCCACCAGAGGAGGTAGTCGGAGAACACCTGGCCCTCGGCGGCGCGGCGCGTCGGGCGCCGGTTCTCCGGCATCGGCGACGTGCCGTCCTGCTGGAAGATGCGGAGGTCCTCCTCCGCCGTGTCCGAAGCCGTGCCCGCAAGGGCCCTGAACTGCTCGAGCTTGCGGTTGGTCAGGAGCGGGCGTCCGCGCTCGTCGACGGCGATGAGGCCGATGTCCACGCTGTTGACCACGGTGTCGAGCAGGCGCTCGCGCCGGGCGCTCTCCTCGAGGAGCTGCTGCAGTTCCCGGTCCTTCTCCTCGACGACGTCCTGCTGCGCCATCATGCTGGCGGTCATCACCCGGATGGTGACGCCGATCGCGAGCATGATGAACGGGAGCAGGACGGACTGCGTCAGGGACTGCGAGGTGACCGCAGCGTCCGTCACGAACACGGGGACCCAGACGATCCCGAGGGCCGCGAGGAAACCGGCGGTGAGCACCGCGCGCGGGTAGAGTCCCGAGGCAGCCAGCCAGATGACGGGGAACACGGTGAGCAGCCCCACACCGGTGATCACTGTTCCCGCGCCGTAGCGCATGAGGCCGATCGGGATGAAATCCAGGAGCGGGATGATCAGGAAACTCGCATGCGGCAGACGGTCCCACGGCACCAGGAAGCAGAGGGCCAGCAGGACGGCCTGGAGGGCGACGCCGATAAGGAAGGTGCGGCTCGCGAACAGATCAGGGTGGAACAAGGCCCCGCCGACGAGGATCAGGATGACGGTGAGCGAGAGGGGCAGCTGGCTCAGCACGACCCGGGCGCGCATGGTCAGCTCGTGGAACTGTCGCGTGTTGAACGTCAGGTAGGAGAGCACCCTGTCCATCCGGTGGCCACCTCCCCTCGTGCGTCATCCAGCTTCATCCCGTCGCGGCAGGACGGTGCCGATGCGCACAGGCGCGTCGGCTTCCACAGAGTAGCGCGGTGGACCGTCGATTTCCGGGGCCGGAGCGCGGCCCCGTCCTCAAGATCACATCAAGATCGGCGCAACAACCCGAGCAACACGGCGAAGGCTCGGTGCGCGTGCCGGGCAGCGCGCGCCGTAGCGTTTAATGAAGTCCATGACTGTCTCCCCGGAGCCCCGCCGTGCACTGGTTGTCGAGGACGACGTCGACATCCGGGGCCTGCTCGTCCAGATCCTGAAGCGCGAGGGTTTCACGGTGACCGAGGCCGCCACCGCCCGTGAGGGGCTGGAGAAGGCGCGTGCCGGGGCCGATCTCATCACCCTCGATCTCAACCTTCCCGACGGCGACGGTGTCGAGGTGTGCCGGGAGGTCCGCGAGTTCTCCGACGCCTACATCCTCATGATCACCGCCCGCACCGATGAGATCGAGCGCCTGACGGGCCTGGAGACCGGCGCCGACGACTACATCAGCAAGCCGTTCAGCCCGCGCGAGCTCGTGGCCCGGATCAATTCGCTGTTCCGCCGGCAGAGCCGCCAGGCCGCAGCGGACGTGGCGCACGCCGACGAGCGCCAGCGTGCCGCGGAGGTGCAGCAGAACCTGCTCCCCCGCGACCGCCTGGCTCTCCCGCATTACGAGCTCGCCGGACGCTTCAGGCCGTCCCGCAGCGTCGGAGGTGACTTCTACGACTGGTACGGCACGGCCGACGGCCTGCACCTCACCGTCGCGGACGCCATGGGTAAGGGGATGGGCGCCGCCCTCGTCGCCGCGACCGTGCGCGCGATCATGCGCTCGGTGGCCACCCAACCGAACCTCGAGACCGCCTTCGCGACAGCGGCCCGTGCCACCGAGGCCGACCTCGAGCAGACCAGTTCCTTCGTCACCCTGTTCCACGGGCGCCTCGATGCCGCGACGGGGTCCGTCGGGTACGTGGACGCCGGCCATGGACTGGCCCTCCACGTCATGGCGGACGGCAGCGCCGAGCGGCTTCCCTCGGCGGGGCCACCCGTCGGCGCGTGGCCCGACCAGACGTGGGCGGCCGGGACCGTGCAGCTCGGGCCGGGGGACGCTCTCGCGATCGTGAGCGACGGCCTGCTGGACATCTACGAGACGGTGGAGGAGTTCACGGAAGCCGTCGCCGGTGTCGTCACCGCCTCCGCGGGAGTGGAGGAGGCCTGCGCCACCCTGCTCGCCTTGGCTGACGTCCCGGAGGTGGCGGACGACGTCACCGTCGTCATCCTCCAGCGCTCGCCCGCCTAGCCGGCGCCCGCACGATCGACCACCACGGACAGCACCGCCGGAAGGACGTACAGATGGAATTCAGCACGCAGGACAAGGGCCGCTACACCGAGGTCACACCGAGCGGACGGCTCAACATGGTCGCTGCGCCGAAGCTCCGCGAGGTCATCGACGGCGTCGTCAGCGCCGGTGGCCGGCGCATCGTGGTGAACCTCGCCGAGACCACCTTCATGGACTCGTCCGGGCTCGGAGCGCTGATCGGCTGCCTCAAGCTGGCGCGGCAGTCCGGCGGGGACCTGCGGATCGCCGCCGTGCAGCCGCAGGTCAACATGGTGCTCGAACTCACCAGCATGCACCGAGTGCTGACGCCCCACGCGACGGCCGAGCAAGCGTTCCCCAATGACTGACAACCTGGCGCGACGCGTCCTCGAGGAACCGGCCACGGAGCAGGCGATCGAGGATCTGCACGGCGTGCTGGACCAACTGTGGCTGGATGCCGCCTTCGTGCCCGCGCTGGACCAGATGGCCTTCACCACCGCCGTGATCGAATCCGCCAGCAACGTGGTGCAGCACGGTGTCCCCTCACCCGGCGCCACCCTTCATCTCGGCGTCGAGCTCACGGTGTCCGCCGAGCGACTGACGGCGGTGATCAGCGAGATCGGGGCCGCGCCGCACGATCCGGTGCCCGACCTCGACGACCTGCCCGAGCCCTCGCTGCCCGGCGAGGACGCCCTGCTGGAGGACTACGACGAGTCCGGTCGCGGTCTGTCGATGATCCGCGCCCTGGTCACGACAGTGACCGTGGAACGCCAGGGGGACACCAACGTGTGGGTCCTCTCCAGGGATTCCGTCCAGGACTGACCCGACCCGGTCGGGTGCGCCGTCGACAGTGCATCCGGCCGACCGCGCACCGGTTCCGTCCGGTGCGTCCGGCTCCTCCGGGAGAGCCGGGCGGCAACGGGAGAGCCGGGCGGCTACGGGAAGCCCTTGGGCTGCGGCAGGGCCGTTCGGTCCCCGGGTCCGTCAGCGACGGAAGCGCGCAAGCAGCCCGATCCCGAAGGGCCTGCAGCTACGGAAGTGCCGGTCGGCCGAGGAACGCGGCGATGTCCGCGTACACCTCCCTGGACTCGGGCAGCCGGGGGAAGGCCGGGAACACGTGGAACCCGCCCGGGTACACCGTCATGGTGACGTCCGCGCCCGCTGCGACGGCGCGGTCCCGGAAGACCGTCGCATCCGCCATGCAGACATCACGCGTGCCCTGGTAGATGCGGGTCGGCGGGACGGTCGCCAGCATCTCGTCAGGGGCGCACGCGGGGCTGACGAGGGGTGACCTCGGGTCGTCTCCCCCTGCCCACCACAACCCGGCCTGCACGCCGCCCGCCACGGACAGCATCGGGTCCACGGCGTCGTACTTCGGGATCTCGGGGTTGGTCCCGGTCACGTCCAGCCACGGCGAGAACGCGACGATCCGCCCCGGTGCAGGCAGCCCTGCGTCGCGGAACGCCCAGGGCTGCGCAACCGCCAGCCCGCCGCCGGCTGAGTCCCCCATCAGGGTGACGTCGGCCGGGTCGGCCGTGCGCAGCACCTCCCGGTACACGGAGACGAGATACGGGAAGGCCTCCCGGTAGGTGCTCTCCGGAGCCAGCCGGTAGAGCGGCACGGTGACCGCGGCGCCCGTCCGCTTCGTCAGTTCGGCGATGATCCACCAGTGCGGACGGCCGAGCTCGTTGATGTATATGCCGCCATGCGTATAGATGATGTGCGACCTCGTCGCCCCGAGCAGGGGGCGCACGGTGATGGTCCGGACCCCGTCGATCCGCTTCTCCTGGATGGTGTGCGTCTGCTTGAAGGTCCAGGGGATCGCCGCGATGGACGGGTAGGTCCGCCCGGGGTACGTGGAGTTGACCCAGTCGGTCCCGTTCAGGTTCCGCTTCGTCGGCAGGAGGCCGATCAGGCGCGAGGCCGCCCGCATGGCCCACGAGCCGTCCCGTCTGCTCGGCTCGACCGTCCCGGGGCCCGCTGCGTATCCGCTCGTCATGGGGTCAGCCTAGTGCGGTGCGCGGGGCCGGGGTGCCTCTGTCATGCTGGTGAAGCCCGTCCTGTCGTTCGCCGGATCGACGCGGTACGCCCCGCGCTGGTGTCCGCACCCTCCGTGGGTCGTCGTGAGAGAAGGAGCCGCTCGACCAGATGGACACCGCGTCGCACATCGCCCTCGCCGCAGACCTGCTCGGCGTCTTCTTCTTCGCCGTCTCCGGGTCCCTGCTGGCGGCGCGCAAGGGCTTCGACCTCGTGGGATCCCTTCTGCTGGCGTCGCTGGCCTCCCTCGGTGGAGGAGTGGCGCGCGACCTCATCATCGATGTCCCCCCTGCGGCCTTCAACAATCCCGCCTACCTGGTCCCCCCGTTGCTCGCGACCGTCCTCGTGTACTTCGTCTTCTCCGGGGTGGAGCGGGTCAAGCGGGTCCTGGTGATCTTCGACGCCGCAGGCCTCGCCCTCTTCTGCATCACGGGCACGGTGAAGGCGCTCGACGTCGGGCTCAACCCGGTCTCCGCCGTGCTGCTGGGCGTCACCACCGCCGTGGGCGGCGGCCTGCTGCGTGACGTCGTCGCCAACGAGATCCCGCAGCTCTTCGACCCGCGTGACATCTACGCGCTGCCCGCGATGCTCGGCGCCGTCGTTGTCACCGTCCTCTACCTGACCGGGACCTTCACGATCGTCACGGGCATGCTGGCGGCGTCGCTCGTGTTCTCCCTGCGCGTCCTCGCCTGGCGGTACGGCTGGCATGCCCCGCTCGCGTCCCGCACCTGGAGCGCACGGAGGTAGCCCGCGCGTGCAGCCCGACGGCTAGGATGGACGCATCCCCGCCACCACTACTGGAGTACCTGTGACTGAGCTGTTTTCCGACAAATTCCGCGCCCTGGTGCCCTCGTACTTCGAGGACGAGTGGGCCGAGGAAGACGGGCTGACCGAGGACGAGCTCGCCGAGATGCTCGAGGGCAAGGACTTCGAGCTGCCTCTGGCGCTCCACGAGTTCTACCGCGCCGTGGGTGCCACCGAGGACATCATGGAAGCCTTCCACTTCTTCTGGGACCCGGACGAGCTCGAGATCGAGGACGGTTTCCTGTTGTTCCTCGAGGATGAGGACGAGCAGTACACCTGGGGTATGAGGGTTGAGCAGCTCGACGTCCCGGATCCGATCGTCTGGCGGCGCAACAATGCCCGCGGGGAGTGGCAGAGCGAGGAGGGCACCTTCACCGAGTACGTGCTGGATCTCTTCGAGTGGGTCTTCGAGGAGGACGAGGAGAACTGATGGAGTTCGTCCATCATGCCCCCGAAGGCTACCGGTGCCCGTTCTGCGATCTGGCGCGCGGGGACTTCGGCAACCCGAAGAACCTGTGCCGGCCCGGGGACGTCATCTACGCGGACGACCTCGTGCTGGCATTCATCGCCTCGCACGGCTTCGAGCCGAACCCGGGTCATGTGCTCGTCACGCCCCGTGAGCACGTCGAACTGCTGTACGAACTGCCCGACGCCGTCGCCGCCCGCATCATGACGCTCACCCGGGACATCGCCGTCGCGATCAAGCTGGCCTGGGAACCGGACGGTGTCTCGACCCGGCAGCACAACGAGCCCGCCGGCAGCCAGCACGTCTGGCACTACCACCAGCACATACTGCCGCGGTGGCACGACGACGGCTTCTACTTCACCCCGAAGCGGCCCATCGTCGATCCCGCCGTCCGGGCGCGGAAGGCCGACGAGCTCAGGGCCTTCCTCCCGACGGCGTAGCCCCCGGAAGCCCCCGGCGGCTGCGGTGTCGAGACCCCCAGCGGAGCCGTCGCCTGGTGCACCCGTCTCTCCTCGTCCACGGACCGCCCGTGCCGTCGTCCACGCCTTCTGGCTCCGATAAGGCGTGCCGTGGCGCGACACGCCGTCCGTAGCTGCGCACGAGTTCGTAGGGCGCGATCGAACGAGCGCTCATCGAACAGGTCGGCCTCCAACAGCTGACAGCACCTGCGCGAGCAACTCTGACTGGTGGTACGTCACGTCCTCGTAGCAGAAGCGCAGGACTGCGTAGCCGCTGAGCATGGCGGTGTTGTTCCGCCGTCGGTCCCGGCGGAGGGCGGCCCGATCGGCAGCGGAAACGCAGGTCAATCGCGCGTGCAGGGTGACTGCCGCGATGAAATCTGCGGGCGCCTGCGGGGTGGCGATAACTCCCCCTGCGCACACGCACGACGTCGCCGCCGTCGAGCGCACGGGAGAGCTCGCGCCGGCTGATCCCGCGTTCAAGCAGCCTGCGGGCAGGGGCAACGCCGCCGAGGGCCGTCAGGACCTGAACAAGTCTCATGCGTCGAGTACAGGACCTGCTCCCATTTCTTCATCCCGTCGACCGCGCTATGTGCGCAAGCGCGCATCGGAAGCCCCCCGATGAATGGATCACGGCCGGGGTGCCTCTGTGCCTTCGTTCACGGTTCATGTGGACCCACGCGCGTGTCGGACGGTGACACACCGCTGCAGGACCGCTCCTCCGGTAGAAGGAGTGAACGAACGCCCGCCTGACGCAGACGAGGCGTAGCAGAGCGGCCGGGCGCAACCCACGGAGCACAATGGGGCCGAGGCGGACGGAACGCCGCAGGGCCGACGCCGACGCGAAGGACCGCTAGACGTCCCGGCTGACGACCGCCTGCGCGAAGCTGGCCAGCGCCTGCTTCACCACGCTGTCCGGCAGCGGCTCGAGGGCGGCGACGGCGTCGTCCGCCCACCGCTGCGCCACGGCCCAGGCGGCCTGCGTCTGCGGGTGCGAACGGACGGCGGCGACGGCCTCAGCCAGCGCCTCGTCGGAGGTCAGGTCGCCGTCGACGAGGGCGAGGACGTCGGCCGCCGAGCTGTCTCCCGCAGCAGCGGCGCGGCGCAGGAGGATCACCGGAAGGGTGGGGACACCCTCTCTGAGATCGGTCCCGGGAGCCTTGCCGGACTTCACCTTCAGGCCGGTCACGTCGATGACGTCGTCGGCGAGCTGGAAGGCGACGCCCACCTTCTCGCCGTAGGACACCATGACGTCGACGACCTCGCGCGAGGTGTCCGCGAAGAGCGCGCCGAGCTGCCCGGAAGCGGCGACGAGGGAACCGGTCTTGTCCGCGATCACGGAAAGGTAGTGCTCGAGGTCGTCCTGGCCGTCGCGGGGACCGACGGTCTCGTGCAGCTGCCCGAGGCAGAGCCGCTCGAAGGTGCGGGCCTGGATGCCGAGGGCCTCCCCGCCGAGTTCGGACACGAGGATCGAGGCGCGGGCGAAGATGAGGTCGCCCGTCAGGATCGCGACGGAGTTGCCCCAGACCTCGTGCGCGGTGGGCGCACCGCGGCGGTACGGCGCGGAGTCCATGACGTCGTCGTGGTAGAGCGTGGCGAGGTGGGTCAGTTCGACGACGACGGCGGCCTGGACCACCTTCGCGCGGGTCGGGTTGCCGAGGTGCGAGGCGAGGATGGTCAGCAGGGGCCGGATGCGCTTGCCGCCCGCCTCGACGAGGTGGCGGCTCGTGGCGTCGGCGAGGGGGTCCGAGTTGGCGATGGCTCCGCGGAGCTGCTTCTCCACCTCGGCGAGGCAGGACGAGACCGACGGTCCCAGGTCCGGGTCCTCGGCGATGAGGGCGAACCCGGGAGGCAGGCGCAGGGCCTCGGAGTCGTCCGGGATATCCGCCGTGTCCAGCGCGCTGCCCCGGCCCACGCTGGCCCATCCGGAGTTGAAGGATTGTGTCACGGTCTAAGACTAACCACGTGCGACGGCGCCGTGCGCACCAAGGGTGGCCATGACGGACGGCTGGTTGGTGGTGGGCGGGACGAGGGACTCGAGCAGATGGATCACGCGGTCCTCGAAGCCGCGGCCTCCGGCGTCGGTCAGGTTGGCGAGCATCCGGACCACGAACCGCATGAGCAGCGGGACGGGCATGCCCGTGCGCAGGGCGAGGGAGAGGATGGCCGGCTTGCCGATGAGCTGGGCGAAGATCCGCCCCAGGGTGAAGTGGCTGCCCCACTGCTCACGGACGTAGGGGGCGTAGGCCGACATGACCTGGTCGCGGCCGATCGGCGAGGAGACGGACCGGGACCGCTCGATGAACTCGGCGGCGTAGCGTGCCGACTCCATGGCGTAGGAGATGCCCTCACCGTTGAAGGGCGAGACCATGCCGCCGGCGTCGCCGAGGAGCAGCAGTCCGGGGCTGTAGTGCGGCGTGCGGTTGAAGCCCATGGGCAGGGCCGCACCGCGGATCTCGCCGACCTGGTTCTCGGGCGTGAAGCCCCACTCGGCAGGCATGCCGCCGGTCCAGTCACGCAGGACCTGCTTGTAGTCCAGCTTCCCGAACTCGGCGGAGGAGTTGAGGATGCCGAGCCCGACGTTGGAGGTGCCGTCCCCGACGCCGAAGACCCAGCCGTAGCCGGGCAGCGGCTTCCCGGTGGCGTCCGGCAGCTCGAGCCAGCCCTCCATCCAGTCGTCGTTCGTGCGCGGGCTCGTGAAGTAGGTGCGCACGGCGACCCCGAGGGGTCGGTCGTCGCGCTTCTGCATGCCGAGGCTCACCGCGGTGCGGGTGGAGTTGCCGTCGGCCGCCAGGACGACGTCGGCCTTGAAGTCCTGAGTCTCGCCGGTCTTCCGGCCGTCGGCGTCGAGCAGGTTCACGGTGACGCCCGTGACGCGGCCGGTCTCGTCGCGGAGAGCCGTGGACACGGAGTGGCCCTCGAGGATCGTCGCGCCGGCCGAACGGGCGTGCTCGGCCAGGGCCTCGTCGAAGCCGAGGCGCGTGCGGACCAGGCCGTAGTCGGGGAAATCGCTCAGCTCCGGCCAGGGCACCTCCACGGTGCGCTTGCCGGCGATCAGGCGGAGGCCCTTGTTGCGCCGCCATCCCTCGCTCTCGTCGTGCGGGAGGCCGAGGAGCTGCAGCTCCCGCGTGGCACGCGGCGTGAGTCCGTCGCCGCACACCTTCTCCCGGGGGAACCAGGTCTTCTCGAGGACCGTGACCTCGATGCCCGCGCTCGCCAGGTAGTAGGCCGCGGTGGACCCGGCCGGACCGGCGCCGACGATCAGGACGGACATCTAGCCCGCCGCCGACGTGCGTCGGGTCAGCCGGACCTGACCCGGGAGGAGCGGCTCCTCGCCGGGGGCTGCAGGAGCCTTGACGGCGCGGTGCACGGCGACGATCCCGCCGTTGAGGTTCCGGTACTCGACGTCCTTCCAGCCGCTGTCGCCGATCCAGGCGGCCAGGGCGTCCTGGTCGGGCCATGCCCGGATGGACTCGGCCAGGTACACGTACGCGTCCGGATTGGAACTGACCTTCCGGGCGATCGCCGGGAGGGCCCGCATGAGGTACTCGGTGTAGGTGGTGCGCCAGAGGGCCACGGTCGGCTGGGAGAACTCGGCGATGACGAGGCGTCCGCCGGGCCGCGTGACGCGCAGCATCTCCGCCAGCGCCTTCTTCGGCTCGTTGACGTTGCGGAGCCCGAAGGAGATGGTGGAGGCGTCGAAGGAGTTGTCCGCGAAGGGGAGGTTCGTGGCGTCTCCGGCGACAAAGTCGATGTCGGGGCGGCGGCGCTTGCCCACCTTCAGCATGCCGAGCGAGAAGTCACAGGCGACGACGTCGACGCCCGCATCCGCGTAGGGCTCGCTCGAGGTGCCCGTGCCGGCCGCGAGGTCCAGGACCCGCTGGCCCGGTTCGGCGCCGACCGCGTCGACGACGATCCGCCGCCATCGGCGCGTCTGTCCCATCGACAGGACGTCGTTCACGACGTCGTACTTGGGCGCCACGTCGTCGAACATGGCTGCTACTTCGTCAGGGCGCTTCTCCAGCGATGCACGATTCACTCCTCCAGTGTCTCAAACATTGCCGCGGTGCCCGACCGGCACGGTACCCTCCGCGGGCCCGCGCCCGCCGGGACGCGGGCGCGTGCGCCGCGACGTGCCGAACCTCACGGTGCTGGGCGTCCTTCCGCCAGGAAACGGGCCGGAGCCCCCGGAGTACGCTTGGACCATCATGAGCACTCCGTCCCTCACCGCGCTGACGCCTGCGCCCGGACAGTCCCGCGGGCTCCGCAGCATCACGGTGGCACGCAGCGACATGGATCCGCAGTCCGGCCTTCTCGAGTACGTGGTGCGCAACGACGCGCACACCTGGATCCGGCGCGGCGGCGGCCTCGTGGCCTACGGCGAGACAGCCCGCTTCACCACCACCGGTCCGGACCGTTTCACGCAGGCGCAGGAGTGGTGGCGCCGGGAGCTGGCCGGCGCCGAGGTGCAGGATGATCTCGGCGTACCCGGAACCGGCCTGATCGCCTTCGGGTCCTTCGCCTTCTCCAAGACGTCGTCCCACGAGTCCCGCCTGATCATCCCCGAGGTGGTCATCGGCTGCAGCCAGGGGCGGACCTGGCTGACCTACATCACGGACGACGCCGGCGCCGAGCTCAGCGCGGAGGCTGCCGAGGCGGCGCTGGCCGCCTATCTCGTCGAACCGGACGCCGACCGCTCCCCCGATCCCGCGGACCACCTCGGCCCCGGGGTGCTCAGCGAGGAGCAGTACGAGCTCGCCGTCGAGGAGGGCGTCAAGCACGTGCAGGGCGGCGAGCTCAGCAAGGTGGTGCTGGCCCGCGACGTCGTCGCCCACCTCGCATCGCCCGTCGCCACGGCCCAGGTCCTGCGGGAACTGGCGGTGCGCTACGAGGACTGCTGGACCTATGCCGTCGACGGCCTGATCGGATCCACGCCCGAGATGCTCATCAAGGTGGAGAACAACACCGCGCAGGCACGCGTGCTCGCCGGGACACTGGACCGTGCCGGTGCGCCCGTCGATGACCCCGGCTACCCCACGAGGGTGCTCGCCGGCTCGGACAAGCAGCTCCACGAACACCAGATCGCCATCGACTCGCTCACCGAGACCCTGCAGCCCTTCACGAGCTCCATGACGTCCCACAGCGAGCCCTTCGTGCTCCAGCTGCCCAACGTCTGGCACCTCGCGTCGGACGTCACCGCGCAGCTCGCCGTCGACGACAGCGGCCAGGTCCCGACGTCGCTGGCCCTCGTCCAGGCCCTCCACCCGACCGCTGCGGTGTGCGGCACGCCGACGACGGTCGCGGGAGCGCTCATCCGGGAGCTGGAGCACCTGCAGCGGGGTCCGTACGCGGGGCCCGTCGGCTGGATCGACGCCGGCGGCAACGGCGAGTGGGGGATCGCGCTGCGCGGTGCGGTGGTCGAGACCCCGACGCGCGTGCGCCTCTATGCCGGGTGCGGGATCGTCGAGGGGTCACAGCCCGCTGCAGAGCTGGCGGAGACCTGGAGCAAGTTCAGGCCGATGATCGAGGCGCTGGGCCTGACCGCCCCGTCCTGACCCTTGGTTACCTATAGGCAATGCCTGTAGCCTGTGACGCACATCTCTCTTTCGTCGCTAGAATCAGCAGGACCTTTTTCCGATCCATCACGTCCGCACAAGTGAGGCACCCATGCTTTCCAAGAACTACGCACTGCTGGCCGCCCTGGCCGCCGGCACCCTCGCGCTCAGCGCCTGCGGTGGAGGCTCCGACGACGCCGGCTCCGGCACCGCCTCCGGGGAGGCCGGCGGTCTGAGCCTCGTCTCCGAGGGCTCGCTGACGGTCTGCTCGGACATCCCCTACCCGCCCTTCGAGTACGAGGAGAATGGCGAGTACACCGGGTTCGACATGGACCTGATGCGGGAGATCGCCACCGGGATGGGCCTCGAGCTCGCCGTCCAGGACGTCGGCTTCGACGGGCTCCAGAGTGGGGCCGTCCTCGGCGCCGGCCAGTGCGACATCGGCGCGAGCGCCGTGACCATCACGGAGGAGCGCCAGGCGAACCTCGCCTTCTCCGATCCCTACTACGACTCCCTGCAGTCCGTCCTCGTGCCCGAGGACTCGGACATCGCCTCCATCGACGACCTCGCCGGCAAGAAGGTCGGCGTCCAGCAGGGCACCACCGGCGCCCTCTACGCGGAGCAGAACGCCCCCGAGGCCGAGCTCGTCCAGTACCCCTCCGATGCCGAGATGTACGCCGCGATCCAGGCCGGCAACGTCGACGCGCTCCTCCAGGACCTCCCGGTCAACCTCGGCCACACCGAGGACGGCGCCTTCACCATCGCCGAGGAACTGCCCACGGACGAGCAGTACGGTTTCATCATGGCCAAGGAAGGCAGTGAGGAGCTCGTGACCGCCGTCAACGAGCAGCTGACCGCGCTGCGCGACAACGGCACGTACCAGGACATCTACGACACCTACTTCTCGGAGTAGAACCACCGCAGCCCGTGCGGCGTCGACGACGGCGCCGCCCGGGCCCCATCTCCTTCGAAGGAAGGTAGTTCCTCCGCGTGAAACGCTCTACACGCAGACGCCTCACGCAGGGCGTCCTCTACGCGATCTTCGCAGCAGTCATCCTCTTCGTCCTCCTGTCCGCGGACTGGGGGAGGATCCAGCCCTACTTCTTCAACATCGACGTGGCGCGGTCGGCCTTCCCCGAGATCCTCACCATCGCGGCGAAGAACACCATCGTCTACACGGCGATCGCCTTCGTGGGCGGCATGCTGTTCGGGCTCCTCCTGGCGCTGATGAAGCTCTCCCCCGTCCTGCCGTACCGCTGGCTCGCGACCGGGTACATCGAACTCTTCCGCGGGCTGCCCGCCCTGCTCGTGATCTTCGGTTTCGCCTTCGCGGTGCCGATCGCGTTCCAGTGGCAGGCACCGGGCGGCAGCGTGGGTGCCGGCCTGATCGGCCTGATCGTAGTCTCGGCGGCGTACATCGCCGAGACCATCAGGGCAGGCATCGAGGCCGTGCCCAAGGGTCAGGTCGAAGCCGCGCGGTCCCTCGGCATGGGTTCCACGTGGACGCTGGTCACCGTCGTGCTCCCGCAGGCGTTCCGCATCATCACCCCTCCCCTGACGAACGAGCTCGTGATCCTCATCAAGGACACCTCGCTGCTCTTCATCGCGGGTATGGCGATCGGCGACCGTGAACTCACGACCTTCGCCCGCGACTCCCTGACGAACTCGGCGAACGCGACGCCCCTGGTGGTGGCAGCACTGCTCTACCTGGTCATCACGCTCCCGCTCACGCAGCTGGTCGCGAAGCTCGAACGACACAACAAGAGAGGCCGGTGATCCCCGTGGCGCATGCAGCTCCGGGCACCACGGCGGTGCCAGCGATCGAGATCCGCGCACTGTGCAAGAACTTCGGCGAGAACGAGGTGCTCAAGGGCATCGACTTCCATGTGGACCAGGGCGAGGTGGTCTGCGTGATCGGCCCCTCGGGCTCCGGGAAGTCCACCCTCCTGCGCTGCGTCAACCGGCTGGAGGAGCCCACCTCCGGCACCGTCATGGTGGAGGGCATCGACATCACGGACCGCGAGACGGACCTCGACGACGTCCGCACGCGCATCGGCATGGTGTTCCAGCAGTTCAACCTCTTCCCGCACCTCAGCGTGCTGAAGAACCTCACCCTCGCGCAGCAGCGGGCCAAGAAGCGGGGCAGGGCCGAGGCCGTCGAGGTGGCCCGGCGCAACCTCGCCAAGGTGGGCCTCTCCGAGAAGGCGGATGCCTTCCCTGCCCAGCTCTCGGGCGGCCAGCAGCAGCGCGTCGCCATCGCCCGGGCCCTGTCGATGGACCCGGACATGATGCTCTTCGACGAGCCGACCAGCGCCCTGGACCCCGAACTCGTCGGCGACGTGCTGGAGGTCATGAAGCAGCTCGCCCGCGAGGGCATGACGATGATGGTCGTGACGCACGAGATGGGCTTCGCCCGTGAGGTCGGGGACCGCGTGGTGTTCATGGACGGCGGCGTCGTGGTGGAGCAGGGCAGGCCCGAGGACGTCCTCGGGGACCCGCAGCACGAGCGGACGAAGCTCTTCCTCTCGAAGGTGCTCTAGCTAGGAGACCGTCACGTCCGCCACCGCCCGGCGAATCCGTGCGTGGAGGTCCCGGAGGGTGCTGCGGTCGGTGCGCACCTCGAGGATGGAGCGGCCCGAGATGGGCCGCTCCATCGCCGTATCCAGCTCGTCCAGCGTCGTGGCGCGCTCGTACCGGAGTCCGTAGGCGGCCGCGAGCGCGGCCACGTCCACGGTGTGCGGGGTTCCGAACAGGCGTTCGACGGCGGCGCCGTACCGCGCCGTCGTCGCCTCGGCACCGTGCTCGAGCAGGCCGAAGATCCCGCCGCCGCCGTCGTTGAGGACCACGATGTGCAGGTCCGGCTGCGGTTCGCCGCTGCCGAGGAGCAGGCCACCGACGTCGTGCAGGAACGTGAGGTCACCGAGGAGGACGCGGGTCGGGATGCCCGCCGCGAGCGCCACGCCGCTCGCGGTCGAGAGGGTGCCGTCGATCCCGGCCAGCCCGCGGTTGGCGAAGACCTCGAGCGGATGCCAGCCGGTCGAGGCGATCAGATCCATGTCCCGGATGGGGTTGGAGGACCCCAGCACCAGGTTGCCGTCGGTGTGCTCCCAGACTGCATCGGCCACGTCGAGTCCCGTCATCCGCTCCTCGTCGACCAGGAGCGAGCGGATGGCGGCATCGGCCGCTGCCCCTGCCTCGCGCCAGCGCCCGAGCCAGCCCTCCGCCCCGCGACCCGCGAAGGCGATCAGGCCGGGCAGGTCGTCGATGATGCGTTCGGTCCGGCGCCCCTCCTCGAACCAGGCCACGGGCTCGGGCAGGTACAGCGCGTGCTCGACGTCGGCCCGGGCGAGGAGCGCGGTCACCGGACGGGACAGCGTGGGCCGCCCGAACGTGACCACGCGGGTGATCGACGGGCCGAGATGCTCGAGCAGCAGGCGGTAGGCCGGGATGCCACTGCTGCCGAAACGCGCGTTCGACGACGGCTCGGCCAGTAGCGGCAGGTCCAGGTGGGCGGCGAACCCCGCGGCCACCTCGCCGGCACCGTGTCCGGCGACGACGACCGTCGTTCCCTGACCGTCCGTGGAGAGGTCGGAGCGGGACGCGCCCACAGAGCGCGTCGACACCTGCGCGGCGGACTCGGGCGTTCCCGAGCCGGCCGGTGACGCCGATCCGACGACGGACCCACCCCCACCATCCCACCCGTTCGCGGCGGCCGTCCGCCCTTCCGCCTGCACGAGCCGGGCAGATCGGAGGACGTCCAGGTCGTCCGCGTCCGGCACCAGGGGGTCGCGGAAGGCGAGGTTGAGGTGCACCGGACCGGCCGGGCTGGTCGCGGCACCGTCGTCCGGCCGCCCGAGCGCGGCGCGCAGCACGTCGCCGATGAGGCTCGTGGGATCCTCCCCCGCGCCCACATCGACGCCCGCGCGCACGTGGACGCCGAACAGTCCGGGCTGCACCGTCGTCTGGTTCGCGCCGGTCCCGCGGAGCTCGCCGGGCCGGTCCGCGGAGACGACCACGAGGGGCACCGCGGCATGGTTCGCCTCCATCACGGCGGGAAGCAGCTCGCCCACCGCCGTGCCCGACGTCGTCACGACGGCCGCCGGCCGCTGTCCGCCGAGCGCCAGGCCGAGCGCCGTGAAGCCTCCGGTCCGCTCGTCGATGCGCACGTGCAGCCGGACGAGCCCCTCGGCCTCCGCCTCGGCGAGCGCGTAGGCGAGCGGGGCGCTGCGGGATCCGGGGGCGACAACGACGTCGGTCACACCGCCCGCCACCAGGGCCCGCACGGCCCGGGCCGCCGTCACGGCGGAACCGAGGGGGGCTGGAGGGGACATCTCTGAGTCGGTCACCTCTCCATCCTCACATCCCGGACGCGAACGCACCCCCTCCCGACGGGGAGGGGGTGCGTGGGCCGTCCGGGTCGGGGACGGCGCTACTTGCCGTCGCTGGTCCCGCGCGATTCGCTGATGCCGGACTTCGGCCGGGCCTTGCCGGGCGAGCGGCGGCCACGTCCCCTGTGGTCCTCGGCCGGAGCCTCCGCGCCGCGGAACACCTGCACCACCGAGGGGCGGGGAACGGCTGCCTCACCCTTGCTGGGCAGGGCCCCGAGCGGCACGTAGTCCGGGAAGAGCGATGCCTGCTCGGCCCACGTCCCGTCCTCCCCCGGGTGCTGCACGGCCACGAACACACTGCCCTCCTGGTCCCGGATGACGGGCCCGCAGGTCTCGGCGTCGCGCGGGACCGCGAGGAACTGCTGCACACGGCCGCGCTCCGCGCCGACCAGGCCGACCTTGAACAGGCCGTCGTTGAATCCCACCGTCCCGGGCTGGCCGTCCGTGGAGATCCAGAGGTTGCCCTCGGAGTCGAAGGCGACGTTGTCGGGGCAGGAGATCGGCGAGACCTTGTCCTTCGGGTAGCCCGCGAAGTAGGTGGACGGGTTGCGCGCAGGATCACCGCAGACGAGCAGGAGGTTCCACGTGAAGCGCGTGCCTGTCGCGTTGTTGCCGGCCTCGGTGATCTCCACGACGTGGCCGTCGCGGTTCTGCGTGCGGGGATTGGCCTCGTCGGCGATCGCGGTGGAGCCGACGCCGCGGTTGGTGTTGTTGGTGCAGGCGATGTAGATCTTGCCGGAGACGGGATTCGGCTCCACGTCCTCGCAGCGGTCCATCTTCGTGGGGCCCACCTTGTCCGCGGCCAGTCGGGTGTAGACGGCCACGTCGGCCGCCGTCATGCCCGGCACCACGGACGTGTTGTCGATGAGGAGCGGCAACCACTCGCCGACGCCGTCGAAGGCGCCGTCGGAGGGGAGCGTGCCCGTCCCGTCGATCTCGGCGACCGAGTTGCCCTGGAAGCGCGCCACGTACAGCGAGCCCTCGCTGAGCAGCGTCATGTTGGCGCGACGCGCGGCAGGGTTGGTGCCCGGGGTGACCCGGTTCCGGGAGACGAACTTGTAGAGGTAGTCGAAGCGCTCGTCGTCGCCCATGTAGGCGACCACCCGACCGTCGGAGGCCACCGTGACGTTCGCACCCTCGTGCTTGAAGCGGCCGAGTGCCGTGTGCTTCTTCGGGGTGGACGTGGGATCGAAGGGATCCACCTCCACGATGTAGCCGAAGCGGTTCGTCTCGTTCTCGTAGCCGACATTCCGGGTGTCGAAGCGCGGCTCGTCGATCTCCCAGCCGCGGACGGTCGGACGGTTGCTGATGCCGTATCGGCGGTCGCCGGCGCTCGTGCCGGGCGCGACGAAGTAGCCGTTGAAGTTCTCCTCGCCGGAGAGGATGGTGCCCCACGGCGTGGTGCCGCCGGCGCAGTTGCCCAGCGTGCCGAGGATCGTCCGGCCCTCGGGATCGTCCTTGGTCCTGAGGAGGTCCGAGCCTGCAGCCGGGCCAGTCACCTCGTACGGCGTGGTGGTCAGGTAGCGGCGGTTGAGGGCCGCACCCTGCACGTAGGACCAGGGCTTGTTGGCGTTCTTGCGCTCGAGCTCGACGACGGACAGGCCGTGTGCGGCCTTGCCGATCCCGCGCACCTCGGCTGCGGCGAGGGTCGGCGGGACCATGATGTTCTCGTTCGTGTACTCGTGGTTCGCGAAGAGCACGGCACGGCGGCCCTTGCTGCCCTCGATCTCGATGATGTCCGTGTAGTCGCAGTTGTAGCCGAACTGCAGCGCCTGCGCTGCTGCGGTCTGGTTGGCGGCGTCGAACCTCGGCGAGCCGGCGAACAGGGGATCTCCCCAGCGGATCACCGGCTTCCAGCCGTAGCCCTCGGGAACGGTCATGTCATCCACCAGGGCGTCCACGGGTGCGATGGGGGTGAAGGCCAGCTTGCCCGCCGGTTTCCCGGGCCTCCCCGGGGCGGCGACGGCGGACCCGGCGCCGGTCTGGGTGCCGACCAGGAGCGTCAGTGCTCCGGCAGCGCCCACGCCGAGCGCGCTGCGGCGCGAGAACTCGCTGCCGGCGATGTCACGGAAGTAGGTGTTCCTCGACGTGTTGCAGACCGCGTCGGAGCACGCATTGTCACACTTCAGGGCGCAGGTCACGGCACTGCGCTTGCCCTTGGTGTGGCCGAGCATGGGCAGCAGGCGGCGCGTGGTGTCAGTCATGGGGGTGGTACCTCTCAAGAAGATGAACGGCGTTCGCCCCTCACCCTGCCGAGACCACCTGAACAGCCGTGGTGCGTGCCGGTGAACGCCGGGTTAACGACGCCGGAACAGGGCCTGCCCGTCAGCCTTCGGGGAGCACCGCATCCCGCAGCGCCGCGTCGAGCACCACGGTCCGGGGCCGGGCCTCGGCTGCCGAAGCCGCCACAGGGTGTTCCTCCCACGACGACGCTGGACGGTCCACCCCAGACCGCTCGCATCGACCGCGTCCTCCCCGCGTGTGGTCACTCCGCGTCGCCCGCGGCGGACCTCCAGTCCCGCGCTGCGAGGACCGCATGGGTCCGGGCGAGCCGCTCCAGCCACCAGGACCGACGGTCTCCGTCGGCTGCGAACCGCAGCAGTCGTTCTTCACGCACGTCGACGTCACGCACGGGCAGGTGACCGCCCTCGGGCACCAGCGAGGCGTCCGTGACGTCGCCCTCCATGAGCGAGACCGTGGCCAGGCCGCAGGCGAACGGCAGGTCGGGCAGCGCTGCCGCGAGCGCGACGCCGGAACGGATCCCCACCGAGGTGTCCAGGGCGGAACTGACCACGGCCGGCAGCCCGGCCCGGCGGATGATGTCGAGCGCCCGCCGCACTCCCCCGAGCGGTGCGGCCTTGACCACGAGGACGTCGGCCGCATCCTCGCGCGCGACCAGCAGCGGATCCTCCTGCCGCCGGACGCTCTCGTCCGCCGCGACGAGGATCCCGGACCCGCGGCGCCGGAGTTCCAGCCGGACGGCCCGGAGGCCGGGGATGTCGGCGACCGGCTGCTCCACGTACTGCAGCCCGGACGGCGCCAGGGCATCGAGTGCCATGAGCGCCTCCGCGACCTCCCAGCCGCCGTTCGCGTCCACCTTGATGCCGGCGTCGGGTAGGAGCCGGCGGACCTCCGCCACGCGGGCGACGTCGTCGCGCAGGTCCTGTCCCCGCTCCGCCACCTTGACCTTGACCGCGCCCACCGGCCCGAAGCGGGCGAGGACGCCCTCCACCGCCTCCGGCCCGACGGCGGGGACGGTCGCGTTCACCGGCACGGAGTCGCGGACGGATGCAGGGAACCCTGCCCAGGCCGCCTCGACGGCGGAGGCCAGCCACGGCGCGGACTCGGCGTCGTCGTACTCGAGGAAGGGGCAGAACTCCCCCCAGCCGGCGATGCCCCGGAGCAGGAGTGCCTCGCGATGCAGGACGCCGCGGAACTTCACCCGCATGGGGATGGACACCACGCGGGCCGAGGACAGCAGGTCCCCGAGCGACGGCAGGGGCAGGGGTGCGGTCGGTGGCGTCACGCCCTCAGGCTACGGCAGCCCCCCGCGGCCCCGGAACGGCAGGCGGACACGCCTCAGGACGAGGTCACAGGACGGTGACGGAACTCCGAGGTCGATGTGGAACGATTGACCGATGACCACGCAGCGGACCAGGACGACGGCCCGGGCGGCGCGCTCGCCGTTCGTCTTCGTGCTGGCCGCAGCCGCCTGCGCGGCGGCTCTCGGCTGGACCTACTGGGCCTTCGTCCGGACCACGACGGGGCAGTTCGCGGACGAGTCGGCCTGGCAGGAGGCAGGGGTGGCGGCGCCGGACACGCAACTGCCCTTCCTGCGGTTCCTCGACACGCTTCCCGCCATCTCCGTGGTCCTCGCCGCGGCGGCCATCCTCTTCGTGGTGCTGCGGCGGCAGCGGTACGGGGCGGCGGTGGTCGCCGTCGCCGTCGTCCTCACCTCGAACCTGACCACCCAGGTGCTGAAGAATCTCGTCTTCGACCGCCCGGACCGGGGCGTCGCCACGCTCGCGTTCAATTCATTACCCTCCGGGCATACAACTCTGGCGGCATCGGCGGCAGCGGCCGTCTTCATCATCATGACCCCCCGCTGGCGTCCCTTCGCCGCCGCTGCGGGTGGTGCCTACTCCGTCCTCGCCGGGGTGGCCACGTTCATCAACCTGTGGCACCGTCCGGCGGACGTGGTCGCGGCTCTTCTCGTCGTCGGCACCTGGACGCTCATCGGCGGCCTCATCATCATGCGCACGGGCGATCACTGGAACCGGTGGGAGGGATTCGGCAGCGGGTGGGGCTCGTCGCGCGGCTGGCTGGTGCTCTGCTGGATCCTGGGCCCGGGCGGCATGCTCGTGTCCGCCGTCCTGTACGTGTCCGTCCAGGCAGCCGGCCCGGCCGCCGTGCCGGGGACCGCGACCGTCCCCCTCTTCTTCTGGTGGGGGCTGACGTGGATCGTCGGCGTGGGCTTCACCCTCTCAGGGGCCGCGGGCTGGCTGTTCGCCGCCCAGGCGCGCCGCACGCCGCCCACCGACCGCCGGCGTTAACACACTCCGCGGTCCTCCGCACGCGCTTTCCGTCCCCTGCTCCTTGTTGAAGCACTGCACCGTCCGGTGCCACGCTGACCGGACGAGCGACGAAAGAGGCGACGGATGAGAGCCATGGTCTACCGCGGTCCCTACACGATCCGCGTCGAAGAGAAACCCATGCCGACGATCGAACACCCGAACGACGCCATCATCCGGGTGACGACGGCGGCCATCTGCGGTTCGGACCTGCACCTGTACCACGGCCTCATGCCGGACACCCGGATCGGCCACACGTTCGGCCACGAGTTCATCGGGGTGGTCGAGGAAGTGGGCCCGTCGGTGCAGAACCTGCAGCGCGGGGACCGCGTGATGGTCCCCTTCAACGTCTACTGCGGATCCTGCTACTTCTGCGCCCGTGGGCTGTATTCGAACTGCCACAACGTCAACCCGAACGCGACGGCGGTCGGCGGCATCTACGGCTACTCGCACACCACGGGCGGGTACGACGGCGGGCAGGCCGAGTTCGTGCGCGTTCCCTTCGCCGATGTGGGACCGGCCATCATCCCGGACTGGATGGACAGCGAGGACGCCGTGCTGCTCACGGACGCCCTCGCGACGGGCTATTTCGGGGCGCAGCTCGGCGACATCGTCGAGGGTGACACCGTGGTGGTCTTCGGTGCGGGACCCGTGGGCCTCTACGCCGCGAAGTCCGCCTGGCTGATGGGCGCGGGGCGCGTGATCGTCGTCGACCACCTCGAGTACCGGCTCGAGAAGGCGCGCACCTTCGCCCACGCCGAGACCTTCAACTTCGCGGAGTACGACGACATCGTGGTCGAGATGAAGAGGACCACGGACTGGCTCGGGGCCGACGTCGTCATCGACGCCGTCGGGGCCGAGGCGGACGGGAACTTCCTCCAGCAGGTCACCGGGACCAAGCTCAAACTGCAGGGCGGTTCGCCGATCGCGCTCAACTGGGCGATCGACGCTGCCCGCAAGGGCGGCACGGTGTCCGTCGTCGGCGCCTACGGGCCCATCTTCAGCGCCGTGAAGTTCGGGGACGCGCTCAACAAGGGCCTCACGCTGCGCATGAACCAGACACCGGTGAAACGGCAGTGGCCGCGCCTCTTCAGCCATATCCAGAACGGCTTCCTCAAGCCGAACGACATCGTCACCCACCGGATCCCGCTGGAGGACATCGCCGAGGGGTACCACCTGTTCTCGGCCAAGCTCGACAACTGCATCAAGACCCTCGTCATCGCGGACCCCAGCTAGGAGGCACACCATGTCGACGACGCCGTCCACCCCCTACGTCGCGAACAAGCCGAAGGACGTCCCCTCCCCGGAGGCTCTCCGTGCGCGCATCCCGGGCTGGGGTGCGGACCTCGACCCGAAGGACCGGCCCTCCTACCCCCGCGAGGTGTACGACCCCGCGGGCACGGGCGCGCACTGGGACTACCCCGAGGAGCAGCAATCGGGCCGGGAGGGCCGGGAGCGTTCGATCGAGCACGGGCAGCTGACGCCGGTCTTCGGCACCAGCGCACCGCTGCACGGCGTCTCCGGCCGGATCCGCCGGTACGCCTACCGCTACAGCGAGGGGCGCGCGGCGCACTGGCTCATCCTGATCGGGGCCGACCGGGTGGATGCCTGGGGGGCGCACCTCCGATCCCTGGTGTCCCTCCGTCCGGACAACCCGGTGACCGAGACAGGGGTCCTGGCGGAAGGACGGTTGCACGGCATCGCGTCGCGCCTCGGGAAGAGGCGCGCCGACGTCAACCACCAGTGGCTCGACCCCCTCATCGTGGGCGGTCCGTGGGTCATGGCGACGGCAGGAGCCGTTCTGGCGGCGCGGGTGATCCGGCGTCGCGCCCGGCGCTGACGAGGGCCAGGTCACGGCAACGGCCGGAGCGTAATCGGCCGCACGGCACATGCCTCAGCCCCGCGGCACCGCCGGTGCCGCGGAGCCCGGTGCAGCGCGCGGGATCCAGTACCAGAGCACGGCAGCACCGAGGAAGCCGAGGGCGGCCGTCGCCCAGATGCCCGCGGACAGGGTCGCCAGCGCCGTGACCAGGGACAGGAGTGCGGGTCCGGACATGTTCCCCACATCCGTGAACAACCGCCAGATGCCGAGGAACTGCGGACGGCCGGGCGACGGCGAGAAATCGGCGCCGAGCGTCATCACGATGCCCGAACCGATGCCGTTGCCGAACCCGATGAGCAGCGCCACCAGCAGCAGGCCGACCGCGTCCGCGGTGAACGGCAGCAGCGTCAGGGACGTGCCCATGATGAGCATGCAGGGCACGGCGATCCAGCGGCGGCCCTTGACGTCCATGATCTTGCCGGACGGGTAGAAGATCAGCATGTCGATGGCGCCCGAGAGACCGTAGATGAGCGCCGTCGACGAGGCGTCCAGCCCGATGCTCTCCGCCCAGAGCGGGAGGACGGCCTGACGCGTCGCCCGCACCGCGGCGATCAGGAGGACACCGACACCGACCGTGACGAAGATCCGGGAGTGGCTGCGCATGACGGACCGCACGGTCGGCGCGGGCGGAGGCGCCAGCGCCGCCCCGACGGGCGACTGCGCGGTGAGGGCCAGGCGGCCGGGAGCTCCGAGCTCGGGGACGCGCCAGCTGAGGGCCGCGGCTGCGATGCTCGCGACCCCGCCGACCCAGTAGGCGCCGTCCAGGCCGTACACGGCCATGGCGAGGGCCGCGGCGAAGGGGCCGATGAACACGCCGATGCGCGTCACGCCGCCCAGGGTCGAGAGCGCGCGTGCTCGGAAATGAGCCGGGACGGCCTCGGTGAGGTAGCTCTGCCGGGCGAGGCCGAACACAGCACCGGCCATGCCGACCATGAACACCGCGGCGGCGAAGACCGGCAGGGTCGGTGCAGCGAGCGCCAGGAACATCGCGGCCGCGCACCACAGCGCTGCTCCCACGAGCGCCTTCCGCTCCCCGAAACGGGTGGCGATCAGGGTGGCCGGGACATTCGTGACGAGGGACCCGATCCCGGACAGCGTGATGACGAGGGCCGCTGTCGCCACGTCTGCTCCGAGGTCCCGCGCCGTCAGGGCGATGACGGGCAGGATGGCGCCTGTCGCGACCCCGTAGAGCAGCGACGGCCCGTACGACCCGACGGCGATCGATCGGAGGTCGAAAGTTTCCCTGGGCACCGTTCCACCCTAGTCCGAGAGCCGGCATCGGGCGCGGTCGATGTCCTCGCGACGGCAGACCACCACGGGATCATGGCGACGGAGCGCGACGACGAGGCGGCACGAGGGCGTGAGGACGAGGGGACCGCGGCCCTGGACGGAGTGGACCCGCGGCTCACAGCTTCCCCGCCTACTCGCCGCCGGCGTCACCCGCGTCGGCGCCCGCCCCGAACGAATCCGAGGCCCCGAAGGACGCGGGCAAGCCACCCTGCGGATCACCGTGGCTGGACGTCACGAAGGCGTGCAGGGAGTCACCCGCCCGCAGCACCGAGGCATCCGTGTAGTCGGGAGGGCCCTCCTCCAGGACCAGGGCGGGGAGCGGGGCGCAGGCGATGGCCGTGCCGGCCGCAGCAGGCCACGGCACACGGGTGGCGAGATCGTCGGCCTCCACGGCCGGCGCCGCAGGAAGATCGGGCTGCAGGTCCTGGTCCACGCTTACCTCCTCGTCAGGCACCACTCTCAGGGTGCGCTGTCTCGATGGTCCCGCGTCCAGCGGAGGAGTCAAGGGGTCCCGGCTCCTCGACGAAGGAGGGTGCGCCCGCCCTGCCGGGAGCAATCCGGAGGACGCGGCATGTCAGCGGGCGCGGACATGGCTGGAGGGCAGGGATACCGGGGTCTAGCCGGCCAGGAGGAATCCCGCCCACAGCCCGAGGCCGGCTGCGGCCAGCGCCATCACCGCCGTGCCGAGTCCGGAGAGGACGGCAGCGCGGATCCGACCAGCCTGCACCAGCCGGACGGTCTCATTGCTCGCCGTGCTGAAGGTGGTGTAGCCGCCGAGGAATCCGGTCCCGGCGATGAGCGTCCACTCCGGCGGGAGGGCCGCCGCCAGGGCGATCCCGACGAGCAGGCCAAGGAGCAGGGAGCCGGAGATGTTGACGGTCATGGTGCCGACCGGGGCCGCCCCGTGCACGCGCGAGCGGATCGTCCCGTCGAGCACGTAGCGGGCCACGGACCCCAGTCCGCCCGCGAGACCGACGGCCAGCACGACGGCCGCGCTCATCGCCCGGACCCGAGATGGTGCTGTTCACCGGTCGTGCGCCCGCTGTGCCCGACGGCGATGCCGGCCGCCGTCGCCACCAGTCCCACGAGGACCGACACCGCCAGGTAGCCGAGTCCTGCGAGGAGGCGCCCGTCGGACACCAGGAGTGCCGTGTCGACGGCGAGCGCGCTGTAGGTCGTGAACCCACCCAGGAACCCGGTGCCGAGCACGAGCCTCAGCGCCCGGCGCCGTCCCACGTCGGGCCCTCGGCGCGCGAGCGCCTCGAGCAGCACTCCGAGGGCGAACGCGCCGGTGACGTTGATCAGGAGGATACCGAGCGGCAGGCCACCCGGAGCCGGGAGCACCTCGGCCAGGCCGAACCGGGCGAGCGTGCCGGCCGTGCCGCCCATGAGGACCAGCCCCAGGTACCGCAGACGGAGGTGGACCGGGCGCCGCCCGGCGGGAGGCCGGGCAGCGCCCGGTGCGTCGCCGCGATCAGGCAACGTGCCGCGCGAGGAACTCCAGCGTGCGCTGCCAGGCGTCCTCGGCCGGAGCAGCCCGGTAGGCGAAGCGGTTGGAGTCGTTGAAGAAGGCGTGCCCGGCCGCCGGGTAGACGACGGCGGTGAAATCGACCCCGGCGTGCTGCATCGCCGCCTCGAGGGCCGGCAGCTCCTGGAGGAGTCCGTCGTCGTCCTGCCCGTAGAACGCGAGGACGGGCGCCTCGATGCGCCCGAGCTCTTCCGCGGTGAACGTGGCGTGTCCGTAGAACGGCACGCTCGCGAGGAGGCGTGGCTCGTGCACGGCGAGGGAGAAGCTGTACGTCCCCCCGAAGCAGAAGCCGATGACGCCCACGCGCCCGGCCACGTCGGCGTCGTCGAACAGGTGGGAGAAGCAGGCCCGCACGCGCTCGGTCGTGAGGGCGCCGAACTCGGGACTGCCCAGGGGCGCGAGGAGCGCACGCAGCGTCGGCTGCACCTCGTTCCGCGCCTCGTCGTCGGGCCCGGCCAGCGCCTCCCCCAGGCCCAGGGTCTTCTCCTCGGTGATGCCCTGGTCGGCGAGGAGATCGGGCGCGACCACGACGTAGCCCTCACGCGCGAAGCGGTCGGCGACATCACGCGTGTGGCCGACGAGCCCCCACACCTCGTGCACGAGCACGAGCCCGCCCCGGACCGGTCCCTCCGGCCGGACGACGTAGGCGGAGACGGTCCCGGAAGGGGTGTCGATGTCCTGGAGAGCGCTCATTCGCCTAGGCTTGCACGCTTCGTGATGCTGCGCCAACCACCCGACCGGTTGTCGGTGATGACGGTGCGGCCGATCTCCCACCGGCATGGGGGCAGGGTGCGATGTCGCCGTCGATGGCCCAGGCGCTCCGCACTGTCCCCCCCTCTCCGGCGGCGACCGTTCCGACGGCGGGACGGGCGGGTCCGGCCGTCGCTCGGCTACGATGGCGCGGGTGTCCACCACCCTGCCCTCGGGGACGACCCTGCGCCTTCTCGTGTCCACGGACGCGGCTGAGCTCGCCGCCGCGTATCGCCGGAACCGCGCGCACCTGGCGCCGTGGGAACCGCTGCGGGAGGAGGGCTTCTTCACCGCCGACGGTCAGGCCGGTGCGGTGGCCGCCCGCCTCGCCGGCCTCGCGTCAGGGACGGACGCGCCCTGGGTCCTCGAGGCGGAGGGCCGGATCGTCGGAACAGTCACCCTCTCCGGGATCGTCCGCGGCCCCTTCCTCAGCGCCCATGTGGGCTACTGGGTGGACGCCGCGCTGCAGGGACGGGGCGTCGCGTCGGCGGCATTCCGGGAGGTCCTCACCGTGGCCCGCGACGACCTCGGACTGCACCGCGTGCAGGCATCGGTGCTGCCGCACAACACCGCGTCCCCGGCACTCCTCGACCGGGCCGACTTCACCCTGATCGGATCGGCGCCGTCCTACCTCCGGATCGCGGGGCGATGGCAGGACCACCTCCTGTACCAGCGCATCCTCGCCTGATCGGGCCCGGCTCCGGACGCCGGTAACGGCCCGTCAGAGCGCGCCGAGGGCCTGCGCGATCGGCACGGCGGAAGCGGCGGCCCAGGCCTGCGGACGGCACGACGCCGGGTACGGCACCGGGCGCTCGACGTCGGCCGCAGCGTGGCCGGAGAACAGCTCCGGCAGCCGCCAGTCGAAGCCCTCGGCCGCGTCCAGCAGACCGTTCGCCAGCTCGGCGGCCGCCTCCACGAACCCCGCCCGCAGCATGCCGCCGATGATGATGCCGGTGTCATGGCTCCACACGGACCCCGCGTGGTAGCGCGTGGGCCAGTAGCCGCCGTTCGTCGTCGAGACCGTGCGGATCCCGTAGCCGGAGAACATGGCCGGGCCGAGGAGGCGTGCGACCACGTCGGCCTCCTCCTCCCCCGTCAGGATGCCCGTGCCGAGGAGGTGGCCCATGTTGCTGGTGACGCCGTCGACCGCTCGCTTCTGCGCATCGAGGGCGATGGCGGGGTAGGAACCCGCCCCGTCGGAGCACCAGAACTGCTGGCGGAAGCGCGCCGCAAGCGAGGCGGCGTAGCTGCGCCAGGCCGTCGCGCCGGGCCGGCCGAATGCCTCAAGCAGCGCGGCGCCACCCATCGCCGCCTCGTAGGCGTAACCCTGCACCTCGCTGAGGGCGATCGGCCCGTCGGCCAGGGAACCGTCATGCCAGCGGATGGAGTCCCCGGAATCCTTCCAGCCCTGGTTGGCGAGGCCGTGGCCGCTCGTGTCCAGGTACTCCAGGAAGCCGTCACCGTCGGAGTCGCCGAAGTCCCGGAGCCAGGCGAGCGCGAGCTCCAGCGGGTCGAGGAGCGGCAGGACGACGTCGTCGCCGAGTCCTGCGCGCCAGGCATCGTGCAGCAGGATGATCCACAGTGGGGTCGCGTCGATGGTGCCGTAGTACACCGGTGGCAGGACGATGCCCGTGCCCCCCTCCTCGAACTGCAGCGTGCCGCGGCGCACCTCGTGGAGGATCTTGCCGGGCTGCTCCGCCGACGAGGGATCGCTCACGGCGCCCTGTCGCGCGGCGAGTGCCCGGAGGGTCGTCCCCGCGAGGTCGGTGGAGAGCGGCAGCAGCATGCGGGCCGCGATGAGGGAGTCGCGGCCGAACATCGTGAAGAACCAGGGAGCGCCCGCCGCGAGGAAGGTGGCGGAGGGGTTGTCCGCAGCAGCCATCCGCAGGCCGTTGAGGTCGGAGACGGAGCGGGTGAGGAGATGCCCGATGCGGCGGTCCCGGGTGTGCCGGACCTGCGGAACCTGCAGGAGCCGCCCAGCGGGAGCGACCATCGGAGCCCCAGCATCGTGCAGGTGCAGGGTGAACCCGGCATCCGCCGAACCGCCGGCCGCGACGGTGAGCCGCCAGGTGAGCGTGACGGCGCCGTCCTCGAAGGTGACGTCCGCCGTGCCTGCATCCAGGTGCGCCACGGTGTCCCCGGTGCGCCAGGTCCAGCGGAGCGCCTCCAGTGCCAGGGGTGCGCCCGCCTCCTGGCCGGACTTCACCTTCTCCATGGGCGTGCTGTCCGCAAGGAGCGTGCAGGCGAGCTCCACGGGCAGCGGGGCGTCGAGCGCCGAGTCCAGCCGGAGGCGCTCACCGACCCCCTGCGCCGTCGCGGTCCTGGTCCTCGTCAGCTGGACGAGCGGATCGGCTCCCGCGCCCTCCACCCGGACCAACGAGAGGAAGCGGATCTCCTGACCGGACACCACCTGCGTGCTCACCCAGTCGGGCTCGGTCCCGCCAACGGTGAGGAGGGTGCTGCTGATGACGCGATCGTCCCCGCAGAAGATCCCCTGCGCGCCGTCGCGCCTGATCTGCCCGTGCGGATCGGACCACGCCTGCACCGGGGCGCTGAACACGCCGGTGAGGTCGTGCAGGAACGGCTGGAGGTGCGCCATCGGATCTCCTCGGGGTCGGTCCGGTTGTCCACCCTAGCGAGGATGCCGGTTTTTGATCGTTCACATCAACCATTGACAGCGTATTTGAACGTTCATACTCTTGTAAACGTCGCATCACACCCGGTGCTCCGACGACGGAGGGGAGGCAGGACGGCATGGCGAAGACCACGCTCGTGACCCTGGCAGATTCCCTCGGGGTCTCCCGCCAGACCATCTCCAACGTCATCAATGCCCCGCACCGCGTCAAGCCGGCCACCCGGGAACGCGTCGAGGCTGCGATCGCCGCGAGCGGTTACCGGCCGAGCGCTGCCGCCCGGCAACTCCGCACGCGGCGGTCCATGAACCTCGGGCTGCGGCTCATGCCCGTGCACGACGGCATCAACGGCTCCATCCTGGACCGCTTCCTGCACTCCCTCACCGAGACCGCGCAGCGCGAGGGCTACCGCCTCACACTCTTCAGCGCGGACTCCGACGCCGACGAGATCGGCCAGTACGAGGAACTCCTGCAGGTCGCCGACATCGACGGGTTCGTCATCACCGGTACGCACCACGGGGATCGCCGCACGGCCTGGCTCATGGACCGCGACATCCCCTTCGCCGCGTTCGGCCGCCCCTGGAGCGAGACGGAGGATCCGTTCCTCAGCCGCCACGCATGGGTCGACGTCGACGGTGGCGCCGGCACGGCCGAAGCCACCGCGCTCTTCCTCGCCGAGGGCCACACCTCCGTCGGCTTCCTCGGCTGGCCGAGCGGTTCCGGGGCGGGCGACGACCGTCGGGCGGGATGGCAGCGCACGCTCGCCGCGGCCGGTGTCGGGACGGCGCGCATCCTCGAACTCACCGCCTCGATCGACGACGGCATCCAGACCGGGGCCGTCGCGACGCGGCACCTCATCGCCGCGGGGGCGACGGCGATCGTCTGCGCGAGCGACTCGCTCGCCCTCGGTGCTGCCGCCCAGCTGCGCGAGGCCTTCCCCGACCGCCCGGCAGCCGTGACGGGCTTCGACGACACACCCGTCGCCGCAGCCGTCGGCCTGTCCAGCGTGGCGCAGCCCATCGAGGACGCGGCCCGCCACGCGATCGCCGTCCTCACCCACCAGCTTGCGGAAACAACAGCGGCGGGCGCCGGCGCGCCCGCGCCGGACAAGCACCTGCTACTGCCGGCGACGCTGGCACGACGAACGTCCTACCCGCTCGGCGGTGACATCTCCACCGTCGGCAGCTCCTGACAGCACCACCTCCCACGAAGGACACAGACAATGACGACTGGCAACCATCGCACCCCCCGGCGCCTCGCCGCCGCGGCCCTCGTGGCCGCGGGAGCGCTCACCCTCTCCGCCTGCAGCGGAGGATCGGGATTCTCCGATGCCGGCGAAGGATCCGGCGACCAGACCGAGCCCACCGATGCTCCCCTGACCGTCCTGATCGGCTCCTCCGGCACGGCCGAGACCGACGCCGTCACCAGCGCGGTCTCCGACTGGTCCGGTGAATCCGGCATCGAGGCGACCGTGAACGTGGCCTCGGATCTCCCCCAGCAGCTCAGCCAGGGCTTCGCCTCCGGTGATCCTGCCGACGTCTTCTACGTCTCCGCCGATGCCTTCGCCGGGTACGCGGCGAACGGGTCCCTGGAGCCCTACGCCGAGGACCTCGCGGCGAAGGACGACTTCTACCCCGCCCTCCGCGAGGCCTTCACCTACGAGGACACGCTGTACTGCGCACCCAAGGACTTCTCCACCCTCGGACTCGTGATCAATGACCAGCTGTGGTCCGCCGCGGGGCTGACCGACGAGGACATCCCCACCACCTGGGACGAGCTGGCCGACACCGCCGCGACCCTCACGAAGGACGGCACCACCGGGCTCGCCTTCAGCCCCGAGTTCCAGCGCGTCGGCGCCTTCGCCGCCGCGGCGGGCGGTGGACTCGTCACCGACGGCGAGGCGACGGCGAACAGCACGGAGAACGTCGAGGCGCTCACCTACGTGCAGCAACTCCTGGACGATGGCGTAGCCGCCTACTCCTCGGACCTCGGCGCGGGATGGGGCGGCGAGGCCTTCGGCAAGGGCCAGGCCGCCATGGTCATCGAGGGCAATTGGATCGCCGGCGCCATGAGCGCGGACTACCCCGACGTCGAGTACTCGATCGCCGAGCTGCCCGAGGGCCCCGCCGGGAAGGGAACCCTGCAGTTCACCAACTGCTGGGGCATCGCGGCCGACAGCGAGAACATCGCCGGCGCCCGTGAGCTGGTCGAGCAACTGACCTCCGCGGACAGCCAGCTCGCCTTCGCCCAGGCCTTCGGCGTCATGCCGTCCATCCAGTCCGCCGCGGACCAATGGTCGACCGAGTACCCGGATCTCGCGCCCTTCATCGCCGGTGGCGACTACGCGCAGAACGTGCCGGCTCAGCCCGGGGCCGTGGACGTCATCGCCGAACTGAACGCGCAGCTGGAGAGCCTCCGCACGGCCGACCCGCAGCAACTCCTCGACGGCATCCAGCCGGACCTCGAAGCCGTCCTCGCCGACGCCCGGTAGACCGGCCCACAGTCCCCGCGGCAGCGACCGGACCGCAAGCCGGTCGCTGCCGCGGTCCACACCGACCCGGCCTGCACGGCCGGGCCGCAGCCGTCGCCCCGAGGGTGACGGACTCCCAGGACGACCCCTGCAACATCGCTGCGAAGGAGCACGCCGGTGGCATCATCGACCATCCCCCGAGGAACCGCCGGCACCACCCGACGCCGCACCCCTCGGGGACGACAGGGACTGACGGGCTGGCTGTTCATCTCGCCCGTCGTCGTGATCCTCGGGCTCTTCCTCGTGGTCCCCGTCCTCATGGCGGCCTGGGTCAGCGTCTCCGACTGGACCGGCAGGGGCAGTCCCCTGTCGGGGTCGGTCGGCTTCGTCGGGACCGAGAACTACGCAGCCATCCTCGACGGCGAGGGCCTCACCTCCCGTGACTTCGGGACCTCCATCCGCAACAACCTCTACTACGTCCTGCTCGTGGTACCCCTGCAGACCGCTCTCAGCATCTTCCTCGCGGTCCTCGTCAACCGGCAGGTCCTGCGCGGCCGAGGCTTCTTCCGCACCGCCTTCTACTTCCCGTCGGTCACCAGCTCCGTAGCCATCACGGTGCTCTGGCTGTTCCTCTTCAGCTCGACGGGCGTGGTGAACCGCATCCTCTCCTTCGTGTCGGTCACCGGGCCCAACTGGTTCCAGGACCCGCGCGGCGTGATCCACGTGGTCCTCGCGGCCGTGGGCGTCGGCACGGCTCCGGGAGCGCTGCAGGAGCCCGGGTTCCTCGGCATCTCCGGCTGGGAATGGCTCGCCGGGCCGTCCGTGGCCATGAGCGCCTTCATCCTCATGGCGATCTTCACGACCTCGGGGACGTTCATGCTCCTGTTCATCGCGGCCCTGCAGAACATCAGTGGTGAGGTGCAGGAAGCCGCGATGGTGGATGGTGCCAACGGCTGGCAGCGGTTCTGGCTGGTCACCCTGCCGATGCTCCGGCCCACCCTGTTCACCGTGCTGACCCTCGGCCTGATCGGATCCTGGCAGGTGTTCGACCAGATCTACACCGGTACTCAGGGCGGCCCGGCGAAGACGACGCTCACGCCCGCCTACCTCTCCTTCAGCTCGGCCTTCAACAACCAGCGCTGGGGTGAGGGAGCGGCGATCGCTTTCATCCTCTTCGCCATCATCGTGGTCCTCACTCTGCTGCAGCGGTTCGCGCTCCGGGAGCGCGACGTGCCCCGGCGGCGCCGCATGGTGCCGGTGACCGTGTCCTCCACGGGGGCGCGGACCGCGTCCAGCCCCGCCGAGCCCGTCGGGGAGGTACGGCGATGAGCCAGCTCGCCACCCGACCGGCCACGCCCACCCCGCCGTCGTCGCCCTCGCCCGGGCGGAAGCGCGGCAGGTCCGCCGGGACGGGCCGCCGGGCGCTGTTCCTCTACGCCCTGCTCGCCGTGCTGGCGCTCATCTACATCCTGCCGTTCCTCGTGCAGGTCTCGAGCTCGTTCAAGACCGAACCCGAGGCCGCCCAGAACCCGCTGGGACTCGTACCGCAGAACTGGACCTCCGCGGCCTACACGCAGCTCTTCGCGGCGTCCGACTTCCCGACCTGGGCGGGGAACTCGTTCATCGTCACCCTGTTCGTCACCGCGGGCCGCGTGTTCTTCAACTCCCTCGCCGGCTATGCGCTCGCGCGCATCCCCTTCCGGGGCCGCGGGCTGGTGTTCGCGCTGCTCATCGCGGTGATGGCGGTACCGGGTGTGGTCCTGCTGATCCCCAAGTTCCTCGTGATCAACCAGCTCGGCATCTACGACTCCTATCCCGGGATGATCCTGCCACTGCTCGCGGACGCCGCCGGCGTGTTCATCATGAAGAACTTCTTCGAATCCATCCCCGTGAGCGTCGAGGAGCAGGCGCGGATCGACGGCGCCGGGACGTTCCGCACTTTCTGGTCCGTGGTTCTGCCCATGGCGCGGCCGGCGGTGATGACGATCGTCATCCTGTCCTTCCAGGGGTCCTGGAACGAGCTCAACCACTTCATCGTCTCCACGCAGGACCCGGGGCTCACCACGCTGACCAAGGGCGTGGCCCAGCTCTCCTCGGGGCAGCTGAGCCAGGGTACGCAGTACCCGCTGAAGCTCGCGGCTGCGGCCCTCATGACCGTTCCGGTGGCCATCGTGTTCTTCGTGTTCCAGAAGCGCATCATGAACGCCTCGGCCGGCGCCGTGAAGGAATGACACTGCGGAGGGTCCGGCTCGGAACAGGGAACGGGCGCAGTCCCGCACGTCGGCAGGGCTGCGCCCGGTGTGCACCCCTGGCACGGTCGCCCGAACCGGCCTGATCGGCCCGCCCCCTCGGGCCGGTCCTCCGGGACACGCGGCGCCGGCAGCGCCGCCAGGCGGAACAGCGGGTACCATCGGTGCCACCACCCTCAGTCAACGACGACGGACGCGTGATGGCTTCTAGACTCCTCGTACCACTCGGCCTGCTCAGCACCTCCCTCGGGATCCTCGCGCTCTTCGCGGGCATCCGGGGCTACCCGTTCCTCCTTCTCGCCGCGGGCGGGATGGTCCTGGCGCGCTCCTGTTTCTCCACCGGCGTCCCCGCCGCGATGCGCGCCGACCCTGCGCCCGGTCCGCAGTTCGCCCTGCCAACGGTCCCCGCATGCCCGCCGGAGCGGCTGTGCGAGGCCAGGACGCTCGCCGCGCGCCTGGCGCGGGCGGCGAGCGAGGACCACGGCCCGGACGCGGGGTGGAGGGCAGCTGCTCCGGACGCGCCGATCGCCGGCAGGGCACGGGTCCTCGCGGACGCTGCGGTGCCGCGCTCCGGCCGGTCGACCCCGTGACGGCGCCCTCGAGCGCAAAGCCGTGAGGCGCACGGTGCGGTGGGTCGGGGCGTCATGAGACGCGTGCTGATCCTCGGTGGCACGGCCTGGCTCGGCAGGGAACTCGCGGCGCGGTCCCTCGACGAGGGGGACGAGGTGACCTGCCTGGCGCGCGGCACGGCGGGGCCGCCACCGGCAGGAGCCGTCCTCATTGCAGCCGACCGCGCGGATCCCGCCGCCTACCAGGCCGTCGCCTCCGAGGACTGGGACGAGGTCGTCGAGATCTCGTGGGACGTGCAGCACGTCTCCGGCGCCCTGGCCGCCCTGGCCGAGCGCGCCGCCCACTGGACGCTGGTGTCCTCGTGCTCGGTGTACGCCTCGAACACGCAGCCCGGGGCGGACGAAGCTGCCGCCCTCGTCGACGTCGGGGTCGGGGCTGATCCCACGGACTACGCCACGGCGAAGGTCATGTGCGAGCAGGAATCGCGCAGGGTCCTCGGAGAACGGCTGCTCACCGTCCGCGCGGGGCTGATCGCCGGTCCCGGCGACGGCAGCGACCGTTTCGGCTACTGGATATCGCGCTTCGCCCTGGCGGGCGACGGCGCCGTGCTGGCACCCACCCTCGCCGGCCGCTTCGTCCAGGTCGTCGATGTCCGGGACCTCGCGGCGTGGACCGTCGACGCCGGCCGTGCGGGGACCACGGGATCGATCAACGCGGTGGGCGAGGAGACCTCCTTCGGCGACATGCTGGGCCAGGCGCGCTCGGTCGCGGGACATACCGGTGCGGTCGTCGAGGCGCCGTCGGACTGGCTGCTGGAACAGGGCGTGACCCACTGGGCGGGCCCGCGATCGCTCCCGCTCTGGCTGCCCGAGGACTTCTCCGGCTTCAGCCGGCGCAGCAACGCCGCCTTCAGGGCCGCGGGAGGAACCTTGCGGGACCTTCGGCGGACCCTCGAGGACACGCTCGACGACGAGCGCGCGCGGGGACTGACGCGCCACCGGCGATCAGGTCTGACGCGCCGGGAAGAACTCGACCTGCTGCGCTCGCTCGAGGAGCGCCCGCGCGTCCTCGGCCAGTAGCCCTCGACCCGGCTCACCGGGCGGACGGAGCAGGGCCAGGCCGTGTCCTGCCGGCGAAGGCCTCCCCCGGCGACACGACGGCCACGGATGCCGGCCCTGCCGTCGAGCCATCCCGGCGCTGTGAAGTTGCTGTGCATCCGCCGGTCGGACCGCAGGACGGGGAACACCGCGCGGGAACCTCCCGTTGGAGGTGTGTCCCCTCTCGTGAAAGGCACGTCGCTGCGCATCCTCCTCATCGGTATCGACGGCTCCGGCAAGAGCACGGCAGCGCACGAGCTGGAGCGGGCCCTCGTGCGCCGGGGGCAGGACGCCGCCGTCTTCAGGAACCCGGCCGGCCGCCGGACGATGGCCGGCTGGTGGGCCCGGCTCGGACACGTACCGGGTCCGCGAGTCCTCGACGCACTCGAGACGGTCGCCCGGGTGGTCAACGTCCTGCGCAACGAGATGCGGATGCGGACCTACGACGGCGTCGCCGTACTGGACCGGGGCCTCGAATGCCAACTGGCGCTCCGCGCGGCCCGGGGCCTGCCGCGCGGCGTGATGGTGCCCTGGCTCCTCGGCCTGCTCCCCGCCGCGGACGTCGTCGCCTTCGTCGACGTCCCGGTCGGCGTGGCCGTCGACCGCGTGAGGCTCCGCGCCACCGACGAGGAGGACCCGGCGGACCTGGCGGCACTGGAGGCCGGGTACCGTGCCCTGCCCGAGTTCGCCTCGTTCACGGCCGTCGACGCATCGCGGTCCCTGCCCGATGTGCTCGACGACCTGCTCGCGCTCGTCGACGGCGGAAGCGCCGCATCCGGGAGCGACCGCCGGCTCGCGGTCTCACGCACTCCGTAGGGATCCGCCCGGCGCCGCCGGCTAGAGCGCGCTGATCGTCCAACCCGTCCGGTGCGTCTGCCCGGGCTCGAGCACCACGAGGTCCTCCCCGGAGTTGAACGCCTCCGGCGGACAGGTCATGGGTTCGACGGCGAGACCGAGGCGCGTGCTCTCGGGCTTCTTCGGGAGGTCCGCGGTGTGGATCTGGACCCAGGGGCAGCTCCCGTCCCACGTCATCGCCGCCCCCGTCCCATCGGCAGGGTCCATGAGGCGCACGGTCGCGAGCCCCGCGGCGTCACGCTGGATCCCGGTGAACGCGTGGTCGATCTGCACGTTCCCGAGGGCGTGCGCCGAACGGAAGTCGAAGGGCGTCCCGTCCACGTCCTCCCTGCCGACGGGCAGGAGACGGTCGGGAGTCACGGTCAGCACCGTCGCGGCGGGGAGTTCGAGCACCCAGTCGTCGAGCGCGGAGGTGCCCGCGACCAGGTACGGGTGGGGGCAGACCCCGTAGGGAGCCCGGCCGGATCCCGTGTTCAGCGCTGTGACCTCGGTCCGGAAGCCGTCCGGGCCGATGCCGAAGCGCGCGTGCAGCGCGACGGTGAAGGGGTACGCCTCGCTCGGCTCGATGGTGCAGCCGAGCGTCACGCTGGAGGCCGTGTGCTCCACGAGCGTCCAGGGGATGTCGAAGACGAGTCCGTGGAGGGCCGTGCCCCGCTCGGGCTCGTTGATCGGCAGTTCGTGATCGACGCCGTCGAACGTGTAGCGCCCGTCGGCGATCCGGTTGGGCCAGGGAGCCACGAAGGCGCCGCGGAAGTTGGGCATGTCCTCGTCGGGGCCGAAGCCGACCACGAGGGGGCGGCCCTCGAACGTCAGTTCACGGACGGCGGCACCGAGACCGAGGACGACGGCCGCATAGCCGTCGCCCTCGATCCTGTATTCGGGGTGGTTCATGCGAGGGCTACGGCCGTCCATGACACGGGTGGCAGCGTGACGGTGACGGCGCCGCCGTCGAGCGTCGCCGTGGTGTTGGGCTTCATGGTCACGCGCTCGGGCTCCTCGAGAGTGTTCTTGGCATACACGTCCGTATCGTACAGCGACTCGGCGCTGACGCCGGTGAAGCCCTCGAGGGCCGCGATGTCGATCGTCACGATGATCTCCTCGGTCTGTGAGCGGTTGACCAGGAAGACGGCGGCGGTACCTGCGGCGTCGTCGTGCGTCGCCACGGCGTCCACGAGCGGGACGACGCCGTACTCGGCGCTCTCGTACGTGCCGGCGTCCAGCTTCAGTTCGAGGACGGAGCCCTGCGCCCGGCGTGAGGTGATGGCGAACGGGTAGAAGGTCGTCTGGCGCCACGCCGGGCCGTCCGGCTCCGTCATGATCGGCGCGATCACGTTCACGAGCTGCGCCAGCGACGCCGACGTCACGCGGTCCGCGTGCTTGAGCAGCGAGATCATCAGGTTGCCGAACACGACGGCGTCCGCCACCGAGTAGCAGTCCTCCAGCAGGCGCGGGGCGACCGGCCAGTTGTCGAGGCCCTGGATCTTGTCGACGTTCTCGAAGCGGCTGATGTACCAGACGTTCCACTCGTCGAAGGAGATGTTGATGGTCTTCGAGCTGCCGCGGACGGCCTTCACGTGGTCGGCGGTGGCGACCACCGATTCGATGAAGTGGTCCATGTCCACGGCGGAGGCGAGGAACGAGGCGAGGTCGCCGTTCTTCTCCTCGTAGTAGGCGTGGCAGGAGATGTAGTCGACGTCGTCGTACGTGTGCGAGAGGACCACGCGCTCCCACTCGCCGAAGGTCGGCATGTGGGCGCTGGAGGATCCGCAGGCCACGAGCTGGATCGACGGATCGAGCTGGCGCATGGCCTTGGCGGTGCGGGAGGCGAGCTTGCCGTAGTCCTCCGCGGAGCGGTGCCCGAGCTGCCAGGGACCGTCCATCTCGTTGCCGAGGCACCAGATCTTCACGTCGAACGGGTCGGGCCGCCCGTCGGCCATGCGCTGGTCGGCGAGTGCCGTGCCCTTGGGCAGGTTCGCGTATTCGAGCAGTTCGAGGGCCTCGAGCGTGCCGCGCGTCCCGAGGTTCACCGCGAGCATGAGGTCGCTGCCCACCTTCCGCAGCCAGGAGGCGAACTCGTGCATGCCGACCTGGTTCGTCTCCGTGGAGTGCCACGCGAGATCGAGGCGCGTGGGGCGCTCCTCGCGCGGGCCCACGCTGTCCTCCCAGCGGAAACCGGAGACGAAGTTGCCGCCCGGGTAGCGGATGGTCGAGACACCCATCTCCCTGACCAGTTCGACGACGTCCTGGCGGAAGCCTTCGTCGTCGGCCGTGGCGTGGCCGGGCTCGTAGATGCCGTCGTACACGTGGCGGCCGAGGTGTTCGACGAAACCGCCGAAGATGTTGCGGTTGATCGGCCCGACCGTGAAGTGGGGGTCGAGGGTGAGGCGTGCGTTCTGCATCGAACTACTTTCTGCGCGGTGTCATGGGTCGGTGGGGGCGGGTGCCCGGGCTACTTGAGCGAGCCCAGGGACAGTCCGCCCTGCCAGTACTTCTGGAGGGACAGGAAGGCGATGATCAGCGGGATGATCGAGATGAAGGCACCCGTGGTGATGAGGTTCCACAGCGCCTCGCCGCCGCTGCCGGCGTTGGAGAGGGCGGTCCAGCCGTTGAGTCCCACCGTGACGGGGAGCAGCAGCGGGTCGCTGAGGACCGCGAGCGGCAGGAAGAAGTTGTTCCAGGTGCCGACGACGGAGAGCAGGAGCACCGTGACGATGGCCGGGCGGAGCAGCGGCAGCGCGATGGTGAAGAACGTCCGGAGTTCCCCCGCCCCGTCGATCCGTGCGGCATCGAGCAGTTCGTCCGGCACCGCCTCCTGGGCGAAGACCCGCATGAGGTAGACGCCGAAGGGGCTGAGGAGCGACGGGAGGATGACGGCCCAGATGGTGTTGACGAGGCCCACTTCGCTGAGCAGGACGAACGTCGGGATGACGAGCGCCGTCAGCGGGACCATGACCGCGCCCAGGAGGACGCCGAAGAAGGCGCCCCGGCCGCGGAACCTGTACTTGGCGAAGCCGTAGCCGGCGAGGACCGCGAGGACCGTCGCTCCCACACCACCGGAGATCGCATACAGGAACGAGTTGCCGAGCCACCGCCAGTAGATGCCGTTCTGGCGGTCGAACAGGCCCTGCACGTTGTCGACGAAGTGGAACTCGTCGTCGAACCACAGTGGTCCGCCCGAGCCGCTGAAGAGGCCGGCGGTGTCCTTGGTGCTCGCGACGGTCAGCCACCAGATGGGGGTGATGAAGTAGATGACGAGGATGAGCAGGAAGATGTGCGAGCCGATGCGAGGTCCGCCGCTGCGGGCCCTGGTGCGCGACGCCGTGCTCCGGCCCCTGCCGCCCTGCTGCTTCGGATCGAGCGTGTCGGTGACGAGTGCCATGGCTTATTTCAGTCCGCTCTGCTTGCGGGTCAGGAAGAGGAAAAAGAAGGAGAACACGAAGACCACGATGCCGAGGGCGAAGGAGATGGCCGAGGCGTAGTTGAACTGGCTGTAGGAGAAGGCCAGCGAGAACGCGTACATGTTCGGTGTGTAGTCCGTGGGGATGGCACCCTGCGCCACCCCCCGCAGCACCTGTGGTTCGGTGAAGAACTGGAGGGTCCCGATCAGCGCGAAGATCACCACCATCACGAGCGACGAGGAGATCATCGGCACCTTGATGCGCGTGGCGATCTGCCGGTCCGAGGCGCCGTCGAGCACGGCCGCCTCGTAGATGCCGGGGTCGATGCCCCGCAGTGCCGCGTAGATGATGATCATGTAGTAGCCGGCCCACTGCCAGGTGACGATGTTCACGAGGCTGCCGAAGATGCTGTCCTGCGCGAGGAAGTTCGGCGCCTCGGCCCCGAACAGGGCGAAGACCGTACTCGCGGGACCGAAGCGCGGGCTGTAGAGGAAGCCCCACATGAGCGCGCCGATGACCACTGGCACGGCATAGGGGATGAAGATCATCAGCCGGGAGAACTTCGACGCCCAGGTGGCCAGGTTGTCGAGGACGAGCGCGGCGATCAGCGCCACGATCATCTGCGCCGGGATCATGATGAGCCCGAACTTCGCGACCGTGAGCAGTCCGTCGAGGAAGAGCGGATCGGTGAAGGCCTTGGCGTAGTTCGCGAATCCCACGAATCTGTCGCCGGTGGCGAGCGTGCTCGTGAACAGGCTCATCCGGAAGGCGAAGACGAGCGGTAGGACCAGGAAGGTCAGGAAGATCAGGGCGAAGGGTGCGACGAACAGCCATCCCCAGCGTTGGCGGCGCCGGTAGTTCCTGTCCGGTCGGTGCTTGACCTGCTGGTGTGCCTCGGCGCGGTGTGACGACGTCGGCGCGGTGGTCGTGGCCATGGTGGTCTTTCCTCGGGGATCGGAACGGATGTGGGGTGGAGGTCTCCGCAGGGACCGGGACGCAGGGTGCCCGTCCTGGAGCGGGCACCCTGCCGGCAGGCTACGTGAGCGTGAAGCCCTGCTCGGTGGCGTACTGCTCGAGCGAGGCCTGCAGGTCGTCGAGTGCCTGGCTCGCGTCCTTCTCGCCCTGGACCATCGCGTAGATCTGCACCGTCAGCTGGTCGTAGGCGTAGTTCTGGAAGGGGCTGAACGTGGCGCCCTCGTAGCCGGCAGCGGCGTCGAGGAACACGTCCTTATTGATCTGCTGCCCGCCGAAGAACTCGTACTCCTTGGTGGCGAACTCGTCGGATTCCAGGACCGGCGCGTAGGAGGGGAACAGGGCGCCCGCGTCGACGCCGAGGTTCATGCCTTCCTCGTTCCCGAAGATGCCCATGGCCACCTTCGCGGCGAGCTCCTTGTCGGAGGCCTGCTCGGTCACCGCGAAGGTCGAGCCGCCCCAGTTGACCTGCACCGGGTTCGCAGCGTCCCACTGCGGAAGCGGCGCTGCACGCCAGACCGCGGTCGGGTCGGCGTCCGAGAGACCCTGCAGGTATCCGGGCCCCCAGGCCGCCGCGAGATACACGGCGTAGGAACCGTCGACCAGCTTGGTGTTGTAGTCGGCGGTGAAGGCGTCATCGGTGGCCACGAGACCGTCCTTGACGAGTCCCTCCCAGTACTCGAGCACCTTCTTGGCGCCGTCGTCGTTCACAGTGATGCCGATCTCCTGCGGGTTCGCGGAGTCGTACTCGAACGGGACGGACCCGGCCTGGGCGAAGAGCGCCTGGTTGAACGCGCGGCCGTTGGTCGGGAAGTCGGCCATGACCGCGCCGTCGCCCGAGTCCTTCAGGGTCTGCGCGGCCGCCTCGAACTCCTCCCAGGTGGTCGGCACCTCGATGCCCGCGGCGTCGAAGATGTCCTGGCGGTAGAGCATGCCCATGGGTCCGCCGTCGACCGGGATCGCGTACACGGCGTCGCCGCTCGATGCGTCCTCCCAGGCACCCTCGGCGTAGTCCCCCTCGACGTCGTTCGCGCCGAACTCGGTCAGGTCCACGAGGGCGTCGCGGATGGTGAAGCTGGAGAGGACCTCGGACTCGAGCTGGATGACGTCAGGGGCACCGGACCCGGACTCGATCGACGTCGAGAACTTCGTGTACTCGTCATTGCCCTGACCTGCGTTCGTCCAGCAGATCTGGACGTCGTCATTGGCGTTGTTGAAGGTGTCGACCACCTGGTCGAAACCGGGGTACCAGGCCCAGACGGTCACCTGGGGAGCCTCGGCGTTGACGACGGTGTTGGTGCAGGAGGCCGCTTCGGAGCCCCCTCCTCCGCCGCCGGATTCCCCTCCGGAGCAGCCGGTCAGTGCTACGGCGGTGGCGGCGGCGATGCCGACCGATGCCAGGAACGTGGCTTTCATATCGTGTGCTTCCTCTCGCGGTGGCGTTCCACCGTGGCCAGCCCGTGGGCGGCCGGTCCAGGTGCTGCAGGGAGGAGGATCACCGGGGCACCCGGATGGCGTGCCCGCTCGAATCTTCCTTGATCCGGGTCCCGTCCTCCTGCGCGCCGACCTCCGGTGGAGAGGTATGGAGCAGGTCTCGGTTCCGTCGTTTACATCGTTGTAGGTAAACGATGTAGAAGAAGCATGCAGAGTGAGGCGGGTCACTGTCAAGCAGGTGCTGCAAGGAATCTCCCCCGGCGTCGGAACCGCGGCCCGCGACGCGGGCAGCTCAGCCGGGCAGCGCGGAGGACTCGCGCTCGATCACCTGGTAGCGGGCTTCGAATTCGCGGGGAGGCGTATCACCGTCGCGCCGGGAGATCCGCTCCTGCAGCACCCGGACCGCGGTGTCCGCGATCTCGACCCTGCCCGGGTCGATGGTGGAGAGGGTCGGCAGGGAGTACCGCCCCTCGTCGAGGTCGTCGAACCCGATGACGGCGACATCGTCGGGTATCCGCCGCCCCGCCTCCTGCAGAACCCGCATGGCACCGAGCGCCAGGGTGTCGTTCATGCCGAACATCGCGTCGAACTCCACCCCCGATTCGAGGAGCTCGCGCATGGACGTCGCCCCATTGGCACGGTGCCAGAAGGTGGTGTGGCCGACGAGGGCGGGATCGAAGGGGATCCCCGCCTCCTCGAGTGCCTGCTGGTAGCCGCGCAGGCGGAGACCGGCCGAGCCGATCACCTCCCCCCGGTGACCGCCGACGACGGCGATGCGCCGCCGCCCCTTCGAGATGAGGTGTGCTGTCGCGGCCCGCGCCGATTCCACGTTGCTCATGGTCACGTGGTCGGTGGGGCCGCCGAAGATCCGTTCACCGAGCAGGACGAGCGGGAAGTTGACGTCGAGGTAGTGGGCGTCCTCGTTCGACATGCCGAGCGGACTGAAGAGCAGGCCGTCGGTCATCTGCAGCCGTGGGCTCCGCAGGATCTCCAGCTCGCGTGCCCGGTCACCGCCGCCGGTCTGCTCGATGAGGACCTTGAGCCCCCGCCGCTCGGCTGCCGTGATGACGGCATCGGCCAGTTCGGCGAAGTAGCTGAGGGACAGTTCGGGGACGGCGAGGCCGATCACGCCGGTCCTGCCCGACCGGAGGCTGCGTGCCGAGAGGTTGGGACTGTACCCGAGCTCGTCGATGGCCTCCATGACCCGCTGCTTGGTGTCGGCCCGGATGTGCTGGTAGTCGTTGATGACGTTCGAGACGGTCTTGATCGAGACGCCGGCCGCCAGGGCGACGTCCTTCAGTGTGGCCGCCATAGCGCTCCCTCGATCCGCCGGTGATGCCCTGTACGTCACGCGTCCCGCGAGTCTACAACGTTGTAGGATTGCCGGGCACCCTACCGCTTGTGTCCCGCGGCTCCTTTCCCGCCGGCGCGACCCTGCCAGACAAGGACACCATGATCGAGGAACAGGCACGGGACCGGCTCAACTGGGCGGGCAACCATACGTATGCCGCCGAGGCGATCGAGCACCCCACCACGCTCACGGAGCTGCAACGGGCCGTCGAGGGAGGCACCCGCGTCAGCGCCCTCGGCTCCCGCCACTCCTTCAACGACATCGCGGACAGCCCGGGCACCCTCGTGTCGCTGGACGTCATGGACCCTGCCGTCTCGGTCGATCCGGAGGCCCTCACGGTCACGGTCGGCGCGGGCGTACGGTACGGCGTCCTCGCCGAGCACCTGCAGCGCGGCGGCTACGCGCTGCACAACCTCGCCTCCCTCCCCCACATCTCCATCGGTGGTGCCATCGCGACAGCCACCCACGGATCGGGGGACCGCAACGGTAACCTCGCAACCGCCGTCGTGGGCCTGGAGATCGTCACGGCCTCCGGTGACGTCCTCACCGTCACGCAGGGCGACGACGATTTCGACGGCATAGTGGTGGGCCTCGGCGCCCTCGGGGTGGTGCACCGCGTGACGCTGCGCATCGAGCCGACCTTCGAGGTCCGTCAGGACGTCTTCACGGACGTCCCGTGGGACGCCGTGCTCGCCGACTACGACGCCGCCACCTCCGCCGCCTACAGCGTCAGCCTCTTCACGGACTGGACCGGCGGCACCATCGGTCAGGCCTGGCTGAAGAGCCGCGTCGACAGCGGGACCGCCGTCCCCACGGACTTCTTCGGCGGCAGGCCGGCAGAGGCCGCCCTGCATCCGGTGCCGGGTGTGGCCGCGGACCACTGCACGCAGCAGCTCGGCGTCGCAGGACCGTGGTCGGACCGCCTGGCCCACTTCCGCCTCGCCTTCACCCCCAGCAACGGCGAGGAACTGCAGACCGAGTATCTCGTGGGCCGCCAACACGCCGTCGCGGCCATCGAGGCCGTACGCGCCCTCGCGCCACGCATCACGCCGCTGCTGCAGGTCTCGGAGATCCGCTCGATGGCCGCGGACGGGCTCTGGCTCAGCAACAACTACCAGCGGGCCGGCATCGGCCTCCACTTCACCTGGAAGCCCGCCCAGCCCGAGGTCGAGGCGCTGCTGCCGGAGATCGAGGCCGCCCTGGCGCCGTTCGCCATGCGTCCGCACTGGGGCAAGCTGTTCACTGCTGATGCCGCCCGGCTGGCCCCGCTCTATCCGCGCTTCGACGACTTCCGCGCCCTGGCCGCACGCATGGATCCCGAGGGCAAATTCCGCAACGCCTTCCTGGACCGGACCGTCTTCGGCGCGACCGCCTAGGTCCTCGGGCCACCCGGCCGGGTCAGTGCTTGCGTGTCAGCCACGTCCAGTGGGCCAGCGTGCGCAGGCGGATCAGCAGGGCGCGCGACTGCTCGGGGCCGTACGGGAGGATCGGGATGGCTTTCGTCATGTCCACGGAGGCCTCGTCCATGGCGAGCCGGGTCACGCGGATGGCGCTGCGCATCTTGTTCATCTGCGTGGTGACCTCCGCGACGCCGACGGGGGCTCCGTGACCGGGGACGAACACGTCGTAGAGGTCCTCCAGCGCCACCATCTTCCCGAGCGTCCGCACCCAGTCCACGGGGAAGGAGTCCTCGAACGCCGGATCCGCACCCTCCTCCACGAGGTCACCCGTGAAGAGGACGTTCCCGGCGCCGACGAGCAGGTCGTGGTCCGTGTGGCCGCGGCCAAGGTGGAAGAGGGTCACCGACACCTCCCCCAGGTCGAGGTCCACGGGCGTGCCCTCCACGAGCCGGTTGGCCGGGAGGATCTGCGTGTGGTCGCCATCGCCCGCGCCCATGGCCGGTTCGACGACGGCGACCAGCGTCCGCTGGTCCTCGCCGGTCTCACCCTGCGCGGTGCTGCACCTCGCGGTGGCCCAGAAGTCCTCCACACCCTGTGCGGCGAAATAGGCGTTGCCGAAGAAGTGATCCGCGTGCGCGTGCGTGTTGACCACGATCAGGGGCAGATCGGTGATGCCCCGGACCTGCCCGTACACCTCGGCGGCCCCGACGGGACCCGCACCGGCGTCGACCACCAGGGCGCGCTCGCGCCCGACGACGAGGCCCACGTTCATCCGGAAGCCGGGAGTCGGGAGCTGGTAGATGCCCGGCGCGAGCTCGCGCCAGGGGCTGCGGGTCTCGGCACTGGGGACGTCGGCGGTCATGGGGTCCTCTCGGTCGCGGCAGGACTCCCAGTCTAGGTCTGCCGGGTCCGCCCGCCGGGGAGCAGGCCGGGACCTCGTGGCGCGAGGAGCCCATCCGGCAACCCCACCGGGCGTCGGAGCGGGGATCTGCGGCGTCAGGTCCCGGCAGTCGCGGTGTCCGGGGCGGTGTCCGGGGCGGTGTCCGGGGCGGTGTCCGGGGCGGTTTCCGGGGCGGTGTCCGGGGCGGTGTCCGGGGCGGTGTCCGGGGTGGTGTCCGGGGTGGTGTCCGGGGCGGACCGTGGGCGCTCCGGCACCCGGAAGACCGGCAGCGCGAGGTTGATCAGGGGCCCGATGAGGAGCGCGAAGGCGACGGTGCCCAGCCCCACGGTCCCGCCGAGCAGCCAGCCCAGCACCAGCACCGTGCCCTCGATGCCGGTGCGGACCAGCCAGATGGGCAGGCCGCTGCGCGCGTGGATGCCCGTCATCAGTCCGTCGCGGGGTCCGGGGCCCAGGCGGGCACCGATGTAGAGGCCGCTGGCGACGGCGAGGAGCACCAGCCCGCCGGTGAACAGCAGGATCCGCGCCCACAGCTGGGTGGGCTCGGTGAGCAGTGCCAGGCCGATCTCCGCGCTCGGCCCCACGAGCGCGACGTTGAGGACGGTGCCGATGCCCGGGCGCTGCCGCAGCGGGATCCAGAGGAGCAGGACGATCAGGCCGATGATGTTGGTCATGAAACCGAAGGGGATGCCGGTCCGGAGGGACCCGCCCTGCCCGAGGACGTCCCACGGCGAGACGCCGAGGGTCGCCCGGATCATCATCGCGAGGGACAGGCCGTAGAGGAAGAGTCCGAGCAGCAGTTGCAGTCCGCGCCGGACACCGAGGAAGGTCATGCCTTCAGTAGAACCTGTCATTGGACTGACAACAAGATGCCAATCATGGGATGGTGGCTCCATGATGGTCCTCACCGCGCGGCGCCTCGCCGCGGAACTCGGCTCCTGGCGGACCGCCGGGCCCGCCTACGCTGCACTGGGCGACCGCATCCGCCTGCTCACCCTCGACGGCCGGATCCCCCTCGGGTCACGGCTACCGGCCGAGCGGGAACTCGCGGTGCAGCTCGCGGTCAGCCGCACGCTCGTCGCCGCCGCCTACGCGCGCCTGCGCTCGGCCGGGTACGTGCAGAGCATGCGCGGCTCGGGATCCGTGGTGTCGATGCCGGGACGCGGCGCCCCGGTGCACGACGACGGGGGCTCCGGCGTCGTGTTCGACCTCAGCAAGGCGGCGCTGCCCGCCGCCCCGCAGGTCGGCGAAGCAGCCGCGCGTGCCGCCGCCGAGCTGCCCGCCTACCTCAACGGTGACGGCTACGACCTGCTCGGCCTCCCCCGGCTGCGGCAGGCCCTCGCGGACCGGTACACCGCCCGCGGCGTACCGACCGAGCCCGGGCAGCTCATGGTGACCCTCGGCGCGCAGCACGCCATCTCGCTCCTCGCGCGGACCTGGCTGACACGCAGCGACACCGTCCTGGTCGAGGCCCCGAGCTATCCGCACGCGTACGAGGCGCTCCGCGCGGCCGGCCGGCGGCTCGTCCCCGTCTCCGTCGGCGCGGGGGACGGCTGGGACGACGACGGCCTGGAGCAGGCCTTCGACCGGGCACGGCCCGCCCTCGCCTACGTGATGCCGGACTTCCACAACCCCACCGGGGCCGTGATGCCGCCCGGTCAGCGCGAGCGCCTCATGTCCGCCGCGGCGCGGGCTGGCACGGTGGTCGTGGCGGACGAGACGATGGCCGAGCTGCGGATCGAGGGCGACGCCGAGCCGCCCCTCGCGGCGTTCGGTCCCGCCGTGCTGATCGGCTCCATGGGCAAGACCGTCTGGGGCGGGCTGCGTATCGGCTGGATCAGGGCCGAGCGCGAGGTGATCCGGCGGCTCGTGCAGTCACGGTACGCGCAGGACCTCGGGACGCCGATCCTCGAGCAGCTGATCGCCCTCGAGATGCTCGGGGACTACGACGCGCTGCTCCGGTTCCGGGCGCAGCAGCTCGACGACGGACAGCGGGAGCTCGGCCGGCTCCTCGCCGCACAGCTGCCGGGCTGGGACGTACCGCGCGTCTCGGGCGGCCTGTGCACCTGGGTCAATCTCGGCGCCCCGGTCAGCTCGGAGCTCGCCCTCGCCGCGCGCGACCGCGGCCTGCTGCTCGGAGCGGGTCCCCGCTTCGGCATGGGCGGCGTGTTCGAGCGCTTCCTCCGCGTCCCCTTCAGCTATCCGGCTGAGGACACCCGACGGGCCGTGGGAATCCTCGCCGGGGCGTGGGCCTCCCTGGATGGCAGCAGGTCCGCGCGCGACGACTTCGCCCCCGCGCTGGTCTAGCCCGCGCACCGGCACCGGCCGAAGCACTCGGCCCGCCGCACGACGTCGCCGCGGCGCGGGCCCGGCGCGTCACACCCGTTGCGCGGGCGCCGACCGATGACCAGACAGGTGGAGTGCGAGATAGGGCGCCGTGGCGCTCGTCCCCGCGTCGAGGCGCGCGACGTCAGCAGGCGTCCCCGCCGCGACGATCGACCCGCCCGCCGACCCGCCGCCGGGCCCGAGGTCGATCACCCAGTCGGCCGCGGCCACCACGGACATGGTGTGCTCCACGACCACGACGGTGTTCCCCGCGTCCACGAGTGTGCGCAGCTGGGTGAGGAGCAGGACGACGTCGGCCGGGTGCAGGCCCGTGGTCGGCTCGTCGAGCAGGTACAGGGTGTGCCCGCGGCGGGCGCGCTGCAGTTCCGTGGCGAGCTTGATCCGCTGGGCCTCGCCCCCGGACAACTCTGTGGCCGGCTGGCCGAGGCGGAGGTAGCCCAGGCCCACCTCGCGGAGCGTGGCGAGGGAGCGCGCTGCGGCGGGGACGTTCGCGAGGAAACCGGCGGCGTCGTCGACCGTCAGGGCGAGCACGTCGGCGATGCTGCGGCCGTCCAGCGTGACCGCGAGCGTCTCCTCGTTGTAGCGCGCGCCGTGGCAGGTGGGGCACGGCCCGTAGCTCCCGGGCAGGAAGAGCAGCTCGACGGACACGAAACCTTCGCCCTGGCACGTCTCGCAGCGGCCGCCCTGCACGTTGAAGGAGAAGCGACCCGCTCCGAAGCCCCGGGCCCGGGCCTCGTCCGTCGCGGCAAAGGCCTTCCGCACGGCGTCGAAGAGCCCCGTGTAGGTGGCGAGGTTGGATCGCGGCGTCCGCCCGATCGGCTTCTGGTTGACGCTGACGAGCCGGTCGACGGCCTCGAGGCCGCTGATGCCCGCAGCCGGCGGCTCTGCCGCGCCGGCCTGACCGTCGGCGTCGTCGTCGTCGTCGATCTCCTCCGGGGTGTCGTTGCGCACGTGCGCCCCGACGGCCTCGGCCAGGACCGTACTGACCAGGGTCGACTTCCCGGAACCGGACACCCCGGTGACCGCCGTCAGCACGCCGACCGGGATCTCGGCGTCGAGTCCCGCGAGGTTGTGGCGGTGGATGCCGGTCAGGCGCAGCCAGCCCGCGGGCGCACGCGGTGCGGGAGGACCGGCGTCCGCGGAGCCGCTTCCGGCGAGGAACGGTGCCGTCACCGATGCCGGGATGGCGGCGAGGCCGTCGACCGGGCCGCTGTAGAGGACGGTGCCGCCGCCCTCGCCCGCACCCGGGCCCACGTCGACGATCCAGTCCGCGTGGCGCACCACGTCCATGTTGTGCTCGACGACGAACACCGAGTTGCCGGCGTCCTTGAGCTCCTCGAGGACGGCCAGGAGCGGCTCGACGTCGGCCGGATGAAGGCCCGCCGAGGGCTCGTCGAGGACGTAGACCACGCCGAACAGGCCGGAGCGGAGCTGGGTGGCGATCCGGAGCCGCTGCATCTCCCCGGGTGAGAGCGTGGGCGTGGCGCGGCCGAGGCTGAGGTAGCCGAGCCCGAGGTCCACGAGTGTGCCGAGCCGCTGCACGAGGTCCCTGCTGATGGTCACCGACACCTCCGTCCCCTCCCCCGAGGTCCACGACCGGTGGGCTGCGGACGGGTGGTCGAGGGTCGCCGCCGGTTCGAGGTGCGCCGCCAGCTCCGCCAGCGGCAGGGCGTTGGCCTCGGCGATCGAGAGGCCGGCGAACGTCACCGCGAGCGCCTCCGGCCGCAGCCCGCTCCCGCCGCAGACCCCGCACGGCCCGGATTCCATGAAGGGCAGGACGCGCTCGCGCATCTGCTGGCTCTTGGAATCGTGCAGGGTGTGCAGCACGTAGCTCTTCGCGCTCCAGAAGCGCCCCTTGTAGGGCTTGGCCACGCGGTCCCGCTGCGGGGTCACCTCGACCACGGGCTGCTCCTCGGTGAACAGGAGCCACGTCCTCGCCTCCTCCGGCAGCTCGCGCCACGGGACGTCGATGTCATGGCCCAGTTCGCTCACGACGTCGCGCAGGTTCTTGCCCTGCCAGGCTCCCGGCCACGCGGCGATGGCGCCGTCGCGGATGCTGAGCGTCGGATCGGGAACGAGGGACTGCTCCGTGACGTCGCGGGCTATTCCGAGCCCATGGCAGCGCGGGCAGGCTCCGGCCGCGGTGTTCGGTGAGAAGGCGTCGGACTCGAGCCGTCCGGCGGCGTCCGCCGGGTACGTGCCGGCCCGGGAGTAGAGCATCCGCAGGGAGTTCGACAGCGTGGTCAGCGTGCCGACGGTCGAGCGGGCGCTCGGGGTGCCGCGCCGCTGCTGGAGGGCGACGGCGGGAGGCAGCCCGGTGATCGAGGCGACGTGCGGGGTGTGGCCCTGCTGGATGAGCCGCCGCGCGTACGGGGCCACGGACTCCAGGTAGCGGCGCTGGGCCTCGGCGTAGATGGTCCCGAACGCGAGGGAGGACTTGCCCGAGCCCGAGACACCCGTGAAGGCGACGACGGCGTCGCGGGGGCAGTCAACGTCGACTCCGCGCAGATTGTTCTCGGTGGCGCCGAGGACCCGGACGAAGCCGGGCCGGCTGGTCGGCGTGCCGGACGGGATGCTTTCGGTCGATTCGATCACCGGTCCCACCCTACGGTCCCCCACGCCCCCGTGCGCACCTCCCCGGGCCTCGGAGCACCCCGCGCGCGGCGAGCGGGGTAGCCGAGATGCGGGCCGTCGTCGTCGGAGGCACACCCGCCGATGAAGACCCGGTCGATCCACCCCGTGGGGATCGCCGGCATGGACCACCAGTACACGGGGACGACGAGCACCACGTCCGTCACGGCGTCGAGCCGTTCCTGCTCGCGCAGGACGGACGGCCTGGGCACCCGTTCACCGGGTGCGTCGTGCACAGGGCCGGGTGTTGCCCGGGACGGTCGGCGGCGGATCATAGGTCGCGCCGCCGTCGAGCGGAAGGTATCGACCGGCACGATCCGCACGTCGCGACCGACTGCACGCCTTCCTAGGCTCGAGCGATGGCTGACATCGACGAAGAGTTCCCGACGCTGGACGATCTCAACCCCGACAACGACGCCCTGCCGCGGCCCTCGCCCCGGACCCACGGCAAGTCCGACGACCACGTGGACGACGACGCCCTGGCGCTCGCCACCGAACGCGAGGAAGTGGCACTGGGCCTGAAGGACTATGTCCCGGACGACGTCCCCGATGCCACGGATCCGCTGCCCCCGGAGGCAGCTTCGGAGGCCGACCTCGCCCAGCGCGGTCTGCTGGGAGACCCCGGCGAGGGCTGACCGGACAGCGTTCGCCGCGGCCGGTCAGAGGTCGGCCAGCATCCCGCCCGGGTTCTCCATCGCGTCGGCGACGAAGCGGAGGAACCCACCGGCCGTCCCGCCGTCGCACACCCGGTGGTCGAACGCGAGCGTCAGCTCGGTCACCTTCCGCACGGCGAGCTCACCGTCGACCACCCAGGGGCGGTCCAGGATGCGCCCCATGCCGAGGATCGCCGATTCCGGGTAGTTGATGATCGCGGCGCTGCCATCCACTCCGAAGACGCCGTAGTTGTTCAGCGTGAAGGTACCGGAGGACAGGTCGGACGGTGTCGCCTTCCCGGTGCGCGCCAGGGCAGCCAAGCGCCGGATCTCGGTGTCGAGTTCACGCGCCGACAGGGTGTCGGCGCGTCGGACGCTCGGCACCACGAGACCTCGGTCGGTCTGTGCTGCGATGCCGAGGTTCACGCCGTCCACGCGCACGAGCTCCTGCGTGCCGTCCTCGCCCGTGGTGATCCTGCTGTTCAGCGCGGGATAGCGTGCCAGGCCCGCGACCACGAAGCGCGCCACGAAGGCGAGGATGCCGGGGACGGCGTCGGGCGTGCGCCGTTTGATCCCGTCGCGGAGTTCCACGAGGGCCGTGACGTCGACATCCACCCACACGGTCGCCTCGGGGATCTCCCGCCGGCTCCGCGACATGGCGTCCGCGATCGTCCGGCGCACGCCGCGCAGTGGTGTCCGCTCGAGGACGGCTAGGCCGGACCGTGAGTCACGGGACACCGATGCCTCCGCGGGGGGCGCCGGCGTGTCGGGACCATCGGTCAGGTCGGAGGGGCTGACGTGCGCGGCGATGGCGGCATCGATGTCGCGCCGGAGGATCAGGCCCTTCTCCCCCGACCCGCGGACGTCGTCGAGCCTGACGCCGTGGTCGCGGGCGAGCTTGCGCACGAGCGGCGAGACGCACAGGGGTGCGCGCCGCTCGGGGGCCGCACCCGGGTCGGTCGGCGTGTGGGCCGGCGTCCCGGCCGGAGTGCGGGCAGGACCCTGGGCCGGAGCCTGCCCGGGAAGGTGCGCGGATGCGATCGCCGGGCTGCTCGTCGAATCAACAGCACCTTCGAGCGCCGGCCGCGTGCCTGTCGGGACCGCACCCTTCCGCGGTCGCGTCCGGCCGCCGGTCAGCCCACCCGGGGTGCCGTACCCGATGAGGACGTTCCCGGACCCCTCGCTCACGACCGGCGACCGCTCGTCGGGGCGAGTCGCGGACGCCGGGACACCGGAATCCTCTCGAAGCTCCTCGGCGGCGCCGTCGATCGCCGCGGCATCGGAGGTGACCGCGGCATCAGGGGTAGCTGCGCCGGATCCTGATACGAGAGCCCCCTCGGGCCGCACGGACAGGAAGGGGGCGCCGACGTCGAGCACCTCGCCCGGCCGCCCGTGGAGGACGGCGACCGTTCCCGCGAAGGGCGACGGCACCTCGACCACGGACTTGGCGGTCTCGACCTCGGCGATCGCCTGGTCGACGACGACGGTGTCCCCCTCCGCGACGAGCCAGGACACCAGCTCGGCCTCCGTGAGGCCCTCGCCCAGGTCGGGGAGCATGAAGACGAGGAGCTTCTCGGCAACGGTCGGCGTGCTCATGTCAGTCCTCCCACTGCAGCTGGTCGACGGCGTCCAGGATGCGGTCCACGCTCGGCAGGTAGAAATGCTCCAGCTTGGGTGAGGGGTAGGGGATGTCGAAGCCGGTGACGCGGAGCACGGGCGCCGCCAGCGAGTGGAAACAGCGCTCCTGCACGCGGGCCACGATCTCCGACGCCACCGACGCGAATCCTGGGGCCTCGGCCACCACGACGGCGCGGCCGGTGCGCCGGACGCTCTCGCAGACGGTCTCGTCGTCGAAGGGCACGATGGAGCGCAGGTCGATGACCTCGATCGAGCGCCCCTCCTCGGCGGCGGCAACCGCAGCGGCGAGCGCCGTGGGCACGGACGGCCCGTAGGTGATGAGCGTGGCGTCGGTCCCCGCGCGGGCGACGACGGCGCGGCCGATCCGCCGGGGCGCCTGACCGTCGTCGTACGTGCGGCGGAGCTCCGCGAGGTCCACCTCCTCCTTCGACCAGTACAGCTTCTTCGGCTCGAGGAAGACGACGGGGTCCGGGGAGGCGATGGCCTCGCGCAGCATGAAGTAGGCGTCGCGCACCGTGGCGGGAGCCAGCACGGTGAGGCCCGGCGTGTGCGCGTAGTAGGCCTCGGAGGAGTCGCAGTGGTGCTCCACGCCGCCGATCCCGCCGGCGTAGGGAATCCGGATGACGATCGGCAGGCGCACCTTGCCGCGGGTCCTGTTCGGCATCTTCGCGACATGGCTCACCACCTGCTCGAAGGCCGGGTAGGCGAAGGCGTCGAACTGCATCTCGACCACGGGCTTCATGCCGTTCATCGCCATGCCCACGGCCATGCCCATGATGCCGGCCTCGGCGAGCGGGGTGTCGAAGCACCGCTCCTCGCCGAACCGGGCGGTGAGTCCGTCGGTGATGCGGAAGACCCCGCCGAGCCTCCCGACGTCCTCGCCGAACATGAGCACGGCGGAATCGGCCTCCATGGCGTCCGCGAGGGCTGCGTTGAGGGCCTTCGCGAACGTCGAGGTGGATCGCGGCGCGGGTGGCACGACGCCGGCCTGCCGGTCCTGGGTTGCGCGGGCGGGCGCCTCCGTGGTCTGCGTCATGGCCGGTCCCCCTTCGCCTGGTCGCCGGCGCCGGGTGCGTCGCCGGCGTCGTCCGCAGCGGGGTCGGCGCCGCGCGCCAGTTCCTCGCGCAGCTGCTCCGCCTGCTCGCGCAACTGCGACGTCTTCTCGGTGTACACGTACTCGAAGAGCTCTGCCGGATTCACGTCGACCTCCGTGTTGAGTCCCTGGCGGATGGCGGCCGCGATGCGCTCCGCCTCGTCGGAGAGCGTGCGCTCCCCGTCATCGGTCAGCAGGTTCAGGCCCCGCAGGTAGGTGCGCATCCGCAGGAGGGGATCGCGCGGCACCCACTGCTCGACGTCGTCGGCCGAGCGGTAGCGGGTGGCGTCGTCGGCGTTGGTGTGCGCCTGCATGCGGTAGGTGTGTGCCTCGATGAGCGAGGGGCCCCCGCCGTCACGCGCGCGGTCCACGGCGGAGCCGAGGACGGAGAGGAGGGCAGCGAGGTCGTTCCCGTCCACCCGCTCGCCCGGCATGCCGTAGCCGATGGCCTTGTGCGCCAGCGACGGCGCCACGGTCTGGCTCGAGAGCGGCACCGAGATGGCGAACTCGTTGTTCTGGATGAAGAAGACCACGGGGACGTGGAACACGGCGGCGAAGTTCAGGGCCTCGTGGAAGTCCCCCTCGCTGGTCGCACCGTCACCGCACATGGCGAGGACCACGGTCGGCTCACCGCGCAGCTTCGCGGCGTGCGCCACACCGACGGCATGCAGCAGCTGGGTTGCGAGCGGGGTGGCCTGCGTGGCGACGCGGTGCTCGTAGGGGTCGTAGCCGCCGTGCCAGTCGCCGCGCAGGAGCGTCAGGACCTCGAGCGGATCGACGCCGCGCGTAATGACCGCGACCGTGTCGCGATAGGTGGGGAACAGCCAGTCCTCCTCGTCCAGCACGACGGCGGCGGCCACCTGGCACGCCTCCTGTCCGTGCGAGGACGGATAGACCGCCATGCGGCCCTGGCGCACGAGTGCATTCGCCTGGTCGTTGATCCGGCGGCCCGTCACGAGCCGGCCGTAGACCCCGAGCAGGCGCTCACCGTCGGGGAGGGGGTAGCGGTCGTCGTGCGTGTGCCGCCCCTCGGGGTCGATCAGTTGCACCGGGCGGGCCGATGGGAGGAGCGCGCGGTCTGCCGCCGACGTCGTCCCGTCCTCCGCGGGCACGCCCATCATGCCCCTGCCCTTGTTCGTTGCCGTACTCATGTCCGCCTCCGTCACCGGCCGCTGCAGCGGCGCGTCGATCCCGCGTGCCGGGAGCCCCGGCGCTGGATGCTGTGTCGCTCCAGTATGGCCATCGGTTCTCTTTTGTATCCAGAGAGCAGCAGAAGTCTGGATCTTCGAAGCCGAGGAGGAGTATTGTTTGGACGAATTGTCAGTGTGAGCTGCATTACGCGAAGGAGCGTGGACAGGTGGCGGACGGAAAGCTCGACGACGTCGACCGGAGGATCCTCGCCGAACTGACGCGGGACGGACGGCAGTCCGTCACGTCGGTCGCCGAGCGGGTGCACATCTCCCGTGCACACGCCTACTCGAGGATCGCGAAACTCACCGAGGACGGCGTCCTCACCCGGTTCACGGCCATCATCGATCCCGCGAAGGCAGGCCTCCGCTCCTCCGCCTACGTCACCCTGAAGGTCCGGCAGCACTCCTGGCGCGAGCTCAGGGACAAACTCCGCGACGTCCCGGAGATCCACCACATCGCCCTGGTGGGCGGGGACTTCGACGTCATCCTCCTGGTGCGGGCCGAGGACAACGTGGGCCTGCGGCGCGTGATCTTCGACCAGCTGCAGTCCATGCCCGGAGTGCTCGACACCCAGACGTTCCTGGTCTTCGAGGACCTGGACACGCGCTGAGGGCATCCGCCGCCGTACAGCCGTTCCCGTCGGAGGACGGGCGGTCACGGCGGTCACCGCGACCGGCGAGGACGGGCGGTCACCGCGCCCTGCGGGTAAGGATCAGATGGACCACGCCGGAGGGGGACGGCGTGGCTTCGATGGCGAAGCGCTGCTCGAGTCCTTCGAGAGAATCCCAGAGGCGTTCGCCCCGCCCGAGGAGGATCGGTACGAGGACGATGTGCAGGTGGTCGATGAGGTCGGCCTCGAGGAACGCGCGGACCGTGGTGACGCCGCCGCCGATCCGCACGTCGAGGCCTCCGGCCAGCCCGCGTGCCTGCGCGAGCGCGGCCGCCGGCTCCGCATCGACGAAGTGGAACGTCGTCCCACCCTCCATCTCGAGCACGGGCCGCGGATGGTGCGTGAGGACGACGACGGGCGTGTGGAAGACGGGATTCCCGCCCCACCACCCCTTCCACTCGTGGTCCTCCCAGGGGCCGCGGTGGGGTCCGAACTTGTTGCGGCCCATGATCTCCGCGCCGATACCGGGTTTCCAGGCGCTCGCGAAGGCCTCGTCGACGCCGGAGGAACCCGCCGACTCCCCGTGCAGGCCCATCGCGCGGAAGGTGCGGGTCTCGAACGCCCATTCGACGAGCCGCGAGCCCGCATGCCCGAACGGGGCCTCGAGCGTCTGGCCCTCCCCGGTGCCGAACCCGTCGAGGGAGATGGAGAAGTTGTGCACGCGGACGAGGGACATGGCAGCTCCTGGGTGCTGGTGGCGTGGACCCACTGTAGGGCCTGCCGCGTCCCGGGTCACCCGATGCTGCACACCCGGCTCCTAGCCGCCCGGCCGGGACGTCTCGCGAACGTCCAGCGCCCGCGCCATCCGGTCCACCGCTTCGGTGACGACGGCGCGCGACGTCGCGAAGTTGAACCGGACATGACCTCCCCCGCCGGCGCCGAAGACATGGCCCGAACTCAGGGCGACCCGGGCGTGGTCGAGGAAGAACCGTGCCGGACCGGCCAGGTCGGTCACGATGCCCGGGGCACCGTCCGCGGCAGGGTCATGAAGGCCCAGCGGGCGGCAGTCCAACCAGGCGAGGTAGGTCCCTTCGGGCGGACGCAGGCCGATCTGCGGGAGCCGCTCCCCGACGAGCCCGCGCAGCAGCGTCCTGTTGTCCGCCAGTCCTGCGAGCAGTGCGTCCAGCCAGGGCTCCCCCTCGTCGAAAGCGGTGGTGTGGGCGATGACGCCCAGGTGGCTGGCGCCGTGTCCCACTTCCTCGGGCAGGCGCCGGAGGTCGGCCGCCGCCCCGGGACCTGCGACGATCAGCCCCGTCTTCAGGCCGGCGAGGTTCCACGCCTTCGACGCGGCCACCACGGCGAAGCCCTCCTCCGCGCCGGCGACGCTCAGATAGGGCGTGAAGGCGGCACCCGCCAGGACGAGCGGGCTGTGGATCTCGTCCGAGACCACGCGGACGCCGTGGCGGCGCGTCAGGGCTGCCAGCTGCTCCAGCTCGGCGCGGGAGTGGACCGTGCCCGTCGGGTTGTGGGGGTTGCTCATGAGGTAGACGGCGGGCCTGCCTGCTGCCCGGACCTCACCGAACACGCGGTCGAGGGCTTCGAGGTCGAGCCGGCCCGCGTCGGTGCAGGGGGCGTGCCTGATCAGGCGCTGGTCATGCTCCACGAACGCGTAGAACGGCGGGTAGACGGGTGCGCTGACGACGACGGTGTCACCGGGCGACGTCAGGAGCCGGATCACCTCGACGATGCCGAGCATGACGTCGGGCGCGAGGGCGGTGTTCGCCGGATCGACACCGGCCCAGCCCCAACGCCGCCCGGCGAACCCCGCGTAGGCCTCGGCGAGTCCCCGACCGGAGGGGTAACCGGTGTCGCCGCGCTCGATGGCCTGCATGAGGGCTGCGGCGATCGGTTCGGCCAGTCGGACGTCCATCTCGGCGACCCACAGGGGAAGGACGTCCTCCGGGTAGGTCCGCCACTTCACGCTCGTGCGGCGCCGGAGGTCCTCGAGGGACAACTCCTCCAGCGGATTGGCGATACCGGCCATGGTGGCTCCTCCTGTGGGCGATGGGATGACGCCAGCTTGCCACGCCTGCTCCTGCTCCTGCTCCTGCTCCTGCTCCTGCTCCTGCTCCTGACGACCCTCGTCACGGCGCCCCCGCTACCTCGGCGGGGCTACCCATGGTGTTCGCTCCCGCGCCCCTGCATAATGACCGAAGCAGACCCGCGGGGCCGGGTTCGCGGCGTTCCACATGGGGGAGAGAATGACGGATTCAGGGAGCACCGGCGGTCAGGGGCAGGACGACGGAGGGCGCCTCCACGGCGCAGGCGGGTCCGGCGTTCCTCCGACTCCCCCGGGTCCGCTCGGGGCCGGCCCGACTCCTCAGGGCCCCTTCGGCAATGATCCGGGCCACGGTGCGTCCTTCGATGATCTGCCGCGGGCGAACGCCCCCCGCACGGAGAATCTGTGGGCGACACCCGGACCCGGCGACGTCGAGCGGCTCGTTGGGAGCCGGCCCTCCCCGCCGCAATTAACGGGACCAGGCCAGGTTCCGCAGGGCGCCTTCAGCGGGTACGCGTCCGGGCCCGGCGGACCACCTCCGCGCAGGAGGGGCCTGCCGGTGTGGGGCTGGGTCCTCATCGGGGCCGGGACACTCGTGGTCGGCCTGGTCGGCGTGGTGGTGGTCCTCGCAGTCCTCGGTCTCGCCGCGACGTTCACCCCCACGACGGCCTCCGAGACGGGGTTCGCCGCTCCGCCGTCGACGGACGTCCCGGGTGGCCCCGTCCCGGAGATCACCGGCCCCGACCCCGCCGCCGGAACGATCGACGCGCCCGAGCAGCAACCGCTCGAAAGCTCCGCCCTCTTCACCGCTCCGCCGTCCTGGGCGCAGCCGGTGGAGACGTGGACCATGGACGGCCTCCCGGCCGACGGAATCTCCACCTTCAGCAGTCCGAACGGCTGCGACCTCCTGCTGGAGCAGGCGTACATGCCGCCGCTCGACGGTGACGACGACCTCCTGAGCGACGCTCCTGCCACCTCGAGCTACATGGTCTACCTGCTCGAATTCTTCGCGGACCTCGAAGGCGGAACGATCGAGGACCAGGCCGGCGCCGTCCCCCTCAGCATCAACTTCGCCGGCGGACCCACCGTTGACCTCTCGACGACGACGCTCCCGGGCCTCACCCTCGAGGGCGACACCGGGGTGCGCTACATCGCGACCCGCGCCATGCCGGCGAGTGAGGGGGTGGTCACCGCCGTCATGACCTGTCCGCAGGCCGTCCTCGACGCTGACCCGGCCTTCTTCTCCGAGGCGATGGCGCGGCTCTACATCCTGCCGACTCCCTAGGAGCCCCCCACCTCGAAGCGCTCGACCAGTCGGGTCACAGCCGCCGTCGCAGCGAGTATTTACCGGGTAGCGCGGATGGGTGCGCGATCAGTGCGCGACATCACCGGCGGTAGCGCCCGCGACAGGGAACCGGTCAACTGCCGAAGCGCGGAGCCCGCTTCTCCCGGAAGGCCGCGAGACCCTCGCGGTAGTCCTCCGTGCTGCCGAGCACGGCCTGCGCGTCGTTCTCGCCGCGGATGGCGTCCCACAGGCCCAGGCGGTCGTCGCGGATCCGCCCGATGAGCTGTTTCGAGGCGACGAGCGACTGCAGCGGACCGCGGGCGGCCCGGGCGGCCTTCGCCCTCGTGAGGTCCAGGAGGTCCGCCGCAGGCACTGCACGGCTGAAGAGGCCACCGGCCACGGCCTCCGCGCCGGTCATGAGGTCGCCGGTGTACATCAGGTCGAGGGCCCGGTGCGAGCCGAGCCGTTCCATGAACAGCCAGTGCCCGCCGGAGTCGAGCATCAGCCCGAGATTGGCGAAGGGCGAGCCGATCTTGGCGTCCTCGGCGACGTAGACGACGTCGGTCGCGATGAGCAGGCCGAGCCCGACGCCGAGGCACGCACCCTGTGCGGCGGCGAACGTCGGAGCCGGGAAGTCGGCCATCTTCCGGAGCAGGGGCGTCAGGGTGGCATCGAGGAACTCGTACGCGTCGTCGTCCTCGAAGGTGATGGCCCCGAGGTTGCGGCCCGCACAGAAGGCGCGTCCCTCCCCGCGCAGCACGAGGGCTCGGACCGTGCCTTCCCGCACACCGGCTGCGGCGTCGTCGTACGCGGCGGCCAGGTCCTCGAGTGCCTGGGCGTCGACGGCGTTGAGCCGGTAGGGCGCGTCCAGCACCACGTCGGCGATGCCGTCGGCGATCGTCAGCCGGACCATGCTCGTCGATGTGGTGTCCTGTGGTGCGGTCATCGCTGCTCCTAGGCGTCGTAGTCGACGGTGACGGTGTCGCTGGTGGGATGGGCCTGGCAGGTCAGCACGAAGCCCTTCGCCACCTCGTCGGGCTCCAGCGCGTAGTTCTCGGTCATCTCCACGGTGCCCTCGACCACCTTCGCGCGGCACGTGCCGCAGACCCCACCGGCGCATGCGAAGGGGACGTCGGGCCGCACCCGCAGGGCGGCGTTCAGGATGGACTCCCGCGCGTGGGTGGGACTCTGCACGGATCCCCGGAGGCCGTCGAGGTTGAAGGAGATGGTGTAGTTCTCGCCGCTCTCCGCGGGCGCGACCGGTCGGCCGATGCTCCCCTCGGGACGTGTGGGCTCGCCCGTCGTGAACAGCTCGAAGCGGATCTTCTCAGCGGGGACGCCTCGCTCCGCGAGCGCATCCCGGCAGAGCTGCACCAGCTCGAAGGGCCCGCAGAGGAACCACTCGTCCACCCGCTCGGCGGCCAGGACCGTCCCGAGGAGCTTCTCCAACTTCTCGGCGTCGATCCGGCCGGACAGCAGCGGCGAGATGCGCTGCTCCCGGGACAGGACATGGTGCAGCGCGAACCGCGCGGGGTAGCGGTCCTTGAGGTCGGCGAGTTCCTCGAGGAACATCACGTCCATCGCCGCCCGGTTCGCGTAGATGAGGTCGAAGCGGGCATTGGGGCTGCCGGCGAGCATCGACCGTGCGATGGAGATCACCGGCGTGATGCCTGATCCCGCCGCGACGGCGACGAGAGCGACAGCCTGGTCGCCCGGCGTCGTACGCGGGGTGAACTGTCCCAGCGGACTCATGACGTCGAGGGTGTCCCCCGCCGCGAGCGACTCGTTGGCCCACGTCGAGAACACTCCGCCGAGGTCCCGCTTGACGGCCACGCGGAGCTCACCGGGGCGGGGATCGGCACAGATCGAATAGCTGCGCCGGACCTCCTTGGGCTCCCCGTCGACGTCGAGCGTCGCCCGGAGCGCCACGTACTGGCCGGGAAGGTAGTCGTACTTCTCCTGGAGCTCGGCGGGAACGTCGAGGGTGACCTCGACCGCGTCCTCGGTGAGGCGGCGCACCTCGCGGACCGTGAGCGTGTTGAAGGCGCTCCGTCGCTGGGTGGAGGGGGCGAGGACGACGGCCATCAGTGCACCTTGAAGTAGTCGAAGGGTTCCCGGCAGTCGTTGCAGACGTACAGGGCCTTGCAGGAGGTCGAGCCGAAGCGCGTCATCTCGCGGGTGTTGAGCGACGAGCACTGCGGACACTTGACGCTGAGCCCGATCCGGACCGGACCGGCGGCGGCCTTCCCCGTGGGCGGAGCGATGCCGTAGTCCGCCAGTTTCGCCTTGCCGTCGTCGCTCATCCAGTCCGTGGTCCAGGCGGGCGAGAGGACCAGGCGCACGGCGACGTCGTCGTACCCCGCTCCCCTGAGGGCCGCGGTGACGTCGTCGCGGATGGCGTCCATGGCGGGGCAGCCCGAGTACGTCGGCGTGATGGTCACGAGGACCTGCCCGGTCTCCGCGACGTGGGCGTCGCGGAGGATCCCGAGGTCCTCGATCGTGAGGACCGGGATCTCGGGGTCGCAGACCGTCGCGGCGATGTCCCACGCCGCGGCGTCCACGGCGGACGAGGGCCGCAGATCGGTGACGGTCACCACGACGCTCCGGGGTACTCCCTCGCGAGCACCTGGAGTTCGGCGAGGATGTAGCCGAGATGTTCGCTGTGCCGTCCGAGGCGCCCGCCGCCCACGGATCCGGGCACCTGCGGCACGTCCAGATCGGCCTCGGCGAGGACCGCCTGCACCGCCGCGTCGAACGGCGCACGGAGACTGCTCGGGCGGACACCGGCATCACCGAGCTCGTCGACGAGTGGATGATCGGTGAAGAGTTCCTCGACGTACGGCCAGGTCAGCTTGAGACCGGCGATCATCCTGCGGCGCGACTCCTCGGTGCCCTGACCGAGGCGCAGGATCCACTGGATGCTGTGGTCCCGGTGGTAGTCCACCTCCTTGACCGCCTTCGCGGCGATCGCGGCGAGGGTGGGATCGCTGGAATCCACCAGCCGCGAGTAGAGCTCCCACTGGTAGAGGGCGACGACGAACTGCCGCGCGATGGTGCGGGCGAAGTCCCCGTTGGGCTGCTCGACGAGATGGACCGAGCGGAACTCGGGCTCCCGGCGGAAGTAGGCGAGATCGTCCTCGGTCTTGTCCCACGCCCGTCCCGCATAGGTGAGGAAGGACCGGGCGTGGCCGATCTGATCGAGCGCGATGTTGGCGAGCGCCACGTCCTCCTCGAGTTCGGGCGCGCGGGAGATCCACCAGCCGAGCCGCTGCGCGAGGATCAGGGCGTCGTCGCCCAGCCACAGCGCGTACTGCCCGACGGCGTCCGAGGGCTTCGCCTCGAGCAGCGCGATGTCCTCCGGCCGCAGGGCGTTGCCCGGGGTGATGCGGGTCGCGCTGGCGTTGGCCTCGCTCACAGGTGCTTCACTCCCTCGCTCTTGGTGTAGTACGTCGCGTGCCGGTAGTCCTTGCCCTGGGGGGATTCGAAGAACTGGTCCTTCGCGTCGGGATCGCTGGTGATGATCGCCGTCGCCGGGACCACCCACAGGCTCACGCCCTCGTTGCGCCGCGTGTAGAGGTCACGCGCGTTCCGCACGGCCATTTCGGCGTCGGGCGCGTGGAGCGACCCGGCGTGGACGTGGGAGAGCCCGCGCGACGACCGCACGAACACCTCCCAGAGCGGCCAGGCCGCACGCGGTTCCCGCGGACCCGACGACGGTGCCTTCGCGCCGTCGTCGCCCGTGGTCGACCCGCCCGTCACCTACGCCGCCTGCGCGGTCTTGAGGACCTGCTTCTCGGCGTAGGCCGCAGCGGCCTCGCGCACCCAGGCGCCGTCCTCGTGGGCTTCGCGGCGCCGCTCCATGCGCTGGGCGTTGCAGGGTCCACGGCCCGCGAGGACCTCCTTGAACTCGTTCCAGTCCAGGGGCCCGTGCTGCCAGCGGCCGGTCTCCTCGTCGAAGCGCACGTCCTGGTCGGGCAGGTCGAGCCCGAGAACCTTGATCTGCTCGACCATCATGCCGACGAAGCGCGACCGCAGCTCGTCGTTCGAGAAGCGCTTGATGTTCCACTCCATGGACTTCTGCGAGTTGGGCGAGTCCTCGTCCGGCGGACCGAACATCATCAGGGACGGCGCGTACCAGCGGTTCACGGCGTCCTGCGCCATCTGCTTCTGCGCCTCGGTGCCGTTGGCGAGTTCGAGCAGGATCTCGAAGCCCTGGCGCTGGTGGAAGGACTCCTCCTTGCAGATGCGCACCATCGCCCGGCCGTACGGGCCGTAGGACGCACGGCACAGGGGCACCTGGTTGCAGATGGCCGCACCGTCGACGAGCCAGCCGATCGCACCGATGTCGGCCCAGGTGAGGACGGGGTAGTTGAAGATGCTCGAGTAGCGCGCCTTGCCGGCGATCAGGTCCTCGGTCATCTGGTCACGGGGCGTTCCGAGGGTCTCGGCCGCGGAATAGAGATAGAGCCCGTGGCCGGCTTCATCCTGCACCTTGGCCATGAGGACGGCCTTGCGCTTGAGGGACGGCGCGCGCGTGATCCAGTTGGCCTCGGGCTGCATGCCGATGATCTCGGAGTGCGCATGTTGGGAGATCTGGCGCGTCAGCGACTTGCGGTAGTCGGCCGGCATCCAGTCACGGGGCTCGATGCGTGAGTCCTGGGCGATCAGCTCGTCGAATCGGCGCTCACCGGCCGCGTCGTGGTCCTCGCGGCTCCGCGGATCAATCGCTGTCGTCGTCATCGTGCTACCTCGCTCGTCTGGACGTATGCGGCGTATTTACCGACCGTTCGTTCAGTATAGGGAGCAGGGCGTTGAGCAGTCAACGGAACGACGGGTCGCCGGACGGGATCTGCCGGTCAGCGAGACGTTCGTCCAGCCAGGCGAGCGCCAGGGAGACGGACGTGAAGTACCGGGTGGGATGCACCGCCCTGCACGCTCCTGCAGCCAGCACCTCGTCCATCGGCCCGTCGCCCAGCAGGGCGGCCGCGACCACGAGCGACTCCCCGTTGAAGGCCGCCCGCGCATCGGAGCGGACGTCGACCGTCGTCGTCATGTCGACCAGGATGGCGTAGGGCCCGCCGGAGGACATGATCCTGCTCGCGGCGAGCACCGAGAGCGCGTCGTCGTGATCGATGTGCGTCCCCGGACTCCAGGAGAGGCGCTGCAGGCCGGGCGCGATCAGGGAGACTGTCGCTCGGCCGCTCGCCGCCACCACACTGTCCATCGGCTTCCTCGCAGAATGCCGCCCTGGCGGCCCGGGGACGTCCGGGTCCGTTGCGGCGCTGCACGTGCGCCGAACCTATCACCCGTCAGGAGGCGGCGTAAGGGGAGGCTCGCGCTCAGACGGTGTGCGCGAGCCCGTCGACGGCCACCGCGTCGAGGATGGCGCGCAGTGCACGCAGTGGCTCCGTTTCGGCCGCTCGGCCGGAGAGCTGCACGTGGATCCAGTCCGCAAGGCGTTTCTCGCCCGCCGTCGCCGGCGCCACGAAGGACGGCAACCGGCCCTCCTCCTCGACGAATTCGGCCACACTGGCCACCCTGAGCCACGCCGTGCCGGTGCGGGGACTGCCGATCTCGTCCGCCGTGAGCAATCCCGCCTGCTGCAGGATCTCCCGGCGGGCGGGCCCCATCCGTCCGGCGCGCACCGACTTCCGCTGCTCGTCGAGCCACAGGGCCAGCCGGTGCTCCCCGGCAATGGCGGATCGGGTCGAGGGCTCGCGGCCTTCGGCGTCCATGAAGGCGGTCAGGGCGTGGAGACGGAGGTCCCAGGAGGTGGTCGGCACGGTGAGCGCCCTTTCACGGGTGGTGCGGTGGTATCGACAGTAAGGCTACTACTCTCTAGGCAAACTAAGGATTGTGTTCGATTGTGACGCCGTGGCCCGCCGTCCCGCCCGCTCTCCCGACCGAACGGTCGTGCAAAAATGACCCTATGACTGCTGCCGGAGCCGCTCCGCTCCCCACTGCCCGCCGGGGACGTCCCGGGTACGACCAGCAGTCGGTCCTCGCCGTCGCCGTCACGGCCTTCAACCGCCACGGCTACGAGGCGACCTCCATGGGCATGCTCGCCGAGGAACTCGGCATCAGCAAGTCGGCGATCTACCACCACGTGCCGTCGAAGGGCGACCTCCTCCGGCTCGCGCTCGACCACGCGCTCGGCGGGCTGGAGGCCGTGCTCGAGGACAGCCGCGCGGGCACCGGCGCCGCGGACGCCCGCCTGGAATTCGTGCTCCGTGGCACCATCGCCGTCCTGACGGAGCGCCTCCCCTTCGTCACGCTCCTGCTGCGGCTCCGCGGCAACACGGAGGTGGAGCGGGAAGCCCTCGACCGGCGCCGGAGATTCGACCGTGAGATCGCCGCGCTCGTCGACGCCGCCCGCCACGAGGGCTCCATCCGCGACGACATCGACCCGCGGACCACGACGCGCCTCATCTTCGGGACCATCAACTCGATCGTGGAGTGGTACCGACCCGGAGGACCGCTCACCGCGGACAAGCTGGCCGACGACATCATCCTCATGGTCTTCGACGGCCTGCACCGGCGCTGACCGGGCTGCTCCCCGGCGTCGGTGGGCCTCCCACCCACCAGCGTCCCTCCCCATCTATGCCGACTGCTCTATACCGACTGCGCCCCGCGGCGCCGATGCCCGTACCGAACCGCCCGCTCCTCCCACCGACCGTTGCCGGTCAGTGGGAATAGACGCTCCTTCCCACCGACGGAAGCCGGCGAATGGGCTGGCGCGTCACCGCAACGGGGCCATGGCGTCGTCCACAGAGGGACAACACGGCACCCTGGATCCCGACGGACCGTCACAGTGGTCCCATGACTGTCGTTCACCTGCTTTCCGCTGGGTGGGGTGGCCCGGCTGCCGGAGCTCGTGGCAGCCGGCACGGGGAGGGCCGCCATCGCGAAGGCGTGCGAGCGGGGTCAGGTCCTCCGGGTTGCCCGCGGCATCTATGCGCTTCCGGACCATGATCCCGTGGTCGTGGCCGCGCTCCAGCTGGGCACCGAACTCGCCTCCGTCAGTGCGGCGCAGCACCGCGGGCTCTGGATCCTCCGACGACCCGGGCTGATGCATGTCGCCACGGACCACGGGCGGCCGATCGACACTGCCGGCTTGCGCGTCCATCGGTCGGCACGCCCCGTGACGGACCTCGTCGTGTGCCTGCAGGTGATGCGGTGCCTGCCGGAACTCGATGCCCTGTCCATCGTCGAATCAGCAGTCGTCCGGGGTTCCGTCACGCTCGATGACCTGCGGGAGCACGTCGTCGGGCACAGGTCCGGCACCCTGCGCCGGATCGTGGCGCTGATCGATCCGCAGGCCGAGGCGATCCTCGAGACGGTTGCGAGGTATCGCCTGCTCGAGGCCGGGTTCCACGTCGCATCGCAGGTGCAGGTGTCCGCGTCGGTCGTCTCGACCTCGTTGTCGATGGAGTCCTGGGGATCGAGGCCGACGGGCGCGAGTACCACAGTGACCGGCCTGCCTTCGAGGAGGACCGTCGCCGGGGGAATCTGCTGACTGCACGGGGCATGCCCGTGCCGCGCGTCACCTGGCCCCTGCTGCAGAACGATCCGGACACCTTCCTCCGGCTCGTCAGGGCGACGCTTGAGGTGCACTCTGCCCGATGACCGCGTCCGGTCGGTGGGCAGAGGCGCCTCCTCCCACTGACCGGCGTCGGTCAATGGGAGGAACGCCGACCGACGAGCTCGGAATGGGCGGAACGGCACCCCGGAACCGGGACCAGCAACTCCGGCTACTTCTGCACGAGGGTCAGGACGTCGTAGGTCGCCACGATCTCGTCGTCCTGGTTGTGCAGGACGGCGTCCCAGGCCACCTCGCCGTACTCGTCGGTCTCCCGCGGGGTGATGCGCTTGGCCGTCAGCGTGACCCGGATGGAATCACCTGCGGCGACCGGCGTGATGAAGCGCAGGTTCTCCAGGCCGTAGTTGGCGAGGACGGGCCCGGGCTCGGGATCGACGAACAGGCCGGCGCCCCAGGAGAGCAGCAGGTAGCCGTGCGCCACGATGCCGGGGAAGAACGGGTTGGCGGCCGCGGCCTCCTCGTTGGTGTGCGCGTAGAACGTGTCGCCCGTCGTCTCCGCGAACGCGGTGATGTCCGCCAGCGTCACCTGCCGCAGTTCGGACCGGACGCTGTCGCCGATCCGCAGCGTCGCGAGGTCCTTGCGGAACGGGTGGACGTCGTCGAAGCGGCGGTCAGCTCCGGTGTGCCACTCGCCCGTGATGCTCGTGAGCATGTTCGGGGAGCCCTGGACCGCGGTGCGCTGCATGTGGTGCAGCACCGAGCGCATCCCGCCGAGCTCCTCGCCGCCGCCGGCCCGGCCGGGTCCACCGTGCACCAGGTGCGGAACGGGCGAGCCGTGCCCGGTCGAGGAGCGGGCGTCCTCGCGGTTCAGGATGAGCACGCGGCCGTGGTGCGCCGCGATGCCGAGGACCAGCTCCTGCGCCACAGCGGGGTCGTTGGTGCAGACCGTGGCGACGAGCGAGCCGGATCCGAGGGCCGCGAGGCGGACGGCGTGCTGGACGTCGTCGTACCCGATCACCGACGCGACGGGGCCGAAGGCCTCGACCGAGTGGAGGGCCCCGGCTTCGACGTCCTGCCAGGTGAGCAGCACCGGTTCCATGAACGCCCCGCCCGGCGCCTTGCCGGAGGTGTTGTCGGCGAGCACGACGTCGGGCGCGTCCAGCGACCCGAACGCCAGGGACGCGCCGCCCGCGATCAGTTCGCGCACGGATTCCTGCACCCCCTCGAGCTGGGCGAGGGAGGCGAGTGCACCCATCGTGACGCCCTCGGCGCGTGGGTCCCCGAGGGTCACACGCTCCCGGATCCGATCGCCGGCAGCCCGGACGACGTCCTCGACCAGCGCGTCCGGCACGATGGACCGCCGGATGCTCGTGCACTTCTGGCCGGCCTTGACCGTGATCTCCGTGACGAGCGACTTCACGAAGGCGTCGAACTCGGGGGTGCCGGGGACGGCGTCGGGTCCGAGGATGGCCGCATTGAGGGAGTCCGTCTCGCACGTGAAGCGGACGCCGCCGCGCGCGATGGATGCGTGCGACTTGAGGTGATTGGCCGTCGAGGCCGAACCGGTGAAGGAGACGAGGTCGCGGTAGTCGAGGTGGTCGAGGATGTCGCGGGCGGGACCGGAGATCAGCTGCAGCGCGCCCGTCGGCAGGATCGCCGAGCCGATGATGAGCTTCACGACGGCGGCGGTCAGGAACCCGGTGGGCGTGGCGGGCTTCACGATGGTCGGGACGCCGGCGAGGAACGCGGGGGCGAGCTTCTCGAGCATGCCCCACACCGGGAAGTTGAAGGCGTTGATCTGCACGGCGACGCCCGGGATCCGCGTGTGGATGTGCGTCCCGAGGAAGGAGCCGTCCTTCGAGAGCACCTCGGGCGGGCCGTCGACGATCACGTGCGAGTTCGGCAGCTCGCGGCGGCCCTTCGAGCCGAACGTGAAGAGCACGCCGATGCCGCCGTCGATGTCCACCATCGAGTCGATCCTCGTGGCGCCGGTCTTCGCGGACAGCTCGTACAGCGGTTCGCGGTGGGCATTGAGGTACTGGGCGAGCTCCTTGAGCTTCAGTGCGCGCTCGTGGAAGGTGAGGCGACCGAGTTCGGCCTGCCCCGTGGCCCGCGCGAACCCGATCGCCGCGGCGGTGTCGATCCCGGCCGTGCTGACGACGGCGAGCTCCTCGCCCGTGCTGGCGTCGCGCACCACGGTGCCGTCGTCGTCCGCGGCGGTGCGGTCGGGCGTCCACCAGGCATCCTCGATGAAGCTGGGGACGACGTCGATCTGTACTCGTTCCGGGGCGGTGGTCATGGCCGCTCACCTTTCGCTGGTTGTGCCGAGGGAGGAGGGGAGTCGGAGGACGACGGCGCATCCTCCCAGTCGAAGAAGCCGCGGCCGCTCTTGCGTCCGAGGTGCCCCGCGGCGACCTTGTCGCGCAGGATGGCCGGCGGGGTGAAACGGGGGCCGAGTGTGGACTCGAGGTATTCGGCGATGCCGAGGCGGACGTCGAGGCCCACGAGGTCCGTGGTGCGCAGCGGCCCGATCGGATGCCGGTACCCGAGGACCATCGCGGCGTCGATGTCCTCCGCCGACGCGACGCCCTCCTCGAGCATGCGCATGGCCTCCAGGGCGATCGCGACGCCGAGACGCGAACTGGCGAAACCGGGGGTGTCCCGCACGACGACGGGCACCTTGCCGAGCGCGGTCACCCAGGTCCGCGTGGCGGCCTCGAGCTCCGGGGAGGTCTGGCTGCCCACGACCACCTCGATCAGCGCGGAGGCGGGGACGGGGTTGAAGAAGTGGAGGCCGCAGAACCGCTCCGGCCGCCGCAGGGCGCCGGCCAGCGCATCGACCGAGAGCGACGACGTGTTGGTGGCGAGCCAGGCGCCGCCGTCGAGCACGTCCTCGACGGCCCGCAGTGCGTGCCGCTTGAGGTCCAGGTCCTCGGGAACCGCCTCGACGACGAGCCCGCAGTCCGTGAAGGCGGCGTAGTCCGTGGAGACCGAAACGCGGGCGGACAGGGTTCCGAGGTCCTCCGGGGTCGTCCCGCGGTCGACGCTGCGCCCGAGGGCCTGTGTCACGCGGTCGAGCCCGGCCGCGGCTGCGGCGTCGTCACGCTCGACGACGACGACGCGCGCGCCCGCGAGGCAGAAGGCGTGCGCGATCCCCGCGCCCATGCGGCCGCCGCCGAGCACGCCGACCCAGGTGGGGACACCGGCGACCGAGCGGACGTCGAGCGAGGTCATCAGGAACCCTTCTTCCGGTCGAGGAACTGCTGCATGCGCTCGAACTTGGCCTCGGATTCGAAGAGGATGGCCTGCGCCAAGTGATCGATCACGGGATGCGACTCCCGGGGGGCGTGGAAGACGCTCTTGGTGATCCGGACGGCGAGGGGATCCTGGCGGGCGATCCGGTCCGCGAGTCCGTGGGCTGCTGGCAGGAGTTCGTCCGGCTCGTGGATCGAGGAGATGAGGCGTGCGTCGAGGGCCTCCTCCGCGGAGAGGATGCGCCCTGCGAGGAGGATCTCCTTCGCGAGCGGCTCCCCCACGAGCTCCTTCAGGCGCCAGGTGGCTCCGGCTGCGGGCAGGATGCCGAGGCCCGTCTCGGGGTTCCCGATCTTCAGGCGCGGTGTGCCGATGCGGAGATCGGCGGCGAAGGCCAGTTCCGCACCGCCGCCGAGCGCATAGCCGTCGAGGGCGGCGATGACGGGCATCGGCAGGGCCGCGATGCGGGCGAACAGGGTCGAGTTGATGCCGGCGAGAGCGTCGTCGCGCCGCCGTTCCCTCAGCTCGGCGATGTCGGCGCCCGAGGCGAACACGCCGCCGGACCCGATCAGGATCAGCGTGCGCGGAGCGCGCTCGAGGTCCGCGCAGACGGCATGCAGCTCATCGACCATCTGCCGGTCGATGGCGTTGCGGACCTCGGGCCGGTGGAGTTCGACGACCAGGGCGTTCGAGCCCTCGTCTTCGGTGAGCTGCAGCGCGGCGGGCATCAGACGCCCTCGAGCAGCATCGCGGTGCCCTGGCCGACGCCCACGCACATGGTTGCGAGCCCGAGCCGGCGCGCCTCCCCGCCGAGTTCCCGCTCCATGCGCCCCAGCAGGGTGATCGCGATGCGGGAGCCCGAGGAGCCGAGCGGGTGGCCGAGGGCGATCGCCCCGCCGTCCCGGTTCACGATCTCCTCGTCGAGGCCGAGGCGGCGGATGCATGCGAGGGACTGCGTGGCGAAGGCCTCGTTGAGTTCGACGGCGCCGAGATCGGCGATGCCCGCTCCGGTCCGGTCCAGGACCTTCTGCGTGGCGGGGACGGGGCCGATCCCCATGATCTCCGGGGGCACACCGGCGGAGGCGCCGTCGAGGATCCGGGCCCGCGGCGTCAGCCCGTAGCGCTGCAGGGCCGCCTCCGAGGCGACGATCACGGCGGACGCGCCGTCGTTCAGCGAGCTGGAATTCCCGGCCGTGATGATCCCGCCCGGCCGGACGACGGGGCGGAGCTTCCCGAGGACCTCCAGGGTCGTCTCGGCGCGCGGTCCCTCGTCGGTGTCCACGGCGAAGGACGTGCGGCCCCGGTTGACCTGCACGGACACGATCTCGTCGTCGAAGCGCCCCGCCTCCATCGCGGCCAGCGCCCGCTCGTGGGACCGGAGCGCGAAGGCGTCGGCGTCGTCGCGCGTGATGCCGTCCAGCGAGGCGAGCTCCTCGGCCGTCTCGGGCATCGAATAGGTGGTCTTCTCCCGTGCGGCGAGCAGCGGATTGGTGAAGCGCCAGCCGATGGAGGTGTCGACGACGGCGCCCGGCTTGGCGAAAGCCTTGTCCGGCTTCTCCATGACCCAGGGCGCGCGGCTCATGGACTCGACGCCGCCCGCGATCACGATGTCCGCGGCACCCGCCTTGATCATGTGGGAGGCCATGATGATGGCGGAGAGGCCGGATGCGCACAGGCGGTTGACGGTGATGCCGGGGACGGTGTCCGGGAACCCTGCGAGCAGGGACGCGAGGCGCGCGACGTTGCGGTTCTCCTCGCCGGCGCCGTTCGCGTTGCCGAGGATCACCTCGTCGACGGCGGCCGGATCGAGGCCGGCACGCTGGACCACCGAGGAGAGGACGAGCGCCGCGAGATCGTCGGGGCGGACGCTGGACAGTGCCCCGCCGTAACGGCCCACAGGGGTGCGGACTCCCCCTACCAGGAATGCCTCGGCCATGGTCGTCTCCCTCGTCGTCACAGGTCCGGCCCCGTCGCTCGGAACTAATTACTGAACGCTCGTTCTGTAAAGGCCTGCTCCACCCTTACATGCCCGCCCTGCACGGTCAACCGGCGGCAACCCGAGCCGGGAGACCCGGCCCGGCGGGTCGACCCCCGCCGTGCGGGCAGTGGCAAGATGGGAGCCATGACCGCTGACGCCACCGCGCTTGAAGTCCCCGTCCCGCCCGCCGCCAGGAAGGTCCCCTCCGACCGCACGCACCACGGCGACACCTTCGTCGACCACTACGAGTGGATGCGCGACAAGGAGAGCCCGGAGCTGATCGAGTACCTCGAGCGCGAGAACGCCTACACCGAAGCCGTCGCCCGGCACCAGGAGCCGCTGCGCGAGGCCATCTTCGCGGAGATCAAGGACCGCACCCAGGAGACCGATCTGTCGGTGCCCGCCCGCAAGAAGGGCTGGTGGTACTACTCGCGCACAGAGGAGGGCAAGCAGTACGGCATCCAGTGCCGCGTCGCCGCGGCGGACACGGGTGATGTGGGCCGTGACTGGACGCCGCCGGAGGTGGTGCCAGGGCGCCCCGTGCCCGGAGAGCAGATCATGCTCGACGGGAACGAGCTCGCCGAGGGCAAGCCCTTCTTCTCCCTCGGCGGCCTGTCCGTGACCGAGGACGGGACGCTGCTCGCGTACTGCGAGGACAACGCCGGCGACGAGCGCTTCACGCTCCGCATCAAGGACCTGACGACCGGCGAGCTCCTCCCCGACGAGGTGCCGAACGTCTTCTACGGCCTCGCCTTCTCCCCCGACGGATCCCGCGTCTACTACACCGTCGTCGATGACTCGTGGCGCCCGAACCAGGTGCGCTCGCACACCCTCGGCACCCCGGTGACGGATGACGACGTCGTCTACCAGGAGGACGACGTCGCCATGTGGACGGGCTTCGAGGTCTCGGCGGACCGGACGCAGCTCCTCATCAGCATCGGCTGCTCCGAGTACAGCGAGTACCGTGTCCTGGACCTCGCCCGGCCCGACACCGGCCTCACCACGCTGATCTCCCGCGACGAGCGGATCCTGTACGACGCCGAGCCCGTCGTCGTCGACGGCACCGCGCACTACCTGCTCACCCACGACCGCGACGCGAAGAACTCGATGGTCAGCCTCGTCCGGGCCACCGAGTTCGCCCGTCCGCTCGCGGACCAGGAGTGGACGACGGTCCTCCCGCACGACGACGCCGTCCGCGTGAACGGGTTGACCGTCACGCAGACCCACCTCGTCCTCTCGGTCCGCAAGGACACCATCGAGCGCGTCCAGGTCCTGCCGCTGGCAGGTCTCGGGTCGAGCGACCAGGAGCTGCCGACGGAACCCGACTTCGACGAGGAGCTGTTCACCTGCAACCTCGCGAACGCCGAGTTCGAATCCCCCGTCATCCGGCTCTCCTACACGTCCTACCTCACTCCGCCACGCGTCTACGACTACGTCCTCGCGGCCGGTTCACTGGAGTTGCGCAAGGAGACCGAGGTCCGTGGCGGGTACGACGCGGCGGAGTACGTCGCCGAGCGGCAGTGGGCTCCGGCCGCGGACGGCACCCTGATCCCGCTGTCGGTGGTCCGCCGCGCCGACCTCGCGCAGGACGGCACGCATCCCGCCGTCGTCTATGCCTACGGCAGCTACGAGGTCAGCATGGACCCCGCCTTCTCGATCGCGCGGCTCTCGCTCCTCGACCGCGGCATCGTCTACGTGACCGCGCACATCCGTGGGGGCGGCGAGATGGGCCGGACCTGGTACGAGCAGGGCAAGAAGCTCGCGAAGAAGAACACGTTCACGGACTTCGTCGATGCCACCACCTACATCGGCTCCTCGGGCTGGGTGGACCCTGCGCGCATCGCCGCGATCGGTGGTTCGGCGGGCGGACTGCTCATGGGTGCCGTCGCGAATCTGGCGCCCGAGAAGTACCGGGCGATCGTGGCGCAGGTCCCGTTCGTCGACGCCCTGACCACCATCCTCGACCCGGAGCTCCCGCTCTCCGCGCTCGAGTGGGAGGAGTGGGGCAACCCGATCACGGACCCCGAGGTGTACCGGTACATGAAGGAGTACACGCCCTACGAGAACGTCCGGCCCGTGGCCTACCCGCGGATCGCGGCCGTCACGAGCTACAACGACACCCGGGTCCTGTACGTCGAGCCGGCCAAGTGGGTGGCGCAGCTCAGGGAGACGACGACGGGCACGGAGCCGATCGTCCTGAAGACCGAGATGGACGGTGGCCACGGCGGCGCCAGCGGACGCTACTCCCGCTGGCGCGACATCGCGTGGGACTACGCCTTCGCCGCCGAGGCCGTCGGCGCCACGGATGTGCTGGCGCGTTCCACGAGCTCCGTGGAGTAGATGACGGGCTCCGGGTGCGAGCCCGGAGCCTCGATCTCCTCGAGGAGCATGGTGCCCGCCTTCACGGCCATCTCGACCATGGGCTGCGTGATGGTCGTGAGGGGCGTGGCGGCCGTCTCCGCCACGGCGTGGTTGTCGTAGCCCATGAGGGCGATGTCCCCCGGCACGCTCCTGCCCGCCGCCTGGATGGCCTCCATGACGCCGAGCGCCATGAGGTCGGACGCGGCGAAGATGCCGTCGATGTCCGGGTGCTCGGCCAGCAGCCGCCGGGCGGCAGCGGCGGCCCCGTCGGTCGTGAAGTCGGCGTGGACCACCGGACCCTCGGGCAGGCCCGCCTCGCGGAGGCCCGCCTGCCAGCCGCGGAGGCGGTCGACGGCGGCCGTCATGTCCGCGGGTCCGGCGACGGTCGCGAGCCGGCGGCGACCGATACCGCTCAGGTGCCGCGCGGCGATGCGCCCGCCGCCCTCGTTGTCGGTGTCCACATACGTGACGTCGAACGCCGTGTCCCAGGGGCGGCCGATGAAGATGGTGGGCAGGCCGGTCTCGGAGAGCGATCTCGCCCAGGAATCGGCCTTGTGGTGGGAGACGACGATCGCGCCGTCCACGTGGCCTCCGCGCAGGTAGCGCAGGGTGCGCGCGGAGTCGTCGTCGGTCCTCGACATCAGCAGCACGAGCTGGACGTCGGTCTCGCGGAGCGCCTCCGTGATCCCGGTGATGACGACGGCGAAGAAGGGGTCCATCATGACCCGGACGTCGGGTTCGGGGATGACCAGCGCGATCGAGGAGGTGCGCCGCGTCACCAGGCTGCGGGCAGCCCTGTTCGGGATGTAGCCGAGGGACACCACGGCGCGGTCCACGGCTGCCTGTGCCTCGGGGCTGACGCGGTCCCCTCCGTTGATCGCGCGCGAGGCCGTGGAGCGCGACACCCCGGCGGCCAGGGCCAGGTCCTCGAGCGTGGGGCTCGGGCGGCCTGGCACCTGGCGCAGTGACCGGGGCGGGGAGGCGTTCATCACCTCGACAATACGACACCCGGCTTTCCCGCGTCCGCGGCCGAGGCGTCGGCGCTCAGCGCGTTGGTCGCGGCGAGGCGCGCGTACCAGAGGGCACTGGCCTTCGGGATACGCTCCTGCGTCGCGTAGTCCACCCGGACCAGCCCGAAGCGCTGGTGGTAGCCCCACGCCCATTCGAAGTTGTCCAGGAGGGACCAGGCCAGGTAGCCCCGGAGGTCCACCCCGTCATCGATCGCGTCCTTCATGGCCCGGACGTGCTGGTCGAAGAAGGAGAGGCGGTCCTGGTCGTCCACGAAGCCACCCTCGTCCGGGACGTCGTCGTAGGCCGCCCCGTTCTCGGTGACGTACACGGGGATCCCCGCGGGCCCCGTGTACTCGTCCTGCAGGCGGTTGAGCAGCCGGCGGAGTCCCTCCGGCTGCACCTCCCAGTCCATCGCGGTGACAGGCAGGCCGCGCGGCACCGAACGCACGCCGTATGCCGCGACGTAGGGCGAGGAGATCGGGCGTTCGAGCGGCGCATGGCCCTCCTGGGGGAGGGACTCCCCGGCCGGTGTCATGGTGACGGCCTCGCCGTGGTAGTAGTTCACCCCGAGGACGTCGATCGGCGTGCCGATGATCTCCAGGTCGCCCTCACGGATGTGCTCCGTCATCCCGAGGTGCGCGACGTCCGCGAGGACGTCCTCTGGATAGGCGCCCCGGAGGACCGGATCGAGGAAGATGCGGTTGAACTGCCCGTCGATCCGGCGGGCCGCATCGCGGTCCGCCTCGCTCTCGGGATCGAGCGGGTCGGGGACGGTGAGGTTCAGCGTGATGCCGAGGGTCGCCTCGGCGTCACGCCGGCGCAGCTCCTGCGTGGCGAGTCCGTGCCCGAGCAGGAGGTGGTGCGCGGCGGCGAGCGCCGCCGTCGGCTCCTGGCGGCCGGGGGCGTGGATGCCCGCGGCGTAGCCGAGGAAAGCCGCGCACCACGGCTCGTTGAGCGTGGTCCACACGCGGACGCGGTCCCCGAGCGCCTCGTGCATGACCGCCGCGTACTCGGCGAACCGGTAGGCCGTCTCGCGGTTGGTCCAGCCGCCCTCGTCCTCGAGGGCCTGCGGAAGGTCCCAGTGGTAGAGGGTGAGCCACGGCTTGATGCCCGCTTCGAGGAGCTGGTCCACGAGTGCCGAGTAGAACGCGATACCCTCCGCGTTCGGGGTGACGCCGTCGGGCATGCAGCGCGACCACGACGTCGAGAAACGGTACGCCTGCAGGTTGAGGCTCTTCATGAGGGTGACGTCCGAGGCGGACCGGTGGTAGTGGTCGCACGCGACGTCGCCGTTGTGTGCATCCGCCACCGCCCCCGGCACCCGGCTGAAGGTGTCCCAGATGGACGGTCCCCTGCCGCCCTCCCGGGCTGCGCCCTCGATCTGGTAGGCCGCGGTGGCCGCACCCCAGAGGAAACCCTCGGGGAAGGTGATGTCGGTGCTGCTCATCCTTTGACTGCTCCTTGCATGATTCCTGAAACGAGTTGGCGTCCCGCGACGGCGAAGAGGAGCAGCAGCGGGATGGTGGACAGCACGGCCCCGGCGAGCACGATCGAGTAGTCGACGAAGTGCGCGGCCTGGAGCAGCTGCAGGGCCACCGGGAGGGTGGGGTTGGAGGGATCCAGCACGATGAACGGCCAGAAGAAGTTGGTCCACGTCGCGACGAAGGTGAAGAGTGCGAGCATCGCGGCCGCGGGCCGTGCTGCCGGCAGCCCAACGTACCAGAACGCCTGGATCATCGACGCGCCGTCGATCCGCACGGCCTCGATGAGTTCGTCGGGCAGGGCGTCGCGCAGGTACTGCGTCATCCAGAAGACGCCGAAAGCCGTGACGACGCCCGGCACGATCACGGCCCAGAGGGAGCCGGTCCACCCGAGTTTCGCCATCACGATGAACAGCGGGACCACGCCGAGCTGTGTCGGCACCGCCATGGTGGCGATGACGAACACGAGCAGCACCTTGCTGCCGCGGAAACGGAGTTTGGCGAACGCGAACCCGGCAAGCGTGGAGAACAGCACCACCGAGGCGGCCGTGACGGTCGAGACGATGATGCTGTTGCTCAGGGCCTTCCAGAACGGGATGCTGTCCAGCACGGTGGCGGCATTGGCGAGGAAGTTGCCGCCCGGAGTCAACGGGACGCCCTTGCTGATCACCGAGCTGTCGTGGCTGCCCACGAGGAAGGACCACCAGAGCGGGAACACGGATCCGAGGATCACCGCGCCGAGAAAGCCGTAGGTCAGGACGCCGGGGCGTCGCATGGTCCCGCCGGCCCCTCCGCGGCGCCGGGCGCCCAGGCCACGCCGGGCGGCCCGGGCAGCGCCCTTGCCCGCGGTCTGCTCGATCATGGGGACGGAGCTCACTGTCGGCCTCCCTGGTTGGCGATGCGGCGAGTGATGAGGAAGTTCGCCATCGCGATGATGACGATGATCAGGAACAGCAGCCAGGCGACGGCGGATGCCCTGCCGAAGTTGCGCTGGCCCCAGCCGAGCTCCCAGATGTACATGGTGAGCGTCTGCCACTGGCGGTCCGCCCCGCCGAGGCCGGCCTGGTCGAACACCCGGGCCTCGTCGAAGATCTGGAGTCCACCGATGGTGGCGGTGATGACCACGAAGATGATGGTGGGGCGAAGCATCGGCACGGTGACCGAGAAGAACTGGCGGAGCCGGCCCGCACCGTCGATGGTCGCGGCCTCGTAGACGTCCCTCGGGATGGCCTGCATGGCCGCGAGGAAGATCAGGGCGTTGTAGCCCGTCCAGCGGAAGTTGACCATGGTGGCGATGGCCGCATGGCTCGCCAGCGAGTCGGAGTGCCAACGGACCGGGTCCAGGCCCACCCCCACCAACATCTCGTTGACCAGGCCTGCCTGGTCGGCGAAGAGGTTGTTGAAGATCAGCCCCACGGCCACAGGGGCCACCACGAAGGGAACCAGGACGCCCATCCGCCAGAACGTCCGGGCCCTGAGGTTCGCATCCAGCACCGCGGCGATGGCGATGGCGATGACGACCTGCGGGACCGACGAGAGGAGGAAGATGCTGAACGTATTGCCTACCGCGTTCCAGAAGAACGGCTGCGCGAGCACGAACTCGTAGTTCTCCAGCCCGGTGAACTCGCCCTGGCCTCCGATGAGGTTCCAGGAGTGCAGCGAGACCCATGCCGTGTAGAGCAGCGGGAAGAGCCCCGTGACGGCGAAGAGCAGGAAGAACGGTGAGATGTAGAGATACGGGGACAGCTTGACGTCCCACTTCGATACCTTCTGGGAGAAGGCCAGCCGCTTCACGCTCTTGTCGCGTGGAGCCCGCTGTCTCGTAGGGGGTGGGGTGTGGACCCGGTCCGTGACGGCCATCGGCTACAGAGCGCCCACAGCGGTGACGAACTTCTCCCAGGAGGAGTCGGGATCGTCGGTCTCGTCGACGTCCACGCGGGTCAGGGCCTGCTGCATCGCGTCGTTGATGGCGAAGTACTTCGGGCCCTTGAACGGCGTGACCTCGACGGCGGTGGCGCGGTTCGCGAGGATCTCGCCGGTCGGCGCGTCGTTGAAGAAGGCGTTGGTCTGGCCCAGCAGCGCGTCACTCTCGAGCGCCTCGACCTGGCTGGGAAACGTCCCCTTCGACTCGAAGGCCTTGACCTGCTGCTCGGGAGCCGTGAGCCACTCGGCGAGCTTCTTCGCCTCGGCCTGGTTGGCACCCTGCGTCGGGATAGTCAGGTACGAGCCGCCCCAGTTGCCGCCGCCACCGGGGAAGACATCAGCGATGTCCCAGCCCTCGACGCCTTCGGCGTTGCCCTCGATGACACCGAGCATCCAGCCCGGGCAGAGCTTGGTGGCGAAGGCGTCGGACTGGAAGCTCGCCACCCAGTCGTCCTCCCACTGCGTGAGGTGGGCCGAGAGTCCGTCGGTGACGGAGGCCTGGAGGACCTGCTCGTAGATGTCCTTGACCTCGGAGTTGTCGGTCGCGATGACCGCGCCCTCGTTGTCCTCGTAGGCGTTCTGGACCTGGTTGATCATGCCCTGGTAGGTGGCTCCGGCGGAGTCGAACCAGGCGACGCCGTCACTTGCGGCGACGAATTCCTTCCCGGCGTCGAAGTAGTCCTGCCAGGAGCCGTCGAGCATGTCCGCGACGGACTCGCGGTCGCTCGGCAGGCCGGCCTTCTCGAAGAGGTCCGCGCGGTAGCACACGCCCTGGGGGCCGGCGTCGGTGCCGTAGCCGATGAGCTGGCCGTCCTCGGTGGTCGCGGCCGCCGTCTTCCAGTCCAGCCAGCGGCCCTCGACAGCGGGATCGCTGAGGTCGGCGAACTGGTCGGGGTATTCGAGCAGTTCGGGCAGCCAGTCGACCTCGATGCCCTCGATGTCGGACAGGCCCGAGCCGGCGGCGAGCCTCGTGGTGAGGTTGTCGCGGGCCTCGTTGGAGGTCGCGGCCTTCTTGTGCTCGATCGTGACGTTCGGGTTGAGTTCCTCGTACTCGGTGAAGAGCTCCTCGTAGCCGAACTCGTTGAAGGTGCCGACCGAGAGGGTGACGTCCTCGGTGCCGGTCTCGCCGTCGGTTCCTGCGTTCTCGGCTCCGCCGGATCCGCAGGCGGTGAGGGCCAGGGCGAGGCATGCCGCCGCGGCGGAAAGTGCTGTGATGCGTGCTCTGCTGTGCACGGGTGACTCCTTTGTCAGCTTCGACACCTGCGGGCGCAGGGCTGTCGAGGGGTTTGTTGTGGGTTGGCTTTCCTGGCGGCCGGACGGGTTCTCTCACCGCGATGGATGACGAACCGGGACCAGGACGGGGGTGGCGGCGACGAGAACCGGGAGCACCCGGAACCCGCCGCCGGAGCGAGTGGATTCGGCAGCCCGAGACGTCGGTTCCCGCCACGCTGATCAGGAGCGGTGGGAGCGCTCTCACGCTGTCCGATCATCCTGACTGTGACGTATGGCACTGTCAAGTGGGAGCGCTTCCACGGTGTTCGGAAGACTTCGAGAGCGCAGCATCGTCGCAGGTCAGGGGCGGGACATGATGGTCTTCGTGATGGGATCGTTACCGGAAGGACGCAATCGGGAACCCGAGGACTCCCCCGGGGAAGGGCTAGAGTTGCCGTCGACCGACCCCGTTCCACCGCCCCGGAGACCGCAGCCGTGACCCACGAATCCCCCGCACCCTGGACCATCACCCTAGGCGAGCTCGACGAGAAGATGGGCGTGCGGATCCTCGAGCAGTCCGTGGAACGCGTGGTCGCCACGATGCCTGTCGAGGGCAACCGTCAGTCCTTCGGACTGCTGCACGGCGGTGCTTCCCTGGCCGTCGGGGAGGCGGTCGGCTCCTGGGCCGCGGTCATCCATGCCTCCACCCTCGGCCGGACGGCCGTCGGTGTCGACGTGTCCGCGACCCATCACAGGAGTGCGCGCGAGGGCGTCATCACCATCACCGCGACCCCGATCCACCTGGGCCGGACCCTCACCACCCACGAGGTCCTGATCACCGATGCGGCAGGCGGGCGGCTGTGCACCCTGAGGATCACGAACCTCCTCCTCGACAAGCGCTGATCCGCGAGTACCGTTAGGCCATGACTCCCGCCGCGCGTGTCCTCTGTCAGCACTCCCTCAGGTTCGCCGTCCTCGCGACCGCAGCCTCCGCCCTCCTGGCCGGTGGTGCCGCCCCCGCGGAAGCAGCGCCCAAGCAGCCGCTCTCCTATGTCTCGCTCGGTGACTCCTACGCCTCCGGTTTCGGTGCCGGCTCCTACGTGAACGCGTGCGGCCAGTCACCCTTGGGCCTGCCCGGCATCCTGGACGGCAAGAAGCAGGTGCAGCTCGTCGCCGACGCCACCTGCGCAGGAGCCAAGGCCGCCACGGAGCCGGGTGGCGCCCTCGATCTCCCCGAGCAGGTGGCCCGGGTGGCGGCTGCAGGCGCGCTCTCCCCCGCCACGGACCTCGTCACCCTCTCGGCAGGCGGGAACGACGTCGGATTCGGCGAGATCGCCGGTGTGTGCGCCACGCAGTCGACGGCCGTCTGCGCCCAGGTGATCGCCGGCAAGAACGCGACAGCGCTGCCGGTGCTCGACCGGAACCTGGACACGCTCTTCGATTCCCTCGATGCGGCCGCGCCGAACGCGACGGTCGCCGTCACCGGGTACCCCCACCTGTTCTCGCCCGAGTTCGGCGTCCCGGTCATCCCGGTCGCCTCGCAGACGGCCTTCAACGCCGGGACGGATGCGCTCAATGCGGTCATCCGGAACCAGGCCGAGGCGCACGGGTACACCTTCGTGGACCTCGTGCAGAAGTTCGACGGTCACGGCCTCGGCTCCCCGTCGCCGTGGATCACCTTCCGCGCCGGTGCGGTGGACAATCTGCACCCGACGGCGGAGGGGTACAAGTCGGGGTACTTCCCCGCCGTTCGCAGCTCGGTCAACCTCGCCCAGCTGCAGCGCTGATCACCCCTTGCCGCTGGGCAGGTCCAGCAGCACCCGGTCCTGGCGGGCAGGGATCTCCCGTCGGGGACGAGCGGCTCCGCGGTCGTCGGATGCCCGGTGGTCCTGCGGGGCCGGCTCCCGGCCCTGGCGCCGCCCGCCCGGTCGGCGTCGCTAGCGGTGCGCGGGTGCTCGCGGACCGGTGAGCCGCGCGCGCAGCAGGTCGAGCTCGGCCTCCGTGAGTCCGGCGTCGAGGAGGTAGCGGGCGGCGTCGAGCGAGGACAGCAGCGTTCGGAGGTGCCCCTGCGCGACGGTGAGCCACTCGGTCAGTTCCTCGTCGGAGCGCGGCGTCTCGTGCGGCACCTCCTGGCCCCGGTAGCGGTCATTGATCGCCGTCACGGCTCTCGCGTAGTCGGCGCCGATTTCCGGATGCGGGATGCCGGACGCCGCCAGCAGCAGCGCCACCACCATGCCCGTCCGGTCCCTGCCGGCGGCGCAGTGGATGACGACTCCCCCGGGTGGTGCGGTGATGAACGCCCGGGCGATGGCCCCGAACTTCTCCGGCCAGCGGTCCAGGTTCTCGCGGTAGTGCTCGGGGGTGTTCAGGTACGGGCCGGTCAACGCCATGAAGTCGGCGTCCGCCTGGTCCTCGGTCGGCAGGTTGAGGACCAGGAACCGGGCGAGGACGTCCGGCTGGACGCGCGGATCAGGGGAACGTCGTCCCAGCTCGAACGGGTTGCGCAGGTCGATCACGGTGCGGACGCCGTGATCCCAGGCCTGCTCCCACCCCGCCTCCGTGACCCACTCCTGCCGGCCCATCCGGTAGAGGCGCCCCGGCTGCACAGCGGACACGACCGCTCCGACGTCACGCGCGTTCACCGCTCCGTCCCAGAGGGGGCCCGGCGGCGTGGCTCCGGCGGCCGGAGAGTGCGAGCCGGACGATGCTCCGCCCTCGGCGGGCGGCAAGGATGCGCCGGAGCGGACGGGCGGGACTGGGTGGAGCGGGCTCGAGACCGGTGCGGCGTCCATGCGCCGAAGCCTAGCAAGCACAGTCCGGCGGGCGGCGCACGGCCCATCGTCGACGGAGAAGACTCCTGCATCGGCCGTCGGCGCCGACTACGGTGATCCGATGACGCCGAACGGGACCGATGACAGCAGCGCCGTCGAGCAATCGGTGGACAGCGATCTCCTGGACTTCGTGACCGGGACGGGGGACATCCACGATTTCCTGCAGGAGATCGCCACCCGGGCCGCGCGCCACCTCACGACGCCGGACCACCAGGTGATGTGCGCCGTCTCCCTGCTGCGCCGGCGCCGCCCCATGACCGTCGCCTGGAGCAGCGAGGACGCGCGGCGACTGGACGACGAGCAGAACCGGGTGGCCGAGGGGCCGTGCATCACTGCAGCCCGCTCGCTCGAGAAGGTGTACGTCCCGGACACGCTGCAGGACGACCGGTGGCCCGACTACCTGCCGACGGCGAGCGGACAGGGAGTACGTTCCATCCTCGGCACGCCGTTCCACCTCGCCGACGAGGCGGACGCGGGCCTGAACTTCTACAGCTCGTCCCCTGACGCCTTCGCTGCCACGTCGATCGGCGTCGCGCACGAGTTCGTCCGCGAGACCTCGAATGCACTCCGGCTCGCCGTCCGCCTCGCCGTGCTCGCCTCCGAGCGGGACGATCTCGATGCCGCCCTGCGTTCGCGGTCGACGATCAACACCGCCGTCGGGATCCTGATGGCGCAGAACCACTGCTCGCAGAAGGAGGCGCTGACCTTCCTCGAGCGCGCCTCCAGCGTCCGCAACCTGAAGCTGAGGGACGTGGCAGCCGCCGTCGTCGCCTCCGCCGGCGGTACCGCGGGTCCCCCGCCTGCGCCGTGACCGGAACCGTGGCAGCCGGGGCCTTCGCCCCGGCACGCCGCGGCCTGCATCGCGCAGGAAGCTCGGCAGGGCCTGCCTCCCGCGCGGCTAGACTCGACGGGTGACTTCAGAGCTCCCCGCCTCGGTATCCGACACCTTCGACCCCGCTCGTTGGCGCGTCGTCGCAGGATTCGAGGACTTCACGGACCTGACCTACCACCGCCAGGTGGAGCGCGACCACGACGGCGACGTGGTGCGCGACCTCCCTACGGTGCGCATCGCGTTCGACCGCCCCGAGGTCCGTAACGCCTTCCGCCCGGGCACCGTCGACGAGTTGTACCGCGCGCTCGACCACGCCCGCATGACCCCCGAGGTCGCCACGGTCCTGCTGACCGGCAACGGGCCGAGCCCTCGCGACGGGGGCCATGCCTTCTGCTCCGGCGGCGACCAGCGGATCCGCGGCCGGGACGGCTACCGCTATGCGGAGGGCGAGACGAGGGAGACGATCGACCCGGCACGCGCCGGACGGCTCCACATCCTGGAGGTTCAGCGCCTGATCCGCACCATGCCGAAGGTCGTGATCGCCGTCGTCAACGGCTGGGCAGCCGGTGGGGGGCACAGCCTGCACGTCGTCGCGGACCTGACGATCGCCTCGGCGCAGCACGGGAAGTTCAAGCAGACCGACGCGACCGTGGGCAGTTTCGACGCCGGATACGGGTCCGCGCTCCTCGCGCGCCAGATCGGGCAGAAGAAGGCGCGGGAGATCTTCTTCCTCGCGCGTGAGTACTCGGCGGCGGAGATGGTGGAGATGGGGGCCGTCAACGAGGCCGTCGACCATGCGGAGCTGGAGGTGGTGGCGCTCGGATACGCGGCGGACATCGCCCGGCAGAGCCCGCAGGCCCTCCGTATGCTGAAGTTCGCCTTCAATCTGGCGGACGACGGCCTCGCCGGGCAGCAGGTCTTCGCGGGCGAGGCGACGCGCCTCGCCTACATGACCGACGAGGCCGTGGAGGGCAAGGAGGCGTTCCTCGAGAAACGCGCTCCCGACTGGTCCTCGTTCCCCTACTACTTCTAGGAGCGGCGTGGAACTTCTTCCCGTCCACACCCCGGACGGTTCCGATCCCCTGGAGCTGCTCCCATCCCTCGCCGCGGCACTCGCCGGTGAGGGTCCCGCCGTCGCCCCCCACGTGCTCCCCGGCCAGGAGTTCCGGGGCACGCTGCCCAACGACGAGATCGCCGCCGTGATCAGCACCTCTGGGTCCACCGGCACACCCAAGCAGACGATGCTGAGCGTCGACGCCCTCGCCGCCTCGGCCATGGGGACGGCGTTCGCCCTGAAGGGCGAGGGACAGTGGCTCCTCACCCTGCCGGTGCACTACGTGGCCGGCTTCCAGGTGCTGGTCCGGTCGCTCTTCGCCGGGACGCAGCCGTGGGTCATGGACACCTCGGCGGGCTTCACCCCGGCAGCCTTCACCGCGGGGGCGGCCGAACTGACGGACAAGGTCCGCTTCACCTCGCTGGTGCCCACGCAGCTCCACCGCCTGCTCACCGATCCCTCCCCGGAGACCCTGCGGGTCCTGCGGCGCTTCGACCGGATCCTCCTCGGCGGTGCACCCGCCGGTTCCGCCCTGCGCTCCCTTGCGCGGAGCCACGACCTGCGGATCGTCGAGACCTACGGTATGAGCGAGACCTGCGGCGGGTGCGTGTACGACGGCGTCCCGCTCGACGGCGTCGACCTCCGTTCCGTCGACGGACGCCTGCGCATCGGTGGAACGGTCCTCGCCGAAGGGTACCTGGGCGCGCCCGAGCTCACCGAGGAGCGGTTCGTCTTCAACGCAGGCCAGCGGTGGTTCGCGACCGACGACGCCGGGGACGTGGCCCTCGACGGCTCGGTGACGGTGCACGGCAGGCTCGACGACGTCATCATCACCGGCGCCCTGAAGGTCTCCGCCGCGAAGGTCACCGATGTGATCGAGGCGCTTCCGGGCGTCGAACAGGCCATGGTGCTCGGCGTCCGCAGCGAGGAGTGGGGCTCGGCCGTGGCGGCGGCGATCGTGGGCGACGTGGACGCCGACGTCATCCGACAGGCGGTCCACGTCGAACTGGGAGCACACGCCGTGCCGAAGGCCATCGTGACCCTGGACGCCTTCCCCCTGCTGCCGGGCGGTAAGCCGGACCGCCGCACCATCCACAGCCTCCTCGAACGCGCCTGACCCTCCGGGCAGAGGGCTCCCCCGACATCCGCACCGACCAGAAGGACCTCCCCGTGGCGACTGCCGCTCAGTGGCTCGAAGGAGCCCGCCCCCGAACCCTGCCGATGGCGTTCGCCCCGGTGATCATCGGCAGTGCGGCGGCCTTCGGGCTCGGCGAGTTCAAGCCCGTCAACGCCGTGCTGGCCGCGATCGTCTCCGTGCTGCTGCAGGTCGGCGTGAACTATGCCAACGACTACTCGGACGGCATCCGCGGGACCGACGACGAGCGCGTGGGTCCCCTCCGTCTCACCGGCTCCGGCGCAGCAGAGCCGCGGCAGGTGAAGCGGGCGGCCTTCACGGCGTTCGGCGTCGCGATGCTGGCGGGCCTCGCCCTGATCGTCCTGTCCCAGGCCTGGATACTCCTGCTGGTCGGTGTGGGCTGCATCGCGGCGGCGTGGGGTTACACCGGCGGCAGGAACCCCTACGGCTACCTGGGGCTCGGTGACGTCTTCGTCTTCGTGTTCTTCGGGCTCGTCGCCACCCTCGGCACCACGTACACCCAGGCCGACCAGCTCTCCGCACCGGCATGGATCGGCGCCGTCTGCACCGGGCTGATCGCCACGGCACTCCTGATGGCCAACAACGTCCGCGACATCCCCACGGACAGCATGGTGGGCAAACGGACCCTGGCGGTGCGGCTGGGCGACACCGCCGCCCGCATCAGCTATGTCATGATGCTGGCGGCCGCCGTCCTGCTGCCCTTGTTGCTCAGCTACGACTACCCGTGGGTGCTGCTGGTGCTCCTGCTCATCCCGGCCTGCCTCATGCCCAGCTGGTTGATGCTCAAGGGGAAGAAGCGCAAGAGTCTGATCCCGGTCCTGAAGCAGACGGGCCTGATCAACCTCGCCTTCAGCATCCTGTTCGGCGCCGGAATCGTCATCACCACGGCCCTCGCCTAGCTCCTGCAGTCCTGGCGGGGTCTTCCTGCGCGCGTCCTGCTAGGCGCGGGGCTTGCGGTCGGAGTTGACCGGCATATTGGGGTCCAGTGCGTCCTCCGCGGCCGCGTCGTCGAGCTCGACGGCGGTGCGCACAGGTGGTGCCCCCGGCGTGAACCGACGCTGGAGCGTCGCTGCCGCGGCGTCCCGGAGGTCGCGGGCGAAGAGGTAGGTCAGGCACCAGGCGAGGATCGCGGCGACCACGGCGGAGAAGAACAGTCCGAGGCCCAGCAGCACGCAGGCCACATAGAACACGACGATCAGCAGGAGGCGCAGGGCGCTGAATTTGAGGAAGGCCACGCTCCAAGTTTACTCGCCTACAATTGGCGCATGCCTCGCCTCCTGCTGTTCGCCGCGATCCTCGGGGTCGCCGTCATCATCTACGCGCTCATCGATTGCGTGATGAGTCGCAAACACGAGGTACGCAGCATCTCCAAGACCGCGTGGTTCATCACGATCCTCGTCCTGCCGCTCATCGGAGCCGGCATGTGGTTCCTCCTGGGGCGCCCGCGCAACGACGGCCCATCCGGTCCGCGCCGGCCCGCACCGCGCAAACCCACCGCGCCCGATGACGATCCCGCCTTCCTCCAGAACCTCGAGGCACAGCGGCGGCAGCAGGCGCGCGAGCAGGAACGTCGACGGCGCGAGCAGGAGCAGAAGGATCTCGACGCGAAAGCGCGCGAGCGGGATGCCCGGGGCCCTGCCGAGGACGGCAAGGCCGACGGCGAGGGGAACGACGACGCCGGATCCGGCCCCGCGGGAGTCCACCGCCCCTAGCGGGCCTTCCGAGGACCTTCGGTGTCCGGGCCTGACGAGGGCGTTCATCGGCCGTCGCGGACCTCTCGAAGGTGTTCATCGGCCGTCGCGGACTCCCGGTGGCCGGCACCCTGTGCGCTGCGTCCCTCCCACTGTCCAGCAGGATGACGTGGAATGGTCGAACCCTCCCAGGTGCGGAGGCCTCGGGCGGGCAGATCCGCACCTGCAGTTCCCGGGGTGCCGAGCACGCAGCAGGAAGGTACTCAGGCGCCCACGCAGGAGCTCCGGCCCACAGTGCGTGGGCACACCACGGGCAACACCTCAGGGATCGCTACACGCCACCCACCCACCCACCCACCCACCCACCCACGCATCCCGGACACGACGAAGCCCCGCGGTCGGGACCGCGGGGCTTCGTCGTGGGCCCGGCTGCTCCTAGACGCCGGAGTAGCTGTGCAGGCCCGAGAAGTAGATGTTCACGATCGTGAAGTTGAAGACGATGCAGAGGTACCCGACGATCGAGAGCCAGGCGGCGCGCGTACCCGTCCAGCCCCTGGTGGCGCGAGCGTGCAGGTACCCGGCGTAGACGGTCCAGATCACGAAGGTCCAGACCTCCTTGGTGTCCCAGCCCCAGTAACGGCCCCAGGCCTGCTCCGCCCAGATGGCGCCAGCCATGAGGGTGAAGGTCCAGCCGACGAACGCGATGGCGTTCAGGCGGTAGGACAGGTTCTCGAGGCTGAGGGCCGAGGGCACCAGGCGGAGGAACTTCGCGGTGTCGACCTTGCCCGCGAGCAGCTTCGCCTCCCGGCTGGTCTGCAGGAGCTGCAGCACGGACATCGCGAAGGTGATGGTGAACAGGGCCGAGGAGGCGACGGCGATGGAGACGTGCACGATCAGCCAGTAGCTCTGCAGGGCCGGGATCAGGCGGGCGACGGGCGTGGGGAACCCGACCGTTGCCGCGCACAGCATGATCACGACGAGGCCCACCACGAAGGAGCCCACGAAGCGGAGGTCCTTGCGGGTGAGGGTGATGAGGAAGATGGCCGCGACGAGGAAGGCACCCGTGGTGCAGAACTCGTACATGTTGCCCCAGGGCACGCGGTTCGCGGCGACACCACGGCTCACGACGGCGGCTCCGTGGATCACGGCCGCCAAAATCGTCAGCGACACCGCGATTCTCGCCGTCCCCCGCCGTGGGCCGGCGCCGTAGTCCATGGAGTCGTCCGCGGTCGCGCGGGCCGGCGGCGTGGACCCCGCTGCCACCGCCCCGCCCCGTGCCCCGACGCCGGCGAGTGCACGCTCGGGCGCACCCTGCTGGCTCGCGAGCCGGGACTCGATCGTGCCGATGGTCGTGCTGGACCGGACGAGGTCCAGCACGAAGAAGATCAGGGCCACCACATAGGCGATGGAGGCCAGCAGCATGAGGAGCTCGCTGATCTGCCCGAGCTCGGCGTTGACTGGTTGTGGCATCAGTTGTCCTTCGTCGTGTGGTGCGAATTCCCCGTGCCGGCTGCCGATGTCCCGGCCTCCTGCAATGTATCTTCCTCCGCGGCACCCTCGGGTGCCAGCCAGCGGTCGGCCAGCAGCTTCTCGACGGCCGTGCCTTCGGCCGGCAGGCGGTGGTCCTCGCCGCGGGCGAGCAGGCCGTACTCGAGCATGATGCGCCCGTCGGGGTGCTCGCCCGTGCGGACCCAGAGCCTGCGCCTGCCGATGAACAGGGACGCCGTCAGGCCCACCAGCGCGAGCGTCGAGAAGACGAGTGCTCCGACCTCCCCCGGGTCGTGGTGGATGTCCAGCGCCACGTAGCGCTTCAGCCCGTCGAAGGTGACCGAGCCCTTGCCCTCGGGCAGGTCGTAGGTCTGGCCGACCCCGAGCACGATCCCGCCGTCGTCGTTCGTGCGGCTGTTGAGCTCGGTCAGGTTCTCGGTGTCGAGGACGTAGACGTTCTCGGGGGTGCCGTCGTCGAGCCCCAGGTCCCCGTAGTAGGAGTTGAGGTTCAGCTGCGGGTTGAAGGGATCAGGATCCCTCGAGAAGGAGACGCCCTCTTCGTCGACGAAGGCGGTGGGGAGGAAGAATCCGACGAAGCCGAGCTGGTCCGGCTTCGCGTCGGGCGCCTTGATGACGATCAGCGAGGTGTAGAGACCGTCGGACGGTACCGAGACGACAGGCCCCTCGGAGGCGATGTTGCCCTCGCCGTCGCGCACCGTCACGACCGGCGCATACCCGTTGCCCACCAGGTAGACGTTGGTGCCGCCGATGGTCACCGGCGCATTGACCTTGAGGACCTGCGGCTCCTCGTCGGCGCCCGGCCCCTCCTGCGTGGTGATGTTCGCCGTGAAATCCAGGGGCTGGCCGTAGTGGCTGGTCTGCTCGCGGTCGAAGCGCACGTCGAAGGAGTCGAGGCGGATCGAGAAGGGATCGAGCCGGTCGTCGGAGAAATTCGATCCGGGGTTGAAGCTGTCGTACCCGATCAGGGTGTTGACGAAGCTGTCGCCCTCGACGATCACCTTCTGGCCGTTGTAGCCGAACAGCCCTCCGACCGCCACGGAGACGAGCACGCCGATCAGCGAGGTGTGGAAGACGAGGTTGCCGAACTCCTTCGCGAGTCCGCGTTCCGCGCCCACCGAGGGACGGTCCGTGCCGGCGTCGCGCACGTCCACCCGGTAACCGCGCTTCTTCAGCAGGGCTGCGGCCTCCTCGGCAGCGGACGACGGCGTGAGCCCTGCCGCGCGTACCCGATGGGCGGGGACCTCGAGCGTGCCGTAGACGGGCAGTCGCGAGAGCCGTCTGGGTGTCCGCGGGGGCGTGGAGCGCACAGCCCTGAAGTGCGCCCGTGCCCGGGGGACCACGCAACCGATGAGCGAGATGAAGAGCAGCAGGTAGATCGCGGAGAACCAGACGGACGAGTAGACGTCGAAGAGCTGGAACCAGTCCAGCACCGGGCCGGTGTCCGGGTTGTTCTGGATGTACTGCGTGACGACCGCGGGATTCGCGGGGCGCTGCGGGAAGAGCGAACCGGGCACCGCCGCGACGGCGAGGAACAGGAGGAGGAACAGCGCGGTGCGCATGCTGGTCAGCTGCGTCCAGGCCCACCGCAGGGTGCCGAGGAAGCCGAGGGAGGGCAGGACGACGTCGGACCGGCGGCTGCCGGCCGTGCTCCCCGTGTCCTCCGAGATGTCCTGCTTCACAGTGCCCTTCCCGTCCGTGCTTCGTCCTCGTGGCTGTTACCGGCGCGTGGGGTCGTCATATCGGCAGCACCACGTTCCCGATCACCAGGTCCTGCAACCGGGTGATCCAGGTGTTCCACAGACCCGTGACCATCAGCACGCCGACGAGGACGAGCATGCCACCCCCGGTGCGCTGCAGCAGGAGGCGGTGCCTGCGGAAGAACGCGAGTGCGCCCATGCCGCGCCGAACGCCGAGTGCGATCAGGAGGAACGGGAGCCCGAGTCCGAGGCAGTAGACGAAGGTCAGCAGGGCACCCTTGAGCGCCGTCGCGTCATTGCCCGAGATGGCCAGGAGCTGGACCGCCCCGAGCGTGGGGCCGATGCAGGGCGCCCACCCGAGCCCGAACGTCACGCCGAGCAGCGGGGCTCCCAGCAGGCCGGCGGGCACCTTCGCGTGCACGCGGCTCTCGCGCTGGAACCAGGACAACCCGCCCATGAAGACGACGCCGAGGAGGATCACGACGACGCCGAACACCTGGATGAGCCACCCCTGGGAGACGCGCAGGAACGCCCCGAGCTGGCCGAAGAGCGCCCCGTAGGCCATGAACACGACGGAGAAGCCCAGCACGAACAGCCCGATCCCGGCGACCATCCGGCCGCGCCGCTGCTTCTCGAGGTCCACCCCGGTGAGCCCCGTGACGTAGCCGAGGTAGCCGGGGACGAGCGGGAGGACACAGGGTGAGGCGAAGGAGACGAGCCCTGCCAGCAGGGCGACCGGCAGGGCGAGGAGCATGGACCCGCTGAGCACGGCGTCGGCGAAGGCGTTCCCCGCGACGAGGGGAACGGAGGTGGAGAGGTGACCGGCCGCGGGCAGGACCATCGAGGTGATCATCGGCGCGCTGCGCGCACGGCGCTACTCCGCGAGCGCATCGGTGATCAGCGCCTTCAACGTACTGCGGTCCGCGAGGCCGAGGATGCGTGCGGACACGCGCCCCTCCTTGTCGAGCACGATGGTGGTCGGCACGGCCTGCGGGGGGACGTACTGCGTCATGTCCAGCAGGACGCCGCCGTCCTTGTCGTCGAAGCTCTCGTACGGGATGGCGAAACTGCGCTCGAAAGCCTCGGCCGTGGCCTGCTCGTCGCGGATGTTGACCCCGTGGAAGACGGCGCCCTGCGGCGCGTATTCGTCGTGCAGCGAGACGAGGTCGGGCGCCTCCTCGCGACAGGGCGCGCACGAGGCGTACCAGAAGTTGAGGACGGCGACCTGGCCGGTCCAGTCGGAACTGGAGACCGCCGTCCCGTCGAAGAGGGTGCCGTCGATGGCGACGGGTTCGCCCCGATCCGTCGGGTCGTACTCCGTGACGGAGCCGTCACCGGCGATGTAGTTCTTGCCGTCTCCCGCATCGGCCTGCTGGGCCAAGGGATCGTCCGCGGCGCACGAGGTCACCACGAGGGAGACCGGCACGGTGAAGGCCAGCACCATGCCCAGCCTGAGCAGCAGGCGACGCCTGGTGGAGCGGACGAGTGTGGTCACGGCTTCTTCCGTTGATTTCTACGACGTGTAGTAATTCTATTACGCCCCGGGGACATTCGCCGCACCGGGCAGGAGGTCCGCGCAGGGTTCGGCGTACCGGACCCGCCGGATGACGTCACCCTCGAAGTCGATCGAGGTCACCGAGGTCAGCGTGCACTCGCGCTGGCGCGGATCGTGCCAGAGACGACGGTGCTCGGCCGCGAGTCGGGTGACCCAGATAGGGAGCTGATGGCTCACCAGGATGGCCTCGGCCGGGGCCTCGGACGCACCGCCCAGCTCGACGGCGCGGCGCCGCGCGTCCTGCACGCCCCTCATGACCCGCTCCGCCTGCTCGCTGTATGGCTCGCCCCAGGACGGACGGAACGGGTTGACGAGCAGCGGCCAGTACCGGGGCTGGCGGAGGCGGCTCTTGATCCTCGACATCCCCTCGAAGCGGTTGTCCGCCTCGATGATGCGCTCGTCGGTGGAGATCTCGAGATCGAGTGCCTCCGCGACGGGCTGCGCCGTCTCCTGCGCACGGGTCAGGGGAGAGGCCACCAGCAGGACGATGTTCGCGCCCTCGTCCCGTCGCTGCGCGAAGTGACCGGCCATCTGGGACGCCATGCGCCGCCCCAGCTCGGAGAGGTGGAACTCGGGGAGCCTGCCGTAGAGGACGCCCTCCGGATTGTGGACCTCACCATGGCGCACCAGGTGGACGGTTGATCTCTGCATTCCCCCAGTTTCCCGCATGCCACCGTGTCACGGCCAATCGCCGACGAGGAGGCGCACGGTGCTCCCGGAACCACTTGGTTGAAGATTTGAGCGATATGTGGAATAAACCATGCATACGCATGCTTTTCCATCTCGTAAGCATTCGCCATCCCTCTTCTCCAGGAGATCATCATGACCGTTCCCACAGGCCTCACCTCCGGCACCTGGTCCTTCGACCCCGCACACAGCGAGGTCGGCTTCAGCGTCCGCCACGCCGGCATCAGCAAGGTCCGAGGATCCTTCAAGGATGTCGACGCCTCCCTCGCCGTCGGCTCCTCGCTCGAGGACTCCGCCATCACCGTCACCATCAAGACCGCCTCCTTCAGCTCGGGCGACGAGAACCGCGACGGCCACGTCAAGAGCGCCGACTTCTTCGACGTCGAGCAGTTCCCGGAGATGACCTTCGTCTCGACGTCGCACGCCGGCTCGGGCGAGAGCTACACGATCACCGGTGACCTCACCATCCGCGGCATTACCAAGTCCGTGACCCTCGAGGCCGACTTCAACGGCGTCGCCGTCGATCCCTTCGGCACCACCCGCGCCGGCGTCTCGGCGTCCACGACCATCTCCCGCAAGGACTTCGGCCTGACCTGGAACGCCGCGCTCGAAGCCGGCGGCGTCCTCGTCGGTGACAAGGTGACCATCAGCATCGAAGCGGAGTTCGTCGCTCCCGTCGCCGCGACGGTCTGACCCGACCCTCCTCCCCCGCCGCACCGCCCGACGGCCGGCGTCGTCCCCCGACGACGCCGGCCGTCGGCGTCCCACGCGCTTCCCGCGGTGGACGTCGCGCACGGGGCGAGCCCGGGTGAGGAGCCCGCCGTCCGCGCCCGGATCGGACGCCGTCTGCCTGTCACCCTCGCGGGGGAACTACTAGGCTGACGGAAGACCGCACCGGCGGCGGGGACGTCCATGGGGGCACCGGCGCCGATCCTGCGGATCCAGGACAGCCACGCACTGCACACGGAGGACGCCGCGATGAGTACGCCACACAACGACCAGGGCCCGGGGAACAACGCGCAGGGCTGGAACCCGCCCGGAGGCGAGAGCCAGGACGGCCGCCCCGCCGGGCAGCAGTACGGGCAGCAGAACAGCTCGGGGCCCAGCGGCTACCAGCCTGCCCAACACTCGAGCTACGCCTACCCGACCTCCGGCAACAGCGCGGGCGGCTCGGACGCACCCGGGAAGGGCCCTGCTCCGAGGGAGGTCGTGCGGGCGTACTACCTCATCCTGGCCGCCGGGGTCGCCTACCTCGTCTCCTCGATCACCTCGGCGCTGCTGATCGACATTCCCGAGATGGCCGGCGGCTCGTTCGGGGTCGGGATCAGGCTGGTCTTCGCCGTGGTGTTCGCGGCCGTCTACGTGGTCCTGGCGCTGTTCATCCGCCGGGGCCAGAACTGGGCCCGCATCACCGCGACCGTCCTGGCAGCGCTGAACGTGGTGTCCACCGTCGGGTCGCTCCTGCTCCTGCCGATCATCAACCAGGCCGCGGAGGCCAGCGGGACCGTCGTCCCCGAGACGCCCGTGATCTCGACGGCGCTCGGCCTCCTCGTCATGCTGCTCGGCGTGGCCGGCGTCGTCATGACCTACCTGAAGCCCGCGCGCCCCTACTTCGCGCCGCAGCGGCTGGGGTACTGACCCCGCTCGACCGCCGGCTACTGGGCGCGGGAGATCGGACCGAGGTCCGGCTCCTGCGCCCTCTGTGCGTGGTAGGCGAGGATCTGCAGCTCGGTGGACATGTCGACCTTGCGCAGCTGCACGTGCGGAGGGACCTGCAGCACCACCGGGGCGAAGCTCAGGATGCTGGAGATGCCCGCCGCGACCAACCGGTCGCACAGTTCCTGGGCGACCGGCCCGGGCACGGAGAGCACGGCCATGTTGGTGCGGGTCCGCTCCAGGACCGTCTCGAGGTCGTCCACGGCACTGACCCGGAGATAGCCGACCTCCGATCCGACGACGAGCTGATCGGCGTCGAACAGCGCCACGATCTCGAAGCCGCGCGAGACGAAGCCCGAGTAACCGGCCAGCGCCCGGCCGAGGTTGCCGGCGCCGATGATGGCCACCCGCCAGTCGAGCGTCAACCCAAGGGCGATGGAGATCTGGCGGTTGAGATACTGCACGTCGTAGCCGACGCCGCGCGTGCCGTAGGAGCCGAGGTAGGACAGGTCCTTGCGGAGCATCGGCGAGTTGACCCCCGCGGCGTCCGCGAGCTCCTCCGAGGAGACGCGCTCGATCCCCTCGCCGAGCAGGCTGTTGAGCGCCCTCAGGTAGATGGTGAGGCGCGCCACCGAGGCGGGAGGGATATGGCGCACCGGATCACCCACGGGGTGGAGGCCTGGCATGTCCGGTGGTGTCACAGTGTGCGGCTCCGTTGCTAGCGCCGCCGCATCCCGGCGGAGGACGGCGGATCCTGGACCCTCGACGGCGGGGCGGACGTATCACCACTTTATGCCGAGCGCGCAGGGCCACCAAGCCCACCGTCGGCCGACACTCCCCGGACAGCCCGGCCGTGGCTCGTCGGAGCTCCGGAGGAGCTCGGCGGGGGCGGTTCGTCGCCGCCTCACCCGCCGGAGAGCAGTCTCCGCAGCCTCGCCTCGTCGATGGACCAGAAATCGCGCTGCACCCCGTCGATGAACAGCACCGGCAGTTCCTCCGCGAAGCGGGCTCCTGCCGTGGGAGCCTCCGTGACGGAGACCTCCTGCCACTCGAGCCCCAGCTCCTGCACGACGCGGGCCACGACGAGCCGGGCCTCCTCGCAGAGATGGCATGCCGGACGGGTCAGAAGGACGACGCCGGTCGCGGGGATCTCCGCCGATGCTTCCATCACTCCACCGTACTGCCGGGTGACGGCAGGGGCAGCGGGACGACGAACTACACTCGGAGCATGCCGGACGCCGCTCGGGGCACGCAGCCCATGCCAAGGCCTCCGGCGACCGTCCAGGGCGAGGCCGCCTTCTTCGACGTGGACAACACGCTGATGCGCGGTGCGAGCCTCTTCCACGTCGGCCGGAAGATGTACCAGCGCAAGGCGTTCACCCTGCGCTTCGCCGCCGGCCTCGCATGGAAGCAGCTCCGCTTCATCATGCGCGGCGAGACCATGACGGACGTCAACTCGGTGCGGGACGCCGCCCTCGCCTTCGCCATCGGCATCGCCCACGAGGACATCCTCGCGCTCGGCGAGGAGGTGTACGACGAGATGATCGCCTCCAAGATCTGGCCCGGCGCGCGCGCCCTCACCGAACACCACCTGTCCTCGAACCGCCAGGTCTGGCTCGTCACGGGGACTCCGGTCGAAGTGGCAGCGGTCATCTCGAGCAGACTGGGCCTGACCGGCGCCCTCGGGACCGTCGGCGAAGTGGCCGACGGCCTGTACACGGGGAAGCTGGTGGGCGAGTTCCTCCACGGACCCGCGAAAGCCGTCGCCGTCCTCGACCTCGCGGCACGGGAGAACCTCGATCTCTCGCGCTGCTGGGGATACAGCGACTCCTACAACGACATCCCGCTGCTGACCGCCGTCGGCCATCCCGTGGCCATCAACCCGGACGGCAGGCTGCGCCGTCACGCCCGCGCGAACAACTGGCCCGTCTACGACTTCCGGAGCGGACGCCGCGCCGCGACGCTCGGGCTGCGGGCGGCGACGATTGCGGGATCGGTCTACGGCCTCTGGCGGAGCTTCTCCCGCTTCCGGAACCGCTGACGCGCGGCGGCTCACAGGTCGCCGTCCCTGCGGGGTGGGCACCGCCCGGGCTCCGGTCTCCGGTGGGTGGTGGCCGGCGATCCCGCCCCGTCTCCTGGGGCCGGCCTGCAGTCTCCGGGCTCCGGTGGTCGGTCCTGATCGCCCCCGGGTACGACGACGGCCCGGCACCCACACCACGAGGGCGGGATTCCGGGCCGTTCGGCAGACCTCGGCGCTGGGCCGGGCTGTCTACTTCTTGTTGCGGCGCTGGTGGCGCGTCTTGCGCAGCAGCTTGCGGTGCTTCTTCTTGGCCATACGCTTGCGGCGCTTCTTGATTACTGAACCCATAGAGTCCTCACAGACTGTTGTGGTGCCGGTCCCGCTCTCCGGCGACGTGCCAGGAGTCGGTACCGGGGCTGACGAAAGGCGTGTACCTGGTGGCAATCGCCCGGGTGATGCACTGACTCGGACGGACCTGTGGCCGCCGAAAACGCTCCTTAACAGGGTACATCCGTTTGGTGGAGGGTCAGGACGGCCCGGCCCGGCGACGGCGGCTCAGGCGCTCTCGGACTGGCCGTCCACCTGCGCCCGCTGGAGGAATTCCTGGACGGCCGACTCCGGAACGCGGTACGAGCGACCGAACTGCACGGCGGGCAGGTCCCCGGCGTGCACGAGCCGGTACACGGTCATCTTCGACACTCGCATGAGGTCGGCGACCTCCGCGACCGTCAAGAACTGCACATCCGAGAAGTTAATCCCGTCTGCCATCTCACCACTATTCCTTTGCATGGAGGTCCGTAACTCACCCTGAGACCGGCATCGAGAAAGACACCCCTGAGCGACTGATCGGCGTGTCGCCTTGAAGCATAAGGATTATCCGCCTAGGGGATCACTGTAGTGGCTGATGTGACCAAAGTGAAAGGGCGCCCCGGAGCCTGTACCCGCCTCCTCGAACCGGCCGTTCTCCGGCCTCGAAGGGCGGCGCGACCGGCCGGTGCTACGAGGACGGATCGCGACGCCGCCGGAGCTGCGACAGGAGATCGGCAGCCCGCTCCGCCGCACGCCCCATGGTCCGGCCGAGCTGTGCCCTCGAACCGTCCGCCTCGGCGAGGGGATCCGGTCCGGCGAGGACCGCGGCGGCCAGCACGGCGTCCTGCACCCGGCCCTCGCCGGCCCGGCCCTGCCCCGGCTGCGTGCCGAGCGTCTCGACGAGGTCCTCCACCGTCGGCGCCTGCGCCTCGGCGAGCGGTCGTGGCTCCACGCCGTCGAGCCACTCCCTCACGAGGCCCAGTGGAGCGGTGTCGAGCGAGTAGAACCGCTTCTGCCCCTGGGCCCGCATGGAGACCAGTCCCGCCTCCCGGAGAACCTTGAGATGCTTCGAGACGGTCGGCTGGCTCACGTGCAGCTCGATCACGAGCTCCCCCACCGCTTTGTCGCCGTCGCGCAGATGCTCGAGGATCTGCCTGCGCGTGCTCTCGGCGATGACAGCGAAAACATCATCGATACCCATTCGCCCACCCTAGCGATATATACGTCGGGCGGCATCCTGCCGCGCGATGGTCAGTCGAACCAGGGGTCCAGCCCGTGGAGGGGGAAGACGGCCTTGCGCGTCGCCATGACGGTGCGGTCCAGCTCGTCGTCGGGGTCGTAGCCGATCTCCCAGGAGCGCCACCACGTATCGGCGCCGTCACCCATGAGGCGTGGCGCATCGACGCCGTGCCGTTCGAGCACGTAGTCCCGCCACGCCGCAGGGACGGGTGTCGCCGGGCCCATCGGAGCCCCCGCAGCGACCGCGACGAGGAGCGTCCATGACCGCGGTACCACGCTGGCGAGCGCGTACCCGCCCCCGCCGGTCGCGATCCAGCGACCCCCGCAGAGCCGGTCCGCCAGGTCCCTGACCGCCAGCATGAGGATGTGCTGGGCGTCGACGCTGACCCTCAGGTTCGTCAGGGGATCCTCGCGGTGGGAATCGCAGCCGTGCTGGCTGACGACCACGTCCGGAGCGAAGGCCCCGGCAAGCTGTGGGACCACCGCGTGGAAGGCCCGCAGGAGAGCGGCGTCTCCGGCCGTCGTCGGCAGTGCGACGTTCACTGCGGACCCCTCCGCGCCCGGCCCGCCGATCTCGTTCGCAAATCCCGTACCCGGGAACAGGCTCATCCCGGTCTCATGGAGGGAGATCGTCAGGACCCGGGGATCGTCCCAGAAGATGCTCTCGGTGCCGTCCCCGTGGTGGGCGTCGACGTCGATGTAGAGGACGCGCTGCGCTCCGCGGTCGAGCAGTCGCCGGATGGAGGCGGCGGCGTCGTTGTAGATGCAGAAGCCGCTGGCCCGGGACCGTGCCGCATGGTGCATCCCGCCACCGAAGTTGACGGCACGGACGGCGCGACCGCTCATGAGTGCGTCGGCAGCATCCAGGGACCCGCCGGCGAGCCGTGCGCTGGCCTCGTGCATGCCGCTGAACGCGGGGTTGTCCTCGGTGCCGATCCCGTGAGCCGGGTCCGATCGGTCGGGATTGCCACTCAGGTCGCGGACGGCACGGATGTAGTCGTCGCTGTGGACCGTCGCGAGGTCCTCGTCGGAGGCGACGGAGGGGGCGACCACGCGGACGCCGTCGAGGTCGAGCAGCCCGGAGTCACCCAGGAGCCGGGCCGTCAGGTGCAGCCGCTCAGGGTTCATGGGGTGCTGCAGGCCGAAGTCGTAGGCCAGCATCGCCTCGTCCCAGGCGACCTGCAGGGGTACCGCCGGACCGGTGTGCGTAGACATCCCTGCAAGGGTACGCGATGCCTGATCTCCCCACGACGGTCCGGAGTGAGATGCTTTACTACTGCAGGGGAGAATGAGGGGCAGCCGCTTCGGCGGAAGGACCGGCACACGGGGCAGAGCGGACGTCAATGGTAAGTCAACAGCCACGGTGGCTGAAGGACGATCGACGCGGGTACGTCAGGCTGCTGGCCTCGGTCCGCGACTTCGTCGACTCCTTCGCGAACAGCTCCCCCGCCCGACTGGCGCTCTTCATCTTCACAGCGGTCATCCTCCTGTTCACCGCGCTGCTGAGCCTGCCGATGTCCTCGGCGACCGGAGAGGTCACGGCACTGCACGACGCGTTCTTCACCGCGGTGTCCGCCGTCTGCGTCACCGGCCTCACCGTCGTCTCGACCGCCACCCACTGGTCCTTCTTCGGGCAGCTGGTGATCCTCCTCGGCATCTTCATCGGCGGCCTCGGCACCCTGACCCTCGCGTCGCTCCTCGCGCTGATCGTGAGCAAGCGGCTCGGGGTGCGCGGGAAGCTCCTGGCCCAGGAGGCGCTCAACAACGCCAGCCGGCTCGGCGAGATCGGCACCCTGCTGCGGATCGTCATCACCACCTCCGTGCTGATCGAGATCGTCCTCGCCATCGTGCTGATCCCCCGGTTCGTGATCCTCGGCGAGCCGTGGTGGCAGGCGGTCTGGCACGGCGTCTTCTACTCCATCTCCGCCTTCAACAACGCCGGCTTCACCCCGCACAGTGACGGGCTGGTGCCGTACGAGACCGACCTCTGGATCCTCACGCCCCTGATGGTCGGCGTGTTCCTCGGCAGTCTCGGCTTCCCTGTGGTGATGGTGCTCGTCCAGGTGCGGCACCGTTTCCGCAAGTGGACGCTGCACGCGAAGCTGACCGTCTCCGTCTCCCTGATCCTGCTCGTCGCGGGCACCTTCGCCTGGGGCTTCCTCGAGTGGGAGAACGAACGCACCATCTCGGACCTGAGCGTCGCCGACAAGACGATCCACGCCCTGTTCGCCTCGGTGATGACGCGGTCCGGCGGCTTCAACCTCGTGGACCAGAACGACATGACGTCCACCACGATGCTCCTCACCGATGCCCTCATGTTCGCCGGTGGCGGCTCGGCCTCGACCGCGGGCGGTATCAAGGTGACCACCATCGCCGTCATGTTCCTCGCGATCGTCGCAGAGGCCCGCGGGGACAGCGACGTGAGGGCGTGGGGCCGCACCATCCCCTCGGGCGCCATGCGGGTGGCCATCTCCGTGATCTTCATGGGCGCCACCCTGGTGCTGATCGGCAGTGCATTGATCCTCAGCATGACGGACGAGCCCCTGGACAAGGTGGTGTTCGAGGTCATCTCCGCGTTCGCGACCTGCGGCCTCAGCACGAACCTCAGTGCCGAACTCCCGCCCGCCGGCAAGTACGTCCTGTCCGCCCTGATGTTCGCCGGGCGCATGGGAACCATCACGCTCGCCTCAGCCCTGGCGCTGAGGCAACGCAGCACGCTCTACCGCTACCCCGACGAGAGGCCGATCATTGGCTGAGAGACCCGCCCACAACGCCCCCGTCCTCGTGATCGGCCTCGGCCGGTTCGGCGCGGCGACCGCCGAGCAACTGGTCCGCCAGGGGCGCGAGGTCCTCGCCATCGAGCGGGATCCGCAGCTCGTGCAGAAGTTCGCGAGCATCCTCACGCACGTCGTGGAGGCGGATGCCACGAACATCGATTCGCTGCGCCAGCTCGGCGCCCAGGAGTTCTCCGCGGCCGTCGTCGGGGTGGGCACGTCGATCGAGTCGAGCGTGCTCATCGCCGCGAACCTCGTGGACCTCGGAATCGATCACCTGTGGGTCAAGGCGATCACCCCCTCGCACGGCAAGATCCTGAAGCGTATCGGCGCGAACCATGTCATCTACCCCGAGGCCGACGCCGGGCAACGCGCAGCGCACCTCGTGGGCGGACGGATGCTGGACTTCATCGAGTTCGACGACGGCTTCGCGATCGTGAAGATGTATCCGCCGAAGGAGACCCAGGGCTTCACGCTCGCGGAATCGGCGGTGCGCTCCAAGTACGGCGTCACCGTGGTCGGGGTGAAGTCGCCGGGCGAGGACTTCACCTACGCCCGCCCGGACACGAAGGTCTCGGGCCGGGACATGCTGATCGTCTCGGGGCACGTTGACCTGCTCGAGCGCTTCGCCGGCCGGCCGTAGGGTGCCGGCACTCCAGACCCCGGCGGCGCCGGCGGCGTCCGGCAGGGTGGCCGCGCTCAAGGCTGCCGCCTGCGCCCTGGTGCTCGCCGTCGTCGTCCTCGCCGCGCAGATCCATGGCCTGGACCTCACGGTGTACCGGGAGGGTGCGCTCGCCCTGCTGGGCCGCGCGGGGGACAAGGAGCTGTACGACGACGCGCTGGTCCAGACGGACACGCGCGGGCTGCCCTTCACCTACCCGCCCTTCGCGGCGCTCCTGCTCATCCCCGTGGCACTCGTCCCCGAGGCATTCGCCCTGGCACTCGTCACCGGGCTCTCCTGCATCTGCCTCGTGGTGGTGTCGGTCGTCGTCGTACGGTACCTGCGCTCCGCCGGTGTGTCCTGGAGTCGGCCGCCCCTGGCCCTTCCGGCGGTGGTACTCACGATCGGCATCAGCGGACCGTGGCGGGAGGGCCTCGGTTTCGGGCAGGTCAACGCACTCCTGATGGTGCTGGTCCTCGCCGACCTGCTGCGCTCCACGCGGCTTCCCTCGGGGGTCCTGATCGGCATCGCCGCGGGGATCAAGCTGACGCCGCTCGCCTTCGGCCTGGTGTTCCTGGCCCGCCGCGACTGGCGCTCGCTCGCCTGGCTCGCCGCCTCCTTCGGCTCCACGGTCGCGGTCGCCTGGCTGGTGGCACCCCGCGACTCGGCGATCTTCTGGCTGGGGGCGCTCTTCGACGCCTCCCGCGTGGGTGACACCGCGGACCTCTACAACGTGTCGCTCAACTCGGTCGTCATGCAGTCCGGCCTTCCCGACGGCCTCCAACGCCCGCTCTGGCTCCTTGCGTCGCTCGCCGTGATCGTGGTCGGCTACCGCGCCATCCGGCGTGCCGACGACGACGGCGACCGGCTGCGCGCAATCACCGCGAACGCCGTCGTGATGCTGGCGATCTCGCCCATCTCCTGGTTCCACCACTGGGTGTGGATCGCCCTGCTGTTCCCGGTGGGTCTCGTGTTCGCACGTTCGCGGGCGGGAGTGACGCGCGTCGTGACGCGGATCCTGCTCGCGGTGCTCGTGCCGGTCATGATGTTCTCCTCCATCGCCGTCACCCTGACCCTCACGGGCACCGTGTCCGGCCAGGGGCCGCTGCCGCTGGCGGTCTTCGCCGGCCTCGGCGTCGTCGTGCCGGTGGCCCTGCTGGCGGTCTGGTCCCTGCGTCCGGTCAGGACGACGCAGGAGCAGCCAGTTCGCGCGTGATCTCGGCGGCGCGTGACGTCGCCGCCCGCGCCCCGCTCGCGATGATCGACGGCAGCCCCATCGCCTCGAACGTCTCGATGGCACTCTGCGTGGTGCCGTTGGGGCTCGTGACGCCGCGCCGCAGCGCTGCGGCGTCGGCGTCCTCCTCGGCCAGCATGAACCCCGCCCCGGCCACGGTCTCCCGGGCGATCAGCGCCGACAGGTCCGCGTCGAGTCCGAGCTCGACTCCCGCCGCCGCCATGGCCTCGGCGAGGTAGAAGGCGTAGGCCGGGCCGGAACCGCTGACGGCCGAGAGGGCGTCCACCTGGGACTCCGGGATCTCCACCACGGTGCCGGCAGCGGCCAGGAGCTCCCGAACCCTGCCCAGGTGCTCCGGCGTCGCCGCAGACCCCGCGGAGATCGAGAGCACGCCCCTGCCGAGCCTCGACGGCGTGTTCGGCATCGAGCGGACCACGGCCTGGCCCTCGGACAGGGCGGCCTCGATCATGGCGAGCGACACCGCGGCAGCGACACTGACGACGACGGCGGTCGGCTTCAGCACCGCGGCGATCTCGCGGGCGAGCGGGACGATTCCCACGGGCTTCACGCCCAGGATGACGACGTCGGCCCCGCGCGCCGCGGCGGCATTGGCGCCGTCGTCGTCACCCGTGGCGAGGACCGTGACGCCGTGCTGTACGCGGAGCTCCTCCGCCCGCGCCGATCGGCGGACCGTGGCGGTGACGCCTGCGGGGTCGGTGCCGGCAGCCAGGAGGCCGGCCAGGATGGACTCGTTCATGGATCCGCAGCCGAGGAAGGCGATGCGCTGTGAGGTGTCGGCAGTCATGCAGTCATCCTGCCACGAGGGGCTCACAGCCTACTCCCAGCGTCCTTGCCATTGCAGCACAAGGACGGGTCCTAGTGTTACTGGTACCTCATAAGGGTGCGAGTGATGAGGACCGGAATTCCTGATCCGGTCCGGCGTCGGTGGCAACAGATGATTCCCCCAACATCTGGACAGTCCACCGGCGCCATTCCTTTTAACCCGCAGGTGCCCGGTCGCATCGTCGCCATCCTCCCCTCGTCCTCACCACGAACGGGCAGTACGTCGGTCGGCGAAAGGGTCGTGCAGCGTCAGCTGACGAGATGCTCGCGAGCGAACCGGAGGGTCTCGGCGAGCCATTCCTCCCGTTCGCCCGCACCTCGGGCGCGTCGCGTACTGACCTCGACCGCCACCACGCCGTTCCAGGCACCGGCGGCGAGATGTTCCAGCGCTTCGGCGCACCGCTGCTGACCCTGGCCCGGCAGCAGGTGCTCGTCCTTGCCGTTCGGTGTCCCGTCCGTCAGGTGCACGTGGGCGAGCCGGTCCCCCAGCCCCCGGATCTCCTCGTACGAGTCCATCCCGGCGATCGCAGCGTGGGAGAAGTCCCAGGTGATGCGGTCGTAGGGCTCCGGCACGGGATTCCAGTGCGGCAGGTAGGCCTTCGCCTCGCGGCCACGGACCTTCCAGGGATACATGTTCTCGACCGCGATCGCCACACCGTACTCCGCCGCCACCCGCCGGATACCCTCGGGGAACCCCTCCGCATACCCCGTCTGCCAGCGGAACGGCGGATGCGTGACCACGGTCTTCGCGCCCACTTCCGCGGCCATGGCCGCGGAGAGCTCGATCTTCGTCCAGGCCTTGCCCCACACCTGCTGCGTGAGCAGGAGCGTCGGCGCGTGGATCGCCAGGATGGGCATCTCGTAGCGCTCGCTGAGGACCCCCAGCTGGTCCGGGTCCTGGCTCACCGAGTTGTTCGTCACCATGACCTCGACGCCGTCGTACCCGAGATCCTGCGCCAGGGCGAAGGCGTCATGCACCGCGAGCGGGTAGACCGAGGCGCTGGAGAGTGCCACGGGGATGGCGGGACGTGCATCCGGCGTGAAGGCCACGTCAGGCCCCCCGGGACAGCGGGACGCGCCGCGTCGAGTCGAGCTGGGCGTGGCCCACGCCCGCACCGGGCAGCGGCTCCTCGGCCTCGAACATCTTGGCGTCGAACCGTCGCAGGAGCAGCCCTTCACGCAGCGCCCAGGGGCAGATGTCCATGGAGGGCACCTCGAACAGTTCCAGGGCGCACTCGGCGACGAGCGCGCCGGCGAGCACCTGGGGCGCGCGGAGCTCCGAGACGCCGTCGAGGTTGGTCCGATCCTTCGCGCTCATGGCGGCGAGCCGCTTGGTCCAGAGGGTGAGGTCCTCCCGGCGCAGTTCGCGGCGGACGAAAGGACCAGCAGCCGACGGCGCAGCGCCGGCAATCCGCGCGAGGGACCGGAAGGTCTTCGAGGTCCCCGCGACCAGGTGCGGCCGTCCGAGATGGGCGAACTGCGGCACGGCCTCGCGGAGGGTGGACCTGATGTAGCGGCGCAGCTCCTTGACGCTCTTGGCCGACGGAGGATCACCCTGCAGCCAGTCGCGGGTCAGCCTGCCCGCGCCCAGCGGGACGGACAGCGCGACCTCGGGCAGCTCGTCCGTGCCCATCGCCAGTTCGAAGGACCCTCCACCGATGTCCAGGTTGAGGATCGACTCCGCACCCCAGCCGTACCAGCGGCGCACGGCCTGGAAGGTGACCGCAGCCTCCTGGTCACCGGAGAGTTCCTGGAGGTCGACGCCGGTCTCCGCGCGGACCCGCGCCAGCACCTCGCGGCCGTTGCCGGCCTCCCGGATGGCGGAGGTGCAGAACGCGAGGAAGTCCTCGGCGTCGTGCCGGTCCGCGAAGGCGCGTGCCTCCTGCACGAACCCCACGAGCTCGTCCTGGCCCTCATGGGAGATGCTCCCGCGCTCGTCGAGGTAGGCGACGAGCTGCAGGGGCTTCTTGTGGGACGCGAACGGGACGGGCCTGCCGCCCGGGTGGGCGTCCACGAGGAGAAGATGGACCGTGTTCGACCCTATGTCCAGCACACCTAGCCGCATTGTTCCCGCGCTCCCAGCTCAGCCCCCACCATTGTCCGTGTCCGCAGTGCCGCGGCTACTTGCCCGCCCCGACCTTGCGTTTGGCGGGTGCCCGCCGGGTCGTCTTCTTCGGCGCCGGACCCTTGGCGCGCTTCTCGGCGAGCATGTCGATCGCCTGCTCGCGCGTGAGCTCCTCGATGGCCATCGATCCCGGCACGGTGATGTTGGTGACGCCGTCGGTCACGTACGGACCGAAGCGCCCGTCCTTCACGACGATCGGCTTCTCGCTCACCGGGTCGTCACCGAACTCCGCGAGCGGCGGGGTGACCGTGCGGCCGCCACGCTGCTTGGGCTGCTTGTAGATCTCCAGCGCCTGCTCGAGGGTGATCGTGAAGATCTCCTCCTCCGAACCGATCGACCGGGAATCGCTGCCCTTCTTCAGGTACGGCCCGAAGCGGCCGTTCTGCACGGTGAGCTCCTTGCCCTCCTCGTCCGTGCCGAGCACGCGCGGCAGGTTCATGAGCTTGAGGGCGTCCTCGAGCGTCACGGTGTCCACGGACATGGACTTGAACAGCGATCCCGTGCGCGGCTTGACCTTCGCTGGCTTCTTGGGCGGCTTGGGCTTGCCGTTCTTGTAGTACTCCACGGGCTGGCTCGCGAGTTCCTCGGCCGTCACCTCCGGGATCAGCTCGATCACGTAGGGTCCGTAACGCCCGTCGCGAGCCACGATGGTACGCCCCGTCTCGGGATCCTTCCCGAGCTCCCGCTCCTGCGACGTCGGAGCCTCCATCAGTTCGATGGCCTTCTCCGCCGTCAGCTCGTCCGGAGCGAGGTCCTCGGGCACGTTGGCACGCTGCGGCTCCGTCCCCTCGGGCGCGTCCGCGGGGAGCGGCTTCTCGAGGTAGGGGCCGAACTTGCCGACGCGCAGCGTGATGCCGTCCGCGATCTCCACCGAGTTGATGCGCCGTGCGTCGATCTCGCCGAGGTCGTTGACGATCGTGTGGAGGCCCGTCTCCTTGCGATCGCCGTAGTAGAAGCGGTTCAGCCATTCGACGCGGCCGGCCTCGCCGCGCGAGATGCGGTCAAGGTCCTCCTCGAGCTCCGCTGTGAAGTCGTAGTCCACGTAGTCGTTGAAGTGCTCCTCGAGCAGGCGCACCACGGAGAACGCGATCCAGCTCGGTACCAGCGCCTGGCCGCGTGTCCGGACGTAGCCGCGGTCCATGATGGTGGACATGGTCGCCGCGTAGGTGGACGGGCGGCCGATACCGCGCTCGTCGAGGGCCTTCACCAGGGAGGCCTCGGTGTAGCGCGGGGGCGGGGACGTCTCGTGGCCTACGGCCTCGATGGCCTTCGCCCCGAGCGCGTCACCCTTGGCGACGTTCGGCAGGCGGGTCCCCTGCGCGTCGTCGTCGGCGCCGTCCTCGGCGCGGTCGGCGTCGCGCCCCTCCTCGTAGGCGGCCATGAAGCCGCGGAAGGTGATGACGGTGCCGGACGCCGCGAATTCTGCGTCCCTGCCGTCCGCGCTCGTCGCGCCGAGGCGCAGCGACGCCGTCGACCCCTTGGCATCGGCCATCTGCGAGGCGACGGTGCGCTTCCAGATCAGCTCGTAGAGGCGGAACTCGTCGCCGCGCAGGGACTGCGCCACCTGGGCGGGCGTGCGGAAGGAGTCACCGGCGGGGCGGATCGCCTCGTGTGCCTCCTGTGCATTCTTGGCCTTGCCCTTGTAGACGCGCCGTGCCTCGGGCACGTACTCGGGTCCGTACAGCTCCGAGGCCTGCCGGCGCGCCGCATTGATGGCCTGGTCCGAGAGCGAGGACGAATCCGTACGCATGTAGGTGATGTAGCCGTTCTCGTACAGGCGCTGCGCCACCTGCATGGTCACCTTCGAGCTGAAGCGCAGCTTGCGCGCGGCTTCCTGCTGCAGGGTCGACGTCGTGAACGGGGCGGCGGGACGCCGCGTGTAGGGCTTGGTCTCCACCGAGCGGATCGCGAACGTCGCCGACTCGAGGCCGGCCACCAGCGACCGTGCGGAGTCCTCGTCGAGGCGTGCCACGGCCGATGACTTGAGCTCGCCACGGTCGGTGAAGTCCTTGCCGGAGGCGATCCGGCTGCCGTCGACGGCGACCAGCTTCGCGGGGAATGCGCTGCCCTTCGAGGAGTCCTCGGGCGTGAACGTGCCGGTCAGGTCCCAGTAGGACGCGGCGCGGAACGCCATGCGCTCCCGTTCGCGCTCAACGACGAGGCGTGTGGCGACGGACTGCACGCGTCCGGCCGAGAGCCCGCGGGCCACCTTGCGCCACAGGACGGGCGAGATCTCATAGCCGTAGAGCCGGTCGAGGATGCGCCGCGTCTCCTGGGCGTCCACCATCGGGATGTCGACCTCGCGCAGTTCACCGAGCGCGCGGGTGACGGCCTCCTTGGTGATTTCGCCGAAGGTCAGGCGGTACACGGGGACCTTCGGCTTCAGGACCTGCAGCAGGTGCCACGCGATGGCCTCGCCCTCGCGGTCGGCGTCGGTGGCGAGATAGAGCTCGTCGGCGTCCTTCAGGGCCGCCTTCAGCTCGGCGACGGTCTTCCGCTTCTCCGGGGAGACGACGTAGTACGGCTCGAAATCCTTGTCGAGATCGACGGCGAACTTACCCACCGAGGACTTCTTGAGCTCCGCCGGCAGGTCCGACGGCTGGGGGAGATCACGGATGTGCCCCATGGACGCCGCGACCTGAAAACCCTCACCGAGATACCCCGAGATGCTCTTGATCTTGCTCGGGGACTCGACGATGACGAGCTTCTTGCCGTGCTTCTTGTCCGTGGCCTTGGTCGGCACTTCTCTCCTATATATACGGGTGCGATACCTCGGCAGGTTCGCGGGTTCACGGTCCGGAACCCCCTGCTGGGCCTCACCACACAGTATGCGTCATGCGTACCTGCACAAGGGTAACGGCTGGTTTCAGGCCCCCGGAATCAGGAACCCCTCCCGGATCAGCTGCTCGACATCGACCAGCAGCCCGGTGCTGAACGCGGGATCCGGCCGCTCGAGGAGCATCGCGAGAGCCCCCGCGATCTGCCCCGCCGTGAGGTCGCCGTCGCACGCCGAGGCGAAGCCCGCGAGTTCCGTGCTGAGGAGCGACGTCCGCCGGAGACCCGCCCCCTGGCGCAGCAGGATGACGCCGGGGTGCTCTGCGCCCGGGCGCTGGTGCCGTTCCTCGGTGACGTCATCGGCCACGAGGAGGAACTCGTCCGCGATGCCGAGGCCCGACGCCGACTGCTCGGTCCGCGCGGAGAGCCAGTCCGCGCGTCCGACGGCGGCGGCCAGGTGCGGGCCGATGGGCTGCTCGATCTCGTGCGTGATCTCCTCGAGCACGACCCGGACGAGTGCGTCCTCCCCGGCAGGGCGTCTCAGCCAGACGGAACCGAATCCGACGGCCTCGACGTTCCGCGAGGAGAAGTCCGCGAGGTACGCGGCGAAACTGCCGAGGTACGCCGCCCGGTCCCGGTTCTCCGCGGCGTCGCGCAGCCAGGTCTCGGCGTACTGCACCGGGGTGAGCTGCTCGCGCTGGATCACCCAGGCATCGACGCCGGCCGGGACGAAGGAACGGATCCGCCGGTCCCACGGGGTTCCCTCCGTGATCTCCCAGTTGCCGAGCAGCTGGGCGGCGCCGCCCGGCGCGAGCACCCCGGGAAGCTCGCGGACCAGCGTCTCCACGATGGCGTCCCCTGCCAGGCCGCCGTCGCGGTAGGTGTAGGACTCCTCCTGCGGACCGGTGCGCGGCGTGATGACGAAGGGCGGGTTCGAGACCACGAGATCGAAGTGCTCGCCCGCCACGGGCTCGAGGAGGCTCCCGAGCCGGAGGGTGATCCGGTCCCCCGGCTGCTCCGAATCGACCCCGAGCACGGGCCCGTTCAGCAGGAGGTTGAAGCGGGCGAACGCGAGCGCCCGGTCCGAGATGTCCGTGGCGGTGACGTGCCGGGCATGGGACAGCAGATGGAAGGCCTGGATGCCGCAACCCGTCCCGAGATCGAGAGCGCGGCCCACCGGCGTCCGCATCACGGTCTGTGCCAGGGTCAGCGACGCCCCGCCGATCCCGAGGACGTGGTCGTGGCGGAGAGGCCCGGGATGCTGCTCGGAGCCGAGGTCGCTCGCGACCCACAGGTCCCCGCCCACGTCGGAGCCGTAGGGACGCAGTTCCACGGCGGCCCGGATGCCCTGCGCCATGCCGGGCCCGGGCGACGTCCCCGTGTCGGCTGCAGGGTCCGCCCATGACTCGGCGGAACCGCCGGTGCCGGCGGACCCGCCCTCCTCGACCGGCTGCCCCTCCTCGACCAGCCGGAGCCGGAGGAGCCCCGCTCGTCCTGTCCGGGGGAAGGCGGCATCGATCGCGGTGCCGTCCACGGCGTCCCCGAGGAGCCACAGCAGCACAGGGACGGCTCTCACCGGCTCGGAGCGGGGATGCTCGCCGCCGTCGACGCGCTGCGATGACGTCAGGATCAGGGGTTCGCGCGCCGGACTCCCCAGCAGCCTCCTGGCCTGCAGGAGTGCCGGAGCCAGCTGTCCCCGGGCGAGGGCCGCGTAGGCGGCCGGGCCCAGCAGGGCTCCGACGCCGTCGACCGTGTAGTCGAGCGCCTCGAGGTCGGCAGCGAGCGCGACGAGCAGTGCGGGGTCCTGGCTCGACGGCGCAGTCGCGACATCGGCGTCGAACTCCGGCCACGCGCTGCCCGCCCGAGCCGAGGCAGCCTCGACGTCGTCGGCGTCGCTCGACCTGACCGCATCCTCACGCCCGCGCATCAGGCGGCACCCGCTGCCGTCGCTTCGGACTCGTCGGCCTCGCAGCCCTGCGGGCAGCGCAGGGTGACGGCGTCCGCGGCGCAGCCTGCGCAGTACAGGGTGAGGTTCCGGCACTCCTGATTGGAGCAGTTCTGGAAGGTGCTGGTGGGCGCAGCACACCGCACACACCTGCCGAGGGTGACGGCGTCGTCACTGAATTCGAGGTGCATGCGCTTGTCGAACAGGTACAGCGAACCCTCCCAGAGTCCCCCGTCGCGGTACTTCTCGCCGTAGCGGACGATCCCGCCGTCGAGCTGGTACACCTCCTGGAAGCCGCGATTGATCATGAGGCTGGACAGGACCTCGCAGCGGATGCCACCCGTGCAGTAGGTGACCACCGGCTTGTCCTTGAGGTCGTCGTACTTGCCGGAGTCGAGCTCGCGGACGAAGTCGTGGGTCGTCCGCACGTCGGGGACGATCGCGTTCCTGAACCGGCCGATCTGCGCCTCGAGGGCGTTGCGCCCGTCGAAGAACACGACATCCTCCCCCGCCGCCTTCTTGGCGTCGACCAGGGCATGGAGCTCCTCGGGTGCGAGGTGCGCGCCGCCTCCCACCACCCCGTCGCGGTCCACGCGGAGCTCGCCCGGCGCCCCGAAGGAGACGATCTCGTCCCTGACCTTCACGCTGAGCCGGGGGAAGTCCGCTGCGCCGCCGTCGGACCACTTGATGTCCATGCCCTTGAACGCGGGATACTCGCGGGTGGTCTTCACGTACTGTTTGACCGCGGCGATGTCCCCACCGACGGTGCCGTTGATGCCGTCCTTCGAGATCAGGATCCGGCCCCGCAGCCCCCACTTCTCGCAGAGTGCGCGCTGCCAGAGTCTGATGGCGTCGGGATCGGGGAGCGGCGCAAAGGCGTAATACAGGGCAATACGGTTCATCGACACGACTTAAAGCCTACTTTGCGTCTCAAAACGGTCACCCTCGCGCCCGTCCCTGTGATTAGCCGCCGCCGAGAACTATGGTTCAGCACATGGGCGTACATGCAGACGAAGAACTCCTCCAGACCTGGATCGCCGGATGGTCCGCGTGCCGCGGGTACGACGCGCACCGGGACGCGCGCAGCACCTCCGTGCTCCTGACCGACCAGCAGGACCAGACGGAGCACTTCCTCTTCGAGCCCACCGCTGAACGCTTCAGGGAGCTCGCGGCCGAGACGAAGGATGACCCGCGGCGCATCCTCACGGTCGTCACGAACCGGATGCGGGAGTTGATCGACGAGGCGGAATCCGCCGGACTGCGGGTGACCGATCGGCAGCAGTCGCTGATGAGCGCGGACATGCACGGACAGGACGTCGAGGACCCGCGACCGCCGGGCGACGAATTCACGCTCGAACGGGACAGCGAGGGCGCCTGCCGGCGCGTGACCGTTCGGTCCGGCGACGCCGTCGCCGCGCGAGGGTCGGTCTCGGTGATCGATGACTACGCGGTGTACGACCGCATCGTCACCGAGGAGGACTTCCGGCGCCGCGGACTCGGCAGCTACGTGATGCGGGCCCTGACCGCCGGGGTCCTCGAGGACGATGTCAGGACCGGGCTCCTCATGGCGTCCGCGGACGGCCGCGCCCTGTACGAGTTCCTCGGGTGGCAGCACCTGGCGGACGTGTTCGTCGTCAGAGGATAAACCCCCTCCGACCCGTCGCTGCGCCCGCCCCGATGGGAGAATTGCCGGGTGGCGCCGCCGAACCCCCTGATCCCCCTGCTCGGGGGTGGAACCGACCCCGAGCAACTCCTCCATGTGCGGGAGATCCCGGCGCGCGAGGCGGAGTATGCTCCGTGGCCTGACTGGGCCCACACCGACGTCGTCGAGGCCTTCGGGGCTCGCGGCGTCCGTGAGCCCTGGCGGCACCAGGTCGAGGGGGCGACGTCGGCCCACGGTGGGGAGCACACCATCATCGCGACCGGGACGGCCTCCGGGAAATCCCTGTGCTACCAGTTGCCGGTGCTCGACGAGATCCACCGCAGCGAACTGGCGAACCGCGCCACGCTCGCGCCCAACGGCTCGGTGGCGCTGTACCTGGCCCCGACGAAGGCGCTGGCCGCGGACCAGCTGTCCGCCATCAACGCTCTCAAGCTGCCGACCGTGCGCGCCGAGACCTACGACGGCGATACCGAGTCGGGGGCGCGCCGCTGGATCCGCGACCATGCGAACCTGGTCCTCGCGAACCCCGACATGCTCCACTACGGGATCCTCCCGAACCACACCTGGTGGGCGAGGTTCTTCCGGCGGCTGAAGTACGTGATCATCGACGAGGCGCACAGCTACCGCGGTGTCTTCGGCTCCCACGTCGCCAATCTGCTGCGGAGACTGCGGCGGATCTGCGCGAGCTACGGGGCGCATCCCGTGTTCATCGGGGCGTCGGCCACCTCGGCCGAGCCCGCGGCGTCCTTCGGCAGGCTGATCGGGGCACCCGTACGCGCCGTCGACCGGGACAGTTCCCCGCACGGCTCGACGACGGTCGCCTTCTGGGAGCCGCAACTCACCGGCGCCAGGGGCGAGAACGGAGCGGCCACCCGGAGGACCGTCATCGCGGAGACCTCCGACCTGCTGGCCAATCTCGTCGCCGCCCGGGTGAGGACCATCGCCTTCATCAAGTCCAGACGGGGAGCGGAGAGCATCGCCCAGACATCGCGCCGCATGCTCGAGGACGTGGACCCCAGCCTGCCCCACCGCATCGCCGCGTACCGCTCGGGCTACCTGCCGGAGGAGCGGCGTGCCCTCGAATCCGCCCTCCGCAGCGGCGAGCTCCTCGGCGTGGCCAGCACGTCCGCGCTGGAGCTCGGCATCGACATCTCCGGCCTGGATGCGGTGCTCGTCGCGGGGTGGCCCGGTACCCGCGCCTCGCTGATGCAGCAGATCGGCAGGGCCGGACGATCGGGTCAGGATGCCATCGCCGCCTTCGTCGCGAGCGATGATCCCCTGGACACCTACCTGGTCCATCACCCGGAGGCCGTGTTCGACCTCGCCGTCGAAGCCACGGTGTTCGATCCCTCGAACCCGTACGTCCTCGGCCCGCACCTCTGCGCCGCCGCCGCGGAGCTTCCCCTGACGGACGAGGACCTCGACCTCTTCGGTCCCACCACCGGTGAACTCCTCAGCACGCTGTGCGAGCAGGGCTTCCTGCGCCGCCGTCCAGCCGGGTGGTTCTGGACGCATCCCCAGAGCGCGGCGGCGATGGTCAATCTGCGGGCCGACGGCGGCGGACCCATCAACATCGTGGAGGAGGAGTCCGGCGCGCTGCTCGGGACGATGGATTCCCCGCAGAGCCACTACCAGGCTCATCCCGGCGCGGTCTACGTCCACCAGGGACGGACCTACGTGGTGCAGGAACTCAACGAGGAGGACCACTGCGCCGTGGTGTCGAGGGCCCACCCCGACTACTACACGCAGGCACGCGACGTCACGCAGATCGAGGTGATCGGACGTGACATCAGCGTGTTGTGGGGAGGGGTGCTCGCCAACTTCGGCGACGTGAAGGTGACCACGCAGGTGGTCTCCTTCCAGCGCAAGGCGTTCTCCTCGAACGAGATCCTGGGTGAGGAACCCCTCGAACTCGGTGCGCGGGACCTTTTCACCAAGGGCGTCTGGTTCGAGATCAGCCCCCAGCTCCTCGAGGCCGAGGGCATCTCCGCGGAGGAGCTGCCCGGCGCTCTCCATGCGGCCGAGCACGCAGCGATCGGCCTGCTGCCGTTGGTGGCCTCGAGCGACCGCTGGGACATCGGCGGGGTGTCCACAGCACTGCATGCGGACACCGGGCAGCCGACCATCTTCGTGTACGACGGCCATCCCGGCGGGGCGGGGTTCGCCGAGCGCGGTTTCGAGGCCGCCCGGACATGGCTGTCCGCCACACGCGATGCGATCGAGGCCTGCGAGTGCGCGTCCGGCTGCCCGTCCTGCGTGCAGTCGCCGAAGTGCGGCAACCGCAACAATCCGCTCAGCAAGGGCGGCGCAGTGGCCGTGCTGTCCCTCATCCTGCAGCAGGCGGGGCCTGCACCCGCCGCTGTCTCCGAGGGCCGGACGGCAGGTACGGGCAGGTCCATCCCCGCCGGCGGAAACCACTGACCCGCGCACGCGCCGAGGAGCGGACCGGCTGCGCCCGTGACGCGCCGGCTCCGCGGACACCGTCGCATGCAGCAGGACGACCGGCCGCCGCCTCGCGGGTCCTCCTCCTGGGCGGATGAACGTCCTCACGGTGGCGGGCCCGCGCGTGCCGCTCCGACCGCATCGGGCAGGACACCGGCGAGGTCGATCCGCACGCGAACGGTGACAGTTCCCTCGCCGGTCGCCTCCACTGTGCAGTCCTGCACCGTCGCTCCGTGCCTGGCAGCCACCTCGGCCGCTACCGTGCAGGGCTCACCGACCGCGAGCCCGCGTGCCGTGTCCGCCGCGGCCAGTGCAGACAGGTCCGCCGCCGTCGCCGCTTTCGATGCGGCCGAGGCCGCCTGCAGAAGCAGTCCGGCCGATCCGATGAGAAGGAGTGCCAGTAGCGCCAGTCCCGCCATCAGCACCGTCCCGGCGCCCGTCTCATGGTCGAGCCGATCTGGGCCGGCTCCCGGGCCGGTCGACCTAGCCATTCGTCTCCTCCCGACCGGATGCCGACGCGATGAGGTCGATGTCCATCAGGTCGACGAGCGGCCCCACGACCTCGGCCCGGACGTGTACCGTCGTCCAGCCGCCGCTTGATTCGATGGAAGCGACGGCGCCATCGCCCGCGAGCCTCCGCACGGTCTGCTGCACGGAGTCGCTGCTCTCGCCGCGAACCGCCTCCCGCGCTCCGGCGCGCGCCGCCTCGTCGATGCGCAGTTGCAGCACGCCGACGTGGCCGATGCCGAGCAGCAGACCTGCGAGGAGGACCAGGGCGGGCAGCAAGACGGCGACCTCGGCGGTGACCGACCCGCGGTCGAAGCACTCGCGGCCCTGCGCCCTCGTGGAGTCGAAGGACTGCAGGACCCGCGCCGGGCCGCGAGCGGAGTCGACATCGGCAGCAGCCCGCGCCCCGACGTGACCGCCGTCGGATCCGCCCTGATCCCTGCGCATCAGCCGAAGTTCAGGGCCGACGTGATGAGGGACATGAGCAGCCCCTTGATCTCTCCGCTGGAGAGGACCGCGACGAGCAGCGCGGCGAAACCCACCGCCGCGAGGGTCGCGATGGCGTACTCCGCCGTCGCCATACCGGCCTCGCGATCGATCGGGCCGGCCCCGCGGTCACGGAGGATCCGCTCGTTGGAGCGGCGGCGCCGCGCGAGAGCACGCCGGGCAGCCCGGTTGCGGCCGGCGTCATCGGCCCCTCCGTGCAGCACAGTCCCTCCGTCCGGCGCGTGGCTGTGCCCCCGTCCATCGCGGTCAACGAGGCCGGAGGGCGGGATGACAGGGAGGCGCGGTACGACGAACATCCTCGACCCATCCCCGCAGTGGGCAGATGCCAAGGGCTCGGCCTCCCGCGGATCGCGTCCTGCGACCGGACCCGACGGGTGAACGGGATCATCATCCTGCAGTCCCTCCCCGGCGTGCAGCGTCCTCTGGTGAGTCTCCGGGCGACTCGTGGGCAGTTCGTTCACCATGACATCTCCTTCTCGTCGTGGGCTTCCCCACGCTCGGTGCGCGACGGTCGTCGCAGGAACAACTCTCGCCAGCTCGACTGATGACCCGGTCGGACGGAGGCGCTAAGTGGATAACCGGTCGCGGATGACGCAGCAGGTCCTGCTCCGGCCCGATCGCCGCGTCGGCCCGCGGGTTGCTGCGGCGGATCCACAGGGCACGGCCCGACCGGCCAGCGGGCGGACACCGGACCGAACGGTCACGGCCAGCGGGCGGACACCGGACCGAACGGTCACGGCCAGCGGGCGGACACCGGACCGAACKGTCACGGCCAGGAGGGGGCTGACGTCCGAGCCGGACTCGGCCAGACCGGGGTCGACGACCCTGACCTGGCAGGGCCCGCCGGCGGTCGCCGGACCGGATGGAGCGGGCACGGCATGAGCGGAACCGACGGAGCACGCCGATGGACCCGCCTAGAGCGCCGGCAGGAGACCGAGGACCACGGGAACGACGCCGAGGCAGATGAACGCCGGCAGGGAGCAGAGTCCCAGCGGCAGGACGAGGTGCACCCCGAGCGCCGCTGCCTTCCGCTCTCCTGCGCTGATGCGGCGACGCCGGATCTGCAGGGCGTGTGCCCGCAGCAGTTCGGCTGACGGGGCGCCGGTCGTGACCGCGAACTGGAGTCCGCGACGCACGGCACCAACGGTCCCTGCGGCGCGCTGCTCCCCTCCACGCAGGGGAACGCGTGGCCGGCCGACCGGCTCCGTCCTCGTCGTCACCGCCATCTCCCAAGCGTCGTCCCAGGCGGCTCCGAGACGTCGCGCCTGATGAACCCGGCTCAGTGGGGTACCGACGTCGACGTCCGCCACCGAGGCAACCGCAGCCAGGGCGTTCTCGACCGAGGACCCCGCGTCGAGCATCGCCGCCACCAGGTCGAGGAGCAGGGGCGCGTCGTCCACACCCCGCCGCTCGCGGGAGCGTCGCGACGGCACCGGTGCGCGCCTGGTCCGAGGTGGGTGCAGAGAGAGGAGGATCGTCCCTGCAGCGAGCAGCAGCGCCGTCAGCACACCCTCCATCAGGAGGTCGATTCCGCTCGTCGGACGAGGCGCCCCGACCACCACCGCGCGACGACCATGAGCAGCACGCCCGTGCAGAGAGCTGACCGCCCCCATGGGTCGGTGGACAGCACCTGCACCGGATCGACGCCCAGCGCGAAGCCGAGCAACAGTCCGACGACGGGCAGCCAGGTCAGGAGGACGACCGTGGCGCGCGGTCCGGCAAGAGCCCTCTCCCTCGCGGCCCGCCCCGCGAACTCGGCCTCCAACTGGTCGGCGTAGTGGTCCAGGATCGTGGCCAGCGGGGCACCGCTCCTCTCCGCCACGGCCAGGCACGCCGCAAGATCTCCCCAGAGACGACCGACCGCCTCGGTCAGGAAGCCCCCCGTGGTGTCCTGCGGTGCGACACCGAGGGCGTCGCTCAGGGTTTCCGGGACACTCAGGCCCAAGGCGGACGCCCGCCGTGCCGCCGAGATCACTGGCCTCGCCCGGGCGGCGAACCCGGTGCCCTCCTTCGCATACACACCCTCCAGATCGATCCACAGCACGGAGGGAGGTCTCCCCGCCCTGAGCAGGCCGGCCATCTGGCGGACGAACAGGGGTAGCTCCTCCACCGACTCCGACCCCGGCATGCGCCCGAATCGCCATCGGAGCCGGAGGACCCCGGGCGGACGTCCCACGGCCCTCCGACCGGCGGAAGCCACTGCGCCTTCGTGACGGACGGGCCTGCCCGGATCCGCGAGTACGAGGACGGCGAGCACGAGCAACAGGGCCACTGCTGCCCCGGTCATGGGACCGTGCGGGCCGTGCGGGCCGTGCGGGCCGTGCGGGCCGGACACCGGGCTTCGACCGCGAGCTCCGGCACAGGACCGGTCCAGCCAACACGCCGCGCGAAATCGACCCACCCGCCGGACCGGAAGCAACCCCGCCCGGCGTCGACGAGGACGGGGTCGACGACCAGCCCGGCAGCCCGCTCGAGTCGGAGGAGGTTCAGGCTCCCGACGTGCCGCCCACGGCCGTCTCGGGCGACGTGCACCACGACGTCGAGTGCGCTGGCCGCCTGGCGGTCGAGTGCCTCGGGTGTCAGACCCGCCAGTGCGGCGAGCGCACTGAGCCGTGCGGGTACGGCCTCCGCTGAATTCGCATGGATGGTCCCGCCACCTCCGTCGTGACCCGTGTTCATCGCGGCCAGGAGCTCCCTGACCTCGGCGCCACGGCACTCCCCGACGACCAGGCGGTCCGGCCGCATCCTCAGGGCCTGGCGAACCAGTTCGGTGAGGTCGAGGACGCCGGCCCCCTCGAGGTTCCCGTGCCGTGCCTGCAGACCCACCGTGTGCGGATGAGCGGGATCGAGTTCCGCCGCGTCCTCGACCAGCACCAACCTCTCCTGCGGCGACGCGAGCCCGAGCAAGGTGGAGAGCAAGGTGGTCTTCCCCGTACCCGTGGCGCCGCTGATCAGGAAATTCAGCCGCGCCTGCATCATCAGGGTCAGGGCCTGCGCCATCACCGGCGCCACGGCCCCGGACGCCACCAGCTCCTCCAACGTGAAGACACGCCGCCTGCGGATCCGGATGGACAGGAGCGTACCTGCGGTCGAGATCGGCGGAAGCACCGCATGAACACGGAACCCGTCGAGCTGGACGTCGACGGCCGGACACCCGTCATCAAGACGCCGCCCCCCGGCCGCGACCAACCGGACGGCCAGCGTCCGCACCTCCGCGTCCGCGGTGAAGATCCGCCCGATCCGCTGTAATCCGTCGGGACCGTCGACCCATACGTCCTCGGGCCCGTTCACGAGGATGTCGGTGACCGTGGGATCGGCGACCAACTGCTCCAGCGGTCCGAGACCCTCGAGCTCGGCCCGGACGAGATCGAGAGCGGTCAGGACGCCCTCCGACCCGAGCAACCTGCCGGTGGACCCGATCGCGCCCGCGAAGGAAGCATCCGTCGCGGCCACCTCGCCGGCCAGCACCGCCCGTCTGACGGAGTCCACGAGGGCAGCATCGCGGTGCCCATGCTCCGGGCGGAGGACCCCCGACGCATCCGTGCTGCGGCGACCGGGCTGCTCCGACGAAAGCCGGATCTCGCGGCGCGTCCGGCCCGCCGCCGATCTCCCGTGCGTCATGCCGGCCCCCTGAGGACCCGGCAGATCGTATCGACGGTTCTCCGCGCCTTCCGCGGCAGACGGAGGTCGGCCTGGCGGCCGCTCACCTCGGCAGCGGACGCGCCGCGGACGGACGGGAGGAGCGGGAGCGGACCCGGCACCCCCAGCATCTCCGCGACGCACCATGCATCGAGCCCATCGGTGACGGGGCCTCGCAGCACGACGGTGACCGGAAGTGCCGCATGGGAGCGGAGGGCGGCACCGGCCGCCGTGATGCCGCGCGGACGGGACGGCACGAGGAGGACGAGGGCATCGCACAGCTGCACCAGCGGGCCGCCGCCGGCGTGCCCGGAGGGAAGGTCGACGAGGGTGAGGTCGAATCCGGCACGGGCGGCATCAAGGACGATCCCACCCGCTTCGGCCGTGGCCGGCAGTCCCCCTCTGGCCCGGTCTCCCGACGGCGCCCTGTGGGACAGGACCGACAGGTCCTTGACCGTCGGCAGGGCGGAGGAGAGCTGATCCGCGTTGAGCGTTCCCCGGATACCGTCCAGGTCCTCCCACCGGACGCCCGGATGTTCCTCCCAGCCGATGCTCACCTCCAGTCCCCCGCCGGCGGGGTGTCCGTCCACCAGCAGCGTCCTGTGCCCTTCGCGGGACAGCGCCCGCGCGCACCAGAAGGCGAAGGAGCTGACACCGCAACCACCCGAGGAGCCGGTGAATCCGATCACGGACCCACCGGTCGCCGGATGGAGGCGACGTCCGAGGTGTTCGGCCAGCCACCCGCCGCCCTGCGGCACGATGACCACCCGGGACGATGCGAGATGGGCCGCCTTCCCCCACACACGGGCCTCCTCGTCCGCCGCGGCAACCACGATCACGTCACGCGTCGCCGAGAGTTGGTCGAGGGGTGCGTCCACACCCACCAGCAGTACCTCGGGGTCGAGGTGAAGCGCCTCGGCGAGACCGTTCACGAGGACCGGAGCGATACCGGCGGCAGCGCAGGCCCGGGCGACCTGATCCCTGATGAACTGCGATCCACCCGCGAGGACGACCCCGCATTGCGCGGTATCGACCTTCCACCCCTGCTGAGTCATGACCCAAGCCTCGATCTCCATGAGGTGGCGGCGGGGCGGTGGTACGGCTATGTGGACAAGCAGGCGGAAAGGCTGCGGATTGCAGGAATGACACCGGGACGGCCGACAATATGGGCATGTACATCGCCGTGGCGCCGCCGTCCGGGCGCGCTGATCCCGGTGACGTCCAGCTGCAGCGTCTCGACGTCGGCGGGGCCCTTGTCGGCGGGGCCCGAACGGTCTCCCGCCGGGAGCTACCGTCGGTCGTGGCGACCGAGGAGTCGGGCCGGCCGAGGTGGGTCTGGAGCAGTACGCGGCAGTGGTACCCGGATCTGCTGCGCGCAGGTTCGGATGTCGACCGCTGTTGGGATCTGGCCCTGACCCGCACGATCCTGACGAACTCGCCTTCTTCCGGCGCGTCACCCTACCTCGACGCGCTGAGGGCGAACGGGCCGAGCGGTGACGGGACGGAGCCGCCTCGCACCCTCCTGCCGCCACCGGTGGCCGCCAACCAGCATTCGCTGTTCGACCAACCCCAGGAGCCCACGGGCCCTCGCCTCGACGAGGTCGTCGAAGAGTTCCGGAACCAGCTCGCTGCGAGCGCAGGAACCACGGACCACACCAGGCTCTCCCTCCTGATCGCCGCCGAGTCCGCGGGCGGACTGATCGCTGCGGAGATGGAGCACTCCGGCCTGCCGTGGCGGCGGGACGTTCATGAGGACCTTCTCGAACGGACCCTCGGACCGAGACCTCGGGAAGGAGTGCGGCCGGTGGAACTCGAGCGGCTGGCCGACGCACTGCGGACTGCCCTCGCCAGCCCTGCGCTGAATCCCGACTCCCCGCAGGACATGCTGAGGGCGCTGCATCGCGCGGGAATCGAGGTGAGGACAACCCGCTCCTGGGAGCTGGAGCAGCATCATCACCCGGCCATCGGACCGCTCCTGGCGTACAAGAAGCTGTCCCGTCTCCTCACGGCGAACGGGTGGATCTGGCTCGACACGTGGGTGCGCGACGGACGCTTCCGCCCCGAGTACGTCGTCGGTGGAGTGGTGTCCGGTCGGTGGGCGTCCCGCGGGGGTGGGGCGCTGCAGATCCCTCGCCAGGTACGTGACGCCGTCCGGCCGGACGACGGTCAGTGCTTCGTCGTCGCCGATGCCGCGCAGCTCGAACCCCGGGTCCTGGCGGCCCTCGGTCGTGATTCCGCGTTGGCGGCTGCGGCACGCGGCCGCGACCTGTACCAGGGCATCGCCGACCAGGGCTTCGGAGGTGACCGGTCGAAGGCGAAGCTGGCCATGCTCGGGGCCATGTACGGGGCCACGAGCGGCGAGTCCGGCAGACTCATGCCCCAGCTGACACGCGCCTACCCGCGCGCGATCGGTGTCGTCGAGGCCGCGGCGCGGGCCGGCGAGACGGGTGGGGGCGTCTCGAGCTACCTGGGCCGCGGGTGCCCTCCCGCGTCGGAGGAATGGTTCGCGCGGCAGCGGACGACGACGGCGGAGGAACAGCGTCGCGCCGACAGCGCGGCGCGGGCCCGCGGACGGTTCACCCGTAATTTCGTGGTGCAGGCCTCCGCTGCCGAATGGGCCCTGTGCTGGTTGGCGGAGGTGCGGCGGCGCATCGCGACGGCGGCTTTTCCTGAGCCACGCAGCCGCATCGCCTTCTTCCTCCACGACGAGGTGATGCTCCACGTCCCCGTCGCTCGCGCCGAGGAGGCGCAGGCCGTGCTCGAGGACGCTGCGCGAGCCGCGACGCGACTCATCTTCGGTGACATCCCCATCGACTTCGCGATCACGACGGCGATCGTCAGCTCCTACGCGGACGCCAAGTAGCTCCCGCGCCGGGTTGTCCACATCGCCCCGCCCTTCCGGCCGAGGAGATCGTCCGGCCCGTACGGTGGCACGGACACAGGGGAGGGTGAGTTGGATGCACGCGCTGAGGATCGACACGGACCGGATGGAGGAGGCGTCCGCATTCGTCGAGGCGGCGGGCAGCAGGATCTCCGATGCGGTCGGTGTTCTGGGCGGGATCCTCGAACGGAGCGGTGGAATGGCGGGCTGGGACGCCCTGGGGTCCGACTGGGCTGCCTCGTACGATCCGGCCGCCGCCGAAGCGGCCGATGCCTGCCGCGAGCTCGAACTCGCCTGCTCGGACACCTCGCGCGCTCTCGCCATCGCAGCTGGGAAGTACCTCCAGGCCGAGCACATCGCGTCGATGGGTGTCTCTGCCCTCATGACCCCGTTCCTGCCCGCGTTCCGTCCGGACGGGCCGGCATGGGTGTTTCCCTCCGCCGCTGACGGCAATAGGGGCTGTCCTCCGCCTGGCTGGGACATCGTCGCGGGGATCGCGGGCGTCCTCTGGCCGGCCGGAGACCCTGAAGCGCTCCGATCCGCGAGCACCGCATGGAGGGAGCTCGCCGCGCAGATCGAGGGAGGGATGGACGGTTCTGCGGCCGTCGCCGGCGACGCCGTGCAAGGGCTCGCCTCGGCGGACCTGACGCAGTTCCGCACGAGGAACGCTGCAATCCAGGACACCGGCCGGCAGATCGCGGTGGCAGCGCGGGACATCGCCGGCGCCTGCAGCTCGCTCGCAGAGGCCATCACCCTCGCACACGAAGAACTCATCGACGAGACGCACTCCTTCCTGCTGGAATGCGCGGCTCTCGCGGGGGTCGGCATCGCCCTGAGCTTCGTGACGCTCGGCGGATCGGCGGCGATCACGTCCCTCGTCGGAGCGGCTCGGGCTGCGCAGATGGTGATCCGGGTGCAGGCCGTCGTGGCACGGCTCACCACGGCGGCCCGCTCCGTCGGTGCGGTCGCGGCACGTCTCCCGGGAGCGGGTCGGCTCACGACCGGGCTGCATGCGCTCTCACGAACGCCGGCCGCCCTGTCCTCGCTCGTCGGTCCGACGCGACGGACCCTGTCCGTGACGGCCTGGCATGCCGCCTCCTCCCCCCGACTCTCGGTGCTCGCGCCGGCAGTGCGGTTCGTACACCCCGTCGGAGCCGCCGCCGTCAGGTTCGTTGATTCGAAGGCGGTCTCCCTGGCCCTCTCCAATCCCGCTTCACTCACTCTCGGCCTCCTGCCGGTCGCCACCCGCCGGACGGTCCTGCGATCGGTCCTGCCCCAGGGGAACACTCCGGAACGCGTGCTCGAACTGGTCCGGGCGAAGGGCGTCGGGACACAGCTGCTCCCGGCCGCGAGCGCTGCGGTCAGGACGAAGGAACGCCTCGACACCGTCGAGGGGCTCGTGGGCCTGCCGGCGCACGTGGGCGAACGCTACCTGCCGGCGAGACCCTCGACAGTGCCGCTCGGGGAGAACCCGGGCCGGCTCACAGCGGTGCGGGGATCTCCAGCGAGCGGTCCCACGCGCGGGTCCACCCCAATCCGTCGAAGATCGCGTCCAGAAGCATCGCCGTGAATCCCCAGATCACGGCGTGGGGCGTGACGAAGGCCGGGGTACGGCTGACGAAGCCGTCGCGTTCCAGGAACGCCGTCCGTCTGCGGTCCGGGTCGAGCAGGGTACTCACGGGGCACCGGAAGACGAGTTCGGATTCCGCAGTGTCCACGGCGTGGGTCGGCGACTGCCGCTCCCACCAGGCGAGAACGGGAGTGACCATGAAGTTGCTGACCGGGAGGCCGACCTCCGGAAGCGGGCCGAGGAGCGCGACTCCCTCGGGATCGAGGCCGGTCTCCTCCCGCGCCTCACGGAGCGCTGCGCCGCCCTCGTCGACGTCACCGGGATCGATGGTCCCACCGGGAAACGCCACCTGCCCGGGATGATGGGACAGCGAGCCTGCGCGGACCACGAACAGGAGATCGAGGTCGTCATGGGTGAGGTCGCCCGGAGCCGGCGCTGGGCTGCGATCCTGTCGCACGCCGAACAGGACCAGGACGGCCGCACGACGGGTTCGTGCCGGATCGAGCCTGGCGAACTGCCAGCCGTCGGGCCGCACGAGCGCCGCGTCGGTGCCCTGCATCGAGCGGACCCAGACGGACACGTCGTCGCGGACGCTCATCGCCGGCCGACCGACAGGGCGCAGCGTCGTGGCCGACAACGGTCGGTCGACCGTGAGGCTGCGCCCCTTCCCCTGGGCGTCGATGATTCAGCCACCCAGTCCGTGCCCTGCCTCGCGGAGCTCTGCCCGGGTGCGTCCCGCTCGCATGAGGTCCAGGAGGTCCTCGCGTCCCGGTGCGAGCTCGTACTTGAGGAGTTTCGCTGCCTTGACGGGGTCCGTCTCGCCCTCTCCGTAGGACGGGCACAGGGCTGCGACGGGGCAGACACCGCAGGCGGGCTTCTTGGCGTGGCAGATCCGCCTGCCGTGGAAGACGACGTGGTGGGACAGCATGGTCCAGTCCTTGCGGTCGAACAGCACGCCCACCTCCATCTCGACCTTCACCGGATCGTCCGATGCCGTCCACCGGAAGCGACGGGCCAGACGCCCGAAGTGCGTGTCGACCGTGATGCCCGGAACGCCGAACGCGTTGCCGAGCACCACATTGGCCGTCTTGCGGCCCACTCCGGGCAGCGTCACGAGATCCTCCAGCGAGGGCGGGACCTCGCCGTCGTAGTCGTCGACGAGGCGGCGGGACAGGGACAGGAGGCTGTTCGCCTTCGCGCGGTAGAACCCGGTGGGGCGAATGATCTCCTGCAGCTCCATCTCGTCCGCCTCGGACAGGGTCCTGGCGTCCGGATACCGCTCGAACAGGGCCGGCGTGGTCAGGTTCACCCGGACGTCGGTGGTCTGCGCCGACAGGACGGTCGCGACGAGGAGTTCGAAAGCGTTCCTGAAGTCGAGTTCGGCGACCGCGTACGGATACGTCTCACCGAGGATCCGGTTGATCTTCCGAGCACGGCGCTTGAGGGTGACCGGAGCCCCCTCCTCGAGCTTCACTTTCCTGCCTGCCACGATAGGGCTTCCTTCCAGCGGTGCGTCTCTGTCCACGTGCTCGCCGTGGCGGTCGGTGCGTCAGTCGCGGGGGGCGCGCTCGATGTTGCGGAGATCGCGCAGGATACCGACGGCGCCCGTGCGCTTGTCCTGGACGAGGAATTCGTGCCCCCGGTCCTCGATGCCCACTTCCCAGTCACCGGGTTGCAGGGTGAAAATCTCGCGTCCCGACTGTTCGTCCACGACGGGACGGGGGGATCCGACGGCGAACCAGAAGGCTTCGACGACCGGTTCCTCATCCGCGGACCGGGTGGCGGTGATCGGCTCCTGCCGCGCGCGTTCCTCCGGTGCTGCGTCGGCCGCCCCGTAGGTCTTCGTCGACTCGTCCCGCACGACGTCGTGCGCGCGAGTCTGATCCGCGGCGCCCGTCCGGGACTCCGGCGAGCGGTCGGAGCGGCCATCCGTCCGCTCATCGGCATCCTCACCGACGGAGTGCGCGCCCGACTCGGCCGACGCATCCCGATCGGATGCCTGCGCGGCGGACCGCTCCAGCCCGGACTGGCCCGACGCTGCGGCTCCTGCTCCCACCACACCCGCGCCACCCGCGCCGTAGAGGCCTGCACCGTTCTGCCGGACGGCAGCCGCAGCCGGATTGATGTCATCCCCCGCTCGTCCGCGATCGGTGGCACCCGACCGGCCGGGAGCTGCCGAGCTGCCGGCGTCACCCGTGGCCGGTCCGGTCGTCACGGAGGCTACCGACTTCTCGGCCTTCAGCACCTTTCCAGGCTTCTCTGCCTTCTCTGCCTTCTCTACGTTCTCCGGCCTGGGTGGGCGGGGGCCGGCGGCCGTCATGGGACGTGCCATGCGATGGGCCGCAACCTCCGGCCGGTCCTCGAAGTCGTTCCTCACCACGGGTAGGAAGGGGCCGACGACGGTCGCCGCCAGCATGCCGAGGGCTCCGATCAGCGCCAGCAGGGACCCGGCCCGGAAGTCGGTGACGGTCTCCAGGAAGAAGAAGGCGGCGGCCAGCACGGCGCTCACGGACGCGAACTGGTCGACGGAGAGCGATCCCACCCAGAGCCCGTGCGATCCGAGCCGACGACCGGCCAGCAGTGCCAGCGCGATCACGGGCATCAGGATGCCGATGCCGATGAAGAACAGCGGCTCGGTGTTCCAGAACGTGGCAGAGCGCACCATGCCGTCGATGAACGGCAGCAGCGTACCGATGAAGACCAGGGCCACGCCCCCGCCGAAGACCGTTTCGCGGAGCGTGAAGGGACCGACGAGCGCTGTACTGGGGCCGACCGGGGAGAACGACACTCCCGGATTTGAGCCGTGCCCCGAGGACGAGGGTGCCGGCCCTCCGGTGTCCGCACCGGCGGCGCGCTGCCCCTCGGATGATTCGGTCATGGTCTTCTCCCGTTCGTAGCCCTGGTCACCGGCGGCCCCCGACCACCGGCGCTGATTACCTTCGTCCACCCTAGCCACCGGCCCGTGGCAACTCCACCGACGAGGCGCGAAGCGTCCTGGCCACTCACCGCACAATCGCCGCATCTCGGCTAGGCCGTGTGACCGCGGGCACACGGCGAGCGGAGAACTCGATAGTGTTTCGGTGGAGCACGTCGCCGTGCTGCGATTCCTCGCGGCCCCGGCCGGGCTCCTCCATCGAATCTGTACCGGACACGTCATAAAGGGGTAGAACATGAGCGCCGATCGCCAGGGCGACGCCTTCGAGAACCTGCTGCACGAGGAGCGCCGTTTCCCGCCCAGCGCGGAGTTCGCCGCGAACGCCGTCGCCCAGCCGTCCCTCTACGACGAGGCGCGCGAGCAGGGCACGGAGTTCTGGGCGGCCCAGGCCCGTGCACTCCTGTCCTGGGACACGGACTTCACGCAGACGCTCGATTGGACCGATGCCCCGTTCGCCAAGTGGTTCGTGGGCGGGACCATCAATGCGGCCTACAACGCGCTGGACCGCCATGTCGAGGCCGGGCTCGGCGATCGCGTGGCCATCCACTTCGAGGGCGAGCCCGGAGACACCCGGACCATCACCTATGCGGAGCTCACACGGGACGTGAAGAAGGCTGCCAATGCCTTCGAATCGCTCGGCGTCGAGAAGGGCGACCGTGTTGCGGTGTACCTCCCCATGATCCCGGAGGCCGTGGTCACCATGCTCGCCTGCGCGCGCATCGGCGCGGTCCATTCCGTGGTGTTCGGCGGGTTCTCCGCGGACGCCCTCCGCAGCCGCATCGACGATGCCGAGGCGAAACTCGTGGTCACCTCCGACGGCACCTACCGCCGGGGCAAGCCCAGTGCCCTCAAGCCCGCGGTCGACGGTGCGCTCGAGAAGGAGGGGCACACCGTCACGAACGTCGTCGTGGTCCGCCGCAACAACGAACCCGTCGAATGGACCGAGGGGCGCGACGTCTGGTGGCACGACGTCGTGGAGGGGGCGTCCGACGAGCACGCCGCGGTGGCCCACGACGCCGAGCACCCGCTGTTCATCCTCTACACCTCCGGCACCACAGGGAAGCCGAAGGGCATCCTCCACACGACCGGTGGCTACCTCGCGCAGACCGCCTTCACGCACCGGAACACGTTCGACCTCCGCCCCGAGACCGATGTCTTCTGGTGCACCGCGGACATCGGCTGGGTGACGGGCCACAGCTACGTCGCCTACGCGCCCCTCGTCAACGGCGCGACGCAGCTGATGTACGAGGGGACACCGGACACCCCGCACCAGGGCCGGTGGTGGGAACTCGTCGAGAAGTACGGCGTCACCATCCTCTACACGGCCCCGACGGCCATCCGCACCTTCATGAAGTGGGGGCGCGACATCCCCCAGAAGTACGATCTGTCCTCCATCCGCGTCCTCGGTTCCGTCGGCGAACCCATCAACCCCGAGGCCTGGATGTGGTACCGCGAGGTCATCGGCGGTGGCAAGGCTCCGATCGTCGACACCTGGTGGCAGACGGAGACGGGCGCTCACATGATCGCGCCGATGCCCGGTGTCACGGCGACGAAACCGGGCTCGGCGCAGGTCGCCGTCCCCGGCATCGCGATCGACGTAGTCGACGAGCTCGGCGCCTCGGTACCCGACGGCTCCGGCGGCTACCTCGTCATCCGCGATCCGTGGCCCTCGATGCTGCGGGGTATCTGGGGCGATCCACAGCGCTTCAAGGACACCTACTGGTCCCGCTTCGACGCCATGTACTTCGCGGGGGACGGCGCGAAGAAGGATGCCGACGGCGACATCTGGCTCCTCGGTCGCGTGGACGACGTCATGAACATCTCGGGCCACCGGCTCTCCACCACGGAGATCGAATCGGCGCTGGTGAGCCACCCGTCGGTGGCGGAGGCGGCCGTCGTCGGCGCGAGCGACGAGACTACGGGTGAGGCGGTGGTCGCCTTCGTGATCCTGCGGGGCTCGGCGAAGGACGACGACGACATCGTCACCACCCTGCGGAACCATGTGGGCAAGGAGATCGGGCCCATCGCCAAGCCGAGGAACATCCTGGTGGTGCCGGAACTGCCGAAGACCCGCAGCGGGAAGATCATGCGCCGCCTGCTCAAGGACGTGGCGGAGGGTCGCGAGGTCGGTGACGCCACCACCCTGTCGGACCCGACGATCATGCAGCAGATCGCCGTGTCCCTGCGGAAGTAGCAGCGCAGGCAGAGGGCCCCCGCCCTCGGGCGGGGGCCTTCTGCGTCCATCGGGGCAGATCAGCCGATCGTGGCGTCCACCGTGACGTCGATGTTGCCGCGCGTGGCATTCGAGTAGGGGCAGACCTGGTGGGCCTGCTCGACGAGGGAGTCTGCCGTCTCCTGGTCCACGCCGCCGATCTCGGCGTGCAGTGCGACGGCGAGCTGGAACCCGCCGCCGTCCGTCGGGTTGATGCTGACCTCGGCCGTGACGGCGGTGTCGCTGATCTTCGCCTTGCTGCGGCCCGCGACGAGCTTCAGGGCGCTGTGGAAGCAGGCGGCGTACCCGACGGCGAAGAGCTGCTCGGGGTTGGTCGCGCCACCGGCTCCGCCCATCTCCTTCGGGACGGCCAGGTCGACGGCGAGCTGCCCGTCGTCGGTCCGGGCCTCGCCGTTGCGCCCGTCGCCCGTTGCCGTGGCCACTGCCGTGTAGAGAGCACTCATGGTGTCGATCCTTTCGTCCCGGGTGCCAGGGTGACGCCCATCCCTTGTAGACTAACTAGTAACTCTACGTCCACAAAATCGTCGCCGGAGAAGCCTCGAACCCCGAATGGAGCACGATGACCGCCCAGCCGCCCGTCCGCGAGCGCATCCTCGCCTCGGCCACCGCACTGTTCGACGCCACGAGCATCCGCTCGGTCAGCGCCGATCGCGTCATCGCCGACGCCGGTACCACCAAGGTGACCTTCTACCGCCACTTCCCCTCCAAGGACCACCTCGTGGTCGCCTACCTCGATCAGCAGCTCGGCCTGCTGCAGCAGGCCGTGGCGAAGGAGCGTGCGGCCGGGCTCGACGCCTGCACGGTCCTGCTGCACGTCGCCGAAGCCAACGGCAGCGCTGCCTGCCGTCCGGGCTTCCGGGGCTGCACCTTCATCAACGCCGCAGCCGAGTACCCCGCGGCCGGCAACCCGGTGCGGGCCGCCGTCGCCCGGTACCGCTCCTGGCTGCACGGCGTCGTCGCAGGCCTCCTGCGCGACCTCGGTGCGGACGAGCCGGACCTCGTCGCGGACCAACTCATCATGCTGCGGGACGGCGCCATGGTGCACGGATTCATGGAGGACCCCGCCGCCGTGACCGGGGCGCTCGTGGCGGCGGGGCGGGCGATCATCGGGGCGCAGGTTCGACGGTCCCTGCCCGCGTAGGCTCCCTGGGCCGCGGCAGTGTGATGTTCGTCCTGAAACGTGGCCCCACGGCACTGCCGAGAGGACAATTTCAGCGTGTCCACTACCCTTCAGCAGCCTCCCGTATCGAATCCGCGCATGGCCCGCCGCGTCGCCGGCGCCTCGTTCGTCGGAACAGCACTCGAGTCCTACGACTTCTACGTGTTCGGCACCGCAGCCGCACTCGTGTTCAATGTCGTCTTCTTCACCGAGCAGGATCCGCTGACCGGCACCCTCTCGGCGTTCCTGGTCTTCGCGATGGGGTTCGTCGCCCGCCCCCTCGGAGCCATCCTCTTCGGCCACCTCGGTGACCGGATCGGCCGCAAGCGGACCCTGATCTGGACCATCACGCTGATGGGTCTCGCCACGGGGACCGTGGGTCTGCTGCCCGACTACAACGCCATCGGGATCTGGGCGCCCATCATCCTGACCGCGCTCCGCTTCCTGCAGGGACTCTCCCTGGGCGGCGAGTGGGGCGGCTCCATCCTCATCGCGACCGAGCACGCCGAACCCCGGAAGCGGGCGCTCTACGCGTCGATCCCGCAGCTCGGGTCGCCGGTCGGCACCATGCTGATCTCGGTCATCTTCCTGGTCCTCGCCGTCGTCGCACCCGAGGTCATGACCACCTGGGGCTGGCGCATCCCGTTCCTCCTCGCCTTCCCGTTCCTCGCCGTCGCGATCTACCTGCGCCTCGCCATCGACGAGACCCCGGTCTTCAAGCAGGCGAGCGAGGGACACCGGCTGCCCCGCATCCCCTTCCTCGAGGTCCTGAAGTCCCAGCCGGTCGCGATCGTCGTCGCGATCGCCTCCGCGGTGCTCGGGATCGGCTCCTACTTCCTCATGGTCACCTACACCCAGGCCTACGGCACCGAGACGCTCGGCCTCTCCCAGGCCACGGTGCTCAACGCCGCCCTCGTCGGGTCCATCCTCCAGCTCGGCACCATCCCGGCGTTCGGCTACCTCGCCATGCGCATCGGGTCCGCGAAGGTCGTCGCCGGCGGGGCCCTCGGAACGGCGTTGATCGCCTTCCCGCTGTACTGGGTCATCAGCATCGCCACCGAACCGATGTACATCGCCGCCATCATCCTCGGCGGCATCCTGCCGACGGCGAGCTGGGCCGCCCTCGGTGGACTCATGGCGGACATCTTCAAGCCGGCGACGGCGTTCACCGCGCTGTCCTTCGCCTACAGCATCGCCGCGATCGTCGCCGGATTCGCACCCTCGATCACGCAGCGCTTCGGCATCGCGACCGACGGCGCCTGGTGGCACCCCGGCGTCGTCCTCGCCGCCATGAGCCTGGTGACGGTGGCCGGTGCGATCGGTGCCGTCCGCCTGCGCGCGCGGCTCGCCGATCCGGTGCCGGCCGGGAGCCGTGCGGCATAGTGGAGGCATGACGCACCACACGCCCGGCATCCTCGTGATCAACGGCCCCAACCTGAACCTGCTCGGCACCCGGGAGCCGTCCGTGTACGGCACGGCCACGCTCGACGACGTCGTGCGCCTGGCCGAGGAGGCCGCGCAGGCAGCGGGCTGCACGACGACGGCGATGCAGTCCAACCACGAGGGCGAACTCATCGACGCGATCCACGCGGCGCGAGGCACCGCGGACGGCATCGTCATCAATGCCGGTGCGTTCACCCACACCTCGATCGCGCTGCGGGACGCGCTCTCCGCCGTCGGGCTGCCGGTCGTCGAGGTGCACATCAGCAACGTGCACCGGCGCGAGGACTTCCGGCACCACTCGTACATCTCGGGCGTGGCCGACGCCGTGATCGTAGGGGCGGGCATCGACGGGTACCGGCTCGCCGTCGATCACCTCGCCCGCCGCCTGACCGGGCACCGGGCGTCCGAGGCGTAGCAGGCGCACCGCACCAGTCCGTCCATCGTTCCCGAAAAGTTGTGGCGAGCGGCCCCGACCGGACGGGAACACGCCCGTCGATAGGGCACGATGGTGCTATGACGGACATCACCCCCGCCGCGACCGACCGGCCCGAGGATCTCGACGCACCCCTGCTGGAGGTTCGGGACCTCGCAGTCAGTTTCCGGACCACGCACGGCGAGGTCCAGGCGGTCGAGAACGCCAGTTTCAGCCTGAAGCGCGGCAGTGCGCTGGCCATCGTCGGTGAGTCCGGCTCCGGCAAGTCGACGACGGCGATGGCCTGCATCGGCCTGCTGCCCGGCAACGGCCGTGTCACCTCCGGCAGCATCATGTTCGAGGGACAGGACCTCGTGCAGCTGCCCGAGGCGAAGATGCGCTCCATCCGCGGACGCGCGATCGGCCTCGTGCCGCAGGACCCGATGTCCAATCTGAACCCGGTGACGAAGATCGGCACGCAGGTCGCCGAGACGCTCCTGGTGCACGGTATGGCGACGAAGAAGAACGTCAAGCAGCGCGTCATCGACGTCCTCTCCGCGGCCGGCCTGCCCGACGCCGGCGAGCGCGCCAAGCAGTACCCGCACGAATTCTCCGGCGGCATGCGCCAGCGCGCGCTGATCGCCATCGGCCTCGCCTGCCAGCCGCGCCTGCTCATCGCGGACGAGCCGACCTCGGCGCTCGATGTCACGGTGCAGCGCACCATCCTCGACCAGATCGAGACGATGACGGAGCAGCTGGGCACGTCCGTGCTCCTGATCACCCACGACCTCGGCCTCGCCGCCGAGCGTGCGTCGCAACTCGTGGTCATGCATCGCGGCCGCGTCGTCGAGACAGGTCCCGCCGACCAGCTGCTCAACGATCCCCAGCACCCCTACACGCAGTCCCTGGTGCGCGCGGCGCCCAGCGTCGCCGCGGTCCGCCTGCGGCCGGGAGCCTTCACGGCCGATGCCGCATCACGCCTCAAGCTCGCCGAGGCGGTCTTCGCGGAGCACGAGGCGGAACACGAAACCGGGCACGAGACAGCGCACGGGACAGGGCACGGGACAGGGCACGACGCCGGACAGGGTGCAGCTCCCAGCGGCGAACAGGCGTCGTCCGCCCCCGCCGCCGAGGCCGGCAGCACGGGCGCCCATGCGGCGACGTCGTCGGCCGATCGCCCGACCGCCCCGGCACCGGTCGAGGACGGCTCGGCGCACACCCCTCCCGCGAACATCGTGGAGATCCGCGACCTCACGAAGATCTACAAGCGGCGCGGCAGCAAGGACGACTTCTATGCGGCGAAGAACGTCACCCTGGACGTCCCCCGCGGACAGACCGTGGCGATCGTCGGCGAGTCAGGCTCGGGCAAGACGACGACGGCGCGCATGCTGCTCAAGCTGATCGAACCGACGTCGGGCACCATGACGTTCGACGGCATGGATGTCGCGACCCTCGACAAAGCGCAGCTGAACGACTTCCGACAGCGTGTGCAGCCCATCTTCCAGGACCCGTACTCCTCGCTGAACCCGATGTTCACCATCGAGCGGATCGTCGAGGAGCCGCTGAGTGCCTACAAGCGCGGATCCAGGAAGGAACGCGCAGCACGCGTCCGCGAGCTGATGGACCAGGTCTCGCTCCCCCAGAACGCCCTGCGGCGCTACCCGGCGGAACTCTCGGGCGGGCAGCGCCAGCGCGTCGCGATCGCCCGTGCCCTGGCCCTGCAGCCCGAGCTGATCGTGTGCGACGAGCCGGTGTCAGCCCTCGACGTCCTGGTGCAGGCCCAGATCCTCAAGCTCCTCGGCGACCTGCAGTCGGAGCTCGGCCTGAGCTACCTCTTCATCTCGCACGACCTCGCGGTGGTACGCCTCATCTCCGACTACGTCTGTGTCATGAAGGACGGCGAGCTCGTCGAGGCGGCGAGCTCCGAGGAGGTCTTCCAGAACCCCCGCCACCCCTACACACGGAAGCTCCTGGCGTCGATCCCCGGCAACGAGCTCAACATCGACGAGGACCTCGCGTCCTAGTCCGGCTCACCAGCTGATCCGCTCGAACGCGTCGCGCAGCTTCTCGCCGCGTGACGCGTTCAGGGCGGACACCCACGCGATGCGCCCCGCGAGGTGGTCGCTGAACTCGGCCCGGCCGCGGCGCTGGGACTCCGGACCGTGGAGCGCGCAGTTGTGCAGGATCGCCTTCAGGGTGTCGTACTCCGTCCGTGCGACATTGGGGTGCGCATTGACCACGATCCCCGTCACCGACTGGCGGACGCTGCTGCCGCGCACCCGCGTCTTCCGGGCGTTGACCGCGAGGCCCTCGGCGGTGACGATGCGTCCCACTCCCCGGACGAAGGCATCCGCCCGACGCGCGAGGTCCGCGGAGCCGCTGAACGCGAGGTCGTCGGCATACCGCGTGTAGACCCCGCCCGCTGCTTCGGCGTAGCCGGTGAGCCGAGCATCGAGGCGCCGCACCGCGAGGTTCGCGAGGGCGGGCGATGACGGGGCGCCCTGCGGCAGGTGCGCTGTCCGCAGTGCCCGGCGCAGGGCGAAGCGCTCGTCCGGCCCGCCGCCGTCCGGCATGGACCGGAGGACGGCGTCGGGTACGGAATGCGTGGTGAGTCCCGTCAGCACATGGGCGGTCGCCTCGGGATAGCCCGCCTGTCGCAGGGCCCCGAAGATCCGCCCGGGTACGACGTGCGCGAAGAAGGCGGTGAGATCGAGGGAGATGACGACGTCGGCCCCGGTGTGGAGCGCAGCGCCCGTGAGCGCACTGCGCCCGCGGACGAAGCCGTGCGCCGCCGGATGCAGTGGAAGCGGAGCGAGGATGCGGTCGAGCAGGCGGCGTTGGACGACGCGCAGGCGGGGTCCAGGCACCTCGAGCAGGCGCGGCACCCGGCCCGGGCGCTGCCGCCAGGAATACCGGTAGTGCTGCAGGACCGGGACCGCGCGGCGGTTCCACTGCCGGGTGTCGGCGAACCAGTCGAGGTCGCCGGGCGTCAGCCGCAACTCACGCGCCAGCCAGGTGAGGTCGCACGACTCCCGGGACTCGTGCGCCCCGGGTCCCCCGGCTGTCGGGACCGTGGGGGCCGCCACAACCGTCGTGGCCGTCGGGGCGGGGGCGGTCGGGATGGTGGTGGTCGCTTCGGCGGCTGCGGCCGCGGGGAGGACGTGCGACGGCGCGATGGGTCTGCTGTTCGCGGCGGCCGTCCCGACCGCGTCGGTCAGTGCCGGTTGCGCGGCGATCCAGCGGGACAGCTCCCGCGGGGCGCCCGCCGGTCTCCGGGGATAACCCGTCAGGACCGACCGCACGAGCGGTCCGAGCCACCGCCGTCGTGCCCCGAGAACGTATGCTCCCGCATCGACGAGGTCCTCGCGCCGCCAGTCGGGCGCGTCGAGGAAGGCGTGGGCCAGCAGCCGGGCGAGGGCGGCGACGCCCGGCGCGGGAGTGCGGGCGAGCACCAGGGACCCGGCCGCCGGCCGGGTGGGTGACCGTCCCGCGGCCTGCGCCAGGTCGGGCAGGACGTGGTCGTGCGATCGGTCGTCCTGCACCATGGCCTCCCCCTGACCCGCCCGCGGTGATCGCGCGGCGTGACGGACCCCGGCCGACCTGTCGTCCTGTTCGGGCGCTGAGCTGCGCGGAGCGCAGTCAGGTGCCCGAGGCGCTCTGTGCTGGTCGGTCTGCGTGCCCCGGGGTATCCCCGGAGAGGACCGCGTACCGCGTACGTGGCCCGCCTCGGCCGGGATCCGTCGCTGCCACCCTAGCAAGCAGTGCGCGCCGTTCCGCGCGGTACCGACCGCCGCGACACGCAGGGGACCGGAGGACCCGCGATCACCGCGCGCACCGGCCGGAGGTGTCCGGGTGGTTCCGCGCCCCCGTGGTCCCGAGCCTGTACCGGACGGCCGCCAGTGAATAGATTGGCTGCACGACGACGATCACTTCAACGGACGGGGCGGCATGGGAGAGCGCGACGGCAGGGAGGGGACCACACGCACCGTGATCCCCGCACAGCGATGGTCCGAGGGGTGGCCCGCGCTGCGCGTGGCCGACTGGAAGGACACGCAGGCGACGCTCCACATGTGGATGCAGGTGGTCGGCAAGATCCGCATGGCGCACGCGCCGCTGGTGAACCACTGGTGGCAGGTGCCGTTCTACGTGACCCCGCGGGGCCTCGGCACCTCCTCCATCCCCTACGGCACCGGCGTCTTCGACCTCGAGTTCGACGTCGTCGCCCACCGCCTGCTGATCCGCACCAGCCTCGGCGAGGAACGCAGGGTGCCCCTCGAGCCGCAGTCGGTCGCCCGGTTCCACGAGCGGGTCATGACGGCGCTGGCGGACCTGGGGGTCGAGGCACCCATCCGGCCCGTCCCCACCGAGGTGGAATCCACGGTCCCCTTCCCCGAGGACCACACGAATGCCTCCTACGACGCCGCCGCCGTCACCGCCTACTGGCAGCAGTTGATCCAGGCCGAGCGCGTCATCACCCGCTTCCGGGCCGAGTTCCTCGGGAAGGTCAGCCCCGTGCACTACTTCTGGGGCGCCATGGACCTGGCCTGCACGCGCTTCTCCGGCCGCCCGGCACCCACGCATCCCGGCGGTGCCCCGAACTGCGCGGACTGGGTGATGGATGAGGGGTACTCGCACGAACTCTCGAGCTGCGGCTTCTGGGCCGGTGGCGGCGAGGAGGGCGCCTTCTACTCCTACGCGTACCCGGAGCCGGAGGGCTACCGGGACGCCTCGCCCGGCGTCGAGGGGGCGTTCTACAGCGAGGAGTTCCGCCAGTTCCTCCTGCCCTACAAGGCGGTCCGGACGTCCAGCGATCCGGATGCCACGCTGCTCGCGTTCCTGCGCGCGACCTACCGGGCCGCAGCCGAGACGGGGCACTGGGACGAGGGCCTGCTGATCGACCCGCACCGGCTGGAGAAGCACGCCCGGTAGGACGGCCCGGCCCCCACACCTGCCTCCGCCTCTGCGTCGGCCTGGCCCGCATGCGGATACGACGACGGCCACCACCGGGGTAGGTGGTGGCCGTCGTCGTGCACGGGTGGGACGCGGCGGCTACTTGCGCCGCGTCTTCGGGTCCAGCGCCTCCCGGAGCGACTCGCCCAGCAGCGTGAAGCCGAGCGCCGTGATCGCGATGCAGGCGCCGGGCAGGAAGGCGAGCTGCGGTGCCACGGCGAGTTCGGCCTGCGCGTAGGTGAGCATGCGCCCCCACTCGGCGGCCTGCGGTAGCCCACCGCCGAGACCGAGGAAGGACAGTGCGGCCGCGTCGATGACGGCTGTCGCGAGCGTCAGCGTCGCCTGCACGATGACCGGGCCCATGCTGTTCGGCAGGAGGTGGCTCATCGTGATGGTGCGCCGGCTGAGCCCCAGGGTCTGCGCCGCGAGGATGTAGTCCGCGCCGCGCTGCGACAGCATGGAGGAGCGCAGGAGCCGCGCGAAGATCGGGATCTGCGAGACACCGATGGCGATCATGATCGCGTACGAGCTCTGGCCCAGCACCGCGGCGATGCTGACGGCGAGGAGCAGGTTCGGCACGGACAGCAGGATATCGACGAAGCGCATGATCACGTTGTCCACCCAGCCGCCGAGGCCGCCCGCCAGGACGCCGAGCAGCATGCCGCCCGCGAGCCCCAGCGCCGTGGAGACGACGCCGATGAGCAGCGAGGCCTGCGCACCCCAGATGAGCTTGCTCAGCACGTCACCGCCGAAGCGGTCGAGGCCGAGCGGGAAGCCGTCGATCTCGCCCGGCCCGGGGATGGTGGTCGGGGTGATGGACGTGCGGCCCGGCAGTTCGTCGCCGCCGTAGGGGGCGAGGAGCGGCGCGAGGATGGCCACGAGCAGGAACAGACCGATGATGACGGCGCCCACGATCGCCTGCGGATTGCGGCGCAGGCGGAGGAAGGCGTCCTTCCACAGGCCGGTTCCCCGGCCGGTGTCGATGGCGGGGTCGTTCGGGGCTGCTGAACCGCCGGCGGCGGGAGGCAGGATGGTACTCATTGCACACGCACCCTCGGGTCGATGACGGAGTAGGACAGGTCGACGATCAGGTTGATCAGGGCGTAGAGGATCGCGATGAAGATGATGAAGCCCTGCAGCACCGGGTAGTCCAGGCCGAAGATCGCGTCCCGCAGGAACCGCCCGATGCCGTTGAAGGCGAAGACCGTCTCGGTGAGGACCGCCCCCGAGATGAGCAGGCCCAGCTGGAGGCCGATGGTCGTGACCACGGGCAGCATGGCGTTCCGCAGGATGAAGCTGCCGCGGATGGTGCGCTCCATGAGGCCCTTGGCGCGGGCGGTGCGGACGTAGTCGGCGTTCTGCACCTCGAGCACCGAGGCCCGCGTGATGCGCACGATGATGGCGAGCGGGATGGTACCGAGGGCCAGCCCCGGCAGGATCAGGTGCAGGAAGGCGTCCCACGCGGCGTCGTACTCCCCGGTCAGGATGCCGTCCAGGACGTAGAACTGCGTGTAGTGGGTCGCATCGATGCGTGCGTCCTGCCGGCCGTCCGGGGGCAGGATGCCCCACTGGATGGCGAAGATGTACTTCAGGATGAAGGCGAGGAAGAAGACCGGCACCGTGATGCCGATCAGGCTGAGCACCACCGAACTGTGGTCGAGGAACCGGCCGTAGTACCGCGCGGCGAAGTAGCCGAGGGGCACTCCGACGCCGATCGCGAAGATCAGGGCGACGACGGTCAGTTCGAGCGTGGCGGGGAAACGCGTGGCGAATTCCTCGAGTACCGGACGGCCGGTGTTGATGGAGACGCCGAAATCGCCCTGCAGCAGGCGTCCGACGTAGGTCAGGTACTGCGTGAGCAGCGGCCGGTCGAAGCCGTAGAGCTCGTTGACCCGGGCGATCGCCTCGGGGGTCGCCTTCTCGCCCAGCAGGGCGGTGGCGGGACCACCGGGGAGGCTGCGCACCCACAGGAACAGCAGGATGGACAGTCCGAACAGGGTGGGGATGAGCAGGGCTATCCGTTTACCGATGACGCGTAACACTCGAGGGATCCTTCCGGGTCGACCGGCGCGAGCCGGACAGGGGGCCTACAGCGCGATGGAGCCGGCCCCGACCAAGGACCGGCTCCACACGGGTACTGCTGCTACTCGCTCAGCTCGATCTCGGTGAAGACCTCGTCATTGACGGGGCTCGCCGGGTAGGAGGTGACGCGGGGAGCGAAGGCCAGCGACGGAGCGGGGTGCGCGAGCGGGATGGCCGGGTTGTACTCGGCGATCTGCTCGTTGATGTCCTTGTAGAGCTCCGTCTGCTGCTCGCGGTCGCTGACACCGCGGGCCTCGTCGAGGGCCGCGAACAGCTCGGGGTTGTCGAAGCCGAACTCCAGCTTCTCCTGCCCGAAGAAGACGCCGATGAAGTTGTCGGTGTCGTTGTAGTCGCCGGTCCAGCCGAGCAGGTGCAGGCCGTGGTCCGGGGTGCCCTGGACCTGGTTCAGGTAGTCGGGCGACCAGGCGGCGGGAGCGGGCTTGACCGTGATGCCGACCTCGCTGAGCTGGGCCTGCAGGTTGGTGAAGACCTGCTCGGGGGTGGGCATGTACGGACGGGACACGTTCGTCGGGTAGTTGAAGGTGACCTCGAAGCCGTCGGGGTAGCCCGCCTCGGCCAGCAGCTCCTTCGCGCGCTCGGGGTCGTACTCGTAGGTGGTGACGTCCGGGTTGTAGCCGTCGACGACCTCCGGGATGAACTGCGTCGCCACCTCGGTACCTTCGGGCAGCGTCTGGGCGACCAGCGCCTCCTTGTCGATGGCGTGCGCGATGGCCTCGCGGACCTGCGGGTCGGCGAGCTCGGGGATCGCCTGGTTCATGCCCAGGTAGAGGATGGTGAAGGGATCGCGCGGCGTGATGTTGTAGCCGGCGTCCTTCAGCGACTGCGTGTCCGCGGGCGCCACGAGGTCGTAGCCGTCGATGTCCCCGGCCTCGAGCGCCTGGCGGCGTGCCTGCGGGTCGTCGATGATCCGGAAGATCGTGTTGGTGATCTGGCCCTTGTCACCCCAGTAGTCGTCGTAGATCGAGATCTCGAGCTGCTGCCCGACATCCCACGAGTCGAACTTGAAGGGACCCGTACCCACCGGGTGGCCCAGGGCGTACTCGCTCAGCGACGGGGCCTCGGCCGTGCCGCCGATCTCGTCGGCCGCGAACTCCTCGAGCGCCGTCGGGCTCTGCATGGCGAACGCGGGGAGGGACAGCGCGGCGATGAATCCGGCGAACGGCTTGGCCAGATTGATGGTGACCTCGTTGTCGCCATTGGCCTCGCAGGATTCGTAGACCGCGTTCTCGGGGCTGTCGGCGAAGCCGCGGAACAGCGATCCGTAGTAGTAGGAGGTGGTCTCGGCCTGCTGGATGCCGGTCCAGTTGTACCAGCGGTCGAAGTTGAAGCAGACGGCTTCGGCGTCGAACGGCGTTCCGTCGTGGAAGGTCACGCCCTCCTTGAGCTGGAAGACGGTGGACAGTCCGTCCTCGGCGGTCTCCCAGGACTCGGCGAGCAGCGGCGCGGGATCGGCGGTGCCTGGTTCGACGCCCACGAGGCCCTCGAAGATCTGGCGGCTGACGCGGAAGGACTCGCCGTCGCTCGCGAAAGCCGGATCGAGGGACTTCGGATCGGACGATGCGGCGAAGACGAAGGTGGAGTCGATGGCGGACTCGCCCTCGGCGCCGGTGTTCTCCTCGCGCTCGCTCTGCACGCAGCCGGTGAGGAGGAGTGCTGCGACGGAGAATCCTGCAGTGAGCACGGCGCGTTTTCTTGCGAAACCGGTGCCGCGCACGGATGTGCCTCGGTTGGACATGTGTTGCTCCCTGGTGAACGAGTGATTCCTACCGGATCTACCGGTATCCATGGGGACCACAGCGGCGAACGCGCTGATCCGTGTGACGAGCCTAACTTCCGGGAGGTCCACGAACGGTATTTCCTGGGCGTCGGTGGTTACGATTTGGCATCACGGGCCGCCGCGCAGGCGCCTGTCACGGCCCCGAAACGTGGCTGAAACCGAAGGGAACGCCATGGAGACAGGAACGACGACGTCCGCCCGCTACCGGCGCTTCGCGGAACTCGAGGCACGCGGCTACTCACCGCTGTACGACGACTGGTGCATCGGCATCAGCGATGACGCGGAACTGCTCGCGCTGCTCGACACGCTCCCTCCGGCCCGCCGCCAGCCTGTCCTGTTCCTCGGCGCAGCGCGCTTCGTCGGGGTCCCCCTGGACGGCTTCGCCACCTTCCGGTCCTTCGTCGTCGCCCGGTGGCCCATGATCCGGCAGGTGATGCTGACGCGCACCACGCAGACCAACGAGGCGGGGAGGTGCGCCGTCCTGCTGCCCTCCCTCGCCGCAATCAGTGCCGTGGAGGGCAGGCCCCTGGCCCTGATCGAGGTCGGCGCGTCAGCGGGTGCATGCCTCTACCCGGACCGCTACGCCTACCGCTATTCCCCCGGACCGGCCCTCGATCCGGTGGGCGGGTCCTCCGTCCCCGCCCTCGACTGCTCCACGGCGGGTCCGGTCCCGTTCCCGCAGCGCCTGCCCCATGTGGTGTGGCGGGCGGGTATCGACCTCAACCCGCTGGACGCCCACGACGGCGACGACGCCCGCTGGCTGGAGGCGCTCGTCTGGCCCGAGCACATCTTCCGGCTCGATCGGCTCCGCGCCGCCCTCGGCGTGGTCCGGTCGGAGCCGCCCCTGCTCGTCCGGGGGGACCTCACCGAGGAGATCGAGCCGCTCGTGGACCGGGCACCCCCGGACGCCGTCGTCGTCGTGTTCCACAGCGCCGTGCTCGCCTATGTCGACGCGGAGGGCAGGAACCGGTTCCGCGGGACCATGCTGCGACTCGCCGAGGCCCGCGACCGCCCGGTGCACTGGCTCTCGCACGAGGGCCACGGGACGCTGGCAGGGGTGGACGGGGCGATGGGGCGCGCGCCGGGGGAACTGGACGGGTGGTTCGTGCTGCAGCACAACGGGCGGACGGTGGCACGCACCGGGCCCCACGGCCAGTCGATCGAGTGGCTCCCGTAGGCGCCTAGCCGCGCGTGCACTGACCGGCGGAGACGGCGTCCTGAAGACCCGGCGCACCCTCGGCGATCGGGCGGAGCTCGTCGAGGGACAGCGCGTAGCCCACCGGCGCATCCGCCGTCGACTTCGCGAAGACCACCCCTGCGACCCGGCCGTCCATGTCCAGCAGCGGGCCACCCGAATTCCCCTGCTGCACGTTCGCGGCGAGGCTGTAGACCTGCAGCGGCTGGGGATCGGCGCCGTAGATGTTGTTCACGAGCACCGGCGAGAGGCTCTGCACGCTGGCCGGCTGGATCCGGTACGGACCGCCCGCCGGGTAGCCGGCGAAGGCCACGGTCGTCCCGTCGGCCACTTCGTCGCCGAGTGGGAGCGGTGCGGCCTGCAGCCCGTCCACGGCGATCACGGCGATGTCCCGGGCCGTGTCCAGCTGGACCACCCTGCCGGGCAGGGCCCCGCCACCGGGTACCTCCACCACCGGTTGATCGACACCGGCGACGACGTGTGCATTGGTGATCACGCGATCGGGCGCGACGACGAAGCCGGACCCGGTCTGGTTCTGGCCGCACTGGAACGCGGTGCCCGTGATCCGGACGACCGACGCGGCAGCAGCCGCCAGTTGGGGGGTATCCACCGAGGCGTCGGGCACGGCCGCCGGCGTGGCCGGGCCGACGCCCTCGAGGAGGGTGGGGATGCCGTCGTCGACCGCGATGGTGCGGAGCTGCGCCGTCCAGGTGCGGACGGGACCGGGTGTCGCGCTGTCGATCGCCCGGATGACCTGGGAGGACGCCAGCTGCTGGGACAGGAACGGTACGCCGAGGGTCCCCACGCCGAAGGCGAGCATCGACAGGACCAGCGCCGCGACGACGACGTTCACCACACCGCCGAGGATGCGGTCCACGACGCGCAGCGGCGGGACGTCCGACCACTTGCGGATCGAGGCGCCGAGCGCCGAGCCGACGGCCTGGCCGATGATGATGAGGACGATCACGGTCGCGATGACGGCGATGAGCCGCCAGGGGTTGTCCGGAACCCAGGCACTCACGAGGGGGATCGCGAAGAACGCCGCGACGGCGCCCGCCACGAATCCGACGATCCCGCCGAGCGTCACGAGGAAGCCGTTGCGGATCCCCGTGACGAGGTAGCCCAGCAGCACCACGACCAGGACGAGGTCGAGGAGGGTGAATCCCGCGAGATTGACTTCCGGCACGAACATTCTCCCCTGGCTATGGACGGCGGGAGCATGGGCGGCCTCCCGGCACTGCGAGCGATTCTAGCGGCGAAGCATGGGAGGAGCGTGGGAGGACCGGGGCGCCTGCGCCCTGACGACGCGGATTGCGCTGCCCGGGGCGTGTATCAGTCGTCACATCTGCTCCCGTACGGCAAGATGGTCAGGAGAAGGCAGCGGGTACCGCCGCGGAACGACGCACCACAGACGCATCAGGAGAATTCATGGACATCGAAGTACTGCGCCGGGCGCCCCTCTTCGCCTCACTGGGAGACGATGTCTTCGCCGCCCTGACGGACGAGCTCATCGAGGTGGACCTCCCGCGTGGTTCCTCGGTCTTCCGCGAGGGCGACCAGGGCGATCAGCTGTACTTCATCGTCTCCGGCAAGATCAAGCTCGGCCGCACGGCCCAGGACGGCCGCGAGAATCTCCTCGCGATCCTCGGTCCGGGTGAGCTGTTCGGCGAGATGGCGCTGTTCGACCCGAGCCCGCGGACCGCGACGGCGACCGCCGTGTCGGAGACACGCCTCGCCGGGCTCAAGAACGAGAACCTGCGCACGCTGCTGGAGACGCGTCCCGAGGTCTCGGCGCAGCTCCTCCAGGCGCTCGCGCGCCGCCTGCGTCGCACGAACGAATCCCTCGCGGACCTCGTGTTCTCCGATGTCCCGGGTCGCGTGGCGAAGGCCCTGCTCGATCTCGCGGACCGCTTCGGCCGTCCCGCGACGGACGGCGTCCTCGTGGCGCACGAACTGACGCAGGAGGAACTGGCGCAGCTCGTGGGAGCGTCCCGCGAGACGGTCAACAAGGCGCTCGCCGAGTTCGTGCAGCGCGGCTGGCTGCGCCTCGAGGCCCGCGCCGTCGTCATCCTCGACATCCAGCGCCTGCGGCAGCGCAGCCGCTGATCCGTGCGGCCCCGGGTGCCGCCCGGGAAGGACGAAGGCACCCGCCGGACGGCGGGTGCCTTCGTCATGTGATGGCGGGTGCCTCCGTCGGGTGCGGACGGATCAGCGGCCGCGCTGCACCGAACCGCCCTCGGTGAGTTTCGGGCACTCGACCTTGAGCATCAGGTCGCCGTCCTGCTCTGCGAGCTCCGGGTAGTACACCTTGACCGGTCGCTTGTGGGACAGGTAGGCGATGCAGCCCCGGCTTGACCCGATCTTCTCGAGGATGATCTCGACCGCCGGGACCGCCAGCTCGCTGAGGACGTGCCCCACGGTGTTCGGCTGTCCGACCTCGTCGCCGAGCCGGGTGGTGTCGCGGTCGGCGATCTCCTGCGCCGCCCACCGCCACTGCCCCCACACACCCTTGCTGTCGAGGATGCTCGGCTCCTGGTTCACGGGCTGCGCCGCCGCGAAGTAGTGGGTGTCGAACCGCCGGTGCGCGAAGTCGGGTGTGAGCCAGTGCGAGAGCGGCTTGATGAGGTCGGTGCGGACACCGAGCCCGCGGCGGCTGAGGATGTCCGCGAAGCGGCACTCGCCCTCGTTGATGGCCTCGCGCGCCTTCATCCACTCCTTGGCCTGTGTGCCCTCGACGAGCGAGGAGGCATCGGGTCCCGCCAGCAGGACACCCGTCTCCTCGAAGAGCTCCCGGATCGCGCAGAGGACGTGCCGTCGCGCTGCCCGGTGGTCGTCGAGCCCGAGGGTCTTCGCCCACATGGCCGGTGTCGGGCCGTACCAGGGCAGGTCGTCGTCGTCGGACTCCTCGATGCTCCCGCCGGGGAACCCGATCACCCCGAGCGGTGACTGGCCGCGCCGGTAGGACAGGTAGGTCTCGGTGCCGATCGCGCTGTCACGCAGCAGGACCACGGACGACGCCGGCCGGGCCTTGAGCGGCGTGCGCTGGCCGTGCTCGATCCAACTCAGTGCCGCGGTGCGCTGGTCCGGGTGAACAGGGAAGAGCCTGGTGCTGAGACGGTCCACGGCCTAGATGAACTCCGCGATGACCTCGACCTCGACGGGCGAGTCGAGGGGGAGGACGGACACTCCGACGGCCGAGCGTGCGTGCACGCCCGCATCGCCGAGGACGGAACCGAGGAGCTCCGACGCGCCGTTGACGACACCGGGCTGTCCGGTGAAGGAGGGATCGGAGGCCACGAAGCCCACCACCTTCACGATCCGCGTGATGCGGTCGAGGTCCCCGATCTGGCTCTTGATCGCGGCGAGGGCGTTCACGGCACAGGTCGCCGCGAGGGCTGTTGCGGTCTCGGCGTCGACCCCGCCGTCGGCCGCCCCGACCTTCCCCGAAGCTGGGAGTTTGCCGTCAATCATGGGCAGCTGCCCGGAGGTGTAGACGTGGTTGCCGCTCACGACGGCGGGAACGTACGCGGCCAGCGGCGGGACGACGCCGGGAAGCGTGATGCCGCGCTCCGCGAGACGCGCCTCGACCGCGGAAATCACGGGTTCGGGAGCTGCCACTGCTAGTTCTTCTCCCGCTTCAGGTAGGCGACCAGACCCTTGCCGTCCGGCCCGGGAACCACCTGCACGAGCTCCCACCCATCATCGCCCCACTGATCGAGGATCTGCTTCGTCGCGTGGATGATGAGCGGAATCGTGGAGTACTCCCATTTCTTCATGGGGAAAGCGTAGCGGGTGCTTGTAAACTGGAATAATGGCTGCGCGCAAATCACCCCTCTTCGACACGGCTACCACTCTCGGCAAGATCGTCGCCTTCCTCGGAATCAGCGGGCTGGCCGGCGTGCTCGCCGCAGGTCTCCTCGTCCCCGTGGCCGCCGCCGCCGGTACAGGAGCCTCCGCCTCGATCCAGTTCTTCGAGGAGCTGCCCGCGGAGCTCGAGCGGGAGGCCCTCGCCCAGCCGACGACCATCGTGGCCTCCGACGGGTCCCTCATCGCCACGCTGTACGAGGAGAACCGGCAGCCCGTCACCCTCGACCAGATCTCGCCGTCCATGAAGGATGCGCTGATCGCGATCGAGGACTACCGGTTCTACGACCACGGCGGCGTGGACATGGAGGGCATCCTCGGCGCGATCGCCAGCAACCTCACCAGTGACACGACGCGCGGTGCCTCCACCCTGACGCAGCAGTTCGTCACCAACGTGCTGAACGACACGGCGCGCCAGAACGACGGCACGGCCGTCTTCAACGGCAGCAAGTCCGTCGGTGACAAGCTGCGCGAGATGAAGCTCGCCATCGCCGTCGAGAAGGAGCTCTCCAAGGACGAGATCCTCGAGGGCTACCTCAACATCGTCCAGTTCAACGGCACGAGCTACGGCGTGCAGGCCGCGTCGAAGTACTTCTTCAACGTGGATGCGAAGGATCTCAACATCCAGCAGAGCGCGCTGCTGGCCGGTGTGGTCAACGGCCCCACGATCTACAGCCCGGAGCTCAATCCGGAGGGCGCGCTGCAGCGCCGCAACATCGTGATCGGCGCCATGCTGACGCGCGGGAAGATCACGCAGGAGGAGCACGACGCGGCCATCGCCACGGACCTCGGACTGGCCATCACCCCGACCCTCAGCGGGTGCGTCGGTGCCGCGCAGGCACCGTACTTCTGCGACTACGTCACCCACCTGATCCTGAACGATCCCGCCTACGGCGAGACGACGGAGGATCGCCGGAAGGTCCTGTACCGATCGGGCCTCACCATCAAGACGACGCTGGATTCGCGCGTGCAGGGCGCGGCACAGACCGCTGTCAACGAGACCGCGAACCCCGACACGACCGACGGCAAGGTCGGCCACACGATGCTCAGCCTCGACCCGAAGACGGGCAACATCCTGTCCATGGCGCAGAACACCCGGTACAACCCCGAGCTGGCCCAGGGCAACACGGTCCTGAACTTCAACGTCGACCAGTTCGACGGCGGAGACCCCGCGAAGAGCCTCGGCGGCGGCGGCGGGTTCCAGCCCGGCTCGACCTACAAGCCCTTCACCGTGGCGGCCTGGGTGGAGGCAGGCAAGAGCCTGAACCAGCAGATCGACGGACGCAAGCGCGTCTACCCCGAGGGTGACCGCTGGCGCGCGAGCTGCGAGCCGGGCGGGAACTACGTCATCAACACGCCCGACGGCGAGGGCTACGAGCCGCAGAACTACGGCGACGAGAACTACGGCACGTACACCGTGCTGTACGGCCTCGCCCAGTCCCTCAACACGATCACCATGGAGACCGCCAGGCAGCTGGACCTGTGCCGCATCAGGGACATCGCCTTCGATCTCGGGGTGCACAACGCGAACAGCAGCGAAGGCGCGCCGACTCCTCCCGGCATCAACCCGCCGGCGCTGATCGGTGGCGCCGTCTCGGCCGCCCCGATGTCGATGGCCACGGCTTTCAGCGGATTCGCCAACGAGGGAACGGTCTGTACAGCGCGGGCGCTGACGGAGGTCACCGCCGTGGACGGCACCAGCTATCCGGTGCCGCCCGTGACGTGCGAGCGGAAGATCGAAGCCGACGTCGCCCGGGGAGTCAATTACGCGACGCAGGAAGTCATGCGGATCGGCTCCGGGTCAACGCTCCAGTACGGCGGCATCCCGATGGCCGGCAAGACGGGCACCAACGACGCCCGTTCGCAGACGTGGTTCATGGGCTACAACTCGGACATGGTCACCGCGACCTGGGTCGGTAACTGGCAGGGCGAGGGTGAGGAAGCCTCGCTCGGCGGCCTGCAGATCGGCGGCCAGGTGTACCCCGAGATCGACGGGTCCCTGATCGCCGCCCCGTCCTGGGCGCGTTTCATGCAGCAGATCCCCGGACTCTACGTCGGGAAGCCGTTCACCGCGCCGCCGTCGTCGATGATCAACGGTCCCCAGCGGGGCACCACGCCCACCTCCCCGGTCCGCCCGGGAGGACCCGGGGCCCCCGGCACCAACACCGGCGGAACTGGCACCGGCGGTACCACCGGTGGTACCACTGGAGGAGCGGCCGACAACGGCGGCAACAACGGCAACGGTAACGGTGCCGGTAACGGAGGAAACGGCTAGCGTGACATCGACTCAGACATCCCGGAGCGGGGCACCGCTCGGCTGGGCGGCGGGCCTCACCCTGACCGCCGCGGCCGCAACCCTCGCCTACGCCTCGGCGGTCGAACGGACCCTGTACGGGGTCCGGGAGGAGACGGTGCCGATCCTGCCTCCGGGTGCAGCCCCCCTGCGGGTCCTGCACCTCTCGGACATCCACATGGTGCCGGGACAGAAATCCAAGGCGGACTGGCTGCACGGCCTGGCACGCCTCAACCCCGACCTCGTGGTCAACACCGGTGACAACCTGAGCCACCGGAAAGCCGTCGGGCCCCTGCTGGAGGCCCTCGAGCCGCTGCTGGGTGTACCGGGCGTCTTCGTCCCCGGGTCCAACGACTACTACGCGCCGGTGGTCAAGAATCCCCTACGGTACTTCGCGGGTCCCTCGATCGCCCCGAAGGAGTCCGCGCCGCAGGACCTGCCGTGGGCCGACATGTTCAGTGCGTTCGGGGCGGCGGGCTGGGTGGACCTCACCAACAGGTCGCAGTCCATCGGCTTCGGCAACATGCGCATCGACTTCACCGGCGTCGACGACCCGCACCTCGACCGTGACCGCTACGTGCCCTACCCGTCGGGCAGCAGCACGTCCGCCGAGGCCCCGCACATCCGCGTCGCCGTGGCGCACGCGCCGTACCAGCGGGTACTCGACTACTTCACGGCGGGTGGCGCGGACCTCATGCTCGCCGGCCACACCCACGGCGGGCAGGTCCGCGTGCCCGGCTACGGTGCACTCGTCAGCAACTGCGACCTGCCGACGTGGCGGGCCCGGGGCCTCACGGAGTGGGACCACGAGGGCCGCACGGTGCCGCTGAATGTCTCGGCAGGCATCGGCACGTCGCGCTTCGCTCCGATCCGCTTCGCCTGCCGCCCCGAGGCGGTCCTGCTGACCCTTACCCCGAGGAGTTCCCGCTAGCGGGTATTTCCCGGTTCTTCGCGCTTCACGAACCTGATCGGCGTCACAGCGGGCTTGCCCTAGGATTGTTGCTGAGGGACACCAACAACCATCGATCACCGAAGAGATGGCCATGAAGAACCAGAACACCCTGTGGGAATCGCTCGGACGGCTGTACCCGCACGTGAGACCCATCATCCCCCGCCTCGTCCTCGGCCTGCTCTGCGCCCTCGGTGCGAGCATGATGGCGCTGGCCATCCCCCAGGTGCTGCGCGTCCTCATCAATGACGCCCTCGCCGAGGGTGGCTCGGCGCGCACCGTCTGGGTGGCCTCCGGCGTCGTCCTGCTCCTCGGTGTCCTCGAGGCCACGTTCGTGGCCCTGCGCCGCCAGTTCGTCATCACCCCGGCGACGACGGTGGAGACGAACATGCGCACGTCCTTCTACCGGCATCTCCAGAACCTGACGATCGAGTTCCACGACCGCTGGGGCAGCGGCCAGCTCCTCTCCCGCGCGATGAGCGATCTCAACCTCATGCGCCGCTGGATGGCGTTCGGGCTGATCATGCTCGTCGTGACGTCGCTGACGGTGGTGATGGGCGTGGTGATCATGTTCTTCACCAGTTGGGTCCTCGCCCTGATCTTCGTCGCCGCGGCGATCCCCCTCATGATCTACGGCTACCGCTTCCGCGCCTCCTACAGCCGCGTGTCACGGAAGAGCCAGGACCAGGCCGGCGACCTCGCCACGACCGTCGAGGAGTCCGTCCACGGCATCCGGGTCCTCAAGGCGTTCGGCAGGAGCCGTGAAGCCCTCGAGGACTTCGAGGAGCAGGCCGAGGAACTCCGGCGGACCGAGATCCACAAGGCCCGCTCGCTCGCCACCTTCTCCATGATCGTCACCCTTCTCCCGGAACTCGCGCTCGGGGCCTCGCTCGTCGCCGGGGTGACCCTGGCAGCCAACGGCGAGGTGACCATCGGTGCCCTCGTGGCCTTCTTCGCCACGGCTGCGGCCGTCGCCGGTCCGGTGGAGTTCATCGGCCCCCTGCTCGCCATGACCTTCACGGCCAAGACCGCGATCGACCGCCACTACGAGGTCATGGAGTCGCAGAACACCATCGCCGACCCTGAGCAGCCGGTCCACCTCGACACCCCGGAGGGGGAGATCGTCTTCGAGGCCGTGCACTTCCGCTACCCCGACGCGCAGGACGACGCCGGGGACGTACTCGACGGCATCGACCTGCGCCTGCGCGCGGGCGAGACCATGGCGCTGGTCGGCGTGACCGGGTGCGGCAAGAGCACGCTGCTGCAGCTCGTCCCCCGCCTCTACGACGTGACCGGCGGATCCATCACCATCGACGGCGTCGACCTGCGGAGCCTCACCCTCACGGAGCTGCGCACCCTGGTCGCCGTCGCCTTCGAGGACACCACCCTGTTCTCCACCTCGGTGCGGGACAACGTCCTCATGGGCTCGGACGCGACCGGCGCAGAGGCGGACCGCATCCTCGCGGAAGCCCTCGACGTGGCCCAGGCGCAGTTCGCCCACGACCTGCCGGACGGGGTCGACACGCTCATCGGCGAGGAGGGGCTGAGCCTCTCCGGCGGCCAGCGCCAGCGCATCGCCCTCGCCCGGGCCATCGCGGCCCGGCCGACGGTCCTGGTGCTCGACGATCCGCTGTCGGCCCTCGACGTCGCCACGGAGGAACGCGTGGAGGAGGGCCTCCGCGCGATGCTCCGCTCCACGACCACGCTCATCGTCGCGCACCGGCCCTCCACGGTGGCACTCGCCGATCGCGTCGCGCTCATGCGGGACGGGCGGATCGCTGACGTCGGGACGCACTCGGAACTGCTCGCGCGCAGCGACCACTACCGCTACGTGATCGCCAGCCTGGACGACGAGGAGATCGCGCAGCTCGGACGCACCGCGGTCACCGGACAGACCGTGCCCGACGACGAGGAGGCGCTGGCATGAGCCGCACCACGACGACGCCCGGCGGCGCTCCGAAGGACCGCGGGCCCCGGCGGACACCGAAGGCACAGGAGACATCGGCGGAGCCGGGCTCCACGTCCGCCGGCGTCCTCAACGAGGACGACGTCCTCCTCGACCGCGCGCAGAGCAAGGCGGTGCGCTCCCGCTCCTTCCGCCTGCTCGGCTCGCTCATCCGGCCGAACCGGCGGCAGTTCGTCTGGACCGTCCTGCTCGTCGTCGTCTCGCAGGCCGCGCGCGTGGCCGGCCCGGCGATCATCGCGTTCGGCATCGACCGGGCCCTGCCGGCCCTGATCGACGGCGATCCGCTCATGCTCTGGGTGGCGGGTGGCACCTACCTCCTGGCCGCCGTCCTCGCCGCCGTCCTGACGGCCGGGTACGTCCGGGCCACCGCGCAGCTCAGCCAGTCGATGCTCCTGGATCTCCGGGTGCGGGTCTTCCGGCACACGCAGCGACTGAGCCTGGAGTTCCACGAGAAGTACACGTCGGGCCGCATCATCTCCCGCCAGACCTCCGACCTCGAGGCGCTGCGGGAACTGCTCGACTCGGGGATCAGCTCCCTGGCCTCGGGTGCCATCTTCATGCTGTTCACCGCAGCCACCATCTTCGCCCTCGACTGGCGCACCGGGTTCCTGATCCTCGCGGCCGCGGTCCCGATGTTCCTCCTGGCCCGCTGGTACCAGAAGCACTCCCAGATCGCGTACCGGGAGTCCCGGGTGGTGTCGGCGAAGCTGATCGTGCACTTCATCGAGACCATGACCGGCATCCGCGCCGTGAAGGCCTTCCGCCGCGAGACGGTCAACGCCGAGCGCTACGACGACCTCGCGGAGGACTACCGCACCGTCACCGTGCGTTCCATCAACCTCAACGGCGTCTTCCAGCCCGGCCTCGTGCTGATCGGCAACGTGACGGTCGCCGTCGTCCTGGTGTCCGGTGGGTTCCGCGTGCTCGGCGGCTCGCTCGAGGTCGGCGCGCTCCTGGCCCTCCTCCTCTACAGCAAGCGGTTCTTCCAGCCCGTGGACCAGATGGCCATGTTCTACAACTCGTTCCAGTCCGCCGCCGCGGCCCTCGAGAAGGTGTCCGGGCTGCTCGAGGAAGTGCCGACCGTCCGTCCGCCGAAGAACCCGGTGTCGCTGCCGGACCCGCGGGGGGACATCGACTTCCACGGCGTCCAGTTCCGCTACGGCAACGGCCCTGTGGTGCTGCCCACGCTGGACCTCTCCATCAGGGCCGGGCAGACGGTCGCACTCGTCGGCCAGACGGGTGCCGGGAAATCCACCCTCGCCAAGCTGATCGCGCGCTTCTACGACGTCTCGGCGGGCCGGCTGACCCTCGACGGCGTCGACCTCCGGGAGCTGGCGCCGGCGGACCTCCGGCGCGCGGTCGTCATGGTCACGCAGGAGGCCTTCCTCTTCAGCGGTACGGTGGCCGACAACATCGCCGTCGGCAAGCCCGAGGCCGGGCGCGAGGAGATCATCGCGGCTGCCCGCGCCGTCGGAGCCGAACAGTTCATCCTCGAGCTGCCCGAGGGCTTCGACACCGATGTGAACAAGCGCGGCGGCCGCGTCTCCGCCGGGCAGCGGCAGCTGATCAGCTTCGCCCGCGCCTTCCTCGCCGACCCGGCGGTCCTCATCCTCGACGAGGCGACGTCCTCACTCGACATCCCGAGCGAACGCCTGGTGCAGGAGGGCCTGCAGAAACTCCTCGGCAACCGGACCGCACTGATCATCGCGCACCGCCTCTCCACCGTCGCGATCGCCGACCGCGTCCTCGTGGTGCACGACGGGCGGGTCGTCGAGGACGGCACGCCGGCGGACCTCATCGGCGGCACGGGGCGCTTCGCCACCCTGCACGCCGCGTGGAAGGACTCGCTGGTCTGAGCGGGCAGGCGCCGCCGGGCCCGGTTTTCCTCGCCGCTGATCCTCGGCTATCCTTGGACAGTTGCCGTTCCGGAGGTCCTCCCTCCCGCCGGTGGCACCGGGGTGTGGCGCAGCTTGGTAGCGCGCGTCGTTCGGGACGACGAGGTCGCAGGTTCAAATCCTGTCACCCCGACCACAGGAACATCTGCAGAAGGCCCGCCGGTCACCCGGCGGGCCTTCTGCGTCGAGGGTCGGATCAGCGCGCGGAGGTCGTCACGACCTCGTACCCGTCGGGATCCACGGCGCCGAACTTCGCGTTGGCGAGGGCCAGCGTGTTGCCGAACAGTGCCACGGTGGTCGGCACGTCGAAGAGCGGACTCGTGATGACATCCTCCACCTCGCCGCTCGATCGGTCCTCCGACAGGCTGATCCGGCTGACCTGGTTGAGCCGGTTCTGCACGGCGTAGACGGTGTCGCCCTGGGCGAGGATGCCGTCCACGGCCGGCAGGGCGACCGTCGTGATGGCAGCGCTCGCGCCCGTCGCGGGATCCACGGTGTAGAGGGCCTGGTTGGCGGAGTGCGCCACGATCAGGGTGTCACCGCCGTCGACCGACGTGATGCCGTTCAGGTTGAAGCCGGGCGTCACGAGCGCGGCGGGTCCCGTGAGCGTGATGGTCTCGACCTCGCCCAGGGCGCCCTTCGGTCCGACGGGGAGGAAGTAGAGTTCGGCGCTGCGTGAGTTCGTGAACCAGGCGCCGTCCTTCGTGAGGGTGACGTCGTTGATGAAGGCGTCGCCCGTGGCCAGCTGGACGTCCGCGACGGGCGCTCCGGTGCGGGTGTCGTACACGTAGGCCTGGCCGGTCGGCCCACCCGAGACGAAGAGCAGGTCGTTCCGCACGTCGGCTTTCAGCCCCACGGCGACCCTGCCCTCGGGGGCGTCGATGAAGAGGTCCGCCGTCCCCTTCCGGACGTCGCCGCGGTAGATGTCGCCGTCGCCGAGGTCGCCCGCGTAGAACGTCGAGCCCTTGCCTGCGGCGATCCCTTCCGCACCGGACGCACCGGGCAGCGGGATGAAGGCGCCCTGCTGCTGGGACGAGGCGGCGTTCGCAGGTGGGGCCGCGGGCTGCGCGGCGACGGCACCGGCAGCGGGCAGCAGCAGGCCGCCGGTCGCGACGACGGCGACGGCGGCGCGGGCCAGGCCGTGGCGGCGGGAACGGGTGGAGGGGGAATCGGTGTTCACGGTGCTCCTCGATGGTTCTGCGCGGGCGGACCATGGGGTGCACCGCACCGCGCTGTGTCGACTGGGTCCTGGCCGTCCGGTGGACGGCCATCATCGTGTACCACGGCCGGGACGGCCGCCGGCGCCGGCGCAGTCCTGGAACTGTGGCCGGTCCTCACCCATAACGCTCGGGTCACGGCCATCGTCCCCGGGAACCATCCCGGACCCATCAACGATCGGACGCTCGTCCACACCTCTCGGCGGGTGGAGGGCGTGTCGTTGACCGGCACGCCGTCCTGGGCAGCACGGAGCCGGAAGAAGCGTGAACGACGGCGCGCGTCGCCCGGGGAGAGCCGGCGCGGAGCCCGACGCCGTCAGGAGCCTCAGGCGAACGTGCGGCCCGTCAGGCGCTCGTACGCCTCGATGTAGCGGGCGCGTGTGCGCTCGACGACGTCCGCGGGCAGTGCGGGCGGCTCACCGGAGCGGTCCCAGGCGGCGTCGTCGGACGTCAGCCAGTCGCGGACGAACTGCTTGTCGAACGAGGGCTGCGCCTGCCCGGGCGCGTACAGGGCAGCGTCCCAGAAGCGCGAGGAATCGGGGGTCAGGACCTCGTCGCCGAGGGTGATGGCGCCGGTGGCCGGGTCCAGGCCGAACTCCACCTTCGTGTCCGCGAGGATGATCCCCCGCTCCCGTGCGATCGTCTCGGCCCGCGTGTAGATCCCGAGCGTCAGGGTCCGGAGCTCGGCCGCGGCGTCGTCACCCACGGTCATGACGACGGCGTCGTACGTGATGTTCTCGTCGTGCTCCCCCACCTCGGCCTTCGCCGACGGTGTGAAGAGCGCGGGTTCCAGGCGCGAGCCGTCCACGAGGCCGTCGGGCAGCGGCAGCGAGCACACCGTCCCGGACGCCCGGTACTCCAGCAGGCCGCTGCCGGTGAGGTAGCCGCGCGCGATGCACTCGATGGGGTACATGGCGAGCTTCCGGCAGATCATGGCCCGCCCCTCGACCGCGGCGGGCACTCCCCCGGCGGCGTCGGACGCGATGACATGGTTCGGGATCCCCGCGAGCCGCTCGAACCACCAGAGGCTCAGCTGCGTCAGCACGCGGCCCTTGTCGGGGATCTCCGTGGCGAGCACGTGGTCGTACGCGCTGATGCGGTCGCTCGCGACCACCAGGACGACGTCGTCGCGCCCGTCCTCGGGCTCGTACAGGTCCCGGACCTTGCCCGAGTAGACGTGCCTCCAGCCCGGGAGCTCGGGGTGCGCGGGGGCGAAGGTGCTCATGCGGTCGCCGCCGCCGGTCCGGTGACGGACACCTCGGCGCGCGCCGCCTTCAGCGCGATGTCCGTCCGGTACTGCCCGCCCTCGAGATCGATCAGTGCGAGTCCTTCGTAGGCGGTGGAGCGCGCGTCCTCGAGGGAGTCCCCGAGTCCGACGACGGCGAGTACACGGCCCCCGGAGCTCACCACCTTGCCGTCCCGCTCCGCCGTGCCGGCGTGGAGCACGTGGGCGCCGTCGACCTTCGCGGCCTTCCGCAGCCCGCGGACGCGGCGACCGGTCACCGGGGTGTCCGGGTAGTTCTCCGACGCGAGGACCACGGCGACAGCGGTCTTCGGCGACCAGTTCAGGGGGTCGATCTGGTCGAGGGTCCCCTTCGCCGCGGCGAGCAGCACCCCGCCGAGCGGCGTGGTGAGCCGGGCGAGGACGGCCTGTGTCTCGGGGTCACCGAACCGCGCGTTGAACTCGATCACGCGCATGCCGCGCGAGGTCAGGGCCAGCCCCACGTAGAGGACACCCGCGAAGGGCGTGCCGCGGTGCGCCATCTCGTCGATGACCGGCTGCGCCACGCGCGTCAGGACCTCGTCGACGAGACCGGCCGGCACCCATTCCAGGGGCGAGTAGGCACCCATGCCACCCGTGTTCGGGCCCTGGTCGCCGTCGTTGATGCGTTTGAAGTCCTGCGCCGGAGCGAGCGGGACGACGGTCCGGCCGTCGGAGAGGACGAACAGGGACACCTCGGGGCCGTCGAGGTACTCCTCGATGACCACGGTGCCGCCTGCACGGAAGCACTCGGACGCGTGGGCGCGGGCCTCGTCGAGGTCGTCGGTGACCACGACCCCCTTGCCGGCGGCGAGGCCGTCGTCCTTCACCACGTAGGGGGCACCGAACGTGCAGAGCGCCTCGCCGGCCTCCTCGTCGGTCGCGGCGACTCGAGCCATGGCGGTGGGGACGCCGGCAGCGGCCATGACCTGCTTCGCGAAGGCCTTCGACGCCTCGAGCTGTGCCGCGGCCCTCGTGGGCCCGAAGACGGGGATGCCGGCGTCGAGCAGTGCATCGGCCACCCCGGCCGCCAGCGGCGCCTCCGGCCCGATCACCACGAGGTCCGACCCGAGCGAGCGGGCCAGGTCGACGACGACTCCCGGCGAGCCGGCATCGACGTCGTGCGTGGGCACGTCCGCCGCGATCCCCGCGTTGCCGGGAGCCGCATGCACCTCGCGGACGAACGGATCGGCCAGCAAGGCCCGGACGATGGCATGTTCGCGGCCGCCGGGGCCCAGCACTAGAACCTTCACAGTAGGACAGCGTACTGGAGGCGTCCGGGCCCACCCACTGGGTCGCCCCTGTTACGGGAGGCCCGCCTACCCATACTGTCCAGCGCCCTCTCCGAATACTTCACATGAGCAACTCCACCAAGCCCCGCCGCGGCCTCTCCCTCCTCGCCGCGCTTGCCGGCATCATCGCGGCCGGCGTGGTGCTCGGTGTCGCCGAGCTCGTCGGAGCCTTCTTCCGGGCCAGCGCCACTCCCGTCATCGCGATGGGGTCCACCTTCATCGACTTCACGCCGCCGTGGATGAAGGATTTCGCGATCGAGACCTTCGGCACCAACGACAAGCTGGCGCTGCTGGTCGGCATGGGCGTCACCATCACGGTGCTGGCGGCGGTGCTCGGTATCCTCGCCTTCCGCAGGTGGGCCCTCGGGGTCGCCGGCGTGGCCCTCATGGGCGCGATCATCATCGCGTGCGTCCTCACCCGGGCCGGAGCCTCGCTCCCGGATGCCGTCCCCACGCTGGTCGGCACGGCCGCGGGCCTGCTGGCGCTCCGCTGGCTGATCGCCCGGCTCCGCCACGCCGCTGCTCCCGCCACCCCGACGGGCAGGGCCGACGTGGCCGGGACCGACACCCGGGGCTCCTCGCGGGGCGATGGCGTCACCGTGACGGAGGCCCGCGAGGTCTCGTCCGAGCACGACGGCGCCCGGGGTTCCGTCGCGACCGCGGCACGGCCCACGGCCGGTGGCACGGCCGGCAGCACGTCGCGCCGCGGCTTCTTCGCCGCAGCCGGCATCACCGCGGTGATCGCCGCTGCGGCGGCCGGCGGCGGACGGCTGCTCTCCGGCGCACGCAACAACATCGCCGCCGTTCGGGACGGGCTGCAGTTCCCCGCACCCGCGAGCGCCGCACCCGCACTTCCGGCCGGTGTCCAGTCACCCGTGGAGGGCGTGACACCCTTCGTCACCCCGAACGGCGACTTCTACCGGATCGACACCGCGTTGAGCGTGCCCCAGCTGACCACCGACGACTGGGTGCTCCGCGTGCACGGCATGGTGGAGGAGGAGTTCGAGCTCACGTTCCAGGACCTCCTCGACGCCGACCTGATCGAGCGCCATGTCACCCTCACCTGCGTGTCGAATCCTGTGGGCGGCTATCTCGCCGGCAACGCGAAGTGGCTCGGCTACCCGCTCCGTGAGGTCCTCGCCCGGGCCAGGCCGCTCGACGGCGCGGACATGGTGCTCTCCACCAGTTCCGACGGCTTCAGTGCCTCCACTCCCCTGCCCGTGCTCCAGGACGACCGCGACGCCATGCTGGCCGTCGCCATGAACGGCGAGCCCCTGCCCGTGGAACACGGCTTCCCCGTCCGCATGGTGGTCCCCGGCCTCTACGGCTACGTCTCGGCGACCAAGTGGGTCGTCGACCTCGAGGTCACGCGCTTCGCGGACCGGACGGCCTACTGGACCGACCGCGGCTGGTCCGAGATGGGACCCATCAAGACCATGGCGCGCGTTGAGGTCCCGCAGTCCTTCGCCTCCTTCGAGGCCGGCACCGTCATGATCGGTGGTGTCGCCTGGTCCCAGCAGCGGGGGATCACGAAGGTCGAGGTGTCCGTCGACAACGGCGCCTGGGAGGAAGTCACCCTCGCTGCCGAGGCGTCGGTGGACACCTGGCGGCAGTGGTCGCACGAACTCACGCTCGAATCGGGGCTGCACACCGTCAAGGCGCGTGCCACGGACGCGGTGGACGGCCTGCAGACCGAAGAACGGGCGGACACGGTACCGAACGGCGCGTCCGGATGGCAGTCGGTCCAGTTCACCGTCACCTAGGCCACCCGGCACCCATGAGCCAGGAGCACGTCGCTCCACACGATCTGCGCCCACCGGATGAACCGTTCCCTCCGGTGGGCGCAGTTCGCCCCGCCGGACTCGGCCGACCGGCCGGAGCGATAGGGAATACTGGGATCATGCCCTCCACCTTCACTACGGCTGACGCCGTGGACTTCGCCGTCCTCGAACGCAACGGCTTCATCGAATCCCGCCACGTGGGTGCCGCCGTCGTCCTCGCTGCGGACGGCTCCGTGGTGACGGAACTCGGGGACATCACCAGTCCGATCTTCCCGCGGTCGACGCTCAAGCCGTTCCAGGCCCTCGCGAGCATGAAGGCGGGCGTCCCGCTGCGTGGCCCGCAGGTGGCCCTCGCCGCCGCGAGCCATGTCGCGAGCAACGAGCACATGGACGTGGTGCGCACCATGCTCGACGCCGCCGGGGTGACCGAGGAGCACCTGCAGTGCCCCGAGGACTGGCCGCAGGACGAGCAGGCCCGCAACGACCTCGTCCGTGCGGGGAAAGGCAAGCAGCGCATCGCGTTCAACTGCTCGGGCAAGCACGCGGCCTTCCTGTGGGCCTGCACCGAGAACGGCTGGGACACCTCCACCTACCTCGAGCCGTCCCACCCGCTCCAGCGCTCCGTGGCCTCGGTCATCGAGGAGTACACCGGGGAGTCCGTCGCGGCCTGGGGCGTGGACGGCTGCGGCGCTCCCGTGGCCGCGGTCTCGCTGACCGGGCTCGCCCGCGGGATCGGGAAGGTGTCCCGGGCACCGTCGGACAAGCACGCCGATGCCCGCGCCGCGACGATCGCGACAGCCATGCTCGACTACCCCTGGGCGGTCCACGGCGAGGGCATGGAGAACTCCGTGGTCATGGAGGACCTCGGAGTCGTCGCCAAGAGCGGCGCCGAGGGAGTCCTCGTCCTCGGAGCGCGAACAGGCGCATCGCTGGCCCTGAAGGTCCTGGACGGGAACAACCGCGCCGCAACCCTGGTGGGCCTCACGCTCTTCGCCGCCTCGGGAGCCATCGACGCCGAGAAGGTCGGCGCGGTGCTCGAGAAGGTCGTCCCGCCGGTCTTCGGTGGAGGGCGGCCCGTCGGCAGCCTGCGCCTTGCGGCCCCGGTCATGGCTCTCCTCGACTAGGGCTCCCGGACCATGGCACGGCGACGCATCACGGGCGAGGACGGACGGGACGCCCTCGCCTCCGTTGCGGCGGGGACCGGCGGCAGGCCGGAGCTCGCCACGGCGGTGCGCTTCACGCTCGAGGAGCTCGCCGAGCTGGCGCCCGGCAACAGCGTCGAGGTGCGCGTGCCGCCGTTCGGCGTGACACAGTGCGTCGCCGGCCCCCGCCACACGCGGGGGACCCCGCCCAACGTCGTCGAGACCGACGCCACCACCTGGCTGGCCCTCGTGGGCGGGACGGTCACCTGGCCCGAGGCCGTCGCCGCCGGGAAGGTCGCGGCGTCGGGGCAGCGCGCGGACCTGAGCGCGTGGCTGCCGCTCTTCGGGCGCCGGGCATGAACGTCCCGGTGCAGGGCGGGGGCCCGGGCCCCGACACGCAGGACCGGCGCACGACGGCGTCCACCGCAGGACACGCCACGCCGACCGGCGCGATCGCCAGACGGAACGCACCGGCAGCGGGCGGCCCCCGGGACCGGCTCCGCCGCGTCCGGACCGCCGCCGTCTCCGCCGTGCGCCGCCAGCCCCCCGGAGCCTGGCTCGTCGGCCTGGCCGCCGCCGTCCTCTACAGCGTCTTCTCCGTCACCCAGTGGAACCTGCTCGACGCGCCGTCGTGGGATCTCGGGATCTTCACGCAGCTCGCGAAGGCGTACGCGGGCCTCGACGCCCCGATCGTGCCGATCAAGGGCGAGGGGTTCAACCTCCTCGGCGATCACTTCCACCCCCTGCTCGTGCTCCTCGCGCCGGCCTACGCCCTGGCGCCGTCGGGCCTCACCCTGCTGATGGTGCAGAACCTCCTGTTCGGGCTGTCCGTCGCCGTGGTCACCCGGGCCGGCATGCGCCTCGTCTCCCCCCTCGCAGGCATGGCCGTGGGCGTCGCCTATGCGCTGTCCTGGGGCCTGCAGTCGGCCGTCGCCGCCCAGTTCCACGAGATCGCCGTCGCGGTGCCGCTCCTCGCCCTCAGCCTCGAGGCGCTGCTGCGGCGACGCGTGCTGCCGGCCGTCCTCTGGGGCGGCGCCCTGGTCTTCGTGAAGGAGGATCTCGGCCTGACGGTGATCGCACTGGGCCTCGTCATCGCGTGGCGATTGCGGACGGCGGCAGGGCTCTGGCTCTCGGTCTGGGGTGCGCTGTGGCTGATCATCTCGGTTCGCCTGATCCTGCCCGCACTGAACGCGACGGGCCAGTACGACTACTCGGACCGGATCGACGTCGGCGGGATGATCGCCGATCCCGCCGGCGCCGTCATCGACCTCGTGTCCGGCGCGCCCAAGCACGAGACGCTCCTGCTGCTCCTCCTCGCCGGTGGCTTCGTGGTCCTGCGGTCCCCGCTGAGCCTGGTCCTGCTCCCCACCCTGCTGTGGAGGTTCGCCTCGGGCCAGGAGGGCTACTGGGGGCCGGAGTGGCACTACAGCGCCGTCCTCATGCCGGTCCTGTTCCTGGCACTCGTCGACGCCGTGCACACGCTGCGCAGGAGCAGGCGCGGATGGGTCCGGGCGATCGCGCTCATCGGTGTCCCCAGCGCCGTCGCGGCCGCCCTGGTCCTGCTGCCCACGCAGAAGTTCGCCGTGCTCGCCGAACCGGCCACCTATCGGCAGTCGGAGCGCTGGGACCCGGCGCACCGCATGATGGACCTCATCCCCCGCGGCGCGACGGTCGAGTCCGGCGTGGTCCTCATGGCCTACCTCGTCCCGGACACCCGGGTGTACTGGCTCGGCAACACCAACCCGGCACCGGACTACCTGATCGTCGACGCCGAGGACTGGAGCTGGGGTCCCGTCCGGCCGGCCGACGCCGAGGCCCACGCGGAGCAGCACTATCCCGGCACCGACTACACGACGGTCTTCGACGAGGCCGGCTACCAGCTCGTCGAGCGGCAGCGCTGACGCCCGCTAGCCTTGACGCATGACCTCCGAGCACCCCTCGCCGCACGGCACCCCAGAGCAGCCCGAGACCCGCGGTGCCGTGCCGGCGGACGGGCAGCCGAGCCCTGCCGACCGCGAGGCGACGCCGGTCGTGCAGCCCGATGGGGCATCCGGTACCACGGCCTCGCCCGGATCGGCCGACTCGCCCGCATCACCCGGTTCCCCCGCCTATCGTGAGGTGACCGTCCGCAGGGCGCCGAAGTTCGTGCCCTTCATGGCGGTCGGGGCGATCCTCGGATTCCTGGCGGCCCTCGTCGTCGCCTACACGGGACCGGTCGATCCCACGCTGACGCGCGAATCGATCCTCGGCTTCTTCACCATCGCCTTCGCCCTGCCGGGGGTGCTCCTGGCGGCACTCCTGGTGCTGGTCGTCGATCGCCGCAGCGTCAAGCGGGCGGAACGGGCACGCGCCCAGCGCACCTACGACGACGGCGCCTGAGGCCGTACGCCCCCTTCCCACCGCGCGGGCGCCATTGCGTGCCGTGAGAGAATGGGCCCATGGTGCGCGGCGACGGACAACTCTCCCACGATCTTCTCCCCGGCGAAAAAGGACCCCAGGATGCCTGCGGCGTCTTCGGCGTCTGGGCGCCCGGTGAGGAGGTCGCCAAACTCACCTACTACGGTCTGTACGCGCTGCAGCACCGGGGCCAGGAATCGGCGGGCATCGCGACCAGCGACGGCCGCCGGATCAACGTCTACAAGGACATGGGCCTGGTGTCCCAGGTCTTCGACGAGTCCACCCTGAACACCCTGACCGGGCACATCGCCGTCGGGCACTGCCGGTACTCCACCACCGGATCCTCCCACTGGGCCAATGCCCAGCCCACCCTGGGCGCCACCGCCGCCGGCACCGTGGCCCTCGCCCACAACGGCAACCTCACCAATTCCGCGGAGCTGTACCAGATGGTGCTGGACCGTCATGGCAAGCCCCGCGCGGGCGAGCTGGCGCAGGGCAACACCACCGACACGGCGCTGGTGACCGCGCTGCTCGGCGGGAACGACGGCCGCTCCCTCGAGGAGACCGCCATGGAGCTCCTGCCGAGCATCCGCGGCGCGTTCTGCTTCGTCTTCATGGACGAGGGCACGCTGTACGCGGCGCGCGATGCCCACGGCGTCCGGCCCCTCGTCCTCGGCCGGCTCGAGCGCGGCTGGGTGGTCGCCTCCGAGCAGGCGGCGCTCGCCACCGTCGGCGCCAGCTACATCCGCGAGATCGAGCCCGGCGAGTTCATCGCCATCGACGAGGACGGCGTGCGCAGCAGCCGCTTCGCCACCCCGACCGCCGCGGGGTGCGTCTTCGAGTACGTCTACCTCGCGCGGCCCGACGCCGCGATCGCGGGCCGGTCGGTCTACGAGTCCCGCGTCGAGATGGGCCGGCAGCTGGCGCGCGAGAACTCCGCCCCGGGAGACATCGTGATCCCCGTCCCCGAGTCCGGGACCCCCGCCGCGGTCGGCTTCGCCGAGGAGTCCGGCATCCCCTTCGCCCACGGTTTCGTGAAGAACGCCTACGTGGGCCGCACCTTCATCCAGCCCAGCCAGACGCTGCGCCAGCTCGGCATCCGGCTGAAGCTCAACGCCCTCGAGTCCGTCATCCGCGGCAAGCGCATCATCGTCGTCGACGACTCGATCGTCCGCGGCAACACCCAGCGCGCCGTCGTCCGCATGCTCCGCGAGGCCGGTGCCGCGGAGGTCCACGTCAAGATCTCCTCGCCGCCCGTGCGCTGGCCGTGCTTCTACGGCATCGACTTCGCCTCGCGCGCGGAACTGATCGCCAACGGCGCGGCGATCGACGAGATCAGCGCCTCGATCGGCGCCGACAGCCTCGCGTACATCTCCGAGGACGGCATGATCGACGCCACGCAGCAGCCCCGGGAGCGCCTCTGCACCGCCTGCTTCACGGGGGTCTACCCCATCGAACTGCCCGACGGCGACCGCCTCGGCAAGAACCTCCTGGAGCGCCTGGACCCCGCCGACAAGTCCGGCGCCACCGGCTGCGATCCCGGGCCCGACGCCGAGTTCGAAGCCGTCCTGACCGCCGAAGACAAGAAGGAACGGGTATGAGCCTCCCCATCACGTACGCCAGTGCCGGAGTGGACGTCGAGGCGGGTGACCGCGCCGTCGAGCTCATGAAGGACGCGGTGCGGGCCACGCACGGCGAGCAGGTCATCGGCGGGGTGGGCGGCTTCGCCGGGCTCTTCGACGTGTCCCGGCTCCTCACCTACACGCGGCCGCTGCTCGCGACGTCGACGGACGGCGTGGGCACCAAGGTCGCGATCGCGCAGGCCATGGACATCCACGACACCATCGGGTTCGATCTCGTGGGCATGGTCGTGGACGACATCGTGGTGGTGGGTGCCGAGCCGCTGTTCATGACCGACTACATCGCCTGCGGCAAGGTGGTCCCGGAGCGGATCGCCGATATCGTCCGCGGCATCGCGGCCGGCTGCTCCCTCGCCGGCACCGCGCTGGTGGGCGGCGAGACGGCCGAGCATCCGGGCCTGCTCGGTGAGCACGAGTACGACGTCGCCGGTGCGGCGACCGGAGTCGTCGAGGCCGACCGCGTCCTGGGCCCGGAGCGTGTGCGGGCGGGCGACGTCGTCATCGGCATGGCGTCCTCGGGCCTCCACTCCAATGGCTACTCCCTGGTCCGCCGGGTCATCAACCAGGCCGGCTGGGCGCTCGACCGCCAGGTCTCCGAGCTCGGCCGCACCCTCGGTGAGGAACTGCTGGAGCCCACACGAATCTACGCCGCCGACTGCCTCGCGCTCGCCCGCAACGACGACGCGCAGGTGCACGGGTTCAGCCACGTCACCGGGGGCGGCCTCGCCGCGAACCTCGCGCGCGTGCTGCCCCGGGGGCTCGAAGCCACGGTGGACCGCTCCACCTGGGAGCTTCCCGCCGTCTTCACGCTGGTCTCGCAGCTCGGCTCCGTGCCCCTGCCCGACCTCGAGCGCACGCTCAACCTCGGCGTCGGGATGGTCGCGATCGTCGGCGCCGACGGAGCCGATGCCGCGCTGGCCCAGCTCGGCGCAGCCGGCGTGCCCTCCTGGGTCATGGGCAGCGTGCAGGTCGCGGGCAGCGGGAGTACCGACGGCCCCGACTACGTGCAGGGAGCCAAGGGCGTCGACGGCGGATCGGTGCGGCTGCTCGGCGCCTACGCCTGACGCACCTGCCGGTCCGTGGCTCGATCCGCTGCGGAACGGCGCATCCGAGCGAGGGCGTTCCGCCTCGCCGTTTCACCCACCAACCAGCTCCGATCCCTGGGTACAGGCGGTCCGGCTCGCCGTTCCGCCCACCGACGACGGGGCCGGTCCGCCTCGCCGTTCCGCCCACCGACCGGCTCCGGTCGCTGGGCGGAGAGGCTTCCTCCCACCGGCCTCCGCCGGTGGGAGGAAGCGCACCCTGCGGAAAGCCGGCCACGGCTCACGACGAAGCCCCCGCCCTCTTCGAGGAGGACGGGGGCTTCGTCGTGCCGGGGGCGGGCAGGCTCAGGGCTTCCCGGGCACCTTGCGCGTCACGACGACGTCGAAGGAGCTGGTCCGGGTGTTCCCCGCCTCGTCCGTCGCCGTGCACGCGACCGTCGTGGTGCCGATGCGGAAGCGGGATCCCGACGCCGCTGCGCAGTCGAGGGGCACCACGCCGTCGAGCGTGTCGATGGCGGACGGCAGGGCGTAGGTCACCTTCGCCCCGCTGGCGCCGTTGGACACCGCCGTGACGTCCGGGGAGTCCGCGATGCGCGGGGGCAGGACGTCGGCCGGGCGGGCCGGCAGCCGTGACGGATCGACGATGCCCCAGTAGGCCGGTGTGACCTGCAGGTCGTCGTCGAACGGAAGGGGCTGCTCCCAGGGGCGTGCCATCGGCCACGTCCGCAGCCAGGTGCGCGCGTTGCTGATGCCCCAGAACGTCACGGACTCCACCGAGTCGGCGTGGTCCGTGAGCATCGCGAACAGGTCCCGGTAGTAGTAGCCGACCTCCGCAGCAGCATCGGCGTCGTCCCGGAAGGCGGGGCTGTACGGATCCACTGGAGCACCGCTGACGTCGGCTCCCTGGTTCTCGGTGGAAGCGTTGACGTCCAGCTCGGTGATCGCCTGCAGGAGGGTGGGATCGAGTGCCTCGACGGCCTCGATGGAGTCCTCCAGCCACTGCACGGGCCGGGCGACATCGACATGGGCCTGGTGCCCCACGCCGTCGATCGGGACGGACCGTGCCTGCAGTGCCCCGATGAGGTCGAGGTAGTCGGCACGCTTCTCCGGCATCTCCGTGTTGTAGTCGTTGATGAACAGCTCCGCGTCGGGGAAGTACCGGTCGGCGAGGCGGAAGGCCTCGTCGACGAAGCCCTCGCCGAGGACCTGGAACCAGCGGCTGTCCCGCATGTCGTGGGGGTTGGCCGTGTCGCCGTCCGCGATGACCTCGTTCACCACGTCCCAGGCCCAGATGGGACTGTCACCGTCGGGATACCGCGCATCGATGTGGTCCGCGATCCCCTTGATGTGGGCCTCCATGCGCGCCTTCAGCAGCGCCTGGTCCGCCGGGCTGTTCGTGAGGTCGCGGTCACCGTCCCTGAAGAACCAGGCCGGGGTCTGGGAGTGCCAGGCGAGGACGTGCCCGTACACTTCGACGCCGTTCTCGTCCGCGAAATCGAGCAGCTGGTCCAGCTGGGTGAAGGTGAACCGCCCCTCCACCGGCTGCACGCTCTCCGGCTTCCCGGCGTTCTCGGGGGTGAAGGCGTTGTAGTGCTTGCGGAGCAGGTCGGCTGCGGCACCCACCGTCTCGCGCGCGTCGATCGCCACGCCGACGTGCTCGATCCCCTGGCTGCCGAGCACGTCCTTCAGCGCCGGCACGTCCGCCTGGATCGGCGTCTCGGCGAACGGTGCCAGGCTGAAGTCGTCGAGCAGGAAGTCGACCCCGACGGGGCCCTCGACATAGACCTGCGCCGTGTCGGCCGCAGCGCCGAGCGTGTACGTGCCCTTCAGCTCCGTCCAGCCGTCGGCCGTGACGGACGCGCCCGCGCCGGCGACGCCGTCGTAGGCACTGCCGCCGCCGTTGTCGCGCTGCACCGAGACCTTGAGGGAGGCCGGCTGCTGCCCGGGCGCGAGCCTCGCCCACACCGACACCTCGACGGCGACGCCGACGGGAAGGCCCGCCGTGACATCGAGCGCCGCACCGTGCCAGGGCTGCGTGCGGCCGGTGACCAGCAGGCTGCCGGTCCCGGTGCGGGCATCGGTCGCGGTGGTGACCGAGACGCCGTCGCCCCGGGCGGTCCAGCCGTCCGTGCCGGTCTCGAACCCGGAGGTGATCCCCGCCGTGGCAGCCGCTGCCCCACCCTGCGGGAGCGTGAAGGTCCAGCCCTCGGCCAGTTTCTCGGCCACGACCGTCGCCACGGCGTCAACGGTGTTCGACCGGTCTCCGCCGCCGTCGTGGGCGAGCACCACCGCGCCGGGTGTGAAGGCTGCGCGGAGGTTCGCCGTCAGGGTCTCCTCGCCGAGATCGTTGCCGTCCCAGTCGAAGATGACGTTGCCGAGCCCGAGCGGCTGCATGCCGAGCGCGGCAGCCACCTCGCCGGTGGCACCCCAGCTCCCGTTCGGCGCCCTGAAGTAGGGCACCGGCTGGGCCGGATCGCCGACGGCGGCGCGGATGATGCGGAGGTTCTCCTTGAGGTCCGTCTCCACCTGGCCCTGGGTCCACGATCCCATGTCCGCATAGGACGTCCCGTGGTTGCAGAGCGTGTGCCCCTCGGCGACGATCCGGCGCAGCAGGTCGGCGCCGCCCTCGGCCTGCACGTTCTGGCCGATGATGCAGAAGGTCGCGGTGATGCCGCTGTCCCGGAGGAGATCGAGCACGGCGTCGGTCTCCCCCGGATTGGGACCGTCGTCGAAGGTGAGGGCGACGGCGTTCCCGGTGCCGCGCGCAGCGGCGACGGGTGTGCTCGTGGGGTTGCCCGCACCGCCCGGGACGAAGGCGGGGTCAGGGGTCGGCTGCCAGGTGCCGCCGTCGGCGGATGCCGCCGTGCCGGTGATCACGACGTCGTCCACCAGGTAGTCGTAGGGCGCGCCGAGGTCCGCGGTGCCGAGGTAGGCCCGCAGCGTGGCGGGATCGGCGCCGGCGGGTGCGGTGAAGGTGCCGGAGACCGTGGTCCAGGCGTCGGCCGAGACGGTGGTGTTGCCGACCCAGCTGTACGCGGGTTCGACGACGAAGCGGGCCGAGGCCGTCGTGCCCGGTGCGGACGCCAGCTTCAGCTGCGCGGAGAACGTGTAGGTGCCGCCCGCCTGCAGCAGGTTCGCAGGCGTCTTGATGCCGTCGTAGTCGTTGGCACGCCCGGTCACGAGGAGGGCCTTGTCGCCGCCGTCCTCGACGACGGACAGGGTGGCGGCACCGTTCTGCACGAGGGGGCCGGGATCGCCGTCCTCGAAGTCCTCACTGAGGATCACGGTGGGCTCATCGGGGTCGGCGGCCTGCGCGGCCGGGAGCGTGAGGGCTCCGGCCCCGGCCATCAGCCCGAAGGCCGTGGCGCCTGCGATCAGACGTCGTTGTGTCATGGTTCTCCTTCGTCGTGCGTCCGGCCCCCGCGGGAACCGGACAGCAGCCGCGGAACGCGGCGGTGGGGGTGCGATGGTCACGCACGGGTGCTGCGGGTGATACCTGTGCGGGGCGGGCGCGGTCCCCCTCCGCGCCCGCCCCGCAGTGCTCGACTAGCGGTTGCCGCGTCCCGGGGACGCCTGCTCGAGCGTGTCCTGCAGTACGTAGTAGGCGGGCTTGCGGGTGAAGTCGTCCTCCATGACGGTGGCTTCGCCCTCACCGGTGAAGAAGACGGGGACCCAGGAGTACTTGTCCGTGAAGCCCCAGATGGTGAAGGAGTTGCATTCCTCGACCGACACGCAGGCCTCGAGGGCCCGCTGGTAGTAGCCCGCCTGGGTGGCGAGCTGCGCGGCGGTCGGCTCGGTGCCGGCCGCGACGTCCATGCGGACGTCGATCTCCGTGATCGCGGTCTCCAGTCCCAGGTCGTCGAAACGCTGCAGATTCGCCTGCAGGTCTCCCGGGAAGCCGTAGCGCGTGCTCAGGTGCCCCTGGATGGCGAATCCATCCACCGGTACGCCCTCGGCCTGCAGGCGCGGGATCAGCTCGAGGTAGGCGTTGCTCTTCGCGTTGACGCCCTCGACGCCGTAGTCGTTGAAGAAGAGCCTGGCCTTCGGATCCGCCTCGTGCGCCCAGCGGAACGCGTCGGCGATGATCTCCGGACCCAGCTCGCGGATCCAGATGTTGTCGGTGGTGCGCAGGGTCCCGTTGTCGTTGAAGATCTCGTTGGCGACGTCCCACTGCTGGATCCTGCCCGCATAGCGCCCGACCACGGTCTGGATGTGGTCCTTCAGGATGGCCCGCAGCTCCTCCTTCGTGAAGTTCCCCTCCTCGAGCCACTCCGGGTTCTGGCTGTGCCAGAAGAGGGTGTGCCCGCGGACCACCTGCTTGTTGGCCTGGGCGAACTGCACGATGGCGTCCATCTCGGCGAACCGGTAGGTGCCCTGTTCCGGGTGGACGAACTCCCACTTGAGCTGGTTCTCCGGGGAGACGGAGTTGAACTCGGCGGCGAGGCGTCCGCGGTACTCCTGGTCGAAGGTGAACGGGTCGGGATAGGGCTGCGTCTCGTGGTGTCCGCCGCCCGCCACGGCGGTGCCGATCCTGAGGTCCTTCGGCGCGACCCAGCGCAGGGTGTCCTTCTTGTCGTCTCCTTTCCCGATCCGCTTCTCCATTCCCTTCTCGATCCCTGGGGACCGTGAGGGCTGGGATGCGGCGTGGGCGGGCAGTGCCAGGGGAAGGATCATGGTCGACGCGAGGACTGCTGCGGCGATGGATGAACGGACCTGCATGAGCTCTCCTTTGAGGTACCTGAGGTGCGGCTACCGATACTGTGATCAGAATTTTCCGGAAGTTTCCGGAAAGACCGTTGCTGTAGGTTAGGAACATCGCACCCGGAACGTCAAGGGTGCTGTCGAAGATGGCTACGGGGGTGCGCCGATGCCTCTTCGGTGTTCCCAGGGAGGACGATGTGCAGGACAATGCCCAACCCGCGGTGACCATCTCTGCCATCGCAGCCGCTGCAGGCGTCTCGGTACCGACGGTCTCCCGCGTCCTCAACGGCAGGTCCGACGTCGCCTCCGGCACCCGCGAACGCGTCGAGGCGTTGCTGCGTGAGTCCGGCTACCGACGCCGTGGTGCCGTCGTCGCCGCGCCGTCCGGGCTGGTCGACCTCGTCTTCAACGATCTGGACAGCCCGTGGGCGGTGGAGATCATCCGCGGGGTGGAAGAAGCGCTCAACAGCGAGGGACTCTCCGTCGTCGTCTCGGCGATCCACCGCCGCGGCAGCGCGGACTCGACCCGCAAGTGGCTCGACACGCTGGGCGCCCGGCCCAGCGACGGAGCCATCCTGGTCACGACCGACCTCGACTCCTTCCTCCACGCCGAGTTGCAGCGGCTTCACCTTCCGATCGTGGTGATCGATCCCGCCGGGGTGCCCGACCTGGAGGTGCCGACCATCGGCGCGACGAACTGGACCGGCGCCGTGAACGCCACGGAATACCTGATCCAGCAGAATCATCGCCGCATCGGCTTCGTGGCGGGGCGCCCGGGGATCTGGTGCAGCCGGGCACGCCTGGACGGATACCGCGCCGGTCTCGAGGCGGCCGGCATCGCCGTGGACCCGGACCTCGTCCAGGACGGCGACTTCGACTACGCCTCCGGCTTCAGGGCCGGCACCGCGCTCCTCGCGCTGCCGGACCGTCCGAGCGCCATCTTCGCGGCGAGCGACCAGATGGCGCTCGGCGTGTACGAGGCCGCGCGGCAGCAGGGACTGCGCATCCCCGACGACCTCAGCGTGGTGGGCTTCGACGACCTGCCCGAAGCCGGCTGGGCCTCCCCTCCCCTGACGACCATCCGCCAGCCCCTCTCCGACATGGGCACGCTGGCCGCCCGGACGCTGGTCCGGTTGATCCGCGGCGACGCGGTGGAGAGCCCCCGCATTGAGCTGTCCACCCGGCTCGTCCAGCGCGCCAGCGTCCAGGCGCCCGGGACCTGACGTCGGATTGCTGCTTGACTCCCGGCGAAAAGCTAATATGTTTGTAACGACAACATATTCGTCACACACCCTCTGGAGCACTCAATGGCGATCGAGCCCACCCGCGACGACAAATTCTCCTTCGGACTCTGGACGGTGGGCTGGGAAGCCCAGGACCAGTTCGGATCCGCGACCCGCCCGCCCCTCGACGCCGTCGAGGCCGTCAACCGCCTCAGCGACCTCGGCGCGTACGGCATCACCTTCCACGACGACGACCTCTTCCCCTTCGGTTCGACGGCCGACGAGCGCCGGAACCAGATCGACCGCCTGAAGGGCGCCCTCGACTCCACGGGCCTGATCGTCCCGATGGTCACCACGAACCTCTTCAGCCACCCCGTCTTCAAGGACGGCGGCTTCACCAGCAACGACCGCGGCGTCCGCCGCTTCGCCCTGCGCAAGGTCCTCGACAACATCGACCTCGCCGCGGAGCTCGGCGCGAAGACCTTCGTGATGTGGGGTGGACGCGAGGGCAGCGAGTACGACGCCGCCAAGGACATCCGCGGCGCCCTCGAGCGCTACCGCGAGGCCGTCAACCTGCTCGGCGACTACGTCACCGACAAGGGCTACGACATCCGCTTCGCGATCGAGCCGAAGCCCAACGAGCCGCGCGGCGACATCCTGCTGCCCACGCTCGGACACGCGATGGCCTTCATCGAGACCCTCGAGCGCCCCGAGCTCGTCGGCATCAACCCCGAGACGGGCCACGAGCAGATGGCCGGCCTGAACTTCACGCACGGGATCGCGCAGGCGCTCTACCAGGGCAAGCTGTTCCACATCGACCTCAACGGCCAGCGGAGCATCAAGTTCGACCAGGACCTGGTGTTCGGCCACGGCGACCTGCAGAACGCCTTCTCGCTCGTGGATCTGCTCGAGAACGGCGGGCCCGACGGCGGCCCTGCCTACGACGGCCCCCGCCACTTCGACTACAAGCCGAGCCGCACGGAGGACATGGACGGCGTCTGGGACTCGGCTGCCGCGAACATGCAGACCTACCTCCTGCTCAAGGAACGCGCCGCGGCCTTCCGTGCGGATCCCGAGGTGCAGGCCGCACTGTCCGCCTCGCGTGTCTCCGAGATCAACGAACCCACGCTGAACAGCGGGGAGGGCTACGAGGCCCTGCGCGCCGACCGCTCCGCCTACGAGGACTTCGACGCCGACGCCTACTTCAACGGCAAGGGCTTCGGCTTCGTGAAGCTGCAGCAGCTCTTCATCGAGCACCTCCTCGGGGCCCGCTGATCCATGGCCCTCGTCACCGGCGTCGACTCCTCGACGCAGAGCTGCAAGGTCGTCGTCGTCGACACCGCGACCGGCGCCGAGGTCCGCACCGGACGTGCCCTCCACCCGGAGGGCACGGAGGTCGACCCGGAAGCGTGGTGGCAGGCACTGCTCGCCGCACTGGAGGAGGCGGACGGCCTCGGCTCCGACGTCGACGGCCTGGCGATCGCCGGCCAGCAGCACGGGATGGTGCTGCTGGGCCACGACGGCAGGGTCCTGCGGGACGCGCTCCTGTGGAACGACACCCGGTCCGCGGGCGCTGCCGAGGATCTGATCGGCGAACTCGGCCTCGCGGACCTGGTGGCCCGCACCGGGTCCGCGCCCGTGGCGTCCTTCACCGGCACGAAGGTGCGGTGGGTCCGTGACGCCGAACCCGACGTCGTCCCGGGCATCGCCGCCGTGGCCCTGCCGCACGACTGGCTGACCTGGCGGCTGCGCGGCTTCGGACCCGACGGTGGGTCGCCGCTCGGACCGGTGCTCGACGAGCTCGTGACCGACCGTTCGGACGCGAGTGGCACCGCGTACTGGAATCCGACCACCGGGGCGTACGACATCGCGCTCTTCGGGCAGATGCTGGGCCGTCCGGCCCGCGAGGCGCAGGCCGGGGACGCCGGGGACCCGGACACCGTCGTGCTTCCGCGCGTGCTGGGGCCCGCCGCTCCAGCGGGGACGGTGCACGCTGCCTACCTCGCGTCAGCCGACCAGCGCATCGTCCTCGGACCCGGCGCCGGTGACAACGCCGGCGCTGCCCTGGGGCTCGGGGCGGAGGAGGGGGACGTCGTCGTGTCCCTCGGCACCAGCGGGACGGTCTTCGCCGTCGCCGCGGACGCCGTCGCGGACACCTCCGGGACGGTGGCCGGTTTCGCCGATGCCAGCGGGCTGTTCCTGCCCCTGGTGGCGACGCTCAACGCCGCGCGGGTGCTCTCGTCCGTCGCGGACGTCCTGGGGGTCGATCACGATGGCTTCGCGGAGCTTGCCCGGAGCGCCGGGCCGGGGGCAGGGGGCGTCGTCCTCGTCCCCTACTTCGAGGGTGAGCGTACGCCCAACCTGCCGACGGCCAAGGCGAGCTTCCACAACCTGAGCATCGCCTCGGCCACCCGGGGGAACATGGCCCGTGCCGCCATCGAGGGCATGCTCTGCGGCCTGGCGGACGCACTGGACGCCGTCCGCGCAGCCGGCGTCGTCCCCCGGCACCTCCTGCTGATCGGCGGCGCCGCCCAGAACGGGGCGGTCCAGGACGTGGCCGCACAGGTCTTCGACCTGCCCGTCCGCATCCCGGCGCCCGGGGAGTACGTGGCGCGGGGCGCGGCGGTCCAGGCGGCGTGGGTCCTCGCCGGCGCCCGGCCGGCCTGGCCGGTCGCCACCCTCGAGGACCGTGCATCGGACCACCGGCCGGTGATCCGCGAGCAGTACCGGTCGGCCCTGGCGTCGCTCTCGTTCTGACATCCCGCGCACAGCGGACAGGCACCCCCGACCGGGGGTGCCTTTCTGCTCCTGAGGGCCCGCGCGGCCTACCGGTGGGTCTGGTGGTCGATACCGACCTGGTCGACCTTGCGGTGGAAGTGCATGCCCGCCTTGCCACCGAGGATCGCCGCGACGAGCGGGACGAGGAGGGCGATGGCCAAGGCGATGAGGCCGCTGGCGGTCAGCATGTCCCGGTCGAACCGGATGCTGGGCGCACCATTGAGGTTCGAGAGCACGTTGAACTGGTCGCCGGCGACCGCGGCGAGGATCGCGAGGACGATCGCGACGATGATGCCCCACAGCCAGACGGCGAGGCCCTGCTTGGCACCGTCGAACCGGGCCATCCGGCCGGCCACGTACCCGCCGCAGTAGTAGGCGATGAACAGGATCACGGCGAGGACGATCCCGCTCACGATCCCGATGGTCTGGGCGTTCTGCTGGGCCTGGTCGGCCGCCTCGTTCGCGCTGCTGGAGGTGGAGGCCCCGATGCCGACGCCGATCGCCGTCGCCAACGCGCTGAGGATGACGGTCAGGCCGATCGCCGTCAGCCACCCGAAGAACGCCGACCCGAACTTGATGCCGCCGAACTGCTCCTTCTCCGCCGCGACGACGTCGTTCCGCCGGCTCTTCGGGGTGCTCGCACCCGATGTGTTCTCTGCTGCTGACATGATGCTCGCGCTCCTTGGTGAGTAGGGATGACCAGCCCGGCCGGCTTCTGCTCCGGATCCGGATGATCAGTCTGCTTACTACCGTGACGCAGTGGCGAGGGTCAGCGCAAGCGACTTAAGTTGCCCGCTGTGCACCTTCGAGCTGCACGACGCTCCGAACCGATTGGCCGACGCGTCCCTGCGCGCCGATCGTCGACCGCGGGAGGGCGTCGGCTGAAGCGCAGCCGCGATCCGGCCGTCAGTGCCGCTTGCGAAGGTCCATCGGCAGGCCTACAGTGCCGTCTCCCGCGACGCTCGCCGCACCTCCGGCCCTCCTCCGGGACCCGGACTCCTCGGCGACGTGCTCCGCACTCTCGCCCGTCGCGTCGGTGGCCGAGTGGTCCGCCAGCCGCAGGCCGCCGAGCGGTTCGGGGTGCCACCGTTCCAGGTGCCAGCCGGCGGTCGGCGACCCGTCGAGGACTGCGGCGCCCGTGTTCCGGATGTCGAGCTGCGCGGCCCGGTCGCCGTGCATCCCGGTGCGGAGGGCCGTGTAGACGCGGATCGCTGCACCGTGGGCGACGACGGCGACGGTGTTCTGGTCCCGGTATGACCCGGCGAGGCGCCCTATTGCGGCATCGAACCGTTGGAGGAAGCCGTGCCCGTCGACCCCACCGGGGAGGCTGCGGTCGAGGTCACCGTGCATCCAGCCGACGAGGCAGGCAGCGTACTCCTGGCGGGCCACCGCGTCGGCGCGCATCTCCAGGGCGCCCGCCGTGATCTCCTCGAGCCCGGGCACCACCTGCACCGACAGGGACCGCGCAGCGCCGAGGGGTGCCGCGGTGAGCTGCGTCCGCAGCAGGGGCGAGGCATGGATGCCGGCGATCGGCTCATGGGCCAGGGCCGCTGGAAGAGCCGCGGCCTGCGCTTCGCCGAGGGCCGTGAGTGGCGCTCCGGGGAACGCCGTGTCCAGCGCTCCGACCACATTGCTGGGGGTCTGGCCGTGCCGGATCAGGATCAGCCGCACGGGCGCTAGTCACCCACGGCGTCGCGGCCGCGCTGGACGATCAGCGGATCCGCTCCGTACACCACGTCCGGGTCCTTGTCCTCGTAGTCGAACTGGTTCAGGAAGTAGCGCATGGCATTGAGCCGCGCACGCTTCTTGTCGTTCGACCGCACCGTGATCCAGGGCGCATGATCGGTGTCCGTCCGCAGGAACATCGCCTCTTTCGCTGCCGTGTAGTCGTCCCAGCGATCGAGGGACGCGAGATCCATGGGGGACAGCTTCCACCGGCGCACGGGGTCGATCTGGCGGATGGCGAAGCGGGTCCGCTGCTCGCGACGCGTGACGGAGAACCAGAACTTCGTGAGATGGATCCCGGAATCCACCAGCATCTTCTCGTATCCGGGTACCTGCTGCATGAAGGTCTCGTACTCGTCGTCCGTGCAGAACCCCATGACCCGCTCCACATTCGCCCGGTTGTACCAGGAGCGGTCGAACATCACGATCTCCCCGGTGGTCGGCAGATGCTGGACGTAGCGCTGGAAGTACCACTGGCCCTGTTCCCGGTCCGACGGCTTGCCCAGCGCCACGGACCGTGCAGCACGCGGATTGAGGTGCTCGGAGAACCGTTTGATGGTGCCGCCCTTGCCCGCGGCATCCCTGCCTTCGAAGACGATCACGTGCCGCAGGTCGTGGTCCTGCCCCCAGTACTGGAACTTGAGCAGCTCGATCTGCAACCGGTACTTCTCCAGCTCGTAGGCCTGTCGCGTGACGCGCTCGTCGTAGGGGTAGTCCTCACGCCAGGTCTCCACGGCCGACCCGCCGGGGTCGATCAGCTCGGGATCCTGGCCCTGGCCACCGCGGACCGTGTAGCCCTCGCTCACGAGGTGGTCGATTGCCTCGCGGAGGTTCTCGCGGATCCAGCCCTGCTCGTCGGAGTCCCAGGAGCGCCCCGGCTGTGTCAGGGCGTCCGCCCTTTCGCGGAGACGGGCTTCGTCCGGCAGCGGGGTGTCGTCATGGGAGGTCATGAAGCCAGACAACCACGGGGCGGAACCGGGCGCCACCGCGGATGCCGGGATTCGCCGCCTGTTCACCGGCGCGCCGGACAGCCCACCGCGGCGTCCGCCGGCGCTGCGGGACAGCCAGGGTCGGAAGTTCCTGGGTGAACGCCGTCCGAAAGTTTTGACATCTGCGTCGATAGCCAGGTGGTGCCGAGAGCTTCCGCCGGTCACGCCTCAGCACGAGATCCTCTCCGCAGCGGGGCATATTCCGCACCTGGCGGCGCCTGCATCGCGCTCAGGCGCCGAGGTAAGCTGTCCCGCATGTCGATCCCGGCGGAAGAACCGCGCGTCACCCTCGCCCAGCTGGCAACTGCGGCGGGCGTCTCCCTCTCCACCATCTCCAAGGTGCTGAACGGCCGGTCCGACGTCTCCTCGAAAACCCGATCGAAAGTTGAGGAGCTCCTCGAGGAGCATGGGTACCGGCGCCGCCTCGTGTCCGCCAGTCAGTCCGCCCTGGTGGAACTCGTCTTCCACGAGCTCGAGAGCGCCTGGGCGCTGGAGCTGATCCGCGGGGTGGAGAACGTGGCGCGCGAACACGGGATGAGCGTGGTCCTGACCGAATCAGGGACGCGGCACGCCCCCGGCCCGGAGTGGATCGAGGGCGTGATGGCCCGCCGTCCCGCCGGCGTCGTGCTCGTCTTCTCCGACCTGCCGCAGGACTATCGGGCCAAGCTGGCAGCCCGCTCCATCCCGTTCGTCATCATCGATCCCGCGGGCGACCCCTCCCCCGACGTCCCGTCCGTCGGGTCGGCGAACTGGTCGGGCGGCATGATGGCCACGCGCCACCTGATCGATCTGGGCCACACGAGGATCGCCACCATCAGCGGCCCCGAGGACATGATGTGCTCCCTCGCACGCATCGACGGCTACCGGTCCGCGATGGGCATGGCCGGCCTGCCGATCGAACCAGGCTTCATCCGGTACGGCAACTTCCACGTGGACGGCGGACGCGACCACGCGTTCACCCTGCTCCGCAGGCCGCACCCGCCCACCGCCATCTTCGCGGGCAGCGACCTGCAGGCGCTCGGCGTGCTCGACGCCGCCCGTCAGATCGGCCTCCGCGTGCCGGACGAGCTCTCGATCGTCGGGTACGACGACCTGCAGCTGGCGCAGTGGTCCAGCCCGGCCCTGACCACCGTCCACCAGCCGCTCATCCAGATGGCGGAGGAGGCCACGCGGATGGTCCTCCGGCTGCGGGACGGCGAGCGGCCCCACAACCTGAGGCTCGACCTCGCGACCAGCCTGGTGGTCCGCCAGAGCACCGCGGCCCCGTCCGAGGGGTCGGCACGGGCGACGACGGCCGCCCAGCAGCGCGCCTGACCGCCACCCGGGCAGGGGCTCCGTCGAGGGTCTGGATACGATGGGGCCTGATCAGGTGGGCGGAGGCCTCCTGCGGAGCGAAGGAGGCCAGGACGTGCGGTCGTCACCCGGCACACTGAACGGTACCGAGGGTCTCCGCGCGCAGAACCTGTCCCAGATCCTGACGATGGTCCACCGCCACGGCCCCCTCTCCCGCTCGGAGCTGACCCGGCGCACGGGGTTCAACCGATCGACCGTCGGCGCCCTCGTCCTCGCCCTGACCGGGAAGAACCTGGTCCGCGAGACGGAGCCCACCGGCGGCCGCGTGGGACGGCCCAGCCCGATCGTCGAGGCCAACCCCGGTATCGCCGTCCTCGCCGTCAATCCGGACATCGACGCCCTGACGGTCGGCGTCGTCGGGCTCGGCGGCCGGGTGCACGCTCGCGTCCGGCGGGAGACCGACACCCTGCCCACCCTCGACGACACCGTCCGCCTCACCGGGGAGATCGTGGCCGATCTCGAACCCGTCCTCACAGGTCTCGACCGCGTGCTCGGGGTAGGGATCGCCCTGCCCGGGCTGGTCAATGCCGGGACCGGCCGCGTCCTCGTGGCGCCGCACCTCGGCTGGCGGGACACCGACCTCACCGGACCCTTCGGCTCGGCACTGGCGCTGCCGGCCGTGGCGGCGAACGATGCCTCGCTCGGATCGCTGGCCGAGAGCATCTTCGGCGCCGCCCTCGGTGTTGCGGATGCCGTCTACCTCAATGGGAGCGCGAGTGGCATCGGCGGCGGGATCGTGACCGGCGGCGCGCAACTGGTCGGCAGCCGCGGGTACGGCGGCGAACTGGGGCACACCCTCGTCAGCCCGGGCGGATCGCCCTGCCACTGCGGCCGGTCCGGCTGCCTCGACGCCGAGGTGCGGCTGGAACGCCTGCTGGAGGCTGCAGGAGCAGACGGGGGAGGCATCGAGGCCCTGGAACGCCTGCTGTCCGGAGACCCCGGCAAGGCGGTCCTCGCCGAAGCGGAACGGCAGGTGGGGCTGCTCGCCGTCGCCCTCGTCGACTTCGTCAACATCTTCGACCCCGAGCTGATCGTGCTCGGCGGTTTCCTGGGTTCACTCGTCGGTTTCGCCGGCGCTCGCCTCGAGGACGCGGTGAACGAGGCATCGCTGGCCGGACGGGTCGACGTCCGCCGCGCGGCACTGGGGCCGGAGCTGCTCCTCGTCGGGGCGGCCGAACTGGCCTTCCAGCCCCTGCTCGCCTCACCCGCCTGACGAGGACGCCCGGTCTGCCCGGCGGCAGTGCCGGGCGGCCGTTCGTGCGCGGACGCGGCGTGGAGTCCGGAGCGCGAGGCCACCTTCGTCGACTTCCGGGCACACAGAACGGCGCATCGCCCGTCAGGGCTGATGCGCCGTGTGCGGTTCACCGGTGGATGCCGGAGCCGGGTCAGCCGGTGCGGCGCGTGCCGCTCCCCTCACCGTCGTCGTCGACCTCGTCGGCGTACTTGTCCGCATATTCCGAGTAGTCAGGCTCGACCGGCTCGATGGGTTCGGTACGTCGGGTGGAAGCACGACTACCCGGGCCTGTGAGCTCTCGCTGCAGTGCCGAATAATCAGTGGACGGGCTGAAGTACTTCATGTCCCGTGCCTGCTTGGTAGCTTTTGCCTTTTGACGGCCGCGCCCCATGGCGTGACCCCCTTTTTGCGTCGATCCGGAGGTGGTCACTGGGGCGCGAGGCCCAAGGCTGCAGCGAGGCCCCGGAGTATTCGGTCAATTTGTCGTAAGTATAGGTTACATGCTTTCGAGGGCACCCCCATGCCGAGCGGTCGAGGCGCGGACACGATGCCCCGGCCTGCCCCGAACGAGCCCGCGGGCGTCCCGCGGAGGACGAGGACCGTGACGGCGGCGGGTTTGTCGCTAGAGTCGACATCGATGCCGGAGGGCCCCGACGACGAGCCAAGGAACGACGAGGGGACAGCGACCCACCATGAGTGACGAGGAGCAGGTACCGGGGCGTCCCGGCCACGAGCCGGAGGCCTCGGCCGGCGCGGGACACGACGGTGCGGTGACGGACCGACCGGGCACCGATCCGGGCAGCGATCGAGACGTCGATCAAGACGTCGATCAAGACGTCGATCAAGGCACCGATCCGGGCACCGATCAAGGGACCGATCAAGGCACCGATCAAGGCACCGATCAAGACGTCGAAAAGGGCGGCGACGCAGGCACCGACGCGGGAGCACTGCCTCCAGGCTCGCCGGCGGTCGATCCTCAGGGCACGGAAGCGGCCCTGGACACGGATCCCGTCGGCGGACCCTACGCCTTCGCCCCACGCGGCGGCGAGGTCGGCCTCGGCGATCCCGGCGTCTATCCGGGCACCGATCCTGCGTCCGTGAGCACGGCAGCCGCCGCAGGAGACGCGGGAGCCGCAGGAGTCACCGCCGGGCTGCCCTCGGGAGAAGCGGACTGCGGCCGGTCCGTTCCGGGCGCGACGGCCTGGATCCCCACGACGCCGGACGGCGGGACGGACGGTCACCCGAAGCGCGACCGTACACGCTCACGTCGCGGCGGCCGTCCCCTCCTCCTGCTCGTCGTCGGCGCAGTGGTCCTCCTCGGCCTCCTGGTGTGGGTACTGGTGGCCCTCTTCGGCGGGTCCGAGGACGAGGACCGTGTGGACCCGTCGTCGATCGCGGCGGGTGAGTGCCTCGCGGACTTCACCGTGATCACCGAGGAGGCTGTGCTGGTCCAGTGCACCGAGCCCCACAACGCACAGCTCGTGGCCACCGAGGAGTACCCGGAGGACGCCGACTTCCCCGGGCGGGACCAGCTCGGCCTCCGCGCGGAGGCTGCGTGCGCCTCGGCGTCGGAGGACATCGATCCGGACGTCGTCACGACCGATCTGCAGGTCACCCTGCTGCGGGCGACCCCCACTGCCGAGACGTGGGCGGACGGCGACCGGCGCGTCGACTGCTTCGCCGTCGTGGAGAACGGCGACGCGATCGAGCAGAGCCTCCTGGCCCCCTAGGTCCGGCACGCAGGAGGGGAGGGACCCTGCGGTCCCTCCCCTCCTGCGTGCTCGGCCGGTTCCGCCCTGGTCAGCGGGCGGCACGCACCACCAGGCCCTCGGCTCCATCCGGGTCCAGGGCGTCCGCCCCGGGGCGGTCCACGACGACGGTGTCGCCGTCGACGATCTCACCCGCCAGGATGCCCCGCGCCAGCCGGTCGCCGATCTCGCGCTGCACGAGCCGGCGCAGCGGTCGGGCTCCGTACGCCGGATCGAACCCGGTGAGGGCGAGCCATTCTCCCGCGGCGGCACTGACCTCGAGCTCGAGCCGACGGTCGCGCAGCCTGTCACCCAGCGCGCGGACCTGCAGGTCGACGATCCGCGAGAGCTCATCGAGGCCCAGCGGATCGAAGATCACGACGTCGTCGAGCCTGTTGAGGAACTCGGGCCGGAAGGCGGCATTGACGGAGGCCATCACGCCCGACCGCTTCGCGGCATCGTCGAGGGACGGATCCACGAGGAACTGCGACCCCAGGTTCGAGGTCAGCACGAGGATCACGTTCCGGAAGTCCACCGTGCGGCCCTGACTATCGGTGAGGCGACCGTCATCAAGCACCTGCAGGAGCAGGTCGAAGACCTCGGGGTGGGCCTTCTCCACCTCGTCGAGCAGCACCACGCTGTAGGGCCGGCGGCGGACCGCCTCGGTGAGCTGGCCGCCCTCCTCGTAGCCCACGTACCCCGGCGGTGCGCCGACCAGCCGCGCGACGGAGTGCTTCTCCGAGTACTCGGACATGTCGATCCGGATCATGGCCCGCTCGTCGTCGAACAGGAAGTCCGCGAGCGCCTTGGCAAGTTCCGTCTTGCCGACGCCGGTCGGACCGAGGAAGAGGAAGGATCCTGTGGGCCGGTTCGGATCGGACACGCCGGCGCGGGCCCGCCGCACGGCGTCGGAGACCGCTGCGACAGCCGTCCGCTGCCCGATCAGGCGGGCACCGATGACCTCCTCCATGGCGAGCAGCTTCTCGGTCTCGCCCTGCAGCATGCGACCGGCGGGGATTCCCGTCCACGCGGAGATCACCTCGGCGATGTCGTTCGCCGAGACCTCCTCGGCGACCATGAGATCGGGAGTGTTCGCCGTCTGCTCCTCCGCCGCCTGGGCCTCCCGCAGCTCGCGCTCCACCCGGGGGATCTCGCCGTACAGGATGCGCGACGCCGTCTCGAGGTCGCCTTCCCGCTGGGCACGGTCGGCGTGCGAGCGCAGGTCGTCGAGCGAGGCCTTGAGGTCACCCACGCGGTTGAGACCTGCCTTCTCGGCCTCCCACCGCGCATTGAGTCCGTCCAGTTCCTCCTGGCGGTCGGCCATCTCGGCGCGCAGCGCCTGGAGCCGTTCGGCGGATGCCTCGTCCTTCTCCCGGGAGAGGGCCATCTCCTCCATGTGCATGCGCTCCAGGGACCGACGCAGCTCGTCGATCTCCACGGGTGCGGAGTCGATCTCCATGCGGAGGCGTGAAGCCGCCTCGTCGACGAGGTCGATCGCCTTGTCGGGGAGCTGCCGGCCCGGGATGTAGCGCTGGGACAGGGTGGCCGCCGCGACCAGGGCGGAGTCGGCGATGGAGACCTTGTGGTGCGCCTCGTACCGCTGCTTCAGGCCGCGCAGGATCCCGATGGTGTCGGGCACGGACGGCTCGCCGACGTACACCTGCTGGAACCGGCGTTCCAGCGCCGGGTCCTTCTCGACGTTCTCGCGGTACTCGTCGAGCGTCGTCGCGCCGATGAGGCGCAGTTCCCCGCGCGCCAGCATGGGCTTGAGCATGTTGCCGGCGTCCATGGAGCCCTCGGACGCACCGGCACCGACGACGGTATGGAGCTCGTCGATGAACGTGACCACCTGGCCGCCGGACGAGCGGATCTCGTCGAGCACGGCCTTCAGCCGCTCCTCGAACTCGCCACGGTACTTGGCACCCGCGATCATCGACCCGAGATCGAGGCTGATGAGGGTCTTCCCACGCAGCGACTCCGGGACGTCACCGGCGACCATGCGCTGGGCGAGGCCCTCGACGACGGCGGTCTTGCCGACACCGGGCTCGCCGATGAGCACCGGATTGTTCTTGGTGCGCCGGCTGAGGACCTGGACCACGCGGCGGATCTCGGCGTCCCGCCCGATCACGGGATCCAGCCTGCCGCTCCGGGCCACCTCCGTGAGGTCCACGCCGAACTTCTCGAGAGCCTGGAAGGTGTTCTCCGGGTCGGGGGTGGTGACGCGGCGGTCACCCCGCACGCCGGGCAGGGCCGAGGCGAGCGCTTCGCGGGTGAGTCCGAGACCGCGGAGGATCGACCCCGCGGCCCCGCCGTCGGCGGCGAGGGCGAGGAGGAGGTGCTCGGTCGAGACGAACTGGTCCCCGAGTGTCTCGGCCTCCTGCTGGGCTGCGCTGACGACATTCAGCGCGCCGCGGGAGAACTGCGGCTGCGCGACGGAGGAGCCGGACGACGACGGCAGGGCCTTGATGGCGGAACTCGCCTGCACGCTGATGGTGTCCGGGTCTGCGCCGGCGGCCTTCAGGAGCGCGACGGCGATGCCGTCGCGCTGGTCCATGAGCGCCTTGAGGAAGTGCGGTGCGTCGATCTGGGCGTTGCCCGCCGTGGAGGCGTTCATGGCTGCCGCCGACAGCACCTCACGGCTCTTGGTGGTGAAATTGGTGTCCACGCGCGGTTCCTCCCCTGGTCGTACAGTTCCCCGGACTGCATTGAGTGTACTCGACTCAACTTCGGCCGGCAGGGGTTGCGCCGCACGCTTCGCCGTGGGTGAACGGGACCCGAGCCTCCCCGTCAGGTGGCGCCGGGCACCAGGAGATCGGCGAGGAGTTCCTCGATCTGTTCCTCGGCGAAGGCCGAGGCGTCCTCGCCGAACACCCAGCGCAGATGGCCCGCCACCTCGACCGAGACGATCCCGAGCATCCGGTGCCAGCCGACGATGAAGGGACGGACCTCCCCGGGACGCATGGGCAGGTCGAGTCGGGCAGCGGTCGCGGCGAGCGAGGCGCGCACGCCCGGAGACAGGACGCCGTCGTCGACCGTGCGGAGCCGGCCCGCCGCCAGCGCCTCGACGAAGAGCGACCCGAACAGACCGCCGAAGCGCTGCCCCGCATCCACCGTGGGGCCACCCTCGGGCGCGGCGTAGTGCATCAGTGGAGTGCCGTAGACGAGGCCGAACTCGGGCCGGTGCTGCAGCGCCCACGCGCGGAAGGCCAGTGTCGCGGCGCGGATCCGGCCCTCGACGTCGTCCGGTCGGCAGGCCGCGAGTGCGTCCAGGCACGCCGCGGTGGCCTCGTCGGTGCACGCGGTGATCAGCAGGGTCAGCAGGTCGTCGCGCCCCCTGACGTACCGGTACAGCGCGGGTGCGGTGACGCCGAGGCGGCGCGCCACCTCCCGGACGACGATCGCATCGGGCCCTCCTTCCACCAGCAGGGCACGGCTCGTCGCCACCAGGGCATCCAGGGTCAGGGGCGTGGTCGCCACAGGAGGAACCTCATCTCTGGGGGTTGTGCGGTGAACACTGTTCACCCTACTCTGTGTGAACAGTGTTCACCCGACCTGAGGAGACTCGATGCGCACCCCCTACCTGGTCCTCGCCGTCATCGGCGGCGCGGGCACCTGGTTCTTCAACCTCCGCTCCATGGCGGCGGGTGAGGACTACGTGGCGGGCTGGTTCGCGAGCGCCGCGTCCTCGTCGGCCGCCGTCGACGTCATCGTCGTCGCGTTCGTCGCGTGCATGTTCATGGTGCTCGAGGGCAGACGGCTCGGTATGTCACGGGCCGTCTGGCTCCTCGTCCCCCTGAGCTTCGTCGTCGCCATCGCGTTCACCTTCCCCCTCTTCCTGGCGTGGCGGGAACACCACCTGCTGCGGAGCACCGACACCCGCACCGCGGCCCTGCCGGAGCCGGTGACGCCGTGAGGTCGACCGCCCTGCTGCGGGCCGGATGGCGGGTCAGCCCGGCCCTGGTGGTCCTGCTCGCCTGCGCCGTCGTCGTCCTGCCCGTGTCCGCGGTGCTCGCCGTGGCCGATCCCACGCTGGTTGCCGGCGTCCCCGCCTGGAACAAGCCGCTCAAGTTCGCCCTGTCCTTCGTCGCCTTCGCGCCCGTGATGCTCTGGACCTTCGGGCGGATCGAGCGCGGCCGGCCCACCCGCGCGGCGCTCGAGGTGCTCGGCTGGGCCCTGATCGCCGAGCTGGCCATCCTCGTGGTCCAGGCCGCACGCGGCAGGGCCTCCCACTTCAACACCGCGACACCGCTGGACGGCGCCCTCTGGGCCGCCATGGGTGCAGGCATCGGCATCTTCTCCATCGGCGTCATCATCGTCGGCGTCGTCCTCGCGCGGCGGCGGCTCGACGGCGGACTCGGGCTCGCGGTCCAGCTGGCCGTCCTCCTCATGACCGTCGGCGCTCTGAGCGGATATGTCATGACCGGCCCCCGGCCCGGACAGACCGGGACGGGGCCCGTGACGGGAGGCCACACCGTCGGTGCCACCGACGGAGGTCCGGGCCTGCCCCTGCTGGGCTGGTCGACCGAGTTCGGTGACAGCCGCGTCGCCCATTTCATCGGCCTCCACGCCCTGCAGGCCGTCCCCCTCGTCGCCCTCGTCCTCGCGTGGCTGGTCGGTCGCGGCGTACTGCAGCTGACGGTGCGTCGGCAACGCCACATCGTCGCCGTCTCCGCGGCGGCCTATCTCGGACTGATGGTCACGCTGTTCGTCCAGGCGCAGCGGGGCCAGTCCGTCGTCGCGCCCGACGCCGTGACCCTCGCGCTGGCCGCTGCGCTCGTCGTCGTCCCCGCGGCGGTGGCCCTCGTCCTCGCGCTGCGTGGCGACGCGGTGCCGATCCCGTCCGCAGGTAGCGCACCGGAGGCCTTCGTCCGCTGACCCCGGCGCTCCCCCGTGGCGCGTCGACCACCACTCCGCCGCGAGGACGGTACGGCAGGTCCGGGACGGCACATCCGCGCTTCTCCGACATAATGGGCCCCATGGGGAAACTTCACCGCGCCACGGCCGTCCTGACGACCGCAGTCCTCGCCCTCACGCTGGCAGCCTGCACCGACGACCGCCCCACGGCCGAGGACGCGGCACGCACCCTCGCCGACGGCCTCGCGCAGCTGGACGTCGCACAGTCCGCCTTCGCCTCCGCGCAGCCCGCCGAGATCACGGGCCAGCTTGCTGCGATCACCGAGGGATTCGCCCCGGGAGCACCGCAGGTCTCCGTCTCCGGCGTCGAGGATACGGGCGAGGACACCGCGACGGCGACCCTCGACTACGCGTGGGACCTCGACGAGAGCGACGAGGACTGGACCTACAGCACGACGGCGGACCTCACGCGCGTCGAGGACGTGTGGCAGGCCGCGTGGGAGCCGCGGGTCTTCGTCCCGGACCTGCTGCCCGGCGAGAAGCTCACCCTGACGAGCGTGCCCGGTGACCGCGGCGACATCACCGGGGCCGGCGGCGAGGTCATCGTGACGCAGCGACCCGTGATCCGCGTCGGCATCGACAAGCTGCAGGTACCGGAGGCGGAGCAGGCGGCCTCGGCCCGGGCCCTCGCCACCCTGCTGGAGCTCGATCCCGCGACCTACGAGCAGCAGGTGGCGGAGGCGGGAGCGGAGGCCTTCGTCGTCGCCCTCGTCCTGCGGGACGACGCCACGCGCACCGTCACCGACGCGCAGATCGACGCCGTCCCGGGGGCGCTGCGCCAGGCGGACACCCTCGAACTCGCACCCACCCGCACCTTCGCCAGGGAACTGCTCGGCAGCGTCGGCGAGGCCACGGAGGAGCTCGTCGAGCAGTCCGACGGCGCCGTCCGGGCAGGCGACATCACCGGCCTCGGCGGACTGCAGCTGCAGCACAACGAGCAGCTCGCCGGCACGCCGGGCCTCACGGTGGACGCCGTTCCTGCGGAGACACCCGGCACCCCCTCGCAGCGGCTCTTCGAGAAGCCCGCCGTCGACGGGGAGGATCTTGCCACGACCCTCGATCCGCGCCTCCAGAGCCTCGGGGAGGACGTCCTCGCCGACGAACCCTCGGCGTCGTCGATCGTCGCCGTCCGGCCCAGCACGGGCGAGATCCTCGCCGCAGCGAACGGACCGGGCAGCGAGGGCCTGCAGACGGCGCTGCTCGGCCAGTACCCGCCGGGATCCACCTTCAAGGTCGCCACGAGCCTCGCGCTGCTCCGGCAGGGCTTCACGCCCGAGTCACCCACGGAGTGCTCCGAGGAGGTGACCGTGGACGGCCGCCGGTTCAACAACGCGGGGACGTTCCCCGCGCAGTTCATCGGGACCATCCCGCTGCTCGAGACCTTCGCGCAGTCCTGCAACACCGGCTTCATCGCGGCGCGGGACGAGATCACGCAGGCGGAGCTCGCGCGTGCGGCATCGGACCTCGGGATCGGCGTCGAGGCGTCCATCGGCACGCCGGCGTTCTTCGGATCCGTGCCCACCGAGGCCGAGGGGACCGCTCACGCCGCTGCCATGATCGGCCAGGGCGAGGTCCTCGTCTCCCCGTTGACGCTCGCCACCATGGCGGCGTCCGTCGGCGCCGGGGTTCGCGTGACGCCCACGCTGCTCTCGGAGGGCGAATCGACGGAGCTCGATCCCGGGTCGGCGGATGCGGCCGCCTCCGACGCCCCGACCGATGCCGCGGTGTCGCCGACGGACGGGGCGTCGGGTACCCCGTCGTCCGACCCTTCAGCCACCCCGCCGTCGTCCTCCGCCGACGAAGAGGCCGCGCCCTCCGCCTTCACCGCCGCCGAATCGGCGACCCTGAAGACGCTCATGGCGGCCGTCGTGGAGCAGGGCGGCGCTCAACTGCTTCAGGACGTCCCCGGGGAGCCGGTCCTGGCCAAGACGGGTACCGCCGAATTCGGCAGCGAGACCCCGCCGCGGACGCACGCGTGGGTCGTCGCGATCCAGGGCGACCTCGCCGTGGCCGTCTTCGTCGAGGAGGGCGAGCTCGGATCCACCTCGGGCGGACCGCTCATGCAGGCGTTCCTGGCCGGCGCGGGGTCCTGATCCCGGGCAGGTAACGGTTTATCCACTTTCACGGCTTGGGGGTCAGAGAAGCATCATGCATCGCATAGGTTGAGGTTCCCGGCGGTGTCGTGTCCCGCCTTCCGCAATTCCAGCAGTTGACCGTTGAAAGGGTCGCAGTGGATTTCTCCTTCATACCGTTCGTCATCGGCGCCATCGTCCTCGTCATCGTCCTCATCGTCGTGGCGATCCTCGCGAAAATGGCTCTCCATATCGCCAGTCCCGACCAGGCGCTGATCATCTCGTCCAAGGACAACAAGGGCCAGCCCGACGTCGACAGCCAGCGCGTCGTCTTCGGCCGCGTGTTCATCAACCCCTTCGCGCAGCGCGCGTACCCGCTCTCGCTCGCGTCGCGCCAGGTGTCCCTCCGCATCGAGGGCATCTCGCTCAACGGGATCAAGCTGCACCTCACCGGCGTGGCCCAGGTCAAGGTCGGCGGGGACGCCGACGCGGTCCGCAAGGCCGCACAGCGCTTCCTCAACCAGCAGGACGCCATCGACCACTACACCCAGGAGACGCTCTCGGGCTCGCTGCGGTCGATCGTGGGAACCCTGACCGTCGAGTCGATCATCCGCGACCGCGCCACCTTCGCCAAGAGCGTGAAGGAGGAGGCGGAGCACTCCATGCACAACCAGGGCCTGGAGATCGACACCTTCCAGATCCAGTCCGTCGACGACGACTCCGGCTACCTGAAGAACCTCGGGCGCCCCGAGGCCGCATCCGCGGAGCGCAACGCGAAGATCGCCGAAGCCCGCTCGGTGCAGGAATCGGAGCAGGCCCGCGCCATCTCCGACGAGCAGGTCGCCCTGGCGCAGCAGCAGCTGACCATCCGTCGGGCCGAACTGAAGGAAGCCGCCGATGCCCGCCAGGCACGTGCGGACGCCGCCGGCCCCCTGGCCCAGGCCGAGCAGAACGAACAGGTCATCATCCGCGAGCAGCAGGTCGCCCTGCGGCGTGCGGAACTGCGCGAGCGCGAGCTCGACACCGAGGTCCGCAAGCCGGCGGACGCCGACAAGTACCGGCTCATCCAGCAGGCCGATGCGAAGCTCGAGGAGCGCCGCCGCGCCTCGGAGGCCACCGAGATCGAAGCACGCGTCGACCTCGCCAAGCGGAAGCTCAGCGCCGAAGGTGACCGCGTGGCGGCAGAGGCGGACGCCGCCGCGAACACCGCCCGCGGTAACGCGGAGGCCGCCATCAACGAGGCGAAGGGCCGCGCGGAGGCGGCGGTCATCGCGTCACGCGGTGCTGCCGAGGCGCAGTCCACGGAGGCACGCGGCAAGGCGGAAGCAGCCGGTATCGCGGCCCAGGCCGAGGCCTACAAGCAGTTCAACCAGGCAGCCATCCTGTCGAAGGTCCTCGAGGTCCTGCCGTCGATGGCGCGAGAGATCGCGGCGCCGATGTCCGCCATCGACACCATGACCGTCGTCTCCACCGACGGCGCGAGCCAGCTCAGCAAGAACGTCACGAGCGGCGTCCAGCAGACCACCCAGATGGTCAAGGACACCACCGGGCTGGACATCATCGGCCTGCTCGGCGATCTCCTCAAGAACGCCGACAAGCCCGGCCAGCACGGCTCCGGCGGATCCTCGGCGGTCAGCGGAGCGGAGTAGGACAGGGCCAGGGGCCGCTGCAGCCATCGGCGCAGCGGCCCCTTCGTCGTTCGACGAGCACCCGCACGTCACGACCGTCGCAGGTGATGGACGGCACGGTCGTCGCGGACCACGTCCCGCAGGGCACGCGTCAGGCCGCACCCGACACGTCGATCGGTCCGGCGTCGCGCCGCCGCAGGATCAGCGGTAGGTCGGCAGATAGGTTCCCGACGAGGGGACGATGACCTTGCCGAGCGGTGCGAGGGACACCGGGATCAGCTTCAGGTTGGCGATCCCCAAGGGGATGCCGATGATGCTGACGAACATCGGGATGGCGGTGAGCACATGACCGATGGCGATCCAGATCCCGGCGACCAGCAGCCAGATCACGTTGCCGATGCTCGATACGGCCGTGACCCTGCCGCCCCGGTGGACGACGGTCTGCCCGAAGGGCCACAGGGCGTAGACGCCGATCCTGAACGAGGCGATGCCGAACGGGATGGTCACGATCAGGAGGCAGCAGACGATCCCCGCGAAGAAGTAGCCGAGCGCGAGCCAGATGCCGCCGAACAGGAGCCAGATGACGTTCAGGAGTGCGTTCATCCCACCATTGTTCCGCACACGGTACGCCGCGCACTCACCCGGAACGCAGGAGGGACCGTACCCGGTGGGTACGGTCCCTCCTCGCGCGGCCGGTGCTAGCGGGTACGGCGGTCGTTCGATGCCGGCGCGCTGGCCCGGCGGGAGCCGGCCGGACGGCGGGCACCCTCGGCGCGCGGGGCGGAGGACGGCGCGTGGCTGCGCTGGCCGCCCGCGGCGGGCGCGGACGTGCTGGACCAGCGGACGGCGTCGCCCACGCGCTGCCCGGAGGCGGGACGCCGGCTGCGCGTCGACGTCTCCGATGCCGTGCGGGGCTCCTCAGAACGGCGGCGCGAGCCCCCGGCCTTGGCCCCTGCACCGGCATCGGAGCCGAAGCGCGGCGCCTGGGGCTGGTCCTTACGGCGCTCGGCCCGGTTGCCCTGGGCCGACTGCGGCTCGGCGGAGACGCGTCCGCGCCCACCGCGACCACCGCGTCCACCGGCCGACGGCGACGCGGACCCGCGACGCGCGCGCTTCCGCTCGGCGTTCGCGCCGGTCGAGGTGCCTTCGCCGCGCACCGTCTCGCGCTGGGCGAGGAGGGCCGCACGCGTCCGCGGATCGATCTTCTCGGCGATGTCGCCCGTGAGGGTCAGCACGAGCGGCGAGGTCGCCCGCACGGTCTCGAACGCGACATCCACCCCGGCAGCCTTCATGAGCTTGTGGACCTCGGACTTCTGCTCGGGCAGGGTGATCGTGACCACCGTTCCCGAGGACCCTGCCCGGGCCGTCCTGCCCGAGCGGTGCAGGTACGCCTTGTGCTCGGTGGGCGGGTCCACGTGCACGACGAGCTCGACGTCGTCGACGTGGACGCCGCGCGCAGCGACGTCGGTCGCGACGAGCACGCGGACGTCGCCCGTGGAGAACTCCGCGAGGTTGCGGTCGCGGGCGTTCTGCGACAGGTTGCCGTGGAGGTCGACGGCCGGGATGCCGGCGTCGGTCAGGGTCTTCGCGAGCTTGCGGGCATGGTGCTTGGTGCGCATGAACAGCAAGCGGCGCCCGGTACCCGAGGCGAGCTGCACGATGAGCTGCTTCTTCTGGGTCTGGTCGCCGACCATGAGCACGTGGTGCTCCATGGTGGTGACCGCGGCCTGCGGGTCGTCCACCGAGTGGGTGACGGGGTTGGTCATGTACCGGTTGACCACCTTGTCCACGCCGTTGTCGAGCGTGGCCGAGAAGAGCAGGCGCTGGCCGTCCTTCGGCGTGGTGTCGAGGAGCTTCTTCACGACGGGCAGGAAGCCGAGGTCGGCCATGTGGTCCGCCTCGTCGAGGATGGTGATCTCCACGGACTCGAGCGAGATGAGCCGCTGGCGCATCAGGTCCTCGAGGCGGCCCGGGCAGGCGATGACGATGTCGACGCCCGCGCGCAGGGCCTTCTCCTGGCGCTGCTGGGACACCCCGCCGTAGATGACGGTGGTGTTGAGGCCGAGCTGCTTCGCGAGCGGCTCGACGGTGGCGTTGATCTGGGTGGCGAGCTCACGCGTGGGAGCGAGGACGAGGGCCAGCGGCCGTCCCGGCTTGCGGCGGTACGCCGCTTCCTGCTCGGCGAGGCGGGAGACCATGGGGAGGGCGAAGGCCAGGGTCTTGCCCGAGCCGGTGCGGCCGCGTCCGAGGACGTCGCGCCCGGCGAGGGAGTCCGGGAGGGACTTGACCTGGATGGGGAATGGTTCGGTGATCCCCTGCGCGGCGAGGTTCTCGACCAGCGCTTTGGGCACACCGAGGGCAGCAAAAGTAGTCATGTGAAGTACACGAACTTTCTTCTCATCTTCCCCGGCGCCGGTTGGCGCAGGGGTTCGCCGAAGAAAAGTCAGACAGTGTCCACCGCGCTCACGATTCCGGGAGCTGTGTGCGGGACAAAAGAATGCGTTCTATCGACGCAGGCTGCGCGCTGAACTGGCTGATGGTACGCCGTGCGCAGGCAAGTAGGTCCAGTTTATCAGCACTCCCGGCTCACCCCTGCATGGGGACCCGCTCCGGGCCACCGCCGTCGTCGCCTGCTCGGACCGGCCCTGTACTCGACCGGACGATCAGCCGGGGCTGGAGCGATCCTCCTGCACCGAGCGCCTGCACACCGAGCAGCTCGTCGATGCAGCGGCGACCGAGATCGTGGAACTCCTGCCGGAGCGTGGTGAGGGACGGCTCGTAGTACTCGGCCTCGGGAACGTCGTCGAAGCCGATCACGCTCACCTGGCGCGGCACCTCACAGCCGCGCTGCCTGAGGGCCTTCAACAGTCCCAGCGCCATCTGGTCGTTGCCGACGAAGAACGCCGTGGGAAGTCGTCCGAGCTCCACGCCGAGGCCCGCATCGTAGCCCGATCGTGCACTCCAGTCACCGTGGAGCAGCGGCCCCTCAGCCAGCCCGTGGCGCGCGAGCGCCGACCGCCAGCCTGCGAGCCTCCGCTGCGCATCCACCCAGTCGGCGGGCCCGGCCAGGTGCGCGATCCGCCGGTGTCCGAGCGCAACGAGATGCTCGACCGCACTCGCAGCCGCACTCTCCTGGTCCAGGGCCACGTCCCCGCCACGATGACCGCCTCCCCCGACGGTCAGCATCGGGATGCCCGACTGCATCGTGGCCAGCACCTCCAGCGCAGAGACGTGCGGCGTGAGCGCGATGACGCCCTCCACGCCGTGATCGAGCAGATCACTCAGCGCCTCGTCCACCGTCGGCGCGGAGTAGTCCTTCAGGGTGACCACGGTCAGGAAATAGCCTGCACGACGCGCGGCGTCCTGGACCCCCATCAGGACGCTCGAGGGTCCGTACTGCGAGAGTTCGCCCGCGAGGACCCCGATCGAGTGGGTCCTGCCCGTCGCGAGTGACCGGGCGGCAGCGTTGGGCCGGTAGTCGAGCTCGAGGATGGCCGCATGGACCTTCCGCCGGGTGGCGTCGCTGACGTTCGGCCTCCGGTTGACCACCCGCGACACGGTCTGGTGGGAGACACCCGCGAGGGAGGCGACATCGGTCAGGCTGGGGCTCCGCGGTGTCGTCGCCGCTGCCACGGGACCTCCTTCCTCCGTCCGCCCCCACGATTTCTGACCCGACCCTACAGGCTGGAGGGGTCTACATCGATGGAGGGGCGAGCCGTGACGGCACGAGTCCGAAACGTGACACAAATCACTTGACCGTCAAATTGTTAGCGTTCACAATCGACCGCAGGGCACGAAGCCCCGCGCAGCAATGAAGGTGCAGATGCCCTTGCTGTGGTCCCCAGATCCAGGAGGCAGCAGTGCTCAAGAAGACTTTCGTCACGGTCGTCGCAGCGACGACCCTCGCCCTCACCGCCTGCGGCGGCGGCACCGACGCCGGCATCGGAGCCGGCGGCGGATCGGGTGACGGCATCACCATGGGATTCGCACAGGTGGGAGCCGAGAGCGGGTGGCGGTCCGCCAATACGAAATCCGTGCAGGACGCCGCCGAGAAGGCCGGCGTCGACCTCAAGTTCTCCGATGCCCAGCAGAAGCAGGAGAACCAGATCAAGGCGATCCGCTCCTACATCCAGCAGCAGGTGGATGTCATCGCCTTCTCCCCCGTCGTCGAATCGGGCTGGGACACGGTGCTCAAGGAAGCGAAGGACGCCGGCATCCCCGTCATCCTCACCGATCGCGCAGTCGACTCCTCGGACACATCGCTCTACAAGACGTTCCTCGGCTCGGACTTCGTCGAGGAGGGCAAGAAGGCCGGCGACTGGCTCGTGGAGGACTCGGCGTCGACCGACGGCCCCATCAACATCGTCGAGCTGCAGGGCACCACGGGTGCGGCGCCCGCCATCGACCGCAAGGAAGGTTTCGAGGCTGCGATCGCGGCGGATCCGGACCTCACCATCGTGCAGTCCCAGACCGGCGACTTCACCCGCAGCGGAGGCAAGCAGGTCATGGAGGCGTTCCTCAAGAACACCCCCGACATCGACGTCGTCTACGCCCACAACGACGACATGGGGCTCGGCGCGATCGAGGCCATCGAGGCTGCCGGGAAAGTACCCGGAAAGGACATCAAGATCATCACCGTCGACGCCGTCAAGGACGGCATGACCGCACTGGCCGACGGGAAGATCAACTACATCGTCGAGTGCAACCCGCTGCTCGGTGAGCAGCTGATGGACCTCGCCGCGAAGGTCGTGGCAGGCGAGGAGGTGCCCGAGCGGGTCGTGACCGAGGAGTCGGCCTTCACACCGGAACAGGCGAAGGAAGTCCTCGCCAGCCGGGAGTACTGAACCGACCGCCTCCGACACCACGACGTGGACCCACACGTCGATGACACCAGGGATGCGGTGGGCCTCGCCCACCGCATCCCGCAAGGGAAAGACAGCTGAATGAACGAGATCGTCCCCGTCGTGGACCTGCGCGGCATCTCCATCGAGTTCCCGGGGGTCAAGGCCCTGGACGGCGTCGATCTCCGACTGTTCCAGGGCGAGGTCCACGCGCTCATGGGAGAGAACGGTGCCGGCAAATCGACGCTGATCAAGGCCCTGACCGGCGTGTACGCGATCGACAGCGGGACCATCACCGTCCTCGGGGAGCAGCATCGATTCGCCGGCCCGGCCGAAGCACAGGACGCGCGCATCAGCACGGTGTACCAGGAGGTCAATCTCTGCCCGAATCTCTCGATCGAGGAGAACATCCTCCTCGGCAGGGAACCGCGCCGCAGGGGAGGTATCCACTGGAAGGAGGTGCGCCGCAGGGCCAGGGCCGTCCTCGAGCGGCTGAATCTCGGCCACCTCGATCCCGGATCCGTGCTCTCCTCGCACTCCATCGCCATCCAGCAACTGGTCGCGATCGCCCGCTCGGTCCAGGTGGATGCGAAGGTGCTGATCCTCGACGAGCCGACCTCCAGCCTCGACACGGAGGAGGTGCAGCAGCTCTTCGCGGTCATCCGCTCCCTGCGGGACCACGGCGTCGCCATCCTCTTCGTCTCGCACTTCCTCGAACAGGTGTACGAGATCTCGGACCGCATGACGGTGCTGCGCAACGGCCGGCTCGTCGGTGAGTTCATGACGAGGGAGCTCCCCCGCATGTCGCTCATCTCGAAGATGATGGGCAAGGAACTCGACGCCCTGACGGAGCTCGACCGATCGGACGTCCGTACGCGGCCGGACAGGACCGACGCCGTGCCGCTCCTCCTGGCGGAGAAGCTGGGCCGGAAGGGGTCCGTCGGCAACGTCGACATCGCCCTGTACGAGGGACAGATCCTCGGCCTGGCCGGTCTCTTGGGATCGGGCCGGACGGAGACCGCCCGACTCCTCTTCGGCGCGGATCGCGCGGACCAGGGACAGCTCACCATCAGGGGAACCGCCCAGACCCTGAGATCACCCCGGTCCGCCATCGACCACGGCATCGCGTTCTCCTCCGAGAACCGCAAGGAGGAGGGGCTGATCGGCGACCTCTCGGTCCGGGACAATCTCGTCCTGGCGATGCAGGCCAGCCAGGGGTGGCTGAGGAGGATCCCGGCCCATCAGCAGGATCAGCTGACCGAGAAGTTCATCGGCGCGCTGGACATCCGACCCGCCGACAAGGACGCACTGATCCGCAACCTGAGCGGCGGGAACCAGCAGAAGGTCCTCCTGGCACGCTGGCTGATCACGAACCCGAAGCTCCTCATCCTCGACGAACCGACCCGCGGGATCGACATCGGCGCCAAGACGCAGATCCAGAAACTCATCAGCACCCTCGCCGGGGACGGCATGTCGATCATCTTCATCTCCGCGGAACTCGAGGAAGTGCTGCGCCTGAGCGACCACATCGCCGTCCTCAAGGACCGACGCATGGTTGCCGACCTACCCAACGACGGAGTCACCATGGAAGACGTCATGACGATCATCGCCGGATCAGCCGCATGAACGCGCTGCTGAAGCACCGCCTGACCTGGCCGGTCCTCGCCCTGGTCCTGCTGCTCCTCCTGAATCAGGTGTTCCGCGCCGATTTCCTGTCCGTCCGCCTTCAGGACGGCCACCTGTACGGCAGCCTGATCGACATCCTCCGCAACGGAGCACCGACCATCCTCATCGCCCTCGGGATGACCCTCGTCATCGCGTCCCGCGGGATCGATCTCTCGGTAGGGGCTGTCGCCGCCATCGCGGGCGCCGTCTCCTGCACCTACATCTACACGTCCCCGGACCCCTCCTCGCTGCGGACCGCAGCGGTCGCGGTGGCCCTGGCAGTGGTGGCAGGGCTGGTCCTCGGCCTGTGGAACGGGTTCCTCGTGTCCGTCGTCGGCATCCAGCCCATCATCGCGACCCTCGTCCTGATGACGGCCGGGCGGGGTCTGGCACAACTCGTCACCGACGGGCAGATCATCTCCGTGTCCAACGATTCCTACCAGTCGATCGGGGCGGGCTTCGTCCTCGGCCTGCCCATCTCCATCCTCATCGCCGCAGCGGCCTTCCTCGCCGCCGGGCTCCTGACCCGGCGCACCGCCCTCGGAACCCTCATCGAGGCCGTCGGGATCAATCCGGTGGCCAGCCGCCTCGCCGGCCTGAACGCGCGCACCATCACGATGGCGGTCTACGTGTTCAGCGGACTGTGCGCCGCCATCGCCGGCCTCATGATCAGTTCCAACGTGACGGCCGCGGACGCCAACAATGCCGGCCTCTACATCGAGATGGACGCCATCCTCGCCGTCGTGATCGGTGGGACCTCGCTGGCCGGCGGTCGGTACAGCCTCGTCGGCACCCTGATCGGAGCACTCATCATCCAGACGCTGACCACCACCGTCTACACGCTCGGCATCCCCCCGGAGGTCACCCTGGTGTTCAAGGCCCTGGTCGTGATCATCGTGTGCCTGCTGCAATCGAGCCGGGCCCGGACCCTGCTCAAGCAACGCAGACGACCCGTCACCGCGACCTCCGACGTCAAGGTGGCCATCTGATGTCCGTCGTCACCCGGACCCCCGCACCCCTGAACCGGACCCGCATCAGCCTGCTCCAAGGCAAGGCGCGCTACGCCCCCACCCTGGCGACCGTAGGCCTGTTCCTGGCGATGTTCGCCGCCGGCGCGGTCATGTATCCCGGCTTCCTGTCCGGTCAGGTCTTCCTCAACCTCCTCGTCGACAACACGTTCCTCATCGTCCTCGCCGTGGGCATGACCTTCGTGATCCTCACCGGAGGAATAGACCTCTCCGTCGGGTCCGTCGTCGCCCTCTCCATGATGATCGCCGCAGCCCTCCTGCAGGCGGGCTGGAACCCGATCGCCGTCATCGCGCTGGTCCTCCTGACCGGGGCAACCTTCGGACTCCTCATGGGCCTCGTCATCCAGGTCTTCGAGATCCAGCCCTTCATCGTGACCCTGGCCGGGCTCTTCCTCGCCCGCGGTCTCTGCTACGTGATCAGCGTCGATTCGATCACCGTCACCGATCCCTTCTTCACGGCCATGGCCCAGGCCCGCATCCCCCTCGGCGGACGGATGTTCATCTCCCCCGGCGTCGTGATCGCACTCCTCGTGGTCACCCTCGCCTTCTACGTCCTGCACCAGACCCGGTTCGGACGCACCGTCTACGCCATCGGCGGCGGAGAATCCTCCGCCCTCCTGATGGGACTGGCCGTACCCCGCACGAAGGTGCTCGTCTACGGGATCAGCGGGCTGTGTTCGGCGGTCGCCGGCGTCCTCTTCTCCTTCTACAGCCTCTCCGGATACAGTCTCGCGGCCACGGGGCTCGAACTGGACGCGATCGCGGCGGTCGTGGTCGGCGGGACGCTCCTCACCGGCGGCTACGGGTACGTGCTCGGCTCCCTCGCCGGCGTCCTCATCCTCGGCATCGTGCAGACGTTCATCTCCTACGAGGGCACCCTCAGCTCCTGGTGGACACGCATCGTGATCGGCGCCCTGCTGCTGGCCTTCATCCTGCTGCAGAAACTCTTCTCCCGAAAAGTCCCGGTCACCTGACAGGTGCCCGCGACCGGATGCGGGAGAGCCCGGACCGGTGTGCCGTCGGGGGCGCGATACCCCGGCGGTGCACCGACGCGGTGAGCCGCGCAGCCGGCGTCTCGCCAGCGGTGCGCTCATCTGCGAGGGTGGGAGCACCAGTGCCGCAGCCCCTGCCAGGAGGAACCCATGACCCTGTCCCCAGACACCCTGCTCGAGGACGCGCGGGCACTCTCCGGTGACATCGCCGATCTCCGGCACCGGCTCCACCGCGAACCCGAGCTGGGGCTCGACCTCCCGCGGACGCAGGAGAAGGTCCTGCAGGCGCTCGACGGACTCCCCTACGAGATCACCCTCGGGACGGATACGACGTCGGTCACCGCCGTCCTCCGCGGCGGAGCCGGCCGGGCGGCCGCGGGTGCTGCACCCGTGGTCCTCCTCCGCGGCGACATGGACGCGCTCCCGGTGCAGGAGGCCACGGGCGTGCCCTTCAGCTCGGAGGTCGACGGCGCCATGCACGCCTGCGGCCACGACCTGCACACCGCGATGCTCGCCGGCGCCGCGACCCTGCTCGCCGAGCGGCGAAGCGAGCTCCCGGGCGACGTCGTGCTCATGTTCCAGCCGGGCGAGGAGGGGCACGACGGCGCCGGCGTCATGATCCGCGAAGGCGTCCTCGACGCAGCCGGCAGGAAGCCCGACGCCGCCTACGGCATCCACGTGGTGTCCTCCCTGCTCCCCACGGGGGTGCTCGCGAGCCGCAGCGGCCCACTGATGTCGGCATCGGACGGGCTCCTGGTCACCGTCCGCGGGGCGGGCGGCCACGGATCCTCGCCCCATTCGGCGAAGGACCCGGTGACCGTGGCGGCGGAGATCGTCACGCAGCTGCAGGTCATGATCACGCGGCAGTTCGACATGTTCGACCCCGTGGTGCTGTCCGTCGGCGTGCTGCGTGCCGGGACGCAGCGGAACATCATCCCGGAGACGGCGCGGATCGAGGCGACGGTCCGGACCTACTCGGCGGCGAACCGTGATCGCATGACCGAGGCCGCTCCGCGACTCGTCCGGCACATCGCGGCCGCGCACGGCCTCGAGGCGGACATCGAGTACCTCCACGAATACCCGGTGACGGTCACGAACCATGACGAGACGGCACACGCCGAGGCGCAGGTGGGCGCCCTGTTCGGCGCCCACCGGTACCTCACCATGCCGCAACCCATGAGCGGTTCGGAGGACTTCTCCCGCATCCTCGAGGCGGTACCCGGTTCCTTCCTCTTCCTCTCGGCCGTCGCGCCGGGCGCCGACCCGTCCGGCTCGCCCTTCAACCACTCGCCGTACGCGGTGTTCGACGACGGCATCCTGGCCGACGGCGCCGCGCTCTACGCCCAGCTCGCCATCTCCCGGCTGGCCTCGGACGGGAGGCGTCCGACCCCGGCCGTATGAGGTGCAGCCGGTAGCCTTGGGGGCGATGGAGCCTCGAGAACAGAACCCCGACCAGCCGCACCGCACCCAACCCGTGTCCTTCGTCCGCCGGGGGTCCCGCCTGCAGGGCAGGCGCCGCGAGGCATGGGACGATCTCGCAGCGGCGTTCCTCATCGACGTCCCGCGGATCGAGAACGCCGACACCTCGGTGGCACCGGGTTTCGTGCTCGACGTCGCCGCCGCCTTCGGGCGCTCGGCTCCCCTGGTCGTCGAGGTGGGGTCCGGCCTCGGCGAGGCCATCACGCATGCAGCGGAACTCGATCCGGATCGCGACTACCTCGCCCTCGAGGTGTACCGTCCCGGGCTCGCCCAGACCATGCTGCGCATCAGCCAGAGAGGCCTCACCAACGTGCGGACCGCGCAGGTGAACGCCGCGGAGGCCTTCACCGGCATGATCCCGGCGTCGTCCGTCGCGGAACTGTGGACCTTCTTCCCCGACCCGTGGCACAAGGCCCGCCACCACAAACGCCGGCTGGTGAAGGAGGACTACGTGGAGCGTGCCGCGCGCGTCATCGAACCGGGCGGCGTCTTCCGGCTCGCCACGGACTGGTCCAGCTACGCCGTCCAGATGCGCGAGGTCCTGGAGGCGAGCGGGGACTTCGTGAACCTGCACGCCGGCGAGCGCACGGGCCCGGAGAGCCCGCTCACGCAGGTGTGGGCGAGCGGCGTGGAGGCAGTGGTGGGCGGTGCTCCCGTCCGGGCGGGCAGGGACCCGGTGAGCACCGGGAACACCGGCGTCAACGAGGGCACGGACGAGCGTGGCGGCTGGGCCCCGCGCTTCGAGGGCCGCACCCTGACCAGCTTCGAGAACAAGGCGATCGCGGCCGGACGGATGGTCTTCGACCTCGCCTACCGTCGCGCGTGACGGATGGGGCCTGGGCGGGCCACGCCAGGGACTCCCCCGCCTACCGGCGGATCCTCCTGGCCCTGCTGTTCGCCGGTCTGGCGACCTTCGCCCAGCTCTACTCGCTGCAGGCCGTGCTCACCGGCGTCGCCGCGGAGTTCGGGGTGTCGGCAGCCGGCGCCGCACTGACCGTGTCGGCGGCGACCCTCGGCCTCGCCGGCGCCGTCATCCCGTGGTCGGCCGTCGCCGACCGGGCCGGGCGCCGCAGGACCATGGCGTGGGCCATCGGTGGCGCCGTCGTCCTCGGTCTCCTGGCCGCGCTGGCGCCGACCTTCGAGGCGCTGATCGTCCTCCGGTTCCTCGAGGGGGTCATGCTGGGCGGGGTGCCTGCGACGGCGCTCGCCTACCTCTTCGAGGAGGTGCAGCGGATGCATGCCGCCGTCGCTGCGGGAACGTACATCGCGGGAACCACGCTCGGCGGACTCGCGGGCCGGCTGGTCGCCGGGCCGGTGGGGGATCTTCTCGGCTGGCGGGCGGGGGTGCTCGCGGTCAGCGCCATGGCCGGCGCTGCCGCGGTGGCCTTCGTGCTCCTCGCGCCCCGTGCGCGGGGTTTCGTCCCCGTCCTGCGGGGTCGGGGACCGTCCCTGGCCGCGCGCGTCCTCGTGAATCTCCGGTCGTCCCGCCTGCTGGCGGTCTACGCGCAGGGGTTCCTCCTGATGGGCGGGTTCGTGGCGGTCTACAACTACCTGGCGTTCCGGCTGGAGGCTCCGCCCTTCCTGCTCCCCGCCTCGCTGGTCAGCCTGCTGTTCCTCGCGTACCTCTCCGGCACCGCGACGTCCCGTCTCGCGGGAGGCATCAGTGTCCGTGTCGGACGCTTCCCCGTCCTCCTCTCGGCGCTCCCCGTGATGCTCGTCGGGCTGGCCGTGACGCTCTCGGACCTGCTCCCGCTCGTGGTCGTCGGGCTCGTGGTCTTCACGGGAGGGTTCTTCGCCGCACATTCCGTCGCGTCCGGGTGGACGCCGCTGCTCGCCACCGCGGGCCGCGCCCAGGCCGCGGGTCTCTACAACGCCGGCTACTACGCCGGTTCGAGCGTCCTCGGCTGGGTCGGCGGTCTCTTCTTCGGGTCGTACGGCTGGCCGGGCGTCGCCGGGTTCGCCGCTGCCCTGTGCCTGGCCGCGGGACTCCTCGCCGTCGTCGCGCTGCGGGGAGCTCCCGGCGCACATCCGCTCAGGTGACACGGGGCACCGGCCGCGCTGGTCAACACGCCGTGCCCGGCTCCCCGCCACCCGCCGGACACGGGTAGATTCGCTGGAGCAGCCGGACGATCCCGGACGCCGACCAGGGGACGCAGGGACATGGGTATTTTCAGCCGCCGGAGGGCCGGCGGGGACGCGATCAGCGCCTTCTGGGACTGGTGGGCGAACGACGGCGAGGAACTGCTGACCACCGCGACCCGGGCCGGCGACTTCGACGCCTACGTGGACGTCATGACGCGTCGCGTCCGGGCGATGGCCAGGGGACTCGAGTGGGAGACCAGGACGGGCACGGACGCGGAGCACACGCTCTGCGTCTCGAGCGGCGGTGACGCGGCGCTCCGCCCCGTGGCCGAGCGCTGGTACCGCGCATCGCCACCGGCCGGCAGGCGCTGGGAGTTCGTCCCCGCCCGGAGCGCGAAGCCGGACATGCTCGACTCCACCATCACCTATCGCGGCAGGACCTTCGACCTGCGCCGCACGCGCGTCCACGCGGCGGTGACCCGGGCCGGCGACGGCTTCATCCTGTCGGTCCACCACCCCGGGTTCACCGGCCAGTGGGACGACGAGCACGGACTGTGCGTCCTGCTCCTCGAGTGGCTGCTGGGCGAGGACGACGTCGAGCGCTGGGTGCGACGCGTGGACTGCATCGTGCACGACGTCGTCGACAGCATCCCCGCCGCCGAGGTGCCCGGACGCGTGCGGGATCTCGCCCGGACCCTGCCCGAGCCCGGTTGGCTCGTCCTGCAGGGCCGGCACGGGAGCGGCGCACCGGTGACCGTGCGGGTCCTCCGCCCCCTGCGGTGGATCGACCATCCTCGCTTCGACCTGCACACCACCGTCCGCGCGGCGTTCGACGCCGACGAGCAGGGGCTCCCGGCGCCCGGAGCGGTGGCCGGGCTCGACGAACTCGAGGACACGCTGGTCAGGTCCCTCGGCATCCGCGGGATGCTGGTCGCGGTGGAGACCTCCAGGGGGGCCAGCACCCTGCACTTCTACTCCGACTCCGAGGACCAGAACGGGCGCGATGCCCTCGATATGGCCGTGCGCGACCGCCGATCCGTCACAGCCCGGCATGCCGTCGATCCCGGCTGGAAGAAAGTACAGGACTTCACATGACCTACCGCTCCCCCACCTTCGTCGGCCACCTCATCGGGGCATCGTTCGGCCTGGTGTTCGTCCTCGTGAACGCCACCGGGCTGCCGGTCGTCCTCGCCACCACCCTGAGGGCCGCCGCCGTGGCCGCGTTCGTCGTCGTGGTCCTCGGGTTCCTGCGGACCGCCCAGGACCTCCGGCGGGCCGGGCGCGCCCGACCCGCCGGATTCACCCGGTTCTACTGGTTCGTGGTCCTGATCGAGGCCCTCGCGCTCTTCGGTGGCCTCGCCGTGCTCCGGCAGGTGGAACCCGCCGCAGCGCTGGGCTGGATCGCCCTGGTGGTGGGCGTGCACTTCTTCCCGCTGGCGCGGCTGTGGCCGGAGGGCCGGCGTCAGCTGGTCGCGATCGCGACGGCGATGACAGCCCTCGGCGTGATCGGGCTGGTGCTGGCCTTCTCGACGCGCGACGCCGTCCTCGTCGGCGTCGTCTCGGGGGTCGGGTCGGGGCTCGTGCTGCTGGGCTGGTCCCTCGTCCAGTCCGTCGGGACCCTCACCGGCCGCCGCAGCACAGCGGGCACCTGACCGTTCGCGCCCCGACGGACGGGATGCGGACACCGCGTGGTGCGCGGTGGCAGCACTGTTCGGCCTGGTCTGCACCGCGGCCACCTCGGTGCTGATCCTCCGGACGTAGGCCGCCGCCGGGGCGCGGGAGTCGGGGGGACCGCCCGCGCAGGGCACGTCCGCGAGCGTGGGACAGGCCACGGCGAACGGCCGTCCGGGGTGGTCCGAACCGTGACGCCGACAGCGCCGGCGCCACGGACAGGGCGGGTCAGAAGGCCGACGACGGCAGGTCGCGCTCACCCTCGACGATGGCCGTGATGATGCGCCCGGCGACCGATCGGGGATCCTTGCCCTGCGGCAGTTTCGGCGCCTCGCCGGCGATCGGCCTCGTGGCGAGACCGGTCTCCGTGTGGGGTGGCCTGGCGTCGAGCACGCGTACGCCCTGTCGACGCAGCTCGAGGGTCAGCGCCTTCCCGTAGGCACTGAGGCCGGCCTTCGTCGCGGAATAGGCGGCCATCCCCGCGGTGGGACTCTCGGCGACGACAGCACTGATCTGGGCGATGAAGGAGTCCTTGCCGAGCCTCGGCGCCACCTCGCGCATCAGCCGCATGTAGCCGAGCAGGTTCACGAGCATCAGTTCGTCGAGGGTGTCGTCGTCCACCTCCACAGCAGGACCGAAGGCGACGACGCCGGAGGCGAACACCACGCCGTGGAGTTCCCGCCCGTACACCGCAGCGGCGATGTCGGCCGGCCCCGTGGGCTTGCCGAGATCGGCGGCCACCTGCCCGACGACGGCCTCCCCCAGGTCGCCGGCGAGGACCGCGAGCTTCTCCTCCGACCGGCCCGAGAGGGTGAGCTGCGCGCCCTGGGCGGCAAGCTGGCGTGCCAGCTCCGCGCCGAGCACACCGGTGGCGCCGACGACCAGGACGTGGGTACCGCTGAGTTCAGTCATGGGCTCACTGTAGCAACGGGCTCCGACCGTCCCCGGGGCAGCGGATACCGGGCCGTCCGGCCCTTCGATCCCCTCCGGCACAGGTCGCGGGAGGGCGCAGCGCGCTCAGTACTGCGCCGGCGGACCGCCCCGGTGGTCCCGACGTTTCAGCTCGTCGAGCTGCTGCTGCACGGACGCCTCCGCCTCCAGCTCCTCGAACGCCTGCTGGAGCCGGGGCGACGACGGGTCGGACCAGGACAGCTCCTCGCGCGCCCGGGCCTGCGCCTCGAAGCGGCGGACCTCGAGCTCGGCGCTGCGGCGGGCCGCCTCGATCGAGGCGGCCTCACGGGAGGAGGATGCGAGGGCCTCGTGGACGCCGATGGCGGCCTGTGCCGCCGCACGCCGCGCGACCATCGCGTCGTACTCCATCGCGTTCTGCCGGACGCGGTGTTCCAGCCGCTGCACGTCCTCGTGGAGCCGCCGGGCCTGCTGCTCGGCCTCGCGGAGCTGGGCGGTGAGGGTGTCGAGGCGTCGCCGCGCCGTCATGGACTCCCGGATGGCGGCACGGGCGGCGTCGTCGTCCCCACGCCGGACCGCCGCAGCCACGGCGGCTTCCACCCGGTTGAGGTAGGCCGCCGCCTCGTTCGCGGCCAGCCCCACCCGGTGGTGGTGGGCGGCGACGTCGGCAGCGCCCCTCCGCGCCTGGTCGAGCAGGGTGCGCTGCGCCGCCTGCGCGTTCTGCGCCTCGACGCGCGGGTCCTGCTTCGCCTCCACGGCGGCACTGCGGTTGGCCTTCACGATGCGCGTGATACGCCGTCTGATCGTCACGTGGACCCCCGGTGGTCGCTGAAGTGGTGTCGTCCCTCCCAGACTGAACCGATCACCAGTCCGGGCGGTTCCCGTAGGTGTCCCGCCAGGTCCCCATGGCCGAGATCTCTCCCCGGAGACGGGTGGTGGCCTGATCGAGCTGGCGGGTGTCGATGGACCGCGAGGTCTTCAGCAGGCTGCGGCGCAGTTCCGCCGAGAGCTCGTCGAGGGCCTTGGCCTGGGCGGCGAGATCGGTGGTCAACTCCTCCTTGAGCTGCCGGTTGGGCTCCCGGTCCGCGGTGCGCAGCATGTTCTCGATGGACGCCGCTGCCCGGTCGATCTCCGCTGCGGCCCGCGGCAGGTCCCCGACCGGCCGCCCCTGTTCGGAGGCTTCCTGCAGCGCGAGGTGGGTGGCGCGCGAAGACCGCTTGAGTTCGCCGATGAGCCGTGCGGGTTCACGCGTGAGTCGGTCCGGGGCGTACGCGCGGGCCGCGAGCATGCCGCGGTCCCGGGTGCGCTCGATGACGCGCGAGCGCCTGACCTTCCGCACCACGAGCCAGCCGGCGATGCCCGTTCCCGCTCCGATGGTCGCGAGCACCCCGGCACCGACCGCCAGGGTCTCGACGAGAACCTCAAGCATGGTGCTGATCCGGAGTGGCTGCCATTCCTCCAGTCTGCCCTCGTCCTCCGACAAATTCCACCCGGACCCGAGGACGGGGCAGGGGTGGGCCCCCAACGCTTCCGGCTCCCGCACTTCATCGTGCCTCTTCCAATACTGTGCGTCACACAGTATTATTCCAGGCATGAGCAGAGACGACGACCTCACTGCGGGGCACCTGCAGGAACTGCGGCGGGGAACCGTCGTCCTGGCCTGCCTCACCCGGCTGCGAACGCCCGACTACGGCTATTCGCTCCTCGAGTCACTCGACGTCCTGGGCATCCAGGTCGACGCGAACACGCTCTACCCACTCCTCCGCCGCCTCGAGAAGCAAGGGCTGCTGGTCAGCGAGTGGAACACCGCCGAGTCCCGTCCCAGGAAGTTCTACCGGACGAGCCCGGCGGGCGACGACCTCGCCGCACTCCTCACCGACGACTGGGATCGGCTGACCGCATCACTGCATCGCCTCTCCGAAGGGGAAGAACCATGACCAGCCTGACCGACCGCTACATCTGGGCCGCTGTCCGCACCGTTCCCGAATCCGAACGGCCGGATCTCGAACTCGACATCAGGGACCTGATCGAGGGCGCCGTCGAGGCGCGGACCGCCACCCGCCACGATCCCGCAGCCGCCGAACGGGACGCACTCTCCGAGCTGGGGGATCCGGAACGGCTCGCCGCGGACTACGTCGACCGACCACTCACGCTGATCGGACCCCGCTACTACCTCGACTGGCTCAGGCTCCTCAGGACCGTCCTGCTCATCGTCGTCCCCCTCGCGACGGTGGCCGTCCTGGTCGTCCGGCTGCTCACCACCGGGAGCATCGGCGGTGCGATCGGCAGCGCGGTGTCCACGGCGATCACCGCCACGGTCCACATCGGTTTCTGGACCACCCTGCTGTTCGTCGTCCTGGAACGCAGCGGGACCACCGACGGCACCATGGAGTGGACCGTCGACCGCCTGCCCGACCTGCCCGACCACGACCGGAGCGCACGCCTGCCCGAGTTCATCGCCTCCCTGGTGTTCCTCGGCCTGTTCGCCGGCGCGATCGTCTGGCAGCAGCTCCGCTCGGTGGTCCGGGACGAGGCCGGCGGAGCCGTCCCGCTGCTTGACCCGGCACTGTGGTCCTTCTGGATCCCGTGGTTCCTCGGCCTGATCGCCGCCGAAGCCCTCTTCGCCCTCCGGGTCTATCGACGCGGCTGGTCCTGGTGGTCCGCAGTGGTCAACCTCGTGCTGGGGCTCGCGTTCGCCGTGCCTGCCCTCCTGCTGTGGGCCGGCGGCAGGGTGCTCAATCCGGCCTTCACCGACGCCGTGGGGTGGGATCCGGCGGTCGCAGCGGGAGGCGGGTGGACGGCGGGCGGCATCGTGGTCGCCGCCGTCGTGATCATCGCCGCCTGGGACGTGGCCGACGGCTTCCTGAGGGCGCACCGGGCGCTCGCCGCGCACCCTGCACGCCCGCTCTCCGCACATCGCTGACCCCAGGACCGCACCCGGTCCGGACGGGCACGACGGCGTTCAGCGGTCCCGACCGCCGGGGCCGGTGCCGGGGAGGCGCCACGCCTGCGCCCCCGGACCCTGCCCGGAGAACACGAGGCCGTCGGTGCCTGCGACGACTCCGCCGCCGGGCAGGCGCAGGCCGATCGGTTCCGCATCGGCCCAGCTCCCCGGCAGGAGCCCGGACGGGACCCGGACGCCGTCGTAGTCGGCCCGCGCCGCGACCAGGAGCACGCACTCCTCCTCGTGCTCGCGGAGGAGGACGACGGCGTCCGCGTCCGCAGCGAGCCATCGCACCGACCCCTGCCGCAGGGCGGGGGAAGCCTCGCGGAGCGCGGTGAGGGACCGGAGGTGGGCGCTCAGGCTCCCGGAGGCACCGTCGGCCGCCCCCCAGGGCAGGGGCGTCCGGGAGTCCTCGCCGTTGACTCCGGACAGGCCGAACTCGTCGCCGGCGAACAGGGTGGGCAGCCCGGGGAGGAAGCAGGCGAGCACCAGCCCGACGGCCGGTCCGCCCTCGATCATGACGGACGCGGCCCGCGCGGTGTCGTGCGTGTTCAGCGCGGTCAGGGTCTGGGTCCGGACCCGCCAGGAGAAGCCCGAGGCGAGGGCGGTGTGCGTGGACACCAGGTCCCGGCCCTCGATCCGGGGGACACCCCGCACCGGTGTGCCGAAGAAGTTGAGGTCCGCCGTCACGCCCGCCCCCCGGCTCAGCCATTGCCAGAGCGGCCGCGTGAAGTGGGAGTAGGTCATGCCGCCGTCCCATGCACGGCCCGCGAGGTCCTCCGTGGCATCACCCGTGGATTCCGCGATCAGCATCAGGCCCGGCCGCACGGCGTCCATGGTGCCCCGGATGAGCGCGGCGACCTCCCGGCTGTGGTCCTCGGCCCCGTGGCGGCCGGTCATGTTGGCCACGTCGATGCGCCACCCGTCGAGGCCGAACGGCGGGAGCAGCCACCGCGCCACCACGGAATCCGGGCCCTCGACGAACCGGCGCCGCAGCTCGGCCGAGGACCAGTCGAGCTTCGGCAGGCTCGGGACGCCGAACCAGCTCGCGTACTCCGTGCCGTCGTCGCTGACGTAGTAGAAGTCCGCCTCCGCGCTCGCGGGATCGGCGAGTGCCTGCAGGAACCAGTCGTGGCCATCGCCCGTGTGGTTCACGGTCAGGTCCCCGATGACGGCGATACCGCGCTCGTGCGCCGCCCCGACCAGGCGGACGAGCGCCTCGTCGCCGCCGAGGAGGGGGTCGACGACGTCGAAGGTCGTCGCGTCGTAGCGGTGGTTGGAACGGGCGGGGAAGAACGGGGTGAGGTAGAGGACGCTCGCGCCGAGGTCGGCGAGGTGATCGAGCCGCTCGCGGACGCCGTCGAGCGTCCCCCCGTAGACCTGACGGGGCGTGAGCCCGCCGTGCGGCTGGACCGGCTCGTGCCAGGCGCACCCGACCGCCCACTCCGGCAGGTCCCGCGGCACCGCGTCGTGGGGCGGACCGTCCGCGGACCGGCCGAACCGGTCCGGGAACACCTGGTAGACCACGGCATCCTGCACCCAGCCCGGCGGCGCCGGACGGCAGTCGATCCGGAAGTCGTCCCGGTCGGCCGGGTCCGTGGTCGAGATCCCGACGGCGCCGAGCCAGCGGTGGACCGGCCCGTCCCCGCCCGGCAGCTCGAGGAGGAAGCGGTACCGCAGCGTCGGGTTCACGGCGGTGACGCGCGCTTCCCACCACGACCACGCGGCGTCGCCGTTCCCTGCGGACGGCCCCCGGGCCTCGTCGTAGTGCGCTTCGCCGTCGCGCAGGGACCGGACGAACACGCGTCCGGGGCGCCCCCAGAGGGCGGGGACCCGGATGCGGATCACGAGCTCCTCCCCCAGCGACGGTGACTGCTGCGGGACGTAGAGCGGCGACCCGTCGTGGTGCGGGGCCAGGAAGGACTCCTGCACGTGTCAGCCCTTGACGGAACCGGCCACGAGACCGTTGGTGATGTACTTCTGCAGGAACAGGAACAGGGCCATCACCGGGACCGCTGCCAGCACGGCGCCGGCGGCGAAGACGCCCCAGTTCTCGGAGCGCTGCTGCGCCACGTAGGAGTAGAGGCCCACGGCGAGGGTCTGCGACTCCGGGTCCGTGAGCACCACGCTGGCGATGACGAACTCGCTGCTCAGCCCGATGAACGCCAGCAGCCCGACGACGGCGAGGATCGGCGTGACGAGCGGCAGGATGATCGTGAAGAACACCTGCACGTGGCTCGCGCCGTCGATCCGCGCGGCCTCGTCGAGCGACTTCGGCACGGTGTTGAAGAACCCGTACATGAGGTACGTGTTCACGCCGAGCGCTCCGCCGAGGTAGACCATGATCAGGCCGAGCTGGCTGCCGAGGCCCAGCCAGGGCACGACGTCGGTGATCGCATTGAGGAGCAGGAAGATCGCGACGACGGCGAGCAGCTGGGGGAACATCTGGAGGATCAGCAGCGACAGCAGGCTGACGCGGCGCCCCGTGAAGCGCATGCGGCTGAACGCGTAGGCGGCCAGCGCCCCGAGGAACACGGTGGCCGCGCTCGTCACCACGCCGATCACCATGGTGTTCATGAACCAGCGGCCGAAGGGACGCGTGGGATCGCTGAACAGGGCCTCGAAGTTGCCACCGTCGAACGCGGTGAACAGGGCGTTGGACCCGGCCATGGTGCCGTTCGAGTTCAGGGCGGCGGAGAGGACGTACAGGAGGGGGAACACGGCGAAGACCGTCGTGACGACGCCGACCACGTGCCGCCAGCCCTTGTGCCGGAACCACTGGCCGAAGGAACGCTTGCGCTGTGCGGGGACGGAACCGGACCCCCCGGACGGGGTGGGTGCCGGTGCTACTGCCTGCGGATCGATGAACGTGGTCATCCGTTGATGTCCTCCAGAGCCTTGGTCTGCCGGAAACTGATGGCGGAGATCACGGCGACGATGATGAAGATGATGATGGACAGGGCACTGGCGAGGCCGTAGTCGCGGCCCACACCTGTCCCGAAGGCGATCTCGTAGACCATGGTGATGAGGATGTCGGTGTGGCCGATGTTCGCCGTCGTGTTGTCGAAGCGGGGCCCGCCGTCCGTCAGCATGTAGATGACGTTGAAGTTGTTGAAGTTGAACGCGAAGCTCGCGATCAGCAGGGGCGCCACGGAGACGAGCAGCAGCGGCAGCTTGATGGCGGTGAAGGTACGCCAGGCGGAGGCACCGTCCATGCGGGCGGCCTCGTTGACCTCCTCGGGCAGCGACTGCAGCGCTCCCGTGCACACCAGGAACATGTAGGGGAACCCGAGCCACAGGTTGACCACGAGCACGCTGACCTTCGCGAGGACCGGGTCGGTCAGCCAGGGGATGTCCGCGCCGCCGAAGAAGGTGTTGTTGACGAACCCGAACTCCGGGTTGAGCAGACCGGACCAGACGAGGCCGGCCAGGAACGCCGGGAAGGCGTACGGCAGGATCATCAGGATCCGGTAGATCCGCTTCCCGCGGAGGTCCGGCAGGTTGAAGGCGTTGGCGAGGAAGAGCCCGAGCGCGAAGGTCGAGAGCACCGAGACGATCGCGAAGGTGAAGGTCCAGAGGACCACCTGGAGGAGCGGCCCCCGGATGTTCTGGTCCGAGAACGCCTTCGTGAAGTTGTCGAGGCCGACATTGATCTTCCATCCGGTACTGAGCTGCTCGCCGTCCTCGGACTGGAACGAGCCCTCGCCGCGATCGGAGTAGGTGGCGCCGGTCTCGAGGTCCGTGAAGGTGCTGGTGTCCTCGTCGTAGCTCAGCGACGGGCGGTACACGTAGGCGTTGGAGCCGTCGCCGGTCTTCAGGCTGCCGTCCTCGGGGTCGTCGGAGAATGGGACCGTGATCGCGAGGATGTCCGCCTGGTTCGCGAGGACCTCGCCGAACTGCAGGGCGCGGTAGCCCTCGAGTTCCGTGCCCTTGCCGGTGCCGTCCGTGACGGCGTCCTCGGCCTCCTCCAGCGGCTCACCCGTGGTGCCGACCGAGACCGTGCCGTCGGGCTCGGTGGCCAGGAGGTGGAAGACGCCGTCGCGCTCGAGGATCGTGACCCGGTACGCGGGCGAGTCGGGGACGCGCTGCTGTGCCGAGAGCTGGATGGCGTTCACGGCGTCGGCCTTGGTGCTGTTGTGCCCGTCGCCGTAGTTGGTGAAGGCCACGTAGCCGCTGTAGATCATGACGAAGACCTGGAAGATCACCAGGAAGAAGATGCCGGGCGCCAGGTACTTGGCGGGCAGGCCGCCCCGGCGCAGGTAGACCCAGTTGATCAGCACCGTCACGACGGCGGCGAACACGAGGACCAGCCATTTCTCCTGCAGGAAGAGGGTGATCATGACGTAGACGGCGAATGCGTCCACGAGCCCGAGCAGCACGATCTTCACGAGCAGGCCGAGGGTCGAGTCGGCGCGGAGGGCGGTCTTCTTCGGCGGGCGCGTTGCGGCCGGGCCGGGAGGGGCCAGTGTGGGCATGGGGGGAGCTTTCGTTGATCGGCGACGCTACTGGGTGGATGGCCACCGCCGGGAATCGCTCGACCGGCGGTGGCCGGCCTGCTTCCGGAGCAGCCGGGACGGCGCCCGCCGTCTGGACGACGGGCGCCGCGGGGTCCTACTGTCCGGCGATCTTCGCCTCGATGTTGCCGACCATGGTGGTCCAGGCGCCCTCGGGGTCGCCGCTGCCCTTGATCAGGGCGAGCTCGGTGGCTCCCCAGTCGGCCCAGACGGCCTGCATCTCGGGCAGTGCCGGCATGGGGACGCCGTTGGCGCCGATCTCGCCGAAGGCTGCGACGATCGGATCCGAGGCGGCCTTGTCGAAGCTGGCCTTCAGCGCCGGGGGGCGTCCGCCGACGTCGTACATGGCGTCCTGTGCGGCCTCGGTGCTGAGGTAGTTCACGGCGAACTCGTTCGCGGCGAGCGCGTTGACGCTCTGCGAGGAGATGAAGAAGCCGTTGACGCCGATGAACGGCTGGGCATCCTCGTCACCGACCGTGGGGAGCTTGTCCACGGCGAGGTTCAGGCCGGCGGCCTGCGCGTCGGGGACGTTCCAGGGACCGGTGAGGAAGTAGGGCGACTCCCCCGCGTTGAACTTCTCCTTGGCGATGTCACCCGTGATGTTGGAGTTGATGATCTTCGATCCGGTGTCTCCCCATTCCACGAGCTTCTTCGCGAACTCGACACCGCCGGGCTCGCCGAGCAGCAGTTCGTCGGCGTTGTAGCTGCCGTCCTCGTTCTGGCCGAAGACCGGTACGCCCAGGGACGTCTGCAGCGGGTACAGGTGGTACGGGTCTCCCTGCTTGGGGTCCATGCCCACGAGGAACGGGTAGACGGCGGATCCGTCGGCGACGGCGGCCTCGCCGTTGGCGATGACCTCGTCGAAGGTGTCCGCAGGCTCGGGTACGAGGTCCGTGTTGCGGAGCAGTGCGATGTTCTCGAGGGCGTAGGGGACGCCGTAGACGCTGCCGTCATAGGTCATGGCCTGGACGGCGGACTCCTGGAACTCGGCGGCCTTGTCGCCGAGTTCGACGGGCGCCACGACCCCGTTCTGGACGAACGTGCCCAGCCAGTCGTGGGGGCCGACGATCAGGTCCGGGCCCTTGCCCGTCGGCACCTGCGTGATGAAGTCGTCGCGCACTGCGGCAAAGTCCTTGACCGCGAGCTTGACCTCGATGCCGGTGTCCTCCTTGAAGGACTTGGTGATCTCCTCGAGGGCCGGGGCGCGCTCGGCGTCCACCCACATGGTGAGGGTCGTCGATCCACCCTCGGCGAGGTCGGCGGCCGCTGCGGAGGTGGTGGTGGTGGTGGTGGTGGACGAGGACTCGGAAGCTCCCCCTCCGCAGGCCGTGAGGGCCAGGACTGCAACCGACATCACGCCGGTGATCAAAGCGTGCCGACGCGTCGGCTGGGTGGATCGCACCTTCATTGGTGAACCTTTCATGAGCGTCTTCGGTCAGTCCCCCGGCGGCGGACGGGGAGTCCTGGAGCCGGGAGACGTCGATGCCACGACCGCTCCGGGGACGGAGCTGCGGTGACCCGAGTCACAACTGTAAACGCTTGCAAGATTTCTGCCTAGTCCACGCAAGATCAACGCAATATCGCTGACAAACCAACAAAGTCAGCCCACTGATGGTTGGAAACGCTTCCAGAACATGCCCGGTGTGGGCTTAGGATGGTCCGCATGCCCGAGATCGCCCCCCTGCTCGGCGAGTCCCTGACCTCGCCCGCCGCCTTCCACACTCCGCTGCACGCACCGCACGAGGAGGACCAGTGGTGGCGTTCCTCCGTGATCTACCAGGTCTATCCGCGGTCCTTCCGTGACTCCAACGGTGACGGCACGGGCGACCTGCCCGGGATCACGGACGAACTCGCGCGCCTGGCGGAGCTGAGCATCGATGCCGTCTGGCTCTCGCCGTTCTACACCTCGCCCCAGCGCGACGGCGGCTACGACGTGGCCGACTACTGCGACGTCGACCCGCGATTCGGCACGCTGGGCGACTTCGACGCCCTCGTCGGGCGGGCGGATGCCCTCGGGATCCGCGTGATCGTGGACCTCGTCCCCAACCACTGCTCCAGCGACCACACCCTCTTCCAGGCCGCCCTCGCCGCACCCGCCGGCTCCCCCGAGCGCGCGATGTTCATCTTCCGCGACGGCCGCGGCGAGGACGGCAGCATCCCGCCGAACAACTGGCAGTCCCACTTCGGCGGGCCCGCGTGGACCCGGACCGTCGCTGCGGACGGCGCCCCCGGCCAGTGGTACCTGCACCTCTTCGACTCCTCGCAGCCCGACTTCGACTGGGACAACCCGGCCGTGCGCGCGGAGTTCGAGCGTGTCCTGCGTTTCTGGCTGGACCGCGGCGTCGGCGGCTTCCGCGTGGACGTGGCGCACGCCCTCATCAAGGCCGAGGGGCTGCCCGACTGGGGCGGACGCGCCGACGGCGGCTCCACCGACGGCTTCCCCGGCTGGGAGGCACCGATGTTCGGCCAGGACGAGGTGCACGCGATCTACCGCCGGTGGCGGGCGATCCTCGCCGAGTACGACGGCGAACGCATCCTCTGCGCCGAGGCCTCGATCGATCCCCTGCCCCGGCTGACCGACTGGGTCCGCGCGGACGAGATGCACCAGGCGTTCAACTTCGCCTACCTGCACCACCCGTGGAACGCCCACGCCCTGCGCGACGTCATCTCTTCCTCGCTCACGGCCTTCGACGCCGTGGCGGCGCCCACCACCTGGGTGCTCAGCAACCACGACGTCGTCCGGCACACCAGCCGCTTCGGCCTCACCGACGGCACGCCCCGCGGTGGTGACGGGATCGGGCACAGCGACCCCCAGCCTGATCTCCACACCGGCCTCGCCCGCGCCAGGGCGGCGTCGCTCGCCATGTTCGCCCTGCCCGGCGGCATCTATCTCTACCAGGGCGAGGAGCTCGGTCTCCCCGACCACACCTCCATGCCCGACGACGCCCGCCAGGATCCGACCTTCGCCCGGACCGGGGGCGAGCGGATCGGCCGTGACGGGTGCCGCGTACCGCTGCCGTGGCGCGCGGACCAGCCGTCCTCAGGGTTCGGCGGGGCGGACTCGACCGCAGCACCATGGCTCCCCCAGCCCGAGGGCTGGGCCGGGTTCGCCCGCGACGTCCAGGCTGCGGACCCGGATTCCACCCTGTCCCTCTACCGCACGGCCCTGCAGCTGAGGCGGGATCTGCGCCTCGGTGCGGGATCACTGAGCTGGTCCCGGCCGTTCGAGCAGAGCGACGTCGTCGCCTTCCTCAACGGCGAGGTGCTCGTGATCCTCAACATGGGTGAGTTCGCCGCTCCCCTGCCTCCCGGCACGGTCATCGCGGCCAGCACGGCCGGCGCGGTGGAGGACGGCCTGCTGGTCCCGGACGCCTGCGTCTGGATCCTCAGCACCGCCGGATAGCGGATCCGCGCCCGATCCGGGATGATCGGGCGGGGCCCGCCGACCGGCGCGCCCTTCACATCGTCCCGTGCCGGCCCTACCGGCCGGGAGCGCAGACCCAGGGGGACCATGGCCGGGATCAAGGATGTCGCCGAACTCGCCGGCGTCTCCACGGCCACCGTCTCCCGTGCCCTCAGCGGGAACGGGCGCGTGTCCGAGCGGGCCCGGGCCCGCGTGCTGCAGGCCGCGAAGGAACTCGACTTCGTGGTCAGTTCGACGGCGTCGTCCCTCGCCTCGGGACGGCACCGCAACATCGGCGTCGTCGTCCCGTCCGTGGCCCGCTGGTACTACTCCCAGATCCTCGACAGCGTGGCCGCATCCCTCCTCGAGGCGGGGTACGACCTCACGCTGTACAACCTGAACGAGGACGCCGGGTCCCGGGACCGCGTCCTGTCGGAGTTCCTGCTGCGGCAGCGGTGCGACGGCGTCATCCCCGTCTCGCTCGAGCTGAGCCGTGACGAACTGGGCCAGCTCCTGGCGGTCGGGAAGCCGGTCGTGGGCATCGGCGGCCCGCTGCCCGGAGCCGAGACCTACAGCGTCAACGACCACGAGATCGCGGAACTGGCCACCGAGCACCTGATCACGCTCGGGCACCGCAGGATCGCCCACATCGGCGGCTCGGACGCCTTCGAGAACGACTTCCGCATCTCCGGCACCCGTCGGCACGGCTACGAGTCGGCCATGGCCGCCGCGGGGCTGGACATCCTGGACTCCTGGCGGATCGACGGCGACTTCACCATCCAGGGCGGCTACGCCCAGGCCAAGCAGCTGCTCGGGTATCCGCGGGACACCCCCACCGCGGTGTTCTGCGCCTCCGACGAGATGGCCATCGGCGCCGTCCTCGCCGCGCGCGAACTGGGACTGCGCGTCCCCGAGGACGTCTCGGTGATCGGGATCGACGGGCACGAGCTGGGTGAGGCCCTCGGCCTGACGACGGTCGCGCAGTTCCCCCAGGAGCAGGGCCGGCGGGCCGTCGGGCGGCTCCTGCAGATCCTGCAGGAACCGGACGCGCACCGGCCGACGAACCATGCCGCGCGGACCGCCCTGATCATCCGCTCCAGCACGTCCGTCCCGAAGCCCTGAGGCGCGGCCGCCACCGGACGACGAAGGCCCGGTCCCCGTGCGGGAGCCGGGCCTACCCGGGCAGGGTCAGCGGGCTTCGAAGACCGCGACCGTCCGTGCCGGGACCGTGAACGTGCCGTCGGCGGCGGCCGTCGCCCCGCGGACGACGTCGTCGCTCCCCTCCGCCTGGACGGTGTGCAGGGCGAAGCCGGCTCCGGCTGCGGCAGGGACCCGCTGCACCGTGGCGTCGTCGGACGCGTTGAAGACGACGACGATGCCCTTCCGCCCGGGATCGACGTCCGGGCCGACGGTGTCGTCGAGGTGCATGACGATCACGCCGGGCGCCTGGTCGGTACCGCTGCCCGGGAAGGACAGCTTCTGCTGCACGAGGTCCGCCGTGCCGAGGCTGAACAGCGGGCTGCCCTGCCGGATGGCGAGCAGTTCCTGCGCCTGCAGCCGGGCCGCCTCGATGTCCGCCGCGGTCGGCTTGAGGGCGGGATCGGCGAGCAGCGGCTGCATGAAGGCGTACTTGTCCTCGTTGTCCGCCCGGGGCGGGAGGCCCCTGCCGAAGCCGTTGTCGGTGCCCGTGTGGTCGAGGACGTTGAACCAGTCGCCGGAATCGTAGCTGTTGCGGTCCAGCGACTTGCTGCGGAGCGCTTCGCCGCCCGCGTGCCAGAAGGAGATCCCCTGGCCGAACGCCGTCGTCGAGAGCGCCAGGGTCTGCATCCGGATCCGGTCCGCCATTGCGGTGTCCGTGGGCAGCTTGAAGGCCAGTGCGTCGAAGAGCGTCTCGTTGTCGTGCGCCTCGACGTAGGTGATCGCCTCCTGCGGGTCCGCGGTGTACCCGGCGGGTGAGCCGTTGTAGTCCACTCCGGCGCCGGTCACCTCGTTGCCGAGGCGGTCCGTGAACCGGTAGTCCCTGAGGTTGCCGGTCAGTCCCACGCGGATCTGGTCCTGGGACAGCAGCAGGCGGGCCCGCTGCTCCTCCTCCGTGCCGTTCCCCTCGACGCCGTTGGGGTCGGTGAGCAGGCCGGAGGCGAAGCCCTGGATCCGGGGGTCGCCGTCGAACGGACCGCCGCCGCGCACGGCGTCGCGCAGGCGGTCGTTGAACGTTCCGATGCCCGTGCCGGCCATGGTCGTTTGCGTCGCCTGCTCGAACCGGGCGTTGTCGGCCACCTCACCGAAGTTCCAGCCCTCGCCGTACAGGTAGACGGACTTCCCGTCGACGCCGTCGCGCTCGAGCGTCAGCCCGTCGAGGGCCGCCCGGACGTCGAGGATGTTCTGCTTGGAGTGGTGTCCCATGAGGTCGAAGCGGAAGCCGTCGAGCTTGTACGTCCTGGCGAGGGTGACGATGGAGTCCACCATCAGCTTGCCCATCATGGTGTGCTCGGTGGCGGTGTTGGGGCAGCAGGTCGAGGTCTCGACGGCGCCCGACGCGGGGTTCAGCCGGTGGTAGTAGCCGGGCACGATCCGGTCGAGGTTGTTGGTCGAGGACTGGCCCGCGCCGGCGGTGTGGTTGTAGACGACGTCCTGGATCACGCGGAGCCCGGCGGTGTTCAGCGAGGAGACCATGGTGCGGAACTCGGCGATGCGGGTCCCGTCCGACGGATCGGTCGAGTAGGAGCCCTCGGGCGTCGTGTAGTGCAGGGGATCGTACCCCCAGTTGAAGCCGTCCTGGCCGGCCACGGCCGTGACGCACTCCTGCTGTTCCGTGCCGTCGGGCGCGAAGGAGTCGAGATCGCAGCCGGGCTCCGCCTGGAGTGCGCGGTCCTCCTCGATGGTGCCGATGTCGTTCACCGGGAGCAGGTGCACGGCGTTCAGGCCACTGGACGCGAGGTCCGAGAGCCGCGTCATGCCGTCGCTGCCGGAGCGCCCGAAGGCCGCGTAGGTGCCACGCTCGGCCTCGGGCACCGTGGTGTCGGTGATCGAGAAGTCGCGCACGTGCAGTTCGTAGACGGACAGCTCCTCGGGCTTCTGGACGGCCGGCTTGGCGAGGCGTGACCACGACTGCGGCATGAGTGCCGGGTCCTCGAGATCCACGATCAGGGACCGCTCGGAGTTCGTCGACAGGCCCACGCTGTAGGGGTCGGTGACGATGTTGTGCTCGACGGCGCCGGTCTCGGGGACGAAGACCTCGACGTCGTACACGTAGTACGCGCCCTTCCAGTCCTTCTCGCCCTTGACGCTCCACACGCCGTCCTTGCCCGCGCGCAACGCGCGGGTGGTGATCGGGCTGCCGCCCGTCCCGTCCCGGAAGACCTGGACCGAGACGCTGCGGGCGGTCGGAGCCCACAGGTCGAGCTGGGGCTTCCGGCCCTTCCAGCTCAGGCCGAGCTCCTGCCGTGCCGCACCGGCGTAGAGGCTGTCCAGCACCCCCGGCACCTGCACCCCGGTGGCGGCGAGGACGGACCCGTCCGGTGCGAGGGCCGCGAGCAGCAGCTGGCCCCTGAGGAGCTCACCTGCCTTCCGCACGTCCTTCTTCCCGAGCGTGAGGGTGGTGAGGGAGGAGAGGTGCGGGTATCTCGCCGCGAGTGCGGGGGCGAGCTGCGATCCGCTCACGGAGAGATCGAGGGAGGCGCCCCCGACGACGGCGCCGTCCTCGACCGCCAGGCCGCCGTCGGGCGACGAGTACAGGCGGTACCGCGTGCCGTCGGGGAGATCCACGTCCCAGGCGAGCGTTTCGGGGGTGAGCCAGTGCCCGGCCGTGGTCGCCGTCGGGGCCGCGGGGACGTCGCTGGAGATCACGTGCGTGCGGTGGTCGTAGGTGAAGGTGACGGGGCCCCCGGGAGCCTCGAGGGCCAGGTTCGCACCACCCGCCGCCCCGTCCGCACCGTAGTTCTCGCCCCATGCATCGTTCAGCGCCACCTTGTACTCGTAGGAGCCCGCGGGGACGTCGAAGGTCGCCGTCCAGGTGTCCGGTGATCCGGGCTCGGGGGCAAGTCTTGTCGCTGCGCACTCGGGCTGCCAGTCGCCGGGGCAGCCGAGTTCCGATTGCAGCGAACCGACGAGGGCCACCGTGCCCGGCACGGCCGTGTGGTCCGCGAGCGCCGGCGCGGGCGTCAGGGTGGCGAGGAGGGGCAGGGAGAGGACGACGGCGGCGAGCCGGGACGCGCGTGGGGCAGCCGGCCCCCGCGCCGGCCGGGCCGTGGTGTCGAGGAGTGTCATGGTGGTCCTTCCCCGACCGCGCGTCGCTGCGCAGCCGGACTGTCCAGGAGTGGTTCTCCCGACCCTAGGGAGGGGCATGACCCGTCGTCAAGCAACTTTCACGAAAACTTTCTACGCCTGGAGGCCGCCTGCGCTAGATTGACCTCATGACTTCCGAGACCCGGACCGACCGCCCCCGCCTGGACGACGTCGCCCGGACGGCCGGCGTCAGCGTGCCCACCGTGTCACGGGTGCTGAACGGCAAGGGCGGCGCCTCGCAGGAGACCCGGCAGGCGGTGCTCGCGGCCATGGACAGCCTGGGCTACGAGCGCCCGGCGCGGACGGCCGGCCGGTCGAAGGGGCAGATCGGCGTCGTGGTGCCCGATCTCGTCAATCCCATCTTCCCGGCCTTCGCGGGGGCGATCGCCGCCCTGCTGGCACCGAACGACTACATCCCCGCCCTCTGCACACTGCCCGGCGGGGGCATCACGGAGGACGAGTACGTGGCCCTGATGCTGGACCAGGGCGTCAGCGGCATCATCTTCGTCTGCGCCGCGCACTCGGACGGTCGGGCGAGCGTGGAGCGCTACCGCCGGCTGCGCGGCCGCGTGCCGTTCGTGCTGGTCAACGGCGCCCGCCCCGAGATCGACGCGCCGTCCGTCTCGAACGACGACGCCACCGCGATCCGGACCGCTGTCCGCCACCTCGTGGCGCAGGGGCACCAGCGCGTGGGATTCGCGACGGGCTCGGACCGGTTCATCCCGAGCCGCCGGAAGCTCGAGGGCTTCCGTGCCGGGCTCCTCCAGTTCCTCGGCGAGGACGATGCCGATCCGCACATCGCGACGAGCATGTTCACCATCGAGGGAGGCCAGAGTGCCGCCGACGAGCTGATCGACAGCGGCCACACCGGCATCGTCTGCGCCTCCGACGTCATGGCACTCGGCGCGATGCGTGCGGCGCAGACGCGCGGGCTACGGGTCCCCGAGGACATCTCGGTGGTCGGCTTCGACGACTCACCGCTCATGGCCTTCACCGACCCGCCCCTGACCACGCTCCGGCAGAACATCACCGCGATGGCGGAGGCCGCCGTCCACGCCCTCGTCACCGAACTCGCCGGCGACCGCACCTCCCGCTCGGACATCCTCTTCCAGGCGGACCTCGTGGTCCGTGGCTCCACCGGAGCAGGACCGGCGGTCAGGACCGCGCCCTAGTTCGCGGCGCGCAGGGGCAGCTGCCCCAGAGGAGGCCGGACGGCCTCCGGTCGCCACACCACGACGGCCTGGCTCCGCGGGCGGGGGCGCTGCCCGCGCGCGAGGGTGACGACGTCGCCCGCGAGACCGGCGGCGAAGACGCGCCCCGACTCGGCCTGCACGCGCCGCTGCGCGAGTTCCGCGGTCAGCTCGCCCACGCGGGACCGGAGCGCCGCGACCTGGTTCTCGAGGTCGAGGATGCGGCGGATGCCCTCGAGGGACACGCCCTCCTGGGAGAGCCGCTGGATCTCCCGCAGGGTCCCGACGTCCTTCTGGGAATAGCGCCGCGCCCGTCCCGGGGCACGGCTGGGCGTGACGAGTCCCAGCCGGTCGTACTGCCGCAGCGTCTGCGGGTGCATGTCGGCGAGCTCCGCGGCCACGGAGATGACGTACACGGGCATCGTGTAGTCCATCGGTGGCCTCCTTCCGTGCCGGTCCTCCCGGCGTTCGCTCAAATGTACTGTTACAGGCGCGCCTTCGCGGCCAGGCCGTCCCGGGGATCGGCGTCCTTCGTCGCGTCCCTGAACGCCTCGACGGCGGCTTCCGCCTCCTTGGACAGGTTCTGCGGCACCACCACCTCGACGGTCACCAGCAGGTCTCCCGTGGTCTTCGACGTCTTCACACCGCGGCCCTTGAGGCGGAGGGTACGGCCCGACGGCGTCCCTGCGGGGATACGCATCTTCACGAGCTCACCCGTGAGGGTCGGGACCTCGATCTGCGCTCCGAGGGCGGCCTCGGGGAACGTGACGGGCACGGTCAGGCGGATGGTGTCGCCGTCGCGCTTGAACAGCGGGTGCTCCTTGACGGACACCGCGACCATGAGGTCGCCCGGACCTGCCTGGCCGGGCTGGCCCTTGCCCTTGACCCGGACCTTCTGTCCGTCGCGGATGCCGGCGGGGATCCGTACGTCGATCTGCTCGCCCGACGGCTCACGCAGGCCGATCGTGGTGCCGTTGATGGCACCGGCGAAGGAGATGGAGGTGCTGGCCGTCCGGTCCGCGCCCTTCTGCGGGCGGGACTGCTGGAAGCCGCCGGGGAAGCTGCTGCCGCCCATCCCGCCGCCGCCGAAGAGATCGGCGAACTCCGGGGGGAGGGTGCTGTTCGAGAACCCCGTGCGCTGGCGCGGCCCTGCGCCCTGGCCGAAGAGGTTGCCGAAGATGTCCTCGAACCCGGCACCGGCTCCCGCGCCCCCACCCGGACCACCGGCGGAGAATCGGGCACCACCGCCCATGGCGCGGATGGCGTCGTACTGCTGGCGCTGCTCGGCGTCGGACAGGACCGAGTAGGCCTCGGACACGTCCTTGAACATGCGCTCGGACCCGGCGTCACCCTGGTTCTGGTCGGGGTGGTGCTTGCGGGCGAGCTTGCGGTACGCCTTCTTGATATCGGCGTCGGACGCATCTTTGGAGACACCCAGGATCTTGTAGAAATCCTTGTCGACCCAATCCTGACTGGCCACTGGGCGTCTCCTTCCGTAGGTACTGCTGAAGATGTGGGGGCCGGACGGGTCCGGGCGTACCCCGAGCGCCCGGCCGTTTCCTCCCGACCGGTCAGGTCGGGAAAGACGGGTGGGGCTGTCTTCTGCGGGGCCCTTGATCTTCCGGAGCGAGCTCTGCGAGCTCAGGAATCTCGTCGGCCCGGGAAGACTGCCCCACCCGGTGTTCCAGTTACTCCGGAACCGCCACGATGACCTGGGCGGCCCGGAGGACGCGCTCGCCCTTACGGTAGCCCGCGCGGAGGATCTGGCTGACGCTGTCGGCCTGCACGTCGGCACTCGGCTGCTGCATGAGCGCCTCGTGGACGTTCGGGTCGAAGGCGACGCCGACCTCGTCGATCCGGGTGAGCTCGTACGCCTTGAGGACGTTCTCGAGCTTGCCGGCGATGGCCGCGAACGGCCCCCCGGCGAGGTCGCCGTGCTGGCGTGCGGCGTCGATGTCGTCGAGGACGGGCATCAGCGAGTTGAGCACGCCGATGACCGCCTGGTCACGGGCGACGTCCCGGTCACGCTCGACGCGGCGCCGGTAGTTGACGTATTCCGCCTGGAGCCGGAGGAGGTCGTTCCGCAGGTCCGCGACGACGTCCACGGCCGGATTGCTCTCGCCCTCCGCGCCCGCCTCATTGAGGATGGCCTCGGCCTGGGCCAGGGCGTCCCCCTCGGAGGCGTCGCCCGAGGGCGCTGCCTGCTCCCCGGCCGCGGGATCCTCCGCGGCCGGGGCGCCGGCGTCGTTCTGCTGCCCACGGACTTCGCCCGTTTCCGGGTCGATCTTCCGGTTGTCACGGAAGCTCACCGGCTCCGACTGGTGCTCTTCTTCATTTCCGTGGTGCGGCATGACTACTTCTTCTCGTTGTCGTCGTCCACGACCTCGGCGTCGACGATGTCCTCGTCGGAGCCCTCGGCCGTCGGCTGGTCGTCGGCGGGTGCGCCACCGGCCTGCCCCGCGTCCTGCTGGGCCGAAGCGTAGATCGCTTCGCCGAGCTTGGACTGGGATGCCTGCAGCTTCTCGAAGGCCGACTTCACCTCGTCGTCGTTGTCCTGCGACTCGAGCGCCTTCTTGAGGGCGTCGACGTCGGCCTGGACCTCGGTCCTGACCTCCTCGGGCAGCTTGTCCGCGTTGTCGGCGATCAGCTTGTCCACCGAGTAGGCGAGCTGCTCGGCGCCGTTGCGGACGTCGGCCGCCTCGCGGCGCTTCTTGTCCTCGGCCGCGTGCTCCTCGGCCTCGCGGACCATGCGCTCGATGTCCTCCTTGGAGAGCGAGGAACCACCGGTGATGGTCATCGACTGCTCGGTACCCGTGCCCTTGTCCTTCGCGGACACGTGGACGATGCCGTTGGCGTCGATGTCGAAGGTGACCTCGACCTGCGGCACCCCGCGGGGGGCCGGCGCGATGCCGGTCAGCTCGAACGTGCCCAGCGGCTTGTTGTCACGGGTGAACTCGCGCTCGCCCTGGAAGACCTGGATGGCCACGGACGGCTGGTTGTCGTCCGCCGTCGTGAAGGTCTCGCTGCGCTTGGTCGGGATGGCCGTGTTGCGCTCGATGAGCTTGGTCATCATGCCGCCCTTGGTCTCGATGCCGAGGGACAGCGGGGTGACGTCGATGAGCAGGACGTCCTTGCGCTCGCCCTTGAGGACGCCGGCCTGCAGTGCGGCACCGACGGCCACGACCTCGTCCGGGTTGACGCCCTTGTTGGGCTCCTTGCCGCCTGCGAGCTCCTTGACGAGCTCACCGACCGCGGGCATACGCGTGGATCCGCCGACCAGGACGATGTGGTCGATGTCGGCGACCTTGATCCCGGCCTCGGCGATGACGTCGTTGAACGGCTTCTTGGTGCGGTCCAGCAGGTCCTTGGTCAGGTCCTGGAACTTGGCGCGCGAGAGGTGCTCGTCCAGGTGGACGGGACCGTCCGCCGTGACGGAGAGGTACTGCAGCGAGATGTTGGTGGAGGTGGCCGAGGAGAGTTCCTTCTTGGCCTGCTCCGCAGCCTCCTTCAGACGCTGCAGGGCGATCTTGTCCTTGGACAGGTCCGCACCCTTGGCCTTGGCCTGCGACAGCAGGTAGTCGACCACGCGCTGGTCCCAGTCGTCGCCGCCGAGCCGGTTGTCACCGGCGGTGGAGCGGACCTGGATCGTGGAGAAGGCGTCCTCGTCCTTGCCCACCTCGAGGAGCGAGACGTCGAACGTTCCGCCGCCGAGGTCGAAGACGAGGATGAGCTCGTCCTCCTTGCCCTTGTCGAGCCCGTAGGCGAGAGCGGCCGCGGTGGGCTCGTTGACGATGCGCAGGACCTTCAGGCCCGCGATCTCGCCGGCCTCCTTGGTGGCCTGGCGCTCGGCGTCGTTGAAGTAGGCGGGCACGGTGATGACGGCGTCCGTGACCTTCTCGCCGAGGTAGCTCTCGGCGTCGGTCTTCAGCTTCTGCAGCGTGCGTGCGGAGATCTCCTGCGCGGTGTACTTCTTGCCGTCGATGTCGACGTTCCAGTCGGTACCCATGTGGCGCTTGACCGACGCGATGGTGCGGTCGATGTTGTTGACGGCCTGGCGCTTGGCGATCTCGCCGACCAGCACCTCGCCGGACTTGGAGAATGCGACGATCGACGGCGTGGTGCGGGCGCCCTCGGCGTTCGCGATGACGGTGGGCTCGCCGCCTTCGAGAACCGAGACGACCGAGTTGGTGGTTCCGAGGTCAATACCTACTGCACGTGACATGCAATTTCCTTTCGACTGCCCGGGATTTGCGAGGCGCTCATCCGCCGGGCGCGTAGATTGAGCGTTCTGCACTCAACTATAGGCCCGAGGGCTCGAGGCACCAAATCACCTTGAGTCGGGTCGACTCAACTCCTCCTCGGGCGGTCGGCTCCATCAGGTCCGCCGGGGAGAGATCGCGTGTGTGTGGGGGGCTCCGACACCACGGAGAAGACACGCGGATGGACGTGCACCCCGGCAGGCCGGCGGATGCCGGACGGGCTGGTCCGCCGGCGCACTACCGGCGGGTGAGGGCGGCGTGCAGGGCGGTGACGCGTTCGAGGATGTCGTCCCGGACCAGGCGCATGCGCTCGATCCCCTCGATACCGCGTTCACCGGGCTCGTCCGTCTCCCATCGCTCGTAGAGCGTGCCGTCGACCTCGTCGACCTGCGCCTCGGCACCCAGGACGACGACGAGGTCCGCCCGCTCCTGGTCCTCGCGGGTGATCCGCCGGGGCATGTTCCGGCTGATGTCGATCCCCAGCTCGGCCAGGACCTCCGCGGAGAGGCCGTTGACGGCAGACCCGGGCTTCGACCCGGCGGAGGCGCTGGCGACGGCACCCCCGGCCACCCTGTCCATGAGGCCGGCCGCCATCTGTGACTTGCCCCCGTTCTTGACGCACACGAACAGGACCGAGGGCGTGGCTGCCTTGAAGCTCATCGGGGTACTCACTTCTGCTCTGGAGGTCGGGATCAGGGGTCGCGGATCGGAGGCCGGGGATCAGGAGGCGGGACGGGCCGTGCATGACGCGGGGCTCGGCTTCCCGGACCCAGCCTATGCACCGTCGACTGCACCGTCGACTGCACCGTCGACGCTCTCCCCTGCAGGGCTGCGCACGGTCCGGCTCCCTGCAGGACGGCGCACGGTCCGGCGCCGGGAGTCCTCTTCCCGTCGTTCCGTCCGGCAGCCCCGGCCCTGGTCCGCTTCCGTGCTCGCCGGACATCCGCGGCGCGGCCCGCTCCCCTAGCCGCAGCCCGCGGTGCCGGGGCATACTGCGGTCATGGAACTCGACGAGTGGTGGGCAGCCGTCCTGCCGGAGACGCGGCAGTGGCTGGGCGATCACAACGGCGAGGCGCTCTCCCCCGAGGTGGCCGCGGACATCAGCCGCGTGGGCGGCCTGATCGCCGCCGCCCCCTGGTGGATAGGTGAGCGCGGCCCCGACGGCGTCTTCCTCTCGGATGCGGCGACCGACTGGATCGAAGCGCGCGCCAACGCGGAGTGACGCCGGGGCGCGGTCCCGCGCGTCAGCGACGCGGCGGACCTTCCCGCGCCCCTGCACCGCCGACGACGGCGGGAGCCGGACCCGACGGAGGTCGGGACCGGCTCCCTCCTCGTCCTCCCTCCTCGTCCTCCCTACGCGACGCCGGCGCGACGGCGGACCAGCACCGCACCGCCGATGCCTGCTCCCACCAGCGCCAGCGCGCCGAGGGCCAGGGGCGCGGTCGACTCCGGCGAGGAGGCCGGCGCCGACGCGACGCCCGTGTCCACACCGCCCATCGGCAGGGCCGTCAGCTGGCCCCGGACAGCACCCGGCACGAAGCCGGACGTGTGCGTGTCGGCCGAGAAGCCGGCGGGGTCGGCCTCGAGCTGCTTGAGGGAGAAGCCCTCGCCCGTGTCCACGCCGTCGTCACCCGTCAGTCCCGTGGTGAAGGGGCCCTGGAGGCAGCCCGAACCCGTCAGGGTCCCCTCGCCCCCAGGATTCGGGAAGGCGATGCGGGGCGGGCCGTTCTTCCCCGCCGCGGTCTGGTGGATGTGGGTCGAGGTCTTCGCCATGCTCTGGAACGGCGGCGTGACGCCGTCGAGCGTGATGTCGTAGCAGATGATCTCGAGGTCCGAGTTGATCATGAAGTTGAACGTGCCGGTGGCACCGGGCTCACCCGGGGCGGGTGCGCCGTCCGGGCCGATCACGTTGCCCGGGAGCGCCGCGACCGTGTAGGCACTGGTGAAGGAGTCCGGCCGGTCGACGGCCGTCTCCGCGGACGCGGGCGCAGCGCCCATCACCGTCACGAGCGCCGCTGTCCCGACGATGCCCGACAGCCCGGCGATCCTTCTCTTCGTGGTCCTCTGCATGGTGTCCCTTCCGATGTGCGCGCCGCGGGTCGGTGCGCCTGCGAAGGTATACTCGCGCTTGCGTCCGGGCGTTCATCGCCGCGGACGGACCGCCGTCGTCGCGGAGTGGTCGGACGTCGCGGACGAACCGGTGAACGTTTCACCACCCCCGGCTGTATCCCCTTCGCACCCACACCTGCGGACAGGCGGACACGATGCTCGGGACGACGGCTCGGAGGGCGGTTTCAATCAGGGACGACGCCGGCACGTTCGACGTGCGGGAGGCCTTCGACGAGCACGGCCGTGGCCTCTACGCCTTCGCGTACAACAGCACGCGCGACGGCGGCATGGCCGAGGAATGCGTGCAGGAGACCTTCGTCCGGGCCTGGCGGGCACGGGCCAGCTACCGGCCCGACCGCGGGTCGGAGCGGACCTGGCTGTTCGCGATAGCCCGGAACGTGGTGATCGACCAGCTGCGTGCCCGGCAGAGACGGCCCACTCCGGTCACCGACGACCACCTGCAGGCGTCCGCCACCGTGGTCTCGGAGACGGGACCGGCCGATGACCGGATCGTGCTGTACGGCGGGCTGGCGCGGTTGAGCAGGGAACACCGCGAGGTGATCGTCGCGGTCCAGCTGCAGGGGATGACCTACCTCCAGCTCGAGAGGCACACGGGCGTCCCCGCGGCGACGCTGCGCACACGGATGTTCTACGGACTGAGAGCGCTGAGGGAAGCACTGCGCGAGGAGGAGGAGCAATGAGCGATCAGCATGCACGCCGGGAGGCACTGCTCGCGGCTGCCCTCACCGGTGATCTCCACGGCGACGAGCAGCGCGACTTCGACCTCGCCTGCGCCGCGGACCCGACCCTGGCGGAAGAGCTGCAGGAGCTCAGGGACCTCACGCGGCGGCTGGGCCGCGCGGACCTGGCGTGGGAGGAAGCGCCGTTACCGCCCGGCCTCGCCGAGCGCGTCTCCCTGGCCACGGATGCGGATCCCGTCGATCCCGCCGTGGACACCGCTCCGTCCCGCTCCCGGCGCACCGGCAGCAGGAGGCCCACGTCCGGGACCCGCCCGCGTCGGTTGCAGTTCTCGCTCGCCGCGGCCGGGCTCGTGGTGGCCGGTGCGCTCGGGGGACAGGCCCTGACGGGAGCCCTGCAGGCTCCCCCGGACGGCCCGCCCGGGACGCTCGGCGCAATGGAGGACGTCGCCTTCTCGGAGCAGCCTGCAGGAACCACCGTCGACGCCGCCCTCGTGGCACACACCTGGGGCACGGAGACGGTGCTCGAACTGGACGGGCTCGCCGTCGGGGAGGAGTTCGAGGTGGTGCTGGTGGGTGAGGACGGCGAGGAGTACCTCTCCGGCACCTTCCTCGGGGCGGACCGCACGGTCACCTGCAGGATGAACGCCGCGGTGCTGCGCGAGGACGTGTCCCAGCTCCAGATCCGCGACGGTGGGGGCGCCGTGGTCGCGGTGTCCGACGTCGTCGTGCTCTGACCGGATCATCGTCGTCGTGCTCTGACCGGATCATGACGGACGACGGCGGGCGGGAAGACGCCTGCGACGCCCCGCCGTCCCGGGGTCAGCCGAACGGGTTGGTGTCCTGGCAGGACACCTCATCGGCGGTCTGGTTGATGGCACCCGAGACGTCGGGACCGGCGATCTGGTCGAGCCCACCTGCGGCGTCCGCGCCGACATACACCTGCACACCGTAGACCGAGGGATCTGGAGCGGCGATCGACGCCGGCAGCCCGAGCAGGGCGGCGATGGCCCGTGCCTCCTCCTCGAGGCCCTCGCCGTAGTAGATGCCGGTAAGGGGCGTCGCGGGGGCGGGCATGCTCCCGGCCCCGGCGTAGCCGGCCCCCGTCAGCGCCGGGACGAGTGACGCGACGACGCCTGCGCCGCCCGTCCCGTCCGCGACGACCACGGGGACCGAGGAGGCTTCGGGCTGCGGACCGGTGTCGGGACTCGCGGTCGGGTCGGTGCTCCCGGCCGCGGGATCACCCTCCGCGGGAACACCTTCAGCGGGAACACCTTCCGCGGGAACGTCCGCCGCGGGCGTCGTCAGATCGGCACTGGACCGGAGTGCGGCGAAGAGTTCGGACGCGAGGGGTTCGTCCAGCACCAGGCGGTTCGGATCGGCTGCGGGCACCGTCGGGACGGCGATGAACGCGACCTTCGCCGGGTCGATGTCCTTCAACCGGTTCCCGATGGTGACCATGGCGGGAACGGTGGCCAGTCCCCTGTCCACGGTGAGGTTGCTGGTCAGGGCGTCGGCGATCCCGAGCAGTCGCTGCGGGTTCCCGAGAGTCCCCTCATCCTTGATCTTCCGGGTGAGCGAACCGAGGAAGGCCTGCTGCGCCTGGATCCGGCCGAGGTCACCGCCGTCACCGAACGCCGCGCGGGCCCGCAGGAATGCCAGGGCCTGCTCGCCCTGGACGCTCGAGGTCCCGGCCGGCAGCTTCAGGCCGGACTTCGGCTCGTCGATCGCTTGGGTGACACAGACGTCCACTCCCCCGACGGCGTCGGAGAGCTCGGTGACCGCGGCGAAATCAGCCAGCATGAAGTGGTCCACCTCGAGCCCCGTGACCTCGTTGACGGTGTCCACCGCACACCCCGGACCGGCGTCCCGCATGGCGCTGTTGATCATCTCGCCGGACCTGCCGTCGAACGAGCCGCCGCCCTGCCCGTCCGTGCAGGCGGGGATGTCCACGAGGAGGTCGCGCGGGAAGCTGAGGACGTTGACGTGCTGGTTGTCCGCGGAGATGTCGAGCAGCATCATGACGTCCGCCTGCCCGTAGCCCGAGGAATCGTCCTCGGCGCCGTAGGCCGCATTCGATCCGCTCCGGGTGTCCGAACCCAGGACCAGGATCTGCAGCCGGTCGGTGCGGTCGTCCACCCCGGACCCCGACGTCCCGTTGGCGCTGAGGTCGAGACTGTCGACGTTGGTCGCGAGTCGTACCGCCCAGTACCCGCCGAACACGACGACGGCCGTGACGAGAGCGATCACGGCCACCGCCACGGGACGCTGCCACCGGGGCCGCCCACCGTCCACGTCGTCGAGGCCACGGCCGGAGCGGTGACCGGCGCGGTGCTCGGGCCGGCTCTCGTCCTGGTGCTCGGCCCTGCCCGGCACGAGGAGCCCCTCGCCGGGATCGGGGCGTCGGACGGGTCGGTCCGCCGGCTGGGGCTGGTCGGGCAGGTGCGTCACACGGGTTCCTTCGGGTCCGGGCAGCACGAGGCGAGCCGGGGGGAGCAGGGGAAGCTGACACGGTAGCAGCAGCGTCTGGGTGTTCCGTGGGACGCGGGACGCCGATGCGTGGTGCCTCACACGCGGTCGCCGCACCCGGTCCCAGGTGGATCGGCGGATGCCGCCGCCGTACGGTGAGGAGAATGGCTTTGCACCCGACACCCAGCGGCCCTGTACCTCCGAACCCCTCGCTGCGCGCCCTGCCCAGCTTCCTGCAGGGCGCCCTGATCGGCCTGGTGGAGCTGGTGCCGGGGGTCTCGGGAGGCACCATGGCCCTCGTCCTCGGTATCTACGACCGCCTCATCGCCTCGGCCGACCATGCCGTCCACGCCGTGACCGCGCTCCTCGGCGGGAACGGCCGGGCGGCGTCGCGCACGCATCTCCGCGCCGTCGAATGGCGGCTCGTGCTGCCCCTGGTCGTCGGCATGGCTGTGGCGCTCTTCACGCTGGCCGGACCGCTGCACGCCTTCGTCGACACGCAACCCGTGATCGCCCGTGCCCTCTTCCTCGGCATGGTGCTCGCGAGCCTGCTGGTCCCGCTGTCCATGGTCACGCGGCTGCTCCCGCCTCGGCCGGCACAGTGGGCTCTGGCCGTGTTCGTGGTGGTGGTCGTCGCTGTCGGCGTCTTCCTGGGACTGGGGCTGCCGACCCTGCAGGTGGGCGAGCCGCAGGGGTGGGTGCTCGTCCTCAGTGGTGCCGCCGCGGTCTGTGCACTGGTGCTGCCCGGTCTCTCGGGCTCCTTCATCCTGCTCACGATCGGCCTGTACGAGCCGACCCTCGAGGCCGCGAGTACCCGCGACCTCGGCTACCTCGCACTCTTCGCCGGCGGTGCGGTCCTCGGGCTCGCGACAGTGGTGCGTGGCCTGGCCTATCTCCTGCGGGCGAGGAGGCGCGCAACCCTGCTCATAGCCACCGGCCTGATCCTGGGCTCCGCGCGTGCCCTGTGGCCGTGGCAGGACGGGGCGGCCCTCCTCGCCCCGGATCCCGAGGCGTGGGCGGCTCCCCTCGCCGTGTTCGTGGTCGGTGCCGCCGTCGTCGTCGTGCTGTGGCTGTGGGACCGGCGGACCCAGGCGCGTCGCGTACCGCGACGACGGCCTGCCTGACCGTCCGCCGTCCTACCGGACCACGAGGAGCACGGCGAGGACCAGCATGACGACGGCGATCAGCGCGTCGAGGACGCGCCACGCCACCGGGCGCGCGAACAGCGGGGCGAGGAAGCGTGCTCCCGCGCCGAGGGCGGTGAACCAGACGATGCTGCCCAGGCCCGCGCCGGCCGCGAACCACCACCTGCCGGTGGGGCCGTGCGTCCCCGCCAGGGAGCCGAGCAGCAACACGGTGTCGAGGTACACATGGGGATTGAGCCAGGTCAGGGCGAGGCAGGTGCCGAGCGCGGCGCGCCAGGACGTCGTCGCGGCACCCCCGGCAGTGTCGAGGGTCCCGCCCCGGACTGCCCTGCGTGCGGCAAGGACGGCATAGCCAGTGAGGAAGGCCGCGCCCGCCCAGCGAATCACCTCCAGCAGCACCGGCGCCCCCTCGATCAGGGCGCCGAGGCCGCCGACGCCGAGCCCGATCAACAGGAGATCCGACAGGGCACAGACCGCAACGACGAGGACCACGTGGGAGCGTCGGAGGCCCTGGCGCAGCACGAAGGCGTTCTGCGACCCGATGGCGACGATGAGGGTCAGGCCGGCAGCGAAGCCGGTGGCGGCGGTGGTGATCACCTGATCAACCTAGGAGTGCGGAGCGGGTAAGACCAGCTAAAGCTTCTTCAGCATGGTAAGAAGTGCTCATGACACATGTCGACCCTGCACAGGCGCAGGCGCTCGCCGCGATCGTGGGCGGAGGCAGCTTCGAGGCTGCTGCCGCCACGCTCTCCATCACCCCGTCGGCGGTGAGCCAGCGGATCCGTGCCCTGGAGGTCGCCGTCGGACGCCCCGTCATCACACGGGCCCGGCCGCTCCGGGCCACCGACGCCGGACAGGCGATCGTGCGATTCGCGCGGCAGCTCGAACTGCTCACCGCCGACCTCTCGGACGAGCTCGCCGCGGAGGACCAGCGGAGCCGGCAGCGCATCACGATCGTGGTCAACGGCGATTCCCTCCACACCTGGGTGCTGCCGGCCCTCGCCCCGATCGCGGAGACGCTCCAGATCGAGATGCTCCGGGAGGACCAGGACCACTCGCTCGACTTCCTGCGCAGCGGCGCGGCCGCGGCGGCGATCACGTCGGTCGCGGCGCCGGTCCAGGGCTGCTCCTCCCACCCGCTCGGCATCATGCGCTACCTCCCGGTGAGCACGCGCAGCTTCCGCAGGGCCTGGTTCCCGGACGGCGCGACGCCGGAGGCACTGGGGAAAGCCCCCCTCATCGTCTTCGACCGGAAGGACGACCTGCAGGACGCCTATCTCCGCCCACGCACCCGGAGTGCCGCGGACGCACCACGGCACCACGTCCCCGCAGCCGAGGAGTTCGCGGAGGCCATCCGCCTCGGCATGGGCTGGGGCCTGGTGTCGGAGCTGGAGCTGCACAGGGATCGCGGGGACCTCCTCCCGTTCGACGACGACGGGCACCTGGACGTCCCTCTGCACTGGCAGCAGTGGCGCCACGGCTCGACCGCGCTCACGGCCGTCGGGTCGGCCGTCCGACGCGGCGCTGCGCTGCTCCGGCAGCCCGGGACGGGGCGGACGGAGCAGTGACGGAGTGTGATGGAGGGAGCGATCCCACGGCGTCGGTGCGGGTTGCTAAAATCATGGAGCGGGCAGCCGCCCGTCGACAAAGGCAAACCCGGTGCGAGCCGGGGACGCAAAGCCACGGGACCCACGCGGTCAGCCGGGCCGCCGAAGAGAACAGGTCTCGCACCATGGCACGGACACCCGCCGTCACTTCCGAACTCCCGTCCGCCCGGCAGGCGGAGCATCCGTCCGAAGCGGCGCTGCTGGCGACCGAGCCGAAGGTCGCAGCCCATGAATAGCGTCGCTGCCGGTGACCGCCGCGCAGCGGTCGTGATCGAGGACGACCTCGACATCCGCAACCTGCTGTGCGCCGTCCTCGAGCAGGGCGGCTTCGCGGCAAGCGGTGCCGCGACGGGCCGCGAGGGGGTGGATGCCGTGCGGCAGGAACATCCGGCGGTCGTGACGCTCGACATCGGCCTCCCCGATATCGACGGCTACGAGGTGCTGCGCCGCATCCGTACGACGTCGGACTGCTACGTGATCGTCCTGAGTGGCCGCACGGACGAGATGGACGTGCTGACCGCTCTGCAGGCCGGCGCGGACGACTACGTCCTCAAGCCCTTCCGCCCGCGGGAACTGAGGGCGCGGATCGACGCGATGCTGCGCCGGCCCCGCATCGGCCAGCCGGTGGCTCCCCCCGCGACCGTCACCCCCGGACCGTCCGGTGGCACCGCGCCTGCCCCGGCGGCCACCACCGGGCCCCCGCCCGATGCGGCGGACCTCCTCCGCAACGGCAACCTGGTGCTGGACGGCGAGGCCCGCACCGCGACCTGCTCAGGCGTCGAACTCCCGCTCACCAAGACCGAGTTCAACCTCCTCCACGAACTGCTCCGCAGCAACGGTGCGGTGCGCACCAAGGAAGAGCTGGTGCGCGTATCGCGCGGCAGGGAGTACCGGGGCTACAACTTCGTCAGCCGCACGGACGAGCGCGCCATCGAGGTGCACATCGCGAACCTGCGGCAGAAACTGGCCCGGACCTCGGGGGACCCGGATCTCATCACCACGGTGCGCGGCGTCGGCTTCAGGATCATGCCGAGGAGCTCGACCTCCCGGTAGCCGTCGGCTCCCCCGCGTGGGACCGGACAGCGTCCCCGCGGGTCGGCACCGCACCAAGCCGGTCTAGGGCGCAGCGTCCGCGCTCCCGACCGGGTAGGACCGGCCGAGCGCCGCCACGGTGTCCGCCGCGCACGCCCGGAGGAGTGCGAGGGAGTGCAAGGCCTCGTCGAGGTCGTCCGCCGCGATCAGGCGCTGCATCCGGAGCGCGGCCTGCGTCAGGCGCACGGCCCCCACCATGGCCGACGACGTCGTGACGCTGAGCACCGCGTCCGCTGCGCCCATGGCATCGCCGCCCCGCAACCGGACGTCCAGCCGGTCGATCTTCCCCCCGAGCGTCGAGCAGAAGTCGTGGGCGAACCGGTTGACGACGGCGGGATCGTCGAAATCGCTCCTCATGTCCTCCAGGACCGCCGGCACCAGCAGCGGAGCAGCCTTGCCCGGCGCGCCCGTAGCCGGGACGGCTTCACTCCTGGGGGGTGCCGTCCCGCTGTCCTGGTGCTGACCAGGACCTGACGGAGTCGAATGGATGGGCACAGTCCAAGGGTAGCGACAGCGGGTTGCGAGGATGCGGAACCATCCGGTTCTTGCGCAAAGCTTGCGGAAGGCCCGGGGCGGTGGGCGCAGGGCCGCAGGGCAGGTGCACCCGGCGACGCGGAAGGACCGTCGGAGCTCATCCGGACGGCCCCTCCACGGGCGGGGACCGCTAGCGCGGCGAGGGGGTCTTCCCGAGCTTGGACGGCCACCAGATCGCCGGCCCGATGTCGTAGGCGAGGGCCGGGATGAGCAGCGAGCGCACCAGCACGGTGTCCAGCAGGACGCCAAACGCCACGACGAAGGCGATCTGCGCGAGGAACAGGATCGGGATGACCCCCAGTGCCGCGAAGGTCGCCGCGAGGACGACGCCCGCCGACGTGATGACGCCGCCCGTGACCCCGAGGCCGCGGAGGATCCCCGGCCGTGTCCCGATGCGCAGCGACTCCTCCCTGACGCGGGTCATCAGGAAGATGTTGTAGTCCACGCCGAGCGCCACGAGGAACACGAAGGCGAAGAGCGGCACCGAGGCGTCCGCGCCCTCGAAGCCGAACACGTTGTTGAACACGAGTGCGGAGACGCCGAGCGCCGTCGCATTGGAGAGCGCCACACTGGCCACGAGCAGCACGGGCGCCAGCACCGAGCGCAGCAGGATGACGAGGACCACGAGGATGACGAGCAGGACGATCGGGATGATCTTCACGAGGTCGGCCAGCGCGGTGTCGTTCGTGTCGATGGCCACCGCGGTCACGCCGCCGACGAGCGCATCCGGGCTGGCGTCGTCGAGCGCGGTCCGCAGGTCCCGCACCACGTCCTCCGCCCGGTCCGAGTCCGCCTGGTACTCGAGCGTGCCGCTGATGAGCACCCGGCCGTCCTCGACGACCGCGGCACCGCTCGGATCGGCCGTGAGGCTCGCGTCGGCGATGCCCTCCTGGGCACTCACGGTGTCGAGCGCAGCGTCCTGATCCCCCTCCGGTGCCACGACGTAGACGGGGCTGCCGGAGCCCGCATCGAAGTGACGGCCGAGCGCCTCCTGGCCGTCCACGGCGTTGGAGGGCGCCAGGATCAGTGCGGACTGCGATACACCGCTGGCCTGCAGCTGGGTGAGCCCGAGGGCTCCCGCGACGAGGATGAGCAGCGACGCGATCCAGAGGACGCGAGGACGGCGTGCCACCTGCAGCGCCACACGCTTCCAGATGCCTTTCAGCCGCTCGAGGCCGGTCTCGGCACCCGCAGCGGTGGGTGCGGCGTGCCTGCCGTGGTGGGGTGCGACGGCGACCGCGAGCCGGGGATCGTAGCGCGGCCGCAGTGGCCAGAACGCGGCGCGCCCGAACAGCAGCAGGAGCGCAGGCAGGAGCGTCAGCGCGGCAGCGAGGGAGAAGACGATCCCGATGGCCGCGATCGGCCCGAGGCTCCTGTTCGAGTTGAGGTCCGAGAAGAGCAGGCAGAGCAGGCCCAGGATCACCGTGGCGCCCGAGGCCAGGATGGGTTCGACCGAGCCGCGGTAGGCCACGCGCATCGCGTCCCACCTGGTCTCGTTCTCCGCGAGTGCTTCCCGGAACCGCGCGACGAGCAGCAGCGCGTAGTCGGTGGCGGCGCCGATCACGAGGATGGACAGGATGCCCTGGCTCTGTCCGCTCAGCTGGATCCAGTCGAGCTTCGCGAACGCGAAGACCAGCAGGATGGACGTGGCGAGGGCGAAGACGGAGGTCAGCAGGACGAGGAACGGCAGGACCACGGAACGGTAGACGGCGAGCAGGATGACGAAGACCGCGCCGAGCGCCACCCCGAGCAGGATCCCGTCGATACCGCCGAAGGCCTCCACGAGGTCGTTGGTGAAGCCGGCGGGCCCCGTGACGTAGCCCGTGACGCCGTCGGGCAGGTCATCGGCGAGGACCTGCCGCAGTTCCGTGACCACCTCGGCGAGCTCGGCATCCGGCGAGACGAAGGCGATGTACTGGACCGCGAAGCCGTCCTCCGAGGGGATGGGACCGGCGACGGCGGGGGCGCCCTCCGCCGGCGGCTCCAGTCCCTCGACGGCACCGAGCGTGGCGCCGAGGTCCGCGTAGGGCCCGAGTTCCTCCTGCGCGATCTCCGTACCCGACTCCGCCACGATGACCGCCGGGATGGCCTCCGAGTCACTGAACTGCTGCTGCAGTTCCCCGGCCTCCGTGGACTCGGCGCTCGCCGGCAGGAATGACGCCTGGTCGTTGCTCGACACCTCCTCGAGCCGACCGAACGTCGGCCCGCCCACCGCGGCCCCCGCCAGCCAGATCAGGACGACGACGACGGGCAGCAGGACCCTCAACCACGTACTTCTCATGAACTTCCACGCCTTCCTCAAGGTATCTCTGCAGCAAAGTATATCTATGATGGAGATAATGGGAACCAGCCTAGGCTGGAAGGAAAGAAGGCGAGGAACGATGGCGGCTCGGGACGACCTCATGGCACTCATGCGCCAGTTCACCGTGGAGACCGACCGCTACGTGGACGTCGCGAGCAACCGCGACAGCCTCTACCGCACGGACCTGCACGCCCTGAGCATCATGATGGGTGCCGCGCGGGCCGGGCTCACCGTCACGCCGGGCCTTCTCCGGGAGGAACTCAACCTCAGCTCGCCCGCCACCACGGCGCTCGTGGACCGGCTCGACTCCGCAGGACACGTGACGAGACGGCGCAGCGACGTCGACCGGCGCCAGGTCCACCTCGAGCTGACGGAGAAGGCGCGCACCACCGGCGCCCTGCTCTTCGCCCCCCTCGGACGTCACATCACCGGCGTCCTCGACCGGTACTCCGAGGAGGAACTCACACTGCTGCGCGACATGATGCAGCAGGTGACGGACGCGACGGTCGCCGCGACGATCGAGGCGCGGGACGACACAGCCGCTGACTGAGGGCCGGCCCGCGCTACGCTCCCCTCATGAGCGACGAGGTCTACTCCCACGGCCACCACCCCAGCGTCACCGCGGCGCATGCCGCCCGAACGGTCGCGACATCGGCCGCGTACCTCGAGCCGCTCCTCGAGAGCGGGATGGACCTGCTCGACATCGGCTGCGGCCCCGGCAGCATCACCGCCGGATTCGCCGATCTCGTGGTCCCCGGCGCGGTGGTGGGTATCGACAGCTCGGCGGACGTCATCGCGGAGGCCTCCGAGGCCCACGCCGACCTCCTGAACCTGACGTTCCGCGAGGGCAACGTCTACGACCTCGATGCCGCCGACGAGTCCTTCGACGTCGTCCACGCCCATCAGGTCCTCCAGCACCTGGCCGATCCCGTCGCTGCGCTCCGCGAGATGCGACGTGTGGTGCGGCCCGGCGGGCTCGTCGCGGTCCGCGAGGCCGACTTCGGGGCGATGACCTGGTTCCCGGCCGTCGACGAGCTCGACGAGTGGCGCGGGCTCTACGGGCACCTGGCCCGCGGGAACCGGGGCGAGCCCGACGCAGGGCGGCGACTCCCCGGCTGGGCCGCGGCGGCAGGCTTCGCGGAGATCGAGGTGTCGTCGTCGAACTGGACCTACTCCGCCGAAGCGGACCGCCGGTTCCTCGCGGACTCCTGGGCGGACCGGGTACTGCACTCCGCCTTCGCGACGCAGGCGCTGGAGCGCGGGCTCGCCGAGCAGCAGACCCTCCGGCGGCTGGCCGAGGGTTGGCGCCGGTGGGCACGGCGCGACGGCGGCGTCTTCCTCATGCCGAGCGTCGAGATCCTTGCCCGGGGCTGAGACGGGGCAGCACGTGTCCGCCGTCGTGCTCCTGCTCCAGCGCGTCCGCTCGGGGGCCCGCCGGTCCTAGCCACGGCGCCGGGCGCCGCTAGGCTGTCCGCATGTACCGCATCGTCACCGTCTGCACCGGCAACATCTGCCGCTCCCCCATGGCCGAACTCATGCTGGCCCACGCGTTCGCCCGGGCGGGCATGGCGGACGACGTCCTGGTGGACTCCGCGGGCACCACGGACTGGGAGTCCGGGCGACCCATCGACGAGCGCGCGGCAGCGAAGCTGACGGAGCTGGGCATCGAGAGCCACCTCCACCGAGCGCGGCGCTTCGAGAGCGCGTGGTACCGCGAGCGGGATCTCATCCTGGCGCTCGACCTCGACCACTACCGCGAGCTGCGCTCCGAAGCGCCCGACGACGCGTCCCGGGACCGGATCCACCTGCTGCGCGAATTCGACCCGTCGACCACGGACACCGACCTCGAGGAGCTCGGCATCTACGACCCCTGGTACGGCGACTCCAGCGATTTCGAGGCCACCTGGGGCATGGTCGACGGCGCCGTCGACGGCGTGGTCCGCTTCGTGCGGCAGGAGCTCGACGCCGGCGGGCCGGACGCCTGATCCCGGACGCTTACCATGAACGGGTGAACCCCTCGCTCTGGCTGGCGCTGCTCGGCGCCGGAACCCTCATCAGCTTCGTGCCCGGAGCAGGTGCGGTGAACACGATGAGCAACGCCCTCACGGTCGGGTTCCGGCGCTCCATCTGGGGCATCCTGGGCCAGCAGGCCGCCCTGCTGGTGCACATCGGGATCGCGGCCGCCGGGGTCGGGATCCTGGTGGCGAACTCGCCCCTCGCCTTCGACCTCATCCGCTACACGGGCGCGGCCTACCTCGTGTACCTCGGCGTGAGGAAGTTCCTGCAGAAGCCCGACCACGGTGCTCTCCACGCCCTCCGCGGTGCCGAGGGACGGCTCACGATGTTCCGCCGCGGGGTGTGGGTGAACCTGCTCAACCCCAAGGCCGTCGTGTTCTTCCTCGCGCTGATCCCCCAGTTCATCCGGCCGGACGAGCCCCTCCTGCGTCAGTACGGCGTGCTGGCAGCGACCGTCGTGGTGATCGACGTCCTCGTCATGTGGTTCTTCTACGCCGGGACCGCCCGCTCGTTCCGCCGCTTCACGCGCGGCGACCGCGGCCAGACCATCCTCAACCGGACCTTCGGCTCGCTCTTCGTGGGCGTCGGCGCGCTGCTCGCGCTGGCCTGAGCCGTGCCCGCCGACACCCCGCTCCTCATCGCCGTCGACGGCCGGTCCGGTGCGGGCAAGACGACCCTCGCCGTCGAGCTCGCCGCCCTCCTCCGCGAGCACCACACCGTGTCCGTGTTCCACCTCGAGGACATCTATCCGGGCTGGGACGGTCTCGACGACGGCGTGGCACGCTACGTGGAGCACGTCCTTGTGCCGCTGCGCTCGGGCAGCACCGCCCGCTGGAACGCCTGGGACTGGACGGCCGGCCGGGACGGGCCGGAGCGCACGACGGCCGCCGCGGAGATCGTCCTGCTCGAGGGCGTGGGGGCGGCGACGGCGGCGGCACGCGCGCATCTCGACGTCGTGATCTGGGTCGAGGCCGACGCCGCGGTGCGGCACCGCTCGGCGATCGCCCGCGACGGCGAGACCTACTCCCCCTTCTGGGACCGCTGGGCCGACCAGGAGTCCGCCTGGCTCGCCGTCGACGATCCGAGCGGAGCGGCCGACGTCGTCGTGCGGGGGCACACCGGCGAACCCACGCCACCGGCGGTGCGCCTGGCCCTCACCGCCCTGCCCGCCTGTGCCGGGCTGCTCGCACCGGAGCGTGCCGTGCGGCGCGGACTGGTCCTCGCCGCCGAGCGCATCGACGCCGCTCGGGGTGCCGGGCCCGACCCTGCGGCGCTGTTCTCGGCGCTCTACGCGGAGTCCGCCGCAGCGGTGTGGCTCGACAGCTCGGATGCGGCAGGTGCGGGTGGGGACGGCGTGGCCCCGGGCGGGCGCAACCGCTTCAGCATCCTGGCCGACGACGGCGGTGCCTTCGGGCAGCAGGCCTTCCACCGGGACGGGGTCACGGAGATCAGCGCGGGCGCCGTGACGGCGCGCGTGCGGGAGCCGTTCTTCCGCTGGCTCGACGACGCCTGGGGCCGGCGGGCGGTCCGCTCGCCCGAGGGTCTCGCCTGCGACTTCGGGCTCGGCTGGCTCGGGTACCTCGGCTACGAGCTCAAGCGGGAGACCGGGGGTTCCTCCGGTCCGCCCGCCGGCGAGGCCCTCCCGGATGCGGCGCTCGTCTTCGCCGGGCGCGCCGTCGTGATCGATCATGCGGACCGAGCCGTGCACCTCCTCACGCTCTCCGACGGACGGCCCGATCCCGAGCGGGAGGCGTGGTTGGCGCGGGCACGGCGTGCCGTCGCCTCCGCCGCACCTCCCGGCACCGGGAGGCCGTTGCCCGTGCCCGCCTTCACCCTCCGTGACACGCGCGCCGAGTACCTTGCGAAGATCCACCGGGCGCAGGCGGAGATCACGGAGGGCACCACCTACGAGGTGTGCCTCACGACGTCGCTGTCCGCCGAGGTGCCGCGTGTCGACGCCCTGGCGGCCTACCTCCGCCTGCGCGCCGTGAGCCCCGCGCCCTTCGCCCACTTCCTCCGCTTCCCCGGCTTCGCGGTCGCGAGTTCCTCCCCCGAACGCTTCCTCCGCGTGACCGCCGACGGCGCCATGCGTGCCGAACCGATCAAGGGGACGCGGGGCCGCTCCACGGACGCCGCCGAGGACGCGGCCCTGCTGGAGGACCTGCGGACCTCGCCCAAGGACCGCGCGGAGAACATCATGATCGTGGACCTCCTGCGCAACGACCTCTCCCACCACGCCGTCCCCGGCTCCGTGACCGTCAGCCGGCTGTGCGCGATCGAGACCTACGCCACGGTCCACCAGATGGTCAGCACCATCGACGCGCGCCTGCGCCCGGGCAGCCCCCGCGCCGGCGTCGTCGCCTCGGCCTTCCCGGCCGGGTCCATGACCGGCGCCCCGAAGATCAGCACCATGGCCGTCCTCGACGCGCTCGAGCGCGAGCCGCGCGGGCCCTACTCGGGGGCCGCCGGGTACTTCAGCCTCACCGGGGCCACCGACCTCGCCGTGGTCATCCGCACCCTCGTGCTGCAGGACGGACCGGACGACGGCGGCACCCGGCTGACCCTCGGCGTGGGCGGAGCGATCACCGCGGACTCCGTCCCGGACGACGAGTGGGACGAGATCCGGACGAAGGCGCGCGGAGTGCTCTCCGCGCTCGGGGCCCGCTTCCCGGAACACGACGCACCGACGGGCTGAGCCCGGCCGACGTCGACAGGGCACGGGAAGAAAGGTCTGGTGCCCCGTGACCCGTATCCCTACGATGATCTTCTAGGCCGATCGCCGATACCGGCGACGCAGCTCCGGGGCGAGTCACCCTGGGACGGGCCGTGGCGCAGATGGGGGATTCTTCCGAAATGAAGTCGTTCGCGTGTGGTGACGTGGTTCCGGGCTGCGACGCCCGCTGGACGGTCGAGTCCGAGGACGAGCTGCTGGCCGGCGTCCGCGACCACGCTGCGGCGGTCCACGGGCTCACGGACCTGCCGCCCGCCGTCGTCGCCGCCGTGCGTGCGCGGACGACGACCGCCTGATCCCGGGCACGTCGACAGCTCCGGGGCGGTGGTGGCCCATGCATGACATCGGGACGGTCCTCCTGCTGGAGGACCAGTGGAGCAGGGACCTCGAGTCGGCATGCCGGGGTGAGGGCATCGTGTCGATGTACCAGCCGATCGTGGACACGACGCGCGCCACGATCGCCGGCTTCGAGGCACTGCTGCGCTTCCCCGGGTACGGCGAGAAGAACCCCGCGGCGTGGTTCACCAAGGCCCGCGAACTCGGACGCGCCGCAGATCTCGAAGCAGCAGCACTGCGGGTCGCCCTCGCGCACCGGTCCGGACTCCCCCGGAACACCTTCCTCACGGTCAATGTCTCGCCGGACCTCCTCTCCTCGCCTGCGATCCGCTCCGTCTGGGAGGAGAGCGGGAACCTCGCCGGGCTGATCGTCGAGCTCACGGAACACTCCGCCATCGAGTCCTACGCCGCACTGGAGCCGGACCTCGACCTCCTGAAGGAACGCGGCGCACTGATCGCGGTGGACGACGCCGGCTCCGGGTACGCGGGGCTGCAGCACCTCCTCGCCCTCCGCCCCTCCTTCATCAAGATCGACCGGGACTTCATCAGCAACATCCACCACGACGAGGCGCGCCGTGCCCTCGTCGACATGCTGGGATCCTTCGCCGACAGGATCGACGCCTGGATCATCGCCGAGGGCGTGGAGCAGGTGGAGGAACTAGACGTGCTGGCGTCCCTCGGCGTCCCGCTCATGCAGGGCTATCTGCTCGGCCGCCCTGCCCTGCCCTGGGTCGGTCTCGACGAGGGCATGGCGCGGCACCTCGCGACACGCTCCGGCACCGGCCGCGCTCCCGCCATCCGGGCGATCACCGAGACCGCCCTCACGGTGCGGGACCTCACGGAAGCGGGGCGGCCTTCGCCACCCAGCCCCTGCTCACGGAGGTGGTCCTCCTTGCCGCCGGACGCCCGGTGTCCGTCCTCACCCGGGAGGACACCGTGGCCGGGGCGGTGCCGCCGGGGATGTGCGTGAACATCCACACACCCATCCGCGAGGCCCTCGCCCGCTGTATCACCCGCGACGAGCCGTCGCGCTTCGGCCCGGCCATGGCCACCGACGACGCCGGTCGCTTCGCGGGACTCGTCCGGCTGGAACGGCTCATCACCGCGCTCACGGACGAGCCGGCCGTCGCCGACGGGTCGACGAGCGGGGGATGCGCCGTCCCCAGCGAGGCTCCTTGAGGGGAAAAAGACCTGCACGCGAGCAGGAGCACCGGGTTGCCCGGCCAGAGTGGAAGGACGCAACCGAAGACCTGGACCTGTCCGCGTCCTGACGTTGACTACATCGAAGCGCGTGCGCGGACGTGGGGTTCCGCCCTCCGGGAGTCAAGAAGGCTTCCAGGGGGCGATCTCGACGACCCTCCGGCACAGGCGCCCTGATCGAGGCGCCGATCGCAAGCGCTTCCAGCCCGCGGTGCGCAACTTCCCAGCTTCATGGCCGAGGGTGAGACTGAAAGGCAACGACGCGAGGGAGACATCATGAGTTCGGGCCACCTTGAACGGGTCGTCGCTGCGGCACGCTCCAGCCGCTCCCACACCACCATCGAGGGCCTGCACCCCGACACCGGTGCCCTGTCCCTGACGGAGCTGCAGGTGGCCGCGGCGTCGGCCGTCAGCAGCGGGGAGCCCCTGGCTGTCGTCGCCGCCATGGCGGACCTCCCCTCGCTCGCGGTCCTGGACGCCGTCGACGCACTGCAGCCCGGGTCCCACTGACCGCTGCGGATCGGGCCGGCGCCGGTCCGTGCCGCCGGCCAGGGACTAGGGTCGATGCATGAACGCCCTCCAGCCGACCGTCCTCCGCGGCAACGGGGTCATCCTCGAACCCCTCGCTCCGGACCACCATGACGGACTGGTCGACGCCGCCCGGGACGGACGCCTCTGGGAGCTGTGGTACACCTCGGTCCCCGAACCCGAGGACATGAGGCAGGAGATCGAGCGACGCCTCACCCTGCAAGACTCCGGATCCATGATCCCGTTCACCGCGCGGACCGTCGAAACGGACGGGCCGGGCCGGATCATCGGGATGACCACCTACATGAACATCGATCGGGACACGCCCCGCGTCGAGATCGGCTCCACCTGGAACGCCGCCTCGGCGCACCGCACGGGCACCAACACCGAGTCCAAGTACCTCCTGCTGCGCCACGCCTTCGAGGTGTTCGGGTGTCCCGCCGTCGAGTTCCGCACCCACTGGCTGAACCGCCAGTCCCGTGAGGCCATCACCCGCCTCGGCGCGAAGCAGGACGGCGTCCTCAGGAGCCACACCCGTGCGCGGAACGGCGAGCTGCGCGACACCGTCGTCTACTCGATCCTCGCCCACGAGTGGCCGATGGTGCGGGACGGCCTCCTGTTCAGGATGGGTCGGCGCTCGTCCTGACGGCCGGCCGGACGCCCTCGTCGCCTACGCTGTCAGGCATGACTGTTCTGGTGTTCCTCGACCCGGCCCACGACGACGGCACCGTGGCCGACGCCTCCCGTCCCCAGCTCATGGCCACCGATCTCGGCGCCACCCGGGGGGACGGCATCTTCGAGTCGATGCTGGCCGTCGGCGGGACACCGCGCAAGGAACAGGCCCATCTCGATCGGTTGGCGGCGTCGGCCGCCGCACTGGACCTGACCGTGCCCGGGGCCGGCGCCTGGAGCCGCGCGATCCGCACGGGTCTCCGCGAGTTCGCGGCGGCCGAGCCCGACCGCACGCACGCCGTCGTGAAGCTGATCGCGACGCGCGGCGTCGAGGGTGCGGGCAGCGCGACCGCCTGGGTGCAGGTGTCCCCCGTCCCGGCGTCGACACTGGCGCAGCGGGCGACAGGGCTCCGGGTGCTGTTCCTCGAGCGCGGGTACGACAGCACCGTCGCCCAGCGCGCGCCCTGGCTGCTCATGGGGGCCAAGACGCTCTCCTATGCCGTCAACATGGCGGCCGTGCGCTATGCCAGGGCGCACGGTGCCGACGACGTCATCTTCACGTCCTCCGACGGCAAGGTCCTCGAGGGCCCCACGTCCACGGTGCTGCTCGCCTACGACCGCGACGGGCGGAAGACCCTGCTCACCCCGCAGCTCGAGAGCGGCATCCTGGCCGGCACGTCACAGAGCGCGCTCTTCGCCGCGGCGAAGGAGCAGGGCTGGGAGCTGGGCTACGGACCGCTCGAGCCGCACCACCTGCTCGAGGCCGACGCCGTGTGGCTCATCTCGAGCATCCGGCTCCTCGCGCCCGTCCTCTCCCTCGACGGCCAGGACCTCCGGACGTCGACGGCCCTGACGGCCGAATTGGCCGAGCTCGTCGACCGATTCGTGTAATCCTCGCCACAATCGGGCCCGAAAGGGCCGAATGCGACGTCGATCGTGGCTTTTCACCGGCCGGCGTTTTGACCCGGCCCTCCCTGCTGGCCTAGCGTTTTCCTGAAATCAAGAGTTCCAGCCCACGGCCCTGGCCGGCTGGACAGCAACCCTCTCCCGTAGTGGGGTGCTCCAGGTGAAGATTCGGCCGCCGGGATAAGTCCCCCGGATGGCAAGTACGGCGTCGTGCGGTCCAGCACCGGAAATTCCCGGGTCCCCCGTTCCGCATCTGCGCGCACAGCCCAGAACAGCGAGCGTGTCACCCAGCAGCAAGCAGCCCTTCCTCCTGCCGCCCCGCGGCGTCCCCGACACTCCATCCTCCGCGCCCGCCAGCGGGCGCATCTTCGACGAAGGACCCCCATGACAATCTCCCGCAAGCTCCTCGCGGCCCTCACCGTCCCCCTGCTCGCTCTCACCGTCTCCTGCGGCAGCTCCTCGAGCGAGCCCACCGAGAGCACCGACGCGCTGGCCGGCAGCGACCAGCAGTCGCTCGACCAGTACACCACCGAGGACACCACGCCGATCGACGAGATCGACACGTCCGGGCTCGGCCTCATCACCGACGGCACCCTGCGCGTCGGTACGCTCTCGGACGCACCGCCGAACATCTTCCTCGAGGACGGTGTGTTCACCGGCTACGACAACGAACTGTTGCGTGCCATCGGCGAGAAGCTCGACCTCGAGGTCGAATTCGCGTCCACCGACTTCTCCGCCCTCCTCGCGCAGGTCCAGAACAAGCAGTTCGACGTCGGATCCTCCTCGATCTCGACGACGGCGGCCCGCCGCGAGAACGTCGGCTTCACCAACGGCTACGACTTCGGCTACATGGCCGTCGTCACGAAGGACGGCTCCTCCGTCACGGGCTTCGACTCCCTCTCGGAGAGCACCCGCATCGGCGTGGTCCAGGGTACGGTGCAGGACGACTACGTCTCCAACACCCTGGGTCTCGAGCCGGTCCGCTTCCCCGACTACAACACCGTCTACGCGAACGTGAAGAACGGTCAGGTCGACGCCTGGGTCGCCCCCTCCCAGCAGGCCACCGGCCAGGTGAAGGAGGGTGACGGCACGACGATCGCCGAGACCATCATCAACACGGAGAACTTCACCGCGTACGCCGTCAACAGCGACAACAAGGCGCTGATCGACGCGCTCAACGCGGGCCTCGACGCCGTGATCGCCGACGGCACGTGGACCGAGCTCACCCAGGAGTGGTACCCGGACCGCGAGCTCCCCTCCGACTGGAAGCCCGGCAGCAAAGCCGCGGTCGTGAAGTAGCCGGTCCTGCATGGATGCCTTCGAACAACTCGGTAAGACGTTCTTCGACTGGGAGGCGATGGCTGCCGTCCTGCCGGACCTCCTGACCGTCGGACTGCCCAACACCCTCCTGCTCGCGCTGGCCTCGGGCGTCATCGGCACGATCGTCGGCATGCTCCTCGCCATCATGGGGATCTCCCGCAACCGCGTGCTCCGGTGGATCGCCCGCATCTACACGGACATCTTCCGCGGCCTCCCCGCCGTCGTGATCATCCTGCTCATCGGCCTGGGACTCGGTCCGATCCTCCGGCAGCTCACGGGCAGCACGAGCCCCTATCCGCTGGGCATCCTCGCGCTCTCGCTGATCGCGTCGGCGTACATCGGCGAGATCTTCCGCTCGGGCATCCAGAGCGTGGAGAAGGGCCAGCTCGAGGCCACCCGGGCGCTGGGCTTCAGCTACGGCTCGTCCATGCGGCTCGTGGTCATCCCCCAGGGCGTCAGACGCGTGCTGCCCGCCCTGGTGAACCAGTTCATCGCGCTCATCAAGGAGTCCTCGCTCATCTACTTCATCGGCCTCGTCGCCAGTGAACGGGAGCTCTTCCGGGTGGGCAACGATGCCGCGAGCAACACGGGCAACCTGTCGCCGCTCATCGCGGCCGGAGTCCTGTACCTGTGCCTGACCATCCCGCTCACGCACCTGGTGAACTTCATCGACCACCGGCTGCGCGTCGGGCGGAAGCAGAAGCCCGAGCTGGAGGACCTCACCACCATGAGCGAAGGAGCACGGGCATGAAGGCCATCGAGTCGGGCACGCTGACCGGACGGGGCCTGCACCTCTCCTTCGGCTCGAACCACGTGCTGCGCGGTATCGACCTGCACGTGGAGCGGGGCACCACGGCGTCCGTGATCGGCCCGTCGGGGTCCGGCAAGTCCACGCTGCTGCGCGTCCTGAACCGCCTCATCGAGCCGGACCAGGGGGACATCCTCCTGGACGGGCGCTCCGTCCTGAAGGACAACCCGGACGAGCTGCGCCGCCGCATCGGGATGGTGTTCCAGCAGTTCAACCTGTTCCCGCACAAGACGGTGCTGGAGAACGTCACGCTGGCCCTGCGCAAGCTGCGCGGGATGTCGGCGGACGAGGCGCGCCGGAAGGGCCTCGCCCAGCTGGACCTCGTGGGCCTGAAGCACAAGGCCGATGCCCGGCCGGGCAACCTGTCCGGCGGGCAGCAGCAGCGCGTGGCGATCGCCCGTGCCCTGGCGATGGATCCCGAGGTGATGTTCTTCGACGAGGCGACCTCGGCCCTCGACCCCGAGCTGGTCAAGGGGGTGCTGGCCCTCATGGCGGATCTCGCGTCGGCGGGCATGACCATGGTCGTGGTCACGCACGAGATGGGGTTCTCCCGGAACGTCTCCGACACGGTGACGTTCATGGACGCCGGCGTCGTCGTCGAGTCCGGTCCGCCGGCGGCGATCTTCGACGACCCGCGGACGGCCCGCCTGCGATCGTTCCTCTCGGACGTCCTCTAGCCGGACCGCCGGCACGGACGATGCGCCCACAGGGGGCCCGCCACGGCGGGCCCCCTGTGGCGTCTGCCCCGGCCGTCATCCCGGCGCGTTCCTCCCGACGGCGTCAGGACAGGATGAAGTTCCAGGTCCCCGCGAGGACGGCCGCGGTGACCGCACCGGCCGCGATGAGGAGCCCGACGGCCGCGACGACGGCGTCGAGCGCCGAGAACGAGCTCTCCCGGGCCCAGGTGCGTGTCCCGCCACCGAAGCCGCGGGCCTCCATGGCCGTCGCGAGGCGGGTGGCGCGCCGGATCGCCTGCACGATCAGCCCGAAGGACTGCCCGAGGAGGTTGCGGGTGCGCGCGCCGACGGACCCGCCCGATCCCACACCGCGCGCGTGGCGGGCCAGCCCGAGCGTCTCCCACTGCTCCACCAGCAGACCCGCGAGCCGCAGCGACGCGAGCCCGCCGAGCACGAAGCGGTGCGGCAGGTGCAGCTTCTGCGCGAGGGCGTCGGCGAGGTCGGTGGGGTCGGTGGTGAGCAGGACGAAGATCCCCGGCAGCGCGAGCGCGAGCCCGCGGAGTCCGACGGCGATCCCCGACGCGACGGAGTCCTCGGTGAACAGGAACGGCCCCACGTCGAGCACCACCCCACCGGTCTTGTCGGCCAGCAGTGCCGTGCCGTAGGCGCCGATCAGGGCGGCGACCAGCAGCGGCCAGATCCGGCGTGCCAGTGCCAGGACGCTGATGCCGAGCAGGGGCATGAGCACCAGTTCGCAGGTGAGGACCACAGCCGCGCTGACCCAGTCGATGCTCGCCATCAGGGCGAGCGTGATGACGGTGGCAGCGAACAGCTTGGACACCGGGTTGGCCCGCAGGAGCGTCTTCCCGGTCAGGACCGGTGTCAGGTAGTCGGTGCTCATCGGTGCACCAGGGTCCCCGCACCGCCGGAGACGTGCAGGGTCGCTCCGCCCAGTGCGTCGATGAACTCGGCGTCGTGGGTGACGGAGAGCACGGCCACACCGTCGTCGACCAGTTCGCGGAGCAGGGTGACGAGCTCGGCCCAGGTCAGGGCGTCCTGTCCGAAGGTCGGCTCGTCGAGGATCAGGATCCGCGGCGCGGTGGCGAGCATCGTCGCCACGGACAGGCGGCGCTTCTCGCCACCGGAGAGCGTGAAGGGGTTGGCCTGCAGGAGGTGCGTGAGGCGGAGGCGCTCGGCGAGTTCAGCGATGCGTCCAGGAGCCTGCGCGCCGCCCACCCTGGCCGGGCCGACGGCGAGCTCCTCCCCCACGCTCGCGGTGAGGAACTGGTGCTCGGGTTCCTGGAACACCGTCCCGATGCGCTGGACGAGCTCGGTGGACCGCCACCGGAAGGGGTCGTCACCGGCCGTGCCCGTGAGGGCCGGGACGGCCCGGACCGAGCCGGCCCGGGGGCGCAGCAGACCGCCGAGGGTCAGGGCCGCCGTCGACTTCCCGGCACCGTTGGGGCCCGTGATGCCGAGGGCCTGGCCGGCACGGACGGTGAGGTCGAGCCCGGCGACGGCGACCGGACCGCGCTTCGTGCGCGCGACGTCGAGCCCGGTGGCTGCGAGGAGCACCTCCCCTCCGGCGGACGTCGGCACGGCGCCGCCGACGGCGGGCCGTCGACCGGGCACCCACACACCCGCCTGTTCGAGACGGCTGCGGGTCGCCTCCTGCACGAGGACCTGTCCGGGTGCGCCGTCGGCGAGGACACCGCCGTCGGCATCCAGCACGATCAGGCGGTCGACGACATCGGCCCACACCGCGACCCTGTGCTCGACGACGACGAGCGTGGCCCGGGTGCGATCGAGGACCCGGATCACGGCGTCCCGGACCTCGAGGACGCCGTCCGGGTCGAGGTTGGCCGTGGGTTCGTCGAGCAGCAGCAGTCCGGGCTCCATCGCGAGGACGGAGGCGAGTGCGAGGCGCTGCTTCTGCCCGCCGGACAGAGCGGTGGTGGGGTGGTCGAGCGGGAGGTCGAGGCCGACGTCGTCGAGCGCCCGGTGCACGCGTCGCCAGATCTCGTCCCGCGGCATGGCGAGGTTCTCGGCCGCGAAGGCCACCTCGTCGCCGACGCGGGCGAGGACCACCTGGGACTCCGGGTCCTGCAGCACCAGACCCGCGCGTCCCCGCGCCGCGGCGGGCGGGACGCCGTCGAGCAGGAGGTCCCCCTCCTGCTCACCCTCGTCATTGCTGCCGAGCACGCCGGCCAGCGCGTGGAGCACCGTGGACTTCCCCGCGCCGGAGGCACCGAGCAGCAGCACCCGCTCTCCGGGCGTCAGCTCGAGGTCGAGGTGCCGGGCGGCGAACGCCCTGCGCCCGGCATGACGCCAGCCCCACCCCCGCGCGCTGACCTGCACGGCGCGCGGGAGGGGCCCGCCGAGTGGTGTCACACGTCCGCCGTGCGGCCGGCGGCGAACGAGGACAGCACGCCCGTCCGCGCCAGGCCCCGGGTGGCGAGCCAGGACAGCAGCCCGGCGATGACGACGCCGGAGATGGCCGCGAACAGCACGTAGAGGAGCTTGAACTCGATGGTCCACAGCGCGTTGTACAGGATGTTCTCGCTGATCCCGAGCGCCAGTCCGGCACCGAGTCCGGCCAGCAGTGCCACGGGGAGGTTCCATCTCCGGTAGAGGAACAGCAGGAACACGAGTTCCGCGCCGAGACCCTGGATGGCGCCGGAGACCAGAACGGCCATCCCGAACTGCGTGCCGATGAGGGCGGACACGGCGGCTGCGAGGACCTCGCAGTAGATCGCCGCCCCGGGTTTGCGGATGATCAGGCCGCCGAGGACGCCGGCGATCAGCCAGCCCCCGGAGTACAGCCCGCCGAGCGGCGGGAAACCGGCGGTGAGCAGACTGATGCCCGAATAGCCGGCGGACCACGCGAAGAACAGGACGCCGACGGCGACCGCGATGACCGAGGCCACGACGATGTCGACGACGCGCCACTGGTTGGTGTGCCGGGAGACGCCCCTGAGGGCGGTGGGTGATGCCATGGTGGATCCTCCTGAGGTACAGGAGGGGGGAGTGCCGGTATCGCCGGGGCGGTGTCCGTGCACTCCGAGAACTCGACTCCCTTCGCCGGTACTAGCCGGATCAGGTTCGAGGGTCTGCGGCGGTCCGCACTCTCAGCGCCCGACCCGGCAGCGTGCTGCGGGTCTGCGCTCCCCTGTCGTGTGATGGTTGAGCGTTCCGATCCTACACCGCAGGGGCGTGCACCCGGGCAGGTCGACCGGCCTGGACGAACCACGGCGGCCGTCCCGCGGCCAGGGCGGACCCGTCCCTGCCGAGCGCCTCGTCGCGCGGCTAGGGTAGGTACAGGACCACCGGACGAGAAGGAGAAACCATGAACGTCGTGTTCAAGCTGCTCGGAGTGGGAATGAGTGTGGGTGCGGGCTTCGTCGGCACCAAGCTCGTCGACTTCCTGTGGGAGAAGATCACGGGCGAGGCGCCCCCGAAGAGCAAGGACGGACTGGAGAATACGCTGCGCTCGGCCCTGGTCTTCGCAATCGTCTCCGGAGCGGTCAGCACCACCATCCAGGTGCTCACCAACCGTTCCACGCAGCAGGCGATCGAGAGGTTCGCGAAGACGCGCGACCTGACCTGAGCCACGGGCGCTCCGGGTACCACCGCGGAGCAGGAGGACAGGACGGGCTCCCCAGGGGCCCGTCCTGTCCTCGCGCAGGGCGGTGTCCGGGCGCCTGTCCCGCTACTCGCCGTCCGCCTGTCGCAGGTCGGGCCTGACGGCCTGGAGGATGCGGTGGAGGCTCATGCCGATCGCCGCGGCTGCGCCGAACGGCACCTCCCTCGAGGACGTCCCGTACGCCGCCGCTTCCAGGTCGCGGAGCGCGCGTTCCGCCGCGGCGAGCATCGCGGCATCGTCCTCCTCCACCGTCCAGAGGTCCAGCACGTCCCCGACGGCCGTGAAGGCGGACTGCAGGGCCGGCCGGACCGCCACCGGCAGGGGCCGTTCGCGGGATGTCCCGTGCAGGGCGTCCTGCAGGAGGTTGGTGATGTTCAGGGTGTGCGAGGCAACCACTTCGAGGACCTCGACGTGCCGGTAGTCCTCCCGGACGTCACGGGGGTGGAAGCGTCGGCGCACGTTGCCCTTGCGGCTCTCGTCCGCGTACTGGAGTGCGCTGCGGGCGTCGCGGGCCGAGGCCGAGAGGCCGTCCCGCACCTCCGCCCACCGTGCGTCGTCCTCCGCCCAGTCCTCCTCCAGCGCCTGGCCCATCTGCTGCAGGTCCCGGGCCGCGGTCCGTCGGAGCAGACTCATCTGGCCGACGGCGTCGTTGAGGTGGAGCGGCGGGAAAATCAGGGCGCTGACGGCCAGCCCCACCCCCACGCCGACCACGGTCTGCACGAGGTAGCCCAGGGAGTACCCGAGGTCCTCGTTCCCGATCACGAGGACGAAGAGCCCGGCCGAGGCGATTCCCGAACCGCCGCCGGCCGTCCTCCTGAGGAATCCGCCCAGCAGCACCCCGGCCCCGACCACGAACCCGATGGTGATCCAGTTCGGGTCCCCCGCCCAGACCGCGACGTAGGCGAGGACGATCCCGAGGGTCAGGCCCACCACGGTCTGCAGGCCGAGCTTGAGGGTACCCGAGACCGTGGGGTACATGGCCAGGAGGGCGCCGAGCGGCGCGTAGTAGGGGTACTCCGACGGCGTCCCGGGGATGGCCAGGGCCAGGGTCCACGCGAGGGCGGCGGCGAGCGCCGCTTTCGCCGCGAGGAGGAGTTGCGGGTTGACGGCCGCCGCTCGCATGCGGCTTTTCAGCGCGGGGTCGAGGCGCGGGACGCGGAGGCGGCGACCGGGGATCCGGTTCTGGGACATCCCCGCAGTATGGCACCAGAGCGGTGGGTCCCGCCCGGGCCGGGGCGGCAGCATCGTCTCCATGGACAGGGAGCCCGCCCTTTCCCCAGGGGCCGTGCCGGACGATACTGGCGGCATGAGCATCCTCAGCACGCAACAGATCCTCGATGCCGGGCTGGACGACTGGCGAAAACTCGCCGAGGCCCTGCACGCCCGCTTCCTGACGCACGACTTCGCCACCGGGGTGGCACTCGTCTCGGCCATCGGCGATCTCGCGGAGGAGGCGGACCACCATCCCGACGTCACGCTGAGCTATCCCCACGTGGACGTGTTGCTCATGAGCCACGACGCCGCGGGCGTGACGGAACGCGACGTCGACCTCGCGCGCCGCATCAGCGACCTCGCCGGCGGTCGCGGTCTCCTGGCCGATCCCGCTGCTCCCGCCGTCGTCGAGCTCGCCCTCGACACGGCGGACGTCGCGGGGATCGGCCCGTTCTGGGCCGCTCTGCTGACGGGTGATGCGGATGCGCTGGACGGCGACGACGTCACCGACCCGACCGGACGCGTCCCGCTCCTGTGGTTCCAGCACACCGATGCCCACGACATCCCGCGCCAGCGCTTCCACCTCGACGTGTGGTTGCCGCACGACGTCGCAGAGGCGCGGATCGCCGGTGCCGTCGCCGCCGGTGGGACGGTCGTCGACGACGGGCGGGCGCCGTCGTTCACGGTCCTGGCGGACACCGACGGCAACCGCGCCTGCGTCTGCACCGTCCTGGGACGCTGAGGCGATCCGGCAGCCATGACCGGGCACGAGGACCGGGGGGAGGACGTCGACGTCCTGGTGGTCGGTGCCGGGCCGACCGGCCTGATGCTTGCCAACTGGCTCGTGAGGCTGGGCGTCCTGGTCGCCGTCATCGACGCGAAGGACGGGCCGACGGAGGAGTCACGGGCGCTCGGGGTGCACTCGCGCTCCATGGAGATCTACGACCAGCTCGGCGTCGTCGAGCGCGTCCTGGACCAGGCCGTGCGCGCAGTATCGATGCGGCAGGGATTCGGCCGGACGGCCTTCGCGCCCATCCCGCTCACCACCCTCGGTCGCGGGATCACCCCCTACCCCGGCATGTATGTGCTCGAGCAGAGCGCCAACGAGCGGATCCTCGCGGAGAACCTCCTGGCGCTCGGCGGGTCCGTCCGCTGGCGGCACCGCCTCGTGGCCCTGGACCTCGCCGACGGCGGTGTCGTCGCGCGCGGGGACGCTCCGGCGGGCCCCTGGACGCTCCGCGCGCGGTACGCGGTGGGGTGCGACGGTGCATCGTCGACGGTGCGGGCACTCCTCGGCATCCCCTTCGAGGGGACCACCAGCCGCCGGACCTTCTACCTCGTGGACGCCGTGGGAGTGGAGGGGCTGGCTCCCGCCTCCGTCAACATCCGGCAGGGCGCCACCGAGTTCCTCCTCGCCTTCCCCATGCGGCCCGACGGCGAGGGCCGGGGCGGGCAGCGCCTCATCGGGATCGCCTCCGACGACGACGCCCCCGCCGTCACGGAGGACGTCGCGCGGAGCCGCCTCGCAGCGTCCTTCGGTGTCACCTACGAGTGGTCCCGCTGGTTCTCCACCTACCGGGTCCACCACCGCATCGCAGCGCGGTTCCGGACGGGGCCCGTGTTCCTCGCCGGAGATGCCGCCCACGTCCACTCGCCCGTCGGCGCACAGGGCATGAACACCGGGCTGCAGGACGCGCACAATCTCGCGTTCACGCTCGCCGACGTGATCCTCCGAGCCGCCCCCGAGCGCATCCTCGACCGCTACGAGGCCGAGCGCCGGCCGGTCGCCCTGCGGCTGCTGCGCACCACGGATGCCGTCTTCCGCGGCATCACCTCACGCTCGCGCCCCGCCCTGCTGGTGCGCCGGTACCTGCCGCGGGTCGTGCTGCCGCCGGCCGTCGCCGTCCTGCCGCACCTGCCCCTCGGGCGGCGGCTCGCGGGCTATCTCGGCCAGGTCCGCATCCGGTACTGCATGCCCGGCGCTCGGGAGGGGCAGCGGGGACGGCACGCCGTCGTCGGCCGCCGCCTGCCGTGGACGGGCGGGAACTTCGACGCGCTGCGGGCTGCGTCCTGGCAGGTGCACGCGTACGGCGCAGGAGCCGATGCTCCCGAGGCCGCCGTCGTCGCGGAGGAGCTCGGTCTGGCGCTCCACGCGTTCACCTCCGGTGGTGCCACCGGGCTGCGTGCCGGCACCCTCTACCTCGTGCGGCCGGACGGCTTCGTCGCCTCGGCCGCTCCGCCCGCGGACGCCGTGCGGGTCTTCCGCGCGGCGCTGCAGGATCTGGCCCCCCATCTGCTCGTGGAAGGACGACGATCATGACGACCATCGACACCGGGGCACGCCCCTCGGGCACCGGGTGCGCGGAGTGCGAGGACACCGGCGGGTGGTGGGTGCACCTGAGGAGGTGTGCGGGCTGCGGGCACGTCGGCTGCTGCGACAGCTCGCCCGCCCAGCACGCCTCGGCCCACGCCGCCGGGACCGGTCATGCCGTGGCCATGTCCTTCGAGCCGGGCGAGGACTGGTTCTGGGACTACCGTGCGCAGCAGTTCGTCGACGGTCCGGCGCTCGCGGAGCCCACGAGCAGGCCTCTGGATCAGCCCGCGCCGGGGCCCGCCGGTCGTGTCCCCACCGACTGGCGACGACACCTCCACTGAAGGCGCAGACCGGACCGGCCACCCCGGGCCTGCCGGTGGACCTGCTCCGTGACAGCCGTCCGACAGCGAGGTCCTGATGCGTGGCGCCGTCGGTCTACGGGGCCCCGGGAGCGTGCTGCACGCCCAACCCCTCGAGCAGGACCACCAGGCTGGTCCGCAGTCCCGGCTCCGCGCCGAAGGACCGGTGGGCGACCGGTAGCGTCTCGGCGGCCCAGTGCAGCGTCTCCCGCCCCGCATCGGTCAGTCGGACGGTCAGCGCCCTGCCGGCGCGCGCGGACGCCCCACGTGTCAGGAAGCCCCGGCCTTCCAGCGACGCCAGCGTGCGGCGCAGGGTCTGGGGCTGCAGATGCAGGATGCGGGCGAGCGACGCCTGGGTTGCGGGCTCGACGGCCTGGAGGGCCTGCAGCGCCACGAGCCCCGCAGTGGTGAGGCCCGCTCCCTGCAGCCGCTCGTTGACGTCCTGCTCCCACAGGCGCGCCGCCGTCGTGAGGAGGCGGCTGGTCGACCACCCCTCGTCAGCGGACGATCCACCGGCCTCGGCTGAGCCGCGCGACACGGACACTGCCATGGCGCGGGAGATGGCGGCGCGCGGGCGGGTCATGCGGTCCACCCCGCGCGGCCCGTCAGGGCCGGCAGCACCTCGTCGACGGCGGCGCCCAGCTGGTGGTCCACGGCGTCGTCGATCATGGCCCACGGGCGCGGCACGGTGCGCAGTCCACGCAGGAGCACCGACGTGGCCTCGACGAGGCGGTCGGCACCGATCATGGCGGCGCTCGACCGGAGGCTCAGCAGCGCGATGACGGCCTGCTCGGTCTGCCGTGCGGTGCACGCACGCCTGATGCGCCGCAGACGCTCCGGAGCGAGCTCGACGAAGGACGCCACGAAGGACGTGACTGCTTCCGGCGACGTCTCCGCGACGAATCGCTCGAGGACGGCGCTGTCGATGGGATACGACGGGTAGGGACCCTGCACGGTCATGCCGATGACTCCTGGGTAGCGCTGGGCGGACTGAGACCAGTAGGGCTGAGCCAGGCAGGAGAAGGATGGGACGGCGCGGGGACGTTCTTCTTCACCGGCATGCGCCCCCGCAGAACCGTTGTTGACCTGACGGACACGCTACCGTGCGTCGTGCCGGTCCTGGAAGTCGTCGGCCCGGTCCCGGGTCAGGCGGCACCCTCGCGGGGTAGGACCTCGTCGAGATACGCACCGAGGACGCGTGGGCTGAACGGCTTGCCCATGAAGTGGTCGGAGCCGGCGGCGAGGCACTGTTCGGCGGTGAGCTGGGGCGGGCGCGCGGAGATGGTCAGGATGTGCGCGTGGGACAGGGCACGCAGGACGGGACACAGGGTCAGCCCGTCCATGTCGGGCAGGTTGAGGTCGAGCGTGATCAGCTGGGGGTCCGTCTCCTCCACGAGGCGCCGGCCCTCTGCCCCGGTGATGGCCTCGTGGACCGAGAACCCGCGGGAGGACAGCACGATCACGAGCAGCTGGCGGATGTCGGCGTCGTCCTCGATCACGACGGCCTCCCGCCGCTGCCCGTTCATGCCCTCGCTCCGTCCCATCGCCACCCCATCGTTCCGATCCCCCCGATCAGCAGTTACCTTACCGTCCCCGGCCGCCATACCCCCCGCTGCCCGGTCACCCGTCGGTGCTCCCTGGCCAGGGCGGCGGATCAGGAGGATCTGCCGGACTCGCCCCGGGTGGTCGCGCCGCCCGGCGCACCGCGTCGGGGAGAACCGGCACCGGGACCGCCCGTCCCGGTGTCCTCCCCCGTGGTCGCAGCGTCGCCCGGTGCACCGGCCTCGGCATCCCCGGCGGGAGATCCGGGACGCTCCTGCTCGTGGCCGGGCGCCGCCGCGGCCCGCGTGACGACGTCGTCGAGCTCGTCGAGGGTCAGCAGGTCCCGCCGCAGGTGCCGTGTGCGGTATCCGGCCCGTCCCACCATGTGCGCAGAGACGGGGCTGGTGAGGAGCTGGAAGACCCAGCAGAGCACGAGGATCGGCACCAGCAGCCAGCTGCCGTTCTCCACCGCGAGGGCGAGCAGGAAGAGCAGCAGTCCCAGCACCTGCGGCTTCGTGGCAGCGTGCATGCGCGAGAGCAGGTCGGGGAAGCGGACGAGCCCCACGCCGGCCGCGAGCGACATGAGGGCACCGCCGATGAGGAGGACGGAGACGACGACGTCCTGGACCATGGGCTACTTCCTGTCCGTGACGAAACGGGCGACCGTGACCGATCCGATGAAGCCGATCAGAGAGATCGTGACCAGCAGGATCAGGTTGTCGAGGTGCCTGTTCACCACCATGTTCAGCACGAGGGCCGCGCCGATGACGGCGAGGACGACGTCGAGCGCGAGGACGCGGTCCAGGATCGACGGTCCCAGGACCGCACGGTAGAGGGCCAGACCCGCGGCCAGCGCGAGTATTCCCCCTACGACATAGATCACGGCGTTCATGCCCGCTCCTCCGCCAGCAGTGCATCGAGGTCCGTCCGGGTCCCCATGATGCGGATGAGCCACGCCTCGGTCGCGCGGACCTCCTCGCGGATGTCCTGGGCGTCCTCGTCCGTCAGGACGTTGAGGCAGTGCAGGTAGAGCGTCGACGTCGAGCGGTCGACCTCCAGCACGAGCGAGCCCGGGATCAGCGAGAGGGCGTGCCCGGTGGCGGTCACGAGGAAGTCGGAGGAGCTCCGCAGTTCGACCGCCACCACGGCGTTCCGGAGCTCCGGTCCCCGCGTGAGGCCGAGCCAGAACACCTGCACGCTGGCGGTGACGAGCTGGACGAGGAACCTCCCGATGAACGGCACCAGCCAGAACACGTTGAACCGCCCTGTCAGCTCCACCGGAGGAAGATAGAAGAAGTTGACGACGCCATAGGCGATGATCGCCCCGAACACCAGGTTCCCGACGCCGAAGTCCTGCCAGAGTGCGCCCCACACCAGGACCAGCCAGATGACGAGGGGAAGCTCCGTGATCAGGGGGATCCGCTGCCGGCTCATCGGTCGGCCCCCGCTCCGAGGACGGCCTCGATGTACGGCGTGCGGTCGAGCATCTCCTGCGCGGCGCCGTCGCTCAGGGTGAACAGCGGCCCCGCGAGGACGGTCAGCGCGAGCCCCAGGGCGACGAGGCCGATCGTGGGGCCGGTCATGCTCGCCGGCAGCAGCCGCACGGGGTCCTTGCCGGCGAACCGACCGGTGTCCTCGCCGGTCACGTGGCGGGAGGTCCCGACGCTCGAGCCGTCGGCCTTGCTCGCGAGGAGGATGGGATCAGGGTCCTCGGCATCGGCCGGGCTGCGCCAGAACGCACGGTTCCATACGCGGGCCATCACGAGCAGTGTGAGCAGGCTGGTCGCCACTCCCCCGGCCACCAGCACGTAGGCGAGGGGTGTGCCGAGTTCCACGCCCGCCTGGATCAGGCCGAGCTTGCCGAGGAAACCGGAGAACGGCGGGATCCCGGCGAGGTTCATGGCCGGCAGGAAGAACAGGAGCCCGAGCAGCGGCGACAGCTTCGCGAGCCCGCCGAGCCGGTCCACGTTCGCCGTCCCACCACGGCGCTCGATCAGCCCCGTCACGAGGAAGAGGCTGGTCTGCACGATGATGTGGTGGGCCACGTAGTAGACGGCCGCGCCGAGGCCGATCCGCGTGGAGATCGCGAGCCCGAACACCATGTAGCCGATATGGCTGACGAGGGTGAAGGAGAGCAGCCTCTTGATGTCCGACTGCGCCAGGGCGCCGAGGATGCCCACCACCATGGTCAGCAGGGCGACCACCATGAGGAGGGAGTTGATGCGGTCACCCGGGAAGAGCAGCGTCTCCACGCGCACCATCGCGTACACGCCCACCTTCGTCAGCAGACCCGCGAACACCGCGGTCACGGGAGCCGGTGCGGTGGGGTAGGAGTCGGGGAGCCAGAAGGAGAGCGGGAAGACCGCGGCCTTGATGCCGAAGGCCACGAGCAGCATGAGATGGAGGACCAGTTGTGTCGCCGGGTCCACCGACTCCAGCTTCACGGCGAGATCCGCCATGTTGATGGTCCCCGTGGCTCCGTAGATCATCGCGATCGCGATGAGGAACAGCATGGACGACACCACGCTCACGACGACGTAGGTCACGCCCGCACGGATGCGCGGGGCGGTCCCGCCGAGCGTCATGAGGACGTAGCTCGCGGTGAGGAGGATCTCGAATCCGACGTACAGGTTGAAGAGGTCCCCGGTCAGGAAAGCGTTGGACACCCCTGCCACCAGGATCAGGTAGGTGGGGTGGAAGATCGAGACCGGCCCGTCCTCGTCGCCGTCCGCCATCCCCTGGCCGGCGGCATAGATCAGCACCGAGAGGCTGACGGCGGAGGACACCACGAGCATCAGCGCCGAGAACTGGTCGACGACGAGCACGATCCCGAAGGGTGGCTCCCAGCCGCCGAGCTTCACGGCGTGCGTGCCGGCGGACGGGGCAGAGATGAGCATCACCACCTCGATCAGGAGCGTCACACTGAGCGTCGAGATGCTCACCGCCCGCTGCGCCCGGGCGTGGCGGATCAGGATGAAGGTCACCGCGGCCCCGAGGAAGGGCAGGACGACGGCGAGCGGGGCGAGGTCCGCGGCGATCATCGGGGTCCTTCCGTTCTGCCCGCGCGATCGGCGGCGGCAGCGGCGGACGGATCCTCCGCCTCACTGAACTCGGTGGTGTCGGCGATGATGTCGGCGTCGTCCTCGTAGTCGTAGCTGTCCTGGTCGGCGACCCTGCGGTCCTCGGGATCGTCCTGCACGTCGTCCACGCGGCCCAGCACCCAGGACCGGTAGATGATGCCGAGCATGAACGCCGTGACGGCGAAGGTGATCACGATCGCCGTCAGGATCAGGGCCTGCGGCAGGCTGTCGGTGTACTCCTCCGCGGGAGTCCCCGCGGTGTACAGCGGGGATCTCCCGCTCGGGCCGCTCGTCGCCAGGATCAGGATGTTCGCGCCGTTGCCGAGCAGGATCAGGCCGAGGAGCACCCGGGTGAGGCTGCGCTCGAGCAGGAGGTAGATGCCCGCGGCGAAGAAGGCCGCCATGAGGACGATCAGCGTGATGTTGACCGTCATGGCCGTACTCCCTCTGCCTCGGTGGCGGGTGGGACGAGGGCGTCGGCCCCGGTGTCCTCGGCGACAGGGTCGTCCGATTCCGCGCGTTCGTCGATCTCCGATCCGAGGCTCCGCAGGACGTCGAGGACCAGGCCGACGACGATGATGTAGACGCCGATGTCGAAGATGGTGGACGTCACGAACTTCACGTCGCCGAAGACGGGCAGCCAGAACTCGAGGATGTAGCTCTCCAGGACGGCCCCGCCGAGGAACAGGGGCGCGATCGCCGTCAGGGTCACGATCGCGAGTCCGGCGCCGAGGAGGGTTCCGGCGCTCACCGGGCTGGCCTCCGCCAGTTCGAACCGTCCGCCCGCCAGGTATCGGATGGCCAGGGCGAGGCCCGCGGTGAGGCCTCCGGCGAAGCCGCCGCCGGGCAGGTTGTGACCGGCGACCAGCAGGTAGACGGAGAGCACGATGATCGTGTGGAAGAGCAGCCGCGTGATGACCTCGAAGATGATGGAGCGGCGCTCCGGGGCCAGGGTACGACCGGCGACGAGCCACGGATCGCGGCTGACGTCCGCGAACCTCATCGCCAGGGCACGCGCGGCACCGGCCCGCCCACCGGCGTCGAGCGGTTCCTGCCCGCGGTCCACCGAGCCGTCCTCGACGCCGTCGGCCCGGCGCCGCTTGTCCCCCCGCCCGCGGACGAAGATGAGGCTCGCGATACCGGTCGCCGCGATGGCGAGCACGGTGATCTCGCCGAGCGTGTCCCATGCCCGGATGTCGACCAGGAGCACGTTGACGGCATTCGCGCCGCCGCCCTCGTCGTAGGCCATGCCCGGGTAGGCGATCGAGATGGGAGCGGAGTTCCGGGAGGCCATTGCCGACATCGCGATCACCGCCATGATGCCGCCGAAGGCGATCCCGAGGCCCGCCCGCAGCAGGCGGTGCCTGCTCTCCGCGCGGTTCCACAGGCGGGCCGGCAGCGAGCGCAGTGCCAGGACGAAGGCGACCAGCACGATCGTCTCGACGAGCATCTGCGTCAGGGCCAGGTCAGGAGCTCCGTGGAGGGCATAGATGATCGCCATGCCGTAGCCCGTGATGCCCACCATGAGTACCGCCATGAAGCGCTTGGTGGCACGGAGCGCGGCCACGATGCCGACCAGGATCGCGGCCGCCGCCGCGACCTGGGCCGGCGAATCCGCGATGCGGAAGTCTGCCGGCATCGGCGCGTCGAAGACGATCAGGGCCGTGAGCGGCGTGACGACGGCCGTGGTGAGGATGACGAAGAGATAGAAGGCGAGGGAGCCTCGCTGCGTCCGCCCGGTCACGCCCACCGCGACGTCGTCGAGCACGCCGATGGTGGAGCGGTACACCACCTCGGCGTCACGGGCGGACGGCAGGCGCCCCTGCAGTCGCTCGAAGGGACCGCGCAGGAGGTACAGGGCGGTACCGGCAGCGATGGTGACCACCGAGAGCAGGAGGGGGAGGTTGAATCCGTGCCACAGCGCCAGGTGCGCCGTGTCACCCTCGACGGGGAAGAGCGAGGCGTAGGGCTGGATCACGGCGTCGAGCGGGAGCGGCCACACACCGAACAGCACGGAGGCCACCGCGAGGACGGCGGGCGCCAGGAGGAAGGAGGTGCGCACGCGCTTGAAGTCGGTCCGCGGTACCCCGTGCTTGAGGGCGAAGGCACCCCAGACGAAGCGGGCGCTGTAGGCGAAGGTGAGGACGGACCCGAGGACGATCCCTCCCAGCAGGAGGGTGCCGACCACGCCGTCCCCGGCCCGGTGCACGAAGGCCTCGAAGACAGATTCCTTGGCGACGAACCCGAGCAGCGGCGGCACGCCGGCCATCGATCCGGCAGCGACCAGCGCGACGGCGAACAGGGCCGGTGAGGTGGCCCCGACGCCGGACAGCACCCGGAGGTCACGCGTCCCGGACTGGTGGTCGATGATGCCGACCACCAGGAACAGGGTCGCCTTGAAGAAGCCGTGGGCGAGGACCAGCCCGAGGCCCGCGAGGGCTCCGTCCTGCCCGCCGAGCCCCACGACCATGACGAGGAAGCCCAGCTGGCTCACCGTGCCGTAGGCCAGCACGAGCTTGAGGTCGTGCTGGCGGAGCGCCCGCCACCCGCCGAGGAGCATGGTGGTCATCCCGAGCACGAGGATGACCGGGTACCAGAAGGCCGTCTCGCCGAAGCCCGGGGCGAAGCGGGCGACGAGGAAGACCCCGGCCTTGACCATCGCGGCCGCGTGCAGGTAGGCGCTGACCGGCGTGGGCGCGGCCATGGCTCCCGGCAGCCAGAAGTGGAACGGGACGAGTGCCGACTTCGTGATGGCCCCGACCAGGACCAGCGCGACGGCGACGTCGATGATGGTCCCGCGCGTCACCAGGTCCGCCGACGAGGCGAGGATCTCCGAGATGCGGTAGGTCCCTGCCGTCTGGCCGATCATGACGAGGCCCACGAGCATCGCCAGTCCGCCGAAGGTGGTGATGATGAGCGCCTGCAGTGCGGACCGGCGCGCTGAGAGCCTGTGCCGGGAGTAGCCGATCAGCAGGTAGGAGAGGATCGTCGTCAGTTCCCAGAAGATGAACATGAGGATCAGGTCGTCGGCCAGGACCAGCCCGAACATCGACGCGGCGAACGCGAGCAGCTGGGCACCGAAGGCCCCGACGTCGGGATCGTCGCTCTTGAAGTAGCGCGCACAGTAGAACAGCACGAGGGCGCCCACGCCGAGAATGAGGATGCAGAGCACGGCCGCCAGCGCGTCCAGCCGGAAGGCCAGCTCGAGCTGGAGGCTGGGGATCCAGGGCACCGTGACCGAGGGCGGCGCGCCGCTCCCGCCGTCGAGGGCCACCTGGTCGGAGCCCAGCACGGCGGGCAGCTGCACGAGGAGCCAGACGAAGCCGCCCGCAGGAGCAGCGGCGAGGACGAAGAACGCGGACCTGCCGAATCGGGCGAAGAGCGCGGGCGCCACGAGCGCACCGGCGAACATCACAATCAGCACGGTGAGCATGGGGTCTCGATCTTCCGGTGGCGGTCGGTCGGGCTCCCCCAGTCTATCGACTGGAATTGGTCAAAGCTTCCACTGTCCCGGAGGCATCCCCTGCTGCGGCGCTCCTGTGATACAGGTCATGCGGCGCTAGCATTCAGCTCATGAGCACCTACCAGCAGGCCCCTCAGCCTGCCGACACCCCCGAACCCCAGCCGTCCGTAGGCACCGGTCGCATCTTCAGCAGGCCGGTCCTCGCCTGGGCATCGTGGGACTGGGGGTCCGCGGCCTTCAACGCCGTCATGACGACCTTCGTCTTCACCGTCTACCTCACGTCCGAGGCGTTCGGCGGGGAGGAGCGCGCATCGCAGGTCCTCGGCTGGGGTCTTGCCGGCGCCGGCCTGCTGATCGCCCTGCTCGCCCCGGTCACCGGGCAGCGGTCCGACTCCGGTGGCCGCCGCAAGCTGTGGCTCGGCGTGAACAGCCTGATCGTCGCCGTCCTGACGGCGCTCTGCTTCTTCGTCCTCCCGAGCCCCGGCATGCTGATCCTCGGAGTGGCGCTGATCGCCGCCGCCAACATCTTCTTCGAGTTCGCCGGCGTCAACTACAACGCGATGCTGACGCAGATCTCCACGCCCGCCACCGTGGGCCGCGTGAGCGGGTTCGGCTGGGCCATGGGGTACGTCGGCGGGATCGTGGCCCTCGTCGTGGTGCTCGTGGTGTTCATCCAGCCGGTCGTCGACTGGGCCGGGGCCTCGAGTGAGAACGGGCTGAACATCAGGCTCGTGGCGGTGTTCTCCGCCCTGTGGTTCGCGGCCTTCGCGCTGCCCGTGATGTTCGCCGTGCCGGAGGTGCCACGGCGGGCCAGGGCCGCGCAGCTCGGCTACCTCGCCTCCTACGGGCTGCTCGTCCGCAGGGTGCGGACCATCTACCGCGAGAGTCCCCACACCATCTACTTCCTGCTCGCGAGCGCCATCTTCCGCGACGGGCTCGCGGCCGTCTTCACCTTCGGCGGCATCCTCGCGGCCGGCGCATTCGACTTCTCGCCGAGCATGGTGATCGTCTTCGCCATCGCGGCGAACGTGATCGCCGCGATCGGAGCGGTGGTCGGCGGCTTCCTGGACGACCGCATCGGACCCAAGCGCGTCATCATCGGAGCGCTGGTGGGACTGCTGGTCGCCGGCTCGGCGATCCTCCTGCTCGGCACCGAGACGTATTCCTTCTTCGGCATGCAGTGGACCTCCGACACCACGTTCTGGGTCTTCGGACTGCTGCTGACGCTCTTCGTGGGCCCGGCGCAGGCCTCGTCGCGTGCCTATCTCGCGCGGCTCGCCCCTGTCGGGGACGAGGGTGAGCTGTTCGGCCTCTATGCGACCACCGGCAGGGCCGTGAGCTTCCTCGCACCGACCCTGTTCGCCCTCTGCATCGGACTTTTCGGGTCCCAGCTCTACGGCGTGATCGGGATCCTCGTGGTCCTGCTCGCCGGACTCCTCGTGCTCCTCCCGGTCAAGCCGCCCGCGCAGGTGACGCGCGCCGTCGTGCCCGAGGCGTAGCCGCGGTCCCGGTGCGGCCGGGACGGGCCGCCCTAGATGTCGGTGCGGTGGAAGTTCAGGTGGCTGCGCGACGCCGTCGGGCCCCGCTGCCCCTGGTAGCGGTTGCCGTACTCACCCGAGCCGTAGGGGTGCTCGGCGGGCGAGGTCAGCTTGAAGAAGCACAGCTGCCCGATCTTGGAGCCCGGCCACAGCTTGATCGGCAGCGTCGCCATGTTGGACAGTTCGAGGGTCACGTGGCCGGAGAACCCGGGATCGATGAAGCCGGCGGTGGAGTGGGTCAGGAGCCCCAGGCGACCGAGCGACGACTTGCCCTCGAGCCGGGCCGCGATGTCGTCCGGCAGGGTCACGGTCTCGTAGGTCGACCCGAGCACGAACTCGCCGGGGTGCAGGATGAACGGCTCGTCAGGAGCCACCTCGACGAGGCGCGTGAGGTCCGGCTGGTCCTCCGCCGGATCGATGTGCGCGTACTTGTGGTTGTCGAAGAGCCGGAAGTAGCGGTCGATGCGCACGTCGACGCTGGAGGGCTGCACCATGAGCGGATCGTGCGGTTCGAGGACGATCCGGTGGGCGGCGATTTCTGCTCGGATGTCGCGGTCTGAGATCAGCACCGTCCAAAACTACCAGCCGCACCACGGGTGCCCGGTGCGTCGGCGACGGGGCGTCGACGGGGCGGTGACGACGGCTCCGACAGCGGCGTCAGCGACCGATCTCGGTGCGCACGGCGAAGAGCTCCGGGAAGAACGTGAGCTCCAGGGCACGCTGGAGGAAGCCGACGCCGGAGGATCCTCCCGTACCCGTCTTGAAGCCGATGGTCCGGGCCACGGTCTTCAGATGGCGGAAGCGCCACAGCTGGAAGTTGTCCTCGAGGTCCACCAGCTCCTCGCACGCCTCGTAGATGTCCCAGTGCGCGGCGGCGTCCTCGTACACCAGCTTGTACACGGCGACGAGGTCCGGGCTGAACTCGTGGGCCAGACGGACGTCGCGATGCAGGAGAGCATCCGGGACCGGATACCCGCGCCCGGCCAGCAGGGCGATGAACTCGTCGTAGATGCTGCTCTGACCCAGGAGTTCCGTCAGCAGGGCCTGCGCTGCAGGATCGGCGTCGAACACATCGACCATGGCGGCGTTCTTGTTGCCGAGGAGGAACTCGACGGCGCGGTACTGGTAGGACTGGAAACCACTCGACGCACCGAGATCCCCGCGGAACTCGGCGTACTCGGAGGGCGTCAGCGTCGCCAGCACGGACCACTGCTCCGTCAGCGAGCGCTGGATGTGCTTGATGCGGGCGATCCCCTTCATGGCCGCCCGGAGATCGTCCGCCTGCAGGTGCAGCCGCACGGCCCGCAGTTCGTGCAGCACCAGCTTCAGCCACAGCTCGGAGGTCTGGTGCTGGATGATGAACAGCATCTCGTCGTGGTGCTCGGGCGAGCTCACGGGGTGCTGCGCGTCGAGCAGCTTCCCGAGTTCCAGGTAGGAGCCGTAGCTCATCTTGTCCGAGAAGTCCCGTTCGATCCCCTGCTCCAGGTCACGGGTATTCCGCTGCACGCTCATCCGGAAAGACTACGGGCCACCGGGCGGGCCCGAATGTCGGACCACGGGTCTACGGTGGGACCAATCCGAGGAGGCCCCCATGCAGAGAATCCACTGCGGCATCGTCCCGCCACACCTGCTCACCCGGCTCGCCGCCCTGCAGGACCCCCGCCTCTCCGGGGCGTCCACCGCCGCGCGGCACGCCCTCCTGGAACTGGACCCGGTCCTCCGCGAGCGGTCCGAGGCCCTGCGCGCCCCGGTGCGTCGCGGGTCGGCGATCGCCGGTAGCCTCACCCGACGCATCCACGACGCCGGCGGTCGGGAGGAGCTCCCGGGCGAGGTCGTCCGCGCGGAGGGAGCACCCCCCACCGGTGATGTCGCCGCGGACGAGGCCTACGACGGGCTCGGGTCCACCTACCGCCTGTTCAGCGAGGAGTACGGGCGGTCCTCGATCGACGGAGCAGGGAAGCGCCTCGATGCCACCGTGCACTACGGCTCGAACTACGACAACGCGTTCTGGGACGGCGAACGCATGGTCTTCGGTGACGGCGACGGCGAGATCTTCGGCCGCTTCACGGCGTCGCTCACGGTCATCAGCCACGAACTGACGCACGGCTTCACCCAGTACTCCACCAACCTCGAGTACCAGGGCCAGTCGGGCGCCCTCAACGAATCACTCTCCGACGTCTTCGGCGTGCTCGTGGAACAGCGCGATCTCGGGCAGGACGCCGCATCGGCGACCTGGCTCGTCGGGGCGGGCATCTTCACCCCCTCGGTGCGCGGCGAGGCGCTGCGCTCACTGAAGGCACCGGGCACCGCCTACGACGACGACGTCCTCGGCAAGGACCCGCAGCCGGCCACCATGGGGGACTATGTCGAGACGACGTCGGACAACGGAGGAGTGCACATCAACTCCGGCATCCCCAACCACGCGTTCTACCTCGCCGCCACGGCGCTGGGCGGCGAGGCGTGGACGGGCGTGGGGCGCATCTGGTACGACGCCGTACTCAGCGGCACCATCCCCCCGGACTGTGATTTCCCCACCTTCGCGCAGGCCACGCAGGACGCCGCGGGCCGACGCTTCGGCCCGGACAGCCGCGGAGCCGGGGCCGTCGCGGACGCCTGGACCCGGGTCGGCGTCCTGCGGTGAGGATCGAGATCACGCGCTCCGGCGGATTCGGCGGCCTCACGCGCACCTGGAGTCTCGAGGTGAGCCGCACGGAGGCGGAGCAACGCTGGCTCCCCCTGGCCGAGGCGGAGGCCGGTACGGCGACGGACCACGGACGCGCGGACAGCGGATCCGCGGACGGGGCCGGGCCGCTGGTCGACTGCGCGCAGGCCGCGTCGGGGGCGGACTCCGTCGACGCAGCAGCGCCGATGCCGCACCCCTCCGAGCGCGGGCCGGGCCAGCAGCGGGACCGCTTCACCTACCGCATCTCCATCGGCTACACCGAGGTCACCATCGGCGAGGGGCGCATCGACGAATCCTGGCGCGAACTCATCGAGCGGGCACGGGCGGAGGGGACGGACGGCGCCGGTCACGGCCCGCCCTGAGACTGTTGTAAGGTGATGGAGCGGTTTCAACTGCCGTGCGGGCGTAGCTCAATGGTAGAGCGCTAGCTTCCCAAGCTCGATACGCGGGTTCGATTCCCGTCGCCCGCTCTCGTCCTTCACGGACGCCTTCCGTCGACGTGCACCGTGTGCGCAAGGACACCCTTCCCGCCCCGTCCCGGGCCCGGCATCGGCAGTATCCTTGAGCGGTGAATCGCACCATGTTCAAGTCCAAGATCCACCGCGCCACCGTCACCCACGCGGACCTGCACTACGTGGGCTCGGTCACCGTGGACCTCGATCTCCTGGAAGCCGCGGACATCCTGCCCGGCGAACTGGTGTCGATCGTCGACATCACCAACGGTGCGCGATTGGAGACCTACACCATCGCCGGCGAGCGCGGCTCCGGAGTCCTGGGCATCAACGGTGCAGCCGCCCACCTCGTCCATCGCGGGGATCTCGTCATCCTCATCACCTACGCGCAGATGACCACCGAGGAAGCGCGCTCCTTCCTGCCCACCGTGGTGCACGTGGATGCGGACAACGCCATCGTCGACCTCGGCACCGATCCCGCGGAAGCCGTGACCGCGGGCATGGAGCGTCCCCCCTTCGCCCTCGACAACTCGGCACAGCCCGCCTGAGGACTGCGCACCACCTCCGTCCGCCTTCCCGGTGACGCTGCACGCGCATCCCGCCTCACCGGCATCCCCAGCCGTTGCACGATCATCGATCCCCCGCCTAGCGATTTGTGTCGGCAGGGCTTAGGGTCAAAAAGCAAGCTTGCTTAGGCTGTCGATTCGCGTGAACCGTCAGCCGGGTTGTCTACGAGGATGTGGAGGCTCGGTACGAATGCCGATAAGTCGAAGAACACGCAGTGCCGTGAACAGCCGTCGCACAGCGACCGTCGTGGCGGGCATGGTGATGGGTACGCTCGTGATGAGCGGATGCGGGCCCGCGCAGTCGGACAACGCGCTCACCTGGTACATCAACCCGGACGCCGGCGGGCAGGCCGCCATCGCGCAGAAGTGCAGCGAAGAATCCGGCGGCCGCTACACCATCGAGACCTCGCTCCTCCCGAGTGACGCCGCCTCCCAGCGCGAGCAGCTCGCACGACGCCTCGCCGCCGGTGACAGCTCGCTCGACATCATGAGTCTCGATCCCCCCTTCATCCCCGAACTGGCCGAACCGGGCTTCCTCGCCCCCGTGCCGGACGACGTCGCCCAGAGCACCACCGAGAACGTGGTCGAGGGCGCCCTCGCCGGCGCCACCTGGAAGGACGAGCTCGTCACCGTCCCGTTCTGGGCCAACACCCAGATCATGTGGTACCGGAAGTCCGTGGCCGAGGCCGCGGGCCTCGACATGAGCAAGCCGGTCACCTGGGACCAGATCATGGAGGCGGCCCGGACGCAGGACAAGTCGCTCGGTGTGCAGGGCGCCCAGGCGGAATCCATGACGGTCTGGGTCAACGCGCTCGTCGAGTCCGCGGGCGGGTCCATCATCGTGGATCCCGAAGCCACCGCGGACACCATCGAGCTCGGGCTCGACTCCGATGCGGGCAAGGCGGCGGCAGACGTCATCTCCACCATCGGCAAGGACGGACTGGGCGGGGCAGGCCTGCCCACCCAGGACGAGAACGGTTCCCTCATCGCCTTCCAGGGCGACTCCGGTTCCTTCATGGTCAACTACCCCTTCGTCTGGCCGGCCACCACGGCGGCCGTCGAGGCGGGGACGCTGGACCAGGCGGTCCTGGACGACATCGGGTGGGGCGTCTTCCCCCGGATGTCCGAGGACCAGGAGGCCGCTCCCCCGCTCGGTGGCATCAATCTCGGCGTCGGCGCGGAGAGCGACAACCCGGAGCTCGCCTACGAAGCCGTCCAGTGCATCGTCTCGGTCGAGAACCAGTCCGAGTACTTCGTGACCAACGGCAACCCGCCGTCCAACACGGAGGCGTACGAGGACCCCCGCATCGAGGAGAGCTTCCCGATGGCCGAGACCATCAGGGACTCCCTCCAGGTCGCAGCCCCCCGTCCCCAGACCCCGTTCTACAACGAGGTCTCCACCGGCATCCAGCAGACCTGGGCACCGCCGTCCGCCGTCGATCCGGAGAACACCCCGGAGACGTCGAGCAACTTCATCACATCGGTCCTCAGAGGGGAGCAACTCCTGTGACCTCCGCCATTCCCGCCAAGACGACGACGGCGTCGTCGACCGAACCCGGCCCGCGGCTCAGCCGGGACGACACGGGCACGAAGACCAGGAAGGCGCCGAAGCAGTACAGCGACCGCGTCCGCGCGGAACGGCGGCTCGGCTGGATCCTCGCCGGTCCCGCGTTCATCATCATGCTGCTGGTGACGCTCTACCCGATCCTGCAGGCCATCTATGAGAGTCTCTTCAAGTTCCGGCTCACGGCGCCCGGTGAACGCGAGTTCATCGGCCTCGGCAACTACGCGGTCATCCTGTCCGACCCCGTCTGGTGGTCGGGCCTGTGGACCACGGTGTTCATCACGGTGGTGACGGTCCTCGTCGAACTGGTCCTCGGCTTCGCGCTCGCCCTCGTGATGCACAAGGCGCTGAAATCGGTCCGCGGGCTCCTGCGCACGGCGATCCTCGTTCCCTACGGCATCATCACCGTCGTCTCGGCCTTCGCCTGGTTCTATGCCTTCGACATCAACTCCGGCTACATCAATTCCTGGTTCGCCTGGCTCCCCGGGATCGACGAGAACCTGAACTGGTTCGCCCAGGGCGGCACCGCGCTGTTCGTCATCATGGCCTCGGAGATCTGGAAGACCACGCCGTTCATCTCACTGCTCCTGCTGGCGGGGCTCGCCCAGGTCCCCGACGAACTCACGGAGGCAGCGAAGGTCGACGGTGCGACATGGTGGGAGCAGATGCGCAAGGTCATCGTCCCGAACATGAAGGCCGCGATCATGGTCGCCGTGCTCTTCCGGGCGCTGGATGCCTTCCGGATCTTCGACAACGTGTTCATCATGACCAACGGCGCGTACGGCACGGAAGTGCTCTCCCTGCTCGCCTACCGGCAATCCATCAGCCGGCTCGAGATCGGCCTCGGTTCGGCGGTCTCCGTGCTCCTCTTCCTGTGCGTCCTGCTGATCTGCTTCGTGGCGATCAAGCTCTTCAAGGTGGATCTCGCCGGATCCCAGGGAGGAAAGTGATGACGAACTCCAGCACGAAGAACAAGGTCCTCTGGGCCATCGTGACCGTCCTCGTCCTGATCTACGCACTCTTCCCGGTGCTCTCGATCCTGGCGACGTCCTTCAAGAGCCCCAGTGACCTGACGAGCGGGAAGTTCCTCCCGTCGTCGGGCGCCGCGACCACGAGCAACTACGAGCAGATCCTGGTCGGCGACGCCCAGGGTCTGTTCCTCTCGGCGCTCCGCAACTCGATCGGCATCTCTCTGATCGCGACGTTCATCGCCGTCGTCCTCGCCACCCTCTGCGCCTACGCGATCGCCCGGCTGGACTTCCCCGGCAAGAAGCTGGTCCTGACCACCGCGCTGGCGGTCTCGATCTTCCCGGTCATCTCGATCGTCACGCCGCTCTTCAACCTGTGGCGGACCATCGGCCTCTACGACACCTGGCTCGGGCTCATCATCCCGTACCTGTCACTCACGCTCCCCATCTCCATCTGGACCCTCGCCGCGTTCTTCCGGCAGATCCCTTGGGAGCTGGAGCAGGCGGCGCAGGTGGACGGCGCGACGACGTGGCAGGCGTTCCGCAAGGCCATCGTCCCGCTGGCCGCACCCGGCGTGTTCACGACGGCGATCATCGCCTTCTTCATCGCCTGGAACGACTTCGTGTACGGGATCTCGCTGACGTCGACGGAGGCGGCGCGGCCGGTCCCGGCGGCACTCGCGTTCTTCACCGGAGCCTCCCAGTTCGAGGCACCGACGGGGGCCATCTCGGCGGCGGCGATCATCGTCACCATCCCGATCGTCCTCCTGGTCCTGCTCTTCCAACGCCAGATCGTCTCAGGCCTGACCTCCGGCGCCGTCAAGGGCTAACGCCCCCGGTTTCAGTAAAGGATTCGCACCATGGCTTCAATCACCCTCAACCACCTGGTCAAGAAGTACGGCGACGGGTTCCCTGCCGTCAACGACGTGAGCATCGACATCGCCGACGGGGAGTTCATCATCCTCGTGGGTCCGTCGGGCTGCGGGAAGTCGACGCTGCTGCGCATGATCGTGGGCCTCGAGGACATCACCGACGGCGACCTCCTGATCGACGGGCAGCGCGTCAACGACAAGGCGCCGCGCGACCGCAACCTGGCGATGGTGTTCCAGAACTACGCGCTGTACCCGCACCTCACCGTGTACGAGAACATCGCCTTCCCGCTGCGCCTCGCCAAGGGCAAGCACTCCGAGGACCAGGTGGACAAGCTGGTCACGGAGGCGGCCGCGACACTCGAGCTCACCGACCACCTGCAGCGCAAGCCGGCGAATCTCTCGGGCGGGCAGCGGCAACGTGTCGCGATGGGCCGCGCGATCGTCCGGCAGGCGGACGCGTTCCTGTTCGACGAGCCACTCTCCAACCTGGACGCAAAGCTCCGGGGCCAGATGCGTTCGGAGATCTCGCAGATGCAGCGCCGGCTCGGGGTGACCTCGGTCTACGTGACGCACGACCAGACGGAGGCCATGACCCTCGGCGACCGCGTGGCCGTCCTCAAGAAGGGCGAACTGCAGCAGATCGCCTCGCCCCGCGAGCTCTACGAACAGCCCGTGAACCTGTTCGTCGCGGGTTTCATCGGCTCGCCGTCGATGAACTTCCTGCCGGCCACGCTCGAGGGCACCACCCTGAAGACCGCCATCGGTGACCTGCAGATCCCCGAGGACAAGGCGGCGAAGGCAGCCGGCAAGAAGGTGGTGCTCGTCGGCGTGCGTCCCGAGTTCTTCGAGGACGCGAAGCTCGTCGAGGACCACAAGATGTCCAACGGTTCCACGTTCACCGCGACCCTGACGCACACGGAGTGGCTCGGCAACGAGCAGTACGGGTACATCAACTTCGATCCGGCGCCCGAGATGCGGGAGCTGCTCAACAGCCTCGCCCGGGACATGGACGCCGACGAACTGCGCCCGCAGGTGGTCGTCACGCTCGATGCCGCCAGCCGCATCCGTGGAGGCCGTGAGGCCGAGATCTGGCTCGACACCCGTAAGCTCCACCTGTTCGACGCCGAGACGGGCGAGAACCTGACGCGCGACGCCGAAGCGGGCGCCGAGCTCACCCGTGAGGCCTCGGAGGAGCGTGCGGAGGAGCTCGCGAACGCGCAGCAGTCGGGAGACGGCCAGGGTCACGGTGGTGGCTTCGGCAGTGGGCCCTCCGGGCAGGCGGGCGGCTCGCCCGTCGACGCCGGTACCGGCCGGTCCGGCGGCGCCACGGCCGCCGGGGGCAGGCACTCCGCAGGCTGACCGGCTGCGCGGTGGCGCGCACCCGAGCATCCGTGAGCAGGACCGGCACCCGCAGGGGTGCCGGTCCTGCTGTGTAGTCTGACCCTATGGTCGAACACGACGGCGCCGCCCAGTCCGCCGCCATCACTGCCGGATACGTCTTCGAGGGGCCCACCCTCCACCTGGGCGCTGCCCTCGTGGACGGCGTGCTCGACGCCGGAGCGCAGGTACGCCTGCCGCTGGCCATGATGAACCGACACGGGTTGATCGCCGGTGCCACGGGCACCGGCAAGACGGTCACACTGCAGGTCATGGCGGAACAGCTCTCGGCGCAGGGCGTGCCCGTCTTCCTGTCCGACATCAAGGGCGACCTCACCGGACTGACCACTCCGGGAACGGCCACGGAGCGGCTGATGAAGCGGACCGCCGGGGTGGGGCAGGACTGGACGCCCACGGGCTTCCCCGTCGAATTCCTCTCCCTGGGTGGTGACGGTGGCGGCATTCCCGTCCGTGCCACGATCTCCTCCTTCGGCCCGCTGCTGCTCAGCCGCGTCATGGACCTCAACGAGACGCAGGAGTCCAGCCTGCAGCTCGTGTTCCACTACGCGGACAAGAACGGACTGGAGCTCTACAACCTGGCGGACCTCCGGGCCGTGATCAGTTTCCTCACCTCGGACGAGGGCAAGGAAGCGCTCGAGGCTCTCGGCGGCCTCTCGAAGGCGACGGCCGGCGTCATCCTCCGCGAACTCGTGACGCTCGAGGCGCAAGGCATGGACGCGTTCTTCGGCGAACCCGAGTTCGACACCGCCGACCTCCTGCGGACGGACACCGACGGGCGGGGCATCATCACGTCCCTGGAGCTTGTGACGGTGCAGCAGAAGCCGCGCCTGTTCTCCACGTTCCTGATGTGGCTGCTCGCCGACATGTTCGCCGAGCTGCCCGAGGTCGGCGATCTCGACAAGCCACGCCTCGTGTTCTTCCTCGACGAGGCGCACCTGCTGTTCACGGGCTCGTCGAAGGCGTTCCGCGAGTCGATCCAGGCCACGGTCCGGCTCATCAGGTCCAAGGGGATCGGCATCTTCTTCGTGACGCAGACGCCGAAGGACGTGCCCGCGGAGGTCCTCGGACAACTGGCCAACCGGGTGCAGCATGCGCTGCGGGCCTTCACACCTGACGACGCGAAGGCGCTCCGCGCAACGGTCTCGACCTTCCCCACCAGCCCGTACGATCTCGAAGAGGTCCTCACGTCCGCCGGCATCGGCGAGGCCGTCGTGACGGTGATGAACGAGCGGGGCGCCCCGACTCCCGTCGCGTGGACGCGGCTCCGCTCCCCCGAGTCCGTCATGGGCCGGGCACCCGAGGGAACGGTGGCCGCCGTCGTCGCCGCCTCTCCGCTGCTCGTCCGCTACAGCCGGTCCGTCGACAGCCACTCCGCGTACGAGAAGCTCCGCGGTCTGCCCGATCCCGCCGGCCGTGGCGCGGACGGCGCATCCGGTGCCCCCTCCTCGGGGGTCGGGACGTCCTTGCCGGAACCGACCACGGGAGAACCGGGTGAGCCTGGAGCATCCGAGCAGCAGAACGCGCGGGGCGATGCCGCCGACGCGACGCGGGACACGGCCCGCGAGGACCGGGACGCGGAAGCGCGGCGCATCGAGGAGGAGATCCTCGGCATGCCGTCCCGGCCCGCCCGCGACCGGGACCGGGACCGCCGGCCCGTCGACGACGCTTCGCCGCGCGAGGACGGACGCGGGGCGCGCGGCAGCGCAGGCGGCGGCTACGCGGGTGGTGGCTACGCGGGTGGATACGGCGGCGGGTACGCGGGCGAGGGTGCGCAGGGTGCCGGTCGTGAGCGGACGGACCGCGGCGGCAACAGCAGAAGCCGTGCGGGCGGGTACGACGCCGGACGGTCCTCCGGCAGCAACGGGCCGGACCGGAACGAGATGGCGGACCTCGCCCTGAAGGCCGCAGGAGTGATCGGCAAGGAACTCGCGCGCGGGCTCTTCGGCACCAAGCACCGCAAGCGGAAATGGTACTGAGGCCGGCGTCCCGGATCCCCGCAGTGCAGGGCGCGCGCCCATGATCGTGGTGGAGATCGTCAGTTCCAGCCTGGTGGCGCTGGGACTGGGGCTGCTCGCCGCGGCCCTCGTGATCCGGCTGGTCTACGGATCCTGGACCAGGACCCAGGCGATCACCTTCACGTACGAGGGGCATCCCTACCTCCGCTGGCACGACCACCGGTACCGCATCGTCGAGGCGCTCTGGTCCAGTGGCTCCCCGGGTCGCGGGCGGAAGGCGCCCATGCCCGCGGCACCGCCGCCCGGTGAGGACGTCACCATCCACTACCACGTCCGACAGCCCACCCACTGGTCGCTCGGCGAACCCTACCGAGGCACCCGGGTGATCGCCGTCGTCGGGCTCGCGTGCGCGGTGACCGGCACCCTGCTCGGCTTCCTGCCCGCCTGATTCACCGCACCCGGTACCGTGGAGAGGTGCAGACAACCCCGGTCGTGAAGGTGCTCGCAGCCTGGCTGCTGGGTCTCATGCTCGTCGGTGCCGCCTTCGTCACGACCGTCGCGGTCCTGAACAGCAGGCTCTTCGGCCCCGAACACCAGGTGGGCCTGTACCTCGACGCGTTGCGCGACGGCGACGGCGGCGAGGCCCTCGGCCTCCTCCACGCCTCGGTACCGGAGGGATCCGATCCGACACTGCTCGACGGGGACGCCCTGCGCCGAGCGACAGCCGGCCTCACGGACATCGAGGTGGGGGATGCACGCGGAAGCGGCAGCGACCGCGTCGAGGTACCCGTGACCTACACGCTCGACGGCGCCGAGACGACGAGCGTGTTCCCGCTCCGGCAGACCGGCACCGAATGGGGATTCTTCGCCGTCTGGGAGTTCGAGCCGACCGTCCTGCCGACAGTGGAGGTCTCCGCCCTCAACAGCGTGGAGGCAGCGGTGAACGGGGTCGACGTCGGCCTGCCGGGCGGCCGCGCCGCACTGGCCACGTTCTACCCGGGTGCCGTGAGCGCCCGCTACCAGGGCCGCTACTTCGCCGCTCCCGAAAGCCGGACGACCGTGACGGGCGTCGAGGCCCCGCAACCCCTCGCCCTCGCGCTGGAGCCGACGCCCGAGCTGGTACGTGCGGTGGAGAAGCAGGTGCACGCCTTCCTCGACGGCTGCGCGGAGCAGACGGTCTTCCAGCCCGGCAACTGCCCGTTCGCCTTTCCCACCGACAAGCGGCTCGCCGGTGACATCACCTGGACCATCGAGGAGTACCCCCGGGCGTCGATCACCCCGAGCGGGGGGAGCTGGCTGCTCGCCCCCCTCAGCGGGAGGGCACGGATCGACACCCGGCTGCGGGACTTCTTCTCCGGTGAGGTGAGCGACGTCTCCGAGGCCATGCCGTTCGACTTCACGGCGGACCTGAACGTCACCGAGGACGCCATCACCGTCACGCCCGTGGTGAGGTACTAGCCACGCACGAACTGCCTCCGGTCAGGGGATCAGGTTCTCGGCGCGGTAGCGGTCGAACAGCGATGTGAAGACGTCGAGCGTCCTGCGGTAGCCCGTGAAGCCGGCGTCACGGCTCTTGCCCATGTCCACGATCACCTCGATCTCGATGCCGAGATCGCCGTCCGTGTGCCACCAGGAGGCCAACCGGTCCAGCGAGGTCTCGGCGAGGCCGTGCCGCTCGGCCAACGCCGACCACTGACCCTCCGTCCCGCTCATGGCCTCTTCGAGCGGACGCGGCGCGTCCGTGAAGCCCTCCCACTCCACGCCGAAGTAGCCGGCCAGCCTGGGCCACATCCACCGCCACCGGAAGACGTCTCCGTTGACGATGTTGTAGGCCTCGTCGGCGCCCGCGGGGGTGGTGGAGGCCCACACCATGTGCTCGGCGAGCAGGCTCGCATCCGTCACGTTCGCCAGGCCGTTCCACTGCTGCGCCGACCCGGGGAAGACGAACGGCTCACCCGCCTCCCTGCACAGGGTGGCCTGGGTGGCGAGCGTGAGCGCCATGTTCATCGCGTTGCCGACGGCGTAGCCGAGGACGGTGTGCGCCCGGTGCACGCTCCACGTGAAACCCTGCTCGGCGGCGGCAGCGAACAGCTCGTCCTCCTGCGCGTAGTAGAAGTTGGGCGAGGGCAGGCGGGGCTCCTCCTCGTGGAACGGTGTGTCCGCCATGTCACCGGAGCCGTACGACTCGAACGGCCCGAGATAGTGCTTCATGCCGGTCATGAGGGCCACGTGGGCCACCTCCTTGCCGTGCAGTGCGGTGAGCAGGTCGCGCAGCATGCCCGCGTTGACGCGGATGTTCTCCTCCTCCGTGTCGCGTCGGGACCAGGCGGTGAAGAAGACGTGTGTGGGACTCTCCGGCGCGAGCACCTCGACGAGGGAATCGGCCGAGGTGAGGTCCGCCGACAGCCAGCGGACGCCGTCGCGCTCCTGGCCGGGCCTGCGGGAGAGGGCCAGGACCGGCCAGCCGTCCCCGGCGAGCTTCTCGACGAGCGCGGAGCCCGCGATACCCGTGGCTCCCACCACGAGTGCGGTGCGCTGTCCGTCGTGCTGGTTCGTTCCGGTGTCGATGGTCATGCGTGCTCTCCTCCTGCGCCGTCCAGCGGCGCGGCTTCATCCTGTGCGGCATCGTCCCGTGCAGCCCTTGTCCGGTGCGGGGCGTCCTGTTCTGGCTGTCCCATGCGGGCTGTCATGCGCGGACGTTGTCCAGTGCGGACTGTCCTGTTCGGTCTGTCCTGTTCGGTCTGTCCTGTTCGGTCTGTCCTGTTCGGGCTGTCCTGTTCGGGCTGTCCTGCGCGGACGTTGTCCAGTGCGGGCTGTCATACGCGGACGTTGTCCTGTGCGGGCAAGCGCCCCTCCTTGATTGCGACAACCCAGGCGGGCGCGTCTGCCCTTCCCCTGCGACAAGTCACGCTGCGCGGTCGATATTCCGTCGAGCTCACAGAGCTCCATCCCACTCATCGGACCCGGCTCGTGGGAATGTGCGCATATTCCCACCGACCGACGGCAGTCAGTGGGAGGGAAGGCTCACCCCGTCCGGGATGGCCGGGGAAGCAGTGCACGTGAAGGATGAAGCCTGCGCCCAGGATCGCGGGGCGGATCACCTGCAAGAGAACGATGACGTCTGCATCCGGAATCGCAGGGGCTGCCGCTTCCGAGAGGGGAACCGCGGAGCCAGTAGCGTCGTGTACCACCCCTGCAGGGTGCGCTTCGTCCCACTCACCGGACCCGGTCAGTGGGAATGAGCGCATATTCCCACTGACTGACGGCGGTCAGTGGGACGAAGGAGGTCGCAACGCCCCCGAAGCCGGGCACGCGGACGGCTGGGCGGACAGATTCGCGCCCCGGCCTGGACGCACCACTGGGTGCCAGCCGCCCAATTGTTGCCCAGCACCCAGCACCTAGCACCTAGCACCTAGCACCTAGCACCTAGCACCCAGGCTTGCACGAAGGGCACCCGCCGTAGCAGGTGCCCTTGGTCCGGCTGAGGAGCGCTGGGGTCAGTCGAGTCCGCGGAGGTCGAGGGTCAGCTCGGTGTCGCCGTCGGCCGTGACCGTCACCGGGATGCCCCAGTCCTGCTGGTACAGGTGGCACGCCGCATGGTCGGGGATCTCCCCGCCCGGCTCGCCGTCGCAGGACGCCGCCCGCGCCGTGATGTGCAGTACGCCCTCCCCGGCATCCGCGGCCAGCACGAGCTCCCGCGTCAGTCCGGTGGACGTTCCGCCGCCCGAGACCAGCAGGGACTCGGGCGAGGCGCTGATCTTCAGCTGCGTCGGGTCACCCCAGCGGTCGTCGAGCTTCTGGCCCTTCGGCGCCGTGAAGCGCACCGTCAGCGCCACGGGTCCGGCGGACATGGGCGACGTCGGACGCTGGGTCTGCGACGCGCCCTCGTCGACGGCGAGCGCCTCCTTGGGTAACGGTACGCGGACGAGTTGGTGCCGGTTCGTCTCCACGACGATGAGCAGCGGGTCGCCGCCCTCGGCGACGGGCGTGAGGTCGACCAGCACATCGGAGGGCTCGGACAGCCCACGGAGCAGCGTGGAGACCTGGCGGGTCACCGGATCGTACCTGCGGACCGCGCCGTTGTAGGTGTCGGCGATCGCGACGGACCCGTCGGGCAGGGCGGTGACGCCGAGCGGGTGCTGGAGGCGCGCCTGGTCGGCATCGCCGTCGCGGAAGCCGAAGTCGAACAGTCCCGTCCCTATCGCGGTCTGGACCTGGACGCGCCGGCGGCCGTTGACCTCGACGAAGGACAGCTGCCGGACGGCGGACGTCTCGGAGTCCGCGATCCAGATGGTGCCGTTGGCGTCCTCGGCGAGCCCGGAGGACTGCGCGAACCACGCCGCGGAGGCATCGCCGTCGAGCAGGCCCTCGAGTCCCGTGCCGGCCAGGACCTCGACGGCGTTGCTGCGGGGATCGTAGGCGAAGATCTGGTGCGTCCCCGCCATCGCGACGACCACGCGGTCCAGCACCGACGAGTACAGCACGTCCCACGGCGAGGACAGCGAGACCTTCAGGGCATCCGTGCCGAGCTGGGTCTCGGTGAGGCGCGGCGTCTCGCTCTCCGCGCCGACCTCGTGTGCGTTCTCCTGCCGGCCCGTCTTGGTGTGGTTACCGGCATCGAGCAGGCGCTGCGTGCCGTTCCCCACGAGGGTGCGCACCTCGCCCGTGGCCAGGGTGACACCGCGCAGGCGGTGGTTCACGGAGTCGGCGACGACGACGTCGTACCCGACCTCCGCCGCGAGCGCGGTTGGCAGGAGCGCGAGGCCCTGGGGCTCGTTGAACTGGGCGTCGGAGGCGCTGCCATCGTGGAAACCCTTGCTGCCCGAACCGATGGTGCGGCGCACCGTGACGAGATCCGCCTCGAGTTCGACGAGGCGGTGGTGGCCGGTGTCGCCGACGAGGAAGGTGCCGGTGGCCGGCAGCGCGAGGAGCTTGCCCGGGAACTTGAGGTCACCCGCGGTGCTCTCCGCCGGCACGTACGGGCCGTCGCCGCGGTGCAGCGTGCCCTTCGCCTCGTGCTCGGCGACGAGTTCCTCCACGAGCGATGTGAGCCCGGCGGCGTGCCCCTCCCCGGAGAGGTGCGCCACGATGTAGCCCTCGGGGTCGATGACCACGAGAGTGGGCCAGGCCCGGGCCGTGTAGGCCTGCCAAGTGGTGAGCTCCGGGTCGTCGAGGACGGGGTGGTGGATGTCGTAGCGCTCGACGGCGGCGGCGAGGGCCACCGGATCGGCCTCGTGCTCGAACTTCGGCGAGTGCACGCCGACCGTCACGAGGACGTCCGAGTACTGCTCCTCGAGGGGCCGCAGCTCGTCGAGGACGTGGAGGCAGTTGATGCAGCAGAAGGTCCAGAAGTCGAGGATCACGATCTTGCCGCGCAGGTCCTCGAGCTGCAGCTGCCTGCCGCCGGTGTTCAGCCAGTTGCGGCCGGTCAGCGCGGAGCCGCGCACCCGGTAGCCGGTGCGGACGGTGGTCTCGGTCATTCGTTGTCTCCTGCGGTGTCTCCGGCTGTGGCGCGCGCGGTCGGCTGCTGGGCGGGGCGGCGGTTCCCGGCATCGCGTGCGGCGAGGTCGGCGAACATGCTGTTGTAAGCCGTCAGGTCGGCGTCGTTATTCCGGTCCGCGGCACGATCCTTGCGTTTGGTCTCCCGCGCGTCGGAGCGCGACCACACGACGGCGACGCCGATGGCGAGCAGGAGCGTCGGGATCTCGCCGACGCCCCAGGTGACCGCTCCGCCCACCTGCTGGTCCGCCAGGGCCGATGCGCCCCAGTCGCGTCCCATGTTGCCGAACCAGGAGGCCTCGAGCAGCGAGGTCGAGCCCATCAGGGTGACGCCGAAGAAGGCATGGAAGGCCATGGTCGCGAAGAGGAGCAGGATGCGCATCGGGTAGGGCGCGCGGAACGGCACGGGATCCGAACCGATCATCGACAGCACGAAGATGTAGCCGGTGATGAGGAAGTGCGTGATCATCAGCTCGTGTCCGACGTGCTCGCGCAGGGCGAACCCGAAGAGGGGCGAGTAGTAGAAGATGATGATCGACGCGACGAAGTTGCCGGCAGCGAACAGCGGGTGCGTGATGATCCGTGACGGCCACGAGTGCACGATCACCAGGATCCATTCCCGCAGCCCGCGCGAGCCGTCGCGGCGCGCGGTCAGGGCCTTCAGGGCCAGGGTCACGGGTGCGCCGAGGACCAGGAAGAGCGGCACCACCATGGTGAGCGCCATGTGGTCCACCATGTGCGCGCTGAACAGCACCATCCCGTAGACGGCGGGCGCGCCCGAGGTGAAGTAGGTCAGGAGGGCGAGGCCGAGGAGGCAGCTGATGAGCTTGGCCACGGACCACGAGTCCCCGCGGCGGTGCAGCTTGACCATCCCGAGCACGTAGGCGACGCCGAAGGTCAAGGCCACGGTGATCCACAGCCAGTCCGGCCGCCACTCGGTGAGCCAGCGGCTCAGGGTCGGCTCCGGCGGGAGGTCGTACCCGGTCAGGATGCGGGCGGGGCCGGCCTCGGTGGGCAGCACCTCGGAACGGGGCGGCGCCGTGCGCCCGAGTGCCCCCGCCACGCCGGAGACCGCACCCATGATGACGAGCTCGACGGCGATGAGCTGCCACAGGACCCGGCGCGCGGAGAGCCGCGACTGCGCGGTGCCGCCCGACGCGCCGAGCTGCGGGATGATCCACTGCCGGTGCATCCAGCCGATGCCGCCGAGCAGCAGCGTGGCGATGGTCTTGAAGGTGACGAGCAGGCCCCATTCGGAGCTGAGCTGCGCGAGGTCGGTGATGCGGAGGCTGGCGTTCACCACGCCCGAGGCCACGACCAGGATGAACGCGAAGCCGGCGAGGGCCGAGAAACGCTTGAGGACCGGGAGGGCCTGGTCGCCGAGCTTGCCGCTCACCACGGCGAGGGAGATGATCCCGCCCACCCACAGGCAGACACCCACGAGGTGGAGGGCGATCGAGTTGACCGCGGCGTTGTGGTCGTCGCCGCTCGCCGAGTGCCCGATCAGGGCCATGGGCAGCAGGTTGAGCAGGGCGAGCACCAGGGTGAGGGCGAGACCGGTCTGCGAACGGACACCGAACAGGAGCGTGGCGAGGACCGCCGAGACGATCGAGGTCACGAGCCACGCGCGCCCGGTGGAGAAGTCCGTCAGGAACGCGGCGAGGCCCTGGGTGTACGCCGGGTCGGTGCTCAGGGGCAGGCCGGCGGCGTCGGAGTAGGTGAACACCATGACGCCGAGCGCCCCGATGGTCCAGAGGACCGCGGACACGGCGGCCAGCATGAGGACGCGGGTGAAGGCCGGGTGCTCGGCCGCGGTGTCCTTGGGCCTCCGCCCGGACGTCCCGACCTTGCGCGGGAGCATGATCACCGCGAAGACGAGGGCACCGATGGTCGCCGCGGCGGCGGTGTTGTTGAGGACCTTGGCGACGGGCAGGCCCCAGCGGGTCAGCGCTCCCGGATCACCGAGTTGCCGGGCGGCGGCGGCACCGGAGTAGAACAGCGCGACCACGAGCGAGACGAGCACGACGACGCCGGCGAGGACCAGCCAGCCCGTTCCGATAGCGCGCTCCGGGGAGGCTGCGGCGAGGGTCTCGCGCGGTTGCTTCGCAGTTGTCGACACATACACCATTCTCTACCCGGAGTAGAAATAGGGCGAATCTTCCGCGGGATGCCGCCGAGGGCGGACGGGTGCCGACGACGAGGGGCCGCTGCCGTCATGGCAGCGGCCCCTCGGTCGTTCAGTCAGCGGGTGACGCGGACTACTTGGCGGAAGCCTTCAGCTTCGAGCCTGCGGTCAGCTTGACGCTGTGGCCCGCGGCGATCTGGATGGTCTCGCCGGTCTGGGGGTTACGGCCGGTGCGCGCTGCGCGGCTGGTGCGCTCGACGGCGAGCCAACCCGGGATGGTGATCTTCTCGTCCTTGGCGACGGACTCGGCGAAGACGTCGAACAGGGCGTCAAGGACGCCGTTGACGGCGGCCTGGCTCGTGTCGGCCTTCGCTGCTACCTCGGCAACAAGTTCACTACGGTTTTTAGCCACTTCAGGTCCTCCTGGACGTCACTCTTCGGAACGAGCTTTTCGCGGTATTCGAAAAGCCTCTGTCCGAAAACCTATCAGCTTGGGCGCCGCGCCCCGCGTGTTTCCGGGGCTTTTCGGCATAATCACGGCATTTCCGGGGCTCTTTCCGGCCGTCGTAGGCCTAGCGCGCCGCTTCTCGGGGGCCGACACGACAGAAGCCGGCAACCCTGGGGTTGCCGGCTTCCGTGGTGTCACCGCCGGAGGCGGCGGGTGGTGCTGCTGGGACGCAGGGTCCCGGGAACTGCTACCAGCTGGACTTGGTCACACCGGGCAGCTCGCCCCGGTGGGCCATGTCGCGGAAGCGGACACGCGAGATGCCGAACTTCTGGAGCGTTCCGCGGGGGCGCCCGTCGATCTGGTCGCGGTTGCGCAGGCGCACCGGCGAAGCGTTGCGGGGGAGCTTCTGCAGGCCGAGGCGTGCCGCTTCGCGTGCTTCATCCGTGGCGTTCTCGTCGACGAGGGTCTTCTTGAGCTCGAGGCGCTTGGCCGCGTAGCGCTCGACGATGACCTTGCGCTGCTCGTTGCGAGCAATCTTTGACTTCTTGGCCATGTTTAGCGCTCCTCTCGGAATTCGACGTGCTTGCGGATCTTGGGGTCGTACTTCATGAGGACCATGCGGTCCGGATCGTTACGACGGTTCTTCCGCGTCACGTACGTGTAGCCCGTGCCGGCGGTCGACTTCAGCTTGATGATCGGACGTACGTCCTTGTCCTTCGCCACTAGAGCTTCACTCCCCTCGCGAGGATCGATGCGACGACCGCATCGATACCGCGCACGTCGATCGTCTTGATGCCGCGGGCCGAGACCTGCAGCGTGACGTTACGGCGAAGGGAAGGCACGTAGTAGCGCTTCTTCTGAATGTTGGGGTCGAACCGACGCTTGTTGCGGCGGTGCGAGTGCGAAATGCTGTGTCCAAAGCCGGGCTCGGCTCCGGTCACTTGGCAGTGGGCTGCCATAACTCTCCTCCAGATTAGATGAACGTGACGGAATCACTTGTCGAGCGTCCCGCCACCAGTAATGACACCGTTATTACTGCAGCTTTCCGGAGGTGTACCCGGCAGGGTGAGAACCTGCCAGAGTGCCTCGCCGCGGGGAAGACGGTGAAGATCAGGCGGGGCGGCCTTGCGGCCGGTCCAGCCCTGAATTCTAGTAGTCACGGGTAGCCGGGCGCATTCCGACCTGTCCTGGGAACAGGGCGGCCTCCACCACAGCCAAACGCCTTACCATACTACCGACAGGTTCTGGCCTGACCAAAACGGGTCAGTCGCCCGGCTCGCCGTCCCGCCCGACGACCACGGGCTCGTCCGGGCCGCCGCCGATGCGGTCCGCGGACACGACGGCGTCCGAGTCGACGATCGCCCAGCGCACCGACACCCCGGTCCCGATCCGCACCCGGTTGAGCACCACCGAGTCCTCGACGACGGCTCCGGGCTCGATGACCGCCCCGGCACCGATCACGCTCCTCCGGACGGTCCCGTGGACCCGGGCGCCGGGAGTGATCAGCGACCCTGCGATCACGGCGCCCTCACCGACGAAAGCCGGTGCCACGTGGGGCGGCTCGGTGAGGATGGGCCAGGCGGGATCGGCGAGGTCCGGTCCCCTGCCGGCGAGGAGGTCGAGATGCGCGCGGAGGTAGTTGGCCGGCGTGCCCAGGTCTCGCCAGTAGCCCTCGAGTCGGTGCTCGACGACGGCGTGCTGCTCGACCAGGTGGGGAACGAGGTGGTGCCCGTAGTCGCCGAGGTTCTCCTGCTGTCCGTCGAGTCGGTCCAGCGCCTCGAGCAGTGCCTCCGCCGAGTAAAGGAAGACCTCCGCGGCGACGATCCGCGACTGCGGTTCCTCCGGCTTGTACGCGAACCCGGTGACGCGGCCGTCGTCGTCGACCGTCACGACGCCGTGCGGTGAGGCGTCGCCGTCGAAGTCGACCGTGACCATGGTGAGCGCCGCTCCCGCGCGCAGGTGGGTGTCGACGACGTCGCGGTAGTCGAGGCGGTACAGGTGGTCGGAGCTGAGGACGAGGACGAGGTCCGGCGCGAAGTCCCGGATGAAGGCGGACTGGCGGAGCAGCCCGTCCGCGTTCCCCTCGGCGAACCCCTCCCCCTCGCGTCCGCTGAACGGGGGCAGGACGAGCAGGCCGCCCCTCGTCCGGTCGAGGTCCCAGGGCCTGCCGTTCCGGAGGTGGTCGTTGATGGTCTTCGGCTGGTACTGCTCCATGATCCACACGTCGGAGATCCCGCTGTGGTGAAGGTTTGACAGCGGGATGTCGATGAGCCGGAAGCTCCCTCCGAGCGGCATGGCGGGCTTGGCCCGGTGGTCCGTCAGCACACCCAGCCGGCCGCCCGCACCCCCGGCCAGCACGATCGCGAGGATCCGGGGTTGGTGCCGGTACTGTCCATGCTGTTCCATCTGCCGTCCTGTCCTCGTCAGGGCCGTGAACGGCCTCCGCCAGCCTAGTGACCGCTGCTGTGAACCTGCTGGTGGAGCGACGCCGCAGCGGCTGCGTCGGGTACCGCGTGGTGGCCCCGGACCTCCACCGCGGGAGCATCCGGCTCGACCCCATCCGTGCCCGGCCCGATCTCCGCCAGGATCCAGTGCGTTCCGTCCAGGCGCCGGAGGATCTTCCGGCCCACCCGCTCGAGATCGGCGACGTCCTGCGCGTCGAGGGCGTCGAACACGGTGCTCCGCACCTGGGCGACGTGGGAGACGGCGAGGTCCTCCAGCATCCGGAGGCCGTCCGGGGTCAGCGACGCCGTCGTCACCCGGCCGTCGGAGGACGACGGCACCCGGGCGACCCAGCCGCGGGACTCGAGCTTCTTGACCACGTGGCTGAGCCGCGAGAGCGACGCCGTCGATCGCGCCGCGAGGTCGCTCATGGGGAGGCTGGTGCTGTCGGACTCGGAGAGCATGGCGAGGACGTGGTAGTCGAACAGGGTGATGCGCGCTTCCCGGAAGAGGTGTGCGTCGAGCGTCGACGGCAGGAGCGACGTCAGCGCGTACAATGCCAGCCACGCCCGCCGCTCGTCCGGTGTGAGCCAATGCGCCGCCATGCGCTCATTCTGGCACATGGCCGGCGGTGTCCACCGGGCTCCGCGACCGCCCCGTCCGGGTTGCGGGGGCGGTGCCCGCGTGGTCCTTTGGGCGGACGGCAGGCCATCGGTCCCGCGCGGTGCGACACCGCGGGAACCGGCTCCCAGCGGCGACGGTGCCCGGCGCAGGAGGCCCTCAAGCGGTCACGGAGGCCCGGAGCGGATGCCCTGGCACCGGGTACTTGGGCTGCAGGTCGTCCCCCGAGGACACCCCACGGAGCCGGCGCCCCACCCACGGGCTCAGGTACTCCCTGGCCCACTGGGCGTCCGCTCGGAGCTGCTCCGCGCGCTTGAGTGCGGGCCGGGCCTCGAGCTCCGGGAGGTCGATCCGGTGGGAGGCCTTCATGGCCTCGAGCACCCGCACCGCCATGAGGGTGTGGCCCGCAGCCGACATGTGCATGCGATCCACGTCCCAGTAGCCCCAGTCCTGGAACTCCCGTAGCCGCCAGTAGTCCACGATGGTCGCACCACGCCCGTCCGCGATCTCCCGCACCCACTCGTTGTAGACGGCGGTGCGTCCGCGGGTCCTGCCGAACACGGCGGATCCGGAGGCGTCGAAGCCCGTGAAGAGCACGACGTCGGCTCCCGAGGCGCGCAGGCGGGCGATGCCGTCGTCGTACCGCGACATCAAAAGGTCGATGTCGATGCGCGGGCGGAGGATGTCGTTGGCGCCGGCGTACACCGTGACGAGCGTCGGCTCGAGGGCCAGTGCCGCGTCGATCTGCTCGTCGAGGATCTGCCGCATCTTCTTGCCGCGGATGGCGAGGTTGGCGTACTCCCAGGACGGGTCCGCCAGGACCAGCTGCTCGGCGACGCGGTCCGCCCAGCCGCGGACGCCGTTGGGCGATTCGGGGTCCCAGTCACCCACGCCTTCCGTGAAGGAGTCTCCGAGGGCCACGTAGCGCGAGGTGTTGGTCACGACCAAAGATTACCTTCGACGTCGGGGTGCCCCGCGATAAGCTCGACGGAGCCATCCGTTGACACCCTGCCGAAGGACACCATGCCGACCGAAGCACCACCCGAGGCTCGTACGGACGCCACGCCTGCCGGCAGCTCCTTCCGCCGGCGCGCGGCCCTGATCATCAACCCGATCAAGGCCACCGACGTCGACGTCGTGGGCGCCGTCCGGCGTATCGCCGAGGAGGACGGCTGGGACGAGCCGCTCGTGATCGAGACCACGGCGGACGATCCGGGCCACGGCCAGGCACGCGAGGCGCTCGACGCCGGTGTTGACCTGGTGATCGCCGCCGGCGGCGACGGCACCGTACGCTGCGTCGCGGAGGAGCTCGCGGAGACGGGGACCATGATGGCACTGGTCCCGCTCGGCACCGGCAACCTCCTGGCCCGGAACCTGGACATCGCCGTCGATAATCCCGATGCCGCCGTCGAGGCCGCGTTCCGCGGGACCGAGCGGACCATCGACGTCGTGCACGTGACCGTCGACCGGGCGCAGGACGCACACGTGTTCCTCGTCATGGCGGGGATCGGGTACGACGCCGCGATCATGTCCGACACCCGGGACGACCTGAAGGACAAGGTGGGCTGGCTCGCCTACGTCGATGCCGGTCTGCGGAACCTGCCGGGCAAGCCCACGCGCACCACCCTCTCGGTGGACGGCGGCAAGCCCTTCGAGCGCAGGCTGCGCAGCGTCATGGGCGGGAACTGCGGGAAGATCATGGGCGGACTCGAGATCTTCCCCGGCGCGAAGATCGACGACGGACTCATGGACCTCATGACCGTGGCACCGAAGGGCGCGCTCGGCTGGCTCGCGGTGGCGGGCAAACTCTTCGCCCGGGGCAAGGGCAAGGACCCCTCCCTCGAGTACTTCCAGTGCCGTACCGCGGAGGTGACCCTGCGCGAACCCCTCGAAGTGCAGCTCGACGGCGATCCCCTCGGCCAGGCCACGCACATGGCCTTCGAGGTGAAGCCCGATTCGCTCAGGCTCCGGATGCCCCTGGGGTACAAGGACCCTGCGGTCGTCAGCGAACCGCTTCCCTAGCCCGTTCCGGGCCGCATCGCGCCTCGGCTCCGGGCTCCGGGCGGGCTCCGGGCTTTGGGGCCGGCTCCGGGCTCCGGACGGGCTCCGGCATCAGAGCCAGGGCTGGGGGTCGACCTTCTCGTCGTCGACCATGACCTCGAAGTGCAGGTGGCAACCGGTCGAATTCCCGGTGCTGCCCACGGCGCCGAGGAGGTCGCCGCGTTGCACCCGTGCGCCCGCGGCAACGTCGAGGACGCTCAGGTGGTTGTAGGTGGTGCTGAGGCCGTCGCCGTGGTCGATCACGATGCGCTGCCCGCCGCCGTACGCGTGCCAGCCGGAGTCCACGACCGTGCCGGCGTCGGCGGCCTTGACGGCCGCCCCGCAGGCGCTCGCATAGTCCTGGCCGGTGTGGAGTTCCTCGCCCGATCCGCCCAGCGGGTTGATGCGGTAGCCGAAGGTCGAGGCGACGACAGGGTTGTCCACGGGAACGCTGAAGGCCTTGCGCTCCTTCGCTGCCGGTGTGAGCGACGCCGAGAGGGCGCGCGCCGTGACGATGCTCGGAGCGATGCCGTCCGCTGCCGGACCTGCTGCGACGAGGCCGAAGGTCACCGCCGCATCGGCGGGAGCGGTGACGGCCGGGGAGACCCGGGGCGCCGGGATCGCAGGGGCGTCCGTGGCGACCTGGGGGGCGGTGCCCTGGGCGGCCGGCGCGACAGCACCCATCACCAGGCCTGCCGAGGCAAGGACGATCCCGGCCGTGGCCGCGTTGCCCCGCAGCCGCTCCAGCCGCGTGGTGCGGCCGCCCGCGCGGTGCCCTCCGGCGGTCCGCGGCGCCGTGGCACGTCCGCCCGCCGGGGCCGATGCGGCCTCACGCAGGTATCGACGGGAGGGCAGGATCGGCGGCGCGGCCGTGTCCGCGGACCGGGCCGCGCGGAGGGCCCGACGGGACGGGAGGGTCGTGGGAGGACGTTCGGACGTCTGAGCGGGGATCCGCGCGGGGGCGGGCACCTCGGACGCCCGGGCCGCAGGGGTGGGGAGGACGGGGGTCATCCGTCGGGCGGTCTGGGAAGGATCGGCGGGGTGCTGGTCGGCGCGACGCCGATGGGTGTCCTGCTGGTGCGCGCGCCCCTCGGACGCACGGCGGCGACCGGGCATGACCGTCTGGCTCAACGACTGACCTCTTTCAGGACGCCCGCGACGTCGGTTGGCGGATCGGAGCAGGACTCGATCCGGCTCGTCGGCACGGCAGCACCGCGAAAAGCCGCGGAGGGCGTGCGCCGACTGGACCGCGAGGGGGACACGGATGGTGCGGCATCTGCCGCCGGTCCGTGGCTCCTCCGCCCCTGTCACAGGGTGTTCAGCGGTCCGCTGACAGGGTCGGGCGTGCGGACCTGGGGGAGAAAGCTGCTGTGGCTGCTCAAACCCTAGGGCACCACGGGCGAAGTTACAATTCCGTTACCCCGCCTGTGGATCATCTGTGATACTCCGGTTCGGCTCCGGATTCCTGCGGAAAAGCCCGGCGAAACCTGCGGTCGGAGGCTCCGATCCGGGTCAGGACAGCTCCGCGCGACCCTTGCGCCAGTAGCCCATGAACGCGACCTGCTTCCGGTCCACGCCGACGTCCCGCACGAGGTAGCGGCGCAGGCCACGGACGACAGCAGCCTCGCCGGCGATCCAGGCATAGAACGGCTGCGTGCCGGGGAACCTCTCGGGATTGACCGTCGACTTCACGATGGCCGCTTCCAGGAGCTGCGGTGTCTCCCACAGGATCGTCCGATCGATGTCCACCTCCTCGGGCTCGCTGCCACCGCTCACTGCACCCGATCCGGAGAGCGAGACCCAGCCGGGGACCCTGACGGCGTCACGGACCGCTGCATCGAGCGCTTCGCCGTGGGACGACCCGTCACGGGTGAGCCAGGTGATGGAGACCGAGGAGCGGGTGCGGATGTCCTGGATGTCCCGCGCGTCGGGGACCTCGAGGAAGGCGTGGCCGGTGATGTCCTCCGGCAGCGACTCGAGGATCGCGCTGATCGCCGGGACGGCGGTTTCGTCCCCCGCCAGCAGGACGTGCTGCGCGAGGCCCGGACTCCACTCGATCCCACCGTAGGCCCCCGCCGTCGCGCACTGCGCCGCGGACGAATTCGGGCCGATGACGCAGACGCGGTCGCCCGGCTGTGCCGCGGCCGCCCATTCGGCGGCGGGCCCGCCACGCCCGTCGGCGTCGAGGTGCAGGACGAAGTCGACGTCGATCTCCGGCCGCTCGCCGCCGCAGCGTGCTGCGCGCACGGTGTAGGTCCGCATGGAACCCCGCTCCCCGGCGTCCAGGCCGAGCCAGGTCTGGTACCAGCTCGACGCCGACCCACCGGCCATCATGCCGGCGATGTCCGGGCAGTCGCGGCCCTCGGACGGGATGACGATCTTGATGCGGAGGTCGAGGGTGTCCCCCGCGACCCCGAAGGAGGTCAGGCACGCACCGCCGAAGGTGATCCGGCGGAAGGACGCCGTCAGGTCCTGCACGGCGGTGACGACGACGTCGAAGGCCAGGACCATCGGTTCGGTGTCGGAAGCGGTCCGCCTCGCGGTCCGCTCGGTCACGTCGGTCATGATGCTGCCTCCACTCGTGCAGGAACGGTGTCCTGCGGATTGGGTCGGTACCCCCGTGACGGCTCGCGGCCGCCCGGGGAGGACGGAAGGTGGAGGGCCGGCGCCGCCCCGTGGTGCCGGCCGATGGGGACGACCATCGGGGTGTGGGACACCGGGTCCTCGATGACGCGGCATTCGAGGTTGAACACCCCGGAGACCGTCTGCTCGGTCACGACGTCCGACGGCGGCCCCTGCGCCACGATCCGGCCGTCGCGCATGGCCACGAGGTGGTCCGCATACCGGGCTGCGAGGTTGAGGTCGTGCAGCACCATCACCACGGTGGTGCCTGATCGGCGGTTGAGGTCGGTGATGAGATCCAGGACCTCGACCTGGTGCGTCACGTCGAGGAAGGTGGTGGGCTCGTCGAGCAGCAGGATACCGGTCTGCTGCGCGAGCGCCATCGCGATCCAGACCCGCTGGCGCTGGCCGCCGCTCAACTCGTCGACGTTCCGGTCCGCGAGGGCCAGCGTGTCGGTGGCCTCGAGCGCGGCGGTGACCGCGTCGTCGTCCTCGGGGGTCCACTGGCGGAACCAGCCCTGGTGCGGGTAGCGGCCGCGCCCCACCAGGTCGGCGACGCTGATGCCGTCCGGTGCCACCGGTGTCTGCGGGAGCAGACCGAGGACGCGGGCCACGGCCTTGGTGGACCGGGCGTGGATGTCCGTGCCGTTGAGGATGACACTGCCCGTGACGGGCTTGAGCAGCCGGGCGAGGCCCCGGAGCAGGGTGGACTTCCCGCAGGCGTTGGCCCCGACGATGACCGTGACCTTGCCCGCGGGCAGCTCCAGCGAGAGCTTGTCGACGACGGTGCGCTCGTCGTACGCGAGCGTGAGCGCCTCGGCGGACAGCGTGTCCGGCGCGGTACCGGGAGCCGCGGAGGTGGTGCGCGGCGGATGCGCCGCCGGTTCGTGGCGAAGGATCATCTCAGCCTCCCTGGCCTCTGCGGTTGGCCGTGGCGAGCAGCCACAGCAGGAACGGCGCTCCCAGCACGCCGGTGACGACACCGACGGGAAGCGAGGTGCCGTCGATCAGGTTCGCCGCGACGAAGTCCGCGGCGAGGACGATCACCGCGCCCACGAGTCCCGCCATCGCGAGCGATGGTCGGTTGCCGAGCAGCCGGCGCGCGATCGGGCCGGATAGGAACGCGATGGACGCCACCGGGCCGGCAGCCGCGGTCGCGACCGCGGCGAGGGCGACGGCGGTGGACATCAGTCCGAGCCTCGATGCCTCGACGCGGACACCGAGGCCCGCCGCGGCGTCGTCGCCCAGTTCGAGACCCTGCAGGCTGCGCGACAGGACGACTGCGGCCGGCAGCAGGACCAGGAGGGAGGCGACGAGCACCGCGACGCGGTCCCAGGTGCTCGAGTTCAGCGATCCGTTGAGCCAGAGCACGGCCTCGGAGGCGGTACGGAGATCCGTGCGGGTGATGAGGAAACTGACGAGCGCGTGCATGACGGCGGCGAACCCGATGCCCACCAGGATGAGCCGGTACCCCGCCACGCCGCCACGTCGGGAGATGAGGTAGATCGCCGCGGCCACCACCATCGCCCCGACCAGCGCCGAGAGCGAGACCGCGGCACCTGCAGCACCGAAGAGGACGATCGCCGCCACGGCCGAGGCGCTCGCACCGTAGCTGATCCCGATGATGTCGGGGCTTGCGAGCGGATTCCGCAGCATGGTCTGGAACACGGCGCCCGAGACGCCGAACGCGACGCCGATGAGGAGGCCGATGACCGCGCGGGGAAGCTTGTTCTCCAGCACGATGAAGCTGGCTCCGGGGATGTCCGCCCCGCCGAGGATGCGGAGGAAGTCGGGGATGGTCACGGTGTAGGTCCCGAGCAGCACGTTCACGGCGAACAGGACGGTGACGGCGAACGCTGCCGCTGCCACGCGGCGGGCCGTGCTCCGCCGGCGCTGCACCCGGGCGCCAACCGGCGAGGAGCTGCGGACCCCGGCGGGACCCTGCCCGGCGGGCGCGGGAGCCTGCTGGAGGGCGCTCACAGCTGGGCCATCCGGCGGCGCCGCACGAGCCAGACGAAGACGGGTGCGCCGACGACGGCGGTCATGATGCCCACCTGGACCTCGCCCGGCGGGAGGATCACGCGTCCGATGATGTCCGCGCCGAGCAGCAGAACCGGCCCGAGCAGGGCGGAGAAGGGGAGGATCCAGCGGTAGTCGGGGCCCGCCACGAGCCGCACCATGTGCGGGATGACGAGCCCCACGAAGGCGATGGGCCCGGCTGCCGCCGTCGCCGCGCCGCAGAGGATGACGACGCCGAGCGCCGTGATCCCGCGCGCGAGGCCGACGTTCTGGCCGAGGCCGCGGGCCACGTCGTCGCCGAGCGCCAGGCTGTTGAGCGCCTTGCCCGTGGCGAGGGTCAGCACGAGCCCGCCGAGGAGGAAGGGCGTGACCGCGCCGATGACGTCCCACCCCCTGCCAGAGAGGGTGCCCACCTGCCAGAAGCGGAAGGCGTCGAGGGTCTCCTGGCTGGACACGAGGACGGCATTGGTGAGGCTGCCGAGGCCGGCTGCGAGGGCCGCGCCGGCGAGGGCGAGCTTGACCGGCGTCGCGCCCTCACGGCCGAGACTGGCCACGGCGTAGACGGTGAGGGCCGCCGCACCCGCCCCGGCGAAGGCGAACCAGATGTAGCCGGAGGCGCTGCTGAGCCCGAACACGTAGATCCCGATGACGACGGCGAGCGAGGCCCCGGCATTGATCCCGAGGATGCCCGGGTCGGCCAGCGGATTGCGGGCGACGCCCTGCAGCGCCGCGCCCGCCGTGGCGAGCGCTGCTCCGACGAGGAGCCCGACGATGGTGCGCGGGACGCGGGAGAGGACGACGGCGTGCTCGCCGTTCGAGGGATCGAAGGCCGTGACGGCGTCGATCATGGTGCCGATGCCGACCGATCGCGCCCCGATGGTGAGCGAGGCGATGCTGACGGCGAGCAGAACGAGCGCCGCGACACCCATCCGGACGAGGTTCCGCGGCGTCGAGGACCGACGGCGGAGGGCCGTGGCCGGCCGGGGGCCGGTGGAGGGAGCGGGGCGCACGGCGGAGGCCTGGACTGCCATGGTGCCTCCCTCGGACGGACGATCGGTCTGAAGTAAGGCTAGCCTAGGCTCCGGACAATTAAGAAACGAGTTTGTTCCCTAATCCGGGGCGCGAGGGGCTGCGGGGGCACCTTGTCCGCAACCCCTCCGCGAGCTACACCGCAGCCGGCGGGGTGCCGTCCCCGAAGGGCCTGCCACCGAGGGATTCGCGCCCGTGCGGCGTGGTCCACCCGTCGAGGTCGGGGCCCTTCGGCACGATCCCCGTGGGGTTGATGTCCTCGTGGACGATGTAGTAGTGCTGCTTGATCTGCTCGAAGTCGATCGTGTCGCCGAAGCCGGGCGTCTGGAAGAGGTCGCGGGCATAGCCCCAGAGGGCCGGCATCTCCGTCAGCTTGTTCCGGTTGCACTTGAAGTGGCCGTGGTAGACCGGATCGAACCGCACGAGGGTGGTGAACAGACGGACGTCGGCCTCCGTGATGGTGTCCCCGACGAGGAAGCGCTGGTTCGTGAGACGTTCCTCCAGCCAGTCCAGTGCGGTGAAGAGGCGGTCGTAGGCGGCGTCGTAGGCCTCCTGCGACCCGGCGAACCCACATCGGTAGACGCCGTTGTTCACCTCCGTGAAGACCCGCTTGTTGACCGTGTCGATCTCTTCCCGGAGTGCTTCCGGGTAGAGGTCGGGAGCGCCCTCACGGTGGAAGTCCTTCCACTCGCCGGAGAAGTCGAGGGTGATCTGCGGGAAGTTGTTGGTGACCACGGCGCCGGTGGTCGTGTCCACGACGGCCGGCACGGTGATGCCGCGCGAGTAGTCGGGGTCCCGCTTGAAGAATGCTTCCTGCAGGCGCTCGATGCCGAGGACGGGATCCTTGCCGTCCGGGTCCAGGTCGAAGGTCCAGGACCTGCTGTCATGGGTGGGTCCCGGGGTGCCGAGGGAGATCGCGTCCTCCAGTCCGAGGAGACGGCGGACGATGATCGTGCGGTTGGCCCAGGGGCAGGCCCGTGCGGCGATGAGGCGGTAGCGACCCGCTTCGACGGGGTAGCCGTCGGCGCCGTCCCTCGTGATCCTCGTCTCGATGTACTGCGTGTCCCGCGTGAACTCCTTGCCACCGGTGACGTAGGACCCCTTGGTGCTGTGCTCGGACTGCTGCTCGGACTGCTGCTCGGACTGCTGCGTGTCGGTCATGCCGCCAGTCTAGGTGTGCTGACGGACAGGAGGCCCGGTCGCGGTGACGACCGGGCCTCCTGGTGGAACGGATGCCGAAGCGGGGCGGGAGCCGCTACTGCCTGCTGTGATCCCGTCCGTACTTCTCACGCAGTTCGCGTCCCTCACGGACGAGCTTGAGGTGCTTCTCCTGCTTCTTCTCCGCAGCCTTGGAATCCCGCGGGGGAAGCTGGATGGTCTCCTCGGCCTCGATACCGCCCTGCAACTGGCGTCCGCGCTCCATCTCGGCATCGAACTCGACACCGAACAGCAGGGACAGGTTGGCCAGCCAGATCCACAGCAGCAGCACGATGACCCCGGCGATGGCGCCGTAGGTCTTGTCATAGCTGCCGAAGTTCGCCACGTAGAGGGAGAACGCCGCGGTGGTGATGGCGAGCACCAGCAGGGCGATCAGGCCGCCGAGGCTCATCCAGCGGAACTTGGGCTGCTTGATGTTCGGGGACCCGTAGTACAGCACCGCGATCATGAGCACCGCGAAGAGCACCATGACGGGCCATTTGGCGATATTCCAGATGGTCACGGCGGTACTGCCGAGACCGATCGTGTTGCCGACGGCCTCCGCCACGGGACCGGACAGGACGAGCATGAGGCCCATGATCACGATCAGGACGAGGACGACGATCGTCACGAGGAGCATCTGCGGGCGCAGTTTGAGGAACCCGCGACCTTCCTCGACCTCGTAGACCCGGTTCATGGCGCGGGAGAAGGCATTGACGTAGCCCGATGCCGACCAGATGGCACCCGCGAGTCCGATGACGAACGTGAGACCGGCGGCCTGGTTGGAGGCGAGGCCCTCGATCGTCGGCCGGATCGTCTCGAGCGTATCGCGGGGCGCGAACTGACCGACGATCTCCAGCACCTGGTTCGTGGTGCTCTGGGCCTGCCCGAACAGACCGAGGAGGGACAGGAGCGCCAGGATGCCGGGGAAGATGGCGAGGACGGCGTAGTAGGTGAGCGCCGCTGCCAGATCGGTGCACTGGTCCTTGCCGAACTCGTTCAGGGACCGCTTGAACACGTACTTCCACGCCGGCTTCCTGACGTCCTTCGGATCGTCCGGCTTGCGGGGATCGTTGGGATCCGGCGCGGTCCGCGCCTTCTCGGCCGCGTCACTGCGCGACGCGCTGCTCACCCTGCTGTTGCTGCTCACGGAATCCTCCAGGTCTCGGCCCCGGAATCGGAGCGGGGCGTGCTTACGGCTGTACGTCTGCTTCAACTGCACCATAAGCTTACTTAGTAGTCCAGTCCCCAGGGGCGCACCCCGCGCCCGTGACACCTCGAGGCACAGGAGCCACCCATGCGCATAGCAGTCATCGGCGCCACCGGAAACGTCGGCACGGCCCTGCTCACCCGGCTGCAGGGCGCCGCCCGGGACCGCGAGGCCATTCAGCGTTCAGGGTACGACACCGCCGAGGACACGGGCGGCATCTCGCTCACGGCCGTTGCCCGGACCATCCCCGATACCGGCGGGGCACCGTACGACGGCATCGACTGGCACGCCATCGACATCGGCACGGACGAGGGCCGGGAGGCCCTGACGCGGGCGCTCGACGGGGTCGACGCCGTCGTGCATCTGGCCTGGGCCATCCAGCCCAACCGCGACGAGGCGTTCATGCACCGCACCAACGTCACCGGCACGGCGAACGTACTGGCCGCGGCGGGCGCCGCAGGAGTCCGGCACGTGGTGTGCGCGTCCTCCGTCGGGGCGTATTCGCCGTCGGACAAGGAGACCCGCAGGGACGAGTCATGGCCCACGGATGGTATCGGGACGTCCCACTACAGCCGCTACAAGGCCGAGCAGGAACGGCTGCTCGATTCCTTCGAGGCGGAGTACCCGGAGATCCCTGTGGCCCGGCTGCGGCCGGGGCTCATCTTCCAGGGGGCGGCGGGCAGCGAGATCGGCCGCTACTTCCTCGGTCCGCTCGTGCCGAAGATCGTCCTCGGCCGGATCCCCCTCCCCCTCCTGCCGATTCCCCGGGCCTTCGTGTTCCAGGCGGTCCATGCCGACGACGTCGCCGACGCCTACTGGCGCGTCGTGGCCCGGCGGGCGTCAGGTGCCTTCAACATCGCAGCGGAGCCCGAGTTGACGCCGGAGCGGGTCGCCGACCTCCTCGGCGCACGCCGCGTGACCGGGTTCCCCGTACGGGTGCTCCGGTGGATCGTCGGGGCGTCGTGGGGGCTGGGTGTCCAGCGCACCGACCCGGGGTGGATCGACATGGCCTCCCAGTGCCCCGTCATGGACACCTCGCGGGCACGCTCCGTGCTCGGCTGGGAAGCGCGGCGCTCCTCTCGCGAGGCCATGGCTGAGGTGCTGGCCGGGCTGCGGGGAGGGTGGGGCCGCGGTGCGTCCCCCAAGCTGTACCCGCGGTCCGCGGCCTGAGGTCCCGGCGCGGGGCGACTCCGGGCAGGAGCCTCCGGGCCCCTGGTCCGGTCAGGAAGCGGAGACCCGCGGCGAGCCCTCCGCCTCGACGAAGGGGATGCCCTCGGGTAGCTGCGCGGCCGTACCCGGCAGGCTGACGGTGAACTCCGCGCCGCCCTCCTCGACGTTCCGGACGACGATCGATCCGCCGTGGCTCTCCGCGATACGTCGGCAGATCGCGAGCCCCAGCCCCGTCCCCGACGCCTGGCTGAGCCCGTTCTCGGACCGGTGGAACTCCTCGAACACGCGGTCGAGGTCGGCGTCCGGGACACCGATGCCGTTGTCCCGCACGCGCACGAGGGTGCGGCCGGACGTCGCTTCGGACGTCGTGGTCACCGTCACCTCGCCCGTCCCGTCGGTCCGGCCGTACTTCATCGCGTTGCCCACCAGGTTCTCCATGAGCTGGAGGAACAGCCGCTCGTCGGCGTAGACCGCGTGCGGTGCGTCGACGTGGAAGGACACCTCGGGGAGCTGTGTGCCCGGCAGCGCCGTCCGGAGGTCGATGATCCCCTCCACCATCCGGCCCACGTCGATCCGTGAGGCGGTGAGCCGCTCCTCCTTCGCGAGGCTGTAGGCGAGCAGGTTCCGGATGAGCGTCCGCATGCGCAGGCTCGCCTGCTGCAGCCGCTCGATGCTGGCCCGGCGTTCGTCCGCGGGAAGGTCCGGATCCTCGAGGAGTTCCAGCCAGCCGTCGAACACGGTCAGCGGCGTGAGGAGATCGTGCGCCACCACGGACGCGAACCGCCCCAGATCCCGCTCGTACAGGCGCTCGTGCGTGACGTTGCGCAGCACGACGACGGCGCCGCCCTCGCCCGGCAGCGGCATCGCGTCGACGGACAGGTGCATGACCTCACCCGAGCAGTGCGTGAGGTCGAGGTCCATCCGCTCGGTCACGACGCCCTGGAGTGCCAGGGTCAGCGGGTTGGCGTCGTCGTGGAGCTGCTGCCCGTCCGGCGTCGTGACCGTGTAGTCGCGCCGCCACACCTCGCCCGGACGCGCGGTTCCGCCGCCGAGCCACCGCTCGCTCGTCGCGTTCTGGAAGATCAGGCGCTTGTCCGCGCCGGCCACCAGGACGCCGTCGTTCATCCGGCCGATCACGAGGTCGCGCAGATCGGCGGCGGCCTTCGCCTCGGCGTTGGCCCGGTAGAGACGGGAGATGAGGCGGCGCCGCTCATCCATGCTCAGTGCCAGCACGGCGGAGAGGGAGAAGGCGATGAACATGAAGGACTGCGCGACGTACGCGGCGATGCCGGGGTCCAGGTCCTGGAAGGGCCCCCGGCGCTCGAGGGTGAAGAAGACGAGGAAGGCACCGCTGACCAGGCCATGGAGCATCGCCCAGCCCGAACGGAGGCGGAGTCCGGCCCACATGTGCGCCGGGATGGTGGTGTAGGCGATGGGCAGCGCCGTACCGGCCCCGAAGGTCGCGACGTAGAGGACCACGGAGACGACGGCGAGCATCGCGTACTCGGCACGGCGGGCGGACGGGAGCGAGGGAGGTGTCTGGCCCGCAGCCCTGGCCCTGATGCTCGAGGCGATCACGACGCCGAGCGATCCGATCCCGGTGAGCGAGACGCCGTGGCGGACCAGCCACGGGACGAAAGCGGACAGGGGATCGGCGGATCCGTCGATCGCGCTGCCCACGACGATCGCGAGGGCGCCGACGGAGCAGGCCGCGATCGCGATGGATCCGAGGCGGAGGTAGTCCCCCACCGTCCGGATCTCGAGTCCGGGGATGAATCGGCGGAACAGGACCACGGCGGCGGCCGTCTGGGCGATGCTGCCGAGGGCCACGGCGAAGCCGAGGGACGGGCTGAGACCTGTGAGGAGATTGACCGAGGCGAGGATCGGGAAGGCGGCGACCAGGGAGACGGTGAGGTCCACCCTGGACCGCGATCCCCAGAGGCTCCACAGGAACGCGATACCGGCCGCGGGCCAGACCAGGGCGAGGCCCGAGGACTCGAGGTTCGTGCTGCGGCCGAAGGCTGCGGCTGCGGCCAGCACCAGACCGAACAGGAGATGCAGGGTCGTCGGCGACAGCGCTGCCAGCCGTCCCGCGACCCCGTGCATCCGCCCCTCGCCCATCCCACTACCCGTCCGAAGAATTGCCGTCCGCCCTCTGAGCAGGGCCGCCGTGGACCTCAGCTTACTGGTTGGCCGTCCCGGCCGGTGTCCGCCGTGGGGTCCTCTGCGGCGCGAGGGCCGCACGGCGTACGGCGAGGGGCCGCAGGGTGGTCCGGGACAGCTCGGGGACAGCTCCGGGACGGGTGGGGACCGGCGCCGTCCACAGCGGACCGAACGCGGACAGCGCGAGCCATCGGTCGATGGCTCGCGCTGTCCGGCAGGGCGGCCGGCGCCTGCCCCGATCCGGGTCCCTAGCCCGCCTGGCCCAGCGTCGCCGTGTCGATGACGAAGCGGTAGCGGACGTCCGAGGACAGGACGCGCTCGTAGGCCTCGTTGATGGCCTCGGCCGAGATCACCTCGACCTCGGGGGCGATGCCGTGCTCCGCGCAGAAGTCCAGCATCTCCTGGGTCTCGCGGATGCCGCCGATCCCGGAACCGGCGAAGGAGCGACGCTGGTTGAACAGCGTGAACACGTGCAGGGGCAGCGCATCAGCCGGAGCCCCGACGTTGACCATGGTGCCGTTGAGCCGCAGGAGTGAGAGGTAGGCGTCGAGGTCGATCTTCGCGCTCACCGTGTTGATGATGAGGTCGAAGCTCATGGCCAGCTTCTCGAAGGTCTCCGGGTCGCTCGTCGCGAAGTAGTCGGTGGCTCCGAAGCGCTTGCCGTCCTCCTGCTTGCTGAGGCTCTGCGACAGGACGGTCACCTCGGCGCCCATGGCGTGGGCGATCTTCACGGCCATGTGGCCGAGGCCACCGAGTCCGACGACGGCAACCTTCTTGCCGGGACCGGCGTTCCAGTGGTTCAGCGGCGAGTAGGTGGTGATGCCGGCGCACAGGAGCGGAGCCGCAGCCTCGTAGGGGATGCTCTCGGGGACCGAGAGGACGAAGTTCTCGACGACCACGACGTGCGTGGAGTAGCCGCCCTGCGTGATGGTGCCGTCGCGGTCCTTCGCGCCGTAGGTGCCGACGTTTCCCTTGAGGCAGTACTGCTCCTCACCCTCGGCGCAATTGGCGCACTCGCCGCAGGAGTTCACCATGCAGCCGACACCGACGCGGTCGCCGACCTGGTGGCGCGTGACCTCGGAGCCGACCTCCTCGACCACACCGACGATCTCGTGGCCGACGGTCAACGGGTACTGCTGCGGCCCCCACTCCCCCCGCACGGTATGGATGTCCGAGTGGCAGATCCCGGCGTAGGCGATCTTGATGAGGACGTCGCGTGCGCCGACCTCGCGGCGTTCGATGGTGGTGGGGACGAGCGGATCCGTGGCGGACGGCGCTGCGTAGGCGTGGACTGTGGTCATGGGTTCCTCCTGGAGGATGTCGGAACGGCAGGCGGGACCGCCTGCCGTGGATCTCGGGGGTGCGGGCTGCCCGACCCGGGACACGGGAAGGGAACCGCTCGGTCTAGCCGTCGTCCTCGACGGAACGGCCCGGAGGAAGCCGGACGGCGCCAGGCACGGACCGCGACCCGTCGGTGCGTGCGCCGTCGCCGGGCAGCACCTCCGCCGGGCCGCCGGAGCTGTCACCGACCGGGACGGTGCCGGGACGCTCGTGCGCGCTCCAGCTGGCGAGGAGCGCCAGGGCGTCCGACGACGGAGAGCCGGGTTCGGCCGTGTAGGCGAAGAGGGTGAGGTGCGGGTCCGCGGCGAGCTGCAGGCCCTCGAAGGTGAGGGTGAGCTCACCCACCACCGGGTGCCGGAAGGTCTTCGACCCCGTGGTGTGGAGATGGACGTTGTGCGCGGCCCAGCGTACGCGGAAGGTGTCGCTGCGCGTGGCCAGCTCGCCGATCAGGGTCGTCAGTTCGCGGTCCTGCGGGTTGCGTCCGGCTTCGAGCCGGAGCAGGGCGACGCAGTCGTCGGCCGCCCGCTCCCAGTTGCCGAGGAAGTCCCTGGACCGCGGGTCGAGGAAGGTGGCGCGGGCGTAGTTGGCGGGGCCCCGGGCGCCGTCGGACAGCGGCGCGTAGAGCGCGCGGCCCAGGTGATTCGCGGCGAGGAGGTCCAGCCTGCCGTTCTGCACCACCGCCGGAGCGCCCACCATCGTGTCCAGCAACCGCTGCACGCTCGGGCGGACCCGGCGCGACGCCGGCTGCCGGCGTGCGCGCACCTCCGTGGTGCCGGAACGGGCGAGATGGTAGAGGTGGGTACGTTCCGTGTCGTCGAGCTGCAGTGCGGCACAGAGGGACTCGAGGACGCCGTCGGACACTCCGGACAGGTTGCCGCGCTCGAGGCGGACGTAGTAGTCGACGCTGACGCCGGCGAGCATCGCCACCTCCTCGCGGCGGAGGCCGGGCACACGGCGGTTGGTACCGAACGCGGCCAGGCCGGCCTGGCCCGGTGTGATGCGAGCGCGCCTCGACGTCAGGAAGTCCTGGATGTCGCTCTGGGTGCTCACCCCTCCACGGTAGGCGGGATCGGACCGGTGTGGGAGGCCCTGCTGGTACCTGCACGGACAGGACCCGGGTAGGAGATCGGGCCGGCACGGTCCCCGACCGGCACGGATCGTGGTCAATCCCCCCGCGCAGGGCTCGCTCCGCGGGCCAACCACGCACGCGCCTCTGCGGCCGTCGGGAAGAAACGCGTGGGATACGGCGGATTGTGCAGCTGCTTGTAGTAGGCGGCGATCACACGGTCTCCTTCGACGCCGACGATCGCGAGCGCTGCCACGCCGAGCCGGTGGGCGAACACCTCCAGGGCGCCGGGCGTCAGCGAGACCATGTTGTTGTTCAGCGCGAGCATCGGTGTGCACCCCTCGGGCGCGAGCGCCGCGACAGCCGTGACCAGAGACTCCGCCGTGGACGTCCTCACGCTGGTGCCGCGGTCCCACTCCACCACGATCACGCCCTCGTCGAGCCGGGCGAGGTAGGGCTCCGGCTCCTCCGCCGGACGGCTGGTGGGTTCGCCGACGTCGGCATGGCCGGTCAGCCAGGCCAGCGCGTCCGGCTCGTTCGTGAAGTACCTGCTGGGGGTGACGGACCGGTAGTTGAACGCCGTGAGGACCTTGCCCACCTCGTCCACGCCGACCACGCCCGTGCGCAGCGAGCACGTGTCCTCGATCAGGAGGTGCCGTGCCTCCAGCGTGATGGCCTCGACGAGGCCGATCAGGACCAGCAGCGGCCTCCTGCCCTGTGGCGAGGCCGCCGTCACCGCGGCCATGGTCGCATGGACGTCGTCGGCCTCGATGGTGACCCCTGCGGCCCAGGCCAGGCGCAGCACGGCGCCCTCGTCGGTCAGGGTGAATCGAGACTGCTCCCCAGCGTCCCCCGTCATGCACGTCCTTCGTCGATCCTAGGCTTCGATCCTAGGGGCAGCCGCCCGTGGGCGACACTCCCCGCGGGATCCGGCGGCGCGTTGTGACCCGGCCGGAATCCGGTGGAGGATGGGGGCAGCGACCCGTGCACGGACCGAAGGAGCTGTTCCATGGAGTACACGTTCGATGTCCTCGTGATCGGTGGTGGACCCGCCGGTATGGCCGCTGCCACCCGCGCCGCCGAACTCGGGGCGCGCACCGCCGTCGTCGAACGGTCCGCCCTCGGCGGTACGTGCGTGAACTCGGGATGCGTCCCCACCCGCGTCCTGGCGAAGACCGCCCGCCTGTTCCGCGAGGTGCGGACGGCCTACGACTACGGGATCGTCGTGGACGAACCCTCGGTGGACTGGGACAAGACCGTGCAGCGCGTGCGGGCCACGGTCGCCCGGGTCCTCGAGGCCAAGGGGTACGGCCCCACGATGGAGCGCCTCAACATCGAGCTCATCGAGGGCGACGCCGAACTCACCGGCGAGCACGCCGTCCTCGTCGACGGCCGAGAGGTCACGGCGGCCTCGATCATCCTGTGCATCGGCGGCAGCGGGCGCCGGCTGCCCATCGAGGGCGCCGAACTCGCCGTCCTGCCGCACGAGGTCCTGGACCTGGAGAGCCTCCCCGGCTCGGTGGCCATCATCGGCGGCGGCCACACCGGCGCGCAGATGACCACCATCTTCGACGCCATGGGATCCGACGTCCTCCTGCTCGACCTCACTCCGCGCATCCTCATGACGGAGGACGAGCACGTCGCTGCGGCGGTCACCGCCAGCTTCACCGGCAAAGGGGTGCAGGTGGAGACGGGCATCGACGGTATCGACAGCATCAGCCGGAACGGCGCGCACCTCACCCTGACCTGGAAGCGCGACGGCGGACAGCAGTCACGCGACGTCGACGCCGTCATCATGGCCGCCGGCTGGCCGGCCAACCTGCCGGGACTCGGACTGGAGGCGGCGGGCGTGCAGACCGCGCGCTCCTTCGTCCCGGTGGATGGCTACCTGCGGTCCAACGTGCCCCACATCTTCGTCGCGGGCGACGCGAACGGCAGCAGCATGCTCGTGCAGGCCGCGGTCTTCGAGGGCGAGACGGCCGCGGAGAACGCCGTCCTCGGTGCCACGCGGACCACACCCCACCACCTCCTGCCCGAAGGCGGCTTCACCGATCCGGACTACGCGGGTGTAGGCCTCACGGAGGCCAAGGCCCGCGAGCGTGATGCCGAGTGCCACGCCGTGACGGTGCCCTACGCCGTGGTGGAGCGTCCCATTATCGACGACCGGGAGCAGGGCTTCCTGAAACTGGTGGTCGATCGTCGGCGCGAACTGATCCTGGGCGCGCACGCGGTCGGCGAGAACGCCGTCGAGGTCATCACGGCCGTCGCCTCCGCCATGGCAGGTGGAACCGATCTCGCGACGCTCGCCCGCGTGAAGTTCGCCTACCCGACGTACAGCGCGGTGATCGGCCACGCCGCACGGGCTGCACTCCGCGGCTGACGGCTTCCGGTCTCGCGGACCCCCATGGTCAGCGGCCGGCCGGTCTGCAGCCGGCGAGGGATGGTTCCCCGGACGAGTCCGTGAGCGCTAGCGCGGCATCCGGGCAAGGGTCCGGTACTGCGGATTCTGCTCGACGAACGCCTGCGCGGAAGGGCACCCCGCCACGACGCTCAGCCGACGCTTGTGCGCGTTGAGCATCGCGTGGCGCATGAGTACCGGCCCGAGGCCCCGGCCCTCGAAGCCGGGCTTCTCGACCAGTGCGCGCAGCGTGAGCTGGCCGCCGAGCATCGAGTAGCGGATGTAGGCGGCGAGGGAGCCGTCGAAGTAGAGCTCGAAGCGGGAGTTGAATCCCGAGTCCTTGAACACCTCGCGGATCCCGCCTGCCTCGCCACGGGCTGCGATCCTGCGCGAGCGCTCCTCGATCTCCTCCACCGCCGCCGCGTAGCGTTCGCCCGCCTGCAGTGGCGGATGGTCGGAATCGAGCATGCGGAACATCCTGTTGGCCAGGATGCGGAGGTCGGCCAGGGGCACCGCGGAGAGGTCGGGTGTCTCCAGGGCCGCGCCCATCCACTGTGCTTCGCGCTCCCGCTTGGTGAGAGGCACGTCGGTGGAGATCCCGCGGTCGGGCGCCGGGATGGTGTCGGTGTGGGTGAGACCGGAGACGGAGTGGAGCGATGTGCCACCGGTGGTGCTGGTGACATCGGGAACAGTTGAGGGCTCTGTCATGGGGAATCCGATGATGGTCAGGAACCGAAGCCTGCTGCTAGACCGTGGCGTGAGGAACACTAGCCGGTGCCACCCCCACTTCCGCCGACCGGTGATCACACAGCCCCGGCGAGGACCCGTGGGCGCGTCACTCCTTGCCGAGGAATAGAAGACGTGTTCTATTATTCACAGGAAAGCGGACGCACCAACGGAGGACAGCAGATGACAGCACAGGTGATCGGTGTGCACCACGGGCACAGGCGGCTCGACGAGCCGGCAGCCGTGCGCTTCACCCCTCAGGGCCGGCCACTGGCCCTGCGGTGGCACGGCGGGATCTGGCAGGTGATCGGCCGGCCGGCGACGGTGGCCGCAGCAGCGGCTTCGACGACGGGATGGCACTTCTCCGCCCAGACCGGACCGGCCTCGCCCGTCCTGGAGTTCGGCATCGCATTCGACGCCGCCAGCGACGGTTGGCGGCTGGTCAGTGTGGGCGGCAGCCCGGACTGACCACGCCCTCCTGGTCGACGGGGGCGGCGGACGTCAGGCGGGATCGGCAGCGACGAGGGCTGCGCGCGCGTCACGCCGACGCCAGTAGGCGGCCAGCGCGGCTCCGGAGACGTTGTGCCAGATCGAGAAGATCGCCGCCGGCAGGGCAGCCTCCGGGGTCAGGTAGGTCCGGGCGAGCCCTGCGGCGAGCCCGGAGTTCTGCATCCCGACCTCGATGGCCGTGGTCCTCCTCGCAGGCGTGGGGAGCCCGAACAGCCGTGCGGCCCCGTAGCCGAGCGCGAGGCCGAGCCCGTTGTGCAGGATGACGGCCGCGAGGACCAGGAGCCCGGCGGAGAAGATGATCGACGCGCTGCCGGACACCACGGCGATCACCACCAGGGTGATGGCCGCCACGGAGATCCACGGCAGGGCGGGAAGAAGCCGCTCGACGACCCGGGGCAGGAAGAAGCGGACGGCGAGTCCGACGATCACCGGTACCAGGACGATCTGGAGGATGGAGAGGCCGATTCCTGCTGCATCGACGGGCATGTACCGGCCCGCGAGCCAGAGGGTGAGCAGCGGGGTGAGCAGCGGCGCGAGGATCGTCGAGACCGAGGTCATGGCCACCGACAACGCCACATCGCCGCGGGCGAGGTAGGAGACGACATTGGAGGCGGTCCCGCCCGGGCAGCAGCCCACGAGGATGACACCCGCGGCCAACGCCGGCGGCAGCCCGAGAGCCATCGACACCAGCCAGCCGATCGACGGCATGATGACGAATTGGGCCACGACGCCGATCACCACGGGGAGGGGACGTCTGGCGATGAGGGCGAAGTCGACCGGCCTGAGCGTCAGACCCATACCGAACATGATGACGCCGAGTAGCGGATTCACCAGGGGGCCGAGCCCCGTGAAGGTGTCCGGCGTGAGCACTGCCACCAGTCCGCCGGCGAGGATCAGGAGCGGGAACAGCGTCACGGCCGTCCGTGCGCTGCGTTCTTCGGCGGCCTGCGGTGCTCTCGTCGTCCCGGTCATCCTTAACGGGATATCACGTGCCGGCCCGTATGACGCACTGCTAAAGTTGCCTCACCTGGAAGCCAAGGGTACTTAGTTCCTCACTGACAGCAGGGAAGACGATGGCGACGACCGACAGGAAATTCGCGGCGACCGCGGAATCGACGAGCAAGCATCCCCACGACTGGGGACGGGCCATGGCGGTGGCGATCTGCCGGCTCACGGAGATGGCCCGGGAGGCGGGCGATCCGGTCCACCACGAGGCTTTGGTCGGCGAGGACCTCCACCTCTTCGTCGAGGACACCGAGGAGGGCGTGAACATCACGATGTCCTGGACGCCGCGCGAGCAGGGGTCCCTGGCGGCTGCTCCGTCCCACAGCACGGGCGAGACGGGCGAGACGGGCCGAGCGGCAGGGGGCTCCGACGAGGACGAGCAGGACGCCTCCGACGCCGCAGCCCACTCCGCCGCGGGCCAGCGGTTCGACCCGACCGGAGGCAGCACGGCCGGCGTCGGCCAGTAGCCGAGCGGGCGCCTCGTCCAGCGACCCGTGCGGAGGCCCGACCCGCCCATGGGTCGGACCGCGATCATCGATAAGCACACTTAGCGTTTCGGGCGTAGGGTGGGTGGAAACCGTACTGCCAACCACGTGGAGGACAGCATGAGCGAGAAGCGCCCCGATCCCTCGAACGCAGGGAACCCCGATCCGCTGGACAACAACATCACCGGCCTCGAGCCGGGAGGTGGCGTCCCGCCGGGAGAGACGCCACCCGCCGAGGCGAGCACCACCTGGCAGCAGGGCCATGCGGATGAGGAGACGCCCTCGAAAGGCCTTCAGGGGGTCTGGCTCGGCGTGATCGGGCTGGTCGTGCTCCTGGTGCTCGTGTTCATCGTCGGGAACATCGTCGGCATCTTCCAGATGTTCTAGCCGGCACTCCTGTCGAGCACGCAGAAGCCCCCGTCCACCGACAAGCGGACGGGGGCTTCTGCGTGGGCGGGAAGCGTGCTAGGACGCGGACGCCTCGTCACGGAGACGGTAGTAGTCGATCAGCGCAGTCTCCTCGGCAGGTGAGAGCTCGATGCTGTTCGCGGACTTCGGGGCGTCGGTGATCTCGCTCTTCGTCCAGGCGAGGTGGAGATCAGCACCCTCGAAGCGCGAGTTCGCGAGCGGCACGAAGTGCTTGCGGGAGTTCAGCAGGCCCAGCGACACGGTGATCCAGGCGGGGATGCCTGATTCCTTCTCGAGATGCACGTCGTTCACATCGCCGAGTTTCTTGCCCTTGCTGTCCCAGGCCACTGCGGCCTGGAGCTTGTTGATTTCTGCCTGAGACATCGGCTTCCCTTCGAGGACGAGGATCGGTTCGCTTCCCATTCCAGCCCAGATGCGGCCGGAGGGCAATCAGGACAGTCCGTCAGGCCTTGTCCGCGGCTTCGCCGAGCATCGGCAGGAAGCGGTCCAGTGCCCACACGAGGCTGAGCGGGTTCGCCGCGGAGACGGACAGCGTCAGCGTGTTGTCGCTGTCGGCCACGAGCGCGCCGTTCTGCACCGCGGGGATCTGGCCGAGCAGCGGATCAGTGGCGATGGCGTCCTTGGTGGCCTCGTCCGGGACCCACGTGACGAAGATGTCGGAGTCCAGTTCGTTGGCCCGCTCGGCGGACCAGGGGATGAAGAACTCCTCGGACCCCTTCGTGTTCTCCGTGACGACGTCCGCCTGGACCATGCCGAGCTCGGTCAGGAAGCGGGGCCGGTTGTCGTTGGCCGTGTAGACACTCACGGCATCGGCGGTCGCCGGAGCCAGCGTGCCGTAGATGAAGGTCTTGCCCTCGAGCTGCGGGTAGTCGGCGGCGGCGTCGGCGATGGCCTGCTCCGTCTCGGTGACGAGCTGCTCCGCGTCGTCGGACAGGCCCAGGGCATCGCCGATGATCCGCGTCGAGTCCTGCCATGCGGTGCCGTAGGCGACCTCGGGATACGCGACGACCGGGGCGATCTTGCTCAGGGTGTCGTAATCCTCCTGCGACAGGCCCGAGTACGCAGCGAGGATGACGTCGGGATCGGTCGCAGCGATGTCGTCGAAGGCGATCCCGTCCGTCTCGGAGTACTGGACCGGGGCGCTCTCGGTGCCGATCGCGGCGCCGAGCTCCTCCAGCTTCGTGTCCTTCCACGGCGTCGACTGGTTCTCGTTGCCGCCGTAGGAGTCGGCCGGCATCCCGACGGGCACGACACCGAGGGCGAGGGACACGTCCGCGTTCACCCACGAGACCGTCGCCACACGCTCGGGCTTCTCGCTCAGCGTGGTCTCACCGAAGGCGTGCTCGATGGTGACGGGGAAGGCTCCCGCGTCGGCCGGGGCGCTGCTGGCACCGGTGGCCGTGGAACCGCCGTCGGCGGGGCCGGTGGAGCAGGCGGAGAGGGAGAGGGCGGCGACGGCGGCAGCGGCGATCAGGCCGCGCAGGCGTGAGGGGGCCATGAGGCTCCTTGGCTTCTATGGCCTCGCTGGAGGCCGTGGGGACGGGATAGAAGTAAGGCTAACCTCAGGTCTTCTCTATTACGAAATGCTTTCGTTGCGTAATAGGCTGCGGCTACCTCTCGCGGGCCTTGCGCGTCTCACGGTCGTTGGCGCGCTGCAGGGCCTCGACGAGTTCGGCCTTGGTCATGCTCGACCGGCCGGGGACGTCGAGTTTCTTCGCGAGGTCGTAGAGGTGCTTCTTCGAGGAGTTCGCATCCACTCCCCCCGCGGTCGGCCGCGCGTCAGCGCCACCGCCGGCCGCCTGGTCGTCGGACGGCCCCTTCGAGTCCTTCTGCTCCCAGTGGTCCCCGACCTTCTCGAACCCGTGCTTGAGGGAGGCGAATGCCGTTCGGCGGGCGCGCTCACCGTCCCCGTACTGGTCCTCCGCCGCATCGAGGGTGGCGGCGAACGTGTCCTGGGCCTTGACCCCGGACCGCTGGAGTGTGCTGGGCAGGGTCTCGGGCTTGACCTTGCCGTCCTTCGTGAAACGCGACATGACCGGTTCCTTCCGTTTCGACGCCGGCTCCGGCGGGAACGGGCGGGACCGCACCGGCCCCTCGACCACCGGGTTCCTTCGAGCATACTCAGCACCCTGTGCACCGTCGCTCCGGAACGGTACCGTAGGGCGCACCAGTCATTGGGGAGGACCAACCGCACAGGGGGTGCGTGCGGTGTTTCCCGACCGGCATCCACTCACGCGCCAATGGAGGAATTTCGTGATCAGGAGCGACACCACCGCATCAGGCAAGCCCAGGACATCCAGGAGCCGCGCTCTGGCACTGGGTCTCGCCGCCCTCGTCAGCCTGCCGCTGCTGACCTCCGGGCCGGCACAGGCGAAGGGGAACTTCCCCTCCCCCGAGGGCAGCACCAGCACCGCGAGCATCCTCACCTACGCCGACACCATCAAGGAGCTCGAGAAGATCGAGAAGACCTCCCGCTACGGCGTCGACGTCTTCACCCTCGCCGAAGCGGGCACCACGGTGAACACCAGCGAACAGGGCAGGGACCTGTACGTGGCGACCGTGGGCGACGGGCCTCGGGACGTCTGGGTGCAGGGTCGCATCCACGGCAACGAACCGTACGGCGCCGAGGCCATCCTCAGCCTGCTGAAGGACCTCGGGACCAACGGATCCCCGCAGTACGAGGAGATCCGCGACGCCTTCACCATCCATTTCATCCCGATGTACAACCCGGACGGAAGTGAGCTGAACATCCGGCAGACCGTCCTCTGGGACACCGCCGCGAATGCCCCGCGAAAGGACGCGAACGGTCGGGACCTCATCGTCGACCTCAACCGGGACTGGGTGGCGGACAAGTTCCAGGCCCGCGAGTCGCTGGCCTTCTACGAGTACTGGACCATGGTGGACCCGGACTACGGCATCGACATCCACCACCAGGGCCTCAAGCAGCAGTACGGCACGGGCGACGACGTCACGCTCTCCCTCGGGATCTCGCTCGCGCCGGGTGGACCCACGTTGCCGACGCTCGAGGGCGGCGCGTACGACATCCTCACCCGCCAGATGCACGGCTACGTCTACGAGGAACTGAAGGGCGCCGGCTACATCACCATGGACCGGTACCAGGTGGGCGGCAGCCTCGAGATCGACATCAAGGGCGGCGTCGTCTCGGCGATGATGCTGGGCCTGGACTACCAGGGCCTGAACGCCGAGGGTCACTCCAACCCTGTGGTGTTCTTCGAGACTTCCGGCAACACCAGTGACGGCTCGCTCGGCCAGAAGGCCCGCGGCAAGAGCATCCAGCAGAACATCCTCGCCATGCGCACGCTGCTCACCGGGCTGGCGAACGGCGAGGTGCAGCAGACCGATCCTGAGGTGTGGGAGGAGATCCCGCACGCTCCGGTCACGGGCTACAGCACGGACTACGCGGGCACCATCCCCGTCACGCCGTAGCACCAGTTCGGTTCATCAGGAGAGCGACGACGGCGCCCCCGCGGAGAGCAGGGGCGCCGTCGGCTGCTCACGCAGGCCATGGCCATCGTTCGAGCCGCTCCCGGCCCTCCTGCCGGACACGGTGCCGGCGATGGAGCGCGGACACGGTGCCGGCGATGGAGCGCGGACGCGGTGCCGCGCCTCGTCAGACGCCGACTCGAAGATCATCGACGGTGGAGACGATCTCGCACCTCCAGGGGTCGGACAGGACGGGCGTACTCCCTGGTCCGATCCCCTACCGCCACTGCGCGTCCCCGTCGACGTACAGCCAGCGCCCGTCCACCCGGATGAACCTGCTGCGCTCCTCCAGCAGCCCCGGCTGCCCGCCGCTGCGGAACGACGCCCGGTACTCCACGAACCCCGCATCGTCCGACGGGCCGCCGTGGGTCGTGTCGACGATCTGCAGGCGCCGCCATTCCGTGTCCCCGTCGAGGTCGATGCCGGGCGGCCGCGTCGACGCGTGCCAGGAGTCGAGCAGGTACTGCTCGAGCCCGAGGGCGAACGCGGAGTACCTCGACCGCATCAGGGCGAGCGCCGTCCCGGCAGCACCACCCCGGTGGAGCGGTGCGCAGCACTCCTCGTACGGCACGGCGGACCCGCAGGGGCAGTCGTCGGACACCTGGGGTCTCAGGAGATTTCGTCGGCCACGCGGACGAGGACCTTGCCGACGGTCCCGTCCTCCACGGCGTCGTGGGCCGCGGCGGTCTCCTCGAGCGGGAACCAGGTCAGGGGGAGCCCTGCATCCTCCCCGACGGGCAGCGCACCGCTCCGCAGGGCCGCGGTGATGTCCTCCGCCGCCGCGTCGAGCGCATGCTGCCCCACGGTGTAGAGCAGGAGACCCTGCCACCGGACGTTCTTCGCGAAGCTCTCGATGATCGGCGCGGAGAAGTGGTCCCCGCCGTTGTTCGCGTAGTAGGCGATGCTGCCGTGGTTGGCGATCACCGCGACGTCGAGGGCCGCGTTCTGCGCCGGGGACACCTCGACGACGTGGTCCACGCCGTCGGGCGCGACCTCACGGATGCGATCTGCGAGCGCCTCGTCGGGGTAGCGCAGCACGTGGTGCGCCCCTGCGGCCCGGGCCAGCTCGGCCTTCGCGTCGCTGCTGACCGTTGCGATGACGGTCGCCCCGGCCCAGACGCCGAGCTGGATCGCCGCGTGGCCCACGGCCCCGGCGCCACCCTGCACGAGGACCACGCGCCCCTCGAGTGCGCCGGGCGCGAGACGGGACGGGCCGTGCTCGTGGACGGTCAGCGCACGGTGCGCGGTCATGGCGGGTACACCCAGACTCGCCGCGAGACCGAGGTCGACGCCGTCCGGCAGGACGACCGCACGCTCGGCGGGCACGACGGAGAACTCCTGGGCCGTGCCGGTCGGTCGGCCGTGAGCCGCCAGGTACAGCCACACGCGGTCACCGATCGTGTGCCCGTCGGCGCCGTCGCCCACGGCGTCGACCACACCGGCGCCGTCCTGGTTCGGCACCATCTCGGGGAACGCGATGGTCCCGCCGGCACGAGCCTTCCAGTCGGTCGGGTTGACGCCCGACGTGACCACACGGACCCGTACCTCCCCGGGGCCCGGCTCGGCGATCTCACGCTCCACGACGGAGAGGACGGACGAGGGGCCTGGGGAGGTGTAGACGATTGCCTTCATGGTCAGAGCGAACCACGGAGGTCTGCACGGCATTCCCGCCGCATTCGCCCGCGACCCCGACGGTGCCTCGGTCCGCCTGGACAAGCGCCTGCACGAACGGCTGCACGAACGGCTGCACAGTCGTCCGGCACAGTCGTCCGCCACAGTCGTCCGGCACCGGAACCCGCGCGGGCATGACGACGGCGCCTCCGCTGGTCCGCGCGGGCGCCGTCGTGGGTCGGTGGTCCCTGCGTCAGCCGCGCGCGGCGAGGAACGCCTCGAGAGCCGGGAGGTCGTCGGTGGTGATGTGGTCCACGCCGGCGTCGGCCAGCTCGGCCCAGATCGCGTCGCGGGCGGCGCCGGGGAGGTCGGGGGTCGCCCAGAAGCGGACGCGCGAACCCTGCTGGTGCGCTGCTGCGACGTAGGCCTCGAGCTCGGCACGCTCGGCGACGGGCATCTCGCCCACCCCACGCCAGGTGAACAGCTGGGTCCAGTTGTTGCTGATCAGCGGCATGAGCGACGACGGGAGCGCACCCCCGAGGTCCGTCGCCCGGCCGTCGTAGGAGCTGAGGCGCTGGCGGTCCGCGGCCATGGTCGCGAGCGGCCGGTTACCGCTGATGACGACACTCACCGCGCCCCGCTCGACCGTGCCGTTGCCGTAGCGCGTGAGCATGCTGCGGTGCTCCTCGAGTTCCGCCTCGATGGCCGCCCACGTCTGCCCGGCGTCGCCCTTGATGTCCACGAGGAGCTGGAACTCGCCGTCCCACCCCGGGTAGACGCTGCCGGCCCTGCCGCGGACGAGCTCGTCCAGCGGGTCGAGGTACAGGCTCTCCAGAGTGACACCCGGGGTCACGTCCTCGGCATCGTGGGCCACGAGCAGCTCCCCGTCGACGAGGTGCACATCGGCTTCGACACTGGTGAAGCCGTGCTCGAGTGCGTCGTACAGCGGACGGTCGTGCTCGTAGTCGTTGTGCGCGTGGGCGGCGGCCTGCGGGTCCCCGAGGACGACGTCGTCGCGGGCGGGCGCGGCGGACGCCGGCAGCGTAGCGAGTGCGGCGGGCAGGGCCAGGGCGGTGGCGGCGAGCAGGACGGGCAGGGTACGGGCGATCGGCATGGGCCTTCGGCTTCCTCGTGGGATGCGGTGACTCCCCACGCTAGGAAGCACAGGTGATCGGAAGACCGACGCCGGTGGGCCGCCGGATGAACCTGCGGTACCGGGAACCACGCCGCCACCGGCGGGACCACTGCTCAGCCCAGGGTCTTGAGGTACCGCACCAGCTCGCGAGGAGCCGAGGCGGGAGCGACCGCCTCGACCGCTGCGTTGTAGTTGGTGTTCGTGTTCACGTCGTAGGTCAGCACCCGGCCGTCGGCGGTCTCGATGAACTCGATGCCGCACACCTCCAGGTGGTTGCGCCGCGCGAACTCCTCGAACTGCGCGATCACCGGATGGTCGAAGTCCTCGCGGAGACTGAAGAGCTGCTGGTCCGGCTCGGGGGCGATGGTCGCCCCGGGCGGCATGATCGGCTTGCCGGTCTCCGGGTCGAGGGCGCAGGCGTCTGCCGGGCAGAGCTGGAAGCCACCGCGGGCCGTGTCGGCCTTGATGGCGTAGACGAAGCGGCCGCCGACGATCTCCGCACGGGTGATGAAGGGCTCCGCGGCCTGGATGAACTCCTGCACGAGCGTGATGCCATCGGCAGGCTCCTCGAACTCGCCCGACGCCACGTAGGCGGCGAGCTCGTCATGGGACTCGAACTTCCGGACCCCGAGACCCTTCCCGCCCTGGTTGTGCTTGACGATGAACGGCGGGTCGAAGCCCTGCGCCGCCTCCACGATGCGCTCACGACCGACGGCGGCCACGGTGCGCGGCGTGTCGATACCGGCGGCCCTCAGCGCGGTGAGCTGGTCGACCTTGCTCATCTCGAGCTCGAGGACGCGGCGCCCGTTGACCGTCCGGCGGCCGTGCGCCTCCAGCCACGACAGCACGGAGCGCGCGTAGTCCTTCGACAGACCGTGGTCGCGGGTGTGTGCGGAAGCGCTGATCCGGGACCAGAAGATGCCCTCCGGGGGGACCGCGTCCAGATCCAGCACACCGTCCGTGAGCAGCCACTCGACCACCTCCACCCCCTCGGCTTCGAAGGCGCGCGCGAAGGGCGGGAACCACTCGGGGTTCTCGTGCAGGGCGTAGACCGTGGTCACGGATCGTCCTTTCGTCGTGGGACAGGCTCGCCCCGCATAACCCGTGCTCCCGGGCACCTATTCCGCCCTGGCCGGACCCGGACCCGGGCCCGGCCAGGGCGGCCTCTCCCCGGCTAGTCGATGAAGATGTCGTTCCCCGGGCCCATGTGCAGGTCGAGATAGAAGAACACGGTGAGGATGGCCACCCAGGCCAGCCAGAACGGCACCACGAAGGGCAGCATCCTGGCCATCAAGGTGCCGAGCCCGGCGTTCGGCTCGTACTTCCGCAGCATGGTGAGCAGCACGATCATGTAGGGGTTCAGCGGCGTGATGACCTGCGTGGCCGAGTCACCCACGCGGAACGCCCCCTGGATGAAGGCCGGCTCGTAGCCGAGGAGCGCGAACAGCGGCACGAACACCGAGGCCATCAGGGTCCACATGGACGAGCCCGAGATGATGAACAGGTTCAGGACGGAGGCGAGCAGGATGAACGCGAGGACCGCCGGATACCCCGTCAGGCCGATGGTCTCCAAGCCCGTCGCGCCCGCGACCGCGATCCAGGACCCGATGCCGGACCAGTTGAAGAGGGCGATGAACTGACCGAGGATGAACGCCAGCACCAGGAAGCCCGCCATGTCCTTGATGGCTTCGCCCATGACCCGCGGGACGTCGCGGCCCGTGGTGATGGTCCCGACGACGCGTCCGTACACCAGGCCCGGGATGGTGAAGAGCAGGAACACGATGAAGACGATCGAGCTGAGCAGCGGCGAGCGCGGCAGGAACCCGCCGGTCTCGTTGCGCCACGGCGAGTCGGGGATGATCACGGCCACGAGGATCACGAGCGCGACGACGGCGCCCACGATCACGGACCAGCGCAGGGCGCGTGCCTCGACCGGCTCGAGCCCGGCCGTGAGCGCCACGGGCGCGGAGGCGGGCTCCCCGTCCTCGACGACCTCGTCCACGGGGACGTCCTGCCGGGCCAGGCGCGGCTCGAGCACCCTGTCGATGATGAACCCGGCGATGAGGATCAGCACCAGCGAAGAGGCGATGTTGAAGTAGTAGTTGGACAGCGGCGTGACCGGGGCGCCCGCGTTCGGCAGGTTCTCGGTGACGGCCGTCGTGATCCCGGCGAACAGTGCGTCGAGGCTCGTGACCAGCAGGTTGGTGGAGTAGCCCGCGCCCGCGGCCGCGAAGCCGCCGAGCAGTCCCGCCACCGGGTGGCGCCCCGCAGCCTTGAACACGAGGGCGGCCAGGGGCGGGATGATAACGAAGGCGGAGTCGGACATGACCGAGCCCACCACGCCCACGAAACCGACGGCGTAGGGCAGCGCCCAGCGGGGAGCGGACCCGAAGACCCGCCGGATGAGCGCGCCGAGGAGCCCGGACTTCTCCGCGACGCCCACGGCGAGCAGGATGGGCAGCACCGTGGCGAGCGGAGGGAAGCCCAGGTAGTTGGCCCCGATGTTCTCCGTCAGCCAGGTCAGTCCCTCGCCCGTGAAGAGCCCCCTGATGACCGTGGCCTCCTCGGCGCCGGGCACCTGGACGGTCACGTTCGCGAGGGCCATGCCCGTGGTGACCACGGCCGTGATCGCGAACAGGATGAGGAACAGCATGAACGGATCGGGCAGCTTGTTGCCGACCCGCTCGACGCCGGTCAGGAAGCGGTCGCCCAGCCCGGGACGGGCTGCTGCAGTGGATGACATGCGTTCTCCTTGGCGGTGGGTGCTGCGGATGGGCGATGCTGCTGGTCGGTGCTGGTCAGGCGAAGTAGGACGGCACGTCGATCGCGCCGCCCTGGTTCTCGAACTCCTCGTGGACCGCGGCACGGAGCAGCGGATCGGTCAGGTAGTCGAGGGCCGTCAGGGCGAGCCCGACGGCGCCGTCCAGCGCCCCCTGCTCCGCCGCCGCGCTGCGGGCCGCCTCGGCGAAGGCGCGCGTGTGCAGCGCCGTGGCCGGTTCGGCGATGCGGATGAGGGGATGGATCCCCGGGACGCGGTAGCTCACGTTCCCGAAGTCTGTGGAAGCGGCAAGGGTCTCCGAGACGACACCGAGCGGGAGCGGTGCCCGCCCCCGCCGCTGCTGGGCGGCCACCCAGCGACCGGTCAGCGCGGTGTTGGTGCGGATGGGGAGCGACGGCGGATGCTCGTCCCACTGCAGCTCCACGCCCGTGCCGGTCATCAGCGCGGCGCCGCGGGCCACGTCCTCGAGGCGCGCGCTGAGGTCCCTCAGCGTGGCCGGCTGCTGGGACCGCGCGTAGAGCTTCAGCACCGCACGGCCGGGGATGATGTTCGGGCTCTGCCCGCCCTTGGTGAGGTTGGTGTGCACCCGGTCCGACGGCGGCAGCTGCTGCCGCAGCAGGCCGATGCCCTGGTACGCGAGGTTCGCGGCGTCGAGCGCGTTGCGCCCCATGAAGGGCTGCGCGGATGCGTGGGCCTCCACCCCCGTGAAGGTGATGGTGAGCAGGCGGCGTCCGAGCCACACCTGGTCGGCGAGGTCGTAGCCGTAGGGGTGCACCATGATCGCGGCGTCGACGTCGTCGAAGGCTCCGTGGCGCGCCATGACCTCCTTGCCGGAATGTCCCTCCTCGGCCGGGGTGCCGAGGAACACGACGCGGCCGGGCAACCGGTCCGCCACCGATGCCAGGGCGAGGAACGCGCCGAGTCCGGCCGCGGCGATCACGTTGTGGCCGCAGGCGTGGCCGATCTCCGGGAGGGCGTCGTACTCGGCGAGGACCGCGATGGTGGGCCCCCGGTCCGCGCTGCCGATCTCCGCCCGCACCGAGGTCTCGACCCCGTGCACGCCGAGGCGGGCGTCGAGGCCGTGCCGGGTGAGCTCCTGGTGCAGCAGCGCCGCGCCGGCGTGCTCCCTGAACGCCGTCTCGGGGTGGGCGTGCAGGTGCTGGACCACGTGCCGCAGGCGCCCTGCCACGCCCTCGACCCCGCGCTCGACGTCGTCGGCCAGGGCGGCCGGCGCCCCGTCGAACGGCGAGGGGTCCGGCGTGGCCTCCGCGAGGAGGGTCCGCGTGCGTTCGTCGATGGCTCGGAGGTAGGCCCGGTCCGGGTCGGTGGGGTGGCTCATTCGAGTAGCTTAGGCAACGATCAGCCTGCTGTGCAGACCCCGCGGGACCTCCGGAGTAACATCCCGGGCCGGCGTCCCGAAACATAATCTGCCCGAAATATCCCGGCAACACCGCTCCCGAATCATGAAGGGGTCGCCGGCCGCAGCACGAGCCGGCGGACCGCACATCCCGAATCCTGAGGAGCACCCGATGTCCGTCGTCGCCACCCCCGCCACCGCAACCGCTACGTCCCGGATCCTCGACCTGGGTTCGGTGACCGCGGGCACCGTGGTCGAAGCGCGCCGGAGGGGCGAGGTCCACTACCGCGGCTGCGTCGAGGACTCGGCACCCGGGCTCGGCGTGGTGTGGGTCCGCGACACCCTGGCCGGGCACCGGGCCATCCTCCACCTCGATGACTACAGCATCTGGCGGGTCACCGCCTGACGGCCGTGGACGACATCAGCGCAGGACCCGGTAGCTCGCGTGGACGACGCCCGAGGCATCGTGGCTCCGCCCACCGCGATGTCGCCGGTGCCGACGCAGCCCGGCCTGCGTCCCGGTCTTCGGGCGCGGAGCGGTGCCCGAAGACTACGCCGGATGGGGTCGGAGGACCGGTCCCGGCCATGTTCCCCTCCTAGACTGGGACCATGACTGCAACCCTCGTGGCGAAGGACCTGTCCGGGGGCCACGCCCACCGCACCCTCTTCTCGAAGCTCGACCTCACCGTCGCGCCCGGGGACGTGGTGGGCGTGGTGGGGGCCAATGGCGCCGGGAAGACGACCCTCCTGCGGCTGCTCGCCGGCGCCGACACCCCGATCGCCGGAACGGTCCGCACCACGCCTCCCGATGCCTTCGTCGGCTGGCTCCCGCAGGAGCACGAGCGGCTCGACGGCGAGACCGTGGCCGGGTACATCGGCCGCCGTACGGGGACGACGGCGGCGACCCTCGCCATGGAGGATGCCGCGGCCGCCCTCGGGAGCGGGGCCAGGGGAGCGGACGACGCCTATGCGGCCGCCCTCGACCACTGGATGTCCTCCGGCGCCGTGGACCTCGAGGACCGCATGCCGTCCGTGCTGGCCGATGTCGCCGGAGCGATCGACCCTGCCACCCCCACGACGGCGCTCTCCGGCGGACAACTGGCCCGCGTGGCCCTCGCGGCCCTGCTCCTGAGCCGCTTCGACATCGTGCTGCTCGACGAGCCCACCAACGACCTCGACCTCGCGGGCCTCGAGCGCCTCGAGTCCTTCATCCAGAACCTGCGCGGCGGCGTGGTCCTCGTGTCCCACGACCGCGAGTTCCTCGCCCGCTGCGTGACCACCGTCGTCGAACTGGACCTGGCGCAGAACAGGGTGGCCGTGTACGACGGCGGGTACGACGCCTTCCTCGAGGAACGCGCCGTCGCTCGGCGCCATGCCCGCGAGGCCTACGAGGAGTACGCGGACAAGAAACAGGACCTCGTGGGACGTGCGCGGACGCAGCGGGAATGGAGCTCGCAGGGAGTCCGCAACGCGATGAAGAAGAGCCCGGACAATGACAAGATCCGCCGGAAGGCGAGCGTCGAGTCCTCCGAGAAGCAGGCGCAGAAGGTCCGGCAGATGGAGTCGCGGATCGCCCGGATGGAGGAGGTCGAGGAGCCGCGCAAGGAGTGGCAGCTGCAGTTCACCATCGGGTCCGCAGCGCGCTCCAGCTCGGTCGTGGCAACCCTGAACAACGCCTCGGCGACGCTGGGGTCCTTCACGCTCGGCCCGGTGTCACTCCAGGTGAACGCCGGCGAGCGCATCGGGATCACCGGGCCGAACGGCGCCGGGAAGTCCACCCTCCTGCGCCTCCTCCTCGGCCACCAGGAGCCGGACGACGGCGGCTCGGCCCTCGGCTCGAGCGTCGCCATCGGGGAGATCGACCAGGCCCGCGGGCAGCTCGACGAGACCCTGCCGCTCGGCGAGGCCTTCGAAGCGCTCGTCCCGGAGATGACGCAGGGCGAGGTGCGGACGCTGCTCGCGAAGTTCGGCCTGAAGGCGGACCAGGTGCGCGCCGCCGTCGGATCCCTCTCCCCGGGGGAACGGACCCGTGCCGGGCTGGCGCTCCTGCAGGCCCGCGGCGTGAACCTCCTCGTCCTCGACGAACCGACCAACCATCTCGACCTCCCCGCGATCGAACAGCTGGAGGACGCCCTCGAGTCCTACACCGGCGCCCTCCTGCTCGTCACGCACGATCGGCGCCTGCTCGAGAACGTCCGGCTCGACGGCCGCTGGCAGGTCGACGCGGGCAGGGTCACGGTCGGCTGAGACGGCGCCTTCGCCGCGCACGACACGATCGTGACACCATGGGGACCGGGGCAGGGACGACCGGCCCCCCGGACGAGGGCGCCGTACCCGGAGTGCGACAAGACGGCGCGTGGGAGTTCATCATGGCCTGGCTCGTCCTCATCATCTCCGGAATCCTCGAAGCCGTCTGGGCAACAGCCCTCGGCAGGTCGGAGGGCTTCAGCAGACTCGTGCCGAGCCTCGTCTTCGCCGTCGCGATCGTCGCGAGCATGGCGGGCCTGGCCTACGCGATGCGCTCGCTGCCCATCGGTACCGCCTACGCGGTCTGGGTGGGGATCGGGGCGTCGCTGACCGTCGTCTATGCCATGGCCACGGGCGCCGAGCCCGCGTCCCTCCTGAAGATCGTGTTCGTCCTGATGATCGTGGGCGGCGTCGTCGGGCTGAAGCTGTCCCACTGACACCGTCCGCCCGACGCGTGGCGCGACCGCGGGGCGGCTAGACGCCGATCAGTCCCTGCACCGAGGCCGCGAGGAGCTCCAGCGTCCGCGCATCCGCCGGAGAGAAGCCACGCGGTGTGTCCGACACCACGCACAGCGACCCGATCCGCCAGCCCCCCGGGCCGAGCACCGGGTATCCGGCATAGAAGCGGATGCGTGGTCCTCCGGTCACGAGGGGGTTCGACGAGACCCGCGGATCCAGGGCGGCATCGGTGACGACGAAGGGCTGGGCATCCCCGACCGTGCGGTGGCAGAAGGACGTCTCCCGCGGGCCGTCCGTCCCGATGGTCCCGGAGATCGAGGTGATGACCTGCCGGTCCCGGGTGATCAGGGCCAGCGAGGACGAGCAGCCGGGGAAGCGGCGCGCCGCCTCCGCCGTGATGGCGTCCACCTGGTCCTCGCCGACGCAGCGGAGGAGACCGGTCCGCTCGAGCGATTCGAGGCGCAGGAGTTCGGCGCGGCGCGCGCTGACCAGGGGTGCGATCAGGTCCGCGGGCGAGATGCCGCAGGTGCTCCAGGAGGCGAAGGGCTCCTCCCGGTCAGCCCATGCCGGCTGCCTCCCCGACGGCGCCCGGGTCCCGGTACCGGGCGTCTCCTCGGCGAGGACGTTGACGGCGCGGGCGATGAGGTCGCGGTCCTCGGGCCGGGCGGTCAGCAGGCCGTTGAGGTACCCGTCCACCACGACGCCGTCGGCGGACCCACCGAGACCGACGTACACGACCCACGCCTCGAAGGGGTCCGCGCCGACGTCCGCCAGCACCTGCCGGGTCAACCACTGCTGCGTGACTGCTTTCACGTTCGGTCCCGTTCTCGTCGGCGTCCCGGTGGACGCGCGGTCGGCCGGAGTGACACACGCCACGGCCCCGGTGAGCATGATTCGACGCGGCAGGGCCGGCGGATGTGTCCCCCTCCGGAGTCTTGCGGGGGTTTCGACGGGCTGCCTTGAGGTACTGCCGCGAGCTTGCGCCAAAACTGAGCGTCAGCGACCGCTTCAGTTGACGTGCGGTTGCGAGGATCGGTCGAGGCTCAGCTGGGGGCCGCGACGAGGAGCTGACCACGATGCAGAATGACGACACCCTGACGGCCATGGAGTTCGCCGGGCTCTCGACCTACGAGACCTGGATGCACTACTGCAACATGGGCGGCTGGACCGACTACTTCGAGTTCGACGCCTACCTGTACGGCGTGTACACCCTCGACGACGACGACGCGGATCTCGTGTCGCAGGCCGTCAACGAACTCATCGACGACGCCTGCCCCGCCGACGAGGCGGCCCTCTGCCGCGCCCCCTACTCCTGGACAGCCGTCACGGACCGCACGGTTGCCGACGTCGTCCTCCATGATGCGATGCTCGACGACGGCCTGTTCGAGGACACCCTGCCGGGCTGCATCCTGCCCGGCGTCGGACCGGGCACGGAGGGCGAGGACGCAGGCCGACTCGACGAAGGGCCCTTCCGCGTCCCCGTGGACGACCTCGTGGGTCCGCACTCGCCCGACACCTTCGGCTCGCTCTTCCTGACGGGCCTCGACGTCCGCCCCCTCAGGGGCCGCCCGGGCGTCCCCCTGCCGCCCGGCGCGCCCCTCGAGCTGCTCGGCGAGATCCTCGACAGCGGCGTGATCGGCCGGATCATCTCGCGCGAGCGACGCTAGCCCTACCGTCCCGGTTCGCGCTCCAGCGCGGCGTCGTGCTCGGCGTGCGCCTTCCGGATCATCTCCATGAACTCGGTCTCGTTCCGGATGAGCCGCTTGAACTTCTCGGGCAAGGTCCTGAGGTCCCGCTCCTCGGCGCACAGCCGCGCGTAGATCTTCTCGCGCTCGCTGATATCCGTCTCGTAGGTGAGGTCCAGGTACTCGGCAGCGTGCCGTTTGGCTCCGGAGATCGCGTTCTTCGCCCGGCCCTTGGGGCTCAGCACCGAGGCCAGCACGGTCACGACGAGGACCCCGAGGATCACGCTCAGCGACAGGCCCGTGCTGATCTCCACGACCTCCACGTGCTCGCCGTTGTTGATGAAGGGGAGGTTGTTCTCGTGCAGCGCGTGCAGGATGAGCTTCACGCCGATGAAGCCGAGGATGACGGCCAGTCCGTAGGAGAGGTAGATGAGGCGGTCGAGCAGCCCGTCGATGAGGAAGAACAGCTGCCGCAGCCCCATGAGGGAGAAGGCCGTGGCCGTGAACACGATGAACGTGTTCTGGGTGAGGCCGAAGATCGCTGGGATGGAGTCGAGGGCGAACAGGATGTCGGTCGCGCCGATGGCCACCATCACGAGGAGCATCGGCGTGAGGACGCGCTTGCCGTTCTCCATGGTGAACAGCTTGTCGCCGTCGTAGTGCTCCGACGCCGGGAGGAAGCGCTTGGCGAGCCGGATCACCAGGCTGTCGCCGTCGTCGTCGTGCCCGGCCGGCTTCAGCAGGTTGCCGGCGGTGATGAGCAGGATCAGCCCGAAGATGTAGAACACCCAGGCGAAGCTGTTGATGAGGGCGGCGCCGAGGAAGATGAACCCGGTCCGGGCGATCAGCGAGAAGACGATGCCGAAGAGCAGCACCTTCTGCTGGTCCGCCCGTGGCACCTTGAAGCTGGACATGATGATGAGGAAGACGAACAGATTGTCCACGGAGAGCGCCTTCTCCGTGACGTAGCCGGCGAAGTACTCGGTGCCCATGGTCGGTCCGCCGAACAGGAGGACGCCGATGCCGAAGACCAGAGCGATCCCCACATAGATGGAGGACCAGATGGCGGACTCGCGGAGGGTCGGCGTGTGCGCCTTACGGACGTGGAAGAAGAAGTCGAAGAGCAGCAGTCCCACGATGCCGATCACCGTGGCGGTCCAGACGTAGAACGGTACTTCCATGATGCAGGCTCCTCAGAAGATGCCGGCGGCGAGCCGGTACGGTCCGCCCCCGGTCGTGATCGTAACGGTACTGGCCTCCCCCTAGACTGGCGCAGTCCGTACCTTTATGACGAGGGGATGCCATGAGCCCGATGATGCGCGCCGCGGTACTGCGTACCGCCGAACTGCCTGCCCCGTATGCACGGAGCAAGCCCCTCGCACTGGACCTGGTTCCCGTGCCCGCACCCCGTGCGGGTGAGGTCCGCGTGCGGATCGCCCGGGCCAGCCTCTGCCACTCGGACCTCTCGGTGATCAACGGGTCCAGGGTCCGCCCCCTGCCGATGGCCCTCGGTCACGAGGCGACCGGCATCGTGGAGAGCGTGGGCGACGGCGTCGACGACGTCCGGCCCGGGGACCACGTGGTCCTCGTCTTCGTACCCGCCTGCGGCTCCTGCCGCGCCTGTTCCGCCGGGCGGCCGGCGCTCTGCTACCGCGGCGCCGAGGCCAACGGCAGTGGTGACCTGCTGCACGGTCCGGCCGTCCTGGCCACCGCCGACGGAGAGCGCATCAACCACCACCTCGGCGTCTCCGCCTTCGCCGACTACGCCGTCGTGGCCCGGGAATCGCTGGTGGTGATCGACGACGACGTGCCGTTCGACATCGCCGCGATGTTCGGCTGCGCGGCGCTCACGGGCATCGGCGCCGTCCTCAACACGGCGGAGGTGGCAGCGGGACAGTCCGTGGTCGTCTTCGGCCTGGGCGCCGTGGGCCTGATGGCGGTCATGGCCGCCGCGCAGATCGCGGGCACCACCGTGATCGCGATCGATCCCCTGCCGTCCAAGCAGGAGCTCGGTCTCCGGTGCGGCGCGCACCACACTGGTGGTCCGGAGGACGCCGCGGACCTCGTGCGGCAGGCGACGGACGGCGGGGCCGACGTCGTCATCGAGGCCGTGGGCAGCGCCCGCGTGCTGGAGTCGGGGCTCCAGCTGCTCGCCCGCGGCGGTGCGCTCGTCTCCGTCGGACTGCCCCACCCCGATCAGGCGATCTCGACCCAGGCCCTTCAGTTCGCCGGTATGGGCCGGCGGCTGCTCGGCTCCTACATGGGGGACGCCGTGCCCGAGCGGGACATCCCCGCCTACCTCGACCTCTGGCGGAGCGGGAAGCTCCCCGTCGAACTCCTGCACACCGACACCCGGCCCCTGGCCGACCTCAACGAGAGCCTCGACGCCCTCGCCGAGGGCCGGGTGGTGCGGCGGATCTTCACCGTCGACTGAGGCTTTGTTGTCATTGGCACCAACTCCTGAAGCGTGCTTACCATGAGGGCAGCACGTCTATCCAAAGGAGAACGACAATGCAGCAACGCACACTCGGCGGTACCAGCGTCAGCGCAGTCGGCCTGGGCGGCATGCCCATGTCCATCGAGGGTCGTCCCGACGAGGACCGTTCCATCCGCACCATCCACGCCGCCCTCGAGGCCGGCGTGACCCTGATCGACACCGCGGATGCCTACCACCGCGACGCGGACGAGGTGGGCCACAACGAGTCCCTCATCGCGAAGGCGCTCTCGAGCTTCGGGTCGGGCGCAACGGACGTGCTGGTCGCGACTAAGGGCGGGCACCTGCGGCCCGGTGATGGCTCGTGGACGCAGAACGGCCATCCGGACTACCTCAAGGAGGCCGCGAAGGCGTCCCTGGCGAGGCTCGGCGGCGACGCGATCGACCTCTACCAGTTCCACCGCCCGGACACCGAGGTGCCCTACGAGGATTCCATCGGTGCCCTGAAGGACCTGCTGGACGACGGCGTGATCCGCATGGCCGGCATCTCCAATGCCACGGTGGACCAGATCCGGAAGGCGAACCAGATCCTCGACGGCTGCCTCGTCTCCGTGCAGAACCAGTTCTCCCCCGCCTTCCGCTCCAGCGAGGACGAGCTGCGCTACTGCGGCGAGAACGGGATCGCCTTCCTCCCGTGGAGCCCCCTCGGTGGCATCCAGAAGGCCGGTGGGCTCGGTGAGACCTTCGCGCCGTTCCAGGAGGCCGCGGACAAGCACGGGGTAAGCCCCCAGCAGGTCTGCCTGGCCTGGGAGCTGGCCCTCTCGCCGACCGTCATCCCCATCCCGGGCGCCTCGCGGCCGGAAAGCATCATCGACTCGGCGAAGGCCGCCGAGCTCCAGCTCTCCGACGAGGAGATCCAGGCGCTCTCCGCGGCCCTCTGACCAGCCGACACGCGGCACCCGGGAACGCCCTCCCCTCCCTCGGAGGGAAGGGCGTTCCCGTACTGGCCGTCCGCGCTCTGCACCGGTCGGCAGTCCGCGTGTCCTGCCGGCGTTGCTAGGGTGGCAGCATGTCCCCCCACCCCGTCGCCCTCATCACCGGCGCCTCCCGCGGCATCGGCCGCGCCATCGCCGACGAGCTCGGCTCCACGCACCACCTCCTGCTCGGCGGCCGCGACCTCTCCGCGCTCGCCGAGCTCTCGTCGTCGTTCCCGTCCGCCGAACCGTTCGCGGCAGAGCTGCGCGACGCCGGTCAGGTGGCCGCCGCCGTGGCGGGCATCCCCCGGCTGGACGTCCTCGTGCACTCCGCGGGCGTGCTCAGGATGGGTTCCGTCGCCGACCTGTCCGACGACGCCTGGCGCGAGAGCTTCGAGGTGAACGTGTTCGCGGTGGCATCGCTGACGCGCGCGCTCCTGCCGGCGCTGCGCAGCGCGCGCGGCCAGGTGATCGCGATCAACAGCGGGTCGGGCTATTCCTCCGGCGCAGGTTCCTCGGTGTACAGCGGCACGAAGTTCGCGCTGCGTGCCCTCACCGACGCGCTGCGCGACGAGGAGCGGGCGCACGGCGTGCGGGTGAGTTCCATCCATCCCGGCCGCGTCGCCACGGACATGCAGGAGGAGCTGCATGCCTGGGAGGGCAAGGACTACCGTCCCGAGGCCTGGATCCAGCCCGGCCAGGTCGCGAAAGCGGTGCGGCTCGCCGTCGACGCCACACCCGAATCGACCATCGAGACGCTGAGCATCCGCCCGTCGGGCGTCACGCTCGAGGGCGGCTGACGCCTCCCCCCGCCGGCTACCCGCGTCCGGTCGCCGTCCTTCCTCCTCCTGCGGGCGCGGGACAACATCGGGGAATCCGGGCGTGGGCGGTGCCGTGATCGCATGCAGGTTCGCGTCCGGTCGATGACCGTCCTCGTCCTCCACGCCCTGGGCGGCTGCCCTTTCCACGGCCACCCGGGCAGGAGGAGGCATCAGATCGACGGCGACCGAGGGTGAGGTCAGGCGGCGGGCACGACGCGCGGCCTGCCGAACTGCGTCTGCACGCCGGGCGAGAAGAGCACCGAATCCGGCGGACCCTGGACGCGGATCCCCGCGGCTCCCAGCAATCCGTCGTCGAGCTCCGTGAGCGTCGCGGGGTGGAGCGGCCAGGGCGTGTGCGTGTTGGGGATGTACAGCGTGCGGCCGGCCAGGGTGCTGTGCAGGCCGAAGCGCGCCGTCAGCTCGAGGGACAGGCGGTCCACCGCCGTCCGTGCCACGTCCGGCCGGACGGCGAAGCGGGACTCGGCCTGCCGTCGGAAGCGGGCGACGTCGTACCCGTACTCCCGCCCGTCGCCGCTCCCGCGCCGGACGGGCGAGCATCTCGACCAGACGTACGGGATGCCGCCGGCCCGGGCGGCGAGGACCACGGCCAGCCGCGACGCGTCGAGGGTCACGAACACCACCCCGCGCGTGCCGTCCGGGCCGCGCGAGTAGAGCCGGACGTTGACCTCGGTGAACGAACCGACGTACGGGACCGGCAGGCCCCGGCCCAGCCCCGCACCGATCATCCGGAAACCGATGAGTCCCACCCACGAGGAGCCGTCCACCTCGTCCGGCACCACGCCGGGCGGCATGTACCGCGCCACCTCGGCCGCGGCGACGCGCCAGTGCAGGAATACGGCGTCCGCCCAGAACTGGTCCATGATGACCGGCCGGGGCAGCGCGGGCGCGAGCTGCCAGTCGTCCTGCGGCCCGCCACCGCGCTGTGCCGCTCCGCCTGATCGCGCGGCGTCGTCCTTTGATCCACCGGTCATGAGATCTGCTCCCCGCAGTCGTCGGGCTCTTCCGCGAAGCGGTACCACTCGGGCATCGCCGCGGTGAATTCGGCACGGACCGCGGCGTCCTCGACGACGGTCCAGTCCACCGCGGAGCCCACCTCGGGCTCCACCTTGTTCCATTCGAACCAGTTCACCATCTTCAGGTGCGGGAACCGCTCCTGCACCGCCGGGTCGAAGACCTGCTCCCACCAGGCGCGCTTGATGTTGAGGGTCCGCAGGTCGCCGATCCCGTCCGTGACGGGGGCCGCGGTCTCGGGGATGGCGACGGGCTTGCCGTGCCGCACCCCGTAGTCGGCGTAGAAGTCGGGGAGCATCGAATCGTCCCCGTTCTTCCCGTCGTAGGCGCCGGTGAGCTGCTCCACGAACTTGCCCTCCTCGGGCATCTCGCTCTCGCCCCAGGGGTAGGTGCTCCCCCAGTGGTACAGGGACATGCCCACCCAGTCGACGGCGTCGTCGCCTGGATAGTAGGGCGCGTAGGGGTCGTCGTCACTCGTGATCACGCCGTCGCCCGTGGTGTCGAGAGCGGCGAAGCCGGCCGTGCCGGGACGCGCCTCGTGGGCGCCGCCCGCGAACGGGTAGCCGCCGGCATAGTTCGGAGCCCACATCATCGCCGAGCCCGGAGCCCGGCCGTGGACGGCGTCCGACACCCGGCGGAACGCGTCGATGTACTCGGCGGGCTGCTGCCCCCACGGGTACCACGAGCCGTTCATCTCGTGGGCGAAACGCACGATCACCGGCACACCGCTGGTGTTGAAGCCCGCCAGCATCGCGGCGAGCTCGTCGGCACGCTCCGCCGTCACGGCCGCGAGACCCTGCTGCGGCTCGAGGGTCAGCAGGAGTGTGCCGCCCTCCTGACGCAGCTGTTCTGCCGCCGCGGCGATGAGGGCCCGATCCTCGGCGGCGAAGGGGAAGTCGGCGAAGGACACGGCGACGGCGGGCCGGCTCCCCAGCTTCCCGGCGTACTCGGCGAGTGTCTCCTTGCCCCACTCGAGGTTCACGCCCATGAGGGTGCCCACCTCCGGTGCGAGGTCACGTCCCTCGATGGGCGGGCACGGCCTGGCCGTGGGGTTGATGTTGCAGGCGCAGAGGGACAGGAGGAGCAGTGCGGTGAGCACGCGCGCGAGGGTTGAGACCACCCGGCCAATCTACAACGGAGCACCTGCGCCCCCGTCCCGGCGCCCCTGCGACGGCAGGATCGCCGGGCGGCGGAAGCAGTGGCTTCAGAAGGCATAACGGATGCGGCAGTACGGCAGCGCTTCGGCGGCGAGGCCGAGGAAGGCATCCAGGTAGCCACGCTTCTCGTAGGCGATGTAGCGCACGTTCGCGAAGCCGTTCTGGGACTGCTTGGTCTCCTGCAGGTCCGGGCGCCACAGGATCTCCTCCGCCTGGGGGTGCCAACCGAGATTGACCTCGTGCAGCTGCTGGTTGTGCGTCAGGAAGATGACCTCGGCCGCGAGCTGCTGCTTCGCGGCGGGTGACAGCGCTGCGTCGAGCTGCGCGAAGAGTTCCCGCCAGTCCTCCTTCCACCCGGGCGTGATGATGACCGGTGAGAAGTTGACGTGGACCTCGTACCCCGCCTCCACGAAGTCGTTGATGGCCGCGATGCGCTCGGTCACGGGTGTGGTGCGCACGTCGACCATCCGGGCGAGCTTCTCCGGCATGAGGGAGAACCGGATCCTGGTGCGTCCCTGCGGATCCCACCCGAGCAGATCGCGGTTCACGTACTTGGTGGCGAAGGAGAGCTTGGCGGTGGGCAGCTCCCGGTAGAGCGACACGAGGTCCTGCACGTTGTCGCTGACGAGGGCATCGACGGAGCAGTCGCTGTTCTCCCCGATGTCGTAGACCCAGGCCCGGTCGTCGCACTGGTTCGGTTCCAGCTTCATCCCCTGGCGCGCCACATGCCGCTCGAGGTAGCCGCTGATCTGGTCGATGTTCGCGAAGACCGTGATGGGATTGCTGTACCCCTTGTGCCGGGGGACATAGCAATAGGCGCAGGCCATGGCACAGCCGTTGGCCGTGGAGGGCGCGATGAAATCCGCGGACCTGCCGTTGGGCTTCGCCGTGAGCGACTTCTTCACCCCGATGATCAGGGCCTCGGTCTTGATGCGGACCCAGCGGCGTACGTTCGCCTCGTCGCCGCTGAGCTCCGGGATGCGCCAGTGACTGGCGACCTCGACGACGTCGGCCTCCGGCCAGCGTGCGAGGATCTCCTGGCCTCGCGGCAGCGCTGCTGCTGCAGGTTCGACATAGATGCGACTGATCTGGAGGAGCTTCTCGGCCTGGAGCATGGATCCCTTCGCGCGGCGTCGACTGCCTCCACGGTAGATTCCGCCACCGACACTTCCATGGCGAATTCCTCTTTTCCCCGCCCTCGTTGAGAATGATCTTCATTTACGTCTAACCTAGGGGTATGTCGCTACATCGTCGAACCCTCCCCCTGTCCACCGCCGTCCTCGCAGCCCTGGTGCTCACCTCGTGTTCCACGCCGGCCTCGACGGGCTCCGGGGCCGATGCCCCGGCGAGTCCCGCCACGACCGCCGACAGCCCCTCGGAAGCCGGCACACCTGGCGCCGATGCCACGGATCGGCAGGAGGTCGACGGTCTCGCACCCCGGGCGGTCCTGACGTACGACGGCGGCATCATGGCTGTCGATACCGAGACCGGTGACGTGCTGACGAACACCGAGTCCGAGGGCTTCCTGCGCCTCAACGAGGCCGGCGACGGACGGCACGTCCTCGTCAGTGCCGGTAAGGAATTTCGGGTGTTCGACAGCGGCCTGATCGTCGAGGGGCACGGGGACCACGACCACTACTACGAGCAGGCCCCTGCGCTCACGGGCTCCACGGTGGAGGCCGCCGAGGCCGGACACGTCGTTGCGCACGAGGGGAAGACCGCGCTCTTCGCCGACGGCAGCGGAGCGATCAGCATCATGGACACCTCGGCATTCGAGGACGGCCGGATCGACCCGGACGAGGTCGAGGGCTTCTCCACCGATGACCCCCACCACGGGGTGGCCGTCCCCCTGACGTCGGGTGATCTGCTGATGACGCAGGGGACAGCGGATTCCCGCTCCACCGTGCAGGTCGTCTCTCCCGAGGGTGAGGTCCTCGCAGAGACGACGGACTGCCCGGGGGTACACGGCGAAGCCGCTGCCATGCCGACCGCGGGCGGCGACGTCGTCTCCCTGGGCTGCGAGAACGGTCCGGTGGTCTATCGGGACGGCGAGTTCCACAAGATCCCCGTCGACGAGCCCTACCAGCGCTCCGGCAACCAGTTCGGCAGCCACGAATCCCCGATCGTCCTGGCCGACTACAAGACGGACCCTGACGCGGAGCAGGAACGCCCCACCCGCGTCGGGCTGATCGACACCCACGCCTCCGTCATGACCACCGTCGACCTCGGATCGGCGTACTGGTTCCGTTCACTCGCCCGGGGCGCCGACGGTGAGGCCCTCGTCCTGACCTATGACGGGGAACTGAACATCCTCGACGAGGAGAGCGGCGCCGTCCTCCACGAAGTGAAGGTCGTCGCACCCTGGGAGGAGCCCGAGGAATGGCAGTCCCCCGCCCCGACCGTCAAGGTCGGAGCCGACGGTTTTGCCTACGTCACGGAGCCGTCCGCCAAGAAGCTGCATGTCATCGACGTCGCCGAGGGAACCCTGCTGGACAGCTTCGACCTTCCCGAGACCCCGGTGGAGCTCGCCGTCGTGACCGGAGAGGGAAGCCACGGACACGACCACGCCGACGGCGAAGGCTGAGGCCACCGGCACCGAACAGTCGCGACGGCCCATCGGGTCGTCGCGGCTGCCCGTCATCGATCAGGCCCCGACCCTCCCCGAACCCCCTCAAGGAACCCAGTGAACGTCCTGTCGCGTCCAATCCTCGTTCTGCCGGTCATGGCAGCCCTCGCCCTGTCCGCCTGCGCCCCGCCGGCCGACCCCGCCGATCCCGCCGATCCCGCCGATCCCGCCGGCGCGACCAGTACGTCGATGACGGTGCTCACCTCGTTCTACCCCCTCCAGTTCGTCGTCGAGCGCGTGGGCGGGGACACCGTCGAGATCGGCACCATCACCCCGCCCGGCGCAGAGCCCCACAACCTCGAACTCTCACCGGCGAAGGTCGCCGAGCTGGCCGACGCCTCCGCGGTGGTCTACGCCTCCGGCTTCCAGGCCGCTGTGGACGAAGCGGTCGAGCAGACCGCACCGGAGCATGCCATCGACGTGGCGGATGCCGCTCAGCTCTCGACCGCCGGCGGCGGCATCGCCGAGGACGACGGCGCGGGGGACCCCCATTTCTGGCTCGACCCGGAACGCCTCGGCGACGTCACGGACGTGGTCGCCGAACGTCTCGGCGAACTGGACCCGCAGAACGCCGCCGAGTATGCGGCGAACGCCGACCAGCTCAACCAGGAGCTGTCCACCCTCGACGAGGACTTCACCACGGGTCTCGCCACGTGCGAGCGCCGCACAATCGTCGTCTCCCATGAGGCGTACGGCTACCTGACGGACCGCTACGGTCTCGAGCAGACCGGGGTCTCGGGCATCGACCCCGAAGCCGAACCGGCGCCGGCCCGGATCGCGAAGATCCGCCGCGTCATCGAGGGCCAGGACGTCACGACTATCTTCACGGAATCGCTCGTCAACCCGAAGGTCGCCGAGACGCTGGCCGCGGACCTCGGCGTGACGACGGCGCTGCTCGATCCGATCGAATCGCACGCGGACACCAGCGGCGACTACCTCGACGTGATGCGCGGCAACCTCAGCGCCCTGCGGGAAGCCCTCGGCTGTGCGTGACCGTGCCGGCCGGCATCCTGCGGTGCAGATCGACGGACTCCACGTGCAGCTCGGCGCGCACTCCGTCCTCGAGGGCATCGACCTGGAGGTCGCGGACGGCCAGACCCTCGCCCTGCTCGGGGCGAACGGCTCGGGGAAGACGACCCTGGTCAGGGCCCTTCTGGGACTGGTGCCGGCCACCCGCGGGCGGATCGCCGTGTACGGCGCGGACCTCGCGATGCGCCGCACCGTGCCCTGGTCACGCGTGGGGTACGTCCCGCAGCGCGTGAACGCCCAGCCGGGCATGAGCGTCACCGCCGAGGAAGTCGTCGCCGCCGGCCTGCTGGACCATCGGCGCCTGACTCCCGGGCCGCACGCTCGCGAGCGCGCGCAGGACGCCCTCGGGCAGGTCGGTCTGCGCGAACGCGCCCGCGACAACGTGCACCTCTTCTCCGGCGGACAGCAGCAGCGCGCGCTGATCGCCCGCGCCCTGATCCGCCGGCCGGACCTGCTGATCATCGACGAGCCGCTGTCCGGCATCGACCAGGACTCGCAGGCGGCACTCGCGGTCACACTGCGCGGTCTCCAGGCGCGGGGAACCACCATCCTGGTCGTGCTGCACGATCCCGGCGCCCTCGCCCCGCTGATCCACCGCACCGTCGTCCTCGACCACGGCCGGGTGAGGCACGACGACGCCGCAGGCATCGAGGGCCCTCCGTCGAGGGCCCGGAGCACACTGCCCTCCGACGCCTGGGAGGACGCGCAAGTCCGAGGGACGGGCCGCGCACCCCACCCGGACCATCACGCGCTCGACCTCACGACCGGCGGGGGAGGATCATCATGACCTTCCTCGACACCCTGCTGTCCATGCTGTCCAGTGAGCTGATGCAGCGGGCCCTGCTCATCGCCGGCCTCGTCGGTGTCAGCGCTCCGGTCATCGGCACGTACCTCGTCCAACGCCGCCTTGCACTGCTCGGCGACGGCATCGGCCATGTCGCCCTGACAGGTGTCGCGATGGGATGGCTCGCCGGCGCTGCCGCCGGCACCGCATCCGCCGACGCCCTGGCCGTGCCCGGTGCGGTCGCCGCCGCCATCATCGGGGCGCTCCTCATCGAGTTCGTCCGCGAACGCGGCCGCACCAGCGCCGATGTCGCCCTGGCGATGCTGTTCTACGGTGGTATAGCCGGCGGCGTGCTCCTCATCGGGCTCGCGGGCGGAACAGCGGCGAATCTCACCGGGTACCTCTTCGGATCCATCTCCACCGTCGACTCCCTCGACGTGTGGCTCAGCGCCGGACTGGCCGTCCTCATCCTCGGCGTCGGCCTCGGCCTGCGGCCGGCACTGTTCGCCCTCTGCTACGACGAGGAGTTCGCCCGCGCCAGCGGGCTGCCGGTGCGGGCCCTGAACATCCTGGTCGCCGTCACCGCCGCGCTGACCGTGGCGATCTCCATGCGTGTGGTCGGCGTACTGCTGGTGTCGGCACTGATGATCGTGCCGGTCGCCGTGGCGCAGCTCATCGCACCCTCCTTCCGCGCCACCATGGGACTGGCCATGGTGCTGGGCGGAACCGTCTGCGTCGTCGGCCTCTCCATCACGTATTTCCATGCGCTCTCCCCGGGAGCGACCATCACGGTGCTCGCGATCGCCCTCTACGCAGGCGTGGCGGTGATCAGCCCGCTCCTGCACCGCAGGCGTCATCTTCGACGCCCCGATCCTCAGCACCTGCAGCCCTTTTCCCGGGTCGGCGCCGCACCTGGGTATCCGGCCGATACCAGGGCGGACGGCCACGCGCGCGTGGCGTCGGCCAGCCGCGGTGCTCGGAGTGACGCACCACGGCGGAACACCTCACGCTCGGCCTGACTGCCGGTACTGTCTCCTGCGACAGCACTGCCGTCGCCTGCCGGAGTGGGCGTGTGGGCTGTCCCGTGCTGCGGTGTTCTGTGCGGCGAGGACACTGCACGTGCGGTACGGGCTACATTCGGTGGATGTCTCCCATCATGATTCCCGTGGTCGTCACGGTCCTGCTGTCGAGCGTGATCCCCGTGATCGTCGGCGGGGCCGTCCGCCGGGGTGACCGGAGCGGTCGCGGAACGGCTCGCACGGATGCAGACACGGGGGCGCTGTTCGTCGTGAGGAATCGGCGCTGGCAGGCTGCCCTGTTCCGGGTGCTCGGCATCGTCCTCCTGGTTGTCGGGGGATTCTTCACGATCGTCTCGGTCGCCAGGACCGAGGAGTTGGAGGGTCCGGGTCCCCTGGTCGGTGCGGCCGGGATCACGGTGGCCGGGGCGGTCTTCGTGGTTCTCGCCATGGGCATCCACCGGTTCAGGGTCGAGGCGTTCGACGACCACCTGACGGTCCGCCCGTGGTTCCGAGCGACGCGGGTCGTCGCCCTGACCGACATCGGTTCGGTCCGTCCGGCGCCCAACGCCCTCGGCGGGGTCGACGTCAGGGACGTGGGCGGCAGGATGCTCTTCACGGCGACCAGGATCAGCATCGGCTACACCGACCTGGTCGCTTTCCTGCAGCAGAGCACCCCCCGGCAGCAGACCACGGCTCCCGCGGTGCCAGGCGACGTCGCACCCTGGCAGGGCGCCAGCCTACGGGCTGAGTCGTACCCGCTCCCCCGCGGACGCAAGGGAACCCTGGAATCAGGCGTCCTCCTCACTGCGGGAGACGTGTCAGCGCCCATGTTCACGAGCGAACTCGCGGACCTGCTCCATCACCGTGTCGGCATCGTGGAGTCCACCACCGCTGATCCTCTCGTCTTCCTGTGCTGGCCGGACTCGGGATCGCCCACGTCGATCGTCTGGGAGTCCACGAAGGACCTGCCGGCCGAATCCCTGGCCCTCCTCAGCGATCCGATGGACGCAGGCCCCGCCGCCGTCGTCACCGGCACCGAGCTCACCGACTTCTCCGAGTGGATCGCGGCCCTTCCCCGCTGACCCGGCGGAGTGAGGCGCAGTCCACCCGGAACGGGGTCGGAACCGGTGTCCGGTTGCCCGGGGAAGGGGCCCACCGCACGGATGATGGAACGCGTCTACCCCGGTGGTTCTCCGGTCCACATCTCGAGCTGCACCTGGGCTGCGAGGAGCCGCAGGTCGCGTGCGTCGGCTGGTGTGAAGGCCCGCGGCCGATCGTCGATGACGCAGAGGGAGCCGATGCGCCACCCGTCGGCACTGGTCAGGGGGTGTCCCGCGTAGAACCGGATCCCGGGACTCCCGGCGACGAGGGGGTGGTCGCTGTAGTCGGGGTCGCTGCGAGCATCGGTGATGACCAGGGTGCGGTCCGCTTCGACGGTGCGGGAACAGAGAGCGACGTCGCGGGGCAGGTCCTGCCCGATCGGTCCCACCACGGATTTGATGACCTGCCGGTCATCGGTGATCAGTGCGATGGACGCCGAGGACGTTCCGAAACGCCGGCGGGCCTTCGCGGTGATCCTGTCGAAGCGCTCCTCCGCGCCGGAATCGAGGAGCCCGCTCCGGGACAGGGCATCGCATCGTCTGGCCTCGTGGGCCAGGAACCCGGCCCGATCCTCCGGCCGTCCCGCGTCACCCTCTGCAGGGCGCCCGGACCGTGGGCGGAATGGATGGCCGGTGCTGACCTCGTTGGAGGCGACGAGCAGCCGGTACAGGCCATCCGCGACCCAGGTCTTCCCGGTTGCGCCGTCCTGGCTGTACTGGGCGCCGGTGATGACGAGTCCCTTCTCCGCGAGCATCTCGTTGATGGCGTACGAGAGGAGATCGCGATCGGCACGGGGCAGGCCTATCAGCCCGGAAAGGTAGCCGGACACGTCGACCTCGTCGGCCTCCCCACCGAAGCCGACATACGACACCCAGGCATCGGAAGGATCGAGCCCCCCGGCCTGAAGGGCTTGGACCGCTGTCCACTGCTGCCTGCAGCTACTGATCATGAGTGACGAAGCTCCGTACTCGGCGAACGTTCTTCGCCCGGACATCGGCATCCCGGGCGGACTGATCCTCCACCTTAGGACGAGTCACCATCACAGCGGACACCGAATCGTCCGGGACAGATCCTGCGGGCCGGCTGTCCCGCTCCTGCTGCCGCTTCCCTCGTCACCGCGATACGCGGTGGAACCCGAGGAGCCGTGTCGCGGATCCATGGTGCCATCATCGGCCCCTGATCCCGCGTCGACCGGACCAGCTCGCACCGAGGGACGACTGCCGGGTGTGATCTGCCGGGTCCGGCTTGTAACGGCAGGTGGTCCTCATGTCGATGATTCAGGCACCGGTGTTCGTCCGCGACGCGTCTGCGGTTCTCGGAAGAATGGTGGTGGGGACGGGGTTCCAGAACGGGACGATCATGTCGGACTATGCAGCAGAAGAGGAGCGGCAGCGCTGCCTGATCGAGGCGGCGATGACCGCCGCGGCTTTCGTGCTCGCGGACGTCGGGCGCCGCTACGTCGAGACCGGCGGTCACGCCGACCTGTTCGAGCTCGAGGCGTACCTCGGCGGTCTCATGCCCCTGCCGGTGACAGAGTGCAACCTCCTCACTCGGGCACTCAACGAACTCATCGATGAGGAACCTCCGCTGCCAAGAGCCCCCTACCGACCGGAGCCCCCTCCCGGCCTCCCCTCCGCGTCAGCCGGCATCGGCCAGCCCTGGGGGCGGGTCGGAGACTGGCTCTGGCGCTTCCCGGGCTCGCTGCCGGAATGAGGACCAGGACGAGGACTCCGTGGGCATCCTGGAACTCATCAGTAGTACACTAATTATTAGGGTACGAAATACAGGAGGAGGATGACGACGCGGATGGATGACGACCTGTTGCTCGAACGACAACTCTGCTTCGCCCTGTCGGTCGCTTCCAGGAGCGTGGTCGGCGCCTATCGTCCGGTCCTCGACGACCTCGGCCTCACCCACCCCCAGTATCTGGTGATGCTCTCGCTCTGGGAGGAGAGCCCCCGCACGGTCAGGAACATCGGCCGGGCGCTCGCCATGGAATCGGCGACCCTCTCCCCGATGCTCAAGCGGCTGGAGGCCCTCGGACTCCTCACCCGGACGCGCGTCCCGGGAAACGAGCGGGCACTCGCCGTCGAGCTGACGACTGCCGGACGGGACCTGCGGTCCCGCGCGGTCGACGTCCCCGGCACCATGATGAAGCGCCTCGGGCTCACCCGGGACCAGGTGGACGCACTCAACGAGGCGATGCACGCGATCATCAGGGCCACGGGGACCGAACTGCCGAGCCCCCCCGCCGGCCAGGCCCGCACGAACCTCCACCCGGACGCATCGATGACCCACGAGAGGCCCCGATCATGAGCACCAAGGAACCCTTGTCAGCACGGTTCATGGCTGCAACCGGCAAGCTGCGCATGTTCTTCGGGCCGGCCCAGCGGGGCTCCACCGCGGGGCCGATCGTGTATCTCGACGACGAGGCGCAGCGCCGGCGGCAGGAGGAACTGCAGCAGTGGACCGTGGTGCGGAACGCGGACGGCTCCACCTACCTGACTCCGAAGCGCGAGGAGCAGGGCCGCGAGCACTAGGTCCGGGGACAACCATCCGGCGTGAGGGCTCCAGGGATACGGATGCCCGGAGCGAGCGTGCACGCCTGCGATGCATCCCTCGCCCTGATGACATCTCGATGAACCGGGCGGTAACTTGCGGATTTCCTGCGTCGGAATCCCTAGGGGACGCACCCCACCGGTGGCAGACTTGCGATGGTCACCGTCTTTCCGCCCGTGGGGATATGCAGGGCGCCCTTTTTGACTCGAACGAGGTCTCAGTTCCATGAGCGCACAGCGCCCTCCAGCCTTCACGTCCACGGACGCCTCGGGGCTCCCCCGAACCACGCTCCTCATGGTGCCCGGCGGACGTGATGCGCAGGACGTCGGCGCGCTGGCGGCGCAGATCGCCGTCGAGACGGAAGCGCTCCTCGAATCCCTGGAAAGTGCTGTGGCGCGGCTCGCGCTCGCTCACCGGTCCTGCACGCAGGACCCGGAGGACCAGGTGACGGACGACGACGCCTTCGCGTGGGTGCAGCAATCCCTGGAGGACGTCGCTGCCACGCTGCGTGGGTTGTCCCTCAACCGCTCCGAGGTCGAGGCAGCACCTGCCGAGCCCCGCGTGCGCGCGGTCAACGGCCCCGCCTGAGCCCTCGTCCGGCACTGATCGGCCAGGACTCCTCGTCCGGCACTGATCGGCCCGGACTGCTCTCGCCCACGGAACGACGACGCCGACCGCCCCACGCGGGACGATCGGCGTCGCGGGTAGGACGACGGGGACTACTGGATGGACTGGCGGGCCCGGATGCCGGCCCTGCCCATCGCGTCTGTGTAGGCCGACTGGATGTCCTTGAGCCACAGCTCCTGGTTCGCCGGGGTGCCCTTGAAGGCACGCTCCCCCGGGGACCGCACTTCGTAGATCTTGAACCCGCGCTTGGCGATCGCGCGGTTCTCGAGCTTCATCAGGCGCCGCGCAGCCTTGTGCGCGTCAGCACCGTGCGCCACCAGGGCGGAGGCACGGGGCACCTGCTGCAGGAAGGTGAGCAACGGCTTCACGCCGTCGGAGATCTGGTCCATCGTCAGCGCCCGCTCCTTGCCCTCGGGCAGGTACCACGGGTGGGCGTTCCAGGGCATGAAGGCGTCGGGACGCAGTCCCACGGCCTCGTAGATCCCGGCCATCCGGATGGAGCTGGGGTCGTCGTTCTCGAAGGAGACGAACCCCGAGGGCAGGGAGGCCCCGGGGTTGGAGAAGAGACTGACGATCTTGCACCCGTCGACGTCATGGATCGGATCGATGTAGGGCACCGCCGATCCCGGCTTGGACTCGGCCAGGGTGTCACACAGCCGGTTCACGTCCTCGATCTGTGGATCGTAGCGTTGTTCCCACTGCTGGTCCCTGTACGTGGGGTCTGCCATGCGCTGTACCAAATTCCGCCTCCTCGCGAACGGCGCCAGAGGTGGCGCGAACGTGTCCGCTGACTTCCAGCCTACGCCAGTCCGCGGCCGGCCTTCCTGGAGCGGGCCCCGCCCCGGCATCCGCACCCTGGCCGCCCACCCGGGTCCTACCCGAATGCCTCAGCCCGCCGCCGGCGCCGTCGGGTACTCGACGTACGCGAAGCGCCGCCCGTCCGGGGCCCAGCTGTTGACGTTGAGCGACCCCTGGCCCCCGATCAGTTCGACGGCGTCCCACGCGTTCCGCCCGTCGGGCTCCGCCACGCGCAGCACCACCGGCTCGTCGGCGGGGTGGCCCAGCACGCCGGGTGGGTAGCTCAGGTACACCAGGCGGCTGCCGTCGGGGGCCGGATGAGGAAACCAGTTCACGCGGTCGTCCGACGTCAGCTGTTCCACGCCGCTGCCGTCCGTGCGCATCCTGAACAGCTGCGAGTGGCCCGCTCGATCGGAGGCGCGCTCGGAGTTGAAATACAGCCACGCGCCGTCCGGGCTGTACTCGGCGCCGTCGTGCGGCCGGTCGGAGTCCGTGAGCCGGCGGGTGGAGCCGTCCCTGACGTCCGCGGTGAAGATGTCGAAGGCCTGGACGCCGTCGCGGCGCCTGCAGCCGATGTGCGCCAGGGTGGTCCCGTCGGGCGAGATGCCGTGCAGGTAGCGGGCCTCCAGGCCGTCGTCGGGCCGCGTCACGCGCCGCGCCTCACCGCCGCCGAGGGGCACCTCGTAGAGATGCCCGTCCTGGGAGGAGAGATAGAGGTACCGTCCGTCGGCGGACACCACGTGGTCGTTGTTGGCGTCCGTCACCGCTCCCGTGAAGATCACGCGCGGCTGCCCGTCCTCCTCCGGCGGGGTGCGGTAGAGCAGGCCGTCGCAGTTGAAGACGAGCCAGGCGCCGTCCGGCGTCCAGTTCGGCGCCTCGATGACGAAGTCGTCGGTCTCGAAGACGCAGGTCGAGGAGCGGGTGACGACGTCGAAGACCATGAGGCGGGCACGCTGCCCCGGGAGCAGCCGGCGCCACCGCGGGGTCTCCGGCCGGAGCCCGTGGTCGTCGCTCCTGCTGCCGCTCTGCCGTTCCACGGTGGTCCTCCCGCGCGTCGCCCTGGTCTGTGCAGCACGGGATCGCACTGCCCTCGGAACGTTCCTCAGCGGCATCGTCATCGTCGCCGCGCTAGGCCTCGAGGGCGCTGGCCCAGAGGTTGATGTCGGACTCGACGGCGAATTCGTCGATCGCGTCCAGCTCATCGGCCGTGAACGCCAGGTTCCGCACGGCGGCGAGGCTGTCCTCGAGCTGTCCGACGCTCGACGCACCGATCAGCGCAGAGGTGACCGGCGTACCCTCGGACCTGTCGCGGAGCACCCAGGCGATGGCCATCTGCGCGAGGCTCTGGCCGCGGCCCGTCGCGATCGCGTCCAGGCCCCTGATCCGCCGCAGGTTCTCCGCGCTGAGCTGCCCGGCGTCCAGGGACTTGTTCGCCGCGGCGCGTGAGTCCTCGGGGATGCCGTCGAGGTACTTGCTGGTCAGGAGGCCCTGCGCCAGCGGCGAGAAGGCGATGGACCCGGCGCCCACCTGCTCGAGGGCCTCGTACAGGTTGGGCGTGCCGTCCTCCGTCCAGCGGTTGAGCATGGAGTAGGAGGGCTGGTGGATGAGCAGCGGCGTCCCGAGGTCCCGCAGGATGGCCGCCGCCTGCAGGGTGCGCTCGGGCGAGTAGGAGGAGATCCCCGCGTAGAGCGCGCGGCCGGAGCGGACCGCGGTGTCGAGGGCGCCCATCGTCTCCTCGAGCGGGGTGTCGGGATCCGGGCGGTGGCTGTAGAAGATGTCGACGTACTCGAGGCCCATGCGCCCGAGCGACTGGTCGAGACTTGAGAGGAGATACTTCCGCGAGCCCCACTCACCGTACGGGCCAGGCCACATGCCGTAGCCGGCCTTCGTCGAGATCACGAGTTCGTTTCGGAAGGGCCGGAAGTCGTCCTTCAGGTGCCGGCCGAAATTCGCCTCGGCACTACCGGCCGGCGGTCCGTAGTTGTTGGCGAGGTCGAAGTGGGTGACGCCGAGGTCGAAGGCCCGGCGGAGGATGTCACGCTGCACCTCGAAGGGCTTGTCGTCCCCGAAGTTGTGCCACAGGCCGAGGGAGACGGCGGGCAGCTGCAAGCCGCTCCGTCCAACACGGCGGTAGGGCATGGAGTCGTAGCGGTCGTCGGCGGGCAGGTACGTCATCGGACAGTCCGTTCTCGATCTGGTGGAGAGCAGGGCGGCTGCGGGCGGCTCGCGCGTCCGCGGTCTTCGTCAGGTGGCTCCGTCGGGCCACCGGGGGCGGGCGGGCGCCGTCGGTCCTGGCCGAAGCGGCACCGCGGCTCATCCGCGGCGCCGCCCCGGGATCAGGAGAGGGTCGCGGCGTACGGGTCCCAGTCCTCCGGCAGTGGTTCGGCTGCGGTCGCCGTGCTGGAGAGCGTGACGAACTCGCCGGTGGCCACGCTCTCGGAGATGGAGACCATCGCATCGAGCACGTGGTAGGCCATCTCGCCCTGTGCGCGGTGCGGACGCCCCTCGCGGATGGCCCGCGCCATCTCGAGCACCCCGCTGCCGCGCGTGGACGTCGCGCCCACGGCGGGGATCACCTCGGCCTCGTCGGAGCCGCGGCGGGTCAGGGTGAGGTCACCGGTGAAGTTGTTCGGGTCGGGGAACGCGAGGGTGCCGTCTGTGCCCGTGACCTCCACGAAGCCCGCACGCTTGAGCGGCGAGTCGAAGCTGAAGATGCTCTGCGAGGACTCGCCGTTCGCGAACTGGGCGATGGCGCTGACGTGCGAGGGCACGGTGACGTCGAAGACCTCGCCGGCCTTCGGACCGGAACCGATGGTCCGGGTCGACCGCGAGGTGGAGCCGAACCCGGCCACCTTGGTGATGGCTCCGAAGGTCTGCACCAGCGTGGTCAGGTAGTACGGACCGATGTCGAACAGCGGCCCTGCACCCTCCTGGAAGAGGAAGGCGGGGTTCGGGTGCCAGGACTCGGGGCCCGGGGACTGCATGAGGGTGAGGGCCGTCAGGGGTACCCCGATGTCACCGCGGGCGACGAGGCGCAAGGCGGTCTGCAGGCCGGCGCCGAGGAAGGTGTCCGGGGCGCAGCCCAGCCGCAGGCCCGCGGCGTCGGCGGTCTTCAGGAGCCCGATGCCGCTCTCGCGGTCCAGCGAGAAGGGCTTCTCGCTCCACACGTGCTTGCCGGCCGCGACCGCGGCGGTGGCCACCTCGACGTGCGCGGCGGGGATGGTCAGGTTCACCACGATCTCGACGTCGGGGTGGTTGAGCGCGTCCTGCACGCCGCCCGAGGCGGGCACTCCGAACTCGGCGGCGCGGGCTGCGGCAACCTCCTCGAACATGTCGGCGACGATGTGCACCGTCACGTCCGGGAAGCTCGTGAGGTTGGTCAGGTACTCCTTGCTGATGACGCCGGCGCCGATGACGGCGACGCCGACCGGGCCGGTGCGGTGGCCCGCTGCAGCGGTACCGGGGGTGTCCGCGCTCATTTCTTCCCCTCGTCGAGATAGGTCAGGCTGTCGGCGACGGCGGTGAAGACGTCCCCGTCGAAATCGTCGAGTTCCACGACGGCGGCCTCGAGGCCGGGGACGGCGTCGAGCACGTCCCAGACGCGCATGGAGCCGTGGCCGACCGCCACCTGCTCCTTGTCGTTCTTGGTGAGCGGACCGTCCTTGATGTGGACGAAGCGCACGCGGCCACCCAGGCGGCGCAGCAGTTCTGCGGGGTCCTCGCCGCCGACCGCGGCCCAGTAGGTGTCCACCTCGAGGACGACCTCGGGGTCGAGGTACCGGGTGAGCACCTCGAGGGCCGAGGTGCCGTCGATGCGTTCCTCGAGTTCGAACTCGTGGTTGTGGTACCCGACCCGGATGCCGTACTCGGCGCCCTTCTTCGCTGCCGCGTTGAGTGCCTCCGCCGTCGCCTTGATGTCCTCCTCGGTGGTCCAGTGCGAGCGCTCCACGTGGGGGTCGATCACCGTGCCGATGCCGAGCGTGCGGGCGGCCTCGAAGATCTCGTCCTGGTCGGCGCGCAGCAGGGGCGCATGGCCTGAGGGTGCGCTCAGCCCGTTCGACGAGAGCGCTTCGGCGAGCTGCTCCGCCGTGGCGACGAAGTTGTAGGGCTCGACGGCGGTGTAGCCGAGATCCGCGACGCGCTTGATGGTGCCCGGCAGGTCCTCCCCCATGGCTGTCCGCAGTGTGTAGAGCTGGAGTGAGTACGTCACGGGGATTCTCCTCGCTGAGAAAGTAGGACTACTGAACCGGTTCAGGTATGACACGAACCTAGGGGATAGGACGGGGCCGGTCAAGGAAAACCTGACGCTATTGTGGAAGCCATGGCCAAGGAAACCATCGCCGGCCTGGCGAAGAGGCTGGGCATCTCGAAGGCATCGGTGTCCTACGCGCTCAACGGCCAGCCAGGGGTCAGCGAGGTGACGCGGCGCCGCGTGCTGGACCTCGCCGAGGAGCTCGAGTGGTACCCCAGCTCGTCGGCCCGCGCGCTCTCCCGTTCCCGGTCGGGTGCGGTGGGGATGGTCCTCTCGGCGGATCCGGACCTCATCGGCACCGAGCCCTACTACATGGGCCTGCTCGCGGGCATCGAGACGGCCCTCGCCGAGGGCGACATGGCACTGATGCTGCGCATGGTCGGCACGGACCCGGCGCAGGAACGGGCCACGTACGAGCGGTGGGCGGGTGAACGCAAGGTCGACGGCGTCCTCATGTTCGACCACCTGCACGAGGATCCGCGGCCCGCGCTGCTCGACCGGCTGGGCCTCCCGTTCGTCCTGCACGGCGCCCCGGAGCGGCACGGGCCGGCCCTGTTCTCGGGCACGACGACGGACCACGCCGTGGATTCCGCGACGATCGTCGACCACCTCCACCTCCGCGGCCACCGGCGGATCGCGCACGTCTCGGGCCCCCACCGGTTCCTGCACGAGGAGCAGCGCATCGCCTGCGTCCGGCGCAGTGCTGCCGCGCACGGCATGGCCGTGGTCACACGCGAGGGGAACTACGCCCTCGCCGCCGGTCACGACGCCGTCGTGTCCCTCCTCGGCGACACCGCGGAGGACGGCGTCACCGCCGTGATCCTCGGCAACGACCTCATGTCCATGGGCGCGCTCCTGGCACTCCGCGAGCTGGGCCTGCGGTGCCCCGAGGACGTGGCGATCGTGAGCTGGGACGACTCACTGCACTGCCAGCTCGCCTCTCCGTCGGTCACCGCCCTGTCCAGGAACCCGGTCATGCAGGGGCGGGTGGCGGCGGAGCTCCTGCTCTCGCTCCTCGACGCGGGCACGCTGCAGACGCGTGCGATGCCGGCGAGCGACCTCGTGGCCAGGTCCAGCACCGGGAGCTGACCGCGGCCGCCACCGGCCCGCACCCGGAGGTGCAGCCGGCCACCGATGATTTCCCACCGCCCGAGCCGTCCATCAGGAAGCGGACCCGGCAGGAACCCGCAGGACGCACCAGCGCACCGCACCGCACCGCACCGCACCGACCATGATCGAGCGTCAGGAGCACATCCCATGGCTGCACCCCTCGTCTACCTCAGCTTCCCGGGCACGGCACGTGAGGCCCTCGGCTTCTACCGGGACACCTTCGGGGGTGATCTGACCCTGCACACGTACGAGGAGTTCGGCAGGACCGACGGACCGCCGGACGCCGTGGCGCACGGGGTGCTCGACGGCGTGGTCGCCCTAGGCGGATCGGACGCTCCCGACGGCGGGACCACCGTCCGGCTCGAGGGCGTCCTGCTGTCGCTCCTCCGCACTGCCGGACCCGCGGTCCTGCACAGGTGGTTCGACGCCCTCGCCGACGGCGGTTCCGTGACCGATCCCCTGGCGAGGAAGCCGTGGGGAGCCACGGACGGCCAGGTGACCGACCGCCACGGCCTGCACTGGCTCATCGGCTACGAGCCCGAGGAATAGCCGACCCGGCCCCCGACGATGCGACCGTGCGATCGGTCGATCCCTTGGCTGGAGCGGCCGGAGTTCCGCCTCGGCTCAGCCCGCCGTCGCGAGGGCCGCGCCCAGCGGCAACGCCTCACCGGCGAGGGACAGCGCGCCACGCACCCCGGACTCGTCCCCGAGGGCGGGCCTGACCACGTAGCCGCTGCGGGTGTCGGTCAGCGGGTGATCGGCGAGCGCGCCGCCCACCAGCAGGGCCAGTTGCTCCCGTACGGCGTCGAGCAGCCCCGGCGTCTTCAGCACCCCGCCCCCGACGACGATCCGCTGCGGCGCCGCCGCATAGGTGATCGTGGCCAGCAGCTGGGCCACGTAGTAGGCCGAGAACTCCACCGCGCGGTGGCGCAGCGATCCGAGCTCGTGGCCCGGGCGTCCCCACCGGGCAGCGACGGAGGGACCCGAGGCGAGTCCCTCCAGGCAGTCCCCGTGGAAGGGGCACACGCCCGGGAAGGAGTCCTCCGGGTGCCGTCGGATGACCAGGTGTCCCAGTTCCGGGTGGCTGCGGAGCGTGAAGGGCGCCCCGTTCACCACGATGCCGGCACCGATCCCCGTTCCCACCGTCACGTAGGCGAGGTCCGCGACGCCCCGGCCCGCACCGAACCGGTGCTCACCGAGCGCAGCCCCTGTGACGTCCGTGACGAGGCGGACGGGCGTCCCGTCCACGAGGCCGAGACCGGCGATGAGGTCGGTGTCGCGCCAGCCCGGCTTGGGTGTGGAGGTGATCCGGCCGTAGCGGGGGGACGCGGCGTCGACCTCGACCGGCCCGAAAGAGGCCAGCCCGACGGCGTCGAACCGCCCGTCGACGGCGTACGGAGCGAGGAAGGCGCGGACCGCCGCGAGGGTCTCCGCGGGTGAGGTGGTGTCGATGCGCGCCTGGTCGACCGGGCTCTCGGGGTCCCGGGGATCCGCGACGGCACAGATGACCTTGGTGCCACCCGTCTCGATACCGGCGATCATGACGCCACGGTCCCTTCCGCGGCGTCCGGCCGTGGCGTGCCCGCGAGGGCAGCGCTGTCACCGATGCAGCGGATCACCGGTGACCGCTCCGCCACCGACAGGTCTGCGGGCACGCTGAGGGGTGCGCCGTCCCGCCGGCTGACGGTGAAGGTCACGGTCTCGCCGGGCAGGAGGGTGACCATCATGTCGTCGACGGTGAGATCCGGCGCCGGGACGTCCAGCAGGTCGGCGAGGCGGTCCGCGAAGACGCACAGGTCCCGTAGCAGTGACCCCGCCTCGACGGTGATGCGGAGGAACCCGCCATCGGCCGAGGCGCGCGCCGTGAAGCTCGGTCCGGACGGCGCGAGCGCCGCATCGGGGACGAAGAACCAGGTGGAGCGCAGCCCGTCGGCGTCCGCCACGAGGAATTCGCGGTCGCTCGCCTCGGTGAGTGCGGCGGGGAGCGCCGTGCGCGCCGTCCCATCCGGAGCTGCCGTGAGGGTGAGCTCCGCCCGTCCCACCTCGGCGCCGTCGAGCGTCAGGCGGCGGACGACGACGTCGGCCGACGCCGCGTCGAGCCCGTCGTTGACGAGGACGATCTCGAGTCCGTCCGGACCGGTGGGGTCGTCGGTTCCGCCCGCGGTGACGGGGACGATCGCGAGCATCCGTTCGGCGAAGGACCGGCGGAGCGCGTACCAGACGGGCTTCTCGATGCCGTCACCGTCCACCGCCGACCAGCTGAGCACGGGCCAACAGTCGTTGAGCTGCCAGATGACCACACCGGCGCACCGTTCGCGGGTCCGCAGCCATTCGGCGCCGACCGCCTGCGAGCGTGCCTGCACCATCTGGGTCAGGTAGTGCCAGTCCTCCGCAGCCTCGGGGGCACCGAAGTAGGGTTCGAGGCCGCGGGCGAGTTTCTCCATGCCGTCCGCGGCACGCATGTGGTGCGCCACCTGCGGGTTGTCGGGCACGAGGTCCCCCTCCGTCACGACACGGCGCAGGGTGGACCAGGCCGGGGGCGCACACCAGCCCATCTCGGAGACGAAGGGCGGATCGACGTCGCGGTAGTGCACGAAGTCGACGGTGTTCCACACCTCCCAGATGTGGACGGGTCCCTCGTCACGGCTGTTGGGGTGCTTCTCCATCGACCCCGCCCACGGGCTGTTGGGGACGTAGGGGCGCGAGGGATCGAGACGCCCGATGACGCCCGGGAGGACCTCGGTGTAGAAGGCGGCGCCGTACGGGCGGCCCTGCAGGATCTCGGGCCAGCCCCAGTCGTACATGCCCCAGACGCACTCGTTGCCGCCGCACCAGATGACGAGGCTCGGGTGCGCGGACAGGCGGGCCACGGCCTGCTCGGCCTCGGTGGTGACGGCCTCGATCATGGCGTCGGACTCGTCGTAGGCGGCGCAGGCGAAGAGGAAGTCGTGCCACACCATCAGGCCGCGCTCGTCGCAGCCGGCCATGAACTCCTCGGTGGAGAAGTATCCGCCGCCCCAGATGCGCAGGAGGTTGGCTCCGCCGTCCACGGCCTGGTCCAGGCGCCGGCCGAGCCGCTCCTCCGTCACCTCGGCGATGAAGGGATCGTCCGGGATCCAGTTGTAGCCGCGCACGCGGACGCGCCTGCCGTTCACCACGAGGGCCCAGGTGGTGCCGACGGCGTCCGGCTCCTCCTCGACAACGACGGTGCGCAGGCCGATACGGCGCGTGCCCTCCGCGAGCACGTGGCCCTCGGTCCCGGCCGTCACGGACAGGCCGTAGAGGGGCTGGTCCCCGAGGCCCGTCGGCCACCACAGCGCGGGATCGGCGACCTCGAGCGCGAGCACCGCCCGGTCGGCCCCGGCCGCCACGCTGCTGCGGGCCACCTCCGAGCCGTCGGGCGCGGTCAGGACGGCCGTGACGGACACGTCCGACGTCGTCCCCTGCCGGTCGAGGCCCACGGTGATGCCGACGCGGGCCGAACCGCCGTCGAGCGTGACATCGGGGCGGATCGAATCGATCCGCACGCCGGACCATGCCTCGAGGCGGATGGGCTGCCAGATGCCGGCGGTGACGTAGTGCGGTCCCCAGTCCCACCCGAAGTTGCAGGCACTCTTGCGGACGAAGGGGTACGGCTCGTCGTACGGCCGGGGCAGCTCACCGACCTGGACCTCGCACTCGTGCGCGGCGTCCCAGGCTGACCCGAAGCGGATCTCGAGCAGGTTCTCGCCAGGAAGGAGCAGGTGCGCCACGTCCCAGCGGTACCCGATGTGCTGGTCCGCCGTCATGGCCACCTCGTGGCCGTTCAGCGTGACCGTGGCGAAGGTGTCCAGCCCTTCGGCCACGAGCTCGATCCGCTCCCCCGCGATCGTGCCGTCCCATGCGAAGTGGCGGGCGTACGTCCACTGCGAGTGCCCGATCCACATCTGGTCCGCCTCGCGAAGCCCCACATCGGGGTCGTCGAGCAGGCCCGCGGCCATGAGGTCCGTGTGCACCTGGCCGGGCACGGAGGCCCGGATGGGCGCGCCGGACGTCGCGTACGACGGCGCATCCACCGGTCCGGCGGTCCAGGTGAGGTTCCAGCTGCCGCCGAGGTCGAGGGCCTGCGGTGCGGGGGTGAAGGTGTTCATGCGCGTACTCCAGTAGGTCTGCGGCGGCTTGCGCCGCCTGTGGTTCGGGGACCGGGGTCAGGCGCTGAGGCGCTTCTCCGGGTTGGGCGCGGCCTCCGCGAGGAGCTGCGTGTACTCGTGCTGGGGGTTGAGGATGACGTCGTCGGCCGGGCCGCGCTCCACGATCTCGCCCTTGAACATCACGAGGATGTCGTCCGAGAAGTGGCGTGCGGTGGCGAGGTCGTGCGTGATGTAGAAGACGCCGAGGTTCTCCTCGCGCTGCAGGTCGGCCAGGAGGTTGAGCACTCCGAGGCGGATCGAGACATCGAGCATGGACACCGGCTCGTCGGCGACGAGGATCTTCGGCTCGGGCGCGAGGGCGCGGGCGATCGCGATGCGCTGGCGCTGGCCGCCGGAGAGCTCGTGCGGCTTGCGCTGGGCCATGTCGGGGTCCAGCCGTACCCTCTCGAGCAGCGACATGACACCGGCCATGACCTCGTCGCGGCCCGTCGCCTTGCCGTGCAGGATCAAGGGCCGGCCGATGTGGTGGGCGATGGTGTGGTAGGGATTCAGCGAGGCGAACGGGTCCTGGAACACCATCTGCACGTCGCTGCGGTACTGCCGGAGCCCTGCACCCCGCCTGCTCACGGGCTCGCCGTCGAGCAGGATGCTGCCGGAGGTGGGCCGTTCGAGCTGCATGAGCAGCTTGGCGAGCGTGGACTTGCCGCTGCCGCTCTGTCCCACGAGGGCCACGGTGCGGCCGCTGTCGATCGAGAAGCTGACATTGTTCACGGCCTTCAGGGTGGTGGACCTCAGCCCGTTCCGCAGCCGGTACTCCTTGACCAGATCCCTGACCTCGAGTGCGCTCATGCCTGTCCTCCGTCCTGGTGCCGCGTTCCTCCGCGGATGAAGTCGCCGCGTTCGCCGGTCAGGCTGGGGAAGGAGGCGAGCAGCTTCTTGGTGTAGTCGTGCTGCGGGTTCGTGTAGAGCTCGACGGCGTCCCCGAGTTCCACGATCTCGCCCTCGCGCATGACCGCGATGCGGTCACTGATCTCCAGCAGGAGCGGGAGGTCGTGCGTGATGAAGATGACGGCGAAGCCGAGATCGGCGCGCAGGCGCGTGATCTCGCGCAGGATCTCGCGCTGGACCACGACGTCGAGGGCGGTGGTCGGCTCGTCCATGATCATGACCTGCGGGTCCAGCGCCATGGCCATGGCGATCATGACGCGCTGGCGCATGCCGCCGGAGAGCTCGTGCGGGTAGGAGCGCAGGCGGGCCCGATCCACCCCGACGCGTTCCAGGAGGTCGCCGCACCGGGTCCGGCGCTCCTTCCTGGACAGGTCGGGGCGGTGCGTGGAGAAGATGTCCTCCATCTGCCGCTGGACCGTGATCACGGGGTTGAGCGAGTTCATGGCCCCCTGGAAGACCATCGCGATCTTGTCCCAGCGGAAGGCCCGCAGCTCCTCCCCGCTGAGTTCATTGAGGTCGATCACGTAGCCCTCGCGCGAATGGAAATGGGCGGTGCCGCCGGTGATGACGGCGGGGGGCTTCAGGAGGCGGTTGATGCCGTAGGCGAGCGTGGACTTCCCGCAGCCGCTCTCCCCCGCGAGACCGAGGATCTCGCCCCGGCCGAGCGAGAGCGTCACGTTCTTCACCGCTCGGACCACGCGGTCGCCCTTGTACTCGACGCTGAAGTCCTCGATGGTCAGGACCGGGTGCTCGCGGGCCTCGGCGGCCCGCTCGGTGCGGCGCTCGCGTCCGGGCCGCGCCTCGTCCGCGGATCCGCGTGCGCCGACGTCGGTGATGCTGACGGAATGGGCTCCCTGGTCGGTGCTGCTCACAGGACGTCCTCCTTGGTGGCGGCGCGCAGTTCTGCCTTCGATAGCTTCCAGCCGCGCCGGGTGGCCCGTGTCTGCGAGCGCAGCTTCGGATTGATGATCTCGTCGATCGAGAAGTTGATGAGGGCGAGGGCCGCGCCGAAGAGGGCGATCAGCAGTCCCGGCGGGACGAACCACCACCAGGCGCCCAGCCTCAGCGCGAGGCCGTTCTGCGCGAAGTACAGCATGGTGCCCCAGGTGAAGGAGTCCGCGGCGCCGAGGCCGAGGAAGGACAGTCCGGCCTCGCCCAGGATGGCGAAGATGACGGCGAACACCACCTGCGAGGCGAGGAGCGGGATCAGGTTGGGGAGGATCTCGACGCCGAGGATGCGCCAGGGCTTCTCGCCCGACACCCGGGCCGCGGCGACGTAGTCGCGGTTCCGCACGCTCAGGGTGAAGCCGCGCAGCACGCGCGCCGACCCGGCCCAGCCGGTGATGGCGAGGACCACGGAGACCAGGAGGATGCTCTTCTCCGGGACGTAGCTGGAGATGATGATGACCAGCGGGAGCCCCGGGATCACGAGCATGACATTGGTGAACAGGGAGAAGGACTCGTCGAGCCAGCCCCCGAAGTAGGCGCCGATGATCCCGAAGAACGCGGACAGGAAGAGGGTCAGGATGCCGACGATCAAGCCGACGGTGAGCGATCCGCGCGTCGCGTACGCGAGCTGCGCGAAGACGTCCTGCCCGGTCTGGGTGGTGCCGAGGATGAAGCCGTCGGCGGGGCCGGCGAGGCCCACGTTGTCGACCTCCGAGGGATCACCCACGAAGAAGGGTGCGATGATCCCGAAGAGGATGATGCTGCCGGCGATGAGGAGCCCGATGGCCAGCTTCGGCGTCATCGGTGGCATTGATCGTCTCGACCGGGTGGAGCGCGCGCTGGTGGCGGCGATCCCCGGGTCCTGCGTGGTGGCGGTCATGGCGGATCCTAGCTTCGGGCCCGGGTGCGGGGATCGATGAACGAGTAGAGGAGGTCCACGAGCAGGTTCGCGCCGAGGACGGACAGCGTGATGACCAGGAACAGGCCCTGCATGAGCGAGTAGTCGTTGCTGCCGACGGCGTTCAGCAGGGCGGAGCCGATGCCGGGGTAGGAGAAGACGGCCTCGGTGACGATCGACCCGGCCACCACGAAGCCGAGCGAGATCGCGAATCCCGCGACCGACGGCAGCACGGCGTTGCGTGCCGCGTAGGTGGTCATGATCCTCAGGGGACGCAGGCCCTTGGCCTCGGCCGTCAGGATGTAGTCGTCGGAGAGGGTGGAGACCATCATGTTGCGCATGCCGAGCATCCAGCCACCCACCGAGGAGATCACGATGGTCAGGGCGGGCAGCGTCCCGTAGTAGACGACACTGCTGATGAAGGCCCAGTTCCAGCCGGGGCTGACCTCGTAGACGTTGTAGCCGCCGTTCAGCGGGAACAGGTCCCACATGCCGCCGAGCACGAACAGGAGGATCAGCGCGAGCCAGAAGTAGGGCACCGACTGCAGCATGGTGGTCACGGGGATCAGGTTGTCGAGCCACGAGCCGCGCTTCCACCCGGCAAGCATCCCGAGGCCCACCCCGAGGACGAACGAGATGACCGTGGCGACGCCGATGAGCCCGATGGTCCAGGGCAGCGTCTGCGCGATGATGTCCGTGACGGACGCCGGGAAGAAGGCCACCGACGTCCCGAGGTCGAGGGTGAAGAGCTTGCCGAGGTACTGCCAGTACTGCACGATCAGCGGCGCCTGGGTGTTGGTGCCGAGGAGGAGTTCGACGGCCTCGCGCGCTTCGGGAGTGACCGGTCCGCGCTGCGCGAGCTTCGCGAGCATGATGTCCACCGGATTTCCCGGAAGGAGCCGCGGGAGGAAGAAGTTGACCGTCAGTGCGGCCCAGAAGGCGACGAGGTAGAACCCGAGCTTCTGCAGGATGTATTTCATGGCGATCGACTTTCCACGACGGGTCGAGGTCCGCGCCCGGGGGCGGGACGGCGCGTCGGTGGGACGCGCCGTCCTGCCCGTGGTGCGGAGGGGAGCCTACTGGGCGGGGGTGATGTTCTTCAGGACGATCCCGTTGTCCCAGGCCTTCCAGGTGGCGGCGAGGGCGTAGGGGTCCTCGTTGGTGGGCCAGCCGGTGGCGCGCTCGGTGTTGAACTCGGTGAGCAGCGAGTTCACGTAGATGGGGATGTACGGCATGTCCCGGACGATCTCCTCCTGGATGATCCCGTACTGCTCCTTCTGCACCGCCTCGTCGTTGGTGGAGCGCGCGACGGCGAGCGCCTCGTCGACCGTCGGGTTGCTGTAGCGGGAGGTGTTGTTGTTCAGCGCCGACTCACCCACCGGCGTCGTGTTCGCCGAGTTGTACCACTTCTCGTAGGAGTAGTACGGATTGTTGGAGGGCTGCAGGCCGATCGACTCCAGCGTGAGCTGGTACTCGCCGATGTTGAGGTTGTTGACCCACTCGTTGTAGGTGATGGACGTCGGGTTCAGCTCGATCCCCACGTCGCGCAGTTGCTGCGACATGGCGTCGTTCAGCGAGATGAAGTCGCTGTAGCCGGTGACCGTCTGGATGCCGAGGGAGAGCCGCTCGCCGTCCTTCTCGCGGATGCCGTCCGAGCCCTCGACCCATCCGGCGTCCTCGAGCACCTTCCTGGCTCCCTCGACATCGGCGTTGGCCGGCGTCTCGGTGTTGGCAGGATCGGCGATCCAGTCGGCATCCCGCTCGGGGAGCACCAGGGTGGGGGATGCCGTACCGGCGAAGCCTCCGCCGGCGAGGGCGTTCAGCTGCTCGCGGTCGATGCCCTGATAGATGGCCTGGCGCACGGCGGGGTCCGTCTGCGGTCCCTCACAGCCCAGGGCCTCGTTGGAGCAGGTGAAGATGGAGGCGGTCAGCGCGGGGGTGTTGACGTAGGACAGGTTCTCGTTGTCCGCGAGGATCTGCTCGAGGCCCGGCAGGAAGGAGCTCATCCAGTCCACCTCCCCGGCGAGCAGCGCGCCCGTCGCGGCGTCCGCGGTGTCGAGCGAGATGTAGCGCACCTCGTTGATGGCGGGCTTGCCCTCCTCCCAGTAGAGATCGTTCTTTTCCAGGAGGTAGCTCTGCGCCGTGAAGTCCTTGACCTTGAACGGTCCGGTGCCGACGGGGTCGGAGTTGATCTCGGTGATCGGATCCGCGACATCCTTCCAGATGTGCTCGGGGACGATCCCGCGGTTGCCGAGCACGCTGGGCTCCTGCATGAAGGAGTTCTCGGTGAACGTCAGGACGACCGTCGTGTCATCGGTGGCTTCCGCCGTGGCGGCCAGGCCCGTGGTGTTGAGCTCCGGCGTCTCGTTGACGAGGTTGAAGGTGAAGGCGACGTCGTTCGCGGTGAAGGGTTCGCCGTCGGACCACTGGACGCCCTCGCGCGTCGTGATGGTGAGCTGCGTGCCGTCCTCGTTCCATTCGAACGATTCCGCGAGGAGCGGGGTGGGCGGCTCGTCGGATGCCGCGTTGTACCAGAAGAGCGGCTCGAAGATCACGCCGAGGGTCGGCTGGAGCGCCGTGGAGGAGAACGGGTTGAAGTTCTCGGAGATGGTCCCGGTCGCGCCGTTGAAGACGGTGACGGAGGTGTTCTCCGAGCCGCCGGCGTCATTCGATGCTCCCCCGCCGCCCGCACAGCCGCTGAGGGCGAGGGTTGCGACGCTGAGCATCGTGGCTGCTGCCAGACCCAGGCGCCTGGTTCCCGAAAGTGATGAGGACATCTTCGTACCTTTCAATCGTGGGCGGCTACGGTGCCGCCGGCCGGTTCGACCACCCGAGGTAAACCGTTGGGTACTTTCTTAGGCGACTTTATTATCTAAGTCAAGTAAGTGTCCGACGTGCGTCCCGAAGCGTGGCCCCTCCGTGCTGCCCCAGCAGAGCCGCCACACTCCTCCATGAAGCGCAGCCGTCGTCCTGCACCGGATCCCGGTCCGCCAGGACCCTCGCCCCCACCGGCCTGGTCGGCGCCGCCCGCCACCCTGCCGTCGTCATCGCAGGGAAGCACCATCACGCCCGGCCGCAGCGAGGCCGCGCGGCCCTACGATGGGCACCATGGACACCGACGGCACCCACCCCTCCCCCGCCGAGCGTGACGCGGAGGCCCGGGGCCTCGACATCGTCCTCGTGGCACGGCACGAGGACGGCACGTTCGACGAGGTGGCCGCCGCACAGGGCCTGTCCGAGGACGACGGCGTGAAGACGATGGTGGCGAAGATCAGCGGGGGCATCACGGTCTTCGTGCTGATCCCCGGGACCCGGCGCCTGGACTGGGCCAAGCTCCGCGCCCTGCTGTCCGTCAACAAGGCTTCCCTCGTTCGCCCGGACGCCGCCTTCGAGGTCACGGGCTACGCCCCGGGCACCATCACGCCGCTGGGCAGTTCGACGGTCCTGCCGGTCTACGCGGACGAGCGCATCAGGGGTCGACGGATCGGCATGGGATCGGGATCCGCGGATTACCTGCTCTTCACCGACGCCGACGCGCTGCTGGACTCGCTGGGCGCCGTGACGGGTGACATCACGTCCTAGGTCCCGTTCACCGGTTCGGCAGGACGCATTCAGCGCCGGCGGCTCCCGCGCCGGGTTCGACGCCGGGTTGAGCGCCGGCGGCTCCCGCGCCGGGTTCGACGCCGGGTTGAGCGCCGGCGGCTCCCGCGCCGGCAGCTGCGGGGCCGACGGCTGACCCCGACGTCGCGGCAGGAGCACCCAGTACCCTCGCGTAGCAGACGGAGTGGTCCTCACCGACGTAGGCGCCGAAGGCCGGGATGCGGTGGTACCCCTCGCGCTCGTAGAAGCGCATCGCATCGGGCTGCCCCATCCCGGTCTCCAGCAGCAGTTCCGCGACGCCCCGGGCCCGTGCCTCGTCCTCGATCCGCCGCAGTATCGCCGTCGCGACGCCATTGCCGCGAAGCTCCGGCAGGACGTACATCCGCTTCACCTCCAGGCCGCCGCCTGCGAGCGGTCGCAGCCCGCCGCACCCCACGGCCCTTCCGTCCTCGGTCCGGGCGACGAGGAAGAAGGGCACGTTGGCGGCCGTCGGCTGCTCGCCTGGTTCGTGATCCTCGCTTCCGTACCTGACGTGCAGCTCCGCCTGCTGGGCAGTGCGGAGCGCGTGCGCTTCGGGGGCGTCGAAGGGGACCGGATCTAGGGTCAGGTGCATGGTCGCTGGTCATCCTCGTGAGGCGTCATTCGTGTCCCTCCCATCCTTCCATCGCGGCCTGCAGGCGCGGAGTCGCGGGTCCCGTGTCCGGGAAGTTGACCGGATGGTCTAACTTAGGGCACTAAAGATAGTGAGCAATGAAAGGAGTGCCGATGGACGTCCATGGGTCCCTGGTCTTCGCCGGGGACAGCGTGACCGACTGCGGCCGGCGCGAGGACCCGGCGGGGCTCGGTTCCGGCTACGTCCGCGAGCTGGCGTCGACGCTCGTCCCACGGGGTGTCCGGGTCGCCAACGCGGGCGTCGGCGGCGACCGCCTCGCCGACCTCGGCGACCGATGGGAGGTCGACGTCGTCGCACGGCACCCGGACCACGTCTCGGTGCTGATCGGCATCAACGACACCTGGCGCCTGCAGGACACCGGCGAGCGCTCGGATCACGGCGCCTTCGCCGAGCGGTACCGGCTCCTGCTCTCGGCTCTTCCCTCGACCACGCGGATCGTCCTCCTGGAACCCTTCGTACTTCCCGTCACCGAGGACCAGGAGCGGTGGCGGGACGACCTCGATCCGCGGATCGAGGTCGTACACCTGCTCGCCGAGGAGTTCGGCGCAGTCCTCGTACCCATCGACGCGATCCTCCACCGGTTGGCCCGGACACTCGGCGCCCCTGCCCTCGCCGCTGACGGCGTGCACCCCACCGAGAGCGGACACCGAGAGATCGCCGCAGCCTGGTCGAGGACCGTGGGGGCAGCGTGACGATGCCTCCAGGGGCCGGCCCGCAAAAGGTTGCTCCTTCAACTTCCTTGGCCGCTGAGCTACCATTGACCGTGATCGAAAAGACCCGCCGCCGCGAGTCTTCCCGGGGCAAGATCATCGACCTGATCCGCTCCAGCGGGCCCATCAGCCGGGTCGAACTCGCCGAGAAGACCGGGCTGACCCAGGCCACCATCTCGACCCTGGTGCGCACCCTCCTCACCGAGGACATCATCGTCGAATCCGGCCGCGGCGAGTCGACAGGCGGCAAGCCACGCATGTTCCTGGAACTCAATCCGGCGTCGCGCCTGGCGGTCGGACTGCACATCGGCCAGGACTACATCACGTACATCATCTCGGACCTGCGGGGCCACGTGGTGGGGCGGCGACGCGTGGACGGCCCGGGCGGAACCTCGCCCCTGACCGTGGTCAGCAGGATGACCCGCGACATCGACGCCCTCATCCTCGAGTCCGGTGTCGACCGGACGAGCATCGTCGGCATGGGCATCGCCACACCGGGGCCGCTCGACCGGGCAGCGGGCACGGTCCGGAACGCGCCCTCGCTCGAGACGTGGAGCGACTTCCCCATCCGGCGCGCCCTCACCTCCACCACCGGCTTCCACTGCGAATTCGACAACGATGCCACCGCCGCCGCCATCGGCGAGTACTGGCTCGGAGCCACCGAGGGCTATGCCAACTACGCCTCGGTCTACATGGGCTCCGGTATCGGCTCGGGCATCGTCATGGACGGCACCATCTACCAGGGCGTCAGCTCGAACGTCGGCGAGATCGGCCACGTCACCGTCGACGCCCGCGGACTGCCCTGCCCCTGCGGCAACATCGGGTGCCTGGAGCTGTACGCGAGTCCGCGCGTCGTCGTCGCACAGGCTGCAGAAGCGGCAGCGCGCGGCGAGCTGGGCATCCCCCTGACAGGCGTCATCTCCGAGGACTTCGCCGCACTCGGCACCGCCGCGGCGGACGGGGACGCCGTGGCCCTGCAGCTCATCCGGAACTCTGCCGAGTACGTGGCGAGTGCCGTGATCTCCATGGTCAACCTCCTCGATCTCCAGCTCATCGTCCTCGCCGGGAGCGCGTTCTCGACGGCCGGCGCCTTCTATGTGGACATCATCAGCGGGCTGCTCTCCCGGCGGGCGATGGCGCGCGCCATCCATCCGGTCGAGGTGCGCCTGTCGGTCAACGGCAACGACGCCGCGGCACTCGGCGCGGCGACCCTCGTCCTGCAGGACCGCATGTCACCCCGGTCCCTCCGCTCCGTCTCCTTCGCCTGACCGGGCGGACCCTCGCTCGACCCGGCCCGACCGACCGGCCGGAGAGGCACCGGCATCGGCCCTGGTGGCAGCCTCGGTAGGACGGGCCGCCGGCGGGGACCTACAGCGCCACGAGGGCGTCGATGATCTCGTAGGTCTCCGTCCGCGTGGTGTAGTCCACCCGCACGTCGATCAGCCGGATGGTGCCGGTCGCATCGGCCACGACCACCGTGGGGAACGGGATGGCGGCAGTGCTGTCCATGTTGCTCCCCGCCACGTCGATGCCGAGGGCCTCCCGGGCCCGCAGCGACTCCGGGCTGGGAGTCGTCACGATGCCGAGGTGCGCCGCGAGCGCATTGCCCTCGTCGGAGTACAGCTCGAAGTGCAGTCCGGCCTGTCGCCCTCCCCGCGCGGCCACATCCGGCGCCTGCGGGCTGACCGCGATCAGCCTGGTCCCGAAGGCCTCGACCACGGGGCGGAGCTCCCGCTGGTAGGTCTTGAGCGCGATACTGCAGTACGGACACCAGGACCCGCGGTAGAAGACGATGATCGCGGCGGCGGCATCGAGCACCGTGGACAGGCTCACGATCCGGCCGGCGGCGTCGTGCAGGACCGCATCCGGGAGCCGGTCACCGACGCGGGCGATACCCTCCGGCAGTCCCGCGCGGCGGAGGTCCTCCTGCTCGCGGGCGAAGACCGCGGCGAGTTCCGGCCCCACCCGTGCCTCGAATTCCGGCCTGTAGCCGTCCACCTGAGACGCAATGGTGCGCGCGAACGCCGGTATCTGCTTCATGGTTCCCTCCAGCACAACCCGTCGCGGGTGCCTCCAACCGCGACAGGACCATTGTGGGCCAGGACACACCAAAAGCACAGCAGTGCCGGGCTTCCCCGCGCGGTGCAGGTGCTGGGCACCGGAGGAGTCGCTGCGCCGGACCTGCACCAATCCTTCGGCAGAATTCGGGGTAATCGCACCCCGGGGCGTGTAGGGCGCGGGAGAATGGAAGCAGTCCACGAGGACGGACGACCGGCGGGTGGCCGCCGGGCGACAAAGGCAAACCCGGTGCGAGCCGGGGACGCAAAGCCACGGGACCCACGCGGTCAGCCGGGCTACCGAACCAGCGAGGTACCCCGCATGATCATCGTCCCCGCCCAGCCCCTCCCGCCCGGCACGCTCCCCGCCGCCGCCCGGATCCTGCTGCTCCTCACTGCGGTGGCCGTGCTGATGGTGGGTCTCACGCCTCCTCCGGCCGGCGCCGCGGCGACGATCACGCTGAGCAGCTCCGCCGGGACAGCCGGCGCAGGCGTCACCGTGACGGGTGCTGGCTTCCCCAAGCGCACGAAGGGGACCGTCGTCGCGGGCACCAGCCGCGTCGCGGTCACGACGACGTCGACCGGCACCCTCCAGGTGTCGATCGTGCCCGGCGGTTCGGGGACGGTGACCATCAGCGCAGCGGTCGGCAGCGCCGCTGCCTCCACCGGGTACACGGTCCTCGCGGCGGCGCCCGGGACCGACTCCTCCAAGGGCATCCGCTTCGGCGTCGGCACCGGTGGCGGTCCCGCCGCAGGGGGCGAGCTCGACGAGGTGGCAGCCCTGGCGGGCGAGGCTCCGTCGATCGTCCTCTCCTACAAGGACTTCAACCAGCCCGCGCCCATCGCGGAGCTGGAGGCCGTCAGGGCGCGGGGTGCCGAGACGCTGCTGACATGGGAGCCGTGGACCTGGGGCGGCGGCACGGAGCAGCCCGCCTACTCGCTCGACCGCATCGCCGCGGGCGACTTCGACGCCTACCTGCGTGAGTGGGGCAGCGCCCTCGGTCAGTGGGGCCGGCCCGTCTACCTGCGGTTCGGGCACGAGATGAACGGCGACTGGTACCCGTGGTCCGAGGGCGTCAACGGGAACGGTGCGGGAGACTACGTGGCCGCCTACCGCCACGTGCACGACGTCGTCCGGTCCACCGGAGCCACGAATGTCAGCTGGGTCTGGAACCCGAACGTGCCCTACTGGGGCTCCACCCCGCTGGACGGCCTGTACCCGGGGCAGGGCTATGCCGACGTCGTCGCCCTCGACGGCTACAACTGGGGTACGTCGCAGTCCTGGAGCGGCTGGCAGGATCCTGCGGCGCTGTTCGGGGACGGCCTCGCGCAGCTGCGGCGCCTCGCACCCGGTACGCCCATCGTGATCGCCGAGACGTCCTCCTCCGAACTCGGCGGCTCCAAGGCCCGCTGGATCACGGACCTCTTCGGATACCTCTCTGCCCAGCCGGACGTGGTCGGCCTGGTCTGGTTCCACATCGCCAAGGAGGCGGACTGGCGGATCGACAGCTCCACGGCGTCGGTCGACGCCTTTGCTGCCGCCCTGGACGCGAGGCGCTGAGGTCCTCTCCTCCTTCACGGCGCGGGCCCCCACATCGCGCGTCAGCGAAGGGGCTGACACCGCGGGCACCACCAGGTCCGGCGACGGCCCGGATCACCGGGCACCTCCGCCCGCACACGGATGGTGGTGCCGCAGCGCAGGCACGGCTTCCCGGCTCGTCCCGCGACCCAGTGTTGCTCCCCCTTCCGCGTCCTGCCGGTGGTGACCTGGTGGGCGCCGGGCTGGGTCGCCGAGAAGCGCAGGCACCGTGCGCCCAACGCCACGAGGGCCGGGACGTCGACGTCGGCCATCACCGTGTCGGGGTGCACGCCGCGCAGGAAGCAGAGCTCGTTGGCCCACAGGTTGCCGAAGCCCGCCACGTTGCGCTGGTCGAGCAGGGCTGCCGCCACCCGCTCGCCCGGGTCGCGTCGCAACCTCCGCACCGCCTCCTCGACCGACCAGTCCGGACGGAGCGGGTCCGGCCCGAGATGCCCGACGACGTCGTGTTCAGCGCGCGTGGCCACGAGGCCGACGACGGGCAGGGCCAGGCCGTAGGCCGTCGGCCCGTCCCTCACCGTCAGGATGACGCGGGCGTCGGGCAGGAGCGCGCGGGGAAGCGACCTGCCCGGCGCCGTCACCGTCCACGAGCCCTGCATGCGCAGGTGGGTGTGGAGCGTCACGCCGCCGTCGAAGCGGGTCAGCAGGTGCTTGCCGTGGGTGGCGTGCTCCATCAGCCGCATGCCGTCCAGCGCGTCGGTGGCATGCGCCGGTACGCGCAGGTCGCCGCGCTCGAGCGTGCGGCCGTCGAGGGACCTGCGCAGCCTCGCGGCGAGCCGGAAGACGCTGTCTCCCTCGGGCATGGGGCCTCCCTGCCGTTGCTCGTCGGGGCTGTGCGCGGTGGGAGCGGATGGATCCGGGCTACGGTACCGCCCGCCACCGACAGGCGTGCGTCCCGGCCGCCGTCCGGTCGTCCGCGTCGTCGTCCACGTCATCGTCCATGTCATCGTCCGCGTCGTCGTCCGCGTCGAGAACGCCGGGCGGACTCCCCGCTCGCTCCCGTCCACACGTCGTCGATCCCCCGCCGGATGGCTTCCGTTCTCGCCGGGCGACCGATATCATCGACCTTTGCCGGGCTTCCCGGCATGCGTGGTCCAGAAGCGGGCCCGGTCGCCCGTGTCCGCTCCGAACCACCGAACAGGCCCCCATGAGCACAAGACTCTCGCCCGCCGAGGACTTCCCGGAAGACCTCACCGCGCTCGATCTCCCCACGGTCGAGGTGCTGAACAGCAAGATCCACCGCGAACTCGACTACGAGTACGCGCACGACGGCGAACCCTCCCTCGAGACCGAGATCCGCCACGAGGAACTGACCGAGGAACTGGACCGGCGCGACCGGCGCCCCGAGTCCTCGCCCGTCCTGCCCGACGTCGTCGAGCCGGCCCGCCGCTCCTCCTGACCGGGCCGGTGTCCTGAGGTACCGGTTTACTCAGGACGCCGGGACTGCCTCCGACCATGGGCGCGACGACCGCCCCGAGACCATCAGGACCAGGCAGGCCACTCCGGCGCAGCAGAGCATCACGACCGCCGTCGGCACCGGCGACGTCAGCCCGAAGGCACCGGTCAGCGGAGCGATCACGGCAGCGCCCACCATGTTCGCGGCGCCGAGCAGGGAGGCTGCCGTCCCTGCACGCGACCCGTGGCGCTCCAGCGCGGTGGCCTGCAGGGCCGGACTGATCAGGCCGAACGCGGCAGTGAAACCCATGACCGGTCCCACCAGGCCCCAGAGTCCGAGGCCCGGCAGCAGCACCACGCTCAGGACGAGGATTGAGGCCGCCAGCACCAGGGCGATCGCTCCGACGCGCACCGTGATCAGGGGCGAGGCCCGGCGCGCGATCAGCGCGCCCACCTGCGCGCCGACCACCAGGAGCGCCCCCTGAGCGGCGAAGACGAGTGCATACTCCGTGGGGCTCAGGCCGAACACCTCCTGCACCAGGAAGGCGCTGCCGGCCATGAAGGCCATCATCGCGGCGAAGAGCAACCCCCCGGCCACCGCGACGGACCGGAAACGCCCGTCGGTGGCCAGCGCAGCGTAGTCGTCCCGCAGCCTCGTGCCCTCCCGCAGGCGCCGGCGCTCCTCGGTATGGGTCTCGTTGCGGAGGAGGATCCCACCGGCCACGCAGAGCAGGACCACCCCGTAGGCCAACAGGGCCCAGAACAGGCCGCGCCACCCCACGACGCCGAGCAGCTGCGCGCCGAGCGCCGGCGACGCCACGACGAACACCCCCGAGACGATGGACAGACGGGCCAGGAACACGAGGAGCCGGCTGCCACTGTAGAGGTCGCGGACGATCGCGAGGGCGATGACGGCGCACGCCGCGGAGCCCATGCCCTGGACCGCCCTGCTCGCGATGAGCCAGCCCAGGCTGGGCGCCAGGGCGCAGGATGCCGTGGCGACGCAGTAGAGCACCGTCATCACGGCGAGGGGGCGGGCTCGCCCGATCGCATCGGACACCGGCCCGGACGTGAGCTGACCGACGCCCATCCCGATGAAGGCGCCGGTGAGCGTGAGCTGGACCGCCGCCTCGTCCACGCCGAAGTCGCGGCGGATCGCCGGGAAGGAGGGCAGGTAGAGATCCATGGTGAGCGGCCAGATCACCTGCAGCATGGCGAGTGCCGCCAGGACGGGTAAGGCCCGATGCCGGGACGCCGACGGCACATCGGTGGTGGGACGGATGACGTCGAGCTCCGAGTGCACTGGTGACCCTTCGGTTGGATAGCGCTTTCCACACCATTCTCACGCATGGCCCCCGCCATCGGAACCCCGGCCGTCTACAGCACCGCTGCCGGCGAAACTCTGCTCGCGGCGCACCGGTGCCGTGGTCTAGATTCGATTGCACTGCAGACCGACGACAGGAGAACAGCGTGAAGAACAAACTCGTTTTCGCAGCGGGAATGGCTGCCGGATACGTCCTCGGGACGCGGGCCGGGCGGGAGAGCTACGAGCAGATCAAGGGCAAGGCGCAGCAGCTCTGGAACAGTCCGAAGGTCCAGGACACCGTCAGCTCCACGACGGCCACCCTGAAGAGCACGACGCCGAAGGTCCAGGACACCCTCAAGGGAGTCCTGAAGAAGGACGGGTCGGGAGGTCCTGACGGTGCGGAGGCACCGCAGGATCCGGGCAAGGACGTCGGCGCGAGTGGGGACCTTCCCCTGGACCTCCCGCCCACCGCGAGCGCCATGGGTGGTGGATCCGGCAGCGCCGGCGGCACCACGGGCCCGAGCGGCGGTGATCCGCGCACCGTCGAGGACACCCCCTTCCAGGAGCAGGACGAGTCCACCCGTCCCGACCTCGGCAGGAGCTGACTCGGCCTCGGCGGCGAACAGGGCCCCGGCGTCGAGCCGGGGCCCTGCCCCATGCCGGGGCCCTATCCGCGGACGGCTTCCTCCGACGCGAGGGACGCCTCGGCCTCGTCCCGCACCATGACGGCATTGATGGCCACCGCGACGCGATAGGCGTCGCCCGCTGCCGGCAGCAGCTGCGCAGCCGGGTCGGCGGCGTTCCCCACTGCCCAGACCCGCTCGACCGAAGTCCGTCCGACCCCGTCCGTGGTCACGCAGCCGTCGTCCCGCATGGCGCATCCGAGCGCCTCGAGCAGCGGCAGGAAGGCGTCCGACCCTGGTTCGCAGAAGACCGCGGAGCACGGGACGGTCGCACCGCCGTCGAGCGCGACGCCCCGGACGGCCCGGGGTCCGCCGTCGTCGCCGCCCTGCAGCACGAGCCCGCGCACGGTCCCTCCGACGATCCGGATACCGCGGCACCGGAGGCGGCGCTCGTCATCGTCGGACAACGCGCCGAGCACGTGCGGGAAGAAGGTGACGTCCTCCGACCACTGGCGGACGAGCAGGGCCTGCTGCACGGATTCGGAGGAGGACCCGAGCACTCCCAGCGCCTGGTCGCGGACCTCCCAGCCATGGCAGTACGGGCACTGCAGCAGGCCGCACCCCCAGGCCTCCCGCGCCCCGCCGATCCCGGGCAGCTCGTCGCGGAGCCCCGTGGCGACGACGACGTGCCTGCCGCGCACCGAGGCGCCGTCCGCCGTCCGGATGATCCAGTCCGCCCCGTCCGCCTGGGCATCCTCGGCCCTGCCGTCGATGAACGCGACCCCGTAGGGGTCGAGGTCCTGCCGGGCGAGATCCACGAGGTCGCCGGGACGGATGCCGTCCCTGGTGGTGAACCCGAAGGCCGCCCGGGCCGGCGCATTGCGCGGCGAGCCATCGTCGATCACCGCCACCCGGCGTCGTGCCCGCCCGAGGACGAGCGCCGCACTCAGGCCCGCCACTCCGCCGCCGACGATCACGGCGTCGTTCGCATCCTGCCTGTCCATGCCTTCATCCGATCACGCCTGCACCCACCGGGCAGGACGAAATACTCGTTGCCGTCCGCCGGGTCAGCCACGCGACGCCGTCCGCCGGGTCAGCCAGGCGACTCGCTCGGACCGGCGGGACCGAGGGCGCGCACCAGCGACGCGAACCGCTCGCTGCCGGCAAGGTCTTCGACCAGCACCGCCCGCCCCTCCGCATCGGCCAGCGGGATGCGCCAGTTCGGATACTCGTCATTGGTCCCGGGCTGGTTCTGGGTGCGCTGCTCCCCCACGGCATCCGCGAGGGCAACGCCCAGCAGGACGGAGGGCGTCTCCGCGATGAGGGCGTGCAGTGCCTCGACGGTCTGCTGCACCGACACGTCCCCGGCAGCCAGCAGACCGCGCGATCGCAGCAGGGAGAGGAACTTCTCCTGCACCGCGCGGTCCTCGGCCTGCTCCTCCTCGACGGGACGGCTGAGCAGGCCCAGCCGGTCTCGGAGCTTGACGTGCTCGCCCGCGAGGTAGCCCGCGGTCGGCGGGAGATCGTGCACGGTCACCGTGGTGAGGCACCCCTCCCGGTAGGACTCCGGCGGAAGCGGACCGTCGTCGTCCTGCTCGAACCAGAGGATCGAGGTCCCCAGGATCCCCCGCTCGGCGAGGTATTCCTGGACCCCCGGTTCGAAGACCCCGAGGTCCTCGCCGACCACGATCGCCCCGGCCCGCTCCGCCTCCAGGGCGAGGATGCCGATCAGCGCCCGGTGGTCGTAGTACACGTACGCCCCCTCGCCCGGCGCCTGGCCCTGCGGGATCCACCACAGCCTGAAGAGTCCCAGGATGTGGTCCACGCGGATCCCCCCGGCGTGCCGCAGGATGTTCCGGAGCATGTCGCGGAAGGGTGCGTACCCGGCTTCGGCGAGGCGCTCGGGGTGCCACGGCGGCTGGCTCCAGTCCTGCCCGTGCTGGTTGAACATGTCCGGCGGGGCACCCACGCTGATGCCCGCCGCCAGCACGTCCTGCAACGCCCACGCGTCGGCCCCGCTCGGGTGGACGCCGACGGCGAGATCGTGCACCACGCCGATCGACATGCCCGCCCCGGTCGCCTCGAGCTGCGCCTCCTGCAGCTGCTCGTCGAGGAGCCACTGCAGCCAGGCGTGGAAGCCGATGCGATCCGCGTGCTGCTCGGCGAACGCTACCGCGCCCGCCGACCCGGGCCGTCCGACGTCGTCCCATTCCTGCGCTCCGGGCTCCAGCGACTCCGCGAGGGCGGACCACAGCGCGAAGTCGGCCAGCCCCTGGCCCTGGTGCGCGCGGTAGGCATCGAAGTCGTGCTGGCGCTGTTCGGGGCGCTCCACGGCGTACACGAGCTCGAGCGCTTCAAGCTTCGCCGTATAGGTCGTGTCGCGGTCCAGCAGGTCCGCGGTGCGGTTGACCGCGTCGAATCCCGCCGCGAGTACCTCGATGCGCCGGCGGGCGGCGTCGTCGAGCCTCGCGTACTCCGGGATGTCCTCGATCCGGAGGTAGAGGGGGTGGAAGTAGCGCCGGGTGGTCGGCAGGTAGGGCGACGGCTCGACGGGGGGCTTCGGCTCGGCCGCGTGCAGGGGGTTCACCAGCACGAAGCCGCCGCCGTGCTCCGCTGCCGCGCGGGCTATCCCGGCCAGGTCCGCGAGGTCTCCGATGCCCCACGAATCCGCGGACCGGACGGAGTAGAGCTGCGCCATGATCCCCCAGGTGCGGCGGTCCAGCAGGGACGCCGTCGTGCTCAGCCGGTCCGGCGTCACCACGAGCGTGCAGGAGGACTCGACGCCGTCGACCCTCGCGTGCACGGTGTGCCAGCCGAGCGGCAGCGCGTGCGGGAGGGTGCCCTCGCGCCGTTCGAGGTCCTGCCCGTCGACGGCGCGCGTGACCGTGGCCTCGCCCACGGTCCCCGTGTAGTGGACGCCGTCCTCGTCGACGGCCCAGAACTCGACATCGGACCCGGCGGGCACGTGGAGGTGCAGCGGATCGGTGTCACTGCTGCGTACGACGACGACGGCGGGCAGCACGGAACGCCACGGGCCGGCGTCCACCTCCGCCAGGGACCGGCTGATCTCGGTCTCCGACGAGGCAGCCACGCCGAGGGCCCCCAGCACGGTCTTCAGGGTCGCCTCGGACACCTGCGCTGATCCGCCGTCCCAGCCCTTGAAGGTGGTGCCGACCCTGTGGGCCTCGGCCAGCTGCTCGAGCGGCGTCGGGGTCGTGGGTTCGGAGTCTTCGTGCAGTGTCGTGTCGGCCATGCTCCCAATCTAGGCGTGGATCAGCAGGCTTCGCATGTTCCCGGCGTCCCGGACGGGATGTGACGGGAGGGACGCCCGGCGCGGGGCCTCTGCCGGATAACAGGCCGGGTGACCCAGGGCAAGCTGCTCGTGCACGCCACCCCGGTCGAGCAGCCCGCGGCTCCGGGTGCGACCGTGGAGCATGGCGTACTTCCTCGAATACCTCGTCCCTGCCGAACACGACGGCGCGGAGGTGCCCGTGGATGGTCCGACCCCCGACGGCGGCACCGGAGAGCGTGTCATCCACCTCGACGCGCTGCCGGCGCGGAGCCGCATCTCGGCGGATTCCCTCGCGGACGCCCGGGCGGAGGCCGAGCAGCTGCTCGCGCACAGCAGGGCGGAGTCCGGCGAGCTCTTCGAAGACCCGGACGACTCGCTGGAGGCCGGGAGCGGCCGGCGGACCGGCTCCTTCCGCGAGGGTGAGGGGTGGACCGAGGGCTGACCCCTACCAGGTGTCCTTCGTGTAGGTCAGGTTGAGGCGGGCGATGAGCGAGCCCAGGACCTCCACGTCCTCCGGATCCCAGCTCCGCATGAGGGCGGTGAACGCCGTGCGGCGTCCGCTCTGGGCGGCCGCGAGCTGCTGCTCGCCGAGTGGCGTCAGGAGGACCCGCTGCGAGCGGGCGTCCAGCGGGTCGAGGCGGCGGGTCACGAGGCCCAGCCCTTCGAGGGCCCCGAGCTGGCGGCTCACCGAGGGCTTCCCGACGCCGATGCTCTGGGCTATGTCCGTGGCACGCAGGGACCCCTCGCGCTGCAGGAGCGTCAGGATTCCGTAGGCTGCGGGCTCCATCGCCGGGTGCACGTTCTTCGCCAGGGCATGGGAGGTGGTGCGCTCCCGCCTCCACAGCACGCTGGTCTGCTCCTCGAGCACCTCGATGGCACGTTCGAACTCCACGTCGTCGTGCCCCATCGCTGTCTCCATGGACGCATCGTATAGATGCCCGGAGCAAGCAGGACGGGTTTCGCCGGATAAGTCCGACTGTGTCCGACGTCTCACGTACCGATCAGGCCGCCGCCACGGACGAAACCGCGGTGCATCTCCGTCTGGTTGAGGGCCGAGAGGAGCTGGAAGCCGTGCAGCCCGTCCCAGCCGGCGGTCCAGGCGAGGCGCGACGCGAGCTCCCACACCGTGGGCTCCGGCCCCTCCTCACCGAGGATCGCGGCGACCTGCCGAGCCCGGGCCAGCTGGTGCCCGGCGCACGCCGCCGCCCGCTCCCCGAGCCCGGTGAAGCGGAAACCGTGGCCCGGCAGCGCCTCGTAGTCGCTCCACGGCGCCAGCGCCCCGACGGACGCGACGTAGTCGGCCAGCGGGTTCGTCGCCGTCGGCCCGCCGAGCCCCAGCCCGGGGAACACCGTCGGCAGCACGTGGTCGCCCGTGAACACCAGCCGGCGGGCGTCGTCACGCAGGCAGACGTGCCCGGCCGTGTGACCGGGGGTGGGCATCACGACGAGGCCGAATCCCGCGACGGGCAGCCGGTCGCCGCCGTGCAGCTCGTGGTCGACGGCGAGGACGAGGCCCTCCGGAGACCGGTCCACGTACTGCGCCAGCTCGGTCCGCCGCTCCTCGGGCACACCCCATCCCCCGAGCCGTCCGAGGGCCGCGTCGAGGTCCAGCAGCCGCGTGCTGTGCTGCTCCAGGGCCGCCCGCTCGTCCTTGTGCATCCCCAGCGGGGCGCCGGACGCTCGCCGCAGCCGCGCCGCCAGACCCACGTGGTCGGGGTGGAGGTGGGTACCCGTGATGCCCGAGACCGCTCCGGCGCCGGTCGAACCGGGCGCGACGACGGCGAGCGCGGCGAGCAGGCGCTCCCAGTTCCCGTCGGAGTCCCACCCGGGATCGACGACGTGGATACCGCCGTCGCCCGCGGTCAGCAGGTAGGTGAAGGAGTACGCGAGGTGCCCGCCGGGCATGGGCTGGGCGAGGGCCCAGACGTCGTCGCGCACCCGGTCGAGCTGCGGGAGCTCCCCGCGGTCGAGGGCATCGGACTGGGCGCTGCTGGTGCTTCGCATGGTTCCTTCCGGGTGCCTTGCTCGGCGAGCAGGGCGGTGCAGTGCGGGGGCCACCGTCGTCGTGCGCACGCCGGAACGCCCGCCGATGAACGCCGACGGCACTGCCGTCGGCGTTCAGGGCGGGCGTCCGCGTGGTCGGCGTCAGCCGCCGAAGAGGGCGGCGACGCGCGTCAGGGTCTGAAAGATCCCGTAGGCGAGCGGCAGTCCGACGAGCGCCCAGACGACGGCGATGCGTGCTCCGGTCATGTCAGGCCTCCCTTACAGATTCGCGCTGTGAACCCTTGACCGGTTCGTGGAAGCGGGGGTCGACGGGCTTGATGAGCAGGTTGGCGATGAAGCCGATGATCAGCAGCCCCACCATGGTGAGCAGCGCCGGCTGGTAGGCGCCGGCGGTGAGCTCACCCGGCGTGCCCTGAGCATCGAGGAACGCGTTGACGATCAGCGGTCCGGCGATGCCCGCGGCGGACCATGCCGTCAGCAGGCGGCCGTGGATGGCGCCGACCTGATAGGTGCCGAACAGGTCGCGGAGGTAGGCCGGGACCGTGGCGAACCCGCCGCCGTAGAAGGAGATGATGACGAAGGCGAGGGCCACGAAGAGGAGCGTGGTCGAGCTGCCCGCGAGCGCCAGCACCAGGTAGAGGACGGCGCCCACGCCGAGGTACACCATGTAGATGCGCTTGCGGCCGATGATGTCGGACGTCGACGACCACACGAAGCGGCCACCCATGTTGCCGATCGAGAGCAGGCCCACGAATCCGCCGGCGACGGCGACGGTGACCGCCGTCGTGCCGTCCGCCGCGCGGAAGAAGTCCTGGATCATCGGCGACGCCTGCTCGAGGATGCCGATACCGGCCGTCACGTTGCAGAACAGCACGATCCAGACGAGCCAGAACTGGCGCGTCTTGATGGCGTTGGCCGCGGAGACGTTGTCCGTGGTGACGAGTGGCTTGGACTTGAGCTGGGAGGGGTCGAAGCCGTCGGGCTTCCAGCCGTCCGCCGGCACCTTGATGGTGAAGGCTCCGAACATCATGTAGACGAGGTAGACGACGGCGAGGGTCAGGAAGAGCTTGCCGACGGCGTCACCGCTGGCGACCCAGCCCTCGGCACCGGAGTTCGGGTCGTACATGCGCAGCAGCTGAGTGGAGAGCGGGCTCGCGATGAGCGCGCCGCCGCCGAAGCCCATGATGGCCATGCCGGTGGCGAGTCCCGGCCGGTCGGGGAACCACTTGATCAGGGTGGAGACCGGTGAGATGTACCCGATGCCGAGGCCGATGCCCCCGATCACGCCGTAGCCGAGGTAGACGAGCCACAACTGGTTCGTGAAGATGCCGAGCGCTCCGACGAGGAAGCCGGAGGTCCAGAACAGCGCCGAGGTGAACATGGCCTTGCGGGGGCCGTTGCGGTCCACCCAGGTACCGAGGACGGCGGCGGACAGGCCGAGCATCACGATCGCGATCGAGAAGATGATGCCGATCTGCGTCAGGGTCGCGTCGAAGTGGTTGACCAGAGCGGTCTTGTAGACGCTCGTCGCATAGGCCTGGCCGATGCACAGGTGGACGGCGAGAGCCGCCGGTGGAATGAGCCATCGGTTGAATCCCGGTGGCGCGATGGTGTGGTCGCGGTCGAGCCAACTCATCGATAACCTCTCTGTCAGAATGAGTGGCCGCCCCCCGGCCATCGTTGATGAAGGCAATTATGCTGTGCGTCACACCGAACTGGCGAATGCGCGACGACCGGCGGTAGGTCTGGCGCGCCGAGCGGCGCCCTCCACCGAAAGATACCCAGCACCCTTAGCACTTCTCCTACACTGGCGCTCATGGCCATCACGGAACAGACCACCGACACCCGGCTCAAGCGCGGTATCTCGGGCCCCCTGCTGTACCTGTTCATCCTCGGCGACGTCCTCGGCGCCGGGGTGTACGCGCTGGTGGGGGTGATCTCCGCGGAAGTGGGCGGTGCCATCTGGATGCCCCTCATGGTGGCGCTCGCGCTCGCCCTGCTGACCGCCGGCTCCTATGCGGAACTGGTGACGAAGTATCCGAAGGCGGGCGGGGCCGCGGTCTTCGCCGAGCGTGCCTTCAGGAAGCCGTTCATCTCGTTCCTGGTGGGGTTCTGCATGCTGGCGGCCGGCGTGACCAGCGCGGCGGGCCTGGCGCAGGCCTTCGCCGGTGGGTACCTCACCACCTTCATCGACGTGCCCGCCGTTCCCGCGGCCCTCGTGTTCCTCGTCCTGCTGGCACTGCTGAACATGCGCGGCATCAAGGAATCGGTCCGCAGCAACGTCGTGATGACCGTGATCGAGGTCTCCGGGCTCGTCCTGGTCATCGTCGTGGTCGGCATCTTCCTCGCCGGAGGCAACGGCGACCTCTCGCGGGTCAACGACTTCCCGCCCGGAGTCAGCGCGGCGTCCGCCGTCCTCGCGGCGTCGCTGATCGCCTACTACTCCTTCGTGGGGTTCGAGGTGTCCGCGAACGTCGCCGAGGAGGTGCGGGACGTCAGCCGCGTCTATCCGAAGGCCATCTTCGGCGCCCTGCTCACGGCCGGTGTCGTCTATCTCCTGATCGGACTCGCCTCCTCGGCAGCACTCGCCCCGGAGGAGCTCGCCGGATCGAGTTCACCCCTGCTCGACGTCGTCGCCGCGACCGGCGCGGGCATCCCGACCTGGCTGTTCAGCCTCGTGGCCCTGATCGCCGTCGCGAACGGCGCGCTGCTGACCATGATCATGTCCAGCCGCCTCACGTACGGGATGGCGGAGCAGGGCCTCTTCCCCTCCGTCTTCAGCCGGGTCCTCCCCCGTCGCCGCACACCCTGGGTCGCCATCGTGGCCACGACCCTCGTCGCCATGGCCCTGAGCCTCACCGGCGGACTCGAGTCCCTCGCCTCGACCGTCGTCCTCCTGCTGCTCTTCGTCTTCCTCAGCACGAACATCGCCGTGATCGTGCTCCGGAAGGACCGGGTGGAGCACCAGCACTTCCGCATCCCGGCGATCTTCCCGTACCTGGCCATCGCGTCCTGCGTCCTGCTCCTCACGCAGCAGACCGGGGAGATCTGGCTCCGCACCGCCGTCCTCCTCGCGGTGGGCCTTGCCCTGTACGCGGTCCAGAAGCTCGTGCGCGGGCGCACCGGGGCCCGCACCGGATCGTAGGGCTGGCCGGGGCACGACGCCGTCCTGTCACCACGCGTGCGGTGCGGGCTTCCGGGTGCTCGGCAGGGCGTTGCTGAGGCGCCAGGCATGGATCCACTCCGGCAGCACGAGCTCCACCGGCGGCGCACCGAACGCCGCGATGATCTCCTCGTTCGGCACCGGTCCGGCCGGCGAGACGAGGCGCGTGGCGATGACGGCCCGCGCGTAGATCTCGCCGTCGGCCACCGCGCGCTGCTCGAAGTAGATGGCGCGCTCGTCCAGGCCGATGATCCTCGTCTCGATCGTGTACCGCTGGCCCAGCTGCAGCGACTTGCGGAAACTGATGGTCTCGCCCGCCGCGACAGGAGTCCAGCCGCGCCGGCGCATCCGGCGCCAGACCCCGCTGCGCACCATGAGGTCGAACCTCCCCAGATCGAACACGGAGAAGTACATGCCGTTGTTCATGTGCATCGCGATGTCGATGTCCGTGGGAAGGACCCGGAGCCCGATGGTGCCGGGCTGCCAGATCCCGAGGGGCGATCGCCGGCGGGACATCACCAGCAGCAGAAGCGTGCGGAGGATCAGGTGCATGCCGGTCATATTACTCGTCGGTAACATAGCCCTGCTCCGGCGGCGAGCCTAGACTCGGTTGATGACGCCCCCTTCTCCCCATGCCCTGTCCTTCGGCCGGTATCGGGAGCTGCTGGACCGCGAGTACCGCATGCTCGCCGACCTCGTCCACACCACCCTGGATCGGCCGGTCCCGGCATGCCCGGGCTGGACCGGCGAGGACCTCGCGAGGCATACCGCGATCGTCTTCCTGCACAAGGCCGAGACCATCCGGACGGGTGAACGGCCGAGTCACGGCTGGCCTCCGGTGAGCGTGGGCAGCCTCCCTCCGGCAGCCCTGCTCGCCCACTGCTACGACCGGCTCGTCGAACAGTTCGACGGACACGAGGCCGGCGATCGAGCCGAGACATGGGTAGCGGAGGACCAGACCGTGGGGTTCTGGATCCGGCGCCTGACGCACGAGACGGCCATCCACCGCTTCGACCTCGAGGAGGCCGCAGGAGCCGACACCACGCCCATGGACGTGGACCTGGCGATGGACGGGATCGACGAGGTACTCACCGTGATGCTGGGGCGTGGCCGTCCCGACCCGACGGCGTCCGGCTCGACGGTGCGGCTCGAGTCAGGCGGGCACTCCTGGGACGTGCACCTCGCCCCCGCGCGGGCCGTGGTGGATCGGGATGCCGCGGCCGACGGGCAGGAAGCGGTCAGGGCCGACGCCGAGGGGATGCTCCTGTGGCTGTGGGGCCGCACGGCAGGATCGGCACTGGAGGCGAAGCCGGCGGCAGGAGAGCTCCGGGCCCGGCTGGCTCGCGCCCTCTAAGTGGAATAAATCCTCCGGATAACTGTTCAAGCAGGTAGAGACATCGCCGATCCGAAGGACCAGTCATGACCGTCAGCACCCAGATCCAGCTCGCCTCCCGCCCCGTCGGCACTCCCGGCCCGGAGAACTTCTCGACCGCATCGGTCGAACTTCCCGACCTGGCTCCCGGGGAGGTGCGCGTCCGGAACGACTTCGTCTCCGTCGACCCCTATATGCGTGGCCGCATGAACGATGCGAAGTCCTACGTCCCGCCGTTCGGCCTCGGCGAGACGATGAGCGGCGGAGCCGTGGGACGTGTCGTCGAGTCGAGGTCCGACACCCTTCCGGTCGGGACCGGCGTGCTTCACGGGCTCGGCTGGCGGGATGTCGCCCAGGCTCCGGCCACGCAGTTCTCGCCGCTGCCCGAGACCGGCCTGCCCCTCTCCGTGTTCCTGGGTGCGGCCGGCATGACGGGACTCACGGCCTACGCCGGACTCAAGCGCGTCGCAGGGCTGAGGGAAGGCGACGTCGTGTTCATCTCGGGTGCCGCAGGCGCCGTCGGATCCATCGCCGGGCAGGTGGCCCGCAAGCTCGGCGCCTCCCGCGTCATCGGCTCGGCGGGGTCGGCGGAGAAGGTCGCGCTGCTCACGGACAGGTACGGCTACGACGACGCCTTCAACTACAAGGACGCCCCGGTGCGGGAGCAGCTGCTCCCGCTCACGCCCGACGGCATCGACGTCTACTTCGACAACGTCGGCGGGGACCACCTCGAGGCGGCACTCGATCGCCTCACGACCGGCGGCCGCGCGGCCCTGTGCGGCGCCATCTCCCAGTACAACAGCACCGAGCGCTCGCCGGGGCCGGACAACATGGCCAACCTCGTGACGCGCTCACTGAAGCTCGAGGGCTTCATCGTCGGCCGGCACCAGGACCTGCAGCCGGAGTTCGCGGAGAAGATGACGGGCTGGCTGGCGGACGGCAGTGTGGTCTTCGACGAGACGGTGGTGGACGGCATCGAGAACGCCGCCGAGGCGTTCCTCGCCATGATGAGCGGCGCCAACACGGGAAAGATGCTCGTCCGCGTCTGAGCCACGATCCCGCAGCGGGCCCGCCATCGCGAGCCTTCCGGCACGTGCACGAGCTCCCGTCGGAGGACGGCTCGACGACCATGGTCGACAGGATCGCCCCGTCTCGGCGCCCTTCGGCGCCGTCGGGCCGGTGGCGGAGCGATGACTGCTCCGGCCGCACCTGCGCAGCCTCCTCCGGAAACGCAACCTGTACGTGGTCCCCGCGTCGTCCTGCCTGCCCTAGTCCTCGCCACGGGAGCGCAGCGACGCTTCGAGCCGCCGGCGCTGATCGGCCGGAAGGAGCAGCCTGTACTGGGGGAACTCCACGAGGAACTCGCGCACTCGGGGGCAATAGGGCACGACGGCGATGCGTCGCCGGTGAGCGCTCAGGAACACCTGCCGGATGAGTGCGGGCTCCACGTCCACGGCGTCGAAACGCGGATCGACGACGGCCTGGATGAGCACCGCGTGCGACCCCTTCATTTCGTACTTCACGTGACCCACCATGGTGCCGTCGCTGAAGAGCTCGAAGCGGGAGAACAGGGAGTTGTCGCGGAACCCGCTGCGGGTGCGCGCGGGCTCTGCGCGTGACTCGGCCTGGACCTCTCGCCGCTCGATCTCCTCGACCAGCACCTCGTACTGGTGCAGGGCGTCCATCGGAGGGAAGTCCCGGTCCAGGAGGCGGTACGTCTGGTTGCAGAGAACCCGCAGCTGGCGGGTCGACACGACGGTCAGGTCGTCCGGGAAGTCCGCGTCATCGGCCCGGGCGGGCGGGACGGTCGTGATCGCCGGTGCCGCACCCCACCCGAACTGATCCTGCTCGGTTGGCTGCATCGACTGCGGACGGTATTCGACGAACGGGGAAGTTTCCATGGTCAGCTCCACGATGGTGGTTCGATGGCCCGCTGCTAGGCCCTGCTGAGACTATAGGCCGATTCTTTCCCGATGTGAAATTAAGTACCCTTACTACTTTCGACCGCGCCGCCGGGGCCGGCCGGTCGCCCTTGAACCAATCTTGAGGTCTCACAGGGGAGGGCTTGAAGCGCGGGGCGCTACGGTGACCGGAGCAGACGGGTCCCGCCGCACCCGTGCAGTCATGGCCGAAGGAGCCCCCCGTGCAGTTCGAGACCGCCCACTCGGCCATGACGACGTCACTGCTGACGCTGGACGAGGTCCACCGGCACTACGTGAACTCCGGTGGCTCCTTCGACCGCATCGAGATCGACGCCTACCTCCACGGCCTCGCCCCGCTGCCCCGCGAGGAGCGGGACTGTCTTGCGCAGGCCGTCAACGAACTGCTCGACGACCTGACCGCGGCAGGCCTCGCCGTCCGATCCCCGGGCGCGACCTACAGCGAGACGTGCAGTACCCGCCGGGTGTCGCCGGTCCTCGGGTCGGGTGTCGCCACGCGGAGGATGATCGCCTGATCCCCGGTCCCGGTCCCGGTCGAGGATCCCGGGGCGCAGCGCAAGGGGTGGGGTGCGTCCGGTCACGGCAGACCCTCACAACGAACCCATGAACGCTTCCGTCGCCTCGATGATGTCCGACTGCACGGTGTCCCTCCCGGCCGTCGCGGCGCCGTCGCCGGGTTGCTGCCCGTAGTCGCCGAAGAAGGCGTGGACACCCCCGGGAACCTCGGTGAAGCGGGCGCCGGCGGGCAGCAGTTCCCGCGACGCGGTGATGTCGGCACGCGTGGTCAGGCCGTCCTCGGACCCGCTGACGGACAGCACCTCGAGGCCGCTCCCCGAGAGATCGTCGAGGGGGTAGGAGGCCCACAGCAGCAGGCCACTGACATCCGCGTCGCCGGCTGCGAAGATCGAGGCCGAGACGCCTCCGAGCGAGTGTCCACCCACGGCCCAGGTCACCACCTCGGGGTGCGCCTCCATCACCGGACCCGCCTGTGCGGAATCGACCAGCGAGATACCGAGTGGTTCCTTGAGCACGACGACGAGCGTCCCCTCCCTCGCCACCTCCGCGAGCAGCGGGACGTAGGCGAGGGCCTCGACCCGTGCCCCCGGGTAGAACACCAGACCACGCGTCACGACCTCCGGTGCGTCCCCGGTCGGCACGAGGGTGATCGACGTCGCGTCCTCCACGAGGCCCACGTCCACCAGCGCCACCCCTTCCCCGAGCCGTCCGGCATCATCGCGGAACGGGAACGGTGCGAGCCATGCCAGGGCCGCCATCACGCCGATCACCAGGAGGGCCGCGAGGCCCTGGAGAACCGCCCTGCGCCGACCGACCCGCACGTCCCGCCGCCGGGACCGGAGCAGCAGCGCCGCGACGAGGAGTCCCGAGAGCAGGGCGACGGCCAGGAGTGACGGCAGGAGCGGATGCGACCGCGGGACGGCAGGATTCGTGGCGATGAGCCACGCCGGGGTCAGGATCAGGGCGACGGCGGTGCAGACGGCGGGGATGCGCGAGGGCATGGGGCCCCTTTCCGGCGCTGCGCGCCATCGATGCACCCATGATATCTCCATCATGGAGATACTGCCGCGGCACGGTTGACGGCGTGCTCGCCCCCGGGACAGGGTTGACCTGCCCCCCACCCCCGATCAGGAGATCCCATGGCACTCGCTCCCACCGTCCAGCTGCGCAGCGGCGCACGCCTGCCCCTCCTCGGCCTCGGCACGTGGCCCCTGAACGACGACGAGGCGGCCACGACCGTCGAGCGGGCGATCAGCGCGGGATACCGGCTGATCGACACCGCCGAGAACTATCGCAACGAGAAGGGCGTGGGTGAGGGTGTCCGCCGCTCGGGGGTCCCCCGCGAGGAGCTGTTCATCACGACGAAATTCAACCGCGAGCACCACAGCGTCGACGGCGTCCGTCGGGCCTTCGAGACGAGCGCGGACCTGCTCGGCGTCGATTACGTGGACCTCCTGCTCGTGCACTGGCCGAACCCTGGGCAGGGCCGCCACGTCGAGGCCGTCCAGGGCATCGCCGCACTCATGGACGAGGGCCTGGTCCGGGCGATCGGCACCTCCAACTACAAGCCGTCACACCTGCAGGACGTCATCGATGCCGGGATCGTGCCCGACGTCAACCAGATCCAGCTCGACCCGCAGCGTCCGCGGATCGTGGACCGCGCCTTCCACGACGAGCACGGCATCGTGACGGAGTCCTGGAGCCCGCTCGGGCAGGGCAGCGGACTGCTCGACGAGCCGGCGGTCCGGGCCATCGCGGAGGCCCATGGAATGACTCCCGCCCAGGTGGTGCTGCGCTGGCACGTGCAGCAGGGCCTCGTCGCCATCCCGAAGTCCTCGCATCCCGAGCGCCTCGCGCAGAACCTCGACGTCTTCGACGTCGAGCTCTCGGGCGAGGAAGTGGCGAGCCTCTACCTCCTGGAGAGCCAGGAGGCGGAGATCGTCGATTCGGACGAGTTCGGCCACTGATCGGCGTCACCGGCCACGGTGGACGGCACGGAGCACGGCGACCCTCTCGGACGGGAACCAGTCCACCTGCATCCTCGGGAGCCCCGACCGCGAGGATGCCCGAGGCACACGGGCGTCACGGCGGCCCGCCACCTCGGCATATCCTTGTCGAGGTGCTTCCCTGCCCGGCAGCCCGAGCGCCCTGACCGGCGCACCGCGGCCGACGCCGGGCCCGACCGGAACCCACGGACCGATGCCGGGAGGATGGTGGGCGCGTGCTCGAGATCGCCGTGATCCTTGTCGCCGGTTTCTGGGCGGGCATGATCAACGTCGTGGTCGGTTCGGGCACCCTGGTGACCTTCCCCACCCTCCTGCTCTTCGGCTACCCGCCGATCGTCGCGAACATCTCGAACAACATCGGGCTCGTGGGGGGAGGCCTGTCGGGGTCCTGGGGGTACCGACGCGAGATCAGCGCCAACAGGGGGTTGCTCCTGCGGTTGCTCCCGCTGTCCGTGCTGGGCGGACTGGGCGGCGCCCTCCTGTTGCTGGTCCTTCCGCCCGAGGCCTTCCAGGCGATCGTCCCGATCCTCATCATCGCCGGACTCGCCATGGTCGCCCTGGCACCACGCGTGCAGCGGGCCGCGGCGGCGAAGGCCGGCGAGGCCGCGCCGGACACCCGCCCCTCCCGGCGTCGTTCGCTGCTCCTGCTCGCCGGCATCGCCGTCCTGGGCGTCTACGGCGGCTACTTCGGAGCGGCGCAGGGCATCCTGATCGTCGGCCTGATGAGCATGGTGACCATCGAGAGCCTGCAGCGCATCAACGCGATCAAGAACGTGCTCACGACGGCGGTCAACGCGGTCGCCGCCATCACCTTCATGCTGTTCGCCTGGGATTCGATCGACTGGGCCGTCGTCCTCATCATCGCCGTCGGCGCCACGCTCGGCGGCCTCCTCGGAGCGAGGGTGGGACGGCGGCTCTCCCCGCTCGCCCTGCGCGCCACCATCCTCGTCATCGGCACTGCCGCCCTGATCCGGCTCGTCTTCTTCGGCTGACCGTTCTTCCGCCCCCCTCCCCCCAGGACCCCATGCAACGCTTCACCTGCGCCGTGTGCGCCTCCCCCCTGTTCTTCGAGAACTCCCGCTGCCTCGCCTGCGGCACGCAGCTCGGCTTCCACCGCGGCGAACGGAGCATCACCGCCCTCGACGACGACGGCCGATATGTCGATCGCGCGGGCCAGTCCCTCGTGCGGTGCGTCAACCTGACGCTGTCCGGCTGCACCTGGCTGGTGCGCGAGGAAGGGGACGAGTGCTTCAGCTGCACCCTCACGCGCACCCGCCCGGACGACCACGACACCACCGGGCTGGCGCAGTTCCTGGACGCGGAGCGGTCAAAGCGGCACCTCATCTACGAACTCGACACCCTCGGCCTGCCGATCGAGGACAGGATCAGCAACCCGGAGCGGGGACTGGCCTTCGACCTCCTCTCCAGTGTCGAGGAGAAGGTGGTGATCGGCCACCAGAACGGTCTCATCACCATCGACCTCGCAGAGACGGTCGATTCCCACCGGGAGAAGATGCGCGCGAAGCTGGACGAGCCGTACCGCACCATGCTCGGGCACTTCCGGCACGAGACCGGTCACTACGTCGAGGGGACCCTCGTATTCTCGGACCCCGAGATGACCGAGCGTGCGCGCGACATCTTCGGCGACGACCGCGACAGCTACCAGGATGCGTTGAAGCGGCACTACGACCAGGGCCCGCCGGAGGGCTGGGAGAAGAACCACATCTCGCAGTACGCGACCATGCACCCGTACGAGGACTTCGCCGAGACCTTCGCCCACTACCTGCACATCTGTGACACCGTCGATACAGCCCTGCAGTACGGCGTGGCGGGCGGACCCGGACCGGACACGACGGCCGATTTCGGCGAGGTGGTGCGCGAGACCTGGATCCCGCTGTCGGTGGCCCTCAACCAGGTGAACCGCAGCATGGGCGCGAACGATCTCTACCCGTTCGTGCTGCCGCCGGCGGTCATCGCCAAGCTCGAGTTCGTCCACCGGCTGCGTGCGGGCAGTGCCCCTGCGACGACGCGGACCTCCACCACAGGACCGTCAGCCGCACACTAGGCGCTACGGCCAGAGCAACTCGCGCCGCCAGCCCTCCCCGAAACGGGTGTAGAGCAGGCGGGTATGGCGGCGCTCCTGGTCGGCCTGCCAGAACTCGACGGCGTCAGGTGCCACCGTGAACACCGTCCAGGTGGTGGACGCGAGTCCTTCGGTCGCCTCGATGCGCTCCACCTGGCTCTCGACGGCGGCGTCCAGCCCTGCCCTGTCCTGCAGGGGCGAGCTCTGGCTGCCGGCCAGCACCAGCGCACGGGCCACCGGATGGCGGCGCTGGAAGTCCGCGTCGTTCTCCTCCGTGGTGCCCGTGGACACTCCGCCCCGGATCCGCACCTGGCGGCCTGCCGCGGGCCAGAAGAACGTGAGGGCAGCCTTCGGGGTGGCCGTGAGCTGGCGGCCCTTGGGGCTGTCCCTACTCGAGGCGACCTGGAATCCGTCCTCCGTCAGGTCCTTGAGGATCACCACGCGGGCGTCCGGCGCGCCGTCGGCGTCGACGGTGGCGAGATGGACCGCGTGGGGCGCTGCGACATCGTCCGCCACCGCCGTGCGCAGCCAGTCCAGGAAGAGGTCGAGCGGCGAGGCGGGCGCCGAGGCCGGGTCGAAGGGCGGCATCTCGTCGGGGAACACGGGAACGCCACGGACGATATCGCGGATGGGACCTGGATCGCTCATGCCGCCAGCCTAGACCCGGGCCGAGACGTTCCGGTGCCGCGCCGACGGCCGGTGGAGGGTGCCCTAGCAGGACGGGCGCCGGATGCACACACCGCGGCCGCAGTTCCCGCAGCCCGGTGCCCCTGCAGGGCAGGGCGCATAGAGTCAGGGGATGCCAGCCCATCAGGACCAGTACGTCGGCCCCCGCGACCTCACCCGATGGTCCACCCCCGTCGGCCGTCTCCTCGTGCGGTGCATCCGTCCCCTCGCATCCAGGCTGGGCCCGCACGCGGCGCTGCTCCTGCTCATCGCCGTCGGCGGCGGGATCGCGGCGCTGCTGACGGCGGCGTCGGCGGAGGTGTACGAGTCGGTCGTCGAGTCGGACGGCGTCGCGGCACTCGACGGGCCCGCCCTGGACCTCGCCGTCTCGCTCCGCCAGGACCGGCTCGACGCCTTCATCACGGGATACACCGACATCGGTGGCCCCGTCGGCATGCCGATCCTCGCCCTCGCCGTGATGGTGCTGCTCGCTGTCAGCCGCCGCTCATGGACTCCCGTGATCCTGATCCCGGCCGCCGCCTTCGGCTCGCTGCTGATGACCGTCGCGGGCAAGGACGCCATCGGGCGCCTCCGCCCGCCCATGGATCTCGCCGTCCCGCCCTACGAGTCCTCGCCCTCGTTCCCCAGCGGGCACTCGCTCAACGCGCTCGTGATCGCCGGGATCGTCGCCTACCTCCTCGTGCTCCGGCAGCACCGCAAGCGCACCCGGGCCCTGACCGTCACGCTCGCCGTCCTCTTCGCGGTCACCATGGGCCTCAGCCGCGTGTTCCTCGGCCACCACTGGCTGACGGACGTGCTCGTCGCGTGGACGCTCGGGATCGCCTGGCTCGCGGTCGTGATCACCGCCCACCGGCTCTTCCTGACCTTCCGGCTGCACCGTGCGGCACTCCGTGACGCCGCCTGAGACCGGTGCACGGTCAGGTCCCCCTGCGGGCCGGGCGACGGCGTCCGGGGCGGACGCCGTCGTACGGCCACTCCGGCGCGATGCCCGCCGGAACCGCGAGGTGGTCCTCCGCGCCGCCCGACGCATGTTCGCCGAGCACGGCACAGAGTGCAGCTTCGAGGACATCGCCCGGGAAGCCGGCGTCGGTGTCGGCACCGTGTACCGGCGCTTCCCGGACCGCCGCACGCTGATCGAGGCGCTCCTCGAGGAGCGCAGGGCGGACGTCGACCGCGCCGCGACGGAAGCCCTCGCCCTCGAGGACCCCTGGGCGGCGGTGCCGGCCTTCGTGGGTTCGGTGGCCCGCATGCAGATCGACGACCGGAGCCTGCGCGACCTGCTCGACGACCACGGATTCGTCTCCGCCGGAGTCGCACTGCTGCGCGAGCGGCTCTCCCCCACCGCGGACGAGCTCGCGCGTCGGATGCGGAACGACGGCGCGGCCCGCCCCGACCTGACCGGAGCGGATCTCCTGGTCCTGATCCGCATGCTCGGTTCCCTGACGCGCGAGCAGGCCGACGCGCCGACGCGGACCGGTGCGCCAGGGCCGATGGACGCCCCGGAGGAGCGCGAGGCGTCCGACAGCGGATCGAACGGCAGCCTGCCGACGGGCTTCGACCGTTACCTGGAGATCCTGCTCGACGGCCTGCGCCGCGCCGCGATCAACAGGTAAGGAGAACCGACGGATCATCGTCGATTCTCCTGACTTCCCCCGACGCACCGACCGCCCCATACTTGCTGGGTGCACGAAGCACCACCCACCTACGAACGGACGATGATGTCGGAGCATGCAGGCGCACGGGGATCGCAGTCGGTACTGCGGCGGAAACCCATCGACAACGTCGAGGACGAGACCGGCCGTACCGGCCTCTTCAAGAGCCTGGGGCTGTGGCAGCTGACGGCGATCGGCGTCGGCGGCATCATCGGCGTCGGGATCTTCACCCTCGCCGGACTCGTCGCCAACGGGGGCGAGGACGGCACCGCCGTCGGGCCGGCCGTCCTCATCTCCTTCCTGGTCGCCGGCCTGGCGAGCGCCGCCGCCGCGCTGTCCTACGCCGAGTTCGCCGGGATGATCCCCCGGGCGGGCTCCGCCTACACGTACGGCTACGTGGCCCTCGGTGAGATCATCGGCTGGTTCATCGGCTGGGACCTCCTCCTCGAGTACATCGCGATCGTGGCGGTCGTCGCGATCGGCATCTCCGGCTACTTCACGGAGTTCATGTCCGGCATCGGCATCACCGTCCCCACCTGGATGCAGGGCACGCCCGACACCATCGAGGGCGGTCTGATCAACCTCCCCGCGATCGCGGTCTGCCTGCTCATCACGTTCATCCTCAGTCGCGGCACCAAGACGTTCGGCCGGTTCGAGCTCGTCGCCGTGGGCCTGAAGATCCTCCTCATCCTCGGGATCGTGGGACTCGGGTTCTTCTACGTGGACGCCGAGAACTACTCCCCGTTCCTGCCCTCGGGCTTCGGCGCCGTGTTCACCGGCGCAGCCACCGTCTTCTTCGCCGTCTTCGGCTACGACGCCATGAGCACGGCTGCCGAGGAGGCGACCGACGGCAAGAAGCACATGCCCAAGGCCATCCTCCTGTCACTGCTGATCGCGATGGTGCTGTACGTCCTCGCGACCCTGGTGCTCACCGGCATGCAGAACTACGAGGACATCAGCCCCACGGCCGGGTTCGCCTCCGCCTTCCAATCCGTGGGCCTGCCCGTCGTCGCGACGATCATCTCCGCCTTCGCCGTGCTCTCGATCCTCACCGTCATGCTGACCTTCCTGCTCGGCGTCACCCGCGTCTGGTTCTCCATGAGCCGTGACGGCTTGCTGCCGGCCTGGTTCTCGACGACGGACCGCAACGGGACCCCGCAGCGCGTGACCTGGATCGCCGGCATCGCCTCGGCGCTGCTCGCCGGCGTCTTCCCCATCCGGGCCGTCGCGGACCTCACCAACATCGGCATCCTCGCCGCCTTCGTGGTCGTGTGCGTCGCCGTGATCGTTCTGCGCCGCACGCGGCCCGAGGTGCCCCGCACCTTCAAGCTGCCCCTCATGCCGATCGTCCCGGCGTTCGGTGTCCTGGCGTCGCTCTTCCTCATGCTCCAGCTGCACTGGGAGACGTGGGTGCGCTTCGGTGTCTGGCTGGTGATCGGCCTGGCCGTGTACTTCTTCTATGGCCGCCGCAACTCGCTGATGAATCCGGACAGCCCCCGCCACGCCCTCCTCCGGCGCGACTCCTAGGGTCCGGCCCGCCGTCGTCCCCGTCCGCCGCATGTCACGATGTGCGGCGGACGGGCCGATCCTCCTATCCTCGACGGGGACCTCCGCCCTGCGGCCGGTTCCTCCTCCACGCCCTACCCTGCGAAGGACCAGCACCCATGGACCTGTTCCGGACGAAGTCGATCGAGCAGTCGATCAAGGACTCCGATGAGAAGGGCCACGGCCTGAAACGCTCGCTGACCACCTGGGATCTGATGATCATGGGCGTGGCCGTCGCCGTGGGCGCCGGGATCTTCTCGGTCGGGGCACAGGCCGCAGCGTTTAACGCCGGCCCCGCCGTCACCATCTCCTTCGTCCTCGCAGCGATCACCTGTGCGCTGGCGATCATGTGCTACGCCGAGTTCGCGACGGCGCTGCCGGTCGCGGGAAGCGCCTACGTCTTCACGTACGCGACCATGGGCGAGCTGCTGGCCTGGATCATCGGCTGGAACCTCATCCTCGAACTGCTCATGGCAGCTGCCGTCATCGCGAAGTTCTGGGGCGTCTACCTCTCGGACCTCTTCAGCGTGCTGGACCTGGACATCCCCTCCGACATCAGCCTGCTGGGCCTGAATCTCACTTGGGGACCGCTGCTGATCGTCGCGATCTTCACCGCCGTGCTGATCTACGGGACCAAGCTCTCCGCCCGCGTCAACAGCGTCTTCACCGTCATCAAGATCGGTATCGTCCTGTTCGTGATCGTGGTCGGTTTCTTCTACGTGAGCCCCGAGAACTACACGCCCTTCGTTCCCGCGTCCGAGCCCGCCGCCGAGGGCGGCACGGGCTGGGCGGATCAGCCCTTCCTCTCCTTCCTCAGCGGCGCCTCGCCGGCGGCCTTCGGCTTCACCGGCATCATCTCCGGCGCGGCCCTGGTCTTCTTCGCCTTCATCGGGTTCGATGTCGTCGCCACCTCCGCGGAGGAGGTCAAGAACCCGAGCCGCACGCTCCCCCGCGGTATCTTCGCCGGTCTCGCCGTCGTCAGCGTCCTCTACATCCTCGTCACCCTCGTGGTCACGGGCATGGTGCCCTACACGGAGCTCGGCGCCTCCGGAGCGCCCTCGCTCGCCACCGCCTTCCAGCTCGTGGGAGCGGACTGGGCCGCGGGTGTCATCTCCCTCGGCAGCCTCATCGGCCTGACCACCGTGATCATGGTGCTGCTCATGGGCCTGGCCCGCGTCATCTTCGCCCTCAGTCGCGACGGGCTGCTGCCCCGGGGCCTCAGCCGGACGTCGGACAAGCACGCGACCCCCGCCCGGACGCAGATCCTGTGCGGCATCGTCGTCGCCCTCCTCGCCGGTTTCACGCAGGTGGAGGTGCTGGCCGAGATGATCAACATCGGCACCCTGTCCGCCTTCATCACGGTGAGCCTCGGCATCATCGTGCTGCGCCGGAAGCGTCCCGATCTGACCCCCGCCTTCCGGGTCCCCTTCGGTTCGGTCATCCCGATCGCCTCGGCCGCCCTGTGCCTGTACCTCATGTTCAACCTCGCCACCGTCACCTGGCTGTTCTTCGCCGCGTGGCTGGTCCTCGGCTTCGGTGTGTACTTCGCCTACGGGTACCGCCACTCCCGCCTCCGTGCGCGGGGGGCGGTCGACGCCTGACCCGGTTCCCGGCTGCGCGTGCGGAGCGGCGCTCCGCACGCGATGATGGTCTACCCAGGGCCCGCTGTTCCGCGTCCCGCCGTTCGATCAGGAGAAGCGCCATGTCCCACGTCCCCTATCCCGGTGAGCGCCCCCGGGCAGGACACCACGAGAATCCGTACGACGACGCCGGCCGCGGCGACCAGCGGCAGGGCACCGAGCCCTACCCGTCCGTCCCGCCCTACCAGCAGCCCTACCAGCCGTCGTTCGCCGCCGGCGGCTACCAGCCCGGCTACTACCAGCCGTCCCCCCAAGCGGTGGAGGGTGCGAGCGCCGCCCAGCTGTCCCTCATCCTCGGGATCGTGGGTTTCTTCATGGCCGGCTTCGTCCTCGGGCCGCTCGCCATCTGGCAGGCGTCCAAGGCCGAGCGCCTGGGAGTCCCCGCGACCGCCGGCAAGATCCTCGGCTGGATCGTGACCATCCTCAACGTGCTGGCCATCGTCGGTGTCATCGTGTTCTTCGTCGTCGTCCTCGCCGGAATCGGCGCATCGGCCGGCTACAGCACCTGATCCGTCGGAGGCGGACCTCCAGCCCGGCCCGGGCGGCTTCTCCGCGAGGTGACGGGTCCGGGTGCGGCGCCGGGTCCTCGGCGCGCAGTGGAGGCCGCCGGCCGGCAGCGTCGGCGGGAATGCCGGCCGCGCGCCGCAGGTTCTAGGCGGTGCAGGATCAGACGCACCAGGAGGCCAGGATGAGCACCACGACCCGGACGGCAGAGCAACGCTGGTCGGACTTCCGGACGGCCCGGGACGCCGCCCTCGCCGAGCCGCACGGCTGGCTGACGCTCACGTCCTTCCAGTGGCTGGCGGACTCACCCGGCGTCCTCGAGGGCGTACCCGGCGACTGGTCGGGTGCCACGACCCACGCCGCTGTCACCGCCGAGGGCGCGGACGGCCTGACGGACCTGACGAGCGGCCGGCTCGTCACCGGCACCATCATGGCGACGCTCGACGACGAGGAGTCCCTCAGCTGGGTGGCCTTCGGCGGCCCGGACGGGCGCCGCGTGGTCGTGGAGCTCGCACGCCGTGCCGGGCGCTACGCCGTCCGGACCCGGGACGTCGAGGCACCCGCCCTGGCGCACTTCACGGGCGTCCCCGTCTTCGGTTACCGGCCGGACCTCGTGGTCGAGGGGCGCTTCGAAGCGTTCGCTGCGCCCCGGGAGGAGACGATCCCGACGGCCCATCCGGACGTCCCCGGAACGCACCGCTCCGTCGGCGAGGTGGTGTTCCGGCTCCCCGGCGAGGACGGCGAGTTCCGACTCCGCGCCTCCCAGGAGGAGGCAGGGTCCCTCGCCATCACCTTTCACGACCGGACCAACGGCGTCTCCACGGCACCCTGGCGCAAGGTGGTCACGCGCCGGCCGCGCCCGGACGGGACGGTGGTGCTCGACTTCAACCGGACCATCAACTATCCGAGCGCTTTCACCCCCTTCGGCACGTGCCCGGCACCGGTCGGGGGCAACGTCCTCGCCGCGCCGGTCGAAGCCGGCGAGAAGTGCCCGGACGACCGACCGCACGACTGACCGGCCGACCGACCGGACGACTGACCGGACGACTGCTCACAGGGTGCGGCGGATCAGTCCCGGGTCTCGGGGTAGATGCTCCTGGTCTCGGTGCGGCGGTTGCGGTTCGTCACCCAGTCCGAGGGGTAGATCTTCGGCAGCACGTTCGCCAGCGCCAGCGAGGCGTAGATGACCGTGTTGATCGCCACGAACGCGGCGAGGACGGCGAAGAGGCCGGAGTGCAGCACGGTCTCCGGGAGGAGGATGCCGGTGGGGACGATCGGACCTACTGAGGTACTGAACATGGCCTAGGCCTCCTGGGATTCGAGTGCGGGCGCCGGGGCGGCGTGGGTGAGGTGCGTCCAGCTGGCCTTGCGGCCGAAGGAGAGGTCGACGACCCCCTTGACGTAGACGAGGTTGAGGAACATGTCGAAGAACAGCTCGGGGAAGAGTGTGGCCGCCAGCAGCCGCGCCTTCCAGCCGCCCTTCCACACCGTGATGATCCGTTCGAGGGTGAACAGCAGGCCGAGGCCCAGCCAGAAGGGGAACCAGATCCAGGTCTCGAGGGACACGACGGTGATGAGGATGAGGGCCAGGTAGGCGGTGAGCGCGATCACGCCGTACCCGATGCCGAGCTGCTGGGCCCAGTAGCGCATGGTCGGGGCCGTCACCCCGTAGGCGCCGATGTTCTCGAGCGCCCCCCGCTGCCAGCGCAGCCGCTGGTTCCACAGGGTGCGCCAGGAGGGCATCAGTTCGGTGACGACCGTGCAGTCCTGCGGGGAGATCATGAGGCCACCGAGTGACTTGATGGCGATGGTGAGCTCGTTGTCCTCGGTCAGTGCGGCGGTGTCGTACACATCCCCGGGCGTGCCCGGGAGGGTCCTGCCCCGGCTCGCGGCGATGGTGCGGAGCGCCAACGGGCGGAACAGCGACGCCGTCCCCGTCAGCACGAACACGCGCCCGCGGCGACGGCGCATCTGGCGCGAGTAGCGGATGTACTCGTTGCGCTGGAACTGGCCGATCAACCCGTGGCCGTCCTCACCGTAGAAGAGCCCGCCGACCGCCATGAGCGCGCGATCGTCGACGAAGCGCACCAGGGCGTTGGCGAGGAAGCCGTCGTCGAGCTGCGTGTCGGCGTCCATGATCATGACGACGTCGTTGTCCCCCTGCTGCGGCAGGACCGTCTTCAGCGCCTGGTTGAGGGCGCCGGCCTTCTTGTGCGAGTTGTCGACGGATTCGATCACCTCGACGCCGGCCTCGCGGGCCAGGCGCACGGTCGCGTCCGTGCAGTTGTCGGCGACGACGATGATGCGCTCCGGACGGTGCGACTGGCTCTTGAGCGAGGCGATGGTCTGTGGGAGCGAGGCCTCCTCGTTGTGTGCGGGGATGAGCACCGTCACCGTCACCTCGCCGGAGAAGGCACCACGGTTGGCCGACATGACGACCTTGGGCGCGAGGGGCTGGTGTCCCGGGTTCATGGAGCGGCGCGCCTTCGTCGCGATGCGCCGTTCCACCAGGGCCAGGCCGGCTCCCGCGAGGAGGGCGAGGGCGATCGCGGAGAGGATGACGTTCATCTCGGGGGCGTCCGAGTTGTAGAGGACGCTCCAGATGCCCACCACGGCGTCGTGCGACTCGGAGATGGAGGTGTCCGGTCCGTTCGCGGCGACGGCCAGCCACAGCAGCGCCGCGGCCAGGGTGACGAGCCCGACGATCACGAGGCCGACGATGCGGTCGAGCCTGCCCTTCGTCGCATAGGGCGCCGGCTGCGCGTCGTCCGGCTCGGGCTCCGCGTTGTTCCGGGGTGCACTGCGCGTCATGGTCATGTGGGTGTTCCTTTCGAGACCGGCACCACGGGTCCGTCGTCCGACGTCCCTGGCATGGGTAGTGCGCCGCCGCCCAGCCGGGCTCCGCGCTTCGGTCTCGAGTCTTCCCTGCCACCCTCGACCCAGCCCGGCACTGAGACCGAAGAAAAGGTCAACGAATCCCGTAGCCTTCCCGCAGGTCGGGCGTCCATGCGACGGCTGGCCCGTCCCCGCGGTGTGCGTGCGCGGCAATGTGCGGACGGGACGTCGACCCTCCGGTCGGCGGACAATGGAAGGGTGACCCATCTGCCCGACGCCCTGATCCCCCGGCCGCGCCGCGAGCTCACTCCCGGGGCAGTCCTGGTGCCGGACTGGCTCGATCCCGCCCGGCAGCGCGAATTCGTGACCCTGTGCCGTGCATGGGCGGGGGGACCGGTGCCGATGCGCTCCCCACGCATGCCGAACGGCGGCGTCATGTCCGTGCGAAGCGTCAGCCTCGGCTGGCACTGGCTGCCCTACCGGTACAGCCACACGGCCGACGACGTCGGAGGTGCCGCCGTCGCTCCCTTCCCGGAGGTGCTGCGCACGCTCGGCCGTGATGCCGTGGCCGCCGCCTACGGCGCGGACGAGGCCGCGCGGTACGAGCCCGACGCCGCACTCGTCAACTACTACGACGACGCCGCGAGGATGGGCATGCACCAGGACCGTGAGGAGCGGACCGACGCACCCGTCGTCTCGCTCAGCCTGGGGACCTCGTGCGTCTTCCGGTTCGGCAACACCGAGAACCGCAACCGGCCATGGCAGGACGTGGAGCTGGCCTCGGGGGACCTCTTCGTCTTCGGCGGTCCCTCGCGCTTCGCGTACCACGGGGTGGTCCGCACCCTCCCGGGCACGGCTCCTGCGGGCATCGGGTTCGAGGGCCGGCTCAACATCACCCTGCGCGAGACGGGTCTCTCCTGAACCGGGTCAGCCCGTTGAGAGGATGATGCCGCGCGCGTACGCGGCCTGGCCGGCGTGCTGGACGGCGTCGTCGACCACGCTGACGAGCCTGACCAGGAGCGTCACCGGTGGATCCCAGTCCTCGTCCACCACCCGCTCGAGGTCCGCCTCGACCAGCCCGCCCACCAGGCGTTCGGTCACGCGGTGCACGGCGTCGAAGTAGTCGAGCAGTTGCCGGCCAGAACGGACCCGGACGGCGTCCACCTGTTCGAAGGTGTGTCCGAACCCGGTGTCCGAGCGGTCGATCGCGAGGTCCCACCGATCGGCGAACCCGTCCGAGAGCCAGACGTCGTCATGCCCGAAAGCCTCGGCGAGGTGACTGTCTTCCACGCGGGCGAGGTGCCAGACGAGCCAGGCGACGGAGTTGCCGGATCCCCCCGGGCGGACGGACAGCTGTTCGGCGTCGAGGCCCTCGACAGCCGCGTGCACCAGGTCGGGCAGGCGGCCGAAGGCCTCGACCAGGACGTCGACCGACCTCATGCGTCGTCCCGCGGTGCCGCTTCGGCACGCGACGCCATCAGCAGGGTGAAGCGGCGGCGCTGCCGGGCGGGGATGAGCGAGAGGAACCGGGGGTGGGCGGCCAGGAAGTCCTGCGCCTCGGGGCAGTAGGGCCTGACGGCGAGGCGCCTGCGGTGCGCGTTGAGCAGGACGGCCTGCATCAGGACCGACTCGACACCGATCCGCTGGAACCGCGGGTCGATCACCGAGTGGAGCAGGAGCACATGTCCACCGCGCATGTCGTACTGCACGTAGCCGGCCATGACGCCGTTGCGGAACAGCTCGAAGCGCGAGAACAGGGCGTTGTCCCGGAACGTCTCCCGGGCGGAGTCCGCCGACCCACGCTGCGCAGCCTGGCGTTCACGGCGCTCGAGCTCCCCGATGAGGGCGTCGTACTGCTCCCTCGCCTCGAGTGCCGGGTGATCCGTGTCAAGGTGCTGGAAGGTGCGGTTGCAGAGGAGCCGCAGCTCCCGTGTCGTGACTGTCGCGAGGTCCTCGGGGAACGCGGATCCGGGAGTCGCCGGCGGAGCTTCGACGGTGTGCAGCGGGAGTTCCCGCGACGGCGTGGAAGCCTTCTCCTGAGCGGTGGGATGGTCGAGTGTCTGCGGCAAGCGTTCCATGGTCAGCTCCACGTCCGGTGGGTCCACGGCCTTCTGCTCGACCAGTAGGAGCAGTCTAGGTGAGCTTCCTCATTGTGGGAAGGTCAGCAGGCTGTCAACCCTCGGGATGCTGGTCGTGGACACCGGATTCCCGGTAGAACCGCTCGATGTGATCCCGCACCAGGCCGGCAGCCCTGCGTCCCTCGCCCGCGACGATCGCCGCCAGGATCGCCCGGTGCTCGTGCCTCAGCCGGTCGGAGGTAGACCCCCAGTCCGGGAGGTCGGCGGTGAGGCGCTGCGTGTAGGCTGCGATCGATCCACGCAGGGAACCCATCATGGCCCCGACGAGCACATTTCCGGCCGCTTCGGCCAGTGCCACATGGAACAGTGCGTCGCGCTCCAGGAAGGACCCCGGCCCGGCGTCGTCCCCGTCCGGCTCGTCCATCTCGTCCAGGAGCCGCGCGGCCCGCTCGAGCGCCGGCGAGCCGCGCCACGCATGCTCCGCGGCCCACGCCTCGAGGAGGAGGCGTGTCTCCACGATGTCCTTGACCGGCAGGTGCGCGCTGGCGACGTGGAGCCGGAGCGCGGAGTCGAGGGCGACCGCCGGGTTGCCCGTGATGATCGTCCCGGCCTGCGGGCCGGATCCCACGCCGGCCCGTACGACGCCGAGTGCCTCCAGCACGCGGGTACCCTCGCGCACCGACGCCCTGCTGATGCCGAGCTGCTCCGCCATGCTGCGCTCGCCCGGCAGCCGAGAACCGATGGCGAGCCTGCCGGCCGCGAGTTCCTGCTCGAGCCATGCCGAGACGACCTGATGGGTACGCATGGGGCCAGCCTATCTTGTGTGGTCGGACCACACGCCGTAGGATCTGTGGTCAGACCTCAGCCGCCCGGCACACCGCCGCGATCCCTCCCTCGAGCAAAGGCACCCCCCGTGACACCCTCCATGAATCCCTCCGCCCGCACCGCTGTCCCGCCGGCCCTCCGGCGCCGCGTGCCGAAGGTCGCCGACCTCGCTCCCCTCATCCAGTTCAAGAAGCCGGAATTCGGGTCCGCAGCGCGTCTGAAGCAGGCCAACACCATCTGGGACCTCCGCGACATGGCCAAGCGCCGCACACCCACCGCACCCTTCGACTACACCGACGGCGCCGCCGAGGCGGAGATCTCCCTCGGCCGCGCCCGGGACGCCTTCCTCGATCTCGAGTTCCGGCCGGGCATCCTTCGGGACGTCCGGACGGTGAGCACGGCCACGCCGATCCTCGGCGGCACCTCGGCCCTCCCCTTCGGCATCGCACCGACCGGTTTCACACGCATGATGCAGTCGGAGGGTGAGTACGCCGGGTCCCGGGCCGCCGAGGCAGCGGGCATCCCCTACACGCTCTCGACCATGGGGACCGCCTCGATCGAGGACGTCGCCGCGGCCGCGCCGAACGGGCGCAACTGGTTCCAGCTGTACCTGTGGACGGATCGTGACCGCTCCATGGAACTGATCGCGCGCGCGGCAGCGGCCGGCAACGACACCCTCATGGTCACCGTGGACACGGCCGTCGCCGGGGCCCGCCTCCGCGACGTCCGCAACGGCATGACCATCCCTCCGGCCCTGACACTGAAGACCGTCCTCGACGCCTCCTACCGCCCCGCCTGGTGGTTCAACTTCCTGACGCACGAACCCCTGTCCTTCGCCTCGCTCTCCCGCTACTCGGGCACCGTCGCGGACCTCATCAACTCGATGTTCGACCCCACCCTCACGTTCGAGGACCTCGACTGGCTGCGCAGCGTCTGGAAGGGGAACCTCGTGGTCAAGGGCATCCAGACGCTCGACGACGCGAAGAAGGCCGTGGACCACGGCGCGGACGGCATCATCCTCTCCAACCACGGCGGACGGCAGCTCGACCGCGCCCCGATCCCCCTGCACCTGCTGCCCCGAGTCGCCGCCGAACTCAAGGGCAAGACGGACATCATTCTCGACACCGGCATCATGAGCGGCGGCGACATCGTCGCCGCCGTGGCCCTCGGTGCCGACTTCACCCTGATCGGCCGCGCCTACCTCTACGGCCTCATGGCAGGGGGCCGCAAGGGCGTCGACCGCACCATCGAGATCCTGGGCACCCAGACGGCCCGCACCATGCAGTTGCTCGGCGTCGACAGGATCGAGGACCTCAACCCCGACCACGTCCGGCTCCTGGGCGACGCGACCACGGAGGCCGATCTCCCGGACGCGGCCCTGACCCGCTAGTCCGCCGAGGGTCGGCCTCAGCCGCGGCCCCTCGACCTGGCCTCGGCCTGCTGCTCCCTGCCCTGCTCCACGAGGTGGTCGTCGTCGGTCCGGTTGCCCTTCAGCTCGACGGCCACACCCTGCACCTCGTCGGCGATCGCCCGGACCGCGTCGACGGGGTCGAGGGAGACCTCCTGGTCCGGCAGCTCCGGGACCACCGTGATGCCGTCGGCCGAACTCCGCTCCTGCAGCTGATCCCGGTGGCGCCTCGATGCCGCGTTGTCGGTACCTGCCGTCTCACCGACCGAGGGCTCGCCGAGCTTCCCGGCGGCATGGCGGACGCAGAGATCGGCCACCTCCTGCGCGTGCGCGTGCATGACGGAGTGCGCCGCGCCCTCGATCTCCACGACCGACGCCACCCTGGGGAACGCCTCGCTGAGGCGCGTGACCCAAGAACGCGGGCACACGGCGTCGTGCTCGCCGCGGATGATCAGTGTCGATGCCCCCACGCGGGCTGCGGTCCGCTCGATCGGGTAGGACATCATGCGCGGCAGGATCTTGAAGAACCAGCCGAAACCACAGGTGAGGTAGGCGACGACTGCGAGCAGCTTCACGCGGGAGGGCTCGTGGAGGGCAGCCCGGAGGAACCGCACCGCCTGCGCCGGAGTGGATCTCCTCGATGCGTCGATTACCGGGCTGATGAGCACGAGGGTGGACAGGCCCGGCCGCCTGGCCGCCAGATCGGCGCAGATCTGCGTCCCCATGGAGTGCCCCACCACCACCGGGTCCTCCAGGCCGAGCTCGTCGATGGCCGTCCCGACGAGGTCCGCGAACTCACTGATGGACAGTGCGTGCCGAGCGTGCGGCACACCACCGAAGCCGGGAAGGTCCAGCGCGTAGACCGGCCCGAACTGCATCAGGTGCGGGGCGAGCTGCTCGAAGTAGTGCGAGGAGACGCCGATGCCGGAGACCAACACGAAGGGCCTCTCGCCCGGCTCGCCCGCCGAGCTCACCCGGGCCCAGACGCCGTCGCCCTGGACCCTCTGGACCCTGATGTCCGGGCTCTCGTCGGAGCCCCCGGTTTTCGTCACGTCTCATTCTCGTACCGGACGTCGGCAAAGACTGAATCGAGGTCTATCATTCATCTGTGGACCTGCCTGGGGCGGGTCCCGGTACATAAGTCTGGGGAGACGAATATGGAGCGTAGGCGGATGCATTATCCGTTGCGTTACAGGCGCGCGCGATCGCTGCTCTACGTGATCGGCCTGTTCTGGTTGTGGCTGTGGCTCGGCAGCGCAGCGCTGATGGAGGGTCTCTACCATTCGCCGCTGCACGCGGCCCTCGCGATGTACGCGATCGCCGTCGCCGTCCTCGTCTCGCTGCCCGCCGCCCTCCTCACGGTGCTCCGCATGGTCCTCACGCATCCGCAGCGGACCGGCGTCGTGGTGCCTCTCACCCGGGCCGCCCGCCCGGTGCAGGACGCCCACTGGTGGTACGGCGAGAAGGCCTCCTGACTGACGGGCGAACACTGGTCCCGCGGGCGATCCCGGGATCCGCGTGATTCCCGTCATGCCCCGCGACCATCCTCCGGCCCCTACCGGACGAATCATCTGTGAGCTACTGCTCCTTCGACCGGTTCCCGGGCCGCCTCCGGGGCGACACCGGCACTGCGGAGGTCCGCAGGACCGACCGGATCGGGGTGTTCCCGCCCCGCTCCTCGACCGCAGAAGGACAGGAGGGGGATCGTGGGCCATATTGACCGTGCCACGATGACCCTCATCGCCCTCGGGGAGGACGTCGGTGACGGCCGGCGCGAGCACGTCCAGTCCTGCCCCGCGTGCACCGAGGCGATGGCCCGCGTCCGCAAGCGCCTCCTCTGGATGGACGCGGCCGGCGCTCCGGCCACGGACCTCCCACCACCGTCGGTCTGGGAGGCGATCCATCGGCAGCTGGAGCTGGGCGAGGATCTCCGGCCCGACCCCCTGGGCACGCCCGGCGGGGCGCACGCCGAGGTCGGCGCCATGTCGCCGCATGAACCCGCCCGCACCAGCCATCCCGCTCGGCCCGGCAGGTCCCGCAGGATGAGCGGCCGTCGTCGCTCAGTCGTCGGCGCCCTGACGGCGGCTGCGGCCGCCGCCCTCCTGTGGACCGCCGTCGCCGAGGCCCCTGGTCCGTCACCGGAGGCCGGCGACGCGCGGGGGGACACCGCGGCTCCCCGCACCATGGCCACGGCCGGACTCACGGCGATGGGATCCTACGCCGATGCCGGGAGTGCCCGCGTTGACCTCATGTCCGATGGTGGGCGCATGCTCGTGGTCCACTCGGCCGCCACCGCGTCCCGCGGGCACCGCGAGGTGTGGCTCCTCGCCCCGGACGCGAGCACTATGGTCAGCCTCGGCGCCATGGAAGGGGTGGACGGCGCGTTCCGGGTGCCGGACGACGTGGACCTCTCGTCGCTGCCCGTCGTCGACATCTCGAGCGAGCCCGACGACGGCGATCCGGCACACTCGGGCGATTCGATCCTCCGGGGCCGGCTCGACGCGGGCTGAGCCGACGGACGCAGGGGCGCAGCTCCGCGTCCTCCTGGCGGACCAGCTTCCGTCCTGCCTTCAAGTACTCGCCGAACGCACGGGTTCTTCTCCACAGGCCCACTGCAGTCCGGCGCATCGCCATCCGCGCCGGACCATGGCCGTCGGAGCACGGCGGGAGTCTTCCGGGTTCAGGGCGGCGCGGACCCGAAAGTGCTGGACGCTCCCCGCGCGGCACTGGCACGCTGACAACGACCGCACCCTTCGACGACGGGGAACACCATCGCTTCGACCACGCGCCCTCCCGCCCCGCCGGGAAGTGGTGCCCGCGCGCCCGACCTGCGTCGGCGGAACGTCCTGGTGGGCATCCTGTTCGGCTGCGGCATCATCGCCTTCCTCGATGAGGCCGTGTTCCACCAGCTCCTCCACTGGCACCACTTCTACGACCGCTCCACCCAGGCGGCGGGCCTCGTGTCCGACGGCCTGTTCCACGCGTTCAGCTGGTTCGCCACGGTCGCCTCGCTCTTCCTGTTCGCGGACCTGAGGAGACGGGGTGCACTGGACGCCCGACGCTGGGCGGGCGGGATCCTGGTCGGCGTCGGCGCCTTCCAGCTGTTCGACGGCCTGGTGCAGCACAAGCTGCTCGGCCTGCACGAGGTCCGGTACGGCGTGGACCTCCTGCCCTACGACCTCGCGTGGAACGGCGCGGCGCTGACCTTCCTGGTCGCCGGGGTCCTCGTGCTGCTCGCCGTCGGCCGGGCGGAGCGCCGGCGGGGGTGAGGTTCTCCGCTGTGCTGGGCGACGCCGTGCTGGGCGACGCCATGCAGCACCCTACAGGTGGTGGCGGGATGGCGGCCGGCGACGGTGATGCCGTCACCTTCGCGGTGCGGACCGCCGTCGTCCTCGCCTGGTCGGGACTGGCTGCGGGCTATCTCGTCGCCGACCGCGCCGCGGTGCTGCGCGGCCGCACCTCCTGGCCGGCGGCGCGCACGGCCTCGTGGCTCTCGGGCGCCCTGCTCGGCCTCGTGGTGTCCGTGGGTCCTGTCGCGTCGGCTGCCGGGAACAGCTTCACGGCCCACATGGCGGTCCACCTCGTGCTGGGGATGCTCGCGCCGCTCCTGCTCGTCCTCGGTGCGCCCATGACCCTGGTCCTTCGAGCCGTCCCGGTCCATGCCGGGCGGCGGCTCGCAGGCCTGGCCGGCAGTCCGCCGATCCGCATCCTCACCCATCCGGTCACCGCACTGGTGCTCTCGATCACGCCGATGGCCCTGCTGTACCGGGACGGTTCGGCCCTCGCCCTGCTGCATGACCCCGTGGCCGGCCCGGCCCTCCACGTCCACTTCGTGGCCTCTGGGGCACTCTTCGCCTACGCCGTCGTCGGGGTGGATCCCCAGCCCCACCGGGCGTCCGTCACGCTGCGTGCAGGAGCGATCCTCGTCTCCATCGCAGCGCACGGGATGATCGCGAAGCATCTGTACTCACTGTCCGGTACTGCCGGGATGCCGGACGGGACAGCGGCGGCCGCGCAGCTCATGTACTACGGCGGTGACGCCGTGCACGTACTGCTGCTCGTCGTCTTCTGCCTGCAGGTGTACCGGCGGACCGGACGTGCGGGACGCCGACGCGCAGGAGCCTCCTCCAGCGGCCCTGCGTCCGGGCGCGTTGTGTAGCCTTGCCGGAGCGGGCCGAGGGCCCGGCGAACCACCGGAGGATCACGCATGCCACGCTTCGCCCCGATCACGGGACTGTCCCTTGCCGCCCTGGTCGTCCTGACGGCCTGCTCGACATCGACGGATGCGGGCGAGGCGCCTGCATCCGCGCCGGCATCCGCCTCGTCGGCGGAGCCGTCCACGGGAGTCTCCACCGACGCGTCCGGGAGCGCATCCGACGGCACGTCCGACGGCGCGTCTCCAGATGCGGCGGAAGGGAGCGGGACCTACTCGTCGGACGACCTCTCGGCCATCCTCGCATCGGTCACGCAGGCGGACGGCAGTACCCTGCAGATGCTCCCCACGGCCCAGATCGAGCAGAGCATGGAGCAGGCGCGCCAGTTCCTGGCCGGCGTGACGGTCAGCCCCGAGGAGTGCGCGGTCTTCGTGTCGAACAGCCTGGAGGCGCCCGAGGGCGCAGGCGTCGCGACGGGCGTCTCCAGCGCGGACGGAGACGCCGTACAGACCATCCTCTCGGCGGCCTCCGCGGCCGAGATCGCCTCCGCCGGCGAGGAGGAGGCCGCCGAGACCGCGGAAGCGCTCGAATCCTGCTCCTCGATGAGCGTCGAGGCCTCGGGAGTGTCGATCGACCAGACCGTCGAGGCGGTGGAGGCCACGACGGACGCCGACCGCACGGCCGGGACGCTGGCGGTACAGACCACCCCGGACGGGGCGACGCAGCAGACCATGACCATCGTCGGCACCCGCGGTGACCTCGCCGTGACGGCCGTCCGCACCGCCAAGGACACGCTTCCCGAGGGTACGCAGGAAGAACTGCAGGGCCTCGTCGACTCCACCCTCGCCGCTGCCGAGCAGGGCTGAGCCGTGCGCCTCGAGGGATGGCACATCATCGTGATCCTCGGATTCCTGCTGGTGGTGGCGGTGATCGCCGGGGTGATCCTCCTGGGCTCGGCGGCCCGGAGGGGGCCTGGACCGCACAGTGGACAGCGGGCACAGGGCGCACCCCCGGATCCCGCCCGGACGCCGCGCACCACTTTCGGACGAAGGAGGACCGCCTCCGCGAGATCGACGACCTTCATCGTCGCGGTGTGATCAGCGAGCACGAGCATCGGGAGACGCGCAGGCGGATCCTCGACGACTGAGGCTCTCGACGATCCGGGTGGACAGATGTCTGTCAGTCGGCATATAACTAGTTAGCCGAACTAGTTGACAGTACGGTTCGTATTCCTGAGCGAGAGGGCGGGCAATGACGCAGACCATCAGTGAAACCATCCGTGGCTCCCTGGGTGCCGGTGACACCGCCGTCGGAGCGCCCCTCCACTGTGGCGGGCCGATGACCCTGCGCGAGACCTCCTGGCGCGGCACCTCCTACGGCATGATCGAGCAGCCGGCCGGAGGGTTCGACGTCGAACTCGTCTGGGCCTGCGCCTGCGGCTTCCAGCTCTCCCACGAGGAGCCGAAGGATCTCGCCCTCCCCCTCTCCCCGGCACTCCGCCGGGTCGCAGCCGCAGCCGCCGATCTCGAGGACGTCCGGTGGCACCTGGACCAGATCACCGACGAGCTCGAGACGGCAGTGCTCGTGGCCGCTGACGGCGGAGCTGCGATCGTCGACATCGCCGAGGCCGCCCACCTGCAGCCCGCCGACGTCCACCAACTCGCATCCGGCGGACACCTTCTCGGCCACGTAGGCTGATCGGGCCGGTCCGTCGGAGCGGTACGCCGACCCTCGGTCGGCGACCACCAGCTGGAAGGCCGTTGCCCGTGAAGAGCGCCCCCTGGGTAGAGCACGTCATCTGGTGGCAGGTGTACCCCCTCGGCTTCGTCGGGGCGGAGAAGACCGCCACCGACCGGCCCGCCGCGGAGCATCGGCTCCTGGACCTGCTTCCGTGGTTGGACTACGCGGTGGAGCTGGGCGCGTCGGGGCTGGCCCTCGGACCGGTGTTCGCCTCCGAGACGCACGGCTACGACACCACCGACTACTTCCGGATCGACGCCCGCCTCGGCACACTCGATGACTTCGACACCCTGGTCGCCGAGGCCCACCGGCGCGGGCTGAGGATCCTGCTGGACGGGGTGTTCAACCACGTGGGCCGGTCCTTCCAGCCGTTCCAGGAGGTCCTCGCCGAAGGACCGGGAGCGGGAAGTGCCCGCTGGTTCGTCCTGGACTGGCCCGACGGCGCAGGCCCGGGGACAGAACCCGGCTATCGAGACTTCGAGGGCCACCACCACCTCGTCGCCCTCGATCACCGCGAGCCCGCCGTCGCTGATCTCGTGGTCGAGGTCATGGGGTACTGGCTGGACCGCGGAGCGGACGGCTGGCGACTCGATGCCGCCTATGCCGTCCCGGCGCCGTTCTGGGCCGACGTCACGGCCCGGGTCCGGTCCGCCCATCCCGACGCCTACCTGGTCGGCGAGTACATCCACGGCGACTACGCGGCCGAGGTCGGCGCGGGCGGTCTCGACGCCGCGACCCAGTACGAACTGTGGAAGGCCATCTGGAGCTCGCTCAACGACGCCAACTTCTTCGAACTGTCCGCGGCGCTCGAACGGCACAATACCCTGCTGGCGTCCTATGTGCCGCTCACGTTCGTCGGCAACCACGACGTCACGCGCATCGCCAGCAGGCTCACCGATCCGGCCCTCGTGGCGCACGCCGTCGTCCTCCTCATGACGCTCGGCGGGACCCCTTCCGTCTACTACGGCGACGAGCAGGGGTATCGCGGCGTGAAGGAGGACAGGGCCGGCGGCGACGACGACGTCAGGCCGTTGTTCCCGCCCGCACCCGCGGACCTCTCATCGGTCGGCCAAGGCGTGTTCGCCGTCCATCAGCAGCTCATCGGCCTGCGTCGCCGGCACGCGTGGCTGCACCGGGCGACGACGCAGGTGCTGCAGCTCTCCAACGAGGTGCTGGCCTACCGCGTCACGGCCGAGGGGCCCGAGGAACTGGTGGTGGCCCTCAATCTCTCGCACGGGCCCGCACGGGTCGACGTGGGCGGCGCCGCGGGCGTCCTCGCAGGGGAAGCGGCCGTCGACGGCGCCGGAGTGCTCGTGCCTGCACGCGGTTGGGCGGTCCTCGGCTGACGGCTCCCCGTCGTCGACCGCCCGGCAGCGTGCCCTGCCGGGCCTCCGTGGGGATAATGAGTGCACACGATGCAGCCAAGATGCAGAGGAAGGGGGTCGCGATGAGCCCGCAGGATGCCCGGGAGACCCAGGACCCGGTCGATTTCACGCCCTGGCCCCGGCCCGTTCCGCTCCACGTCCTGAACGGCGTGAAGAAGCTCATGCTCGTGGCGGTGATCCTCGTCGGGGTGCACCAGCTGCTGCCGTCGACGAGCCTCGGCTCCTCCCTCAGCAGCACCTTCACACTGCTCGTCGTGATGTCCTGGCTCGCGCCCCTGGCCCGCATCGTGGCCGCGCGGCCCTGGACCCGCAGGTCCGCCGAGGAGTGAGGTCCGAACCTCTGCCGCGGCGCGCCACGGAACGGCCATCCACAGTTCGTCCCGAATTCATTAAAACGACGGTACTGTTCGCGATATGACACTGACTTCCGCCCTTGCCGCAGGCATGCTCCCGGCGATGACCTCCACGACCACCACGACCAACCCCGCAGCGGCCGCCGGCGCTGCCGTCGGTGGCCTCCTCGGCGCCGTGATCGCTCTCGCCATCACCGGCTTCGCGCTCATGGGGATCTTCAAGAAGGCCGGACAGCCCGCGTGGGCCGCCTTCGTCCCCCTCTACAACATCATCGTGCTCCTGAAGATCTCGGGCCTGTCCCCGTGGCTCGTGATCCTGTCCTTCATCCCGGTCGCGAACATCGTCCTGCTCGTCCTGCTCGCCATCAACCTCGCCAAGGTGTTCGGCAAGGGCGCCGGGACAGCAGTGCTCATCTTCTTCTTCAGCCTGATCATGTACTTCGTCCTGTCCTACGGCGGCGCCCGCTACCTCGGCCCCGACGCAGCGCGCTACCCGCTCGGACAGGCGCCCCAGCAGGGGTACGGCGTGGCCGGTTCCTACCAGCCGGGCCAGTACCAGCCCCGGTGACCTGACCACACCGCTGCACCACGGACGAAGCGAGGCCCCTGGTGACCAGGGGCCTCGCTTCGTCCGTGGACGGGAACTGTGGAGCTTGGGGGAATCGAACCCCCGACCTTTTCATTGCGAACGAAACGCTCTACCAACTGAGCTAAAGCCCCGGACACCTCTGCCGAACACCCATACTGTACCCAGAAGGGCGGCTTGATCCCAAAGCGCCGTCCGCCGCCCCGGTGCGCACCGGGGTGTCAGCGGCCGGGAGTAGTCTTCTCCCCATGTCCAGCAATTCCCGGCAGGAAGCCCCTGCCCAGCCCCAGAACGACGACGTCCGGCCGTGGCCCGCCCTGTGGTCGCTCGTCATCGGGTTCTTCATGATCCTCGTCGACTCGACGATCGTCTCCGTGGCGACGCCGGCCATCATGGCCGGGCTGGACGCGGGTATCGACAGCGTCATCTGGGTGACCAGTGCCTACCTGCTGGCGTACGCCGTGCCGCTCCTCGTGACCGGCAGGCTCGGGGACCGCTTCGGACCGAAGCGCATCTACCTCGTGGGGCTTGTCGTCTTCACGCTCTCCAGCGCCTGGTGCGGCCTGTCCGGCACCGTCGAGGCACTGATCATCGCCCGCGTGCTGCAGGGCCTCGGGGCCGCGCTCATGACGCCGCAGACGATGTCCGTGATCACGCGGATCTTCCCGCCCGAGCGCCGCGGCGCTGCCATGGGCCTGTGGGGTTCGGTCGCCGGCATCGCCACGCTCGTCGGCCCCGTCCTCGGCGGCGTCCTGGTCGACTCCGCGGGCTGGGAATGGATCTTCTTCATCAACGTGCCGGTCGGTGTCGTCGGGTTCATCCTCGCCTCACGTCTCGTACCCACACTCCCCACCACCTCGCACCGCTTCGACATGCTCGGGGTCTTCCTCAGCGCGGCGGGCCTCTTCTGCCTGGTGTTCGGCATCCAGGAGGGGGAGAGCTACGACTGGGGCACCATCGCCGGCCCCCTGTCGGTGTGGTCGCTCATCATCACGGGAATCGTGCTGCTCGTCGCCTTCGTGGTCTGGCAGCGCATCAACCGTGGTGAACCCCTCGTGCCGCTCCGCCTCTTCGGCGACCGCAACTTCTCGCTGGCCAACACCTCGATCACCGCGATGGGTTTTTCCATCACCACCATGACCCTGCCGCTCATGCTCTATGCGCAGACCGTCCGCGGCCTCTCGCCCACGCAGGCCGCCCTCCTGCTCACGCCGATGGCCGTGATCTCGGGTGTCCTCGCTCCGTTCGTCGGGAAGTTCGTGCAGCGCAACAACCCGAAGTTCATGGCCGTGGCCGGATTCGCGGGGATGTCCGCCGCCCTCTTCTGGCTCGGCTCGATCCTCACTCCGGACGTCGCCCTCTGGCAGCTGCTCCTGCCCATCTCCCTGCTCGGCCTCTCGAGTGCGGGCATCTGGGCTCCCGTGTCGCTCACCGCCACCCGCAACCTGGCTCCGTCACTGGCCGGTGCCGGGTCGGGGGTCTACAACACCACCCGCCAGATGGGTGCGGTCCTCGGCAGCGCCGCCATCGCAGCGATCATGCAGTCACGGCTCATGGCGAACATGGGCGGTGGAGGAATGACCGCGACCCCCGGCGGCGCCCTTCCCGACGAGGCGAAGGCGGGCTATGCCCTGTCCATGGGCCAGTCCCTCTATCTCCCCGCCGTCGTCGTGCTCATCGGCTTCGCGGCCGCACTCTTCTTCTCCAAGCCCCAGCAGAACCGGGTCTGGGAGCGCGACGCAGGGGCCGTCGGAGCACCCGCGACGGAGGGATCCGCATCCTCCTCACCGGAGCAGGGCGGGGCCACCGGACCTGCCGCGCGGCGCGAGGCGACTCCGGCCGACACTTGAGCTGTTGCCTCTGGGAACTACCGGTAGTCTTCTGCCATGGCTGACGAGACGCAGGACACACCAGGAACGACGGCGACCGATGCGCGGAAGGGCGCGGGCGTCGCGGACACGAAGGACGTCTCGGACGACTTCGCCGTCCGGGAGCACACGGCACCGTCCGGCCTGAGGTACACCACGACCACGGGCCGCCTGGTGCTGCGGCGCGAGGAGACGAAGAACGGGAAGGCCGACGGCTTCAAGCCGAAGGCCGAGATCTTCGTCGCCGCGTACACCAAGCAGGACGCCGAACCCGGGCGCCCGGTCACCTTCGCCTTCAACGGCGGGCCCGGGTCGGCCTCCGTCTGGCTCCACCTGGGCCTCCTCGGCCCGCGCCTGGTGGACTCCGGCGACGTCGGGTCCATGACGCCGGCCCCCTTCGGGCTCGTCGACAACCCGGACAGCCTGCTCGAATCCAGCGACCTCGTGATGATCGATCCGGTGAACACCGGGTTCTCGCGGGTCGTCGAGGGCGAGGAGGCCGACGAGTTCCACGCCTTCATCCAGGACCGCGACCTGGTGGCCGAGGTGATCCGTCTCTGGACCACGCGCAACAACCGCTGGCTGTCGCCGAAGTACCTCGTCGGGGAGTCCTACGGGACGTTGCGCGCCGTCGCCGTCGCCGGCCGGCTCTTCGACGCGTACGGCATGGCCGTCAACGGCCTGGGCCTCATCTCGACGGTGCTGAACATGTCGACCCTGCGCTTCTTCCCCGGCAGTGACCTCCCCTACGCCCTGCATCTGCCCACGTACGCCGCGATCGCGCACTACCACGGCCGCCACGGCGACCGTGAGCTCGCCGACGTCGTCCGCGAGGCGGAGGAGTACGCGGCCCGGGACTTCGGTTTCGCCCTCACGCAGGGCAGCCGGCTCACGCCCGAGGAGTACGAGGAGACGGTGACGCGGCTGCAGGCCATCACGACGCTCGACGCCGGATTCATCCGCCGCTCGAACTTCCGCTGGGCGTACCACGAGTTCGCGGCGGAGATCCTGCGCTCGGAAGGACTCGCCGTCGGTCGTATCGACGGACGGTTCGCCGCCCGTCCGGCCAACCTCCAGGCGTCCGACTCCTTCGAGGACCCGAGCATCCGTGCGATCACGGGCCCGTACTCGGCGGCCATGAACCACTACGTGCGCGCCGAACTGGGCTACGAGAACGATCTCCCGTACGAGATCCTCACCGCCCGGGTGCAGCCGTGGAGCTACCGCACGTTCGAGGGCGCCCCGGTGGACGTCTCGGGTGTTCTCGAGCGCCTGCTCGTGCACAATCCCGCGCTGCGCGTGCACGTGGACTACGGCTACCACGACGGTGCGACGCCGCACTTCGCCGCCGAGTACGTCTGGGCCCACATGAACCTCGACGACGCCGCCCGTGCTCGCTTCACGCACCACTACCACGAGGCCGGCCACATGATGTACCTCAACCCGGTGGCACGACAGGCACAGCTGCACGCGCTGCGGGACTTCGTCACCGAGGGACGGACCGCAGGGGAACAGTACGTAGACTGATGAAACAGTCCGGCGATCACCGCCGCCGGCTCCCGAGCAGAGGACATCATCATGCTGAAGAAGATCCTGTGGGCCCTGGTGCCCGTCATCGCCTCCCGCGTCCTGGCCAAGCGCACCAACGGGCAGGCCCCGCGCGCCGACAAGACGCGCTTCAAGGGAAAGTAGCCCGTCAGCCGGCAGGCACGAACAACGGCAGGGAGGAACGGCCATCGCATTCCGTGACGCGGACGGTTTCGCCGATATCCGCTCCTACGCGGCCATCGGGGACGGCCGCACCGTCGCCCTCGTGGCGCTGGACGGCTCCATCGACTGGTACCCCACACCGGACCTCGATTCGACGCCGTCCTTCGCCCGACTGCTCGACGCCGACGAGGGCTTCATGGCCCTCGCCCCCAGGGGCGGATTCTCGGTGGAGCGCCGGTACGCCGACGGGTCGAATGTCCTGGAGACCACGTACACCACGGACACCGGGACCGTCCGCGTCACGGACTCGCTGAACACCGGCGTGGCGGGTCGTCTCCCCTGGGGAGAACTCGCCCGCCGCGTCGACGGCCTCACCGGCTCCGTGGAGATGGCCTGGTCCGTGGCGCCGGGGACCTGCTTCGGCACGGCCTCGCCGTGGGTGGACAGCGGTCCCGGGGGCCCCATCCTCCGCGTCGATGCCGTCGCACTGGGCATTCGCGGCATCGACCACGGCGTGAAGACTGCCTCCGCCCGGTCGATCGACGGCGCTTTCACCACCTCGGTGGGATCGCGCCACCTCGTCGCCGTCGTGTCCACGCACGGTGAGCCGTTGCCCCTCCCGGACCCGCAGACCATCGACGACGGCGTGGACCGCACCATCCGCAACTGGCAGGCGTGGTCCGACAGCTTCGCGTACGACGGCGACTACCGCCACGCGGTGCTGCGCAGCGCCCTCACGCTGAAGCTGCTGCTGCACAGCCCGTCCGGATCGATCGCCGCGGCGGCGACCACCTCGCTCCCGGAGAGTGCCGCCGGCGGAAAGAACTGGGACTACCGCTACGCCTGGGTGCGGGACACGGCCTACACGCTCCATGCGCTCACGCGCGCGGGACTCCGCGAGGAGGTCCACGCCGCGGTGTCCTGGATGCTCAAGAACCTCCGCTCCCAGGGATCCGACCTCGAGGTGTTCACGCGCCTGAACGGTGAGGTCCCGGAGGGGACGGAACGCCCGGACCTCACCGGCTGGCGGCACATCGGACCGGTCGTGGACGGCAACCCCGCCGCGGGCCAGTTGCAGCTCGGTGTCTTCGGCGACGTCTTCGACGTCGTCTGGCAGTACGTGCAGGCGGGTCACGTGCTCGACCCCGCGACCATGCGGCAGCTCGCGGACCTCGCGGATCTGACCTGCGACATCTGGCAGCGCCGGGACGCAGGGATGTGGGAGCTGCCCGAGGAACGGCACTACGTCACCTCGAAGCTCGGATGCTGGAACGCCCTGCGCTGCGCGGTCCTCCTCGTCGAGCACGGGCAGTTGCAGGGACCGGTGGAGCGGTGGGAGGCCGAGCGGGACCGCATCCGGGACTGGGTGCAGGAGCACGGCTGGTCCGAGGAGCGGCAGAGCTACGTCTGGTACCCGGGTTCCACCGACCTCGATGCCTCGATCCTCCTGCACGCCATGAGCGGCTTCGACACGGGGTCGCGCATGTCCTCCACCATCGACGCCCTGCGCGCCGAGCTCGGGGCGGGCCCCCTCCTCTACCGGTACAGCGGCATGCAGGACGAGGAGGCCACGTTCGTCGCCTGCGCGTACTGGATGGTGTCGGCGCTCGTCGCCGTCGGCCGGCGCGACGAAGCGGTGGATCTGATGGAGGAGCTCCTCCCGCTCGCCAACGACGTCGGGATCATGGCCGAGATGATCGATCCCGATGACCTGTCCTTCATGGGCAACGTGCCGCAGGGGCTCAGCCACCTGGCGCTGATCGTCGCCGCGCTGGCCATCTCGGGGAAGTCCTGACCGCGAGCGCCGCGGTCAGGGCCGCGCCGGCGAGCCGAGGGCCGGTGCGGCACGGATGCACCGCGGAGCGGCCGGGTGCGGACCGGTCTCAGGCGGTGGCGAAGTAGACCCAGACCCCGATGACCCACGTGGTGCCGGCCAGGCAGGCGAGGGCCAGTTCGGCGAGGATGCCGAGGCCCGTGGCCTTCAGGGCGTGCAGGCTCGAGGTCAGGGCGGCGCGGGAGTCACGCTGCCGCGCGTACTCGCTGGCGAAGAGTCCGACGGCGAAGCCGACGAACAGGCCCACGACGGGGATGACGAACATGCCCACGATGCCCAGCAGGACGCCGATGGTCACGGACCTGCCCGGGATCTTCCGCTGCTTGAGGGTCCTGCCGGTGAGCACGATCCCGGCTGCGAGACCGGCTCCGGCCAGGACGGTGCCGATCGCGAAGACCACCCAGCCCTCGGTACTCGCCACCGTCAGCGCCCAGGCCAGCAGCGAGACGATGATGAGGACGCTCCCCGGCAGGACCGGCACCACCACTCCCGCGACACCCACCGCGATGAGCGCGCCGCACACGACCGTCATGAACACCTGGAGATCCATGGTTCAAGTCTCGCATCCGGCTGCGCGACGCGACGCCGCGGAACGGCTCCTGCGCGGCGTCGCGTGGAATACTGTGACGGATACTAAGCCAACTTAGCGAGCCCGAGGGCCCTGAGATCAGGAGGACCAGTGAGTACACCAGGAACAGGGAACACCGACGGCGAGCGCCGGGCCGCGGACGACGACGGCCCCCGGCACGTCGAGTCCCCCACCGAGCTGATGGACACCGGCAGGTCCGGTGCGGGGGCGAGCAGCGCCGGGCGGACCGACACCGGCAGTGGGGCCGGCGCTGGATCACGTAGCGGGACCGGCAGCGACCGGGCGAGCGGAGCCACCCGCTCCGGCAACGACGGCGGCACCGGCGACTACGTGCCCGGTGGCTACTCCGCCGAGGAGGACACGAGCGGCGACTACGTGCCGGGCATGTACTCCGACCCGTCCCCGGAGGACCGGTCGTCGAAGGACACGTCCACCCGCGAGCACACCCGCCCGACGCCGGTCGCGGCATCGCGGGAACCGGCGTCCTCGCGGGACGCCCAGCCGCCGACGCAGGTCCATCCGCAGGTGGCACCCGTCACCGCGTCCAAGGCGCACGACGAGGACCGCGGGAAGGACCGCCACTTCCCGCGCACCGCCACCGCCGGCGCCGTTGCGGGGTCCGGGTCCGGGCTGCCGAGCCTCGAGGACCGCAAACTGGTCCACCAGCGCGAGAAGGAGCACTTCGGCGGCATGAAGTTCGGCTCCGCCTTCTTCGGGTGGCTCACGGCGACGGGCATGTTCGTGCTGCTCTCCGCCCTCGTGGGGGCGATCGCCGGCGCGTTCGGCTACGGCGCGAACCTCTCGACGTCGGATCTCGCGAGCGGGTCCACCGAAGCCCAGAGCACGGGCATCACGGCCGCCGTGGTGCTCGGCGTCATCCTCCTGGTCTCCTACTACGCCGGAGGATACGTGGCGGGGCGGATGGCCCGCTTCAGCGGAGTCAAGCAGGGCCTCGCCGTCTGGCTGTGGGCCGTCATCATCGCGATCGTCCTCGCCGTGGTCGGCTTCATCATCGGCAACCAGGCCAACGTGACCGAGCGCTTCCAGGGACTCGGCGTCCCCTCTGCGCAGGACCTGACGGGTCCGGGCCTGATCGGCCTGCTCGTCGTCGCGGCCATCGCACTGGTGGGTGCGATCCTCGGCGGCCTTGCAGGGATGCGCTACCACCGGAAGATCGACCGCGCCGACTTCGATGCACTGGAGGACGCGGCGTAGGAGCGTCGAGGACGCGGGCAACCGCCACCGGCCTCCGGCAGAGCACGGAACAGCCCCGGACCCTCTGGAGTCCGGGGCTGTTCCGTGCGGCGCCGCGGAACTCAGGGCGAGGGCATCCCACCGTTGACGTTCAGGGTCTCACCGAGGACGTAGCTCGCCTCGGAGGAAGCCAGGAACACGTAGGCCGGAGCCAGTTCGGTCGGCTGGCCCGCGCGGCCCAGCGGGGTCGACTTCCCGAACTCGGGCAACGCCTCCGCGGGCTGGCCGCCCGAGGGCTGCAGCGGTGTCCAGATGGGACCCGGGGCGACGGCGTTGACGCGGATGCCCTTCGGCGCCAGCTGCTGCGCGAGCCCCTTCGTGAAGTTGTTGATCGCGGCCTTCGTGCTCGCGTAGTCCACGAGTGTCGGTGAGGGCTCGTAGGCCTGGATGGAGGTCGAGTTGATGATCGCCGATCCGGGCTTCAGGTGCTTGAGCGCTTCCCGTGTGACGCGGAAGAACGAGTAGATGTTCGTCTTGTACGTGTGGTCGAGCTGCTCGTCGCTCAGCTCCTCGAGGGACTCCACGGCTACCTGCTTGCCCGCGTTGTTCACGAGGATGTCGAGGCCACCCAGTCCGTCGACGGCCTGCTGCACCAGCGAGGTGCAGTATGCGGGGTCCTTCAGGTCGCCGGGGATGCAGACGGCGGTGCGGCCCTCGGCCTCGATGATGCCCTTGACCACCTGGGCGTCCTCCTCCTCCTCGGGCAGGTAGGACAGGGCGACGTCGGCCCCCTCGCGCGCGTAGGCGATGGCGACGGCCGCACCGATACCGGAGTCGGAGCCGGTGATGAGCGCCTTGCGGCCCACGAGTCGTCCGGTGCCGCGGTAGGAGGTCTCCCCGCGGTCGGCCTTGATCTCGAGGTCCGACTCGAGGCCCGGCTCAGCCGTGTGCTCCGCGGGCGGCGAGATGCTCTCGAACCGCGTGACGGGGTTCTGGAAGGTGTACTGGTCGGTCGATCCTGTCGTGCTGTCGGAGGTCATGTGTGTTCTCCCTGTACAGAATGCGTGTCCCGCGCAGCGGGCGCGGGATGGACTGGCCGCCGGAAGCTAAGCCTGCTTATCACATTAGGGCCACAGGGTGGCGGCGGACAACCCGGCCGGCGGGGTGGGGGGCGGGTGGACCTCGACCGTGGGAGTTGCTACGGGAGGGCTGCGGTCAGAAGACGACGGAGAAGAGGCCCGCGCCGATGCTCAGCACCAGGGCTGCGATGACGAGCCAGATGATCGGGGTGCGGAGCCTGCGCATGAGATCCATAGTGCGGCCAGTCTAGCCGGAGGGTCCTCGGCGGGATGCGGACAACGACCGACCGCATGCTCCGTCGCGTGCAGGCCGGCCCCTTCTGGGCCCGTCACGCCGGACGTACACTGGGCGCCATGACCGAGCAGCCCCCGGCTCCTTCGGGGGCCGGCACAGACGCACCCGGAGGAGTCGACCTCTCCGTGCGGTCCCCGGCCGAACGCTCACGGACCTTCACCGGCATCCTGGTCAACACCGGCATCGCCAACATCACCACGAGCTACCTCTGGTTCGCCTTGACCTTCTGGGCCTATCTGGAGACACGCAACGTGATCGCCACCGGGGTGATCGGCGGGGCCTACATGCTCCTGGTGGCGCTCTCGAGCATCAGCTTCGGCACCTTCGTGGACCGCTACCGCAAAGTGTCCGTGATGCGCTTCGCCGGCGCCTTCACGCTCGGGATGTTCGCCCTCGCCGGGGCCATGTTCCTGGTCACGCCCGAACCGATCCTCCTCGACCTGGCACGGCCGTGGTTCTGGGTCTTCACCCTGATCGTGCTGATCGGCGCCGTCGTCGAGAACATGCGCAACATCGCGCTGTCGACAACGGTGACCATCCTCATCGAGCCGGACCGGAGGGCCAACGCGAACGGGCTCGTCGGCATGGTCCAGGGCCTGATGTTCATCATCACCTCGGTGCTGTCCGGACTGTCCGTGGGATTGCTCGGCATGGGTTGGACCATCGTCGTCGCACTCGCACTCACCGCCCTGGCCTTCGCGCACCTGCTCACCCTGCGCATGCCGGAGGAGGTGCGTGCCGCCGCCACCGACGCCCACGGCGCCTTCGACCTCCGCGGATCCTACGCGGCGGTCCTCGCCATCACGGGCCTCTTCGCCCTGATCCTGTTCTCCACGTTCAACAACTTCGTCGGGGGCGTCTACATGGCGCTGATGGATCCGTACGGGCTCGAGCTGTTCTCCGTGGAGCTCTGGGGCACGTTCTTCGCCGTTGGAGCCTCCGGGTTCATCGTGGGCGGAGCCCTGATCGCGAAGTTCGGACTGGGGCGGAACCCCCTGCGCACCATGCTCGTCGCCGTCGTCCTCATGGGCGTCATCGGCGCCCTGTTCACCATCCGTGAATGGGCCTGGCTGTATGTCCTCGGGATCTGGCTCTACCTCGTGCTGGTGCCGTTCATCGAGGCGGCCGAGCAGACGGTCATCCAGCGGGTGGTGCCCCTCGAACGGCAGGGCCGGGTCTTCGGGTTCGCCATGGCGTTCGAATCCGCAGCAGCTCCGGTCACCGCGTTCCTCATCGCCCCGCTCGCGCAGTTCTGGATCATCCCCTACGCCCGCTCGGACGGTGGTGCGGCGCAGCTCGCCCCCCTCCTGGGCAACGGGACGTCCCGCGGGATCGCCCTGGTGTTCCTCGTGGCCGGGATCGTCATCATCCTCGCGGCGCTCCTCGCCTTCCTCACACCCGTGTACCGCCGGATCTCCGCGTCCTACCGGGAGGGTGCAGCCGCCGGTGCGGACGGAACGGTGGCGGCCGACGCCGAGGGGACCCACGCCCCGTCCGGGAGCACGACACCCTGAGAGCTCCGGAGGCTGCACCAGCGGCGCGCACACCGACCCCGAACACCTGACCAGGCGGCGACCGGTCGATCCGCCCGGGGTACCCGGCACGCCGGGCTAGGCTTCCGGCATGCGCAAAGACGTGATCCCCGACCCGGACTCCAGCCGTGCCTTCTACAGATTCCTGACCTCCGTCGTGGTGCCGAGGCCCATCGCGTGGATCTCCTCGACCTCTGCGGACGGGGTGGACAACCTCGCACCCCACTCGTTCTTCACCATCGCCTCGGTCAACCCGCCGATCGTGCAGTTCACCTCCGTGGGCCGCAAGGACTCGGTCCGCAACATCGAGGCGACCGGCGAGTTCGTGGTCGCCTTCACACCGGAGGGTCTCTTCGAGGCCGTCAACGCGACCGGGACGAACTTCCCCCCGGATGTCAGCGAATTCGATGCGGCGGGGCTCACCCGTGAGCCGAGTGCGACCGTGGGCCCACCCCGCGTCCTCGAATCCCCGGTGGCCCTTGAGTGCCGGCTGCACCTGATCCAGGACATGGGTGACTGCACGCTCGTCTTCGGTGAGGTGCTGCACGCGGTCGTGTCGGAGCACATGCTCGACGGCGACCTGCCCTCGGTCCAGGCGTTGAAGCCCCTCTCCCGTCTCGGGAAGGACGAGTGGGGCACGGCCGGGACGGTCCGGGAGATCACGCGCATCCCGGTGCAGGACTGGCCCGGGCACTACGACGCCGAGAAAGCAACACCGTGACCTGCCCGTGACATACGCTCAGCCACTCCTCAGGCTCCTGACATACAGTGAGTGAATCTGCGGGTTAGCACCCCACCCCGGGCTGGGAAGCCTTCCACCGGCCCCAGGGAATCCCATTGAGCATTGCCGCCGCACCGCGCACCGTCCGTATCTCGAAGCCGAACGATGTCGTCGCCTCCTACTCGGTCCTGCTCAAGCAGGTACGGAAGGAAGGCCTGCTGAACCGCCGACGCCGCTTCTACGTCGCGGTGTTCGCCCTCCTGGCCCTGGCCATGGGCGCGGCGTGGACGGGGTTCGCGCTCCTGGGTGACACCTGGTTCCAGCTGCTCATCGCCGCGGTGCTCGGCGTCGTCCTGACGCAGATGGCCTTCCTCGCCCACGAGGCATCCCACCGCCAAATCTTCAGGACCCGCGGCGCCAACGACTGGTCGGGCCGCATCCTCGCCGCCGGCGTCGTCGGTATCAGCTACGCCTGGTGGATGGACAAGCACACCCGCCACCACAACGACCCCAACACCAAGGGCAAGGACCCCGACATCGAGGTCGACACCATCTCGTTCCTCGAGGAGGACGCCGCCAAGGCCACAGGCCTCCAGGCGTGGATCACCCGCCGGCAGGGCTACCTCTTCTTCCCGCTGCTCACCATGGAGGGCATCAACCTCCACGCCCGCTCCATCAGCACCCTCTTCGCCCGCCGCACCATCAAGGGCCGCTGGGTCGAACTCGCACTCCTCGGCGCCCGCTTCGGGGCGTACCTCGGCATCCTCTTCTGGTTCCTGCCCGTCGGAATGGCCTTCGCGTTCCTCGGCGTCCAACTGGCCGTCTTCGGCGTCTACATGGGAGCGAGCTTCGCCCCGAACCACAAAGGCATGCCCGTGGTCCCCAAGGACAGCACGCTCGACTTCTTCCAGAAGCAGGTCCTGACCTCCCGCAACATCCGCGGCGGGTCCTTCGTGAACAACGCCTACGGCGGCCTCAACTTCCAGATCGAACACCACCTCTTCCCGGACATGCCACGCCCACACCTGCGCCGAGCGGCCGTGATCGTCCGCGAACACTGCGAACGCCTCCGCGTCCCCTACACCGAAGTAGGCGTCGCGGCCTCCTACGGCGCCGTCGTCTCCTACCTCAACCGGGTAGGCCTCGCCGCCCGCGACCCCTTCGACTGCCCCATGGTCAACCGCTTCCGCCGCCCCTGACACCCCGACAGTGAGCAGCTCCGCCCTCACCCGCCCCAGCCCGGCCGGATGCACGATCGGCGCGGGAGGTGGACGGAGGCACGGGGACAGGGGCACTGTTGGAGGATGAGTGTGCTCCGGGTCGACGTCGAGACCTCCGAACGCGACGAGGCCATGGAGGCGATCGAGAACGTCTTCGGCTTCAGGACCGCGTTCACCGGTACGAGCATGACCTTCCGGCAGCACAGCCTCGTGGGATCCGGGATCGCCGTCTCGCAGCTGTACTTCGGGGGCACGATGACCGCGGAGGTCGAACCGATCGACGATGTGGTCATCGGCGAGGTGCCCACGGGGAGATACGATCTCGGGCTGGGACCGCGGAGCCCCGAGGTGACGGGACGCGGACCGTTCATCCCCCCGGTGGATGCTCACCGGCGGGACGGACTCGCTACGGTGGAGGGATGTTCTTCCTCTTCGGCCTCACCACGCGCGAGCAGCTACGGTTCACCCGATCGGCGTCCTGCCGTTACTGCGGGCAGTTCGCCCCGCAGCAGGTGGTCCAGCGGAAGACCAGGCTGTCGGTGTTCTTCGTGCCGCTCCTCACGCTGAAGCGGACGCGGCTGCAGGTGTGCACCAACTGTGGCGGCACCTCGCGGATCAGCGGGTCGGAAAAACACGCACTCGCACGCTGACGGTCAGGCGTTCCACAGGCCGTAGGAGTCCGCCAGCGAGGAGATCTTCTGGGCGCGTGCCAGCCGCGGCAGGTAGGAGCCATCGCCCACCACCGCTCCGGCCGCGTGCTCACGCAGCAGCTCGGAGGCCCAGCTGATCTCGGACTCGCTCGGGGACAGGCCCCGGTTGATGGTGTCGGTCGCATCCGTCAGGAGGCAGAGCTTGCCGGTCATCCCCATGGAAGCGGTCACCTTGCATGCCTCCAGCAGGTCGTCGCCGAGGGCACCGACGGTCGGCCCGTCGATCGGACCGGGCAGCCGCCCCACGCGGGACGCCACCACGAGCTTGGACCGTGCGTAGGCCAGCGCCATCGGGTCGTCGGACGCCCCGGTGTCGCGGCGGAAGTCGCCGACGCCGAACGCGAGGCGGAAGGTGCCGGGGGCACTCGCGATCGCCGTCGCGTTCTCGATGCCGAGCGCGGATTCGACCAGGGCCAGGACCGGGGTCCCCGCCTGCAGCCGCATGGCCGTGTGCGTGACCTGCTCGGGCTTCTCCGTCATGGCCAGCATGACGCCGCGGAGGCCCGGTGCCCTGGACAGGGCCGCGAGGTCGTCCGCCCAGTAGTCGGTCTCGATGCCGTTGACCCTCACCCAGGCGGTCATCCCGGTGGACAGGGCCTCGACCACGCGATCGCGTGCCTCGGCCTTGCCCGCGGTGGGGACGGCGTCCTCCATGTCGAACACCACGGAGTCCGCCTCCGACGTCAGCGCCGGGATGAAGTTGTCCTCGGAAGCAGCGGACGCCAGCAGCCACGATCGGGAGAGCTTGGCGGGAAGCGCGGCGGCGCGGCTGTTTCTGAGGTAGGTGGCCATGGTCAAACAGTACTGAGGAGTGCTGCGCATTATCCACCGGAGACGCACCGCGGTCCGTGAACACTACGACCAAAAGGCGCACGGGTCCGGACAGGGGGCGACCAACGGGTGCACGGGGTCGGCTATAGTGGCGACGTCGGACGCCCACCGCGCGTCGTGCCTGAAAAAGAGGCAATAAGGGCTGTCGGCCCGAGGCACATACGGATCCCACCCACCAACGTCCCGGGTGACCGTGTGCACCTCGCCACCGCCCGGACGTTCGTCTTGAGAGATGTCCGATGGCCACCGTCTCCGCCCGCATCGTGTCCGCCCTCCAGCCCGCTGCCTCCGAGGTCTTCGGTGTCATGGGCAACGGCAATGCCCACTTCCTCGACGCCGTCATGGCGGCACCCGGCGCCTTCCACTACACCGCCGTCCGGCACGAAGCGGGCGCGGTCGCCGCCGCGGACGCGTATTTCCGCGCCGCCGGCCGGTTGGCCATCGCCACCACCACCTACGGCGCCGGCTTCACGAATGCGCTGACACCCTTGGCCGAAGCGGTGCAGGCGGACATCCCCCTCGTGCTGGTGGTCGGTGATGCCCCCACCAGCGGCCGGCGTCCCTGGGACGTCGACCAGGTGCGGATCGCGGCGGGGCTCGGTGCCACGACCTTCACGGTGTCCGCGGACCACGTGCTGACGGAGACGACGGCGGCGGTCGGGCACGCGCTGCGCCACCGGACGCCCGTGGTGCTGGCCATCCCCTACGACCTCGCCGGCGTCGAGGCCGCGGACGAGGACCAGCCCGTCCCCGTCGGGCCGGAGGTGCCGCGGTTGCCCGCCGAGGGTGACCTCGAACGTGTGGCTGCGGTCCTGGCCGCAGCGGAGCGGCCGCTCGTCCTCGCCGGCCGCGGAGCCTGGATCAGTGGGGCGCAGGGCGCAGCGACGAAGCTCGCCGAGCACCTCGGGGCCCTCATGGCCACGTCCGGCCTCGGCGCCGGCTTCTTCGGCGACCATCCGGCGGCACTGGGAATCGCCGGCGGATGGGCCTCGGAACCCTCGGCGCAGCTGATCGCCGAGGCCGATGTCGTGCTCGTCCTCGGTGCACGGCTCAACCAGTTCACCACCCGCTTCGGGCACGCGTTCGGCGGCTCCGCCCGCGTGATCCAGGTGGACGTCGCCGACGCCCCCACCTCGGCCGTCGTCACGGACCATCTGCGCGGCGATGCCCGCGCGATCGCGGAGGCGCTGACGGACGTGCTGATCGGGACGCCTGCGGCGGGACACGCCGCTGCGCGCTGGAGCGACGTCGCCGCAGCCCGCGCCCTGCTGGCCCACGACGCCCGCGAGGACGGTGACGCCCTCGCCGCCGACGGGCGGCTCGATCCGCGCAGCCTGTGCCGCGCGCTCGACGGAATGCTGCCGGCGGACCGCACGATCGTCCAGGACGGCGGCCACTTCATCGGCTGGGCGCCCGGCTACCTGCGCGTCCCGGCGCCCGACCGGCTGATCATGGTCGGGACGGCCTACCAGACCATCGGTCTCGGCTTCCCGAGCGCCGTCGGTGCCGCGCGTGCCCTGCCTGCGTCCACCCTCGTGCTCTGCACGGGTGACGGCGGCGGCCTGATGGCCCTCGCCGACCTCGACTCGTTCATCCGGACCGCCCGGCGCGCGGTGATCGTCGTGTTCAACGACGCCGCCTACGGCGCGGAGATCCACCAGTACGCAGTGCGCGGCATCCACTCCGGCCCCATGATGATCGACGAGGTGGACTTCGCCGCCCTGGCCACCGCCCTCGGCGCCACGGGCCGGACGATCAGGACCCTCCAGGATCTCGACGGCGTGGCGGGCTGGCTCGGCTCCGACGACGACGGCGTGCTGCTGCTCGACTGCAAGATCTCCCAGCAGGTCGTGGCTCCGTACATGCAGGAGATCGTCGCCGTCGCGACCGGCGCGAAGTAGCGCTGAGCGGGCCTCCTGTTCCGGCTGGGGGTGGCTGGATCCGTCGACGCCTGCGCGGCAGGTCGATCATGCGGGCTCGATCGACAGCCCGGTGAGGGCGCCGTCCTGCTCGGTGAAGGTGAAGGCGAACCTGAGGGGGCCGCCGGGGAACTCACCGTCGACCGACGCAACGAGGCGCGTCCCCTGCCAGGAGATCGGGGTGATGACGATCTTCGGATCGACCTGGTGCACCCTGATCCACTCGCGCAGTGCGGGTTCGGTGTCGTAGGTGGTCCCGTCGTCCGTGACGGTCGCGCCGGCGGCGAAGACGGCGAAGAGCGCGTCGGCATCGTGGGCGTTCGTCGCAGCGACGAAGTCGCCGACGGTGGTGGGCAGGGTGATCTCAGCCATGGTGATGCTCTCTTCTCGTGGGGCGGGCGCGAGACGCGCCCGCGGGGTTCGGACCGACGGTTCATGCCGTCGGGAGGTGGCGACCGGGATCGGGCCCGGACAGCCTGCGCTGCTCGCTTGCCAACCTCAGCGCGCTGATCCTCCTGTGGGACTCCCCGGCCGTGCAGGGCCAGATCCTCGCGAAGAGCGGCGAGTCCCTGGATCAACCCTCCCATCAGACCCTTCGACTCCTGTTGGCATGGGGCTCCCTGCGTCCCACGGCCCTCGCGGACGAACTCGGCGTCGGGGCGTCGTACGTGAGCAAGATCGTCGGTCGCCTCGAGGCCGACGGCCTGGTCCAGCGGTCGACGGACCTGGATGATCGCCGAGCCACCCTGATCACCCTGACGCCGGCAGGCGTGAAGGCCGCCCGCGGCGTCTACGCCCTCGGCGACAGGATGATCGGTGAAGTGCTCGAGGACTGGTCTGCTTCCGACATCGACCGCTACACCGCCCTGACCGAGCGCTTCGTCGATGACGCGATCCGGTCGATCGCGCGGATGCGCGAACGGGGCCTTCGACCTCCGCAGTAGCGGAGGGTGACGGCCAGGGCCACGATGCGGTGCCGGTGCGGCACGCGATGCCGGCCGGGCCACCCACCCCTGTCGACACACCTCCACCGCGCTCCTACGCTGGTGCGATGGCTGACGTGAAGCAGGTACAGGTGACCTTCGACTGCGCCGATCCGCGCGCCGTCTCGGCGTTCTGGAAGGCCGCCCTCGGGTATGTGGACCCGCCCGTGCCGCCGGGCTTCGTTTCCTGGGAGGCCTTCGATGCCTCCCTGCCCGAGGATCGACGGGGCTCGATGTCGGCCTGCCAGGACCCGGACGGGATCGGACCCCGCCTCTTCTTCCAGCGGGTACCCGAGCCGAAGTCGGTGAAGAACCGGATGCATCTGGACGTGCGCGTCGGGACAGGGCTGCGCGGCGACGAACGTGTCGCCGCACTGGAGGCCGAGGCAGCCCGGCTGGTTCCGCTGGGCGCGCGCCGGCTGCACCTCCTGCCGGCGGACGACGAGGACGAGGCGTGCCTCGTCATGCAGGACGTGGAGGGCAACGAGTTCTGCCTCGACTGAGGCCCCTCGACGCCCGACGGCAGGACTCCCACCCGGCCCTCGGAGGGAGCGGGCGGACGAGTGGGGGCACCAGGGCCAGGGTGGTCACCGCTCCGGCCAGGACCACGTCAGGGCGGGGTCCGGGCTCCGGCGGTCATCGACCCGGGACGCGGTTCCGGTGCCGACGCACTGCTGCCCGGTTGGCGCACCGGACGGAGCAGTACCGTTGCCGGCCGTTCCGCGTCGTGTCGACGACGACGCGCGAGCACGGGTCCCCCGCGCAGCGACCCAGCCGGTGCATGCCCCGGGTGACGAGGTGCAGCGATGTACCGACCCCGATCACGGCCCGCAGCACGCTCGGCAGGGCCTGGCCCTCGTCCCGGTAGTGCAGGTGCCAGCCCTCGCCGTCGTGGTCGGTCAGGCGCGGATATGCGGCCACTGCGGCCATCACGTGGTTCAGCAGCGCAGCCCGGGTATCGTCCGAATCGGCATCGACGACGGCCAGCCACTCGTCGATCACGCCGCGCACCGACGGGTGGTCGTCGCGTGCGGAGGGGAAGGCCATGGTCATGCCGAACTCGCGCGTCCTGGAGATGATGCCCGCCCGATCCGACGGCCAGTCGTCCGCGAGTGATGCCGCGAGGAGGACCGCGTATTCACCGTAAGGGTTGAGATGCATAAGGGCATTACACCACCCTGAGGACATGAGACCCACCCCGCGCCAGGACACCACCCGCCCCGACCCGGTGCACCTGCACCACGAGCACGCCTGGGCGACCGAGTCGGTGCACCCGACGTCGGAGGGACGGGTGCACTATGTGCGCTGCGGCACCTGCGACGTCCGGCGGGTCGACCTGCAGCCGACCGGCACCCTTCCGCCGATCGCCCTGAGCTGCCCGATCGGCAGCTCGAGGTGAGGCCCGCCGGACCGCCAGTCAGCCTCGCGGACGCAGGTCGTAGATGCGCCGAAGTTTGCCGCTCGAGCGGACCAGCGAGCCCTGCTCGACGATCCGGACCGAACACGTGGAACCGATGTGGGTCTTGATGCGGTGCTGCAGTTCCTGTGCGGCGGCGGCGCCGTCGCTCGCCGAGACGCCCTCGCGCACCTCGATGTTGATGGTGAGCTGGTCCATCCGCTGGCCCTCGGGCCGGGTGAGTTCCAGCTGGAAGTGCGGGCTGAGCGCCGGGATGGCAAGGGCGAGTTCCTCGACCTGCGTGGGGAACAGATTGACCCCGCGCACGATCACCATGTCGTCGCTCCGGCCCGTGATGCGCTCCATCCGCCGCATCCCCGGGCGGGCCGTACCCGGCAGCAGCCGCGTGAGGTCGTGCGTCCGGTAGCGGATGATCGGCAGGGCCTCCTTGGTGAGCGAGGTGAACACGAGCTCGCCGGACGAGCCGTCGTCGAGCACCTTCTCCGTGAAGGGATCGATGATCTCCGGCCGGAAGTGGTCCTCCCAGACGTGCGAGCCGTCCTTGGACTCCACGCACTCCCCCGCCACCCCCGGGCCCATGACCTCGGACAACCCGTAGATGTCGCACGCGTCGAAGCCCATGCGGCCCTCGAGTTCCTGGCGCATGCCCTCGGTCCAGGGTTCCGCCCCGAGCACGGCGGTCTTCAGGGAGGTCGACCGCGGATCCGTCCCGGCCGCCGCCATGGCGTCGAGGATGGTCAGCAGATAGGTGGGAGTCGCCAGGATGGCGTCCGGCTCGAAGTCCCTGATGAGCTGCACCTGGCGTTCGGTCTGCCCGCCGGAGATCGGGATGACCGTGCAGCCGAGGCGCTCGGCACCCGCGTGGGCGCCGAGCCCCCCGGTGAACAGTCCGTAGCCGTACGCGTTGTGCACCTTCCAGCCGGCCTTCACGCCCGAGGCCCGGAGCGACCGCGCCACCAGGGATGCCCACCGGTCCAGGTCACCGGCGGTGTAGCCGACGACGGTGGGCTGCCCCGTCGTGCCCGATGACGCATGCACCCGCGCCACCTGTGCCTGCGGAACGGCGAACATGCCGAACGGATAGACGCTCCGGAGGTCCTCCTTCGTGGTGAAGGGGAACAGGGCCAGATCGGCGAGGGACCGCAGGTCGTCGGGATGCACTCCGGCGTCGTCGAACTTGCGCCGGTAGAGCGGGACGTTCTCGTAGGCGTGACGCAGGGTCCACTGCAGCCGCTCGAGCTGCACCGACTCCACCTGGTCGCGCGTCCATGTCTCCTCGACGTCGAGCGTCGAGGGGTCGGCCGCCGAGGCCTGCAGGGTGGTGGTGTGCATGGTGCTCCTCAGCAGTGTGGTGGTGGTGGACGCGGGCGCCGGCCTGTCGGGGACGGCCGGCTAGCCGCGGTCGGCGGCGCGGTCGGCGATCTGTTCCTCGCCGGCCTCGAGCGGGGCGCCCTTCGTCTCCTTCACGAGCGTCACGCCGACGAAGGAGATGATGCAGAGCGCCATGATGTACAGGCTGATGGAACCCGACCACTGGGTCTCCCGCAGGAGCGCTTCCGCGATCAGCGGCGCGAACGCCCCACCGAGGATCGCCCCGAGGGCGTAGCCGATCCCGATGCCCGAGTACCGGACGTTGGCGGGGAACATCTCGGCGTACATCGCGGACATGGGCCCGTAGGACAGGCCGAGGCCGATGGTGAGGACGAAGATGCCGATCCCGTAGGCCCAGATGTTGCGGGTGTCGATGAGCAGGAACAGCGGGATCATCCAGACGAAGATGAGCCCGTAGCCGATCTGGAAGGTGCGGACGCGTCCGATGCGGTCGGACAGGATGCCGCCGTACAGGGTGAAGATGAGCCAGCCGAAGGCTGCCAGGAGCGTCGCGAGGAGGACCGGCGCGGCGGGCATCCCGAGGACGCGCTGGGCGTAGGAGGACAGGAACGCGATGACGAGGTAGCCGGCGGCGTTGTTGCCGATGAAGATCACCGCGGCGAGGACGACCTGCTTCTTGTTGGTCTGCAGCAGATTCCGCAGGGGTGTCGCCGTCTCGCGCTTGCGTTCGATCATGCGCTTGAAGACGGGGCTCTCGGCGACGGCGGACCGGATGAAGTACCCCACCACGATCAGGACAACGGACAGCAGGAACGGGATGCGCCAGCCCCACGCGAGGAAGTCCTCGGGGGACAGGGAGGTACGGAGCATGAACAGCACGAAGGTCGCCAGGATCATCCCGACGGGAACGCCGATCTGCGGGTACGCGCCCCAGAAGCCACGCTTGTGCACGGGTGCGTGCTCCACCGCCATGAGGGCCGCGCCACCCCATTCGCCACCGGCCGAGAAGCCCTGCAGGATGCGCAGGAGCATCAGCAGGATCGGAGCCCAGATGCCGATCTGCGCGTACGTGGGCAGCAACCCGATGAGGGCGGTGGCACCGCCCATCATGACGAGGGTGAACACCAGCATCGCCTTGCGGCCGATCTTGTCCCCGAGCCGACCGGCGACGACAGCACCGAGCGGACGGAAGAAGAAGCTGATGCCGATGGTGGCCCAGGCGACGAGCTGCGCGAGTCCGGGGCTCTCGCCTTCGAGCGGGCCGAAGTAGAGGGTCGCGAAGACGATGCCCGCGGCCTGCGCGAAGATGAAGAAGTCGTACCACTCGATCGTGGTGCCGACCATCGTGCCGGCGAGGACCCTGCGGTCCTGCGAGCTCATGCGGGCGTCGGTGCCCGACTGCGGCCGCTCTGGTGCCAGTGCCATGAAAAACTCCTTCGTCTTCCGGTGTGTGGTGCGGGTGTTCGTGCGGCGCCGGCCCGGGAGCGGGAGCTCGGCCGGTGGTCGGTGCCCCACACATTACCGAACGATCGTTCATTCGGTAATGCTGGGTTCTGAGTGACGTGACTGTGACGCGCGTTACGCGGATGCGGTGGGACCCCGGATCAGAGGAGCGCCCCGACGGCACGGGCAGCCTGTGCCACCCGCGCTCCGAGATCCTCGACGGACGAGTCGCTACGGACGTAGACGACGGCGATCGCGGCGGGCAACTGCCCCCGGACCAGGATGGGGGCAGCGATGGAACTGACCCCGGGGATGACTTCGTCATGGCTCACCGCGAACCCCGTGACCGCCGCCGCGCGCGACTCCTCGCGGTACGGCTGACCGGGGGCGAGGTGGTCCCACTCCGCCTCGGTCAGGGCCGACTGGATGGCGATGCCCGGCGCACCGGCGTCGAACCGATGGCGCGAGCCGGGCCGCTGCACGATCGTCCCCTCCCCGTGGGGCGGTTCGACGGCGACCAGCGTGACGCAGTGGCTGCGGTCCCACACGGCGACGAACGCCGTCATCCGCAGGTCCGCCGCCAGGGTGGTGAGCTCCGGCAGCGCGGCCGTCTGCAGCCGCGGCGCCACCCCCCGGGCGAGGTTCGCGAGACCGGGACCGGCCAGGAACCGCCCGCCCGCGTCCCGGATGACGAGGGAATGCTCCTCCAGCGTGCGGAGGATCCGGTAGGCGATGGAACGGTGCACCCCCAGCTCCGCGGAGACCTGTGCGGTGGTCCTGCCGTCCGGCGCGTCGGCCAGGATCTCCAGCGCGCGGATGCCGCGGGAGAGGGTCTGCGAGGCGGGGGCGGAGGTGGCCGCCCGCGCGGTGTCCGCGGTGCTCATGTCAGGCGAACGCCCGGCCGCGCTGCACCCTCGGGGCGGCCGCCAGCAGCGGGGCGAAGAACGCGGCGAGCCCGCCGGTATCGGCCAGGGGCAGGACGTTCGCCACGTACTGGTCCGGGCGGACGACCACGACGACGCCGCCCCGGTGCAGCCCGCGCTCCTCGAAGATGTCGGCACCGGGGTCGGTGGCGTACACCTTCTCGTAGTCGGTCAGGCCGAACGGCCCGACGGAGGGCTTGAACATCACCGGGACCCGGCCGATGTCCACCTGCGTGTGGGCCTGCTGGTAGACGACCTTCACATCGAACCAGGCATCACCGTCGAGGCCTTCGGGTGTTGCGGCGAGCGGGGAATCTGCCGCGGAACCGAGCCAGTCCGCGAGGGCGGACACGCCTGACGCGGCACCGGCCTCGGCAGGGTCGGCGAAGACGTAGATGCGCCACCGGCCGTCCGCCGTGGCGTGATGGCCGAGGTGGGTCGGGACGCCGTCGCAGACGCGGACCACCGGGGCGGACTTGAAGCGCTTGCCGATCGGGAAGCCCTCGGCGAGGCCCTGGTGCTGGTCCCCGGCGACGAGCAGGGACGGCTGGTACTGCGTCATGAAGCCCGCCGGGAACTCGGCGGTGCGGACGTAGAAGTCCTCCAGTTCCGATGGGCTCGCGAAGTCCTCGGGCCGCTTCGCCATGAGGGTGGACCATTGCTTGTCGAAGTCGATGAGGTTCTGCGCGACGACCTGGCGCTCGGCGGAGTAGGTCGCGAGCAGCTCCTCGGGACTCCGGCCCTCCAGCACGTGGCCCAGCTTCCAGCCGATGTTGAACCCGTCCTGCATCGAGACGTTCATGCCCTGGCCGGCCTTGGCGCTGTGGGTGTGGCAGGCATCTCCGGTGATGAAGACCCGCGGAGTGCGCCTCCCGCGGTCCTCCGGGAGGACATCGTCGAACCTGTCGGTGAGGCGATGACCCACTTCGTAGACGCTGTGCCAGGGCACGTCCCGGACATCGAGCGTGTAGGGGCTCAGGATGGCATTGGCCTTGCCGATGATCTGGTCGATCGTCGTGCGACGGACGGCGCCGTCGTCCTCCGGTCCGGTCTCGCCGAGATCCACGTACATCCGGAAGAGGTGGCCTCCCTCGCGCGGGATCAGCAGGATGCTGCCACCCTCGCCGGACTGGATGGCGCACTTGCGGCGGATGTCGGGGAAGTCGGTGACGGCGACGGCGTCCATGACACCCCACGCATGGTTCGCCCTGTCCCCGGCGAGGGTGCAGCCGATCGCTGCGCGGACCCTGCTGCGGGCGCCGTCGGACCCCACCACGTACTTGGCCCGTACCCTGCGGGTGGAGCCCTCGCCCGCACCGGCCGTTCGGAGGAGGGTGACCTCCACCGGGTACTCCCGATCGTCGTCGACGTCGAGGCCCACGAACTCGAAACCGTAGTCCGGCTCCAGGCGGGTGGGCGCGTTCCTCATGAACTCGGCGAAGTAGTCGAGCACACGCGCCTGGTTCACGATCAGATGGGGGAATTCGCTGATACCGGCCGGATCGTCCTCGGGACGGGCCGTGCGGATGATGCGCGTGGAGTCCTCGGGGTCGGGCTTCCAGAAGGCCATCTCCACGATCCGGTAGGCCTCGTCCGTGATGCGCTGCGCGAACCCGAACGCCTGGAAGGTCTCCACGCTACGGGCCTGGATGCCGTCCGCCTGGCCGATGGCGAGCCGAGCCGGACGGCGCTCGACGATGCGCGTGGTGATCCCGGGGAACTGGGAGAGCTGCGCCGCCGTGATCATGCCCGCGGGACCGGTTCCGATGATGAGGACGTCGACCTCGTCCGGCAGATCCTCGGGACGATCGATGCCGGCACCTGCCGCAGGGTGCACGCGGGGATCGCCGGAGACGTACCCGTGATGATGGAATTGCAAGGGTTCCTCACTTCATCGTGACGACTCTGTTCGATAATCGAACGGCATGTTCTTCTTTCGTCCAGCGATGGTAGCCCTGTGTGACAGCGCGCACAATCACCCCCGTGATCGTGGCGTCGATTCCGCGACGCGGAGTTCCAGGACCTGCTGGTCGCGACCCTGGCGGACGTCAAGGGCATGTCGACGACCTGAGCGCCGGCCCGTCGATCCGGGCTTGACGTGCCCCCGGTCACAGCCCTAACGTTCGTATACGATTTCATATCCGATCGTCGACGAGGGAGTAGGGCATGGACCTGGTATCCGAGGACCTGATGCGCGCAGCCGGCAAGGTGATCGCCGTGCACATCAACTACCCCAGCCGGGCCGCCCAGCGCGGCCGCACGCCGGAGCAGCCCTCCTACTTCCTCAAGCCCTCCTCCTCCCTGGCCATGACGGGCGCCGGGGTGGAACGCCCCGCCGGGTGCGAGCTGCTCGCGTTCGAGGGCGAGATCGCCCTCGTGATCGGGACCGCGGCGCGCCGCGTCGGCCCTGCCGACGCGTGGAGCCATGTGGAGTGGGTGACGGCGGGCAACGACCTGGGCGTGTACGACCTGCGCTACGCGGACAAGGGCTCGAACCTCCGGTCCAAGGGTGGCGACGGCTTCACCCCGGTGGGGCCCGGCCTGCTTCGGGCGGGCGACGTGGACCCGGCGGCACTGCGCATCAGGACCTGGCACAACGGCACCGTGGTGCAGGACGACACCACCGCGGACCTGCTCTTCCCCTTCGCCCGGCTCATCGCCGATCTCTCCCAGCTGCTGACGCTCGAGAGGGGTGACATCATCCTCACCGGCACTCCCGCCGGTGCCTCCGTCGCCGTGCCGGGCGACGTCGTCGAGGTCGAGGTCTCCACCGTCGACGGGACGGCGGCGACCGGGCGCCTGACCACCCACATCACCGCGGGAACCACGCCGCTCGCCGCCTACGGCGCGCAGCCGAAGGCCGACGACGTCCAGCGCGAGGAGGCCTACGGTTCCGCGGAAGCCGCCGGCCTCGCTCCCGCAGCCAGCGCACTCCCCGCAGCACTGCGGACGAAGCTCGAGCGTGTCGCCACCGCCACCCTGTCCTCCCAGCTGCGCAGGCGCGGCCTGGACAACGTGAGCATCGACGGGCTGCAGGCCACCCGCCCGGACCGTCGCGTCGTCGGCCTCGCCCGCACCCTGCGCTACGTCCCCAACCGCGAGGACCTGTTCGCCGCCCATGGCGGCGGATTCAACGCGCAGAAGCGGGCCGTCGACTCGGTCGGCGCGGGCGAGATCCTCGTCATGGAGGCGCGCGGGGAGAAGGGAACCGGAACCATCGGCGACATCCTCGCCCTCCGCGCACAGGTCCGTGGAGCCGCGGCCATCATCACCGACGGCGGCGTCCGGGACTTCGCGACCGTAGCGGCCCTCGACATCCCCACCTACTACGCCAACCCCCACCCTGCTGTCCTCGGGCGGCGCCACATCCCCTGGGACACCGACGTGACCATCGCCTGCGGTGGCACCACGGTGCAGCCCGGCGACATCATCGTCGCCGACTCCGACGGCATCCTCGTCATCCCGCCGTCCCTCGCGGAGGAGGTGGTCGACGACGCCCTCGCGCAGGAGCGGGAGGAGGAGTTCATCGCGGCCATGGTGCGCGAGGGCCACGGCGTGGACGGCCTCTACCCGATGAACGCCGCCTGGCGGGCGCGCTACGAGCAGCAGGACGCCGGGGCCCCGCATGACTGAACCGGCGCTCATGGCGAGCAAGTCCGAGCAGGCGTACTCCGCGGTCAAGGCCCGCATCTCGGACGGCACGTACTCCCCCGGACACCGGCTGGTGCTGGCGCGCCTCGCCCACGACCTCGGGGTGAGCGTGGTGCCCGTCCGGGAAGCCATCCGCCGCCTCGAGGCCGAGGGGCTCGTGACGTTCCAGCGCAACATCGGCGCCACCGTCGCCGGGATCGATCCCACCGAATACCTCTACACGATGCAGACGCTGAGCATCGTGGAGGGCGCCGCCACGGCGCTGTCCGCACCGCTGATCGGTCCCGCGGGCCTTGATCGCGCACGGGCCGTCAACAGCGAGATGCGGGCCTGCCTGCAGGACTTCGACCCCGTCAGGTTCACCCGGCTGAACCAGGACTTCCACAGCGTCCTGTTCGAGCACTGCCCCAATCCGCACCTGCTGGACCTGGTGCACCGGGGCTGGACCCGCCTCGCCTCCATGCGCTCCTCGACCTTCCGCTTCGTGCCCGGCCGCGCGAGCGAGTCCGTCACGGAGCACGACGCCCTCCTTGACCTCATCGGCTCCGGGGCCGGCGCAGACGTGATCGAACGCGCCGCCCGCCTCCACCGCAGTGCCACCCTCGACGCCTACCTCGCCCGGACCGGCGCGGACAACAGTTAGGACCCGCACCATGACGCCCCCTGCAGACACCCCTGCCGCCGGCTCCCGGCACTTCGTGCCCGAGGACCTGCCCACCCACCTGCAGCACTACATCGGTGGACGGACCGTCGACTCCATCGGCGGGAAGACCTTCGAGGTGCTGGATCCGGTCTCGAACCGGGCCTACGCCACGGCCGCGGCCGGCCAGGCGGAGGACGTGGACGCCGCTGTCGCCGCTGCGCGGGAGGCGTTCCTGCACGGCCCCTGGCCCCGCATGAAGCCGCGCGAGCGCGCCCGCGTCCTCAACCGCATCGCGGACGCCGTGGAGGCCCAGGAGTCACGGCTCGCCGAGCTCGAGACCTTCGACACGGGCCTGCCGATCACCCAGGCCAAGGGCCAGGCGCTGCGCGCCGCCGAGAACTTCCGCTTCTTCGCCGATCTCATCGTGGCCCAGTTCGACGACGCCATGAAGGTGCCCGGATCGCAGATCAACTACGTGAACCGGAAGCCCATCGGCGTCGCCGGGCTCATCACGCCCTGGAACACGCCCTTCATGCTGGAGTCGTGGAAGCTCGCTCCCGCCCTGGCCACGGGCAACACCGTGGTCCTCAAGCCCGCAGAGTTCACGCCCCTCTCCGCGTCCCTCTGGGCGCGGATCTTCGAGGACGCGGGCCTGCCGGCGGGGGTCTTCAACCTCGTGAACGGCCTCGGCGAGGAAGCGGGGGACGCGCTGGTGAAGCACCCCGGCGTCCCGCTCATCTCCTTCACGGGCGAGACCACCACCGGGCAGACCATCTTCCGGAACGCCGCCGAGAACCTCAAGGGCCTCTCCATGGAGCTCGGCGGCAAGTCCCCCTGCATCGTCTTCGCGGACGCCGATCTCGACGCCGCCATCGACTCCGCGCTCTTCGGCGTGTTCTCCCTCAACGGCGAACGCTGCACGGCGGGCTCGCGCATCCTCGTCGAACGCCCGGTGTACGACGCGTTCTGCGAGGCGTACGCCGCGCGGGCGAAGGCCATCGTCGTCGGTGATCCCCACGACCCGAAGACCGAGGTCGGCGCCCTCGTCCACCCGGTGCACTTCGACAAGGTGGCTTCCTACGTGGAGCTCGGGAAGACCGAAGGCCGCCTCCTCGCCGGTGGCGGACGCCCGGACCACCTCCCGGAGGGCAACTACATCGCCCCCACGGTGTTCGCCGACGTCTCGCCCGACGCGCGGATCTTCCAGGAGGAGATCTTCGGTCCCGTCGTCGCCATCACGCCGTTCGACACCGACGCCGAGGCGCTCGAGCTCGCGAACAACACCCGGTACGGGCTCGCCGCCTACGTCTGGACGCGGGACCTGGCGCGCGCCCACACCTTCTCGCAGAACGTCGAGGCGGGCATGGTGTGGCTCAACAGCCACAACGTCCGCGACCTGCGCACCCCCTTCGGTGGCGTGAAATCCTCCGGCCTCGGCCATGAGGGCGGTTACCGCTCCATCGATTTCTACACGGATCAGCAGGCCGTCCACATCACCCTCGGCCCGGTCCACACACCGAAGTTCGGCAGCATCGCGGCCTCCGCCGCCAACGAGGGCTGACCCGCCCTCCCGACCACCCTCCCTCGAAGAAGAGAAGACCATGACTGATTTCGTCCCCACCCCCGCCCTGCCCGCCCCGGACATCGTGCGCTGCGCCTACATGGAGATCGTGGTCACCGACCTGGCCCGTTCGCGCGCCTTCTACGTCGACGTGCTCGGCCTCCACGTCACCGAGGAGGACGACGAGGCCATCTACCTGCGCTCGCTCGAGGAGTTCATCCACCACAACCTCGTGCTCCGCAAGGGACCGGTCGCAGCCGTGGCCGCCTTCGCCTACCGGGTGAGGTCCCCCGAGGAGGTGGATGCCGCGGAGGCGTACTACCGCGAGCTGGGCTGCCGCACCGAGCGTCGTGCCGGCGGCTTCACGAAGGGCATCGGCGACTCGGTCCGGGTCGAGGACCCCCTCGGCTTCCCCTACGAGTTCTTCTACGAGGTGGAGCACGTGGAACGGCTGACGCAGCGCTACGACCTGTACTCCGCGGGTGAACTGGTCCGGCTGGACCACTTCAACCAGGTCACCCCCGACGTCCCCCGCGGCAGGGCGTACCTCGAGGACCTCGGCTTCCGCGTCTCGGAGGACATCCAGGACGCCGACGGCGTCACCTACGCGGTATGGATGCACCGCAAGCAGACGGTCCATGACACGGCGCTGACCGGAGGCGACGGACCACGCATGCACCACGTCGCCTTCGCCACGCACGAGAAGCACAACATCATCCAGATCTGCGACAAGATGGGCGCCCTCCGCATCTCCGACCGCATCGAGCGCGGCCCCGGGCGCCACGGCGTCTCGAACGCCTTCTACCTGTACATCCTCGACCCGGACGACCACCGCATCGAGATCTACACGCAGGACTACTACACGGGTGATCCGGACAACCCGACCGTCACCTGGGACGTGCACGACAACCAGCGCCGCGACTGGTGGGGCAACGCCGTCGTGCCGTCCTGGTACACCGAGGCGTCCCTGGTGCTCGACCTCGACGGCAACCCGCAGCCCGTCGCGGCCCGCGAGGACAGGAGCGAGATGGCGGTGACCGTCGGCGCCGACGGCTTCTCCTACACCCGCGACGCGGGCACCGAGAAGGGCTTCAAGCTCGGGGCGCAGCTGTAGCCATGCTGGACACGACGACGATCCGGGCCATCGCGGACGAACTCCTCGAAGCGGGCCGCACGCGGACCCCGGTCCCCCTCCTGACCGCGCGCTACCCGGACATGACGGTCGAGGACTCCTACGCCGTCCAGCGCCTGTGGCGGCAGCGGAACGAGGCAGCCGGACGCACGCTGGTGGGGCGCAAGATCGGCCTGACCTCGCGCGCCATGCAGGCCGCCACCGGCATCACCGAACCCGACTACGGCTCCATCTTCGACGACATGGTCCTCGAGACGGGCTGCTCGGTCGAGTGGGAGCGCTACACCGGGCCGCGCGTCGAGGTGGAGCTCGCGTTCGTCCTGAAGGACGATCTCACCGGGCCCGGCTGCACCCTCTTCGACGTGCTGAACGCCACCGACTACGTGGTGCCCGCCCTGGAGATCCTCGACTCGCGCATCGAGATGGCGGGCCGCACGATCGTGGACACCATCTCCGACAACGCGGCGATGGGCGCCATGGTGGTCGGCGGCCGGCCGGTGCGGCCCGACGCCGTCGACCTCCGATGGGTCGCCGCCCTCCTGTACCGGAACCAGGTGGTGGAGGAGACCGGTGTCGCGGCCGGGGTCCTGGACCATCCCGCTGCCGGCGTGCACTGGCTCGCGAACAAGATCGCCGCCCACGGCGACGGGCTGAAGGCCGGGGACATCATCCTCGCCGGGTCCTTCACGCGCCCGGTCGCGGTGGACAGGGGCGACACGATCCACGCCGACTACGGACCTTTGGGAGCCGTGACGTGCCACTTCCACTGAGCCCCACCTTCCCCTACGCCCTCGCCACCTCGGAGCGTCCGCTCGCCGGGATGTGGGTCTGCTCCGGCAGCCCGCTGGTCGCGGAGATCTGCGCCGGCTCCGGCCTCGACTGGCTGCTGGTCGACGCCGAGCACAGCCCGAACGGGCTCGAATCGATCCTCGCCCAGCTGCAGGCCGTCCACGGCTATCCCGTGCAGGTGCTCGTGCGACCGCCCGTGAACGATCCCGTGCTGATCAAGCAGTACCTCGACCTCGGCGTGCAGAACCTGCTGATCCCCATGGTGCACTCCGTGGCGGACGCCGAGGCCGCCGTCGCGGCCACCCGGTATCCGCCCGAGGGCGTGCGGGGCGTCGGATCCGCGCTGGCACGCGCCGCGCGCTGGAACAGGGTGCCGGACTACCTTGCCACCGCGTCCGCCACGGTCAGCGTGACCGTCCAGATCGAGTCCGCCGCCGCCGTCGACGCGGTGGAGGACATCCTCGCGGTGGACGGCGTGGATGCGATCTTCGTGGGACCGTCCGATCTCGCCGCCTCGATGGGGCTGCTCGGTCAGCAGGAACACCCCGAGGTCCGTGCCGCCGTCGAGCACTGCCTCGCTGCGGCAGGACGCGCGGATGTCCCTGCCGGCGTCAACGCCTTCAGCCCGGCGACCGCGCACCACTACCTCGACGCGGGGGCGCGCTTCATCCTCGTCGGGGCCGACGTCGCCCTGCTCGCCCGGGGATCGGAGGATCTGGCCGCGGCCTTCGTCCGGTCTGCGGACAAGACCGGACCAACCACGAGCTACTGACCTCCGGGCGTGCCGGCCCTCGCTCCTCGGGTCATGCCCCGCGACGGCCGGGCCCGGCGGGCCGGTCAGGCGCCGTCGTGCCCCTTCGGGCGGTGACCCGCGACGGCCGCGCGGAGGTCACCCTCCTGGTGGTCCCCCTTCCGGCCGAAGGGCAGGACCTTCAGGAGTGGGTGCACCACGGCCATGACCACGGAGCCCCAGATGGCACCGACGATCGCGGAGCACAGCGTGTTCACGAGCCAGGCGAGTAAGCCGCCGACGACGGGGATGCCGACGAACGGCTCCTCCACGGTGTGCACGAGGTCGTAGGGCAGGTGCCACCCGAGGTCGTAGGCGCCCTGCAGCATGATGTGCCCGCCGACCCACAGCATGGCGATGGTTCCGACGAGGGTGATCCCGGCGAGCACGGCGGGCATCCCCCTGACGAGGAGCGCACCGAGGCGCTTCGAGGCGGGTGAATCCTTCGTCGTCAGATGCAGCCCGATGTCGTCCATCTTGACGATCAGCGCGACCGCCCCGTAGACGGCGACCGTGATGATGAGGGCGACGACGACCAGGATGATCCCCTTGGCCCAGATGGACTCGGCTGCCACCTCGTTGAGCGAGATGACCATGATCTCGCAGGAGAGGATGAAGTCGGTGGTGATGGCCCCCTTGGTGATCTTCGCCTCGGCTTCCGGTCCGCGGTCGACGGCGGGGGTGTCCTTGGCCTCGTGGTGGCCCCGGAGCTTGTGCCACACCTTCTCGGCGCCCTCGTAGCAGAGGTAGGTCCCGCCGAGCATCAGGACGAACGGGATGACCCCGGGGATGAAGGCGCTGATCAGCAGCAGTGCCGGCAGGATGATCAGCAGCTTGTTGCGGAGCGAACCCCAGAAGATCCGCTTGATCATCGGCAGTTCGCGGGAGGGATCGGCGCCGGAGACGTACTGCGGCGTCACGGCGGCGTCGTCGATCACCACGCCCGCGGCCTTCATGCTGGCCCGTCCGGCACCGGCGGCGACGTCGTCCACCGAGGCGGCGGCGATGCGAGCGAGGGCCGCGACGTCGTCGAGCAGCGCGACGAGGCCGCCGCTCACAGGGACCCACCCCCCGCGGGGACGGACGGCTGGGCGTGGACGCCCCGGTCGGAGCAGGTGTTCGGCATGGTCAGATCATATGTCGGGGCGGGCACCGGAGGCAGGCGGGGGTCCCGCCCACGCGGTCGCGGTCCTCGCGACCGCTCCGCCCTCGCGGCTCGATCGATGGCCGGGCCGAGGCGTTCACGGTCCGACGAGTTGACCAGCCTGCACTGGCACGTGGGTCGCCCCGGCCCATCGAGATGACACACGTCACGAGTCGCGGTGAGAGGAGCCTGGTTGCAGCCACTCACTGCAACCAGGCCCTTCTCCTCGACCGGCGTGTGCTTCGCACGACCGGTCGAGCACCCATCCAGCTATCGCGGACCGGATGGGACGCAGGGCAATCAGTGGCCTTCCGAGGAAACCTCGAGTCAGTGAGCAGATTCGGTGCTGCCCGAGGCGGAGGACGTTCTGCGGAACTGCGGTCAGAGAGATTCCAGGAGACAGCCTCTCCCGTCGTCGACCCAGGGGCAACCGTCCCTCACAGGAAGGTCAGCGGCACCAGGGGGGGTCTGACCACCGTGCTCCGTATCGTCTCGGCCCTCCCGCTGGAGGTAGAAGTCAGCAGCGATTCCATGACGTCGAGTACGTGGTAGGCGAGGTTGCCGTTCGCCCTGTGCTGCTCGCCGTTCGGCGTTGATGCCATGTCGGCGAGCCCGTACCCCCTGCCCGCACCGGTGTATCCCGCGCTGACGGGAAGCACCGTCCACCCGTCCTGATCCCCGTTCCCGAGGTTGCAGATGGACACCTCGCCGTCGAAATAATTCGGATCAGGAACGGTGAGGCTGGCCAGCTCCCCGTGAATCTCGATATTGGAAGCCCGTGTTCGTACCGCATCGAAACTCATGACCAAGGTGGACAGAGCTCCGGACTCGTGGACGAGGACGCCGGTAACGTGCGTGTCGATGGAGACGGGTACGGTCTGCCCCGCGCGCGGACCGGATTCGATGGTCCGCTCCTTCCGCGTGTGGCTGGCCGCACCGATGACGGACGTGACCGGCCCCAGCAGGGTGACGAGCGCGGTGACGTAGTACGGGCCCATGTCCAGCAGGGGACCGCCACCGGGGACGTAGTAGAAGTCGGGGTTGGGGTGCCACCGTTCGTGGCCCGGTGCCATCATCGTGGCCGAGGCCGAGATCGGGCGGCCGATCATGCCGCTGTCGATGGCATCGCGGGCTGTCTGTATGCCTGTCCCGAGCACGGTGTCGGGCGCACACCCGATGCGCACTCCGGCTTCGGTGGCCAGGGCGAGCACCTCCCGTGCTTCATCCGTGCTCGCAGCGAGGGGCTTTTCGCCGTAGACGTTCTTGCCGGCAGCGATGGCCCGGGAAGCCACTTCTGCGTGGGCGGCAGGGATCGTGAGGTTCAGGACCGTGTCGATCCCGGGGTCGGCCAGGAGCTCGTCCACCGTCAGCGCCCGCACGCCCTCCTGCGATGCGGCGACGGCTTCCGCGCGGCTGAAGTCAAGATCCGCCACCGCCCTCAGATTCACCGATTCCAGCGACGGCAGGGTCTTCAGGTACTGGGCCACGATCGCTCCGCAGCCGATGATTCCGACGTTCAACGGCTCGCCCACAGCAAACCCCTTTCGATGATGGTTCGGACGTTCGGATCATCGAGGATCTCGACGCGGTGACCGGGCGTCGAGACGAAGATGCGTCCCTCGCCCCACTGCCGGGTCCAGACGGCCGGAGACGTCACGGGACGGTTCCACGGGTCCCAGTCACGGACCGCCTGGGTCGTGGTCGCGAGCACGTCGATGTAGTCGTCCGCCAGGACCCAGTACTGCTCCGTGACGAGGTCGAAGTCCCCGATCCCCTGCATGATCGGATGGTCCGCCGCAGCCGGCAGCACGGTGACCCGATAGGGCACGTAGTTGTCGGACTGCTCGCCGATCCTCTCGTCCGGATGCTTGCCCGGATGGCACGCGAACTGCCCCCCGATGAGATGGAGGTAGTCCGACTCGTTGCGGTAGGAATCGGCGATGCCGCCGTGCCATCCCGCGAGCCCGGTCCCCGCTTCGATGGCGGCCCGCAGCCCGATGAACTCGTCCTTCTCGATGGTGTTCATCGTGGTGCACTGGAGGATCAGGTCCACGGTCGACAGGTAATCCGCATCCGCGTAGATCTTCGGCGATCCCTCGACCCGGACGGTGTACCCGTTCTCGCGGAGGAACGGGATGAAACGGTCCGTAGCCTCAACGGGCTGGTGACCGTCCCACCCCCCGCGGACGACGAGTGCTTTCTTCATGGTCATGATCCTTCTTTCGTGGAGGCGTGCTCGGATACGTCAGGGGTGCTCGCGTTCCGCACCGGGAAAGCGGCAGCAGACGGGGCCGGGCGTGCCGGCTCTCGGACGAGCGCCAACGCTCGTGGTGCGCCGATGAGCCGGTCCATCCCGGCGTCCTCCCACTCGATGCTGGTGTGGCCTTCGTAGCCGATCGAGTTGAGCATGCGGAAGATCGGGTTCCACAGGAGGGTGACGGGGCGCGGTCCGATACCGGCCGGGGCAGCCTCAGACATGCTGCCACCCCGAGTCGTTCGCTGCGCTTCGCTCGATGGCGTGCAGGACCTTCTGGACCCCAAGGGCCTCGTCGAAGGACGGCGAAGGCACCACGCCGTCGGCGATCGCCTGCACCAGGTCCACGACCTGGTGCGTGAACCCGTGCTCGTAGCCGAGGCCATGCCCGGCCGGCCACCAGTTCCCGGTGTAGGGGTGCACGGGTTCGGTGACATTGATGGTGCTGAAGCCCGAGGTCTCGGCGGGCTGAGTGCCGTCGTAGAACTCCAGTGAGTTCATGTTCTCGAAGTCGAAGGCGAGCGAACCGAGGCTGCCGTTGACTTCGAGCCTCATCGAGTTCTTCCTGCCGAGCGCGAAGCGCGTGGCCTCGAACACCCCGATAGCCCCTGAGTCGAAGCGTGCGCTGAAGACGGCGGCGTCGTCGACCGTGACTGTTCCGGTGTCCCCGTCACTGGCGCCCTGACCGCCCAGGCCCACGAGGGTCCCGCCGAGGGGGCGCTCGTTCACGAACGTGTTGAGGAGACCGGAGACCCCCGTGACTCGCAGGCCTGAGACGTACTGCGCGGCGTCGATGCTGTGCGCTCCGATGTCCCCCAGCGCGCCCGAACCAGACCTGCTCCTGTCCAGGCGCCAGGTCATCGGCGCAGTCTCATCCGACAGCCAGTCCTGGAGGTACTGGGCGCGGATGTGCCGGATGGTCCCGATCCTCCCCTGCCCGACGAGCCGCCGGGCGAGGGCGAGAGCCGGAGTGCGGCGATAGGAGAACCCGCACATCGCGAAGACACCCTTCGCCGCGGCGGCCTGCGCTGCCGCCGCCATGCGCTCCGCCTCCTCGACCGAGTTCGCCAGCGGCTTCTCGCAGAGCACGTGCTTGCCGGCTTCCAACGCCGCGATCGCGATCTCCGCATGCGTATCCCCGGGGGTGCAGATATCGATCAGGTCGACGTCATCACGATCCACCAGGGCCCGCCAATCCACCTCGGTGTCCGCCCATCCCATCTTCCCGGCCGCGGCCTTCACGGCACGTCCGTCCCGACCTGCGAGGACGGCGAGCTCGGGGTGAAGAGGCAGATCGAAAAAGCGGGGCGCGGTGCGCCAGGCATGGGAGTGCATCCCTCCCATGAAGGCATAGCCGACCATACCGACCCGCAGGGCGGGCTTGTCTGTGGACATCATGAGGCTGGTAGTTCCTTTCATCAAGAGAATCGAGCAAGAATTTCGCCCTCACCATAGGCAGCGAACGAGCTGCCCGGTTTCCCGATCACAGCAAGATCTTCGACGACGGGAAACGGCCCACCTGCAGCTATCCGCATCACAGGTAGCAGTCAGAAGCTTTCACTGGTCGGTCATCAGCAGATCGACGGTGGCAAACGTGGAAGGCCCTGACCGAGACGAAGGAATCACCCCGGCCGCTCCTCCGGATCCGCGCTCGGGATGCTCACGTCCGCGATGTCGCCATCCATCCATCAACCCCGCTCATCCGGTACGGTCTCCAGGACCTGCCTGATCTGCTCTTCTGACAAGTGCCAGCGCGTGCCGTCTCTCACTACCTGGCTCCAGAGAGGTTTGAAGGCCCGCAGCATGGATCTGTAGGTCGGCAGCATCTCGGTAGGCGAGACGCCGCCCTCCGCCAGGACCACAGCAGCTTGTTCGGTCCATCGGTCGTGCTTCACGAGGTATCTGGCGTAGCCGAGCATGCGACTCTCGAGTGGATGGTTTCCGTCGAAACCACGGAACGTGCCGTAGCGCTCGTCCACCCCGAGGTGCTGCCACCCCCCGTCGAGGGCTCTGGCACTGGCTCCGATGACCCGGAACATGTCGAAGATGTCCCAGACGAGCTCACATTCCGGGTGAGACATCGGAGTGACTATCCCGGCGAACTCCGCCGGATAGTCCCCGACGAATCCGCTCTCCAGAATCTGGATCGCTTGGACCTCATCGTCCTTGTTGTAGTAGGCCTCTCCGAGGTCTCCCTTCGCTGCCAGAATCAACCGGTGCGCCTGAACGAGCATCCTGCGCTCGAAGGGTGATAGATCAGGGTTGTCGACGTCCAGGTCCGACCCCTCACGCACTGCGCCCTCTCGTACTTCGAACTGCATATTCTCGGCGAGTCGGTCCCGAATGTAACGACTGAGCGTCACATCGTGCAGCCGCGCTGCTTCTGCAATTCGATCTCGCAGTTCATCGTCGAGTCGTATCGTGACGGTGGTGACCATGCAGGCCTCCTCTCGGGGCAGATACCCTTGCGCGGGTCGGTCGGCACTGACGTGAGTCATGAGGGGTAGATCCTTCGTACGAATATGTGTGCCGGTGCATCCAGCCTCGAATCCGGGACTCAGGCCTTTGTCACACGGCATCCCTGACGTGGTGAGCGCCAGGACCGGAGAGCTACCTGAGGCTGATGGCTGACCAGGACACAGGCGGAAGGATCAGGGTGAGCGTCCCTTCGCTGAGAGCGACGCTCCCGAGTGGTGTGAGGCCGACCCGGTTCTGGTCCTCGAACGTGTTCTTCGCGTAGACGTCGTCATCGTGCAGGGTGAGTGCCTCGGTGATCGTGGTGGCTCCCAGATCGGAGACGTCGATCGAGACGTCGATCGATTCGGTTCGACTGCGGTTCACGAGGAACACTGCAGACGAGCCGGCCTCCCCATCGATTGTTGCAACGGCGTCGACGAGAGGGGCAGGGCCGTAGACGGAAGTCTCGTAGGTGGCCACCTCGATGATCGGGCGAAGGATCTGGCCTCGGGCCAGGCGTGCCGTGACCGAGAAAGGGAAGAACGTACTCTGACGCCATGCAGCACCACCTGGCTCGGTCCTGATCGGCGCGATGACGTTGACGAGTTGTGCCAGCGATGCAGAGGTGACTCTGTCGTGGTTCTTGAGCAGGGTGATCAGGAGGTTGCCGAGCACGACGGCGTCAGCGACGGAGTACACGTCCTCGAGCTGGCGGGGCGCATAGGTCCACTGGTCATCGACCTGTCCGGACGCTTGATGCTCGTCGAGGTACCAGATATTCCACTCGTCGAAGGACAGGTTGATGGTCTTGTCGCTGCGCACCTTGTGTTTGACGTGGTCAGCGGCGGCGACGACGGCTCGGATGAAGTACTCCATGTCCAAGGACGAGGCGAGGTAGGAATCGAGGTCACCACCGCGCTCCTGGTAGTACGCGTGACAGGAGATGTAGTCCACATGTTCATAGGCGTGTTCGAGCACGATGCGCTCCCAGTCGCCAAAGGTTTGCATCGAGGACCCGGAGGATCCACAGGCCACGAGTTCCAGGGTCTTGTCCGCCGCTTTCATGGCCTGTGCGGTCCGGGCAGCGATCTGGCCGTAAGCGTCGGCGCTCATGTATCCGGTCTGCCACGGTCCGTCCATCTCGTTTCCCAGACACCACATGCGTATGTCGTAGGGCTCCACAGCGCCGTTGGCGATGCGTTGGTCGCTCAGTGCCGTTCCTGCTGGATGGTTGGCGTACTCCAGGAGGTCAAGGGCACTGTCGATCCCACGAGTCCCGAGATTCACCGCCATCATCAACTCCGAGCCGGTGAGTTTGCACCAGCGAGCGAACTCGTCGATTCCTACGTGGTTCGACTCCAGAGCATGCCAGGCAAGGTCGCGGCGTACCGGGCGTTGATCGCGTGGTCCCACACCGTCTTCCCAGCGATAACCCGACACGAAGTTGCCACCCGGGTATCGGATGGTGGTCGATCCGAGCTCCTTGACGAGCTCGACCACGTCGAGCCGGAACCCGTCCTCATTGGCGGTGGGATGATCAGGCTCGTGAATCCCGCCGTACACACACCGGCCGAGGTGCTCGACGAACGACCCGAAGATCCTGCGGTTCAGGGGTGCAACGATCGCTGAACGTTCAATACTGATACGGGCATCGGTCACAACATGATCCTGTCCATCATTACGTCTGAGGAAACTCTTCCCTCAGAGCCCGGGCCCCCCGAGCGGCGCCATGCCCGGGGCCTTGGCCCTGGTGTGGAGCAAGGAACTGCTCGGCATCGCTCATCCTGAGCGAGGCGTTCCTCCATCGCCGTCATCGCCTTCATGCACAACACCTCGCAGGACGTAGGGGCGGTGTGAGGATCGCCCGGACCCACCACCGGTCCGAGGAATGACGAGGTCGGCCGCGTTCCGGGCCGTGTGACGAGTTGCCGGGTGCAGGTGGTTGCGGTCCGGTTGGCGCGACGATCGGAGTCAGCACAATCGGATCGCGTCCGTCTCACGCCCCCGGGAGAGCGAGACGGGGGCGCTCCGCCCGTCGCGCGTGATCACGTAATCACCGAAGAACCCTGCGATCGACACCTGTCCGTCATGATTCGTGCGCATCGATGTTCGAGGCAGCCACCATTCGTCCTTGATCAGCGACCGCAGTGCATGGAACGAGGGTTTCGGCGTGCCGTCGGCCCGGACCATTCCGCCCGGTGCGCCGAGCCATGCTCCGTCGTCGGTGAACCCCCAGTACGTGATGGCGTGCACCGCTGGGTGACCCACGAGCGAACGATAGTGGCGGACGATCTCATCGGCTTGCCTGGCCTCTCCATCGGGTGTCGATGGCCAGGAGGGGATCTGATAGTCGTTGAGGTCGACGATCTCCGGTGGCATGAGGTCCCCCGACAGCAACGTGGTCTCCGTCAGATGGAGGGGCAGCCCGAAGCGGGCGAACCGGTCGACCATCGCGAGCATGGTCTCTTCTCCCCAGTACCCCTGATGCATGTGCGTCTGCAGGCCGATCGCGTCTACGGCGATCCCTGCTTCGAGCACGCCCTCGATCAGGGCTTCGTAGTCCGTCGACAGGTCGAAGTCATTCAGGACGAGAGTTGCCGACGGGTTGGCGGCGCGAGCTTCCTCGAACGCGAGCTGAATCATGGGCACGCGGCCGATGCTCTGCGCGAGCCGGGTGATGCCGTTGTCCTCTGCGGTGAAGACGGGCATGATCACGACCTCGTTGATGGCGTCCCACGTGTCGATCACCCCTGAGAAGTTGGTGACCTCGCGTCGGATCCTCTCGCGTTGCAACCGCTCGATCTCCGCGACCGGTAGACCGGTGAGCCACTCGGGCGCGAGTGTGTGCCAGGTCAGCGGGTGCCCCTTCACCGTCACGCCGTGCCCAGCGAACCACGAGGCGGCCCGCAGCAGTCTTTGAGTGTCGGGCCTGCCGCGGGTCGGCTCGAATCCCCGCCAGTAGAACGGAAGGGTCGCCGTGTTGAAGAGGTCCAGCCACATCGTCCCGAGCTCCGGCAGGCCGTCGAGCTGCGCCCCGCCGGGAACGGGCTCCGCCGCGGTGTCCTGCGCGGTCTCACCATTGGCCAGCGGGATGAAGTCGAAACCGATGTTGCCGAAGGCGAACTCGTGACTCTGCTGTTCCACGGTGACATGTGCGTTGCGCACAGGGTCGCCGACGGCGTCCAGCACCCTGATCTGCATGGTTCCCCGGCGGTGATCGACACTCATGAGGCGCTGCGTGCAATCTCGGTGAAGCTCGGGTGGAAGGCCCGGTCGAAGCCGACGACGCGGGCTTCACCGGCGAGCTGCACCGAGTGCGTGATCCGCAGATCGGTGCTCGATGCCCCGAGAGCAAGGACGATCTCCCCCGGTTCGACGACCCGCTGGCCGTTCCTGCCGGTGAAGCTGGTGACATCTGCGGGGACGTGTACCGAGAGTTCGACGGATTCGCCCGGGTCCAGGTCGACGCGCTGGAATCCGACGAGACGCTGCACCGGGCGCACCACTGACGCGACCGGGTCGTGGACGTAGACCTGGACTGTCTCCGTCCCGGAGCGGTCCCCGGTATTGCTGAGACGGAGGCCGAGGGTCGCCGTGCCGTCGACTCCGACCGTGTTCGGTCCGTGCTGGCCGGCACTCCAGTCGAAGGTCGTGTAGCCCATCCCGTGCCCGAACGCGAAGGCTGCGGTCGGGTCGATGCTGGACACGTCGTTGGAGCGCGCAAGGGGAGCGGCCAGATAGGTGGACGGTTGCGTTCCCTCCGAGGCCGGGATGCTGACGGGCAGGCGTCCGCTCGGATTGACCCGGCCGGAGAGGATGCCGGCGAGTGCTCCGGTTCCTTCTTCTCCTGCGAAGAACGCCTGCACGATCGCACCGGCGCCCGTGACAGCGGATCCGAGCGCGTACGGTCGTCCGGCGAGCAGCGTGACGACTGCAGGAGTCGATGTCGCCAGCACGGCGTCGAGAAGGTCCTGCTGGGCTCCGGGGAGACGGAGCGACTCGACATCGCACCCCTCACCGCTCGTACCGCGGCCGAAAAGCCCGGCCCGGTCACCGAGGGCGACGACGACGACGTCGGCCCGCGTTGCAGCCTCCACGGCTGCTGCGATCCCGGCGGTCTCTCCTCCGTCGATCGTCGTGCCTGGCACGTACTCGATGTCAGCGTCGGGAAACTCGATGCGGAGGCTGGCCAACAGTGTCGGCAGTTCGATGCCGAGGGGCGTGTCGGGATGCTGCACGCCGACATGCGCGGGGAACGAGTAGCAGCCGAGCACGGCGAAGGGGTCGTCGGTCGTCGGCCCGACGACGGCGATCCGGCGGGGAGCGGCGAGCGGAAGGGTCCCGTCATTGCTCACCAGCACGATGGATTGCTCGGCGATCTCGCGGGCGATCTCCCGATTGCCGGCGTTGTCGAGGTCGATGGTGCCGCGGATGCCTTCCGCGTCGTCCACGTCGACGTCCCGCAACGCTTCGGGGGTCGCATCCCAGTCCGGATCGAGCAGCCCCAGTTCGACCTTCTGGCGCAGCACGCGCCGGAGCGCGCGATCGACGACCGACTCGGGCAGCTCGCCCGACCGGACCGCTTCAGCCAGCGGTGCGCCGAAGGTCTTCACGGTCGGCAGTTCGACGTCAACGCCCGCAGTGAGCGCGAGAGCGGCGGCCTCGCCCCACGACCCTGCGACGCCGTGCAGCATTTTCAGGAAGGCGATCCCGAAGTAGTCGGCCACGACCGTGCCGTCGAAACCCCAGGCGTCGCGCAGGACTCCGGTGAGCAGCGACTCGTCCGCCGCCGATGGCACACCGTCCATGTCGGTATAGGAGTGCATGACCGAACGCGGCTTGCCCTCCCTCATGACCATCTCGAACGGGACGAGCAGGACATCGGCGAGTTCACGCGGCCCGACCGACACCGGCGCGAGGTTGCGGCCGGCCTTCGACGCCGAGTATCCGACGAAGTGCTTGAGCGTTGCGACGATCCCTGCGGACTCCAGGCCACGGACGTACGCCGTTCCCATGGTGCCGATGAGGTACGGGTCCTCCCCGATCGTCTCCTCCACGCGACCCCAACGGGCATCCCGCACGACGTCGAGCACCGGGGCGAGGCCCTGGTGGATGCCGACCGAGCGCATGTCGGAACCGATGCGGCGCGACATCCGCTCGATGAGCCCCGGGTTGAACGAGGCCCCCCAGGCGAGGGGCACCGGATAGGCGGTCGCCCCCCAGGTGGCGAAGCCGGCGAGGCATTCTTCGTGCGCGACAGCCGGGATGCCGAACCGGTTGGATGCTGCGATCCGACGCTGGCTGCGGAGGAGGGACAGCGCTCCGAGTGCCGGGTCGACCGGAGCCGAGCCGAATGGCCGAGTCAACTGGCCGAGCCCGTTCGGCAGGAGGGCATCGAGGTCGATGACGTCGTCCATGTCGTTCTGATGGGGTGCAACGTCTCCGCCCTCGGTGGACGCTCCGACCCAGACGCCGAACAACTGGGCGATCTTCTCCTCGAGCGTGAGCTCGGTCAGGAGTGCTTCGGCGCGGTCGGAAGCAGATGCGGTCACGTCGTGCCATGCCGGCATGGTCGTCGTGGATGTCGTGGTGCTCAAGGGGGTCCTAACCTTTGACGGCGCCGGTAAGTCCGCCGACGATGCGACGCTCGAACAGCGTGAAGAATATGAGTGCCGGAATCATGGACAGGGAGGTGAAGGCGAGAACCTTCGCCGTGTCCACCGAATACTGCGACGCGAACGCCTGGACGCCGAGCGGCAGGGTGTACGTCGCCTGGTCACCGAGGATGAACAGCGGCAGGAGATAGCTGTTCCAGCTCGCTACGAACGCAAGGATGCCCGTCGTCACCACGCCCGGCAACGACAGGGGAACGACCATCCGGAAGAAGAAGCCCAGCCGGCTGGTCCCGTCGATCGACGCCGCCTCTTCGATCTCATCGGGGATGGCCTTGAGGAACGGCACCAGGATGATGATCGTCACCGGCAAGCCGAAGGCGATCTGCGGGAGTATCACGCCGGCGAGGCTGTTCATCAGGCCCAGTTCCCTGACGAGGATGTAGAGCGGCGTGATCGCCACGGTCATCGGGAACATGAGCCCGGCAGCGAACAGTGAGTACATGGCCCCGCGGCCGGCGAACCTGTACCGCGCGAGGACGAAGCTCGCCATCAGGCCGAGCACCACCACACCGATGGTCGTAGCGAGCCCGGCAATCGCCGAGTTGCCGACCTGCTGCCAGAAGGTCCGGCTCGCGAGCACCTCCGCATAGTTGTCGAAATTCCACGGATCCGGGAACCCGGCGGGCGAATTGGTGATCTGCGAGTTGTCACGGAACCCACCGAGGATGATGTAGACGACAGGTCCGAGACAGAGTGCGATGAAGACGAAGGCGATGAAATAGGTCGCCGGGCTCCCCCACTCCTGGCGGTCACTCGGCGGACGCTTCTTGTGCAGGCGTGGTGGAGCTTCGAGAACAGCCATCACTTCTTTCCTTCTGTGAGGGCACCGGCAGTGTCGCGTGAAAGGACGAACCGCTGGTAGATCAGTGCGATGACGAGGGAGATCAGGAACATGACGACGGCGACAGCACTGCCGTAGCCGAAGTTGCCGGACGTGCGTCCGTTGGCGACCATGTAGGTGGCCATGGTCGAGGTCCCAGCAGTGGAGGCGACGTACTGGCCCCAGATGATGAAGACCAGGTCGAACAACTGGAGCGAGCCGATGATGGACAGGAATGCCCAGATCCTCAGCGTCGGCCCGAGGAGCGGCAGCGTGATGGTGCGCTGGATCTGCCAGTAGCTGGCCCCGTCGATCGCGGCTGCCTCGAAGAGCTCGTCCGGGATGCTCTGCAATCCGGCGAGGAAGAGGATGACCGCGAAGCCGATGTACTTCCACGAGATGATCACCATCAGTGACCAGATGGCGATACTCGGATCGGAGAGCCAGTCCTTCTGGAAAGCACCCAACCCGATGCTCTCGAGCACCCCGTTGACCGAACCGGACGTCTGCAACATGAGACCCCAGCCGATGCCGACGATGACCTCGGAGATGATGTACGGGACGAAGATGAGTACGCGGATGATCGAGCGGCCGCGGATCTTCTGGTTCAGCAAGAGCGCGAGGACGATCGCAATGGGGCCCTGGATGACCAAAGAGAGTACCAGGATGAACCCGTTATGGCGCAGCACATCGTGGAACGCGCTGTCCTGGAGAATGATCAGGTAGTTCTCGAAACCGACGAAGTCGGTGGCCGGCCCGAAGCCCTTCCAGCGGAAGAAACCGTAGTAGCCGGCGAGGACGACCGGGAAGATGACGAAGCTGACGAAGACGACGATCGCCGGCCCGGCCAGAAGGATGATCTCGAGGCGCTTGCGCCAATCCGCCGCACGCCGCCTGGGTCGCGGTGCGGCAGGGGACGCCGCATGAGCGCCATCCCCTGCCTCAACCGTGTCCCGCGGCGGTCGCTGGTCCGTCATCGACGGAGCGCCCCCTGCAGGTTCACTCATGATCCGCTGCTAGCCCTTGGCCGCTGCGTCGCTCATACCGGAGACGATGTCCTCGGCGGTGCCCTGACCGGCGAACATGTCGACGGCGCCCGTGTTCAGCGCATTTCCGACGTTCTGTCCGAAGAGGGTGTCGAGCCACACGGTGACGTACGGTGCTTCGTTGTACGCCTCGAGGATCGACTGGAGCGCCGGATCAGTGACAGCCGCCTGGGCGTCCTGGTTGGCGGGGATCGTCTGGAACGCCGCTGCGTAGCCTTCCTGCTGCTCCTGCTGCATGAAGAAGTTCAGGAAAGCGGTGCACTCTTCCTGGGGTGCCTGCGCGGAGCAGGTGAATCCGTCGACACCGCCCATCATGGCGCCAGGCTCACCGTCGCCGCCGTCGACCTCCGGGAACGGGAACCACCCCAGGTCCGGCAGAGGCTTCTCGTCAGGAGTCAGCGAAGCGATGACACCGGGGTTCCACGCTCCCATGAGCTCCATGGCTGCCTTCTTGTTGGCGAGGAGTCCGGCAGAGCTGCCCGCGCCCTGCTGCGCCGAGGTGGTGAGGAATCCGTTGTTGAACGGCTCCGTGTCGACAAATGCCTGCAGGTTGTCACCGGCCTCCAGCCAGCACGGGTCATCGAACTCCATGGTGTCGGCGGCTGTGTTGATGGCGTCCTGCGAGCAGGCTCGAACGGCGAAGAAGTAGTACCAGTGAGCAGCAGGCCAGGCATCCTTCGCGCCGACCGCGATGGGATCGATGCCCGCGCCCTTGAGACCGTCGACGGCTGAACCGAGCTCGTCGATGGTGGTCGGTGTTCCTTCGACGCCCGCTTCGGTGAGGAGGTCCTGGCTGTAGTAGATGCCACCGGGCAGCAGGGCTGTCGGCATGCCGTAGATCTTGCCGTCGACCGCGAAGGCGTTCAGCACGCTCTCGGGCACAGCGGCTTTGGTGGCGTCGTCGATGGAGTCCGTGATGTCCATGGCCTGCCCGGCCGCGACGACATCTGCGAGCTTGCCGCCGCCGCGCGCCATGAAGATGTCGGGTGCATCGCCGGAGTTCAGCGCCGTCTGGAGCTTCCCGTCCATCTCTTCGTTCTGGATCGACTGGATCTCGATCGTGACACCCGGGTTCGCCTCCTCGAATGCTGCGGCGGTTTCCTCCCAGTACGCCTTGCCGGCGCCGGTGGTCGAGTTGTGCCAGAAGGTCATGGTGACATCGCCACCGTCTTCCGCTGCTCCATCGCCGGATCCACACGCCGATAGCCCGCCGAGGGCGAGAGCTGATACCGCCCCGACGGTCAGCAGCTTCCTCATGTTGTGCTTGTTCATCTTTGAACACCTCTCGAAAGTTTCGACATTTTCGTCGAAGACACCTAGTGTGTGGTGAGCGTAACAGTGATGGCTGGGTGTGACGCAAGTGTTTGCCGCAAGAGGTTGGATTGGATCCCGATGATCGACTCAGGCCGCAAGGTCAAGCTCAACGAATTGGCTGCGGAGGCCGGTGTTTCGCTCTCCACGGTCTCCAAGGTCCTCAACGGCCGTTCGGACGTGTCCGCGCGGACGAGGACGAAAGTCGAGGATCTTCTCGGTAAGCACGGGTACCAACGACGCCCCGGCTTGCCCAACAGGGACACCTTGATCGAGCTCGTCTTTCCCGAACTCGAAACGGCGTGGGCCATGGAGATCATTCGAGGAGTCGAAAATGTCGCTCGTACCAACGATTTGAGCGTCGTCCTCACGGAGTCGGGCGACCGCCACTCCCCGTCGCCGGCCTGGCTCACCGGGGTGCTCCGCAGGCGCCCCGTCGGGGTGGTGCTCGTCTTCGCCGATCTCGCAGCTGAAGCCAAGGCAACTCTCCAATCGCGTGCCATCCCGTTCGTGATCATCGATCCGGCCGGAGATCCGGCCTCGGACGTCCCCGCGATCGGGTCGGCGAACTGGTCCGGCGGCCTCGTCGCCACCCGCCATCTCATCGAACTGGGCCACACCCGGATCGCCGCGATCACCGGTCGCGACGACATGATGTGCTCCTTTGCCCGCCTCGACGGATACCGGTCCGCCATGAACACCGCCGGCATCGAGATAGATGACCGCTTCGTGCGATTCGGTAACTTCCGGGTCGATGGTGGCCGCAGTATCGCTCGTGAACTCCTGACGATGCCCGACCGCCCCACAGCCATCTTTGCGGGGAGCGACCTCCAGGCGCTCGGCGTCATCGAGGCTGCGAGGACCCTCGGCCTGCGTGTGCCCGTTGATCTGTCGATCGTCGGGTACGACGATCTCCAGCTTGCTCAGTGGTCCAGCCCTGCGCTCACGACCGTGCATCAGCCTCTGACTGCGATGGCTGAGGAAGCCGCGCGGCTCGTGATCCGCATGAGTGAAAGCACCCTCAGAACCATCCCGCGGATGGACCTCGCAACGCGGCTCGTCGTCCGTGACAGTACGGCCGCGCCGATTGCGGGCTGACGAGACGGGGTTGATACGACCCGAGATCGACAGCGGATCGTCTCAATGACCCGACAGCGAACCCTTCGTCGATGGTGACGGGAACAACGAGGTCGACGGAGGCACAGGACAGCCTGTGCCTCCGTCGACCGCAGCTCAGCTCTTACTCATTCCGGTCCCTCAGCGGCGTATCGTCAGGGACCGTACAACAGGCGGGTTCCATGAATTATCAGGAGACAACCATGCAGGGCTTGAAAGTATTGTTCATCGGCGGGAGTGGAGTGATCAGCACCTCCTGCACGAGACAGGCAGTCGACGCAGGGATGGACGTCTATCTCCTCAACCGAGGAAGGAACACCCTGCGTCCGGTTCCCGAGGGCGTCACCACGGTGATCGCCGACTCCCGGGACAAGCAGGCGGTCCTCGATGCCACAGCCGGTCACATCTTCGACTGTGTGGTCAGCTGGGTCAATTTCACTCCCGAGCAGGTGAAGCAGGACATCGAGATCTTCGCCGGACGTACCCGACAGTACGTCTTCATCAGCTCGGCCTCTGCCTATCAGACACCGCCGACGCACATGCCCGTACTGGAATCGACTCCTTTGAGGAATCCCTTCTGGGAGTATTCGCGCAACAAGATTGCCTGTGAGGACCTGCTCACCGCAGCTTATCGCGCGGAAGGATTTCCCGTCACGATGGTGCGACCCTCTCATACCTACGATGAGACACTGGTCCCGTTCGACGGAGGATGGACCGTTGTCGACCGCATGCGCGCCGGGCGGCCCGTCATCGTGCCCGGAGACGGAACCTCCTTGTGGACGATCACCCACAGCCGCGATTTTGCGAGGGGCTTCGTCGGTCTGCTCGGAAATACCTACGCGATCGGTGAAGCTGTGCACATCACCAGCCAGGAGGCCCCTTCGTGGAACCAGATCTATGCCCAGATCGCGGAAGCTGCCGGCGTCCCCGACCCCGTCCTGGTCCACGTGGCCTCGGAATCCATTGCCGAAGCCGACCCTGAGTGGGGCGCAGGTCTACTGGGCGACAAATCGCACACGATGATTTTCGACAACTCGAAAATCCGCTCGTTCGTCCCCGGATTCGCGGCCAGGATTCCGTTCAGCCAGGGCGCTCGAGAGATGATCGCCTGGCATGACGCGGACCCGGGACGCCGAATAGTCGACCCCCGGATGGATGCCCTGATGGATCGGCTCGCCGACGTCTACGCACCGCGTCCTCTCTGATGGACGAATGATGTCCTGCACCTCGCCGGGGCAACCTCTCCATTGCTGATACGAGGATCACGTCGTCGACCTCGGTGTATGTCCGGGCACTTCCTGGAGCGGGCATCTCGTGCCCGGACAGCACCCGCCCTGGGGCAGGCCGAAGCCCCGATCGGGCAGCTTCGGTGCGACGGGCATCGATCATCGCCCGCGGCATCATCCACGGTTCACCGTCCGTCATCCGCACCCTGGTGGACACTGGTGCCATGACCGACTTCTCCGGAACAGACATCGCCGCCGAACTCCGACAGGTGACCAGGCACTGGACCCCGCGCGTCGTGGGGCAGGTGAATGATCAGTACATCAAGGTGGCCAAGCTCCTCGGGGAACTCGTCTGGCACGCCCACGAGCACGAGGACGAGATGTTCCTCGTGGTCTCGGGGCACCTGCGGATCGAGATCGACGGACAAGCGACCGTGGAACTGGCACCCGGGCAGTTCTACGTCGTACCGCGCGGCGTCCGGCACAATCCCGTCGCCGAGGAGGAAGTGCACGTCGTCCTCGTCGAGACGGTCACGACCTCCCACACCGGCGATGTCGCGGTTGCGGGCTCCGTTCCGATCGCCGACCAGACGAGTCACCTGGCCTGAGGGCCGCAGCGTCGTCCGTCCCGGCCCGGAGGCCGGGACGGACGACCTCAACGCGCTGCCTGCCGTGCAGCTGCTTCCGGGGGCCCCGGATCACCATCGGCTGTCAGGGAGCGCGTGACCCGGGAGAGGAGATGTCGGAGCTGCGCCTGCTCGGCCGGGGTCAGGTCACTCGTCGTCTGCTCCTCCAGCCTCGTCCAGATCGAGGTGACCGGCGCCTCCAGGGCGCGACCGGACTCGGTGAGCGACACCAGCACCACCCGTCCGTCCGCTGCCGAGCGCCGGCGCTCGATGAACCCGGCCTTCTCCAACCGAGCCAGCATCTTCGCCGCGGTGGGCGGTTCGATCATCAGCTGCTTCGTGAGGTCCGCCTGCGAGGTGGGTGACGCCTTCCACAGCAGCATGAGGACGAACTGCTGGCCGGCCGCGAGCCCGACCTCCGCGAGGAGGGAACCCGCGAGGTTCCGATGCGCCTTCGACACCGTCGGTATCAGGGAGCTGATGGAGGCGTCCTCGAGACCGCCGCCGTCCACGGAGGTGCTGGTCGAACGCGTCATGCTGCTCCTCGGGAATAATAGTTAGCCGGCTAATGCTAGGTCTGGTACCCACTATGAAGGAGTCAATCATGACTGAGGAACGAATCAGGACCATCGCCGTTTTCGCCGCCACGGGAAGCCAGGGCGGGGCTGTCGCCGACGCTTTGCTCGAGGCCGGGGTCCGTGTCCGGGCGCTGGTCCGCTCGACGGCCTCCGCCAAGGCCGCGGCACTCGCGGAGCGGGGTGCGGAGCTCGTCCGGATCGACGTCGAGGAGCCCTCGTCCCTGGTGGCGGCTCTGGAGGGGGTCGACGCGTTCTGGTTCATGACCATCCCCCCGGGCGGCATGCAGGACGGCGACACCGCCGGCGAGACGCTGCAGGGAATCGCCCTGGCCGACGCCGCAGCAGCCGCCGGAGTTCCGCACGTGGTCTTCAACTCCGTCGGCGGCGCAGACCGGTCGTCGGGGGTGCCCCACTTCGACTCCAAGTACCTCGTCGAGGAACACCTGACGAGCCTCGGCCTGAACACCACCATCGTGCGCCCCGTCTTCTTCATGGAGAACTTCACATTCATGGCACCGACCGTCGAGGACGGCACCCTCGTCCTGCGGCTTCCCATCCCCGCGGATGTACCCCTGCAGCTGATCGCGGTCCGCGATGTCGGGATCATCGCGGCGCAGGCACTGCTCGACCAGGCGTCGCTCCCCGCCACCATCGAGATCGCCGGGGACGAGCTCACCGGCGGGCAGATCGCCTCGATCCACGGTGGAAGGGCCGGGCTTCCCGCCCGGTACGAGGCGCTGCCCCTGGGCGTGATGGACGGACAGGACGATCTGCAGGCGATGTTCCGGTGGTTCGCGGAGACCCCCGCCTACCAGGCGGATCTCGACCAGGTGCGGCAGCTCCATCCCGGCCTCCGGACGCTCGGTGCCTGGCTCGATGCAGGTCACGCCCCCGCTGCACCCTGACCAGACCCACCCCGACGCCCCACCCCGTCGCCCCATCCAGCAGGAGCACATCATGCGAGCAGTGCAGTTCACGTCCTTCGGCGGGCCGGAGGTCCTCCGGATCGCCGACGTCGATGTCCCGGTTCCGGGACCCGGTGAGATCCTCGTCCGGGTCGCCGGCGCAGGAGTCAACCAACTCGACACGAAGATCCGGGCAGGTTCCATGCCCCAGGGACGACCGGCCGCGTTCCCGCTCGGCACCGGGGTCGACGCCGCCGGCACCGTGACCGCGCTCGGACCCGGCGTCGCCGGCGTGGCCGTCGGCGACGTCGTCTTCGGCACCGGCCGAGCCACCATGGCCGAACAGGCGATCCTGACCGCGTGGGCCACCGTGCCCCGGGGCGTCGACCCGGTCGAGGCCGGCGGCTGGGGAGTCGCGACCGAGACAGCCGGACGCCTGCTCACGGAGTTGGGCCTGCGGGAGGGGACCCTCCTCGTCAGTGGCGCTTCCGGAGGGGTGGGCTCGGCGGTCGTCCAGTTCGCCGTCGCGCGTGGACTGACCGTCATCGGTACCGCGAGTGCACCCCGCCACGGGTATCTGGCAGGCCTCGGTGCCATCCCCCTCGCCTACGGCGCCGGACTCGTGGACCGCGTGGCCGAGGTGGCGCCGCACGGCGTCGACGGGGCGTTCGACCTCTCCGGCGCCGGGGTGATCCCCGAACTCGTCGGCCTCGTCCCGCACCCGACCGACGTCATCTCGATCGCCGACTTCTCGGCGCCGGGCCACGGCGCCCGGGTGTCCACCGGCGCCACGCGCACCACGAGGCCCGAGGACGGCTTCGCCGAGGCGGTAGCCCTTCCCGGGTTCGCCCTCCGGGTGGAACGACGCTACGCCCTCGTCGACATCGCCGACGCGCACCGGCAGGCAGCAGGAGGTCACACCGTCGGCAAGCTGGTCGTCACCCCCTGACCGGGCAGGACCGTCCGCTGCCGGCACGGGGGACCGTGCCGGCAGCGGACGACCGGTGGGCGCCCCGTCATCCTGCGCACCCTCCACCTCCCGGGGTAGGATGGCGGCGCAGGGTTGCGCTTTACATGGGCGGAAAGTCGCGTGTCCTCGCACCCGACGACGTACCCGAAGCACCACCGAGGGTCGTCGCCGACTCCGCCCGACACCATCGACTCCGCGCAGGCGGGATGGTGTACCGACCCTCCCGAAAGCCACTCCGTGCACCCTTCCCCCGCCATGGCCCGGCTGGCCTCCCTGCAGGCCCTCCTCTTCGACCTCGACGGCGTACTGACCCCGACCGCCGAGGTGCACATGCGTGCCTGGGCCCGCCTCTTCTCCGAATACCTTGCGGGCCGGGGAATCGACCGCCCCTACACGGACGAGGACTACTTCACGCACATCGACGGACGCCCGCGGTACGACGGCGTCAGGGCCCTGCTCGCCTCCCGCGGCATCACCCTGCCCGAGGGTTCACCCGAGGACGCGCCGACGCTGGACACGGTGTGCGGCCTCGGCAACCGGAAGAACCGGACCTTCAACGAGACCCTCGAGGAACAGGGCGTCGCGGCCTACCCCGGCTCCCTCGCACTGCTCGACGCCGCGCGGACGGCCGGCCTCCGGACGGCCGTCGTCACCAGTTCACGGAACGGCACCGCGGTGCTCGCGGCTGCCGGCCTCACCGCACGTTTCGGCACCGTGGTCGACGGCCTGCTGGCGGCGGATCTCGGCATCGCGGGCAAGCCGGCCCCCGACACGTATCTCCACGCGGCGGAACTGCTCGGCCTTCCGGCCTCGGCCTGCGCCGTCGTCGAGGACGCCCCCTCCGGGGTGGCCGCCGGTCGTGCCGGTGATTTCGGGCTCGTGATCGGCGTCGATCGCGGCGTGGGTGCTGCGACGCTCCTGGGCGACGGGGCGGACGTCGTCGTGGACGATCTCGCCGAACTGATCCCCTTCCTCGCCGCCGGCTGACGCCGCCGCTGCCTGCCCGCTTCCGCTCACCCAGTACAGGAACCCCATGATCTTCCCCCCAGCAGACCCCGTGGACCGCAACCACTTCCCGGTGGACGAGTGGGCCCTCGTCGAGACCGAGTTCGACGGCGCCCATGCGGGCCGCAACGAGACCCTCTTCACCGTCGGCAACGGCTATCTCGGGATGCGCGGCAACCTCGATGAGGGGAGGGACGGCTACGACGCCGGCACCTTCATCAACGGATTCCACGAGACCTGGCCCATCCAGCACGCCGAGGAGGCCTTCGGATTCGCCCGCGTGGGCCAGACGATCGTCAACGTGCCGGATGCCAAGATCATCCGGCTGTACGTCGACGATGAGCCCTTCGTCCTCACGCGCGCCGACATCCTCCGGCACACCAGGCGTCTCTCCTTCCTCGACGGCGTCCTCACCCGCGAGATCGAGTGGCGGACGCCGTCGGGCAAGCGTGTCCTCATCCGCTCGCGCCGCCTGGTCTCCTTCACCGACCGGCACCTCGCCCTCATCGACTACGAGGTGGAGATGCTCGACGCCGACGCCTCCATCCTCATCTCCAGCCAGATCCTCAACCGGCAGGACGGCCTGGACGAGTACTATGTCAGCGCCCCGGTCGACGGGGAGTCCTTCGACCCCCGTAAGGCGGAATCGTTCCGCGACCGCGTGCTGCAGCCGCGGCTGAAGCGCTCCGACGGCCCGCGCTACCTGCTCGGCTACAGCACCACCAACTCGCGCATGACCATCGCCTGCGCCATGGAGCACGAACTGCTCACGGACAACGAATGGGACCAGAGCTCGCACATCGAGGACGACCTCGCGAAGCACGTCTACCGCGTCCGCGCGAGGCCCGGCCATCCCGTCCGCCTCCTGAAGACCATCAGCTACCACACGTCCCGCAGCGTGCCCGCCCGAGAGCTCGCCGACCGCTGCGGGCGCACCCTCGACCGCGCCCGCGAGACGACGGTGGAGGAGCATTTCGGCAAGCAGAAGGACTGGCTCGCCGACTTCTGGACCCGCTCCGACGTCGAGATCGAGGGCCAGCCCACCGTTCAGCAGGCGGTCCGCTGGAACATCTTCCAGCTCGCGCAATCCACCGCCAGGACCGACGGCGGCGGTATCGCGGCGAAGGGCGTCTCGGGCTCCGGCTACGGCGGACACTACTTCTGGGACACCGAGGTGTACGTCCTGCCGTTCCTGAGCTACACCGCGCCCACCGTCGCGCGGAACGCACTGCGCTTCCGGCAGTCGATGCTCGACTCCGCCCGTGCGCGCGCCGGCGAACTGAACCAGCGCGGCGCCCTCTTCCCCTGGCGCACCATCAACGGCCAGGAGTCCTCCGCCTACTACGCAGCGAGCACCGCGCAGTACCACATCGACGCCGACATCTCCCACGCCATGATGCAGTACGTGGCGGCGACGGGCGACGACGACTTCCTCCACCGCGGCGCCGTCGACGTCCTCGTCGAGACAGCGAGGATGTGGGCCGATCTCGGGTTCTGGCGGAGCAACGGGGATGACAACTTCCACATCCACGGCGTCACCGGACCCGACGAGTACACGACGGTGGTCAACGACAACCTCTACACGAACGTCATGGCGCGGGCCAACCTCCGCTCCGCGGTGCGCGCCGTCGAATCACTCGCCGACGTGGACCCCGCCGCGCACGCCCGGATGGTCGCGCGGCTGGACCTCCAGGAGGACGAACTCTGGGAATGGACACATGCCGCCGAGAGCATGCACATCCCGTTCGACGAACGCGCCGGCATCCACCCCCAGGACGCCGCGTTCCTCGAGAAGGAGCTCTGGGACCTCGAGAACACTCCCCCGGACAAGCGCCCCCTCCTGCTCCACTACCACCCTCTGGTGATCTACCGCTTCCAGGTCCTCAAGCAGGCCGACGTCGTCCTCGCGCTGCTCCTGCAGGGACACGAGTTCACGATGCAGCAGAAGCGATCCGACTTCGAGTACTACGAGGCGCTCACCACAGGGGACTCCACGCTCTCCGCCGTGGTGCAGTCGATCATCGCCGCCGAGGTCGGCTACCACGACCTCGCGCTGAGGTACTTCATGTCCTCGCTCTTCGTGGACCTCGCCGACCTGCACCGGAACACGTCCGACGGCATCCACGTGGCCTCGACCGGCGGCGTGTGGAGCGCCCTGGTGTACGGCTTCGGGGGCATGCGCGACCACGGGGGCCGCATCACCTTCGAGCCGAGGCTGCCGGTCGCGTGGACGCGCGTGACCTTCCGGGTCACCCTGCGGGGGACGCGACTGCGCGTCGAGGTGACGCAGCAGGCCATCACGTTCACGGTCGAGACCGGTGACACCGCTTCCGTCTGGGTCCACGGCCGGTCGGTGACGGTGACGGCGTCCGGTCCGGTCACCGTGGCGCTCGAGGACCAGGGCCCACGCCTCACCGGGACGCCGACCACGAGCGACATCGAGGGGAGCAGGCGTGCCGACGGCTCCCTGGTCACGGCCTCGATCCCCCGGATCTCCGTCGACCCCTGAATCGGCACTCCCTGTCCCTGCGGACGGAACGGATCAGTGCCTGGCGGCAAACGCGACGGTCCCGGCAGGACCGGCCTCGATGGACCGTGAGACGCGAGGCCGTGCTGGACGTCCGGCTCCGGGCCGGGACAACCCCGCCACTGCCCTACAGCTGGTCCTCGAGGTGGAAGACTTCCTCGAGGCGCAGGAACCCCTCGTCCGGGCGCCCCTCCAGCGCGACGAAGAACGGCGCCATCTCCGCCTGCCACCGCCCGTTGACCTCCGTGGCAGCCATGGCGGCCTGGGACGCGGCGAAGTCCTCGCACTCCATGTAGCCGATCAGCATCCCGTCCGGCCGCAGGAACAGGGAGTAGTTGTCCCACCCCGTGTCCTTCAGCGCCCGCGCCATCTCCGGCCAGATGGCTGCATGCCGCTCCCGGTACTCGGGGATGCTCTCGGGGCGGATCTGCAACTGGAAGCAGACTCGTTCCATGGGTTCTCCTTGATGTCTCGATGATCTGTGGTCGGTCCGTGGTCGGTCTGTGGTCGATCTGGGGGTGGGCTGTCAGAGGGTGACGTGGCGGTGCTCGACACCGAGGAGGGACGCGGCCGCCTTCACATCGGCCGCACGGTGCCCCACGCACAGTGCCCAGTGGTGGCCGATGCCGGTCTGGCTCCACGCGTCGACCCACAGTCCGGGGTCACCGCCGAAGTCCACGCGCGACGTCGTATTGCCGATCGCCAGGAGAGGCCCGGGTACCACGGTGCCCTCGGACGTGACGAAGACGTAGGAGCCGTCCGGATCCTGGCCGATCCCGAAGGTGGTGACCGGCCCGTGGCGCACGTCGAACTCGACCGAGACGCCCCACCCGCGCTTGCCGTGGAAGACGCCGAGCCCGCGCAGGAGCGGGTCCGCGGCGCTGACGGCGAGATGGGCCGGCCCGTCATGGCCCATCTCCACCACGCCGTCGAAGAAGTTGAGGGCCTGGATCTCCGTGAAGGATCCGCCCGCGCCCATGGCCTGGGCGGCGAGCATCGCGATCGAGGTCCGCAGTTCGTACTCGCCCGCCATGGGGACGCCACGGGCCGTGAGGATCGAAGCCCCGAGGATCATCCCCGCTCCGAGCCGCTCGTGCTGCTCGCCGGCGAGGCCCCGGTGGTAGTAGGCGAGCGAATCGAGGTCGAACTCGGCGACCAGCCGATCGAGTCCCACCGACACCTGCGCGCCCCAGGCGAAATCACCGTCGTCCACGGACTCGTCGACGGTGAAGAGGCTGCGCGCCAGCGCCAGGCGCTCACGCACCTGCTCGTCGGTCACCTCGGCGACGAGCTCACGGAGGTCGTCGAACTCGAGGACCTCCACGTGGGAGCCGAAGGTCGTCGACACCGAGGTCAGGTCCGTCGAGACATCGAGCATGCCCGGATAGACGTGGCCCATGAGTCCGTGGCGGGCGTGGCGCAGCCGGCCGCGGACCCCGGCGGCGTGGACCCACTGGTCGATCCGCGCCCAGGCGGACTCCTGCGTGAGGTAGCCGGACACGGAACGGAAGGGGATACCGGCACGCTTGAACACGTTCGCCACCTCCGGCACGGGGCACTGGCCGCAGTACGCGAGCCATGTCCCCGTGTCGACGTTCGCGTGGTCCATGGCCTCGGTGGGCTGCAGGTCGATCACCAGGACGGGCGTCTTCGCGCGCTGGGCGATCGGCAGCACCATCGAGGACGTCAGGTAGGTGGTGAGGAAGATGACGATCAGGTCGCAGTCCGCGCGGCGCAGCTCTTCGGCCGCCACGGCGGCCTCACGGGGATCGGACACGAAGCCGACGTCGGTGACCTCGGCATCGAGGGCGGTGAAGCGCTCCGTCACGTACCGCGCCGACTCCCTGAGCTGCGGGAGCAGGTCCGGGAATTGGGGCCAGTAGGCGCCGAGCCCTCCGGACACCAGGCCCAGGCGGGTCGGCCGGCGTCGGACCGGTTCGAGCAGTCCTGACAGGGCGGGCGATGCGGAGGGCGCACCCGTGGAATCGGTGGTCATGGTGGCTCCTCGACGGGAAGCGGAACGGCGGGCGGGGGCGCGGAAGGACAGGGGGTGCGGAAGGACAGGGGGTGCGGAACGACGAAGGGGTGCGGAAGGAAGGGGTGCGGAAGGGCGGGACGCCGTGGTGGGCGCCCCGCCCCGCTCGTGCGGCTAGAAGTCGTAGTCGTCGATGTTCTCCGCGTTGAACTGCGTGGGCGGGCCGACCAGGACGATCCCGCCCTCGCCGATCTCACGCTCGCCGAGCTCGCCGGCCTCGAAGGTGTCGCCGGGCTCGCCGGTGATGTCGCCGTCGGCCAGTGCCTTGCCCGCGAAGGCGGCGACGTAGCCGAGCTGTGCCGGATCCCAGAGCGCGAACTCCGTCACGGTGCCGTCCTTGACGAAGGGGCGCATCTCGTTCGGCAGCCCCAGCCCTGTCAGCGCGACCTTGCCCTTGTACTCCGACGTGGAGAGGTAGCGGCCGGTGGCGGCGATCCCGACCGTGGTGGGCGAGATGATGCCCTTGAGGTCCGGGTATGCCTGCAGCAGGCCCTGCGCCTCCTGGAAGGACTTCGTGTCGTCGTCGTCGCCGTAGACCTTCGCCACGAGCTCGATACCCGCGTAGTCGGGGTTGGCGGCCAACTCCTCCTCCATGTACTTGATCCACTCGTTCTGGTTGGTGGCGTTCGCCGTGGCCGAGAGGATGGCGATCTCGCCCTCGCCGCCGATCTGCTCGGAGATGAGCTCGAGCTGGATGAGTGCCACGTCCTTCGCGTCGACCTGGCTGACGAAGACGTCGCGGTAGTCGGGGTTGGTGTCGGAGTCGAACGCCACGATCTTGGCTCCGGCGGTGCGGGCCTCCTCGAGGGCGGGGCCGACGGCGTCGGGGTCGTTCGCGGCGATCACGATCACGTTGGTGCCGCGCTGCGTCTCCGCGTTGATGAAGGAGACCTGGCTGGACGCGCTGGCATCCAGCGGCCCCACGACCTCCGAGGAGGCGAACCCGGCCTCCGATGCGCCGTCCTCCCCGCCCCCGAGCACCACGTCGGTGTAGGGGTTGTTGAGCTGCTTGGGGATGAAGGTGACGGTCTGCTCGCCGTCGGACCCGCTGCCGCCCTCGGAACCGCCGCCCTCGGACGCTGCTCCACCGCCGCAGGCGCTGAGGACCAGCGCGGTGCTCGTCGCCAGGGCAGCGAAAGCCGCCCGGCGTCGGGTGGTTCCTGAATGGATGAACCTCATTGTTTCTTCCTTTCGATGGGCGCTGGGGACCAGTCGCCGGGTGCGAACCTAGGGGGACGGCCTAGGAAAGTGGTGCGGAGCGGACACGCCGCGCATGGCGGGCCCGCCGGAGGGCGTCGGTGATGGTGGGGGCCACGACCGAGAGGATGAGGAGGGAACCGGTCACGATGATGAGGACCACCTCGGAGACGCGATCCAGTTTCAGTGCGTAGTTGATGGTGCCGATCAGCAGAACCCCGGCGAGGACCCCCGGGATGGAGCCCTTGCCGCCGAAGATGGACACGCCGCCGAGCAGCACCGCCGCGATGACCGCCAGCTCCAGGCCGCTGGCGTTGTCGCTGCGGGCACTCGAGTAGCGCAGCGTCCAGTAGATGCCCGCCAGGGCGGACACCGTCCCGGTCGCGAGGTACAGCAGGAACTTCGAGCGGGCCACGTCGATACCGACGAAGGTCGCGGCCTCCTTGCTGTAGCCGAGGGCGAAGAGCCCGCGGCCGAACGGCGTGAAGTGCAGGACGACGGCGAAGGCGAGGATCAGCAGGACGACGCCGATCATGACCGTGGGGATGCCCGTACCGCCGATCTTCGAGGTGAAGAACGCCGTGAGCGCGGGAGGGAAGTTCGCCACCGCGTTGTCGCCGATCACCACGAGCGCGAGCCCGCGGAACAGGGCGAGCGTACCGATGGTCACGGCGAGGGAGGGCAATCCCAGGTAGGCGATCAGCACCCCGTTGAAGGCCCCGGCAGCGAGACCGGCGAGGAGGCAGATCACCAGGACCAGGGCGATCGGTACGCCCGCCTGCCACAGGACACCCATCAGCGCACTGGTCAGCCCCGCGATGCTCGCCACCGAGAGATCGATCTCCCCGGAGATAATGACCAGCGTCATCGGCAGCGCGATCAGCAGCGTGGGGATCACGTCCAGGAGGAGGAACCCGACGGTCACGGGCGAGGCGAACCGGGGGATGACGAGGCACGCGTAGATCACGACGACGAGGAGCACGTAGATCATCACCGCGTCACGGCCGAGCAGCAGCCGTGCGGCGCCCGTCCGGCCCTTGGGGACGGCGAGGACCTTCGCGGTGCCGGCCGTGTGCTGCACGGCACCGCCCGCAGCGACCGGCTCGGACGTCCTGGTGTCTGGGGCGGCCATGCGCCTGCCTTCCGCTGAGTCTTGCCCTGTGTGCTGCCCTGTGTGCTGCCCTGTGTGCTGCCCTGTGTCCTGCCCTGCGTCCCGGAGCCCGTCCTCCGCCGGGGCCTGCGCCCCCACGCCGCCCGGGACGGCTGCCGCCTGCGGGCCGGGCCGGCCGGCGAGGCGGTCAGACATTGCGGGCCTCGGCGATCCTGAGCTTGCGGGCGGCACGCACTCCGGCGATGCGGTCGATCACGACGGCGGCGAGGATGAGGATGCCGACGATCGCCTGCTGCCAGAACTTGTCGACGCGGAGGGCGGTCAGGGCGCTGGTGATCGTGGTCAGGAGCAGTGCACCGATCGCCGCACCGACGACCGTGCCGCTGCCACCGAAGATCGCCACCCCTCCGACCACCGCCGCGGCGACGACGTCGAGCTCGAGTCCGGATCCCGTCGTCGCGCCCACGGAGTTGAAGCGGCTCGCGTAGAGGACGCCGGCCAGTCCGGCCAGCGCGCCGTTGACCACGAAGGCCAGCAGGACGCGGCGGGTCACGGGGATGCCGAAGAGCTTCGCGGCCTCCGGTTCCGAGCCGATGGCGTACAGGTCACGGCCGGGCCGTGTGCCGAGCATGTAGACCGCCACGATCGCGACCACGACGACGGCGATCAGCGTGATCACGGGGAACCCGAGAACGGTGTCGACGGACAGGTTGCCGAAGGCCTCGGGCCGATCGCCGGCGAAGTACTGGGTGCCCCCGGCCCAGGCGTTGTTGATGCCTCGGAAGATGTAGAGGGTCCCGAGCGTGATCACCAGGGCCGGCACCTTCGCGATGGTGATCAGGAGTCCGTTCACCGCTCCCAGGACCGCCCCGAAGGCGATCCCGATGAGGAAGACCAGGATGATCGGCAGGCCGGGCGCGGCCACGAAGACGCTGCCCGTCCCGAAGGCGACCAGGCCGAGGATGGACCCGACCGACAGGTCGATGTTCCGGGTGATGATGACGAGGGTCTGGCCGACCGCGAGGATCATGAGGATCGTCGCGTTGAGCAGCAGGTCCTTGACCCCCTGCTCGCTGAGGAACAGCGGGTTGATGGCCGCCGTGACGGCGACGAGGAGCACGAGCGCCAGGATGACGGGCAGCTCGCGGAGCCTGAGGAACGAGCCGAGGGGGGAGGACGTCGGGTGCGCGGCCGGCTGCGCGGGCGCCGCGTGTCTGCTGTCGAGGCTCATCGGGAGGACTCCAGGGCTGCGGTCGCGGCGTGCATGACGGTTTCGGAGGTGGCCTCGGAGCGGTCCAGCCGGCCGGTGATCCTGCCTTCCCGCATGACCAGCACGCGGTCGGCCATGCCGAGCACCTCGGGCAGTTCCGAGGAGATCATGAGGATCGCGATGCCCCTGCCCGCGAGTTCGGAGATGAGGCGGTGCACCTCGCTCTTGGTCCCCACGTCGATCCCGCGGGTCGGCTCGTCGATGATCAGCAGCTTCGGGTCCGTGGCGAGCCATTTGGCGAGGACCACCTTCTGCTGGTTCCCGCCGGACAGTGTCGAGACGGCGTGCTCGGGTGAACCGGACTTGACCTGGAGGCGCTTCCCCCAGGTCGCGGCGGCCTCGCGTTCCGCCTTCCCGCTGATCAGCCCGAAGCGGGCGAGCGAGTGCCGGAGCGTCAGGGCGGCGTTGCGTTCGACCGAGAGCTCCATGACCAGGCCCTGCTTGCGCCGGTCCTCCGGCACGAAGCCGATCCCGGCGTCGATCGCCGCCCTTGGGTCCTTGCCCCGGAGCGTCCGGCCGAGCATCTCCACGCTGCCGGACTCGTAGCGGTCGATGCCGAAGACCGCACGAGCCACCTCCGTGCGGCCTGCACCGACCAGTCCGGACAGCGCCACGATCTCGCCGGCACGCACCTCGAAGTCGATGTCGTGGAACACCCCGGGCCGCGTCAGGCCGCTCACCCGCAGGACGACGTCCCCCGCTTCCGTCTCGGTCTTGGGGAACAGGGCGTCGATGTCGCGGCCCACCATCTCGCGGACCACCGCCTCGACCGTCGTCGCGCCGGTCTCGTGCGTGGCGATGTAGGCGCCGTCCCGCATGACCGTGATGCGGTCGCAGAGGCCGAAGACCTCGTCGAACCGGTGGGAGATGAACAGGATGCCACTGCCGGCGTCGCGGAGGCGTCGGGCGACGGCGAAGAGGCGCTCCACCTCGATACCGCTGAGTGCGGCCGTCGGCTCGTCCATGACGAGGATGCGCGCGTCCAGGGAGATCGCTTTGGCGATCTCGATGATCTGCTGGTCGGCGATCGAGAGACCCTCCGCCACACGGTCCGGATCGATGGGGACACCCAGCTGCCCGAAGAGCTCCCTGGCCTGGCGGCGCATCTCACCGCGACTGATGAGTCCGAAGCGGCCCTTGGGCTGGCGGCCGATGAAGATGTTCTCCGCCACCGTGAGGTCCGGGAAGAGGGTGGGCTCCTGATAGATGACCGAGATGCCGGCCGCCTTGCTGTCGGCGACGGTCCGGAAGCTGACCTCCTGCCCGGCGACGGTGAACTCCCCTGCGTCCGGCTGGTGCACGCCGGCGAGGATCTTGACGAGCGTGGACTTGCCGGCGCCGTTCTCGCCGACGAGGGCGTGGATCTCACCCGGTGCGAGGTCGATGGTGCCGTCGGCGAGGGCGACGACCGGCCCGAAGGTCTTGAGTGCCCCCCGCAGGGTCAGCACGCTCTCCCGTCGGCCGCCGGCTGGTGCGGCCCGGTCCGCGGCGTCACTGCCACGACCATCAAAGTGCGTCAATGCAACTCCTCGAGGAAGAATGAATCGTTTCAGAGCAACGGTCCACCTCGAATAGTAGGCGTGACCCAGATCACCGTCAACAGCCCCGGATCGAGCTTCGGCTCGGGCCCGCAAACCGCCGCCGGACGCTCAGCCCGCGGCCCGAACCGCCGCCGTCGTGCTGCCGCGCTCCACCAGTTCGGGATCGAAGATCACCTGTCGGCGCCGCGAGGACGGGCCCTCGATCTCCTCGAGGAGGAGCTCCACCGCCGTGCGCCCCATGAGTTCGGTCGGCTTGCGGACGCTCGAGAGGGGCACGACGGCGGAGGCGGAGAAGTCGATGTCGTCGTACCCGATCAGTGCCAGGTCCTCGGGGATGCGGAGGCCACGGATCAGGAGCACGGCCTGCATGACCCCGATGGCCAGGAGGTCGTTGGCGCAGAAGATCCCGTCCGGCAGACGGCCCGCCGGCCGACGGGCGATCACGCCGCCCACGTCCCGCCCGGCGAGGACCGTCATGGCGTCCGCCTCCACGACCTCGAGGACCGCGCCCTCCTGCTCGCCCACTGCCTGGCGGGCGCCGGCCAGGCGATCGTCCACCTGTCGGAAGGAGGCCTTCGTCCCCACGAACACGATGCGGCGGCGCCCCGCTTCGAGGAGGTGGCGCACGGCCATGTAGCCGCCTGCGACGTCGTCCACCGACACCGAGCTGCAGCGTCGCTGCGCATCGACGCGGTCCACCAGCACCACGGGCATGCCGCGTTTCCGGAGGGCCTCGACGCGCGGTCCGACGTCCCCCACGGGCGAGATGAGCATGCCCTGCACGCGCTGCTGCTCGAAGACGTCGATGTAGCGGGCCTCGCGCTCGGTGTCCTGCCCACTGTCCCCCAGCACCACCGTGCTCCCGTTCTCCGCGGCGCAGTCCTCCGCGGCACGCGCGAGCGAGGAGAAGAACGGGTTGCCGACGTCGAGCACGATCAACCCGATGGTGCGGCTCTGGCCCGCACGGAGTTGCCGGGCGGCGTCGTTGCGCACGAAACCGAGGTGGTCGATCGCGGCCTGGACGCGCTCGCGCGTGGCGGACGAGACCCGTGCGGGATGATTCAGCACGTTGGACACCGTCCCCACGGCCACCCCCGCGCGGTCGGCGACGTCCTTGATGCTGACGGGTCGGCTCTCCATCGATACCTCGGGTTCCTCGGCGCTCGGACCCCGCGGGACGGTCGGCCGGCGGGACTGTTGACACTCGGTCTGCAGCAAGGATAGCTTTGAAACGTGCTAATGAAACGATTCAACGGCACGGCACTTCTGCTTCTCCTCCCGAGCCGTCCCCGGGCGTGGAAGATCCCCGAGAAATCGCTGTCCGGTCTGTGATGGAGCAGCCGGCCGCCACACGCTGGAGAGAGTACATGACTGTCATCGACGACATCACCGCGGAGCTGGACCAGCTCGCGATCGAGGTCCCGTCCTGGGCCTACGGAAACTCAGGGACGCGTTTCAGGGTCTTCGCGACCCCCGGGACGCCGCGCACGGTGCAGGAGAAGATCGCCGACGCGGGCACGGTCCACCGGCTCACGGGCCTGGCGCCCAGCGTCGCCCTGCACATCCCCTGGGACAGGGTGGACGACTACGGCGTCCTCGCCTCCTACGCGGCCGATCACGGCATGCGCATCGGCACCATCAACAGCAACACCTTCCAGGACGACGACTACAAGTTCGGCAGCCTCACGCACAGCGACGCGGCGGTGCGGAACAAGGCGATCGACCACATGTACGAGTGCATCGAGGTCATGGACGTCACCGGCTCCCGCGACCTGAAGATCTGGCTCGCGGACGGCTCCAACTACCCCGGCCAGGCCGACATGCGCTCCCGGCAGGACTGGCTGCAGGACTCGCTGCGGAAGGTCTACGACCGGCTCGGCGAGGACCAGCGCCTGGTCCTCGAGTACAAGTTCTTCGAGCCGGCGTTCTACCACACGGACGTCCCCGACTGGGGCACCTCCTACGCCCACTGCCTGCAGCTCGGAGAGAAGGCCCTCGTCTGCCTCGATACCGGCCACCACGCTCCCGGGACCAACATCGAGTTCATCGTCGCCCAGCTCATCCGGCTCGGGAAGCTCGGCTCCTTCGACTTCAACTCGCGCTTCTATGCGGACGACGACCTGATCGTGGGAGCCGCGGACCCGTTCCAGCTGTTCCGCATCATGGCCGAGGTGGTCCGCGGCGGCGGCCTCTCGCCCGAGAGCGGGATCGCCCTCATGCTCGACCAGTGCCACAACCTGGAGGAGAAGATCCCCGGCCAGATCCGCTCCGTGCTCAACGTGCAGGAGATGACGGCGCGGGCCCTGCTGATCGACCGCGCCGCGCTGACCGCCGCGCAGGAATCCGGCGACGTGCTGGGTGCCAACGCCATCCTGATGGATGCCTTCTACACCGACGTCCGGCCCGGACTCGCGCAGTGGCGTGCGTCGAAGGGCCTTCCGGCCGATCCGATGGAGGCCTACCGCGCCAGCGGCTACCAGGACCGGATCAACAGCGAGCGACAGGGCGGCCAGCAGGCCGGATGGGGAGCATGACAGTGACGACGACGACAGGGCCCGCGACCGACGCCACCACGAACCCGACGGTCAATCGGACCGTGCAGGAGCTCATCGAGCGCTCCAACCGCCTGGGCTCGGACAAGCGCACCACGAACTACGCCGGCGGCAACACCTCGGCGAAAGGTGTGGGCACCGACCCCGTGACGGGCGAGGACGTCGAGCTGCTCTGGGTCAAGGGCTCCGGCGGTGACCTGGGGACGCTGAAGGCGGCCGGCCTCGCCGTCCTCCGCCTCGATCGGATGCGCGCGCTGCAGGGGGTCTATCCCGGCGTCGAGCGCGAGGACGAGATGGTGGCGGCCTTCGACTACACCCTCCACGGCAAGGGCGGTGCGGCGCCGTCCATCGACACCGCCATGCACGGCCTCGTGGATGCGGCGCACGTGGACCACCTGCACCCCGATGCGGGGATCGCGATCGCGACGTCGGCGGACGGCGAGGCCCTGACCACCGCGATCTTCGGACCGAAGGTCCTCTGGGTCCCCTGGCGCCGTCCCGGCTTCCAGCTCGGGCTCGACATCGCCGCCATCAAGGACGCCCACCCCGAGGCGATCGGCACCATCCTCGGGGGCCACGGCATCACGGCCTGGGGAGACACCTCCGCCGAGGCCGAGGCGAACTCCCTGTGGATCATCGAGACCGCCGAGCGGTACATCGCCGAGCACGGGACCCCCGAGCCCTTCGGGCCTGCCCTGGAGGGTTACGGCCCGCTGCCGGAGGACGAGCGCCGGGCCAGGGCCGCCGCCCTCGCCCCGACCATCCGCGGCCTCGCCTCCACCGACAGGGCGCAGGTCGGCCACTTCACGGATGATCCGCGGGTGCTGGAATTCCTCGCCTCCAGCGGGCACCCGCGCCTCGGCGCACTCGGCACCAGTTGCCCCGACCACTTCCTGCGCACCAAGGTCAAGCCGCTCGTCCTCGACCTCCCGGCCGACGCCGACGTCGAGAGCTGCCTGCTGCGCCTGCGTGAACTGCACACCGAGTACCGGACCGACTACGCCGCGTACTACGACCGGCACGCGACGCCGGACTCACCCCCCATGCGCGGGGCCGATCCGGCGATCGTGCTCGTCCCCGGCGTCGGCATGTTCTCCTTCGGCGCCAACAAGCAGACCGCCCGCGTCGCAGGGGAGTTCTACCTCAACGCCATCAACGTGATGCGTGGTGCCGAGGCCGTCTCCACCTACGCGCCCATCGAGGAGAGCGAGAAGTTCCGGATCGAGTACTGGTCGCTCGAGGAGGCCAAGCTCGCGCGGATGCCGAAGCCGAAGTCCCACGCCGGGCGCATCGCCCTGGTGACGGGAGCGGCGTCGGGCATCGGCAGGGCCATCGCCACCCGTCTGGCGGCCGAGGGCGCGTGCGTGGTCATCGCGGACCTGAACATCGACAGCGCGAGCAGTGTCGCCCAGGATCTCGGTGGGCCGGACGTCGCCATCGGCGTCCAGGCCGACGTCACCGACCCCGCCCAGGTGCTCCGTGCCGTGCAGGCCGCCGTGCTGGCCTTCGGCGGGCTGGACCTCGTGGTCAACAACGCCGGGCTCTCCATCTCCAAGCCGCTCCTGGAGACCACCGAGAAGGACTGGGACCTGCAGCACGACGTCATGGCGAAGGGCTCGTTCCTCATGTCGCAGGCGGCCGCGAAGGTGCTGATCGAGCAGGACATGGGCGGGGACATCATCTACATCTCCTCCAAGAACTCCGTGTTCGCGGGCCCCAACAACATCGCCTACAGCGCCACGAAGGCAGACCAGGCGCACCAGGTACGCCTCCTCGCCGCCGAACTCGGCGAGTACGGCGTGCGCGTCAACGGCATCAACCCCGACGGGGTGGTCCGTGGCTCCGGGATCTTCGCCGGCGGCTGGGGCGCCAAGCGCGCCGCGGTGTACGGCGTGGACGAGGAGAAGCTCGGCGAGTACTACGCCCAGCGCACCCTTCTCAAGCGCGAGGTGCTGCCCGAGAACGTCGCGAACGCCGTCGCCGTCCTGACCTCCGACGAGCTCTCGCACACCACCGGGTTGCACATCCCCGTGGACGCGGGCGTCGCCGCCGCCTTCCTGCGCTGACATGGGCGCCCCTCCAGCACCCGTGTTCGCTGCGGTCGACATCGGGGCCTCCTCCGGCCGCGTGATCCTCGGCAGCGTCTCCGGGGGCAGCCCCCGCCTCACGACGGTCCACCGCTTCCCCAACGGCGCGCAGTTCCTCGGCGGCGCGCTGCGGTGGGACATCGATGCCCTCTTCGCCGAGGTGGTGGTGGGGCTGCGCCTGGCGGCCTCCGCCGCAGCGGAGTCGGGTCTGCGGATCGCCGGCATCGGCATCGACACCTGGGCCGTGGACTACGGCTTGGTCGACGACGGCGGGATCCTGCGGCACCTGCCCTTCAGCTACCGCGACACGCGGACCCGGGCGACCGTCGACGTCGTCCACCGCACGCTTCCACCGGAGACCCTCTACGACCGGACCGGGCTGCAGTTCCTGCCCTTCACCACGGTCTACCAGCTCGCCGCCGAGCGGTCGCTCGACGGCGTGCAGGCCCTCCTGATCCCGGACCTGCTCGCCTACCGGCTCACCGGCGAGCGCCGCACCGAGGCGACCAACGCGTCCACCACGGGCCTGCTCGATGCGCGGACGGGTACCTGGGCCGAGGATCTCCTCGACGAGCTCGGTCTCCCCGGTGACCTGTTCCCCCCGCTCGTGGAACCCGGAGCCGTCATCGGGCAACTGCTGCCCGAGGTCGCTCTCGCCACCGGACTGCCCGAGGAGACGGCCGTCGTCGCCGTCGGCTCCCATGACACCGCCTCCGCGGTCGCCGCCGTCCCTGCCACCGGGCCGGGCTTCGCCTACATCTCCTCCGGCACCTGGTCGCTCGTGGGCGTCGAACTCGACGCGCCGATCCTCACGGCCGCGAGCCGCGCCGCGAACTTCACCAACGAGCGGGGTGTGGACGGGACCATCCGCTACCTCCGCAACACGGGCGGGCTGTGGCTCCTCCAGGAGTGCCTGCGGGAGTGGGCCGTCGAAGGGCCGTCCCCCGATCTGCCGACCCTGCTCTCGGCTGCCGCGACGCTCCCGGCGGGCGGGCCCATGATCGACGCCGAGTCCACGGATTTCCTCGCGCCGGACGGGATGCCCGGCCGCATCCGCCGTGCGGCCGGCGATCTCCCGACCCGGGAGTCGGTGGTGCGGTGCATCATGGACAGCCTCGCCGACGCCTACGCGCGCACCCTCCGGGACGCGGCACGCCTCTCGGGACACACCATCGACGTCATCCACGTGGTCGGCGGCGGATCGCAGAACGCCCTCCTCTGCCAACTGACGGCGGACCGCACGGGCCTGCCGGTCCTCGCCGGTCCCGTGGAGGCGACAGCCCTCGGGAACATCCTGGTCCAGGCGCGGGCGGCCGGCATCCTGGAGAGCGGCCCCGGTCTCGGGAGCATCCGGCGAGCGGCGTACGCCGCGGCGGACACGGTCCGGTACGAGCCTGCACGCAGCGGGGCACGGACGACCGTGCCCCAGCAGGCCTGACGTCCGCGGGCGAACGCCCTGACGACGTCTGTGCGGCCGGTCCGGACGATGGATGGTCCGGGCGACGGCAGGTCTTGGCGTGGAGCGCCGACGATGGCGGGACACCTGCCCGCAGTGCGGCGCGATCAGCGGGGTCGGCGCAGTGTGACGGGGCCCTTCGCCGTCGAGGGATCGACGACGACGCCGCGCTGCACCATCTCCGCGAGTCCGCGGGCGGCGAGCCTGCGGGCGGCGTTCCGTGCCGGCTCGTGCAGCGACACACCATGTCCGCCGAGGGCCGCTGCGGCGTCGGCCGGGTCGACCCCCGAGCCGCGTGCTCCGGCGCCGAGCCGCCCGAGCAGCCACTCCTCCAGCGCCGTGTCGATGGCGCGGACCTTACGGGACCGGCACGCGTCGCTGCAGTACGCGACGTCCTCCCAGTTCCGCTCCCACTTCTTCCGCCACTCGATGCGGCGTCCGCAGGAGCGGCAGGACCTGGGCTCGTGTGCCGGCCCTGCCGACCTCACCATTGCCGCACCACGCCCGTCACATGCGCCCGAAGACGGAGCGGATCACGGCGAACGCGCCGTAGCAGATGAGGCCCAGGGCGACGGCGGTCAGGACGTACGTACCGAGCGGGTGGTGCTGCAGGGCCTTGAGGCTGCCGTCCAGCCCCGTCGACTCCTGGGCATCGCGGACCAGGCCGGCGATCACGAACAGGCCGCCCACCAGGAGGAGCGCGAGGCCCTTGGCGACGTGCCCCACAACCCCGACCACCTCGATGATGCGGCCGTGGGCCGTGTCCTCGAAGGACCTGAGTTCCGGGCGGAAGTTCCTGCGCACCCCCTTCACCACGAAGTGGACGCCGATGCCGAGGATGATGCCCGCGGTCAGGAACACGAGCAGCACACCGAACGCCGAGGCCAGCAGGGCCCTGGTGAAGTCGACCGTGGACTCGGAGGAGTCCGGCCCGTCGCCGAGGGCGAACCGCGCGAAGGTCGCCGCCATCGACCCGTAGATGATGACGAGCGACCCGGACGAGATGAGCTTGCCGATGCGCTGCTTCCGCGGGAGGTGGCGTGCGCGGAGGGTTGCTTCGCTGAACTGCCAGAGCGCCAGGCCCGCGCAGCCGACGGCACAGATCCACATCAGCGCCGTCCCTGCGGGCCCTTCCGCGACCTCCTCCAGCGCACCCGTCGGTTCGGCCTCCCCGTTCCCCCCGAAGGCGATCCGCAGGGCGATCAGGCCGATCAGGATGTGCACGACCGCGAGCGCTCCGAATCCGAGCCGCGCCGCCACGTCGAGGACACGCGTGTCGGAGACGTGCTCGACGGCGTCGGCCGCGCGGCTCGCACGGCCCCGCAGGCCCGCGCTGCTGTCCGTCGTCGCCACCGTGCCCTCCCGCATCTGCCCCAGCCGTCCCTTCCGCCGGTCGGCGGGGACGCTCCGGACGTCTCCCCTCCAGCATAGGAGGAGCGGCACCCCCTTGAGGCTGTCGCTCCGAGGCGGCACACTGGTGGTGCCGGTTGCATCGGCACGCCAGCGCACACCCCGGTCTCACCCCAGCAGTACGTCGGACAGCGCTGTCTCGACCACTGGGAGTGCACATGCTGAATGAGGACGTCGTGACGGAGAGCGGCTCGCTGCGCCTCGCGCAGGAGCGGGACCTCATCGTGGGGCTGGAGGCGGTGGAGATCAGCACCGACCTGCCGCAGGCGATGATCGACGCGGCCGTGATCAAGGCGGCCGCGGAGGAGTTCGGCCGCACCGACGTCGCCCTGTGGGCCGAGGTCACCGCACTCGACGCCCTGACCCGGACCGAGGGCGCGCGCGACGCCCGGGCTCGCGGTGCGCGCATCCTCGGCTGGGCGACCGAGCAGGGCGACACCCGGCTCGCCAGCCGCTGTCATGCCCTCCTCGCGATGACGGACCTCATGGCGGGCCTCTCGGGCGCCGGCGCGGAGCACGCCACGATCGCCGTGACGCTGCTCGACGGAACCGAGCTGCCACGCCTCCGCGCGAAGCTGCTCACCCGGCAGGCGGTCGGCCTGTTCGCCGCGGGCCTGCCGCAGCACGGCTTCGACGTGACCCGGCGAGCCCTGGTGCTCGCGGAGCGGCTGGCCGACCACGAGCTGAAGGCCCAGCTCGCCTCCAACGCGTTCCACGCCGCCATGGACGAGGCGCTGCCGGAGGAGGCATCCCTGTGGACCGAGATCCTCGACGAGGTGGTCGCCGCCGCACCGCACCTCGAGAGCGAGTTCAGCGATGTCCTCATCCGCGGGCACCTCGCGGCCGGCCGGCCGGAGGACGCGTCGGTGGTGCTCGAGCGGTACGGCATGGACGTCACCCCGGGATCGCAGCCTGAGCTCCGCGCGAGCCGGAGGCTCCTCCTCGCGCAGATCCACCACGGGCTCGGCGAGCTGGACCTCGCTGTCCGCGCCCTCGACGAGGCAGAGGCCCTCACGACCCTGCACGAGCTCGAGGAGATCGCGGCGTCCGTCCTCGAGGAACGCGCCGCCGTCGCGGCGACCCAGGGTGACTTCACACTCGCCTACGAACTCCACCGCGCGTTCCACAGCGCCTCCCGGACCCGCTGGCTCGAGGCCCGGCGCTCCCAGGTGGACCACCTGTTCGCGGCCCAGAACCTCACCGAGGCGATCGTCAGGGCGGAACAGGCAGAAGCCGCCGTCGCCGTCGATCCCCTCACCAAGGTGCGCAACCGGCGCTGGGTCGAGGACTCCCTGTCCGACGTCGTGCGGTCATGGCAGACCGGCGGCGCCTGGACCGGGTCCCTGGCCATCGTGGACCTCGACCACTTCAAACAGGTCAACGACCGCTTCGGCCACGCTGCCGGGGACGACGTCCTCGTGTCGGTCGCCGAGTGCCTGCAGGAATGCCACGGCGTCCGGGACGTCGCGCGCATCGGCGGCGAGGAGTTCCTGCTGGTCCTCAAGCAGCACGCGGACCCGCAGGATGTGGCGGACGCCGTCCTGTCCGCTGTCCGCCATCTACGATGGCCCCACATCCACCGCGGGCTCCACCTCACCGCGAGCCTCGGCTTCGCGGGGTGCGTACCGGGCACGACGTCGTCCGCCCTCCTCCGGGAAGCGGACCTCAACCTCTACCGTGCCAAGCGCACGGGACGGGACCGGGCCGTCGGACCCTAGTAGCCACCCCTGGATCCACAGAGAATGCAGGCCGTGCAGGGCCGGCCGGGCACGGACCGCACGGGCCGATCGGGCGATCCGGCCGGGCGGGTGCGGACCGTGCGGGCCGGTCTCAGGGCCGGCGTGCCAGCCATGCCTCCAGCGACGCCCGGACGAACTCGGCGCCGCCCGGTCCGCCGTAGTTCGCGGCGAAGCGCGGGTCGGCGACGTACATCTCGCCGAGCCCGAGGAGATAGTCGGAGGACAACCGGCCCTCGTCATCGCGGGGGACGCCCGGCACGGTCGAGAGCCAGGCGATGTGCAGGCCGGCCAGCCGGCCGGCCTCCGCGCTGCCGGCCGACACCCCCGTCGACGCGGCGGCCGTCCAGGCGGCGTTGAGGTCCGCCACCTCGTCCTGGAAGGCGCGCCGTTCCTCCTCGCTCCTGCCCCGCCACCAGGAGTCGCCCTGCGCGTAGGCGTCCTCGCCCCATCGCTCCGTCACCTCCCGTTCGTGGCGGGTGTGGTCGAATCCGTCGAACATGGTCTCGGGCATCGGTTCTTCTCCTCGTTCGAGGGCCTCCACCGTGGTGAGGACCGCGTTGATCTGCTGGTCGAGCCGGCGCTGCTCGCTGCGGAGATGATCGAGGTGTGCGCGCAGGGCCGATGCCGGGCTGCCGCCCGGTTCGTCGTCGACGATGGCGCGGATCGCCGGCAGGGACAGCCCCAGGGTGCGCAGCAGCAGGATGCGCTGGAGCCGCAGCAGGGCAGCGGAGTCGTAGTACCGGTACCCGTTCGCCCCGATGCGTGTCGCCTCGAGCAGGCCCACCACGCCGTAGTGGCGCAGCGTCCTGCTGGTGGTGCCCGCCAGCCGCGCGACGACCGTGATGGGGTAGTCCATGCCGCTCCTTCCTCGTACCTCCGGCGCTCAGGGGCACCGGTGGGTACAACGGTAGGAGTTGACGCAGCGGCAGGGTCAAATAAGGCGTGTCGGCCACGGCGCGCAGATAGTGGACAGGAGCCGTGGGTCTCCGCTCGGGCCGGTCAGCCCGACCGGACAGCCGTGCACTGCGGAAGCGTCAGCTGTACCAGAACCACTGGGGCGGGCGCCACGACGTCGGCACCGTATGGGCGTTGAAAGTACCGCACTCTGAGCAGCTGTAGCTGGCACTCGCCGGAAGCAGGTCCGTGGAGTGGTCGGCCTGCCGAGCCGGGACGAACTCCTCGAAGATCAGGTAGTCGTCGGTGTGGCACCGGGGGCAGGAGGGTGATTCGCCCGTGTCGAGGAGATGAGAGGTGGGGCCGCTGGTGCGCAGGCTCCGCCCGTGATCGATGGTTGTCATGAGATTCACCTTTTTCGTCTTGCCTCCGGCACTGGAAACAAGTAGTAAGGGTACTTATACCTAGAATATAGACTCCCGCTCCGCCGTGCGGAAGCAGGGATTTCTCGGCGCCGGGGCGGGGTCCGGATGCCGCGACGCCGGCTGGCACAATGGGCTCCATGACTTCCAGGGCCCCGAGATCGTCACCAGCCCTCCCGCCGGAACTGGCGGGTCCGCTCCGCCGGGCCCTCGACTCCAGCCGCGACGTCACCGTCTTCGTGGACGGCACGGCGCACCGCCTTCCCGCGGAGGCCCAGGCCGCCGTCGTCGACCTCCTCGCCCGCCTGTCCGACGGCGATGCCGTGCAGGTGACGTCCGTCGCCGAGTTGCTCACCACGTCGCAGGCGGCGGAGCTCGCCGGGATCTCGCACAGCTACCTCCGGAAGCTCACGGATGCGGGAACCCTCCCGGTCGAGTACCGGGGCTCGCACCGGCGCCTCCGCAGGGCGGACGTCGAGGAGTGGCTCCGTGGCCAGCTCGAGCGCAGGGATCCGGCCGGGGCACCGCACGGGGCGGACGCGGCCGGGTCCGGCTGACGGCCCGGCTCAGCACGGTGGGACGCGGTCAGTCGCGCTCGAAACGGGGCCGTGACCGCCAGCGCTGGGCCTTGAGGGCCAGGTGCAGTTCGAGGCGCACCAGCCCCGCCAGCGGATCGACGCCGATGATGGAACGAATGCGCGCCAGCCTGTTGTAGACACTGCTGCGGTGGAGATGGAGCTGGGCCGCGACGTCCTGCACCGACCCGTTCTTGTCGTAGAGCAGTTCGAGGACCGGAAGGAGTTCCTCCACACGGTCGGCCTCGCTCAGCTCCGCGAAGTGGACGCTGCCCTGCGCGGGAGCCTGCCAGCCGGCGGCGCCGAGGAACTGGTAAGCCCCGATGTCCGCATAGGCGCAGGTCTCGCCGAGCTGCGGATCCACTGCGGCGGCCTGGACGGCATGCTGCGCCTGCAGCATGGCCTCCATCAGGTCCCGTGGATCGGCCGCGGTCTCGCTCAACCCGAGGATGAAGCGGCCGGCCGACCGGCCTGCGCGCTTCTCCACCTCGCGGGTGTACCTGTCCAGCACCTGCGCCAGCGCCGTGCGGCCCACGTCCGCGGCGCACAGGAGGACCGAGACGTCCGAGGACCCGGCGCTGAACAGGACGGGTGCGACGCCGACCGTCGCCTGCAGCGCGAGGGTGCGCTGCAGCAGCGCAGCCTCGTTCGGGTCGCCCCCCTCCCTCGGTGCGGTCGGATGGGGGACCTCGTACACCATGGCGATGCGCCAGGGGCCGTGGCCACCGAGCTCCCGCCAGCCCCGCAGCTCCTCGACGGCGGTGGCGACGCCGCGGCAGGCCGCCAGGAACGTCCCTTCACGCCGGGTCCGGCGCTCGGAGGATGCCGTGTCGGTCTCGAGGAGCAGTTCGGCCAGCCGGTCGATGGTCGGCCGGACGGCCGGGAGCGCGGCCAGGATCCCGGCGGCGGGGTCATCGCTCGACTGCTGCTGCACCCACAGGTAGCCGACCCGGAAGCCCCGGACGAGGAGGGGGACGCAGACACGTCCGAGCATCCCGAGATCCTCGTTCGCCGGAACGGCGACGGCGCGCACGGCCTGGGTGATGCCGTGCCGCTGCTGCCACTCGCTGACGTCGGCGGGGACCCGCTTGCTGAGGAGGAAGTTGACGCGGACGCGGTCGGCCGAGGTCTGGTGGCTGCTGTAGGCGAGGAGCACGCCGTCGGGATCCTCGAGCGAGAGCCCGCGTCCGAGGCGCTGCGCGATGGACTCGACGACGTCCTCGATGGCCTGGTTCTGCACAGACCAACAGTAGGGCGACCGGTCGTCGCGGGCGACATCTGCCGCGCCCGGACTCGACATCTGTCGATGGCGGCATCGACGTCGCCGTGCTAGTGGTGCGCGTCACAGAGCCACGGTTCCGCGGCGGGGCGCCGTTCCGCCCCTCCGGGCGGGCCGGCCGGCGATGCTCCACGGTGACGTTGATCCGGGACCCCCGATCGGGCCGCCCGGCACGGGCCTATCGTGGAGTCACCCCGTCCGCCCCGATCGCAGCCTGGAGAATCCCATGATCATCGGCGTCCCCAAAGAAGTGAAGAACAACGAGTTCCGGGTGGCGATCACCGCGTCCGGCGTCCATGAGTTCCGCGCCCACGGACACACCGTCCTGGTCGAGCGCGGTGCCGGGACCGGATCCAGCATCACCGATGCAGAGTACGAGGCGGCGGGAGCCGAACTCGTGGACGAGGCCGACGACGTGTGGGCCCGCGCGGACATGGTCATGAAGGTGAAGGAACCGGTCGCGGCGGAGTACCACCGCTTCCGCGAAGGGCTCATCCTGTTCACGTACCTCCACCTGGCTGCCGAGCCGGAGCTGACCCGTGCCCTGCTCGACGCCGGCGTCACCGCCATCGCCTACGAGACGGTGCAGGACGGCCGCTCGCTCCCCCTCCTCGCTCCCATGTCCGAGGTCGCCGGCCGCCTGTCCGTCCAGGTCGGCGCGCAGGTGATGACGGCGCCCGCCGGCGGCCCGGGCCTGCTGCTCGGCGGGGTGGCGGGAGTGCGCCCCGCCAAGGTGGTGGTTCTCGGCGCGGGCGTCGCGGGGACCAATGCGACGGCGATGGCGGTCGGGACGGGTGCGGAGGTCACCATCCTCGACATCGACATCGCCCGGCTGCGCGAGATCGACGCGCTCTACGCGGGCCGCGTCAAGACCGTCGCCTCCAACTCGCTGGAGATCGAGACCTCCGTCCTCGAGGCGGACCTCGTGATCGGCTCCGTCCTCATCCCGGGCGCGCGCGCCCCGAAGCTCGTCACGAATGCCCTCGTCGCGCGGATGAAGCCCGGCAGCGTCCTCGTCGACATCGCCGTGGACCAGGGCGGGTGCTTCGAGGATTCGCGCGTCACCACCCACGAGGATCCGACCTTCCGGGTCCACGGGTCCCTCTTCTACTGCGTGGGCAACATGCCCGGCGCCGTCCCGAACACCTCGACCTACGCGCTGACGAATGTGACCCTCCGCTACGCCGTCGCCCTCGCGGACAAGGGCGTGCAGGGAGCCTTCGCCGCCGATCCGGCGCTGGCCCGCGGACTCAACGTCGCCGCGGGCCGGGTGGCACACCACTCCGTGTCGGCGGCGCACGGCCTCGAGCTCGCCGAGGACTGGGCCGCGCTGGTCGGGTGACCCCTGTCCTCCGGCCGCGCGCTCAGCGCGGGCCGCGCCGGACGGGGAACGCCGCGTGGACCCGCTCGATGAGCCGGACGACGGCGAGGGCCTCCTCCACCGATACGGGAGGGGGTCCCTCCCCGTCGATCGCCGCGGCGAGGCCGGCGTAGAACGCCGGGTAGTCGCCCGGCCCCACGGGGAAGGGCTCCGCGGTCCCGCCCGCGCCGAGCACACCGCGGCTCGCGCCCGGCAGGCCGGCAGCGGCTGCGGCGACTCCGGCCGGAGGGACACCCCGGTCCAGCAGCGCCTCCTGCGGGTCCGTCCCGGTGATGACGAGCGAACCGGCGCTGCCGGTCACGCGGAACCGTGGGCGGGCCAGCGGCTCGAGCGTGCCGGCGCGCACATGGCTCGTCACGCCCGACGCGTGCTCGATGACGACGAACGCCGTGTCCTCCGCGGAGGTGTCCTCCCGGTTCCGGTGCAGCTGCGCGAAGACGGCCTCCCCCGGGCCGAAGAGCACCAGCGCCTGGTCGATCAGGTGGGTCCCGAGGTCGTGGAGGACGCCGCCGCCCGCAGCGGGCGCCGCCTCGCGCTTCCAGGCCTTGCCGACGGTCGGCTTCCAGGACTCGATAGCGGACTCGACGCTCCGCACGGACCCGAGCCTGCCGGCGTCCACCGCTGCCCGCACGGCCAGGACGTCACCGTCCCAGCGGCGGTTGTGGAAGGGGACGAGGAGCCGGCCGGCCTGCAGGGCGGCGTGGCGCAGCCGTTCGCCCTCCTCGGCGTCGACGACGAGCGGCTTGTCGACCACCACGTGCAGGCCGGCCGCCAGGGCCGCGGTGGCCAGCGGACCGTGCGTCGCGTTGGGCGTCGTGATCACCGCGAGTTCGAGGGCCGGCACCGCGCGGAGTGCGTCGCCGAGGGTGCCGACGACGACGGCATCCGGATGTTCCGTCCGTGCCGCGTCCTGCCGGGCCTCGCTGCGCGTGACCACGGCGGCGACATCGAAGCGCGGGTCATGCCGGAGCAGCGGGGCGTGGAAGACGCGGCCGCCGTGGCCGAAGCCGACCAGGACCGTGCTGATCGGACGGTCGGGAGATGCTGACACGGGCGCGCGGAAGGATCAGGACGGGTCGAAGTGCGCGCGGGGCACGGAGCCGTTGAGGCCGGCGACCATCCCCGCCGCCAGGACGCGCAGCTTGACGTTGCGGGAGTTCGACGCCCGGCGGAGCTTGTCGAACGCGTCCTTCTGCGAGCAGTTGTCCTGCCCCATGATGATGCCGACGGCGAGATCGATCTCGGTACGGGTCTGGAGGACTGCGTGCAGGTCCTCCGCGGTCGCCGTGTGCTGCGCCACCCTCACCGCAAGCTTGAGTGCCTGCGACGCCTGGACGGTGAAGGCCCGTGCCACCCGGCGGTACTCGTCGCTGAAGACCGAGCTGTCCTCTGCGTACAGGTTCAGGGCCGCGCGGGCGGACCCCTCGAGGTCCAGGGGGAGGCAGAACATGGCGCCGACGTCGTTGCGGGCGATGTGCCGCATGAAGTCCGGCCAGCGGTCCTCGGAGACGACATCGGCGATGAAGACCTCGTCGTGGACGCGGAGGGCGTGCAGGCACGGGCCGTCGTTGTGGTCGTACTGCACCTCGTCCATCGCACGGGCCTTCTCGCCACTGCTCGCGACGGTGAGCTGCTCGCTCGGAGACCGCTGCAGGGTGATCCCGCAGTAGGTGTCCCCCTGCGTCCCCAGCGTCTCGGCCGTGAAGTCCGCGAGCTCCTGGAGGAAGGACCGGACGTCCGGATGGTCGACGAGCAGGTCCTGGAGTCGCGCGGCGGCCTCCGCGGGCGGCAGGACCTCCACCTCGTCGGCGACCATGTGGAGGATGCGCGAGGACGGGTCGTCGCCGGCGGATGTCGCCCGGGCATCGGCCTGCGCCTCGGGTAGCTCCTCCATACCGACTCCAACCTCGACTCGCCCGCCGGCAGGCTGCCGGCGCTTTTTCCACAGTGTACAAGGGGTCGGCGATCACCCCGGACCGACATCGGACCGCCTACCGGGGCCCTGAGCGGCGGAGCCGGCGGCGCGCCGTCAGGCGGCGAGAGCAGTGACGAGGGCGGCCCACGAGGCGGTCAGCCGCTCTCCGGACATCCCCCGATCGTCCTGCAGGTGGAGCAGCAGACCGGCGTTGAGGACGGCGGCCAGGTGGTAGGCGCCCACCTCGGGATCGGATACCCCGATCCCCCGCAGCAGCATCGCGAGGTGCAGGCGGACCAACCGCTGCGTCGGGTGCTCGAGATCGGGTCCGCCCTGCTGTTCCGTGGCCCGGAGGATCTGTCCGTCCAGGCGCATCCTGGCGATGCTCGCCTCTCCGAAGGCGATGAGCCGCTCCAGCGGCGGGGCGCCCGGGCCGAGCGGCGGCGGACCGCTCATGAAGGCCTGCTGGAATTCCCGTCCGGCCTCGTCGGCGAGTGCGTGCATGAGACCCGCCCGGCTTCCGAACCGGCGGAAGACGGTTCCCTTGCCCACCCCCGCCCTGCGCGCCACCGCATCGGTGGTCAGCCGTTCCGCACCGCAGGTCGCCACGATCTCGGCCGCGGCGTCGAGCAGGAGCCGGCGGTTCCGCGCCGCATCCATGCGTTCTCCGTCGTCGCCGGTGACCCGGAGCAAGCCCTCCCCCTGCATGGGGCAAGCATAGACCCGGAATAAAACGGACCGTGGTCCGCTTGACCCTGAGCAGACGCGGTTCGATACGTCCGCACCAGCCCCGGCCGCGAGGTCACTAGCAACGGAGATTTCATGACCACCACGATCCTGACACTCGTCGGCAGCCTCCGCGAAGGCTCCATCAACCGCCAGCTCGCAGAGGCCGCGAAGGAGCACGCGCCCGACGCCGTGACCGTGGTGACGTTCGATCGCCTGAGTGAAGTCCCGTTCTACAACGAGGACATCGACAACGACGCCGACCGCCCGAAGTCGGCCGACGACCTCCGCGCCGCGGCCGCCGACGCGGATGCCCTCCTCCTCGTCTCGCCCGAGTACAACGGCACCATGCCCGCCGTCCTGAAGAACGCGATCGACTGGCTGTCCCGCCCCTACGGCGCCGGCGCCATCTCGAGCAAGCCGGCCGCCGTCATCGGGTCCGCCTTCGGCCAGTACGGCGGAGTCTGGGCCCACGACGAGGCCCGCCGCGCCCTCGGCGTCGCCGGAGCGTCGGTCGTGGACGACACCAAGCTGTCCATCGGCGGATCGATCACCCGCTTCGCAGAGGTCCACCCGAAGGACGACGCCGAGGTCGCCGGCCAGGTGTCGGACGTCCTCTCGGCCCTGGCGGGAGCTGCGTCACCCGTCGCAGCCTGAGGCTCCTACCCTCGGCCGGGCATACCCGGATCGGAACACGACGACGCCGGCGCAGGGATGCGCCGGCGTCGTCGTGCGTGCACCGGAGCGTTCCGGTGACCGGGTGTCAGTGCCAGAGGCTGTCCGCCCAGGCCGCGTCCCTGAGGTAGTCCCGCGCAGGTCCGATCTCCCACAGCTGACCCTGCGATTCGAGCACGCCGTCGTTCTGCATGGACTGGACCGCCTCGGAGGAGCAGCCGAGCGCCTCGGAGAGATCGTCCTGGTCCATGGCGAGCACGATGGTGTTCCTGGCATTCATGGTGCAGTCCTTCGCTCGATGGGTCCTGGGCGGCCGTGACCGTCAGGGCTGTCGCGGTGCAATGAGGTCCACCTGCGGCTTCCAGCTCCGCGCGTAGAGACCGAGGGCGGCCTCCTCGCGGGGGACGAATCCGAGGCGGTTGAGCGTCATGTGCGCCTGGTAGACCGTGAGGTGCTGGGCGCTGCGGCTGACCCGCACCTTGTCGGCGCGGTAGAGGTAGGTGTCGAGCGCCCGGTACCAGCGCCGTCGCCAGTTGTGCACCGCGGACTCGGATGCCGTCGCCGCCATCAGGGCATGGAAGCCGGTCGCCTTCGAGGAGACCTGCGTCGCCATGGCGTCGCGGACTGCCGGAGCGCGCGGCCCGACGTCGGCGGTGCAGGTCCGCAGGTGGCTGTCCCAGTAGAAGTCCCAGGTCAGGCGGCGGCGATCCTGCCAGCCGGCCGAGCGCGGCCCTCGCATCATGCTCTGGGCGGCGTCGAACAGGACCAGGGCGCCGAGCGCCGAACGGCCCTGCATGCGGGGGAACCGCTGGTTGCCCCAGATCGCCAGCTCGGAGCTGAGTTCGAAGACCTCCTCGGCCAGGTGGAGTCCCTCCACACCGCCGTACTTCACGAGGTTCGCCTCGAGCTGGGGGTCGGCCATCTCCTGGCCGCCCGAGTAGTAGGTGTTGCTCGCGGGAGCCGTGTAGTGCTGCCGGACCGCCAGCAGCGGCAGGGCCTGCGCACTGCGGGCCTGGAGCGCCCGCTGGAAGGTGCGGAGCCTCTCGAGGACCCGGGGGTGCGCGTGGATGCTGAGCCTGATCTGGCTGACCACTCCGGTGGATGCGTCCTCGCACCGCGTGAAGTACCAGCGTTTGGCGCCGAGCGCATGCGCCTGCGCCACCAGCGGGGTGACCAGCTCTTCGATGATGCCGTCCGCTACATCGAAGCCACCCGTCGAGAGGGAGAGATGCCACCACTGAGTGCTGACGACCGTCCGTGAGGCGGTTCGCACGGCTGTCAGCTGACTCATGGCTCTCTCCTTCAGGGTCTGTGATCACCCCCGCTGGGGCGGGCTATGGGAGCGGCGCCCGGGCTCTAGTCCGGCGCCGCCGTGTTCCTACTTGGGCCAGTCCCAGCTGCTGGCCGAGACCGAGGCCTTGGGCCAGTCCCAGCTTGCCGCGCTGATGGTCTGACCTGCCGGCACAACGGCTCCGACCAGGATCATCAGGCCTGCAGTTGCGCCGAGTACCTTCTTCATGGCGATCCTTCCTTGCCCGTTCCCCGGGAGGTCGAACTGGTCCGCACTGCGGATGCGCAGTGCCCGTATCCATCGGCATCCCGGTCAGGACCCCGGTGAACCGGCTCCATCAGAATGTCGGTGCGCAGAGGGTAGTGTCCAGCAGTACGGGTGGCCGTTTGCGGACATGACGCCAACCGGACGCCGAGCGGATGCGGACACCACGCCCAGGCGTGCTCACAGGGATCGCGGGGACGGCGGATCCGCGGAACGACGCGGATCCGCGGCTCGGACGGGGCCGGTGGATTGCCAGCCCGACAGATGTGTCATTAACTGGACATGTCATGTTTTTCGCACCGTGCTGAATGCTCATGACCGGGGACGACAGGGAGGGTTCATGCTGGATGCCACGGCGCTGGAGGTCTATCGCTATGCGGTGGGTCATCCCGGCTGGACCCGTGCCGAGGTGTCGGAGCAGCTGGGCCTGACACTGCGCCGGATCGACGAGGCCATCGGCGAGCTGTCCCGGCGCCGGCTGCTCAGCCCTCAGGCTGGCAGCGACGACGGCCTCGTCGCGGTGTCCCCCGATGTCGCCCTCGCCGATCTGGTCGACGCCGACGAGCGCACCCTGCAGGACCTGAAGGCACGCATCAGCAGCCAGCGGCGCGAACTCTCGAGCCTCCTCCCCACCTTCCTCGATGCGCGCAAGCACGTCCTCGCGAGCACCTCGGTGGAGACACTCGAGGACCCGCACCTCATCCACCGCGTGCTCATCGACTACGGCCGGGATGTCACGGAGAAGGTCTACATCGCGCAGCCGGGACAGGGCTCGACGGCGGACGTCCACGAGGAGAGCGTGCGGAAGGACCTCGAACTCCTGGAGAAGGGCGTACGCCGCCGCACCCTGTACGACACGAGCACGAGGGACCACGTCCCGACACGGAAGGCCGTCGAGGCCATCGCCGCCGGCGGGGGCGAGTTCGGAGTCCTCCCGTTCATCCCGCTGCGCATGCTGATCTTCGACGAGAAGCTGGCGCTGGTGGGCCGTCAGCTGACGCGCGACGACAAGGCGGCGCTGGTGATCCGGGACCACAGCCTCATCAACATCTTCACGCAGCTGTTCGAGATCGCCTGGGAGATCAGCCAGGCGTTCCTGGCACCCGAGGAGGTGGAGTCCCCGCTCAGCAGCCTGCAGCGCTCGATCATCCAGGGACTCGCCAGCGGACTCTCCGACGAGTCGATCGCACGGCGGCTGGACATCAACGTCCGGACGTGCAGGCGGCACATCGCCTGGATGCTCGAGACCCTGCGCGCGGACAGCCGTTTCCAGGCCGCCCTGAAGGCCCGCGACGCCGGCTGGATCTGACAGCCTACGTTCCGCTGGTCAACACCTGTTGCCTGATGGTCAACACGCGCCTAGACTCTGGGCGTGACGTCCTCCAGCGAAGCCTCCGCCGACCTCCTGCCCGCCGAGACGGAAGCAGCCCTCGAACGCGCCGTCGACTCCGCAGCACGGCACGATCCGCTCTTCTCCGTGCGCGCGGCGAACATCAAGCAGTCGGCCGTCCGCGACGTCTTCGACATCTCGATCCGCCCCGGCCTCGTCTCCCTGGCCGGCGGCAGCCCCTACCTGAGGTCCCTCCCCCTCGAGGACCTCGGCCGTACGGCCCAGAAGATCATCGCCGAGCACGGCCTGGAGGCGCTGCAGTACGGCGGCGGGCAGGGCATGGCGGAACTGCGCTCTCTCGTCTGCGACGTCATGGCCGCCGAGGGGATCGTGGGCGCCAGTGCCGACGACATCGTCATCACCACCGGATCGCAATCTGCCCAGGACGTCGCAGCCAAGGTCTTCTGCGATCCCGGAGACGTGATCCTCTGCGAGGACCCCACGTACGTCGGCGCCCTCAACACCTTCGAGGCCTACGAGGTGGACGTCGTCACCGTCCCGATGGACGAGGACGGACTGATCCCGGACGAACTCGAGCGCATCATCGGCGAGCTCGAGGCGGAGGGGCGGACCATCAAGCTGCTCTACACGATCCCCAGCTTCAACAACCCGAGCGGCATCACCCTGGCCGCCGACCGCCGCCAGCGCGTCGTCGACATCTGCCGCGCGCACACGATCCTGGTCCTCGAGGACAACCCCTACGGCATGCTCCGCTTCGACGGCGAGCCCCTCGAACCCCTGCGCGCGGCCAACCCCGAGGACGTCATCTACCTCGGCTCGTTCTCCAAGATCTTCGCGCCCGGTGTGCGCCTGGGCTGGGCGCTGGTGCCCAGGCACCTCTACCGCCGGTTCTACCTGGCCTGCGAGGCGGTGGTGCTCTGTCCGTCGCCGCTCACGCAGATGCTCGTCACCGCCTATCTCACGGAGTACGACTGGCGCGGCCACCTGCAGTCCATGCGCGGCCTCTACCGCGAACGGTGCGAGGCCATGCTCGGCGCCCTCGCCGCCGAGCTGCCGGACGGCGTGCACTGGACCACGCCCGACGGCGGCTTCTTCGTCTGGGTCACCCTGCCCGAGGGGATCGACACCTATCCCCTGCTCTACACCGCCATCGACGCCGGCGTCGTCTTCATCCCGGGTGCCGCCTTCACGCCGTCGGACGAGCCGTCGAACAAGCTGCGCCTGGCGTTCAGCGCCGTGTCCCCCGAGGACATCGTCGAGGGCGTCCGGCGTCTCGCGCCGATCCTCCGCGGTGCCATCACCGGTCTCCGGGCGCCCTAGAGGTCAGCGCGGTGGGCGCCTCTGCTGGCGGAACGTCACCGTGATCGAGATCAGCGCGGCGACGATCACCAGGATGGACAGGCGGGCGATCGTGTCCAGCCCCGGAAAGGCGAGTTGCAGGAGGCTCGAGGCGATGAAGCCGACGACCACGACCAGCAGCAGCCTGCTCAACGGGTACCGGGCGCGCGGTCGACGGCCGGGATCCTGCCCCGGCAACTCCTGGTTCATGCGCCAACCCTAGTCGAGGAGCAGCGCAGGTTCCTCGAGGATCGAGGCGACGTCCGCCATGAAGCGGGCACTGAGATCCCCGTCCACCACGCGGTGGTCGAAGGACCCCCCGAGGGTCGTGATCCACCGGGGGATCACCTCGCCGTCGAGCACCCAGGGTTTCTGCTTGATGGTGCCGAAGGCCACGATCGCCACTTCCCCCGGATTGATGATGGGCGTTCCCGTGTCGATGCCGAGGGCGCCGATGTTCGTGACGGTCAGCGTGCCGCCCTGCATCTGGGCAGGCTGCGTCCTGCCCGCCCGCGCCGTCGTCGCCAGCTCGTTGAGGGCCAGTGCGAGTTCCTTCAGGGAGAGATCCTGCGCATCCTTGATGTTCGGCACCATGAGGCCCCGTGGCGTGGCGGCGGCGATCCCGAGGTTCATGAAGTGCTTGACGAGGATCTCGTCATCGGACCAGGTCGCGTTGACGGAGGGGTTCCGTGCAGCAGCCCAGATGACCGCCTTCGCGAGGATCAGCAGGGGCGAGACCTTGATGCCCTCGAAGTCCCGGCTGGCCTTGAGCCGCTTCACGAACTCCATGGTGCGCGATGCGTCGACGTCCACGAAGATGCTGACGTGCGGCGCGGTGAAGGCGCTCTGGACCATCGCCCTCGCGGTGGCCTTGCGGACGCCCTTGACCGGGATGCGCTCGATGCGGTCGCCCCCGAGGAGCTTGCGCTCCGACCAGAAGGAGTCGGCGCCGTCCTGCTCCGCGTCACGCTGCGACTGGTAGCTCATGAGGTCCTGCTTCGTGACCTCGCCGGCGGATCCGGTGGCCGGGACGTCGGCGAGGTTGATGCCGAGGTCCCGCGCCGCCTTCCGGACCGGTGGCTTCGCCAGGACGCGATTGATGAGCTGGTTGAGCGGGTTCACCCGGCCCTGCGCGCTGCCGCTGCCGGACGGCACCGGCGTCGCGCTGGGCGCCTGCTGTCGATCTGTCGCCCCCGGGCCGGCTGAGGCCGGCGGTGCGGGCGCGACCGTCACGGTGGACTGCCCGTCGGCGGGCTGCTGGGAGCTTCCCGCCGCCCGGTCATCGCTCCTGCCCGGATGGCCGGCCGCCGATGCGGCGGACACGGCCCGGGCCGGGCCGGACGGTGACTTACGGGGGCGGCGTTTGACGGCGTCGGCCTTCGGGCCCGTCCCGACGAGGGGGCCGGGCACCGGATCCGCGGAACCCGATCCTGGTGCCGTGTCCCCTCGCGTTGCTGCGGGGCCTGCGCCGGACGCGGCCTCACCGCCGGCAGCGGAGTGACCTCCGGTGACCGTTGCGGAGCCATCGCCGCGAAGGGCTCCTGCCTGCGGGCCTGCCAGTTCTCCCGGCATCTCCGGCACGGGGACCTGGCCCTCGGTCGAGGTGGCCGGGCGTGCCTCGCTCCCGGCGGGCTCGTCTGTAGGTACCTGCGCGTCGCGGCCGTCCGAACCGTCGGGCCGAGGCGCCGCCCCGGACGTCGGCGCAGTCACGGCGGAGCCGCCACTGCCGCCACTGCTGCCTCTGCCGGACGGTCCGGTGCCGTCCTCCACGGAGATGATCGGCGTCCCGACCTCGATCGTCTCGCCCTCCGGCACCAGCAACTCGGAGACCGTGCCCTCGTAGGGCGAGGAGAGCTCGACGAGGGACTTCGCGGTCTCGATCTCGCAGATGATGTCGTTGACGGACACGGCTGCGCCCGGCGCCACCCTCCACTGCACGATCTCCGCCTCGGTGAGGCCTTCACCGACGTCGGGCAGGTTGAACGTCTTCAGCGTCATGGTGGTCCTTCAGTATGCGAAGGCACGGTCGAGTGCCTCGAGGATGCGGTCGATGTCGGGCAGGTACTGCTCCTCCACACGGGCGACCGGATAGGGCATGTGGAACCCGCCCACACGGATGACGGGCGCCTCGAGGGACAGGAACGCACGCTCGGAGATGCGCGCGGCGATCTCGCCGCCGATCCCGCCGAAGGTCGGGGCCTCGTGCGCAACGATCAGCCGCCCGGTGCGGGTCACGGACTCGGTGACGGTGTCGAAATCGATCGGCGAGATGGACCTGAGGTCGATGACCTCGACGCTCCGCCCGTCCTCCTCGGCAGCGGCGGCCGCCGCCAGCGCCACGGGCACCAGCGGACCGTAGGCGACCACCGTCGCATCGGTGCCACGGCGCAGGACGTGCGCGGTGAACGGATCACCGACGGGTGCCCCCGTGTCCACCTCGCCCTTGAGCCAGTACCGCCGTTTGGGCTCGAAGACGATCACCGGGTCCTCGCAGCTGACGGCCTGCTGGATCATCCAGTAGGCGTCCTGGGGATTCGAGGGCGTGATGATCCGCAGGCCGGCAGTGTGGGCGAACAGCGCCTCCGGCGACTCCGAATGGTGCTCCACGCTGCCGATGCCACCGCCGTAAGGGATGCGGATGACCACGGGGGCACTCAGCATCCCGTCGCTGCGGGTGCGCAGCTTGGCGAGCTGGGTGGTGATCTGGTTGAACCCCGGGAACACGAAACCGTCGAACTGGATCTCGCAGATGGGCCGGTAGCCGCGGAGGGCGAGGCCGATCGCGGTGCCGATGATCCCTGACTCGGCGAGCGGGGAGTCGACCACGCGCATCGCGCCGAAGTCCTTCTTCAGTCCGTCCGTGACCCGGTACACGCCTCCGAGCTCACCGATGTCCTCCCCCATGAGCAGGGTCTTCGGATCGTTCGCGAGGGACGCGCGAAGCCCCTCGTTGATCGCCCTGGCGATGGTCATGGTCGCCATCAGGCGTGCTTCCCTTCGTCGGCGAAACCGGACTCGTACTGCTGGAAGAACCGCAGTTCCTCCTGCACGAGTGGGTGCGGCTCGGCGTACACGGCCGCGAAGCGGCTCTCCAGATCCGGCGCGGTCATCGACAGCACGGCCGCCCGGAGGTCCGAGGCCATGACCCGGGCCTCGTCCGCCAGCCCCTCGAAGAAGGCGTCGTCGGCGAGTCCGGCCGAGCGCAGATAGGTCTCGAGGCGGGCCAACGGGTCCCGGGTCCGCCACTCCTGCTCGTCACCGGACAGCCGGTACTTGGTCGGGTCATCCGCGGTGGTGTGCGCACTCATGCGGTAGGTGTACGCCTCGATCAGTACCGGCCCCCTGCCGGTCCGCGCGTGCTCGAGGGCCCAGCGGGTGACGGCCTCGACCGCGAGGACGTCGTTGCCGTCCACGCGGACGCCCGGGAAACCGTACCCCTCGGCCCGCTTCGCCAGCGGCACGCGCGTCTGCACCGTCGAGGGCACGGAGATGGCCCACTGGTTGTTCTGGCAGAAGAACACGACGGGTGCATCGAAGGACGCCGCGAACACCATGGACTCGTGGATGTCGCCCTCGGAGCTGGCTCCGTCGCCGAAGTAGGCGACGGATGCCGCCTGCGGCAGGGAAGGATCGGCGAGCTGGTCCCGCTGGATCCCCATCGCGTAGCCCACGGCGTGCAGGGACTGCGCGGCGAGCACCAGCGTGTAGAGGTGGAAGTTCCGCTCCCGGGGATCCCAGCCGCCGTTGGTCACGCCGCGGAAGAGACGCAGGATCTCGGACAGCTCGACGCCGCGGGTCAGCGCGACGCCGTGCTCGCGATAGGTCGGGAAGGCGTAGTCCTGGGCCTCCATGGCGCGGCCCGACCCGATCTGGGCGGCCTCCTGACCGGTGAGGGGGACCCAGAGGGCCAGCTGCCCCTGCCGCTGCAGGGCGGTGGACTCCTGGTCGAAGCGGCGGACCAGGTACATGTCCCGGTAGAGCGAGAGCAGGTGCGGTGCGTCCGACGTCGAGAGGTAGGGGGCGAAGTCGACGAGCTCACCGGCGATCCCGGCCGTCATCCCGTCGGCCAGCCGGCCCTCCGGATCGAGGATCCGGAGCATGTCCGGCTCGGCCTGACGGTCCTGCCCGAGTTCCGCCGTGCGCGCCGCGCGCTCGACCTCCTCGACCTCGAACTCCGCTGTCGGCAATCGACCGCCGTTCATCCCTAGCTCCTCATCCGACCTGCACATTCCATGTGGGGAATGTATGCCATCAGTCATACACCGGAGAACATATCTTCCGGTGACATCCTGACCAAGACTAGTCAGCGCGGGCCGACGGGCCTATTTAAGACGGCGTCAGCCTTCCGCTGGACGGTGCGGGAAGTCTCTGCACAGCGCGAGGAAACGGGTGTTCGCGGCCTCCTCGCCGATCGAGACCCGAACCCCCTCGGACCCGAAGGCACGGACGGACAGGGCATGCTCGCCGGCCCGGACGGCGAAGTCCTGGGTGTGCTCGCCCAGAGCGAGCCAGACGAAGTTCCCCTCGGCCTCCGGGATGGTCCACCCCAGGTCCCGAAGGCCCGCGACCACCCGGATGCGCTCGTCGACGATGCTCTGCACGCGCACCTCGACCTCGTCGATGTGGCGCAGGGACGTCACGGCCGCGTGTTCGGCGATCTGGGAGACCGCGAAGGGAACGGCGCTGACGCGGAGGTGGTCGGTCAGGGCCGGCTGGGACACGGAGTATCCGACGCGCAGCCCGGCCAGCCCGTGCGCCTTGGAGAAGGTCCGGAGCACGATCACGTTCTCGTACTCGCGATAGAGCTCGATGCCGTCGACGGCATCGGACCTCCGGACGAACTCCTGGTACGCCTCGTCGATGACGACGACGATGTGGGCGGGTACCTTCTCGAGGAAGCCGATGACGTCGTCTCGGGTGAGCACCGGCCCGGTCGGGTTGTTGGGCGTGCAGAGCATGACCACGCGGGTACGGTCGGTGATCGCGGCCGCCATCGCGTCCAGATCGTGGGTGCCGTCCGGGCGGACCGGCACCTGCACTCCCGCGGCGCCGGCGAGCCCGACGCTGATGGGATAGGCCTCGAAGGAACGCCACGCGTACACGACCTCGTCGGGGGCGTCGAAATCGTTCTGGCCCGCGAAGGTCGCCAGGATCTGGTTCAGCGCGCCGAGGCTGCCGGCCCCGGTGACGATGTCGGTCGCAGGGACGCCGAGGTAACCCGCGAGCTCGGTCCGGAGGGCCGTGGTCATCGGGTCGGGGTACCGGTTGACCGAGGTCTCGGAGGCGATCGCCTCCAGCACGGCCGGGAGGGGCGGAAGGGGGTTCTCGTTCGAGGACAGCTTGAAGCTCTCCAGGCCCTCCACCACCACGGGCGGCTTGCCCGCGGCATATCGCGGGAGCTTCCCGAAGACGCCGCGTGGGCGCAGGCCCTGGTTCGTGCTGCCCGCGGTGTCCCGCCCGGAGGTGGACGGTGCCGGGGAGTCGTCGATCGAAGTCATGGCCATAGCCTAGACCCGCCGTCCGCGGCACGCCCTCCCGCCGCCGTCTGCGCCGCCGGCAACGGATCCGGTCTCCGGACCGCGGTGAAGGAGGACCGTCGGGCCGAGCCGCGCGTAGCGGCCGAAGCGAGGAGTGACGTGGCGGGACCCAGCGACGGTGCCGTGCTGGCGTCGACCAGGCGTGCCCCAGCTGCGTAGTTCCCGAGCTTGTGCGCCGGACCCAGCCCCCAGGGTTCGACGGACCCGTCCGCCTCCCGTCCCAGCGGCGGTACCTGGTGGGTCAGGGTGACGGTGGTCCGGTGGGGATCATCGGGGTTGGGGATCGCGTCGAGGAGGGGGACCGGGTCCACCGCATGCTCGAGGTGCAGGTACTCGGTGTCGGCCGTCGTGTGCCAGCCCGTGGGCGAGCCGACCGTCACGACCAGCTGGACGTCGTACGACGCACCGAGACCGGCCTCGCGCGCGAGGTTGACGGCATGGATCCCGCCCTGGCTGTACCCCGCCAGGATGAGTGCGTCCCCCGCCTGCGCCCCCGCCCGACGCAGCGCTTCGCGCACTGCGGCCTCCGTGTGGCGGCTGTCCACCGCGAGCGCCTCGGCGACGCCCCCGGCGTCGAAGGGATTGCTGCCGCGCGCGTCGCCGACCAGCCCGGACTGCGTTCCGGGCAGCACCACCAGATGGACCGGCTGCATCTGCGTACCCAGCCGCAGCACCTCGAACACGCCGGGCCCCTCCGCCTCCACGGCGGAGATCCGGGCGACGACGCCCTCGATCGACCCGTCGAAGGCGACGATGTCCGAGGCCGTCCCGGAGACCCCGCCGGGTGCCTCCAGCAGGTCGATGGGCCCGACGTCCAGCGCGCCGCGATGGATGGCCTCACGGGCGAGGGCCCGCGCCGTCACCACCGATGCGCGGCGCGCCGACTCGGTCGCTGCACGGGCCGCATCATCCGCCCAGGCATAGGCGTCCACGGCAGATCTCAACCTCCCGGCCGTCCCGGCGAGGGACGCCGCGCCCCCCATGGTCGAGTACAGGGAGGCGCCGACCTGCCCGCGTGCCTCCTCGTAGATCGCTCCGGCGCCCACGCCCGGCGGCAGGAGCTGCACCTGACGCCACGGCAGCTCGGCGACCTCCGCATCGAGCTGGGCGAGCGCCGTGGCGACCGCGGCGGTGTCCGATGCGAGCAGGGACAGGACGCTCGCGGCGTGGTCCAGTTCCTCCCACTGGAAGCGGATCCCGCCCACACCTCCGCGGATCAGCAGCGAGCCGTCGCCGGGATCCGCGGGCCCGAGCAGCCGCGTCACAGCCCTGCCCCGCGCTGCAGCTCCTCCGCCGCGCGGAGGAGGCGGCCGTACTCGCCCAGGAGACGGGCTGCGGAGTGGAGCAGCTCGATGGTGCCCGAGAGCTCGCTGCACCGCTCTACCAGGTACGTGCGGAAGGCGCCGCCCGCGGGCGAGTCCCAGGAGAGGAGGGAGACGGACAGCGCGTGGCGCCGCACATCGGTCAGGCTCTCCGCATGACGGGTCAGGGCTGCCTGGATCGCCAGCGCGTCGTCGCCCGCGCCGCTCCCCGGACCGCGCGTGCCGCCCTCCCCGCCACTGTCCATGATTCGTCCCCCTCTCCCGCCCTGTACGTCCACGCTAGGAGCCCGGCAGACAGGCCACCGGAGGGCGGCCGGGTATGTGGACAGGCCGTGAGGAGCCGGCCCCGCTCCATGGAAGGATGGAGCCATGGCTGACTCCGCACTCTCCCGGGTTGAATTCGCTGCTCTGTCCCGAGGGGAGGGAACGTCGCTGACCCTCGGCCCCCTCGACGGCCGGTACCGTGACGCCGTGGCGCCCCTCGTCGACTTCCTGTCGGAGGCGGCCCTCAACCGCGATCGCGTGCACGTCGAGGTGGAGTGGCTCATCCACCTCACGCGTCACTCCGTCCTGCCCGGTACCGAGCCACTCACCGCGGACCAGGAGGAACGGCTCCGCGCCGTGGTCACCTCGTTCGACGCCGCCTCGGTCGCGGAGCTCGCGGAGATCGAAGCCGTCACGGTGCACGACGTCAAGGCGGTGGAGTACTTCATCGGACGGCGCCTGGACGGGATCGGCATCGGACACCTGAAACCGCTCGTCCACTTCGGCTGCACCTCCGAGGACATCAACAACCTCTCCTACGCGCTCGGGATCAAGGGCGCCGTCACCGAGGTCTGGCTGCCGGCAGCGCGCTCACTCGTCGCCTCGATCGCCAATCTGGCACGCTCGTCCCGCGAGACCCCGATGCTCTCCCGGACCCACGGCCAGCCGGCGACACCGACCACGCTCGGCAAGGAGATGGCCGTCGTCGCCCACCGCCTGACGCGCCAGCTGGACCGCATCACGGCCACGGGGTTCCTCGGCAAGATCAACGGCGCCACCGGAACCTATGCGGCCCACTACGCCTCCGTCCCGGACGCCGACTGGGAGGGCGTGGCCCGGACCTTCGTCGAGGGCCTCGGCCTGACCTGGAACCCGCTGACCACGCAGATCGAATCCCATGACTGGCAGGCCGAGCTCTACTCCGACGTGGCCCGCTTCAACCGGATCCTCCACAACTTCTGCACGGACGTGTGGAGCTACATCTCCATCGGCTATTTCGCGCAGGTCCCGGTGGCCGGCGCCACCGGGTCCTCGACGATGCCGCACAAGGTGAACCCGATCCGCTTCGAGAACGCCGAGGCGAACCTGGAGATCTCCTCCGGCCTGCTGGACGTGCTGTCCTCGACGCTCGTCACCTCCCGCTGGCAACGCGACCTCACCGATTCCTCCAGCCAGCGCAACATCGGTGTCGCCCTCGGCCACTCCCTCCTCGCCGTCTCCAACGTGGCCAAGGGGCTCGCGAGGCTCGATGTCGCGGAGGACGTGCTGGCAGCAGACCTCGACGGCAATTGGGAGGTGCTCGGCGAGGCGGTGCAGATGGTCATGCGAGCCGAGGCGATCGCGGGCGTGCCGGGACTGGACGACCCCTATGAACGCCTCAAGGACCTGACCCGCGGCCGGCGGGTTGACGCGGCCCGGATGCGCGAGTTCGCGAGCGGGCTCGGGCTGAGTGCGGAGGCCGAGCAGAGGCTGCTCGCGCTGACGCCCGCCGGCTACACCGGTATCGCGGCTCGGCTCGTGGACCATCTCGGCTGACCGCGTACCGGCGCTCCGCCGGGCAGCAGTCACGATCCCCGTGCCGCACCGGAAAGGCTCCATGCCACGAACACCACCTGCCCCGCCGCTCATCAGGGCCGGCAGGAGCTCCCTGCACGTCATGACCTTCAACATCCGCTACGACCGTCCTGCCGCCCGGCCCGGGGACATCGACTACTGGCCGGACCGCATCCCGCCGCTGCAGGACGTGCTGCGGCGCGAGGTGCCCACGGTCCTCGGCGTACAGGAGGCACTCCACCACCAGCTCGTGGTCGTCGAGGCCGCTCTCCCCCCGCGGTACCGCATGATCGGGGCCGGGCGTGACGGTGGGAGCCGGGGTGAGTACTCCGCGATCTTCTACGACGCGCGCCGCCTGCAGCTCATCGAGTGGGACCAGTTCTGGCTCTCCGACACCCCGAAGCTGATCGGCTCCTCGACGTGGGGCAACGGCGTGCCGCGGATCGCCACGTGGGGCCGCTTCCGGGACACCTCGACCGACCGCGAGATCCTGCTCGTCAACACGCACTTCGACCACGAGTCGGATCTCGCGCGGATCCGGAGCGCCGCCGCCGTGCTCGACCTCGTCACGTTCTTCCGCCCCCGGCTGCCCACCATCGTCATGGGTGACTTCAACTCCGACGCCGGCACCTCGTCCGCCTATCGGAGCTTCCTGGACTCGGGCGTGCTCGGCGACGCCTGGGTCCGCGCGGACGAACACCTCACGCCGGACCTCGGCACCTTCCCGCGCTATGAACGGCCGGTCGACGGCGGGCGCCGCATCGACTGGATCCTCACGACGCCGGACGTCCTCGTGCGGCAGGCCGCCGTCAACACCTCCACCCTCGACGGCCGCTGGGCCAGCGACCACGCGCCCGTGCAGGCCCTCGTCGAGATCCCCCGCAGGGGGTCGGGCGCCGCCTACCCCGTGACGCCGCGCTAGCAGACACGCCCGCTGCTCGGAGCGCCGATGTCCTGTTGACCCCGGCGTCGGGCGGACCGGACCCTTGACGGCATGGAGTGGATGACCGGGGTCCTTACCGCGGAGGACTACGAGGTGGGCCGGCAGATCGTGCAGCGCGGGGTGGCGGCGGTCTACCTGATCGCCTTCGCCTCGGCCCTGAACCAGTTCCCCGCCCTCCTCGGGGAGCGGGGGCTGCTGCCCGTGCCCGAGTACCTCCGACGGGCGGGCGACCGCACGGGTCCCACGGTCTTCCGCCGCGGATACACCGACCGCCGGCTCCGTGCCGTGGCCTGGACCGGCATCGTCCTCTCGGCGCTCCTGGTCCTCGGGCTGCCGCAGGCAGGCCCGCCCTGGCTGCCCCTCGTCGCCTTCCTGGTGCTCTGGGGGCTCTACACGTCGATCGTGAACGTGGGGCAGGTGTTCTACGGGTTCGGGTGGGAGAGCCTGTTGCTGGAGGCCGGGTTCATCGTCGCGTTCCTCGGGTCGGACGAGGTGGCACCGCCGTTCCTCGTCCTGATCATGATCCGCTGGCTCGTCTTCCGTCTCGAGTTCGGCGCGGGCATGATCAAGATGCGCGGCGACCGCTCATGGCGTGACCTCACCGCCCTGGACTACCACCACGAGACGCAGCCGATGCCGAACCCGGCCAGCCGGTTCTTCCACCTCCTGCCGAAGCCCCTGCACCGCGTCGAGGTGGCCGGCAACCACGTCACGCAGCTCGCGGTGCCGTGGCTGCTGTTCGCTCCCCAGCCCCTCGCGGGGATCGCCGCCCTGGCGATGATCCTGACGCAGGGCTGGCTCGTGGTCTCGGGCAACTTCGCCTGGCTCAACACACTCACCATCATCCTGGCCTTCGCGGCCGTACCCGACTCGTTCTACGCCGCGGTGGTCTCCGCCGTCGATCCCGGCGGCTCCTACCAGCCGACCCCGCTGTGGTTCACGATCGTCGTCGTGCTCGCCGTGCTCGTGCTCGCCTACCTGAGCCGCCCGGCCCTCGTGAACCTCTTCGCCCGGCACCAGTTGATGAATGCCAGCTTCAACAGGTGGCACCTCGGCAACGCGTACGGGGCGTTCGGCAGCGTCACGAAGGTGCGCTACGAGGTGGTCGTGGAGGGCACGCTCGACGACGCCGGTCCGGACGCGCACTGGCGGGAGTACGGGTTCAAGGGCAAACCTGGCGACCCGGCGCGCAGGCCACGGCAGTTCGCGCCGTACCACCTGCGCCTGGACTGGATGATGTGGTTCCTCGCGCTCGGGTCCGAGCGCGGATGGTTCACGCCGTTCCTGGTCAAGCTCCTGCAGGCCGATCCGCAGACCCTGGGACTCCTCGCGGAGGACCCGTTCGACGGCGCCCGTCCGCGGTACGTGCGGGCGCAGACCTGCCTCTACCGTTTCGCCAGCCGACGCGAGAAGCGGGAGACGGGCCTGTGGTGGATCCGGGAGCCCCAGGGGGTTCTCGTCCGGCCCGCCTCACTGCGCGCCGAGTCACCCTGACGCCTGAGGAGCTCCTCCGCCGCCGAGCAGGATCAGGCACTTCTCCTTGGCATCCCACCGCCGCACGATCCCGGCTGCAAGCCGGACCGGAGGGCTGTCCCTGAGCAGCTCGAGCGCTGTGCCCAGCTGCTCGGCGGTCAGGCCGTGACCGAGCGTGATGTGGGGCGTCCAGGCTCCGCTGACGGTGGTCGGCACGGTCTCCTGGACGCCGTCGAGCGCGCACCAGATGCGTCGGTGCAGGCCGGTCAGTGCCGTGCCCGCGACGATCTGCCGCGCCAGGACGAACTTCCGGCGCGTGGGGAACACCAGGAAACCGGCGGTCACCAGGTCGGGGGCGGGGCCGCCGGACGCGGCGGCGAGGTCGGCGTCGTACCGGTCGTCGATGCGCGCGGCCGCGGCGAGCGTGATGTGCGGGGCATTGCTGAAGGACTGGTGCCGAGACTGGTTCGGCAGGCCCGCGTCCTCGAGCGCGGCCCAATCCTCGAGGACGCGGAGGTCGGAGGGCGGGTCCAGCAGGAGTTCGATGCTATCGGCCATGCCGCGCACCCCCTCCCGCCGGTCCCGTCACGGCCGGGCTCATTCCTGCCCGGCCCCCCTGCCCGACGTCATCGCCGAACTCCCCGACCCGACACGCGCCGGTGGTTCGGCGCACGCCGGGTCAGCGCGGCCGGCGGAAGTCGCCGACCCCGGCCGAGCCGTCCACCTCGGTGGCACCCGTGCGCGGGTTGCGCTGCGGACGCTGATACGAGAGCTCGCCACCGTTGCGTCCGCCGAAGGGCCTTCCGTGGTCGGCGTACTCCTCGCGGAAGAACGCGAGCGCCCACTCCCCGAGCTGGATGCGGGCACCCGTTCGGAGGATGGACTGCTCCTTGCCGTTGACGCTCCCCGTGATGACTCCGTGCGGCACCAGGACGTACTCGTCGTCCTCGGTGTGGATGACCTCCGCGTGCAGCTCGTCGAGGCCCGTGAGGCGGAGCGTCGCGTCCTCGCCGCTGCCGATCGTGGTGCGGTCACCGAGGAGTTCGACCTCCCGCGGCACCTGCCCGTCCCACGTCTCGGAGTTCTGCACGAAGATGAGCCGTGGACGCCCGCTCCCGTGCAGGTAGTGCGTCGTCGTGATGGTCCGCTTGATCCTCCGGTTCACGGTCGGCACGAGGGGGAACGGCGTGCCCGGAGGGAGGATCGACGGCGTGTCACCCTTCTCCAGGGCACGCCGGCCGATGCCGAGCAGCGGAGCGAGCGTACCGGGCGAACCGAGGCGGATGTGCGGCGAGCGCGTGATGAGGCGCTGCGCCATCGAGGACTGCACCGCGCCGAGACTCACCAGCAGGCCCTTTGGCCCGCTGACCGAGATGGCGAGGCCGCGATCCGCGAGTTCCTTCGCGATGGAACGCACCTGACCGAGCCCCGGCAGGTTGTTGCCGCGAAAGGAGGCCGGGTCGTCCACGAAGACGTTCACGGTGCTCCCGGCGGCCTTCACGGTGCCGGAGAGGCGCGCTTCCGGCTTGCCGTCGACCGCGGGCTCGCCCAGCGAGAAATCGATGTCAATGTCGAGCCTGAGTGTCGAGGCCATCGTGGTCCGGCGGATCAGCTCGCGTGGGGGTCGGAACCGCTGGCGGCGCTGTCACTCGTGGTGATCCGCAGGGTGCCGTTGAACTTCCAGGTCGCACGCGGGGCATCGGGGCCGATGTCCCGCGGGACCTCGATGGTCATGTCCTGGAGGGTGTAGTTGATGGCTGCGCCCCGTCCGGTCAGGTAGGACCACATCTCCTCCGCGAGATCCGTCCAGTCGCGGATGGTGTGGGACTCGCCGGTGCCAGCGCTTGAGGTGTTTTCAGTCATGTCGATTCCTTCGTCGGTGATCCAACAATGACAGACGTCCTCTAACTCCGTCTGACCTGGTGCTCCCCACCCTAGCGGAGGGTCAGGCCGACCGGAACCCGCCCGCGCAGGGGCCGGCGGATCCTGGTCCGGCGGCTACCACTTCGGGTGGACCGTGGCCCTGAAATGGCGGTCGTAGATGGCAGCGACGGCGTCGTCCATGCCGGCGGCGACACCGGCGGACCCGGCGGCCGCCGCGTTGGCGCGCGCCTGCTCCGGGGTGCGGGCGCCCGGGATGACCGTGCTGACGCCGTCCTGCGCGATGATCCACGCGAGCGCGGCCTGCGCCGTCGTGACGCCCTCCGGGACCAGCTCCGCGAACTCGCGGGCGGCCTGCAGGCCGGTCTCGTAGTCGACGCCCGAGAAGGTCTCCCCGACGTCGAAGGCGGCGCCGTTCCGGTTGTAGTTGCGGTGGTCGTTCTCGGCGAAGGCGGTGTCCTTCGTGTACTTCCCGGACAGCAGACCCGAGGCGAGCGGCACGCGGGCGATGATGCCGACCCCGGCCGCCTTCGCCGCGTGCAGCACCTCGTCGAGGGGCTTCAGCCGGAAGGCGTTGAGGATGATCTGCACGCTCGCGGTGTTCCCCCGGGCGATGGCGGCCAGGGCCTCGTCGGCCCGCTCGACGCTCACGCCGTAGTTCCTGATGACGCCGTCGGCCACGAGGGTGTCCAGCGCGTCGTAGACCTCATCGGAACTGTAGACGGCGGTGGGCGGGCAGTGCAGTTGCACGAGATCGAGGGCATCGACGCCGAGGTTGGTCCTCGACCGGTCGATCCACTGGCGGAAGTTCGAGAGCGTGTAGTTCTCCGGCGTCTGGTCCACCCGGCGGCCCATCTTGGTGCCGACGAGGATGTCGAGGTCCGGGTTGTCCCTGAGGAAGCCGCCGATCGTCGACTCGCTCCTGCCGTCGCCGTAGACGTCCGCCGTGTCGAAGAAGGTCACGCCGGCCTCGACCGCGGCATCGAGCACCGCGACGGCGTCCTTGTCCTCCACCTCGCCCCAGTCCGCGCCGAGCTGCCAGGTGCCGAGGCCGATGACGGAGACGGGACGGCCGGTTCTTCCGAGAATTCTCTGTTCCATGCTCGAAGACTATAGGCCGGGCAGCGTGGCCTCCGTCATCGACGTCGCCTGCGCCATCCGACGCTCGACAGCGGACCGCTCCCCGGACGACGGTTCCGCCTCGAGGGGTGCGCGCGCCTTCGTGGGGGTCCGGGCCGGCTGCGTCCCGGCGTCGTTCCCCGCCCCGCCGACGCCGTCCTCCGCGGTCGGTCCCGATCCTCTGCCGGGGATCCAGCGGGCGGCCTCGCCGCGCAGGGACACGCGCCGTTCGGTGTCCATCTTGTCCAGCAGGTTCACGCTCATCCGCGAGCGCGGGTTGCGGGCGAAGAGCTCCCGATGGTCGGCCACGAACTCCCAGTACAGGGCATCCCAGCTGAACCGCCAGGGGCCCTCGCCGAAGTCGCTCATCTTCCGGATGTAGTTGCTGCCGCTGACGTAGGGCTTCGTGGTGATCATGGTGCCGGCAGCGTACTGGCTCATGGCGTAGACGTTGGGCACCATCACCCAGTCGTACGCATCGATGAACATCTCCATGAACCACTCGTAGACGGCGTCGGGCTTGGCGCGCATCAGCAGCGCCGCGTTGCCGAGGATCATGAGGCGCTCGATGTGGTGCGCGTAGGCCGTGTCGAGGATGCGCGTGATGACGGAGTCGACCGGTTCGAGCCCGGTGTCACCGGTCCACCAGCGCTCGTCCAGATCCGCGGTGAACCCGAGGGTGTTCCCGGTGCGCATCTCCCTGCCCCGCAGCACGTAGGAGGCCCGGATGTACTCCCGCCAGCCGATGACCTGCCGGACGAAACCCTCCACGCTCGCGATGGGCGTGCCGTGGCGCCCGGCGAAATCGAGCGCGAGGTCCACGACCTCCACGGGGTTGAGGAGTCCGGTGTTCATGCTGGAACTCAGGGCGGAGTGGAACAGGTAGGTCTGCCCGACGGCGATCGAGTCCTCGTACGGACCGAACAGCTCGAACCGCTCCGCGAGGAAGGACTCGAGGGCGTCGAAGGCCTGCCGATGGGTCACGGGCCAGTTGAAGGACTCCGCGTTCCCGGGATTGTCGGGGAACTCTGCGGCGACCCAGGCGATGGCGTCCCGGACCTCCGGCGGGCGGTCGAATTCCGGCAGGTCCGGCAGTTCGATCTTCTTCGGCAGCTTCTTGCGGTTCTCCGTGTCGTAACTCCACCGCCCGCCCTCCGGGGACCCGTCGGGGCCCACCATGATGCCGAGCCGCTTGCGCTGCCACTCGTAGAACGTCTGCATCCGCCAGGTGTGCGAGGAGAAATAGGTGCCGAGGACCTCGCGGTCGGTGATGAACTGCGGCGTCTCGAGCACGTGGACCTCGACGCCGGCGTCGGCGAGCGTCTGCGTCAGCCGCCGGTCGAGCCAGTCGTCGACGACGTCGTAGTAGGTCACGACGGTCGCTCCGCACCCGGCCAGGGCGGCGGCGAGACGCTCCTGGCTCGGGGTGTCCGCCGAGGTGTCCACATAGTGCACCTCGTACCCGGCGGCTTCCGCGCGCCGCGCGAAGATGGTCATCCCCGCGCGGTGCAGGACGAGTTTCTGCTGGTGGAACCGGAGGCTGCGGAACAGGAGGTCATCCTCGAGGAACACGAAGAGGGTGCCCTCGGGTGCATCGAGGTGTTCCTCGAAGAGCTGGTGGGGGAGGACGAGACGGACGTGCACAGGGCCTGCCTTCCTGGTGCGGGCGGTCATGGGACGCCATGCTAGTGCCCTCCTCCGACAGGCTTTCCGATGCTTGACTGTAAGCATGCTGAGTGGTTCGGTGGAGGCACCGGCCGACTCCCGAAGGGAAGCCCATGAGATCGCTCTGGCTCGACACCGCGCCGCCCATCCCGTCGGATGCGCTGCAGGAGGGAAGCGCGTTCGATGCGGTGGTGGTGGGCGCGGGCCTCACCGGCCTCACGACGGCGCTGCTGCTGGCCCGCGCAGGGCATCGCGTCGCCGTCCTCGAGGCACGGACCACCGGGGCAGTCACCACGGGCAACACCACGGCCAAGCTCTCGCTGCTGCAGGGCACCAGCATGTCGACCATCCTGCAGCACCACGACGCCGAGCTGGCGCGCGCCTACGTCACCGGTAACCGCGAGGGCCAGAGCTGGCTCCTGCGGTTCTGCGACGAGCACGGCATCGCCTACGAGACCCGCGACGCCGTCGACTACGCCACTACGGACACCGGAGCACGGAGACTCGTCGCCGAACACGAGGCGTGCACGACCGCCGGCCTCGCGACCGGGCTCGGCAACTCCGCCACCCTCCCCTTCCCCGTGCGGAAGACCCTCCGGCTCAAGGACCAGGCGCAGTTCCACCCCCTGGAGGTCCTCGCCGGCCTGGCCGCCGAGTTCAGGCGGCACGGCGGCGTACTGGTGGAGGGCGTCCGGGTCCGGGGGGTCGTGAAGAGCGACTCGCCGGACGTGGAACTGTCCACGAGCGCGGGCCCGGTCACGGCGTCGAACGTGGTGCTGGCCACCGGGATCCCCATCCTGGACCGCGGCGGGTACTTCGCCGTCCTGCAGCCCATGCGTTCCTACTGTGTTGCGCTGACGGTCGAGGACGACGTCCCCGAGGACATGTACCTGAGCGCCGACTCCCCGACCCGGTCGCTGCGGACCGCCCTGGTGGACGGGACGAAATATCTGATCGTCGGCGGGAACGGCCACAAGGTGGGCCACAGTTCGAACACCCAAGCCAAGGTGGACGGTCTCACGCGCTGGGCCAAGGAGTACTTCCCCACGGCCAGGCGCGCGTACGCCTGGTCGGCGCAGGACTACACGCCCTCGGCATCCGTCCCGTATGTCGGGAGGGTCCCGGCGGGCGGCGGACACATCTATGCCGCGACGGGCTACAACAAGTGGGGCATGACCAACGCGGTCGCCGCCTCCCTCGCCCTCGCCGGGGAGATCCTGGGCGGCAACATGCCCTGGGCGGCGACGCTCTACCGGACGAAGGTCAGCCCGGCGGATGCCCTCCAGACCGCGCAGGCGAACGCCGTGGTCGGTCTGGAACTGGTCACCGGATGGCTGTCCGGCCTCGCGAAGAGCGGCACCTCCACCCCGGGCGAGGGAGAGGGAAGGGTGATCCGCGAGGGCGCGCGACCGATCGGCATCTGCACCGTCGACGGCGTGCAGCACCGCGTCTCGGCCGTCTGCCCGCATCTGAAAGGGATCCTGTCCTGGAACGACGCCGAACGATCCTGGGACTGCCCGCTGCACGGCTCGCGCTTCACCGCGGACGGCACACTGCTCGAGGGACCGTCCACCTCGGACCTGGCGACCACCCGGCGCTGAGCCGGGGATACGACACTCAGGGCTTGCCGGCCGCCCTTCCGGCCCGACCGTCGAGCAGCGAGCCGAGGGGTGGAAGGCTCCGGCTGACGAGGATGACGAGGGCGCCGAACGCCGCGAACGTCAGGGCGATCGCCACGACATACAGCAGCACGGAGGCGTACCCCGTGGCCGGATCGAGGAACGGGTAGGGCACCCATCCGTCCGTGGCCCCACGGATCAGCACCACGACGGCCCAGACGAGCGGATACACGAGGATCAGCCGGATGACCCGATAGGAGAGCGGCCGGCGATCGGTGGTGCACAACCAGTCGAGTACCGCGTAGATCGGGAACGCCACGTGCAGCACCCAGTTGGCCCAGGCGAGTTCCACGCCGCCGGCCAGGCCCGCGAGCAACAGGTTGTACACCACACCCACGACGAACATGTACGTGGTGATGGCCGCCCGGACGGGGACGAGCCACTCCGGACCCGGAGTCATCCGCAGCTGCAGGACTGCGGCCAGCAGGAGGATCACCGCCGCCATGATGTTGCTCTGCATCGTGAAGAAGCCGAAGAAGTTGAACGGGTTGATCGTCGTCCTGGACGCCGTGTCGAGGAAGGTCGAGACGACGGCCAGCACGACCACCGCGACGACGCCGATCCGGACGGTTGCCCGCAGCGGCACGCTTCCGCGGGCGGCACCCCCCTCCGTGTCGCCACTCATGGCCGCGCGTCCCTCGCCGACATCTCCTTGAGGAGGTCCCGCATCTCGGTCAGGAGAGCGATGTCCACGGGAGTGGGCTCCTCCTCCGGTTCCTGCGGGGCCGAGAGGGAGCGCAACCGGGCGTTCGCACGGTTCATCGGCACCACGAAGAGGAAGTAGACGACGGCCGCGGTGATCAGGAACGTGATGATCGCGGTGACGACGGCGCCGACGTCCACGAAGGTGGCGTCGTTGCCCGGTCGGATCGGGAAGCCCCAGCCGGCGGCGTCGACCCCGCCCGCCGAGGCGATGACCGGGTTGATGATGTTCGCCGTGAACGCCCCGACCAGGGCGGTGAAGGCGCTCCCGATCACCACGGCGATCGCCAGCTCGATGACGTTGCCCCGCAGGATGAAATCCCGGAATCCCTTGATCATGTGATGCGTCCCCTTGTGCTCGGTGTGCGTGCGTGATGTGCCTGCTGGACGTGCCGGTGGAGGGCGTCCGCCGGACCTGCCGGCGGATCATGTGCGGGCGCGGCCTGCGGGACCTGCCCGGGACGTGCATGCAGGGCCAACTGTAGTGAGGCACCGCGGCTGCGGACAGTAGCCGGAGTCACGGGCGAGGCGTCAGCCCGTGGCTGCGCCCGCGCTGCGCCTCGACACGATGAGGTCGACGACGTCGAGGAGATCCCGGATCTCCCGCTCGCTCGTGCGACCTGATCCTGCCGACGCGAAGAACGCCGCGTCGTAGTAGAGGCCGTCGCCGAGCAGTTTGACCGCCCGGGCCGTGGTGCGGTCGCCGAGCTGGGCCTCGAGGGCGTCGAGCCACCGCTCCTGGATCTCGGCGAGGGACACCTTGGCCGTCGGGTGGCCCTGCTGGGCCAGTCGGGCCATGGAGACGAGGGCACGATCCAAGGCGCTGTCCTCGAACACGGAGGTTCGCACGTAGTACCGCGCGGCGCCGTCCGGGGCTGCGGTCATGGCGTCGCGGTCACGATCGGCGAGAGCCCGGAGTCGGTGCGCGAGGCCCTCGACGAGCGCTTCCTTCGACGGGAAGTGATAGAGGAGTCCGCCCTTCGACACCTCCGCAGCGGCGGCTACGGCCTCCATGGTGGCAGCCCTCTCACCGTCGCGGATCAGCGCGTCCTCGAAGCTGTCGAGGATGCGCTCGCGGGAACTGGACACTCCCTCATGGTACCCGTCACGTTTGTTGTACTGTACCGGCTGGACGGTATAGCTTGGACCGATGACCACCACTCCGTCCTCCTCCGCACGTCCGACCGGGGTGAACCCGCGTGCCGTTCACACCCCTTCCCCTTCCCTGGCCCCCACCGCCGACCGTCGCGCCTGGTTCGCCCTGGCCGTGCTGATGCTGCCGGTGCTGCTGGTCTCCGTCGACAACACCGTCCTGAGCTTCGCCCTGCCCGAGATCTCGCGTCACTTCGCGACCAGCGGGACGATGCTGCTGTGGATCGTCGACAGCTATCCGCTGGTCCTGGCGGGACTCCTCGTGGCGATGGGCAGTTTCGGCGACCGCTTCGGCCGTCGCCGGCTCCTGATGATCGGAGCCGCGGGCTTCGCCCTGTTCTCGGTGGCAGCAGCCTTCGCACCCACGGCGGAGTTCCTGCTGGCCTCCCGTGTGGGGCTCGGTGTCTTCGGCGCGATGCTCATGCCCTCCACGCTGTCGCTGATCCGCAACATCTTCACCGACCGCAACCAGCGGCGCATCGCCATCGCGGTGTGGGCTGCGGGCTTCTCCGCCGGGGCGGCCCTCGGACCGCTGCTGGGCGGACTGCTCCTCGAGCATTTCTGGTGGGGCTCCGTCTTCCTGCTCGCCGTGCCCGTCCTGCTGCTGATGCTCGCCCTGACGCCCGCCGTCGTGCCCGAATCGAGGGATGCGAACCCGGGACGCGTGGACTACGCCGGGATCGTGCTCTCGATCGCCACCATGCTCCCCGTGGTCTACGCCATCAAGAACCTCGCCAAGGGCGGTCCGTTGCTGGTATCCGTCACGGCGGCGTTCGTCGGGATCGCAGCCGGCACCGCGTTCGTGGTGCGCCAGCTCCAGCGACGGGATCCGATGCTGGACGTGAGGCTGTTCACCATCCGTGCGTTCTCCGGCGCGGTGCTGGTCAACCTCCTGGCGATCTTCTCGCTCGTCGGGTTCCTGTTCTTCGTCTCGCAGCACCTGCAGCTCGTGCTCGGGTACACCCCGCTCGACGCCGGCCTCGTCCTGCTGCCGGGGCTTCTCGTGACCATCGTCGCGGGCCTCGCCGTCGTACCCGTGGCTCGGCGCCTGCCGCCGCACGTCGTCGTCTCGGTCTCCCTCCTGTTCTCCGCGCTCGCCTACGCCATGCTGGCCCTGCTCGGCGAAGGCGGTTCTGCCGGCTTCCTCATGATCGCCTTCGTGGTCCTCGGCATCGGCGTGGGCGCCTCCGAGACCGTCTCGAACGACCTCATTCTCTCGACCGTCCCTGCGGCGAAGGCGGGGGCGGCGTCGGCCGTGTCGGAGACCGCGTACGAGGTCGGCTCGGTGCTCGGGACTGCCGTGCTCGGCAGCATCCTGCTCGCTTCCTACCAACGGAACCTGCTGCTGCCCGCGGGCCTCACCTCGGCCCAGGCGGACTCGGCGACCGAGACGCTCGGTGGCGCCGTCGAGGTCGCGTCGCAGCTCGGCACGGGCAACGCGTCGCTGCTGCGTGACTCGGCGTTCCACGCCTTCGACAGCGGGGTGACGGTCACCTCGGGGATCGCAGCCCTGCTGATGATCGGCGCATCGGTCCTCGCGGCCTGGAGCCTGCGTGGCGGCGCACCGGTAGCGACAGGGCGGACGACGACGGAGCACTGAGCGGGGCACTCGGCTCGGCGGCGCCACCGTAGCAGGGGGACCGCGCACTGCCGAGCCGGGCAGTCGTGGGGCGGCCGTGCCTCATCCCGCAGTATGAGCCGCGGCCGGCGAACCCCGGCCCCTGTGCTGATTCGCGCGGCCCGGAAGCTCCCTAGCGTAGGAGGATGACCACGTCCACGAATACTCCTGTGAATCCGCCCGGCGCCGTCGGCGCCCCCGACACCGTCAACGTCCCGAGCGGCAGCGCCGTCGCCGCACGCGGCGTGTCCAAGAGCTACGGCCGCGGCGAGACGGCGGTGCACGCGCTCCGCGATGTCTCCCTCGACTTCGAGCGGGGGCGCTTCACCGCGATCATGGGCCCGTCCGGCTCGGGGAAGTCGACGCTCATGCACTGCCTCGCCGGCCTGGACTCGGTGGACGCCGGGCGGCTGTGGATCGGCGGGACGGACATCACGGACCTTCCCGACGCCGATCTCACGCGCCTGCGCCGGGACCGCGTCGGGTTCGTCTTCCAGGCCTTCAACCTCGTCCCCACGCTCACCGCGGAACAGAACATCACCCTGCCGGTGGCCCTCGCCGGCGGTCGCGTCGACTCCACCTGGCTACAGCAGATCGCCTCGACGCTCGGCCTCACCGACCGCCTGTCCCACCGCCCCCACGAACTGTCCGGCGGCCAGCAGCAGCGCGTCGCCGTCGCCCGCGCGCTGCTCACGCGGCCCGACGTGATCTTCGGCGACGAACCGACCGGGAACCTCGATTCCGCGACCGGCGCCGAGGTCCTGTCCCTGCTCCGGCGCAGCTGCCGCGAGATGGGACAGAGCATCATCATGGTCACGCACGACCCCATGGCGGCGTCCTACGCCGATCGCGTGGTCCTCATGAAGGACGGCGCGCTCGTGGGCGAACTGCAGCAGTCGACCCCGGACGCCATTCTCGGCGCACTCGCGAAGCTGGGTGCCTGACGTGCTGCAGGTAGCCCTCGCGCAGGTCCGCATGCACGCGCGCCGCTTCGTGGCCGTCGGCCTCGCCGTGGTGCTCGGCGTCGCCTTCCTCTCCGCGACCCTCATGGTGAACGCGACTACCAACGCCAGCCTCCGGGAGAGCATCGGCGCCTCCTACGCCAGGGCGGACCTCGTGGTCACGGGGCTGGACGGCACCCCCGTCCCCGCCGATGCCGTGGCGCCCCTCGCCGGACTCGACGGCGTCGAGGCGGCGTACGGCCAGGAACGCACCTACGCCCAGCTGGCCACGGGCGCCCAGACGTCGCTGGCCGCGCTCACCACGACCGCTCCGGCGGCCCTCGAGAACTCGACGGTCTCCAGCGGGTCCTCTCCTCAGGCTCCGGAGGAGGTCCTGCTCGACGCGGTCTCCGCCGAGCGGCTCGGCATCACCCCGGGGGACACCGTGGCGCTCGACGGTGTCCCCGACGCGCAGGGGTCGCCGGCGGCCGGGCCGCTCAGGGTCACGGGCCTCTACGCCCCGAGCCCCGATCCCAGCCTGTCCGGCGTCGTCCAGGTCCTCGCCTCACCGGAGGTGGTGCGCGGGAGCAACGGCGGAACCGCGTCCGTCCGCAACGTGCAGCTCGCCCTCCTGCCCGGCGCGGACGAGCAGGCGGTGACGGCTGCGGCCCTGTCCGTGCTGGACGAGGCCGCGGCCGCCGCGGACGAGGGGCCCGCGGGATCGGACCCGGGGACGTTCACGGTCCGCACGGCCCTCGAACAGACGACGGCGGACGTCGCCGAGCTCTCGAGCGGAGGAGACATCCTCACCGGCATCCTCCTCGCCTTCGCGGCGGTGGCCGTGATCGTCGCGGCCCTCGTCATCTCGAACACCTTCTCCGTCCTCGTCGCCCAGCGCACACGGGAGCTGGCCCTCCTGCGCTGCATCGGGGCCGAACGGCGGCAGGTACGCACCTCGGTGCTGGTCGAGGCAGCCGTCGTGGGCCTGGTGGCGTCCGTGCTCGGCGTGCTGCTGGCCGTCGGGGTCATGGCCGCCCTCGTCGGCCTCGCTGGGCGGACCTCCTTCGGATCCTTCGCGGTGCTGGCGGTACCGCCCTCCGCCGTCGTCATCGGCATCGGCGTCGGAGTCCTGATGACGGTCCTCGCCGCGCTCGTCCCCGCCCGGGCCGCGACGAGGGTGGCCCCCCTCGCCGCACTGCGTCCCGCCGAACCGCCGGCGGCCGGCAGCAGGAGCGGCCGGACCCGGCTCGCCCTCGGTCTCGTGGCACTGCTCCTCGGCGGCGCGCTCCTCGCCTTCGGCGCAGTGGCCGTGGCCCTCGTGCCGGCACTCGTCGGTGGCGCCCTCTCCTTCCTCGGCGTCATCCTCCTCGCGCCGTTCTTCGTCCCGGCGAGCGTCGCGGCGATCGGCCGCCTCGCCCGTCCACTCGGGGTCCCGGGGTCTCTCGCCTCGGTCAACGCCGTGCGCAACCCCGCGCGGACCACGGCGTCCTCCGCGGCACTGATGGTCGGCGTCACGCTCGTGACGATGATGATGGTCGGCGCCCAGACGGCACGCACGTCCTTCGACCGCGAACTCGAGGCGAACTATGCCGTGGACCTCCAGGTCACCGGGCCGGGAAGCGCGACGGCGACCCCTGCGGAAGCCGGGCGGATCACCGTCGACGCACGGACCCTTCTCGCGGTCGACGGCGTGCTCGATGCCGTCGAGGTCACTCCCGTCATGCTCACCAGCGCCGAGGACGGCGAACTGCTCGTCTACTCCGCCGATCCGGCCGACGTGGCGGGCGTGCTGCGCGCCGATGGCCTGGAGCTGATGGACGGCGAGGTGCTCGCTCCGCAGTCCTGGGAGCAGGACGAGGTCACGCTCGACGGCGGGAACGGCCCCGCGACGCTGCCGGTCACGTCGACGGATGCCGCGTTCTTCCTCCCGCTCATCACGACGGCGACGGCCGAGCAGCTTGGAGGGACCCCACCGGACGCCCTCGCCACGCTCCTCGGGCCGAGCCTCGACCCGGCGTCCGCGCCACCGGAGGCCCTGCGGGACGGGACTCTCGCCGAGTACATCGGCGCCACGTTCTGGCTCAGGCTCGTCGACGGGCTCGACGGTACGGCCGCGGCCGACCTGCAGTCGGAGATCGTGACCGCGACGGGGGTCTCGGAGTACAACGTGTCCGGGGCGGTGATCGAGCGCCTGGCGTACAACCAGATCATCGACGTCATGCTGCTGATCGTGACGGCCCTGCTGGCCGTCGCCGTGCTGATCGCGCTCATCGGCGTCGCCAACACGCTGTCCCTGTCCGTCCTGGAGCGGCGCCGCGAGAACTCGCTGCTGCGCGCACTCGGGCTAACGCGCGGGCAGCTGCGCGGCATGCTCGCGGTCGAGGCCGTCCTCATCGCGGGCGTCGCCGCGCTGCTGGGATCCGGCCTCGGCATCCTGTACGGGTGGTTGGGCACGCAGTCGGCCCTCGGCGGCATCACGGCGGTCGCTCCCGCGGTGCCGATCGGACAGATCGGCGCGGTCCTGGCCGTCGCCGTCGCGGCCGGGCTCCTGGCCTCGGTGCTGCCGGCCCGCCGCGCTGCGCGGCTGTCACCCGTCGCGGGGCTCGCGGCCGACTGAGCGGACCACCGCTCTGCGCGGCTGTCACCCGTCGCGGGGCTCGCGGCCGACTGAGCGGACCACCGCTCTGCGCGGCCGGCCCCCGTCGCGGGGCTCGCGGCCAGACCACGGACGCCCGACCCGGCGGCACCCTCCGGTCGCGGGGCGGAGCGCCGATCAGGCCTTCCGCGCCGTGACCGGTGGGAGATCCCGCCACGGCCGCGCCACAGCCCGCGCGCCGCGCGTCACCGGGTCCGGCACTTCCTCCCGGGGCGCCCGGCGCCGCAGCATCGCAGCCCGGCGGCACCGGTCGATCAGCGCAGCGAACGGAACGTCGCGCGGATGTCGTCGACGAGCAGCTCCGGCTGCTCGAGCACGGCGAAGTGGCCGCCGTCCGCCACCTCGGAGAAGTGCACGAGGTTCGTGTACCGCCGCTCGGCCCAGCGCCGGGACCGGCGGACGTACTCGCCCGGCATGATGCTCAGTCCCACGGGCAGGGTCAGCGGGTCCTCGAGCGTCCCAGGAGTCGCCCAGCCGTTCCTGCCGGACTCCCAGTAGAAGCGCGCTGCCGACGCCGCGGTGTTCGGGAGCCAGTAGAGCATGATGTCGTCGAGCATCTCGTCGAGGGTGAAGATCGCCTCCGCATCCCCGTGCCGTCCGTGCGCACCGCCCACGTCCTGGAACATCGCATAGATCCAGGCCGCCAGGCCGACGGGCGAGTCGGCGAGCGGATAGCCGATCGTCTGGGGCCGTGTAGCCATCTGCTGCGAGTAGGCGGAGAGGGTCTGCCAGTAGTACCCGCCCTCCTGCAACATCGCCTGCTCCTCTTCCGACGCCGCCCGCATCTCCTCCTCGGACGGCATGAAGAGCGCCATGTTCAGGTGGATGCCGGCCAGGCCGATGCCCTCGGACTGCTCCAGAGCGGCGAGTTCGGTCGTGACGGACGCCCCGAGGTCACCGCCCTGCGCGAACCAGCGGGCGTAGCCGAGCCGCTCCATCAGCACGGCCCAGGCCCTTGCCGTTCGCCGTGCGTCCCAGCCGGCTCCGGTGGGCCGGCCCGAGAAGCCGAAGCCGGGCAGGCTCGGGATGATGACGTCGAAGGCGTCCGCTGCGTCGCCGCCATGGGCTTCGGGATCCGTCAGGGGCCCGACGGCGTGCCGGAACTCCAGGACGGACCCGGGCCAGCCGTGGGTCAGCAGAAGGGCGCGGGCGCCGGGGATGCCGGAGCGGACGTGCACGAAGTGGATGTCGAGGCCGTCGATGCTGGTGGTGAACTGGCCCCAGGCATTGAGCTCCCCCTCGGTCCGGCGCCAGTCGTAGGCGGATGCCCAGTGGTCCGCCAGGGCCTGGAGCTTCTCCAGCCGTGGCCCCTGCGTCGTGTCCGGCACCGTCTCGCGGTCCGGCCAGCGCGTGGCCAGGATGCGCCGCCGGAGATCGTCGAGGTCCGCCTCCGGGATGTCGAGGATGAACGGCGTGACGGCGGGATGGTCATCGCGCCTGAGGGCTGCGGTCGGGTGTTCCGTCGTCGAGGAGGGCTGTGCGTCGGGCATGAGGTCCTTCTGATGGTGGTCGGGTCTCCGACCGGCGGGTGTCAGATCATCCTATCCACAGATCGTCTCGCGTGAAGATCATCTTTCATTGCTACGATTGACGGTATGACCGCTTCACCCTTCCCTGATTCGCCTCCCGAGCCCTCCGCCCCGCCGCGCGGCGGCGACATCGACTGGGATGCGGGGGGCATCGAGACCGAGCTGGGCTGGTCGGTGCAGGCGATGTCGCAGGGCTTCTCGCGCATCGCCACGGGTGCGGTCGCCGACGTGCCCGGCGGGCCGCGCGGGTACCAGGTCCTCGTGGCCATCACCACCGAGGACCCGGCCTCGCAGCTCGTCCTCGCGCAGCGCCTCGGCATCGACAAGACCGCGATGACCTATGTCATCGACGCGCTGGAGGAGGCGTCGCTGGTCGAGCGCCGACCCGACCCGCGGGACCGCCGCATCCGCCGGGTCCTCCCCACGGATCAGGGCCGGGCGGTCCTCACCTCGGCCCGAGCTGCGCTCCGCGCCGTGGAGGGAACCCTCCTGCGAGCCCTCGGCAGCGAGGAACAGACGCAGCTGCGCCGCCTCCTGGCCCGCGTCGCCCTCGATGCCGGTGCCGTCGAGTCCTGCCTCGGGCCCGTCCCAGGCGCAGGCCAACCCGCCGCCGCACCCCACCTCTCGGCCCGCGGGCGTCCCGCCGGTGCCCGAGCAACCGCCCCCACAGAGAAGAGCACCTCACCATGACCACCCTCCTCGTCGCCGGCGCCACCGGCGACCTCGGCCGCCGGATCGTCCGCGAACTGCTCACCGCCCGGCCCGACGCCGTCGTCCACGTGCTGACCCGCCCGGGCAGCGGCACCGCACAGTCCCTGTACGGCGAGCAGGACCGCGTCGAGATCAGGGTGGCCGCCTACGCGGACCACGCGGCCCTGGTCGCCGCGCTCTCGGGTGCCGATGTCGTCGTCTCCGCGGTGAGCGGCGCACGGGCCGTGATCCTCGATGCCCAGCGGGCGCTGCTCGCCGCGGCCGTCGAGGCCGGAGTCCCACGCTTCATCCCGTCCGACTACTCGGCCGACTACCGTCGCGTCAGCCCGGGCACCAACCGGAACTTCGAACTGCGCCGCGAGTTCGCCGCCGACCTGGACGCCGCACCGGTGCGCGCCACCGCTGTGCTGAACGGTGCCTTCGCGGACATGCTCACCGGCCAGGCGCCGATGATCCTCTTCGCGCGGAAGAAGGTGCTCTACTGGTCCTCGCCGGACCAGGTGCTCGATTTCACGACCAAGGACGACGTCGCCCGCACCGTTGCGCACGTGGCGCTCGACGACGCCGCACCCCGCGTCGTCGAGGTCGCGGGGGACCGGGTCACGGCGCGCAGCATCGCCCGGATGATGGGCGAGCTCACCGGCACGCCGTTCGGCACGCAGTGGGCCGGCACCACGGCGATGCTCTCCGGTGCCGCACGGATCGGTCGCCGCCTGTCCAGGGACGAGGAGGCGACCTTCCCGGCGTGGCAGGGCATGCAGTACTTCGTCAGCATGTTCAGCGGCGAGGCGGAACTGCAGCATGTGGCGAACCACCGCTACGGGCAGCAGGACTGGACATCCGTGCGCGATGTCCTGGCGAAGCACCTGCAGGTCGACGCCGCAGGCTGACCGGGCTGCTCAGCCCGGCCCGGAGCCGAACCAGACCCGCACCGTGAGCCCGCCGCCGGGCGTCCGGTCGAACGCCAGGTGTCCGTCGTGGGCCTGCGCGATCCGCACGCAGGTCGCCAGGCCGATCCCCGTACCCGCCGGATCACCCTCGCGCTCCAGCCGGACGAGGGGCTCGAGCACGCGGTCGTAGTCCTCCTCCGGGATGCCCTTCCCGTTGTCGGCGACGTCGAGACGCCAGAACGCGGGGCTGCCGGAGCCGGTGATGTGCACGCTCGGCGGCAATCCGGGCCGCGCGTACGCGACGGCATTCGCCACCAGGTTCTGGATCAGCACCCGGAGCTGCTGGCGGTCCGCATGGCCGGTGAAGTCGTCCACGGTGACGCGCACGCCGTCGACATGGTGCCCGAGGTCGTCGACGGCCGCGGACACGACCTCGGCGAGGGACACGGGGTCCCTCCGCGTGGCGCCCCCCACCCGGGAGTAGCCGAGGAGGTTCTCCACCATCGCGGACATGCGGAGCGCGCTCGCGCCGATGCGCTTGAAGTAGGTGCCGGCGGTCCCCTCCTGCAGTGCCGGCTCGTCCTCGGCGAGCTCGGCCAGCCCCACGACGTTGGTCAGCGGGCCGCGCAGGTCATGGCTGATGCGCCCGGCGAACTCGCCCAGCAGCTCGTTGCTGCGGCGGAGTTCCGAGACGGTGGCGTCGAGCTGGCGCGTCCGGAGCTGCAGGTCGAGGACGTCGACCACCTGGGCCGCGAGCGTCTCGAGTCCTGCGGCCTGCTGCTCCGTGAGTTCGCCCGGATGTTCGTCGAAGATGCAGAGCGTTCCCAGCGGGACACCCTCCGTGGTGAGCAGCGGCGTCGTCGCATAGAAACGCACGGCCCCGAAGCGTCCGTCGACGAAGGGGTTGGCGCGGAAGCGGGCATCCTCGGTGCAGTCCGCGACGACCACGGTGTGCCCGTACCTGAACACCTGCCCGCACAGCGAGTCCTCCCGTGCGCACATGAGCGGCTCGAGGCCGAGGGCGGCGATCTGGTGGAACTCGTCCTCCGTGATGATATTGATCGCGCCGTACTGGGCATTGCAGAGCTGGACCGCGAGAGACACGAGGTTCTGAAGGGCGGCGGGTGCGCCCGAAGGTGCGGCGGGCTGGGGCATGGACCCGACCGGCAATACCTCGCCGAGGGCCACGCCGAGTCCGTACTGCGCGAGCAGATTGGCATGGACCGACCCCCTGGCCGGACGTCGTTCCGATACCTGATCGGTCATGCGATCACGTCCTCTCGGTAGCCGCACGCCATGATCTGCCTCCAAGGGTAGTCCCCGGTACCCACGCGCACAGCGAACACCGGCAGCACCCCGACGGGCCGCACCGCGCGATCGGGGACAATGGAAGCGTGGCCCTGCTTACCGAATCCCCCGTCCTCGACGCCGATGCCGTCCGCCGTGAGGCCGGACGCCGTCGTACCTTCGCCGTCATCTCGCACCCCGACGCCGGCAAGTCGACGCTGACCGAGGCCCTCGCCCTGCTGGCCCGCGCCATCCAGGACGCCGGCGTGACGCACGGGAAGTCCAGCCGCCATGCCACGGTGTCCGACTGGATGGGCATCGAACAGGAGCGCGGGATCTCCATCAGCTCCGCCGCCCTCCAGCTGACCTACCGCGACACCATCCTCAACGTGGTGGACACCCCTGGGCACGCGGACTTCTCGGAGGACACCTACCGGGTCCTCGCCGCCGTGGACTCCGCCGTCATGCTGATCGACGCCGCGAAGGGCTTCGAGCCGCAGACCGTGAAGCTGCTGGCTGTCTGCAAGGCACGGAACATCCCGATCATCACGGTCATCAACAAGTGGGACCGGCCGGGCCTGGACGCCCTGGGCCTGATCGACGACGTCGGCGAGCGCACCGGGATGACACCCGTGCCGCTCACGTGGCCGGCCGGCATCGCGGGCCACTTCCAGGGACTGCTGGATCTCCGCGCCGAGCGGGCCATCGCCCTCGAGGCGGTCGAGGCCGGTGCGCAGGCGGCCGAGGAGACGGACATCGACATCGACGCCCTCGATCCGCGTGACGCCGGACCCTGGCTCGAAGCGCGGGAGGAATCCGGACTCGTCGAGTCCTCCAACGGCTCGTTCGACCGCGAGGAGTTCGAGGCGGCCCGCCAGACGCCTGTCCTCTTCGCCGCGGCGGCCAAGAACTTCGGGGTGTCGCAGCTGCTCGACATCCTCGTGGACGTCGCGCCCTCCCCGACGCCCCGCCCCTCCCGCGACGACGAGCCGCGCCCCATCGACGCACCGATGTCCGGCTTCGTCTTCAAGGTGCAGGCCGGCCAGGACAGCGCCCACCGCGACCACATCGCCTACCTGCGCATCTGCTCGGGCACCTTCGAGCGCGGCATGGTCATCACCAACCAGCGCACCGGCAAACCCTTCGCCACCAAGTACGCGCACCGCGTCCTCGGCCGCAGCCGCGAGGTCGTGGACACGGCCTGGCCAGGCGACGTCGTCGGGCTGGTGAATGCGACGAGCCTCCGCGTCGGTGACAGCCTCTTCGCCGAGGAGCCCGTGCAGTTCCCGGACATCCCCCGCTTCTCCCCCGAGCTGTTCGCCGTGGCGCGCGCCAAGGATCCGGGGCGGTACAAGCAGTTCCGTCGCGGGATCGAGCAGCTCGAGCACGAGGGCGTGGTCCAGGTGCTGCGCTCCGACCTCCGCGGTGACCAGGCACCGGTGCTCGCCGCTGTCGGGGCGCTGCAGTTCGAGGTCGCTGCCCAGCGCCTCGGTACCGAGTTCAACGCCCCCACCTCGCTCGACAACCTTTCCTACACCCTCGCCATGCGCGTGACCCCCGAGAGCCAGGGCGTCCCCGAGACCTTCCGCGGCGGCGAGATCCTGTCCCGGTCCGACGGCGAGAAGGTCGCCGTGTTCGGGGACAAGTGGAAGGTGGGCCACTTCACGAAGGACTACCCTGATGTCGTCCTCGAGCCGATCGGCGCGTCCGCCGACCTGTAGCTGCGCGGGGTGATCGAAGGTCCGGGCGGAAGGTCGGCCGGACCGACGGCGGCCTTCCGGAACAGGCCCTCGGCGTCATTCACCACTGCGTCAGCGCCCGTTCGCGCAGCCCGCGGGGTGTGGACTCAGCAGGGCTCCGGTGCCCCCCCCCCCTGAGCGAGTGGGGGCACCGGAACCGGCCGCTTGGTGGCTACCTAGTACGGCGGGGCTGCGGGTCGGCTGCGTATTCGGCGAGGGCAGGAAGCGCGTGACCCCGGAAGTCGAACATCGCCTGGTTCTCCCAGGCATTCCCGCTTGCCGGGTCGGCGGGGTCCCAGCCGTTGCCTTCAACGGCCGTCCAGGCCGGTTCCCAGCTGACCACCCCGATACCGCGACCACCGGGTGCCGAGGCGACGACGTCCTGCACCGCGCGAAAGTTCGCTGCTTGTCCTTCGGGGGTCGCCGGATATCCCGGAACCAGTTCGGATTCGAGATCTATCACGTTCTCCCAGGGATCGACGGGATGATCGGCAAGGGTGAAGGGGTAGGAGTTCTCCACGACGAGGACGTCGCGGTCGTATCGGGCGGACAGCGTCGTGATCGCGTTCTGAAGGTCAGCCATGGAACCGTGCCAGTAGCCGTAGTAGGACAGGCCGATGGTGTCGAACTGCACTCCGCGGGCGGTGATCTCGTCGAACCACCACGTGAGGCCGCCGATGCCGTTGTTGATGTTGGTCAGGTGCAGGATGACGTCGGTGTCGGCACTGACGTCCTTCACGGCGCGGGAGCCGGCTGAGAGGAACAGCGCGAGATTGTCCCACTGTGCCCCCTCGACGCCATCGCCGGGGATGACATCCCAGGTCTGGCCGAGCGGCCAGAGCATGCCCGGGTTGATTTCATTGCCGACCTGGACGGCGTCCGCTGTCACGCCGGCGTCCTTCAGCGCGGTCAGTACCTCGTGCGTGTGCTGGTACACCGCATCTGCCACGGCCTCCGGAGTGAGACCGGACCATGCTGCCGGCATGCCCTGGGCACCCGGGTCGGTCCACCGGTCGCTGTAGTGGAAGTCCACGAGCACGTCCATTCCGGCGGCCTTCGCGCGCCGGGCGGTTGCCACGACCTTCTCGGTGGTGTTGTACCCGTCAGCGGGGTCCACCCAGACCTTGAGCCGGACCATGGTTGCCCCGGAGTCGGCGAACGCCTGGACGGCATCCACAGGCTGGCCTGCGGCGTCGTAGTACAGGGCGCCGTTGTCCTCGTTCTTGACCAGGTTCGACAGGTCGGCGCCACGGACGGTCCGGGACACGGACCCCGGCGTCACGGTGACGTCGTCCACGACCACCCAGTCCCCGGCAGCGCCCCGCGTTTCGATGATCACCTCGCACGAGCCCTTGGTGACGTAGGCGTCCGCGGCGATGGTGAGCCAGGCACCGTCCTGGGCGGTGGATGGGATGACTGTCTCGCCGTCGGTCCCGCAGTTCCGCAAACCGATCCGCGAGGCCTTCACGGTACCCTCGGACTTCACCCGCGCTGAGACCGTCCACCAGCCCTCAGCGAGGGTGCCGGTCTTCTGGCGGGCGGTGACGGCGCCGTCTCCGGACAACCGCTGGACGAGGTGTGCACCCTCGGCGTCCCGCTCGATGGTGGTGGAGGCGGGGTTGCCCGTGGTCTTCCAGCCACTCAGCCCGGCCTCGAACCCGAAGTTGGTGATGCTTCCATTGCCGGCGACCGGCCCGGCGGGCGGCTGTGGCCGCGGCGGCGGGCAGGGCGAGGCCTGCGAGCAGTGTTGCGGCGACGACCGCGGTCGACTGCCGGCCGATGTGCTTCGACGTGCGCTGACGGGTGTGCTGACGGGTGTGCTGACTCATGCGTCCTCCTTGACGTGGTTCCCCTGAAGAGGGGAGCGCTGGTGGTGCGGTTACTTCTCCTGCTTCTCGATGACGGCGCACGCGCCCGCCGCGAGGAGTTCCCCCGCGCTGACGGTCCTGCCGCTGACGAGATCACTGCCGCCGACAGGCAGTGGGGCGTCGACGTCGGTGTGGTTGAGCACGAAGGTGAACGTGACTCCGTCGCCTGTGCGGGTGACCGTCTCGACCCCGGGCGTCGATGGTCCGTCGGGGATACCGGTTGCAGCGAGGGCCTCACCGAGCAGTGCGTCGAGGGTGCCGGACGTGGGGCGGGTAGAGACGTACCAGGCGGTGCCCTTGCCGAAGGTGTTCACGGTGATGGCGGCTTGACCTTCCGCGGGCCCCGAGGTGTAGCTGGTGCGGGTTCGGGCGCCGTGCAGCTCGATGTCCTCTGCCCAGATGTCCGCGCTCGAGCCGTCGTCGAGGGTCACGGTCTCGTGGCGACGCAGGGGCAGCCATTCGGCGACCGTCAGGCCGAGTACGGCCCGTAGTTGGCCTGGATGCCCACCTGCGGGTACGGCGTCGTGGTCATCGACGATGCCCGAGAAGAACGAGACGACGAAGTTGCCGCCCTCGGCGACGTAGGCTTCGAGGTTCTCGCGGGCGGCGGCAGAAACCGCGTAGAGGGCCGGAGCGAGCACGAGGTCGTAGTGCCCGAGGTCCTGCTCGGGGTGGGCGAAGTCGACCGTCACGTTGCGCTGCCACAGCGCGGTATACCAGGCCTCGATGCGTTCGCGGTGATCCAGATCCTCGGAGGGGCGCCACTCGAGGTCCTGCGCCCAGAAGGACTGCTGGTCCCACAGGATCGCCACTCGTGCATCGACCGTGGAGCCACGGACGGCACTTGAACGGCCGAGGAGGTGCCCGAGCTCGGTCACCTCCCGGAAGATCCTGGAGTCGGTGCCCTGATGCGGGACCATCGCCGAGTGGAACTTCTCGGCACCGGAGCGCGACGCCCGGAACTGGAAGAACATGACGGCATCGGCGCCACGGGCGACGTGACCGAGGCTGTTGCGCGTCATCTCCCCTGGCCGCTTGGCGATGTTACGTGGCTGCCAGTTCACCGCTGACGTGGAGTGCTCCATGAGCATCCAGGGCTTCCCTCCGGCCAGTGAGCGCGTGAAATCCGCATCCAGCGCGAGAAGTACGTGATTGTCCGTCCGTTCGGCGGTGAGGTAGTGGTCATTGGCGACGACATCGACCTCCCGTGCCCAGGACCAGTAGTCCAGCGAGGGGCAACTGGTGGCCATGAAGTTCGTCGTGACGGGCAGGTCCGGGGTGTACTCCCGGATCGTGTCACGCTCGAGCACGTAGCACTCCAGCAGGGAGTCGGAGGTGAAGCGCTTGAAGTCCAGGCGCTGGGCCGGGTTGACTACGGTTGCGCTCAGCCGGGGCGCGTCGATCTCCTCCCAGGAGCCGTACCGTTGGCCCCAGAAGGTGGTGCCCCATGCGTCATTCACCGCATCCAGCGAGCCGTAGCGGTGTCCGAGCCATTCACGGAAGGCCACGACGGATGCGTCGGAGTAGCACTCGCTGATGGGTGCCCCGTACTCGTTGTGCACGTGCCACAGGCGCAGCGCCGGGTGGCCGGCGTACCGTCGGGCCAATTCGCCGGTGATACGTGCCGCGTGGCGGCGGTAGTCGGGGGAGCTGGGTGAGGCCATGCCCCTCGACCCGTGGCCGAGCTGCACCCCTTCTCGGGTCACGGGGCGCGCCTGCGGGTACTTCTTCCAGAACCAGGCGGGCGGGGCCGCGGTCGGGGTACCGAGGTCGACGTCGATGCCTGCCGAGGCGAGCAGGTCCATGATGTCGTCGAGGAAGGTGAAGTCGAATTCGCCGTCGCGCGGTTCCAGCAGGGCCCAGGAGAAGATGCCGATGCTGACCAGGTTGATACCGGTCTGCTGCATCAGCGCGATGTCCTCGAGCCATGTGTCACGCGGCCACTGCTCCGGGTTGTAGTCACCGCCGTACCGAAGCTTCTGCGTGCCGCCGGGCCAGGACCGGGTGGCGGGAGCCGTGCTGGTGGCCGGTACGGCTGTGGTGGTGACAGCGGCGCCGGTGGCCTCGGACTGGTCAAGCGACATGAAAAATCCCCTTCGACTGTGTGCGCTCCCAGTTCTAGCACGGCTTTCTCACATTGCGATAGTGCAGCAGTTCAGTTCTTGACACGCTCCCAGACCCTGTGCGCTACTGGAACCGCTCACAGTCTGGCGCCCCATCTGTCATCAGGCGTACTGGATTGCTTTCGACAAGGAGGACGAAATGCGTTCATTTCTTCGCGTCGGTGCTATGGCCACCGTCGCTGCAACTGCCCTGCTGACAGCAGGATGCTCGAGCCCGGCCGCGGACCAACCCGCTGCCGACGGGCCCGTGGAACTCAGCTTCTGGGCCTGGGCCCCGAACATCGAGAAAGTCGTCGATCTCTGGAACGAGGAGAACCCGGAGATCAAGGTCACCGTCAGCAAGCAGGACGGTGGTGACCCGGCGATCACCAAGCTCCTCACCGCGATCAATGCCGGCAGCGGCGCCCCGGATCTCATTCAGGCGGAATACCAGAAGATCCCCACCCTCGTGGCCTCGGATGCTCTTGCCGACATCTCCGAGGGTGCGGGCGGCCTGCAGGAGAAGTTCCCCGAGGGCGTCTGGGATTCGGTGACCCTCGGCGGTGACGCGCTCTACGCCGTACCGCAGGACTCCGGGCCCATGATGTTCTACTACCGCGAGGACATCTTCAAGGAACTCGGACTGGAGGTTCCTACCACCTGGGAGGAATACGCTGACGTCGCCCGCGCAGTCCATGCCTCGGACCCCAAGCGCTACCTCGGCACGTTCTCGGCGAACGATGCCGGCTGGTTCGCGGGTATGGCCCAGCAGGCCGGCACCTCCTGGTGGAGCATCGACGGCGACTCCTGGGGCGTCGACATCGACAGCGAAGCCACCGAGAAGGTCGCCTCCTACTGGGGCGGACTCGTCGAGGAGGGTGCTATCGACAACAAGCCGATGTACACACCGGAGTGGAACGCAGGTCTCAACGACGGCAGCCAGGTCGGCTGGCTCAGTGCGATCTGGGCTCCCGGAGTCCTCTCCGGCAACGCAGCAGACACCGCCGGACTGTGGAAGGTCGCACCGATGCCGCAGTGGGAAGGCGAGGAAGCCACCGGCAACTGGGGCGGATCCTCCACGGCAGTCACCTCGCAGAGTGAGCACGCCGAAGCGGCAACGGAATTCGCGACATGGCTGAACACCGACCCCGAGGCAGTCCAGGCTCTCGCCGACGTCTCCAACGTCTACCCCGCCGCTACGGAGGAAGCCGAGTCGGCGCTCACTACGGCTCCGGATTTCTTCAGCAATCAGCCCGACTTCTACGACGTCGCAGCCGACGTGGCCCAGACGGTCAACCCGTTCACCTACGGACCGAACGTCAACGTTGCCTTCAGCGCCTACAACGACGAATTCGCCAAGGCCGCCGATGCGAAGACGGAGGCCGCCTTCGTCGACGCCCTCAAGGCGATGCAGGAGATCACCGTGACCGACCTCGAGGACAACGGTTTCAACGTCAAGTAGAAGCACCCGTACCACCGGTGCCGCCGTCCGCCCCACCGCAGGCGGCGGCACCACCGTTCGAAGGGGAACATCGTGAGTGCTCAACCAGCAACAACAGGATCCACCGGTGCCGGCTCCGCAGGGAACACGGTCACAGGTGATCCACTCCGGCCCGGAAACCCGGCCAAGACCGTGGCGGCGGTACCCGAGCGCCGTCGCTCGAACCGCTTTCGATCGCGCGTGCTGACACCGTACCTGATGCTTGCTCCTGGCATCCTCCTGTTCGCGGTGTTCATGGCAGCCCCCATCTTCTACACGCTGTACCTGAGCTTCCAGCGCATCGAAGTCTCGGGCCTCGGTCTCGGCTCGGGCGCGCGCAAGCAGGTATTCGCCGGCTTCGACAACTACGCTGCAGCGCTGAGCGACCCAGAATTCGGTGCCAGCGTCGGCCGAGTACTTACCTACGGCGTCATCCTGATCCCGAGCATGCTGGGACTGGCGCTGCTGTTCGCCCTGCTTCTCGACTCACGCCGGTCCAGAGCCACCACCTTCACCCGCGTATCGATCTTCCTGCCCTATGCCGTCCCCGCGGTCATCAGTTCCCTGCTGTGGGGCTTCCTGTACCTGCCCTCGGTCAGCCCGTTCTACTACGTGACGGAGCGGCTCGGATTCGACATGCCGCAGATTCTCTCCTCCGGGCTCATCATGTTCGGCATCGCCAACATCGCCCTCTGGGGAGGCGTGGGCTTCAACATGATTGTCATCTACACCTCCCTCAAGGCCGTGCCGAACGACATCTACGAGGCGGCACGGCTCGACGGCGCCTCGGAGATGCAGATCGCACTCCGGATCAAGATTCCCATCGTGATGCCCTCGCTGATCATGACGGGCCTGTTCTCCATCGTTGCGACCCTCCAGGTCTTCGCCGAGCCCACGACGCTCCGACCGCTGACGAACACCCTCTCCACCAGCTGGACACCGTTGATGAAGGTGTACCGGGACGCATTCACCCGGGACGACATCTACTCCGCGGCGGCAAGCTCGATCGTCATAGCCGCAGCTACCCTCCTCATCTCCTTCGTATTCCTCCGCGTGGTCCAAAAGCGCGCCTTCGGACAGGAAGACTGACATGGCTGCACCGTCCACACTCACCCCCTCACTGCGACCACGCCGCGACAGTGTCCACGGCCACGAGAAAGCCAGTCCCGTCGCGACGGTGCTGCTGCTCCTCGGAGCGCTCTACTGCCTCCTGCCGGTGCTGTGGGTCGTCATGGCCTCCACCAAGAACGGTTCGGAGCTCTTCTCCACGTTCACCTTCGCGCCCAGCACCCATCTGCTCACGAACATCACCGAACTGAGTAGCTACCGCGACGGACTCTTCTGGCGGTGGATGGCGAATACGGCGCTCTATGCCGGTGCGGGCGCGATCGCATCGACGTTCGTCTCCGCCCTGTCCGGCTACGTCCTCGCCAAATTCGCCTTCCCGGGCAAGGGAGCAGTGTTCAACATCCTGCTGATGGGGGTCTTGGTACCCGGCGTCATCCTCGCGATCCCCCAGTACTTCCTCATGGCGCAGCTCGGACTGACCAACACGTACTGGGCAGTCTTCCTTCCCCAGATCATCAGCCCGTACGGCATCTATCTGGCCCGCATCTACGCGGCTGCGGCTGTGCCCACGGATGTCATCGAGGCCGCACGGACCGACGGGTCCAGCGAAATGGGGATCTTCACGCGCATCGCGATGCCGATGATGCTCCCCGGTCTCGTGACCATCTTCCTGTTCCAGTTCGTCGCCATCTGGAACAACTTCATGCTCCCGTACATCATGCTCGGCGACGACAAGCTGTTCCCCATCACGGTGGGCCTGAACGGGCTCCTGAACCAGGGGGCATCGGCGCCCGCGCTGTACACACTCGTGGTGACGGGGGCGCTGCTGTCCGTCCTGCCGCTGATTCTGATGTTCCTCCTGCTGCAGCGTTTCTGGCGCGTCGACCTCGCAGCCGGCGCCGTCAAGGCCTAGGAAGCTTCAGGGATACGCTATGTCGGTGACCAGCATCCGGGGCTCGAAGAGGCCCACCATCGACGACGTCGCGAAAGCTGCGGGAGTCTCCCGTGGAACGGTGTCACGGGTTCTCAATGGTGGTCACTGGGTCAGCCCGGACGCACTCACAGCCGTCGAGATCGCCATCAAGAAGACCGGGTACCGGATCAACCCGCACGCCCGCAGCCTCGCCACCAGCAAAGCCAACACCGTGGCATTCCTTCTGAGCGAAACCCAGGAACGGTTGTTCGAGGACCCCAACTTCTCGATACTCATGCGTGGTGCGTCCGAAGCCCTCGGTGAACACGATGTCTCCCTCGTCCTCATCATGGCGGGCACCAAGGACGAACAACGACGGGCTCGCGACTTCATCACCGCCGGCCACGTCGACGGAGTGCTCCTGGTGTCCTCCCACGCGCGCGGTCAGTCGATCGTGGGTGAGATCCACCGGTCAGGCGTACCGATGATTGCGTGCGGCATCCCGCTCGGATTCGAGGGCAAGATCGGCTACGTGGCCGCCGACGACGCGACCGGTGCCCGCGACATGGTCGCCTATCTCCGTGGCCTCGGGCGCACAGGCATCGCGACGATCACCGGCCCGATGGACACCTCCGGAGGGGTCGGCAGACTACGCGGCTACCGCGAGCAGATGGGCTCGGACTTCGACGAGAATCTTACGGCGGCGGGTGACTACAGCAGAGACAGCGGGCGCCGGGCCATGCGGCAACTCCTCGATCAGGCACCGGACCTCGACGCCGTGTTCGCCGCAAATGACCTGATGGCCGCGGGTGCGCTCGATGTCCTGCGAGCTGCTGGCAAGCGAGTTCCCGAGGACGTCGCGGTAGCGGGTTTCGACGACTCGCCGGTGGCAGCGTCGACTGAGCCGCAGTTGACGACGATGCGACAGCCGTTCCTCAGAATCAGCCACGAGATGGTGAGAATCCTGCTGGGTGTGATCCGAGGGGATGACCCAGCGGCCATGATCCTGCCGACGCACCTTGTCGAGAGGGCCTCGACCAAGCCATCCTCGGCCGGGCTCACCGTGGGTACCTGATCTGTTCCGGACGCCGGGCGGTGTGTGAGCGTGCGGTGGTCTGTGCGGACGTCGCCGTGACACGCCGAGGACAACGTGCGAAGGCCGGTGACGCCCGTCCCTGGAGGCACGGACGGCACCGCCTTCCTTTCTGTCCGTGCAGGTCCTCAGCGGTGCACTCGGTGCACGTCGGTGACCCAGGTGATGCATCCCGTCTTCTCCTTGAAGGATGCGCCGTAGCCGACGGTGATCTCGCGTTCGAGTTGCGATCCGGGGCGGAGGCCGAAGCAGGAGTAGACGACAGTGATCGTGGCGCCGGGACCCGGGTTGTCGGCAGTGCAGGACCCGACGATGAACTGGCCGTCAGCGGCGAGGGAGGAGCATCCTCCGACGCCGGCCTGCGCGGCCGGGGCTGATCCTAGGAGTGCTGTTGCGGCGAGAGCAGCAGCTCCAGCGGTTGCGGCGATTCTCTTTCCGGTGGCCATGGTGATCCCTTCGTCGGTGAGGCGAGCCGTGGAGTGTGACTCCGGCGCGGCCGGGTCAGGTGGGGCTGTAGGTCACGCTGCTGGCGCCGCCGAAGCACCCGTGGGCTGCTGTGAAGGACATGCCGCTGTTGAGGGTGACGTAGACGTTCCGTGAGTCGCCGATATGACAGTCGACGATGAGCTTGAGCTGAGCCCCAGGTCCGGGATTTGGTGGAGTGCAACTGCCCGTGACGTACTTGTTCGGCGCTCCCCAGGCCTCGTCATGAAGCCCGAGTGAGGTGCAGTGTCCGATGCCCGCAGCCTCTGCCGGTGGTGCTGCAGCGACTGCTCCAACCGTTCCGACTCCGATGCCGAGGGCCACGATGATTGCTGAGGATCTTCTGAACATGGTTGTCCTCCTTCATCCGGTGCTTGCGATGTGGCGGGTGCAGGGGTCTATCGACCATTGAGCAGGGTTTCGTCGCAGCCCTTGTTCTCCTGACCCGTCTCGGTGTAGCCGGTGGGTGTGCTGATGGTGACGTCATTGATGTACCAGACGTAGTGGCCGGCGAGCTGTGAGGAATAGTTGACGCGGATGCGGCCCTTCTTCTCGTGGATCTCGGCGCCCGCGGTCAATGTCGCCTTACGGCCGGGTTCGACGTGGATCGTCGAGGCATTGGTCTCCGTGATCGTGTGGTTCCAGTTGTATTCGCCGGACAGACCGCCGGTGAAGAAACTCTTGACCGCACTGGCAGATCCACCGATCGACCCCCCGGAGGACCACGATTCACTGCCGGTCAGAGCCTGATCGATCACGCCGCGGTCGGAAGTGCAGTTCGTGACGGTCTCACCCACGGCTTTCCAGTCCTTGTAGGTGTTGCTGCTCTCCTCCTCGAAGGTGCACCCGTCGAGGAACATCGTCCATCCGGTCCCACCATGATTCCAGCCTGAGCCGTCGCAGTCTTCCTGGAGCTGCTGGATGGTGGGCGGTTCCTCAGCTGATGCGGGGGACGCCGGGGCGATCGTCGCCAGGCTCAGTGCTGCGGCGGTGGCGATGATGCCGGTTCGTGCGCCGATCTTCGTCATTCGAGTGGTCATGATCTACAACTCCCCTTGGCCGATTCTTCGTGGCTGCCTTCGTCGGCAGTGGTTCCACCCTGCTCCGATCCGCGGTCGGAGTGAAGGCCGGCGGTGAATCGTTGGACGTTCGGCTAATCGTGCATCGGTGACCCTAGACTCGGGATGGGGCACCAGCTACGTAGAGGTAGGCAGCAACGCGATGGATCAGCTCAGTGATCACTGTGAGGAACTCGTCGAGGCCCTCACCCGCACCGACGTCTTCGCCGCGACAGCGGAGGGCGTATGGCTGTCCGAGCGGTATCGGGAGATCGTTCCCGCGATCCTGCCGGATGTGCTTCGATGTCTCGACACGGGAGACCCGCTGGCTTCCACCAGCGTCGAGGCAGTCCGGCAATCGGCGAGGACCATGCTGACGGCCGACGTCCCGCTCCGCACCGTTCTCCACGGCGGGATTCCTGCACTGCGCGTGTTCACCGCCTTCCTCCAGAGCCGTCATTCGCTGATCCCGGCCGCTCGGATGGCTACCCTTCTGGGGCGAGCGTCCCTCGTGGCGACGGAATTGGCAGCATGCTGGGCCGCGAGCTGGGCCAAGGGTGTGGAACGACCATCGGACACCGGGAGCTGTCGTGACGGGAACAGCCCCGAGAGCGCTCCGAAGAGAGTGAGCGTGCCTGCGGCTCGGAGCAGTCCGGTCGCTATCGGAGCTGATGAGGTCCTTGCTGTGATACCGGTTCCTGGTCAGCTCGAACAACCGGATCTCGACATGGTGCTCCTGGCTGCCCAGGGCCGATCGAACGAGGAGATCGCACAGAAAACGGACTACAGTACGCAGGCGGTGAAATGGCATCTCGGCCGCGTGATGCGTGAGTGGAAGGTCCGCAACAGAGCGAGCCTCGCGACTGCTGCGCTCCTGAAGGGCGTGATCCGGCCGCGTCCCGCTCTCACCAGGACGCGCTTCCACGACCCTTCGTCCGAGCCGCTCGATGGCGGTAGCACCGCCGAAGACTGAGCTGGGGCACCCTCCGCCACGCCGGCGGTCGGTCCGAACCACCGAAGACCAGGTCCGCCTACGCCGACGAGGTCGACGACCGCGAGTCCCGCTGAACGGAACTGGGCAGCTGCTCCTCGCCGGCTGAGTGTTCGCCCGGAAAGTGGTGAAGGGTTGGTTGCAGTGCTGTCCAGGCGGTGTCACCACTCGACGATGCGGCCTACGGTCGAAGGGATTGCCCGATCACCGACACCGCAGAGGACTGGACCATGCGACTTCCCGCGCACGAGCGACGACAACAGCAACGCCGACGACGAAGCCGCAGCGTACGACGGCATGCTCGGTCTCCCCGAGCCCTCGTACTGGCAGGTGGCATGGCAATCGCCATCACTGTCTCGTCCTGTGCGACCGGGGGCGAGGACAACTGGAACTCCACCGCTGTCGGAGACGACAAGAGCATCGGAGCGCTCGACCTGCGCAGCGTCCTTCTCGTGACCGACGCCGAGGGCGCGCCTGCGAGGATCCTCGGAACCTTCGAGAACACCACCAGCCGGCCGATCGAGTTGACGATCAGCGACGATGACGAGGAAACACGTCTCACCGTCGCTGGGCAGGGAAGTATCGCGCTCGACACGACGGAGACGCTGCTCCGGACCTCCGGTGATGCGCCAGGCGCCCGGACGACGCTGATGGCAACCACTGCCGACGGATCCGTGGACCTGCTGGTGCCCGTCGTCGACGGAACGCTGGACCCCTACCGGCCCTATCTCCCGGACTGACCACCGACGGCAAGCCGGCTTCCGCCCTCAGCGTCCGGGACGCCGGAGGCGACGGCGGTCGACCCCCCAGTGCCCCGGCCGTCCCCACCGCCGGATCTGACGGTCGACAGCGATTGACGTTCGAAGGAAACACGACCATGACCTCGCAGGCCGATCTCGAACTCGTCCGGGATACTCTCGTGGACAACCTCCTGACGATCTTGGGAGCGGCTGCACCGGTATCCCGACAGACATCCGTCCGCACTTCTCCCGGGACCCGTCAGGTCCTTCTGTGTGCAGCTGTCGCGGATCTCGAAGCGATCGACCACCACCTTCATTCGACCCGGGGTGATCCGCGAGGGAGATGCTAGTGCGGGCGGTTCTCGTCGTGGCGCGCTCCCCGGATCCGGTCGAGGGTCATCGCGTCGCACCGTGCAGCTGCTGCCAGGCGCAAGCAGACGGCACTGATGGTGAGGAAGAACAGCGCCCGGCGATTCCGTCACCGGCGATCGCCGCCCACAGCCAGACGCCGGCGATCATGAACCAGACCACGGTCCCCACGTTGGCTCGACCACTCCTCGCGCCGGCCGCTGATGTCCTGCCCCCGATCTCACCGATGCTGCCCAGCCTTCCCGACCGGGCACAAGCCCTGCACGTCGACCTTGCCGTTCATCGACAACGTCCAGAGCGATCATCGACACTGATGTGTGCCCTGGTCGTGCATCGCGCCAGGGTCATCCGCACAACTACTCCCGGCCCAAGCCGCCACACTGCTCCGTAGAACGGCTCGGAAAGGAAGGGCGCATGGACAACTACTGGACCATCCATGTCATCTCGACCATCGTCTGGGCCGCACTGAACGCCTACCTGGCCGGACGCAACAACCGCTCCCGCCCGGCCTGGTTCGTGATCTCCCTCCCCCTGGGCGTGATCGCGACCCTGCTCATCGTCATCCTGAGACCCCTGCCGGCAGGACGGTCCACCACGACAGCCGCTCGCCCGCGCTCGAGCCGTCCCCGGCCCAGCGACACCACATGATGCGGAGTTCGTGCTTCACGAAGGAGCCAGCAGCTTCCCGATGATGTCGGCGCCAGCGTGCGGCGATCTATCGGCCGATGACCCCTGCTGGATGGGCAGCTCCGAGAGGTGACCTTGATCGAGAGCCCCCCGGGTCGCCTGGTCCACCCGGCCGGAAGCAGCAGCGGCGCCGTCGGCCCACGGTGTCGTAGGGTCCGGACCAGTGGCACCCAGCGCATTTCCGAGTGCGCTGTCACGGAGCACTGGCTCCTCTGACTGGTCGGTGTCAGGTTGCAGGAGGGGAGTGTCCGAGTCGACTGCTCGCGCTCGCCGCAGCCTGAGCCACAACGGGTCCCAGGCGGGGGACATCCTCATCGCCGATCCGTTGTGTCGGGAAACCGAGACCGAGCGCTGCTACCAAGCGTCCGGAGTGGTCGAACACGGGAGCGCTGATCGACCCGACGTCTTCGTGGCGTTCGCCGAAAGCAGCAAAATAGCCCTGAGCGCGGCCCTCGTCGGCCTGCGCCCTCAGCCGGTCGAGGCTTTCAGGAGTGGATGCAGTGAAGCGTTCCAGTTGATGGGCGCTCCCGTCACCCAGCTCGTCCCACGCTTCGTCATCGTAGGCAAGAAAGATCTTTCCCGGAGCCCCCGCGTGGAGGGGCATCACCATACCGACCATAAAGGGCCGCATCACGACGTGCCTCGTCTCGGCCACTGCAACGATCGTTCGGTACGCGCCGTCGCGGATGTACAGGGAAGCAGTTTCCCCGGTCTGATCACGGAGTTCCTGGAGAACCGGCTTGATCAAGCGCACGATGTCCAGACCGACCGTACCCGGCGTCGCCCAGCGCACGAGGCCGATGCCGATGCGGTAGCGGTCTCCTTCACGGTCGAGGAAACCCTCATGCACCATGCTCTGCACCAGACGCTGGCACGTACTCGAAGGAAGTCTCGTCGCTCGAATGATCTCCTGGAGTGTCGGTTCGGGTCGCTCGATCGAGAAACAGTCAAGGATGGTCGTGACCTTGCCGAGGACGAGAAGCGGCGACGCTCCCTGCGGTTTCTGAATCACCACCACACTCCTTTGGATCTGCTGAATCGGCGCGCCTAACTGTACCTTCCGCCGGAGCGCGCCCTTCCGTCCGGCTGATGCGTGATGGTTGACACAGCATGTTGAGACCCACAGTATGGGTTGTACGCCCACATCGTGGGTTGCACACATCACAACGAGGTGGAGTAGATCATGAGCATTTCGCACGTCACAGCGGAGACCGAAACCGAGCCGAAGCGTCCGGGGTCATCCCGCGTAGGCCTGATCGTGCCGAGTTCGAACACCACGATGGAGACGGAACTCCCAGAACTGTTCCGTCGTCAATCGGAGGCCACGGGCCACAGGTACACCTTCCATTCGGCTCGGGCCGGGATGAAGAACGTCAACCGCGAAGAACTGCTCGCCATGGTCGGTAAGGCTGCTGGGTGCGCCGAAGCGGTGTCGGACGCCGACGTCGACGTCATCGCCTACGCCTGTCTGGTGGCAGTCATGGCGCAGGGTCCCGAGGCGCACCTGGAATCCGAGCGGGTGATCGGCGATGCAGCGGCGGGAAACGGCCACCCGGCTCCGGTGACCAGCAGTGCCGGCGCCCTCGTTCGGACTCTGCAGGAGATCGGCGCCACGAAGGTTGCCATGATCACGCCCTACATGAAGCCCCTCACCGGGATGGTCGTCGACTACATCCAGGGCTCGGGGATCACCGTCCTCGACGCTACGAGCCTCGAGGTCGACGACAACCTCGCCGTAGGCGCTCTCGACCCCGAGAACCTGCCTGACATCGCGCGTCAGCTCAAGCGCGAGGGCGCCGACGCGATCGTCCTGTCCGCCTGTGTCCAGATGCCCTCCCTTCCCGCCGTCCAGGCTGTCGAGGACGAGCTCGGTTTGCCGGTGATCACCGCAGCGACGGCGACCACGTACGAGATCCTCAAGGCTCTGGGACATGAACCGGCCATCGCCGGCGCTGGCCGCCTGCTCGCGGGAAGCCTCATCATTGCCTCTTCGACGGTCTAGGCGTTCCCATGTCGATGTCCCTCATCGCTTTCGCAGTCCTCATCGTCGCCTTCGCCGTCGGGTCCTTCACACGGATCAATGCGGGCCTCATCGCGACCGTTGCCGCATTCGGGGTCGGAACCCTCCTCGCCGGGCTACCCATCGCCGACGTCATCGCTCAATTCCCCTCCGGACTGTTCTTCATCCTGGTAGGGGCGACCCTGCTCTTCGCCATCGTTCGGATCAACGGCACCATCGATCTGCTGGCGTATTGGGCTGAACGCCTCGCCGGCGATCGTAGAGTTCTCGTGCCGATTCTGATGTTCCTTCTGACCGCCCTCCTCGCGTCGGCAGGAGCCTTCACGCCGGCAGCCATCGCCATCGTGGCCCCCGTGGCTCTCGCCCTCGGCACGCGCTTCGGTATCAGCACCCTCGCCATGGGGCTCGTCGTCGTTCAGGGCGCCAATGCCGGCGCTTTCTCACCCGTGAATCCCTTCGGTGTTCTGGCGAACGTGATGCTCGACGATGCCGGCGCCTCCGCTGATTCCCTCAAGCTCTACCTCTACTGCTTCGTCTTCAACGCCGTACTCGCCGCTCTTGCCTACATCCTTGTGCAAGCAATCATGCGACGCCGCGAGCTGAGGAAGAACGACCACGAAACCCTCCGCACCGACGTCGACGCAGCAGCAGCGGACTCGGCCGGGTCGGGTGGCCCATCAGTGGGCGCCGACACCGAGTTCGAGTCCGCTGGTACACGAGTACGACGTGATACAGCGCTGGCCGTGCCGGAAGAACCTGTCGCCACCGGGCCGATCAAGGTCGCCGTCACCCCTATGCGCGTCCTGACCCTGCTCGGGATCGTCGCACTCCTGGTCCTCACCACTGTCGCGGGCCTCGACGTCGGCGTAGCCTCGCTCATCGTGGCCCTGGCCTTGATCTGCATCGACCCAGGAGTACAGAAACCAGCGGTCGAGAACATGCCCTGGTCCGCGATCGTCCTCGTCACCGGCATCGTCACCTACGTCGGGATGCTGGAGGAGATGGGCGCCCTCGAGGAACTCCAGTCCGGGATCGCCAGCCTCGGCAACAGCTCGGCTGCAGCACTCATCACGAGCTACGTCGTTGCCATCGTCTCCGCCTTCGCCTCCACCACCGGCACACTCGGAGTCATCAGCCCCATCGTGACCCCCATCGCCATAGACCCTCTCCTGACACCCATCGGCGTCGTCACGGCGATCGCCATCAGCTCGTCGGTCGTGGATGTCAGCCCCATGTCGACCAGCGGGGCACTCCTCATGGCAAGCGCCCAACCCAAGGACGAGCGGCTCTTCTTCCGAGCACTACTCCTCTGGGCCATCGCCATGATCGCCATCGTTCCCGTCCTCGTCTGGTTCGTCTTCGTCCACCTCGGGCTGGGCTAGACACCTCGGGACGAGAGGTCCTTCACCCCACCTGTACTCGGCGAGCCCAAAGGCAGGCCTCAGTGGATGGAAGAACGCCAGAAGCCTCGACCTGGGACCGGGTCGGGGCTTCTGGCATGAGTGGCCCCCCGTCGCGACCGAGGTGCAACCGTGCATCCGACCGCCGTCGGCGACCCTCGCGGAGGACGAAGCTCCCTGAGAAGGAGAACAGGCCGGCCGACACGCCAGTTTCTACGACTTGTAGAGAAGGTTACGATGATCGCAGGAGGAGGACCGATGAACGGCCATCAGAACATGACACCTACCTCGCGTCTCGTGCGGGGTTGGCTCAGTGCTGCCATGGCCACCTTCCTCGCTGCCGCCTCCCATGCCGCCGCCGGAGGCACCGTTCCCCTGGTCGCCGTCGTGGTGTCCCTCGTGGCAGGGGGGCTCGTCTGTGTGATCCTCGCCGGACGCCGGTTGACCCTCCCGCGCGTCGTCTTGGGGGTAGCAGCCAGCCAGCTGGTCTTCCACGGGCTCTTCGGCATGTTCGCCACATCCGGCGGGAATCCGGATGGCGCCGTCGCTGCGCCGCATCATCTGCACGGCGCAAGCACACTCATGGCTTCGCCGGGTCTGGCGCACACCCCGGAGGCGAGCGGGATGAGCGCCCTGATGCTGCTCTCGCACCTCCTCGCGGGCGTCGTCGGCGTCGCTCTGATCCGCCATGCAGATCACCTGTGGTGGGCGTTGCTCGCCATCCTCTGCGCGACCATCGACGCGATCATGGTCGTCGCCCGCCGCGTTCCCATCGCCGACGCCCGGCGCCTGATGGCGTTCGGTGACGGCTCGCCCTTTCTCTACGACCTCCTGCACTGCGACACGCGTCGCCGGCTGAGGGGCCCTCCCCTGCTCGGGATCGCCGTCCCCTGACCACGCGGCCGATCGATGCCCCTGGGCCTCGATCGGAACGTCCTCCTCTCCCACGTACCGAGTGGGCGGGGGCATCCTGGGCGGCGCTCCGCAAACCATCGAACCGGTCTTCAGCGCAGACTTCGTGGACGTCGGTACAGCAGCCAAAGTCGTGGACCAGTCATCGGTGCACCGACGTGCAGGAGAACCAGGCCTTACCGGCGCCACGCTGACGCAACCACTCGACGACCTGGCCGACGGCCCGTTCATCGTGCACCGCGGGTCCTGTCCCGGATCGACGTCGATGGCCGGTTCCCGTCCGACAACACCCCGATGAGCTCGAGCCGCTGCCCGAGTGGACCACGCCCCGTGGCTCCCCGGTTCTCGTCACCCTTCCCGGCGGCCGGAACGGCAGCCTCATCCGGGGCACCCCTCTTCATCGCCTGATGGTCAGCGCCGGGCCCACCCGCGCCGACCCCGTCACCAAGGACCACCATGAATCGTTCATCAGCAGCATCATCATCGGCACGGCAGACCGCTCAGCGCGTACGCCTCGACCACGAACGGGGGGCGAAACGCTCCCGCCTGCTCCTGCGCTGGGGCATCGTCGGAGGCCTCGCAGCCCTTCTGGCAGTCGTCGCCGTCGTCATCGTCGCCACGAGCCGGGCGGGCATCCCGACCGCCGGTCCCGCACCGGCCTACGGCAATCAGTACGGGGGCATCACCCTCACGTCTCCCACCCAGCTCATACCCGGGGAGGACCGCGACGTCGACGCCGAGACCGTCGCCCTGCCTGACGGGACCAGCGCGGCGACCATCACGCCGGGCGGGGTCACGGACCCCGGAGGACAGGGACCGGTCCCCGTCATCGCCTGGGTCGACGTCAACTGCGTGCACTGCGCGGACTTCGAGAGCGCCTACGCGGAGCAGATCCGGTCGTGGCTGCAGAACGGCGACATCACCATGGAGTACCGCACCGTCGCCTTCCTCGACCGGAATTCGACCACCGCCTACTCCTCCAGGGCAGCCAACGCGCTCTCCTGCACAGCCGAAACCTCTCCCCAGGCGTACCTGCCGTTCCTGGCAGCCCTGTTCGCGAACTTCCCGAACGGAGAACTGGACAACAGCGACCTCGCCTCCCACGCGGAGGATACGGGGGCCGAGGACATCACAGCCTGCCTGGAGGAGGACACCTTCCGTCCGTGGGTGAGCTTCGTCAGCAAGAGCGCATCAGCCGATGGGATCACCGGCACCCCCACGGTGTACGTGGACGGCAAGGAACTGGCCTCCCCCGCCGACTTCGAATCAGCAGTCACCACCGCCATCGCGGCCCGCAATGACTGAGCCGGGATCCCAGCAGCAGGAACAAGGGCCCGCGGCAGAGCAGGCGGAGCCGGCTAAAGGACAGGTGCAGGTCGAGCGGACCGTCGTCGTGACCGCAGGGGGGACCGGGACGAAGGGCCGGCGCCCAGCACCGGAACGGGCGGTCCTGCAGGTCGTCCTGGGTATCGCGGTTCCCCTGGGACTGGGGGCGACGATCCTGGCCATGTACGTCACGGAAGCCCTGACCACCTATCGGACGACGATCCTCGATCCCGGTGATTTCGTCGTCCACGCCCGCCCCCTGGCCCGCGTGCTCCAGGACTTCAGCGCAGCGTTCACCATCGGCTTGCTCCTGCTGTGCTCGGTCGCCCTGCCCGGCGCCGAAGCGAACAGGGCCATCATCGGGTTCGCCCAGTGGAAGGCCCTGAACTGGGCGTGGCTCTCCTCAGGTGTCTGGTTCGTCTCGTCGGTCGCATCCCTGGTGTTCATCGCGGCGGACACGGCAGGCCAACCGATCAACACCGAGGAATTCTTCCCGCTCTTCATGTTCTTCATCACCGAACTCGATCTCGGCGAGATCCTCCTGGTCGCCCTGCTGGCCGTCTTCCTGCTCGTGACGTTCCTGCCCATGGTGCGCTCGAGCACCGGGGCCGGCATCATGCTGGCCGTAGCCATGATGGGGGTTCTCCCGCTGGCGTGGGCCGGACACGCGGCGGGCTCCGACGATCACGGCAACGCGGTCAACTCCCTCGCCCTGCACCTGGTCGGGGTCTGCGTGTGGGTGGGCGGTCTGGCCGCGATCCTGCTGCTCGGCTTCCGGCTCGGCACGGACACAGGTCGGGTCCTGCGCCGGTACTCGACCCTGGCCCTCCTTTCCTTCACCGCGGTCGCGTACTCAGGGATCATCAACGCCCGCTTGCGCATCGGCCCCTGGGAGAACCTCACCACACCTTACGGGCAGCTGATCGTCGTCAAGATCCTGGCCCTGGGGGTACTCGGACTCGCCGGCTGGTACCAGCGCCGTCGCATCCTCCCCCGCCTCGACGAGAACCCGGAGGATCGCCGCGCCCTGACTCTGTTCGGGGCATCCGAGGCCGCGCTGATGATCCTGACCATCGGGATCTCCGTGGGCCTCGCCGCCAGTCCCCCACCTGTACCCCAGGGATCGATCGCCGACGTCGACCTGCGGCGGTCCCTCCTGGGCTATCTCTGGCCCGAGCCGCTGACCATTCCCCATTTCCTCGGAGCCTGGCACCCGGACTGGGTGGTCAACCTCTTCATCGTCGCGGCCGCCATCGCCTACATCCGTGCCGTGATCATCCTGCGCCGCAGGGGAGATCTGTGGTCGCTGCCTCGGACCGCCGCGTTCCTCGCGGGATGCGCCCTCCTCATCTGGCTCACCAGCGGCGGCCCGGCCGTGTACGGGAAGACGAGCTTCTCCGGGCACATGATCCAGCACATGGGCCTCATGATGTATGCGCCGATCCTCCTCGTCATCGGTGCGCCGATCCTCCTCCTGCTCCGTGCCACCCCTGCACGCACGGACGGCAGCAGGGGCCTGCGTGAATGGACGCTGTGGATCTTCACCTCCCGCTACAGCCACTTCCTCACCAGACCTCCCGTGGCAGGCTTGCTGTTCATCGGGAGCCTCATCGGGTTCTACTATTCGCCGGCCTTCGAGTTGTCCCTGTCCACCCACCTCGGGCACGTGCTGATGTGCATCCACTTCATCCTCACCGGATACCTCTTCGCCTGGGTACTCATCGGGACAGACCCCGGCCCGGCGCGTGCACCGTTCCCGTTCCGCCTCATCATCCTGCTGGCCACCATGGCGTTCCATGCCTTCTTCGGGCTGTCCCTGCTCAACGGCACGGAGATCCTCGCACCCGGGTGGTGGGCGGATCTGCAACTGACGAATCAGGAAGCGCTCCTCGCCGACCAGCAACGAGGAGGAGCCATTGCCTGGGGTGTCGGCGAGCTGCCCACGCTGCTCCTCGCACTGGCGGTCGCCGTCGCGTGGAGGAAGGACGACCAACGCCGCGCACTCCGCGAGGACCGCGCCGCGGACAGGAACGGTGACGCCGCCCTCCGCGCCTACAACGACCATCTTCACCAGCTGCACACGGGAGCTCCCCCAGCACCACCGGAACACCCCTGACGGGTCGTCGCCCGGGTATCGGTGCCTCCGCAGGCCGGCCGGCGCCTCCACGGGATCGGTCACCCGACGCTCCCCGCCCCCGCCCCGAGGCGGGGGCGGGGGGCGGGGGTGCGATCGGCTAGGACAGGGCAGGGGTCGTGCAGGACGACGGCAGGACGACGGCGTCGTCCGTCCGGACGTCGGGGACGGAGCCGGCCCACGCATTCATCGCTTCGAGGACTGCCCGCAGGTCGTAGCCGATCGGGGTGAGCTCGTACTCGACCCGTGGTGGGATCTCGGGGTAGACCGTGCGGGTGACGATCCCGTACGTCTCGAACCGGCGCAGCCGGTTGGTCAGCGTGTGCGCACTGATACCCGGTAACGCGTTCTTCAGATCCGTGAAGCGCAACGGTCCGTTCAAGAGTTCCCGCACGACGAGAGTTGCCCATGGGCCATCAAGCAGTGTCAGGAACCGGGCTATCCCGCACTCGGGCCACACCTCCGGCGTGAACGACATGGATGGTCTCCTTCCAGTGCAGTTGACGTAACCAATGCATCATATGCACTAATGGGCGCATGACCTTCATCATCCACGGAGCGACCGGCGCCCAGGGCGCTCCCGTCGCTACCGCACTCCTTCAGGCAGGCCACTCCGTGACCGCCGCCGTCCGCAACCCCCAGACCTACCAGCAGGGCCCCGCCGTCGCCATCGACCTCTCCAATGCCGCAGCACTCGCCGACGCGTACACCGGCGTCGACGGGGTCTTCGTCCACCTGCCCCTCGGCTCGCCCGGGCAGCAGCTCGAACTGGCCCGGACGATCATCGCCGCCGTGGACGAAGCCCGGCCGGCCCGTGTCGTCTTCTCCACCAGCGGGTACGACCTCGGGGAGGGCGAGGACAGCCCGCACGGTGTCCTGATGCGCGGCCTGCTCGATACCGGCGTGTCGACCGCGATCATCGCCCCGCGCCTCTACCTCGAGAACCTGCTGCTGCCACCGGTGATCGCCGCCGCCCGTGAGCACGGCGTCCTGCCCTATCCGATCCGGGCCGATTATCGCGTCTCCTGGAGCTCGCATCTCGACGTCGCCGACGTCGCCGCGCAGCTGTTCGACCGGGTGGACATCACCGGCACCATAGCCGTCGGGGCACGTCCCGGGCTTCTCGGTGATGACCTCGCCGCGGGCTTCGCCGCCTACCTGGCACACCCCGTCCGTTTCGAGTCACAGACGCCGGAGGCCTTCGGCGACTCACTGATCCCGATCTTCGGGGGCGACGCCATGACCCCCGTCATCGACTCGTACCGTGCGCGGTCCACCCAGCAGGATGACGTCATCGACGCGAGCCGCAGTGCGCAGACACTCCTCGGGCGTCATCCGCGCTCCGTCGAGGCATGGCTCCGCGACACGAACGCCTGACCCTCACGGCTCGGATTCCACCCAGCCGATGCAGCGCACGACGCCCACGCCCGGTCGACCTCCCGAGCGGCGGGTTCGCCCGCCCTCAGGCGTCGAAGTGTGTCTCGGGGAGTTGCTGGCCGATCGATGCGACCACGGCGGCCGCGATCTCCGCCAGTTTCACATTGCGCCCGCTCGAGGCCGCCTTGAGGATGGTCATCGCGGTGTCGTGGCTGCAGCGGTTCTGGCCCATGATGACGCCGGCCGCCACGTCGATGGTGGTCCGGGAGCTCATGGCGTCCCGGAGCTGCTTCCCGGTGTCGGAGAGGTGGGCCACGCGCACGGCCAGGCGCAGCGACTGCGATGCCTCCCGCGCCAGATCGCTCACCGCGGTGATCATCGCGTCATCGAAGGCTCCGGGCTGCGGGGAGTACAGGTTGAGGCCGGCCGCCGCGAAGCCGTCGAGGGGGATCGGCACACCGAGGGCGGATCTCAACCCGTGTCCGGCGACCGCCTTCGGGTACTCGCCGAAGCGTGATTCCTCGCGGAAGTCCGTGACCACGTAGACCTGACCCTCCCGGGCGGCGCGGATGCAAGGGCCGTCGTCGAACTGGTACTGGATCTCGTCCATCAGCCGGGCCTGCTCGCTGCTGCTCGCCACCGTGCCCTTGGACCGAGGCCTCAGCAAAGTGATCCCACACAGCATCTCGGTACCCTCGGAGGAGAGCCTGTCGGCGGCGAGCCCGGCCAGGCCATCGAGGAACTGGTGGATGTCGGGGCTCTCGAGCACCATGTCCTGCAGCATCCGCGGCAGGCTGACCTCACCAAGGATCCTGTCGTCAGTCATCACAGCGCCTTCCCTCACCTTCGGGCCACGTCCGCGCGGTCCGCTGAGGTCACGCTACCGGGCCGGGTCGCTCCGACGGAAGGCTGGGATTTCCGCCCCGGACACGTGGGCACGCTGTACGACGCCGACGGCGCGCCCGCCCTGGACGGGGCGGGCACGTGCGCGGTACGACGACGGCGCGCCCACTGCGGACGGACCCGGGACCGGTCCGACTAGGAGGCGCGACCCGCCGGCGTGAGGCCCCCCGAGCAGGCGGCGCCGGGCTCGCGGGTCTGCTCACCCTGGATGTACTTGTCGAGGAAGGTGGCGAGACGGGCATCGTCCGCGGAGTCGACCTTGAGCTGGAGGCCCCAGGCGCTGGCCGCGATCGGGGTGTCCAGGTCGGGGTACGGGCTGAGCAGCACGTAGGACCGGGTCCCCACGAGCTCCGTGAGCTTGTCGATCTCGGCCTGCCCGATCTCCGGGTCGTACGTGATCCAGACAGCGCCGTGCTCCATCGAGTGGACGGAGTTCACGTTCGGCACGGGCTCGGTGTACACACCGCAGTTCGTCCAGATGGGATTGTGGTCCCCACCGACGGGTGGGGCCTGGTCGTACTCGACCTCACCCTCGACGTGGTTGAAGGTCACGTCCGGGTACTCCTGGATGCCTTCGATGGGCTGGGACGCCGCCGCCTCGCGCTCCTGGTTGACCTGGACCTGGTTCACGATCACCAGGGTCACGGCGATGATGACGGCCAGGATCACGGCACCGATCCCGCCGAAGATGAGGGCGTTGCGCTTGCGCTCACCGGCCCGCTGCTCGGCCTGGATGGCGGCCAGGCGCGCCTGGCGGTCCTGGTTCTCCTGTGATCGCTTCTTGTTCAACGGTCGTCCTTCAGTGCTGGGGGTCTGCGGCAACGGCCGCGGATCGGGTGGCGCCGGAACCCAATGTACCGGCGGGTGCTGCCAGTCCCCGAACCGGCGGGCGCGCGGGTCGGGTCGACGGTTCGGTCAGAGCTTGTCGAGCAGGGACTCCATCAGCGTGATCTCCGACTGCTGCCCCGACTGGATCTTCGATGCGAGGTCGCGGACCTGGTCGGTGGTCCCCAGCTCTGCCCCTGCCTTCGCCATGTCGACGCCTGCGACGTGGTGGGTGATCATGAGCTGCAGGTAGAGCCGCGCGGCGTCGTCCCCGGAAGCGGACCTCAGCTCGTCGAGTTGCTGCTCGGTCGCCATGCCGGGCATCCGGCCGTCCGCTTCGAGCATCGAGCCGGACCCGTCCGACTGCCCCATCTGCATCCCGCCGTGATCGCCGGAGGCGCCGGCCATCCACTCCATCCGGGGTTGGGTGCTGCTCTGCGACAGGCCCCACTCCTCCAGCCACGCGTACATCTGGCCCGCCTGCTGCTGCTGCGTGGTGGCGATGTCGTAGGCGACCGCCCGCAGCGTCTCGTCGTCCATCTCGTCCCGGACGATCATGGACATCTCGACCGCCTGGTGGTGATGGACCTGCATGTCGCGGGCGAAACCGGCATCGGCACTGGTGGTGCCCGGATGGGTGGGCGCGGCGGACAGGCGACCTGCCGAGAAGGCGAGGGCGAAGAGCGCGACGACGGCGAGCGCGGACAGGGCGAGGAGAACGCGTTTCTGCCAGCCCGACAGCGAGATGTTCATGGTGTCCTTGGATCGGTGGGGTGCCGGTTGACCACCGTACGGCATGCTGCTGGACGTTGCCGCAGAACGGCCGTCGAAGCAGCGGAATGAAATCGCCACTGGTCCGGTTATACCCCCCGAGGGTATAGTCGAGAGCATGCGAGGACCACGATGACCACGGAGACCCGTGCTGAGAACACCGCACCCCACGGCTACACCGCCGACAAGGAGGCCTACCTCAAACGCCTGCGCCGGATCGAGGGCCAGGTGCGCGGTATCGCTCGGATGGTCGACGAGGACAAGTACTGCATCGACATCCTGACGCAGGTCGCCGCGGTCAACAAGGCGCTGCATGCGGTCTCCATGGGCCTGCTCGAGGAACACATCTCGCACTGTGTCGTCGGCGCGGCACAGGAGGCGCAGTCCTCCGGTGACGACACCGCCGTCCAGGACAAGGTCCAGGAAGCGACGGCCGCCATCGGCCGTCTCCTCCGCTGACACCCCACCCGCCGGAAGAACCCGGCACCCCACCCGACTCAAGGAGAACACCATGACAACGACCACCATCGGCATCACCGGGATGACCTGCGGCCACTGCGTCAGTGCCGTGAAGAGCGAACTCGGGGGGCTCCCCGGCGTCGAGACCGTCGACGTGGACCTCGTCAACGGCGGTACGTCCACCGCCACCATCTCCTCCTCAGCACCACTCGGTGCCGACTCGATCGACGCCGCCGTCGCCGAAGCCGGCTACACCGTGGTGCCGTCGGAGGCCTGAGATGGCCGCGCAGCAGGCCCCGCTCCGGAACCCGGGATCGGGAGGGGCGGGCATCGCCGGGGAACAGCGCGTCGTCGAACTCTCCATCCAGGGCATGACCTGCGCCTCCTGCGTGGGCCGCGTCGAGCGCAAGCTGGGCAAGCTCGACGGCGTCGAGGCGAGCGTCAACCTGCCGCTCGAATCCGCCGTCGTCCGGGTCCCCCCGAGCGTCAGCGACCAGGACCTGATCGACACGGTGGTCGCCACCGGGTACGGCGCCCACGTGGTGCGGCCCGAGCACGACGGCGAGGGCGGTCACGACCACGACCACACGCCGTCGCTGCTGGGCGCCCGCCTGACCCTCGCGGCCGTGCTCTCCGTGCCCGTCCTGCTGATCTCGATGGTGCCCGCACTGCAGTTCGCGAACTGGGGCTGGGTGGTGTTCGCCCTCTCCCTGCCCGTCGTGACGTGGTCGGCGTGGCCGTTCCACCGTGCGGCCGCCGTGAACGCGCGCCACTTCGCCTCCACGATGGACACGCTCGTGTCCATCGGCGTCACCGCCGCATTCCTCTTCTCCGCCTGGCAGCTCCTCGCCGACCCGACGCTGACGCAGCACGCCGGCATGGCCGGTATGGACATGACGGAACACTCGCTCTACTTCGAGGTGGCCGCCGTCGTCGTGACCTTCCTGCTGCTCGGCCGCTTCCTCGAGGCGTCCGCCAAGCAGCGGGCCGGGAACGCCCTGAAGTCACTGCTGAGCCTCGGCGCCAAGGAAGCACACGTGCTCCGCACGGTGGACGGCGAGCGCACCGAGGTCACGCTTCCCGTCCACGCGCTGATTCCCGGGGACGAGTTCGTGGTCCGCCCGGGCGAGAAGATCGCGACCGACGGCGTGGTGGCCGAGGGCCACGGTGCCGTGGACACCGCACTCCTGACGGGCGAGAGCATCCCGGTGGAGGTGGCTCCCGGTGATGCGGTCACGGGCGCGACGATCAACACGTCCGGCAGGCTCGTGGTCCGCGCCACGCGCGTCGGCTCGGACACGGTGCTGTCCCACATGGGCCGCCTGGTCAGTCAGGCGCAGAGCGGCAAGGCGCGGATCGCCCGCCTCGCGGACCGCATCAGCGCCGTCTTCGTGCCCGTGGTGCTCGTGATCGCCGTCCTCACCTTCGTTCTGTGGCTCGTGCTCACCGGGGACCTGGATGCGGCCTTCACCGCGTCCGTGACCGTGCTCGTCATCGCCTGCCCGTGCGCCCTCGGACTCGCGACCCCGACGGCGCTCCTCACCGGCACGGGGCGCGGCGCCCAGCTCGGTATCCTCATCCGCGGCCCCCAGGTCCTCGAGGACACCCGCACCGTGGACACCATCGTGCTCGACAAGACCGGTACCGTCACCACGGGAACCATGGCCGTGGACGACGTCGTCGTGCTGGCGGACCTGCCCGCGGCCGCCCTGCTCGGGCTCGCCGGAGCGGTCGAGGCGCAGAGCGAGCATCCGATCGCCCAGGCGATAGCCCGGCACGCAGCCCGGGCAAGCCGGCTCCCCGAGGCCACGGCCTTCGCGAGCGCACCCGGTGGCGGCGTGCGCGGGACGGTCGACGGCGTGACCGTCACCGCCGGGCGCGCCTCGTGGCTGGAGCGCAACGGCATCCGCCCGACCGCCGACCACCTCGCAGCGTTCGCCGCGGCTGAAGGGACGGGCACGACGGCGGTGTGGGTCGCCGTCGACGACGCCGTGGCCGGATTCATCGCCCTGTCCGACACGGTGAAGGACGGCTCCGCTGCCGCGATCCGGCGGCTGCGTGACCTCGGGCTGCGCCCGGTCCTGCTGACGGGTGACAACCGCGCCGTCGCGCTCCAGGTCGCAGCGGCCGTGGGAATCGACGCCGCCGACGTCCACGCCGGCGTCACGCCGGAGGGCAAAGTGGACGTGGTTCGGGATCTTCAGGCGGCAGGGGCCACGGTCGCGATGGCCGGTGACGGCGTGAACGACGCCGCGGCCCTGGCGCAGGCCGACCTGGGTATCGCGATGGGCTCCGGCACCGACGTGGCCATCGAAGCCGCCGACCTCACGGTGATGGGGAACAGCCTCGAGCAGGTGGCTCAGGCCATCGAACTCTCACGGCGCACGCTCGGCACCATCAAGGGGAACCTCTTCTGGGCGTTCTTCTACAACGCGGTCGGCATCCCCGTGGCGGCGTTCGGCCTGCTGAATCCCATGCTCGCCGGGGGCGCGATGGCTGCCAGTTCCGTCCTCGTGGTCCTCAACTCGCTCAGGCTCCGCCGCTTCGGGCGGTAGCCCGCGGCGCGGCCTCCCGGTGGCTGCTCCGGGCGGCAGGCCCCGAGCGGGGGCGGGCAGGCGTGGGGTATCGGCTCTTGTGCAGGGCGCAGCATCTGCCGGCTCGTCACGGACGGGGACCATACCGGCAGGCGGCCGGGTCGCTTTGCATCCGTCAGACGCGCGGCAGTGACTCCACCGGGTTGGGAACGCCGGGTCGGCCGCTCGTCTCGTCCACTGTCCCGTCGACTGTCTCGTCCACGGCTGCGGACCGGAGTTCGTCGAGGCGCACGCACACGACACCAACGACGATCAGCAGTCCGCCGAGCAGCTGCACGGCAGCGGGGAGCTCACCGAGGATGAGCCATGCCGCGACGACGGCGAACATCACCTCGGTCAGGGCCACGAAGCTCGCCACCTTCGACCCGAGGCGCCGCGCGGCGAGGATGCCCGTCACATAGGCCGCGACCGTCGCGACGAGCACGAGGACCGCCACCGGGACCAGCCAGCTGTAGGTCTGCCCGGCCAGCTGGACATCGGAGAAGACGAACCGGAAGGGCATGATGTTCGTCAGCCCGAGCACCAGGATCACGCCGGAGGCGACGACCATCCCGCCCCCGGCCATGACGATCGGCGGCAGGGACTCGTCCACCCGGGCCGACATCAGGAAGAACACCACGAGGCAGACGGCGGCCGCGAGCCCGAAGAGGATCCCGACCGGATCGAGGCGCGTGTCCCCGGCGAGGTCCAGCACGAGGAGCAGTCCCAGGATCGCCGTGACGGACCCGATGATAGTGAGTGGCCGAGGCGCCTTCCGCGAGGTCAGCCAGAGGAACCCGACGAGGAGCACGGGCGCGAGGTACTCCAGGAGCAGCGACACCCCGACGGACATGCGCTGCACGGCGTTGAAGTAGAAGAGCTGGCAGAGGGCGATCGCCGTCGCGCCGTAGATCGCGATGGTGAGGGCGTTGCCGCGCACCGTCGACCAGCGGCCGTGCAAGGCGATCAGTGCCGGGACGAGGAGCACGACGGCGGCCCCGCCGATGCGGAGGCCGACCGCAGCGCCGGGGCTCCAGCCGATCTCGAGGAGGGACTTGGCGAAGGGCCCGGAGACGCCGAACGTCGCAGCCGAGACGAGGGCTATCCAGAGGCCGGCGGCGGGTCGCAGGGTCACGTCCGCTCCCTTCGGGTCGATGATTGGTGTCAGGACTGACAAGTGGTTATGGTCGTGACATTAGAGGTGCACGCTGTCAGGAGTCAACATGTCTTTCACCTATGACACGGAGGTGGCGCTCTCCTCGGCCGCCGCGCTCATCAACACCGGGAAGGATGACGCGGATCCCCTCGCCACCCTCGAGGGCCTCGACCGGTTCCTGGCGGAGCAGCGGTTCACCGGCTCGCGCACCCATACCGATGCCGAACTCGCCTCGGTGCGGACCCTGCGCGCCGAGTTGGAGGTGATCTGGTTCGCGGAGGAGGACGACGCCGTCGCCCTGGTGAACGCGATCCTCCGCCGTGCGAAAGCGCTCCCCCAGCTCGTGCGGCACGACGAGTGGGACTGGCACCTGCACGCCACCGCACCGGAAGCCCCGCTGGAGGAGCGCATGGCGACCGAGGCGGCCATGGCCCTCGCCGACGTCATCCGCGGACACGAACTCGACCGCCTGCGATCCTGCGCGGCGGAGGACTGCGACGGCGTGGTGCTCGATCTCAGCCGCAACCGTTCGAAGCGGTTCTGCGACACCGGCAACTGCGCGAACCGCACCCACGTGAAGGCGTACCGGGCCCGGCGGGCGCGCTCCGCCTGAGCCCCGGCCCCATCTCAGTTGCATAACGATCGCCATCGGCCTTGATGTAACGCGCATCACTGGATATGTTGTCTTCGCCTACATATTGTCGACATCCCATCGACGGGGCGCTACAGCGTTGTACCAGCTCGATCCGCCCGGACAGCGGACCGCCTGCCGCCGTCAAGGCCGCACCCGGTCCGCCGACGCCCGGATCCCTTTCGAAGGCTCGACCATGACCACGATCAAGAAAGTTTCCGCCGCCCTGCTGGCCGTCGGCGTAGCAGCAGGCCTGTCGGCCTGCGCGCCCGCCGGATCCACGCCGGCCGCCGACGGCGATTCCGCCGCCACCTGCAATGTCGGTATCTCCATGCCCACCCGCAGCCTCGAGCGCTGGATCAACGACGGTGAGGGACTCAAGGAGAAGCTCGAGGCCGCGGACTGCACCGTGGATCTCCAGTACGCGGACAACAAGACGGACCAGCAGATCAGCCAGATCCAGAACCAGGTGGCCGGCGGGGCGAAGATCCTCGTCGTCGCGGCCATCGACGGACAGACCCTCGGACCCGCCCTCGAGGACGCTGCGTCCCAGGACGTCAAGGTCATCGCCTACGACCGACTGATCAACGGCACCGAGGCCGTGGACTACTACGCCACGTTCGACAACTACAAGGTGGGCCAGCTCCAGGGCCAGTTCATCGAGGAGCAGCTCGGCCTGGCCGACGGCAAGGGCCCCTTCAACCTCGAGCCCTTCGCCGGCAGCCCGGACGACAACAACGCGGCCTTCTTCTTCGCCGGCGCCTGGGACGTCCTCCTGCCTTACGTCGAGTCCGGCCAGTTGGTCGTCCCCTCCGGGAAGTCGCCGGCGGACAATGACGGCTGGAAGGCCATCGGCATCCTCGGCTGGGGCTCCGACGACGCCCAGGCCGAGATGGACAACCGCCTGCAGTCGTTCTATACCGGCGGTGACAAGGTCGACGTCGTGCTCTCGCCCAACGACAGCCTGGCGCTCGGCATCGAGGCGTCCCTGGACGCCGCCGGCTACAAGCCGGGTACGGACTGGCCGCTCATCACGGGGCAGGACGCCGACGTCGCCAACGTCAAGGCGATCCTGGCCGACCAGCAGTCGATGACCGTGTGGAAGGACACCCGCGAGCTCGGCGGCCAGGTCGAGTCGATGATCCAGGCGATCGTCGCCGGCGAGGAGGTCGAGGTCAACGACACCGAGACGTACGACAACGGCACCAAGGTGGTCCCCTCCTACCTCCTCGATCCCGTGGTCGTGGCGAAGGACGACGTCGAACCGACGCTCGTGGAGTCCGGCTTCGTGAAGGCAGCAGACATCGGTCTCTGACCACCGGGTGGCAGCACGGGGCGCGGCGACGAGCCGCGCCCCGTGCTGCCCTACAGCGAAGCGAGAACAGCATGAGCAACGTCATCCTCGAGATGAACGGCATCGTGAAGGAGTTCAACGGCATCCGGGCCCTCGACGGCGTCTCGGTGAGCGTGGAGCGCGGCGAGGTGCATGCCATCTGCGGTGAGAACGGCGCCGGGAAATCCACCCTGATGAAGGTGCTCAGCGGCGTGTACGCGCACGGCAGCTTCGATGGCACGATCACGATCGACGGCGAGCCGGTGGCGTACGGCTCCATCAACGACAGCGAGCGTGACGGCGTCGTCATCATCCATCAGGAGCTGGCGCTCAGTCCGTACCTGTCGATCGCGGAGAACATCTTCCTCGGCAACGAGGTCCAGCGGGGCGGGGTGATCGACTGGAACAGGACGAACCTGCAGGCCACCGAGCTGCTCGCACGCGTGGGCCTGCAGGAGAACGCCGCCACGAGGGTGCTCGAACTGGGCGTGGGCAAGCAGCAGCTCGTGGAGATCGCGAAGGCCCTGTCGAAGGAAGTGCGGATCCTCATCCTGGACGAGCCGACGGCGGCGCTCAACGACGACGACTCCGCCCACCTGCTGGGCCTCATCGACCAGCTGCGGAACCAGGGCATCACCTCGATCATCATCTCCCACAAGCTCAAGGAGATCCGGGCGATCGCCGACACCGTCACCGTCATCCGTGACGGACAGACGATCGAGTCCTTCCCGGTGAAGGACAGCGATGACATCGAAACCCGGATCATCCGGGCGATGGTGGGGCGCCCCCTCGACCACCAGTTCCCCCCGAGGACACCGGAGATCGGCGAGGAGAAGTTCCGGGTCGAGGACTGGTCGGTGCATCACCCCATCGACGTGGAACGCGTCGTCGTGGACCGGGCGTCCTTCCACGTCCGGGCCGGCGAGATCGTCGGTTTCGCAGGCCTGATGGGTGCGGGTCGCACGGAACTGGCCATGAGCATCTTCGGCCGGTCCTACGGGACCGGCATCTCCGGACGGGTCTACAAGGACGGCAGGGAGATCCAGACACGGACCGTGGGGGAGGCGATCCGGAACGGGATCGCCTATGTCACGGAGGACCGCAAGCGCTACGGCCTGAACCTGATTGGCAGCATCACGGTCAACGTCTCGGCGGCAGCCCTCGGCAAGCTCGCCCGGCTGGGGATCATCGACCGGAACAGGGAGTACGCCGTCGCGGACGAGTACCGCAAGCAGATGAACATCAAGACGCCGAGCGTCTCCTCCGTCGTCGGGAACCTGTCAGGCGGGAACCAGCAGAAGGTCGTGCTCAGCAAGTGGATCTATTCAGGACCGGACGTTCTCATCCTGGATGAGCCCACGCGCGGGATCGACGTCGGCGCCAAGTACGAGATCTACGGGATCATCAACGAGATGGCGGCCCAGGGGAAGGCGGTCATCGTCATCTCCAGTGAGCTGCCCGAGCTGATCGGCCTCTCGGACCGCATCTACACCATCGCGGAAGGCAAGCTCACCGGCGAGCTGGATCGCGCCCATGCCACCCAGGAGGAGCTCATGCGCTACATGACCGCCGCCAGGAACGAAGGAGCACAGGCCTCATGACCACCGCCACTCCCGAGCAGGCCACTGCTCCCGTCCCACCGCGCCCGGATCCGGTGAGGAAGAAACGGCGACGGGTCGACATGCGCCAGTACGGCATCCTCGCCGCGCTCGCCGTCATCATCGTGCTGTTCCAGGTCCTCACCGGTGGCCGTCTCCTGTACCCCGGGAACGTCAGCAACCTCATCCAGCAGAACGCCTACGTGCTCATCCTCGCGATCGGGATGGTGATCGTCATCATCGCCGGCCATATCGACCTGTCCGTAGGGTCGATCGTGGCGACCGTCGGTGCAGTGGCAGCGCTCTCGATGAACAGCTGGGGCCTGCCCTGGGGCGCGGCGGTCGCCCTGTCACTGCTCGTCGGAGCACTCATCGGTGCGTGGCAGGGGTTCTGGGTCGCCTTCGTGGGGATACCCGCCTTCATCGTGACGCTCGCCGGCATGCTCGTGTTCCGCGGCGTCGCCCTCGTGCTCCTCACGGGCGGCACCATCAGCGGCCTGCCCCGGGCCTTCAACTCCATCGGCTCCGGCACGCTCCCGTCCACCGGCAGTCCGGATCTCATCACCCTCGGCATCGGGGCCCTCGCCTCGCTCGCCCTGGTCGTCCAGCAGCTCAAGGGCCGCGCTGACCTCCGCCGCCTCAACCTCCCCCGGGAGCGGACGCTGTCCTTCGTCCTGAAGACCGCCATCGCCGTGGTCGCCATCATGTACCTCTGCTACCTGCTGGCGTACAACCGGGGCACACCGATCATCCTCATCATCCTGGCCACGCTCGTCCTCCTCTATTCGTTCCTGCTCTCGCGCACGGTGTTCGGACGACACGTCTATGCCATGGGAGGGAACCTCTACGCGGCCATGATGTCCGGCGTGAAGACGAAGTGGGTCAACTTCTTCATCTTCGTGAACATGGGTTTCCTCGCCGGTCTCGCCGGGGTGGTCAGCACCGCCCGCGCAGGCAGCGCCGTCGCCTCCGCGGGCGGCAGCTTCGAGCTCGACGCGATCGCGGCGGTCTTCATCGGCGGCGCCGCTGTCCAGGGTGGAGTCGGGACGGTGATCGGTGCCGTGATCGGTGGCCTGGTGATGGGCGTCCTCAACCAGGGACTGTCGATCCTCTCGGTGGACGCAGCCTGGCAGCAGGTCATCAAGGGCCTCGTCCTCCTGCTCGCGGTGGCGTTCGACGTGTACAGCAAGCGCAGGACCGGTCGCTGAGCCCGCCCAGCGGTTCCATGATCGACGACGTCCTTCCTGGGCGTCCTGCCTCGGGCGGAGACGGGCGGTGGCCCGTCCCCGCCCGAGGCATGAGCCCGAGCACCGTCGACCGCGTGCGGGAGCGGGTCAGCCGGTCGTGCGCGGCCCCGCGTCAGGCGGCGCGTCCTCCCTCGATTCCGACGGCGGCACCACGGCGTCGACGCCCTCACCCGGGAAGCCGTCCTCGGAGTACCCGCCGTCGGCGAACCCCGGCCGGCCCGTGAAGACCTGCCCGGTCGTGGCCGGCATCGGCGTGTAGCTGCCGGCAGACCTGAGATGACCCGGTCCCGCGGGGAACGGTGCCGCGGGGAACGATGGATCGGGATACGATCCTCCGGGTCCGGGGTCACCCTCCCCGCCGGGCCCGCCGCTGCCGAGCAGGCTCCTCGTCAGGGCGGCTCCGTCCGACATGAGTTCCTCGACCGCGGCGAGGAGGTGCCCGTCCGTGACGGGACCTCCCTGCAGGGCAGCCGCGAGGACAGTCCTGCGGACGAGCTCGCGGGTGAAGGACGCCGTCGTACCCTCGGTCCGGCCGGCTGCCACCCCGATCCCCGCCCCCGTCAGCGGCAGTCCGGCCGCGTACAGGCGCAGCAGCGCCGCCCGTTCGGTCTCGGCAGGCAGGGGTACCTCGACCGCGAGGTCCACGCGGCCCGGCCGCTGGGCGAGCGCCCGCTCGAGCATGTCCACACGGTTGGTGGTGAGGACGAAGGTGACGTCGGCGTCGGCGTCGAGCCCGTCCATGGCATCGAGGACCTCGAAGAGCAGGGGCTGCGGCCCGTGGCCGAAACTGCGGTCCTCGGCGATGAGGTCGCAGTCCTCGAGCACCACGATCGAAGGCTGCAGCGCGCGCGCCATCCTCGCGGCCTCGCCCACGTGGGCGAGCGTGCCACCGGACAGGAGGATCGCCGTCGTCCCCTCGCTCGCGCCGAGCAGGAAGCGGACCGTGTGGGTCTTGCCCGTCCCGGGCGGTCCGTAGAGCAGGATCCCCCGCTTGAGATGCTGGCCCGCGGCCACGAGCGCCTCCCGATGGGCGGCGATGCCCAGCGCATGTTCCGTGACCCTGGCCAGCAGGCCTTCGGGCAGGATGACGTCCGCTGCGGTGATCCGGGGCCGGTGGTGGAAGGTGACGCCGGCGGTCTGCTGGCCGAAGTCGTCCCCTGCGAGCGAGAGGACCTGGCCCTTCAGGACGCTCTCGGTCTGCATGCGCCGGCGGAACTCCGCGAGGAGCGCGGCCGTCACACCCGGCTCCGCGCAGAGCACCTCGAGCGTGGCCGTCTGGCGGCCGAAGCGCGGCTCCGCCCTGCGCTGGAGGAGGGCGACGGCGACGCCCCCACGCTCGAAGAGCCGGAGTCCGAAGGCCACGGTCTGGCGCTGCTCGTCCGGGCCGATCGGGAGGTTCGCGTAGTCCGGCTGGGCGAGGGGGAAGTTCGGGTACATCTGGGACTGCTGGAGCATGTCGCTGAGCGACATGTGGTTGCGCTGGTCCCCGCCCCCGATGCCCACGAGGCGCGCGTCCCCGCCCACGAGGCCGGTGAGGACGATGTCCGCATCCACGAACCGGTGCGCACTGACGTCCTCGAGGACCACGGCCACGCCACCGGCGTCCGTGCCGAGATGGGCCGTCAGCGTGTCCAGCAGTTCCCTCCCGCGCGCCGACTGCGGCTGGGCCTCCTGGACCAGGCGCACCATGGTGCCGAAGTCCGTGACGAACCGCGCTGTGTCATCCCCCATGGGGGGAGGTTAGCAGCGCCGTCAAGGGGCGGTGCCGGCACTGGCCGGAGCTAGGTGTCCTGTCGGGGGAGCCGTTCGCCGTACCGGGGTTCGCCGTCCGGCTCCGGGGCGGTGGCGGGACGGGCCGCGCCCGGCTTCGGGTCCGGCTTCGCGGAGGAACGGTTGACGCCCGAGCCCTTGCTGAGGTGCTCGGCGTTCGGCGTCTCGGCCATCATGAGCATGGCGCAGATGACCAGCGAGGCGATGAACGCGATACCGGCCGCGGTGAAACCGAGATCCACCCGCAGCACCCTGGTCCCGCCGCCGGTAGCGAAGATCGACGTCGCCGTCCCGGCCACCACGGCCAGCACGGCGGAGAACACGAGCGGAGCCTTGATGCCGTGGCGGAACCGCCCCTGCGTGGGTTTCCCCGGTCGGCGCTTGGCCACGGGCACTCCTTCCGGTGATGCGTTGTCTTCTACGAGCCGTAGAGCTTCTAGTTTACGGGGTCCGCTCCGCCGTGGGCGCCCGAAGTGCCCGGTGCGCTCAGCGCTGAATCGTGCCGGTAGCTGAGGGCCGCGATCGCGAGGACGACGGCGGAGAGCAGCGCCCCTCCCCCGGTCACGCCGAGGAGGGCATGGGCGCCCAGTCGCTCGACGAACGGCAGGAGGGCACCGGTGGCGACGGACACGATGCCGACGATCACGAGGTCCCGGGCTGCGGCATGGCTTCCGAGGCCGAGACCGCGGATCAGTTCCGCGAGCCCTGCGACCACGAGGGCGACCGCCCCGGCGAAGGCGAAGGTGCGATCATCGACGAACGCGATGCTCGCGATCCCGGCGCCCAGCAGCAGCCCCCCGCCGATGTCCGTCAGGAGGGACGTTGAGCCCCAGTGCGCCTGGCGGTGCGTCCACAGGTATACGGCGCCGCCGAGCAGGAGGTAGAGGCCTCCGGCAATGGCCATGACGAGTGTGGACGGCTCGCGCCAGAAGATGGTGACGAGCCCGAACACGGCGCCGACCACGGCGCGCGCGAGGAACGGCTTCCACGCGGTCGGCGCAGCTGTGTCGGGGCCGAGACCGGAGGCGGTCGGTGCAGCAGCCATCAGGGGCCTCTCGGGAGGAGAACGGTGGCCGGGCGGTCTCCGGCCAGTCCAGTTTAGTCCTGCCGGCGGCGCCCCTCACCGCCGGTGTCGGAGCCCTGTCGAGGCGGGATCCGCATGCTTCAAGGGTGACCTTCCACGATCGCCCATCCCCGGCGTGAACGCGATCCGTCGCTCACCACCCTGTGATCGGCGCTGTATCGCCCGACAGGTGATGCCTCGACACCTCACCTCCACCGAAGGCGACGTGGCTCCCGGCCCGGAATCAGACGTCGATCAATCCGCTCTGCACGGCGAGCACCGCCAGATCGACGCGGCTGAAGGCCTTCATGGTCTTCATGATCCGGTTGAGATCGGCTTTGACCGTGGCAACACTGACATGAAGGTGCTGTGCAATGTCCGAATTCGTGCGCCCACGCGCGAGTTCCCGGAGGATGACGGACTCCCTGATCGACAGGGCGCCAAGCCGGGTGAGCACGTCCGCGCTGATCGCAGGATGGCCATCGGTCCGTGCTACCTCGACGCCGCACGACGTGACATGTCCACCATGACGAACGACCCGAAGGATGGGTCCGATGTCCTGCAGATAGTCACCGCCCCGGATCAGGACGCCCTCGAGTCGCGGTCGCACCGTCAGGTGGAGTGTGTCGGCAAGCCGTTCGTCCGCGAGCACGACGATCTTCAGCGATTCATGGCGCCCTCGAGCGGCCGGCACGATCGACTGCACCTCCGATTCGCTGCCGGCGTTGAGCAGGAGGATGTCCGGCTGCTCGGCGTCGAGGGCAGACAGCGTGACCTGCTCGTCCTCACTGACTCCGGTGACGCTGATGAACGAGCAGGGCTTCAGCAATTGCCTCAGACCTGCAATGGTCAGGACGTCCCTCGACGCCAGATGAACCCCTACTCGCCGCTGAGACCGGACCGACGCACGCATAATCCCCACCCACCCCCAAATGGCCGCCGCTGGCCACGCGTCTAGTCTGTCTGACTACTTGGCTATGTGCCACCAAATACTTGGTCCCTTCTTGGCCTTCGAGCCAGAAAAGTCTGGTCGACCGGCCATGGTGCTTCATGGAGCGCGTGGTGTGCCATGAGAGGTAGGACGCGGTCTCAGGAAATTCTCAGGTTCACCGGTGTTCTACACGCTCGCTTCACTCAGGAATGCACGTCTAAAGGGGAAACATCGCAATGTCTCAGAACACCCGACTTCTTGCCGCTGGCTCGACCGCCGCTCTCGTAGCCGGCGGTCTTTTCTTCACCGCCGCCCCGGCTTCGGCCGCACCGAACTCCGCAGAGTGCCTCGCGGCCCAGGACCTGTTCCGCGCGGCACTGGACAACGCCGCCGCAGATGACGATCTGTCGATAGAACTGGGAGCAGCCCTCGAGGCCGTCCTCGTCGCGCTGGCCGAGCGCGACGCCCTTGTCGCAGCCGTACCCGGAGACACGGAAGCTGCCCAGGAGGCACTGGACGCGGCCCTGATCGTGCTGGCCGACGCACAAGCAGATGTCGAGGCCGCCCAGATCGTCCTCGACGAAGCCGAGGCAACGCAGGAGCCCCTGGACCAGGCCGTTGTCGACGCCCAGCTCGAACTGGATGTCGCGCTCCAGGCCCTGGCCGACGCCCAGGCAGAGGTGGACGCCGCAACCCAGGCCCTTGCGGACGCAGAGGCACTCCTCGTGCAGCTGCAGGCCGACGTCGACGCCGCGCAGGATGCCGTGGATGCCGCGATCCTCGTGCTGGTCGATCTGAACGCCGACGTCGACGAAGCCCAGGACGCCCTCGACGCAGCCGTGGCTGCTCAGGTCGGCCTCGACCTGGCCGTCGATGCAGCACAGGACGAGCTGGACCTGGCCCTCGAAGCGCAGATTCCGCTCAATGAGGCCGCGGACGCAGCGGAACTGGAACTGAACGGAGCACTGACGGTTCAGACCGCTCTCGAGGCCGCTGTGACGGACGCCGAGGGCGACCTCGCTCTTGCGGCCGCAGCGCAGCTCGAACTGGACGCAGCCGCAGATGCTGCCGAAGCGAACGTCGCGTCCGCCGTCGCAGCGCAGCTCGACCTCGAGGCCGCCGTCGACACGGCTGCCGATGACCTCGCCGATGCGAACGCAGCCCTCCCTGTCCTGCAGGGCGACATCGACGCCCTGACCCTTTCCCTGGGCGTCGCCGTGGAGGCCTTGCCGGCCCTGCAGACGGCAGTCGATACAGCAGCTGTCACCTTCAACGCAGGTGGCGCCGCCGTCGTTGATCTGCAGGCGGACGTCAGTCTCGCCACGACGGTCCGTGACGATGCCGTCGCGGTGCAGGCCGGCATCATCGCCGCCGCCCAGGCGGAAGTGAATACTGCAGCGACGAACGCCGCCGCTACGCAGGCGATCGTCGTCACCGCGCAGGCGAACCTTGCGGCAGCGATCGCCACCGACCCCCAGGATGCAACCGCCATCGCAGCAGCGTCTGCAGCATTGCAGGTCGCGAACACGAACAACGCCACGGCGCAGGGGCTCCTGGTCACCGCGCAGGCGAATCTCGCCGCGGCGTCGATTCCGTCGCCGGCAGTCGTTGCCGCGGAAGCCAATCTGGCGGCTCTCACTGTCGAGCTGGCAGCAGCCCAGACTGCCCTCGCCGGCCTTCAGGCTGCACTGACGGTTGCGGTCAACGCCGACAATGCGGGAGAAGCACTCGCTGCTTCCCTGCAGGTCGACCTGAACCTGGCGATCGGCGCCCTTGCCGAGGGGCAGCAAGCAGTCATCGACGCCGAGGCAGCCCTGGTGGAAGCCCAGACCGCCGCGGCCGCCAACGCCCAGGTGATCCTCGACCTCGGCGTCCTCCTCGAGCAGGCCGAAAGCAACCAGGCCGCCGGTCTGCTCGTCCTCGCCGACCTGGAGGATGCCCTCGCGGACGCCGAATCGGACGCGACGGCAAATGCTGCCATCATCGCCGAACTGCGGGTCCTCCTCGCCGACGCCGAGGCCGACCAGGCGGCCGGCGCGGCGATCATCGTGGGGCTGCAACTCACACTGGACGAGGCCGAAGGGGCGGCGTCGACGAACGAGGCGCTCGCCGTCAGCCTCGGCGTCATCCTCGATGCCGCCACCGATGCCCGGGACGCGGCCGAGCTCGAGCTCGAGAGGTTGGAGGACGTCCTCAACGCGGCGCTCGAGGCACAGGCGGACGCGGAAGCCACGATCGACCTCGACGCGCTGCAGGAGGACATCGACGCGGCTCTCGCCGATCAGGCGGAGCTCGAGGCAGGCATCGACCTCGATGCCCTTCGGGCAACCCTCGCCGCAGCCGTCACAGCAGCAGCCGAGGGCCAGGTCGACGTCGACGCAGCGCAGGCCGACGTCGACGCAGCCCTCGCTGCGCTCGCCGCCGCCGAGGACGGCGTCGAGGAAGCACGGGCTGCGCTGGCAGCAGCAGCGAACCTCGAAGCGATCATCGCTGCGAACGTCCGGCTGGAGCTGGCGATCGCCGCCGCGAACGAGATCCGCATCGACGCCGACGCCATCACCACGGACTTCGAAGCCATCGAGGATCTCTTCGACGCAGCGGTCATCGCCTGCTCCGGAGATACGACCGTCATCATCGACATCGACATCGACGGCGACGGCAATGTGGGCATCATCGTTGATGGTGTCAGTGGAGGAGGGACCGGCGGCGTCGTGACCGGCGGTACCGGCGGAGGCAAGGGCGCGGCCAACACCGGCAGCAACCGCGGCATGAATGTGCAGACCGCCACGGTGGAAAGCACTCCTGACAGCGGGTTGCCGCTCGGCGGAATGCTCGCGGCGGGCTTCGGCCTTCTGGCCGCAGCCGGTGTCTGGGCTCGTCGCTCACTGACGACGAACGACTAGCAGGGCGTGCCCTCGCCTTCGAGGGCACCTGAGGAGTGAACTCCCGGCCCCGTTCCGCAGCCCACGCTGCAGAACGGGGCCGGTTGCTCGAGTCCTGACGTCAGGACTCCCTGCGTCCCACCATCTCCCGGATCCACACGGGCGCGAACGGGGACGTGCAGTTCGGCGGCGTCGGGTAGTCCTTGAGGACCTCCAACCGCTCGCCGATGTCCAGTGCACGAGCCCGACGGTCGGCGTCCTCGATGCCGATGAAGGCCAGGGTGTGGTTCATGGCCCACTGCAGTCGCTCCGGCGCCGTCTTCATCTCCGCCTCGACGGTGTCGAGCAACGCGTCCAGGATCAGCCCCTCGGGGTCTTTAGCCACACGGTCCGACGTGAGCGCCCAGCCCGCCGAGGCCACCACCGGGTCCGCGTCCGCCAGCCAACGGACCCTCAGCTCCTCCGCGTGACGGCCCTTCTTCACCACGTAGTTCACGAGCCAGTCGTGCACCTTGGGCGAGCGCGCCTCCCGTAGCATCGCGTCCAGGTCCTCAGCCCCGAAGTCCCTCGGCCGGCAGATCAGCAGGGCGAGGAGTTGCGCGGCGGTGTCGTCCGCCGCCCACAGGCTGGGCGCCAGGTCCTGCTGGGTCTTCAACCGTCTGGCCAGTGCCCGGAGCGCGCCGAGGTTCACCCCGTGGTCGTCGCCGTGCCTCTCGTTGACCGCACGCATGCGCGGATCCTCGAGTGCGGCGAGTTCGGCGAGTACCTCGTCGACCGTCATCGGTTCCTTCCCTCCACGCTCTCGCCCGCCCGGGTGGCGCACCCCCGGCCGGGCCTACTGTGCCGCGGAGGTGGGCAACGTCAGGATCTCCGCGCCGGTCTCCGTGATCGCGATCGTATGCTCACTGTGCGCCGTCCGGCTACCCGTTGCACTGCGGAGGGTCCAGCCGTCCGGATCGGTCACGAGCGTCGCGGTGTCCGCCATGATCCATGGTTCCAGGGCGAGCAGCAGGCCCGGCCGCAGCGTGTAGCCGCGTCCCGGGCGCCCCGTGTTCGTGATGTGCGGATCCTGGTGCATCGTGGAGCCGATGCCGTGCCCGCCGAAATCGGTGTTGATCGGATAGCCGGCAGCGCTCAGGACCGACCCGATGGCGTGTGAGAGGTCCCCGATGCGGGCGCCGGGACGCGCCGCGGCGATGCCCGCGCGGAGGGCACGCTCGGTCGTCGCGATCATCTCGGCATCCTTCGGGGACGGCGCCTGCCCGACGGTGAAGCTGATGGCCGAGTCCGCTGCGATCCCGCCCTTGAGGACGGCGAGGTCCAGCGTCAGCAGATCACCGTCCGCCAGCGCGTAGTCGTGCGGCAGTCCGTGCAGCACGGCGTCGTTCACCGCGGTGCAGATGTAGTGGCCGAACGGTCCCCGCCCGAAGGACGGGGCGTAGTCGACGTAGCAGGACTGGGCGCCGGCGGCCACGATCATCTCCTGCGCCCACCGGTCGATCTGCAACAGGTTCGTCCCGACCACGGCGCGCTGCCGCAGCGACTGCAGGATGTCGGCGACGAGCCTGCCCGTCACGCGCGCCCGGTCCAGTTCGGCGGGTGTCAGGATCTCGATCATGGGGTGCCTTCCGACTGCTTCCAATAACTATCCCGGTAATACTATCCCGGGCTATCATCGGGGGCATGGTCAGATTGCCACTCACGCCCGCCGACGTCGAACGCGGCCAGCGCCTCGGCGCCCTCCTGCGTGCTGCCCGCGGGGAGCGGTCCGTGCTGGAGACAGCCCACGACGCGGGCGTCTCGCCGGAGACGCTCCGGAAGATCGAATCGGGCCGCGTCGCGACGCCGGCCTTCCCCACGATCGCAGCCGTCGCCGTCGTCGTCGGGCTGTCCCTCGACGCCGTGTGGGCGGAGATCAGTGCGGCCGGTCCCTGCACGGTGGCGCCCCGAGGCGATCGGGCTCGGGAGCCCCTGGCCTCCTGAGCGCTACGCGGTCCCGCCGCGTGTGGCACCCGTGACCATCCAGCGGTCGTCCCGTACGCGCCAGCCGAGGGTCGCGGCCCGCGCCAGCATGTAGCCGACGCCGAAGGCGAGCCACAACCAGACGATCCCGGTTCCACCGGTGAGGTCGGCCCGGGCCACGAGGACCAGCAGCGGCACGTAAACCACGAGGTTCACGACGCCCGCGAGCGCGAGGTAGCGGGCATCCCCCGCACCGATGAGGACGCCGTCGAGCACGAACACGAAGCCGCAGACGGGCTGCGACGCGGCGAGGACCCAGAGCCCGGCCGCGAAGGCGGCCTGCACGGCGGGATCGGTGGTGAAGATCCAGCCGACGAAAGGCGCGACGGCGGCGAGCAGCGCACCGGTGACGACGCCGAAGCCCACGCCCCAGACGAGCATGCGCCGCGTCAGGGCACGGGCGAGGGGTGCATTCCCGGATCCGAGTTCCTTGCCGATCAGCGCCTGTGCGGCGATGGCCAGGGCGTCGAGGGCGAAGGCCAGGAACGTGAAGACCGTCATGACCAGCTGGTGGGACGCGAGACTCAACGGACCCTGCGCGGTCGCGACGAAGACCGTGGCCAGGATGGCCGCGCGCAAAGAGAGCGTGCGGAGCATGAGCCAGGAGCCCACGCTCGCGGTTCCACGGATGCCGCGCAGCGTGGGGCGGAGCGTCACCTGCTCCCGCCGCGTGGACCGGACGATCATCACCAGGTACACCGCGGCCATGCCCCACTGGGCCAGGCTCGTCCCGAGCGCCGAACCCGCCACCGACATCCCGGCGCCGTACACCAGCAGGTAGTTGAGCACGATGTTGGCGCCGAACCCCGCGCCGGCCACCACGAGCGGGGTCCGCGTGTCCTGCAGCCCGCGCAGCACGCCGGTCGCGGCGAGCACCACGAGCATGGCGGTGAGGCCCGGCATGGACCAGCGGAGGTAGTCGACGGCGAAGACGTGGACGGCACCCTCGGCGCCCAGCAGGGACGCGAGCTGCGGCGCCGTGGCCCAGCCGGCTGCGGACAGCACCACACCGAGGAGCACCGCGAGCCCCACGCCGTCTCGCCCCGCTGCCAGCGCCTCGGGCAGCCGACCGGCGCCGAGGAGGCGGGCGACGGCGGGCGTGGTCGAGTAGGCGAGGAACACCATCAGCCCGACGGCGGTCTGCAGCACGGTGGAGGCGAGCCCGACGCCGGCGAGCTCGTCCACGCCGAGGTGGCCGACGATCGCCGAGTCGGCGAGCAGGAACAGCGGCTCCGCGATGAGGGCCCCGAGGGCGGGTACCGCGAGGCGGAGGATACTGCGGCTGAGCCGGCGGTTGCTGGGCAGGGTCTCGTGCACCCGACCAGCGTAGGCGTGTGGGCGGCACGGCCTAAGCTGGGAAGGAACCGTGACGGGTCCGTCCCGGTCGCGACGACGCCCAGGGGAGTCATGAAGCTCGGCATCAAGCAGTACCTGGCAGGACTCGTCCTGCTGTTCGTCAGTACCCTCTTCGTCCCGCAGGCCGTCTCCGACTTCGCACGGGCCGAGTCCACGGACACCCCGATACCCGCCGAGGCACCTCTTCTCCTGGCGATCGGCCTCCTCATCATCCTCGCCGCCGCCGCGTGCATCGGCTGGGGTTACTGGCTCACCCACCGCGTCGGCGGCGCCCGTAAGGTGAACCCGGAGGACGATCCGGACGAGCCACTCCTGCGCCCCGGCTACGGGCCGGACCCGTCGGAGGAGGCGTCCTGGCGGGAGAATCCGCTACGCCGCCGCGACCCCGACGGACGGGCCTGAGGACCGGGGCTGAGGACCGGGGCTCTCTCACCGGGCAGGTCGCGACGAAGAGACCGGGACGTTCCGGCTACGCGGAGTCGCCGGTGACGCCGCCGCTGTGCACAGGCCGGACCTCGACACCTCCGGTGGCCGTGCGGACGGCGGGATTGAGGCGGGCGAGCGCCACCGCGGCGTCGAGGTCGGGGGCGTCGAGCACGTAGAAGCCCGCGACGAACTGATCGGCCTGCAGGAACGGTCCCTCGGTGGTGCCGTCCCGGCGGATGGAGACGGCCGCCGCCCGGGGCGTGAGCGCATAGGCCAGGGTCAGCGACCCCGAATCCTGCAGGTCGCCTGCGTGCCGGTCGTTCTCCGCCAGCTCGGCGTCGGCAGCATCCAGGGCATGGAGGGATTCGTCGGCGTAGATGAGAACGGCGAAGTGCGGCATCGGATCTCCATCGTCGAGTCGGTGGACCTGAGCGCGGCCCGCTGGATCCTCCGACGATGATGCGCCCTTCTCCTCCGATCGGCCCGGCGCCACGCCCTGTCCTCCGCCGCCTGTCCACGTCTGTCCACATCCGTGACCCTCCGCGTCGCCGCTTGTTGCGCGGCCGGGCCCGATCGTATCGTCGAAGGGAAAGCGTGCCGGCGAGTCCGCCGGTGACACCGACGATCCGCCTGGCCACGAGGAGCGCCCGCCCATGACGTCCACCACCCGCCGTCCCCTCCGGGCGACCACGGTCGCTCTCGCCCTGCTGCTCGCCGTGCCGGGGTGCACCGCCACCGGGGTCTCCGTGCCCACGGCGAGCGCTCCCGCCCAGGCGCAGGAGGGTTCGGCGTCCGCCACCGCCCCTCCCGGGTCGTCCGGCGGCGGGACGGGCTCCGCGCAGGACGCGGACGCGACCATGAGCATTCCCGAGATCGTCGAGGCCGTCGAGCCGTCGGTGGTCACCATCTTCACCGAGGAGGGTCTGGGCAGCGGGGTCATCTACACGGAGGACGGCCTGATCCTCACGAACGAGCACGTCATCCGCGGCAACGAGGACGTCGAGGTGGCCTTCGCCGACGGCCAGCGCGTCTCCGGCACCGTCGAGGCATCCGACGCCGTCTCCGACCTCGCACTGGTCCGCGCGGACCGGACCGACCTCCCGGCAGCCACCTTCCAGTCCGGGCTGCCGCGCATCGGCGAACTCGCCGTCGTCCTGGGTTCCCCGCTCGGGTTCGAGAACACCGCGACGTCCGGCATCATCTCCGGCCTGCACCGGGAGATCCCGGGCTCGGCGGCATCGAGCCAATCGCTCGTGGACCTCATCCAGACCGACGCCGCCATCAGCCCGGGCAACTCCGGCGGCGCGGTGGTCAATGGCCGCGGGGAGATCATCGGCATCAGCGAGGCCTACATCCCGCCCGCGCAGGGAGCCGTCGCGCTCGGGTTCGCCATCCCGGCCCCCACGGCGGTGGAGGTGGCGGAGGAACTGCGGGAGGACGGTACCGCCGAGCACGCGTTCATGGGGCTGGCGCCCGGCGCCATCACGCCGCAGATCGCGGAGCAGCTGAACCTCCAGGACACGGCGGGCGTCGCCGTCCTCTCGGTGTCCGAGGGCGGACCCGCCGACGACGCCGGGATCCGGCCCGGTGACATCATCACGCGCATCGAGGACGAGGATCTCGCGGCCCCGGAAGACCTGCTCGCGGCACTGCGGCAGCGTGACCCGGGGCAGACCGTCTCGGTCGAGCTCCGTCGAGGGTCCCAGACCCGGACCGTCGATGTCGGACTCGAGGACCGGCCCGCCGCCGACCGCTGACCGCCGGGTCTACGGCCGCCCGCTGACGCAAGGCCTGCCGCGCGCGACCGACGACGGGACCGGGACTCCTCCGCCGACGGCGTCCGGGGCCGCCGTCAGACCGTGACGGCGCGCTCGGACCCCGTCGCCGCCGAACTTCCGAGGTCGCTGCCCTCCAGGGCCTCGCCCGCCTCGAGGGCCGCGATCCACTGATCCGTCTCCGCGACGGCGGCCCAGTTCGAGTTCAGCAGGGCCATCAGCGTGGTGTGGACCGTCCTGGCATCGGCGAAGCCGGCACTGTTGGCGAGGTTGATGGCGCCGGTGGCGTCGGAGAGGACCTCCGTGGAGAACCCGATGGCCTCCGCCTCCACGGCCGAGGCGAGGATGCAGTTGTTGGTCATGTAGCCCACGAGCGTGATCGTGTCGACGTCGCGCTCCCGCAGCCATGCGGCGAGGTCTGTACCCGCGTAGACGGAGCCGTACTGCTTCGTGATGAGCTTCCAGGCGTCGGTACGTCGGCTCTCGATCTCCGGGTGGAGCTCGAACTCCGGGGTGCCGGGCGCGAAGACGGGCGCGCCCTCACCGGACGAGTGCTGGAAGGCAGCGATCGGGAGGCCCGCGGCGGTCGCGGCGTCGATGGCGGCCGTGATCCGGCCCAGCGACTGCCCGTGGGGCGGGAACTGGATCTCCAGGAGTCCGTCGAAGTACTGCTGCTGGACGTCGACGAGGACGAGGACACGGCGAGGGGTGTTCATGATGTGGCTGCTCCTGGGAGGTAGGGGACCGCTCGATGCGGCATCACGTCCATCCTCCCGATCCCCGTGCCGACCCACCAGTGGCCCGAAGGCCGGTATACGATGGATTCGGGCCAACGAAAGGTGTCCGATGCGTATCGCGGTCTACGCGTTCGATGACGCGACCCTGTTTCATCTCGCCGTCCCGCAGATGGTCTTCGACGAGGTGCGACGCCAGGACCTCGCGGACTGGACGACGGTGCTCTTCGGCGAGCGCCCCGGCTCGGTCCGTACGGCGGAGGGCTACCGGCTCACGGGGGTCGAGGGACCCGACGCTGCCTCCTCGGCAGACATCCTGGTGATCCCCTCATGGTTCGACGACGGGCGGGAACTCGGTGACGCCCTCCTCGGTGCACTTCGTGACGCGCACGCGCGGAGGGTGACCGTCCTCGGCCTGTGCCTCGGCGCGATCGCCGTCGCGGACGCGGGGCTGCTCGCCGGGAGGAAGGCGGTGACGCACTGGCAGGCCTTCGACACCCTCGCGGCGCGGCATCCCGACATCCCGATCGACCAGTCCGTGCTGTACATCGACCACGGAGACGTCCTGACCAGTGCGGGAACGGCCTCCGGGCTCGATGCCTGCCTCCATGTGGTGCGCGCGCGGCTGGGCGCGGATGCGGCGAACCGGGTGGCACGCAGCCTCGTCGTCGCCCCGCACCGGGACGGCGGGCAGGCCCAGTACATCGAGCACCCGGTGCCCGAGGGTTCCGGTGACGACCGCATCGCACACCTGCTGGAATGGGCGCTCGGGCGCCTCGGCGAGCCGCTGGGGATCGACAGGCTCGCCGCGCAGGCACACCTGAGCCGCAGGACGTTCGTCCGCGCCTTCCGCGCGACGACCGGGACGACGCCGTCGGCCTGGGTGCGCTCCCGGCGTCTCGACGCGGCCCGGCGGCTGCTCGAGACGACGGACCTGCCCATCGACCGCATCGCGTCCGACTGCGGCTTCGGCAACGCGGTCACGCTCCGGCAGAACTTCGCGGGGTCGCTCGGCACCACGCCGACCGCGTACCGCAAGCGGTTCACCACCCGTCCCGCGCCCGGCGCGCACAGGCCTCCCGCCGCATGACGGCCCTCGCACCGGGGAGGCGCTGAGGCTCAGAGGTGCGCGACGGCCGCCAGGATCGCCGGGACCTCCGTGCGCCGTGTGTAGTCCGTCTGGACGTCGACGAAGCGGACCGTCCCGCCGGCGTCGACGACGAGGACCGTCGGGAAGGGGATTGCCGCCGTGCCGTCCGCATTGCTGTCCGACACCTCGAAACCCAGCTGCGTATGCGCACGCCGTGCAGCCGTGCTCGGTTGGGTGACGATGCCGAGCGCTCCCGCGAGCGTGTTCGAAGGATCGGACAGGACGTCGAAGCCCAGCTCGGCGCCCTCGGCCGTCGCACCGCTCCGCTCGGGGTGCTGCGGGCTGATGGCGACGAGCGCGATCCCCTGCCCGGCGAGGTGCGGCAGGAGCTCGCGCTGGTAGGTCCGCAGCGTGATGTTGCAGTAGGGGCACCACGCGCCACGGTAGAACACGAGGACCGCGGGACCTCCACCCAGCACCGTGGACAGCCGGACCGCGTCGCCGTGGGCGGTGAGCAGCGCGGCCTCGGGCAGTGCGTCGCCCGCCCGTACGACCCCGCTCGGGGTGCCCACCGAACGGAGGTCGGCCTGCTCCTGCGCGAAGGTGCCCGCCAGGTCCGGGCCGATCTGCGCCTCGAAGCCCTCGTTGAAGCGGGCTACCTCGGACTCGATGCTGGTCTGCGCCATGGCGTACTCCTCGACGTGTCACTCGATGTGCTGCCGGCCCGGGCGGGCCGTAGCTCAGAGGATAGGTGTGGCGCCCGACCGACTCTCCCGGATGCGTCACACGCGGACACAGAAGCGCTGGGTCCGCCGGTCAGAGCAGGCGCCAGGCCTTCCAGCCCGGGTACACCTCCCGCTGCATGTCCTGCGCCAGTTCCTCGAGGTCCTCGAGGTCCTCGTCGCTGAACGCGCGTGGCGAGGTGGACATCACGCAGAGCGACCCGACCAGCCATCCGCCCGGCCCGCGCAGCGGACACCCGGCGTAGAAGCGGATGTACGGTGCACCGGACACGAAGGTGTGCCCGCGGAAGCGTTCGTCCTGCAGCGTGTCCGTCAGGACGAGGGGACTCGCCGCGCGGATGGTCTCGTTGCAGAAAGCCTGCGTCCGCTCGAGATCCTGGTCGGCGTCGCCCACGGCGGACTTGATGAACTGCCGGTGCTCGGCGATCAGGGCGAGCGTCGCCAGTTCGCATCGGAATCGCTCGGCCGCCCGCCGGGTGATCCTGTCGAACCGCTCCTCCGGGGGCGTGTCCAGGAGGTTCAACTGATCGAGGGAATGCAGGCGCTCGCGCTCGGCGGACGCCTCGTCGAGCAGCGCTGCCCCTGCGGCGCCCAGCGGCCGCAGGCCCTCCTGCGGATCGTGCGGGCTCCCGCCCGGACGACTGACGACGACCGCGCCCCCAGCCGGCATCCTCTCCCCCGCCGCTTCCTGCACGACCTCAGCGAGGAGATCGGAATCGACCGCGGGCAGACCGCCGAGCCCCTCGAGATAGGCAGCCACCCGGGCCTCCGACAGGGTGCCGCCCTGCGCGAAGTAGCCGATCCAGGCCTGGGTGACGGACAACCCGGACCGCCGCATCCCCTCTGCCAGGTGCCGGTGCCGGCCGTGCTGGTTCGAGTGCTCCATGATCGCCGGAGGTGTTGCTACTCGAAGTGCGTGCTGGCCGGACCCTGGCCCAGCGACTGCAGCACAGACGCGGCGACCTCCCGCAGCTTCACGTTGCGGGTGCTGGAGGCCGTCTTGAGGATGGCCATGGCTGCATCCTGGGAGCACCGGTTCTGCCCCATGATCACCCCGACCGCGAGGTCGATCGTGGTGCGGCTCTCCATCGCAGCCCGCATGTCGGCACTCGACTCCGTGAGCTTCGCGATCCGGACGGCGAGGCGGAGCGAGGCCGAGACCTCCGCGGCGAATCCCTCCGCCGCCTCGACCGCCTCGGGGCTGAACGCGTCCACGAGGGGTGAATAGAAGTTGAGTGCAGCCGTCGCGTCGCCTTCGAGGCGGATGGGCACACCCAGCGCGGACTTGATGCCGTGTCCCGCGATCGCCCGGCTGTACTCGTGGAAACGCTCCTCCGCATCGAAGTCGCTGACATAGTGGGCGACTCCCAGGCGGGCGGCCCTCAGGCATGGGCCGTCGTTGAACTCGTACTGCACCTCGTCCATCTTCTGCGCTTCGGGACTGTTGCTCGCGACGGTCGTCTTCGTGCGGGCCCTCAGCAGCGTCACGCCGCACAGCACCTCGTCATCCTCGTGCGACAGGCTGTGCCCGGCGATGGTGACCAGCTTCGTCAGGAACTCCTCGACGTCGTCGCTGTCGAGGACGAGGTCCTGGAGGAGGCCCGAGACAGCCGGGCCCTTGTCAAAAGGATGTTCGGACAACAGATGAACCTTTGCATCCGCCCCTGGCCGACCACGCGAGATGCTGGGCAAGGAGAAGGTGAGGAGCCGCCTGCTGCTAAACGACCTAGGAGATATTACCCAATTCTGCCGCCGGGTGGAGACGTCCGCCGACGGTGATCGTCCGGGCGGCCACGCTCGTTCGATGGGAGAATCTCCGCGGTTCGCGGAGCGGGTCTAGGGGACCACCGGCCGCAGGCCGTCCCTTCGGCCTCACCACGCCGTGACCTACCGACCCGCGGTGTCGTCCTGCCACGTCGTCCTGTCAAGCTGAGCGGATCTTGACCGGCGTCACTGCGCACCTTGAGCAGCCGCGCGCACACTGAGGACACGCAACGACGGCCCGGACCTGTCCGCGGACCGACGATGAATACATCGATGTGCTTGCACGGGCATGGGGTGTCGGTCAGGGGTCAAGCAGCCGGCTCCTGACCGACGCTTGGCCGTCGTCCTGCCCGAGCAGGCCCGCCGCCTCGTGGTGTCCGCGGTAGATCGCCGTCCGCAATTCGATCGCGTATGCCTCGAGCGCGGGCATCCCCAGCGCGGTGGCGAGGGCGATCTCCGCGTCGATGTCGAACGCGACCCGCACGAACTGGATGCCGAACGGGGCCGAGCGGTCGCCGTCGGGCTCACCCTCGAGGATCACGTAGGACGCCTGCGTCTCGTCGAGCGGGTTACCCACACTGCCCACGTTGACGAGCGTCCTGCTGCGATGGGTGGAGATGAAGGCGTCGTGGATGTCTCCGTAACAGACGACGTCGGGCAGCGGCCCGTCACCCGTGAGCTCCGTCGCCGCGAACATGCCCGCGAACTCCTCGTCCGTGTGCTGCGCGTGCACCCGGTGGTACACGCTCCTCGCGGACGCATGGAACAGCCGGATGCGGCGGCCGCTGAGGGTGATGTCGTGCGAGAGCGGGAGGGACCGCAGCCACTCGCGGTCCTCCGGGCTGAGCTCGCTGTGCCACCACCAGCCGGCATCGTCGCGCCGCTCGGGCGTCTCGTTCGGCAGGAAGTCGTCCCAGTTGCCGCGCACCGTCACGGCGCAGTGCAGGCGGCTGAGCCGGACGCACTCCGACCCGCGTGGGCCCTTGCCGGCGACGTCGCCCAGGTTGAGGATCGTGGAGACCCCCCGGCGTCGGAGATCCGCCAGGACCGCCTCGAAGGCGGTGGCGTTGCCGTGCAGGTCCGAGATCACCGCCACGCGTTGCATCCCCTCAGGCTATCCCGGAGCCGCGTGCCCGCCGCCGCGGCCCGCTGGACATGGACGCCGCCGACGCGCAACCCGTTGCGCGTGCTTCGTCACCGTTGCGGGCTCCCGCCGCCGGTTCCTAGCGTAGGAGGGGACATCCGGCCGGATCGATCCGGATCGATACAGGAAGGTGGAGGCACATGAGGCACTGGATCCGGGACCACGGCTTGCTGCTCGTGAACGGGGCCCTCTTCGTCATCTCCTTCGCCGGCATGGTGCTGAGCGGAGCATTGAGCTACAACGCGGACCAGCAAGCCCACGGGGGAACGACGGTGGGTGTCCTCGGCTTCCTCGGAACCGGCGAGTTCGTCGAGGCGACGTTCGAGAACTGGGAATCCGAGTTCCTCCAGATGGGCATGTACGTGGTGCTGACGGCGTACCTGTTCCAGCGGGGATCCTCGGAATCGAAGCTGCCCGGCCGGCACGAACCGCAGGACGACGATCCCCGCGACGCGTCCGGCACCAGCGACGCTCCGTGGCCGGTGCGCCGCGGGGGCGTGATCCTGCGACTGTACGAACATTCGCTGTCGATCATGTTCTTCGTCCTCTTCGCCGCGTCCTTCCTCCTGCATGCGGTGGGTGGCAGTGCAGCCTACAGCGAGGAGCAGGCGGCTCACGGCCTCCCGGGTGCCACGGTCCTGGAGTACCTGGGCACGTCCCGGTTCTGGTTCGAGTCCTTCCAGAACTGGCAGAGCGAATTCATGGTGATCGCGCTGATGATCGGCGCCTCGGTCTATCTCCGGGAGCGGGGGAGCGTGGAATCGAAGCCGGTGGCCATGGCGCACGGATCCACCGACACCTGATCACCGCTATCCTCGTGGTGCCAGGCCTCCCCCGCCGAAGGGCCGTCCCATGCCGCACCGTCAGCACCCCGTCGACTCCGCCCGGCCCACCGAGGCCTCGATGACCGCACGACTGCGCGCCGCCGGATGCGTCTTCGCCGAGGACGAGGCGCGACTCCTCGCGGCGAGCGGGGCCGGCGACGAACGCCTGCTGGAGATGCTGGAGCAGCGGGTGGTGGGCCTGCCGCTCGAGCACATCCTCGGCTGGGTGGACTTCTGCGGACTCCGACTCCTCGTCGGACCAGGTGTCTTCGTGCCGCGGCAGCGGTCCGCCCTCCTGGTCACGGCCGCGGCCGACGTTACGGCGCCGGGTGCCACGGTGCTGGATCTCTGCTGCGGGTGCGGAGCGCTCGCTGCGGGCCTCGCACACCTGGTCCCGGGTCTCCGCCTCCACGCGACCGACATCTCCGGCGCCGCCGTCGCGCTCGCGCACCGGAACCTCAGCCGACACGGCGCCCGCTGCTACGAGGGCGATCTCTTCGCGCCGCTGCCCGCTGCGCTCCGCGGCACCGTCGACACCCTGCTCTGCAACACCCCGTACGTGCCGAGCGCCCAGGTGGGGAACCTGCCGCCGGAAGCCAGGCTCCACGAGCCGCGGGCCACCCTCGACGGCGGCGCCGACGGCCTGGAGGTCCAGCGGCGCGTGGTGCAGGAGGCCCGGGAGTGGCTGGCGCCCGGGGGCCATCTGCTCGTGGAGATCGGCGAGGACCAGGAAGCGGCCTGTCTCGACCTCCTCGCGGCCGGGGGTTTGCGCGCGTGGACGCGGAGGGACGACGACGTCGGAGCCCTCGTCGCCATCGGCCAGGCACCCCGCGTGCGCCGTGAGTACGGCAGGTCGGGGTCCGCTCCCAGTGCTGCGCACAGCAAGATGGTGCCCGAGCAGCCGTAGCCGGGCGCGGGCACCATCAGGGGGTTTGCTGTGTCAGCCGCTCCTTGACCAACCAGTAAGCCCACTTACTAGTTCACCATGCCGTGTCCAGCCCGGAGTACCGCGAGCGCATCCGGAGGCGCGCTGAGGGGACGGAGACGGGGCGGAGCCAGGGCAGGGACGGGTAGCACGCGGGGCGGCCGAGGCTCCGGCACGCCCGGTGTCACGCGTTCAGCTGGGCCTGCACCTCGAGGGCCATGGCGTGGAAGTCCGCCTCGTCTTCGGCATCGAAGATGCGTGGCTCCTGGTCGATCACGCAGAGGGTCCCGACCGCCCATCCGTCGGGACTCCTGAGCGGGTGCCCCGCGTAGAACCTGATGAAGGGATCGCCGAGCACGAGGGGGTTCCACCGGAAGCGGGGATCGTCGAAGGCGTCCTCCACGATCACGGGGACGGACTCGCGGATGGTGGTGTCGCAGAAGGACCGTGTCCGGGGCATGTTCTGCTCGACGGGCCCGATCGCGGACTTCAGGAACTGCCGGTGCTCGTCGAGGAGCGTCACGATCACCGAACTGCTCCTGAAGCGCTCCTGCGCCCTCCGGGTGATGGCGTCGAAGCGTTCCTCCGGCTCCGTGTCCAGCAGGCTCGTCCGGCGGACCGCCTCCAGCCGCTCCTGCTCCTGCTCCTCGTCGGTGAGCAGGAAGGCCGCATCCGCACCGAGGTCGCCGATGCCGCCCGGTCCCTCCGGTGCGTCCTCGGCCATGGGAGGTATCGCCACTTCCATCCCTGCCCCGCGCAGCAGGATGTTCACGGCTGCGGCGAGGACGTCACTCTCGGGGGCCCGGAGATCGAGGCGCTGGCGGAGGTACTCCCTGACGTCCGGCAGGGACAGGGTCCCTCCGAGCAGCAGACCCGTCCGCCACACATCCTCCGGAGCCAGGCCCGCACTGCCGACGGCGGCGATCATGAGCGCCCGCTGGGGCCGTCCGTCGGTCATCCGCCCTGCCGTCCTGTCGTCGTCGTTCCCGTGGTTCCCGCACGATCGGGAGACCCCTCGGGCTCCATCCATTAGACCCCAGGGCCGCAATCCCCTGCGCATCCGTCCGCCGTCCGGACCGGCGATGCCGCGGGAGGCTGGACCGGAGGGGTGGTACGGGTTAGATTCAGGACACAGGGCCGCGCCCTGTGTCCTCAGGAGGGCCGGACTGCCGCTGGTGGCACGCCGCCCCGACGATTCCCGCACCCGCGGTGGGGATGGTTCTGCCCCGGTCTCAGCCAGAAAGCTCCACCATCGCCTCCTTCCCCCAGGCGGTCGCCTCCCCTCCCCCCGCGACCGCCGCTCCCCGGGTCCATCCCGCCCCATCCGACGACGACGGGCAGGACCCACCCGGGCCCGACCTCGTGGAGTTGCTGACGTCCGCCGGATCGAAGGACGAGGCGGCTTTCCGCGACCTGTACACCGCGTGCTCGCGCCGGGTCTTCGGGCAGGCCCGCCGGATCCTCCTCGACCCGGACATCAGCGCGGAGGTCACGCAGGAGGTCTTCCTGCTCGTCTGGGAGCAGGGCGATCGCTACCGGCCCGAGCTCGGCCACCCGCTGACGTGGCTGAAGACCCTGACGCACCGCCGCGCGATCGACCGCCTGCGCTCGGAGGTCTCCCGGGGCGCGCGGGACGAGAAGTGGGGACGCCGGAACCAGTCGAGCGCCTTCGACGAGGTGTCGGAGGCCGTCGTCGGGCGGGACGAGGCGTCGCGCGTGCACGCCGGGATGGCCGTCCTGTCCGCAGTGCAGCGCGAGGCCATCACCCTGGCCTACTTCTCGCACCTCACCTACGCTGAGGTCGCTGTACGCCTCGGCATCCCCGTCCCGACGGCGAAGACACGCATCCGGGACGGCCTCCGGAAGATGCGTTCGGTTCTGGAGACTCGTCCGAACGAGTGAGCCGTGCCTCCCCCACGGGGACGAGTCACGCCTCGCGGCCCACTTCTCCATCAGGGCGCGGCCGCGACTCGTCGGCGAGGCAGGACAGACGGTCCTGGTCTCCGAGCGAGGTCAGTCCCTGCGGGACAGGTACCCGGTCACCGTTCCCGGCGCACGGCTCGACGGACGGGTTGCAGCGAAGATGGCCGTGGCGCTCGACGCGCTGCAGCCCCGGTGGGCGCGGCCTCCGCCATCCCGTCCGCGGCCGGATGCGGTCCGGCGGCCGGGCAGGCCCGGAACAGCGTGCGCGGTCCGGCTGGTCCGCTCGCTCCCGCCCGGCTGTACGGGGCGCGGCAGCAGGACAGCAGGCCCACACGCGCCTGGTCGTCGAGCAATTCGTTGACGGCCTGGGTTACGCAGTCGCCGTCGTCGGCGGGCAGGGTGATCACGCCGTGGAGATAGCCGTCCACCTCGAGATGGTCGATGCATCCGCCCATGTTGAGGAAATGCTCCCAGACCGTCGCGAGGGAGAGGCCCGCGTGCTGCATAGCGAGACGCGTGTGGTGTCCTTGCATGCGGCGGTGTCCTCCGGCGATCCTCTGCGGAAGCCGGATGGGGCCGCCGCCATCGGGCAGCCGAGCGCGCACCTCCCGCAGCCGGCTTCGTGACCACGGGCGGCCACCCGGGTACCGGGCCGTCGCACTGCCATCATTCTGGCACCCGAGAGCGCCGGACGGAGCGCTCGATTCAGCACTGGCGCTCGGGCCCGGATGCTGCATGCAGCGCTGCGACGACCACTGGACTGTCATCCATCGGCCCGAGGCGCGGGAATCGGGTCCGCCGGCGTGCTTCCGAGGGCACCGTGGACCGCCCGGTGGGACTCCCCGATGGAGCCGAGTCCCCGCCACGAGCGACGAACGTGCTCAGGTGGCGGGCCGGAGCGCCGACTGCACGACGACGACGTCGGGCCCGTACTCGGCGTCCATCCGCGTCTGGAAGGAGCCGTCGTCGTACACCACCGTGAGGCTGACGAAGCCGCGGTCCACGCCGGCGGTCACGGCGTAGCCCTCGTGGCCGGCGTAGACCTCGGTGAGGATGCGGTCGAGCTCCTGCTGGTCGGTGGTGCCCTGGCGTCCGGCGAGGGGATCCTCGAACGGCAGGGCATCGTAGAGCGAGAGCGGGACGGGGATCCCCGTGCGGGTGAAGGCACTCCCGTCCCACGTCCCCGTGACCGCGTAGGCGCCCCAGGTCACGCCCGACGCCCTCTCGGCCTGCTGCGCGAGCCCCCAGTCCCAGCCCGCCACTTCGGGACCCGAGCACTGCGGCGGGTAGGACTCGGCGACACCAGCGAGGCAGAGCTGCGGCGGCGCGTCCCCGATCTGGAGGACGGTGCCCTGGCCGGCCACGGGCCCTTCGGCGGGCGGAGGTGCGAAGTCTCCGGGTGCGGGGACCGGGGGCGTCGCGGGGTCGGCGGTATCCGGTGGACCGGCGGTGGCGCCCGGCGACGTGGCCGGACCACCGACGACTGCACCGGCGCTGCCATCCGTCCCACACCCGCTGAGCAGCACCGCTGCGAGGACCAGGATTCCGACGTGCACCAACCGTGTCATGCACCCATGATCGACGGCCCGCACCCTCCCGGCCATGGCCCGCCCCGCATCAGCGCCGAACCGTGACCACGCGTCCGGCGGCACCGCGCGCACCGCGGTCCCTCCGCCCCTCCGCCCTGCGCCGTCTGGGGGGCGGCGAACCCACCGTGGTCCACCCGGAGGACCGCCCCGAGAACCCGCACGGCGCCCACGACCGCGCGCCCGGCACCGGGTCCTACGGCCGACGTCCCCCGGCCGCACGGCGCTGTGCGCTGGTGGGCCGAACGGCCTATCCTGTGGAGACGTGCCTCGGTTCGGCTGGTCTCACGGCGTTCGCGCCGGGTCCGCGCCACGGCGTCCCGCCCATCACTGCTGCCGGAGATGCATGAGACCCGCCTACACCTTCGAGACCACGTACGAGATCAGCCGGTTGGAGCGGTGCGCGGTGACCGTCCGCGCCCGGGAACCGGTCTCCGTGACGGAGGTCGATGCGCTCATGATGCTGCGCCGGGGATTCGAGCTCACCGACCACCGACCGTACGTGGTGTTCGTCGACCTAAACGACGTCGTCGAGATCCTCCCCGGGGCCCGCCGCGTCCTTGCTTCCGCACGGCACGTCCTGGCCGCGTCGATGCTCGGCAGCACGCCCGTGGACCGCATGACGGCCGCCGGGTACGCGCACGCCGCCTACCCTGCCGAGTACTTCGAGGACAGGGCGGCCGCGTTCCAGTGGCTGGCCGTGATGCACGACCTGCTGTGCGCCGACCCTGTTCCCCACACCATGAGCCTCACCGTCGATCTCGATCCCTTCGACCGGCCCCGTTACCAGCCGACGCGCGGCTGACCCCCATGCGGGCCCGTGGCGGGATCGGTGATCGAGCCCCCGCGACTCCGGAGGCTGTCAAGGTGACCCGACTGCGGGGACAGCGCTTGTGGAACCTCGCAGCCCGTCCCTAGCGTGAGGGCCATCGACGGCCACGCCCCCGCAGTTCGGCAGAAGGAGTACGGACCATGAAAGCTCTCGTCTGGCACGGTGAAGGTGACATCCGCCTCGACACCGTCGACGATCCCGCCATCCTCGACCCGAACGACGCGATCGTGCGCATCACGCGCAGCGCGATCTGCGGGACCGATCTCCACTTCATCCGGGGCACCATGTCCGGCATGAAGGAAGGCACCATCCTCGGCCACGAGGCGGTCGGCGAGGTCACGGCGGTCGGTGCCGCCGTGCGCCGCTTCGCCCCCGGTGACCGCGTCGTCGTGTCCTCGACCATGTCCTGTGGCGTGTGCTGGCAGTGCCGCGCCGGGCACACCGCGCAGTGCGACACCGCCAATCCCAACGGCCCCCAGGCCGGGACCTGCTTCTTCGGTGGCCCGCAGACCACCGGTCCTGTGAACGGACTGCAGGCCGAGTACGCCCGCATCCCCTACGCCTCCAACACGCTGACCGCGCTCCCCGACACAGTCAGCGACGAGCAGGCGATCCTGCTGTCGGACATCTTCCCCACCGCCTGGTTCGGAGCGGAACTTGCCGGGGTCCGGCGCGGTGACACCGTCGCCGTGTACGGAGCGGGCGTCGTCGGGCAGTTCGCGATCGCCTCCGCCTTCCGCCAGGGAGCCTCGCGCGTCTTCGCGATCGACGGCGTCGAGACCCGCCTCGTACAGGCCCTCGACCAGAATGCCGACGTCGTCGACTTCAACCGCGAGGACCCGGTGCAGGCCCTGATGGACGCGACCCTCGGTATCGGGGTGGACGCCGTGATCGACGCCGTCGGCGTCGACGCGCAGCGCCCTTCCTCCGGACCGGCGGCCGCCGACGGCGAACAGCAGGCCGGCGAGTTCGCGCGTGAGGTCGCGCAGGTGGCCCCCTCGACCAACGTGCAGGGCGAGAACTGGGTCCCGGGGAACGCGCCCTCCCAGGTATCCCGGTGGAGCGTCGAGACGGTGCGGAAGTACGGCCGGATCGGCATCATCGGCGTGTACAGCCCGCAGATGATGTCCTACCCGATCGGACAGGCCATGAATAAGAACCTGACCGTCCGGATGGGCAACTGCGACCATCGCTCGGTCACGCCACCCCTTCTGGACCTCGTGGCCTCCGGCGTGTTCGACCCCACCCGGTTCATCACCCAGCACGAGCCGATCTCGGACGTCGTCGACGCCTACCTGACCTTCGACCGCCGCGAGGAAGGCTGGCTGAAGACCGTCCTCACGACGTCATGACCCCTCGCCTCGCCGACAGGCCCGCACGGGTCCGCGGCCGGTCCCGAGCTGTCCGCGGGGCGTGATCAGGCCGCAGGGTCCTCATCGGAGGGTTCGTCCGCGGGGATGACGAGGATCTCGGCGATGCGTCGACGATCCATCCCCGTGACCTGGAGGGTCGCGCCCTCCACCTCGACGACGTCACCCTGGCGGGCGAGCCGGCCCAGGCGTTCGAGGACGAACCCGGCGACGGTGTCCCAGGTGCCGCGGGGAAGCTCGATGCCGGTGGCCTCCTCGAAGTCCTGCAGGTTGAGCCGGCCATCGACCACCCCTCCGCCTTCCGCCATCTTCGCCGGCGCGGCATCGGTGTCGTACTCGTCGAAGATCTCGCCGACGACCTCCTCCACGAGGTCCTCGAGGGTGACGATGCCGTCCGTGCCGCCGTACTCGTCGATGACCACGGCGATGTGCGTGTTGCGGGCGCGCAGCATGGTCAGCGTCGGCAGGACGCGGGCCGTCGCCGGGAGGTAGGGGATGGAGCGGATGACCTCCGTGACCGGTGTGCCCGGATCCAGCGCCGCGGCCTCGTAGAGATCGCGCACATGAACGAACGCCGTGATGTCGTCGATCGACTGGTCCACGACGGGGTACCGGGAGAACGGCAGGCCCGCGATCTGCGCCACCGCATCGCCGACGGATTCCGCGCCGGTGATGGCGACGACCTCGGGGCGCGGTCGCATGACCTCGCTGATCTGCCGGTCGCGGAGGGACAGGACGTCGTCGAGGATACGGCGTTCGTCCTCGGGCAGTCCCTCATGGCTCGTGACGATGTCGCGGAGTTCCTCTTCCGTCATGCTCTCGCTCGTGCGGGTCGGGTCCCCGCCGAGGAGGCGCACCACCGCATTGGTGGACACGGACAGCAGCCAGATCACGGGCCGCATCACCCGGGCGAAGTTGTTGAGAACGGGCGCAACGGCGTAGGCGAACTGCGCGTTGCGCTGAATCGCGAGCCGTTTGGGCGCCAGCTCACCGAGGACAAGCGACAGGTAGGCGACCACCAGCGTGAGCAGGATCGTGGCGAGCGTCAGCGCGGCCTGCTCCCCCAGCCCGAAGGTGACCAGCAGCGGAGCGACGGACGGGGCGATCGACGATGCTCCGTAGGCTGCGGAGGCGAAGCCGGCCACGGTCACACCGATCTGCACAGCGGACAGGAACGTGTTCGGGTTGCGCGCGAGCGCGGCGACCTTCTCGCCCCGCCTGCCGCGCTGGGCGATGGCGTTCACCTGGCTGTCGCGCAGGGTCACCAGGGCCATCTCCGTGGCGGCGAACACCCCGCCGATCAGGACGAAGACGATGACCAGCGCGATGTTGAGGATCAGCTCCCCGTTCATCGCTGACTCAGGTCGGCGGGTTGACCCGGCACCTGCCGGGTGCCGGGTCTGTCGGAGTCGGACGAGGTCTCGGGTGATCGGGGCATGCCTCCACTCTAGGAGAACGCGCGGTCGACCGCTGCTCCACGCTCCGCCGCCCGCCCGCTCGCGGTCAGCCGGGCGTCCGGAGTTCGCGTCGCAGGTTGTCGAGAGCGCGCTCACCCCAGCGTTCCCGGCCCGCCGTCGTGCGGAACAGCGGATCGAGGGCGATCAGCCGCGTCAGCACCGCCCGGCGCCCCTCCATGAAGGCCGCATCGGTGACATGGGCGTACTCCTCGCGGACCGCCGCGGTGTACCGCGCGTACTCCGCCTCGGAGCCGCCCAGGACCGCCAGGTCCGCATCGCACAGCAGGTGTCCGGCGCGGTCGTCCTCCGCCGGATCGTGGCCCGCCGTCAGGAGCACGAGCCGCTCCACCTCGCGCACCTCGGCCGGCGGGAGCCGCCCGGTCAGGCGTTCGACGGCGAGGTCCGCCGATGCCCGCTCGTCGCCGCCCGCCACTGCCTCGTACACGGCGTCGTGGAACCAGGCCGCGAGGACCACCGGTCGGCGCAGGGCGTCATCGGTGCCCTCCAGCAGGAGGTCGAGAGCCTCCAGGACGGCGAGGAGGTGCGTCCGGGTGTGATAGCGCCGGTGCTGCTCCCCCCAGCGGTCGAGGAGTTCCGCGCCCAGGTCAGGATCGGACGGGAGCACCGAGGACCAGCGGGAACCTAGAGCCGCGCGGAGCTTCGGGCCCCGCCGTCGGGCAGGGATCCGCAGACCGCTCGCGATCAGGGCGCGCACCAACTCGGCGCCACCGACCTCCTCCGCTCCGCGCTCGACCAGCTCGCGGTACCGCCGCACCGGCACGTCGTAGTGGTCCTCATCGAAGGCGCGGCGCGGTATGCCCGCGGCCTCGGCGAAGGCGTGCAGCTCCCGCAGGGACGACGTCGACACCAGGTGGGAGAAGACCGTGCCGTGCGCCGGCCAAGACGGAGGATCGATGAGGACGGTCATGGGCAGCAGTCTAGGTGCGGCCCATGACCGTCCGTCACGGAGTGGGCCGCGTCGCCGCCCCGTCGAGCCACAGCTCGGTGGAGGCGTCACGGTGCACCCCGCCGGTACCGACATGCGTATCGCTGATCGTGGCGCCGTTCCTGATCACCTGGACGAGGGCCATGGCGTGACCGCGCCCGAGCTCGTGGTCCTCCTTGAGCCAGGCGACGATCTCGCCCGCCTTCACGCCCGGCCCGTCGAACCCCCGTTCCTTCGCCTGCGCCACGAGCTCGCGTGGGGTGAGCCCTGTCTTCGACTCGATCGCATCGAGATATGCCTGAAAGGACATATCTACTCCCCGACCGATCCGGCACGAAGACCGTAGGACGCGAGGACGTTGCCACGGCTCGTCGTCGTGACCTCCTGCAGCTCCAGTCTCGTGACGGGGTCCGCCGCCTCGAACAGGTGGCGGCCCGCGCCCGCCACCACCGGGTGGATCATCAGGGTCAGGGAGTCGAGCAGCCCGGCGAACATGAGCCGGCGGACCAGGGAGATGCTGGCGCACACGGCGATGTCCCCGCCCTCCGTCTGCTTCAGCGCGCGGACGAAGTCCTCGAGCGGCCGGTCCATGAGGGACGCATTCGTCCAGCCGAGCAGACCGGACAGGGAGCGGGACGCGACGAACTTCTCGACGGGATTGATGAAGGCGCCGAAGGGGTCCGCGGCTTCCGCCGCGGGCCAGTACTGCGCCCACTCCTCGTACCCGCGGCGGCCGAGGAGCACGGTGTCCACCCTGCTGATCATGGCTCCCATCCCGGCTCCGAGTTCGTCGTCGAAACTGTCGAGCTGCCAGAGATGGGGGTCCTCCACCACCCCGTCCACCGAGGAGAAGAGGCCTGCTGTGAGTCTGCGCATGGGGTGCTCCGGTCTGTGTCGAATGCTGTTGTCCCCCAGTAGACGTCACCGAGGGCCCGGAATCATCGACCCTCGCCCACTTTTCCGGCCCTGTTTCCCCCGAAGGTCCCCCGCCCTCGCTACGCTCGAGGCATGCAGCCCGCCACCGCCGCGTCGCATCCGGACGCCACGTCCGGCCCCGTCCGGCCCGACGCCTCCTTCGACCACCTCCTGGAGGCCTCACGCCGGGAGCTCACCGGCTACTGCTACCGCATGCTCGGGGCAGCCTCGGAGGCCGAGGACGCCGTGCAGGAGACGATGATCAAGGCGTGGTCCCGCAGGGACACCTTCGCCGGCCAGTCCTCCCTGCGGACGTGGCTGTTCCGCATAGCGCACAACGTCTGCGTCGACATGCTGCGCAGTCCCCAGCGACGCGCGCGGCCGATGGACCTGGGCCCCTCCACGCGGACGGCGGACGCCGTGCTGGGCGCTCCCCTCACCGAGGGGACCTTCGTGCAGCCCATCCGGGACGATCGGGTGATCGACACATCGGGGGACCCCGCCGTCGTCGCCGAGGCACGTGACACGATCAGGCTCGCCTTCATCGCCGCCCTGCAGCACCTGCCACCCCTGCAGCGCAGTGCCCTGATCCTCTGCGAGGTGCTCCGCTGGTCCGCCGCTGAGGTGGCCGACCTGCTCGATGCGACTACGGCGTCGATCAACAGCGCGCTGCAGCGGGCGCGCAAGACCATGGCCGGGCACGAGCAGAGCACCAGCATGCCGCTCGAGGACCCCGCGCACAGGGACCTCCTCGCCAAGTACCTGCGCGCCTTCGAGTCCTACGACATGGACCTGCTCGTCTCACTGCTGCGCGACGACGTCGTGCTGTCGATGCCGCCGTTCGACCTGTGGCTCAGCGGTCCGGACGACGTCATCGCCTGGTTCGTCGGCAAAGGCAGCGTCTGCGAGGGCGGCCGCCTCCTCCCGCTCGGCGTCAACGGTGCCGGCGGCTTCGCCAACTACCACCTCGTGGAGCCGGGCCTCTGGAAGCCCTGGGCCATCCAGGTCATCGAGACCGCCGGGGGCCGGATCATCGGGCACCACAACTTCCTGTACCCCGAACTGTTCGACGCCTTCGGGCTCCCACCGGTCATCGACGAACGGCGGGCCGCCGTCCCGGCGGACGCGGATCGTGCCGGAACCGCGGACGAGAGCAGGTAGGCGGATGATCACCGTGCACCTGCGCTATGAGATCGATCCGGACAGGATCGCCGACTTCGAGGAGTACGGGCGGCGCTGGATCCGGCTCGTGGGGAAGCTCGGCGGCAACCATCACGGGTACTTCCTGCCGGGCGAGGGCGACAGCGACATCGCCTACGCACTCTTCACCTTCCCCTCGCTCGCGGACTACGAGCGCTACCGCAGGGAGTCCCGGACGGATCAGGAGTGCATCGAGGCGTACCGCCTCGCGCGGGACAGCGGCTGCATCCGCCGCTACGAGCGCCGCTTCCTCACGCCGATGTTCGGCTAGCCGTCCCGCCCGCCCAGTGCCCATTCCTGCGCCGCCCGCGGGCATTCGAAGTACCGCGTCTCGGACAGCCCCTGGTCGAGGAACGCCGCGATGACCTGGTCCACGGGCCCGGTGCCGACGTAGGCGATGCGCGAGGAGAGGGAACTCTCGAGGATGAGGGTCCGTGCCGCCGCGGCGATGCCGACCATGCCCTGCAGGTGCACCACGAGCGGGAGGCGGTAGCCGTCGGACACGTCGCGGATGACCTCGGCGGCGCCGGCCAGGTCCGCGAGGCCGAGCACGGAGCCGGTCGCCCACCAGAGGGAGAGGAGACGCGGTTCGACCCGCACGCAGAACGAACCGGAGCAGAACCGGCAGGGCGGAGCGGGCAGGGCCGGGAAGACGGTCGAGGCAGCCGGGCAGGATCGCAGCGGTGCTGGACTTCCGAGGACGATCTGACTCACGCGGTGCCTCCAGGGGTGGATAGGTCCGCGCCCCAGCGTCCGGATGAACCCACTCTGGCACGACGCAGCGGGCCCTGTCGCCATTCCGGACAGAAGCGGGTAGTCGGCCCTGTACAAAACGAGTGGCGGGTGGCATCGTCCCAAGTGATCCGCACCAGGAGACGGCCCGACAGCCGCCAGGACGCCAACGGGGGCAGCCATGTCAGCAGCACGGAAGACCGTTCTTCTCGCCATCGGGACGAAGAAGGGGTTGTGGCTCGCGACGAGCACGGATCGTGAGACCTGGACGCTCTCCGACCCCCTCTTCCTGATGGAGGAGATCCCGAGCGTCGGCATCGACACCAGGGGCGGCACGACGCGTCTGTTCGCAGGACGCATGTCCTGGCACTTCGGCCCCTGCATCGCGCACTCGGACGATCTGGGGACCACCTGGACCGAGCCGCAGGAGGGGAGCATCCGCTTCGCGCCCGAGGACGGGGCCGCCCTCGAACGTGTCTGGCAGATCCAGCCCGACGCCGAGAACCGCCCCGGTGTGGTCTGGGCGGGCTGCCAGCCCATCTCGGTGTGGAAGTCCACGGACCACGGCGAGACCTTCGAGCTGAACCGGGGTCTCTGGGACCACCCTCATCGCAGCGAGTGGGGCGCGGGCTTCGGCGGCGCGGCGGCGCACACCGTCCTGCCGAGCCCGACGGACGAGACCCTCCATGTCGCCATGAGCACCGGAGGCGTGTACCGCTCCGACGACGGCGGAGCCTCCTGGCGGCCGAGGAACAAGGGCATCAGCGCCTACTTCATGCCGGACCCGGATCCGGAGTTCGGTCAGTGCGTCCACAAACTGGCACGCGACGCCGTCGACCCCGACCGCCTCTTCGCCCAGAACCACCACGGCGTCTACGCGACGACGGACCGGGGCGACTCCTGGCAGTCCATCGCTGACGGCCTGCCGGCGGACTTCGGTTTCGTGATGCTCTCGCACCCGCACCGCAGCGGCACGGCCTGGGTGATCCCGCTCAAGGCCGACGGCGAGCGCATCCCGCCCGACGGGCACCTCGCCGTGCACCGGACGGACGACGGCGGCGCAACGTGGCAGGCGTCCGACGCCGGACTGCCGCGCGGCGAGTACAACGCGGTGCTGCGCGACGCCGCCTGCGTGGACGACGATGCCGTGGCGGGCGTGTATTTCGGGACGCGTGGCGGGAGCGTCTACGCGAGCGCCGACGAGGGCCGCACGTTCCGGGAAGTGGCCAGCCACCTGCCGGACGTCCTCTCGGTCCGGGCCGCCGTCGTCCCCGCCTGAGCGGGTGCACCCGATGGAGACCCTGCCAGGGGCCGCAGCCGGTGACGTCACCGTCCTGATCCCCACGCTGCTGCGACCGTACGTGGAGGGACGCACCGAGGTCGGTCTGACCGTGCCCGAGGACGGCGACGTCGCGGCCCTGCTGGACCGGCTCGGCGAAGGGCGCCCCCTGCTCGAGCAGCGGATCCGCGAGGAGACGGGGGCGCTGCGGCGGTACGTCAACATCTACGTGGATGGTGAGGACGTGCGCCGCCTCGACGGCCTCGCGACGCCCGTGCCTCCCGGGGTGACCGTCATGATCATCCAGTCCGTGGCCGGCGGCTAGGGACCGGGCGCGGCGTAACACAGAGTTAACGGCGGCCGCCGGGGGCGGAAACGTGGCGCTGTCTACCATGGCTCAGCGCGGCGTGCCCTCCCGGTTTCGTACCCCACCCCCTGTGCGGGAACCGGCCCTGTCCCCTCCGGCACGCAGGAGCGCTGTCACGGAAATGGACTCCCATGGATTCTGGAAACGTCGCTTGGATTCTCGCCAGTTCTGCGCTCGTCTGTCTGATGATCCCGGCCCTGGCCCTGTTCTACGGAGGGATGGTCGGTTCCCGGCGCATCCTGAACATGATGATGATGTGCTTCGGCGGGGCGAGCCTCGTGGCGGTGCTGTGGGCGCTCTTCGGCTACTCGATGGCGTTCGGCGACTCGGTGGGCGGGCTCGGCCTGATCGGTGACGTCGCCGAGTACGCCGGCATGGGCCAGCTGCTCGCGGAGGACCCCGCGGCCTCCATCCCGCCGATCCTCTTCGCCGCCTTCCAGCTGTTCTTCGCCTGCGTCACCACGGCACTGGTGGCCGGGGCCGCGGCCGGGCGCATGAAGTTCGGTGCCTGGATGATTTTCGCGGGGGTCTGGGCCACCCTCGTCTACTTCCCGATCGCGCACTGGGTCTTCGCCTTCAGTTCGGAGGACGGCTCCGTGGTGGGCGGCTGGATCGCGAACGACCTCGGGGCGATCGACTTCGCCGGAGGCCTCGCCGTTCACATGAACGCCGGGATCGCGGCCCTGGCCCTGTCGCTCGTGCTCGGCCGCAGCCACGGCTGGCCGACGGTCGACCATGCCAAGCCCCACAGCCGTCCCCTGGTCCTCGTCGGCGCAGGCCTGCTGTGGATCGGCTGGTTCGGCTTCAACGCCGGATCGGCGCTCTCCGCCGGCCAGTCCGCCTCGGTGGTGTTCCTCAACACGGCCGTGGCGGCCTCCGCCGGCCTTCTGGCCTGGGCCCTCGTGGAGCGGATCCGGAACGGTGCCGCCACCAGCCTCGGTGCGGCGTCGGGCCTGATCGCCGCCCTGGTGGCGATCACCCCCGCCTGCGGTGCGGTGAGTCCCATGGGCGCCCTCGCCATCGGCGCCATCGCCGGTGCCGTCTGCTCGCTCGCCGTGGAGCTCAAGTTCCGCCTCGGCTTCGACGACTCGCTCGACGTCGTGGCGGTGCACCTGGTCGGTGGCATCCTCGGCACCCTGCTCATCGGGTTGTTCGCCACCGAGGACGCGCCGAACGGCGTGGCGGGGCTCTTCTACGGAGGGGGCTTCGAGCTGCTGGGGATCCAGTCCCTCGCGACCGTGGCCGTCCTCGCCTACTCCTTCGTGGTCACCTGGGTGATCGCGCAGGTCCTGCAGCGGACCATCGGGCTCCGGATCGAGCAGGAGGACGAGATCCGTGGCATCGACATCGCGGCCCATTCCGAATTCGCCTATCTGACGGACGAGGATCCGGTGGACCTCGGAGCACCCCGTCCGTAACCCTTGCGCGGATTGTTGAACAATCTGTAGACTCCCGTTCGAGGCGTGACGCCCGTCACGCCGCCTGCTGAACCGATGACGGGAACCCCATGGCCGACAGGGCAGCGAAGAAAAGGACACCGGTGGCAGTGCGCCCCGAACGGGGCGCACTGCTGGGAGCCATGTTCCTCATGGCCACCAGCGCGGTGGGGCCCGGCTTCATCACGCAGACCAGCACGTTCACCGTGGCTCTCGGGGCCGCCTTCGCCTTCGCGATCCTCGTCTCCATCCTGGTGGACATCGCCGTGCAGCTGAACGTGTGGCGCGTCATCGGCGTGACGGGTCGCCGGGCCCAGGAGCTCGGGAACCTGGTGCTGCCGGGCGTGGGCTGGTTCCTCGCGGCCCTGATCTTCCTCGGCGGCATGGTGTTCAACATCGGCAACACCGCCGGCGCCGGGCTCGGCCTGAACGCGATGCTCGGGGTGGATGCGAAGATCGGCGGAGTGGTCAGCGCGGTGATCGCCATCGCGGTGTTCCTCATCAAGCGCGCAGGCGCGGCACTGGACCGGATCGTCGTCGTCCTCGGTGCCCTGATGATCCTGCTGACCGGGTACGTGGCCGTCGTGTCGCAGCCACCCGTGGGGCTCGCGATCAGGAACGCCGTCATCCCGGACCAGATCGACTTCCTCGTGATCACCACCCTGATCGGCGGGACGATCGGCGGCTACATCACATATGCGGGAGCACACCGCATGCTCGACTCCGGCGTCGTCGGGCCGGCGAACGTCCGCCAGATCACCCAGAGCTCCGTGCTCGGCATCATCGTGACGGGCGTCATCCGCGTACTCCTGTTCCTGGCCATCCTCGGCGTCGTCGCGGGCGGTGCGGAGCTCGCCGGCCAGAACCAGGCCGCGGAGGCGTTCCAGATCGCGGCGGGCGAGGTGGGACTCCGGCTGTTCGGCATCATCCTGTGGGCCGCTTCCATCACGTCCGTCATCGGAGCGGCCTACACGTCGATCTCCTTCATCACCTCCTCCGCCACCGCGCCCCGCCGCCGGAACCTCTACACCTGCGTCTTCATCGCCGTCTCCGCCGTGATCTACCTGCTCGTGGGACAGGCGCCGACGACGCTGCTCATCGCCGCGGGCGCCGTGAACGGGCTGATCCTGCCCGTCGGCTTCGCCGTGATCCTGTGGGTGGCCTGGCGCCGCAGGGACCTCCTCGCCGGGTACGTGTACCCGAGGTGGCTCCTGGTGGTCGGGGTCCTCGCCTGGATCCTGACCCTCTTCCTCGGCTACCAGTCGCTCAGCGGTCTCGCGAAGCTGTGGGCATGACCGTCGCAGGGGTACCGGCCCCCTCCGATGCGTCGCGGCTCACCGCCGGCGAGGCGCGCGCCCTGTTCCGCGGCGGCACGGTGGCGCCCAGCGCGGGCTGGGCGGACGGCTACACGCAGGCCAACCTGCTGATCGTCCCCGCGGACCTCGCCTACGACGTCCTGCTCTTCGCGCAGCGCAACCCGAAGGCCTGCCCCGTCCTCGACGTCCTCGACGCTGGACAGGTCACCGGGCGCCTCCTGCCCGACGGCGACATCCGCACCGATGCCGCGCGGTACGTGGTCTACCGCGACGGAGTCCCCGTGGAACGGCCCACCGACCTGCTGGAGGTCTGGCAGGAAGACCTCGTGACCTTCATCATCGGGTGCAGCTTCACCTTCGAGTCGGCCCTGCAGGCCGGCGGCATCCCGATCGCGCACATCGACCAGGGCGTGAACGTGCCCATGTTCCGGACCGATCGCCGGTGCTGGCCGGCCGGGAGTCTCGCCGGACCGCTCGTCGTCTCCATGCGGCCGGTCAGCCCGGACCGGATCGCCGACGCCGTCCGGATCACCTCGCGCTACCCGGCCGTGCACGGCGCTCCCGTCCACGTGGGAGACCCGGCAGCCCTCGGTATCGCCGACCTCGGCTCACCCGATTTCGGCGATCCCGTGGACCTGCCCCGCGGCACCGTCCCGGTGTTCTGGGCCTGCGGCGTCACGCCCCAGGCCGCGGTGATGGAGTCCCGGCCGGGCCTGGCCATCGGCCACGCACCCGGCCACATGCTGGTCACCGACGCGCGCGACAGCGACTATCTCGTCCCCTGACGCATCGCGGTCAGAGCCGCAGGGCATCGAGTCCGGCCAGTGCCCCGTCCGGCCCGACGGAGGCGATGCCGTGCACGCGCGCCCAGGAGGTCAGCTCCTCCGTGATGGCGCGCGCGATCCCCGACCACCGGGCGTAGGGCACGACATAGACGTCGGTGACCTCGGCAGCGGCGCCGATCAGGCGGAGTCCACCGCACCCGACGGGCTGTCCCGACGCCAGCTCGTACGCGATGAGGAACACCGCAATGTCCGAGCCGTCGTCGGGCGCGACAGGGACGGGGTGCACGTGCCCGCTCCCGGACTCAGCACGGAGCGCTTCCCGCAGCCCCCTACCCACGGGGTTGGTCCAGGGGACCTGTCGAACCCTCAGCGTCTGCACGGCAGCCTCCTGTGAACGGGGTGTTCTCCCTCACGCTACGGAACGGCGGTTTCAACCGCGTTTCCGGCCGCGAACATCCCTGTGCCGGGAATCCCACGGCCACGCGGCCCGTCCCGATATGACGACGAGGCCCACCGACGGGACGTCGAGCATCCGCGCGTGGGCGTCCGGCAACGACCTCTGTCAGTCCGGGGCCCGGGGTCCCCCCGCCGTTCGGGCTGAGCGCAGCGCCGAAGGACCCGTCAGCTCCGGCGCACCGCCGCGAGGAGTTGGGACTCCGCCTGGTCCAGATAGGCGCGCATGCCCTCCGCTGCCTCGTCCGCCCGGTCCGCCCGCAGCAGTGCTGCGATGTCCCCGTTGGCCTCCACATAGGGCGCGTGGAACGCAGGATCGTCACCCATGCCGTGGAACACCAGGCGCATCTCGGCCAGTACCTCGGACATGATGGCGTCGAACCGCGCACTGCCCGCCCGCGCCACCACCGCCTTGTGGAACTCCTGGTTGGCACCGGCCATGGCGGCGACGTCGCCTGCGTCCCGCGCTGAGCGAGCCCGGGCGATGACGGCGTCGAGCTCGGCCGTCGCCACCCTTGAGCCGGCACCGCCCCAGCGCAGCGCCGCTGGCTCCAGGTACCGGCGGACGCGATAGATCTCCGCGATGTCCTCGGCCGTGGGGCGGGCGACGAAGACCCCCCGGTTGGGGACCCGCGTGACGATGTTCTCCGCGGCGAGGATGCCGAAGGCCTCCCGCAACGTGTTCCGCGAGACCCCGAGCGCGGACCCGAGCGCCTCCTCGAGGAGCTTCGTCCCGGGCGGCAGGTCACCCTCGGCGATGCGGGTCCTCAGCGCACCCGCGACCCACTGCCCCGTATGGGCGTGGCGCGCTCCGCTGGAGAGCCGGCGCATGGCCGCCAGGGCGTCGTCGAACGTCATGATCCCACCCTAACCGGGCCCGCCCGCCCGGTATCCGGTCCGATCAGGGGTCTGCGACGAGGAATCGCACGGTGGAGCCGGGCGGCAGCTGGGCCGCACGGTCCAGGTCGGCGGAGACCACGACGGCGATGACAGGGTACCCGCCGGTCACCGGATGGTCGGCGAGGAACAGCACCGGGAGGCCCGACGGCGGCACCTGGAGGGCGCCGCCCACCGTGCCCTCGCTCGGCAGCTCCCCCTCCCGGGTGCGTTGCAGGGCGGGCCCGTCGAGGCGGAGCCCGATCCGGTTCGACTGGGCGCTGACCGTCCAGTCGGAGGAGCAGAGGCGCTCGAGACCCTCGGCACCGAACCAGTCGTCCCGGGGGCCCGTCCGGATGCGGAGGACCTCCGGCGAGGCGGCGCGCCGGAGGGATTCGGGCTCGCCGACCGGGGACGCGGGCGCCTGCAGTGCCACGGTGAGCGGCGTGCCCGTGACGAGCGGTCGGGGCCCCAGCCCGGACATCGAATCGGTGGAGCGACTGCCGAGGACCTCCCCCGCAGCGAACCCGCCGCGCACTGCCGTGTAGCACCGGAGGCCCGTCGCCGGGGCCGACTGCCGCAGCACCTCGCCGGCGCGCAGGAGGAACGGCGCGCAGACGAGCGGTTCCCGCTCGCGGCCGTCGGGCATCGCGATGGTCAGGCCGACGTCGGCACCCGTCACGGCGAGCACCTGGTCCGTCCCGGCCTCCAGGGCGAGCCCGCCGTTGAGGCTCTCGATGACCGCTGAACCCGCTGCGTTGCCCACGAGTCGGTTGGCCTGGCGGGCAGCGGACCGGTCCAGCGCGCCCGCCTCCGCGACCCCGAGGGACATGAGCCCGGGCCGGCCGAGATCCTGCAGCGTGCTGGAGAGGCCGGGGTGCACCACCATGAGGTGCGGCGGCTCCATCGCGGGCGCCGCACCGCGTTCTGCCGGGCGTACGGGCGCTTCCCCGCCGGTGGCCTCGACCCCGGGTGCGCCGCGTTCGGCCGGCTCCGCGGGTCCGGCCGCTTCCTCCGGCGCGCCGACCTGGACGCGGTGCCGTACCGGGACGAACCGGACGCGGTTCCCGGGTCGGATGAGCGCCGGCTGCTCGCGGTGCGTGTCCCACAGGACGGCGTCGGTGTGCCCGATCAGCTGCCATCCGCCGGGCGACTCCCGCGGATACACCGCCGAGAAGGCTCCAGCGAGGGCCACGGACCCGGCGGGTACGGCGGTGCGGGGTGAGTCGCGCCGTGGCACCTCGAGGCGGGGATCACCGCCAGTGAGGTAGGCGAAGCCCGGCGCGAACCCGCCGAAGGAGGCGGTCCAGGGACGGGAGGAATGGGCGGTGACGACGGCGTCCTCGCTGAGACCTGTCCGCCGCGCCACCTCCGCGAGGTCCTCGCCGTCGTACTGCACCTCGATGGTGACGAGCGTGTCCTCGACCTCCACGGGAAGCGTCGGATCGGTGCTGCGCAGGCGCTCCGCGAGCGCCTCGAGGTGCACCGCGTCGCGCACGGTCACGAGCACGGTGCAGGCCGCCGCGACGACGTCCACCTGTCCGTCGGCCGGCCTGGCCTGCAGCTGGGACTGGATGCTGAGCACCTCTGGCAGGCCCGGCAGTTCGACGAGCAGTCCGCGGTCCCCGACGGCTCGGAGTGTCATCCCGGTCCTACCCGCCGGGCCGGGCCGCTCAGGCGAAGGCACCGATCCCCACACCCGCGGCGGTGAGGGCCCGGCGAACCGCCGCAGCCATGGCGACGGCGCCGGGTGTGTCCCCGTGGACGCAGATGCTCTCGGCCTCGATGCGGATCCGCGAGCCGTCGACGGCCAGCACCTCGCCCTCCGTCGCCATCCGCAGGACGTGCTCGACGACGTCGGTCTCGCTGTGCAGCACGGCGCCGGGTTCACGCCGGGAGACCAGGGCGCCGTCGGGCGTGTAGGCCCGGTCCGCGAATGCCTCGACCACCGTGCGCAGGCCTGCGCTGCGGGCCTCCGACTCGATGACGGTGTTCGGCAGCACGAGCACCGGAAGGGTTGCGTCGACCTCCCGGACGGCCTGGACCACCGCCCGGGCCTGCCGCTCGTGCACCGCGATCGTGTTGTACAGGGCACCGTGCGGCTTGACGTACCGCACCGTGGTTCCGGCGGCCCGGGCGAGCGCCTGGAGCGCACCGATCTGGTAGACGACGTCGTTCGTCAGTTCGGCGGGCTCGACGTCGATGAAACGACGGCCGAAGCCCGCGAGATCGCGATATGCGGGGTGGGCGCCGACACTGACGCCGGCGGCAGCCGCGGCGGCGCAGGTGGCCCGGATGCCGGTGGGGTCCCCCGCGTGGAAGCCGCAGGCGACGTTCACGCTCGATACGGACTCGATGATCCGCGCGTCGTCACCGAACGTCCAGGCGCCGAAGGACTCGCCGACGTCGCTGTTCAGGTCGATCGTCATGTGTGACCTCCATCTCAGTGTTCCTCCCAGCATGCATCAGCCACGTGAATTGTTCAACAATCCACGTGTTCCCGTCCGCTACTGATAGGTCACCAGCCAGGGCCGGGGAGCGACGAGCGAGTAGGTCTGCTCGGGGGTCAGCATCGGCCGGTCCTCGTCGTAGAAGTTCTTCCAGGACGGCCACACCCCTGCGGGCATGGCGTCCTGCAGGACCGCCCAGGTCTCCAGCTTCTCCCCCGGTGTCCCGTGCCCGTCCGCGTGCAGGGTGACGGCGAGCTCGCTGCGTGAGGTGTCCAGCGTGTCGCGGTCGCTGATCATGTCCAGCCTGAACTGGTGCACCATGAACAGTTTCTGTGGGAGGGCCCTGTCCCGCGTCAGGTCCGCCAGCCACCGGGACGAGGCATTGATCTCGCCGGCACCGACGGTCCCGATCTGCTCGAGCGGCCGCTGACCCGGCGCGAGCCGCCACTCGGGATCGAGGGCCAGCCCGACGGTCGGGCGCGCCAGCAGCTCCTCGTACCGCGTCACCTGGGAGAGGAAATCGGTGCGGCCCGACTGGAAGTCGAGCACCACGTACACTCCCGCCTTCTCCGCGGCATCCACCCAGGGCAGCAGGACCTCGACCGGTGTCTCACCGGAGTAGTCACCGTCGGGCCCGGGCTCGCCACTGGCCACCGTGGCGATCAGGTCCAGCGCGGGGATCACCGGCTCGTCGCTGAACGGCTGGTACTGCGCGGCGAGCTGCTTCACGCGGTCCATCGTCGCGTCGATGCCCTGTTCCCCGAGTGCCCCCAGGTAGGGACCGCTCGGATGCCCGTACAGGGCCACCATGCGCCGGCCGGGGAACACGGTCTGCCCACCGCCGGGGAGTTCCACGCCCGTGGCCGCGACCTCGACGTGGGCTGCGAAGTCCGCTGCGCCACCGAAGTCGGCGCCGATTCCGTAGACGGGCCCGTCCGCGTGCGCGTGCACGGCCGAGACGCCCGCCGGCGTCGACCTCGGGTCTCCGTCTGCGAGGATCGCCACGTCCGCCTGTGCCGCCCGCGCCGTGGCGACAGCTGCGGCGGGCGAGGCCTCGGTGACCAGGACGAGGGCGTCCGTACGTCCCTCCGGAGCCGTGATCGGCGGCAGTGCGTCCGTGGTCGCGATCCCCTCGAGTCCGGCTCCGCCCTCCGGTGCGGTCGACGGGGCCGGCGTACTACCGCTCACGGGGTCCGGTTGCCCGTCGACGGTCACGAGCGTGAGCCGGGCCGGATCGAGGGAACCGATGGCGGCCACCAGATCCGCTGCCGGCACCGTCTCCTCGGAAGCCCGGAGACCCAAACCGGAAGAGAACCCGTGCGCCGACACCGGACCGGTGAGGAGCTCCCGGTCCGCGCCGAGGCCCGCCCAGTCGGCCGTGGGATCACCGTAGGCGATGATCGTCCCGACGCCGAGGCGGTCCAGCTCCTCGATCACGGGCCCGGGTACCGGCACCTGCGGATCGACGGTCAGGAGGGGCACGCCGAGGCCCACAGCGGCGGTCGCCGCCACGCCGAGCGCAGGTGCCGTCGCGTCGCCGGCGGCCGCGACCACCACCGCGACGGGGGACCGCTCGAAGAGGGAGCGGCTCGTCGCGAGGGACGCGTCGGCAGGCGGTCCGGCCAGCACCTCCCTGACGTCCGCGCCGCGATCCGCGAGGACCACGGCCGACTCCGGCTGGGCGGACCATGCCGAGGTTTCCGCGGCGGACGGGGGCCGTGACGCGGTGCAGCCTGTCAGGGCGAGCAGCAACCCGACGATCAGGGCGGTACTCCCCCGGATGGATCGACGACGGATGGGTATCGCCTTCTTCCTCGATCGATGATGTGCATCGAGCCTACCGACCGCGCGCAGCGGGACCCGCATCGCGATTTCAGCCCCGCGGCAGAAGGCGACGCATATCCTGTCTGGACGGGGGATCGCACGGTCACGGCTCCGAACGGAAACCTGTCAGCTTGTGCGACCCGTCGCAGTAGGGTTTCAGCACCGAAGCACCACACCGGCAGAGGGCGACCGTCCGGCGCGTGCGGGGCAACTCCTTGCCGTCCGCTCCCACCAGTCCGCCCCCCCCGATCAGGAGCGGCCCGTCGGGGCAGGCGACAACGGAGACCGGTGACGCGGCGCCGGAGTTCAGTGAGCGTTCGGGCCCCTCGGCCTCGCCCCGCCCATCGGGTCCGGGAACCACCTCCGGACTCACGAGGTCATCGCTTCCGAGCGGCGCAGCGAGGAGCGGCCACCCTCCCAGGCGTCCATGATGTACCTCGTCATCAGTGTGTCGATGGCCAGCCCCGCAGCCGCGCCGAACAGCACGTCCGGCAGGAGGCGGGGGTCTTCCTCGACCAGGCCGCCTGCCATGTCCCGGCCCGCGATCTGCTCGTGGACGGCGTCGGCCGCGACGTGCTCGTCGACGTATTCCGTGGCGTTCTCCTCGGACGGGACGCCCGCCTTCCGGGTCCGTCGCTTCCACCGGACAGGAGGACGCGCGCAGGAAAGCTCCTACCAGGACATGACGACGCCGGGCCGGTGTCCCCCGAGGGGGACCGCCGACCCGGCGTCGTCGTGCCGGCATCCTGCCGGCGAGGCACAGCGGCCCGGAGACCGATCAGGCCCGGCGCGGGGTGGTGGTGCGGGCGCGGCGGCCGAGCGCCAGGGCGAGGCCGATCATGCCGACCGCGAGGAGGAGGTGCAGCCAGTTGTCCGCCGAGTTCAGCGGGACGAAGTTCGCGGCCGACTCCTGTCCGATGACCAGTCCGTAGATCCACAGGATCGCGTAGATGATCCCGCCACCGAGCAGGTACGACCGCGCACCGGAGACCGTCCTGGCCATGGCGAGGCCTGCCACACCGAACAGCAGGTGCACGATGTTGTGGAGGATCGAGACCTGGAAGATCCCGAGGAGCATGGCCTCCGACTGGTGGCCGGCGAACATCATGGTGTCGTAGTCCGACGTGATGCCGGGGATGAACCCCAGGATGCCGACGAGCAGGAAGACGACGCCTACCGCCTGCGCGGCACGCTGCAGGGTGGTCCGCCCACCCTCCACCGTGCGGTTGTTCGTGTTTGTCATGAGAATCTCCTTCTGGTCGATGAACTCGGTGGGCGGGCCCAGCGCCTACTCGCGGTTCAGTTTGTCCTGCACTGTTCCCGCCATCTTCTCGACGGTGTTCGGGATCTCGGTGGTCCCGTAGAACCGGGAGTCCGGGTGGGTGGCCGGCGGCATGGGAGCACTGGTCGTCGGGCCTTCGTGGTAGGTGAACTCGCCCTTGCCATCGGGTGAGGGACCGGACGCCCAACTGCCCTCCGAGGCCGACTTGCCGTCCGAGAAGTTGAGGTACTGGTAGGACACCTCGCGCGCTTCCTTCTTGAGGGGGAAGTTGCTCGGCACGGGAAGCTCCTCCAGCTTGGCTTCCTGCAGCTCACGCGCGGCTGCGGTCCACTGGTTCTGGTGCATGGTGTCGCGGGCCAGCAGGAAGGACAGCATGTCCCGGATCCCGTGATCGTCGGTCATGTGGTAGAGCCGGGCGACCTGGAGGCGGCCCTGCATCTCGGCGTTGGCGTTGGCCGTGAAATCTGCCAGCAGATTACCGCTCGCCGTGACATAGCTGCCCTGCCAGGGGTTCCCCATGCTGTCGACGGGTCGTGCGCCCGCGCCCGCAACGATCGCGTGCTGCAGGTCGGTCCCCCCGATCACTGCGGCGATGGCCGGATCGGCCTGGACAGCGTCCTCCGTGATGCCGAGCGGAGCCTTCTCGAGCAGTTGCGCGATCATGGTCGCGAGCATCTCGACGTGACCCATCTCCTCTGCACCGATCCCGAAGAGCAGGTCCCGGTACTTGCCGGGGATGTGTGCGTTCCAGGCCTGGAAGCTGTACTGGAGGGCCACGGTGATCTCGCCGTACTGGCCGCCGAGCACCTCCTGCAGCTTCCGGGCGTAGATGGCGTCCGGCTTGTCGGGCGTCGACTTGTACTGAAGTTCTTGCTTGTGGAAGAACACGGGTGAATACCTCCCCACCTCGGGGCCTCCCCAGGGGTTCCGCTCCTTCTGGAAGCGGCCGGAGGAGGTCCTCTTGATTCGACGCTAACGGCGACCATAAGATTTTCGGAAGATGCTAAGGCTACTTATTTTGGGGTTGCGGGAAGTGGCGAAAGGGCTTGCAATCACAAACGTAAGCATGCTTAGCTTCAGTGATACGTCCAGCACGAGATGCCGGGCCAGCACATCGAGAACACGGTGGAGCGTCCGCTTCGAACGGCAAGATCAACGTTAGGAATGACCATGACTACGCAGAATTGGCCGCAGGATCCCCTGGTTCCCTCCACGACCGGCAACGAGTCGTCCACCGCCGACCTGGGCACGCACCAGCTCGGCACCGACGGCCACACCGACAGCAAGGCCTCCACCGCCAAGGACCAGGCCAAGCAGGTCGGCCAGGACGGCAAGGAAGCAGCGAAGAATGTCGCCGGCACGGCGACGTCCGAGGCGAAGAACGTCGCCGGGACCGCCGCGTCCGAGGCCAAGAGCGTCGCTGCGGAGGCCGGCACCCAGGCCAAGAACCTCCTCGGCACCGTGACCTCCGAGGTCAAGAGCCAGGCAGGCTCGCAGCAGCAGAAAATCACCGAAGGGATCCGCGGAATCTCCGACGAGCTGAAGTCGATGGCCGACAAGTCGGACAACCACATGGTGTCCAACCTCGTCCAGCAGGCCTCGCAGCGAACGGACTCCGTCGCCGGCTGGCTCGAAGGCCGCGATGCATCCGAGCTCCTCGAGGACGTCAAGAGCTTCGCGCGTCGGAACCCGGGAACGTTCCTGGCCATCGCCGCAGGCACCGGCCTCGTCGTCGGGCGCCTGACCCGGGGCCTGACCGGCAACCCGGGCTCCGCCGACAGCAGCACCTCCGGGCCGCAGGGCTCCGCACCCACGGGCACCAGCGGCACCACGACCGCCGGGTACACCGGGTACACCGGGTACACCGGGTACACCGAGGCGGACTCCGACCTCTACAGCGGTACGCCCGCCACGGGTGGCTTCGACGAGGCGACCCACGGGCAGCACGTCGCCGGATCCAATCCCGCCTTCGTCGACCCCACCGACGACTACCCCACCATCCCGCCGGGCACCCCCCCGGTCGGCACCCGCGCGAATGACGGGGGCCTGCGCTGATGAGTGAGGCATACACGGGCGGCGCCCACCAGGCTGCCGCACCCCTGCCGACGGAGGCCGAGCAGCGCTCGGCCAACGCGTCCGTCGGCGAGCTCCTCGGGGAGGTGACGAAGGACCTCTCCAAGCTCATGCGCCAGGAAGTGGCCCTGGCGAAGGCCGAGGCCACAGAGTCGGCCAAGAACGCAGGGAAGGGAGCCGGCATGTTCGCCGGCGCCGCCCTCGGCGGACACTTCGTTCTCCTCTTCCTCTCCATCGCCCTGATGTGGGGCCTCGGGGCCCTCATGCCCCTGGGGTGGGCCGCCCTGATCGTGGCCGTCCTCTGGGGCATCCTCGCCGCAGTCCTCGCCGTCATGGGCAAGAAGGAAATGAAGCAGGTCAAGGGCCTCCCGCAAACAGCGGAGACCGTCAAAGAGATTCCGCAGACACTGAAACCAGGTGAGCAGACACGATGAGCCAGACACCAGATGAGATCCGCGCCGACATCGAACGCACGCGTCAGGAGCTCGGCACCGACGTCGACGCCGTGGCCGACAAGGTGAATCCCGCGAATATCGCGCACCGCCAGACCGAGAAGGTCAAGCACAGTTTCAGCAATGTGAAGGAGACCGTCATGGGCAAGGCCGAGGACGTCAAGGATTCAGTGCTCGGCAAGGCCGATGACGTGAAGGGCGCGGTCGCCGACAAGGCCGGACACGCCAAGGACCGGGCAGGGGATGGCATGGGTCATGCGCAGTCCACCACCGGTACCGCGAAGGACAAGCTGCACAGCGCGGGCCAGGCCGCCCAGGGCGCCCCGCACCAGCTGAGCAACAAGGCCGCCGGTAACCCGCTCGCCGCCGGGCTGATCGCCTTCGGCGCGGGCCTCCTCGTCGCGAGCCTCATTCCTGCCAGCGAGAAGGAGCAGCACGCCGCCTCGCAGCTCAAGGAGCAGGCTGCCCCCCTCAAGGAGAAGGTCACGGACGCCGCCAAGCAGGTCGCCTCCGAGGTCAGGGAACCTGCCCAGGACGCCATGCAGTCCGTGAAGGAGTCTGCGGCGGACTCCGTGCAGACCGTGAAGGACGAGGGACAGCACGCCGTCGGCGAGGTCAAGGGCGAGGGCCAGCAGGCTGCCAGTGACGTCAAGGGCAGCGCGCAGGACGCGAAGTCGAACGTCCAGCAGCACTGATCGGACCCTGAACAGTGAAGGAGGCCACCGGACACATCCGGCGGCCTCCTTCGTGTCCGCCCCCTTCGTCACCCCTATCGTCGAACGACGACCGGTGATCGGCCTGCTGATCGGTCCCGTGGTCCACACAGGAACCGACTCAACCCAACAGGTCCACGGCGGTGGCGAGGTCCACGATCGGCTGGCGGTATTCGTCGGACAGGATTTCCAGCATGGCTTCCGCATACCGCTCATTCGTACTGCCGATCGCGTCGATCACGTACGTGACCCGGAAGTCGGCGGCGAAGGCGTCAGCCCCCGTGTGCGCCACGCAGTTGTGCGTCGAGACGCCCGCGAGCACGAGGTCCTGCACTCCGAGGAGGCGTAGGCGCCCTGCGAGGTCGGTGCCGAAGAAAGCACTGTCGCGGGTCTTGGTGACCGATTCCAGCCCCTCCACGTGCAGCCCCGTCACCGGCTCGGCCTGCGCCGTCCCGCGGAAGATGAAGCCCTGCTCATCATCGAGCATCGACAGCGTCCAGGTCGAGCGGTCCGTCTCGTGCTCCGTGCGCGCCACGAGGACGATCGAACCGCCTCGGGCGGCGGCGGCGATGAGCTCGTTGCAGGCGGTCACCAGGGAGGAGCGCGAGCGCTGGAGGACCTCGTCCTCGAAGAAGGCGTTCTGCATGTCGATGATCAGCAGTGCCGCGCGACCTGGCATGGCGTCCACCGCTCGTTCACCGGGCGGCATCCGGCTCCTTCCGCTGGTCACGGGGAGCGGGCGGGACAGAGGCTGTCGCATCAGCCAAGGGCTCCTCGGGCAGGAGGGACGGGCTCCGGGCCGCGGCTAGGTCGGGGAGCGGATAGCCCGCGAGGTAGGCCACCCCCGCCGGCGGCGCGACCGGGAGCGTCGGCTGCTCCGCGAGGCGGCGCACGTCCACCTCGGAGAGGCCGGCGGCTTCCGCGAGCTCGTGGTGGGTCAGGCCGGTGGCGAGGGCCTGACGGATCGCGTCGCCGCAGACGAGGGCCAGGGCGTCCCGTGTGAATTCGGCGTTCTCGAGATCTGCCGCGGCGATCATGACGTCGTGGATGGCAGCGGGGCGTGCAGCGTGCATGGGAACCCTTCCGGGGCTCGAAGACCCTGGCGTGCAGCAGGCGACCGGTCGGGAACCCGTCGGGCGACGCCGGAGACGATCCCCCACCGCTTGCGTGGAATCGTCTCCGGCGACACGGACGCCTGCGGGCGCCGGGTCGGAGGATGTCAGGCCGGTGGCTGGACCTACGGCCATCATACGGACAGGGAGCAGCTCGAGGCGGGATTGCCCGAACCTCGGGCGCTCAGCCCGTCGAGGCATTTCGGGAAAAACGCTAAGCAGGCTTCCCATCAGGTACTAAGTGTGCTTACTCTAGGGGTCGGTGGTTAGCCGTGGACTCCGGTCAAGGCGAAGCCGAATCCCGAACCAGTGAGATGACTCAGAAGGAGAAGGACATGATTACTCAGGACCACATCGATACCCTGCTCGGCAACGGCGGCAACGTCCTCGGATCCGATGGGGAGAAGATCGGCTCGATCGGTCAGGTCTACCTCGACGACCAGACCGGCGAGCCCAGCTGGGTCACGGCGAAGACGGGCCTCTTCGGGACGTCGGAGTCCTTCGTCCCCCTTCAGGGTGCGGATGTCGAGGGCCACGACGTGCGCGTTCCCTACTCCAAGCACCAGGTGAAGGACGCCCCCCGCGTGGAGTCCGACGGCAACCTCAGCCCCGAGGAGGAGGACCGCCTGTACCGCCACTATGAGATCGGCGGCGGAACGGGCGGCTACACCGATACGCCCAACGCCACGGGTACGACGAGCGGAACGACGGGCACCACGGGTCACAGTGACCGCGATGTCGATATCGACACCACCTCGGGCCGCACGTCGGGCCTCACCGATACGGACACCTCACACGACAGCGGCTTCGGTACGTCGGACCGCGACGCGGGCAACACGCACGGCACGGTCGGCCACGACACCTCGGGCCCCACGACCGATGATGCGATGACGCGCTCCGAGGAGCAGCTGCACGTCGGCACCGAGCAGCGCGAAGCCGGCCGCGCTCGCCTGCGCAAGTACGTGGTGACCGAGAATGTCACGCAGACCGTTCCGGTCAGCCACGAGGAGGTCCGGGTGGAGCGCGAGCCCATCACGGACGCCAACCGTGGCGACGCCTACGACGGCCCCGCCATCAGCGAGGAGGAGCACGAAGTGACCCTCCACGCCGAGCGTCCCGTCGTGGAGAAGGAAGCCGTTCCCGTGGAGCGCGTGCGCCTCGACAAGGAGACGGTCACGTCCAACGAGACGGTCAGCGGCGAGGTCCGCAAGGAAGAGATCGAGGTCGACGGCGCGGACGACACCCGTCGCGGCGACAACCGATAAACAGCATCACCGACTGAGCAGAGGGCCCGGGGCCGTGCCCCGGGCCCTCTGCTCGTTCTGGTTGACCAGCCGTAGCGCCCCAGGGGCGTCGGGTGATTTCTGCCCGCTGTGCAGAACTGATGCTAAGCCTGCTGTCTATTTCGGGCGAAGTTGTCTAGAGTAAGTAGTAGGGAACAGCGAATCCACCGCGTAGGACCGAGGGGAAGGACACGCTATCGTGCCGGAGTTGAACGATTGGTCGACCAGCCGCCTGCTAACGACCGCGGCCCGCATCGTCGAGCACTCATGGAACGAGAAGCTCCTGAGCATCGGCATCACCCACGCCGGGTTGACGACCCTCGGCGTCCTCGAGCGCGAAGGGACCCTCACCGGTGTGCGCCTCGCCCAGCTGGTGCACGTGCAGGCCCAGACGGTCGGCCGCACCCTGGACCGCCTCGAGAAGCGGGGACTCGTGACGAGGCTCCGGAACACCGCGGACCGCCGCAGCCAGCGAATCACCATCACCTCCGCCGGCCAGAAGGCCCTCGAGCGTGCCAAGAACATCGAACACGAGCTGATGGCCGAGGACGGCCTGGCATCGCAGGATCTGCGTGATCGCCTGGCGACCGTCATCAACGAACTCGGGCCGAAGAAGGACTAGTAGCCGCCGCCGTCCGCCGCCATGTTGTTGAAGCGCGAATAGTGGCCCTGGAAACCCACGACCAAGGTCTTCGTCGGACCGTTGCGGTGCTTCGCCACGATCACGTCAGCCTCTCCCGCCCGTGCGGACTCCTTGTCGTAGACATCGTCCCTATGCAGGAGGATGACCATGTCCGCGTCCTGCTCGATCGACCCCGACTCACGGAGATCGGAGACCTGGGGCCTCTTGTCCGTCCGCTGCTCCGAGCCACGATTCAGCTGTGACAGAGCGACCACCGGCACGTTGAGCTCCTTGGCCAGCAGCTTCAGTGCCCGTGAGAACTCCGACACCTCCTGCTGGCGGGATTCGACACGCTTGCCGGAGGACATGAGCTGCAGGTAGTCGAGGACCACGAGCTTGAGGTCGTGGCGCTGCTTCAGGCGCCGGCACTTGGCCCGGATCTCCATCAGCGACATGTTCGGGCTGTCGTCTATGAAGAGGGGCGCATCGTTCATGCGTCCCATGGTCGTCGCGATCTTCCCCCACTGCTCGTCCTTGATGGTCCCCTTGCGCAGGTCCTGCAGGCCGATCGTCGCCTCGGCGGAGAGCAGTCGCATGGCGATCTCGTTGCGCCCCATCTCGAGCGAGAAGAAGACCGTGGTCATGTTGTGCTTGATCGCCGCCGACCGAGCCCAATCCAGCGCGAAGGTCGACTTGCCCATGGCCGGCCGTGCGGCCACGACGATCATCTGTCCACCGTGGAGGCCCTGCGTGAGCTCGTCGAGCTCGTAGAAGCCGGTGGGGACGCCCGTCATCCCCTCGCCCTTGTGTCCCGCGGACTCGATCTCGTCGACGGTCCCCTCGATGATGTCCTTCAGCGCGACATAGTCCTCGGCCGTCCGCCGCTCGGCCACGGCGTACACCTCCGCCTGCGCGGCGTTGACGAGGTCGTCCACCTCGCCATCGTTGGAGTAGCCGAGCTGCACGATCTTCGTGCCGGCGTCGACCAGGCGGCGCAGGACCGCCCTCTCGCGCACGATCTCGGCATAGAACCCGGCATTCGCGGCCGTGGGGACGGACTGGATCAGCGTGTGCAGGTAGGCGGGACCACCGATGCGGGAGATCTCACCCCGTTTGGTGAGCTCATCCGACACGGTGACGGCGTCGGCCGGCTCACCGCGTCCGTAGAGGTCGATGATCGCCTCGTAGATGCTCTCGTGGGCCGGGCGGTAGAAGTCGATGCCCCGGAGCACTTCCACGCAGTCCGCGATGGCGTCCTTCGACAGCATCATGCCGCCGAGGACGGACTGCTCGGCGACGAGGTCCTGGGGCGGCGTGCGGGAGAATTCCGGTGACCGTGTGTCCGATGATGAATCTGCATGTGCCAGGGACACTGAAGGGCCTTTCTCCTACTGTCGAAGCGGCCGACGTCACGACGTCGACCGGACACCCGGGCCGGGTCCGACAGGACATACCTATCACCCGACACCCTCACTAGTGGGAATCTCCCGCTACCGTAGCCGTCGCCTCGCAAGGCACAAAGCGCTCCACCAACAGGGGGTGTGGGTAAGTGTGAATAACCTGTGGATTACACGGCGTGTCTTGTGCACAGGATGGGGAGAACCCTGTGGACAAAGAACGGGATTCCGGCTTGAGAGCCCTTTGACCTGCGGAAACGTTGTCCCCGCCCTGTGTACGAAAAGAATTTTCTGCCCGCATTCATCCACAGGGCCGCTGTTGACAACATCACCGGAAGTAGTTCGCTAGGCCCCCTAGCGGTCCTTGCACGCCGTCCCGTGCCGCATTGCCGAAGCGTGATGCGCGCCGCGCCGACCCGCACGTGGGAGTATGCCGATCGAGGCATAGTGGAGGGCGCAGTGTGCCGGAGGGATCACGAGGGGAGTACGTTCGACAGCGCGAGGATCCGGCCGCGGCGGTCGGCATGCAGCTTCCGGGGATGGCCCGATGGCGCCGACGAGGACCCACTCCCGCCGATGGCGGAGCGTTGCTGACGAACCGGGGCGACGAGCACCCGGCAGAATCCTTGCCGACCTCGCACCCCTCGCTGCACCCGCCCTTAAGCACGGGAAGCCCCCGCCGACGGCGGAGGCTTCCCGGACGAACAGGACGACTAGCTTGCGACGACGTCCAGGTCGATGACTGCTGCGACGTCCTCGTGGAGACGGACGTTGGCCTGGTAGGACCCGACCGACTTGATGTGGGCGGGCAGTTCGACCTTGCGCTTGTCGATCTTGCCGAGACCAGCGGCCTCGACGGCCTTGGCGACGTCGTCCGCCTTGACCGTGCCGAACAGGCGGCCGGAGCCACCCGCCTTGACGGTCAGGGTGACGGGCTTCGCCGACAGCGCGGCGGCCTGGCGCTGGGCGTCCTCGAGCGATGCGTGCTCGCGGGCGGAGCGGGCAGCCTTGATGGACTCGACCTGCTTCTCGCCACCCTTGCTCCACATCAAGGCGAAACCGCGGGGCAGAAGGTAGTTACGTGCGTAACCGTTCTTCACCTCGACGACATCGCCTGCTGCACCGAGACCGGTGACTTCCTGGGTGAGAATGAGCTTCGACATGATGTGTCCCTTTCCTAGCCGCGGCCGGCGCCGGAGTACGGCAGGAGGGCGACTTCGCGGGCGTTCTTGATGGCCTGAGCGATCTTGCGCTGCTCCTGCACCGTGACACCGGTGACGCGACGGGCACGGATCTTTCCGCGATCGGAAATGAACTTACGCAGCAGGGCTACGTCCTTGTAGTCGATGACGGTGACGTCAGCGGCCTTCAGGGGGTTGGACTTTGGTTTGGGCTTACGGAGTTCAGCCTTAGCCATCGTGGTGCTCCTTTTTCTGATGGAGCCCGCAGAACGATTCTGCGGGATGGGAGGTGCGAGTCACGGATCGTGACTTCGGCAGGGACCCGGGACCGGATCCCTGCCTGGAGAGCCTAGAAGGGCGGCTCGGAGTCGGCGCCGTTGCCCCAACCCTGGGAGTTGTTGCCGCCGGCGGGTGCGCCCCACGGATCATCCGCGGGCTGCTGGGCCTGCTGGCCGCCGCCCCAGCCCGAGCCCGCTTGCGGGTTCGACCCGGAGTTGCCCCCGCCTGAGTTGCCGCCGAAACCACCGCCGCCACCGTTCCCGCCGCCTGAGCGCTGGGTCCGGGAGACTTTCGCGGAGGCATAGCGCAGGGATGGACCGATCTCGTCCACCTCGAGCTCCATGACGGTGCGCTTCTCGCCCTCTTTGGTGTCGTACGAACGTGACTTGAGTCGGCCCTGGGCGACCACGCGGGTGCCCTTGGTCAGGGTCTCGGCGACGTTCTCCGCAGCCTCGCGCCAGACCGACGCGCGGAGGAACAGCGTTTCGCCGTCCTTCCAGTCGTTGGACTGGCGGTCGAACGTACGCGGAGTGGACGCGATGGTGAAGTTGGCAACCGCCGAACCCGACGGCGTGAACCGCAGCTCGGGGTCGTTCGTGAGGTTGCCGATCACCGTGATGACTGTCTCGCCTGCCATGGTGCCTCCTTGAGTCACTACCCGCCGGAGCGGGATGGATGGGTGAGGAATACGCCGAAACTACTCGGCGGAGACCTTCTGCTCCTCGGGACGGATGATCTTGGTACGCATGATCGTCTCGTTGAGGCTCAGCTGGCGGTCGAGTTCGGCAGCCACGGCCGGAGTCGCGGTGAAGTTGACGACGGCGTAGATGCCCTCGGTCTTCTTCTGGATCTCGTAGGCGAGGCGCCGACGTCCCCAGATGTCCACCTTGTCCACAGTGCCGCCGCCGTTGCGGACGACATTGAGGAACTTCTCGAGTGTCGGGTCGATGGAGCGTTCCTCGACGTCGGGGTCGATGATGACCATCAATTCATATGCACGCATGTGTGAACCCACCTCCTCTGGGCTGAACGGTCGCGGTCTTTCCGCAACAGGAGGTTCTTTAGCGTTGGTCCGGCCGCCGTCGACGATATGTACCGCCGCCTGGCTGTGGCACAGACGGATCAATAATACCGGACGAATGCAGAGCGACGAACTCCTGTGGACAACCGCTAGCGTCCGCCACGGAAGAAGGCGGTGGTCGCCGTCGCGAGGTGGCCGGGGTCAGCCACGCCGCACAGTTCGCGCGCCGAATGCATGGACAGCAGCGGGGTCCCGACGTCGACCGTCCTGATGCCGAGCCTCGTCGCCGTCAGGGGACCGATCGTCGAGCCGCACGGCATGACGTTGTTCGAGACGAACTCCTGGTACGGCACGCCGCTGTCCCGGCACAGGGCGGCCCAGAACGCGGCTCCGGGAGCGTCGGTGGTGTAGCGCTGGTTCGCGTTGATCTTGAGCAGCGGGCCGCCGTTCAGGACTGGCAGGTTGGCGGGATCATGCCGTTCGGCGTAGTTCGGGTGCACGGCGTGGCCGGCATCCGCGGACACGCAGAACGACGACGCCAGCGCGCGCAGCCGTTCCTCCGCGCCGGCACCCAGGCCCAGCGAGATGCGCAGGAGCATGTCCTCGAGGAAGGGACCACTGGCGCCTGAGCGGGAACCGCTGCCCACCTCCTCGTGGTCGAACGCGGCGAGCACCGCGATGGGACCGTCCGCCAGGGGGCGCCCGGCCGCATCGATGATGGCGGTGAGTCCGGCGTGCACGGAGGACAGGTTGTCGAGCCGTCCGGACGCGAAGAACTCGTCCTGGGCGCCGAACACACGGGGCTCCTGCGTATCCGCGGCGACGACGTCGAACCCGCCGACGTCCCGCGGGTCGACCTCGGCCCGGGCGGCGAGCAGGCCCAGCAGATCGGCGTCCGCGGGGTCGCCGAGCCCCCAGACCGGGTTCATGTGGCGCTGCTTGTCGAGCGCCAGACCATCATTGACGGCGCGGTCCAGGTGGATCGCGAGTTGCGGGAAGCGCAGCAGCGGCCCCGTCGCCACCAGGTGCTCGGTGCCGTCATGCAGGGTCAGCCGGCCTGCGAGCGCCAGCTCCCGGTCGAGCCAGGAGTTCAGGAGCGGACCGCCGTACACCTCGACGCCGGCCTGCAGCCACCCGTACTTCCCCGTGGTGGGCTTCGGCTTCAGCTTGAACGACGGCGAATCGGTGTGCGCTCCGAGGATGTGGAAGCCCGTCGTGGGTCCCGCCGTCGTCGGGACCGTCCAGGCGATGAGCGCTCCGTCACGGAGGACGAAGTAGCTGCCCGCCCCGCCCTCCCAGGCGTCCTGCTCCTCGAGGCGCCGGAATCCTGCCGCCGCGAGCCGCCTGCCGGCCTCGAAGACCGCGTGGAAGCTCGACGGCGAAGCGGACACGTAGGCGCCGAGATCGGAGATGTGTGCGGGTGCAGGGCTCATCCCCCGATTCAACCAGATGCCGTGGAGGCGCGCGCTTCAGCCTGCCTTGACCTGGTGTTCGGTTTTGCGACCGGCTTCGGTTTTCCTTCGCCCGAGGTTCGCCCTGACCACACGGCACACTTCAGCCTGCTCGATCAGAGTTTCCACCAGAGGAACCGGGACCCACTGGGGGGACCGGAGACACCCACACCCGACACACTCAAGGAAAAAGGTCTCACCATGGCACGCACCGCTCGCTCCGCCCGCATCAGCATGAAGTCCACGTCCGGCAAGGTCCTCGCCTCCGTCGCACTGCTCGGCGTGGCAGCGTCGGTGGCCGGCCTCGGTACCTATGGTTCCTTCACCTCGACGACCTCCGCGAGCGAGACCGTCACCGCCGGCACCGTCGACGTCCAGCTCGGAGCAGCGGGCACCGCCGCGAACCGCCTGACCGTCGCCGCCACCGGCGTCGTCCCTGGGGACACCATCCAGCGCGCCGCGACCCTCACCAACGCCGGCAACCAGAACTTCGGCGGAGTCACGCTCAGCACCACGGCGGTGGGCACCGCGACCAAGCTCACCACCGACGCCGTCAACGGCCTCCAGGTGGCCGTCGACGCCTGCAGCGTCCCCTGGACCGAGGCCGGTACCGCCCCCGCCTACACGTACACCTGCGCCGGTACCGTCACCTCCGTCCTGGCGACCCGCCAGATCATCGGCACCGACGTCGTCCTCTCGAACCTGCAGTCGATCGTCAGCACCAAGGCCGACAACCTGCGCGTCACGGCCACCCTGCCCACCGCTGCGGACAACACGTTCCAGGGCCTCACGAGCACCGTCAACTTCGCCTTCACCGCCACCCAGCGCGCGGCAACCAGCCGCTGACCCTTCGTCCCGGCGCCCTGGTCCCCACGCCAGGACGCCGGGATCCCCGTACTCCCGCCGAGCGGCCCGCGGCCGCTCGGCGGATCACGCACCGACGGACGCCGACGCGGCACATCACCCATGACGCAGAGGAAGGACCACCATGAGCACCACCCGGACCGCCGTGCGCCGGATCCGCCTGCTCGTGCAGCTGGTCGTCGCCGTCGTCATCCTCACCTGGGTACCCACGATCGCGCAGGCTGCCTTCTCGGACGCGGCACGCGCCGACCTGAGTGTGGGCACCTACGCGATCCCGGCCCCCGCCGGCGTCACCGGAACCTTCAGCTGCACCTCGACGAAGCTCTCCATGACGGTCACCCTCACCGACTTCGGTGCCGTGGACCGCGCCACGGGCTACACCGTCACCCTGACCGCCCCGACCGGCCAGGTCACCACCAATGCGGTGCCGGCGAGCCCGCGGTCCACGACCATCACCCGCACGTCCACGACCGTGGGCACCTACACGTTGCGCGTCCGCGCGAACGTCGGCACCTGGACCGGTCAGAACCTCGAGCGCGTCCTCACCTGCCCCTGATCCGAGCGGTGGAGGTCAGGCCGGTCCGGGCACCACGATCCCGTTCTCGTAGGCGTACACCACGGCCTGCACGCGGTCCCGCAGATCGAGCTTCGTGAGGATCCTCCGCACGTGCGTCTTGATGGTGGCCTCCGAGAGGAAGAACCGGCCCGCGAGTTCCGCGTTGGAGAGCCCTTCCGCGATCGCCTCCAGCACTTCACGCTCGCGTGGCGTCAGTTCGGTCAGGCGCCGGTCCGGCGTCCTCGTGGGGTGTGCGGGCGGCAGGGACCGCACATAGGTCTCGAGGAGGCGCTGCGTGACGCGGGGGGCGACGACGGCGTCACCGCTCGCGACCACCCGCACGGCGTGCACGAGTTCCTCCGGCGCCACGTCCTTCAGCAGGAACGCCGAAGCACCGGCCTGCAGGCCGGCGAACGCGTACTCGTCGAGGTCGAACGTCGTCAGGATGATGATGCGCGCGCCCGAGCCCGAGGCCGTGATCTGCCGGGTCGCCTCGATGCCGTCCCCGAGGGGCATCCGCACATCCATCAGCACGACATCGGGGGTGAGTTCCGTGGTCATCCGGACGGCCTCACCACCCGTGGAGGCCTCACCCACGATCTCGAGATCCGGCTCCCCCTCGAGGATGAGCCTGAAGCCCATGCGCAGGAGTGGCTGGTCGTCAGCGAGCAGAACCCTGATGGGCGTGCCCTCCGTACTGTGCTGCGTCGTCATCCTTCTCTTTCCCCCGTTGATGCCCCGGACCGCCGTCGGCGTCGGGAACCGTCAGTTGCACCTCGACGACCCAGCCGCCCGAGGATCTCGCACCGACGTCGACCGATCCGCCGTAGATGGCTGCCCGCTCACGCATGCCCGCGATGCCCTGGCCGGAGCCGAGCGACACTGCGGGGTCCATCGCGCCCCGGCCGTCGTCGGCGACCCGCAGTGACACCAGGTGGCCCGTCCGGGCGATCGAGATGTCCACCAGCGTAACGCCCTTGCCGTACCGCAGGACGTTGGTCAGGGATTCCTGCAGGATCCGGTAGACCGTGAGCTGGAAGGCAGGGTCGTCCGGCAGTCTCGGACCGCTCGCGGTCACCCGCAGCGGCAGCCCGGCCGCCCGGAAGCCGTCGAGCAGGTGGGCGAGCGAACTCGACGCCGGCAGCGGCTGCAGGGATTCGCTCGCGGCTTCGGCCCGGAGGACCCCGAGGACGCGGCGCATGTCGGCGATGGCCGTCCGGCCCGTGCCGGACAGCTCCTTGAGCACGGCCGTGGCACGGTCCGGATCCCGTTTCATGACGACGGCTGCTCCGTCGGAGAGCGCCACCATGACGGTCAGGGAGTGGGCGACGACGTCGTGCATCTCCCGCGCGATCCTGTTCCGCTCCCCCGCCGAGGCGAGCTCCGCGTTGCGGGCAGCCCATTCGCGCAGCTCGCTCTCGTGCTCGCGGTCACGTCGGACGGTGACGCCGACCCCGACGGCAATCCCGAGGAAGATCACCACGAAACCGCTGATGACCCAGACCGCGCCCGGCGCTTCGGCGAACGCCTCGGCGGGGATGAGGAAGAGCGAGCCGACCGAGAGGATCGTCGCCGAGACCGCGGCGACGAGGGTGGTACGGAGCGGGTGGGCGACAGCGACGGTGTAGAGCGCGAACATCGCGGCGATACCGCTGCTGCCCTCACCCATGGTCAGGATGCCGATGGGGACGTCGAGCACGGAGACGAAGGCGAGGACGACCAGGGGTCGGTCCCGCCGGAAGGCGAGCGCCGTCGCGGCGAGGACCAGCCCGGGCATCCCGAGCCATGACGCCTGGTCGACGATCAGGAAGAGCGCACTGGGCAGGGTGATCGCCACGAACACCAGGACCACGACGGCGTCCATGGCCCGCGGATGCCTGCGGAAGAACCGCCGGACGGGACCCAGCCGGCGGGCATTGAGCTCGGTGAAGGAGACCGCGGCCGTTCGTTCCGCGGTCTCCCTCACCGAGGGGCTAGTGCTCATGACCGGGCGTCATGAGGTGGGACGGTCATCGTCCTAGATGTCCCGCTTCTTGGTCACCAGGAGGGACGCCGCCAGGAGGACGAGCGCCCAGCCGCCGAGGACCAGGGAGCCCTGCCACTGGTTCAGATCGCCGTCCTGGATGGTCGTGGCGACCATCTGCTCGCCACCCGAGCTGGGGAGGAACCGTGCCGCGTCAGCCACCCACTCGGTCCCGCCACCGAAGATGGCGACGAGGATGGGCAGGACGAGCAGCACGCCGATCGACGTGACCACACCGCCCGCGGTGTTGCGGATCAGTGTGCCGACGGACATGGCGAAGACCGATACGAGCGCGAGGACAGACCCTGTGTTGATGATGTGCAGCAGCGCACCGTCGGCGTCGAGGCTGAAGCCGAGTTCTGCGGTGTCCAGGATGGGCTGCGCGACGACGTACCCGATCAGGGCGGAACCTGCACCCACCAGGAACGAGACCGCAGCCATGATCAGCTGCTTGGCGAGCAGGGCGGACGTGCGGTTGGGCACGGCCACCATGGTGGACCGGATCATGCCGGTCCCCCATTCGGAGGCGATCAGCACGACCGCCAACGATGCCATGAGCAGCTGACCGAAGATCAGTCCCGACCCGGGGATGTCACGGGAGATCTCCGCGGCATCCGGCGCCCCCTGCGCCTGCATCTGCGCAGCCATGTCGGGGTTGCTCTGGGCGTCGAACAGGAAGGTCGTCTGCCAGGCGAGGAGTGCTGCGATGCCCACCATGACGACGATCGTCGTCACGATCAGGATCACCGTCGAGGGCACCGTGGTGACCTTGATCCACTCGGACTTGAGGACACGGCCGAAGGTGACGCCGGGGAGCTGTTCCTGGCGCGGCCGCTGCCGGGCGGGAGCCTGTGGGGTCGATGTTGCCATGATCAGCGGCCTTCCATGTGCGCGGGGACCTGCTGCATGTCCGGCGTCGCCGGCGTGAGGGGCAGGTCGTGTGACTGGTATTCGACCTCGGTCTGGGTCAGTTGCATGTACGCGTCCTCGAGGGACACCTGCAGGGGCGTCAGTTCGTAGACGAGGACGCGTTCCCGGAGCGCGACCTCCGCGATGCGGCGGGGCTCGACGCCGGTGATCTCGACCAGCTCCGGTTCGAGGACCTGCGAGGTCACTCCTTCGCCGGCGAGGCTGCCGAGGAGGTCCTGCGGGCGATCGACCCGGACACGGACCCGGGCCTTGCCCTGCCCGTCGATGATCGACTGGATCGGGGCGTCCGCGATGATGCGGCCCCGCCCGATCACGATCAGGTGGTCCGCTGTCAGCGCCATCTCCGACATCAGGTGCGAGGAGAGGAAGACCGTGCGGCCCTCCGACGCCAGGCCGTTCGCCAGGTGGCGGACCCACTGCACGCCCTCGGGGTCGAGGCCGTTGACGGGCTCGTCGAGGATCACCGTGTGCGGATCGCCGAGGAGCGCAGCCGCGATACCGAGGCGCTGCCCCATGCCCAGGGAGAACCCGCCCACACGCTTCTTGGCGACGGATCCGAGCCCGGTGAGCTCGATGACCTCCCTGACCCTGCTGTCGGGGATGCCATGGGTGGCCGCCATCGCCCGGAGGTGGTTGTACGCGGAACGCTTGGTGTGGACGGCTTTCGCGTCGAGGAGGGCGCCGACCTCGCGCAGCGGCGCCCTGTGCTGGGCATAGGGCCGGCCGTTCACCGTCACCCGGCCACCGCTGGGGTTGTCCAGGCCCATGATCATGCGCATGGTGGTGGACTTGCCGGCACCGTTGGGGCCGAGGAAGCCCGTGACCTTTCCCGGATGCACGGTGAAGGAGACGGAATCCACGGCAGCCTTCGCTCCGTACCGCTTCGACAGGGCCTGTGCCTCGATCATGGTTCTTCCTTCGACTGGTGACGACACGGGAGCCGCAGACGCGGGCCCGGTACAACCAACAGTAGGCCTGGGGCCGGTGACGAATCACCGGCCCCAGGGATGATCACCGAGGAGTGCGCCGTACCCCTTTCGGACGACGGCGACGTGTCAGCGCGAGCTGATCGAGGCGAACTTCCGGATGCACAGGGGGACGAAGATCACGAGCATCAGGACGATCCCGACCATGACCGTGACCACGGCGTTCTGCATGGGCCACGCATCCGGCACCGGCACCGTCCCCGTGTTCCCGAACAGCTCGCGCACCGCCTGGACGAGCGCGGAGACGGGATTCCAGTTGGCGAAGGCTTCCAGGGGACCGGGCAGGGTGGAGGACAGGACGAACGCGTTCGAGATGAAGGTCAGCGGGAACAGGATCATGAAGGACGCGTTGTTGATGACCTCCGGCGATTTCACCGACATGCCGAGCAGCGCCATCACCCAGCTGAAGGCATAGGAGAACAGGAGGAGGAGCCCGATCCCGGCCAGTGCACTGCTCAGCGAGGTGTTCACCCGCCAGCCGACCAGCAGGCCCGTGCCCATCATGATGATCACCGAGAGCGCGTTGAGCACGAGGTCGCTGTTCGTGCGGCCGATCAGCACCGCCGACGAGCTCATCGGCAGCGTGCGGAAACGGTCGATGATGCCGTCCTTGAGGTCCTGCGCCATCGCCGATCCGGAGAACGTGGAGCCGAAGATCACCGTCTGCGCGAAGATGCCGGCCATGAGGTACTGCGTGTAGTCGCTGCCCTCCACCTCGATGGACCCGCCGTAGATCTGGCTGAACAGCAGCACGAACATGATGGGCTGCAGGATCGCGAAGACCAGCATGTCCGGGGACCGCTTGAGCTTGGTGAGATTGCGCTTCGTGACCGTCCAGCCGTCGGAGAACCACATGGCGAGTTCCGAGGGCGGTTCCACGCCGGAACCGGAGGGTGAAGCCTGCTGGTGCTCGGGCTGCCGGCCCTCGGGTGCCAGGACACTCATGCTGCCGCCTCCTTCTGGGTCGATGCGTCCTTGGTGTCCGAGGCCTCGGCGCGCCGACCGGTCAGCGTCAGGAAGACGTCGTCGAGGCTGGGCCGCCGCATGCCGGCGTCGTGCAGTTCGATACCGCTCTCGCCGAGGTCCGACAGGATGTACTGCAGCGCCCGCGGGCCGTCGCTCACGGCCACCTCGATGCTCCGTCCGTCGTCCCCGACGAGCGGCTCGCCGTCACCGTGCCGCCCGAGGATCTCACGGGCGGAGGCGGCGTCGGAGGAGTGGACCAGGGAGACCACGGCGCGGTGGCCGCCGATCTGCGCCTTCAGCTGGTCCGCCGTGCCCTCCGCGATCGCCTTTCCGCCGTCGATCACGGCGATGTCGTCCGAGAGCTGGTCCGCTTCCTCGAGGTACTGCGTGGTGAGCAGCAGCGTGGTGCCGTCGCGCACGAGGTCCTTGATGATCCCCCACAGGGAGAGGCGACTCCGGGGATCGAGCCCGGTGGTGGGCTCGTCCAGGAACAGGATCTTCGGGTTGATGACGAGCGCACCGGCCAGGTCGATCCTGCGACGCATGCCACCGGAGAACCCCTTGACCGGCCGGTTGCCCGCCTCGGTGAGCTCGAACTGCTCGATCAGCTCCTGTGCCCTGCGCTTCGATTCACGTGCGCCGAGGTGGTAGAGCCGCCCCACCATCTCGAGGTTCTCGAAACCGGTGAGGTTCTCGTCGACCGCGGAGTACTGGCCGGAGACGCCGATGATGCGCCGTGCGGCCTTCGGCTCGCGCAGGACGTCGATGCCGTCGATGTGCGCTGTCCCCGCCGTCGGCTGGATGAGGGTGGTCAGGATCTTGACGACGGTGGTCTTACCTGCACCATTGGGGCCCAGCAGGGCCTTGACCGTCCCCTGGGGGACGGAGAGATTCATACCGTCGAGAGCATGGACGGGCCCGCTCTTCGACGAATAGGTCTTCTTCAGACCTTCTGCCTCGATGATTGCCATGCATGAAGGGTAGGGCGATGCCCGCACTGTTCCTAGGGGTGCTGGTCAGAAGCTGTCCGCAATGCATCCTCGTCCTCGGGATCTCCGACGTCGGTGCCGCGCTCCCGCGCCGCAGGGGCGACGAGGAAGGATGCGAGGACCGCCACGCCCACCGCCAGCAGGGCGTTCCGGATCCCGACGACGTCTCCGAGGAATCCGATGAGCGGCGGTCCGGCGAGGAAGGCCGTGTACCCGATCGTCGAGACGACGGACACGCGCGCAGCGGCACGCTCCGGCTCGTCGGCGGCAGCGGACATGCCCATCGGGAACCCCAGCGCGGCGCCCGCACCCCACAGGATCGCGCCGGCCGCGGCGAGGGGGACGTTCGGTGCGAGGACGAACAGTGCGAGCCCGGCGAGGGAGGAGCCGAGGCTCGCCTGGAGGACACGCACCCGCCCGAAACGGTCGATCAGGGGACCGCCCACGAACCTCAGCGCCGTCATGGCCGCGACGAAGACCGCGAACATGATGGCTCCGGTGCTCTCCGACGTGCCGAGGCCGTCGACGCTGGCCTTGGCGACCCAGTCGTTCGCCGCGCCCTCGGTGAGGGCGGCGCCGAGGACCACGAGGCCGATGAGCAGGGTGCGGGGTTCCCCCCACGCCCCGAAACCGCGCGGACGTCCGCCGTCGGGCGCCGTGGCCGAGGCGTCCGGTGCCTCCTCCGGCAGGAAGGAGCGAGGCGTCCACAGGGAGACCGTAAGGCTGAGGACCGCGACCGCCACGAGATGGGCGGACAGTGTCACCTGGAGCGCGGAGAGGCCCGCGCCGACGAGCGCTCCGACGAAGGCGCCACCGCTGAACGCCGCGTGGAAGCGCGGCATGATGGTACGGCCCACGAGGCGTTCGACGGCGGCCCCCTCGATGTTCTGCCCCACGTCCCACAGGGCGATCCCGCACCCGAACAGGAACAGGCCGACGGCGACCACCGGGACGGACACGATGAACAGACCCAGCGCGACGGCGCCGGCGGCCAGCGCGGCGGCGGTTCCCCCGATGCGGACGGTGTTGGCGGTACCGAAGCGTGCAGCGATGATCCCCGCGAGCGGCAGGGACAGGACGGAGCCGACGGCGCCCACGAGCAGCAGGGCACCCATCTGGCCCGAGGCGAGGCCGAGGGTGGTGGAGGCTGCGGGGATACGGGCGGCCCAGCTCGCGAAGACGAGTCCGTTCAGCCCGAAGATGGCGTAGGTGGCGAACATGGCGGATCGGACGGCGGGCTTCACCTGATCAACCGTAGGCGGGACGATCACGAGCAACAAACGGGACACAGGCGGCGTGACGGAGGCCGGAGGATCCGTCAGCCGCCGGTCCCGGCGTCCGGATCGAGGTCCACGTCGAGCCCATCGGCGGATACCGTCACGGTGGCGGTGATCAGCAGCGGCTGCGGATCCTCCTCGCGGGTCCATCGTGCCGGTTCCCCGCGGTCGAACTCGATGTTGCGCTCGTACGAGAACGTGGCCTGCGCGTCGTGGCCCGTCAGCCGGTACACCCCGGGGTCGTAGCCCTTCTCGAGGGAGTAGGTCGGCGCACGGTCGAGGGTCCAGCGCGGAACCCGGACGTCCTCGGGGTCGCCGAACAGGAAGGACCGGTTGGGGCATCCTGCGGGAGCGGCGTCCGAACTCGCGATGCAGGCGTTCAGGAGCGCTTCGACCCGGTCCGCCGCCTCCGCCTCCGCGGCGGGTGTTGGAGCCGGCTCGAGCAGCACCCCGCCGGGCGCGAACCGAGGATCCACCGGAACCACGACCTGCTGCTCGCTGCCGTAGGACAGATAGGCGGAGGGCGCGGGCGGCGAGACGACATAGCGGCCGGGCAGGGCCGGCAGCATCACCGACCGCAGACCGGGGTATCGAGCAGCGCCGCCGGGGGGAAGCGCCAGGTCGACGCCGTTGACGGTGAGCAGTCCGAGCCTCTCGTCCACCAGGACGCGGATGTCCCGGAGGGGTTCCGGCCCGTCGAGCCTCCACTGGTCGAGCACGAGGGCTGTCCTTCCGGTGCGCGTCAGCTCGAAGGCGTACCGCGTCGCGGCGCCGTCCTGCATCAGGTCCACCGCCACCGTCGCCGTGTCCCCGAGCACCGTGACGTCCTGTACCTCGTACCCCGTCAGCCGGTCCTCGGCCGAGCGGTAGACGGCGTCGGACAGGAGGATCGCCGAGGCACCGTCACCGTCACCGTCACCGTCACCGTCACCGTCACCGTCACCGTCACCGTCACCGTCACCGTCACCGATCAGGGTGCGGGATCTCTCGGCGTCACCCGCGACGAGCGCATCCAGGTAGGCCTCGACGGCCCGGGCGGGCCCGAGGACGGTGTGGTTGACGAGGGCGACGCCGGTCACCGCGGCGACGACCACGAGCAGGAGGGCCGCCCCCGCGATCAGGGCAGGACGCAGGCGCCGGGCGCGGGTGGGTACCTCCACCGCGGTACCCGGGGTGGAAGCGTCGGGTGCAGGCGTCGTCGTCCCCGTGTCCATCGTCGCTCGCCCCCGTGTCCGCTGCGACGCCCTTCGGCGCCGTCGTTCACTGTACAAGGGAGCGCCGCCGGGCCCGGAAAGCCATCGGAAAGCCCGGCGTCCGGCGGATTCGCACAGGGTTATCCACCGAATGTGGATAACCCTGTGGAGAGCGTGTGGACGGGTGGGACCGGATGACCCGGTGCCGGCTCATGGCAGGGGGCGTGCCTGTGGAAACCGGGGCCTCACCGGGCCCGGACCACCCGGCTCTCGTCCCACACCGGCTCCTTGGTCTCGTAGACCTTGCCGTCGGAACCGAAGACGAGGAAGCGGTCGAAGCTCCGCGCGAACCAGCGGTCGTGCGTCACGGCCATCACCGTGCCCTCGAAGGAATCGATGGCACGCTCCAGTGCCTCGGCCGAGTGCAGGTCCAGGTTGTCGGTGGGCTCGTCGAGCAGCAGCAGGGTGGCCCCGGAGAGTTCGAGCAGCAGGATCTGCAGGCGGGCCTGCTGTCCGCCGGACAGGGAGTCGTAGGGCTGCTCGGCCTGCGGAGCCAGTCCGTAGCGGTCGAGGACGGCCGAGGCCGCCTCCCGTCCGAGCCCCGAACGGTGCTCGTCGCCGCGATGGAGGATGTCCACCAGTGTCCGGCCGAGGAGGTCGGGGCGCGAGTGCGTCTGCGCGAAGAAACCCGGTCGGATCCGCGCCCCGAGCTTCACCGAGCCCTCGTGCGGCACGGCCCTGATATCGACGTCGGACACCGGCAGGTGCTCCTTGTCCGGATCCGAGCCGCCACCGGCCAGCAGGCGGAGGAAATGCGACTTCCCGGAACCGTTGGAGCCGAGGACGCCCACACGGTCGCCGAACCAGACCTCGGTGCTGAACGGCTTCATGAGGCCCGTCAGTTCGAGCTTCTGCGCGACGACGGCGCGCTTCGCCGTACGACCACCGGCCAGGCGCATGGAGACGTTCTGCTCGAGCGGGATGGCCTCGGGCGGCCCGGCCTCGAGGAACTTCGCGAGCCGGGTCTGCGCTGCGTGGTAGCGGTTGGCCATGTCGGAGCGGAACGCCGCCTTGTTCTTGTACATGTTGACGAGTTCCTTGAGCTTGACGTGCTCCTCGTCCCAACGCTTGCGCAGCTCCTCGAACCGCGCGTTCCGGTCCTCGCGTGCCTTCAGGTAGGTCTCGAAGCCGCCTCCGTGTGTCCAGGAGGACGCGCCGAGCGCCCCGGGTTCCAGCGTGACAATCCGCGTGGCCGCGTTGGCGAGCAGTTCGCGGTCGTGGCTGACGAACAGCACCGACTTCTTCGAGTCGCGGAGCTTCGCCTCGAGCCAGCGCTTGCCGGGCACGTCGAGATAGTTGTCCGGCTCGTCGAGGAGCAGCAGGTCGTCCGGGCCGGAGAACAGGGCCTCGAGCACGAGCCGCTTCTGCTCCCCGCCGGAGAGGGACGACGCCGCCCGGTACTGTGCACGATCGAACGGCACCCCGAGGGCCGCCATCGTGACCTCGTCCCACGTCGTCTCGAGCTCGTAGCCGCCGGCGTCCCCCCAGTCGGCGATCGCCTGGGCGTACGCCATCTGCGTGGGTTCGTCCTCGGCCTCCATCATGGCGAGCTCGGCGTCGTCGATCCGCTGCGCCGCCGCCGCGAGGACAGGCGGCGCGGCCGAGACGAGGAGGTCGCGGACCGTGGTGTCGTCGCGCACCTGCCCGACGAACTGCCGCATGATGCCCATGGACCCGGAGCGGCTCACGGAGCCCTCGTCCGGGATGAGGTCGCCGGCGACGATGCGCAGGAGGGTGGTCTTTCCGGTGCCGTTGGGGCCGATCAGGGCGGTCTTGTGTCCGTCGCCGACCTTGAAGGCCACGCCGTTGAGCAGCTGCCTGCCGTCGGAGAGGAAGTAGTCGATACCGGAGATGTCGAGGTGAGCCACCCTTCCAGTGTTCCACCCATGGACGGGGCGGCAGGACGGCCGGACCGGGACCGGACCCGTCAGCGCTGGGGTTCGCTCGGCATCATCCGGTAGCCGACGCCCCGCACCGTGCGGATGAAGCGGGGGTTGCTCATGTCCTCGCCGAGCTTCTTCCGCAGGTTGCGGATGTGCACCTCGACGAGGTGGTGGTCCTGGCTCCAGCCGTCCCCCCACACCCGGTTGAGGAGCGCCTCCCTGGTCCACACACGCTGGGCGCCGGTCATGAGGGTCTCGAGGAGGTCGAACTCGATGCGTGTCAGGGCGAGCTCCTGGCCGTCGAGCGTGACCACGCGGCCTTCCACGTCCATCAGCAGGTCGTTGTGGCGGAGCATCTCGTTGCCGTCCGGTTCCTGTGCCGGTGGCGCCGTCCCGGTCACGGCGGACGGACCCGTCCGGGGACGTCGGAACATCGCGGAGACGCGCGCCGAGAGCTCCCGGGGGCTGAAGGGTTTCCCGATGAAGTCGTCCGCGCCGGTCTCGAGGCCGATCAGTCGATCGATCTCGTCCTGCCGCGCGGTCACCATCACGATGTAGGCATCACTCACGGCGCGACACTGGCGGCACACCTCGACGCCGTCGAGGTCCGGCAGGTTGAGGTCGAGGGTGATGAGATCGGGCCGGTGTTCCTTCAGCGCCGCCAGGCCAGCGTGCCCGGACGCGGCCTCGATGACGGTAAAACCGTTCATCCGCAGCGTGACCGCCAGCAGCTCCCGGATGTCCGGATCGTCCTCGACGATGAGCGCGCTACGCTGCGACGGGAGAACGGACATGATCCAAGAATTCCACAGATCGGCTCCGCGGAGGACGGGACCGGCGATCCGGCCGGCTATTTGCCAGGCGCGGTGCAGTGACGGCGGCCGTGCCGCCATAGAATCTTCGGATGCCCTCGACCCTTCTCCGTACGGTGCAGATCCGCGGATACACGATCACCGTGCGGACGACGCCGGGCCCCGCCGGTCCGGCCCGGTCCCGATCCCCCTATGTCCTGGTGCACGGGCTCGGCATGACACACCGCTACCTGGACCGCCTGCGCGCGGAACTCGCTTCGGACGCCGACGTGCACGCGGTCGACCTGCCCGGCTACGGCCGGGACCCGCGACCCCGTACCCGGCTCGGCATCGAGGACCATGCGGCCCTGATCGTCGAGGCGCTGGACCTGCTCGGCATCCCGCCCTGCATCCTGGTGGGGCACTCGATGGGCGTGCAGTTCGTCACAGCCGCCGGCCTGCGTGCACCCACGTCCGTGCGGGGCGTCGTCCTCATGGGGCCGGTCGTCGACCGGCGCCGACGTACCGTCCTGCAGCAGGCGGCGTCACTCGGCCGTGACACCCTTCGGGAGAGCGCGGGCGCCAACCTGATGGTCTTCGCCGACTACCTGAGGACGGGCCTGCGCTGGTACGTGCGCCAGCTCGGACCGATGCTCGAATACCCGCTGGAGCGCGCCGTGGAGCGGCTGGAATGCCCCGTGCTGGTCCTGAGGGGGAGCCGCGACCCGGTAGCCCGACGGCGGTGGTGCCACGAACTCGCGGACCGTGCGCAGGACGGCTTCTGCGTCGAGATCGCCGGGGAGCCGCATGTGGTCCAGCACTCCGCGGCGGACCGGGTGGCCGCGGAGATCGTGGCGTTCGCGCGCCGTCGACTGCCAGTGGCCGAGCCGATCTTGCCGGAAGCTTCGGGCGGCACGAGGGGAAAACTTGAAGATCGAAGCGCATAGTAGACGTATTGCAGTTGGTCCCGTCCTGCTTCACCGACCGCCTGCAACGACACGACACCCGGCCGGCGCTGGTCAGCAGTACCGGCCGGGTGTTCCAAAGCTTCTGGAGGAACATCGCATGTCTGAACTGGAAGAGTGGTCAACCAGCCGCCTGCTCACCACGGCAGCACGTCTCGTCGACCACGCGTGGAACGAGAGGCTGCTCGACATCGGGATCACCCATGCGGGCTACACGACCCTCGGCGTCCTGTCCCGCCAGGGCACCATGACGGGGGCCAAGCTCGCCCTCGCCGTCCACGTGCAGGCCCAGACGATCGGCAAGACCATCGAGAAGCTCGAGCGGCAGGGCTTCATCTCCCGCATCCGCGACAGCATCGATCGCCGCAGCCAGCGCATCACCATCACTCCTGAGGGCATCGATGCCCTGGCGAAGGCCGAGGACATCGAACGCACCCTGATGGTCGGGGAGGGCCTGGAATCCTTCGAGCTCCGCAGCCTCCTTCGTGGCATCATTGGTGAACTCGCCCCGCAGCGGCAGAAGCCGGCAGCAGCCGTCGTCTGACCCGCGGGTCCCGCAGATTTCTCAAGAGAACGGAGAACGGCCGCCCCTCGGGGCGGCCGTTCTGCCGTCGCTCATGCGGGAGCAGGGCCGCTTCCACGTGACCGCGGGCCGCGGGTTCGTCGACGTGGCCCGCGGAGGCCTCCGAGATAGCTAGACAGACTAGCGATCTATCGTAAACTGACCCGGTGAACGACGATCAGCACGGGACGGCGGCAGCAGCCGCCTCCGAATTGCAGGACCTCATGCTCGGCAATGAGAGCGTCGACCAGTTCCTCGAGGACCTCGCAGGCCTCTCCTCGCGGATCCTCGGCGGAACGGTGGAAGTGCAGTGCGGGGTCACGTACCAGCACCGGAGACTCGCCACCACCGTCGCGTGCAGCAGCGACGAGGCGAGGGTGCTCGACGAGATCCAGTACGGCTTCGGAGATGGTCCCTGCCTGCACGCGATCAGCTCCGGCAGCACCGTGGTGGTCGACGACGTCCGCACCGACGGCCGGTGGCCGGACTACTTCGAAGCGGTGGCGAACCGCGAGTACTACTCCATGATGGGCGTGCCCCTGGTCCTCGGTGCCGACAGCGGAGCGGCGCTGAACTTCTACGCGGCGGCCCCCAGCACCTTCACCAGCACGACGCAGGAGCTCGCCGAGGGTTTCGCGGCCCAGGCAGCCAAGGCGCTGCAGATGGTGCTCCGGGTCTCGAAGCACGCCAACACGTCGTCGGACCTGAAGGCCGCCATGGAGTCGAGGACCACCATCGACATCGCGATCGGCATCATCATGGGGCAGAACCGCTGCACGCAGAGCGAGGCCTACGACATGCTCAAGCGGGCCTCGAACGCACAGAACGTGAAGGTGCGGGACATCGCGGAGCGGATGGTCAGCGGTATCTCCAGCTCGCCCGCCGAGACCCACTTCTCGGACTAGGCACCCTCCAGCCCGACGGGACCAGCGACGGGAACAGCGACAGGGCCGGCCGGACAGGACGCGCACTACGGTCCGACGGAACAGCGGCAGGGCCGGTCCGGCAGGACGCGGCCGCCCAGCGAGCGGATGGACACGACGCCGACAGGACGGTGGCCGCCCAGCGATGGTGGACGGTGGCGGGACGGCGGACGGCTCAGGCAGACGTCGCCCGGTTCCGGTCCGCGAGCACCCGGAAGGCCGCGACGAGCTCGGGTGGCCCGACCACCCGCACGTCCGTGTCGAAGCGGTTGAGGGACGCTGCGAGCGCCACCCAGGACCACGAACCAGCGCGCAGGCGGCAGGATGCCGGCCCCAGGTCCTCGACGACGCCGTCTCCCGCGAAGGGCAGCACCTCCCCGGCCGGCCGACCGAGGACCACCGTACCGACGCACGGCCAGCCGCCACCGTCCGCCGCCCCCGTGAAGCGTCGGGACACGAACCCGGCGACTCCCCCGTCCGGCAGCTCTCTCGGTGTGAATCGGGGCCCGGTCGGCAGCTTCGGTGTGGTCCGGTCCGCCCTGAAGATGCGCCAGTCCTCGCGCTCGAGGTCCCAGGCGACCAGATACCAGCGTCCGCCGTGCGTCACGAGGTGGTGCGGTTCGACCCGGCGCGGGCCGTCGCTCCCCTGCGGAGCCGCCGAGGCGGCACCTGCATAGTCGAAGCGGAGGACCTGCTGCGCACGGACCGCGGCGGAGAGTGCGAGGAGCACCTGCGGAGTCGGAGGATCGGGGACGTCCCTGCCGCTGGGCGGCAGCGCGGTGAACTCGAGGGCGTCGAGCCGCGGGCGCAGGCGTGCAGGCAGGACCTGCCGGACGGTGGCGAGGGCCCGCAGTGCGGCCTCGCCGACGCCCGGCTGCGATGACACCGCACTCCGGAGTGCCACGGCGAGCGCCAGGGCCTGGTCGTCGTCGAACAGCAGGGGCGGAAGGGTGCTGCCGGCGTCGAGCCTGTACCCGCCGTCCGGCCCCATGGTCGCCCTGATGCTGTAGCCGAGCTCCCTCAGCCGGTCGACGTCCCGCCGCACCGTGCGGTGGCTGACGCCGGTCCGTTCGGCGAGGAGCGCTCCGGGCCAGTCCCGCCGGGTCTGGAGCAGGGAGAGGAGGGTGAGGAGGCGGGAACTGGTCGTGGCCATGCTCCGATGGTAGGCCGAGTGCAGGACCGAAACCGTCCTGCACTGCTGCGACGGTGGTGTCACGGGGAAAGGCCCGGCATCCTCGACACAGGGAGTTCCTCGATGAGCATCACCGTCACCACCCACCTCAATCTCCATGGCACGGCCCGCGAGGCCCTGGAGTTCTACCTCTCGGTCTTCGGTGGCGAGAGCACCATCACCACCTACGGTGACCTCGGGATGCCCGCCGATGCACCCGATGCCGGACGCGTGGTGTTCGGGCAGGTACAGGCACCCGGCGGCTTCCGCCTGATGGCCTATGACGTCCCAGGGGCGTCGGGGGCCTCGGCGACGACGGCCGGCTCGACCACCCGCTCGAACGGCATGACCCTCACGGAGCAGCCCTTCTTCGTCTCGGTGCGAGGGGACTCGCTGGAGGAGGTCCGGCGCTACTGGGAGGGGCTGTCGGCCGGGGGGACGATCGTCGAGGACCTCGCGGCGTCGGCCTGGAGCCCCGGCTTCGGGATGGTGACGGATTCCTTCGGCGTGACCTGGATCCTCGACGTCGCCGGGGAGGCGCGCGCCGACTGAGGGCCGCCCGCGGCGAGCGGTCATCCCGGGCCGTCCGGACTGGCCGCCCACCGCGAAGGGCGGTTGCCTGCGGTCAGTAGTCGATGCGCCCGCGCCGGTCGTGGAACTGCCCCGTCGGGCCCGAGGCCTCGAGGCTTGCGAGCATCACCGTGGCGTCCGTACCCTCCGTCACGGTCTGGTGGCCGCTGTGGTGGTTGAAGTCGGTGTCCGTGTAGCCGGGATCGCTCACGTTGACGCGGAAGCCGGGCAGGTTCTTCGCGTACTGCACGGTCAGGGCGATCACCGCGGCCTTCGACGCCGCGTAGGGGATGGCGAGGACGCCGGATTCATCGGTGCCCTCGGTACTGAGCAGGCGCGGCCAGCCCACGCCCGAGGCCACGTTGACGATGACGGGGGCGTCCGACGCACGGAGCAGCGGCAGGGCGGCCTGGGTCACGCGGACGAGTCCCACCACGTTGGTGTCCAGCACCGCGCGAAGGGCTTCCGCGGAGAGGTCGTCGACCCCGAAGGAGGTCCCGAGCACCCCGGCATTGTTCACCAGCACGTCGAGGCGGGGCAGGGACGCGATGGCGGCATCGACGCTCTGCTGGTCGTCGACGTCGAGCTGGACAGGATGGGCGCCGATGGCGCGGGCCGCCGCACCGGTCGCGGTGTCCCGCATCCCGGCGTAGACGGTGTGGCCGGCCTCGACGAGGCGGCGGGCGGTCTCGAGTCCGAGGCTTCTGTTGGCCCCGGTGATCAGTGTGGTTGTCATGTCCTCAAGGCTCTCCCGGCACCGGCCGGTGGCAAAGGTACCGCTCGACGGTAGGACCGGCAGTACCACCCTCTCCGCGCCGTGGCACGGGAGGATGGGTGCATGAGTGAATTCGCCAGTGTCCTCCGCTCGTGGCGCAACCGGCTGACCCCGGCCGAGGTCGGACTGCCCGGGGGGTCCGGCCGTCGCAGCCCGGGGCTGCGGCGGGAGGAGCTCGCCGCCCTGGCGAACGTGAGCGTGGATTACGTGGTGCGGCTGGAGCAGGGGCGCGCCACCCATCCGTCCCCCCAGCTCCTGAACGCGCTGGCCATCGCGTTGCGCCTCGACTCCGGCGAGCGTGACCACCTGTACCGTTCCGCCGGCGCGGCACCACCGTCACCCGCCGTCGTACCGCACCACATCACGCCCGGGGTCCACCGCATCATCGACCGGCTGGGCGACGTGCCCATGGCGGTGTTCACGGCGACGCACGACATCCTCCTGTGGAATCCGCTCTGGGCGGCGCTCGCCGGCGATCCCTCCCGGCTCGTCGGGATGGAGCGCAACCTGGTGTGGCGGTACTTCACCACGGGCCACGACGGCGTCGAGTTCGACGAGCAGCACGAGGAGGAGTTCTCCGCCGACCTCACGGCCGACCTGCGCGCCGCCATGGGCCGATATCCGCAGGACCGGGGGCTGCAGCGCCTCGTGTCCCGGCTGCGGGCCACGTCGCCCGAGTTCGAGCGGCGGTGGGCGGAGGCCCGGGTGGCCGAGCACCGCGCCAGCCGCAAGACCGTGACCCGCACGTCCGTGGGACCCATCACCGTGGACTGTGATGTGCTGACGGTACCGGGCGGGGACCTGCGGATCGTCGTCTACACCGCGGTGCCCGGCAGCGAGGACGAGGCGAAGCTGGACCTCCTGCGGGTGACAGGGCTCCAGGACCTGTCGTCCGGGTTTGCAGGGAGCGCGACCGCCGCCGGCTGACGCTGCCCGGATCCGCCGGCAGGACGGTCGCCGTCCCTGATGCCTCGTCTCCTCGCTGTGTCGAACGCGCGCCCTCCAGCCCGCACGACGGCGGACCCGCCACCCGGAGCGGGCAGAGGGCGGACCCGAGGGGCACCTCTTGCGCGTCGCCTCCGTGCCGACGGCATCGAGCTGTTCGGCGGGGTGGTCGCCTTCAGGAACCCGGTGCGACGGGTCCCACGAGACCCGAGTCGGCCAGTTCCGCGAGGTCGTTGAAGCTGTAGAGGTGCAGTCCCGCATAGCCGGCGCCGTCGAGGTCCTCCACCAGCGGCGCCGGATCGTAGGAGGCCGAGGTGACCAGCTGCCGCAGCACCGAGCCGGAGTTCGAGCCGCCGGCCGAGCGTTTGAGGAAGCCCAGCGACTGCCCGACGCCGATCGATCCCGCGAGGCGCAGCAGGCGGCTCATGCGCACGGGACCGGGGATGCCGGCCCACACGGGCAGCGTGATGCCTTCCGCGCGGAGCTTGGCGGGGAAGGTCCGCACCGTGTCCGGGTCGAAGCAGAGCTGCGTGACGCACCAGGAAGCGAGATCCTGCTTGGACCGCAGCGTGGTCAGGAGGGCGTCCTCCGCCGTCGCCGGGTGCCCTTCGGGGTAGACGGCGATCCCCATGCGCAGGGCACCGCCCGAGAGCCCCGCGACCTCCTCCATGAGGGCGCCGCTCCAGACGTAGGGGCCTGCGGCCACCGGCGCGTCGCCGCCGATGACGAACACGTCCGTGATCCCGGCGTCGAGGCACCGGCCCACGTGATCGCCGAGCTCCGTCCGATCCGCCACCGACCGCGCGGCCAGGTGCGGGACGGCCGTGTACCCGGCAGCGGCGAGCCCGACCGCCAGGTCCACTGCTGCCCGCGGACCGTGCTGGGGCAGGCAGGTGACAGTGACGGTCGCGGGAGCGGGAAGGTACGCGCGGAGCTTCTCCACCAGGTTCTCCCCGGGGATCACCTCGACGCGGACGGGCAGGTCGGGCAGGACCGTCACAGCGTGCCGACCGTCCTCAGCATTCCACGACGTTCAGGGCCAGGCCGCCGCGCGCGGTCTCCTTGTACTTGTCCATCATGTCCGCGCCGGTGTCCCGCATGGTCTTGATCGCGACGTCCAGCGAGACGTGGTGCTGCCCGTCGCCGCGCACCGCCATGCGGGCAGCGGTGATGGCCTTCATCGCCCCGACGGCGTTCCGCTCGATGCACGGGATCTGCACGAGACCGCCCACCGGATCGCAGGTGAGCCCGAGGTTGTGCTCGATCCCGATCTCCGCGGCGTTCTCCACCTGCTCGGGCGTGCCGCCCAGCACTTCGGCGAGGGCACCCGCCGCCATGGCGCAGGCAGAGCCGACCTCGCCCTGGCACCCGACCTCGGCGCCGGAGATGGACGCGTTCTTCTTGAACAGGGAGCCGATCGCCGTGGCCGCGAGCAGGAACCGGACCACGCCGTCGTCGTCCGCTCCCGGCACGAAGTCCACGTAGTACTTGAGGACGGCGGGGATGATGCCTGCCGCACCGTTGGTCGGGGCGGTGACCACACGGCCGCCCGCGGCGTTCTCCTCGTTCACGGCGAGGGCGAACAGCGTCACCCACTCCATCGTCCCGAGGCGGTCGTTCGGATCGTCCGCCTTCTCGAGCAGCTGGCGCTGCCGCTCAGCCCGTCGCCGCACGCTCAGACCGCCGGGGAGGATGCCGCCCGTGGTGGTCCCCCGACGGATGGTGTCCTGCATGACGGACCAGATCTCCAGCAGCCCGGAGCGGACGTCCTCCTCCGAGCGCCAGAAGAGCTCGTTGGCGAGGACGACGTCGGAGAAGGACCACCCGGTGGCACCGCAGACGCCGAGGAGCTGGTCCGCGGTATCGAACGGATGCGAGACGGGAACGGGCTTCAGCACGGCGGTCTCCGAGCCGATCTGGTCCTCGTCGAGCACGAAGCCGCCGCCCACCGAAAAGTATTCCCTCGTCTGCATACGATCACCGGCCGCGTTGTATGCCGAGAAGCGCATGCCATTGGTGTGGTAATCGAGCCGCTGCCGCCGGTGCAGTAGCACGTCGGTCTCCGGATCGAAGGAGATGCGCCGCTCCCCGGCCAGATGCAGGGACCTGCACTCACCGATGTAGGCCACGCGGGCGTCGGCCGATGTCGGGTCGACGAGGTGCGGCTGGTCACCCTCGAGGCCGAGGAGCACGGCCTTGACGGTTCCGTGGCCGTGGCCGGTGACGCCCAGCGAGCCGAACAGGTCCACCTGCACCCGGTGCACATCCGCGAGGAGCCCCCTGGTGCGGAGCAGGTCGGTGAAGAGGTAGGCGGCGGTCATCGGTCCGCCCGTGTGGGAGCTGGAGGGTCCGATCCCGATCTTGAAGAGGTCGAAGGCGCTGATCGTCACTGCGCTGGTCCGGCCGGCTTCTCCCGCTTGTAGAACGGGGTCGGGATGACGGTGAACGGTTCCGGACGTCCGCGCAGGTCGACCTGCACCTCGGTGCCGATGGCCGCGTGGGCCGCGTCGACATAGGCGAGCGCGACGGGATAGCCGAGAGTGGGACTCGGCAGGCCGGACGTGACAGTACCGACCGGCACACCGTCGACGACGACGTCGTACCCCGCCCGCGCGGACCGGCGGCCGACCGCCCGGAGGCCCACCAGGCGGCGTGCCGGCTCCACGGCCTTCAGCGGCTCCAGCACCGCACGGCCCACGAAGTCGTCGGCCTTCTTGGTGCTCACCACGGGTCCGAGCCCCGCTTCGAAGGGGTTGGTGTCCAGGCCGAGCTCGTGCCCGTAGAGGGGCATACCCGCCTCGAGCCGCAGTGAGTCACGGGCGGCGAGCCCGCAGGGCAGGAGCCCGTGGGCGTCACCCACCCGGAGTGCGGCGTCCCAGAGCCGCACGGCGACGTTGCTGCCGATGAAGATCTCGAAACCGTCCTCGCCCGTGTAGCCGGTGCGCGCCAGCAGGACGGGCAGCCCGGCGAGTTCCAGCTCGACCGACGCGTAGTACTTCAGCTCGCGGATCAGGGCACCGTCCTCGGGACGGGCGAGATCGAGCAGCACCGCCTCGGCCGTCGGTCCCTGGACCGCGATGAGCGAGGTCGCCTCCGACTGGTCCTCCACGGCAACGTCGAAGCTGTTCGCACGGATCCGCAGGGCCTCGGCGACCACGGGTGCGTTGGAGGCGTTGGGCACCACGAGGAAGGAGTCCTCGGCGAGCCGGTAGGTGATCAGATCGTCGATCACGCCACCCTCCGCGGTGCAGATGAGCGAGTACTTCGCCTTGCCGACCGCCATCACCGCCAGGTTGCTGACCAGCGCGTAATTGAGGAACTCCGCGGCCTGCGGCCCGGTGACGAGGACCTCCCCCATGTGGGACAGGTCGAAGAGACCGGCGGCCTTCCGGACGGTGTGGTGCTCCTCGAGTTCGCTGCGGTACTTCAGGGGCATCTGCCATCCGCCGAAGTCGGTGAAGGACGCCCCGTGGGCCTCGTGCTGGGTGTAGAGGGCGGTGTGCTTGCTCTGCTCGCTCATGGAGGTTCGGGTTCCTAGTCTTCGAAGGCTTCGATGGGCGGGCAGGAGCAGACCAGGTTGCGGTCGCCGTGGGCGCCGTCGATCCTGCGCACGGGAGGGAAGTACTTGTCGTGGCGCAGCGCCCGGAGCGGGTATGCGGCGAGCTCGCGGGGGTAGGCCTGCGTCCAGCCGTCACCGATGAGCAGCTGGGCGGTGTGGGGCGCCTGCCGCAGCGGGCTCTCCTCGATGCTGAACTCGCCGGAGGCCACGCGGTCGATCTCGCCCTTGATCGCGATCATGGCGTCCACGAAGCGGTCCAGCTCCGCGAGGTCCTCGGACTCGGTCGGCTCCACCATGAGGGTGCCCGCCACGGGGAAGGACAGCGTGGGGGCGTGGAACCCGTAGTCGATGAGGCGCTTGGCCACGTCCTCGGCCGTCACGCCGGTCGTCGCGGTCAGCGGGCGGAGGTCCAGGATGCACTCGTGCGCCACGAGGCCCTGCACGCCCGTGTACAGCACGGGGAAGTGCTCGGTCAGGCGGGCGGCCACGTAGTTGGCGGCGAGGAGCGCATGCGCCGTCGCGCTCGTCAGGCCCTCGGAGCCCATCAGGGCCACGTAGGCCCAGGAGATGGGCAGGACGCCGGCCGAGCCGTACATCGAGCCGGAGACGGGGGTGCCGCCCTCGCTGCCGGGGGCGTCGTCCGTCGTGACGTCGCGGTTCGCGTCCCCGGGCAGGAACGGCGCAAGGTGCGCGGCCACGGCCACGGGGCCGACGCCGGGCCCACCGCCGCCGTGGGGGATGCAGAAGGTCTTGTGCAGGTTCAGGTGGGAGACGTCGCCGCCGAACTCGCCGGGCTGCGCGAGTCCGACCAGGGCGTTCAGGTTGGCGCCGTCGATGTACACCTGGCCACCGGCCTCGTGCACCTTCTCGCACACCCAGCGCACGTCCTCCTCGAACACGCCGTGCGTGGAGGGGTAGGTGATCATGATGGCCGAGAGGTTCCCGGCGTGCTGCTCGATCTTCGCGAGCAGGTCGTCGTGGTCGATGTTGCCGTTGGCCGCCGTGCCCACGACGACCACCTTCATCCCGGCGAGGACCGCGGATGCCGCGTTGGTTCCGTGCGCGGAGGACGGGATGAGGCAGATGGTGCGGTTGTCGTCGCCGCGCGAGCGATGGTAGCCGCGGATCGCGAGGAGACCGGCGAGTTCGCCCTGCGATCCTGCGTTGGGCTGCAGGGACACGCGGTCGTAGCCGGTGATCTCGGCGAGGCGCTCCTCGAGGTCCGTGATGAGCTCACGCCAGCCCTCGGTCTGGCTCTCGGGCGCGTAGGGGTGGATGGACGCGAACTCGGGCCAGGAGATGGACTCCATCTCCACCGTCGCGTTGAGCTTCATGGTGCACGAGCCCAGCGGGATCATGGTGCGGTCCAGGGCGAGGTCCTTGTCGGAGAGCTTCCGCAGGTAGCGCAGCATCGCGGTCTCCGAGCGGTGCCGCGAGAAGACAGGGTGCGTCATGAAGGAGGACGTCCGGTGCAGCTCCGACGGGATGCGTTCCCCCCGGTCCGCAGCGGCGTCGACGGTGGCGCCGAAGACTGCGGCGACGGCCGCGACGTGCTCCGGCGTCGTCGTCTCGTCGCAGGAGATGCCGAGGTGGTCGGCATCGATGCGGCGGAGGTTGTAGCCGGCGGCCTCGGCGGCGTCGGCGTACTCGGCTGCCTTCCCGGGTACGCGCACGAGCAGGGTGTCGAAGAAGGCGCCGTGCACGACGGCGGCGGCCGACCCCTCGAGGGCCGCAGCGAGCTCGACGGTCCGCTGGTGGGTGGTGCGTGCGATCGCCGTCAGGCCCTCGGGGCCGTGGTAGACCGCGTACATGGACGCGACGATGGCGAGGAGGGCCTGCGCGGTGCAGATGTTGCTCGTGGCCTTCTCGCGGCGGATGTGCTGCTCGCGGGTCTGGAGGGCCAGGCGGTAGGCGGGGGCGCCGTCGGCGTCCTTCGAGACACCGACGAGGCGGCCGGGCAGCATGCGCTCGAGGCCCTTGCGGACGGCCATGTACGCGGCGTGCGGCCCGCCGAAGAAGAGCGGGACACCGAAGCGCTGGGCGGAGCCGACGGCGATGTCCGCGCCCTGCTCGCCCGGGGCGGTGATGAGCGTGAGGGACAGGAGGTCCGCGGCGACCGTCACGAGGGCCCCGCGCTCCTTCGCGGCGGCGATGACGCCGGCGTGGTCCCGTAGCGCTCCCGAGGCACCGGGTTGCTGGAGGACGACGCCGTTGATGTCGCCGTCGGGCAGTCCCGCCGAGAGGTCGGTGACCTCGACGTCGAAGCCGAGGGCCTCGGCGCGGCCGCGGACCACCGCGACGGTCTGCGGGAGGACGTCGGCGTCGACGACCGTGCGGCCCTTGTTCTTGCCGGAGCGGCGCATGAGGAGGACGGCCTCGGCCACGGCGGAGGCCTCGTCCAGCAGGGAGGCGTTGGCGATGTCGAGGGCCGTGAGGTCCTGCACCATGGTCTGGAAGTTCAGCAGCGCCTCGAGGCGGCCCTGGGAGATCTCCGGCTGGTAGGGCGTGTAGGCGGTGTACCAGGCGGGCGATTCCAGGACGTTCCGGCGGATGACGGGCGGGGTGACGGTGTCGTAGTACCCCTGGCCGATCATCTGGACGGCGGTCCGGTTCCGGCCGGCGATGCGGCGGAGCTGTGCCAGGACCTCGGTCTCGCTGAGGGCCGCGGGCAGGTTCAGCGCCCGGTCCAGCCGGATGCTGGCGGGAACGGCCATGTCGACCAGCTTCTCCAGGCTCGGGTAGCCGAGGACCTCCAGCATCTGTCCGGCGTCGGCGGACCGGGGGCCGATGTGGCGGTCGGCGAAGGTCGCTGCGGGCTGGGCGGCGGGTGTCGGGTTCAGCGAGGCGTTCATGGGAACTCCGTACGTCGGGGAGGTGCGCGGGCGCAGGCCTGGTCGGGTTCCTCCCCGCTCTGTAGGGGACCTGAGAGTTTCCGCAGGACGCGTTGCCTGCTTGCACCGTCGGTGAGCGCCGAGTGGATGTCGGGGCTGCTTTCCAGAGTTGCCTAGCCGCAGCGGTGCATTGGCCTGAGAGATTCCTGGGGAGGAGTTGCTCCTACGGCGCCTGCCGGTGTGGTGGACGGGAGGACTCTCCCGCTGCAGATCGATGGCGTATTCAGTTGGGTGTTCGGGCGGCGTGTGAGCCGTCCCACAGCCTACCGCGCAGGGCGGAAGGGAGGCAAAGCCCGACGTCGACGGGCCGAACAGTACCGTGTCCCCTCCCATGCCGGAAGGGTGTGCCATGAATGCTCCTGCAGAACCGTCCGATCGGCGCGATGCAGGCTTAGCGTGGGTCCGGATGACTGCTCACCACTGCCCGACCTGGAGTATCGATGACGATCCCCCGCTTCCGCCCGGCCCTCGCCGCGCTCGCCCTGCTGGCCGCCGTCGTCCTCCCGGCGCCTCCCGCCTCCGCGGCAGGGGCCTCCTACGTGGCGCCCGGGGACTCCTACTCCTCGGGCACCGGCACGCGCGCCTACCTGGCGGACGGGACGGCCTGCCAGCGCTCCGTGTACGCCTATCCGTCGCTCATCGCGAGCGCCAGGGGGTACGCGCTGAATCTCCGGGCGTGCTCCGGGGCCACCATCCCCGACGTCGCCGCGACGCAGCTGGGCGCGCTGACGCCGACCACCGCCTACGTCTCACTGAGCGTCGGCGGCAATGATGCGGCCTTCGTCTCCGTCCTGACCGAGTGCGCCAAGCCGGCGTGGATGAGCAACTGCACCGCGGCCGTCGACAGGGCCCAGGCGATCATCACCGATCAGCTACCGGGAAGCCTCGCTTCCCTGTACGGGCAGATCCGCGCGCGGGCACCCCGGGCGGCCGTGACCATCGCCGGGTACCCGCGCATCTTCAACGGCGAGGACTGCAACGCCGCCACATGGTTCTCACCCGCCGAGGAGTCGCGGCTGAACGCCACGGCGGACCTCCTCAACCGGACGACGGCGGCCGCGGCCGCCACCGCGGGCTTCGCCTTCCGCGACCCGGCACCGGCGTTCACCGGTCATGCCGTGTGCGACGACGTCGAGTGGCTGAACGGGCTCTCCAGCCCGATCTCCGACTCCTACCATCCGAACCGGACGGGCCACGCGTCCGGGTACGTTCCCCTCATGGGTGCTGCGCTCACGGGCGCCCGCGTCGCCGTCACACAGGAGACGCTGCAGTCCGCCGAGGCCGCCGCCCCTGCCCTCACGGAGCAGCAGGCAGCGTACTCCGCGACGGACCGGCGCATCCGGCCCGAGGAGTTCGTCCTGCCGGACCTGAAGAGCCGGTCGGCGCGGGCCGCTGCGGCGAGGGCCGGCGTCGACCTCGCGGACCCGGCGAGCATCGCGCGGGCGGATCGCGCCGCGGAGGCCGCTCAGGCCGCTCAGGCCCGGGAACGGTAGCCGCGCGCCGGTCCCCTGGGTGCAATGGTGCGGTGTCCCTCGGCTCGGGGTCAGCCGGGCTCGCCGTGCGTCTGCGCGGCGGCCTCCCGCAGCAGCGCGACGACGTGGCGGATACCGGGGCTCTCCGCCATGGTGCGCCGATGCACCACGCCGACCTGGCGCGCCGGCGTAGGCCGCACCACGGGCACGACGACGACCCGCTCCGGCAGCACGGGCCGTCCCAGGCGCGGCACGAGCGCCACGGCGACGCCCTGCTCGACGAGCGCGATGTGCGTCGCGAAGTCGTCGTCGTACAGGCGGATGTCCGGCAGGCGCCCGAGGTCCGCATGGAGCTTCAGGAGGGCCTCGTTGCAGATGGCTCCGTGCGGGGTGCTGACCCAGGTCTGGTCCACGAAATCCGCGGGTTCCACCGAGACGCGGCCCGCGAGCGCGTGGTCGTCGCGGACCAGGAGATCGGCCACGTCCTCGCACAGCCACTCCAGCTCGAGGTTCTCCGGCACGCCCAGGGGCACCGAGTTCCAGTTGTGGACGATCCCGAGATCGGCCTTCCCCTCCGCGACCCGCGCCACGGCCTCGCGGGGATCGTCCGAGCTCACCCTCAGGTCCAGGTCCGTCCCCTCCGTGGCGATCCGCCCCAGCACCGGACCGACCAGCCCGCGGCACGCCGTCGAGAAGGCCACGAGCTGCAGGCGCCCCCGGGGTTCACCGGGCTCCGACAGGAGGGAGGACTGCAGCGCCTCGAGGTCCGCGAGCATGCGCCGGCCGTAGTCCGCGAGCACGTTGCCCCGCTCGGTGAGGAGGACGCCGCGGCCGTGCCGCTCGAGCAGGGGCACGCCGGTCTGCCGCTCGAGCTTCTTGATCTGTTGGGAGATCGCCGACGGGCTGAAGTCGAGAGCCGTCGCTGCCCCGATGACGGAGCCCGTCTGTCGGACGGCAGCGAGGGCCTGCAGGGCCGAAGGATCAATCATGAAGGAAACGTACACGATCAAGCGCACTTCTGTGCGCTGGTCCTTCACGCTCCGTCGCGGTTGACTGACACCATGACCCGTCGCCACTGTCTTCTCGCCCTGCTCGTGGCCGTGCTGTGGGGCCTCAACTTCGTCGCCATCGATCTGGGGCTGCACCCGGCCGACGGAGCGGAGGTCCCACCCCTGCTGTTCGTCGCCCTGCGCTTCGCCCTGGTGGTGCTGCCGTGGATCTTCTTCATCCGGAAGCCCGACATCAGCTGGACGGCGATCATCGGGGTCGGGCTCTTCATGAGCGCCGGCCAGTTCGGCCTGCTCTACCTCGCGATCTCCCTCGGCATGCCGGCCGGGCTCGCCTCGCTCGTCCTCCAGGCGCAGGTCCTGCTGACCGTCCTCCTCGCGGCGCTCTTCCTCGGTGACCGTCCGCGACCGATCCAGCTCGCCGGGCTGGCCCTGGGCGCCCTCGGGCTGCTCGTCGTCGCCGTCGGCCGGAGCGCGGTGGCCCCGCTGCTGCCGCTCGTCGTCGTCCTCGCCGCCGCACTGTCGTGGGCCGTGGGGAACGTGATCGCCCGCAGAGCCCGCGCCGCGTCGGGACTGGGCCTCGTCGTCTGGTCCGGCGCCGTGGTCCCCCTGCCGCTGCTGGGCCTCTCGCTCGTGGTCGACGGGCCGGCCGCCGTCGGCGACGCGCTCGTGCATCTGCAGCCCGTGACCATCGCGAGCGCCCTCTACACCGCGGCCCTCGCCTCACTGGTCGGATACGGCATCTGGAACCATCTCCTCGCCGTCTACGAGCCCGCGTCCGTGGTGCCCTTCACGCTGCTGGTCCCGGTGGTCGGGATGGGAGCGGCCTGGCTCGTGCTCGCCGAGGTGCCGTCAGCCGTCGAGGTGCTCGGGGCCGTCGTCCTGCTCGCCGGTGTGGCCACGGCCCTTGCCCGTCCGCGCCGCGTCCGTCACCATCGGGACACACCGATGAATCCCGGACCGGCGCCGCGTCTACAGGCTGTGGTCCGGGACGCGGACCGCCAGACCCAAGGAGCATCATGACGCACCGCGACATCCCCGGAGACCTGTTCGAGCAGTACGCATCGGCCGTCCTGCAGAAGGACGCGGAGGCACTGCTGTCCCTGTACGACGACGACGTGCGGGTCTTCGATCTCTGGTCCGAGTGGTCCTACGAGGGGAAGGCCGCATGGCGCGTCGCGATCGGGCAGTGGTTCGGCTCGATCGGCGAGGAGAACGTCGGCGTGGTGTTCGACGACGTGCGCTCGGTCGTGGTCGAGGACCTCGCGACGATCGTCGCGAACATCTCCTACCGCGAGACGGAGTCGGACGGCGCGGAGGGGCGCGGGATGGACAATCGCCTGACCTGGGTACTCCGGCGTTCGGCCGACCGGTGGCGGATCGTGCACGAGCACACCTCGGCCCCCGTGGACGCCGGGACGGGATCGGTCAGGCTGGAGCGTCGGGCCGCCGGGTAGCCGGGAGGCCCGTCAGGTGAAGACGTGGAGGAAGCGGAAGAACACGGAGGCGGCGACGGCGATGTAGGTCAGGGCGATGATCGGCCCGACCCAGTCCGTGAGCCAACGGGTGAGGCCGGCGGGCGCAGGGATGACCCCCTGGGCCAGGTTCCTGAGGGTGGTGAGGATGACCAGGGGGATCATCGCCGCCCAGACGATCATGCAGTAGAGGCACAGGATGTAGATGTCGAACAGGGCCTGGCTCCACAGCCACACCGCGAAGACGGCCCCGAGGGTGACACCCACCTGCAGGCCGATCCAGTACCAGCGGGCCAGCCGGGCGCCGGCGAGCAGTGCCATGCCGGTGGTGATGATGATGCTGAAGCCGACGAGGCCGATGAAGGGGTTGGGGAAGCCGAAGAGCTCAGACTGCCAGGTCTCCATGACCTGGCCGCAGGACACCCATGGATTGATGTCGCAGCTGGTGACGTGGTCCGGGTCCCGGTAGAGCTCGAGCTTCTCGAGGATCAGGATGCCGGCCGCGATCCAGCCGGTGATGCCCGTCGCCAGCAGGAGCAGCCCGAAGGCGCGGGGACGCGCGAAGGCCGGGACGCCGATCTCAGGATCCGCCCCCGATGTCGTCCGCTTCGTGGAGTGCACCTGGGAGTGTGGTCGCATCGCGGGCCCCTACCGGCCGATGGCGGTGTCGATGAGCCGGCGGAACTCCTCCTCGCTGGCGGGCTGGATCTTCCGGCCCTCCAGGAAGAAGGTGGGGGTCCCCTGGACGTCGAGCGCCAGTCCGTCGTTCTTGTCCCGGGTGATGCGCTCCATGGTCGCGGGATCCGCCACGGCGGCGTCGTAGGCGGCCAGGTCGAGGCCGAGCTCCTCGGCGTAGCCCCTGAAGACGGGCGACCTGTCCTGGTCGGTGTGTGACCATTCGGTCTGCGTCTCGTACATCCGGGCGTGCATCTCCTTGAACCTGCCCTGCTGCGCAGCGGCTTCGACGGCGACGGCTGCGGTCTCGGAGTTCGGGTGACCGGGCAGCGGGAAGTACCGGGACACGACCGTCAGGTTCTCCCTGTACTCCTCGGAGAGGTCTTCGACGAGCGGGTACGCGGCGAGGCAGGATTCGCACTCGAAATCGAGGAACTCGACCAGCACGGCCTTCTCGTCCGTGGCCTGGGACAGCCGGTGACTGTCCGCGCGCACCACCTGGGCATCGGCACCGGTGGCGTCGGCGGTCCGGGAGGGCTCGTCGCCGAGGTTGCCGAGGATGACCACCAGAGCCACGACGAGCGCCGCGGCGGCGAGCAGTCCGATCACTATGCGGTTCTGCAGGCTCAGGCCGGTCTTCGTGCTGGTCGGTGGCGCTTGGGTCGGCACAGGGAAGTCTCCTCGTCGGCTGGGTGCGTCGTCGTGCTCGGTCCCGCCGGGACCGGGTGAAGCGGGTGGAGCGGGTGTTCGGCCGGTCTTCTATCCGCGCGCGCAGCAGGCGCAGGACGCGCCCGCCGCCGAGCCGGAGTTCTCCGGGACACCCGCGGCATCGGGGGAGGTGCCCCCCATGGCATCAACGCTGTCGTGGGCGTCGAGGTTTCCGACGGTCGGGGCGCAGCAGGAGTCGCCCTTCCAGGCCTCACGGCCTTCCTTGATGGCGACGGCGGCGATGACCAGGGCAGCGATCGGGTCGGCCCAGGACCACCCGAGGGTGCTGTTGAGCAGCAGGCCGACCAGCAGGACGCCGGACAGATAGGTGCACAGCAGGGTCTGCTTGGAATCCGCGACGGCCGAGCGGGACCCGAGTTCGCGGCCGGCGCGGCGCTGCGCCCAGGACAGGAAGGGCATCACGGCGAGACTGACCGCGGCGAGGGCGATCCCTACGAGGGAGTGCTCGGCCTCCGCCCCGCCGAGCAGGCTGCGGATCGCATCGAAGCTCACGAACGCGGCGAGGCCGAAGAAGGAGAACGCGATCAGGCGCAGCGCGGTCTTCTCCCGGGCCTCCGGGTCGCGGCCGGCGAACTGCCAGGCCACAGCGGCCGCGGAGAGGACCTCGACGATCGAGTCCAGCCCGAAGCCGATCAGCGCGCTCGAGGACGCGATCGTCCCGGCGCTGATCGCGATGACCGCCTCGATCACGTTGTAGGTGATGGTCGTGGCGACGAACAGACGGATCCGCCGGGAGAGGACCGCGCGACGCTCCGCGGTCGGAGCAGCCGGCCCCGGCCGGTGCGCGCCCGGTGACGTGTGGGTGCTCATCAGCAGCAGGCCTTCCCTTCGACGTGTTGCCCCTCGGGGGTGCAGCGGCAGTCGGGGTCACTGACCGCGACCACGTGCAGGAGGGCCGTCAGTGCGTCGCCGAGCTTCTGGTCGGCCAGCTCGTACCGGACGCGGCGCCCCTCGGGGACGGCGACGACGAGCCCGCACCCCCGCAGGCAGCTGAGATGGTTCGACAACCGCTGCTTGCTCACCCCGGCCATCGCGGCCAGATCACCCGGGTACGACGGTGCTGCCCGCAGCGCCAACAGCACCTGGGCGCGCACGGGATCAGAGAGGGCATACCCGAACCGGGCCAGCACGGACTGGGGGGTCAGCGTCTCCATGGTCCCCATAGTACACAGAAGCATGTACTACAGTGATGGCCCCTCCCGACCCTCCACCTCCGCATCGGTGGCACCAGGCCCGGGACGAGGGCCGACGAGCCCGTCCTGCGGGCACGGGGGGACACGACGGTGGACAGAGTGATGCCGTGATCTCTCAGGAAGCCTTGGGGCAGGTACATACGTATGCATGGAATAACGGGCCGAGGGCGCCGGTTCTACCAGCAGGTCCAGGGCGGGCCGGACGGCAAGCACAGGAGCGACACCATGGCACGCGAACTGGAACTCGGACTCGACACCTTCGGGGACGTCACGCGCGGCGAGGACGGCACCCCCGTCCCCTACCCCCAGGTGATCCGGAACGTCATCGCCGAGGCCGTCCTCGCGGACCAGGTCGGGATCGACTTCTTCGGCGTCGGGGAACACCACCGCGACGACTTCGCGGTCTCCGCCCCCGAGACGGTGCTCGCGGCCATCGCCGGGCAGACGCAGCGCATCCGGCTCGGCTCCGCCGTCACCGTCCTCAGCTCCGACGATCCCGTCCGTGTGTACCAGCGTTTCGCCACGCTCGACGCCGCCTCGAACGGTCGCGCCGAGGTCATCCTCGGGCGCGGATCCTTTACGGAGTCGTTCCCCCTCTTCGGCTACGAGCTCTCCGACTACGAGCGCCTGTTCGAGGAGAAGCTGGACCTGTTCTCCGAGCTCATCAAGGAAGGGCCCGTGACCTGGTCCGGGAGCACCCGTCCGGGACTCGAGGACCACGAGGTCTATCCCAAGACCGAGGGCGGCCGGCTGAAGACGTGGATCGGTGTCGGTGGGAGTCCCGAGTCCGTCGTACGGGCCGCGCGCTACGGCATGCCGCTCATGCTCGCGATCATCGGCGGGGAACCCGCCCGGTTCGCCCCCTATGTCGACCTGTACCATCGGGCGCTGACGCAGCTCGGGCAGCCCACCCTGCCCATCGGCGTGCACTCCCCCGGGTACATCGCGGACTCGGACGAGCAGGCCCGCGAGGAGCTGTGGCCGGACAACCGGATCATGCGCGACCGCATCGGGCGCGAGCGCGGCTGGGGTCCGACCACCCGGGCCGAGTTCGACCAGGAAGCGGACGTCGGATCGCTGTACGTCGGCTCCCCGGAGACCGTGGCGCGGAAGATCGCCGCGACGGCGCAGGCTCTCGGCATCGACCGCTTCGACCTCAAGTACAGCGCCGGGCCCCTGCCCCACGAGAAGCTCATGCACAGCATCGAGCTCTACGGGACGAAGGTCATCCCGATGGTCCGGGAGATGCTCGCCTAGCAAGGGCCTGACGGCGGAAATTTTTCCCGCCCAGGGATCCGGTGAGTGGGTAGCGTGGCGCCGTACGCCAGCACCCACCCACCGGAGGTCCCGCCATGGTCGATCGCATCGCTGATATCTGGGGGACGAGGACGCCGTACGCCCGGGGTGAGCGCTGGCCGGTCCGCGTGGACCAGACGCTGGCACCCGGGGTCGCCGAGGGCGACGTCGACCGCTGGGTGCAGTCCGCCTGCGTCCTGTGCAGCAACGGCTGTGGCTGCGACATCGCCGTCAAGGACGGGCGCATGGTCGGGATCCGCGGACGGCAGGCGGACATCGTCAACCACGGACGGCTCGGCCCGAAGGGCCTGTTCGGCAGCTGGCAGGGCGTGGACACCGGGGATCGACTGACCCGCCCCCTCATCCGCGTCGACGGCGAACTCGTCGAGACCGACTGGGACACCGCGATGAACCGGATCGTGGAGCGGAGCCGTCACCTGCTCCACACCAAGGGCCCGCTGAGCCACGGCTTCTACACGACCGGCCAGCTGTTCCTCGAGGAGTACTACGCCCTCGGCATCATCGGCAAGGCCGGCGTGGGAACACCGCACATGGACGGGAACACCCGCCTGTGCACGGCCACGGCGGCCACCGCCATGAAGGAGAGCTTCGGCTCGGACGGCCAGCCGGGCAGCTACGTGGACATCGACGAGTGCGACGCCATGTTCCTCTTCGGCCACAACATGGCCGAGACGCAGACCGTGCTGTGGATGCGGGTCCTCGACCGCCTCGCCGGACCCAATCCGCCACGCCTCGTCTGCGTGGACCCGCGCGAGACGCCGGTGGCCCGCGCGGCGGAGGTGCACCTCGCCGTCCGGCCCGGCACCAACCTCGCCCTCATGAACGGGCTGATCCGGGAACTCTTCGTGAACGGCTGGATCGACGACGCCTACATCGCGGCGCACACGCTGGACGTCGACCGGCTCCGGGCCACCGTGGAGCGATGGACGCCCGAGGCGGTCGCCGAGACGTGCGGCGTCGGCGCCGACGACGTCCGCCGGGCGGCGGAGATCTTCGGCACGAGCGAGCGGATCCTCTCCACGGTGCTGCAGGGGTTCTACCAGTCCGCGCAGGCGACGGCGTCGTCCTGCCAGGTGAACAACCTGCACCTGCTCCGCGGCATGCTCGGCAAGGAGGGCAGCGGCATCCTGCAGATGAACGGTCAGCCGACGGCGCAGAACAACCGCGAGTGCGGGGCCGACGGCGATCTGCCAGGATTCCGGAACTGGGAGAATCCGCAGCACGTGCAGGAGCTCGCCGACCTGTGGGATGTCGATCCGGACACCATCCCGCACTGGGCGCCGCCCACCCACGTCATGCAGATCTTCCGCTACGTGGAGCTCGGGTCCATCGAGTTCCTGTGGATCTCGGCCACGAACCCGGCGGTCTCGATGCCGCAACTCGAACGGATCCGGCGCATCCTCGACACGGAGGGCCTGTTCCTCGTGGTCCAGGACCTGTACCTGACGGAGGCGGCCCGGTACGCCGACGTCGTCCTGCCCTGCGCCGCCTGGGGTGAGAAGACCGGGACCTTCACCAACGTCAACCACACGGTGCACCTGTCCGATAAGGCGGTGGAGCCGCCGGGCGAGGCGAGGAGCGATCTCGATGTCTTCCTCGACTACTCGCGGCGCATGGACTTCCGCACCCGGAGCGGAGCGCCCCTGCTGGACTGGACCGGACCCGAGGACGGCTTCCGCGCCTGGCAGGAATGCACCCGCGGGCGTCCCTGCGACTACACGGGCATCAGCTACGAGCGGCTGCGCGGCGGAAGCGGGATCCCGTGGCCCTGCAACGACGAGAATCCGGACGGCACCGTGCGCCTCTACGGGGATGGCGTCTTCCCCACGGATCCGGACTACTGCGAGTCCTACGGCCACGACCTCCTCACCGGCGCCGCGACGGGCCCGGTCCTCTACCGGGCCACCGTGCAGCCCGGCAAGGCGTGGCTGAAGAGCGAGGACTACCGGCCACCGCACGAGGAACCGAGCGAGGAGTACCCGCTGCGCTACACCACGGGGCGGACGGTCTACCAGTTCCACACACGGACCAAGACCGGGCGCAGCCGCGCCCTGAACCGCGCCGCGCCGGGCGCCTGGGTCGAGGTGTCGCCCGCGGACGCGGAGCAGCTGGGCATCGTGGAGGGCGACATGGTGGCGGTCCTCTCACGTCGGGGACATCTCGAGGTACCGGTGCGGGTCGGTGACCTGCGGGAGGGCACGGTGTTCGCCCCGTTCCACTACGGCTACTGGGACGACGGCGGATCAGAGGGCTCCGCGTCGGCGCACCACGCGGCCAACGAACTCACGATGACGGAGTGGGACCCGGTGTCCAAGCAACCGGTGTTCAAGAACGCCGCGGTGCGCATCGAGAAGGTCCGCGACGGCGCGGGCCCGTCCCCCGCCCCGACCACGGCGGCCTCGAGGCCCGCCCGGGCGGGCCACCGTGCCGCGGGCCGTACCACCGGTTCGGGCGGGGGGCCCGGAACGGTGCCGGCGACGGTCGGAGGCCCGGAGGGCGAGGCCACCGAGAGGTTCCCCGACACGGCACCACCCCGGGTCGCTTCGAGCGAGGAGCGGCCATGAAGCTCCCCGTCTACCTCGGACTCCTCCACGAGGCCGAGCGCATCCTCGCCCGGTCCTTCCGCGTCGTCGCGGACGGCCACGGTGACGAACCCGACTTCCACGTCATCCTCGGGACCCTCGCCGGGCAGTGCGACCGGCACGTCGAGGCCCTCGAGCCTGTCATCGTGCGCTTCGGATCCGAGGTGGAGGGCGAGGAGGAGCACCGGGTCACGGCCGACGGCGTCGAGGAGGTCCGGACCGGCGCCCTCGGCCTGCTCCTCGACCTGCAGGACCTCTCCGTGCTCGTCCATCACCTCGATGTCATGTGGACCATGGTGGGTCAGGCCGCGGCAGGCAGCCGTGACCGCGAGCTCCTCGACATCGTGGTCCGCTGCGCGCCGGACGCGGACCTGCAGAGCCGATGGCTGCAGACGCGCATGAAACAGGCGGCACCGCAGGTCCTGCTGGTCGCGTCATGACCGGACGGATCCCGCTCGTCGAGCGCCTCCGGTCGGCGCGCGGCCGGTTGGGCGGCGGGCTGTACGCGGGCGGGCTGTACGCGGGCGGACTGAGCCTCCTGACCGTCGGCGCGGTCGGGCTCGTGGGGCTGGTGACCCATCTGCCCTGGCTCTTCCCGAGCCTCGGTCCCACGGTCATGCTCTTCTTCGAGTCGCCCGACCAGCCGGCCTCGCGGCCCGTCAACACGCTCGTCGGCCACGGAGTCGGGCTCGCCGCCGGCGTCGCCTGCTTCTACGGGTTCGGCGTGGACGGCCTGCAGGCCGCCCCGGTCGGCGGACTCACCGGAGCCCACCTGGCCGCACGCGCCCTCTCGGTGGCCGTGACCACCTTCGTCCTGACGCGGATCGCCCTGCCCCATCCGCCGGCAGGAGCCACCACGCTGATCGTGAGCCTCGGCATCCTCCACACCCCCGTCCACTTCGCCACCGTGGCCGCCGCCGTGGTACTCCTCACCGGGATCGGGTGGGGCGCCAATCTGCTGCTCGGCACGCGCCCTGCGGCCGGAACCGACTGAGCGGGAACCGCTTCGCCCTTTCTTCGGTTTTCTTTCGCCCTTCGGCCACGCCCTCTTTGATCGGGGTCCACGAGAGTTGTTGTCAGGAGCACACCGCTCCGCGTTCTTCCCGCCGGCTCCGGTCCGTCCACCGGAACCGGCGGGTAGCTTCACCCCGGACCGATCAGCGGACCCGGAGACCAGCGGCAGCACCAAGGAGCAGGCGTGACCACCATCGATTTCCCGTCCTTCTCATCGGGTCCTCGCGCCGCAGTACGGACGTCGCCCGCTCCCGTCGCAAGCGTCCGGTCCGGCGACTCCGGTGCACCACCCGTCCGAGCGGACCCGCGCCGCTCCGTCGTAGCGCGTCTCGCAAGCCTCCTCGGCACGCTGCTCATGATCGTCGCGGTCATCGCGGTCCTCTTCTTCGCCATCGGCCCCCGCTTCCTCGGCTACCAGACCGCCACGATGCTCACGGGCAGCATGGCCCCCGGCATCATGCCGGGCGACGTGGTCGTCACCACCCTCCAGCCCGTCGGCGGGATCGAGGTGGGAGACGTGATCAGCTACCACATCCCCGTCGAGGACCACCGGGTCGAGACCCACCGGGTCACCGAGGTCGTCCGCGGCGCGGATGGGACCACGGCCGTGCGCACCCAGGGCGACGCGAACGATGCCGTGGATCCGTGGCTCGCAACCCTCGAGGGTGAGAACGTGTACCAGGCCGCAGCGGTCATCCCCGAGGTGGGCAACGTGATTCGGGCCCTCCGGACCCCGGCCGTCAGCCACATCCTCGTCTACGGTGTCCCGGCCGTGCTGGTCGGGGCGCTGCTCCTCATGATCTGGTCACGCCGGGAGGAGGACGACGACGACGCCTCCGAGCCTGCCCCGGGCTCCGCCACGCCCGCCGGGTCGGTCGGAGGATCGGGGCATGTCCCCGGGAGCTCCCCTCGTACCGACCATCCGGTGCTCGATCGCGGGATCCTCGACAACCTCGGCGTGGAACTGTCCAGCCACGCCGGCGCCCTGCTCTTCGCCGGGACGTTCGTCGAGATGCTCCCGCAGCGGATCGGGGCCGTCGAAGCCGCGCTCACGGCCAGGGATGCCGACGCCGCCGTCGTCGCGCTCCTCAGCCTCACCGTCAGTGCCTCCATGGTGGGCGCGCGCCGGCTGGAGGAGGAGTCCTCGGCCGCACTGGAGCTGATCGGTCGGCCCATCACACATCGGGCCCTCGTCGCGAGGCTCCGGCAGCACGGCGCGGACGTCTCGACCGCACTGGACGCCATCCGCCACCAGGACGTCCACCCCCACTGAGCACTCGGCGGCGTGCACGGGCGTCAGCCGGTCGATGAGCCGGCCAGTCGGCCCGTCAGGCAAACGGTGGTCAGCCGGTCGGCGCGTCAGGCAGTGGCCGGCGGCATCATGCGGTACCCGACCCCGCGCACCGTACGGATGAACCGCGGTGCCTTCGTGTCCTCGCCGAGCTTCTTGCGCAGGTTCCGGATGTGCACCTCGACGAGGTGCTGGTCGTTGACCCAGCCATCCCCCCAGATACGGGAGAGCAGCGTCTCGCGTTGCCATACTCGCCGCGGACCCGAGACGAGCGTGGCCAGGAGGTCGAACTCGATGCGTGTCAGGGGCAACTCGGTACCGTCCAGCATGGCGATCCGGCCCTCGGTGTCGATGCTGAGGGGACCGTGCCGCAGCAGGCCCTCGATGTCCTCGTCCGCCACGGGCGCCACCGGCACGGCTTCGGAGGCCTGCACGGTGGGCGCCGACTGGGCCACCGGCGCCGCCGCAGCGCCCATCAGCGGCTGGACCACGCTGCGGACGGTGTTCCTCGGTCGCCGGAACATCGCGTTCACCCGGGCGCCCACCTCCCGCGGACTGAAGGGCTTGACGACGAAGTCGTCGGCCCCGATCTCGAGTCCGATGAGGCGGTCGATCTCGTCCTGGCGCGCGGTGATCATGATGACGTAGGCGTCGGTCAGCGGCCTGATCTGCCGGCACACCTCCACGCCGTCGATGTCCGGGAGGTTCAGGTCGAGCGTCACGAGATCGGGCTGCCGTTCCCTGACCAGTGCCACGCCCTGGCGTCCGTTCTCCGCCTCGATGGTGGTGAAGCCGTTCATGCCCAGCGTCATGACGAGCAGTTGCCGCACATCGGCGTCGTCTTCGATGATGAGAGCGAGGCGCGCATCGGGGTCGGATGTCATGACTCACACACTGCCAGATCTTCGGACGACCACCGAGTGCATCGGGGCCGTTCCGGTGAAATTCTGGCTGATCCGCCCACCACGCGTCGCCAAGCGGCCATCAGGCCCTCCCCGCTCCGACCCGGCGATCCGACAGCCACGGTGAGACCGTACCGGCGGGCAACGGCTCGGCGATCAGGAAACCCTGCGCGAAGTCGCAGTCCCGCGCCCGCAGTTTGTCCCGCGACCGCTCGTCCTCCACGCCCTCGGCGACCACCCGGAGTCCCAGGCTGTGGGCCAGGTCGATGATCGACCCGACGAGCCCGACCGCCCGCGGGTCGTCCTTCATCGCCGTGACGAAGGACCGGTCCAGTTTCAGCTCGTCGACGGGCAGGTCACGGAGGTAGGCCAGGGAACTGTATCCGGTCCCGAAGTCGTCGATGGCGATCTGGACGCCGGCGGACCGGAGTTCGGCCAGGATGGCCGAGGTGCCGGTGGGCGAGGACATCAGGACGTCCTCGGTGATCTCCAGCATGATGCACGACGACGGTACCCCGTGGGCCTCGAGCAGGCGGGTGATCTGGTGCGGGAGGCACGCGAGGATGCAGGATCCCGACATGTTCACCGCCACCGAGATGTCCAGCCCCTCGGCACGCCACCGCGCCATCCGGCGGACGGCCCGCTGCAGCACGATGGTCGACAGCGCCGGCATCAGGCCCGCCTCCTCCGCGAGCGGCAGGAAGGCGACGGGGAGGAGCATCCCGCGCGTCGGATGGTTCCAGCGCACCAGGGCCTCCACGCCCGTGACCTCACCGTCGGAGAGACGCACCTTCGGCTGGTAGTGCAGCTCGAACTGGTCCTCGGCGAGGGCCACCCGCAGTTCCTGGACGGTCCGCAGCCGCAGGGCGCCGTCGTCGTCGTCCGAGGCGTCATACACATGGTGTCCGCTGTGCTCCGACTTCGCGCGGAACATGGCGATGTCCGCCTTGCGCATGAGCAGGCTCATATCGGTACCGTGGTCGGGGGTCAGCGCGATCCCCACGCTGGCACTCACCTGCAGGGACGCCGCGCCGAGCTCCACCGGATCGGCGAGTTCCGCCGCGAGGCGCTGCGCCGTCGCGACGGCCTCCTCCTCCGTGACGCCCTCGAGGAAGACGGCGAACTCGTCCCCGCCCAGCCTCGCCAGCATGTCCCCGGGCTGCAGCTGGGCGGCGAAGCGCTTGCCCACCTGCACGAGGAGGGCGTCGCCGACGTCGTGCCCCAGGGCATCGTTGACGTGCTTGAAGCGGTCGAGGTCCAGGAGGAAGAGTGCATCGGTCCGCCCGGCCAGCAGCCGGACGGGGACGTCGGCGATCAGGGCCCGGCGGTTGGGCAGGCCCGTCAGCTCGTCGGTGCGCGCGAGGGTGACGAGCATGCGGTTGCGGAACGCCAGCGGCACCGCGGCGAGCGCCAGGGTGGAGGCCGCGAACACCACGGCCAGCACGGGGATGCTGAGCTGGCTGCCCACCACGAGGACCGCGAGTGCCGTCGCCGTCGACACGACGGGAGCCGCGAGCTCCGGGACTCCGTGCGTGGTGCGCTGGGCCACCCGGGCCGGGTCCGCTGCGCCGTCCACCCAGGCGGCGATCGCCACGATCCCCGCGACCCAGCCGACGTCGATGATCGAGCCGACGGCATAGTCCTCCATGCCGAGCGCATACGCGACGTCCGCGGCGGAGAAGATGGTCAGTCCGGCGACCAGCAGCGGCCAGCGTGGTCCGATGTCCAGCCCGCGGGAGGCGAGGACGCCCCCGACGGCCGTGATGAGGAGGAGGTCGAGAAGCGGGTACACGACGGCGACGATCACTTCGAAGGGCGTCCCCCCGTTGGTCCCGGGGCTCAGCACGGGTGCGAGGATCAGGGCCATGAGCGACGCCGCGCCGAGGGCACCGACGATGCTGTCCAGCAGCAGCGGCCACGCCAGTCCCTTGATCTTCCGGACCATCACCACGCCGAGGGCACCGAGCATCAGGGGGTAGAAGGCGAGGTAGGCCACGTCGGCCACGGACGCATAGGTCAGGGCCGCTGCGCCGTCGAGCGAGGCCGCGTAGTACGCGTCACCCGCGCTGTAGGTGACGATCGCGCCGGTTCCGAGCAGCACCTGCGGCTCGGCGAACCTCGACCGCACGGAGGCGCTGATGCAGAGAGCCACGGCCGCCAGCTCAGTGGCGATGCACAGCCACCCGTCCATCAGGGGGTCGAAGGTACCGGGGTCGCCGACCAGGAGGCCTACCGTGTAGGCGATGAGAAGGAGGACCGTCACGGACATCAGCACTCGTGGGTGCGTAGGACTCCCAAGGCGGCCCCTCCCGGCCGCGCGGGCACCGTCGCTCCGCATGCAGTCCCCGTTCTCGCAGTGATCCTGAGTCCACAGCATAGGTCGGATCGCCCGCGAGCTCCCGCCAGGCGGCGCAGGGAGTCCTTTCCTGCGACAATACTTGGCTCCGACGGCGGGAAGGCCCGGCATCGGTACCCTCTTCCTATGCTCAGACTCGTCGACCAGCTCAGAATGGTGCCCGAGGTCGCGCGCCTCGCGGTGCGGACGCCCCGGAATGCCGCCGTGGCCTGGGAGGGCTACTGGAGCAGGGTCCGCACCACGGGCCCCGCGGGCGAGGTCCTCTGGGACGCGGAGATCGGGCCGGAGGCGGAGCAGTACGCCGCTGTCATGGACGAGTTCATGGACCGGTCGATGCCCGTGATCGACGTCGGCTGGGGCAACGGCCGGTGGTCGCGCTGGCTGTCCCGGCGCTTCCCGCAGGTGCTCGGCGTCGATGTCTCGGCGAGTGCCGTGCAGCGGGCCGGGGAGGAATCGGAGGGCGTGCGGGGCGTCGACTACCGGACCCTCGACCTCACCGTGCCCGGCGCGGGCCGCCTCCTGCAGGCCGAGTTCGGCGACTCCCACGTGTTCGTCCGCGGCGTGTTCCACGTCCTGCGGCCGAAGCAGCGCGAACAGCTGGGCCGGAACCTCCGCGACGTCGTCGGAGCACGCGGACGTGTCCTGCTGACCGAGACCGACTACCGGGGCACTCCCCTGTCCTACATGCAGAGCCTCGGGGCGAGGCCGGGCAGCATCCCGGCCCCGCTCCGGCGGGCCATCGGCAGCATCCCGGCCCCGCTCCGGCGGGCCATCGGCAGCATCCCGGCCCCGCTCCGGCGGGCCATCGGCAGCATCCCCGTGCCCGGGCACTTCGGGCCGGCCGAGCGGCGGGCAGCGCTGCAGGACAGCATCTCGACGGTACTGGCGGATGGCCCCGCACTCATCGAGGCAATCCCGATGAGCGGCACGACGACGACCAGCATCCCGGGTTATCTCGCTATGCTGGGGTCCCGCTGATCCTTGGTCTCACGGGGGTACCCGGGGCCGCTCGGCCCGGGAGCGTCAGCGGCATCACCAGGAGGTGGGCCATGCCCGCAGAACGCATCGACGGGGACAAGGCGACCCTCGAGCTGCTCCCGAACGGCATCCTCCATCTCGAGTGGGACCGTGACTGCACCATCACCACCGAGGACGCCGGCTTCGCGATGGCCGCGGTCAACGCCCTGGTCGGAGCCGAGGGCCACCCGATGCTCGTCGACATGGAGACGACGAGGACGGTGACGCGCGGTGCGCGCGGTCTTCGCGATCCCCTGCTCGGCGTCGCGCATCGCCCTGCTCGACTCCTCGCCGGTGGACCGCATGCTCGCCAACTTCTTCCTGGGCGTGAACTCACCGCCGTGTCCCACGAAGTTCTTCACCTCGCGGCACCTGGCGGTGGCCTGGCTCCAGAGTGCCGCCGACGGCCAGGCGCATCCGGCGAGCGCCTGACCCCGGCCCGCCGCCCTACCCGAGGTGGGCGGGCTCGCTCGAGGTGGAGAACTCGTTCCTCGCGACCCTGATCATGAACCACGAGACGGGCGAGGCCAGCGCGAGCGCCACGGCCGCGGCCAGGAAGACCACAGAGTACCCGTCCACGAGGGACTGCAGTCCGCCCGCGGCGCCTTCGGCCGTACCGGCGCCCGCACCCACCGTGTACAGGGCGGTGAACACGGCGGTGCCGATCGAGCCACCGATCTGCTGCGTCGCCGTGACGGCTGCACTGGCCACGCCGGAGTCCCTCGGAGCGATCCCGAGCAGGGCCACGTTCTGCAGCGGCACGAAGATGAAGGCGAGCCCGATGCCCAGGAGGAGCTGCGCGGGCAACACCTCGAGCGCGTAGGAGCCGCCCACGGTGATGCGGCTGAGCAGCAGCAGCCCGGCGGCAGCGATCAGCGGGCCGACGGTCATGAGGATCCGGGGGCCCACCTTCGGCAGGAGCCGTGACACCACGCCCGCGCAGACGATGATGGCCGCCGTCATCGGCAGTGAGGCCAGTCCGGACACCAGGGGACTCATCCCGAGCACGATCTGGAAGTAGAGCGTGAGGTAGAGCAGGGCGCCCAGCAGGGCCGCACCCACGGCGATGGAGGAGAGGTACGCTCCCGCACGTGCGCTGTCCGTGATGATGCGCAGCGGGAGCAGCGGGTGGGCCGAGCGCGCTTCCACGAGGAGGAACAGCGCCAGCAGGACCACGCCGAGGGCGAGGAAGCCGAGGGTGTCCAGGCGGACCCAGCCGGCCTCGGCACGCGAGAAGCCGTAGACCACGGAGGCGAGCCCGAGGCTCACGAGCACGGCGCCCGGCACGTCGTAGCGGGTGCTGCCCTCGGCCCGGCTCTCACGGAGCACCGGGATGCCGACCGCGATGGCGACGACGGCGATGGGGACGTTCACGAGCAGGCACCAGTGCCAGCTGAAGTACTCGGTCAGGACCCCGCCGAGCAGGAGTCCGACCGCGGCACCGCCGCCGGCGATCGTCCCGTACACCGCGAAGGCCCGCACGCGATCACGCCCGCCGGGGAAGGTCACGGAGAGGATGGCGAGCGCAGCCGGGGCCAGCAGCGCGGCGAAGGCACCCTGGAGGCCACGCGCCAGGAGGAGCGTCTCACCCGAGGTGGCGATCCCGCCGAGGGCCGAGGCGAGGGCGAAGCCGCCCATGCCGACGAGGAACGAGCGCTTCCTCCCCCAGAAGTCGGCGATCCGGCCGCCGAGAAGCAGGAGTGCGCCGAAGGTGAGGGCGTAGAGCGTGACCACCCAGCTGCGGTCACCGTCCGACATCCCGAGTTCGAGCTGGGCCTGGGGCAGGGCGATGTTGACGATCGTGCCGTCGAGGACGACGGTGAGCTGGGCCAGGGCGACGATCGCGAGCACGAGCCAGCGATTGGCCGGCGCTCGGACGGGATCGACGTCCGGTGCTGCCTGGGCCGTGGGGCCCGAGGGTGGGGTGGTCATGGAGCTCCTCAGAAGTGGTGTCGTCTCGAGGGTAGGGACAGTTCCGGAGCAAGTCAAACGAACTGGTTCGTTTGGTTATACTCGAAGGATGCACTCGACGACGGACGTACGGTCCCGCATCCTCCTGGCCGCCCGGGGGGAGTTCGCCGCCTACGGTCTGGCGGGAGCGAGGATCGACCGGATCGCGAAGTCGGCGAGTGCCAGCAAGGAGCGCCTCTACGCGCACTTCACCGACAAGGCGGCGCTGTTCCAGGCCGTCCTCGACACCAACGCGGCGATGTTCCACCACGCCGTCGTGCTCGACCCCCGGGACGTGCCGGCCTTCGTCGGCGCAGTGTTCGACCACGCGCACGACCAGCCGGACATTCTCCGTATGCTCACGTGGGCCCGGCTCGAGGGCGTGGACTACGACCTCCCGGGCGGCAGCGATCCCGACGTCAAACTGCAGGCGCTGCGGCAGGCGCAGGAGCTGGGCCACATCGACGCGTCCTGGGCGGTGGAGGAACTCCTGCCCCTACTTTTCGGCGTCGCACAGGCATGGGTGCAGGCTCCGCTGGCGGCGCACGCGAACGCGCGCCGGACACCCCTGGCAGCCCACCGGGCCGCTGCGGTCGACGCCGCCCGGAGGATCATCGGCTCCGCCCGGTGACGCGCCCAACCGGCTGCACGACGACGATGTCGGCCGACGGTGCCGGCCGTCGGGATACCCGACGGGGCGCTCAGGCCTCGAAGAGCCGCGCCCCCACATAGCTGCCCTCGGCGGCTCCACCCGGAACCGCGAAGATCCCCGAGCCGATGTGGCGGATGTACTCGTTGAGGATGTCCGATCCCGCGAGGCTCGTCTGCACCGGGATGAACGACCGCTCGGGATCGCGCTGGAAGCAGATGAAGAACAGGCCGGCGTCGAGGCGACCGAGGTCGTCGTTCCCGTCCACGTAGTTGTAGCCCCGCCGGAGCATGCGGGCGCCGCCATTGCTGTCCGGGTGGGCGAGGCGCACGTGCGAGTGCTCGGCGATGATCGGCTGGCCGCCGCTTCCCGGCATGGTGAAGTCCGGCGCCGTGAACTCGTCACCGCCGGACAGGGGTGCACCCGACCCCTTGGTCCGCCCGATGGAGCGCTCCTGCTCGGACAGGCGCGTCCGGTCCCACGGCTCCACGTTCATGCGGACCTTGCGGGAGACGAGGTAGGAGCCACCGGCCATCCAGGCCTGGTCGTCCCCCTCCGCCACCCAGACGTGCTCGTCGACGGCTGCCGGGTCCTCCGCCTTCACATTGGCGGTGCCGTCCTTGAATCCGAAGAGATTGCGGGGGGTCACCTGTGCAGTGCTCGTGCTGGACGTGCGGCCGAAGCCGAGCTGGGAGTACCGCAGGGAGGCGCGGCCGAAGGCGATGCGGGAGAGGTTGCGGACGGCGTGCACGGCCACCTGCGGATCGTCCGCGCAGGCCTGGATGCAGAGATCGCCGCCGCTGATGCGCTCCTGCAGCATGTCCCCGGCGAAGGTCGGCAGCTCGGTGAGCACCCGTGGACGGCGGTCGGCGATCCCGAAGCGGTCGGTGCCGTCCGCCGTCGTGAACAGCGTGGGGCCGAAGCCGAACGTGATGGTCAGACCGGTGGGGCCGAGGTCCATCGCCTCGCCCGTGTCCTCCGGCGGCGCCTCGTACGGACCGGCGTCCGGCGCGAAGTCACCCGCGCTCCCGCCCTGGCTCATCCGCGCAGCGGCCGAGGTCCAGTCCTCGAGCAGTCCGATCAGCTCCTCGCGGGAGATGTCGTCGACGTCGAACGCCGCGAAATGGAGCCGGTCCTGCGCAGGCGTGGTGATCCCGGCCTGGTGCTCCCCGTGGAAGGGGTAGGACAGGACATCGGGGTCGGGGGGGCTCGCCGTCGCCTCGGGGGTCGCCCGTCCGGCGGCCACGCCCGCGCCCACGCCGGCGGCCGCGGTCACGCCGGCGAGCGACAGCGCCCGACGGCGGGAGATGCGGAAGGTGCGTGCCATGGCCGCTATCCCAGCAGGGTCGCGGTGATGCGCGAGAGCGGTTCGCTGAGCGCGTTGACGCGATCGGACAGCGCCTTCACGTCGTCCGGGGAGAGCTCTCCGTAGGAGGCGTAGGCGATGTCGCGCTGTGCGGCGTCGGGCGCGCTCGTGCGGTGCTCAGCCAGCTCCGCGGCCAGGGCGTCGAAGTCGGCATCGAGGGTGGTCACGAGATCCGGGTCCTTGGCCTCCAGGAGGTCGCGCAGTCCGTCGACGAGCACGCGCGCACCCTCGACATTGCCCTGGAAGTCCCACAGGTCGGTGCCCGACCAGATCTCCTCCTCACCGGTGACCTTCCCGTTGGCCACCTCGTCCATGAGGGCGATCGCCCCGTTGGCCAGCTGGTCCAGCGAGAGATCGATGTCCTGGATACCGGCGTGCAGCGTCGTCGTGTCCGCGACGAGCTGGGCAGCGACGGCCTCGCGCTCGGTCTGCGTGAGCGGCGTGTACCCGGCATCGGCGGGCGGCCAGAGGTCCTTCTCGATGCGGTGCCATCCGGTCCACTCCTCGCCCTCGGCGAGATCCGCCTCGCGGTTGTCCAGCCGGGGATCGAGGTCGCCGAAGCTCTCGGCGACCGGCTCCACCCGCTCGAAGTGCATGCGGGTGGTCGGGTAGAGGCGCCGCGCCTCGTCGTCGTCACCCGCCGTGTACGCGGCGGCGAAGTCATCGGTACCGGTGAGGAGCTGGTCCACCTGGTCCTTCACGTACGCCCTGTAGTTGGTGACCGCGGCGTCGATCTGCGCCTGCTCGTCACCGGAGGGCTCGACCGCCGTGCCCGAGTCCGTGACCGTGAATCCGGCCCGGCCCACGCCGTCGCCCACCATTCCCGGCTTGCAGACCGTGTAGTAGGAGCCCGGCTGTGCGTTGACCACGAGGTCGCGGCTGATGCCCGGTCCGATGTTCTCGACCTCCGACACGATGCGCAGGCCGTCCTCGGCGAGCAGGTAGAACTCCGTCACCTGGTCCCCGGCGTTGGTGATGGCGAAGGTGAGCGGACCGCTCTCCGCCGTCGACGCCGAGACGGCGCACTCGTCAGTGGTACTCGTGACCGTCAGGCCGTCGGATGCACCGTCGGGTGACTCGGCGGACGCGTTGGGCGTGCAGGCGGTCGCGAGGAGGATGCCGCAGCCCGCTGCGAGGGCAGCCGGCAGGGAGAGGCGGGCGGTGGTCACTGGACTCCTTGGGGAAGTGGGTGCCGGACGGCGGCGGGCGCGGCGGACCTGCGCATGCTCTGCCGGATGAAGAGGGTCATGGTGGGGATGACGTAGAGCAGCCAGGCGATCCCCTCGAGCCAGGTGGTCGCGGGTGAGAAGTTGACGGTGCCCTTGAGCAGCGTCCCGTACCAGCTCGACGGCGGGACCGCGGCGCTGACGTCGAACATGAGGGAGTACAGGCCGGGCAGCATGCCGGCTTCCTGGAGGTCGTGGATGCCGTAGGACAGGACTCCGGCGGCCACGACGATGAGCATGCCGCCCGTCCAGGTGAAGAACTTCGACAGGTTGATGCGGAGCATGCCGCGGTAGAACATCCACCCCAGGACGACGGCGGAGGCCAGTCCCAGCGCGGCGCCGAGGATGGGCTGGGTGGTCTGGCCGGTCGCCTGGACGGCCGACCAGATGAAGAGCGCGGTCTCGAGCCCCTCCCGCCCGACGGCGAGGAACGCGACGACGACGAGGCCCCTGCCGCCACCTGCGAGGTGGCGGTCCACCTGGCCGTGCAGTTCACCGCGCAGGTTCCTGGCCGTCCTCGCCATCCAGAAGACCATCCACGTGACGAGGCCGACGGCGACGATCGAGAGGGAACCCCCGATGGCCTCCTGCGCCTCGAAGGTCAGGCCGTACGTGCCGTAGGTCAGGAGCGCACCGAATCCGAGGGACAGCGCCGCGGCGAGCGAGACCCCGAGCCAGATGCCGGGCAGCAAGTCCCTGCGCCCGATCTTGACGAGGTAGGCGACGAGGATCACCACCACGAGGGCGGCCTCGAGGCCCTCGCGCAGGCCGATCAGGTAATTCGCGAACATGGGCTGGCTTTCTTGCCGGGAAGGGCCCGTCAGCAGGGCAAGGCAAGCATAACCTAACAAAGGGGCCGGGGCGGGCCCACCTCACCCCTCGGCCCGGCCGCACGGTACCCGACGAACTGCGGGTCGCGAGCGGCGCGCCTCGGCATCGGCGAAGGCCGCCGGGCCGTGACACGAACCGACCGGTCGTCACGTCAGGGGTGGAGCGGGTCAGAGACCGAGGTCCGGCACCGGAAGGCCGAATTCGCGCCGGAGCGCGAGTTTCGCGGCGTTGAAACCGGCCATCCCGTGGACGCCGGGACCGGGCGGCGTGGATTGGGAGCACAGGTAGACACCCTTCAGCGGCGTGGCCCAGGGTCGGATGGAGGGCACCGGACGGGCCACGATCTGCCGCAGGTTCACCGCTCCGCTGCTGAAGTCGCCTCCCACGTAGTTCGCGTTGTAGGCCTCGAGATCGCTCGCCGTCGTCGTGTGGGTGCGGACGATGACGTCCCGGAATCCGGGCGCGAAACGTTCGATCTGCGCGGTGACGGCCTCGGCCATGTCACGGGTGGAGCCGTGCGGGACATGGCAGTACGTCCACAGGGTGTGCCGGCCCCCGGGCGCGCGGGTCGGGTCGAAGGACGACGGCTGGGAGAGGAGCACGTAGGGACTGTCCGGGTGCACGCCCTGGTTGACCTGCTTCTCCCCCGCGACGATCTCCTCGCGCGTGCCACCGAGATGGGCGGTCCCGGCCCGTCGCAGGTCCGGATGCGTCCACGGCACGGGTCCGGACAGGATGAAGTCCACCTTGCAGGCTGCGTTCCCGTAGGTGAACGCCTCGAGGGCCCTCCGGTAGGGACCGGTCAGGCGGCCGCGGGCCATCGCCTGGAACGTCGTGGGGGCGACGTCGAGCAGGACCGCCCGGGCCCCGGACACCTCGGCGAGGGTGCCGATCCTGCTTCCCGTGACCAGCTCCCCGCCGTGGCGCGTCACGTCGAGGGCCAGGGCGTCAGCGATGGCCTGGGACCCACCGACGGGGATCGGCCAGCCGACCGTGTGCGCCAGGAGGTTCAGCACCAGACCCGCTCCGGCCCCGGTCAGGGACGGGAGCGTGCCGACGGGATGGGCCATCACCCCGGTCACCAGCGCCTTCGCCTCGTCCGTCCGGAAACGGCGGTTCCAGGTGGGCAGGCCCTGGTCGAGGACCGAGAGGGCGAACCGAAGGGCTGCCCCCGGCTTCTTCGGGATCCGCACCACATGGTTGAGGGTGAAGGCGAGGATCGCCTGCTCGCGATCGCTGAGCGGCTGCACGAGGCGCCGGTAGGCTTCGCCGTCGACACCCAGCCCGGCAACCGTGCGCTCCATGCTGCGGTGCGCCACCCCGGCCCGGCCGCCGTCGAGCGGATGGGCGAAGGACACGTCGGGGATGGCGAAGCCGATGCGGCGGCTGAGTTCGAAGGCCCGGAAGAACGGCGACGCGAGCGCCATCGGGTGCACGGCGGAGCAGACGTCGTGGAGGTGGTCCCGTTCCATCAGGTCGAGCGATCGGGAGCCGCCGCCGATGGTCGCGGCGGCCTCGTGCACCCGGACTGACAGTCCGGCGCGGGCCATGACGACGGCGGCTGCCAGCCCGTTGGGACCTGCGCCGACGATCTCGACATCAACCATGGGGACTTCCTCTCCTGGCGCCGCCCGGCCGGTCCGCCGGGCTCATGTGCTCTCGGTGGTCGCTCCGCTGCGCCGGGTCCGCACCCGTCCGGACACCCGCGCCGCCACCCGACGGGCGACAGCCGGTGCCGCCCGTCGGCCGCGCAGCAGCACGGAGACGGCAGCGTAGCGTCCTGGCCGCAGCGGGATGTCGTAGGTGGTGGGCACGACGACGACGTTCTTGGAGAAGTTGCGCTTGAAGGTGGTGACGTTCGCCAGCGACGGGAAGTTCTCGCTCTCGATCCCGGTGAGGCCGCAGGCGGTGTTGCCCCCCGCCTTAAGCGTCCGGAAGGCTTCCCACAGGAGCAGGTAGGGCGCGAAGGTGGTGCGGGCCGCGTGGGTGCTGCCGGCGAAGTAGTAGACGGCGTAGCCGCGGTACTCGGTGGTGATCAGCCAACTGAGGGCGGCATCGTCCCGGTAGGCCACCATCAGCCGCAGGTGGTCGCCGAGGACGGAGAGCAGTGTCTCGTAGTAGGACGAGTCGAAGGACTGGAATCCGTCGCGTTCCGCGGTCTCCTGCATGATCGGGAACAGTTCCCGTGCGAAGACGGTCTTCCATTCCTCACGAGGAATATGACGGACGGACACGCCGTTCCGCTGCGCCCGGCGGATACTGTTCCGCGCGTTGGGGCGGAAGCTGCGGAGGAGGTCGGCTTCGGACGGCGTCAGGTCGACGACGATCTCCCGTTCGTACCAGCCGTGTTCGATCGGACCGGTCGCCGGGGACTGCAGGGTCGCCACCTGCATCCGGACGTACAGCGGATCGATCCCCGGATGATCGCGGAACTGCTCCCGCACCGTCTCCATCAGGAGCTTCTCGGCGGCAGGGGTCCTGTCAGCGAACCAGACAGGGCCGTTGACGGAGACGACGGACTCCCGGGAGCGCCGCACCACGTGCACATAGCCCGCGAGCGCCACGAGAGCGCCCGCTGGGTCCTCGTAGGCCCAGATACCGAGTGCCGCGCGTCCGAGCGCGCGCTCGAATTCCACCCAGTCCGGAGTCTGCTCGAGCGGGATCGGCACGTCCGGATGAGCGGCGGCGATCGCGTCGAACGCAGCCCGGTCGAGGGGGCGAGCGGTCAGGGATGGTGCAGTCACTGATGGTCTTCCGATGGGAGTCGTCTCGTCAGGGGTGTCCGCCGGCCGGCCGGCCGGTCGACACCCCGTCGCGCCGATGCCGGGAGGTGTCCGCGCGGTCCGGCCAGCCTATCGGAGCAGAGCGGACGGCACGGCGTCCGGGCCCTCGACCGGATCATCCCGGCCCCGTCGTCCGCCGGCGCCACCCGTGGTGCAGTGTGAAGCGGTCCTCGGCGTGATCGAACGGCCCGCCCTGCGGATCATCGATGCCGATCCGCCGGACCACGTCCTCGGAGGGCCTGGCCACCTCCCGGACGACGACCAGGAGAACGTATGCCGTAGCAAGAATATGGGCGATCACCGCACAGGCGTACGCACCCAGCCCCAGATTGTGTTCCGCCGCGCCTCCACTGGTCATGCCGCCGAGGTACAGCCACACGGCCCACCAGTGCAGCACCTCGACGAGCTGCCACACGAGCACCACCCGCCACCGGGGGACGGCCAGCGCCAGGAGGGGTACGAGCCACAGAGCGTACTGGGGCGAGTAGACCTTGTTGCACAGGACGAATGCCCCGACGATGAGGAGGGCCAGCTGTGCGAGGCGCGGGCGGCGGGCTGCGCGCAGCGTGAGGACGGCGACGCCCAGGCAGGCCAGGGCGAAGAGGACCACGGCCGCGATGTTGATGGCGGCGGGTGTGAGGGTGGGCGCTCCCGACTCCCGGGCCAGTGCGTTGTACACGTACCACCCCGAGGAGAATCCTGCGTCGCGGTCCTCCGAGAAGGTGAGGAAGTAGGCCCACGCCGCGCGGTCCCGCAGGAGGAACGGGACATTGACCACGAGCCACGCGAGCGTCGTGGCCGCGGCCGCCAGGAGGAACGGCCGGTACCGCCCGGAGCGGATGGAGAGGACGAGGACCGCCCCGAGGATCAGGACGGGGTAGAGCTTGACCGCTGCGCCCAGCCCCCAGAGAGTGCCCGCGAGGAGCGGGCGCTCACGGGCGAAGGCGAGCATCCCCGCCGTCGCGAGCACCACGGCCCACAGGTCCCAGTTGATGCTGCCGGAAAGGATGATGACGGGGGCGACGGCGACGATGGCCGCATCCCAGGGTCGGCGGGACGCCAGGCGGAGGGTCGCCAGGACGGTCAGGATCCACACGGCTGCCAGCAGGACCATGTTCACGTCGAAGTACAGCAGGGTCTTCGCAGTGAGGTCGGTGCCGGTCGCGAGGGCGTCGACCAGGACGGCGGTCCCCGAGGCCAGCAGGCCGAGGAGCACGGGGTATTCGAAGAGCGCTCCGGGTGTGACGAACGGCAGCACGCCCTCGCCGAGTCCCCGGCTCCGGTACAGCTCCGTCCAGTCCGAATAGCAGGCGCGGTAGAAGTACTCGGGGGAGGACCAGCCGGCCACCCGGCAGGGATTCTTCACGACGACCGCCAGGACGGCGGAGCAGACTGTCAGGAGGATCAGCACGCGGGGGACGGTGAACCACCGCGGAGCCACGCGTCCCGGGTCGGCGTGGCGCCCGAGCGGACCGCCGGCTCCTTCGGTCAGCGGTATCAGGAGGTGGTCGGACCTGCTCGGGACACTGATGCGATATGGCCCTCGCCTGCCTGTCCCGGAGCTCATGCGTCGAGCCTAGCCGTCCCGTGGCGACGACCGGTGGCGCCCCTCGACGGGCAGGATCCACGGTCCGCCAGGAGGCGCTACAGCACGACCGCCGGATGGCGAGGAATGGCACGGCATACATCGGCGTTATGAACTGAACGTAGACTGGCATTTCCTGCCGACCGCGCCCAGGGTGATGACGGCCGGGGCATATTCAACGGGCTTTCGAGGAGAACTGTGGGACAGAACCCCATTCGCGTGGCAATCATTGGAGTCGGCAACTGTGCCGCGTCGCTGGTGCAGGGAGTGCACTACTACCGGGACGCGGATGCGTCGGGGGCCATCCCCGGCCTCATGCATGTCGAGTTCGGCAAGTACCACGTGGGGGACGTGCAGTTCGTGGCGGCGTTCGACGTCGACGGCAAGAAGGTGGGCCACGACCTCGCCGAGGCCATCGGAGCGAGCGAGAACAACACCATCAAGATCGCGGACGTGCCGCCCACCGGCGTGATCGTCCAGCGCGGTCACACCCTGGACGGCCTCGGCAAGTACTACCGCGAGACGATCGTCGAGTCCGACGAGGAGCCCGTGGACATCGTCGCCCAGCTGAAGGCCTCGAAGGCCGACGTCCTGGTCTGCTACCTGCCGGTCGGCTCCGAGCACGCGGCGAAGTACTACGCCCAGTGCGCGATCGACGCCGGCGTCGCCTTCGTCAACGCCCTCCCCGTCTTCATCGCCGGCACCAAGGAGTGGGCGGACAAGTTCACTGCGGCGGGCGTCCCGATCGTGGGCGACGACATCAAGAGCCAGATCGGCGCCACCATCACCCACCGCGTGATGGCGAAGCTCTTCGAGGACCGCGGCGTGACGCTGGACCGCACCTACCAGCTGAACGTCGGCGGCAACATGGACTTCAAGAACATGCTGGAGCGGGACCGCCTCGAGTCGAAGAAGATCTCCAAGACCCAGGCCGTGACCTCCAACGTCAAGGCCGAACTGCGCGCCAACGACGTGCACATCGGTCCGTCGGACTACGTGGCCTGGCTCGACGACCGCAAGTGGGCCTTCGTGCGCCTCGAGGGACGCAACTTCGGCGACGCCCCGGTATCGCTCGAGTACAAGCTCGAGGTCTGGGATTCCCCGAACTCGGCCGGCGTGATCATCGACGCGATCCGCGCGGCGAAGATCGCCCTGGACCGCGGTATCGGCGGCCCCATCCTCTCCGCCTCGAGCTACTTCATGAAGTCGCCGCCGGAGCAGTACGCCGACGACATCGCCCACGAGAAGGTCGAGGCCTTCATCCGCGGCGACATCGACCGCTAGGCCCGGCCGGAAACCGCCAGGACCAGCAGCACACCGGAGGCCGGGACGGCGACGTCGTCCCGGCCTCCGGTGTGCCGGCCCCGTCCGTGGTGCATCCGCGTGATGGCGGGAGTCCGCGCCGCTCCGCGGTTCAGGAGCGTGGCCGGCACCGGTTGGCCGGCGGTCCTCAGAACAACCCGACCGCGTTCCCGTCGGCGTCGACGTCCATCCGGAGCGCCGCGGGCTCCCTGGGCAGCCCGGGCATCGTCATCACGGAACCCGTGAGCGCCACGATGAATCCTGCACCCGTCTTCGGGATGAGGTCCCGGACGTGCACGGTGAATCCCTTCGGCGCCCCGAGCAGGGTGGCGTCGTCGGAGAACGAGTACTGCGTCTTGGCCATGCAGACGGGAAGCCCCGACCAGCCGTTCGCCTCGATCTCCTTCAGGCGCCGCAGGGCGGGAACGGAGAAATCCACGCCGTCTGCCCCGTAGATCTCCTGGACGATCGTCCTGATCTTGTCCTCGACCGGAAGGTCGAGGTCGTACAGATGGGAGAACGTCACGGGGCGTTCGAGCGCCGCGAGCACCGTCGCCGCGAGGTCGTCGCCTCCCGGACCACCACCGCCCTGACCCCAGACGTCGGCCACCGCCGCGTCGATCCCCTCGCCCGCGCACCACTCCATGAGCCAGTCGAGTTCCTCGTCCGTGTCGGTCCCGAACCTGTTGATGGCCACCACCGGAGCCACACCGAACTTCTCGACGTTGCGCACATGGCGGAGCAGGTTGGCGGTGCCCTCGCACAGGGCGTCGACGTCGGGAGTGGCGAGGTCCGATGCCGGGACCCCGCCGTGCATCTTGAGCGCCCGGATGGTCGCGACGACGACGACGGCGTCCGGCGCCACGTCGGCGACGCGCGCCTTGATGTCCATGAACTTCTCGGCACCGAGATCGGCACCGAACCCGGCTTCCGTGACGACGATGTCCGCGAGGCTGCGAGCCGTCCGGGTGGCGATCACCGAGTTGCAGCCGTGGGCGATGTTGGCGAAGGGTCCGCCGTGGACGAGGGCCGGCGTCCCCGCGATGGTCTGCACGAGGTTCGGCTTGATCGCGTCCCTGAGCAGCAGCGCCAGTGCTCCTTCGACCCCCAGGTCCCCGACGGTGAGCGGCGCGCGATCGAACGTGTACCCGAACGTGATCGCGGCCAGGCGTGCCTTCAGGTCGTCGAGGTCCCGTGCGAGGCAGAAGACCGCCATGATCTCCGACGCCACGGTGATGTCGAATCCGTCCTGCCGCGGGGTGCCCTGCGCCGGGCCGCCGAGGCCGACGACGACCTCGCGGAGCGCGCGGTCATTGACGTCGAGGACGCGCTTGAAGGTGATCCGGCGAGGGTCGATGCCGAGTTCGTTGCCCTGGTGGATGTGGTTGTCGATCAGCGCCGCGAGCGCGTTGTTCGCCGAGGTGATGGCATGGAAGTCACCGGTGAAGTGGAGGTTGATCTCGTCCATCGGCAGCACCTGCGAGTAGCCCCCGCCGGTCGCACCGCCCTTCATGCCGAGCACCGGACCCAGGGACGGCTCACGCAGCGCGATCATGACGCGCTGCCCTGCCCGTGCGAGGGAATCGGCCAGCCCCACCGTGCAGGTGGACTTCCCCTCGCCGGCCGGCGTCGGGCTCATCGCGCTGACGAGTACCACCCTGCCCGGCGCCCGGCCGTCGCCGGGCAGGAGGCGCGGGTCGATCTTGGCCTTGAACCGTCCGTGGAACTCGAGTGCCTCCCGGGGGATCCCCGCGGCATCGGCTATGTCCTCGATGGGCTTGACCGCAGCGGCGCGGGCAATCTCAAGATCGCTCATGCAGCCAACCTATCAGCGGCTCCTGCGTCAGGCCGCCGGGAGCCCTGCGCGTTCCAGGACGTAGGTGATCAGTGGATCGTAGAGGCCGGGGCAGACGTTGTCGTCGAGCGGCACGGCCACCTCGAGCTGGCCCTGCGCCTCCGAGACGAAGAGCCCGGGGTCGTTGCAGTCGGCGAAGCCGATCGTCGGCAGCCCCGCACTCGCCGCCTGTCCGGCCCAGCCGTGGTCGGCAACCACGAGGTCGGGCAGGCCTGCGGGATCCAGGGCCAGCGTCTCGAGGCTGAGCCGCATCGGCTCCGGCAGGTGGGTGTGCATGAGGCCGCCGTGCTGGTGCCAGACGAGCACGCCGAAGATCTGCCGGATGTCACCGGCCCGGAAGCGCCTGCCCTCGGGTACCCGCACCACGGTGGCGCCGACGGCCGCGGCGGCGTGCGCGAAGGCCGCGTGGACGGGCAGCAGGCCGGCCGGGTGACCGGTGGCGAAGAGGATACGTTCCTTCCGGTGGGCGGCTGCACCCAGCCGATCGGCGAAGCGGTCGAGCGCCGCCACGCACAGCAAGCCGTCGATGGTGTCCTGTCCCTCGACGAGGTTGCGGTCCGCGCTCGTGCCCACGCGCTGGTGCATGAGGTCGAAGACCTCGTCGTAGTTCCACTCCCGGGTGAGGGCGACGCCGAACTCGAGGTTCTCGTTGCCCTCGAGGAACAGGCGCATGTGCCGCAGGTTGTCCTGCCGGGGTGTGGCCACGTCACCGGTGATGCGGACGGAGTCGAGGTAGGCGGCGAGCTCGGCGGGATTCACGCTTCCCATCCTAGGTCGGCGGGCCCGGACGGATGGGCTGCCGGTACAGGGTGGGACTGCCGGGTTCAGCGTGTGGTGGCGGCAGGGAACCGATCGACGGCGGTGCGATAGCTCTGTGCGGTCAGCAGGGCGGTGCGCTGCCACCCGAAAGCCAGCGCGTGGGTGGCAGCACCGCGGCCGAGCCGCTCCCGCAGGCCGTCGTCGTCGTGCAGGCGTTCCAGGGCATCCGCCCACCCATGAGCCGAGTGTCCGTCCACGAGGAGGCCGCTCCGGCCGTCGCTGATCGCCTGCGGGAGCCCGCCGACGTTCGCCGCGATGACGGGCGTACCGCAGGCCTGGGCCTCGAGCGCCACGAGACCGAAGGACTCGCTGAAGGACGGCATGACGACGGCGTCCGCCGCGCGGAACCACTGCGCGAGGTGTGCGGCGGTGACCGGAGGGTAGAGGCGGATGTCCTCGGTCAGGCCGGCGTCGTCGATGAGCGGCTGGAGGGCGAGCGCCTCCGATCCACTGCCGGACCCGAGGATGCTCACCACCAGTCGGATGTCCGGACGGCGGCGGCGGAGTTCGGCGGCGGCGGCCACGAGCACCTGGGGGCCCTTGAGCTTCTGGATCCGGCCCGCGAACACCACGTGGAACTGCTCCGGAGGAAAGGCCAGTGCCGCACGGGCGGCGGTGCGGTCCCCGGGATGGAACGTCGAGAGGTCGACGCCGGGAGCGACGACGTCGATCCTGTCCGGTGAGGCCCCGTAGAGCGAGACGAGCTCTGCCGCCTCCGTGCTGGTGTTGGCGATCAGGCGGGCGGCGCCGTCCACGATGTCCTGTTCACCCGCGGTCCTGGCCGCGGGCTCGGGCGCTCCGAGCGCCTTCATGCGGAGATCCTTCACCTTGGCCATGGTGTGCATGGAGTGCACCAGCGGAAGGCGCATCTCACGGCTCAGGGTCAGGCCGACCACCCCGGACACCCAGTAGTGCGAATGGAGGACGTCGAAGTGACCGTCGGCCAGGAGGTCGGCGACGTCCGTGATGGCGCCGGCGAACGTGTCGGTCAGGCCGGGCAGCGCCTCCTTCGGGATGCGGCGACGGGGCCCTGCCTCGAGGTGGTGGACCACGACGCCGTCGCCGAGCACCTCACGGCTGGGCCGTCCCTCGCCGGCTTCCCGCGTGAAGATCTCCACGTCGATCCCCACCCGCGCGAGTTCCCGCGCCGTACTCCTGACGTAGACGTTCATCCCGCCGGCATCGCCCCTGCCGGGTTGCTCGAGCGGGGAGGTGTGCAGGGAGAGCATGGCTACGCGCCGGACGGCGGACACGCTTCCTCCCTTCCGACCGGCGGTGAGGGAGGAGCCGGTCGAGTGACCCTCAGACCCTATAACGCCCTGTTCGCGCGCCGAATTCCGGGGCCGGACGGCAGCGCGACCGTTGCGCCAGACCACTGCGGAAGCCCGCGCCGGAAAGCGCGGGCCTCGCTCGTGGTGAGGGCGTCCGACGCCCGCCCCGTGACGGGGTGGACCGGACAGGATCGCTGCGGTGACCGCTGAACCCGGCCATCCCCGCGGACGGACGTCATTTGATGTAGAGCATGTGGCTCGGCTGTTCGAAGCGCAGCGAATCGTCCCAGGGACCGCGGGACTGGCTGCCCAGGATGCGCCCCCAGAGCGTGAGACCGTTCCGCCACCTCGCGAGCAGGCGCTGCACCTCCTGGCGACGGTGGAACCCGGGCATGGGCTGGGCTGGTCCGCCGGGCAGGTCCTCCGGGAGCGGATCCCGGGCAACATCGACGAGCGGCGTGAGTGATCCACTCATGATGAAGTCACCCCGGGCGGGAGCAGGCTGCCGTGGTGGAGGTGCGAGGGCGCGTGCCTCCGCGGCCGCCGACTCGAGCGGTCCGGAAGCTGATTGTTCGTCGAATTGGGCAGGGACGGGCCGTGAATTGGGCATGACAGACTTTCGAGGAATGAATTCGGGCAGAAAAAGCCGCGACAAAGGGAATTCAGGAAGAAGATACGAGGAAGCCGCGCACGGGTGCGGGTCGAGGCGGGAGTCGGCCGGCTACTGCCGGTACGCGGGCTTCCTAGTGCGAACGGACAACGAAGGCGGGATCGGTTCGCGGCGTGTAGGTCCTGCCGAGCATGGTATTCACAATCTCCACCTCCATTTCTTCGATTGCACGTGGGTCCGGGCGGTCGGGGCGACACTCGACTATCGAGTTGGGAAGCCCCAATGGCACATCTGCAAAGCTACCGTATGAATCACGCTCCGGCATAGCCCGTCAGCGGAATTAGTTGTAGGAATTCTGGAAAGGGCGGAATTGTGTGTCAGACCGTATGACGACGTCGGTCCGCGTCCCGGAGATCGACGCGCTCCGCGGGCTGGCACTCCTCGGGATCCTGATGGTGAACGTCTGGTTCTTCGCGGACCCGTCCGGCCCGCGGGGCGGTCCGGCGGAGGTCCCGGTCCCGGACCAGGCGGTGCGGTTCCTCGTCGCGACGTTCGTCGAGGGCAAGTTCTACCTGCTGTTCTCGCTGCTCTTCGGCTACGGCTTCGTGGTGCAGCGGGACTCGACAGCGCCACACACCGTCCGGGTGGTCGGCCGGAGACTCGCCGCCCTGGGCGTCCTCGGGTTCCTGCACGGTCTGACCCTGTTCTACGGGGACATCCTGGTGACCTACGCGCTTGCGGGGACGCTCCTGCTCGCCACCCGCACCATGACGACGAGAGCGAGGTGGGGAACTGCCGCCGCCATCACCGCGGGGGTCTCGCTGCTCATCATCGGATCGGCACTCCTCGTCCTGGCCGCCGGACCTGCGGGAAGCGGGGCGGCCGTCATCGGACCGGGGACCGCGTCGGACACGCCCGGCGAGGCCTTCGTCGCCAACGCCGGCATGTACGGTGCACTCCTGCCGTCCGTCGTCCTGTTCCAGGGGCCCCTCGCCCTCGCCGCATTCCATGCGGGAGCCGCCCTCGCGGAGCGGGGCGTCCTGCGTCCGCACCCACCGTCGCGCCGCGTCCTCGTGCGCGTGGCCGTGGTGGCTCTGCCGCCGGGCCTGGCCGTCTCTGCCCTGCAGGCCCATCTGGGCCGGCAGGGCGGCGAGGGGCTGTCGCTGCTCGCCACGGGCCTGTCGGTCGCGGCCTCGCCGCTGGTGACGATCGGATACGCGGCTGCCTTCCTCCTCCTGCTCCGCAGCCGGCCGGGGCGTGCGCTCGGCAGGGCGATGGCCGATGCGGGCCGCATGTCGCTGAGCAACTACCTCGGGCAGTCGGTGATGCTGTGCCTCGTCTTCACGGGCTACGGTTTCGGCCTGGCGGACCGGATCCCCGTTCCGGCGGTGCCGGCGGTCGTCGTCGGGCTCTACGCACTCCAGCTGGGCGCGAGCCACCTCATCCTGGCGCGGTTCGGTACCGGCCCGGTGGAGGCGGTGCTGCGCCGGTTCGTGCGGCGCACCCCGGCGGGCTGAGCACCCGTCGGTGCACGACGGCGACGGCTCCCGATCCGTGGCGGCGGCGTCGGCGACCCGTCGATCTGACGGCGGTGGCAGAGGCGAGCGCCTCCCGATCCGTGGCGGTGGTGGAGGCGGAGGTTCAGCGGGTCAGAGGTTCCAGTGCACGATCGCCGGCGTGCGCTTGTCCCAGCCGAGCGCGCAGACGGCGGCGGTGCCGAGGACGAGGCGGCGTCCCTCGATCGCTCCGAATTGCAGCCACCGTGCAGCGACGATCCGCAGGAAGTGCCCATGGGCCACGAGCAGGGCGTTCTCGATCGGCTTCGCTCCGGGCTCACGGTCGGCGGGAGTACCGCAACCGGCCTGGATCCTGGCGATCACGCGGTCAGCGCGCTCGGACACCTGGTCGAGCGTCTCGCCGTTCGGCACGCCGTCGTCCCAGATCAGGTAGCCCGGATTCTCCTCGCGGACCGTCGCGCTGTTACGGCCCTCGTTGTCGCCGTAGTCCCACTCATGGGCGAACGGAAGGATCTCGGCATCGGGGAAGCCGGCGAGCTCCGCCGTGCGGGTGGCGCGCTGGAGCGGTGACGTGACCACGAGGTCGAAGTCGACTCCCTCGAGATGTCCACGCGCGGCCAGGGCCTGCTCCTCACCGTGCTCGGTGAGCGGGAGATCCGTCAGGCCGGTGTAGCGGCCGTCCCGGGACCATTCCGTCTCGCCGTGCCGGAGGAGCCACAGCTTCGGCAGGGGCGTCCCAGCTGGGGTGAGATCCGGTGCTGCTGCGCCTGTCATGGGCTTCATGGTGTGCTCTCCTGGGATTCGGGCTGTTCGCTCCACCACCGGCGGAGCTTGGTCTCGGCGGCGGCCGGGTCGTGGGGGCCGTGCTCCATGCGTTCCTCGAGCAGGAACCGGTAGGCGCGGCCCACCACGGGTCCGGGCCGGATACCGAGCAGATCCATGATCTGCCCGCCGTCGAGGTCGGGGCGGATGGCGTCCAGCTCCTCCTGCTCGGCCAGCGCGGCGATCCGGGTCTCGAGGTCGTCGTAGGCGAAGGCCAGGCGCTCGGCCTTCCGCCGGTTCCGTGTCGTGACGTCGGAGCGCGTCAGGCGGTGGAGGCGCTCCAGCAGGGGGCCGGCGTCGCTCACGTAGCGCCGCACCGCGGAATCGCTCCAGCCGGCCTCTCCGTAGCCGTAGAACCGCATGTGCAGCTCGACCAGCCGGGACACGGCCTTGATGGTGTCGTTGTCGAACCGCAGCGCGCGGAGCCTCTTGCCCGTCAGCTTCGCTCCCACGGCGTCGTGATGACGGAAGCTGACCGCACCGCCCGGCTCGAACTTGCGGGTGGCGGGCTTGCCGATGTCGTGCAGGAGCGCGGCGAGGCGCAGGACGACGTCGGGTGCGGGAACCGGTCCGTCGTCGTCCGTCTCCAGCTCGCAGGCCTGCCGCAGCACCGTGAGGGAGTGCTGGTACACGTCCTTGTGGCGGTGGTGCTCGTCCGTCTCGAGGCGCAGGGCCGAGACCTCCGGGAGGACATGGTCCGCCAGGCCGGTGCCCACCATGACGTCGATCCCCTCGTCCGGTGCCGCCCCCCGGATCAGCTTCACCAGCTCGTCGCGGACCCGCTCCGCCGAGATGATGGAGATGCGCTCCGCCATGGCGGTCATCGCCTCGGCCACGTCGGGTGCAACGGTGACGCCCAGCTGAGACACGAAACGCGCGGCGCGCATCATGCGCAGCGGGTCGTCGGAGAACGACGACGAGGGCGCGCCGGGTGTCCGGAGGATCCCGGCATGGAGATCACGGACGCCGCCGAAGAGGTCCACGAGCTCCAGGGACGGCAGGCGGAGGGCCATCGCGTTGATCGTGAAGTCACGCCGCACGAGGTCCTCGTCCAGGCTCGTGCCGAAGGCGACGGTGGGATTGCGCGACGCCGGATCATAGGCCTCGGCGCGATAGGTGGTGATCTCGATCTGGAAGCCGTCCTTGCGGAGACCGATGGTGCCGAAGGCGCGGCCGATCTCCCAGTAGGCGTCCGCCCAACGCCTGATGAGGGCGATGGTGCGGTCGGGGTCGGCGTCCGTGGTGAAGTCGAGGTCCGGTGACACGCGGCCGAGGAAGAGGTCCCGCACGGGCCCGCCCACGAGGGAGAGTTCGTGACCCGCAGCGTCGAAGAGCTCGCCGATCTCGAGGACAACGGGAGGAAGCGGTGCGGTGAGTGTCGAGGTGTCCAGCAGGTGCGCCATAGTCCCTTAAGGGTGCCAGATGGGGCGCGGTTTCCCACACCGTGGGCGGGTCCGCGACAGCTGCGGCCCGGGCTCGCCGGCGGCTCCGCACCGGGCTGCGCCGTCATCGCCTCCGCTTAAAGATCGTTAGAGTGGTCGGTATGGACCGGCCCGTTCCGAGTGCTCCGAAGCGCACCCCGTTGACAGTGTCAATGGGAACCACGGGTATGCCTGCCGTGCAGCACCAGCTCCCCACGGTGGAGGAGGTCTCGGCCGGCGGGATCGTCATCGACGCCTCCAGGGAGACCCTCGACGTCGCCATCATCGCCCGGCTCAACCGCGGTGGACGGCTCGAATGGTGCCTGCCGAAGGGCCACCCGGAAGGTGTGGAGAACAACGAGGAAGCGGCGGTCCGCGAGATCGCCGAGGAGACCGGCATCGAGGGCAGGATCGTCTCGGCGCTCGGGAGCATCGACTACTGGTTCACCGTCAGCGGCCACCGTGTGCACAAGACCGTGCACCACTACCTCCTCATCGCGACCGGCGGGTACCTGACGATCGAGAACGATCCGGACCACGAGGCCGTCGACGTCGCCTGGGTACCGCTGCAGGAGCTGGGCCGCCGGCTGTCCTTCCCCAACGAGCGCCGCATCGCCGACCTCGCCCGCGAAGTCCTTCCCGAACACCTCTGAGTCGGCCGCGGCCATACTGCCGCTCCCTGGCGACCCGCCGCGCCGTCGTCGTGCCCTGGGGTGAGACGATGGGAAGCGATGTCTGACACGAATACCGCCTCGATCCCCCTCCAGGACGCCGGAGAGCCTGTCCGCGACGATCCGTCCGCCCCCCGCAGCGGCTCGACCGCCCGGTCGAGCGCCATCATGGCCGCCGGGACGCTCGTCTCCCGGATCCTCGGTCTCGTCCGGGTGGCACTGCTCGCGACGGCCATCGGCGCCTCGGGCCAGGTCTCGGACCTGTTCACCTCGGCCAACAACCTCCCGAACTTCCTCTACCTCATGCTCGCCGGCGGCGTGTTCAACGCCGTCCTGGTCCCGCAGATCATCAGGGCCAGCCGCCAACCAGACCGCGGCGCGGACTACGTCAGCCGGCTCCTGACCCTCGCGGCCATGGCGCTCCTGGTCCTCGCCGTCGTCGCGACCCTCGCGGCCCCCGTCATCGTCGGGGTCACCACGAGCTTCACGGGTGAGAAGCTCGCCCTCGCCACCACCTTCGCGTTCTGGTGCCTGCCGCAGATCTTCTTCTACGGCATGTACGCGGTGACGGGGCAGATCCTCAACGCGAACGGATCCTTCGGTCCGTACATGTGGGCGCCGGTGGTCAACAACATCGTGTCGATCGCCTTCCTGGTGGTCTTCATCCTCCTGATGGGGAGCGAGCAGGCAGAGCGGCACAGTCCCGACACCTGGACGTCGACGCAGACCCTGCTGCTCGCCGGCGGCACCACCCTCGGTATCGTCATCCAGGCCCTCGTGCTGTTCATCCCCCTCAAGCGGCTCGGTCTCGGGCTGCGTCCGAAGTTCGGCCTGCGCGGAACGGGGCTCGGCCGCACCGGCAGGCTCGCTTCCGTCACGATCGTCACGATGCTGATCGGCAACGGCCTCTACCTCGTCAACCAGCGCGTCGCCACGATCGCCACCGATGCCCGCCCTGCCCTGCTCGCGCAGGATCCACCCGTCGAGATCGCCGGTCTGACCAACCTCGAGTTCGGCTCCATGGTGTACCAGCTGCCGCACGCGGTCATCGCCCTGTCCCTGGCCACGGTCATGTTCAACCAGCTGTCCTCCGCACACGCGGACGGCAACCTCCCCGCGGTCCGCGCGACCCTGTCCCAGGGGCTGCGGATCATCGGCGTCGCGACGGTGTTCGGGTCGGCCGCACTGCTGGCCTTCGCGGGACCCCTCGGCGTCCTCTTCAGCGAGTCCGCCGAGAGCGCCGCCCTGAACGGTGTCATCATCGCGATCCTTGCGATCGGGGCACCGTTCCTCAGCGCCAATTTCTTCCTCACCCGGGTCTTCTACGCCGGCGAGGACGTGAAGACTCCCCTGAAGATCCAGCTCGTCCTCTCTGTCGTCGGGGTGGTGCTGGCCCTCGTCGCCGGCATGTTCGACCCCCGGCTGATCGTCCCCATGCTGGCCGTCGCCTACTCGCTGGGCAACGTCATCGCGGTCGCCGTGAGTCATACCTTCCTCACGCGGTCCATCGGCCGCTACGGTGCCGGGCACGTCTTCGACGTCCATGTCCGCCTGGCCGTCGCCGGGATCGTCGCCGCAGTCGCCGGTACGGCGCTGTGCTGGGCGTTCGGCGGCTACGACGCCGACGGCTTCCTCTGGCAGTCGAAGCTGAACGCCCTGCTGGTGCTCGCGATCGGCGGTGTGCTGATGGGAGTGGTGTACCTGGGCATGCTGAAACTGCTCCGGGTCCGCGAACTCGACGAATTCGCAGGCCCTCTCCTCGCGCGTTTCCGCCGGAGCGGCGCCTGACCCAGCCGCCCGGAAAACGCCGGGGTGACCGGTAGCATGGGTAAAAATCAGCCATGCTCGCGGGAGGAACACGTGCCAGAAGCAGTAGACGTCGGTTCAGTGCTGGGCGGCCGGTACAAGGTGACCGCCTACGTCCTGGCATCTGCTGAGAAGGATCTCGTGCTCGACGGCGTCGATCAGGTCCTCAACCGGCCCGTCAGTATTCTCGTCGCCTCCTCCGGCAACGCCTCGCAGGTGGCGGCCAGCGCTCGCGACCTGGCCACCGGGGACAGGAACAGTGCCATCCAGGTCCTCGATCTCGGCATCACGGACGCCGGCACCTACCTCGTTACCAACCGCACCCCGGCAGCGGACATGCTGGACCTGATCGTCCAGCAGGATCCCCCGCGGGAGGACCAGCCCTTCGTGGAGCCGTTTTTCACGGACACCCTCGGCTCGGAGATCTTCGGTGGCCCGCGATCCACCGAACCCGAGTCCTACGACGACGACCACGAGGACGATCACGACTCCCGGCACCAGCGAAAACCACGTCTCTCGGGTCTCCGCGAACGCTTCGGACGCCACGGCGCGGAGGAATCCCGGCAGGACGACACCTCGGACCTTCCGCCCGTCGACGCGGAGCCGGCACCCGACCACCGACCGTCCTCCCACCGCGTTCCGCCGCCGCCGAACCGCCGCCCGGGAGGATCCTCCGTCGACGAGCCGCACCGGTGCTCCGAGGACGCAGACCACCCATCGGGCGTCGGAGGAGCAGGTGCCGGAGCGGGAGCGGCAGGCCTGGCAGCCGGAACGGCCGCGGCCTCCTCGTCGCCGTCGTCATCAGCCCGCGCGGCTTCCCTCTTCCCGCTCTCGGGCGACAGGGATGCCAGTGATGACAGCGACGGGAGCGACGGGTACGACGACACCGGTCGGGACGAGTACGACGACGAGGACAGCAACGGCCGCAGGTTCACCCGGGTCCTCGTGGGCGTCGTGCTGACCGTGGTCCTCGTCGTGGCGGTGGTCCTCGCGGCGACGCAGCTCGGATCCATCTTCAACGGCGACCCCGTCGCCGACCCCGCGACGGAGCGCTCCAGCGCCGCTCCCGCTACGGAGGACGCCACAGCGCCGGCCCCGGCAGAGACTGCCACCGCCGAACCCACCCAAGCTCCCGTCACTCCCGTCATCACCGGCATCACCCGTGTGGTGCCCGACAACCCGGGACTCGACGCGGCCAATGATGTCACCCTGCCGTCGATCATCGACGGCAACCCGGCGACCTTCTGGGGCAATCAGGTGTACGCGAGTGACAGCTTCGGCGGACTGGCGACCAATCTGGCACTGGTCGTCCAGCTCGAGGAGGAGTCGACCATCTCCCAGGTGACCATCGAGCAGCTCAACGGAGCGGGCGGGAGTTTCTCCGTGCTCGTCAATGATCAGCCGACGCTCGAGGGAGCGGAGCAGATCGCCCAGGGCGGATTCACGTCCCCTACCGTATCGCTGCCCATCCCCTCCGGAGCAGACGGACCACCCACCGGACAATTCGTCATCGTGAACTTCACCCAGCTGCCGCGCCTGTCGAACATCCAGGCCCAGTATCCGTTCGGCCTCAGGATCGCCGAGATCCGGGTCAGCTGACCGCGGCGAGCACCGAACCAACCGCTCCCGACAGGGAACCGACGTCGAGCATCGGCCGGCGTCGTCGACGGAATAAGCGTATGTGTGGTTCCGTTGAGGGAAGTGTCCGCAGATGTGACCGGACCGGCCATATCAGCGATGGAGAAGACAGAAAGGTCTTTCGAGAACGTGACAACCCAAACCGAGGTCCAGTTGGACACGCCCACCGCCCACAGCACCGAAGGCGAGCAGAAGATCCACGACGTCATCATCGTCGGGTCAGGACCGTCCGGATACACGGCGGCCGTCTACACGGCGCGTGCGAACCTGAAGCCCGTGATGATCGCCAGCTCCGTCAAGGCCGGCGGTGAACTGATGAACACCACCGATGTGGAGAACTTCCCCGGGTTCCCGGAGGGTGTCATGGGCCCGGACCTCATGGAGCAGTTCGAGAAGCAGGCCCGCCGATTCGGCACCGAGATCCTCTACGAGGACGTCGTGAAGGCCGAACTCTCCGGAGACGTCAAGAAGCTCACCATCGCCACCGGCGAGGAGTTCCTGGCCCGCTCGGTGATCATCTCCACCGGATCCGAATACCGCGAGATCGGCCTGGACGACGAGAAGCGCCTGTCCGGTCACGGTGTCAGCTGGTGTGCCACATGCGACGGCTTCTTCTTCCGTGACCAGGACATCGCCGTCGTCGGCGGCGGTGATTCAGCCATGGAGGAGGCGCTCTTCCTCACCAAGTTCGCGCGGTCCGTGACGGTGGTCCACCGCCGCGACACCCTCCGCGCGTCGAAGATCATGCAGGACCGCGCCTTCGCCCACGAGAAGATCTCCTTCCTGTGGAACTCCGAGGTCGTCGGCATCCATGGATCCGACAAGGTCACCGGACTGAAACTGGCGAACGTCGTCGATGGTACGACGAGCGATATCGACGTGACCGGTGTCTTCGTTGCTATTGGTAACGATCCTCGTGTCGATCTGGTGAAAGACCAGCTCGAGTTGACGGTCGAGGGCACCATCGCGGTCCAGGGCCGGACGTCGAAGACCTCGGTCCCCGGCGTCTTCGCCGCCGGCGATGTCATCGACCCGACGTATCGCCAGGCAATCACCGCATCCGGCAGCGGATGCGTGGCCGCTCTCGACGTCGAGCACTATCTGGCAGACACCGTGAGCGCATCCCAGACAGCGGCGCGCGTACCCACGCCGCCCGCAGAAGCCGTGTCCGAGAACGCTTCCCTCTGATCGATCAATCACAAGGAGTAATGCAATGAGCAACGCAAAGGATGTGACTGACGCGTCATTCGACGCCGACGTCCTGCAGGCGAGCAAGCCCGTCATCGTGGATTTCTGGGCAGAATGGTGCGGCCCCTGCCGCATGCTGTCGCCCATCCTCGACGACATCGCCGCCGAGCACGCTGAGAAGATCGATGTCGTCAAGGTGAATGTCGACGACAACCCCGCCATCGCTGCGAAGTACGGAATCACCTCGATCCCCGCCGTGTACGTCTTCAAGGGGGGCGAGGTCGCGGCGACTTCCATCGGCGCCAAGCCGAAGCAGGTCCTCGAGCAGGAGTTCGCGGCCTTCATCAACTGATCGCCTGGAGTACCGAGGGACCCGCCGACAGGCGGGTCCCTTTTTCATGCTGCGGGACACAAGAGGCGTCACGGATGGCTCTCGAGACATACCGTCCACCCTCATCTAGCAGGACCGCCCTGGTACGCCGTCACCTGCCCCGACCCTCGATCGTCCACGTCGATCACGCAACGCCGCACGTGGTGACTGGAAACCGTCCCCGAGCACGCGAGGAGTGGGGAAATCGGGGAGGGGTGGCGATCAGGAGGGCTAGGCATCCATGCCGACTCGTGGCGACTTTCGACTCGCCCAGCGCAGCGTTTCATAGTCCGTTTCACCCTCGTAATACCCCGGCCATGATCCTTCGTCGGACTGTCTGATCGGAGCGTGCCTGATCCTCCCGCTCGAAACTTCCAGCACGTTGAAGACCTGCATACGGAGGAACTCGGCTCATGACCCGATGCCAACCCGGGAGCAACGGGCGGTATCACTGTCTCGCACACGACAGTGCCCTACGCCGATTGCAGCCTCATGGGCCCACTACGGCGATCGCTGAGCCACGTCGATACGGGTCCCTGTCACGACCTGGACAGAGGTTCGTCGGCGGTAATGCTTCAAGATTCTTCTGCCCTGGCAGGCTTCACAACGTAAGGGCCGGACATCGCACTTCTTTCCCACCTCCTGATCGCCTCGAACTGAACACAGCTGTCAATGTTTCACGTGGAACGCATAGGACAGTCACTCGGGAAGAGAACATGAGGAGGTAGTTGGGCACTTGACAACTCTTTATGTTTTTACCCGGGTATGAGGACGGCCTTCACAGGGGAGAGTCCACGCTATTCCAGCTGTAGACAGGACGTTCTCGTCCCCGACCGCACTCTCACTACAGGGAAGTGCACTGGTAGCGTCGCACAGCTCCACAAGAAATCCGGACTACTCCCACCACTGCATACCGCGACTCCGCGCAGTCGAATCTAGCTCGGAACCACCGATCAGCGTGTACGTTTCACGTGGAACAGAAACGCCCGAGGGCAGCCGATCTGCGTCGTGTCTTCCCTGACGACAGCTCCCGTGGTCTTGTTGACCACGAGGCGCCGTCCTCCGCCGAAGCGGTGCCGCTCTCGACCGGTTGACCGGCAGCGAAGCCCTGCGAACCTCGGTTTCTCGATCTCACGGTGTCGCGGTCTGACCATCTCGGCTTCTCGCCCCCTCGTTTTCTCGCCCCGTCACCCTCTCGCCGGCTCGCTATCTCACCCCCTGGTTCTCCCGCGCTGTCACCCTATCGCCGTCTCAGACTCTCGACCTGTCACCCTCTCGCCATCTCGCTGACGCTCCGTTTCGCCAACTCGCCAACTCGGGGACTCCCGGACTCCCGGATCCACGAACGCTCGAACTCTCGGGTTTGCACGTGCCATCCATGCGCACCGTGCCCCATCATTGGCATCCTTCGCACGGATCGCACTGCGGCGCGACCGACCGCTCGGCGGATCGATTGAGGGAGAGTGAGCGTAGTCTGCTGAATTAGCGCTGAAGAACGACTGCTGCACCACTCACCAAGCCCGCTGCAACGGTGTGTGGCCACACCATCAGTCCGATGAGTTCTACCGGCGCTGTTCGTCGACAGTTCGACTCTCGGCTTTCGGCCGTCGTTTCACGTGAAACCGGGAGTCCATAGGAGACAATTCGAGGAGCCGAAGTCCCCAAGGACGTCAGCAGAAGCGCCTCCGTGTCACGTGTGAGACCACTGAGGACGCAGCTGCCGCGGTCGCGCCTCCCGCGCAAAAGCACCCATCCTGATCAAGCCGACTCCGGGCCGTTGATCCGCTCACAGAGGACGAAGAGCTGCGGACCTTTGGCCCACTTCAATCGACTGTGTCATCCTGAAATGGCTGGAGCGCAGCTTCCGAAGCGCCGGCGCCAGCTTAGGTGAAGAATAGGCCTCAGAATCGGACCTGGATCGGGCTTCGGCGGCCGGAGCTGCCCGACTGCGCCAGCATCCGACGGTATGCGGATCGCTGACCACAGATCGGTGAGAGGGATCGATAGGACACGTGTTGCTCCCGGGCCTGATGCACTTCAGCATCGATCTCGCAACAAGGACCAGAGAGAATGGTATTCGTTCAGGGGAGGCGACCGCCCCGAAGACCCGATAGTGAGCTGACTCGGAGCCAAATGAGCTCGTTGTGACTACTCATGCTCCTCGTTTCACGTGAAACACAGCAGTGATGTGGCCTCATAGCAGGACGATCGCGCCATATGGGGCTCGGCTGCCCTCCAGGTCTTCAAGATGCCAGCGGGGGTCGACCGTGAGCCCTTCCAGCGGGCTCTTCCGCCGCAGGCATGGCGCAGTGTATGGCCGACAGACGGAGATGGTCCCTGCCTCAGCCCGCCGTGGTGGCCTTCTGAGCGGCACCCCACACGACCCTGACGCTCCCTGACCAGGGCTGTCAGCACGAAATCCTCTTGGTGACGAAAGGTATATGAGACCTTCGGTCTGATAGGGCTGGAAAAGCCCGGTCGTTAGAAGGAGCATTCCCACGATCGCACGACAAAGCTCCTTATGTTCCACGTGAAACGAGGAAAACACCCGGCCAACTCCGTCGGGTAGTACCTGGCAGACCTGCATAATGCGTGTCTTCGGCTGTACAGGTGACCAGTTTTGTGGCGACAATCACGCTGTACCAGAGCCTGAACAGCGGGGCGAGCCGTTTGCCGACCGGGAGCACGAGGTCTGGAGCCTCTTCCTCCTCATCACTGTTCTTCTACTTCATACTGCGCGGAATCTCAGCTGCCGCCACGGTGCAAGCAGCTTGTGAGGAGCCCAGACAACGGCGGATGCCGAGCAGCACCTGGTCAGCTCACTCCTGCACACGCCGTATCAAGGAGAACGAATCCACAACGCACGGGCTGAAGCCCGGTGCGGATTCTCCAGCGAAAGAACCACCGCCCACCCAAAGATCCGCCCCCCCGATGATCGGTAACGGTCCTCCGGCGACGGCGTTTCACGTGAAACACCACGCACCGCTATCGAGTACCTCGAGCGCCCATGATTGCGCCGCGCAGATCATCGAACTCGCGACTCAGGGCGGGCGACCATTCCTACTCAGGAGCCGGGGCTAGAACACCGATAATCCTGTTCAGGTCATCTACACTCGCGAACTCGATGCTGACGCGGCCCTTCTTGGCGCCCAACGTGATCTTCACACTGGTGTCCAACCGATCAGCGAGGGAGGTTGCCAAGTAGTCGAGCCGTTCGTGACGAGCGCCATCCTTCGGCATGAAAGGCTTCGAAGCGCGCCTCAAACCGCCACTGAGGGCAACGATCTCCTCGGTGGACCGAACAGACAACCCTTCGGCTACGATTCTCTGAGCCAGCTTCTCCATATCGGCAGGATCTGCAAGGCCGAGCAGTGCACGGGCGTGGCCTGCTGAAAGAACTCCGGCGGCCACCCGACGTTGCACGAGCGGGGGGAGCTTCATCAGCCGCAGTGTGTTGGAGATCTGAGGACGGGACCGTCCCAGACGTCCTGCGAGTTCGTCATGCGAGCACCCGAAATCATCGAGAAGCTGCTGGTACGCCGCTGCCTCTTCCAGTGGATTCAACGCGCTCCGGTGAAGGTTCTCCAGAAGAGCATCCCGCAGGAGGTCGTCGTCGAGAGTGACACGGATGATGGCGGGGATCGTCTCCATACCGGCTTCACGCGAAGCTCGCCACCGACGCTCACCCATCACCAGTTCGTACCGGGGTTCTCCTGGCTCCTGCGACGGCCTGACGACGATCGGTTGCAGAACGCCGATTTCGCGGATCGAGTGAACCAGTTCCGAGAGCTCGTCCTCGTTGAACTCGACGCGGGGCTGCTTGCGGTTCGGGTGGATCGCGTCCAGCGGCAGGTCCGCGAAGGTCGCGCCGGGTACCTCGACCAGACCCGCACCCGCATCAGCCCCAGCCACGACATCGGCGCTGACGGAAACGGCGGACCGACCGCTACCGGTCGTTTCACGTGGAACAGGGGTGGCAGCTTCGGCGCGACCGCCGGGAACCGATCCCTCTTCCCGGCCAGCGCTTGGTGTGGCCGCCTGCGCCGACCGCTGGTCGTCGTGCGCATGTCCCGTGACCTGGGATATCGTCGTGTCCGTTTCATCGGGGGCATCCCGCTCCGAGACATCGCCCTGTTCCCGGGGCTCAGCCGGCGTTGACATTGATTGCCCGGGGGCCGCGGCCGATGCGGCGTTGTCTCCCGCCTCTGACGTAGATGACCTCTTCGCTTCACCGGACGCAGCTTTACGGGACGTCTTACCAACGCGCTTCGTTTGCGCATCTTGGACATTCTTGTTGATCCCGCTGCGCAGCGCGGAGGAATACGAACGTGGCTGCTCTGCCACGTCTTCCTCGGTCACGCGTTCGAAGAACAGATCGACAGGCCGGCTACCCTGCTTGCGATCACTGCTGTCCGTCTGAGGGACGTCACGGGACGCGCCGACCGGCTCCACTGCAGGCAGAACCTCTGGCTCCTCCTCAGCGGGTGCACTCGGAATCAGAGCACCCAGTCCTCGACCCAATCCGCGCCGTTTCTCAACCATGTCATTCCTTCCGGGTGTGGACCCATGCCCACCAGTACTGTTCAGGGGTTCGGATCACCCGGACCCACAACTCCTATGAACGCGAGGCTATTTCCGCGGCAGCTTCCTGATAGGACAGCGCCCCACTCGAGGACGGATCGTAGGTCATGACGGTCTGCTGGTAGCTGGGGGCTTCGGAGATCCGCACCGAGCGGGGTACCACAGCCTTCAGCACCTGCTCGGGGAAATGCTCCCTCACCTCAGCCGCCACCTGGGCCGCGAGGTTCGTTCTCCCGTCGTACATGGTCAGGAGGATGGTCGAGACGGCGAGATCCGCGTTGAGGTGCTTCTGGATCATCTCGATGTTCTTCAGGAGCTGGCTCAGCCCTTCGAGCGCGTAGTACTCGCACTGGATGGGGATGAGCACCTCCTTCGCCGCGACGAAGGCATTGACGGTGAGGAGGCCGAGACTGGGGGGACAGTCGATGAACACGAAATCCAGCCGCGGCTGACCCTTCTCCTCCCGTTCCTTCGCGTAGAGGTCGATGGCACGGCGGAGGCGTTGCTCCCTCGCAACCAGGGACACCAGTTCGATCTCGGCCCCAGCAAGGTGGATCGTCGCCGGCGCACAGATGAGGTTGGGAACATCGGGGCAGGGCGCCACCACGTCACCGAGCGGGACGTCGTCGATGAGAACGTCGTAGATGGAATCCACTTCAGCGTGGTGGTCGATGTTGAGTGCAGTGGAGGCGTTGCCCTGAGGGTCGATGTCGATCACGAGAACCTGCAACCCCGCGGTGGCCAGCGCGGCGGCGATGTTGACCGTCGTCGTCGTCTTGCCGACCCCACCCTTCTGGTTGCTGATGGTCATGATGCGGGTACTCCGCGGCTTGGGAAGTTCCTTGCCCAGCAGCTTCTCCCGACGCTTCGCCTCGTTCGCCAGCTCCCGGCCGAGAGGCGAGGAGTCGTCCATCGTCTCCATCACGCTTCCGCCCCTGGCCGTCTTCTTCGTCGACGTGTCGACCGCATTGGCTGTCTTGCCACGCGCTGACAGGGTTTCACGTGGAACTACACCTGTATTTGCTGGATCTGCAAACTTTCCCGGTTGTATTTCACGCAAGCCGACCGAGGGAGGGTTGCCGAGGGCGCGATGGCCCTCGACCTTCTTCACGGGGGCGTCCTTGATGGTCACTCGGTTGCTCACTCTCACATGCCAGACGTCGTTATCTACAAGGGTAGCCGGAACGCTGCGGGACTCAGCCGCCATCCGACCGGAACGGCAAGGAGCCAACGCGGGCAGGGGAATCAGGATCAGCGGATCAGCACGGGGATCCGCACCACCGTTGTGGGTTCCTCCAGCACTGCATCGCCGATCACGATGATCTCCGGCGTTCCGCCGCCCAATGTGCGGATGACCTTCTTCGCTTTCTCGATCTCGTCCGACGCCCCTCGCCCTTTGATCGCGAGTACCTCTGCGCCGGGACGAGCCAGGGGGATGGTCCATCCTGCCAGCGTCGTGAGGGCGGACACCGCGCGGGCCGTCACGTAGTCACCGGCGACATCACCGACCAGCTGCTCTGCCCTCGCACGGTGCACCGTCACGTTGTCGAGGCCGAGATCGCGGACGACCTCGTTCAACCAGATGACCCGCCGCTCCAGGGGTTCCACCAGGTGCAACTCGAGATCCGGTCTGGCGATGGCGATCGCGAGACCGGGAAGACCGGCACCACTGCCGACGTCCACGACCGTCGTATCCACCGCCATCAGATCGGCGACCACCGCACAGTTGAGGACATGGCGTCCCCACAGTCGGGGAACCTCCCGTGGCCCCAGGAGACCCCGTTCGATACCCGACGACGCAAGATGGGCGACGAAGGCGCGGGCGGTCTCGATCCGGCCCCCGAAGATGCTCTCGGCGGCAGCGAGCTCGTGCCGGCTCGGCTCAGGAATCGCTCCCGGCGCCTGATCCGGGCTGTCAGTCATCGCTCGGCGACACGACGATGTGTCGCGCCTGACCTTCGCCCTCGGACTCACTGACGAAGCCGAGATCAGCGACGACGTCGTGCACGATCTTCCGTTCGTAGGCGGACATCGGAGCAAGGGCGACATCCTCGCCGCTCTCCTTCACCCGGTCGACGGCTTCCTGCGCCACAGCCGTCAGCTCCCGCCCACGCCTGTCTCGGTAGCCGTCGACGTCCAAAACCAGTCGCGACCGGGCGTCGGTCGCGGTCAGCACGCTGAGTCGGGTGAGCTCCTGCAGCGCCTCGAGAACCTCTCCGTCAGCACCGACGAGGGCCCCGAGCCCGGTGTCGGCGGAGCCCTCGGACACGATGGAGATGTAGGTGCGGCCACTCCTCACCTCGATGTCGATGTCCCCGTCGATATCGGCGATGTCGAGGAGTTCCTCGAGATAGTCCGCTGCTACATCGCCCTCCTCATCGAGTCTCGACGACCTCGATCCCGCCGGACCGTCGGTCTCCTCGGCAGCATCCGCCTCAGGGGCGTCGACCTCCAGGCCGTCCGCCTCTCCGGGACCGCTCTGGTCCGTCCCGTTCGGGTCGAGCTCGGGAGCCTGCTCTTCGTTGTCTACGCTCATCGCTTCTTCCTCTTCTTGCGCTGGGGCTGGACGCGCTGCACCCGGGCCTCGGGAACCGCCTCGATGGCAGGCTCGGCCTTCCGCTCGCCGAGGAGCGGGACCATGGGCAGACCCTTCTTGGCGCGGCGATCGGCCAGTGCCTTCGCAGCGGGCGATCCCGGCGTCGGCATCCTCCGGATCACGTAGAACTGCTGCGCCATGGTCCACACGTTGGTGGTGGTCCAGTACACGAGGACACCGATCGGGAAGTTGATCCCGCCGATGCCGAAGACCAGCGGGAGGATGTAGAGCATGATCTTCTGCTGACGCATGAAGGGGCTCTGCATGGCCTCCTCGGACATGTTCTTCGCCATGATCTGCTTCTGCGTGATGAACTGCGAGGCCGTCATCGCGATGATCATGATGACGGAGAGGATGATCACGCTGATGTTCCCGTCGGCTCCGAAGCTGCCGAGGAAGGTGGACGAGAGGGGAGCCCCGAAGATGGTGGCATCGTCGAACTGGCGGACGGACTCCGGCGAGAGGGCGCCGATCTCGATGCCCTCCTCGCTCGCGCGGGAGATCCCGTTGAGGACCGTGAAGAGCGCGAAGAAGAACGGCATCTGGATGAGGATCGGCAGGCAGGCAGCGAACGGGTTCGTCCCGTGCCTCTTGTAGAGCGCCATCTGCTCCTGCGTCATGGCCTGGCGCGAGAGCTGGTCGGTCTTGCCCTTGTACTTCTGCTGCAGCTTGCGGAGATCCGGCTGCAGGGCCTGCATCCCGCGCTGCGCCTTGATCTGCTTGACGAAGACCGGGATCAGGGCGGCACGGATGACGACGACGAGTCCGACGATGGAAAGCACCCAGGTCCACCCGGATGCCGGGTCCATCCCGAGGAACGAGAAGCCCTCGTGGAACATGAACATGATCCACGACACGAGCCACCTGAACGGCGCCAGGATCGTCTCAAAAAAACCCATAATCAGTTTGCTCCTCGAGCCGCCGGGCGGCTTTCGTCATCGGCCGGGATGACCGGGTGGTTCAACACAACAATCGAAGGGACCTTCCCGTCCGGAAAGATCCTGGAACCCTCGGGTACGTGATCCACGCCGCCGTCGTTCCATGGGTGGCAGCGGACCACCCGCCGTGCGGCGAGCCACGTTCCCCTCAGGAAGCCGTGGACCGTGACCGCCTCCAGCGCATAGGCGGAGCAGCTCGGGTAGAAACGGCACACCTGGCCGTACAGCGGAGAGACGACCTTCCGGTACGCGATCAGGAGCCAGATCGCAGCGAGACGCGGCAGACCGATGAGGAAGGCCAGCACAGCGACGGCGACCTTCTTCACGATACTCTGCCTTCCTTCTCCGGGACCTGCGACCGCTCCAGCTTCCGAACCACCGCTGCGAGCCCTCCCGTCACGTCCCGGTGCACGTCCTGCCACTCGGCGCCGGCCGATGCGGGAAGTGCGCGGACGACGACGTCGAAACCCTGCGGGTGTGTCCGGATCCACTCCGCCATGACATGGCGCAGCCTTCGCTTAACGAGATTCCGCGCGACGGCGTTCCCCACGTTCTTGCCGACGATGAAACCGACCCGGGAGGGGGCATCCGACGACGTCATGGCCCCGTATAGCACGACGTTCCGGCGCCCTGAACGGACACCGGAACGTACGGTACGTGCGAAATCCGCCGCTGCTCGCACCCGATGGATCACCGGGAGCACAGGTCGGACCAATCCACGGAGGGGAGAGGAGAGCCTGCGCCGGCGCGATCACCCGAGGGCTGCATGGCGGGGAGGGAACCGCTTAGGCCGAGAGTTCGGTACGGCCCTTGCCGCGGCGCGCCGACAGGATGGCGCGGCCTGCGCGGGTGCGCATGCGAAGACGGAAACCGTGCTTCTTGGCACGACGGCGGTTATTCGGCTGAAAGGTCCGCTTGCTCACTGTAGTTACTCCAGAACGATCTTGAGATGCGTCCGGCCCATTGCAACAAGGGGGAAGAACAGACTGACGCGATGAAGGTGTACATCCGACATTCGCGGGAGAGCTGTCACATCCCGAGGCCACTTCGTACCCGGGAACATCTGTGATGGCATGCGAAATGCAGACATGTTGGACTACATCACGTTAGGGGACGCGGCTCAGGGGCGTCAAACTCGCGGTCGGTCGGCTGTGGACCATACTTCTCTACAACCTGTGGACAACCGGTACCCGACCAACAGTACACGGCCACTCCCGAGGCTCCCGTGAAGGTCTCCGCGCCCCCGTCCAGGCCCCGCAGGTCCGCTATCTTCTGTACTTTCCATCCTCTAGTCTTGCCATGGTCCGTTTATCCACGCCTTGTGTACAAGTCTGTGGATGACGGACCTTTTCGAGGGTGGACTGCAGAGCCAAGAGGGGTTTTCCGTGGGTACAGATGAGGTAAACGACGTCGGGAGTTCCTGGCGCAAAGTCATCCGGACCCTCGAGCAGGACGATCGTGTCACTCCCCGGCAGCGGGGCTTCATGGTGCTCGCCCAGGCCCAGGGGCTCATCGGCACCACCATGCTCATCGCTGTTCCGAACGAACTCACCCGTGAAGTCCTGCAGACGCAGTTGAAGAGTGCGCTCGACGAGGCCCTGCACGACGTCTTCCGTGAGGACATCCAGTGCGCCTTCGTCATCGATCCGGAATTGACCCCCGTCAGGGAGGAGGAACCGGATCCCGAACCGGAGGAATCCTCCCCGGAACCCAAGGGCGAGACGAAGCCGTCACCGACGCCACCGAGCAACTCGCACGAGTTCGGCCGGCTGAACCCGAAATACATTTTCGACACCTTCGTCATCGGATCCTCCAACCGCTTCGCCCACGCTGCCGCCGTGGCCGTCGCCGAAGCACCGGCAAAGGCCTATAACCCCCTGTTCATCTATGGCGACTCGGGCCTCGGGAAGACACACCTCCTGCATGCCATCGGGCACTACGCCCGCCACCTGTACACGGGGATCAGGGTCAGGTACGTGAATTCGGAGGAGTTCACCAACGACTTCATCAACTCGATCCGGGACGACGAGGGGTCGAGCTTCAAGCAGACCTATCGCAACGTGGACATCCTCCTCATCGACGACATCCAGTTCCTCTCCGGCAAGGACCGGACGATGGAGGAGTTCTTCCACACCTTCAACGCGCTGCACAACCACAACAAGCAGGTCGTCATCACGTCGGACCTGCCGCCCAAGCAGCTGATCGGGTTCGAGGAGCGCATGCGGTCCCGCTTCGAATGGGGCCTGCTGACCGACATCCAGCCACCCGAGCTGGAGACCAGGATCGCGATCCTGCGGAAGAAGGCGATCAGCGACAGCCTGAGCGCACCCGACGACGTCCTCGAGTACATCGCCTCGAAGATCGCCACGAACATCCGGGAACTCGAGGGGGCCCTGATCCGGGTGACGGCGTTCGCCAGCCTGAACCGGCAGCAGGTCGACGTCAACCTGGCGGAGATCGTCCTCAAGGACCTCATCTCCGACGACGGCGCCCGGGAGATCACGTCGACGGTGATCATGGCGCAGACGGCTGATTACTTCCAGATCAGCCTGGAGGAACTGTGCAGCAAGTCGCGGACGCGCACCCTCGTCACGGCGCGGCAGATCGCGATGTACCTGTGTCGGGAGTTGACGGACATGTCGCTTCCGAAGATCGGTGCCGAACTCGGCGGTCGTGACCACACCACGGTCATCCATGCGGACCGGAAGATCCGTGAACTCATGGCCGAACGCCGTGCGATCTTCAATCAGGTGACGGAACTGACCAACCGGATCAAGCACAAACAACGCGAAGCCTGAGCACCGCGGACGAGTTCGGCCGCATCCCGTCGGTAATTAACAGGTGTGGACACAGCTGTGGATAAACCCCTCCCTCAGCACGGTCATCCTGAGGACAAACCCCCCTCGCCCTGTGGATCGCCGGAATCACAAGGATCTTGCCCACAGGGGACTCCTGCCGGCCGTTCCGCCGACCCACACCTTGTCCACAGGTCACTTCGGTGCAACCCCGCGGCCGCAGTGGGTTATCCACAGAATCCACAGCAGTTATTAACACTACGAACCTTAAACTTCAAAAGTTCTTCAGATAACATTCCACGTCCCGCTCCGCACCGATCCCCTGGACCTCCACCCCGCTTCGCGGACCCGATGTCCGGCTAAGCTTTCACCCAGTAGGGTTGTAGTTCCCCGTGCCCGGGCACCTCCGTGGACGACGTTGGACCCATCACCCGCCGGCTCCGCCGGTGGCTGTTTTTTTGAAAGGCGGCACTGCTCCGTGAAATTCAGAGTTGAGCGGGATGTACTGGCAGAGGCTGTCTCCTGGACCGCACGCTCGCTGTCTCCACGGCCGCCGGTGCCCGTTCTCGCAGGACTGCTGATCAAGGCCGAGGCAGGAACACTCAGTCTTGCGAGCTTCGACTACGAGATCTCCGCGCGTCTCGAGATCGCGGCCGATGTCATGGAAGAAGGCACGATCCTCGTCTCAGGCCGACTCCTCGCCGACATCTGCCGTAGCCTTCCGTCCGCTCCCGTGGAGGTCGCCACCGACGGCTCCAAAGTCACCCTCACCTGTAGGAACAGCCGCTTCAACCTCGCCACCATGCCGGAGGGTGAGTACCCGGAGCTACCGAAACTCCCCGACGTCAGTGGTGTCGTCGACGGCGACGCGTTCGCCCAGGCCGTCTCCCAGGTGATCATCGCCGCCAGCCGTGATGACACCCTGCCCATCCTGACCGGCGTCCGCATGGAGATCGAGGACGATCTCATCACCCTGCTCGCAACGGACAGATACCGCCTGGCGCTCCGTGAAGTGTCCTGGAGACCGACCACTCCCGGAATCTCGACCAGCGCGCTCGTCAAGGCGAAGACACTCAACGAAGTAGCGAAGACACTCGGTGGGGCCGGAGACCTCAACATCGCCTTCTCTGCGGACTCGGAACTGATCGGCTTCGAATCAGGCGGTCGACGGACCACCTCGCTGCTCGTGGATGGCGACTACCCGAAGATCCGTTCGCTCTTCCCGGAGAAGACCCCGATCCACGCGACGGTCCAGACCAGCACGCTGGTCGAGGCTGTACGTCGTGTCTCCCTCGTCGCCGAGCGGAACACCCCGGTCCGTCTCGCGTTCACCGATGGTCAGGTCACGCTCGACGCCGGCACCGGCGAGGACGCACAGGCATCCGAGGCCATCGAAGCGACGTTGGACGGCGATGACATCACCGTCGCCTTCAACCCGCATTACCTGAGTGAGGGTCTGGGTGCCTTCAGCAGCCCGTATGTGCGTTTCTCCTTTACCTCACCTCCGAAGCCTGCGGTCATGTCCGCCCAGGATGACGTCACGGGTGAGGACAGGGAAGACTACAGGTACCTGCTGATGCCCGTGCGGCTTCCCAACCAGTAGGCCGCCCCCAGGCACAGCGATCGGCCCCACCCTCGGCCGAACTCACCGTCAGAAGGAGAATCTCATGCATATCGGCCTCATCGGACTCGGAAAAATGGGTTTCAACATGAGAGGTCGGTTGCGGGAGAAAGGCATCGAGGTCACCGGATTCGACCGGAGTCCGGACCGCACCGACGTGCCGAGCCTCGAAGAGCTCGTCGCGGCGCTCCCCATCCCGCGGATCATCTGGGTGATGGTTCCCGCGGGGCAGATCACCGACGCGGTGGTGAAGGACCTCTCCGAACTCCTGAGCCCGGGCGACCTGGTGATCGACGGCGGCAACTCGAAATTCACGGACGATCAGATCCACGCGACCCTGCTCGCGCAGAAAGGCGTCAGGTTCCTGGACTGCGGCGTATCCGGCGGGGTGTGGGGCCTGGAGAACGGCTACGGACTCATGGCCGGCGGCACCCAGGAGGACATCGAGCTCGCCATGCCGATCTTTGATGCGCTGCGTCCCGAGGGTGAGCGTTCCGAGAGCTTCGTCCACGTGGGGGACGTCGGTGCCGGTCACTACGCCAAGATGGTCCACAACGGGATCGAGTACGGACTCATGCAGTCGTACGCCGAGGGCTACGAGCTGCTCGAGGCCAAGGACATCGTCAAGGACGTCCACGGCACCTTCGCCGCATGGCAGAAAGGGACCGTCGTACGGTCCTGGCTCCTGGACCTCCTCGTCAAGGCGCTGCAGGAGGACCCGGGACTGTCCAGGATCGCCGGCTACGTCGAGGATTCGGGCGAGGGCCGCTGGACGGTCGAGGAAGCCATCGCCAACTCCGTCCCCGCACCCGCCATCACGGCCGCCCTGTTCGCCCGCTTCGCCTCACGACAGGACGATGCACCGGCCATGAAAATGGTCGCAGCACTCCGCAACCAGTTCGGCGGCCACGCCGTGAAGCCCGCCCAGCCGACAGCGGAGTGAGTGGTGCCCGGTGTACGTTGAGCACCTCTCGCTCACCGGGTTCCGCAGCTACCCCCAGCTCGACGCGGAGATAGGCCCCGGGACGACGGTCTTCGTGGGACCGAACGGTGTCGGCAAGACCAACATCGTCGAGGCCGTAGGGTATCTGGCCTCGCTCTCCTCCCATCGGGTCAGTACCGACCGGCCCCTGATCTCCTTCGGCGAGGACAGGGCGATCATCCGCGGACGGCTGGTCCGTGGGGACCAGCGGACCACCGTCGAGGTGGAGATCAATGCCGAGACCGCGAACCGTGCCCGGATCAACCGTTCCAACCCGGTAAGGGCACGTGATGCCGCCGGGATCCTGAAGACCGTGCTCTTCGCACCGGAGGACCTCGCACTGGTGAAGGGAGACCCTTCCGGCCGACGACGGTATCTCGACGACGTCATGGTCTCCCTGCTTCCCCATCAGTCGGCCCTCCGCGCCGATTACGAGCGTGTCCTGAAACAGCGGAACGCCCTCCTGAAATCGGGCCGGACCGCCGGGCGGTTCTCGGCCGCCCACGAGTCGACCCTCGACGTCTGGGACCAGCACCTCGCCGAGGCGGGGGCACGCCTGCTGTCCGCTCGGCTGGTGCTCGTCGGGCAACTCCGACCGCTCGTCCAGCGGGCCTATGCGGAGTTGACGGACGGATCGAAGACCGCGGAGCTCGCCTATGCCTCGAGCGTCTCCGTCTCGCCGATGGGCGACTCCGGCGCCGACGACGACGTCCCGATCGCCGTACCCGGTGACGGGACGGAGAACACCCTGCGGGGGCTGGACGCCCCCGCACTGACCCAGCTGTTCGTGGATACCCTGCTGCGGCACCGGAAGAAGGAACTGGAGCGCGGACTCTCCCTCGTGGGACCGCATCGCGATGATCTCGGTTTGGTGCTCGGAGCCGTGCCCGCGAAGGGATACGCCTCCCATGGCGAGACCTGGTCCATGGCACTCGCCCTGAGGCTTGCCTCCTACTACCTGTTGTTGCAGGAGGACCGGACACCCGGGGGTGGTCCCGTCCTGATCCTCGACGACGTCTTCGCGGAGCTGGACGCCGAGCGGCGCCACAGGCTCGCATCGATCGTGGCGCCCGCCGAACAGGTGCTGGTGACCGCCGCCGTGGGCGACGACATCCCCGATGCACTGGTCGGTCGACAGATCCGCGTCGTGTCCGGCGGGATCGATGCAGGGGACGCCCGCCGTGCGTGACCCGGAGCCCGCTGACGATCCCGAGAACATATTGCCGTCGGCATATTCCGATACAGGTATGTCTCTCGGTGATCGCGGCGCTTCGGCCGATGTCGGTCCGGGCGTTGGATTCCCTGAACAGGATGCCCCCCAGGCACTGCTCAATCGCCTGCGGAACGCCTCCGCTTCGCGTGGTACTCCTCGCGAGGCCTCCACACGGAAACCGGCGAAGACGGCCCGGAGGCGCTGGTCCCCGGACCCGGTCTACGGAGGGCGTGATCCGGAGGGACTGGGGAACGTCTTCTCCCGCATGCTCGCCGAGCGGGGGTGGAGGTCTCCGGTCGCCGTCGGATCGGTCCTCTCACGCTGGGACGAGATCGTCGGTGCGGACATCGCGGCCCACTGCGTGCCGGAGAGTTTCGACGCGGACACGGTCCTCGTGAGATGCGATTCGACGGCCTGGGCCACACAGTTGCGCCTCATCACGCCGCAGGTCCTGCAGCGGTTCGAGGCGGAGCTGGGGCCCGGGGTCGTCACGCGCCTCTCCGTCGTCGGGCCGGCAGCGCCCAGCTGGCGCAAGGGCGGGCGGACCGTGAAGGGCCGCGGCCCGCGCGACACCTACGGATGACACGCGGCGAGTTCTGCGTCCTCTGAGCGGGCTGTAGGGCAATCGGGGGTGCCTCACCGGTATCGGTCCTCACGGGACGACCCGCTGTTCGCTCTGACGCCCGTTCAGTGGCCGATGAGGGCCTGTTCGTGCGCGATTGTAGCCCTCCTCAGGGTAGAATGGGGTGAGATTGTTGTTGTCCACCCAGTTGAGGAGCCGTTTGCGCCTGTGGCACACGAGAACGAGTTGAACGCAAGTGATGTGGTGATCGGCGAGGGTGAGTCCCCGATCCTGGAGGCAGCGACGGAGCACGCGTACGGCGCGAGCGAGATCACGGTCCTCGAGGGCCTGGAAGCCGTGCGGAAGCGGCCTGGGATGTACATCGGCTCGACGGGTCCGCGGGGGCTCCACCACCTCGTGTACGAAGTGGTGGACAACTCCGTCGATGAGGCACTGGCCGGGTACTGCGACCACATCGAGGTCACCCTGCAGGCCGACGGCGGCGTGAAGGTCGTGGACAACGGCCGCGGGATCCCCGTGGACATGCACCCTACGGAGGGTCGTCCGACCGTCGAGGTCGTCATGACCATCCTGCACGCCGGCGGGAAGTTCGGCGGCGGCGGCTACGCCGTCTCCGGTGGTCTGCACGGCGTCGGCATCTCCGTGGTCAATGCGCTGTCGAAGCGCGTCGAGACCGAGGTTCGGCGCCAGGGACACGTCTGGCGCCAGACCTTCGCGGACGGTGGGAAGCCCGTCGGCGAGCTGCGCAAGGGCGAGGAGACGAACGAGACGGGGACCACGCAGACGTTCTACCCGGATGCTTCGATCTTCGAGACGACCGAGTTCGACTTCGAAACCCTCCGGGCGCGCTTCCAGCAGATGGCCTTCCTCAACAAGGGCCTCCGTATCACCCTCACGGACGAGCACGCCGACGAGGTCGAGGACGAGGTCACCGCCGAGACCGGCGAGGACGCCACGCCGAAGCACCGCGAGGTCCAGTACCTGTACGAGAACGGCCTGCTCGACTACGTGCAGCACCTGAACTCGTCGAAGCGCGTCGAGGTGGTCCATCCCGATGTGATCGCGTTCGACACGGAGACCGCTGACCGCACCATGTCCGTGGAGATCGCTCTCCAGTGGACCTCGGCGTATTCCGAGAGCGTCCACACGTACGCCAACACGATCAACACGCACGAGGGCGGGACGCACGAAGAGGGCTTCCGTGCTGCCATGACCACCCTGATCAACCGGTACGCGCGCGAGAAGAACATCATCAAGGAGAAGGACGACAACCTCACGGGTGACGACATCCGCGAGGGCCTGACGGCTGTCATCTCCGTCAAGCTCTCCGAGCCCCAGTTCGAGGGCCAGACCAAGACCAAGCTCGGGAACTCCGAGGTGAAGGGGTTCGTCCAGCGCGTGGTCACGGATCAGCTCGGGGACTGGCTGGAGCGCAACCCCGGCCCGGCCCGTGACGTCATCCGCAAGTCGATCCAGGCTTCCCAGGCACGGCTCGCTGCCCGGAAGGCACGGGAGTCCACACGGCGGAAGGGGCTCCTCGAGTCCGGCGGTATGCCGGGCAAGCTCAAGGACTGCCAGTCCAAGGACCCGTCGCGGTCCGAGATCTACATCGTGGAGGGTGACTCGGCAGGCGGTTCCGCGGTCCGGGGGCGCAATCCCGAGACCCAGGCCATCCTGCCGTTGCGCGGGAAGATCCTCAACGTCGAGCGTGCGCGCCTCGACAGGGCGCTCGGCAACAGTGAGGTCCAGGCGATGATCACCGCGTTCGGCGCCGGTATCGGTGAGGACTTCGATGTCGCGAAGGCCAGATACCACAAGATCGTGCTCATGGCCGATGCCGATGTCGACGGGCAGCACATCACCACCCTGCTCCTCACCCTGCTCTTCCGCTACATGCGCCCGCTGATCGAGAACGGGTTCGTCTACCTCGCGCAGCCGCCCCTGTACCGGATCAAATGGTCCAACGCGAAGCACGACTACGTCTTCAGCGACCGGGAGCGCGACGAGGTCATCAAGATGGGCCTGGCGCGGAACCAGCGTCTCCCGAAGGACAACGGGATCCAGCGGTACAAGGGTCTCGGCGAGATGGACTACACAGAACTGTGGGACACCACCATGGATCCTGATCACCGGACGCTGCTGCAGGTGACCATGGACGACGCCGCCGCAGCCGACCAGGTGTTCTCGGTGCTCATGGGCGAGGACGTCGAATCGCGACGCAACTTCATCCAGCAGAACGCCAAGGACGTGCGTTTCCTCGATATCTGACGGGTCGCACCGGCGTTCTGCCGGCGCAACGACCTTCGCTCGTTCCTCGCGAAGATCACAGCGCCTCCACGGAACGCCGGGCCACCCTCGCTCGGATTCGCCAGTACTGCGGGTAAAACATGACGAACGGAACTGATTCATGAGTGACGACATCACCGGCAACGGACCGGACGAGCCCATCGAGGGTGAGGTCCTGACGGACCGCGTGGAGCAGGTCGACCTGCAGACGGAGATGCAGCGGTCCTACCTGGACTACGCCATGGCCGTCATCGTCGGCCGGGCCCTGCCCGACGTCCGGGACGGACTCAAGCCCGTCCACCGTCGCGTGCTCTACGCGATGTTCGACGGTGGCTACCGGCCGGACCGTTCGTTCAACAAGTGTGCCCGCGTGGTCGGTGAGGTCATGGGGCAGTACCACCCCCATGGCGACTCCGCGATCTACGACGCCCTCGTCCGGCTCATCCAGGACTGGACCATGCGGTATCCGTTGGCGCTCGGGCAGGGCAACTTCGGTTCGCCGGGCAACGACGGCGCCGCCGCGCCGCGGTACACCGAGACGAAGATGGCGCCGCTCGCCATGGAGATGGTCCGCGACATCGACGAGGAGACCGTCGACTTCCAGGACAACTACGACGGCAAGAACCAGGAACCGACGATCCTCCCGTCACGGTTCCCGAACCTGCTCGTCAACGGGTCTTCGGGGATCGCCGTCGGCATGGCCACCAACATCCCGCCGCACAACCTGCGCGAGGTCGCGGATGGCGTGCAGTGGTATCTGGAGAACCCCGAGGCATCGAAGGAGGAACTGCTCGAAGCGCTGATCGCCCGGATCAAGGGCCCCGATTTCCCGACCGGTGCGCAGATCCTCGGTCACAAGGGCATCGAGGACGCCTACCGGACCGGCCGCGGCTCCATCACGATGCGCGCCGTCGTCAATGTCGAGGAGATCCAGAACCGCACCTGCCTCGTCGTCACGGAACTTCCCTACCAGGCCAACCCGGACAATCTCGCCATCAAGATCGCCGAGCTGGTCAAGGACGGCAAGGTCAGCGGGATCGCGGACCTGCGGGACGAGACGTCGGGCCGTACGGGGCAGCGCCTCGTGATCGTGCTCAAGCGCGACGCCGTGGCGAAGGTGGTCCTGAACAACCTCTACAAGCACACGCAGCTGCAGGACAACTTCAGCGCCAACATGCTGGCCATCGTCGATGATGTGCCGCGCACGCTGAGCCTCGACGCCTTCATCCGGCACTGGGTGACGCACCAGCTCGAGGTCATCGTCCGTCGCACGCGGTACAGGCTGCGCAAGGCCGAGGAGGAGGCGCACATCCTCCGCGGGCTGCTCAAGGCACTCGATGCGCTGGACGAGGTCATCGCCTTGATCCGTGCGTCGTCGACCACCGAGGAGGCCAGGGACGGACTCATGGGTCTGCTCTCGATCGACGAGCTCCAGGCCACGGCGATCCTGAACATGCAGCTCCGCCGCCTCGCGGCCCTGGAACGGCAGAAGATCCAGGACCGCCATGCGGAACTCGAACAGATGATCACCGAGTTCAACCGGATCCTCGCCTCCGAGGACGTCCAGCGCGGGATCGTCAGCACCGAGCTGTCGGAGATCGTCGCCAAGTTCGGTGACGACCGCCGCACGGAGATCCTCATGGGCTATGACGGTGACATGAGCATGGAGGACCTGATCCCCGAGGAGGAGATGGTCGTCACCATCACCCGCGGTGGATACGTCAAGCGCACGCGCAGCGACAACTACCGTCAGCAGGCGCGCGGCGGCAAGGGGATCAGGGGAGCCCAGCTGCGAGGTGACGACGTCGTCGAGCACTTCTTCGTCACCACGACGCACCACTGGCTCCTGTTCTTCACCAACCTCGGCCGCGTCTACCGCGCCAAGGCGTACGAACTGGTCGAGGCCGCGCGGGATGCCAAGGGTCAGCACGTGGCGAACCTCCTGGCCTTCCAGCCCGACGAGACGATCGCGCAGGTGCTGGACCTCCGGGACTACCAGCAGTCGCCCTACCTGGTGCTGGCCACCAAGCGCGGACTCGTCAAGAAGACGCGGCTCGAGGACTACGACACCAACCGGACGGCCGGCGTGATCGCCATCAACCTCCGGGACAACGACGAACTCGTCTCGGCGCAGCTCGTCTCCGGGGACGATGACATCATGCTGGTTTCCCGCAAGGGTCAGTCGCTGCGGTTCACGGCGGACGACGACGCCCTGCGGCCCATGGGACGTGCCACCTCCGGAGTGACCGGCATGAAGTTCCGCGATGACGACGACCTGCTCGCAGCCAACGTCGTGAGCGACGACTCCTTCGTGTTCATCGTGACCGAGGGAGGATTCGCCAAGCGGACGAAGGTCGAGGACTACCGCGTGCAGGGCCGCGGAGGCCTCGGGATCAAGGTCGCCAAGCTGGCCGAGGAGCGCGGTGACCTCGTCGGTGCCCTCGTCGTCCAGGAGGAGGACGAGGTCCTCGTGGTCATGGGTGGCGGCAAGGTGGTGCGTTCGGCCGTGGCGGGTGTTCCCGCGAAGGGCCGCGACACCATGGGGGTCATCTTTGCGAAGCCGGACAAGACCGACCGCATCATCGCCGTCGCGAGGAACAGTGAGCGGAGCGTCGCGGTGGAGGAAGGGTTGGTCGACTATCCGTCCGAGGCGAGTCCCGATGTCGACGTGATCGATACGGTGACGCCCCAGGAGGAACCTGCGCAGTTCACAGCCGATGAAGTACGGTTGTCGACAGAGGAAACGGCTGAGCCTGACGCTGAGTCGCCCGAACACGGAGGTAGCGAGTGAGCTCGGCCAACACCAACCCGCGCTCGTCGAGCGGACAAGTCCGCACGTCCGGGGCGCCGCCACGGGTGAACGCCCCGGCGCGTCCGACACAGCGTCCAGCCTCCGCAGGCAGCCAGCAGAGCAGGCCGCCGCAGCGTCCCGGGTTGGTCAGGCCGGCCCCGAAGGCCAAGGCCCGCAAGGCTCGGCTCCTCGTCAGCAAGGTGGATCCCTGGTCCGTCCTCAAGATGTCCTTCCTGCTCTCGGTCGCGCTCGGTATCGTCACCGTCGTGGCGTCCTTCGTGATCTGGACCGTCCTCGACCTGACCGGGATCTTCGACGGCGTGAACGAGTTGCTGCGTGAGATCGCCGGCTCGGAGAGCGGTGGGTTCGATCTGCGGCAGTTCGCTTCGCTACCCCAGGTGCTGTCCTTCGCGACCATCATCGCGGTGGTGAACGTGGTGCTCCTGACGGCACTCGCCATGCTCTCGGCCGTGCTCTACAACATCTCCTCGACGCTGGTCGGTGGCATCGGTGTGACCCTGACCGACGACTGAAGTACCGGCCTCTTCGGACCCCCGGGTGCGATTTGAAGAATGCCGAGACACTACTGTAAAGTCGTATCTCGGCCCGAAGAGGTATCGGGGCGTATAGCTCAGGCGGTTAGAGCGCTTCGCTGATAACGAAGAGGTCCCAGGTTCAAGTCCTGGTACGCCCACGGATCCACCACTCGCAGGGAACTGCAAGGAGATTGTCGTGAAGAAGGTGCTGATCGCAGCAGCAGCTGCAGCCGGTCTTCTCGTGTACAAGCGCTGGCAGGATTCGGAGAAGAGCAAGAGTGTCTGGAGCAACGCGACGGACGATGTGATGTAGAACCGCCGGAGGGCGCGACCGTAGAGGTCCACACTCCGATTCGGGGGCATGGCGCAATTGGTAGCGCACCTGCTTTGCAAGCAGGGGGTTCGGGGTTCGAGTCCCCGTGCCTCCACCGAAGGAAAGTCCCGGTCCATGACCGGGACTTTCTGCGTGGAGGGGTCAGGAGCGACGGAGCATGCGGTCATCGGAGCACGTCCGGTGCCATAGTGTTGCCGGGTGATCATCTTCCTCTCGATCCTGGGCGTGATCGGTGTGTCCGCATCCGGCCCGATCATGGCCGCTACGGCGGCGCCCGTCCTCGCCATCGCGTTCTGGCGGAACCTGATCGGCGCGGTCCTCATGGGTGGCCCTGCTGCCGTCTCGAAGCGGGCGGAGTTCGCCGCACTGCGGGGTCCCGACGTGCGTCGGCTCACGATCGCAGCTGTCGCCCTCGCTCTCCACTTCGTCTGCTTCATCTCCGCCCTCAAGCTCACCTCGGTAGCGGCCGCCACCGCCCTCGTGTGCCTGCAGGTCGCGTGGATAGCCCTGTTCAACGCCCTGCTCGGCTCCCGGCCGCAGGGCGCCGTCGTCGCCGGGCTGGGCGTCGCATTCCTCGGCGTCGTGATCATCACCGGCTTCGATCTCTCCCTGTCTCGGGACGCCCTGCTGGGTGACCTCCTGGCGCTGGCAGGAGGAGCACTCGCAGCCGTCTACCAGATGGCCGGCGCAGCAGCCCGGAAGACCATGTCCACGGGAACCTACACCAGCCTCTGCTACGGTGCCTGCGCCGTGATCCTCCTGGTCCTGTGCGCAGTCACGGCGCAGCCGGTCACAGGGTTCAGTCCAGGTGCGTGGGCGGGAATCCTGGGGGTGACCCTCATGGCGCAGATCATGGGTCACTCGGTCTTCAACCACTTGCTGGCCGTGATGAGTCCCCTGGTCGTCTCCATGATCATCCTGCTCGAGATTCCCGGTGCCGCCTTCCTCGCCGCTGTATTCCTGGACGAGAAACTACCCGCAGGGACGTATGGCGGGCTCGTCCTGATCCTCGTGGGGTTGGCGGTGGTCATCAGAGGTCAGCAACGACGCCGGGGGCGTCGTCCGGTCTCCGGATCGACCATCGAGACGCAGCCTCCCGCACTCGGCGGTGATTAGTGTCCGACCTATTTATGTCCAAGAAGGAATGTAACGGAAGGGCACGAAAAAGCCCCCGGGTCTGACCGGGGGCTTCTGCGTGGTGGGGTCTGGATCAGGCCTTGGGCTCATCCGTCGACTTCGCCGCATGCTTGGCAGACTCGGTGACGTCCTTCGCCTTGTCGGCGACCTTCTCGGCGGCTGCTGCCGTGCCGGTCGTCGCCTTCGCCGTCGCGTCCGAGCTCGCGGCACGGTCAGCGGCTTCCTTGATGGTCGCGACGACCTCCTTGGCCTCCTGCGACTTCTGGCTGGAGACGGGAGCGGGAGTTGCCTTGATCGGAGCAGGTGTCTTCCATGGATCCTCGACCGGCTTGGACGCGCGCCACGCGGCTACTCCGGCCACGACGGCGGCTGCGAGGATGCCGAAGATGAGCCAGCCCTTACCCGACCTGCGGGACTGGTTCTTCCTGAGCTCCTTCGATGCCTGGAGAGTGGCGGCCGCGAGTCGCTTCTGGGCCTTCTTCACCGCCTTCTTGTCGCCGGTCACCTTGGTGACGGCCTTTTCCACGACGGGGGGCACGGAAGCGGCCGCGAGGGACCGGGAGGCTGTATCCGCAGCCTCACCGAGACGGTGGGAGAGGGCCGGCAGGTAGCCGTCGACGACCTTCTCCTTCGCCGAGGTGAGTGCAGGGGCTGCCTTGTCCAGCGTTCCCTGAATCTTCGGCGTGGTGTCGTCGATGACCTGCGTGATGCGTGGTCCGACCTTGTCGAGTCCGTCCTGGATCTTCGGGGTCACCACGGCGATGCCGCCCGAGATCCCCTCCGCGGCCTTACGGTAGGTGTCCTGAAGAGCGGGACCAGCGGTCTCCACACCCTTCTCCCAGCGGGGCTTCGCCCAGTCGTAGGCGTGGGCGACGTGGGGAGTGGCCCAGTCGCGGGCGGCCGCTACTCCCGCAGCGACATTCTCCTCGAGCTCGTGGGTGACGCGTTCGTTCTTCTTCACAAAAACCTCCAGGGGATGGTTACTCGTTTTCCTCAGCCTACGTTGCGTGGCGCGGCGGATGCCATCCACGGGCTCGGCACGGGCCGGTTTGACCGCGCGTTTCACTGTGCGCGGAATGCGTCTCCCCCAGCTTATTGTCAGTACCCGCGTGGAAGAATGACGAGATGACTGCAATTCCGACCGCAAAAGCGACCATCCACACCAACCAGGGCGACATCGAGGTGAACCTCTTCGGCAACCATGCTCCGAAGACGGTGAAGAACTTCGTCGGTCTCGCCACGGGCGAGATCGCCTGGACCCACCCCCAGACGGGTGAGGAGTCGAACTCGCCCCTGTACAGCGGCACCATCTTCCACCGCATCATCAAGGACTTCATGATCCAGGGTGGGGATCCCCTCGGCCAGGGGATCGGTGGGCCGGGCTACAAGTTCGACGACGAGATCAACCCCGACCTCTCCTTCACCGAGCCGTACAAGCTGGCCATGGCCAATGCCGGCCTGCAGGGCGGTCGTGGAACCAACGGATCCCAGTTCTTCATCACCTCGGTCCCCACCACCTGGCTCCAGGGCAAGCACACCATCTTCGGTGACGTCACGGACGAGGAATCCCGCAAGGTCGTCGACAAGCTGAACTCGATCCCGACCGACATGAGGGACAAGCCCCTCGACGACGTCGTCATCGAGAGCATCACCGTGGAACAGCTCTAACCGGATGTCCTACGGAGTCCCCGCGCCCGACGCCGGCAGCCAGCAGGCGCCGGTGTGTCCCCGCCATCCTGATCGCATCAGCTACGTGCGGTGCCAGCGGTGCGGACGACCGGCGTGCGCCGATTGCCAGAGGCCTGCACCCGTAGGCTTCCAGTGCGTCGACTGCATCCGCGAACAGGCAGCCAATGCTCCTGTCCGCAGGAATGCTTTCGGAGGCATCGCGCGCGGGGGCTCACCCATCGTGACCTATACCCTGATCGGTGTCTGCCTGGTGGTCTTCCTCTTCCAGCTCGTCGTTCCTGGCGTCACCCGGGTCTTCTCCTACGCGCCGATCTACACCGCGGGGGCCGGCGGGATCATTCCCGCGGAACCCTGGCGCATGGTGACCACGGCATTCCTCCACTCGCCGTCCTCCCTCCTGCACATCGCCTTCAACATGTACGCGCTGTACATCCTCGGGAAGGTGCTCGAGCCATCGATGGGGCGGGCGAGGTTCCTTGCGCTCTACCTCGTCTCGGCCGTCGGCGGTTCCGTCGGGGTCCTGCTGCTCAGCAATGTCCAGCAGTCGGTGGTCGGGGCCTCCGGGGCCGTCTTCGGTCTCTTCGGGGCCCTGTTCATCGTCCAGCGCAAGCGCGGCGGTGACGTACGCCAGATCGTCGTCCTGGTCGCCCTCAACGGCGTCCTGGGTTTCGTGGTGCCCGGCATCGCCTGGCAGGCACACCTGGGCGGGCTCCTCACGGGCGCTGCCTGTGCCGCTGTCATCGCCTATGCCCCGAAGGGCGCCCGGCAGGCGGGGCTCCAATGGGCAGGCCTGGCGGGTGTCGTGGTACTCCTGGGCGTCCTGACCTTTGTAGGGGTCACGCTTCTTCCCGTGTGAGGACAGCAGGACGAGGAAGGGCCGATGCTGCAGCATCGGCCCTTCCTCGTTGTCCACAGGACTTGTCCACAGCGGGGATAACTTACACACATGTAATTCCACAGCTGTGGATAAGCGTGGCCCGGATTTCCGGGCTCTTCCATGAATCATCAACAATTCTGTGCACACCTGTGGATAACGTCATGCACACCGTGTGTACAGCCGCCGGAGATCTCGGACGGCAGGTCAGCTGTGGGTGGAGCAGACAGGATCTGCCCCTCGTCGACGGGGGAGGGCCAGGGAACAGCGGCGATCGCGATCGCCCCCTGACGCAGCATCGCCGCGAACCCGGGTCCGCGGCGATGCTGCTCTGCCCGATGATCGCGGGCCATTGCTCCTCCTGGGTATCAGCGCCACCTGGTGGTCATCAGGAACCCGATGATCGCGATGCCGAACCCGACCAGGATGTTCAACGAACCCCAGGCCTCCACGGGCAGGGTGGACTCGGAGATGTAGAACGTGATGATCCAGAGCAGGCCGACGATCATCAGGCCGAACATGACGTACTTGTACCAGGCCGGATTCGGCTTGGGCTGCGAGGACTTCGCGGCAGGCGCCGTGGTGCTGGCTCTCTTGCGGGGCTTCGACTCGGGCACGGCTTCTCCTCGACGGGGCGCAGCCGCGGATCAGCTGCACCGATGGTCTCGCTGGCCGCCCGAAGGTGCCGGGCCCCGCAGGATACCCTGAGGGAGAAGCGACACCCGGCGGCCCGGTTCTCCGACGATTCTAGCCAAGAACCGTGGCCGATCAGTGCATCCCGAGCGGCAGGAGCGGCAGTGGCCAGGTCTACGCTCGACGCCGCTCCCGTGGCCCGTACCGATCGCGGATCCGTGCGCCGTCGTCGTTCGCCCGTGCAGCTGGTCGTTCAGATCGTCGGTGAGCTGCTCATCACGGCCGGGCTGGTGCTGCTGCTGTTCGTCGCCTGGGAGGTGTGGTGGACGAACATCGACGCGGACATCAAACAGGACCAGGCGCTCGAGGAGTTCTTCTCGGAGGTCCCGGTCCCGCCGGCATCGAGCGGACCTGCCCCGTCGACCGGCTCCGTGCCTCCGACCGGTGAGGACTTCGGGGAGCCCGCCGTGCTCGAACCGGACGCCCTCACGGGGACGTTCGGCGTGGCCTACATCCCCCGCTTCGGGGAGGACTATTCACGCCCCATCACCGCGGGCGTGGGGACGGATGTGCTCGACAACCTGGGATTGGGCCACTACCCGGGAACCGCCGCTCCCGGCCAGGTGGGTAACATCGCCCTTGCCGGGCATCGTCAGACGCACGGTCAGGTGCTCGACCAGATCCACACCCTCGTCCCCGGGGACCGCATCTACCTGCAGACCCGTGCCGGGTACTACACCTACGTGTTCCGCAACACCGAGATCGTCCTCCCGGACCAGGTCGACGTGATCGCCCCCGTACCGACGGAGCCGGGCGCCGAGCCGGTGGACCGGATCCTCACGCTGACCAGCTGCAATCCGCGTTTCGGGGCGCAGGAGCGTATCATTGCCTACTCGGTGATGGAGTCCTGGCGTCCGACGGAGGCAGGTCCCCCGCCCGAGATCGCGGAGCAGGTCACCCGCACCGCAGGACGTGGATAGGGCTCATGTACGGACTGATCTTCCGGGCACTCCCCGGCCCGCTGTGGATGCGCATCCTGCTGTCGGTGATCCTCGTGGTGGCGGCTGTCGCCGCACTCATGGTCTTCGTCTTCCCCTGGTTCTCGCAGTTCAACCCGCTCACGGATTCAACGATTGGTTCCCCGTAACTCATGGCTGACACCACCCGCATCCTCGTCGTCGACAACTACGACAGCTTCGTCTACACGCTGGTCGGCTACCTGCAGGAACTGGGCGCCGAGACCACCGTGGTCAGGAACGACGACGTCACCCTGGCGGAAGCCGAGGACATGGCGGTCTCACGTGATGGCGTGCTCATCTCGCCGGGCCCCGGCACGCCGTCCGAGGCGGGCGTCTGCGTTGACCTCATCCGCTGGTGCGGCGAGCAGGCGAAGCCGATGCTCGGCGTCTGCCTGGGCCATCAGGCACTCGCGGAGGCGTACGGAGGCCGGGTCACCCATGCGCCCGAGCTCATGCACGGGAAGACGTCGCTGGTCGAGCACGACGGTACGAGCGTGTTCCGCGGCCTGCCGTCGCCGGTCACGGCTACGAGGTACCACTCCCTCGCCGCCGTCAGTGACGACGTCCCGGCGGACCTCGCCGTTACGGCCCGGACCGCCAGCGGCATCATCATGGGCCTCGAGCACCGGACAGCGCCCCTGACGGGTGTGCAGTTCCACCCCGAGTCCGTCCTCACGGAGGGGGGCTACCAGATGCTGGGAACCTGGCTGGAGTCCCTCGGTCTCGAGGGCGCGGCCACCCGGGCCGCAGGGCTCAGTCCACTCATCGCCCGTTAGGGGCGCAGCGGTCTAGGTGCCGTCCTCCGTGGGGCGGGTCTCGGATCCGCCGTCGTCCGGCCCCTCCGTGGGTTGCCCGCTGGGCTGATCCGTCGGAGTGGGACGCGGTTCCGTCGGTTCCGTCGGTTCCGCCGTCGGGGCGGGGGGCGCCGTGGCGACGGTCAGGATGATCTCCGTCCCCTGGTCCACCTGCGACCGGGCCTCGGCGGACTGCTCCGTGACGATGCCCGGCGCCACCACGCTGTTCTCGGCCTCACGGACGGTGAACGGCAGCTGGACAGCCGGATCCGCCAGAAGGGCCTCCGCCTGCTGCACGGTCAGGTCGGTGAGGAGCGGCACCACCACCTTGCCGTTGGAGAGCACCAGGTCCACGGCACTACCTGCCGGTACCATCTGTCCGGCCTGCGGACTTGTGGTGAGGACCCGGCCCTGCGCGACCTCCGCGCTCGTCTCCTCCGTCACAGTGCCACCCCGCAGGCCGAGCTCCTCGAGCTGGTCACGGGCGGAGGCTTCGGTCAGTCCGGCGAGCGAGTCGGGTACCGCGATGTTCGCGGGTCCCTGGGAGACCGTGATGTTCACGCGTGACTCCGGATCCACGGAGGCGCCCCCGGACGGATCGGACGAGATCACGGTGCCGGCCTCCACCGTGGCGTTGTACTGCTCGTCCGAGGAGGGCACCAGCCCGGCATCGACGATGGCGTCCGTCGCGTCCTCCTCCGTCATCCCGACGAGATCGGGCACGACGACGGTGGTGGCAGTCGGTTCTGTGCGATTCTCCGAGATCGTGGTGAGCAGGGCGTAACCGCCGGCGAGCACCAGCAGCACGGCGACGAAGAATACGGTGAACCACGCGGCCCGGGAGGACCGACGTCGGCGGTCCCCGTGGCGGTCGGGGTCGTTCCCCCGGTCCAGGACGTCGAAGTGATCGTCCTCGGAGTCCTCCACGGTCGCGGTGCGGTCGGGAAGGCCGCGCTCGGCGGGAATGCGGTGCAGGGTCCGGGTCCGCGGGTCGGGGGTGGCCGCCGATGCGCCCGCGAGCGACGCTGCGCCGGGACCGGCGGCGGTCGCCGTTCGTCGGGTGACGTCGAGGGCTTCGGTCCGCAGGGTGCCGGTCGCCGCGAGGACGATCCCCCGGCCGGCATCCAGCAAGGCCCTGCGGAAGGCGGCGGCATCCTGGAACCGGTCCTCCCGGTTCTTCTGCAGTGCCTTCGCCAGGACGGAGTCGAGGGCAGGCGTGAGAGCGGGGTTGAAACTGCTCGCCGCGGGTGCCTCCTCACGGACGTGCTGGTACGCCACGGAGACCGGACTGTCACCGACGAACGGTGGCCGTCCCGTGAGCATCTCGAAGAGCAGGCACCCCGCCGAGTACAGGTCGCTCCGCGTGTCGACGATCTCCCCGCGAGCCTGTTCGGGTGAGAGGTACTGGGCGGTCCCGAGGACCGCCTGGGTCTGCGTCATGGTGGCCTGGGAATCAGCCATCGCACGGGCGATCCCGAAGTCCATGACCTTCACGTCGCCATCGGGCGTGATCATGACGTTGGCCGGCTTGATGTCGCGATGCACGATGCCGGCCCTATGGCTGTACTGCAGTGCGCCGAGCACACCGGCGAGATACGTGATGCTGTCCTCGGGCGTGAGGTCGCCGGCCTTCACATGGTCACGGAGGGTCCGGCCCTGCACGTACTCCATGACGATGAACGGCACTCGGACCTCGTGCTGCGGTCGGTCCGGGATCTCCTCCTCGCCGGTGTCGTACACCCCGACGATGCTCGGGTTGTTCAACCCGGCGACCGCCTGCGCCTCCCGACGGAACCGCGACTGGAACAGCGGATCCCGCGCGAGGTCCTTGCGGAGCACCTTGATCGCGACGGACCGCCCGAGCCGCAGGTCGCGGCCGAGGTGGACGTCGGCCATGCCGCCGCGGCCGATCAGCTCGAGCACCTCGTAGCGCCCGTTCAGGATCCGGTGATCGGTCATGAGCCGCCGTCCTCCCGGCGACGGTCCGCGGAACAGGTCATGATCCCGAGGCCGCCGTCTCCGTCGGAGCCGGCGTCGAGGTGGCCGGCGCCGGTGTCGTCGGAGCGGGTTCCGGCGCGGCCGGGGGGCCGTCCGAGACCACGTAGTCGACCTGCGTACCCGGATCGAGGGCGGCTCCCGCGCCCGGATCCAGGCGGAGCACGGTACCCGCCGGCTGCTGCGATTCCTCGCTGCCGACGTTGACGGGCCTCAGCCCGAGCTCGACGAGGATGCTCTCGACCTCCGCGGAAGGACGACCCTGCAGGCCACCGGGGACAGTCACCTGTTCGACCGGCTCAGGACCTCGGGAGACGGTCAGGGTGATGTCCGTCCCGGGTCGCTGGAGACCACTGGGGTTGATGGCGATGACGGTACCGGGGTCCTGGTCGGCGAATTCCTCCTCGACATTGACGCCGAATCCGAGAGCGATGAGGCGCTGTGTGGCGTCCTGCTGGGATCGTCCGAGGAACTCGCTCGGCGAGATGGTCACCGCTTCGTCGGCCTCGGCCGTACTGGGAGAAGGGGACGCAGAGGTGGTGCTCGGTGTCGCCGACGGGGACCTGCTCGGCGTCCGCGCGGGCGTGGCGCTCGCCGACGTACTGGTGGTCTCGGCGGGGACGTTCTCGGCATCGTCCCCGGCCAGGATGGGCTGCAGGACGAGGAACGCGATCGCTGCAAGGGCGAGCAGCAGCAGGACGATGAGCGGGATCAGCCAGGGGCTGCGCCGGTTCTCCTCCTCGCGGTAGGCCGGGACGGGGTCGACGACGTCCGGGTCCTCCTCCGACCAGTCCTTCGACGCCGCGAGCGCTGCGGCTGTGCCGGCAGCGGCGGGGGCGGCGACGGTGGGCAGGGCCGAGGTCGTGGGCGGCGGGACCGCCGTCGTCGCCCGGGTGTCCTGCCGCGGTACCGCGGCGGTCGGGGTGTCCGTGCCGGCCGCGAAGGCGAGCATGCCGGGTACGGCCGTCTCGGCGGCCCGGACGTCACCGGACCGGATGGCGTCCACGGCGCGCGCCAGCGATTCGGCATCACGCGGCCGGTCGGCGGGATCCTTGGCGAGCATCGAACCGATCAGGGCACGTACGGGCCGCGGGATCGATTCGGGCAGGGGCGGCGGGGCGTCGTTGACCTGCGCGAGGGCGATCGCGATCTGCGACTCGCCGGAGAACGGCCGGCGCCCGGCCAGCAGCTCGTAGCCGATGACGCCGAGCGCGTAGATGTCGGACGACCCCGTGGCCGGCTGTCCCGTGGCCTGCTCGGGAGCGAGGTACTGCGCCGTGCCCATGACCTGGCCGGTCGCGGTCAGAGGGACCTGGTCCGCCAGGCGGGCGATGCCGAAGTCGGTGATCTTCACCCGGCCGTCGGGCATGACGAGGATGTTCCCGGGCTTCACATCGCGGTGGACGAGGCCCTGGCGGTGGGCGACGGCGAGGGCCAGGGCGGTCTGCCCCACGATGGAGAGTGTCCGGTCCGGTGAGAGCACCTGCTCCTTCTCGATGACCGCGGACAGTGGCTGCCCGGGGACGAGCTCCATGACGAGGTAGGCCGACCCGCCCTCCTCGCCGTAGTCGAAGACGTTCGCGATCCCCTCGTGGTTCAGCAGCGCCGTATGGCGTGCTTCGGCGCGGAAGCGGTTGAGGAAGGCGGGATCCCCGGAGTACTCCTCCTTGAGGATCTTGATGGCGACGACGCGGCCGAGGATCTGGTCGCGCGCCTTCCAGACCTCGCCCATGCCGCCGATGGCGATGCGATCGGTCAGCTCGAACCTGCCGCCCAGGGTGATTCCTGTGGTGGGCCTCATCTGTTCAACACCGCCTCTATGAGTCTCTTGGCACTGGGTGAGGTCAATTGCTGACCAGTGGGGATGTCCACGTTCTCCATCACGATCGATATGGCCACCTGCGGATCGTCCGCGGGAGCGAAGCCTGTGAACCATGCGTTGTCCCCGACGTCGGAGAACTCTGCCGTTCCTGTCTTGCCGGCGACGGCGACACCGGGGACCTGGGCCCCGGTCGCGGTGCCGTTGTCCACGACGTTGACCATCCAGTCGGTGAGCTGGTCCGCCGTCTCCTGGCTGACCGACTGCTGCATGAGCTCCGGTTGCGGGGACTCGATGAGCTCGAGGTCCGCCGCGCGGATGGACTTCACGAGCTGCGGCTTCATGAGTTGGCCGTCGTTCGCGATGGCTGCCGCGACCATGGCCATCTGCAGGGGCGTCACACGCGTGTCGAACTGTCCGACGGCGGACTGCGCGAGTTCCGGTTCGGAGAGGTCCGACGGGAAGCTGCTCGCCACCACGTCGGTCGGGATGGCGAACGTCTCGCCGAAGCCGAACCGAGCAGCCTGTTCCTGGATGGCCTCCTCGCCGAGATCCAGGGCGATCTGCGCGAACGCCGTGTTGCAGGACTGCTCGAGTGCGAACTCCAGGTCCGCCGTCGGCCTGCTCGCACAACCACCAGCGACGAAGTTCGGCAGGGAGTACTCGATGCCCGGGAACTCGAGGGCGGGCGGATTCGGGATCTGGGACTCCGCGTCGTAGCGGCCCGATTCCAGGGCAGCTGCGGCGTCGATCAGCTTGAACACCGAACCGGGAGACACGAGGGACTGCGTTGCAGGATTGGTGTAGAAGGACAGTCCGGGCTGTTCGGACAGTGCCGCGGCGTTCTCCGCGATGACGCCCGTGTCGTGACCGGCGAGCAGGTTCGGGTCGTACGTCGGCTTGGAGGCCATGGCGAGGATGTTGCCGGTCGACGGTTCGAGGACCACGATCGACCCACGTTGGCCCTCGGGGATGAGATCGAAGGCGAGCCGCTGGAGCTCGGGGTCGATCGTCAGCTCCACGTTCGCGCCCTGGGCATCCACACCGGAGAACAGGCGCACCACGCGGTCGTAGAAGAGGGAGTTGTCCGTCCCGGAGAGGATCTCGGTCTCCGCCAGTTCGAGCTGCGACGACCCGAGCGAGAGCGAGTAGTAGCCCGTGAGGTGTGCGTACAGATCCGGTTCGTTGTACACGCGCTGATAATTGAACTGGTCGTTGGACGGGACGGACTCCGCGATCGCCCGACCGTCCACCAGGAGGGCGCCGCGCTGGCGGCCGAACTCCTGGTAGAGCTGGCGGCTGTTCCACGGATTTTCCGTCAGATCCTCGGCCTGGAAGAACTGCACGAAGGTCAGGGACCCGAGCACGAGGGCGAACATGCCGATCGCCACGACCCATGCACTGCGGATGGCCTGGTTCATCGGGTGGTCTCCTTCGCCGACTTCTTGGGCTTGCCGCTGACACCGAGCGCCTCGGGGAACGAGTCCTTCATCGGAGCGCTGGGTGCGGGCCGGCGTGCTGTCTCGGAGATGAGCAGGATCAGCGCCACGATCAGCCAGTTCGCCAGCAGCGAGGAACCACCCGCGGACATGAAGGGCGTCGTGAGCCCGGTGAGGGGGATCAGTCGCGTGATGCCGCCGATCACGACGAAGCACTGCAGGGCGATCGTGAAGGACAGGCCGCAGGCAAGCAGTTTGCCGAATCCGTCCTTGGTGCCGAGGGCGGCGCGGATGCCACGTGAGACGAGCACCACGTAGAGCATGACGATCGCGACCACGCCGATCAGCCCGAGCTCCTCGCCGAGAGCCGCGATGATCATGTCGCTGTTGGCATATGTCACCAGGTCCGGGCGTCCTGCCCCCAGTCCGGTGCCGATCAGTCCGCCGTTCGCGAGGCCGAACAAGCCCTGCACCACCTGGGCGCTGCCGCCGGGAGCCCGGTCGTAGACCTCGGGTGCGAAGGCGTTGATCCAGGAGTCGAAGCGGAGGGCCACATGGCTGAAGAGTTCGAGGGCGACGAAGACTCCGACGCCGATCATCGCCAGGCCGATGAGTACCCAGCTGACGCGGCTCGTGGCGACGTAGATCATCACCATGAAGAGTCCGAAGAAGAGGATCGAGGAACCGAGGTCGCGCTGGAAGATCAGCACGCCGATGCTCACGAGCCAGGCGGCCGCCATGGGGGCCAGGTCGCGGAAGCGGGGCAGCTGGAGGGGCCCGATCTTCTTGCCGGCCAGCAGGATCAGATCACGATTGGTCGAGAGGTACCCGGCGAAGAAGATGGCGAGGGTGATCTTCGCGATCTCACCCGGCTGGAACGTCCCAAATCCGACGGAGATCCAGATCCGCGCACCGTTGATCTCGAGGCCGAGCGGGGTCAGCGGCAGCAGCAGCAGGATGGCACTGACGATCAGGGAGATGTAGGTGAACCTGCGCAGGATCCTGTGGTCGCGCAGGACGATCAGCAGGATCGCTGCCGAGCCCATCGCCACGGCGGTCCAGAGCACCTGCTGCGGTGCAACCTGGACGAAGTCGGGGTTCACCTGCGCGGCCGAGAGATCGAGGCGATGGATCATCGCCAGGCCCACCCCGTTGAGGGCGACGACGATGGGAAGGATCACCGGATCGGCATACTTCGCCTTGACTCGCAGGATCAGGTGGATGAACAGGCTCATGACGCCCAGCGTGATGGCCTGCGACCAGAAATAGTCACCGAGCGGTTCCTCGCGCCCGATACCCGCGAGGTAGTTCGCGCCGACGGCGACCGCGAGGGCCAGGAGCAGCAGGAAGAGCTCGACGGTCCGCCGGGACCTCGGGACGGTCAGGACATCACTCATTGGCTGCACCTCCGCAGTCGACGGGGGCCGGAGCCGCGCCCGCGGAGGCGCCGGGGGAAGGGGTCGCGGCAGTGCTCGGGGACGTACTCGGGGACGCGCCCGCGCTGCCGCCCGCGGTTGCGGTGGCGGAGGGAACCGGCGACGCACCCTGGGAACGCGGCCCGGAGGACGGCGAGGCCGTCGCCGTGGGCCGCGGACCAGCAGGTTCGGACGGCGTCGTGGCTGCCGATCCCGACGGGGAGGGGACGGGCGCCGATCCCGACGGGGAGGGGGCCGGGGTCGAGGGCGATGCCGTACCTGTGCCGGCGGGATCGCAGGACACGGCGCGAAGTTCTCCGCGGAGATCGCCGATGATCCGCTGGGCCTCCTCGAGGCCCGCGGCCGGAAGGGTGTTGGCGACCTGGGACCGCTGGTACTCGGGGAGGTTCGAGACCGGGATGTCCGTCGTCTCGTAGAGCGTGCTGAGGCTGATGGGACCGATCCGCTGGGGGACGCCGGTGAAGATGGCCACGCGGTTGTCCGCCTCGGCGACGTAGTACCGCGTCTGCGTCCAGGTGTAGCCGAGGCCGAGGACCGCGACGAGGATCAGGGTCATCAGGGACAGGAAGGCCGGGACGAGCCAGCGCCGCTTCCGTACCGGCTGCTCGTCCTCGTCCTCCTCCACGGCGGCACCTCCGGCACCGTGGGTCAGCATCATCGCGGCCCGGCGTTCGGTGGACCGCTGCGTCACGATCGGGATCTGGCCGGTCTCGGTCGCCAGGGCCGCTGACCCGACGAGGACGTGCGGCCTCGTGAGGAGGTCCTGGCGGATGACGTCGGCCCGGATGGCCGTTCCCGGCAGGTCTCCCTGCGCGTCGATCGCGCGCGAGGCAGCAGCGGAGGAGCCGTCCCGCTCGCCCGCTGCCTGGCGTGCGGGCGGGATGGAGGTGGGCGGCGCGACGTCGCCGTCCGCCTCTGCCACCTCGATGACGGCAATGGTGATGTTGTCCGGGGAGCCACCCGCGAGGGTGAGTTCGACCAGCGTGTCGACGCAGTCGCGGAGGTCGGTGGTCTCCCGCATCACCTGCTCGACGACGCGATCCGAGAGGACGGCGTTCAGCCCGTCCGAGCAGAGCAGCCACCGCTCGCCGGGCTCGGCGTCGAACGAGTGGAGGTCCAGTTCCGGGCTCGCATCGACGTCACCGAGGACCCGCATCAGCACGTTCTTGTGCGGATGGACATCGGCTTCCTCGGGCCTGAGGCGGCCCTCGTCGATCAGCCGCTGGACGAAGGTATGGTCCGTGGTGATCTGCTCGAAGACGCCGTTCTTCAGGCGGTAGGCGCGGGAGTCACCGATGTGCGCCAGGTTCAGCGTGCGGTCCTCGAGGAGGACGGCCGTCACCGTGGTGCCCATGCCGGCCAGCTGTGGATTGGTCGCCACGAGTTCGGAGAGCAGCGAGTTCGCGGTCTGGATCTCGTCCGCGAGGTGCGTCCCGGCGTCGCCGTCGTGGCTGCCGTGATCGAGGTGGACGAGATCCAGGACGGTGGACGCGGACGCGACGTTGCCACCTGCATGCCCGCCCATGCCGTCGGCGACGACGGCGAGGTAGCGGCCCGCGTAGGCCGAATCATCGTTCTTCGCCCGCACCATGCCCACGTCGGAGCGGGCAGCGAACCTCAGGGCAAGCCGCACTCCTACGGCCTCAATTCGATGACCGTCTTGCCGATCCGGATGGGGACGCCCGGTTCGACGGGCAGCGCACGCGTGAGCTGGGCACCGCCGAGGTACGTCCCGTTGGTGGATCCGAGGTCTTCGATGAACCAGCGGCTGCCCTGCGGGAACAGTCGTGCATGGCGGCCGGATGCGTAGTCGTCCTCGAGGACGAGCGTCGCCTCCTGCGCCCGACCGAGCAGGATGGGGCTTGCGGCGAGGTCGAGGGTGGTTCCCGTGAGCGGTCCCTCGGTGACGACCAGTCGATGGGCGGCGGCCCGCGCGGGTGGAGGTTCCTCGACGAGCTCCGGGTTCTTGCGGATCTCCCGGGCGGTGGGCGTACCGACCTTGTTGCGTCGGCCCACCACGAGATCCCGCCGCAGGGCGCCGACCGTACTGAGGACCAGGATCCAGAGGAGGATGAGGAACCCGAAGCGCAGGAGCGTGACGGTGAGCTCGCCGGCTTCGCTCATCGCTGGCCGCCCTCGCTCTGTGCCTGGACGAGCCGGAAGGTCAGACGCGACCGCCCCATGGTGATCATGGAGCCATCCGTCAGTTCGGCCTGGCCGTCGACGCGCTGGCCGTTGACGTAGCTCCCGTTCGTGGATCCGAGGTCGACGGCGTAGGTGCGGCCTCCCTGGCTGCGGATCTCGAGGTGGCGCCGGGACACACCGGTGTCGTCGACGAGGATGTCCGCCTCTGACGAACGTCCGAGCACGACCGACGGGGAGTTGAGGGAGTAGCGCCGGCCGTCGACGTCGAGGACGGCCTGGTAGCGGGTGGGCTGGCGCCGCGGCGCGGCCGGAGCGGACGGGGCGACCGGCCGCCGCGCAGCCGCCTCCTTCTCGATGGAGGAATCGATCTCGAAGACGCCTGCCTTCAGATCCTGGTCGTGCTCGAACGAGACGCGGACCGGACCCTGCAGCGTGTACTGCTGACCGTTGACGTGCGCGATCACGACGTCGCACAGTTCCTCGGCCAGGGCCGAGCCCCACTGCTGTGCTCGTTCGAAGTCGGAGTCGGAGAGGCGCGCGGTGAAGACGTTGGGAGCCAGTGTTCGGCCCTGCGCGAGAACGAGGGAGCGGGTGTCCAGTTCCTTGCGGAGCGCACTCGCGATCTCGAGGGGCTGGACCTGGGACTTGGAACCCGTGGCGAAGGCACCGCGGACCAGCTTTTCGAGCCCGCGCTCCACGTTGTCCAGAATGCCCATCGTCCGCCTCCTCCCCTGTGCCGCCCTGTGGCCTCGGCCCTGCCAGCGGTCTGCTGGGGGCTTCACCCGGTCCTTCTGACGGCAGTGTCCAGCCGGGCATGTTCCCTCCGATACTACTGGGAGCCTCCGGGAATGGGCTCCAGGGTGGCGGTGCCCGGATCACTTTGTCCTAACGATCGCCCGGCGCGCGCTCGGGCCCGGTGTCGCCGTCGTGCTCCCTGCTCCGTGCGGTTTAGGTGATTGCGGTGGCGCTCGGCTATGCTTGTCTCTGCTGTTCAAACACCTGCGCCTGGCGCACGGAGTTGGAATCTCGAATTGCGCGAGTGGCGGAACGGCAGACGCGCTGGCTTCAGGTGCCAGTATCCGAAAGGGTGTGGGGGTTCAAATCCCCCCTCGCGCACAGTGAAGTGGTACATCGGGAAGGGCCTCCGCTCAGCGGGGGCCCTTCCTGCGTTCGGGCCAGTGGCCGAAGTCGGCGCCAAGTTGATTGACACAAGCAACGGTCGGTTGTTCACTGAGTGCATCGCACCCACTCAGGAGGAGCTCGATCATGAAGACATCCAGAACAGTCGCCGCCCTGTCGCTCGCAGCGTTGCTTGCGTCCGGAGCTGCCGCCGCTCCGGCGGTAGCCGTCGGTGAAGGCCCGAACTACGGTGGCAACGAGACGATCAACACGTCGATCCTGCGCACGTACGACGAGATGGTCGCGGAACTGAAGAAACAGGATGCACGCCAGCCGGCCATGGAGCTGAAGGTGATCGGGCAGTCGGTCAAGGGACGCGATCTCTATCTCGCGAAGTACATCTCCGACCCGGACAATCCCACCATCCTCTACCTGACCCAGCAGCACGGGAACGAGCAGCTGACCACGGAGGGGGCGCTCGAATACATCAAGCACCTCGGGACCGGCAAGACGAAGGGCGTGCTCGACGGCGTCAACATCCTCGTCGTCCCGATGCTCAACCCGGACGGGGCGATGGGAGACGTCGACTTCCCCCTCGACGGGTACATCGCCGACGGTGGCAGGACCCTGACCCGCGCCAACGCGACCGGGACGGACCTCAACCGCGACCACGTGGCGAAGATCCAGCCGGAGACGCAGGCGCTGCACGAGAACGTGCTGGGCGTCTACGGCATCGACTACATGATCGACCTGCACCACCAGGGCACGCAGAGCGAGCGCGACGGCGAGCTGGTCTCGGGGTCGATCCTCTTCCCCACGACGCCGAATGCCGATCCCGACGTGGTCGAGGGGTCGAAGCGTCTGGGCGCCGTCGTGTTCGATGCCGTGGATTCGACGGGCTGGGGCCACCTCGGCCGCTACGTGGGCGGTTCGGCCGAGACGATCAGCCGCAACGGCATCGCCGTCGAGTACGGCATCTCGACGCTGCTGTTCGAGATGCGCGGCATGTCCGACAACACGAACGAGTCCGCGGTCCTCGGGCAGAAGAGCAACGGCTACCTCATCAAGCAGACGGTGACCACGCTCGATGCCACGGCGCGGGCCATCGCTGACGGCTCGATCGATACGGCGGACACCTCGTTCTGGGACACGCTCGCCGAGCAGACCACGCGCGACACCGAGTAGCGGTCCTGCCCCGCGGCTTCCGCCGACCTGCACCGGTCAGCGGAAGTCGCGGGACTTCGTGGTCGCCTTCAGCTGCAGCACCTCGATGCGGTCCGCCACGATGTTGACGATCCCCTCCGAGGACCGCTCGAGCACGCCGCGCACGATCACGCTGCTCGCCTCACGGGCCACCCTGCGGTGCCGCTGCCAGACACCGACCGAGCAGATGACGTTGACCAGGCCGGTCTCGTCCTCGAGATTCATGAAGGTGATGCCGCTCGCCGTCGCGGGGCGCTGCCGGTGCGTGACGACACCCGCCACCTCGACCCGCCGTCCCGACTCGGAGGTCTTCAGTTCGACGGCGGTCAGGGCACCCCGGCGCTTCAGCCGTTCCCTGGCATGGCGTACGGGGTGGTCGTCAGGAGTGATGCCCGTGGACCAGAGATCCGACCCGACCTTGTCGATGTCCGAGAGCTCGGGCATCAGCGGGGGCTGGATGTAGACCGCCGTCCCCTTGATCTGGCCCTCACGTTCCGTGGAGGCGGGTCCGGCGTTCCAGAGCGCCTCCCGGCGGGTCAGACCCATCGAATCGAAGGCGCCCGAGGCAGCAAGGGCCTCGAGCTGGCCCGCATCCGCCCCGGTCCGCCGCGCGAGATCCGGCATGTCCTCGTAGGGCCCGTTGAGCTCCCGTTCGGCGACGATCTTCTCTGCCAGCTTCAGCCCGAGCGTCTCCACGCTCGCGAGCCCCAGGCGGACCGCGTAGTTGCCGTCACGGCGGTGCGGGGTCGAGTCGAAGGGCGTGTCACGGTCGAAGTACCCGACCGGGGGCTGCTCGTCCTCCGTGCAGCAGTCCATGCCGGTGGTCCGCTCCCGGGGGTCCTCCGGCGGCTCGTACCCTTCCAGCGGCTCGAGGTCGGCGTGGACGCCCGAGTGCAGGATGTCCGGGCGCAGGACGACGGCACCGTGCCTCCGCGCATCCGCCACGAGGGTCTGGGGTGAGTAGAACCCCATGGGCTGTGCACGCAGGAGCGCTGCGAGGAAAGCCCCCGGGTAGTGGAGCCGGAGCCAGGCGCTGACGTAGACCAGCAGGGCGAAGCTGATCGAGTGGCTCTCCGCGAAGCCGAAGTTCGCGAAGGCGTGGATCTTGTTGTAGATGGCATCGGCGACGGGGCCGGTGATGCCGTTGGACTCCATGCCCTCGTACAGCTTGGCCTTCAGGGAATCGATCCGCTCCTCGCCGCGCTTGGACCCCATGGCCCGGCGCAGGAGATCGGCGTCCGCTCCGGAGCAGCCACCCACCACCATGGCCATCTGCATGAGTTGCTCCTGGAAGAGGGGCACCCCGAGCGTCCGTTCGAGCACGGGCTTGAGGTCGGGATGGATGTACCGGACCTCCTCCTCGCCCATCTTCCGCTTGATGTAGGGGTGCACGGCACCGCCCTGAATGGGTCCGGGCCGTACGAGTGCCACCTCGATCACGAGGTCGTAGAACTGGCGTGGCAGCAGGCGCGGGAGCATCCCCATCTGGGCGCGGCTCTCCACCTGGAACACCCCGACGGAATCCGCGAAGCACAGCATGTCGTACACGCCCTGCTCCTCCTTGGGGATGGTGTGCAGCTCCCACGTCTCACCGAAGTGCTGCTCCACGAGGTCGAAGTTGTACTGGATCGCAGCGAGGATCCCGAGGCCCAGCAGGTCGAACTTCACGAGTCCCATCCAGGCGCAGTCGTCCTTGTCCCACTGCAGGACGGTCCGGCCCTCCATGCGCCCATGCTCGATAGGGCATACTTCTCCCACCGGTCGATCGGTCAGGACCATCCCGCCCGAGTGGATGCCCATGTGGCGCGGGAATCTGAGGACCTCCTGGGCCAGGCCCACCACCGACTCCGGGATGTCGTGGTCGTCGCTCGAAACGAGCCCGCCCCAACGCTCGATCTGCTTGGACCATGCGTCCTGCTGGCCCGGGCTGTGCCCCAGGGCCTTGGCCATGTCGCGGACCGCGAACTTGGGACGGTAGGTGATGACGTTGGCCACCTGTGCGGCGTTGAACCGTCCGTACTTCCGGTAGACGTACTGGATGACCTCCTCGCGGCGGTCCGAATCGAAGTCGACGTCGATGTCCGGTTCCTCGTCCCGCATGCTGGAGAGGAACCGTTCGAACGGGAGCTGGTACTTGATGGAATCGACAGCCGTGATCTCGAGCAGGTAGCAGACCGCCGAATTGGCGGCCGACCCCCGTCCCTGGCAGAGGATCCCGTTGCGACGCGCGTAGTGCACGAGGTCGTGGACGATCAGGAAGTACCCGGGGAAGTTCTTGTCCTCGATCACCTCGAGCTCGCGCTCGATCCGTTCCCGGACATCCGCACGGTTCCCGTAGAGCTTGTCCGCCCCCTGCCAGACGAGCTCGCGCAGGTAGCTCATCTGGGTATGGCCCTCCGGCAGGTCGATGTTCGGCAGACCGGGTTTCACGCTGCGGAGCGTGAAGGAGAGATCGGCGGCGATCTCCACGGTGCGCTCCACCGCGCCGGGATAGGCCCTGAAGCGGCGCGCCATCTCGACCCCGCTGCGCAGGTGGGCGGCCCCTGCTGCGGGAAGCCAGCCGTCCATCTGGTCCAGGCTCCGCCGTGCGCGGACCGCGGCGAGGGCCGAGGCAAGACGGTGCTGCTTCGGCGTGGCGTAGTGCACGTTGTTGGTGGCCACGGTGGGCAGTGACAGCCGGGCGGCCATCGAGGCCAGCACGTCATTGTGGGCCGTGTCCAGCGGATTGCCCTGATCGGTCAGTTCCACGGCGACGGACTCCTTCCCGAACAGGTCCACGAGCAGCCGGAGCTCCGCTTCTGCTGCGGATTCCCCCGCCGCGACGAGGGCTGAACGCACGGTCCCCTTCCTGCACCCCGTGAGGATCATCCATTGGCCGGCGGCATGGCCCGCAAGGCTCTCCAGGTCGTAGCGGGGCTTGCCCTTCTCCGCATCGGTGGCGAGTTGTGCCTCCGTGATGGCCGTGGACAGGCGGTGGTAGCCCGCGGATCCCCGGGCCAGGACCAGCAGGTGGCGTCCTTCGGGATCGGCCTCCCCGTTCTGCGGCCTGGACAGTTCGAGGGAGAGTTCCGTCCCGTACATGGTGGAGAACCCGGGATACTTCTCGGCGGCCTCGGCGAAGTGGACAGCGCCGTACAGGCCGTCGTGGTCGGTCAGCGCCATGCCGGACAGGCCGAGCCGCTGCGCCTCCTCCGCGAGGTGTTCCGGGCTGGACGCACCGTCGAGGAAGCTGAAGTTGGAGTGGACGTGCAGTTCCGCGTAAGGCACCACGGGACCCTCGGGAGCGGAGGCCTCCACCGGTGCGGTGTAGGGCTGGCGTTTGCGGGACCAGGCGGGGCTGTCACCGCCGTCGGCCCCGAGGGGTGGAGCTCCCGGACGCGTGTCGGACAGGTTCCGCTCGAAGTCCGACCACGGGATGGGTGGGTTGTTCCAGCCCATGGCGTCCCCCTGTCCCGGCTGTGCGTGCTGTGCGTGCTGCGTGGTGTTCTTCGTTGTGGTGCCCCGCCATGCTCCCGCTGGTGTCCGAGGCAGGGCGGGCCGTCAGTCGTAGCCGGCCTCGACCCACCAGGCATGGTCCTCGAGGAGCAGCAGCCAGGCAGATCCTGACTGGTCGACCAACTGGAACCGGTCGAGCACCCGGCCTTTCCGGTCCCACCAGCGTTCGTTGATGGGCCACGGTCCGGCCCAGGAGTGCACCGCGTGCCGGCCGCCGTCCGGACCTGTGCTGAAGAAGGCGGGGTCGGCGCTCAGGAGTCCGCGGGCGTCTACGTCCACGGTGTTGCCGCGGGAGTCGACGACGACCGCGGGAACCGGCTCGGCGTGCACGGTGGCGGGGGCGGGCCCTGGAAGACGGCCGGGCCAGGGCTGATTCCGATCCTTCAGGGGGACTGCGGCCGCCTGCTGCTGACCGGCGGGTGCATCCCCCCAGGGGACGAAGACCCGGCGGTCGGCCAGGAGACGCCCGCCGGCGACGATCGCGGTGAGCACGGCACCATGGCCCAGCATGCTCTGCACCCGGGCCAGGCCGTGATGGATCCCCTCGTCCGGGCCCGTACCCCAGAGCCCGTCGGCGTGGTCGCTGAGGTTCTCCACGATCTCGGGGACGACCTGCACGCGGGTGATGCCGGAGGTGAGGCCGTGGTCGGAGGCATTGGTCCCCTGGAGCTGCCAGCGCACGCGGTCCACGACGTCGTCGGCATCGAACCAGCGCGGGTGCTGCCAGCGGCGCTCGGAAGCCTCACCGGATTCGGTGTGCAGCGAGACGTGCAGCGCGGTGCAGACGAGCCCGGCCTCGCGGAGAGTGTCGACGAACTCGCCCGCCCGTGACCGGAAGGCGAAGGCGAGCTGGTCGATCCGGGCGAGGGGCGGCTCGAAATCAGCGACGGTGTCCAGGTGGGGAGGTGGTGTGCGGGCCACGACACTGCGGTGGTCGAGCCCACTGGCCTGGCGGTGCGCGAGGGCTCCCTCGATGCCGAAGCGGTTGCGGACGTCGGAGGCCCTGAGGGCCGCGAAGTCACCGAGCGAACGGATGCCGAGGCGTTTGAGCAGCACGGTGAGCTTGGGCTGTTCGAGGATCTCCAGCGGGTAGCTGCCGAGGAACCAGGCCGAGCGGCCCGCTGGAATGACGAGGAGCTGCTCGACGTCGTCGTCCAGCTGATCGGTGGCCTTGGCCGCCTGTTCGGCAGCGAACGGCCCATCGGCGATCCCGATCCGCACGTCGGTGAGTCCCATGGCGGCGAGGGTCCGGAAGACCACGCGTGCAGCCTCGGACTCGCTGCCGTAGTACCGCGACGGGCCCTTGGCCCTGACGGCGCAGAGTCCCGGGCGGACGACCTGGACGCCGGGCATGATCGTTTCCACCGCCGTGGTCACGGGTTCGAAGGTGCGTTCATCGAGCGAGGGGTCGTAGGGCAGGGGGACGAGGTTCGTGCTGCGGGCCTGGGCCTCCCTGATGCGCAGTCCCCGTTTCACGCCGTCCTGCCGCGCGGCAGGGGAACATGCGAACACCTCACCACGGTCCACGAGGGCGAGGGGCGTCTCGGCGGGCAGGGCGTGTTCACGCAGGGCCGCGGTGATAGGCCAGTCGGGGCACCAGAACATCAGGGTCCGGGTGGCGTGGGCCGAACCGGCGGGCAGGGCTGGGAGGGCCGATGTCACGAGGACCTCACCAGCTGGGGTTCGAAGAGGGTGTGAGTGCCGGAGTCCGGTGCTCCCGGTGCTCCCGGTGTGTACGCGGCCGAGGGCGCGGATCCGCCCGTCGGAGTGCCCTGCAGGTCGGCCAGCCCCACATAGGCGTGGCGCAGCCGGCCCGAGGGCTGTGTCGCGGTGATCTTCATGCGCCGCGACCTCAGGTGTCCCGTCCCCGAGCCCAGGCCCTCCCAGGCACTCTCCGCCACGCCGAGTGTCGAATCGCTCTGCTTCCAGGACCCCAGGGTGATCAGTGCTGCGCCTCGCTGGCGGAGCCGTGCCTTCAGCCTGGCCCATTCGGTGGGGGCGAGGTGTTCCGGCGCCCTGGTCAGGACGATCGAGACGACGTCGACGAGGGCAGCCGTGACGGTGAGCCACTGTGATCCCGGGTCCGGCACCAGGATGAGGCGTTCGAGGTTGATGCCGAAGCCCTGGGCCGCCTCGACGCTGAAGTCAGGCAGGCCGATGACGCTGCACCAGGCGCCCGTCGCGGACGGGCCGGCGAGCAGGGCCATGGCGAGGGAGGTGGAGTTGCGGACGGCGTAGGAGCCGCCGGACTGGAGACCTCCGCCCGGCAGGATCCGGGCGAGGGCAGGAACCGTGGGCAGCCGCCGGGAATCGAGCGTGACGGCCTGCATGCTGTTGATGCGGGACTGGAGCCCGAGGGCGATCTCGGCCGCGGACCCACCCTGACGGCCGGTGGGTTCCGGACGTGACGGTCCCCCGAGGTCGGGTGAGGGCTCATCCCATTCGAGGGCATGGCCGGCAGGTGGAGGCGTCACCCGTTAATATTCGAATACGTGTTCGATTAAGTCAATCGGCGCGCCTCCATGGGAATGTGCCTCTCCTATGGTAGGCGCGACTCTCCTCGGGAACGGGTCGGGCCTCCTCGGCAGGGAGGTCCGCAGCGGTTCGGCGGAGAACTCGATGGTAGGAAGGGCCTCTGACGATCCTGCGTCGGCGGCACCCGGGAAGGCCATGGCGACCGTCCGGAGCCGCAGGACAGCAGGACGAGCAGGACGCGCTCATGGGGCTTCCGCTTCCGGAGGCAGAGGGCAAGCGGTCGGGCACGCAGACAGGCAAGCGGTACGAGGTCAGGCGGACAGGCGCCCGGGCACGTAGACAGGCAAGCGGCACGCGGGCAGGTACGAAGGGCAGGCAGGCAAGCGGCACGAGGCCAGGCGGACAGGCGACCGGGCAGGTACGAGGGCACGCAGATGAACGGGCGAGCAGGAGTCAATGGGCGTCAGCCGACCTGCACCCGATGGCCGGCAGCCATGCAGGCAGGGCAGCCGGGCGGCGTTCGATCCTCACTCCTGGGACACGCCCGGGTCAGGCAGGGGCCGCGGTGCTCCCCGCAGGAGGGTCAGGCGTCGGAGGCCGTGCGCGCGGCGTCGCGCTCCTTGACCCGTGCCGCCTCCGCACGCACCGCCGCCTGCGTGGACCGCTCCGAGACCAGCCAGGCCGGCGGCTCCAGCAGCAGGGTGGTGATCTCCTCGCTCGTCAGGGGGTCGGTGATGCCGCCCCGGGCGAGTCCCCCGATCGAGATGCCGAGCTTCTGGGCGACGACGGGGCGCGGATGCGGCCCGGTGCGGCGCAGTTCGGCCAGCCATTCAGGGGGTGTCTGCTGGAGCTCGTTGAACTCCGCGCGCGTCAGCTCGGTCTCATGGAAGTCCTGGGGCGCGGCGGGCAGGTAGATTCCCAGTTTCTTGGCCGCGGTGGCGGGCTTCAGGGTCTGGGGCGTCTTCGCGGGAGTCATGGATCCAGCTTAACGGTCGTGCGGCAGGCAGCCATGATCGGCCGCTCCCGCCACGCGCTACTGTGATCAGGTGTCCACCGATCAGCCCCGAAACCTCTCCGTGGGCTTCGTGCCGGGCGTCACGCCGGGCAAGTGGGTGGCCCGCTGGCGTGAGCGGCACCCGGCCGTCCCCCTTGACCTGCATCAGCACGACGCCGACGCCCTGGTGGCACTGCTGGAGGGGGCCGACGACGTCGTGTTCGTCCGCCTGCCCGTGGACAGGGAGGGGATCCACCTGATCCCCCTGTACGAGGAACAGCCCGTTGCCGTGATGTCCCGGGAGAACGAGCTGTCCCTCTACGAGGACATCCCCGCCGGGGAGCTCGACGGGGAGACCCTGCTCGACGTCGCGGAGTGCGGCGGTCCGAGGACGGCGGTGGAGGTCGCGGCCTCGGGCGCCGGCGTCGTGATCCTCCCGATGTCCCTCGCCCGCCTCCACGCGCGGAAGGACGCCGTGCACCGCCCGGTGGAGGGCGTCGCGACCACCACGATCGGGATCGCGTGGCGTGTGGAGGACGAGTCCGACGATGTCGAGGAGTTCATCGGGATCGTCCGCGGCAGGACGGCCCGCAGTTCCCGCCAGCCATCCCAGCGGGAGGCGCCGAAGAAGTCGGCGTCCAAGAAGGCCGCTGAGAAGTCGGCGAAGAACGCCGGCACCGCCTCGAAGACCACCGGAGGGGGAACGGCGCGGAAGGGCGGGTCCGTGCAGAGGGGCGGCAGGACACCGCAGAACAAGCAGTCCCGGCCATCGGGCTCCCGGGGGAAGCGCCGCTAGCAGGCGGGTCCGCCCCGCTCCCGGTCAGGCCTGCGCGGGCTGTCCGTTGCTGGCCATGGTGCCGCCGTCCACCGGGAGGACGACGCCGGTGATGAACCGGGCGTCGTCACTCGCGAGGAAGGTGATGGCTGCTGCCACCTCGTCAGGGAGCCCTCCGCGCCCGAGGGCGATGCGTCGGGCGAATTCGTCGTCGAGCTCGTGCGGCTCGCCGTCCTCGCTGGTGAGCTCCGTCCAGACGAAGCCGGGGGCCACGGCATTGACGCGGACGCCGTCGCGCCCGTGGTCGAGGGCCACGGCGCGCGTGAAATTGCTGACGCCTCCCTTGGCGGCGTTGTAGGCGCTCATGCGCCAGTCGGCGGCGAGTCCGGACACGGAGGAGACGTTCACGATGCAGCCCCTGCTGTCGAGCAGGTGGGCCAGGGCCGCCTTCGTCCCGTAGAACACGCCGGAGAGGTCGGTACCGAGCACGCGGTCCCAGTCCTCGACGCTCGTGTCCTGCACCGTGCCCTGCGTGATGGTCCCTGCGTTGTTGACGAGGACGTCGAGCTGTCCGAAGCGATCCACGGTGGCCTGCACCATGGCCGCGACCTGGTCGTAGTCCGAGGAGTCCGCGGGAAGTGACACCGCCCGGCCCTCGGGCAGCGAGGCCACGACGGCGTCGATCTTCTCGGCGACCGAATCGGTGAGCACCACCCGGGCGCCCTCGGCGACGAACCGCCGTGCCGTCGCCTCGCCGATGCCGGATCCGGCCCCGGTCACGATGACCACCCTGTCCTCGAACCGCTGCATCGCGGCTCCTGCCCCCGGTGCATCCATGGGTCATCCACTCCTCGTCCGCTCGTCACGCATCGGCCACCGGTCCGCCGTCGGGATCGCTCCCGCCCAGACCGTACGGGTCCTGATGACCCGTCATCGACGGTGGCATCCGTCCGTCCACGCGCACAAGGCGTCGATCCGTCCCCCGATCCGCGGTATCACCTGCTACGCGGACGGCACGACGACGTGACAGGGGCCCGCCGCAGGTCGCGGACGGGCCCCTGTCGACGTCGTTCGCGCGTCAGCCGAGGGAGGCGAGGGAGAAGACCGCTGCAGCGATGGCGAAGCCCATGACGCCGATGGTCGTCTCCATCACCGTCCAGGTCTTCAGGGTGGTCTTGACGTCCATGTTGAGGAATCGGCCCACGAGCCAGAAACCGGAGTCGTTGACGTGGCTCGCCACGACCGACCCGCCGGCCACGGCGACCACGAGGGCTGCGAGTTGCAGCGCGTTGTAGTCGCCGGCGAGGATCGCGGGCGAGATCAGTCCTGCCGCCGTGGTCAGGGCCACGGTCGCGGAGCCCTGGGCGATGCGGAGGATGGCGGCGATGAGGAACCCGGCGACGATCAACGGGATGCCGAGGTCCCCGAGGACGTCGGCGAGGGCGTCACCGATACCGCTCGTCCGGAGTACTCCACCGAACATGCCGCCGGCCCCGGTGATGAGGATGACGGAGCAGACGGGACCGAGTGCGGCCTCGAGCGTGCTCTCGAGCACCGTCTTGTCGATCCCGCGCCTGCGCCCGAGGACGTAGGAGGCGACCAGCAGCGAGATGAGCAGGGCCACGGGGGTCTCCCCGATGGTACGGAGGACCTGGAACCAGGCCTGGTCGGTGAGGCTCTCGTCGAAGGCGCCGGAGCGGGCCGCCGTATTGAGTCCCGTGTTGAGGAAGATCAGGACGAGTGGGAGCAGGAGGATCCCCACGACGGTGCCGAACTTCGGGGGGTTCGCCTCGGCGTGCTCGTCCGCGGTGCCGAGGAGCTCGGGCACGGGGAGCACGTACTTCTTCCCGGCCCAGATCCCGTAGAGGTAGGAGGTGACGTACCAGGTCGGGATGGCCGCGACGAGGCCCACCATGATCACGATGCCCACGTTCGCTCCGAAGAACTCGGACGCCGCGACCGGTCCCGGGTGCGGCGGCACGAAGATGTGCATCACGGAGAAGGCACCCGCTGCGGGCAGGCCGTACCGCAGGACACCCCCGCCGAGCCGGCGTGCGACGGAGAAGACGATGGGCAGCATGACCACGAGCCCGGCGTCGAAGAAGATGGGGAAGCCGAAGATCAGGGAGGCGACGCCGAGCGCGAAGGGCGCACGATTCTCGCCGAAGACGCGGATCAGGTAGTCCGCGAGGACCTTCGCCCCGCCACTGGTCTCGACGAGGCGGCCGAGCATGGCGCCGAGTCCCACGAGGAGCGCGACGGCGCCCAGGGTCGAGCCGAAGCTCCCCACGAGGACGGTGACGATCTGCGAGGTGGGGATCCCGGTCGCGAAGGCCGTCACGAGGCTGATGATGATCAGCGAGACGAACGCGTGGATCCGGAGCTTGATGATCAGGAACAGCAGGACGACGATCGCGGCTGCGGCGATCAGGAGGAGTGGACCGGCGGTGAGGCTCTGGGTCCAGCCTTCGATGGGCATGGTGGTTCTCCGTTGAACGGGGTGGGTGGGGGACTAGGTGCTGTGCAGGTCGAGCCGGGTGATGACCTCGGCGACGACCTCGGCGGGCGTGCCGGTGTTCTCGATGCGCACGCCCTGCTCGTCGGGCTCCAAGGGCTCGAGGGTGCTGATCTGCGAGGGCAGGAGCGACTCGGGCATGAAATGGCCGCTCCGCGTCTTCATCCGATCCAGGATCAGGTCGGTGTCGCCGAGGAGGTGCACGAAGCGGACGTCGCCGTCCGCCCCGGTGAGGACGTCACGGTAGGACCGTCGGAGGGCCGAACAGGTCACGACGGTGCTCAGCCCCGCGTGTGCCTGCTCCGTCAGCCATGCCCGCATCGACTCGAGCCACGGCCAGCGGTCCTCGTCGGTGAGCGCGATGCCCGACGTCATCTTCGTGATGTTCGCTGGTGGGTGGAAATCATCCGCCTCGGCGAAGACCCAGCCGAGCTGTTCGGCCATCCGGGTGGCGATGGTCGTCTTGCCGGATCCGGAGATCCCCATCACGACCACGTGGTGTGGGTGCGCGTCCATACTGACTCCCTCGTCGATGCGATGCGATGCGATGCGGTGCGGTGCGGTGCGGTGCGGTGCGGTGCGGTGCGGTGCGGTGCTGTGCGGCTCCGCCGCGGCGAACCCTGGCGAGCCGTGTGCGGCAGGTCACGGCTCCGCGTGGTGCACAGCAAAGGTAACACCTTTGGGCGAGCAAAGGTACTACTTTTGTTCCGTCGTGCGCTCTAGAGTGGGACGACCGGCGGAGCCGCCGGAGCACATCGAGGAGGACCATGACGGCGCAGCCGGTTCCGGCCGGGAGGAACGCGGGTGCGGCGACCGTCCTCACCACCCACATCATCGACGCGCTCGGACAGGACATCACCGACGGCGTGCTGGCCGAGGGCGCCCGACTGACCATCGAGGGTCTCCAGCAGCGGTTCGGCGTCTCCCGCACCGTCGTGCGCGACTGCATGCGGGTCCTGGAATCGATGCACCTGATCGTGCCGAAGCGACGGCTCGGACTCGTGGTCCAGGCTCCGGCGAGCTGGAACGTCTACGACGCCAGGGTGATCCGGTGGCGCCTGAACGGGCCGGGCCGCGCCGGCCAGTTCCGCTCGCTGACGCATCTTCGCCGCGCCGTCGAACCCGTGGCGGCAGCGCTCGCGGCAGAGCATGCTTCGTCCGACCAGCGGCTGCGACTCCTGGACCTCGGACGCGACCTGCGCCGCCTCGGCGAGAACGGCGACCTCGAGGAGTTCCTGGCCGTGGACATCGAGTTCCACACGCTCATCCTGGAATCCAGTGGCAACGAGATGTTCCTCGCCCTCCAGGGGGTGATCGCGGAGGTGCTCTCCGGCCGGACGCATCAGGGACTCATGCCGCACCATCCTAAGGAACATGCCCTCCGGACCCACGAGCAGGTGGCCGAGGCGATCAGCAGCGGTCATCCGACCGCGGCTGAGACGGGAATGGCGTCGCTCCTGGCCGAAGTGCGCAGCGCCATCGAGTAGGGCGTCGATCGGGGTCGATTCCGATCGAGGCCGATGCGGGCACGAGGTCCGGACAAAAGGACGCCGGACGGGCCTCGGACGGCGGACACTCAAGGGTCGAAGTGGGTCTCCGGTTCCACCTGCCCGATCGAGGCGACCACCGAGGCGGCGATGTCCCGGACCTTCTGGTTGCGGCTGCTGGACACCGTCGTCAGGATGGCGAAGGCCTCCGCCTGGCTGCACCGGTTCTGGGCCATGATGATGCCGATCGCGATGTCGATCGCCGTGCGGGACTTCATCGCGGACTTCAGGTCGGACACGGAATCGGCGTGCTGCGCGAGCCGCACCGCGAGTGTCAGCGCCTTCGAGGTCTGGGCGACGAAGGCCTCGGCCGTCGCGACGTCCTCGGCTGCGAAGCCGCCCCGGTCCGCCGCGTACACGTTCAGCGCGGCACGAGCACCGGATCGGAGGGTGAAGGGCACGGCCAGGATCGAACCGACGCCCCGCCCTGCGGCCTGCGCGAGATAGTCGCTCCACCGTTCGTCGGTGCTGGTATCGGCGACCAGGACGGTCCGCTGCTCGTCGCAGGCCGTGAGGCAGGGCCCTTCACTGAACGAGGCCTGGAGTTCGTCGAGTTCCCGGGCCTGCGCGTTGCTGCTCGCGACGGTGCCGGCATGCTTGTTGCGCAGCAGCGTGATGCCGCACGGGGTCTCGGCGGCTCCTTCGAACAGTCGGGATGCCGCGAACCGCGTGAACTCGCTCAGGAACTCCTCGACGTCGTCGCTGACGAGGAGGAGGTCCCGGAGGTGATCGGTGAGGTTCTGCCCGGCGACCTGGTCGGCCATGGATTCTGATCCCGTTTCGTCCAGCCACCGGGCGGCATGTGCATCGCACCCGTCGAGGGCGTCCGGACGTCCTCTGGAACCGAGACACAGCCCCAGGGCATGTGTGATCGGCCTTCTGCTAGACCATTAGTCAGCCTACATAGTACAAGAGGCAGGCCCCCGCGCCCCGACAGGGGAGGGGAGGCACCGATGGGTGCCTCCCCTCCTGACGGGACCGGGTCCTGCGGGTCAGACCGTGGCGTGATCCGTACCGACCGGCGTGACGACCTCGGCGGTGGGTTCCATGTTCTCGGCGTCGACCATCCACGCATACTGCTCGAGCTTGGCGATGAAGCCGTGCAGCAGGTCCGCGGTGGTGGGATCCTCCTCGTCGATCTGGTCGTGCACGTCGCGCATCGTCTTCACGGAGGCGTTCAGCATGCGCACCACGAGACCCACGGTGTCCTTCGTGGAGACGAGGCCGGCCGGGAAGGGATCGATCTTGGTACCCTCGGCGACGGCGACGCTGCGTCCGTCGGGAACGGCGTGCAGCGCACGCATGCGCTCCGCCATCTCGTCGGCGAAGGCGCGGGCGTCGTCGATGATCTCGTCCAGCTGCAGGTGGAGGTCGCGGAAGTTCTTGCCGACCACGTTCCAGTGGGCCTGCTTGCCCTGCAGGTGGAGCTCGATGAGGTCGACCAGGACAGCCTGCATGTTGTCTGTGAGGGTGGGTGAAGCCTTCATGAATCCTCCAGTGCTAGAGAAATATCCGCCTCCCGCAGGCGCATCGGACGTGCCGATTCCTGCCGGGTGGACTCCTTTCACACTAGCCCCGCGCGTTGGCCAAATCCAACCGATCTGCCTACGCTAAGGGAACTTACGGTTCGGCCGTGCGCTGTACCCGGAAACGGGTTATGCACGGCCCCCGGAGTCTACGAAGGAGGAACGCTTTGGCTTCAGTGCAGGAATCTATCGACGTAGCAGTACCGGTCAGCACGGCCTACAACCAGTGGACGCAGTTCGAGAGCTTCCCGCAGTTCATGGGGGGCGTCGATTCCATCACGCAGACCTCGGACACCCACACCCACTGGGTGACGAGCATCGGCGGCGTCAAGCGCGAGTTCGACGCGGAGATCACCGAGCAGCACCCGGACGAGCGCGTGGCGTGGAAGAGCACCGACGGCGAGTCCCATGCGGGTGTGGTGACCTTCCACCGCCTCGACGAGAACACCACACGCCTCATGGTGCAGATCGACTGGCACCCGGAGACCTTCACCGAGAAGATCGGTGCGGTGGTCAACGCCGACACCGCGCAGGTGAAGGGTGATCTCAAGCGCTTCAAGGAGTTCATCGAGAAGAGCGGCGGCGAGACCGGCGCATGGCGCGGGGACGTCGAGGCTCCGCCCACCGGCGGGACCACGGACGCGATCCCGGCGAACAGCACGCTGCCGGACACGTCCACGAACGACCCGGATTCGGGCGGCCCGCGCGTCGGCTGATCCGGGAGGACGGCCGCAGGAACTGCGGTGCTGCACGGCGAAAGGGCGGATCCCCCCGGGGGTCCGCCCTTTCGTGCGGCTAGGGGATCTCCCCGACCTCGATCGTGGCGATGGCCTCGGTGGCCTGCCGCGACAGCTCGGCCGAGAGCGGGGAGCTCTTCGCGGCCTCGGCGGCCTCGGCCTGGCCCTCCGGACTGACGGCGTACGTCCCGAAGGCGCGCACGACATCGGCGGTGGCCTGGTTCTCATAGCGGCTGCAGTACACGTGGTACGAGACCAGGACGAGCGGGTAGACACCCGCGGCGGTGGTGGTGCGGTCGAGGTCGAGGGCGACATCGTGGTCGGCCCGGCCCGGGACGCGTGCGGCGAGGTCGACGGCGGCGGCCGCGCCTTCCGCACTCACGGGGACGTAGTCGTCGCCGACCTTCAGCGCCACTCGGCCGAGCGGAGCACCGACGGAGGAGTCGTCGGCGTAGGTCACTGCACCGACGGTCCCGGCGACGGTGCTGACCACGCCGGCGTTGCCCTTGGCGTTCTCGTTTTCGAGTCCCGAGGGCCAGGCGCCGTCCGGCTCGTCGGTCCAGATCCCGGGCACCACGGCGTGCAGGTAGTCCGTGAAGTTCTCGGTGGTCCCGGAGTCGTCGGACCTGCTGACGGCGGAGATCGGCAGGGACGGAAGGGCGACGTCGTTCTGCGCGGCGATCGCCGGATCGTCCCAGGTGGTGATCTCCCCCCGGAAGATCCGTGCCACCGTGTCGGCGTCGAGGTCCAGCTGGGTGATGCCGGGCAGGTTGAAGCCGATGCTGATCGGGGAGACGTAGGCGGGGATGTTGAAGGCTCCTTCCGGACCGCACGCCTCCACGGAGTCCGCGAGCTCCTCGTCGCTCAGGTAGGCGTCGGAGCCGGCGAAGCCGACGGCCCCCGCGAGCAGTGCACCGCGGCCCGCACCCGAGCCGTCCGGGGAGTACTGCACCTGTGCCTTCGGGTAGAGCGTGGCGAAGCCCGAGCGCCAGGCGTCCATCGCCGGTCCCTGCGCGGAGGACCCGGAGGCGGTCACGGCGCCCTGCAGGCTCGCATCCCCACGCTGCGCCGCTGCCTCCTGCTCCGCACCCAGCGGGTAGTCGGAACCGCAGGCGGCCGATCCGACGACGACGGCGACGGCGACGGCGGCGATGGGCAGGGACATGGCGCGGCTTCTCACCGGAGCTACGTTACAGGTGGCGGGAAGGTTGCCCCAAGGTGGACGGCAGGTGGACGGCAGATGGACGGGGAGGTCGACCGCGGCCCTTCCGGGGCGTCAGCCCCGGTGCAGCCGGTAGCCGTCGGCCCGGTGAACGAGTCGTCTTCCGGCGCCGTCATTGAGGTGGATCCAGACGATGGAGGCGTCGTCGGTCCGCATGTCCAGGACGCCGCGGAGCTGGGTGCCCGCCGGGTGGTGCAGGGTGATGCGTTCACCTCGCCTGAAGCCGGACCAGTCCTGGGCCTCGGGCTCGGTGGCGGGGATGGGCGAGGTGTCCATGGCGTGGCCTTTCGGGTGGCGGGATCCCCACGGTAGCCAGGGCCGCTGAACGCGGCATGAACGCACCCTGAAAGTTCTTCCTCCACCTGCCCCTGCGTGGTCAGAGCGTGCGCCACTCCCCGCTGGTGAGGTGTGAACCGGCCTGCGGTCCCATGAGGAGCATCCCGCCGTCCACGACGAACGAGGCGCCGTTGACGTAGCTGGAGGCGCCCGATGCGAGGAAGGCGACGACGTCGGCGATCTCCTCGGGCGCTCCGGGCCGGCCGAGCGGGATACCCGGGCGATCCATGGTGCGGGGGTCCTGGTCCTCGGAATCGTTCATGGGGGTGTTGATCTCGCCCGGCAGCACGGCGTTGGCGGTGATGCCGCGGTCGGCGAGTTCGAGGGCGATGGTCCGGATGAGGCCACCGAGGCCGTGCTTGGAGGCGTCGTACGCGGCTGATCCGACGCGGGGCTGCTCCTGGTGCACGCTCGTGACGGCGATGATGCGCCCGCCCCGCCCGCCGTCGATCATGTGCCGGGCGGCCCGCTGGATGCAGACGAAGGCTCCGTCCAGGTTCGCGCCGAGGGTGCCGCGCCAGGTGTCCCAGTCGGTCTCCATGAACAGGGTGCCGCCGTTGACGCCGGCATTATTGACGAAGACGTCGAGGCCGCCGAGCTCTCGCGCCAGCTGGTCGACGACGTCCCCGCAGGCAGGTGCATCGGTGGTGTCCAGCTGCGCGACGGCGGCCGTGACGCCCTGCGCCCGGACGAGCCGCGCGGTCTCCTCGGCGCCTTCCTGGTCGGAGTGCCAGGTGACGCCGACGTTGCATCCCGCCGTCGCGAGGGCGACGGCGGTGGCGCGGCCGATCCCCGAGTCGGAGCCGGTGACGATTGCTGAGCTGGGTGTGAAGTTCATGCTCCATCCTCCGCACGGCTGCGGAGAGCCCGCAAGGAGAATCTCCGGGGCGCGGCAGGACACCCGGAACGGTTGCCCGGGGGTCCTGGGGTGGGGACAGCGAGGTGTTCGCCGGGGACGAACGGGGGTGGATACGCGGAAGACCCGCACCGACGGATCGGTACGGGCCTTCTGCTGGATGTCCTCGTGCCTGCGCGGGGCCTCGATCCCCGGGCCTTCCGCGTGTGAAGCGGATGCTCTACCAGACTGAGCTACACAGGCAATTGGTTCTCCAACAGCTTAGGGCATCGCGGCGTGGCGCCAAATTCCGCCCGGCCCGGCCGCGGCGGCCCGGCGGATGCTGGTCATCGTTCCGGGCCGTCAGTAGCCTGAACAAAAGGCCGGCCGTGCCGGCGCTCCGACCACGAAAGGACTTCACCATGGACGACCAGGACATCCTCCAGCGCATCCAGGCACTCGTGCAGGAGGAGCACGAGCTCCGCGACCAGCCCCAGGACGCCGGTGACGGCGCAGCGCACCAGGACCACGCGACGCGGCTGAAGAAGGTCGAGGAGGACCTGGACCAGTGCTGGGACCTCCTCCGGCAGCGGCGCGCCAAGGCCGACGCCGGGGAGAACCCCGCCGACGCCGATGCCCGGCCCGTCAGCCAGGTGGAGGGGTACCGCCAGTAATGGCCCTGCCCCTCGTGCTGTTCGACGTCAACGGGACCCTCTCCGACATGGGCCGGATGACCCAGCACGTCGAGGAGATCGGAGCGCCGCCGCAGCTGGCGGGGCTGTGGTTCGCCACCGTCCTCCGTGACGGGTTCGCGCTCACGGCGGCGGGGGAGAACCCCGCCTTCCGTGCTGTCGCGGAGGGCGCCCTGCGGGTGGTGCTCGCGGATCAGGTGCTCAACCGGGACGTCGACGACGCCGTGGCCCACATCCTGACCGCGATGCAGCAGCTGCCCGTCCACCCCGACGTCGTCGAGGGCATCCGCGGTCTCGAGGAGGCCGGTCTCGAGCTCGCCACCCTGACCAACGGTGCGGCGGCGACGGCGTCGAACCTGCTCGGGCGCGCCGGTGTCCGGGACGCCTTCTCGGCGGTCCTGTCCGTCGAGGACGGGCCGGGCTGGAAGCCTGCCGCGGGGGCCTACACCCATGCCCTCGCCGCCCTGGGACGGCGCGCGGACGAGGTCGTCCTCGTCGCCGCGCACCCCTGGGACATCGACGGCGCCTCGCGCGCCGGCCTCCGGACCGCCTGGCTGAACCGCGATGCCGCGCCCTACCCCTCCGCCATGGTGCCCCCGGATCACGAGGTGACGCAGCTCGCCGATCTGCTGTCGGCCCTCCGCACCTGACACCGGCCTCCCCGCCCGTGGCCGACGCAGCGGCTCGGACCCGGTCCGCATCCTTCGAAGGAGAACCATGAGCGACCTCACCGCATTCGCCCTCGTCTGCAGCCTCACCCCGTCTCCCGAGCCGTCGAGCTCCGACCTCATGGCCCAGCACATCCTGGACCAGTTCGCGGCCCGCGGCATCGGGACCTCGAGCGCCAGGGTGGTCGACCACCACGTGGCGCCGGGAGTCCTGAAGGACATGGGCGACGGCGACGAGTGGCCGGTGCTGCGGGAGAAGATCCTCGCCGCGGACATCCTCGTGCTGTCCACGCCCATCTGGGTGGGGCACCCCTCCAGCCTCGCGCAGCGCGTCATGGAGCGGCTCGATGCGGACATCGCCGAGACGGACGAGGAGGGCCGGCCCGTCATGGCCGGGAAGGTGGCCGTCGTCGCGGTCGTGGGCAACGAGGACGGCGCCCACAAGACGATCGCCGACATGATGCAGGGCCTCAACGACATCGGGTTCTCGCTCCCGTCGCAGGGTTCGACGTACTGGGTGGGCGAGGCGATGCAGGCCGTCGACTTCAAGGACCTCGCACAGGTGCCCGATGCCGTCGCCATCACGACGGCGGGCGTGGTGCGCAACGCCCAACACCTCGCCACCCTGCTGCGCCGGGAGAACTTCCCGCTCGAGTAGGCGGTATCAAGAACGCGTAAAGAGGCGGGCCGGAGGGACCCGCGTCGGGTTGACTGGGCGACTGGTGCGGAACGTCCGCGGCAGTCCCATGAACCCGGAAGGCCCGAGTATCCCGTGAGGTCGAGCAGAGAGATCCTCAGGGACGCCGCCGCAGTGGTCGCCTCGGGTGCCCGCCCCTTCCTTCGGGGTGCCGCTGCCCGGGCCGCGCAGCTCGCCCCCCGTCATCCGGCCCAGGTGATCGTGCTCGGGTTCGCCGGCGCCGTCCTCGTCGGCACCCTGCTGCTGATGCTGCCTACGTCGAAGGGGGGCGCCGGCGGTGCCACGTTCCTCGAGGCCCTGTTCACCGCGACGTCGGCGGTGTGCGTGACCGGCCTGATCGTCGTGGACACGCCCGTGTACTGGACCGGCGCCGGACACGTCATCATCCTCGCCCTCATCCAGCTGGGCGGTTTCGGCATCATGTCCTTCGCCTCGCTCCTCGGCGTCCTCCTGGCCCGCCGCATGGGTCTCCGGTCCCGGGTGTCTGCGGCTGCGGAGACCCGGAGCGTCGGCTTCGGCGACGTCCGGAACGTGCTCCTCGGCGTCCTGCGCATCACCCTGCTGGTCGAGTTCGTCACCGCCGTGGTGCTCGCCGTGCGGTTCGCGCTCCGCTACGGATACGGCCCGGCCGAGGCGGCGTGGCTGGGGGTCTTCCACTCGGTCTCGGCCTTCAACAACGCCGGGTTCGCCCTCTTCAGCGACAACCTCGTCGGCTATGCCGGGGACCCCTGGATCTGCCTGCCCGTCTGCGCTGCCGTCATCATCGGCGGACTCGGGTTCCCGGTGCTCTTCGAGCTGCGCCGTCACATCAGGTACCCGCGGAGGTGGCACACCACCACCAAGCTCGTCCTGGGCGGCACGGTGATCCTGCTGGTGGTCGGCACCGTCTTCATCACCGCCGTCGAGTGGTCGAATCCGGATACCCTCGGCGCCCTCCGACCCGAGGAACGTCTCCTCGCAGGCTTCTTCCAGTCCACCATGACGCGCACCGCGGGCTTCAACAGCGTGGACTTCGCGCAGCTGAACCCGGTCACGCTGCTCGCGATGGACGTGCTGATGTTCATCGGCGGAGGACCGGCGGGTACGGCCGGTGGCCTGAAGATCACCACCTTCGGCGTGCTGTTCTTCATCCTCTACACCGAGATCAGCGGGGGGACGGCCGTCAACGTGTTCGGCAAGCGCCTGCCACGGTCCACCCACCGCCAGGCCATCTCGATCGTCCTGCTCGCCGTCGGGCTGGTCATCACCGCAACCATGTTCCTCATGCTCACCACCGATTTCGGGTTGGACAGGGTCCTCTTCGAGGTCGTCTCGGCCTTCGCGACGGTGGGCCTGTCGACCGGCATCACCGCGGCCATCCCGCCGGCCGGGCAGGTGGTGCTGATCCTCGTGATGTTCGCCGGCCGCCTCGGGCCGGTCACCCTCGCGTCGGCGCTCGCGCTCCGCTCCAAGCCGCTCTACTTCGAATACCCCAAGGAAAGGCCGCTCATTGGCTAGGCAACGCATCTTCTCCTCCCGGCCCATCGAGGCGATCGCCGCGGCAGAATCCGTCGCCGTGATCGGGCTCGGTCGCTTCGGGGGTGCACTGGCGCTCGAGCTCGAGGCAGCCGGCACCGAGGTCCTCGGAATCGACGTCGACGAGGACGTGGTGCAGTCCTTCAACGGTCTCCTGACGCACGTGGTGCGGGCGGACACCACCAAGGAGGAGGCGTTGCGCCAGCTCTCCCTGCCGGAGTTCGACCGCGTGGTCGTCGGGATCGGCAGCGACCTCGAGGCGAGCATCCTGACGACGTCGATCCTCCTGCGCTTCGACCGCCCCACCCTGTGGGCGAAGGCCATCAGCGAACCGCACGCGCAGATCCTCTCGCAGCTCGGGGTGGAGCGGGTCATCCGGCCCGAGCACGACATGGGGAAGCGCGTTGCACACCTGGTGCGCGGCACGATGCTCGACTACGTGGAGTTCGAGGACAACTTCGCGATGGTCAAGACCCGTCCGCCGCGGGAGTACTGGGACCGTGAGCTCGGGACCACGGGACTGCGGGCGAAGTACGGCATCACGGTCGTCGCCGTGAAGCGCAAGGGCGGGGCGTGGGACCACACGACGGCGCAGACCACCCTGTACGACGACGACGAGATCATCGTGGCGGGGCCCACGCGCAAGGCGGAACTCTTCAGCGCGCTCCTCTGAGGCGCGGCATCGGGGCCCCGGGCATCCGGCCTCCGGCGGTGACCGGGTGGGCGGTCGGACGAACAACCCGATAGGCTGGTAGCTCTGGTGAGCCGGGAAGTCTGGTCGGCGCTCCCAGGAGCGTGCCCGATCGAAGGACCCCCGGTGAACGACCAGCCAGCTTCCCCGCAGCATCCGGCGCCGCCCGGCAGCCACGTCTTCTCCCGCAGCAGCTACCCGGAACACCTGCGCATCTCGACGATCCTGCGCAAGGAGACGGTCGGCGGGGCACTCCTGCTCCTGGCCACCGTCCTGGCACTGATCCTCGCCAATTCGCCTGCCGCGGACACCTACTTCTCGGTGCGCGACTACAGCTTCGGCTACGAACCCTGGCACCTCCGGCTCAGCGTCGGCACCTGGGCGGCGGACGGCCTGCTCGCGATCTTCTTCTTCCTGGCAGGGCTCGAACTGAAGCGCGAGTTCGTCGCCGGCGACCTCCGGAAGTTCGACCGCGCGATCGTCCCGGTCGCGGCCGCCGCGGGCGGCGTCATCGTCCCCGCACTCGTCTACGTGGCCATCACCGCCACCGCCGGCCCCGAAGCCCTGCGCGGCTGGGCCATCCCCACCGCGACGGACATCGCGTTCGCCGTCGCGGTGCTCGCCGTCGTCGGCTCGTTCCTGCCGAGCTCGCTGCGGATCTTCCTCCTCACGCTCGCCGTCGTGGACGACCTCATGGCGATCAGCATCATCGCGTTCTTCTACTCGGAGGACATCCAGGCTCCTCCGTTGCTCATCGCCATCGTCCCGCTGGCCCTCTACGCCTTCCTCGCGCAGCGCTTTCCGACGTTCTTCCAGCGCAGGGCCTGGGCGCCCTGGCTCATCCTCCTGCCCCTCGGCTTCGTGGTGTGGGCGCTCGTGCACGAGTCCGGCGTGCACGCCACCGTGGCCGGTGTGCTCCTCGGGTTCGCCATCCCCGTCCTGCCGAAGGGGGCCGGGGTCGGCACGGCCGGAGCGCACGGCGGGGACGCCGTCGAGGTGCGCCCGCTGGCCGGGCACGACGACGACGGGCCGCTCCAGGCGCACGACGTCGCACCGGACGGTCTCGCGGACACCCTCGAGCACCGCATCCGGCCCCTGTCAGCGGGGTTCGCCGTGCCGGTCTTCGCGTTCTTCAGTGCAGGAGTGGCCATCGGGGGCATGGAGGGTCTGGTCAGCGCGATCACGGATCCCATCGCCGTCGGCATCATGGTGGCCCTGGTGATCGGCAAGCCGGTGGGCATCCTGCTCGCCACCGTCGCCGTCACGAAGACCACGAAGGCCAGCCTCGACCCGGACCTGGCGTGGGTGGACATCATCGGCGTCGCGCTCCTCGCGGGCGTCGGCTTCACCGTCTCGCTGCTCATCAGCGAACTGGGGTTCGGGCAGGGCACGCCGGAGGACGACCACGCGAAGGTCGCCATCCTGGCCGGATCCCTCGTCGCGGCGCTCACGGCGGCCGTCCTGCTGCGACGACGGAACGCCAGATACCGCGAGATCGAGGAGCAGGACAGGATCGACGCCGATCAGGACGGCGTGCCGGATGTCTACGAGGGGCGCTAGCAGTCCCTGAGCGGCCTCAGGGCTTCCGCCACAGCCAGGACAGCGTCAGGGCACCTGCGCTGCGACGGAAGCCACTCTGCCCGGACACGACCTCGAGGACCGCCCACACCGCGAGGCAGACGGCGCTCGCCGTGCGCAGGCGCTCGCGGTTCTGCTCCTCGAGTGCCATGAACGACGCCGCTCCCAGCAGGGCCCAGCCGAGGATCGGCGCGTTCGGCTTCTGGGCGATGGTCTGGCGTCCGAGGCTGTCGGTGAAGAATCCCATCACGCGCCCTTCTTCCTCGTGGCGGACGCCTTCTTGGCGTCGGCCTTCTTCTCGCGGTTCTTCTCGACGCTGCGGCGGAGGGCTTCCATGAGGTCGAGGACGTTGTCGCCGTCGTCCTCCTCCTCGCTCCTGCCGAAGGTCTCCTCGGTGTCGAGGGTGTCACCCTTCTCGATCTTCGCGTCGATCAGGGTGCGCAACTGGACCTGGTAGTCGTCGGTGAAGTTCTCCGGATCGAAGTCGGTGGAGAAGGAGTCGACGAGTGCTGCGGACATCTCCTTCTCCTTGGCCGAGATGCGGACCTTCTCCTCGAGGGCCGGGAAGGACGCCTCACGCACCTCGTCGTCCCACAGCAGGGTCTGCAGCATCAGGACGTCGCCGCGCACGCGCAGGGCCGCGAGGCGGCTCTTCTGCCGGAGCGAGAACTGCACGATCGCCGTCCGGTCCGTCTCCTGGAGGGTGCGGCGCAGCAGGACGTAGGCCTTGGTGGAGGTGCTGTCGGGCTCGAGGTAGTAGGCGCGGTCCAGCATGATCGGATCGACCTGGTCGCTCGGTACGAACTCCACGACCTCGATCTCACGGCTGCGCTCCACCGGCAGGGACGCGAGGTCCTCGTCGGTCAGCACGACGGTGTGCTCGCCGTCGTCGTACGCCTTGTCGATGTGCTTGAAGTCGACCACCTCGCCGCAGACCTCGCAGCGCCGCTGGTAGCGGATCCGCCCGCCGTCCTTGTCATGCACCTGGTGCAGGGAGATGTCGTGGTCCTCGGTGGCGCTGTACACCTTCACCGGCACGTTGACGAGGCCGAACGCGACCGCACCCTTCCAGATGGCTCTCATGGTCCAAGTGAACACCAAGCAGGCTTACCGGACCAGACCGTGCGGCCCGCCCCCCTCTAGACTTGTGGGGTGACCGAGACCGTAGAGCCCATCGTCAGCAAGACCACCACGGACGACGGCGGGACGGTGCTGCGGCTGGAGTTCCAGTTCGCGTTCCCGCCGACCGTCCTGTGGAAGCACCTGACGGACGAGGGCAAGTTGAAGTACTGGTTCCCCTGCGAGATGGAGTTCGAGCCGAAGAAGGACGAGGAGATCCTCTTCCGGTACGCGGACCAGAAGCCGCTGCGCGGGACGGTGCTGGAAGCCGAACGGCCCTCCGTCCTCGCCTACACGTGGGAGCGGGACACGCTGCGCTGGGAGCTCGCCCGCACCGGCGACAACGGGGCGCAGCTCGTGCTCCTGCTGACTCCGGGCAGCCCCCGCCATGCCGCGACCATGGCCGCCGGCTGGCACCTGACCATCGCCGGGCTCGACGATTTCCTGAACAAGCGCAACCTCGGACAGAACCCGGCGCTGTGGGACGTCTACGTGGAGCGGTACCGCGAGCAGTTCGCGTGACGGACAGGCGTGCGGGGTCCTGCCTGCCCCGTGCTGCTGATTGGTAGTGGAATACCACGGGCATCCGGTCAAGACTGGGTGAATGGCTCCTCCACGCTCCGCACGGCAGCAGACCGTCACCGTGGAAGGGCGCACCCTCCGGCTCTCCAACCTCGACAAGGTGCTCTACCCGGCAACGGGCACCACGAAGGCGGACGTCCTCGCGTACTACGCGGCGGTCGCCCCGCAGGTCATCCATCACGCCGGCCATCGACCGGTCACCCGCAAGCGCTGGGTGCACGGTGTGGGCACTCCCGAGGAACCCGGCCAGGTCTTCTTCCAGAAGAACATCGACGACAACGCGCCCGCCTGGGTGCCGCGGAACGCCATCCAGCACAAGGATCACGTCAACGTCTATCCGATGGTGGACGACCTCGCGACGCTGACCTGGCTGGGACAGATCGCGGCGATCGAGATCCATGTCCCGCAGTGGCGTTTCGGGCCCGACGGCGGGAAGGGCAACGCCGACCGCCTGGTCCTGGACCTCGACCCCGGCCCCGGTGCCGGACTCGCCGAGTGCGCCGAGGTGGCGCTCATGGCCCGCACCATCCTGCAGGACATGGGGCTCGAGCCCTTCCCGGTCACGAGCGGCTCCAAGGGCATCCACCTCTACAGTGCGCTCGACGGACGGCAGACCTCCGAGCAGGTGTCCGCCGTCGCCCACGAACTGGCGCGTGCACTGGAGGCCGACCATCCGGACCTCGCGGTCAGCGACATGAAGAAGGCGCTGCGCGCGGGCAAGGTCCTCGTGGACTGGAGCCAGAACAACGCGAACAAGACCACCGTGAGCCCCTACTCCCTGCGGGGACGGTTCGAGCCGACGGTCGCAGCACCCCGCACCTGGGACGAGATCGAGGGAGCGGGCCTGGACCAGCTGGACTACCGCGAGGTCATGGAGCGCGTCACGCGGCTGGGCGATGTCCTCGCCCCGGCCACCACCGCACTGCCGGCGCCCGGCGGTGGTGCCGCCGCGCCGCCGTCCGACCGCCTGTCCACCTACCGCGCCATGCGGGACGCCACGAAGACGCCCGAGCCCGTGCCGGACACCGTTGCGCCGGCGGGCGGGAACAGCTTCGTCATCCAGGAGCACCATGCGCGGCGCCTGCACTACGACGTCCGGCTCGAGCGCGACGGCGTCCTGGTCTCCTGGGCCGTCCCGAAGGGACCGCCCCTGACGCCCAGCAGGAACCACCTCGCCGTCCAGACGGAGGACCATCCGCTGGACTACGGCTCCTTCGAGGGGACTATTCCGAAGGGGGAATACGGTGGCGGAGAAGTCACCATCTGGGATGCGGGCACCTATGACCTGGAGAAATGGCGCGACGGCAAGGAGGTCATCTGCACCCTGTACGGCAGGCCGGACGGCGGCCTGGCGCGCGGAGGCACCGCCATCCGCCGGTACGCCCTGATCAACACCGGCGGCGGGGCGAACGGCAAGAGCACCTGGCTCATGCACCTCATGAAGGAGCAGCCCGAGGACGTCCATGCAGCCGCGGAGCGCGGACCGGCGGGCAGTGGCGATGCCGGCGGTCCCGCGAAGCCTGCGGGGTCCGCCGGGTCCACCGGGGCCACCGGGTCCGCCCTGGTCCGGCCGATGCTCGCCACCCTCGGGTCGGAGCACTCGATCCCCGAGCCGGACCAGTGGGCGTACGAGATGAAGTGGGACGGCGTCCGGTGCATCGCCACGGTCAGCGGCGGGACCGTCACGCTCACGAGCCGCAACGGCATCGACACGACGGCCACCTACCCGGAACTCGCTGACCTCCCGGAGCTCCTGAGCGCCGGGGATGCGGTGCTCGACGGCGAGATCGTCGTGCTGGACGCCAGGGGCAGGCCCGATTTCGGGTTGCTGCAGACGCGCATGAAGCTCACGCGCCGGGCCGAGATCGACGCGGTGCGCACCCGGACCCCCGTGCGGTTCATGCTCTTCGACCTGCTCCGGCTCGACGGCAACGACCTCACCGGACTGCAGTACTGCCAGCGGCGCGAACTACTCGAGAAGGCCGTCGACGCGGCGGACGACGGCCACGTGCAGGTGCCGCCCGCGATCGACGCCACCCTCGAGGAGGCGGTCGGGGCGAGCCGCCGGCTCGGCCTCGAGGGCATCATGGCCAAGCGCCTCACGAGCGACTACCAGCCCGGGGCACGATCGTCGTCGTGGGTCAAGATCAAGCACCTGCACACGCAGGAGGTCGTCGTGGTGGGCTGGCGGCCGGGCAAGGGCAATCGCGCGTCGAAGGTCGGCTCGCTCCTCGTCGCCGTGCCCGACGGCGTGGACCTGCGCTATGTCGGCCGGGTCGGTTCCGGCCTGACCGAGCGGGACCTCGCGGAGGTCGGTGCACGCCTGAAGAAGCTCGCGCGGAAGACCGCACCGCTGGGTGACGTCCCCGGTGCGGATGCGTCCGACGCCCACTGGGTCCGGCCGTCGCTGGTCGGCGAGGTGCAGTACAGCGAGCACACGGGCACGGGGCGCCTGCGGCACCCCGTGTGGCGTGGCTGGCGACCGGACAAGACGCCGTCCGACGTCGTCGTCGAACTGTGAGGGACCGGGACATGAACGGCCAGGACATGGACAACCAGGGAGGCATACATGGCACATCTTGATATCGACGGACTGGACGCCTGGTGGCGGGCCGCCAACTACGTCTCGGTGGGTCAGATCTACCTCCGGGACAACGCCCTGCTCACGCGCCCGCTCGTGGGTGAGGACGTCAAGGCGCGACTGCTGGGCCACTGGGGCACCACCCCCGGACTGAACTTCGTCTACGCGCACCTCAACCGGGTCATCGCGGAGCGGCGGCAGGAGATGCTGTTCGTCACCGGCCCGGGCCACGGCGGACCCGCCAATGTCGCGAACGCGTGGCTCGAGGGGACCTACTCCGAGATCTACAGCAACATCGGCAGCGACGGCGCGGGCCTGAACGCGCTCTTCAAGCAGTTCAGCTATCCCGGCGGCATCCCCTCGCACGCGGCGCCCGAGACCCCCGGCTCCATCCACGAGGGCGGCGAACTCGGGTACAGCCTGGCACACGCCTACGGGGCCGTGTTCGACAACCCCTCGCTGATCGCGGCGGCGGTGGTGGGCGACGGCGAGGCCGAGACGGGACCCCTCGCGACGAGCTGGCACTCGACCAGCTTCGTGGACCCGGCCGTCGACGGGGCCGTCCTGCCGATCCTGCACCTCAACGGGTACAAGATCGCCAACCCCACGGTCCTGGCCCGCATGCCGGAGGAGCAGCTGCGGCAGCTGATGTACGGCTACGGGTACGACCCGCACTTCGTCACGGTCTCTGATCCGCGGGCCACCGAGGCGGCCCACCGCGACTTCGCGGCGGTCCTCGACACGTGCATCGACGAGATCCACGACATCCAGGCGCGGGCACGGACCTCGCCCGCGGGAGGCGGCGCCGGGGCGGCGCGCTGGCCCATGATCGTGCTGCGTTCGCCGAAGGGCTGGACCGGCCCGGCGGAGGTGGACGGCAAGCCCGTCGAGGGGACGTGGCGGGCGCACCAGGTGCCCCTGTCGGAGATCCACGACAACGAGGAGCATCTGCACCAGCTCGAGGAATGGCTGCGGTCCTACGATCCGGGATCCCTGTTCACGGACGAGGGCGGGCTCCGGCCCGAGATCGCCCGCCTGGCTCCCGACGGTGACCTGCGGATGAGCGCGACACCCTACGCGAACGGTGGACGCCTGCTCCGCGACCTCGTGCTGCCCGCCTACGCGGAGCACGCCGTGGAGGTCGCGCACCCCGGTTCCGAGAAGGTGAGCCCCATGATCACGGCGGGGGGTTACCTCCGCGACATCATCGAGCGCAATCCGCACAACTTCCGCCTGTTCGGGCCGGACGAGACGGCATCGAACCGGTTGTCGGCGGTCTACGAGGTGACGGACAAGGTGTGGCAGCCGCGGATCGAGGACGTCGACGAGCATCTGGCCCGCTCCGGTCGTGTCATGGAGGTCCTCAGCGAGCACCTCTGCCAGGGCTGGCTGGAGGGATACCTCCTCACCGGGCGGCACGGCGTCTTCAGCTGCTACGAGGCCTTCGTGCACATCGTCGACTCGATGTTCAACCAGTACGCGAAATGGCTGGAGATCCACAGGAAGCTCCCCTGGCGGCAGCCCATCGCGTCCTTCACGTACATGCTCTCGAGCCATGTCTGGCAGCAGGACCACAACGGGTTCTCCCACCAGGATCCGGGTTTCATCGACCACGTGGTGAACAAGAAGGCGGATGTCATCCGCGTCTACCTGCCACCGGACGCGAACACCATGCTCGCGGTCACGGATCACTGCCTGCAGGCCCGGGACACCATCAACGTGATCGTGACGGGAAAACAGCCCACGCCGACCTGGTTCGGGCCGGAGGAGGCGCGCCTGCACGTGACGCGGGGCATCGGCGTGCTGGACTTCGCGGGCTCGGAGGAGTCCGGGGTGGAGCCCGACGTCGTGCTCGGCTGTGCCGGGGACGTCCCGACCCTCGAGGTGATCGCCGCGGCAGGCCTGCTGACGGCAGGGATACCCGGGCTGAAGATCCGCGTGGTCAACGTCGTCGACCTCATGCGCCTGCAGGACTCCACCGAGCACCCGCACGGCCTGTCCGCACGCGAGTTCGACACCCTGTTCACCACGTCGAAACCGGTCATCTTCGCCTACCACGGCTATCCCTGGCTCATCCACCGGCTCACGTACCGGCGGAACAACCACCCGAACCTGCACGTTCGGGGCTATAAGGAGGAAGGCACGACGACGACGCCGTTCGACATGGCGATGCTGAACCAGATCGACCGGTTCCAGCTGGCCATGGACGTGATCGACCGCGTGCCGACCCTCGGAGCGACCGAAGCGCGGTTCCGCCAAGACCTGCAGGACCAGCGGCAGCGTGCCTGGCAGTACACGCGCGACGCCGGGAAGGACCTGGAGTCCATCACCGGCTGGACGCTCGACGAATCTTCGCCGGACGACGCGAAGTAAAACCCGTCGCCCACAACGATAAGGAGCACGCTGAATGACCGACACGAGCATTTCCGCAACCCGGACCATCGACGCACCCGCCGGCACCATCTTCCATTTCCTGTCCGACCCCGCGCATCACGCGGCCCTCGACGGGTCCGGCATGGTGCAGTCGGACAGCAAGTCCGACCGCATCACCGGCTCCGGGCAGGTGTTCACCATGAACCAGACGTGGGACAAGATGGGGGGCGACTACCAGACGGACAACCACGTGATCGGCTACGACGAGAACAAGCTCCTCGCCTGGAAGACGGCGCCGGCGGGTGAGGAGCCCCCGGGATGGGAGTGGGTCTGGCGCTTCGAGGCGACCGGCCCCGGGTCGACGGACGTCTCGGTCACCTACGACTGGTCCGCGGTCACCGACAAGGAGCTGCTGAAGACCATCGGCTTCCCCGCGGTGTCGCAGGACGCCCTCGAGGGTACGCTCGCGAATCTCGCGGCGCAGGTCTCCGAGGCCTGATCGTCCCTCCGCACGGACGACGGCGGCCGGTCCCCTTCCGGGGGCCGGCCGCCGTCGCGAGCGGGTCGGCATCGATCGCCCCGAGCGAGCGGCGTCCGCCGGCCCGAGCGGCCCACCGATCCGCCGGGGCAGGATGTCGGCTGGAGGCATCGGTGCGGACCGCGGCCGCTTCCAGCCCGAGGTCTCCGCTATTTCAACAGCGCGACATCCGAGACGAGCTCGATGTGCCGCTGCATCGCCGCGGCTGCGGCGGCTGCGTCCTGCGCCCGGATGGCATCGGCGATACCCCGGTGCGAGGCGAGCGACTGCTCGGGCCGGCCCGGCTGTGCGAGGGACTCGAGGCGGGTCTCCAGGACCATCTCCCCGATGAACGCCATGAGTTGCGCCATGACCGGGGAGTGCGCCGCGGCCGTGACGGCCTGGTGGAAGAGCTCGTCCCCGTGCGCGCCGCGGTCGCCGTCGTCGATCTCCGCCTGCATGGCCGCCAGGGCGGCGTCGATCGCGGCGAGGTCCGTCTCCGTGCGCCGTTCCGCGGCGAGGGCCGCGAGCTTCACCTCGAGGGTGCTGCGCGCCTCGACGATGTCGGGGAGCCTGCTCCGGTGCTCCCGGAGGCCCTTGATGACGCTGGCCACGCTCGCACGATGCCGCAGGACCGCCCCGGTGCCGTGCTGGACGTCGATCACGCCGAGCACCTCGAGCGCCACGAGCGCCTGCGCGAGGGTGGCGCGGGAGACGCCGAGCCGCTCGGCCAGGTCCCGTTCCGCCGGCAGCAGGTCCCCGGGCTGGAGTCTGGCCGATTCGATGTAGCCCAGGAGCTGTTCGACGAGTTGCTCGTACAGCCGCGGCCGTGCCAGGCGCCCCAGTGGTTGCGGGCTGGCGGCGTCGCTCATTCTGACTCTCCCCGGGGTAGTGGTGCGCTCATGCTACCGGCCAGTGATTGACAGGGACACCCACTCTCCTACAGGCTAGGCCAGTGATCCTGTGCCACAGGTCACACCCCGCCCGTCCGTCGCACGCTGGAGGATCACGATGTCCGCTCCGCTCCTATCGATCATCATCCTCGCGGCGATGTTCCTGATAGCCACCCTGCTCCCGATCAACATGGGGGCCCTCGCCTTCGTCGGAGCCTTCCTGCTGGGAGCCGTCGTCCTCGGCATGGAGACCGACGACATCATCGCCGAGTTCCCCGGCGGCCTGTTCCTCACCCTGGTCGGGGTCACCTACCTGTTCGCGATCGCGCAGAACAACGGCACCATCGACCTGCTCGTCAACGCCGCCGTCAAACTGGTCCGCAACCGCGTGGCGCTCATCCCCTGGGTCATGTTCCTCATCACCGCCGTGATCACGGCGGTGGGGGCGCTCGGCCCGGCCGCCGTCGCCATCATGGCCCCCGTGGCGCTGGGCTTCGCCGCCCGCCACAAGATCTCCCCGCTGCTCATGGGCATGATGGTCGTGCACGGCGCGCAGGCCGGCGGATTCTCGCCCATCGCGGTATACGGCGTGATCGTCAACGACATCGTCGGCGAGTCCGGATTCGAGTCCAGCCCGCTGGCCGTCTTCCTCTCCAGCTTCATCTTCAACCTCCTGATCGCCGTGGTCCTGTTCATCGTCCTCGGCGGCCGCAGCCTCCTGACCTCCCGTATGGGCCAGTTCGTCGAGGAGGCCGCCGAGGCCCGTTTCAGCGCGAGCCCCGGGATGCGCCGGGCGGACGTCGCCTACAAGGGCACGGGCAGCGGCACGTACGGCCCTCGTGATCCCGCGGGCGACGGCGTCGTCGCCACCAAGTCGCGCGAGGACCGCATCTCCCAGCCGATGACCATCCTCGGCCTGATCGCCCTCGCCGTGATCGCCCTCGGATTCAAGGTCGACGTCGGCTTCGTGGCCATCACGATCGCCGTGGTCCTCGCCCTCATCTCGCCGAAGGCCCAGAGCGGAGCGGTCAACAAGATCGCCTGGTCCACCGTGCTGCTCATCTGCGGGATGCTCACCTTCGTCGGCGTCCTGACCGAGGCCGGGACGATCGAGTACGTGTCCGACGGTGTCGCGGGCCTCGGAGCGCCGCTGCTCGCCGCACTCCTCATCTGCTACATCGGGGCCGTGGTCTCCGCCTTCGCGTCGTCGACCGCGATCCTCGCCGCCCTGATCCCGCTGGCCATCCCATTCCTCGAGACCGGTGCCGTGAGTGCGGTCGGCGTCGTCTGCGCCCTCGCGGTGTCCTCCACGATCGTCGACGTCTCGCCGTTCTCCACCAACGGCGCGCTGGTCCTGGCCAACGCACCGGAGGGGACGGACAAGGACCGCTTCTACAAGCAGATCCTCGGGTACGGCGCGATCGTCGTCGTCGCCGGACCGATCATCGCCTGGCTCGTCCTCGTGGTGCCCGGCTGGCTCTGATCATCGCCGTCCACGTCCCGTCCCCGACCCGGAGGTTCCCATGAGCGCCGACCCAACCACCCACGACGCCGCCGGACGGGGCGGGCCGCTGGCCGGCCGCCTCGTCGTCGATCTCAGCCGGGCCCTCGCCGGACCGCACGCGGGCATGATGCTCGGCGACCTCGGGGCACGCGTCATCAAGGTCGAGACGCCGGGAACCGGCGACGACACCCGGGGCTGGGGTCCGCCCTTCGTCGGTCCCGAGGACGACCGCCAGTCCACCTACTTCCTGTCCTGCAACCGCAACAAGGAGTCCATCGCGCTGGACCTCAAGAGCGACGACGGACGCGGGGTCCTGACGGAACTGCTGCGGCGCGCCGATGTGGTGATCGAGAACTTCCGGACGGGAGTGCTCGACCGTCTGGGGTTCTCGACGGACGCGATGCTCGAGCTCAACCCGGGCCTCGTGATCCTCTCGATCACCGGATTCGGTCATGACGGGCCGGAGGCGAAGCGCAGCGGCTACGACCAGATCGTCCAGGGCGAGGCCGGGCTCATGTCCCTCACGGGGGCGGACCCGGAGAACCCGCAGCGGGTCGGCGTGCCCATCGCCGACCTGCTCTCCGGCATGTACGGGGCGTACGGGGCGGTCGCCGCCCTCCTCGAACGCGAGCGGACGGGCCGTGGCCAGGTGGTGCGCACGTCACTGCTCGCCTCGATCATCGGCGTCCACGCCTTCCAGGGCACGCGGACCACCGTGGCCGGCGAGGTCCCGCAGGCACAGGGCAACCATCATCCGTCGATCGCCCCCTACGGACTCTTCAGCTGCCGCGGCGGCAAGGTGCAGATCAGCGTGGGGAGCGAGAAGCTGTGGGCGGCGTTCACCACGGCCTTCGGCATCGACGCCACCAGGCCGGACTTCGCGACGAATGCGGACCGCGTGGGCCACCGGGACCTCCTGATCGGCGTCATCGAGGACGCCTTCTCCGCCTACGAGGCGGAGCCGCTGCTCGAGAAGCTGAACGCGGCGGGGATCCCCGCAGGGAAGGTCCGCACGCTCGACGAGGTGTACGCGTGGGAGCAGGTCCACTCGCAGGGCCTCCTCACCACCGTGCAGCACCCCGTGCTCGGGGACATCGACCTGCCCGGGGCGCCACTGCGGTTCTTCGACGGACCGGTCGAGACCACGCTCACGGAGCACGCGGCACCGCCACTGCTCGACGGCGACGGCGAGGCGATCCGCGCCTGGCTCGCACGCCCCGTCGCGGAGGACGCACGGGCGTGAGCGCAAAGACCCGACGACCGCATCTCACGGCGCGGGAACTGATCGATGCGGTGCTCGACGCCGGATCCTTCACCTCCTGGGACGCGCCGGTGACGGGACCCCCACCGGGAGCGGGAGCGGGCTACGCGGAGGAGCTGCGGCGGGCGCGCGAGAAGAGCGGCGCGGACGAGTCGGTCCTCACGGGGGAGGGGCTGATCCACGGCCGGCGCGTCGCCGTCATCGTCTCCGAGTTCACCTTCCTCGCCGGGTCGATCGGGAGCGCGGCCGCACACCGCATCACGGCTGCCGTGCAGCGGGCGACGGCGGAGGGCCTGCCGCTGCTCGCGGGTCCCGCTTCGGGCGGGACGCGCATGCAGGAGGGGACCCCTGCGTTCCTCTCGATGGTGGACATCACCGGTGCGGTCCGTGCCCACCGCCAGGCGGGCCTGCCCTACCTCGTCTACCTCCGGCATCCGACGACGGGCGGCGTGATGGCGTCCTGGGGATCGCTCGGTCACGTCACCGTCGCCGAGCCCGGGGCGCTCCTCGGCTTCCTCGGACCGCGCGTGTACGAGGCACTGTACGGCGCCCCGTTCCCGCCGGACGTGCAGACCGCGGAGAACCTGTTCGACAAGGGACTGATCGACGCCGTCGTGCCGCCCGGACAACTCGCGGGCATCGTGGATTCGGCCCTGACCGTGCTGCTCGCGGACTCGTCGGCGGTTCCCGCCGTGCCGTCGACGGCGTCCGTCCGCCCCGGTGCGCAGTCCGCCTGGGAGTCCATCCTCATCTCGCGGAACCGGCGGCGCCCGGATCTCCGCCGCCTGCTCGCCTACGGAGCGCGGGACGTCCTCCCGCTCAACGGCACGGGTCAGGGCGAGAAGGATCCGGGCCTGCTGCTGGCGCTGGCACGCTTCGGCGAGCAGCCCTGCATCGTCCTCGGGCACCAGCGGCCGCGCCGGGAGGGCGAGTCGGCCATGGGTCCGGCGTCGCTCCGGGAAGCGCGCCGCGGCATGAAGCTCGCCGAGGAACTCGGGCTGCCCCTGCTCACGGTCATCGACACCGCCGGCGCCGATCTCTCGAGGGAGGCGGAGGAGGGCGGACTCGCCGGGGAGATCGCGCGGTCCCTCCACGACCTCATCGGCCTCGCCTCACCCTCGGTCTCGGTGCTCCTCGGCCAGGGAGCCGGTGGCGGGGCGCTCGCGCTGCTGCCCGCGGACAGCACCATCGCCGCCCAGCACGCCTGGCTCTCGCCGCTGCCGCCCGAGGGGGCCAGCGCCATCGTCCACCGCACGGTGGACCGTGCTCCCGAGATGGCGGAGGCGCAGGGCGTGAAGGTCGCGGTCCTCGTGGAGCGGGGCGTCGTCGATCACGTGGTGGACGAGCGGCCGGACGCGGCCGAGGAGGGCCGGGCGTTCTGCGAGCGGATGGCCAGGGCGATCGAGTACGAGCTCGCGCGGGTCAGGGGCCTGCCCACGGAGGACCGGCTGGGCCGGCGGGCCGGGAAGTACAGGGCAGGGGGCGGCTGACCGTCATCCGACCCCCTGCGACGGCAGGGTCCTAACCGCCCGGGTGCTGGGCCCGGTAGATCTCCATCTGGCGGTGCCTGCGCTGCAGGCTGTCGCGGCGGGAGGTGCTCTCGGCATCCTTCGGCTCCGCGGTGAGCTCGATGTGGCGCTCGCCGTAGTGCCACAGGAGCATGTCGTCCAGGAGGCGGTCCGGGCCCGGGGAGTAGCGGTGGTCGAGGGCTTTCCGCACCGTCGTGATGGTGTCCGCCTGCAGCAGCGCGACGAGTTCCAGCGTGGTGCGCAGCCCGTGCGCGGCCAGGAGTTCTGCCGCCCACCCCCAGTTGTCGTCCGATTTCCGGTCCACGTGGGGGAGCAGGGTCTGCCAGATGTCGCGGATCCGGTTCGGGGTCAGGGGTGCGCTGCCCTCACCGTCCTCGTCCCAGAACCCGGTCACCGTCTCGTAGCGCTCGTGCAGTTCCGCGAACGCGGACTCGACGGTCTCGAGCATGGCCGCCGTGCCGGTGAACTGCCGGTCGAAGTAGGGGCTCCACGCCTTCGGGTTGGAGGCCTTGAAGCGGATGTCGTGCTCGATCTCGGACCAGGCGTGGGCCAGGACCGTGCGGACCTGCACCTCGAAGAGGTAGCTGCCGGCGGCCTTCGTCTCGGGGTCCACGGCCTGCTGGAAGGCCCGCACCACGTCATTGTGGATGGTGCGCATGATGAGGTGGCGGCTCGAGTACCCGTAGGTGCCGGACTCGATGGAGCCGATGTCCTTCTCCCGGTCACCGCGGCAGTCGAACTCGTTGCGCTGGCGCTTGAGCAGGTTCGCGGCGAGGTCCACCTCGTGCGGGAGCGTGGTGATGATCCGCACGCCCACGAGGTCCGTGAGGTTGCGCATCGGATCCGGGAACACCAGGGTCGGCGGTGCGCCGACCTCGGTGGAGGGCAGGGTGCGCGAGGCCTTGTCGCGGAAGGACTCGACCGTCTTGGTGCGCGCCGTGACGAACAGCGGCTTGAGGTCGGTGCCCTCGAAGATGGCCGCGATGCTGTCCCGCATGGCGGTGGTGACCCGGTCCAGGGCTGGCCGCACGCGTTCGAACTCGCGCGTATGCGCCTCGACCCCGGGCCGCAGCCGCTCGTCGAGATCATCCCATGCGCCCATGCACCATGCCTTTCCGAGGAGAGCCTTCATCGTAGCCAACCCGGCCGACCGTTACGCTGTCGCCTGTGCATCCGGTTGATCCTGTGGGGCGTCGCTCCGTCCTCGCCCTCCTCGCGGCCGCCGCCGCGGGCGTCCTCGCCGCCTGCGGCATCAGGAACGGGCCGAAGATCCCACCGGTCACTGCGCAGCGCTTCGCGTACGGGAGTGATCCGAGCCAGTTCGCCGACCTCTATCTCCCGGCTGACGGTGCCACGGTGACCGGGGTGATCGTCATCATCCACGGAGGATACTGGCGTTCCACCTACGGCGCCGAGCTGGGCGAGCCGCTGGCCCAGGACCTGGTGACCCGCGGCTACGCCTGCTGGAACCTGGAGTACCGCCGCGCGGGCAACGGCGGTGGCTGGCCGGAGACGTTCGACGACGTCGCGGCGGGGATCGACCATCTCGCGGTCGCCGCTTCGGAGCACGGCCTGGACCTGGGCTCCACGACGGCCCTCGGCCACTCCGCCGGCGGCCACCTCGCGGTGTGGGCGGCCGGGCGTGCGGGACTTCCCGCGGGTGCGCCCGGCGCGGGGACACCGACGGTCTCGCTCACCGCCGTCGTCAGCCAGGCCGGGGTGCTCGACCTCGCCGCAGCCCGGGACCTCGGGCTCAGCGACGGCGCCGTCGAGAACCTGCTCGGCCAGCCGGAAGACACGGAGCGCTACCGCCTCGCCGATCCGATGTCGGCGGTCCCGCTTCCCGTGCCCGTGGTCGCCGTCCACGGCAGGAAGGACACCACGGTACCGTCCAGTCAGTCGGAGGCCTATGTCCGGGCGGCGACGGCGGCGGGCGGCACCGCGGACCTCGTCATGGTGCCGGGGGATCACTTCGCGATCATCACGCCGGGCTCGAAGGCGTGGGACGCCGTCGTCGCGCAGCTGCCGCGGACCTGAGGGACGGAAGGACCCCGGCCCGCCGGTGGAGGCGGACCGGGGTCCTGTGGGACCTGCGCCCTAGTTGAGCGGCAGCGTGCCCTCGGGCAGCTGACCGTCGGCGAGCAGCTCGCGCGCGGAGTTCGCGAGGGCGGTCAGCGCGACGCGCTGCGTCCACGGACCGTAGGAGATCCGGGCGACACCGAGCTCCTGCAGGCGTGACGGCGCGAGGCTGCCCGGCACGTTGATGACGCTGAGCCGCTGGGGTCCGAAGGCCTCCACGAGCGTCGTCACGGCGTGCTCGTCCAGGAGCCCGGGCACGAAGACGTTCGTGGCACCGACCGCGAGGTAGGCCTTGCCGCGCTCGACCGCGTCGGCCAGGACCTCGGCGGGGTCGCGGTCGCCGGCCTTCACGAAGGCATCGGTGCGGGCGTTCAGCACGAAGTCGATGCCCTCGGCGCGGCCGGCTGCGATGACGGCTTCCATCTGCGCGACGGCGTCGGCGAGGGGACGCATCTGGTCCTCGATGTTCGCGCCCACGATCCCGACGGCGATCGCCCGGCGGACGGTGTCCCCGGGATCGCCGTACCCCGATTCCAGGTCCGCCGAGACCGGCAGGTCGGTGGCGGCGGCGATCCGGCCGACGGCGGCGATCATCTCCTCCACGGGGATGTTCTCGCCGTCCTCGTAGCCGAGCGAGGCCGCGATGGAGTGGCTGGCCGTCGCCAGGGCCGTGGTTCCCGGGATGTCCGCGATGGTCTTCGCGCTGATCACGTCCCACACGTTGACCACCTGCAGGATCTCGGGGGCGGAGTGCAGGCTGGCGAGTGCCGTGGCCTTGGCGGACAGGGCGCTGGGTGCTTCAGTCATGGGTGACCTTCCGGGTGAGCGAGGTGATCCAGGCGGCTGCGCCGTCGACCTCGGTGGGGTGGATGCCGTGCCCGCCTTCGCGGACGTTCCGGCGTACTTCGGCGCCGCGGCTCTCGAGGATCGATCCCACGCGGACCGCACTGTCCAGGGGCGCCATGGCGTCTGCCGAGCCGTTGAAGAGGGCGATCGACGACCCGGACAGGTCCGTGTCGATGCTGCGTCCCTCCAGCGGGTACATCCCTGAGAACGCGACGGCGTCGGCCACCATTCCCGGGTGGAGCAGGGCCGTGGCGAGCGCGATGTTCGCGCCGTTCGAGAAGCCGACGGCGATGAGCCGGCGGTCCCCGAGCGCGTAGTGCTCGCGGGCCCAGCCGATGAACGCTGCGAGCTCGCCGGCGCGCAGCACGACGTCGTCGACGTCGAAGACCCCTTCGCCGAAGCGGCGGAACCACCGGTTCATGCCGTGTTCCCGGACGGGTCCGCGCGGGGCGAGGTATCCCGCGCCGGGCGCGAGGCGCTCGGCGAGGGGCAGGAGATCGTGTTCCGTGCCGCCCGTTCCGTGCAGGAGCAGCAGCACCGGGGTGTCTGCCGCTCCCTCGTGGAACAGGTGCGGCCAGGCGTGGGTCGTGGTCATGGATCCCCCTACTTGAAGAAGGCCTGGACGGCGGGGTTGTTCTCGCCGGGCACGTCGATCTTCGCGACGGCGTGCGAGATGGCCTCGCGGTTGGGCTCGAGCCACGGCGGGAGCTTGAGGGAGCGTCCCAGTTCCAGTAGCGGTTCGTCGATGTCGAACCCCGGTGTGTCGGTGGCGATCTCCAGCAGCGTCCCCCCGGGTTCGCGGAAGTAGATCGAGGTGAAGTACTGGCGGTCGAGGATGGCCGTCACGCCGTAGCCGCGCTCGGCCAGCTCCTGGCGCCACATCTCCTGCGTCGCCTGGTCGGGAACACGGAAGGCGATGTGGTGGACGGTGCCGCCGGCCACGAGGCCGCGCTCGCCGCGGGTATCGGTGACGACGTCGACGACGGTCCCGGGTTCGCCGTCGTGGGTGCTGAGGCGGTAGCGGCCGTCCTTCTCGGACAGGATCCTCATCCCGAGGTCATGCGTGAGCGTCTCGAGCGTGCCCGTCGGGTCCTGCACGGTCAGGACCGACGAGTGCTGGCCGCGCACGGCGTACTCGGCCGGGACGGACTTCGAGTCCCAGGGATCGCGCGGATCCGCGAGGGAGGAGGCGACGAGGTCGATCTGGAGGCCGTCCGGGTCACGCAGGGAGAGGCGCTCCTCCTCGGACGAGGCCCGCGAGATGGTCGACTCGACGTCGATGGCCTTGAAGTGCTCCTGCCACCAGCCGAGTGTGCCCTGCGGCACGGAGAACGCCGTGGTGGTCGACTGCCCGCTGCCCACGCGTCCGCTGCGGATCCCCTGCCAGGGGAAGAACGTGAGGAGCGAACCGGGCCTGCCGGACTCGTCGCCGTAGTAGAGGTGGTAGGTGCCGGGATCGTCGAAGTTGACGGTCTTCTTGACCAGCCGCAGCCCCAGCCCCCTGATGTAGAAGTCGATGTTCTTCTGCGGGTCACCGGCGATCGCGGTGACGTGGTGAAGGCCTTCGGTTCGAGCAGTCACACTGTCCTCCTAGGTTCGGGCCGGTCGACATGCGCCGGTATGTCCATGCAAACGCATGTATCTCGCCGATTGTTCCCGTGCTGTTCGCCTGGCGGGGGTGGTGCCGGTTAGGCAGCCTGCTGTCCGTCGTCAGTGCCCAGCTACCTGTGTCATCCTGTGTCCATGGCAGCGAAAGAGCGGGTCCCGGGCTGGGTCCGCCGCACCGTGATCGAGGTGGTCGGCTGGACCCTCGTGGTACTCGGGATCGCCGCGCTCGTCCTGCCCGGGCCGGGTCTGCTGCTCCTCGCCGCGGGCCTCGCCGTCCTGTCGCAGCAGTACCACTGGGCTCGCCGCTACCTGAAGCCGCTGAAGGCCAACGCGTTCCACGCCGCAGCGCTGGGCGTGAAGACCATCCCCCGCATCGCGGCCAGCTGCGCCAGTGCCCTCGTGATCATGAGCCTCGGCATCGTGTGGATCCTTCAGGTCCCCGTCCCGGGATGGTGGTTCTTCGAGGACAAGTGGTGGCTGTTCGGTGGATCGGGGACGGGCATCAGCCTCGTCGTGTCCTCCGTGATCGCCCTCGCGCTCATCGCCTACAGCGTGCGGCGGTTCCGCGGGAAGCCGGTCCCGGCGACCCAGCGGGTCCTGCGGGCCAGGACGGACTAGCCCCATCGAGGAGCCGCCGTAGGCGATGAAGGGCAGCGGTGCGCCGATCACCGGCCTCATCCCCGTGACCACGGCGATGTTCCAGGGTGCCAAGGATCAGGGGCCGGGTCCGGGAGGTTCCACGGGTGATTCAGGAACTCCGGGCAGTGGGCATGCCGTGGCTGGTACGTTGAACCCGTGCTCACCGTGATCGGGGAAACCCTCATCGACGAAGTCGTCAGCGACACCGCCTCCATGCGCGCGCACGTCGGCGGCAGTCCGATGAACGTGGCCGTGGGCCTCGCCCGGCTCGGTCACCCCGCCCAGTTCGTGGGGCGATTCGGCGACGACGAGTACGGGCGGATGATCCAGCAGCACCTCCGCGACAACTCGGTGCCCTTCCCTGTCGGCCCGGATGCCCACCCCACCAGCGTCGCCACCGCCCGGCTCGATCCGGCGGGCGGTGCATCCTACGACTTCCAGCTCATCTGGGACCTGCCGGGACTCGCGGACCGGAAGGACAGCCTGCTCGACGGGACGAGCCTGCTGCACACCGGCTCCATCGCCACGATGCTCGCGCCCGGGGCCACGGACGTCCTGGCACTGGTCACCGCGGCGCACCCGCTGGTCACGGTCACCTACGACCCCAACTGCAGGCCGACCATCATCCGCGACGCCGTCGTCGCGCGCGAGCAGGCCGAGACCTTCGTGGCGCTCGCCGACGTCGTGAAGGCGTCCGACGAGGACCTCGCCTGGCTCTATCCCGGCCGGACGCCCGAGGCATCGGCCCGGGCCTGGCTGGAGACCGGCGCCGCCGTCGTCGTCGTGACCCGGGGCTCGAAGGGACCGTGGGGCGTGTGCCGCGCCGGCGAGGTCTCGGTGCCGGCGCCGTCGACGAGCGTGGTGGACAGCGTGGGCGCGGGGGATTCCTTCATGGCGGCGCTGCTCGGGGCGCTCGTGGACCTCGAGCTCGACGGCGCCCATCGCCGGGACGAGCTGCGACGAATGAACCTCGGGCAGCTCACCGGCATGCTGCAGTACGCGGCGCGGGCCGCTGCGATCACCGTGTCGCGAGCGGGCGCCAACCCGCCGTCGCGGCACGAGATGGCGCAGCCCTGAGCCGGAGGCGGCCCCTACCCGACCGATCACCAGAGGAGCACAGCGATGACCCGCGACCCGTACGCAGACCTTCCGCAGATCCCCGAGTTCGAGCTCACGAGCGAGGACATCACGCACGACGCGCCCCTCGACGCGGCGCAGGCATCCGGCATGATGGGCGCAGGCGGCGAGGACCGGTCCCCGCAGCTCAGCTGGAGCGGCTTCCCCGACGGCACGAAGAGCTTCGCCGTCACCGTCTACGATCCCGACGCCCCGACCGCCAGCGGTTTCTGGCACTGGGCAGTGGCCAACCTGCCCCTGAGCACTACCTTCCTCCCGGCCGGTGCCGGCACGGACGGGTCCGGCCTGCTGCCCGAGGGCGCCGTGCAGTTGCGGAACGACGGCGGGTTCGCCGGCTTCGTGGGTGCCGCACCTCCTGCCGGGCACGGTCCGCACCACTACCACGTGGTGGTGCACGCGGTGGACGTCGAGACGCTCGAGATCGCCGCCGACGCGACGCCGGCGTACCTCGGCTTCACCCTGTTCTCGCACGCCATCGGTCGTGCCCGGCTGGTCGGCACGTTCGAGCAGTAGCAGCCGTCCTTCCCGAGGAGCGGGGACGACGCCGGGAGCGGCCGTCCCGCCCGTCGGGCGCCACCCGCGTCGAACGGCCGGGGATGGGCCCCTTCCGCGCCGGTAGGGTGGGAGCAGAACCGAAGGAGTCACCGATGCGCCTCGTGGCGAGCGATATGGACGGTACCGTCGTGGGGAACGACGGCAGAATGAGCGAACGCACCATCCGGGCGTTCCGGGCCTGCGCGGAGTCCGGCGTCGACGTCGTCTTCGTGACGGGGCGGCCGCCCCGGTGGCTGCAGCCCCTCAAGGACCAGCTCGGTCACACGGGGACCGTGATCTGCTCGAACGGCGCGCTCACCTACGATCTCGAGGGCGAGTGCGTCCTCGAGGCGACCCTGCTGGACCCGGAGGACATCTACGCCGCGCGGGACATCATCCGCGGGCTCTTCCCCGCCGCGACCTTCGCCGCGGAGACCGTCGCCGGCTTCAAGGTGGAGACGGGCTTCGCGGACGAGGCCACCTCGGAGCTCCTCGGCGGTATCACCGCCCAGCCCTTCGAGGAGTCGCTGCCGGGCGAGCAGATCGTGAAGTTCCTGGCCCGCGAGAAGGACATCTCACCGGACGCCTTCCTCGCCGCAGTCCGGCCGGCCGTCGCCCACCTGGTCTCGACGACGCACTCCGCGCCCACCGTCGCCCTGCTCGAGATGGCCGTACCCGAGATCAACAAGTCCGTCACGCTCGCCCGGTACGCGGCCGAGCGCGGCATCGACGCGGCGGACGTCGTCGCGTTCGGGGACATGCCCAACGACATCCAGATGCTCGACTGGGCAGGGTCCGGCTATGCCATGGCCTCCGGGCACCCGGATGCGCTGGCGGCGGCCAACCTGGTGGCACCACCGTTCGACGAGGACGGCGTGGCCCAGGTGCTGGAGGAGAGGCTTGCGGCACTCCGGACGGCCTGAGACCCGCCGTTACCCCTACCTCGACACTCCGCCCGGACCCTCCGGACGGCCCCGGCCGATCGCCCTCTCGCACCGCGGCTTCGCGCCCGACGGCGGCGAGAACACGCTCGCTGCCTTCGAGCGGTCCGTCGCCCTGGGATTCGCCCACCTCGAGATCGACGTCCGGGCGTCGCGGGACGGCGTGGTCATGGTCTTCCACGACGAGCACCTGGACCGGGTGACCGGCGCCCACGGGCCGATCGCGGACCGCACGGCCGAGGAGCTCCGGCAGCTCCAGGTCCAGGGACACGGGGGCATCCCCGCGCTCGAGGAGGTCCTCGCGCGCTGGCCGCAGCTCCGCCTGAACATCGACGTCAAGAGCGACGACTGCATCCGCCCCCTCGCCGAGCTCGTCGATCGCCTGGACGCGCACGACCGCATCCTCGTGGCGTCCTTCTCCGACCGCCGCCGCCGGCGTGTGCTGCGGCTCCTCGCCAGGCCGACGGCGTCCTCCGCGGGCATGCTCGTGAATGTGCTGGTGAAGCTGCTGGCGCCGGTCGGGCTCGTCGGGATGGTCGCGCGCCGTGCCGGGGTGCAGGCGCTCCAGGTCCCGGAGACCTACCGGGGCATCCGCGTGGTGACCCGCCGGTTCGTCGCGGCGTGCCACGCCGCCGGCCTGCAGGTGCATGTCTGGACGATCAACGGTCGGGAGGACATGGACCGGCTGCTGGACCTCGGCGTCGACGGGCTGGTGTCCGATGCCGCCGACGTCCTCGCCGCCTGCCTGGATGCCCGCTCCTCGTGGCCGCAGGCCGCGACAGCGCCCGACGCCGGGCTCCCGTAGCAGCCCGACCCGAGAGCCACCGTGGCTGCTGCACCTTCCGTCGCAGCGCACGTCCGGCGGGTGCGGGAGCGCAGGACGCGCTGACCCTCCGGGAGGTAAGGGGGCGACATGCGGGAGCCCGGTCGCGGCCACTCCCGCAACCGGGCTCCCTCGGTATCGGTGCATCAGCGGGGTATCGCGCCCACCGTCGATGCACCGAGCCTGGTGCCTGCGGCGCCCGTCGCGCGGGCGCCGCAGGAGTCTAGGTTCGGCCCTTGCCGGGCTTTGCGTCGACGCTCAGTTCCACGGGCTCGGTGGTGGCCGTTCCATGGGCGTTCGAGAAGGTCGCCCGGAACAGGCGTCCGTCGTCGGCGGTGCGCGCCTTCTTCACCTCGGCCGTCGAGGTGAAGGTGCCGTCGTCGTCGCGTTCCGCGCTCTGCGTGACGTCCGCCGGCTGCCACGTCACGCCGTCGTCGTCGGAGCTCTCCCAGACGGCCACCGGTTCGGGCGTGCCCACGGCGCTCGCCGTGAGCCGGGCCTTGTGGCCGTCGCGCACGGTGACGTCGACCGGCAGGGACGCGAGCTCCGGCACCTCGACGGTCTGATCCACCGTGGGCCAGCCGTCCTCCCAGCCCATCTTCTGCAGCCCGAGCGTCGGGATGTAGGGTGCCGCCGCGTTGTTCCGGTCGTAGTAGTGGAAGGCGAGGTAGTCCTCGAACACGGACTGGCCGCCGAGTCCGTTCATGGCGCCGTGCGATTCCATCAGGATGGTGCCACCCCCGCCGGCCATGTCCCGGCCCTCCCTGTCCAGGTAGGGCCCCGTGATGGACTCCGAGCGGCCCACGGCGATCTTGTAGGTGGAGTCGGCCCCACGGCAGCAGAAGTCGAAGGAGGTGAAGAGGTAGTAGTAGCCGTCGCGGTGCGTGATGTACGGCGCTTCGATCGGGTTGCCGGGGATGAAGCGATCCGCGAGGTTGACCGTCTGCGACTGCCAGTCCTCCACGGGCTTGCCGCTCGGCCACTCGAGCGGGACCAGGAAGATGCCGTACCAGAAGGAGCCGATGGACATGAAGGGCTTGCCGTCGGCGTCCTCGACGATCCCCGCGTCGATGGCGTTGAAGGTCTTGTCCGGGTTGGCGGGATCGAGTCCCTCCACCGGCGAATCGACCACGAGGCCCTGATCCACCCACTCGTAGTCCGGGTCCTCTGGGTCGAGGGTGGTGTTCGTCGCCAGGGCGGTGAGGGAGTTGTTCCCGCCGAACTGTGACGCCGAGTAGTACAGGTAGAAGGTGCCGTCGTTCTCGTAGATCTCCGGAGCCCACAGGTTCTCCGGGAGCACACCGCCTGCGTAGCGCTCGTCGATCCAGGCCGGGATCTCGTCCCACACCGTGCCGCGGTACTCCCAGGTGGTGCCCTCATCCTTCGAGGACCACATCTGGATGGTGCCGCCGTTCTCGCGGGCCAGCAGGCCGGTGGAGTAGACGTACCAGGTGCCGTCCTCGTCGATGATCAGGGCGGGGTCGTGGATGGGGGAGGTCTCACCGACCACGGACTTGCCGCCCACGAGGTCATCGAGGCTGCCCGCGGCCGACTGCCGGGTGAGCGAGGCGGGGGCGGGAGGATCTTCGGGGCCTGCGGAGGCGGGCATCGCGGCGCCGGCCAGGGCGAGCGCCAGAACGGCGACGATACTGGCGGGGCGCGACCAGAGTGCGGGACGTGACGCCATCATCACGTGGTCCTTTCGACGGGGAGAGGACGGGCCCGACGGTCCGCGGCCCGTTTACATCGTTGTCTACATCGTTGTAGAACAGTGCCACGAGCTGGTGCTGGCAGTCAAGGATCCTATGCCGAGGACGGGAGGGAGCGGCCCCCTCCTCCTGTCCGCTGATCAGGTCGTGAGGACCGGGTCCGTCAGCGTCCGCAGGTAATGGAGCGCGGCGGGGGCATAGGCGCGCATCGAGTCGTCGTCGGCGTACACGAGCAGGCGGAGCCAGGAACCGTAGCGATGCACGCGGCCCAGTCTGAGCGCGGGTTCGACGGCGGTGCGCAGCTCGGACAGGGGGGCGTAGGACGTCCAGTGGTCGAGGTACGCATCGATGACGGCGAGGATCCGGGGGTCGTCCGCCGTCGTGCTCCACTGCTCCCGCATCTGCGTGACGGGGACCAGCAGGGCACTGAAGGGATGCGCCCAGTAGGCGTCCGCGAAGTCGAAGAACCGCAGGGGGTCGGTACTGGATCCGGGCAGGAAGCAGTTCCTCGCGTGCAGGTCGTTGTGGTCGAGGGAGAGCGGGACGCCGACGCCGCGCAGTACCTCGACCGCCTCCTCGATGGCGGGCAGCCGGCGCACGACGTCGTCGGCCTCCTCCGGTCCGAGGTACAGGGGGTGCTCGGGCGGCAGGCCGGTGTGGAGGAGGAGCTGGTTCTCCACGAAGTTCGAGGCGACGTCCGGGTTCATGACGACGAGGCCCGCCTGGGACAGCCGCTCCCCGTGCGGGGCGACAGCCTGCTGGAGGCCCGCGAAGTCACCGGTGATCCGTGCCCACACGGACGCGTCGTCGGACCCGACGCTGTCCAGCGTGGCCCCGTGGTCGGCCGTCAACAGCCAACCGCGTGACGGTTCGATGGCGAGGGGCGCCGCCACGTGGTCCGGGGCCAGTTCGCCGAGGAGCGACATGATGGAGGCCTCCGCGAACTGGCCGAGGTTGTTCTCCTTGAACCACAGCCTGCCGTGGTCGGTGGGTACGGTCAGCTGGGTGGACCAGAACCGGATGCGCGGCTGCTCCGTGGGCCCGAGGCGCGTGACGCCGAAGGACCCGAGGACGAGGTCGATCCACTGGTCCGCCTGCTGCCGCCATTCCGGCGAGGCCCAGACGGCACGCGGATTGTTCATGCCTGTGATTCTGCCATCCGGTGCGGGTTCAGCCGAGCTTGGAGGGCCTGCTGCCGTGGTCGCGCGATTCGAGCTCCTCCGGCCCGGCGACGTGCTCGCTGCCGCGCACCCGGGCGACCGCCGTCATGCCGTGGAAGATGACGAGCGCCGCAGCGGTTCCCAGGGCGATGCCCGCGAAGGTGAGGTCCCCCATGACCCAGGTGAAGTCGGCGATCCCGATCACGAGGGCGACCCCCGCCGTGGAGAGGTTGATCGGATTGGAGAAGTCCACGCGGTTCTGCACCCAGATGCGGACCCCGAGGATGCCGATCATCCCGTACAGCACCACACCGGCGCCGCCGAGGACTCCGGGCGGCACGGTGGCGATGAGCGCCCCGAACTTGGGGAACAGGCTGAGGAGGATCGCGACGACCCCCGCCACCCAGTAGGCCGCCGTCGAGTAGACGCGTGATGCCGCCATCACGCCGATGTTCTCGGCGTACGTGGTGGTGCCGGAGCCGCCACCTGCTCCGGCGATCATCGTGGCGAGGCCGTCCGCCATGAGGGCCCGGCCGGTCATCGGGTCGAGGTCCCGGTCCGTCATGGCGGCCACGGACTTCACGTGACCGATGTTCTCCGCGACGAGCACGAGCACCACGGGGATGAACAGTCCGACGACGGACAGGTGGAACTCGGGCGCCGCGAAGTCGGGGAGACCGACCCACGCGGCGTCGTTGATCGCCGCGAGGTCCACCTCACCCCGGAGGAGGGCGACGGCGTACCCGGCGAGGACGCCGACCAGGATGGAGAGCCGCCCCAGGATGCCTTTGAAGAGGACCGTCACGAGGAGGATGGCGATCACGGTGACGAGCGCCGTGACGGGCGCCTGCTCGAAGCTGGCCTTCGCCGTCGGCGCAAGGTTCAATCCGATCAGGGCCACGATGGCGCCCGTGACGATCGGCGGCATGGCCACCTGGATCCAGCGCGCCCCCGCAGTGTGCACGATGAACCCGATGATCGCCAGTGCGGCACCGGCCATGATGATCCCGCCCAGCGCCCCGGCGGGCCCGTGCTGCGACTGCGCCGCGGCGATGGGCGCGATGAACGCGAAGCTCGAGCCGAGGTAGCTCGGTATGCGGTTCGCGGTGATGACGAGGAACAGGAGGGTGCCGATGCCCGAGAACAGCAGGGTGGTGGACGGCGGGAAACCCGTAATCAGCGGCACCAGGAACGTCGCGCCGAACATCGCGACCACGTGCTGCGCGCCGATGCCGACGGTCCGGGGCCAGGAGAGGCGCTCGTCGGGAGCGACGAAGCCGCCGGGGGTGACGTTCCTGCCGTCCCCGTGCAGGGTCCAACCGATACCTCGTGTGCTCATGGGGGTGCCTTCCGGGTGGGTCGGGGGTTCCGGCAAATCCTATCGGCAGCGCGTGACGGGGGTGTTACGTTGCTTGTCAGCGAGCAAAGGGGCAGACATGGCATTCACGGTCCGCGGACGCACCGTGCTGGTCACGGGTGCAGGCATGGGCATGGGCAGGCTGTACGCCGAGCGGGCCGCGCGGGACGGGGCGGGCGCCGTCGTGCTGTGGGACATCGATGCACGGGCGCTCGAGGACGTGGTGGCGCACCTCGCCCCGCACGGCGCCACCGTCCACAGCTACATGGTGGACGTCGGATCCGTGGAGTCGATCCGGGCAGCTGCCGCCGCGGTCCTGAACGACGTCGGTGTCCCCGACGTCCTGGTCAACAACGCCGGGATCGTGCGCGGCGCGTACTTCTGGGAGCACGACCACCTCGCGGACATCGACCTGACCCTGCGCGTCAACGCCGCCGGTCCCATGCACGTCGCACGGGCCTTCCTGCCGGCGATGATCGGGCAGGGACGTGCAGGCAGGATCCTGAACGTTGCATCGGCGTCCGGCACCCTGTCCGTCCCGCGGATGAGCGTCTACGCGGCGTCCAAGTGGGCCGTGATCGGCTGGAGCGATTCACTGCGCCTCGAGCTGCGGGCCGCGCGTCATCCCATCGCCGTCACCACCCTGATTCCCAGCTACATCAGGACCGGCATGTTCGAGGGTGCCCGAGGCCCGTTCATGACCCCGCTCATGGAGCCGGAGTACGTGGTGGACCGGGCCTGGAACGGCATGCTCGGCGGACGCGCCCGGGTCCAGCTGCCCTGGACCGTGCAGCTCGCGGGCACGCTCCGCGCTGTGCTGCCGCAACCCGTCTGGGACGTCGTCGCGGGCCGCGTCCTCAGGATCTACAGCTCCATGGACCACTTCACCGGGCGCCAGGACGGCCCCGCCTCCGAGACGAAGGACACGCCATGAACGCCACTGCACTCCTCGACGGCCGACGCCGGTACTTCGACACCGGTGCCACACGGCCCGCGACCTGGCGGCGCGGGCAGCTCGAGGCCCTCCGCCGCCTTCTCGTCGACCGCGAGGAGGACTTCACGGCCGCCCTCGAGGCGGACCTCGGCAAGAGCCGCACGGAGGCGTTCCTCTCGGAGATCGCCGTCGTGCGGGCCGAACTGGACTTCGCCCTCAAGCACCTCGACCGGTGGATGGCGCCGGAGAAGATCCCCGTGCCGGGCGGCCTGCGCCCCGGGCGCGCGTGGACGCAGGCGCGCCCGCTCGGGGTCGTGCTGATCATCGGGCCGTGGAACTATCCGCTGCAGCTGGTCCTGGCCCCCCTGGTCGGTGCGCTCGCGGCGGGCAACACGGCGGTGCTGAAACCCAGTGAACTGGCCACCGCGACCTCCGCCGTGCTCTCCCGCCTCGTGCCGCTGTACCTCGATGCCGAAGCGGTGTCCGTGGTGGAGGGCGGGGTGGAGGCCAGTACCGATCTCCTCGCGCAGCCCTTCGACCACGTGTTCTACACGGGGGGCGAGCGGGTGGGGAAGATCGTGATGAAGGCCGCTGCGGAACACCTCACGCCCGTCACGCTCGAGCTCGGCGGGAAGTCCCCGGCCGTCGTCGTCGGCGGCGACCTGCGCGCTGCGGCGAGGCGTATCGCCTACGGCAAATTCATGAATGCGGCGCAGACGTGCGTGGCTCCCGACTACATCCTGACCACGCCGGCCGCGGCCCCGGCCCTGGCCGACGCCCTGGGCGATGCGATCCGGGACTTCTACGGCAAGGATCCGCGGATGTCGGGGGACTACGGCCGCATCATCAACGAGCACCACTTCGACAGGATCGTCGGGCTCCTCGACGGCGGGAGGGTCGTCTCCGGCGGCCGCCACGACCGCGCCGATCGGTACATCGAGCCCACGGTGCTGCGGGACGTTGATCCGGCGTCACCGCTCATGCAGGAGGAGATCTTCGGCCCGCTGCTGCCCATCCTCGAGGTGGAGGACCTCCAGGCCGCGATCCGCTTCATCGGTGCACGACCCCACCCGCTGGCCGCCTACCTCTTCAGCGATCGCGACGATCACCTGGCGGCGTTCACCCAGCAGGTCCAGGCAGGCGGGCTGGGGCACAATGTCTGCACCATCCAGCTCGCGGTCCCCGGCCTGCCCTTCGGTGGCGTCGGAGCCAGCGGCACGGGCAGCTACCACGGCCGGCAGTCCTTCGTGACCTTCAGCCACCTGCAGCCCGTGTTCTCGAAGCCGTCGGGACTGGACACCCTGCGCCTCGCCTACCCACCCTTCGGGCCGGTCAAGCGGGCCCTGCTGCGCCGGCTCCTCTAGGGCCGGCGCAGGGCCCGCCGGGTCAGCTGATGACGCCGTCCACGAGGGCCTTCGCCTCGGCCTGGACCTGCTTGAGGTGCTCCTCGCCGCGGAAGGACTCGGCGTAGATCTTGTAGACGTCCTCCGTCCCGGACGGGCGGGCCGCGAACCAGGCGTTCTCCGTGGTCACCTTCAGGCCGCCCACGGGGGCACCGTTGCCGGGCGCCTCCGTCAGGCGGGCGGTGATCTCCTCGCCCGCGAGGGTCGTCGCAGTGACGTCCGACGGCGAGAGCTTGCCGAGGGCGGCCTTCTGCTCGCGCGTCGCTGCGGCGTCGATGCGCGCGTAGACCGGCGCGCCGAAGCGTTCGGTCAGCGCGCCGTAGTGCTGTGACGGCGTCTTCCCCGTCACGGCAGTGATCTCCGAGGCGAGCAGCGCCAGCAGGATGCCGTCCTTGTCCGTGCTCCACGGTGACCCGTCGAGGCGCAGGAAGGACGCTCCGGCGGACTCCTCGCCGCCGAACGCCAGTTCTCCGCTGAGCAGGCCGGGGACGAACCACTTGAAGCCCACCGGGACCTCCTGCAGCACGCGGCCGAGATCGGCGGCGACACGGTCGATGATCGAGGACGAGACGAGGGTCTTGCCGATCACGGCGTCGGGACGCCAGTTGGGCCGGTTCGCGTACAGGTACTGGATGGCGACGGCGAGGTAGTGGTTGGGGTTCATGAGTCCGGCGTCGGGGGTGACGATGCCGTGGCGGTCGGCATCGGCGTCGTTCCCCGTCGCGATGTCGAACGTGTCCGCCTGCTTGATGAGCGAGGCCATGGCGTACGGGGAGGAGCAGTCCATCCGGATCTTCTCGTCCCAGTCGAGCGTCATGAACGCCCACTGGGGGTCGACCGTCGGGTTGACCACGGTGAGGTTCAGGTTGTGGCGCTCGCCGATCGCGCCCCAGTAGTCCACGGCGGCGCCGCCCATGGGATCGGCGCCGATGTGCACGTTCGCGGAGCGGATGGCGTCGAGATCCAGGACCGAGGGGAGGTCGTCGACGTAGTGCTGCAGGAAGTCGTAGGTGCTGATGCCCTCGGCGGTCCGCGCCTGGGCGATGGGCATGCGCCGCACATCGCGGAGGCCGCCCTCGAGGAGGTCGTTGGCGCGGTTCGCGATCCACGTGGTGGCATCGGAGTCGGCGGGGCCTCCGTGCGGTGGGTTGTACTTGAAACCGCCGTCGGCCGGGGGATTGTGCGAGGGGGTGATGACGATCCCGTCGGCCTGCTCCGTGCGCGTCGCGTTGTACCTGAGGATGGCGTGCGAGACGGCCGGGGTGGGGGTGTAGGCGCCGCGGGCGTCGACGAGGACGGCCACGTGGTTGGCCGCGAGGACCTCGAGGGCCGTGTTCTGCGCGGGCTCGGACAGCGCATGGGTGTCCTTGCCCATGAACAGGGGCCCGGTGATCCCCTGCCCCGCGCGGTACTCGACGATCGCCTGCGTGATCGCCGCGATGTGCCCCTCGTTGAAGGAGGACTTGAGGGAGGACCCGCGGTGCCCGGAGGTCCCGAAGGCCACGCGCTGCGCGGGGTCCCCGAGATCGGGTTCGACGTCGAAGTACGCGTCGAGCAGTTTGGTCACGTCGACGAGGTCGGAGGGGAGGGCCACTGTGCCCGCTCGGTTAGCCATGGCCCCAGCATGTCAAAGAACGCGGCCGATTACACCCGGTGTCGCTGATCGTCAGTAAGCTGAGGATCAGCACCCGGCCAGGGTGGAGACGCGAACGGAAGGAAGCACCATGAGCGACGGTCCCAGCGACACCCCCACCGGCGATCCCGAGGAGCAGGGCGCCGAGAAGGCCGGCAACCTCGACGAGCAGCTCGCCGGTGGTTACGGCGGACCAGGCACGGAGGACGAGGTGGCCCCGGACTTCGAGGCGGACAACGGCAGCGGTCCCACCGGCTGACGCCGATGGGGGCGGCGACGCCCGGAGCCGTGTGACCGCGCCGGACGGCGGCCGACATGGTCCGACGCGTCGCAGGGCCCGCGGTTAGGGTGGACGGGTGATCACGCCCGCGCAGCCCCGCCCGCTCAGGATCGTCCTCGCTCCCGACTCCCTCAAGGGCAGCCTCCCCGCAGCGGAGGCTGCCCTCGCCATGTCGCGGGGCGTCACCTCCGCCGCGGCCCGTCTCGGACACCCGGCGCCCGACGTCGTCCTCGCCCCCCTCGCCGACGGTGGGGAGGGGACACTGGACGCGCTGCTCGCGGCCTGGGGCGTCGAGCCCCGGACGGTCGCCTGCCATGACGCCGCCGGCCGGGCCCGCGCCGCCCGGTACGGCATCACCACCGGGGGAAGCGGCTCCACTGCCGCGGATGGCGCTGCCGGTGCCGCGGACGACGCAGCGGATGATGCGGTGCGCGGTGTCCTCGAGGCCGCCGAGGCCAACGGCCTGCCCCTGGTCGCGGACCTGCCGCTGGATGCCCTGACGGCCACGAGCTTCGGGGTGGGCGAGATCGCGGCGGCACTACTCTGCGACGGGGCGGAGGAGATCCTGCTGTGCATCGGCGGCTCCGCGACCACCGACGGCGGCACGGGACTCCTCTCCGCCCTCGGCGCACGTTTCCTCGACGCGGACGGCGACCCGCTCCCGCCCGGCGGCGGCGCACTGGCGACCCTCGCCTCGATCGAGCTGGACGGACTCCATCCGCGGGCCCGCGCTGCACGGTGGCGCATCGCCGTCGACGTCGACAACCCCCTGTGCGGGCCCCGCGGTGCCGCAGCGGTCTTCGGTCCGCAGAAGGGCGCGTCGCCGGACGACGTCGCCGTGCTCGACCACGGCCTGGCGCACCTTGCACGCATCCTGCGCGATCTGACGGGCGTCGACGTGCTGGAGCTGCCCGGCGCCGGGGCGGCCGGGGGACTGCCCGCCGTGCTCGTGGCGCTGCTCGGCGCGGAGATCGTCCCGGGGTCCGCGCTGGTCGCGGACGCCGTCGGCCTCGGGGCCGCTCTCGCCGACGCCGACCTCGTGCTGACCGGGGAGGGTTCCTTCGATGCGCAGTCCCTCGGCGGCAAGGTGGTCCAGGCCGTCGTCGCGAACGCCCCGTCCGGCTGCGCCGTCGTCGCGATCGCGGGACGGGTTCAGCTCACGCCCGCGGAGGTCCAGGACGCCGGGCTGGCGGCGGCCTTCTCCCTGGCGACGGGTCCGGTGCGGCTCGAGGAGCTGATGCAGGACGCCGGGGCACTCATGGAGGGGGCCGCCGCGCACGTGTACGGCGTGTTCGGTGCGGCGCGGACCGCCGCGGCGCGGAGCTAGACCGAGATCTCCCGCTTCAGGATCTTGCCGGTGGGGCCCTTCGGCAGGGCGTCCACGAGCACCACCCGGCGCGGGTACTTGTAGGCCGCGACGCGCTCCCTCGTGAACTCGACGATCTCCGCGGCGAGGGTCTCCTTCGCGGCGTCGTCGGCCGGGGCGTACCCGGCCTTGAGGCCGATCACGGCGACGATCTCCTCGCCGTGCAGCGGGTCGGGCACGCCGATCACGGCGGCCTCGGCGACGGCGGGGTGCTCGTAGAGCACTTCCTCGATCTCGCGCGGATAGACGTTGTACCCGCCGCGGAGGATCACGTCCTTCTTGCGGTCGACGATGAACAGCAGGCCGTCCTCGTCGACGCGGGCGAGGTCTCCGGTGCGGAACCAGCCGTCGGGGATGGCCGCGGAGGTCGCGTCCGGATTCTTCCAGTAGCCCTTCATGACGCAGTGGCCGCGCACGGCGATCTCGCCCACCTCGCCCTGCGGCAGCTCGGCGCCGTCGGGATCGATGATGCGTACGTCCACACCCTCGACCGGGGTGCCGATGGAGCCGGGCTTGCGCAACGCACCCACGCGGTTGAAGCTGACGATCGGCGACGTCTCGGACAGCCCGTACCCCTCGAGGAGATCGGCCTTGAACACGCGCTCGAACTCGTGCAGCACCTCGACGGGCAGGGCCGAGCCGCCGGAGACGGCGACCCGCACGGAGGAGAGGTCGGTGTCCTGGACCGCCGGATGCCGCAGCATCGCGATGTACATGGTGGGCACGCCCTCGAAGATGGTGACGCGGTCCCGGGCGATGATCTCCAGCGCCTTGCCGGGTTCGAAGCGCGGCAGCAGCGTGACCGTCGCGCCGGTCAGCACGGCGGCGTTCAGGGCGCAGGTCTGGCCGAAGATGTGGAAGAACGGCAGGCCGCCGAACAGCACCTCGCCCTCGGCCGTGCCCATCAGGTCGCGGGAGATCTCGGTGTTCCGCGAGAGGTTGGTGTGCGAGAGCGTCGCGCCCTTCGGCCGTCCCGTGGTCCCCGAGGTGTAGAGGACGACGGCGGTGTCCTCGCCGTCGAGGTCGACGACGCCGGGGGTTGGCTCGGCCGCGGAGACGCTCTGCATGAAGGCGCCGCTGTCCACGGTGACCACGGTGACCACCGTGACCTCGTCGCCGCGCTCCGTTCCCGATGCCTCCGCCCCGGACTGCGCCTCCGCGATGATGCCCTCCCAGGCGAAGACCAGCCGGGCCCCCGAGTCCGTCAGGTGGTAGGCGACCTCGCGTCCCTTGAGCAGCGGGTTCAGCGGCACGACGACGGCCCCGACGCGCAGGATGCCGTAGTAGACGAAGGCCATCTGAGGGATGTTCGGCATGATCAGGACGACGCGGTCACCGCGCCGGACACCATGGCCGGCGAGGAGGGTCGCGACCTTCTGGCTGAGTACTTCGAGGGCTCCGAAGGTGACTTCGACGTCGTCGAGCTTGATGGCCACCGCCGCGGGGCTCCTCGTTGCGGTGGCGACAAGATTGTTGGCGAGGTTCGACACGCGATCTCCTTTGATCCTTCGACGACTGCCGGGCCGGCCGCACGCCGCACGTACGGTGTCCGTTCCGGTGCTCCCGGTACGGATGTTACCGGTGGGTAGAAGTCTGTGGGATCAGGGGCGGCCGCGCAACAGGGCCCGCCGGAGCCTAGCGGACGCCGCTCATGGCCTTCCGGATGGCGGGTGCTCCTGCGAGGAGGGCGCCGCCGAGCACGATCGCCGTGATGCCGCTGAAGGCGAAGTAGGGCACCTCGGTCTCCTCGGAGTAGAACCCGGCGAGGATGCCGGACACCGTGGTCCCGAGGGAGATGGACAGGAAGAAGAGGGCCAGCATCTGCGTGCGGAACGCCTCGGGCGCGAGCTTGGTGGTCACGGACAGACCGATCGGGGAGATGAACAGCTCCGCCCAGGTGAACAGCAGGAGGATCGCGGCGAGCCCGAGCAGCGGCGTGCTGTTCGGTCCACCACCCGCGAAGGGGATGAAGGCGAGGAACGCCAGGCCCATCACCATGAGTCCGAAGGAGAACTTCACGGGCGACGACGGCTGGCGGCTCCCGAGGCGCGTCCACAGGGCCGCGAACACACCGGCGAAGACGATGATGAAGACGGGGTTGATCGACTGCACCATGCCCGGCGGCATCTCCCAGCCGAAGAGATCCCGGTCCAGGCGGCTCTCGGAGTACAGGGCGACGACGGTGAACTGCTGCTGGAACAGCGACCAGAAGGCAGCGCTCGCGACGAAGAGCGGCATGAAGGAGTAGACGCGGCGCCGCTCCACGGCGGTGACCTTGCGGCTGAGCAGGATCACCGCGAAATAGGCGACGGTCGCGACGATGGCGGCGAAGGCCATCACGTCGGCGAGGTTCTCCGCGTTCAGGAGGCCTGTGCTCACGACCACGCCCAGGAGCACGAGGACGGCGGCGGCGATGATGATCCAGCGGCGGTACTCGGCACGCGGGAGGGGATTCTCGACCTCGTGCGCGGTGGCCGGCAGGTTCTTCCGGGCGAGCGCGTACTGCACGAGGCCCGCGGCCATGCCGACCGCCGCAAGGCCGAAGCCCACATGGAACCCGTAGGCGTCCCACGCCAGATTGGTGAGCAGCGGTCCCACGAGGGCACCGATGTTGATGCCCATGTAGAAGATGGAGAAGCCCGCGTCGCGGCGGTCGTCGCCGGGCGCGTACAGCGTGCCGACGAGTGACGACGCGTTCGCCTTCAGGCCGCCCGAGCCCACGCCCACCAGGACCAGCCCGACGACGAGGCCCACGACACCGGGGAGCAGCGCGAGGGCGATGTGCCCGCCCATGATGATGATCGCCGAGACGAAGAGCACGCGCTCGGAGCCGAAGACGCGGTCGGCGAGCCAGGCGCCCAGGATGGTGGAGAGGTAGACCCCGCCGCCGTAGGCCCCGACGAGTCCTGCAGCGGTCACCTCGTCGAAGCCGAGGCCGCCCTCGGCGAGCGTGTAGGTCATGTAGTAGAGCAGCAGCGCCTGCATGCCGTAGAAGGAGAACCGCTCCCACAGCTCCACGCTGAACAGGTTCGCCAGCATGCGCGGGTGTCCGAGGAAGGTCGACCCGCCGGTGCGGGCGGTGCGCTGGGAAGTGCTCATCTACTCCATGGTGCCACTGGCCATGAGAGCTGGGAAATCACCATCGGCATACCGCACGGCCTCGATCTGTGCCGTTGCGGCGAGCAGCTGCGCCTCCTCACCGGGCCGCCCGATGAGCTGCACGCTCATGGACAGGCCGTCCGGCAGGCGGAGCGTGGGGACCGTCACGGCAGGCAGGCCGCAGACGTTCACCATGGAGGTGTAGGGGGAGTAGCGGCACTGGCGGAGGTAGTCGGTGTCGCCGTCGGCGTCGGTGTACCACCCGATCGGGCGCGGTGTCATCGCCACGGCGGGAGTCAGGATCATGTCGTGGTCGGAGTACTGGCGGATCGTCTCGTGCTCGAACTGCCGCAGCACGTCGACGGCGGCCGCCAGGTCCGCGGCGCTGCGGCCCAGCGCGCGGCGGCGGAGCACGCGGGTGATGTCCGTCAGCCGGTCCTCGCGGTCCGCGGGGAGGGGGGCGGTGGCCAGTCCCGCGGTCCACACCAGCTGGAAGGCGTCGTGGTAGCGGCGGTCGTAGGTCAGGGCGGTCTCGACGACTTCGTGTCCGGCCCGCTGCAGCATCCCGATACCGGCGTGGAGCGCGTCGGTCGCGGCACTGTCCAGCCCGAGGTCGCCCAGGACGTCGCCGGCTCCGGCGAAGGGGGAGGCGGTGCTGACGCCGATCCTGAAGCGCCCTTCCGCCCGCAGCGCCGCGTCGAGGAAGGAGCCGGGATAGCGGGAGGCGGCGCTGGTGGGCCGGTAGTTCGGTTCCTGGACCAGGACATCGAGGAGCAGCCCGGCATCCGCGGCCGTATGGGCGAGGGGACCGGCGACCACCAGCTGTCCGAGGTCCGCCTGCGCCGATCCCGAGGGCACCCGGCCACGGTTCGGCTTGAGCCCGACGAGACCGGTGGCCGCCGCGGGGATGCGGACGGAACCGCCGCCGTCGGTCCCGGGCGCGAAGGGGACCATGCGCGCAGCGACGGCGGCCGCACTCCCGCCGCTCGATCCTGCGGGGCTGAGCCGGGGGTCCAGGGGATTGCGGGCCGGCGGGGCGATGCGGTTCTCGCTGTAGCAGCTCAGACCGAATTCCGGGACCTGCGTCTTGCCGAGGCTGATGGCGCCGGCCCGCCGGAGGACGGACGCCAGCGGCGCATCCTTCTCGGCGACGGCGTGATCGAGGGCGGCCGTGCCCAGCGTGGTCCGGACACCGGCGACGTCGGTGAGGTCCTTGTGGGCGATCGGCACGCCGTGCAGCGGCCCGAGAGCGACGCCCGAGGCGTGCAGCCGGTCGGCGTGGTCGGCGGCGCGCAGCGCGTCGTCGTGCGTGACCGTGACGAACGAGCCGAGGTCCGGATTCAGGGCGTCGATGCGCCGGAGGAAATGCTCGGTCACCTCCCGGGCACTGACGGCGCCGCGGGCGAGCGCGTCACGGAGCGTGAGGGCGGGCAGGTCGTGCAGTTCGCTCATGGGCACTCCAGGGAAGGCGGGGATCCTCCCACTATAGGAGCCGGCCCGCAGGGGTCCGTAGCAATGGCGTCCCCTGCCGGTGCGTGGAAAGGTAGGCGCATGAGCGATCTCCAGAACGTACCGGTGACGGCAGTGCCCAGCGACGCGCGCATCCTCGATGTCCGTGAGGACTATGAGTGGGAGGCGGGCCACGTGGACGGCGCCGTCCACATCCCGCTCGATCAGCTGCCCGCGCGGTTCGGCGAGCTGGATCCCGACGAGGGCCTGCATGTCATCTGCCGTGCCGGCGGGCGCTCGCAGCGCGCTGCGGAGTGGCTCGAGGGCAACGGCTACACGGCGATCAACGTGAGCGGCGGCATGGGTGCCTGGGCCGACGCCGGCAAGCCGATGGTCTCCGAGACGGGCAGCGAGCCCGCGGTCCTGTGACGCAGCCGTCCTCGTACACCTACCTGGGGCCTGAGGGTACATTCACCGAGGCCGCACTCCTGCAGGTGCCGGGAGCCGGAGATTCACGCCGCGTACCGGCGTCCACCGTTGCGGCGGCGCTCGACGCCGTCCGGTCGAAGGCGGTGGACGCCGCGATGGTGCCCATCGAGAACTCGGTCGAGGGAGGTGTCAGCGCGACGCTGGACGCCATCGCGGTCGGCGATCCCCTGCGGATCCTGCGTGAGGAACTCGTGCCCATCACCTTCGTGCTCGCCGCGCGGGCCGGAACCGCACTCGGGGCCGTCCGGCGGATCGCGACCCACGGGCACGCCTGGGCGCAGTGCCGTGCCTGGGTGGACGCCACCATCGCCGATGCGGAATACTTCCCGTCGTCGTCGACCGCCGCTGCCGCCTACGGGCTCGTCGACGGTGACGACTCCTATGACGGTGCCATCTGTTCGCCCCTCGTGGCCCAGCGGCTCGGGCTGGCCGTGCTCGCGGAGGACATCGGGGACGTGGCCGACGCCGTCACGCGGTTCGTGCTCGTCGGCCGACCGGACGCGCTCCCGCCCCGGACCGGGGCGGACAAGACCACGCTGGTGATACCGCTTCCCGAGGACCACCCCGGGGCGCTGATGCAGATCCTCGACCAGTTCGCCGCGCGCGGGGTCAATCTCAGCCGGATCGAATCGCGGCCCACCGGGCAGTTCCTCGGCGATTACTTCTTCAGCGTGGACGCGGACGGCCATGTGGAGGACGCGCGGGTGGCGGACGCGCTCAAGGGCCTGCACCGGATCAGCCCGGGCCTCCGCTTCCTCGGGTCCTACGCGCGGGCCGATCACCGGACCCCCGCCGTCGAGCGCCACACCTCGGATGACGCCTTCGCGTCGGCGGACCACTGGCTCGGGGGGATCCTCGGGGGCCGACCGAGGTAGGCGCGTTCCTGCGGCCCATTACACAGTAGGCTTACCATCGACGGTCCCCCACTCGAAGGCTGGTTCTCCTGATGGCTCGATTGCGCCGCAGCAACACGCGCAGGCCCGGTATCTCCCGCCGCCGGCACGGCAAGGGTTTCAGCTACCGTGCGCCCAGCGGCGAGCTGCTGCAGAACCGCGCCGAGCTCGAGCGGATCAAGGAGCTCGTGATCCCGCCGGCCTGGAAGGACGTGTGGATCGCGCCGTACCCGAACGGGCACGTCCAGGCGATCGGCACGGACGATGCCGGACGGCGCCAGTACATGTACCACCCGGCCTGGCGGGAGCAGAAGGACCGCGAGAAGTTCGACCGCGCACTCGATTTCGGCGCGAAGCTGCCGAGCGCCCGTCGCGCCATCACGCAGCACCTGCGGAGCGACGGCGTCAGCCGGGAGCGGGCCTTTGCCGCAGCCCTGCGGATCGTCGACTCCGGTGCGCTCAGGATCGGATCCGCGCAGTACGCGGAGACCAACGGATCCTTCGGGGTGACCACGCTGCTGGTCGAGCACTGCACCATCGACGGCGGCCTGATCGTCTTCGACTTCCCCGGCAAGAGCGGCCAGCACTGGGACACGCGCCTCGAGGACGAGGACCTGGCCGAGGCGCTGCGGCCCATGGTGGAGCGTGAGGAGGCCGACACGGTCCTGGCCTACCAGTCGGAGAACGGCGTGTGGCACCACGTGGACGGCTCCCAGCTCAACGAGTTCCTCCGCCAGGTCACGGGCGGCCCCTTCACCGCGAAGGACTTCCGGACCTGGCAGGCCACGGTCGTCGCCGCGATGGCACTCGCGAAGGAGGACCTCGGGGCGACCACCAGGACGGCCCGCCAGAAGGCGGTGAGCGCCACCATGAAGGCCGTGGCGGAGCACCTCGGCAACACGCCGACGGTTGCCCGCACCTCCTACGTGGACCCGCGGCTCGTGGACCGCTTCATGAGCGGTGAGGTCATCCCCATCGGTACCTACTCGGCCTCGGAGAAGGCCGTGCAGGAGCTGCTGCGCGACTGAGCGCACCAGCGCCCGTTTCAAACCATCCCGTCGGTCAGTACGCTGGCACCGGGCGCCCAACGAGGAGCGCATCCTTCGACGAAAGGCAGCATCATGACCGAGAACGCCCATGGTGGACACATCGTGAACCCCAACGAGGGTGACGGCTCGACGTCGGATCCCAACTGGCAGGGTGACATCGGGGACCAGGGTAACGACCTGCGCTTCGCCGAGGAGCAGGCCCTGATCAACGAGCAGGCCGATCGCGCCGACCGCGATCCCTCGGAGGCCGTCGCGGCCGCCGAGCAGGAGGGCCACTACACGAGCACCGAGCCGGCAGGAGCCTCCGGCGGATACACGTCGTCCCAGGACGCCGCGGAGGAGGGCGAGTACACCGACAAGGACAAGCCCCTCGTCGACGCGCCCGAGGGCCAGGGCGAGTACACGGACCGCGAGCGCTAGGAGCGGCGCAGCAGCCGCCGCCACCCTTTCTGGAAGTCGGTGAGCGGCAGCACGGAGGACCCCGATGGTCCGGGAGCCGGAGCAGGCACCCGGACCATCAGCGCGTCCGGGTCCACCCGTGCCGTCACCGACGTCGTCGAGCCGGAGGCATCGCCGTCCAGCTGGGTCGCGATCGGTTCCGCGGACCACACGGTCACCTCACGGGCGCGGTAGTAGCTGATCACCGGCGTCGCCCCGCGGTGTCGCAGCAGGATCTTCGCGGCCATCAGCGTCCAGCCGATCAGGCTGCGCGGGCTGAGGACCACCACGTCGAGGTAGCCGTCGTCGATCATGGCATCCGGCACGAAGTCCACGCCCGCCGGCAGCTTCCCGCAGTTCGCCACGAGCAGGCTGCGCACCTTGCGGCTCTGCGGCGGCTGGCCGTCGAGGCTGATGGAGATCCGACGGCGGCGCCCGGGGAGGTGGCGTACGCCCGCCTCGCTGTAGGCGAGCCAGCCCAGCTTGTCCTTCAGGTCCTGCTTCGCGTCCGCCACCACGCTGGCGTCGAATCCCACCCCGCCCATGACGAGGAACGGGTGCTCGGAACTCGTGTGCGTGCGGTCGTTGCGCAGGATGATCCGTGCGGCGTCGATGCGCCGCTCGTAGCCGTGCAGCGCGATCCGCAGGCACCCGGCGATGTCGTGGTACGGCAGCCCGAGGTTCCGCACCAGCAGGTTGCCGGTACCGAGGGGCAGCAGCCCCAGCGCCGCGGGCCGGTGGGCGAGGGCCTGTGCGACGGCGCGCACGGTGCCGTCGCCGCCCGCGGCGATGACGAGGTCGGCGCCCGCGTCGAGGGCCCGCTGCGCCTGCCCCGTGCCCGGGTCCTCGACGGTGGTCTCGAGGATCAGCGGCCGCTCCCAGCCCGCATCGGAGCAGGCCTGTTCCACGAGTTCGCGGGTCACCCCGGCCTGCAGCTTGGTCGGGTTGAGGACGAGGGCCACGCGCTGCGGACCCACGGGCGCTGGCACCGGCTCGTGCACCGAGGCCGTGGGGGTCCGGGTCTGCTGCAGCCGACGCACGGACCAGTAGGTCTGCACGGAGGCGACGGCGGCGGAAGCCGCGGCGGTCCCGGCGAGGAGTTTGCGGCGCATGGTCATCCACAATAGCGGCGAGGCCGGGCGATCCGTGGCCGGCGGGGGTTTGGGTAGTCTTGACGCTGTGATCGACGTCAACGACCTCCGCCTGAATCCCGAGCAGTTCCGAGCATCGCAGCGCGCACGCAGGGCGGACGAGTCGCTGGTCGACGCGGTCCTCGCGGCGGATGCGCGGCGCCGTGAGTCGGTCACCGCCTACGAGACGCTCCGCGCCGAGCAGAACGCCTTCGGCAAGCGCGTCGCCCAGGCCAAGGGTGAGGAGAAGCAGGCCCTCCTCGCGGAGGTCAAGCAGCTCGCCACGGCCGTGAAGGCCGCCTCCGCGACCTCCGAGGAAGCCAAGGCCGAGCAGGAGGCGCTGCTGCGGAAGCTGCCGAACCTCGTGCAGGACGGCGTCCCCGAGGGCGGCGAGGACGACTACGTGGTGCTCAGGACGGTCGGCACCCCGAGGGATTTCGCGGCCGACGGGTTCGAGCCCCGGGACCACCTCGAGATCGGCGAGCTGATCGGTGCCATCGACATGGAGCGCGGCGCCAAGGTCTCCGGGTCACGCTTCTACTTCCTGAAGGGTGTCGGTGCCCGGCTCGAGATCGCGCTGCTGCGCATGGCCCTGGACCAGGCCATGGACGCCGGGTTCACGCCGATGATCACGCCCACGCTCGTCCGTCCCGAGACCATGCAGGGGACGGGCTTCGACATAGCGCACGACGCCGAGATCTACCGGCTGGAGGAGGACGACCTCTACCTCGTCGGGACCTCGGAGGTGGCGCTCGCCGGGTATCACTCCGACGAGATCATCGATCTCGGTGCGGGGCCCGTCCGGTACGCCGGTTGGTCCTCCTGCTACCGGCGCGAGGCCGGCTCGCACGGCAAGGACACCCGCGGGATCATCCGCGTGCACCAGTTCAACAAGGTGGAGATGTTCACGTACACGACCGTCGAGGAAGCCGCGGCGGAGCACGAGCGGATGCTGGCCTGGGAGGAGCAGATGCTCGCCAAGGTGGAACTGCCCTACCGCGTCATCGACACCGCTGCGGGTGACCTCGGCATGTCCGCCGCCCGCAAGTTCGACTGCGAGGCGTGGGTCCCCACGCAGGGCGACTACCGGGAACTGACCTCCACCTCGAACTGCACCACCTTCCAGGCCCGCCGCCTGAACATCCGGGAGCGCCCGGAGGGGGAGGGCCAGAAGGGGACCCGCGCCGTCGCGACCCTCAACGGCACGCTCGCGACGACGCGCTGGATCGTCGCCATCCTCGAGCACCACCAGAACCCCGACGGCTCGGTCACGGTCCCGGCGGCGCTGCGTCCCTACATGAACGGTTTGGAAACCCTCCCGGTCCTGTGAGGATTCTCCTACCCCGGTGTCGGTGCGGTCTGGTTCACTGAAGCATGAGCACTTTGACCGGTGCCGGCATCGATGACCGGCAGGAGAACCGCACACACCACCTGATCGCCCTGGACGTCGACGGCACCCTCGTGGACCACGAGGGAGCCATGACGGAGGAGGTGCGGGACGCCACCCGGGCCGTCATCGACGCCGGGCACGAGGTCATCATCGCCACCGGCAGGTCCCTCGGGGCTACCCTGCCGGTCATCCGGCTCCTGGGGATCACGCGTGGCTACGCCGTCTGTTCCAACGGAGGCGTGACCCTGAGGGTCGACGCGACCCTGGACCAGGGCTTCGAGGTCCTCGACCGCGTGACCTTCGACCCGAGGCCCGCGCTCACGGCACTGCGGGAACGGCTGCCCTCCGCGAAGTATGCGCTGGAGGACGACCGCGGACGGTTCCTCTCCACCGAGAGCTTCCAGGACGCGAGCTTCGGCTCCGAGGCCGAGAGCGTGGGCTTCGAGGAGATGCTCGGGAGCCGGGCGGTCCGCGTGGTGGTCTTCAGCACGGACAGCTCGGCCGAGGAGTTCGGGGCCGCCGTCGCATCCATCGGCCTCCATGGCGTCACCTACTCGGTCGGCTGGACCGCCTGGCTGGACATCGCCGCCTCGGGCGTCACGAAAGCCACCGCGCTCGAGGTGCTGCGCCGCCGCCTCGGCACGGATCCCGCCATGACGGTCGCCGTCGGCGACGGCCGGAACGACATCGAGATGCTGCAGTGGGCGGGGCGCGGCGTCGCGATGGGCCAGGCACCCGACGAAGTGAGGTCGGCCGCCTCCGAGGTGACGGGCAGCGTGTACGACGACGGCGCCGCGAAGGTCCTCCGCTCGCTCGTCTGACCTGTCGTGGACGCACGGGGGGACGACGGCCGCTCGACGGTCCTGTGCCTGCCGGCCCGTCGTCGCCGAACCGTGCGCTGCCCAGGGCCGGCGGCCGCCGTCGCCGGTCGGGGCGGCGGACCGGGGAATAGAGCCCGAGGGCTTCAGTAGGCCAGACTCGCCTCGGGCAGGGATGCAGGACCGTACACGAGGTCGAGCAGGCGCGCGGCGGCGGGCCGGGTGGCCCACTCCTCCATCCAGTGCGAACGGACCACGGCGCGGCTGACGGCCTGCGCGGTGATGCCGAGCTCCTGCGCGACGTACTTCTGCTGTCCACGGGCTCCGGGTGTCAGGAGATCGAGGACTGCCCATTCCGCGTCGGTGCGCGTGTGGACGATCTGCCCGAGGAGGCGCAGCACGGCCTCGGCCTCCGCGGCGATCCCGGCGTCGGGTCCCTCCACGGCCAGGGGGATCCGCTCGCCGGTCTTCATCGCCCGGTTGACCGCGCGTCGCGCGTACACCAGCCCGTAGCCCTGACCGTCGACGATGCGCTCGGGCAGCGGAGGCGCGAGGCCGCCGACCCCGAGGCCGACGTGCCACCGCCGGTAGCGGAGGGCCCGGAGCGCCGCGTCGACCGCCGTCGTCGCGTCCTCGACGACACCCTGCACCTCGTCCCCGACGGAGCGCTGGAAGGGGACGAGCGTGGGCAGGTGGCGCAGGGCCCGCAGGAGGTCGCCCACCATGTCGCCGACATCCCGCGAGTCGCGCTGGTTGATCGTGAGGACGTAGTGCATGGCACCAGTATGGCGGCTCAGGTGCGCGGACAACCGAACGCGGTTGTATGCCGGTGCGGGAATAGAAGAAGCCCCCGCCGGCGGGATGCGCTGGCGGGGGCTTCGTCGGTACGGGGCACGGGCCCGGAGGGTGGGGCAGGGGCCTAGCGTCCCTCAGGCGTCTCGGTCGCGTTCTTCGCTTCGACATCGACGGCGCGGCCCTGCGGCTCGTCCTGGGCGCTCGCGTCGCCGGCCTCCTGGAAGCGCCGCAGGGATGCCTCGATCTCGGCCTCGGCCGCCTCCCGGCCGGCCCAATCGGCGGCCTCGACCCACTTGCCGGGCTCCAGGTCCTTGTACTTGGTGAAGAAGTGCTTGATCTCGTCGAGCAGGAAGTCCGAGACGTCGGACAGCTCCTTGATGTCGTCGAACCGCGGGTCCACCGGGACGCAGAGGACCTTCGCGTCCCCGCCGCCGTCGTCGACCATGTTGAACACGCCGATGGGGCGCGACTCGACGAGGACACCCGGGATCAGGTCGAAGTCCTGCAGCATCACCAGGGCGTCGAGCGGATCGCCGTCCTCGCCCAGGGTGTTCTCGAAGTAGCCGTAGTGCGTGGGGTACTGCATGGCCGTGAACAGCACGCGGTCCAGGCGCAGGCGGTGCGTCTCGTGGTCGATCTCGTACTTGACGCGCGAGCCCTTCGGGATCTCGATGGTGACGTCGAGCTTCATGGCAACTCCTGTGCTGGGTCGATGGTGACTGCCGGCCGCTGCCGCGCCCTCACGGGGAGCGGCTGCCGGCCGGTCTACTGTTGATCGTCAGCCCTAACATATCGGTCGCTCACCGCTACCGAGGCATTTTTCCGCCGTGACGCACCGCCACGGCGCGTGCCGCGCAGCCTGCGAAAGGACACCATGACGCGATCCTTCCGCCTGCTGACCGGACTGCTCCTGCTCCTGGTCATGGCGGCGATCGCGGTCCCCGTCGCCTCGCACGTCGCTCCCGCCGTCCTCGCCGCGGTCGATCCGCCGCCACCCGCGGACCCGCCCGTCACCCCCGCGCTGCAGGTCCCGCCCACCTCCGCCGCCGTGCCCGACGTCGTCACCCCGCTCTCACCCGCCGCGCCGTCCCCGGATCCCGCCGCACTGGGACCCGCGCTCGACGCCGCGCTGGCCCTGTCGGGGCCGGGCTCGTTCGCCGGCACGGTGGTGGACTCGACGGACGGCACCGTGCTCTACGCGAGGGACGCCGACCGCCCGCAGCCGCCGGCGTCCACCGTCAAGCTGTTCACGGCGGTCGCCGCCCTGACCTTCGGACGCCCGGATGCACGGCTGCAGACCTCGGTGCTGTCCTCGCCGTCGGCCGGCGGAGCGCTGTTCCTCCACGGCGGCGGCGATGTCCTCCTCGCGTCGGGGCCCTCGGTACCCGACGCCGTCGTCGGGCACGCCGGGCTCGGCACACTCGCCGCAGAGACGGCCGCGGCGCTGCCCGCTGGATCGGGGCCGTACACCGTGTTCCTCGATGACAGCCTCTTCGCCGGTGCCAGCGTGAATCCCACCTGGGCGCAGGGTGACATCGAGGCCGGTGAGGTCGCTCCCGTGCACGCGCTGGCCGTCAATTCGTCCTGGCTCGAGGAGGGGCGCACCGGGGGCCCGCGCTCGCAGGATGCCGGACTCGACGCAGCGAACGTCTTCACCACGGCGCTCGTCGCCGCCGCCGCGGACCGGAGCATCACCGTCCAGCCCGACGTGCAGCGGCGGACCAGCCCGGAGGACGCCGTCGCGCTGGCGGCCGTGGAATCGGCTCCGCGCGCGGCGCAGGTGGCCCGCATGCTGGAGGTCTCGGACAACTACCTCGCCGAGGCACTCGCCCGGATCGCGGCACGGGAGAGCGGACGTCCCGCCTCCTTCGGCGGCGCGACCGAGGCCCTCGCCGCGGCTGCGACGCGTGCGGGCGTGGCCGGGGAAGGCCTCGCCTTCGGTGATGCGGCAGGACTTTCCGCCCGGAACGCCGTCTCGCCGGCGCAGGTGGCCGCACTCGTCCGCGCCACCACCACGTCGGCCGATCCCGGGATCGCCGCCGTGGCCGCATCGCTGCCCATCGCCGGGCTGACCGGCACGCTGGCCCCGCGGTTCACCCCGGAGGATCCTGATGCACGGCCCGGCGCCGGGACCGTGCGCGCGAAGACGGGCACGCTGAACGCGGTCACGGCGCTCTCCGGGCACGTGGTGACCGTCGATGGGCGGCTCCTGGTGTTCTCCTTCCTCGCAACCGGGCTGGACGGCAACACGGTCGAGGCGAGGTCCTCGGCCGACCACGCGGCCGCGCTGCTGGCTGCCTGCGGATGCCGCTGACCCGTTCGCCGACAGACGAACCCACGCCTGCTCCACGAGTGCCTCGGCTCGCCGTCAGCAGGGTGTGATCGAATAGGCCCATGCCCAGGAACGAGTCCGCAACGCCCCGCCCGCAGCTGGTCAACTGGGATATCGCGGCGTCGACCGCAGCCTCCCTGACCCCTGCGGGCCCCACCATGGATCCCGCCGACATCGCCCGGGCCGTCCAGAACATGCGAGAGCTCGCGGATGCATCGGTCAGCCATGTCCACGCCATCTCGCGGCTCGACGCCGCGCGTGACCTCCGTGACTCGGAGCTGCTGATCGTCGATCGGGCGTCCTGGGCCAAGGCCAATGCGCAGAGCTTCCGCACCCTGATGGACCCGGCGCTCGACCAGCTCGCTGCCACACGTCCGGATCTGCTGAAGTCCGCCTCGCTGACCCTCGGTGGGAGCGTCACCGGTGCGCAGCTCGGTGCCATCCTCGCCTTCCTCTCGAGCAAGGTGCTCGGGCAGTACGATCCCTTCGTCCCCTCGCGGAACGGCCAGGGCGGCCGGCTCATGCTCGTGGCCCCGAACATCATCGCCGTGGAGCGGGAACTGAATGTGGACCCGTCGGACTTCCGCCTGTGGGTGTGCCTCCACGAGCAGACGCACCGCGTGCAGTTCGCGGCAGCCCCGTGGCTCAAGGACCACATGACCGGACACATCGGCGAGCTCACGTCCGGGCTGATGGACAAGGCGGACTCCCTGTCGGAACGGCTCGGTGCGGCGGTGAAGAACCTCGCCGGCACGCGGTCGAGGATCGCCGGCGGCACCGCGGGCACACCGACGCAGGACGTCGGTGTGCCGACGCAGGACGTCGGTGTGCTGTCGATCCTGCAGGACCCGGACGACAAGGCGCGCCTGTCCCACCTCACCGCCGTCATGAGCCTGCTCGAGGGACACGCGAACGTGGTGATGGACGGGGTGGACGGCCGGATCGTCCCGTCCGTGAAGACCATCCGCCGCCGGTTCAATGCCCGCGGGAAGTCCCGGGGCCCCCTCGAGAAGGTCATCCGCCAGCTCATGGGCCTGGACGCGAAGATGCGCCAGTACAGCGACGGCTCGAAGTTCGTGCGGAGGGTGGTCGGCCAGACGGGGATGGACGGCTTCAACGCCGTGTGGGAAGCGGCCGACCATCTCCCCACCGAGCGCGAGATCCACGCACCGGACGAGTGGATCGACAGGATGAGCCTGCGCCGCCATGGCTAGGCGCCCGCGCCTCCTGCCGGCGGTCGGTACCGCCCGCAACCTGCTGGCGGCCGGCCTCGAGGGGATCGCGGTCGAGGCTCCGACGGGGTCACCGACCCTGCCCCTCGTCCTCGTCGCGTGCAGCGGCGGTCCCGATTCCCTCGCTCTCGCGGCAGTGGCGGCGCATGCGGCGTACACCGGACGGTGCCGTGTCGGCGCAGTCGTCGTCGACCACGGGCTGCAGCCCGGGAGCGCCGACGTCGCTGCCCGAGCCGCCGAGGCCGCCCGAGGACTCGGGCTGGACCCCGTGGAGGTGCGGACCGTCGCGGTGGACCGGACGGGCATGGGCCCCGAAGCCGCGGCCCGCACCGCCCGCTACTCGGCGTTGGACGACGCCGCGGCAGCGCACGGAGCCGCCGCCGTCCTGCTCGGCCATACGCTCGACGACCAGGCCGAACAGGTCATGCTCGGCCTCGCGCGCGGCTCGGGCACCCGGTCGCTCGCCGGCATGCCCGGTCGGCGGGGACTCTACCTGCGGCCGTTCCTCGAACTGCGCCGGGCCGATACCGAGGCCATCTGCGCCTTCTACGGGCTGGAGCCCTGGCATGACCCCACCAACGAGGACCGGGCCTTCGCCCGGTCCCGGGTGCGGCGGGAGGTCCTGCCGTTCCTCGAGGACCAGCTGGGGCCCGGGATCGCGCAGGCTCTCGCCCGGACCGCCAGGATCCTCGGTCAGGACGCCGACCTGCTGGAGCAGCTCAGTTCGGAGGCCTACGCCGGGCTGAGGACCGAGGGCGACGACGGCGAGATCCTCCTCCCGGAGGACGCTCTCAGGGCCCTGCCCGCGGCGCTGCGGCAGCGCGTGCTCGCCCTTGCGGCACTCGACCTCGGGGCGTTCCAGCCCAGCTCCGAGCGACTCCGCGCCGCCGAGTCGCTCCTCGACCGCAGGGGGTCCGCCGGTCCGGTGCAGCTGGGCGGGAAGGTGAGCGTCCACCGGCAGGTCCGCGGGCGGGCGGTTCTTCGCGGGGATGCAAGCTATGGCAATCTTGTCCTCAGCAGCAATGGCAGCAACAACGGCCCCGGTGTGCAGCAGTCGCGCCGTCCAACCCAGGAGTAACCGGTGGATTCCAACGACGTCCAGTCAGATCTCAAGCACGTCCTCTACACCAAGGAGGAGATCCAGCAGCGGATCAACGAACTGGCGCAGCAGATCGATGCGGACTACGCGGGACGGGACATCCTCCTCGTGGGCGTCCTCAAGGGTGCGGTGATGGTCATGGCGGATCTGGCCCGCGCACTGCACTCGCACATCACCATGGACTGGATGGCCGTCTCCTCCTACGGGTCCGGTACCCAGTCCTCCGGCGTGGTCCGCATCCTCAAGGACCTCGAGACGGACCTCATGGGCAAGCACGTCCTGATCGCCGAGGACATCATCGACTCCGGCCTGACCCTCTCCTGGCTGAAGGCCAACCTGCTGTCCCGCGGGCCGGCGTCCGTCGAGATCTGCACGCTGCTGCGCAAGCCGGCCGCCGCGAAGGTCGAGATCGACGTGAAATACGTCGGCTACGACATCCCCAACGAATTCGTGGTGGGCTACGGACTGGACTTCGCGGAGAAGTACCGCAACCTCGATTTCATCGGGACCCTGGCGCCCCACGTCTACGAATAGGCCTTCACCGGAGGGCCCGTGACCGGTACGCCGAGAGGGAACTATCGGCACGATCCGCGCGTGGAGAATCTTGGACGGTGTATATGTTGAGGTGCTTAAAGCGCACCCACTCGGCAGTGCGCCCGTACATTCTGACGTGCATCAGCAGGAGGGACAGGGCTTGCTGCCCTGAGACGAATGAAATTCAAGAACATCTTCAAGGGGCCCATCTTCTGGATCGTCCTGGCGGTCGTGGCGCTCCTGCTGGTGCTTCCGTCCCTGTTCGGCACGGGTGCCAACCGCGTGGACACCAACGTGGGCCTGGAACTGCTCCGCGGCCAGACCGTCGAGCAGGCCAAGATCTACGACGGCGAGCAGCGGGTCGACCTCACGCTCAGTGAGCCGTACGAGGACAAGGGCGAGAACGTCCAGTTCTTCTACAGCACGGCGCGGGCCGAGAGCGTGGTCGAGGCCATCAACGATTCCAGCGCGGACGGCTTCACCGACCAGCCCGCCGAGAGCAACTGGCTCCTCAGCCTCGCCGGCCTGATCTTCCCCATCCTGATCCTCGGCGTCATCTTCTGGTTCCTCCTCAGTCGTATGCAGGGCGGGGGATCCAAGGTGATGCAGTTCGGCAAGTCCAAGGCGAAGCTCATCTCCAAGGACATGCCGCAGGTGACGTTCAACGACGTCGCCGGCGCGGACGAGGCTGTCGAGGAACTGCTGGAGATCAAGGAGTTCCTGCAGGAACCCGCGAAGTTCCAGGCCCTCGGCGCCAAGATCCCGAAGGGCGTGCTCCTCTACGGGCCTCCCGGGACGGGCAAGACCCTCCTGGCCCGGGCGGTCGCCGGTGAGGCCGGCGTCCCCTTCTACTCGATCTCCGGCTCGGACTTCGTGGAGATGTTCGTCGGCGTGGGCGCGTCCCGCGTCCGCGATCTCTTCGAGCAGGCCAAGAACAACTCGCCCGCCATCATCTTCGTCGACGAGATCGACGCCGTCGGCCGTCATCGCGGTGCGGGTGTCGGCGGTGGCAACGACGAGCGCGAGCAGACGCTCAACCAGCTCCTGGTCGAGATGGACGGCTTCGACGCCACCACGAACGTGATCCTGATCGCCGCCACCAACCGCCCGGACGTCCTGGACCCCGCGCTCCTGCGCCCGGGCCGGTTCGACCGCCAGATCGGCGTCGAGGCCCCGGACATGAAGGGCCGCGAGCACATCCTGTCGGTCCATTCGAAGGGCAAGCCGATGGCAGGCGGCGTCGACCTCAAGGGCGTGGCGAAGAAGACGCCGGGCTTCACCGGTGCCGACCTCGCGAACGTCCTCAACGAGGCCGCGCTGCTCACGGCGCGTTCCAACGCGCAGCTCATCGACGATCGCGCCCTCGACGAGGCGATCGACCGCGTCATCGCGGGGCCCCAGAAGCGCAGCCGCGTGATGAAGGAGCTCGAGCGGAAGATCACCGCCTACCACGAGGGCGGGCACGCACTCGTGGCTGCCGCGCTGCGCAACACGGATCCGGTGACGAAGGTGACCATCCTCCCGCGCGGCCGTGCCCTGGGCTACACGATGGTCATGCCGAGCGATGACAAGTACTCGGTGACGAGGAACGAGCTGCTCGACCAGCTGGCCTATGCCATGGGTGGTCGCGTGGCCGAGGAGATCGTCTTCCACGATCCCTCGACGGGTGCGTCGAACGACATCGAGAAGGCCACCGGCACGGCCCGCAAGATGGTGACCCAGTACGGCATGAGTGAGCGCATCGGCGCCGTGAAGCTCGGCCAGGGTGCGGGCGAACCGTTCCTGGGACGCGACATGGGCAGCGACCGCGACTACTCGGACCAGATCGCGCTCGTCGTGGACGAGGAGGTGCGCCGTCTCATCGACAACGCGCACGACGAGGCGTACCAGATCCTCACGGAGAACCGCGACGTCCTCGATCAGCTCGCCCTTGAGCTGCTCGAGCGCGAGACCCTCAATCAGGCCGAGATCGCCGAGGTCTTCACCTCGGTCCGGAAGCGCGGCCTGCGCGAGGTGTGGCTGTCCAAGCAGACCCGGCCCGTGCACTCCCTGCCGCCGGTCGTCTCGAAGAAGGAGCGCGCGGAAGCGCTGGAGAGCGGTCAGCCCGCGCCGGAATCCGTCGCCCCCCAGGACCAGATCGCCGACGCCGACATCCCCAGCGGGTTCGACGTCGCCGGATCCGACCTCCCGTCGCCCGAGACGGGCGACGGCCCCGGCGACAGGCGGGACGCGTAGTCCTGTAGCGACAGACCAGCGGTCATGGGGCCGGTGGGCAGTGCCCGAAGAAGGGGAGACGACCCGATGACAGATTTCGACGACGAAGTGGTGGACGCCGCGCTGATGGCCACCGGGTCGCCCGTGGACCAGGAGCGGATCGCCAGGGCCGTCCGCGAGATCCTGGCCGCCATCGGCGAGGATCCAGACCGGGACGGCCTGCTGGAGACCCCGAAGCGGGTCGCGAAGGCGTACGCCGAGATGTTCGCGGGACTCCACCAGGATGCGGCCGAAGTCCTCTCCACCTCCTTCGACATCAACCACCAGGAGCTCGTGCTGGTGAAGGACATCCCCTTCTACTCGACGTGCGAGCACCACCTCGTGCCGTTCCATGGCACGGCGCACATCGGTTACATCCCCTCCGCTGACGGACGCGTGACCGGCCTGAGCAAGCTCGCCCGCCTCGTGGAGGTGTACGCCCGGCGTCCCCAGGTGCAGGAGCGGCTGACCACGCAGATCGTGGATGCGATGATGGAACACCTGAAGCCCAAAGGCGCGATCGTCGTCATCGAGTGCGAGCACATGTGCATGTCGATGCGCGGGGTCCGGAAGCCCGGAGCCAAGACCGTCACGTCCGCCGTGCGCGGCCAGATCCGCGAGACGGCAACGCGCGCCGAGGCCATGAGCCTCATTCTCGGAAGGTAGGAGCCCCGCTTTCATGGATTCACTCGCCGCAGCGCCCGGAACAGGGCCGGCGACCTCGCCGCTGCCCGTCATCCGACCGGTCCGTTCCGCCAGGACCTTCGGTGACCTGCCCACGGACCGCGCGGTGGTCATGGGTATCCTCAACGTCACGCCGGACTCGTTCAGCGACGGCGGCAGGTTCGCAGGCACCGACGACGCCATCGGCCACGGCCTCCGCATGCACTACGGCGGGGCGGACATCATCGACGTCGGAGGTGAGTCGACGCGTCCCGGGGCCCGGGCCGTGCCGGTCGAGGAGGAACTGCAGCGGGTGCTGCCCGTCGTCCGGGCGCTCGTCAAGGCCGGTGCCCTGGTGAGCATCGACACCATGCACGCCGAGACGGCCCGCCAGGCCCTCGAGGCGGGCGCGTCGATCGTCAACGACATCTCGGGCGTCGAGTTCGATCCGGCCATGCCGGCCCTCGTGGCCGAGCGGGGCGTGCCGTACATCCTGACCCACAGGCGCGGATCGGCGACCACCATGACCTCACTCGCCGAGTACCACGACGTCGTCGCGGAGGTCACCGGGGAACTCGCCGAGCTCCGTGACCGGTTCGTGGCGGCGGGCGTGGCCGCCGAGCGCATCATCCTCGATCCCGGTCTCGGCTTCGCGAAGACGGACGAACACAACTGGCTGCTCCTGCGCCATCTCGATGCCTTCACCTCACTGGGCCACCGCGTCCTGGTCGGGGCCTCGCGCAAGCGGTTCCTCGGTACCCTGCTCACCTCGGCGGGCAAGGCCGCGACGCCGGGCGAGCGTGACCACGCCTCGCTCGCCGTCGCCACCCTGGCCGCCTCGTCGGGCGCCTGGGGAGTCCGTGTCCACGATCCCGTCACCACGCTCGACGCCGTGAAGGTCGCAGCCGCCATCGGTCCGCGCCCGTGAGTGAGGTCCACGGCGCCACGTCCGACGGCGCGTCCCGGTACGCGGTCGCCGACGCCGGGGGAGTGTCACCCGGGCAGTCCCTGAGGGCCACCTCCGGCCACGTCCCCGGGCTGGCAGGTTCCCCCTCCGGTGCCCTCGACTCGGTGGTGCTGCGCGGCATCTCCGCGAACGGCTACCACGGCGTCTTCGACCACGAGCGCCGCGAGGGCCAGCCGTTCGTGGTCGACATCGTCCTTCACCTCGACCTGCAGCCGGCCGGGACGAGCGACGAACTGGCGCGGACCGCCCACTACGGCGAGCTCGCCGGCCTGGTGCACGGGATCATCGGCGGTGAGCCGTTCGACCTGATCGAGGCGCTGGCCGAGACCATCGCCTCGGCGGTCCTCGCCGCCTTCCCGGTGGCCGCCGTCGACGTGACGGTGCACAAGCCGAAAGCGCCCATCGAGGTGCCCTTCGGCGACGTGGCGGTCACGCTGCGCAGGAGCCGGCCGTGAGCGGTACCGTGCGCTCCGTGCTCGCGCTCGGCAGCAACCTCGGCGCGAGCAGCGACACCCTGGTGCGTGCCGTCGCGGACCTCGTCGAACCGGACAACGTCCGGCTGCACGCCGTCTCACCCGTGGTGCGCACGAAGCCGGTGGGCGGACCGGAGCAGCCGGACTACCTCAACATGGTGATCGAGGTCGAGACGGATCGTGACCCGTACGAGCTCCTCGCGCACTGCCAGGCGGTGGAGGAGAAGTACCACCGCAAGCGCCTCGTCCGGTGGGGTCCCCGCACCCTGGACATCGACATCATCACCTACGGCTCGCTGGTCTCCGACGACGAGGCACTGACCATCCCGCATCCGCGGGCGGCGTCGCGTGCCTTCGTGCTGCAGCCGTGGGCGTGGATGGATGCCGGGGCCCGGCTGGCCGGCCGGCCGGTCGCCGAGCTGGCCGCGGAGGCGGAGGACCTTGCGGGCCTGGTGCCCTTCGAGGGAGTCTAGGACGTTGTGAGCACCCTTCGGTTCCGGTGGCTGGCCCTCGTGGGCCTGGTGGCCGGGCTTGCCGGCTGGCTGGTCAACTGGTTCGCCACCCGCAACGGGTACGGGACGCCGGCCCTGCCGCTGACGTCCCTCGTCACCACGGCGGCGATCATCGCCATCACCCTGGTCTTCGGGCGCCGCGTGCTCCGTTGGCGGAACGGCAGGCGGGACCGTCCCCTCGACCCCCTTCTCGCCCTGCGTACCCTGGTGCTCGCGCAGGCCTGCGCCTATGCGGGGGCCCTCAACCTCGGCTGGCACGCGGGCATCCTCGTGGACCAGGTGGCCCTGGCGTCCGTCCGCTCCACCAGCCTGCCGGTCTGGGGGTCTGTGGCGCTGATGGCGGGCGGGACCGTCATGATTATGGTGGGACTGGTCGTCGAGAACTTCTGCAGGCTGCCGCCGGACGACGACGGCACCGGGGCTCCGGGCCACACCGAGGGGGAATATGCGTAGGGAACCGATCGATCCGTCCGGTCTCGAGTGGACGAGGGTGTCCCCGAAGTACCTCAGGGTCCGCCTGCTCGGCTGGCTCATCGGGTCTCTCGTGTGGATCCTGCTCGCGTCCGTGCCGCTCGTGCTGCGCCTGACCGGTGTCTGGGACTCCTTCCCGCCCGTGTGGCTCGCCTGGGGCCTCCCGGCCGTGGTGCTGGTCAGCGCCGTCTGGCGCGGGATCCTCCTGCCCCGCCAGGTGCGGGCCATCGGGTACGCGGAGCGCGACGACGACCTCCTGGTCCGCCAGGGCGTGTTCTTCCAGCGCACCATGGTGGTTCCCTACGGCCGCATGCAGTACGTCGACGTCGCCGTCGGTCCGATCGAGCGTGCCTTCGGCATCTGCACGCTGAAGCTCCACACGGCGTCCCCCGCGACGAACGCCTTCATCCCCGGTCTGCCGACCGGGGAGGGCGCCCGGCTGCGCGAGCAGCTGTCCGCGCGGGGAGAAGCCAGGCTGGCCGGACTGTGACCGACGGAGAGGCCGTCGCACCGCAGTCGGCGGACGAGTGGCGCCGCGTCCATGTCATCTCCCCGCTCGTGCGCGGCTGGATCGCGCTCGTGGCCATCCTCTACTTCGCGGGCAGGGACTGGTTCGAGGGCCTCTTCGATGCCGACTCGAGGGGTCGGGGTCCGCTGCCCGAGGGGGTCGGCCTGCTGCTCGCGGGCGGTGTGGTGCTCGGCGTCGTCGTCGTCATCGCGGCCGTCTTCCTCGTGTCCTGGTACTTCACCCGCTACCAGGTGACCGCCGAGCACGTCCGGGTGCACTCCGGTGTCGTCTTCCGGCAACAGCGGCAGGCGCGGCTGGACCGGGTCCAGGCCATCGACATCGTGCAGCCGTTCCTCGCCAGGATCTTCGGGCTGGCCGAACTGAAGTTCGAGGTGGCGGACGCGGGGGAATCGGCCGTCCGGCTCGCCTTCCTCAAGCTCGACGACGCGAAGAAGCTCCGCGCCACGATCCTCGCCCGGGCAGCGGGTGTGGAGCCGGACCCCGACCACCCGGAGGAGGTCCCCGAGGCCCCCGAGCGGGAGGTGGTGGTGATCCCTCCCGGCCGCGTCGTCGGAGCCGCGCTGCTCTCCGGCACCACGGTCGCGCTCGTGGTGGCGGCGGCGGTCATCATCACCCTCGGCATCACCCTGGACACGCCCTTCATCGCCACCTCCTTCATCCCGCTGCTGATCGGCGTGGTGGGTGCGTACTGGTCCGCCCTGAGCACCGGCTACAACTTCCGTGCCGCCACGTCACCGGACGGCATCCGCATGCGCTACGGCCTGCTCGACACGCGCTCCCAGACGGTTCCCCCCGGTCGCGTGCAGGCCCTCGGGATCGTGCAGTCCCCGCTCTGGCGACTGAAGGGCTGGTACCGCGTCACGGTGAATGTCGCGGGCTACGGGGCGTCGGCGTCCAACGAAGGCCAGGCCCGGGCCACCCTCCTGCCCGTCGGCACGCGCGACGAGGTCCTGCAGATCCTCGCCCTGGTCCTCCCGGATCCCGGCACCCCGCGGCCCGTCGAGGTGTTCGGTGCCGGCATGACCGGGCGCGACGGCGGGGAGGGGTACGTCACGACGCCGCGCCGGGCGCGATGGCTGGCCCCGCTCGCGTGGCGGCGCAACGGGTTCACCGTGACCGGCACGGCGCTGCTGCTGCGCTCCGGTGTGCTGTGGCGCCAGCTCGTCGTGGTGCCGCACGAGCGGACCCAGTCGCTGTCGATCGACCAGGGGCCCGTGGACCGCCGCGTCCGGGTGGCGAACCTGCAGTTCCAGACGACACCGGGTCCTGTCAGCCCACGCGTCCTCCTCGCCGACGCCGATGCGGCCTGGGACCTGTTCCACGGTCAGTCGGTGCGGGCCGCCGAGGCACGACGCCGCAGCGGTCCGGAGCAGTGGATGAAGCCCGTCAGCCTGCCCGTGGCGCAGACCGTCGACGGGCCGGACCACCACGTCGAGGTCCGTGCGACGACCGGGCCGGGCGTCCCGGACGCGGCACCGGGGGACTCCGGGCGGACCGCAGCCGTCCCTCTGCCCGGACAGCCCGTCGGCGTCCACGACGCCGACGGGGATCGGCCGGTGGATGACGCAGCGACGCGGTCCGCGGTGGTGGACGGTGGCCCGTCGACGTCCGGTGGATCACCGGGTGGGCCGGTGGGCCCGTCCGGAGCCACCGATGGCGCGGTCGACCGGCCCGCTGCGCCGGAGCAGGCCGCCGTCATGCCCGAGGTTCCCCGGTACGAACCGGCGGCCCCGCAGGCGTCCCCGTCGCTTGAGGAGGCGCCCGATGGCCGGCGCTGATGCGTCCCGCCGCCCGGGCAGGCTCGGGGTCGGCATCGTCGGCGCCGGCAAGGTGGGTGCCGTCCTCGGTGCTGCACTGCGCTCGGCCGGTCACGCCGTCGTCGGGGTGTCCGCCGTGTCCGAGGCCAGCCGGGAACGCGCCGAGAACCTGCTGCCGGGCGTGCCCGTGCTGGAGGTGCCGGACATCATCGAGCGTGCGGAACTGGTGCTCTTGGCCGTGCCCGACGACGCCCTGGCCACGCTGGTCGAGGGCCTCGCGCAGCTCGGCGTGTGGCAGGCGGGGCAGCTGGTGGTGCACACCTCCGGCCGGTACGGCACCGCGGTGCTTGCCCCGGCACGTGCCGCCGGGGCCATCCCGCTCGCCCTCCACCCGGCCATGACCTTCACCGGGCTCAGCCTCGACCTCGGGCGCCTGCCGGACACCACGTTCGGCATCACGGCGCCGTCGGCCGTCCTTCCCATCGCCCAGGCGCTCGTCGTCGAGATGGGGGCTGAGCCGGTGGTCATCGAGGAGGAATCACGGGCGCTGTACCACGCGGCCCTCGCGCATGCCTCGAACCACCTCGTCACCATCGCCGCCCAGTCCGCACAGCTCCTGGCCGACCTCGGGGTGCAGCACCCCGACCGCATGCTCGGTCCGCTCATGAAGGCCTCGCTCGAGAACGCCCTCTCCGCGGGCGAGGGCGCGCTCACCGGTCCGGTGGCGCGCGGTGACGCGGGCACTGTCCGGATCCACCGGGCGGCCCTCGAGGCGCACGACGCCCCGGACACGCGCCAGGCCTACCTCGGTATGGCCCGCGCCACGGCACTGCGTGCCCTCGAACGCGGCGTCCTGACCCCGGCGCAGGGGGAATCGATCCTCGCCGCCCTCGCCGACGACCCCGGGACGGGCGATCCTCCGGGCCCGGGATCGGACACCGGCGATTGACCGGGCTGACCTGACGGCACCGATCCCGCTGCGCCCCCGTCCGATCGCCCCCACCTGATCCGACGCCGACCCGGATCCGACGGATCTGCCGGACCCGACGGATCCGATCAGTTCGACCAGAACCCAGCGCAACGCCGACGCAGCCTGCCGCACCGCCCGCGCTCCCACCCCCGGAAGGACCCTCCATGACCGTCGACAGCTCTGCCGGCTCCGACACCGCGCCGCTCCTCGTCTCTACTCCCGCAGACCTCCAAGCCGCCACGGCCGGCCTCCTGGAGCAGGTGCGCGCGCAGCGCCCGGCGGGGACACGGCCGTCGCTCGGCCTCGTGCCCACGATGGGCGGGCTGCACGCCGGACACGCGTCCCTCGCGCGCGCCGCGCGGGAGGCGAACGACGTCGTGGTCGCCTCCGTGTTCGTGAACCCCCTGCAGTTCGGCGACCCCGCCGATCTCGAGCGGTATCCCCGCACCCTGGACGACGACCTCCGCCTCCTCGGCGGGGTCGGCGTCGATATCGTCTTCGCCCCCTCGGTCGCGGACATGTACCCGGGCGGCGAACCGCTGGTACGGCTCAGTGCCGGACGCATGGGGGAGGTCCTCGAGGGTGCCTCCCGTCCCGGCCATTTCGACGGCATGCTCACCGTCGTGTCCAAGCTCCTGAACCTCGGCCTGCCGGGAACCGCGGCGGAGTACCGCGCGTACTTCGGCGAGAAGGACGCGCAGCAGCTGGCGATCATCCGCCGCATGGTGCTCGACCTGAACATCCCGGTCGCCATCGAGGGCGTCGCGATCGTGCGCGACGACGACGGCCTCGCCCTCTCGAGCCGCAACAGGTTCCTCGATGCAGAGGAACGGCGGGCCGCGCTCGTGCTGTCGAGGGTCCTGCACGGCCTCGCCGAGGACGTCCGGAGCGGGCGCGCGCCGGACCTCGACGCCGCGCGCGCCGCGGTGTCCGCGGAGCCCTGGGTGGACCTGGACTACCTCGAGGCCATCGATCCGGCGTCGTTCGCCCCCGTCGCGGAGGGCGCCCCGACCACTGCGCCCGTGCTCGTCGTCGTCGCCGCCCGCGTCGGTGCCGTCCGCCTCATCGACAACATGCTCCTGCCCGCTGTGGGCTGACCCACACCGTCCGTCCCCGGCGCCCGTGCCCCGGCACGGAGCCGTAAACTTGTCTTCCGTGACCCACGACGACACCGCTCCCGCCGACGACCTCAACGAGCAGATGCGCTTCCGCCTGCAGAAGCGGGCCGCGCTGCTCGACGCCGGGATGGAGCCCTACCCCGTCAAGCCCGAGCGGACGCATTCGCTGACCGAGATCCGCGAGCGGTTCGCGGATCTCGAGACGGGCGAGTCCAGCGGGCAGGAGGTCGCCGTCGTCGGGCGCGTGGTCTTCATCAGGAACTCCGGCAAGCTGTGCTTCGCGACCCTGCAGGAGGGCAACGGCACGAGGCTCCAGCTCATGCTGAGCCTCGCCGAGATCGGCGAGGACAGCCTCGCCCGGTGGAAGTCCCTCGTGGACCTGGGCGACCACGTGCAGGTGCACGGCGAGGTCATCAGCTCCCGGCGTGGTGAGCTCTCGGTCATGGCGAAGGCCTGGACCATGGCGTCCAAGGCGCTGCGCCCGCTCCCCACCCTGCACGCAGGACTCAACGAGGAGACGCGCGTCCGCCAGCGGTACGTCGACCTCATGGTGCGTGAGGAAGCGCGCAGCATGGTGCGCACCCGCGCGGCCATCACCCGGACCCTTCGCGACACCCTCCATGCCCACGACTACGTCGAGGTGGAGACGCCGATCCTGCAGCTCGTCCACGGAGGGGCGACCGCCCGGCCCTTCGAGACGCATCTCAATGCCTTCGACCAGAAGATGACGCTGCGGATCGCCCTCGAGCTGTACCTCAAGCGCGCCGTGGTGGGCGGGATCGACCGCGTCTACGAGATCGGCCGGATCTTCCGCAACGAGGGGGTCGACTCCACGCACAGCCCTGAGTTCACGATGCTCGAGTGCTACGAGGCCTACGCCGACCAGTTCGTCATGGCGGACCGCATGAAGGAGATGATCCTCGCGTGCGCCGACCTGCTGGGCTCCCGGACCCTCGAGACGTCGAAGGGGACGGTGGAGCTCGACGGCGAGTGGGCATGGCTCGGCGTCTACCCGGGCCTGTCCGCCGCGGTGGGCCAGGACGTCACCCCCGACACGGGGATCGAGGAGCTGCGGTCCGTCGCCGAGCGTCACGAGGTGTCGCTCGATCCTGCCTGGGGCGCCGAGAAGGTGGTGCTGGAGCTGTTCTCCGAGATCGTGGAGCCGACCCTGATCCAGCCCACCTTCGTCTACGACTACCCGCCCTCGGCGCAGCCCCTGGCGCGCCCGCACCGCGAGGACTCCCGGCTCATCGAGGCGTGGGACCTCATCATCGGCGGGATGGAGCGGGGTACGGCCTTCTCCGAGCTCATCGACCCGGTCGTCCAGCGCCGGCGCCTGACCGAGCAGTCGCGCCAGGCCGCCGCGGGCGACGACGAGGCCATGCAGCTCGACGAGGACTTCCTGCGCGCACTGGAGTACGGTGCACCGCCCATGGGAGGTATCGGTCTCGGTATCGACCGCCTCGTCATGCTTTTCACCGACGTCGGAATTCGCGAGTCGATCCTGTTCCCCATTCTCAAGCCCGAGGCCGGTCAGTAGCCGTGGAATATATCGCCGTCCTCCTACCGTCAGTCTGCTTGGCAGTTCTTTTCTACTTCGTGATCAAGGCCATATTCAATGTCGACCGCTCCGAGCGTGAGGCCATGGCCCGCGCGGAGGAAATCGCGGAGGAAATGCAGGACGCCGAGGACGCCCGGGTCGCGGAATCACGGGAGAAAAAGAATGACGACCAGGAAATCGACCCCCACGCGTAATCTCTTTCTTTGACCTGAATAGATGAGTAGCCCATACTCTTTCTCGGGGGCATCTCTATCGAGTAACCATTAGGAGACATTGTGGCGCAGAAGGTAAAGATCATCCTCATCGACGACATCGACGGCGGAGAAGCCGACGAGACGGTGCGCTTCGGTCTCGATGGCGTCCAGTACGAGATCGACCTCTCCGAGGCGCACGCGTCCGAACTCCGCGAGGCCCTCGCCGCCTACGTCGGGGCCGCCCGCCGCAGCAACCAGACGAAGCAGCGGTCGGGTTCCGCAAGCGCTCCGTCCGCCTCGCGCAACCAGGAAGCCGCGCAGATCCGCGAGTGGGCCAAGGAGAACGGGTACAACGTCTCCTCCCGCGGTCGCGTGAACAGCGAGATCGTGGAGGCGTACCGCGCAGCTCAGCGCTGACCATCCCCTCCGGGCGCCGGAGCGGAAGCCCCTCCCGGCTTATCTCGCCTGTGGCGAACACGCGCCCAAAGCACACCCCGTACCCGTAGCATCGAAATACGCGTTAGCTAGGAGTGTGTCTGATGTTCGAGAGATTTACAGATCGTGCCCGTCGAGTTGTTGTGCTGGCCCAAGAAGAGGCCCGCATGCTCAACCACAATTACATCGGCACCGAGCACATCCTGCTTGGCCTGATCCACGAGGGTGAGGGTGTTGCCGCCAAGGCCCTCGAGTCACTCAGCATCTCCCTCGGTGCCGTACGGGAACAGGTGCAGGAGATCATCGGCCAGGGCCAGCAGGCCCCGTCCGGTCACATCCCCTTCACCCCCCGGGCCAAGAAGGTGCTGGAGCTCTCCCTCCGGGAGGCCCTTCAGCTCGGCCACAACTACATCGGCACCGAGCACATCCTGCTCGGTCTCATCCGCGAGGGTGAGGGCGTCGCCGCGCAGGTCCTCGTCAAGCTCGGGGCCGATCTCAACCGCGTCCGCCAGCAGGTCATCCAGCTGCTCTCGGGCTACCAGGGCAAGGAGCCGGCAGCTGCCGGCGGCCCCCAGCAGGAGGGCACCCCGGCCGGTTCGGTGGTGCTGGACCAGTTCGGGCGCAACCTGACCCAGGCTGCTCGGGAGTCCAAGCTCGATCCCGTGATCGGGCGCGAGCAGGAGATGGAACGCGTCATGCAGGTCCTCTCCCGCCGCACCAAGAACAACCCGGTGCTCATCGGCGAGCCCGGCGTCGGCAAGACCGCCGTCGTCGAGGGTCTCGCTCAGGCGATCGTGCGCGGGGACGTCCCGGAGACCATCAAGGACAAGCAGCTGTACACCCTGGACCTCGGGTCCCTGGTCGCCGGCTCACGCTACCGCGGTGACTTCGAGGAGCGACTGAAGAAGGTCCTCAAGGAGATCCGCACGCGCGGCGACATCATCCTGTTCATCGACGAGATCCACACGCTCGTCGGCGCGGGTGCCGCCGAGGGTGCCATCGATGCCGCGTCGATCCTGAAGCCCATGCTCGCGCGTGGCGAACTCCAGACGATCGGCGCCACCACGCTGGACGAGTATCGCAAGCACATCGAAAAGGATGCAGCGCTGGAGCGCCGCTTCCAGCCGATCCAGGTCGCCGAGCCCTCCGTGGCCCACGCGATCGAGATCCTCAAGGGCCTGCGGGACCGCTACGAGGCGCACCACCGCGTCTCGATCACCGACGGTGCCCTGACGAGTGCTGCGACGCTCGCCGAGCGCTACATCTCCGACCGGTTCCTGCCGGACAAGGCGATCGACCTCATCGACGAGGCGGGCGCGCGGCTGCGCATCCGTCGGATGACGGCCCCGCCGGAGCTCAAGGAGATCGACGAGCGCATCGCGGACGTCAAGCGCGAGAAGGAGTCGGCCATCGACTCCCAGGACTTCGAGGGTGCCGCCGCACTGCGCGACAAGGAGCAGAAGCTCCATGACGAGCGGAGCGATAAGGAGCGCCGCTGGAAGTCCGGCGGACTGGACGACATCGCCGAGGTGGACGAGGAGCTCATCGCCGAGGTGCTGGCCAACTCCACGGGAATCCCCGTGTTCAAGCTGACCGAGGCCGAATCCTCGCGACTGCTCAACATGGAGGCCGAGCTGCACAAGCGGGTCATCGGGCAGAACGAGGCCATCAAGGCCATCTCCCAGGCCATCCGCCGCACGCGCGCCGGCCTCAAGGACCCGAAGCGTCCGGGCGGCTCCTTCATCTTCGCCGGCCCCACGGGTGTCGGTAAGACGGAGCTGGCCAAGGCTCTTGCCGAGTTCCTGTTCGGTGAGGAGGACGCCCTCATCACCCTGGACATGTCCGAGTACTCGGAGAAGCACACCGTCTCGCGGCTCTTCGGTGCCCCTCCCGGGTACGTGGGCTACGAGGAGGGCGGCCAGCTGACCGAGAAGGTCCGCCGCAAGCCGTTCTCCGTGGTGCTCTTCGACGAGGTGGAGAAGGCCCACGCCGACCTCTTCAACTCGCTCCTCCAGATCCTGGAGGACGGTCGCCTGACCGACAGCCAGGGCCGCATGGTGGATTTCAAGAACACGGTGATCATCATGACCACCAACCTCGGGACCCGGGACATCTCGAAGGGCGTCATGACGGGCTTCCAGTCCGGCTCCGACACCACGACGAGCTACAACCGGATGAAGGCTAAGGTGCAGGAGGAGCTCAAGCAGCACTTCCGGCCCGAGTTCCTCAACCGTGTCGACGACACCGTGGTGTTCCCGCAGCTCACGCAGGACGAGATCGTCGAGATCGTGGACCTGTTCCTCGAGCGCCTGAGTGGCCGCATGGCCGACAAGGGCATGACGATCGAGCTCACGCCTGCGGCGAAGGTGCTCCTCGCGACCCGCGGTTACGATCCCGCGATGGGTGCCAGGCCGCTGCGCCGCACCATCCAGCGCGAGATCGAGGACCAGCTGTCCGAGAAGATCCTCTTCGGGGAGATCAAGTCGGGCGAGCGCGTGGCCGTCGACGTCGAGGGCGAGGGTGTGGACGCGATCTTCACCTTCACCCCCCACGGTGCACCCAAGGAGATCGAGGACTCACCGGCTGCGCTCGAGGCGAGCGTCCCGGAGTAGGCGAGGTCCCTGCCAGCACGACGACGGAGCCCGTCCCGGATCACCGGGGCGGGCTCCGTCGTTTCCTGCCGAGTCGATCGGTGCCCGCGGCAACGGAATTCATCCCTGAGTGAACTCCCTGTGACGGCGCACACACCGGTGGTAGAGATGAGGCATGACCACGCCCTTCTCCTCCCTCGACGATTTCGTCGCCCTTCCGCGCCTCAGCGGACTCGTGCTCAACAGGGAGGGCACGCGACTCGTCACGTCCGTCGCCACCCTCGATCCGAAGAAGACCGCCTACCAGAGCGCGCTCTGGGAGATCGACCCCTCGGGCGCGCAGCCCGCGCGTCGGCTGACCCGCAGTTCCGCCGGGGAGTCCGGTGCGGCGTTCCTCGCCGGCGGCGACCTCCTCTTCACCTCCGCCCGCCCCGATCCCGAGGATGCCGACGGCGACAAGCGTCCGTCGCTCTGGCGGCTGCCCGCGACCGGAGGCGAGGCATCGCTCCTCGTGACGCGTGAGGGTGGGGTGTCCGGCGTGCTGACCGCCGCCGAGGCCGACGTCGTCGTCGTGACGGCCGACGCGCTCGCCGGTTCGACCGGCGAGGAGGACGACGCCGAGCGGCGGAAGGCGCGGAAGGACTCCGGCGTCGCAGCCATCCTGCACGCGGGCTACCCGGTGCGTTACTGGGACGCGGACCTCGGCCCCGACGAGCCGCGGTACCTCGAGGTGACCGATGTCGACGGCGACGGGCGACCGACCCTCGACGACATCCTTCCCTCCGCGCGGGGCGGGCTGCGGAACGCCCATGCCGTGCTCAGCCCGGACGGACGCGTGCTGTTCAGTTCGCTGACCGTGCCCGAGGAGCTCGGCTCGCAGCGCTCGGTCATCGTGCGCGTGGACCTCGCCACCAGGGAACTCAGCGTCCTGCTCGACGATCGGGAGAACGACTACACTCCCGGCCCGGTCAGCCCCGACGGCAGATATCTCGCCGTCACACGTGACCGCCGGACCACGGCCGAGCTGGCGCCGCAGTCGAGCCTCCTGCTGCTCCCGCTCGACGGGGGAGAGCCCCGGCAGCTGGCGGCGGACTGGGACCGCTGGCCGTCGCCGGAGGCCTGGCTGCCGGACGGCTCGTCGCTCGTGGCCACGGCGGACGACGACGGCGGGGCACCCGTCGTCGTCGTCGACGTGGCGACCGGTGCGGTGCGGCGGGTGACGGAGGACACTGCTGCCTACTCCGACGTCCAGGTCTCCCCGGACGGCGGGACGGCCTACGCCGTCCGCAGTTCCTACCTCTTCCCGGCAGAAGTGGTGCGCATCGACCTCGCCACGGGGGCCACCGACCGCTTGCAGAACCCTGCCGAACGTCCGGAGCTGCCCGGCACGCTCGAGCGGGTGGAGTCGGTCGGTGAGGACGGGCAGGCCGTGAAGTCCTGGCTCGTGCTCCCGGAAGGGGCGTCCGCGGATGCCCCCGTGCCGGCGCTTTTGTGGATCCACGGCGGCCCGATCGGCTCGTGGAACGCCTGGACCTGGCGCTGGTCCCCCTGGGTCATGGCAGCCCGCGGCTACGCGGTCCTACTGCCGGATCCCGCGCTCTCCACCGGGTACGGCCAGCACATGGTCGACCGCGGCTGGGGTTCCTGGGGCGCAGCTCCCTACACCGACCTGATGGCCGCAACGGACGACCTCGTGGCCCGCGACGACATCGACGGGACGCGCGTCGCAGCGATGGGCGGGAGCTTCGGCGGGTACATGGCGAACTGGGTCGCGGGCCACACGGACCGCTTCGCGGCGATCGTCACGCACGCGAGTCTCTGGGCGCTGGACCAGTTCGGCGGCACCACGGATGCAGCGTACTACTGGGCGCGTGAGATGACCCCGGAGGCGATGCTCGAGAACTCCCCCCACGCGCACGTCGGGAACATCGACACACCCATGCTGGTCATCCACGGGGACAAGGACTACCGCGTGCCGATCGGCGAGGGACTGCGCCTCTGGTACGACCTCCTGTCCGCCTCGAAGCTCCCTGCGGACGGGCACGGCGTCACGCCCCACCGGTTCCTCTACTTCCCGGACGAGAACCACTGGATCCTGAAGCCGCAGCACGCGAAGATCTGGTACTCGGTGGTGGAGGCGTTCCTGGCGTCGAACGTCCTCGGGGAGGAGCGGGAACTGCCCCGCGAACTCGGCCTGTAGGCGGGCCGCAGTCGTGGGCGATCGCTAGAGTGGGCAGGATGAGCCCGACCTTCAGCCTCCGCCGCGCCCGCACATCGGACGTCCCCGCCATCAAGGCCCTCGTCGAGCCACTCGCCGAGGAGCGCATCCTCATGGCGAAGGAGACCGTGGCCTACTACGAGGGCCTCCCCGAGTTCCGCATCGCCGAGTCCGACGACGGCGAGGTGCTGGGCTGCGGCGCGCTGCACATCATGTGGGAGGACCTCGCGGAGGTGCGTACCCTGGCGACGGCCCCCGCCGCCCGCGGACGTGGTGTGGGGCATGCCCTCGTCGAGGAGTTGCTGGAGGAGGCACGAGGGTTCGGGGTCAGCCGCGTCTTCTGCCTGACCTTCGAGGTCGACTTCTTCCGCCGGCACGGCTTCGAGGTGATGGCGGACCAGTCGGCCGTCGATCCGCGGATCTACTCCGAGCTGCTCCGCTCGCACGACGAGGGGGTCGCCGAGTTCCTCGATCTCGCCCGGGTGAAGCCGAACACGCTCGGGAACACCCGCATGATCAGGCAGCTCTGACCTGCTTCACCGCCGGGGCTGGCATCAGCGGCGCCACGACGATAAGGTAAGACTACTTAGCATTCCCTCAGGGGGATGCCGGGACGCCACCGGAACCGGTGGCTGCACACCGACTGAAGGAGGTCCGCATCATGGGACTGGATGACAAGATCGGGAACAAGGGCCAGGACTTGGGCGGCAAGCTCAAGGAAGGTCTCGGCAAGGCGACCGGCGACAAGGACACTGAAGCCGAGGGCCACAAGGACCAGGCGAGTTCGAGCCTGAAGGACGCCGGCGAGAACGTCAAGGACGCGTTCAAGCGCGACTGATCGAACCGGGGCTCATCCTTCATCGGGTGGCCTGAGAACCGGAGGGAGGGGCCTGATCCAGGGCCCCTCCCTCCGGCGTCGGGCGTCGATCGCACGGAGCGGCCGGGCTATAGGCAGGCCGGGGAACGGGCGGTAACGTGTCACCCATGGCCGGGGTGGTCCACGTGAGGCGGGCTGCAGGCTGTCATCCGTCCGTTCGCAGGCTAGGAGCCGCCGTCGTGAAGAAGCTCATCAATGACCCCAGAGCCGTGGTCAATGAGTCGGTCGAGGGATTCGGTATCGCCCACGCCGACCTCGTGACCGTCCATCCGGAGCCGCTGTTCATCACCCGCAAGGATGCGCCCGTCCAGGGGAAGGTCGGCCTCGTCTCCGGTGGTGGAAGCGGACACGAGCCGCTGCATGCAGGGTTCGTGGGCCGCGGGATGCTCGATGCCGCGGTGCCGGGGGCGGTCTTCACCTCGCCGACCCCCGACCAAATCATCCCCGCCACCGCGGCCGTCGACGGCGGCGCCGGGGTGCTGCACATCGTCAAGAACTACACCGGGGACGTCCTCAACTTCGAGACCGCGGCCGAGATGGCGGAGGCGGACGGCATCTCCGTCCGCTCGGTCCTCGTGAACGACGACGTCGCCGTCGAGGACTCGCTCTACACGGCCGGGCGCCGCGGCGTGGGCGGTACCGTCCTCGTGGAGCGCATCGCAGGAGCAGCGGCGGAGCGGGGCGACGACCTCGACGCCGTGACGTCGATCGCGCAGCGCGTGATCGACGGCGTGCGCTCCATGGGCGTGGCCCTCGCGGCCTGCACCGTACCGCATGCGGGCGTGCCCAGCTTCGAGCTCGCAGAGGACGAGATCGAGATCGGCATCGGCATCCACGGCGAGCCGGGCCGGCACCGCATCGCCATGGAGGACGCGGACGGCATCACGCAGCGTCTGCTCGACCCCATCGTCGCGGATCTGTCCCTGACCTCCGGCGACCGCACCATCATCATGGTCAACGGGATGGGCGGGACACCCGCGAGCGAGCTGTACATCGTGTTCCGCAAGGTGGCGCAACTCCTCGGGGACCTGGGCGTGAGCATCGACCGTTCGCTGGTGGGCAACTACATCACGGCCCTCGAGATGCAGGGCGCCTCCCTCACGATCCTCCGCGCCGACGACGAGATGCTCGACCTGTGGGACGCACCGGTGCATACTGCCGCGCTGCGCTGGGGAGCATGAGCGTGGCCGACGCCACCGGACCACTCGACGCCGCCTGGGCCGTCCGATGGATGCGCGGCACGGCGCAGGTCGTCGCCGAGAACCGAGCCCTCCTGATCGACCTCGACCGCGCCATCGGTGATGCCGACCACGGCGAGAACCTCGACCGGGGGTTCGGCGCCGTGCTGCTCAAGCTCGACGGCGACGCACCGGAGACACCCGCCGCCGTCCTCAAGCTCGTGGCGATGACGCTCATGTCCACCGTCGGAGGAGCGGCCGGCCCGTTGTACGGGACGGCGTTCCTCCGCGCGGCGACGTCGCTGGGTGACACCGGCACCGTCGATCCGGCAGGAGTGGCCGGGATGATCGCGGCCGCTCGGGACGGCATCGTCGCGCGCGGGAAGGCGGAGGTGGGGGACAAGACCATGGTCGATGCGTGGACGCCGGCGTCCGAGGCGGCGGAGACGGCGGCGCAGGCCGGAGCCACGGCCCCCGAGGTGCTCGCCGCCGCGGCCAACGCCGCGCACGCCGGCGCCGTGGCCACGGAACCGCTGATCGCCCGGAAGGGCAGGGCCAGCTACCTCGGCGAGCGGAGCGCGGGCCACCAGGATCCGGGGGCGGTCTCGACGGCCCTCATCCTGCAGGCCGCCGCCGAGGCCGCCGGTGGAGAGGTCGCATGAGCGTCGGGCTGGTCATCGTCTCGCACAGCCGGAAGATCGCCGAGGGCGTCGTCGAACTCGCGGCGCAGATGGCTCCCGACGTCGTCCTCGTCGCCGCCGGGGGAGCGGACGACGGCGAAGGACGGTCCCGGATCGGCACGAGCTTCGAGCGTGTGCAGGAGGGGATCGACAAGGCCTCGGGCGGTGACGGGGTCGTGATCCTGACGGACCTGGGTTCCGCGGTGATGACCGCAGAGATGGTGCTCGAGTTCCTGGAGCCTGAAGCCCGTGACGGGGTGCGGCTGGCGGAGGCGGCCCTCGTGGAGGGTGCCGTCGCCGCCGCGGTCCAGGCGCAGGGTGGCTCGTCCCTCGACGAGGTGCTGCGGGCGGCCGAGAACGCCGTCGTCTCCATCCGACCCGAGGAGCTCGAACCCTTCGTCTCGCACGCTGCAGCGGCGCCGGGCCGGGAGGAAGCCCGGCCGGAGGGGCCGGGAGCCGCCGGGTCCGCGGCGGGCCCGGTGGCCACCGGGTCCTTCGTCCTGCCGAACCAGATGGGACTGCACGCCCGGCCGGCTGCAACACTCGCCACCGGTTTGCTCGAGCTCGACGCGGAGGTGACGGTGAACGGCGTCGACGGCACGTCCGTCATGCTGCTCATGAGCCTCGGGCTCGGCCAGGGACGGACGGTCGACGTCGAGGCCTCGGGGCCGGACGCGCAGGCCGCCGTCGACTTCGTGGCGCAGGCGGTGGAGTCCGGCTTCGGCGAACCGTCCTGATCGGAGGTAGCGCGGAGACCGGTCGGTACCGGGCTGCCGGTGGTGTGTCCGGGCTGGTCCAGGAGACCGGTCGTTACCGGTGCAGCCGGTGGTGCGGTGTCCGGCCGCCTCGCGCGCCCGATCGGCGGGTCATCCGGGCAGGCGGACGAGCCCCCCGGACTCCTCCACCAGCCCGTCGGCGAGGAGGCCGGTGAGGGCGCGCTCGAGCTGCTCCGACGGAGCTTGCAGGCCGTACAGCGCGGCCAGGGGACCGGGCGTCGGCGCCACGGTCGACGAGCCTCCCCGCAGCAGGTCCACCGGCGCGTCCAGGAGAACCGAGCGCGGCACGTCGCCCTCGGCGTGCCGGAGGACGGCGACGATCGCACCGCGGACCTGGCGGTCGGTTCCCGCCCAGGCCTGTCCTTTCGGGACGTAGTCCGGTGCCGGGCGTCCTGCCGCCACCCAGGCGCAGGCGTCCAGGACGGGGCACGCGACACAGCGCGGAGCCCGCGCCGTGCAGACGACCGCCCCCAGTTCCATGACGGCCGCATTCCACGCGACCGACGATCGCGCGTCCCCGGGCATGAGGGCCACCGCCCGCTTCATCTCTGCTGCTGTGAGTGCGGGGGCCGGGAGGGCCTTTCCACCGACGAGGCGGGCGTGGACGCGCCGGATGTTCGTGTCCACCACCGTCTCGCGCCGTCCGAAGGCGAAAGCCGCCACGGCGGCGGCGGTGTAGGCGCCGACCCCGGGAAGAGCCAGTAGTTCGTCGTGCGTCGTCGGGACCCTGCCGTCGTGATCGGCGACCATGGCGGACGCGGCTGCATGCAGCCGTATCGCGCGGCGCGGGTAGCCGAGCCGGCCCCAGTGGCGCACGGCCGCGCCGGATGGTTCGGCTGCCAGGTCGGCAGGGGCAGGCCACCGCTGGAGCCAGTCGTGCCACACCGGGAGGACGCGGACCACGGGCGTCTGCTGCAGCATGATCTCGCTCACGAAGATGCCCCAGGGGGTGCAGGCGGGATCGCGCCAGGGCAGGTCGCGGGCCTCGTCCGAGAACCACTCGGTGACCCGCGCGTGGAGCGCGCCGAGGCTCGGGGGCGTGCTCTGTGCATCGCCGGCAGCGGTGGGGGGTGCCGCGGCGCTTCCGCTGCCCGGATTCATCGTGGTGCTCCTCGAGGTCATCGTCGTGGATACTCTATCCACCGGCGTGGTGCCCCCTGGAATCGGCGCCCGCCTCCCTAGCCTTGACGGATGGCACATACGGACGATCAGGGCAGTGCGCGGCGGGGCGGTCGTCGGGCGAGCCCGGCCGTGTACCGGCGGCGGCGGCTGGCCTTCCTGATCCTGGCCGTCCTCGTGGTCGCCGTGCTCGCGATCGGCGGCATGGCACTTGCCGGGACGCTGGGACGCACGGACGATGCGGCCGCAGGAGCATCGACGAGCCCGGAGGCGCCGACCGCCGCAGCCATGACGCCCGGGGCGGCGACTCCCGCGCCCAGCGCTGCGGCTCCCTCCGCCCCACCCACAGCAGGGCCGACCGCGACGCCGACCGCCACTCCCTCGGCAGACCCGACCGCCGCGTCTCCGGAACCGACGCCGTCGGACGCGTGTGACGCCGCGCGGGTCGTGGTGTCTGCTGAGACGGACCGGGAATCCTACGGCTCCGGCGAGAGTCCCGTCCTCGCTCTGGTGGTGCGCAACGAGGGGGAGGAACCGTGCACCGTCAACGTCGGAACGTCGCAGATGGCCTTCGAGATCACCTCCGGTGGCGAGCGGATCTTCTCGACCACGGACTGCCAGCAGGGCTCCCAGGATCTCGAGCGCACCATCGCGCCGGGCGGCGAGGAGCGGGCGACCTTCGAGTGGGCGAGGAACCGGACGGTCCCTGGGTGCACCGTCGTGGACGAGGAGCCGGGTGCGGGCGACTACACCCTGATCACGCGGCTCGGCGCCAGGAGCAGTCAGTCCGTGGAGTTCACCCTGCAGTAGGGCTGTCGTCCCACCGCCCGTCCGCGCGGCGGACGATCAGCCGGGAGGGCTGGTGGGTGGCGCGATCTCCTACATGAACCGGTCGAGGAGACTCGTCTCGGCGATGCGGGAGAGTCCCTCGCGCACGGTCCGTGCACGCTGCTCGCCGATGCCGTCGACCGCCATGAGATCCTCGATGTTCGCGGCCATGAGATTCTGCAGACCGTCGAAATGGTCCACGAGGCGGTTGGCGACTGCCGGCGGGACCGCCTTGATGCCCGAGAGCAGCCGATAGCCCTTCGGCTGGATCACCGCTTCGAGCGAGTCGACCGACGGGTTGAAGCCGAGCACGCTCGCGATCGTCCCGAGGTCGATCAGGTCCGTCGAGCTGAATCCCTGGAGGGTCGCCACGCGCTCGTCGAGCGGCGCAGTGCTGTTGCCGAGGTCCATGTAGTCGCGCAGCACCATCTCGCTGCCCGGTCCCAGCCCCGTGGTCAGCTCCTCGACCTGCAACGAGAGCAGCCGGCCGTCGACGCCGAGTTCCAGGACGTACTGCGAGATCTCCTCCGAGATCCTCCGGACCATCTCCTGGCGCTGGAGGGTGACCGCGACGTCGCGCACCGTGACCATGGCCTCGATCTCCAGGGCCGAGAGCGAGTTGGTCACCTGGTCGAGGCGTGCACGGTACCGCTCGAGCGTGGCCAGGGCCTGGTTCGCGCGGGCGAGCACCGGCTCGGAGCCCTCGAGGACATGGCGGAGGCCGTCGATGTAGAGGGCGATGATCTGCATCGACTGGCTCACGCTGATGACGGGCAGCCCGGTCTGCTTCGCCACCCGCTCCGCCGTGCGGTGGCGTGTGCCGGACTCCTGCGTCTCGATGGTGTGGTCCGGGACGAGCTGGACCGCGGCCCGGAGGATGCGGCTTGCGTCCTTGTCGCACACGATCGCCCCGTCCATCTTCGCGAGTTCCCGCAGGCGGGTGGGCGAGAACTCGATACCGATGTCGAATCCGCCCGAGCAGATCGAATCCACCGTGCGGTCGAAACCGAGGACGATCAGTGCTCCTGTCCGCCCCCGCAGGATTCGCTCAAGACCGTCGCGGAGATGCGTCCCGGGGGCTACTCTGGCGAGGGTGGCTTTCAGCGAGTCCTCCGGACTGCGAACCATGGGCCTATCCTTTCGCCGCCGCGCTGTCGATAGCCCGGCGCGGACGGGATAGGCCGTCGAACCTCCGACGGCGGGCAGGGCCCGCGGGTGTGCCCGCGCAGCCGAGAGTAATACTACTGGCGCGCGCGAAACCCGCGGTACGGCCTGCCGTCGCAGATCGGTAACACTGCTGTGCCGGCCGCTGGGCCGCCGGCCTCAGAACAGCAGGGCGAGCGCATCCGCAAGCGTGGAGACCTCACGGACCGAGAATCCCTTCGGCACCGGACCGGTGCCTCCCGGCGAGGCGGGCACGATGGCGTGGGTGAAGCCGAGGCGCTCCGCTTCCTGGATCCGCCGCCCGATGCCGGGGACGGGACGGACCTCGCCCGCGAGTCCCACCTCACCGAAGGCGATGAGCCGCGCCGGGAGGGGGTGATCCGTCTTCGCGGAGGCGATGGCGAGGGCTACCGCGAGATCCGTGGCCGGCTCGGTCAGGCGTACACCGCCCACCGTCGCCACGTAGCTGTCGTCCTTGTGCAGGCTCACCGAGGCGCGGCTCTGGAGGACGGCGAGCAGCATCGCGACGCGTGAGCTGTCGAGGCCGCTCGTGGCGCGCCGCGGCTGGGAGTTGGGGGATTCGGCGAGCAGCGCCTGCACCTCCGCCAGCAGCGGGCGCCGTCCCTCGAGGGTCACGGTGATGCAGGTGCCGGACACCGGGTCCTTCGTCCGCGAGACGAACAGTCCACTGGGATCGGCGAGCCCCTCGATGCCCCCGTCGGTCAGGTCGAAGCACCCCACCTCGTCCGTGGGGCCGTACCTGTTCTTCACCGCGCGCAGGAGGCGCAGGCGGGAGTGGCGTTCGCCCTCGAACTGGCAGACGACATCGACGAGGTGCTCCAGCAGGCGGGGGCCGGCGATCGACCCGTCCTTCGTGACGTGGCCGACCAGCAGGGTCGTCATCCCGCGGGACTTGGCGGCGCCGATGAGGGAGGCGGCCACCTCGCGGACCTGGGTCACGCCGCCCGCGCTGCCGTCCACGGCCGCACTGCTGAGGGTCTGCACGGAGTCGACGACGAGCAGCGCGGGATCGAGCTTCTCCACCTGGCCGAGTGCCTGGCCGAGGTCAGTCTCGGCGCTGAGATAGAGGGAGTCCGCGACGGCGTCGATGCGATCGGCGCGGAGCTTGACCTGGGCGGCGGACTCCTCCCCGGTGACGTAGAGGACGTCCTTGCCGAGGCGGGCCACCCGAGCGGCGACGTCGAGCAGGAGGGTGGACTTCCCCACGCCCGGCTCCCCGGCGAGCAGGATCACCGCGCCGGGGACGAGGCCGCCGCCGAGCACACGGTCCAGCTCGTCGATCTTCGTCGGCTGGAATCCGGAGAGCGTGGCGTCGACGTCCGCGATGCGGCGGGCAGGCGTGGTCACAGCGGCCGCCGCCGTCGTGCGCGCGACCACCTGCCCGGTCTCCTCGACGGTGCCCCAGGCCTGGCACTCGCCGCAGCGGCCCACCCACTTCGCCGTGGTCCAGCCGCACTCAGCACAGCGGAAGTTCGGGGTGTTGCCGCGGCCCGTACGCGCGGCGGTGGAGGTCTTGGTGGCCATGGAACGAGGCTACCTGCGGTCACCGACACCGAGGGTCGTCCGTGGCCGGACGTGGTCAGAGGCGAGGCAGGTAGTCCGCGGCATCCTCGTGCGAGAGCCCGGTCGCCTCGAGCAGGTCGACGACGAGGGGCCGCAGGAGCAGGACCAGTCCCTCGCCCTCGAGCCGCTGGATGCCGAGCGTCTCCGGGTGCAGATCCGTCGCGACGGCGGCGAGTTCGTCGCGGGCCTGGCGCTGGTTGAGGCGGCGTTCTGCGGAGTCGCGTGCCGAGAGGGACCGGCTGAGGACGTCGACGGCGTCGGCCGTGTCCGCCAGTGCCTGGCCCAGGCTCTCGATCGCGTCGTCGGTGAGAGCCGCGTGGTTGATGGCCGAGGTGAGGCGGCGGGCGAAGACCCGACTATTGCGGATCGCGAGGTCGATCGACCCGACCGAGCTCCGCAGCGAGCCGAGCTCGTCCCGGTGGCGCCGGTAGGCGGGTGAGATCCGCGCGACCTCCTGCGCTGCCCGCACGCTCCCGGTGAGGCCGTCGAGCTGCGACTGGCAGTTCCGTGCGCGCACGAGTGCGTGCCAGGCGAGGGTGGAGTCGCTCTGCCGCAGCGCCGTGGCGCTCTCGCGCAGGACGCCGGACAGCTCCTCGAGCAGGCCCCGGACGTTCGTCTTCGGCTCCCCCCGCGGGTCGCGCGGCAGGAGCATGGTCACCACGAGCGCGAACAGGCCCCCGACGACGGCGTCCACGCTGCGCGTGAACGGGCCACCCTCCGGCGCCGGGAGCAGTACGACCAGGAGGGACTGCAGTCCGAGCTGCGTGGTGAAGATGGTGCCGCTGTCGAGGAACCGCGCCAGCAGGATCGAGATGAAGAGGACGACGGCGGCCTGCCAGATGCCGTTGCCGAAGAACGTGAGCAGCAGGTCACCCACCGAGATGCCGAGCGTGCAGCCGATCGCCACTTCGAGCACCCGCCGGATCCGGGGGTCCCGCGAGAAGCCCAGCGAGATCATCGACGAGGTCGCCGCGAACAGCGGCCCGTTGTGGCCGAGGACCTCCTCGGCGAAGGCGTAGGCGCCCACCGCGCACACCGTCATCTGCAGGGCGGTGACGATCGAGTTCGAGCTGCGCCTGAAGCCGGTCCGCGAGCGCTTGCGCAGGAAGGCGAGGGCCCTGGTGATTCCCTGGCGCGGCGGCATAGGCCCAGTGTAGGAGGTCGGGCCGCAGGAGACCTCCGCCCCATGCACCGGGGCGGATCGGCCCTACCGGCCAATGGACCGGCGCTGTTCACCTTCCGTTAAGGTCGCTCGGCCAGTCTCTTCACCTGCAGAGCCTAGCTTCGGACGGTACGAGAACACGTACAGGTCGACCGAGTGCCACTCGCGCACCGATGAACACATCCCTGGAAGGGGTAAAGATCTAGTGAAGGCTCTTCGCTTTGGCCGCGCTGCGGCAGTAATCTCCGTGGCCGCGCTGGCGCTGACCGCATGCGGTTCCGACAACGCCACCGGTGACACCCCCGCAGCCGAGGGGGCCGCCCCGTCCGCCACCGGCGTCGCCGTGTCAGGAACCCTCACCGGGATCGGCGCCTCCTCGCAGAACTCGGCGATGGAGGCCTGGAAGGCCGGCTTCGAGGCCATGAACCAGGACGCCATGGTCCAGTACTCGCCGGACGGATCAGGGGCCGGACGCAAGGCCTTCCTCAGCGGGGGAGCGCAGTTCGCCGGTTCGGATGCCTACCTCAAGGACGACGAGATGACCCAGGCCGTGGAGGTCTGTGGTCCCGATGGTGCGCTCAACATCCCCGCGTACATCTCCCCGATCGCGATCGCCTTCAACCTCGGTGACGTCACCGAGCTGAACCTGGACGCCCCCACCATCGCCAAGATCTTCACGAAGGCGATCACCACCTGGAACGATCCGGCGATCGCCGACCAGAACGAGGGGGTCGAGCTGCCCGACACCCCCATCACAGTCGTGCACCGCTCGGACGAGTCGGGCACCACCGAGAACTTCGTCGACTACCTGTCGGCTGCCGCACCCGAGGTGTGGACGTACGAGGTGGACGGCGCCTGGCCCGCCGACCTGCAGTCCGAGAATGCCAAGGGAACCTCCGGTGTCGTCCAGACGGTCACCTCGACCGACGGCGCCATCACCTATGCCGATGCCTCAGCGGTCGGCGACCTGGGCAAGGCCAAGGTCAAGGTCGGCGAGGAGTACACCGAGATCAGCTCGGACGCGGCCGCGAAGGCCGTCGAGGTCGCCACGCCGGTCGAGGGCCGGCCCGAGCTGGACATGTCGCTCGAGTTGGAGCGCGACACCACCGAATCCGGTGCGTACCCCGTCGTCCTCGTCAGCTACCACGTCTACTGCACCACCTACGACAGCCAGGAGACCGTCGACCTCGTGAAGGCCTTCGGCTCCTACGTCATCAGCGAGGACGGGCAGGCCGAGGCCGAGGCCTCGGCCGGGAACGCCCCCCTCTCGGCCACACTGAGTGAGAAGGCCCAGATGGCGATCGACTCCATCAAGGTCGCTTCCTAGCGGAGGCCCCCTCGGTCCCGTCTGGTCTAATGGAGACCGGACGGGACCATCCGCCGTTTACGGCCGGGATCCGCAGTGCCCTTCCCCCTTGCCCGGCGCCGGAAACCGGCTCCACACCTGAACAGACCGCCTGGAAGGCAAGAACGTGTCACTCAATTCGCTGAAGGCATCGACAGATCGAGGCCGTGCCGGCGACAAGATCTTCTCCGGCATCTCGCTCGCCGCGGGCGTGCTGATCCTGGCAGTCCTGTTCAGTGTCGCCGTCTTCCTGATGGTGCAGGCCGCGCCGATCCTCTCCGCGGATCCCGCCGAGGTCACGGGAGGTGAGGGATTCGCGGCCTACATCCTGCCGATCGTCATCGGCACCATCGTCGCGGCCGCGATCGCCCTGATCATCGCGACACCGGTCGGTATCGCCGTCGCCCTCTTCATCTCCCACTACGCGCCACGCCGCCTTGCTCGGGCCTTCGGGTACGTCATCGACCTGCTCGCAGCGATCCCGTCCGTCATCTACGGTGCGTGGGGGTACATCATCCTGGCCCCGCAGCTCGCGAAGGGCTATGCCTGGCTCGCCGAGAACCTGGGCTGGATCCCCCTCTTCGCCGGTCCGGCCAGCCAGACCGGCAAGACCATGTTCACCGCCGGCGTGGTGCTCGCGGTGATGGTCATCCCGATCATCACCTCGCTGAGCCGGGAGATCTTCCTGCAGACCCCCAACCTCCACGAGGAAGCAGCCCTCGCGATGGGCGCGACCCGCTGGGAGATGGTGCGGATGGCCGTGCTGCCGTTCGCCCGTCCGGGCATCATCAGCGCGACGATGCTGGGTCTGGGCCGGGCGCTCGGCGAGACGATGGCTGTCGCGCTGGTGCTCTCCCCGGGCGCCCTCGGCGCGAGCCTCATCAAGACGGGCAACCAGACGATCGCGGCGGAGATCGCCCTGAACTTCCCTGAAGCCTTCGGCCTCCGACTCAACGAGCTGATCGCTGCCGGACTCGTCCTCTTCGTCATCACACTGATCGTGAACATGATCGCCCGCTTCATCATCACCCGGCACAAAGAATTCTCGGGAGCTAACTAATGGCAGCGAACCAGACGCTCCAGCGTCGCCAGTCCCAGCTCACCCGAGGACGCCTCCCGTCCTATGCCATCTGGGTGGTCGTGGCCGCATCCCTGATCCTGGGTGCAGCGATCTCCTCCCTCGTCGGTTTCAGCGTCGTGGGGTGGGCCATCATCACGGCGATCGTGTTCGTCCTCGCGGCGACCATCGTCACGGCCGTCGCCGAGGGTGAGCGGAAGGCGAAGGACAAGCTCGTCACGTTCCTCGTGTACGGCGCCTTCCTCATCGCGCTGATCCCTCTCGTCTCCGTCCTCTGGACGGTCCTGGAGCGGGGTGTCCCGGGCCTGAGCTACAACTTCCTCTTCACCTCGATGAACGGGGTCACGGGGGCCGTGGACAACCAGGCGGTCGAGGGCGGGACCCCCGTTCTCGGCGGTGCATACCACGCGGTGCTCGGAACCCTGCAGATCACCCTCTGGGCCACCCTGATCTCCGTGCCGATCGGCCTCCTCACCGCCGTCTACCTGGTCGAGTACGGGGCCGGCAAGAACCTCACGAAGGCGATCACGTTCTTCGTGGACGTCATGACGGGTATCCCCTCGATCGTGGCCGGACTGTTCGCGGCAGCGCTCTTCACCCTGCTCTTCGGCCCCGGGACCCGGACCGGTTTCGTCGCCGCCGTCGCGCTCTCGGTGCTGATGATCCCGGTGGTCGTGCGCTCCACCGAGGAGATGCTGAAGATCGTGCCGAACGAGCTCCGCGAAGCGGCCTACGCGCTGGGGGTGCGGAAGTGGCGCACCATCACGAAGGTGGTCATCCCGACGGCGATCTCGGGCATCGCGTCCGGCGTCACGCTCTCCATCGCCCGCGTGATCGGCGAGACGGCGCCCATCCTCGTGACGGCCGGATTCGCGAGCTCCATCAACTGGAACGTGTTCAGCGGCTGGATGAGCACGCTGCCCACCTTCATCTACTACCAGATCCTCACCCCGACGTCCCCGACGTCGCCCGACCCGAGTACCCAGCGCGCCTGGGCGGCTGCGCTCCTGCTCATCCTCATGGTGATGCTGCTGAACCTCGTGGCCCGCTTCGTCGCCCAGATCTTCGCCCCCAAGACCAGCCGTTGAGCACTCGCGGTACCGACCGATAAGGAAGCCATGTCCAAGCGAATCGACGTCAAGGACCTCAATGTCTACTACAGCAAGTTCCTTGCCGTGGAGGACGTCAACATCAACATCGAAGCCCGCTCCGTCACGGCCTTCATCGGACCGTCGGGCTGCGGCAAGTCGACGTTCCTGCGCACCCTGAACCGCATGCACGAGGTCATCCCCGGCGCCCGCGTCGAGGGCGAGGTGCTGCTCGACGGCGACAACCTTTACGACTCCGCCGTCGACCCCGTGACCGTGCGCGGGCAGATCGGGATGGTCTTCCAGCGCCCCAACCCGTTCCCCACCATGTCCATCCGTGACAACGTGCTGGCCGGGGTGAAGCTCAACAACAAGCGCATCAGCAAATCCGATGCGGACGACCTCGTGGAGAAGTCGCTGCAGGGCGCCAACCTCTGGAACGAGGTCAAGGACCGCCTCGGACGCCCGGGGTCAGGGCTCTCCGGCGGCCAGCAGCAGCGCCTCTGCATCGCCCGGGCCATCGCCGTGTCACCGCAGGTGATCCTGATGGACGAGCCGTGCTCGGCGCTGGATCCCATCTCCACCCTGGCCATCGAGGATCTCATCAACGAGCTCAAGGCCGACTACACCGTGGTGATCGTGACGCACAACATGCAGCAGGCGGCCCGTGTCTCGGACAAGACCGCCTTCTTCAACATCGCCGGTACCGGCAAGCCGGGCAAGCTCATCGAGTACGACGACACGACGACGATCTTCAACAAGCCGACCATCAAGGCCACGGAGGACTACGTCTCCGGTCGCTTCGGATAGGTCGACGGCGGTCCACGCACGACGGCGGCTCCCAGGGCGGGGCCGCCGTCGCTCGTCCGGCAGGGGTCCTACAGGAGCGGGCTGAGCGCCAGGAAGAAGACCGCACCCACCAGCGCCGTGGCCGGTGCCGTCGCGAGCCAGACGAGCAGGATGCGGATCACGCGCGGACGCTGCACGGACGCGAAGCGCTGGTTCGCCCCCGCCCCCACGATCGCCGAGGTCATGGTGTGGGTGCTGGAGAGGGGGAGGTGCAGCGAGATGGCGCCGATGAATAGCATGGCGGAGCTGACGCCCTGGGCCGTCATGCCCCGCAGGGGATCCATGTGCACCAGGCGGTTCCCGAGGGTGTGCGTGATGCGCCAGCCGCCGAACAGCGATCCGGCCGTCAGCAGGACCGCGGCGAACACCTGCACCCATACGGGGATGTCCGTGCCCGTGGCGTAGCCGGAACCCACCAGTGCGAGGAGGATCACCGCCATCGTCCGCTGGCCGTCCTGCAGCCCGTGCCCGAGCGCGAAGGTTCCCGCCAGCACGGACTGCGCCATCCGGTTCCCGCGGTTCACCCGCGCGGGCGAGCCGTGCCGAAGCAGCCAGGTGGCCGGGAACACGGCCAGGTAGGCCAGGAGGTAGGCGATGACGGGTGACAGGAGGAGGGGCAGGACGATCTGGAGGAGCAGTGTCTCCCCGGCGCCGCTCATCGCCGGCCCGCTGGTCAGCTGCGACGCACCACCCGCGCCGATGACGCCGCCGAGCAGGGCATGGGTGGACGACGACGGCTTGCCGCGGTACCAGGTGAGGATGCCCCACAGGCAGGCCGCGAGAAGGGCCGCCATCAGGATCCCGAGGCCGGTGGAGCCCTCGGGCAGGCCGATCCCGGCGTCGGTGAAGAACAGGGCGAGGGAGGTGCTGAGCAACGCACCCACCAGGTTGAAGAGTGCCGCGAGGAGGACGGCGACGGTGGGTGTCAGCGCCCTCGTCCGCACCGCCGTCGCCACCGAGTTCGAGACGTCGTGGAAACCGTTGAGGAAGGCGAAGCCGCCCGCGGTGACGATCACCGCTCCGAGGAGGAGGGCCTCCACCTACGATTCCTTGACGAGGATGCTGCCCACCTGCGTGGCGACCCGACGGATGTCCTTGGTGACCTCGACCAGCTGGTTCGCCACGTCCCGGTGGCGTGCGTAGACGAGCGGCTTGTGGTCGTCGAGGAGCTCGGCGCACCAGCTGCGGTGCGTGCGCTCTGCCCGCCGTGCGAGGCGCAGGATCTCGATCCAGTACTCCTCGAGGTCCTCCATCGAGGTGAGGCGCTGCATCGCGACGGCGGTGAGCTCGGCCTGCCGGTTGATGACCTCCAGCTGGTCGGCCGCCCGCTGGCTCACCTTGCTCAGCTTGTACAGCGCGATCAGCTCACCCGCTCCGTCGAGCTTCTCGATGGCCTCGTTGAGCAGGCGCGAGAGCACGTAGAGGTCCTCACGGGGCAGCGGGTTGATGAAGGACGTCCGCATGGAGGTGAGGAGCGCGAAGTGGAGGTCCGTCGAGGCCGACTCGTGCTGGTGCAGCTCCTCGGACAGGCGGTCGTACTCCTGGACGGACGCTCCGAGGATGGCGGACATGGTGCCGACGCCGAGCACCAGCTGGTTCGCCATGCGGGCGAGGAGCTCGAGCCCGGCGTTCTCCTGCGGGAAGAGGCGTAGTTTCACGGAGTCTTCCTCGGAGGGTGGGCGGGCGTCGGCGGTGCTGCCACCGACGCGCATGCCTCTGGGCAGAGTAGTGGCGTCGAACCGGGAGCGCCTCTCGGCGGAAGGCCGCTCGAAGCGGCTGAGTGTTGAAGCCCGGGGGTTCCACGGTCCGACGCCGGGTTAAGTCTTGCCCTCCCCGGAGCGGCTGTCAACATCGCCTGTGACGGGCCGCTCAGTCGAGGTCGCCGCGCCGCCAGGAGGCGGCGGCGTGCTCGAGGTCCTCAGCGGTCTTGATCAGCTGGTGGGAATTGCGCGTGAGCTTCGAGGCGTGGGACCCGCTGGCCACCTCCCGGTCGTCCGCGTGGTTGGCCTGGCCGAGGGCGACGACGCGGCAGAACGCGGCGAACCGTTCGAGGGCGACGTCGAAGTCCCCGTCGAAGGCGCCCGAGAGGATGGTGTCCGCCATGGTGGTCATCTCTGCGGCGCCGGGCGGTTCGGCCACGCCCGCCACGACCTTCGAGACCTGGGCGATCTCCTTGCCGGAGGCGAAGTAGGCGGCGATCCGCTCGGGGTTCTGCTGGGTCGCGGCACGCAGGGCATAGAGCCGCCACAGGGCCCCTGGCAGGGATCTCGCAGGACTCTCGGCCCACATCTCGGCGATGGCCTCAAGGCCCTGCCGGTCGGCGAGTTCGACGAGGCGGCGGGTCACGTCGGGATCGTCCGTGTCCCGCCCGTGGTGCACCAGGGCGTGGGCCGCCATGTGGGCGGCCTCGGAGACCCGCGACGGATCGACGCCCCCCGCGAAGACCTCGAAATCGGCCGGGGCGAAAGGCTTCGGCTTGTGCGGCCGCGGGCTCTTGTTCGTGTAGTCGCCGTCCATGGAACGAGGATACTCCTGCGGTCGTCGCGGCCGGTCGGCAGGGCCTCGGACCCGTCCTCGGGGCGTGGGTGATTGCGATAAAGTGGGCGGGTCATCGCCGCACGGCGGACCTGCGGGTCCCCGGGGTGGTGATGGGCGGGCCCTTAGCTCAGTTGGCTAGAGCAACGGACTTTTAATCCGTGGGTCGTGGGTTCGAGCCCCACAGGGCCTACCGCGTGAGGGAAGGACCCCGGACCAGTTCCGGGGTCCTTCGTCGTCGGTGCGAGGTGCTGCTCATGCGGAGACCGTGTGCACCACGAACGCCGCGAGGAAACCGAGGGCGGCGATCAGTCCCGTGAACATGTGCTGGCGCTCGAAGGCCTCGGGAATCATGGTGTCCGCGACCATCGCGAGGATGGCGCCGGCGGCGATCGCCGTGATGAACGCGACGGTGACGCCGGAGGCATCCGCCAGCAACGAGTACCCGATGAGGGCCGCCAGTCCCGAGGCGAGGGCGATGCCGCCCCACAGCGCGAACACGTAGCGGCTGCTGCGGCCCGCGTTCTTCATGCCGGCGGTGCTCGAGAGTCCTTCGGGCACGTTGGAGATGAAGATCGCGACGAGGACCGCCGGATTCACCGTGCCTCCCGCCACGAGGCCGAGCCCCAGGACCACCGACTCCGGGATGCCGTCGAGCAGGGCGCCGAGTGCAATGGCGTTGCCGCTCCCGGCGGCGTCGGACTCCGACGGCTGCTGCCCGCCCGACCGCTTGCGGTGCTGCGCCCCCTTGCGGGCGAGGATCGCGTTGGCTCCCACATAGGTCACGGCTCCGACGAGGAAGCCTCCAGCCGTCGGCACGAGCCCGCCCGCCTTCTGGGCCTCTCCGACGAGTTCGAAGGCGAGGGCGGAGATGAGCACTCCCGCCCCGAACGCCATCACGAAGGAGACGATCCGGGGTGGCACGGTCCACCTCCACGCGATCGCCGCTCCGAGGACCAGCGCCCCTCCTGCGATCGCACCCCACCCGAATGCCTGCAGCCACAGTGGCACGGGAGCCGCTCCTTCCGGTGCCCACGGCACCACGAGATGAATCCGGCCCAGCTTGCCATGGAACCGCCCGCGTGCGGAGGCACCCGGTGGCGGAACCGGGGCTTGACGGGGAAGGCCGGGGATCGCGACGTGGCCGGGAACCACCGGGCGAGTGGAGGGCGGATCGTGCCACGGGCACCCTCCGGGTGATCTCCAGACGGCTGCCCTCGTCGGGGCATCCTTCCGACGTGGATGAGTTTGAATCGTTATCCGCCGGCCCGTTGCGGCCCCCCGGACCCGGTTAGGCTCGATCTACCGGAGCGTTCGACGACGGTGGCGCACGCCTTCAGCGGCGCCGCTCCATGACCTGAGGAGGGACCTGTGCGTATCCCGACCGCATGCTCGGCAGCCGTGCTCGCCGCCGCGCTCGTCGTCGTCGGAGCTCCCGCCGGTTCCGCCGTCGCGTACGACGATTCACGGTCCGTGATCGCCGGGACCCGCGCCGGGAAACAGGATGTGCGGTTCGCGACCTACAACGCCAGCCTGAACCGAGCGGCGCCGGGCGACCTCGTCCGCGATCTGAGTACCCCGGCCAATACGCAGGCGAGGGCGATCGCGGAGGTCATCCAGATCAACCGGCCGGACGTCGTGCTCCTGAACGAATTCGACTACGTCGCGGGCGGCCGCGCCGCTGATCTCTTCAGTCAGAACTATCTCCGGGTCGGCCAGAACGGCAAGGCCCCGATCGACTACCCCTACGTGTACACGGCGCCCTCGAACACCGGCGTGCCCAGCGGGTTCGACCTCAACAACGACGGGCGCGTCGGAGGCGCCGACGACGCACTGGGCTTCGGCGCCTTCGAGGGCCAGTACGGCATGGTGGTGTACTCGAGGTATCCCATCCGCACCGAGGCCGTCAGGACCTTCCAGGACTTCCTGTGGAAGGACATGCCCGGAGCGTTGCTGCCCGACAACCCGGCAACGGAGGCGGCCGACGACTGGTACTCGACGGATGAACTGGCAGCGCTCCCGCTGTCCAGCAAGTCGCACTGGGACGTCCCCGTCGAGGTCGGCGGCAGGACCGTGCACGTCCTCGCCAGCCATCCGACGCCACCGGTGTTCGACGGGCAGGAGGATCGGAACGGCAGGCGCAACAGCGACGAGATCCGCTTCTGGTCCGACTACGTGACCGGCGGTCCCGGCGCGTCCTACATCTACGACGACGACGGCGGTACCGGCGGCCTGAACCGAGGCGAGCGGTTCGTCGTCATGGGTGATCAGAACAGCGATCCCCTGGACGGGGATTCACGGGCAGGGTCGATCGGCCAGTTGCTGGGCAACAAGCTCGTCCAGGATCCGCTGCCGTCGTCGAACGGAGCTGTCGAGGCGTCCGCCCTGCAGGGCGGTGCCAACGCCAAGCACAGGAGTGATCCGCGGTTCGACACGGCGGACTTCGAGGACAGGGATGCCGGCAACATCAGGGCCGACTACGTGCTGCCGTCGCGCACGCTCAAGGTGGCTGCCGCAGGGGTGTTCTGGCCCCGGGCAGGCAGTCCCGGTGCGGAGCTGACGGGGATCTTCCCCTTCCCGACGAGTGATCATCGGCTGGTCTTCGTCGATGTCACGCTCAGCGGTGGCAGGCTGCGCTAGGCCTTGTCCCGCCGCGCGGGCGGGGTGTACCGTCGGAGGCATGAGGACGATTCTTTTTCAGTAGGCGATCCGGCTCCGGCCGCGATCCGCGTCATGTGTCGATGACACCCCTCCACAGGCGCCCCTGAAATCCGTCCGACTCCCAGCGTTCCCGCGGGTACTCCCTGCGGTGGCGATGACGTGTTCCGACGCATCTCGTGGCGCCACCCCAGAAAGGAACACCATGACCACCACGCCCCAGAACGACGCGTCCGCGGCCGCTTCCGCCGCCGTCCCGCCGCCGGAAGCGGAGGATTCACCGCCCGCCGAGGCCGGAGGCGCCCAGCGTCGCAGCGTCCAGGACGATCCGCGGGCCAAGCTCGCGCTCGCTCGGAAGAACCACGGCGCCAACCCCACCGCGGCAACGGGTGCGGGCCACCAGAAGGCCGCCAACGAGAGCAGCAAGCAGGGCAAGAAGGAGAAGAAAGTCCGCTGGTGAGGCCCTCTCCGGGCACGCTGCCGGGTGGCTCCCGCTGAGTTAAAGTGGAGCTGGCTCCGAGTTCTGCGTATGGGGGAATCGCAGAAATCGGAGCCAGCGATCTCAGTATACTTCGACAGGAGAGCGCAAAGTCCAATCGAAAGGTGATGATGGCCGTCACAGCCAAGGCATTCCAGCTGTGGCGTTCCCGTATCGCACCGCAGGACACCGTCTCGGACGTGTGCAGGGTGGCCGGGATAAAGCGTTCCACCCTCGCGCAGCAGCTCGTGCGGGGCAAGGTCTCCGTCCCCACCATCGTCTCGATCGCCCGGGGCTACGGGCTTCCGCCCGTCGACTCGCTGGCCGTCTTCGAGGGGTTCACCGACGTCCCGGCCGGGGTCCGCACCCCGACGGACGCCGAACTCGTGAGCCAGGTCTCGCACATCGACATCCTCCGGCTGCTGGTCGCGCGCAGCGAGGACCAGGAATGCGCGGGGAGCGACCTGCAGCTGAACCTCGCCCCCTTCCCGCACAGGAATTCCGTCCGTGCCTGGATCGAGGCCATCGACCCGGGGGATCTACGGCAACAGCTGGCCGCCCGCACGGGAGTGGCCCGGCAGAATCTGTCCGCGCAGCTCACGGCGGGGCGTCTGGCGCCCGAGATCGCGCTCGAAGCCGCCCGGATCTCCGGGGTCTCGCTGACCAGCGGCCTGGTGGTCACGGGCCTCCTGACGCAGGAGGAGGGCGGCTGGCCCCCGGACGGCAGGGCGAGAGCCCTCTGCGCCATGCCCGATCTCGACCTCGTGTTCCTCGCCCGTGACCGCCTCGACGTGCTCGGCAAGCAGATCCGCAGGGCCGAGCTCGACGACGGCAAGGACCGCGCCCTGTGGGAGAACCTCGGATGACAGTCGTGACACTTCAATGGATCGTGCTCGGACTGTGCATCGTCGGGGCTGCCGTGCGTGTTCCCGCCGCGAGGAGAGGAGCAGGGCGGGTGATCTTCAGCGCGCTCGTGCTGCTCTCTGTGTGCGTCGGGCTCTCCATCGCCCCGATCTACGGCGCAGTGGACGGCCTGCTCGGCGGGATCAACCTCGCGAACCTTCTCCTCCGCCTGGCCCTGTATGCGGTCTTCCTGCTGCTCGCTCTGCGGATGGCGGCAGCCTTCGACTCGCCCCTTGCCCGAAGGCTCGTCGTCGGGCGGTTCGGCCTGGCGATCCTCGCGCTGACCGTCCTTGCCACGCTCTACTTCTTCGTGGCGAGCGAGCTGGCCGGCAGCTCCACGGGCCTGCACGCTTTCGAGAACCAGGACTCGGTGCAGCAGTATGCGGCCGTGGGTCGGCTGTATCCCGGATATGTGGCCGCGTGCCTGGTCGTGCCGGCCGCGACCTCGGCGCTCGACCGTCACGCGAGGACGATCCATCGCGTGGCCTGTGGCTTCCTCGCCTGCGGTTTCTCCCTCGTCGTCGTCTTCGTCGCCCTCCGCCTCACACCACTCGACCTGTCGGTCTGGGACATCATCCTGCCGTTCTCGGCCATCCTCCTGACCGTCGTCGGGCTGTGCCTGATCTGGGCCAGCCACATCGTGAACGGACGGACCCGCCGTCGAGCGAACAAGCTCGCCTAGGCGCCGCGCGAAGCGTGACGCAATCGTGTCCTCGGTGCATTCACGTTTTCATGATCGTGTGTAAAAATAATGATTATGTAACTGCCGCTGTCCGTGGGGGGTCAGCGGATCGTTGCGAGGCGGGTGGGTGAGTCCATGAGAACGGGTGGACCCACCTACCCGACCACCCGTGCTGGGGCACAGCGAAGGGCACCATCCGCCAGGTATCAGCGGCGGATGGTGCCCTTACGTGTGGGGTGCTACTCGGCGTCGTGGTCCGTCTCGATGATCCTGGCGAGGCTCTCGAGTGCGTCCTCGGCGCCGTCGCCCTCGGCGCGGAGGACGATCACGTCGCCGTGCGACGCACCGAGGCTCATGAGCGAGAGGATGCTCGAGGCGTCCATCGCCTCCTCCGCGGGCTCGCCGTCCATGGCGATGGTGACCTCGAGGGGAAGCTCGCCTGCGGCCTCCGCGAAGATGGACGCGGGTCGGGCGTGCAGGCCGACCCGGCTCGCCACTGTTGCCTTGCGTTCTGCCATGTTGTGCTCCTCTGTGTAGGTGGGTTCAGGTACAGCCAACCGGACCAGCGGTCAGGCTGCAACCGGCTCGGCGACCGGGGCGTCCTTCTTGCTGGTGGCGTAGCGCTTGAGGCCGATCACCGCAAGGGCGGAGATGATGGTCCCGACGATGATCGCGACCACGAACATGGCGACGTTCCCGATGGCGAAGAAGACGAAGATCCCACCGTGCGGTGCCTGGGATGTGACGCCCGTCCCCATGACGATCGCTCCGGTGACGGCGGAACCGAGCAGCGAGGCGGGGATGACGCGGAGCGGATCGGCGGCGGCGAACGGGATGGCCCCCTCGGAGATGAAGGCGGCGCCCAGGAGCCAGGCAGCCTTCCCGTTCTCGCGTTCGGCGACCGTGAACCGGCGGCGGTCGATCACCGTGGCCAGGGCCATGGCCAGCGGGGGAACCATGCCGGCAGCCATGACGGCAGCCATGATCTGCCAGGGTGCCTGGTTGTCGATGGACCCGGCGCCCAGGCCGGCGACGGCGAAGGAGTAGGCCACCTTGTTGACCGGTCCACCGAGATCGACGGCCATCATGAGGCCCAGGATGAGGCCCAGGCCGACGGCGGCCGTGCCGGTGAGGCCGGAGAGCCAGTTGTTGAGGCCGTCGGTGATGGCCGCGATGGGCCCGCCGAGCACGAGGAACATGAGGCCGGAGGCCACGATGGATGCCAGCAGCGGGATGATGACGACCGGCATGAGGCTCCGCAGCCAGCGCGGCACCGCGAGGCGCCCGATCATCAAAGCGACGTACCCGGCGAGCAGGCCACCGACGATCCCGCCGAGGAAGCCCGCTCCCATGAAGCCTGCGACGGCGCCTGCGACGAAGCCGGGCGCGATGCCGGGCCGGTCCGCCAGGGCGTAGGCGATGTAGCCGGCGAGTGCCGGGACGAGGAACCCGAGGGAGAGCTGGCCGATCTTGAAGGCGACCGCGCCGAGGTACGTCGCCAGGCCGCCCTCGGGCAGGTTGCCGAAGGTGTTCTCCAGCACGATCGTGTCCGCGGTGTCGGTGATGAGGTACCCACCCAGCAGGAAGCCGAGCGCAATCAGCAGGCCACCGCCCGCCACGAACGGGATCATGTAGCTGACACCCGTGAGCAGGGCGCGCTTCAGCGTGCTGCCGATGCCGTCCCGGCCGCCGTCGTCGTCGGTCTGCTCGCCGCCGGCGGTTCCGGCGACCCTGCGGGCGTTCGGGTTCGAGGCGGCCGCGAGGGCTTCCTCGACCATCTCGCCGGGCTCGTCGATCCCTCGCTTCACGGGGGCGCTGATCACGGGGAGGCCGGCGAAGCGCTGCTTGTCGCGGACGTCGACGTCGACGGCGAAGATCACGGCGTCGGCCGCCGCGATCACCGCAGGGTCCAGCGGAGTCGCTCCCGAGGAGCCCTGCGTCTCGACCTGGAGGTCGATCCCGCGCTCCTTGGCGGCGGCGACGAGCGAGTCCGCAGCCATGTAGGTGTGGGCGATCCCCGTGGGGCACGCGGTGACCGCGACGAGGCGCCGGACCTTCGTGTCCGTGGACCGTCCGTGCTCGACGGCGGGACCCGTGGTGTCGGTGCCCGCCGGCGACGTTCCGAGGGTCGCGGCTGCCTCGCTCGAGCGGTCGCCGCGGGCGGTGCCGGCCGCATGGGCGCCGTCGCCGGTCGTGGCCGGCTCACCGATCCCGAGCGCGCCGTTGACCAGCGCGACGACATCCGCCGGGGTCTGCGCGGCCCGCAGCGAGGCGGTGAAGTCCTTCCTGATCAGGGATCGGGCGAGCTTCGAGAGGAGCTTCAGGTGCTCCTGGTCCGCGCCGTCCGGAGCCGCGATGAAGAACACGAGGTCGGCGGGGCCGTCCTTGGCGCCGAAGTCGACGGCCGGGGACAGGCGGGCCATGGCCAGCGTCGCCTCCGAGACGGCCTTCGAGCGGCAGTGCGGGATGGCGATGCCGCCGGGGACACCGGTGGAGGTCTTCTCCTCCCGGGCGAGGGCGTCGGCGTACAGGGCGTCGACCTCCGTGGAGCGCCCCTGCGCGGCGACCTGCTCCGCGAGGTACCGGATCACCGAGCGACGCTCGGCCCCCAGGTCCTCGTCCAGGGAGACGAGCTCCGGGGTGATGAGTTCGGACATCAGAATTCCTCCTGTGCTGTGGGTCCGTCGATGGACCCGGTAGCGCTTGGTTCGATCACGGGAAGGGTGACCTTGAGGGGGGTGACGGTGACGGCGCCGGGCGTCGTCAGGTCGAGCGATGGGACGGTGGAACCAGGAAGGGCGGCAGCCGCCGATCCGTGAGCGACAGCCTGGCGCAGGCAGTTCTCGGGGAGTTCGCCTGCGCTGTGCGCCAGCAGGTAACCGGCCAGTGCGGAATCTCCCGCGCCGACCGTGGAACGCGCCGTAACCGGCGGGTGTACGGCGTGCCAGGCCCCCGCGTTCGTCACGAGCAGGGCGCCCTTGGAACCAAGGGTCGCCAGAACCGCACCCACCCCCGCGGTGATGAGCACCGCGCAGGCCTTCGCGGCCAGTTCGTGATCGTGCTCGAGCTGGTCACCCGTGCCGATGCCGGTGAGCTCGCTGAGCTCCTCGGCATTCGGCTTCAGCAGATCGGGTGCCGGGACCCCGGCCGCCGCCTCGATGAGCGGCTCGCCGGAGGAGTCGATGGCGATGAGGGGAGCGGACAGCCCGTAGGCCCCGCGGACCGCTGCGGTCACCGTCGTGTAGAAGGTCGCGGGGACGCCCGGCGGCAGGGACCCGGCCAGGACGAGCCAGTCGGCGCCGTCGCTCTCCTCGACGACGACGGCGACGAGACGGTCGATCAGCCCGGACGAGAGTTCGGGGCCGGGCTCGTTGATCTTCGTCGTCGTGCCGTCCGGCTCGGTGATCGCGGTATTGGTGCGCAGGCCCGCTCCGACGGGCAGGTTACGGAACGGGACCCCGACGGCGGTCAGGCCGGCGAGCACAGGGTCGTCGTCGTCCCCGGGCAGGACCGCGAGGGTCCGCGTCCCGGACATCGCGAGGGCCCGGCTGACGTTCACGCCCTTGCCGCCGGCTTCCTGGACCACGCGGGCGGCCCGCTGCACGGCGCCGCGCGCCAGGGGCTCCGTGAGCTCGACGGTGCGGTCGATACTGGGGTTCGCGGTGAGGGTGAGGATCACGCGACCGTCACCTCCACATCGGCAGCGGCGAGGGCCTCGGCGAGGGCGCCCCGGGGCGCGCGGTCGGTGATGAGTACATCGATGTCCTCCAGGGTGGCGAAACTGATCAGGGTCTCCTCGTCGAACTTCGACGAATCCGCCAGCAGCACCACACGCCGGGCGGAACGGAGGATGGCGGTCTTGACGGCGGCCTCGTCGACGTCCGGCGTGCTCAGTCCGAAGCCGGCGGCGAGGCCGTTCGTCCCGATGAACGCGACGTCCGCCCGCAGGCGTTCGAAGTGCGCCACCGTGCTGCTGCCGACGGCCGCGCTGGTGAGGGCACGGACGCGCCCTCCCACCAGCTCGACGCTCAGCCCCGCGCCCGAGATCATGGCGGCGACGGGGACGGAGTGCGTGATGACCGCCAGGCCCGTCCGCGCCTCGGTGACGAGGAGCTCGGCCAGGGCGCCGGTGGTACTGCCGGCGTCGACGACGACGGCACCGGCGAGCGGTGCGAGGGTGAGGGCGGCCCCGGCGATGCGCTTCTTCTCGGGGGAGCGCTGGGCGGACCGGCTGCTGAGGCTCGGCTCGTTGGTGGTGGCACCGCTGCCCGCGATCGCCCCGCCGTGTACTCGGCGCAGGACGCCGTCGTTCTCGAGCAGGGCGAGGTCCCGCCGCACGGTCTCCTTGGTGATCCCGAAGCGGGAGGAGAGCGCGGACACCGTGACGCGGCCATCGGCGAGGACCATGGTGCTGATCTGCCGGTACCGCTCTTCCGCGAACATGAGGACCCCGTCGTCGTGGGTCGGGCAACCCCGACCGTGTGGCTTTATCTTTGTTTGAGTGACTCTAGACCCGGATTTCCTGTGACGTCAAGCACTTTTTGTCCTCACTCGGGGGTAAACGCAGAAAACGGAAGGCCGGGACGATGTCCCGGCCTTCCGTTGCTCCTCGTGAGTGCGTGCTCCCGGATCAGAGGCCGGTGTCGCGGGACTCCCTGCGCGTGATGGTCTCGCCCGTGTTCGGATCCACGACCGAGCGGGACTCGGAGACACGTGCCTGACGGCGGGGGGCCGCCAGGACGAGGGAGGCGATGAGACCGATCACGCCCACCGCCATCAGGATGTAGCCGACGAGTGCCAGGTCCACGAAGCTGACCTGGACCTGCACGGCGAAAGCAAGAATTGCACCGAGTGCAATAAGAAAGATTGACGAACCGATTCGCATGAAAAAACTCCTCCGGTGTGGCGCTAATGGCAGATTCGAGAGAATTCCCCAGCGGTTTCACTGACTGTGCCGCTTACTCCCGGGGGCGGCCCGCCTGCGCTCATCATACGGGTGGATCGCCGGAAAACCGGGGTGGCTGGTGGCACCGCGCCGCAGCGGCCCGCCCCGTATCGATTCGGAGAATGTTCCCCCCGGCCTCTTGCTAAGCAGGATTAGCGTGGTGCTACGATTGCACCCTAAGCATGCTGATGAAGTACAGTTGCAGCCAGTTGCACTTCGATGCACCGTATAACTCGACAGCATCCCGTCCCCGGACAGGATGCCTCATCACTCAAGGAGCACCACATGAGTTTCATCGCATTCCTTATCCTCGGCCTTCTCGCCGGCGCCCTCGCCAAGCTGATCATGCCCGGCAAGCAGGGCGGGGGCATCATCGTCACCATGATCCTGGGTGTCGTCGGAGCCTTCCTCGGCGGGTTCATCGGCGGCAGCATCCTCGGCATCAACATGGGCAGCACGTTCTCCCTGCCGTCGATCCTCTTCGCCGTCCTCGGCGCGCTGATCGTGCTCTTCATCTACGGCCTCATCACCGGTCGCAAGGGCTCGCGCGTCTGATCTGCACCACCGGCTGAACCGTGGGGGAACAGCTGACGAAGGGCGTCACCGGACCGGTGGCGCCCTTCGCTGTTACAAGCGGGCATCCGGATCCGCTCCTGCGCCGCAGCCAGAACCCCGGGCGGGCAGGGCGATGCCGCACCTACACTCGAACCAGGGGCACACGAACCATCGGAGGGACCACCATGTTTGGCCGCACCAAGGAGAACCCGGCAGTCAAGGCCGCCAACGGAACGCTGTTCGACAAGGACGGCAACCCGAAGCCGGCCATCCTTCGCGCCGTGGAGCGCGCCCTCGACGTCCAGCGCCCGTTCGTCCTGTCCAACCTCGAGCGGCTGAGGAAGCGCCACCCCGAGGCTTCGCCGGCGGAGCTCGCCCGGCTGCTCGAGCGTGACTACCTGCGCGCGACGACGGTGGCGGGAGCGGCCGTCGGCGCCACAGCAGCGGTGCCGGCGGTCGGGACGCTGGCCTCCCTCGGACTCTCCGCCGCGGCGACCGTCGGGTTCCTCGAGGCGACGGCGCTCTTCGCGGAGTCCATCGCGGAACTGCACGGCGTCAGCACCGAGGACCCCGAGCGTTCACGCGCGATGGTCATGGCGATCCTCATGGGGGAGGAGGGCACGGCGCTGATCCGCTCCATCCTGGGTGCTTCGGCGGGCCAGGGCGCTCCGCAGTACTGGGGCCAGCTCGTCAACAAGGCCGCCCCGGCCTCGATGGTCAGGACCGTGACGCGGTCGATCCAGCGGCGCTTCCTCAAGAAGTTCCTGGCGAAGCAGGGTGGCTTCATGCTCGGTCGCGCCCTGCCGTTCGGTGCGGGCGCGGTGATCGGCGGAACGGGCAACCACCTGATGGGCAAGGGGGTCATCAAGACCACGCGTGAGGCGTTCGGGCCCCTGCCCCAGACCATCCCCGGAGAACTCGCCGACGTGCTCGAGCTGACTCGGCAGGATGCCGGGAAGAAGCAGGCCTGACGGGCGGGCCGACGAAACGGGCCTAACCGAAGATCGCGTGGGCGAGGGTGAAGATCAACAGTCCCGCCAGCGAACCGACCACCGTGCCGTTGATGCGGATGAACTGCAGGTCCTTGCCGACCTGCAGTTCGATCTTGCGGGAGGTCTCCTCGGCGTCCCAGCGGCCCACGGTCTCCGAGATGACCCCAGCGATCTCACTGCGGTAGGTGCGGACCGCGTAGGACGCGGCGTCGGCGATCCAGCGGTTCACCTTGGCCGCGAGGTCGGCGTCGTTCGCCAGGCGTGAGCCGAAGTCCCGCACGGCCGCCGTGAACTTCGTCGTCAGTTCGCTCTCGGGGTCGTTGACGGCATCGAGCAGGGCGTTCTTGATGGTGGACCACGTGCGGGCCGTCAGGTCGCGGACGTGAGGATCGTCGAGGAGCTGGCCCTTGATCTCCTCCGCCTTCGCGATGGTCTCGGGCTTGTGCTGCAGATCCTGGGCCAGATCACGCAGGTACGTGTCGATGGAGATGCGGACGTCGTGCTGTGGGTCGTCCTGCACCGCGCGGATGAACTTGGAGAGTTCCGCGTGGACGCGGTCGCCGACCACCCCGTCGACGAGGCGTGGGACCCAGGTGGGGGACCGCTGCGCGACAACCCTCGTGACCACCGAATAGTTCGCGTCTACCCAGTCCGCAGCGCGGTCCACCAGCAGGTCCACGAGCTGGTGGTGGTGGCCCTCGGCGAAGATCCTCTCCGCGATGCTGCCCACGGGTGGTCCCCACGGCGGATCGAGCAGGTGCTTCCGGACCATGGACTCGATGACACCCTGGACGACGTCGTCGTTCAGTACCGTGAACATGCCGCGGATCAGCGCCGCGCCCTCCACCGCCACACGGTCGGCACTCTCCGGCTTCTCCAGCCACGCGCCCGCCTTCTGGGCGATGCGGGCGGAGTCGAGCTTGGCGCGCACCACGTCCTCGGAGAGGAAGTTCTCCTCCACGAACTGGCCCAGTGATTCGCCGATCTGGTCCTTCTTCCGGGGGATGATCGCCGTGTGGGGGATCCTCAGGCCCATCGGATGCTTGAACAGCGCAGTCACCGCGAACCAGTCGGCCAGGGCGCCCACCATGCCGCCTTCGGCAGCCGCGCGGACGTACTGCAGCCAGGGGTAGGAGTCCTGGAGCGCGAAGGCCACCACGAAGATGACGGCCATGACGGCCAGCAGTCCGGTCGCCACGGTCTTCATGCGGCGGAGGGCGGCCGCCCGCTCCGCGTCCGAGGAGGTCATCAGGTCATTCACCCTCCCGAGTCTATCGACGCGGTCCGGCTCTCCTCGGTGGGCGGTGGCGATGGGCAACCGGCGAAGCGGTCACGTACGGTGGGAGCCGGACCCCCGACCACACCGAGAGGTTGCCCCGTGACTCCCGTCATCTTCGCCCACCGTGGCAGCAGCGGCACCTACGCGGAGCACACCCGGGCGGCGTACCTGCAGGCCCTCGAGGACGGAGCCGACGGCGTCGAGTGCGACGTGCACCTGACCCGCGACGGTCAGCTCGTGTGCTTCCACGACACCACGTTGGAGCGGACCACGAACGGCACCGGCGACGTCGCGGACCACACGCTGGCGGAGCTGAGGGCGCTGGACGCCTCGTCCTGGAAGGGCGTGGACCTCCCCGCCGGCTTCGGCGAGATCGGGGACCAGGTGCTCAGCCTCGCCGACCTGCTGGCTCTCCTGCGCTCGACGGGGCGGCCCCTGAAGCTGGCGATCGAATTGAAGCATCCGAGCCCGTTCGGCCTGCGGCTCGAGGAGTCCCTGATCGCGTTCCTCATGGACGAGGGCTGGGACCCGGAATTGTCCACCCTGGGCCTCCTCGAGGTGAGCTTCATGAGCTTCAACCCGGATTCGATGCATCAACTCGCCGAGACTGCGCCGCACCACCTGCTGTGCCAGCTGGTCGCCGATGTGGAGCCGCAGGAGGTGCGGGACGCCCTGCGGTTCGGTTCGGTCGCCGAGGGCGCGCTCATCAACGTGATGCGGAGGGCGCTGAAGGAGGGCGAGGAGCTGATCGACCGGCAGGAGGTCGGCATGGCGGGCCCGGGCGTCCAGTATGTCCGGGCCCACCCCGAGCGGGTTCGTCGGTGGATCGACGAAGGCACGAGGGTCCGGGTGTGGACCGTCAACACCGAGGAGGACGCCTTGTACCTCGCCGGCCTCGGCGTGCAGGAGCTGACCACCGACGTGCCGGCGCGGATACGGCTCGCACTGGAGAGCGCGACGCCCTGACCCCTCGGCCCGGCTGCACGCCTGTGGTTGAGTGGGAGGATGCAATCACCGATCAAGGACTACGCGCTCGTCTCCGACCTGCACACGGGTGCGCTGATCTCCCGTGACGGCAGCGTGGACTGGCTCTGCATGCCGCGCTTCGACTCCGAATCGGTGTTCGCCGCCATGCTCGGTACGCCCGATCACGGGCGCTGGCTCCTCGCGCCGGAGTCGCCCACCGCCACCGTCGTCAGCCGCACCTATATCCATTCGACCTTCGTCCTGCAGACCCACTGGAAGACCGACGAGGGTGAGGTGCTGGTGACCGAGTTCATGCCGGTCACGGATCGGCGGGCCAATGTGGTGCGGCGCATCCAGGGGCTCGTGGGCACCGTCACCATGCGGCAGGAGGTGCAGATCCGCTTCGGCTACGGGGAGATCCTGCCATGGGTCAGCCAGGGGATCGAGGACGGCGTCCCGGTCCTGCTGGCCATCGCCGGGCCCGATGCCCTCCTGCTCCGCGGACCGCGCCTCAGGGCGGCCGACCACCGCCATGAGGGGACGTTCCCGGTGGCCACGGGTGCCGTCGTCGACCTCGAGCTCGTCTGGTACCCGTCCCACCGGGAGACGCCGTCGGCTCTGGACATCGACGACGCGCTGGACACCACCATCACCTACTGGCGCGCCTGGGCCGCCAGCTGCGTCGACGACGGACGCTACACCGACGCCGTGCGGCGTTCGCTGCTGGTGCTGCGGGCGCTCACGCACGAGGACACCGGCGGGATCGTCGCCGCTCCCACCACCTCGCTGCCGGAGCAGTTCGGCGGCGCGCGCAACTGGGACTACCGCTTCTGCTGGCTGCGTGACGCGGCGCTGACGCTCGAGGCCATGATGACGCACGGGTTCGCCGACGAGGCCCTCGAGTGGCGCAACTGGCTGCTGCGGGCGGTCGCGGGTGATCCCGAGGACCTCCAGATCATGTACGGGCTCGCCGGTGAGCGCAGGCTGCCCGAACGCGAGCTGGGGCACCTGCCCGGCTACGCCGGATCGACGCCCGTGCGGGTGGGCAACGGAGCCGTGGGCCAGTACCAGGCCGACGTCGTCGGCGAGGTGATGGTGGCGCTCGAGAAGCTGCGCGGTCACGGCGTCACCGAGGACAGCTTCTCGTGGCCCCTGCAGCGTGCGCTGCTCACCTTCGCGGAGAACCACCTGGACGATCGCGATCACGGGATCTGGGAGATGCGCGGAGAGCTGCAGCACTTCACCCACTCGCGGGTCATGATGTGGGCGGCCTTCGACTGCGCCGTCCGCGCGGTCCGGGACCACGGGCTCAGCGGGCCACTCGACCACTGGATCGGCCTGCGGGACGGGCTGCGCACCGAGATCCTCGAGCGCGGCTTCGACCACGGGCTGAACTCCTTCACGCAGGTCTACGACGGCGGCGAGGTGGACGCCTCCCTCCTGCAGCTCCCTCAGGTGGGGTTCCTCGACTACGACGACCCGATGATGCTGGGCACGGTCGAGCGGATCGAACAGCACCTCCTGGATCCCCACGGGCTCCTGCTGCGGTACCGCACGGGCGAGTCCGACGACGGTCTCGAGCCGGGGGAGCACCCGTTCCTCGCCTGCTCGTTCTGGCTCGTCGAGCAGTACGCGCACAGCGGCCGGTTGGATGACGCCACACGCCTCATGGACCAGCTGGTGGGTTACTCGAACGAGCTGGGCCTGCTCTCGGAGGAGTACGACGCCGAGAACGGCCGGATGGCGGGCAACTACCCGCAGGCCTTCTCCCACCTGGCCCTCGTGCGTGCGGCCGACGCGCTGCAGATGGCTCGCGGCGAGACGAATCCGCACGAGTCGCTCGCGCGCGAAGAGCCGGAGACCGACTGATCTCCGGCTCTCGCCGCGCGGGTGATCCGGGTCCCTCGGGCCGTCCTTGGCCCTGCGCGATTCCGGCCTGACGTGCGCCGGCTCGGTGTGGCTCTGGCCCGATGTTCGCCGGCCCGGTGCGATCCGGGCCGGCGTCGTCGTGCGCTGGTCCGACGCCGTGGCGTCAGACCGTGACGCCCTGGGGCTTGAGCACCACCTTGATGGTGCCGTCCGTCTTCTTCTGGAAATTCTTGTAGGCGGCGGGCGCTTCGTCGATCGAGACCTCGTGCGTCATGAGATCGGTGACGCCCAGCGGATCCGATGCTTCCTCCACGATCGGCAGGAGCTGGTCCGTCCAGCGCCGCACGTTGCACTGGCCCATGCGGAACTGGACCTGCTTGTCGAACATGGTCAGCAGCGGCATGGGGGTCGCGGACCCGCCGTAGACGCCACTGAGGGACAGCGTGCCGCCCCGGCGGACGGCGTCGATGGCCGAGTGCAGGACCGAGACGCGATCGCTGCCACCGGTCTCCATGACCTTCTGCGCCAGCCTGTCCGGCAGGATCCCCACGGCATTCTGCGCGAACGCACCGACCGGCGAGCCGTGTGCCTCCATGCCGACGGCGTCAACGATCGCGTCGGGGCCGCGGCCGTTCGTCATGCTGCGGAGCTCCTCGGCGGTGTCCTTCGTGAAGTCGATGGTCTCGATGCCGTGGCGCGTGGCCATCTCGCGTCGTTCGGCGATGGGCTCGACCGCGATGACGCGGTGTCCGAGATACTTGCCGATGCGGGCGGCGAACTGGCCGACGGGGCCCAGGCCGTACACGGTGAGCACTCCGTCCTTCGGGACGTCCGCATACTGCACGCCCTGCCAGGCGGTGGGGAGGATGTCCGAGAGGTAGAGGTAGCGCTCGTCCGGCAGGTCGTGCCCGACTTTCACCGGTCCGTAGTCGGCGAACGGCACCCGCAGGAACTCCGCCTGTCCTCCGGGGACGGAGCCGTACAGCTCGGAGAACCCAAAAAGGGCAGCGCCGGATCCCTGCTCGTGCACCTGGGTGGTCTCGCACTGGGACTGCAGGCCTCGGGTGCACATGAAGCAGTAGCCACAGGAGATGTTGAAGGGGATGACGACGCGGTCGCCGACCTTCAGGTTGGTCACGTCCGCGCCGACTTCCACGACGATCCCCATGGGCTCGTGCCCCAGGATGTCTCCCTTGTGCATGTACGGGCCGAGGACCTCGTAGAGGTGCAGATCGGAGCCGCAGATCGCTGTCGAGGTGATCCGGACGATCGCGTCGGTCGGTTCCTGGATCGTGGGATCGGGCACGTTCTCCACGCTGATGTTGCGCTTGCCCTGCCATGTCACGGCTTTCATGTCGCACTCCTCCGGGTAGTAAGTATGCTTCGTTTCCCACTCTTCACCATGTGGACCCGAATGGGAAGCCGGGGCGGCGGCTCGCCTAGCCTTATCAGGTGCAGCTTTTCCAGTCACCGGCGGTTAGGATCGCCCTCTCCGTGGCCATCGCCACCGGCCTCTACGGCTTGTCCTTCGGTGCCCTGTCCGTCGCCGCGGGACTCGACCTCCTGCAGATCATGGCCCTGAGCCTGCTGCTGTTCAGCGGCGGATCGCAGTTCGCATTCATCGGTGTCGTCGCGGGCGGTGGCAGCGGGCTCTCGGCGATGTCCGCAGCCGCCCTGCTCGGCATCAGGAACGGCGTGTACGGGATGCAGGTCAATGTCCTGCTCAGGCCTCCCCGCTGGCGGAAGCTGCCGATGGCGCACCTCACGATCGACGAATCCGTGGCGACGGCGACGGGCCAGACGGATCCGCAGGAGCAGCGCCGCGGGTTCTGGGCCGCGGGGATCGGCGTCTTCGTCCTGTGGAACCTCTTCACGCTCGTCGGGGCGCTCGCCGGCAACGCCCTCGGCGATCCGGCCCGGTGGGGGCTCGACGGAGCCGCCGTGGCCGCCTTCCTCGGCCTGCTCTGGCCGCGGATCCGCGCGCGGGAGCCCGCGGCGATCGCCGTCGTCTGCGCCGTGGTCACCCTGATCGCGGTGCCGCTCGTGCCGCCCGGTGTCCCGATCCTCATCGCCGCGGTGGTCGCCGCCGTGCTCGGGCTCTCGGGGTTGGGCCCGGCGACGGAAGGCCTGGAGCCCGACGTCGATCCGTACCCCGATGGTGTTGCCGGGGAGCCCGACGCCGGGCGGTCCGAAAGCGCCGAAGGGCCCCGAATCGTTCGGGAGACCGGGGAATCCGGCGTCGCTCGGCAGACCCGGGGCCGTCGGCAGGTCGGGACGACACAGCAGCCCGGCGTCCCACGGCAGTTCGGGGTCCTACGGCGGTCCGGCATCGCTCGGCAGACCGGGGCGTCACAGCCGCCCGGCGGACGGACGGACGCATGAGCCTCTGGGCCTGGATCCTGCTGGCGTGCGCCATCTCCATCGCCACGAAGTTCCTCGGGTTCCTGGTCCCGGCGAAGCTGCTCGACAATCCGAGAATGCTCCGGGTGGCCGGATCGCTGACGATCGGGCTGCTCGCGGCGCTGACGGCCGTGAACACCTTCGCGTCCGGCCAGGAGCTCGCCGTCGACGCGCGGGTGGTCGCGCTGCTGGTGGCCGCCGTCGCCCTGTGGCTGCGGGCGCCGTTCCTGGTGGTCGTGGCTCTCGGGGCGGTGGCGGCCGGTGTGGCGAGGCTGCTCGGCGCGGGGTGAGCACCCAGTGGGGGCGCGCGCCCTGTCCGGGGCGTTCTGCCCACTGACCGCGCCCGGTCAGTGGGAACGAGCGCTTGTGCCCACTGATCCGGTTCGGTCAGTGGGAGCATCTGCACGTCCGCCGGCGCAGGGCGGACCGCCGTGCAGGGTCAGCTCGTCGAGCGTGGACCGACCATGATCAGCGCGACGCCGACCAGGCAGACCGCCGACCCCAGGATGTCCCAGCGGTCGGGGCGGAAGCCGTCGATGAGCATGCCCCACGCCAGCGATCCTGCCACGAAGACACCGCCGTACGCCGCGAGGATCCGCCCGAAGTTCGGGTCGGGCTGGAGGGTCGCGACGAAGCCGTAGGCGCCGAGCGCCATGATGCCGAGCCCGGCCCACCACCACGGCCTGCCCTCCCGGACCGCCTGCCAGATGAGCCAGGCCCCGCCGATCTCGGCGCCCGCGGCGAGGACGAACAGGAGGGCCATGTGGATGATCGTCATGGCCTCAGTCTGCCGGAGCGCTGCTGCAGCAGCCTGCCTCGGGTGCGTGCCTCGGGTGCACCGACGACGACGGGGAGGTGACTCCGCCTCGGAAGGGTGGGCCTGCGGTCAGAACGCGGCCGGGGAGGCGGCGCCGCGTCGGAAGGGTGGGCTCAGGACCCGGCTACGGAGGCGACGCCGCGTCGGAAGGGTGGGCCCTGCGGTCAGGACCCGGCGACGACGGCGGCCGTGGCCTGTGCGATGGCCGCCTCCTCGTCCGTGGGCACCACCAGGACGGGGAACGCGGACGACGGCGTGCTGATCACGCGCGCCTGCTTGCTGCGCTCGGAGTTGAGGCTCTCGTCGAGCTCGAGGCCGAGGGCCCCGAGTTTGGCGACGACGGCGGCGCGGAAGTCGGCCGCGTTCTCCCCGATGCCCGCGGTGAACACGAGGGCGTCGGCACCGCCGACGGCGACGTGGTAACCGCCCACGTACTTCGCCAGCCGGTAGGACGCCACCTCGACCGCGAGCTTCGCGCGCTCGTCGCCGGAGTCCGCGGATTCCGCGACGGAGCGCATGTCGTTCGTACCGGTGAGGCCCTTCAATCCGCTGTTCCGGTTGAGCAGCGTGTCGAGGTCCTTCTCGCTGTATCCCTCGCGCAGCAGGAACAGCAGGATGGACGGGTCGATGTCCCCGGACCGCGTCCCCATCACGAGCCCTTCGAGGGGCGTGAAGCCCATGGAGGTGTCGATGCTCTCGCCGTCACGCACGGCCGTGACCGAGGCGCCGTTGCCGAGATGCGCGATGACTCCCGTGAACGCGTCCGTCCCGAGGAGCTCGGCCGCACCACGCGCCACGTAGGCGTGCGAGGTGCCGTGGAACCCGTAGCGGCGGATGCCGTGCTTTCGGTACAGCTCGTCCGGCACGGCGTACCGCCAGGCGTGCTCGGGCAGGGTGCGGTGGAAAGCGGTGTCGAACACGGCCACCTGCGGCAGGTCCGGCCACTTCTCGGTGATGGCCCGGATCCCCGTGACGGCCGCGGGATTGTGCAGGGGGGCGAGCGGGTTGAGGCGCTCGATCGCGCGGGTGATCTCGTTGTCGATCAGGACCGGCTCGCTGAACCGCTCGCCGCCGTGCACCACGCGGTGCCCGACGGCGTCGATCGTGCGCTCGCCGAGTGCCTCCGCCACCTCGCGGTCCACACGGTCGAGGGCGGCGGCGTGGTCGGGGACCTCCGCCTCGCCGATGCGCTCGACCAGGCCTTCCGCCAGGACGTCGTCGCCCTCGCGCACCTGGTATTTGAGCGAGGAGGAGCCGGAGTTGATGACGAGGATGATCATGGGGTCCTGTCCTGGAGCGGGATCGATGGGAACGGCTAGGAGGTGGGCTGCTGCGCCTGGACGGCGGTGATGGCCACCGTATTGACGATGTCCTCCACGGTGCAGCCGCGTGAGAGGTCGTTGACAGGCTTCCGGAGGCCCTGGAGGACGGGTCCGACGGCGACCGCGCCGGCCGACTGCTGCACGGCCTTATAGGTGTTGTTGCCGGTGTTGAGGTCGGGGAAGATGAACACCGTCGCCTGGCCCGCAACGGACGATCCGGGCAGCTTGGAGGCCGCGACCGAGGCGTCGACTGCCGCGTCGTACTGGATGGGGCCCTCCACGGCGAGGTCCGGGCGGAGCTTCCGCACCAGCTCGGTGGCGCGCCGGACCTCGTCCACCGCGCCGCCGGACCCCGACTCCCCCGTGGAGTAGGACAGCATGGCGACCCGCGGCTGCACGCCGAACTGCTCGGCGGTCTCCGCCGAGGCCACGGCGATGTCCGCGAGCTGCTCGTCGTTCGGATCCGGGTTCACGGCGCAGTCGCCGTAGACGAGCACGCGGTCCTGCAGGAGCATGAGGAACACCGAGGACACGATCTTCACGCCGTCCTTCGTCTTCACGAACTCGAGCGCGGGGCGGATGGTGTTCGCCGTCGTATGCGCCGCCCCGGACACCATGCCGTCGAGCTTCCCGAGCTGCACCATCATGGTCCCGAAGTATGCGCCTTCGAGCATCCTTTCACGGGCCTGGTCGAGCGAGACGTTCTTGTGGGCGCGGAGGCGGGCGTACTCGGCGGCGAACTCCTCCAGGAGGTCCGAGGAGGCGGGGTCGATCAGCGTGATGCCCGTGAGGTCGATACCCTGGCCGGATGCGAGCTCGCGGATGCGAGCCTCCGGCCCGAGGACCGTCAGATCGCAGACGTCCCGGCGGCGCAGGATCTCCGCCGCCTTCAGCACGCGGACGTCCTCGCCCTCGGGCAGCACGATGTGCTTCCGCTCGGCCCGCGCACGCTGGATCAGCTCGTGCAGGAAGCGCAGCGGGGTCATGCTCACGGGCCGCGGCAGTTCGAGGCGCTCGAGCAGCTCATTCTCGTCGACCTGCCGTGACCAGGCGCCGAGCGCAGCGGCGGCCTTCCGCCGCAGTCCGCTGGCGATCTCCCCGCGCACCTCGCTGACCCGCCGCGCCGCGGTGTAGGTGTCGTCGTCGAGCGCGAAGACGGGGAACGGCGCCTGCGCGAGAAGGGCGAGGATGTTGGGATCCGGGGCGAGGCCGCCGGTGAGGAACATGCCCGACGGCACCGGGAACTCGGGCGAGAACGACGACGCCAGGGTCGCCACGAGCACGTCCGCGCGGTCGCCGGGCACGATCACCAGCGCGCCGTCCGTCAGCAGGTGCAGGAAGTTGCCGACATTCATGGCGGCGACACGCACGCTCGTGACGTCGCGCTCCAGGTTCGAGTTGCCGGCGATCTGCCGCGCACCGAGCTCTGCCGACACCTCGGACACCGTGGGCTGGGAGATCTCGGTCAGTTCAGGGATGACGTAGACGGGCCGCCCGGACCGCCCAGGCCGCACCTGCTCGCTGATGGCGGTGACGGCGTCGTCCGCCGCCCGGTTGACCATCATGGCCAGGAGGGACACCTTCGCGGCATCGAGTTCGCGGCGCGCGACGTCGACCGTGTCCGCCGCCTCCTCCACGGACATGTCCTTCGCGCTCACGACGGCGAGCACCATGGCACCGAGGTTGTTCGCGAGGCGGGCGTTGAGGTCGAACTCGACGGCGGCGTCGTTGCCGGAGAGATCGGTGCCCTCGACGATGACGACGTCGCACTCCGCGGCGATCTCGCTGTAGATGGCGACGCACCGTGCGTCGATCTCGGCGCGATCGCCCGTGACCAGGAGTGCCCGTGCCTCGGCGCGGGTCAGGCCGCCCCGGGCACGGCTCTCGGGGAGGTCGAAGGCGCGCTGCATGAGGCGCACCATCGGATCCGCCGAGGGGTCGCTGCCCTCGACGATGGGCCGGAAGAAGCCCACGCGGTCGGCGTGGCGGTGCAGCATGTCGGCGAGGCCCAGGGAGATCAGGGACTTGCCGGAGCCGTTGGTCATGGCGCTCACATATATTCCGCGGGTCATGGGGCCAGTCTGGCAGGCTCCCCGGACGCGTGCCATAACGGGTGTCACGTCCTGGTGGGTATCCGCGCGGACGCCGAGAGGACACAAAAGACCGCCCGGAGGCCCTGTGACGCGTCATGTTTGTCCGTTCGGCGGGGTGGCTGGACCAGGGCCGGCTGTCACCCTTGACCGTCGTCCGCACCCCGCGTAACGTACAACCGTATGGTTGTAGTTCAGGTGGGTGAGGACGAGGTGGACCGCCTGTTCCAGGCGCTCGCCGACGCGACCCGGAGGGACATCGTGTCCCGCGTCCTGGTCGCCGAGTACACGGTCTCCGGCCTGGCGGAGCAGTACGCCATGAGTTTCGCCGCAGTGCAGAAACACGTGGCCGTCCTGGAGCGGGCTTCGCTCGTCACGAAGGAAAAGCGCGGACGGGAGCAGATCGTGCGGGGACGGGTGGACGCAGTGCAGCGGGCCCGCCGCCTCCTCGACGAGTACGAGCACATCTGGCGGCAGCGGATCGACAGGATCGGCGACCTCCTCGCCGAGGATGCATCGGATCAGGACTAGGAAGGCAGCATCATGGCAGTCATCAGCACCGAGAAGGACACCGACGCTCTCCACTTCCGGCTCGTCGCGGAGTTCGACGCCGGCACTGAACGCGTGTGGCGGATCTGGGCGGACCGGACCCAGCTGCAGCGCTGGTGGGGACCGCCCACCTGGCCGGCGACCTTCGAGACGTACGAGTTCGAGGAGGGCGGGCGCGCCGCCTACTTCATGACCGGGCCCGACGGCGAGAAGGCGCGAGGCTGGTGGCGGATCACCGCCGTCGAGCCCCACCGCCTGCTGACCTTCGTGGACGGCTTCGCGGACGAGAACGGTGATCCCGTGCCGGACATGGGGGAGACGACGGCGACCGTCACGCTCGAGGATCTCGGCGGACGCACGCGCATGACGATGACGACGGCCTTCCAGTCGCTGGAGCAGCTCGAGCAGATGGCTGCGATGGGCATGGAGGAGGGCGTGCGCGAGGCGCTCGGACAGGTCGATGCGCTGCTCGCGGAGGACGCTCCGGTCTGAGCCGGGCCGTTCCTCCGACAAGGCGCCCGAGAGGACAGAAATGACCGCCGGAGAGGCTCTTCGGCGGTCATTTCTGTCGTTTCGACGAGGTGGAGCGGGGGAACCGCCGCGCGGGCTAGGCCGTGGCGGCCTTCTGCTTGCGCGGGGGCAGGGCCAGCTTGAAGATCTTGGCCCAGGTGGAGCCGACCTGCTTGGGCAGGGGGCCCGTGGTGTAGGGCAGCTTGTAGCGCATGCAGATCTCGCGGACCTTCACGGCGACCTCGGCGTACCGGTTGGAGGGCAGGTCGGGGAAGCAGTGGTGCTCGATCTGGTGGGACAGGTTTCCTGACATCAGGTGCATGAACTTGGAGCCGGAGATGTTGGCCGAGCCGATCATCTGGCGGACGTACCAGTCGCCGCGCGTCTCTCCGTCCACCTCCTCCTCCGTGAACGTGTCCGTCCCATCGGGGAAGTGGCCGCAGAAGATGATGGCGTGCGCCCAGAAGTTGCGGATGGCGTTGGCTGCCAGCGTCCCGTAGAGGGCCTGCTTGCCGGAGCCGGTGAGCATCGCGACGGCGGGCGTCGCGGCATAGTCCTTGGAGAACTGCTTGAGCACCTTGACCCCCACGGCCTTGAGGTCGCGGTTCATGGCCTCCTTGGTCTTCAGGCCCTCCTTGTACTCCGGGATCTCGAGGTCGTACAGGGCGATACCCCACTCGAAGACCGGCGCGAGGATCGCGTTGTACAGTGGGTTGCCCAGGTTGAAGGGGCGCCACGGCTGGTCGGGGTCCATGCGCAGCAGGTTGTATCCGATGTCCCGGTCCTTGCCGATGACGTTGGTCCAGCGGTGGTGGAGATCGTTGTGGGTGTGCTGCCAGGAGCGCGCCGGCGTCACGAAGTCCCACTCCCAGGTGGTGGAGTGGATGTCGGGATCCCGCATCCAGTCCCACTGGCCGTGCAGCACGTTGTGCCCGATCTCCATGTTCTCCAGGATCTTCGCGACGCTCAGCATCGCGGTCCCGGCGAACCAGGCGGGCTTGTACTTGCTGAACAGCAGGGTGCCGCGTCCGGCGAACTCCAGTGAGCGCTGGATCCGGATGATGCGGCGGATGTACGCGGCGTCGGTGGCGCCGCGCTTGGCGAGGATCTCGTCGCGGACGGCGTCGAGCTCGCGGCCCAGTTCCTCGACCTGCTCGTCCGTCAGGTGCTTGGCTGCATCGGGACGGACCAGGGGGTGGCCCGACGCCGCGAGGGCGCCGGGGCGGGTCAGCGTGGTGGTCATGGGGGACTCCTCTGGTGGGGGGATCTACAGGTCGAGGTTCACGGGCCCGGCGGCTGCCGAGACACAGGTCTGGATGAGCTGGCCGGGCTCGTTGTGCAGTTCACCGGTCCGCAGGTCACGGACCTGGCCGGAGCGGAGCGGGATGAGGCAGCTGTGGCAGATACCCATGCGGCAGCCGCTCGGCATCAGGACTCCGGCGTCCTCGCCGATGTCCAGCAGGGGGGTGTCGCCGTCGGCCTGGACCTCGCGGTCCGACTGCTCGAAGGTGACGAGGCCGCCGTCGTGCCCGGCGCCGGCCGTCAGGTCCGTGCTGAACCGCTCGATGGTCAGCGTGGCGCCGCCGGATGCGCCCGCGGCGACGTTCGGGACGGTGCGCGCCGTCTCCAGCGCCGCCTCGCGCTGCCACAGGTCCTCGGCGTCGTTCAGGAAGCCTTCCGGGCCACAGGCGTAGGCCGCGCGGCCGCGCCAGTCGGGGCACAGGTCGGCGATGGTCTTCGCGGTGAACTCGAGGCGGCCGCGGGCACTCGTGAACCAGTGCCGGACCGTCAGGTTGGAGAACTGGTCGGCGAGCTCGTCCAGTTCCTCCCGGAACAGGCTCTTCTCGGGGGTGCTGTTGGAGTTGATGAGGACCACGTCGGCGTCGGGGCGGCGCGGGATCAGCGTGCGGATCATCGACATCACCGGGGTGATGCCACTGCCCGCGGTGAGCATGAGCAGCGACCGCGGGTGCTCGGGGAGCACGAAGTCGCCCTGCGGAGGTGCGAGGAACAGGACGTCGCCGGGCTTGGTGTCGCGGACCAGGACGTGCGAGACGGATCCGGCGTCCTTCACGGTGATGGCGGGATCATGGCCGGCGGCGTTGCTGAGGGAGTAGGAGCGCCACTGGCGTACCCCGTTGAGCTCCACGCCGATGCGGGCCCACTGGCCGGCCTTGTGGGCATGCCAGCCGTGGCCGGCGCGGAAGTAGATGGTGGCCGAGTCCTCGGTCTCGTGGACCACACGGGTGACGACGCCGCGCAGCTGGCGTGAGGAGTACACCGGGTTGAACAGCGCGAGGAAGTCTTCCGGTGCGAGCGGGGTGGTCAGCGCGGATGCTGCACGCGCCAGCTTCGTGAACCGGATCATTGTCCTAACGATATAGCCTCTGCCGCTAAAGATCTTCATCCCGGGCATACAGTTGGGGGAGAAGAACTGTCACGGAGAAATAGATGGGGGTCGTCCATATGGGTTCCGACGAGGTAGCCGTCGCTCCACCGGAACCGCCGTGGCTGGCTCTCCCGCCCGATGTGAGCGACCTGCTGCGGCCGCTCAACGCGGACTTGGTGGAAGCCATCATCGAGGCGGTCCCCCAGCTGGTCCCCGCCTATGCCCGGCCCATCGAGGGGAGCTTCGGCCGCGGACTGCGGATGGGAGTGGCTGCCGCCCTGGAGCGGTTTCTCGACTTGCCGGGCACGAGGCTGCCCGCCCTCTCCGACCAGAGCCGCCAGTTGGTGGCGGGACTGGGCCGCGGCGAATTCCGTCAGGGGCGCAGCATGGATTCGTTGCTCGGCGCCTACAGGATGGGGGCGCGGGTGACGTTCCGGGAGATGTCCCGCCGCTCGATGGACGCGGGACTCGGCTCGGCTGTGGTTGTGGATCTCGGGGAGTCGATCATGGCGTACATCGACGAGCTCTCGGCCGTGAGTGCGGAGGCCTACGCGTTCGAGCAGTCGGAACGGGCCGGCGCCGTGGACCGGCGGCGCGCCGAACTCCTGGAGCTGCTGCTCCTCGGCAAGGCCGACGAGACGGCGCTGCGGCAGGCCGCGCAGCTGGCGGACTGGACCGTGCCGGCGCAGGTCGTCGTCGTCACCCTCCCGCTGGACCGAGCCCAGGGACTCCGGCAGCGGCTCGCGCCCGGGGCGATCGTCATCGAGCGCGATTCCGACGCCGTCGCCCTGGTGCCCGAGCGCGGTGCGGTGTCCCGCGCTGAGCTCCACCGGACGCTGACCGGACGGAGCGCGGCCGTCGGCCCCGCAGGGGAGCTGCACCAGGTCGCGGAGTCCCTGCGTCTGGCCATCCTCGCCGCGTCCATGCTCCCGCCCCGCGAGGGCGACGACGAGCCGCCCGTGTGGGCGGACGAGCACCTGACCGAGGTGGTGCTCGCGGCGGAACCGTCGGCGGTCGGTGAACTCTCGCGCCGTCGACTCGCACCGCTCGCGGAGCTGCCGGAGAACCAGCGGCAGAAGCTCGAGGACACCCTCCTGGCGTGGCTCCGGCACTGGGGCCAGCGGTCGCCGATCGCCGAGGAGCTGGGGATCCACGGGCAGACCGTCGGGTACCGCGTGCTGCAGCTGCGGGAACTCTTCGGCGACGACCTTCGGGACCCGAAGATCCGCTTCGAGCTGGAGATCGCCCTGCGGAGCGTCCGCAGGACGCCCGCCCCGTCCGCCTAGGACGGGTCAGCCGCCGCGATAGGTCGCGGACGTCCAGAGGTGGAACAGCGCGTAGGCGCGGTAGGGCCGCCATGCCTCGGATCTCCGCTCGGCGTCCCGGATGCTCGGGTTGCCCATGGCTCGGCGTGCCACCAGGTCCCCCGGGGTGAAGGCGTCGGCGTCGCGGAGCACACGGACGGAGAGGTAGTCCGCCGACCACGGGCCGATGCCCGGGATGGCCAGGAGTTCCCGCCTCAGGCGCACAGGCTCTGCCAGGGGATCGAGGGACAACCCGCCGACGACGGCGCGCGCCACGTTCTGCACCGTGGCCGCCCGGCTGCGGGTCACCCCGACGGCGGCACGCAGCTCCTCGGGCGGCGCCGCCGCGATCGCTTCCGGCGTGGGGAACACGGTGAGGCCCGACGGCGACGGCGTCCCGTAGGCGGCGGCCAGCCTGCCACCGAACGTCCCGCCGGCCGCCACCGACACCTGCTGGCCGAGCACCGTCATGATCGCGGCCTCGAACGGCTCGGGGTAGCCGACGGCGCGCAGACCCGGGCGCTCGCGGACCAGGGGGCCGAGGAGTGGGTCGGCGTCGAACGCGCGGGCGATCGCCTCCGTGTCCGTGTCGAGGTCCAGCCAGGCGCGGGTCGTCGTGACGAGGTGCGCGAACTCGCCGTCGTCGTCCGTGTCGGCGGTGAGTTCGACGTCGCCCGGCCGGACGGTGACGGTCACCCGGCGCGGGCCGCCCGGCGTCGTGAGCAGCCGGGTGTGCCGCCGGCCGTCCCGGTCCGTCACCTCGCATTCCGGGACGGCGTGGTTGGCGAGGATCGCGGCCATGGGGCCGGGCTCCAGGGCGCCGTGCGGCGTCAGGACCGCGCTGCGCGTCACGGGAGGATGGAGTCCACGTATCCGCCGTCCACCCGCACCGCCGCCCCTGTGGTCGCCGAGGCGAGCGGCGACGCGAGGTAGGCGACCATGTTCGCGATCTCCTCGGGTTCGATCAGGCGCTGCAGCAGGGACTGCGGCCGGTGGTCCTTCATGAACTGCTTCTGGGCGTCCTCCCACGGAAGGTCCTTGTCCACCAGCTGGTAGACGAAGTCCTCGACGCCGCCGGTGTGGGTGGGCCCGGCGATGATCGAGTTCACGGTCACGCCCGTCCCCGCGGCCTCCTTCGCGAAGCCGCGGGAGACAGCGAGCAGCGCGGTCTTGGAGACGCCGTAGTGGATCATCTCGGCCGGGATGGCGACGGCGGAGTCACTCGCGATGTACTGCACGCGGCCCCAGCCCGCACCGATCATCCCCGGGAGGTAGGCGCGCGTGAGGCGGATCGCGGTGAGCACGTTGACCTCGAAGTAGCGGCGCCACTCGTCGTCGTCGATCTCCAGGGCCGGCTGTGCGCCGAAGATGCCGAGGTTGTTGACCAGGACGTCGACGGCGGGCAGGACGCCGAGGGCCTTCGCGACGCCGTCGTCCGTGGTGACGTCGGCGGGGACGGCAATGAGGTCGGCATCGGGTACGTCCCCGTGGATGGTTTCCATGGCGCGGGCGACGCTGCGGTTGCTGCGGCCGTTGACGCCCACGCGGGCACCGGCGGAAGCGAGTCTCAGGGCGATGGCCAGCCCGATGCCCTGCGTCGATCCGGTGACCAGGGCGGTCCTGCGGCTGAGGTCGAGTGCCAGTGCCATGGGAAGCTCCTTCAGCGTTCGGCGGGTCTCGGATACACCCTACGACGACGGCGCGGGGATGGTCGCGGGGTCCCTCCGCCCCGCCGCGACGGACCGGGCGAACGTGATGCTGGACACGGAGCGGGGGCCTGGCGACACCTATCACGCCGGAGCCATCGCGTCACAATGAAGTGCGGTTCGATGCGCTGGTGACGGGTGGAGAAAAACCTCAGCGCCAGCAGGTATATTGCTCCCGGTATATGGAATACTTCCACCTCCCCCGAGGTTGAGAGTGGCATCTGGGCGTCATTCCCGCCCATAGAAGGAGATCTACCCCCATGGCAACCGACTACGACGAGCCACGCGTTCGCCCGGAAGACCAGCCGGCCAACGAGTCCCTCGAAGCGATCCAGGCACAGCGGAGTGCGACCACGCAGACCGCACTGATCGACGTCGAGGACGGCGAGACCGCTGAAGGCATCGACCTCCCCGGGGCCGACCTCTCCCACGAGGAACTCCTCATCCAGGTCATCCCGCAGCAGGAGGACGAATTCACCTGCATGTCCTGCTTCCTGGTGCACCACCGCAGCCAGCTCGCCCGTGAGAAGAACGGCGAGAAGTACTGCACCGAGTGCGAAGGCTGACACCCCTCCGGACGTACGCAAAGCCCCTGGCCCGATGGCCGGGGGCTTTCTTCGTCCACAGGTCCGGCCGGGCGCCGCTGCAGGTCAGGGCAGGACGACGAGCGGCAGGCCCGCCGCGGCGCAGGACACCCGGACCAGGCCGTCCCCCGCACCGCGGGACAGGCGGTTGTTGACCCCGGTGTCGTCGCACCAGTCGATGCCGTACGGGTACGCGGACACGAGGTACTCCCCGGGTGGCGTCCCCGGGGGCACCACGACCTCGGTGGAGAAACCGCCCGCGTCGGTCATGGGTGCGAGCTCCCGGAGGATGCGCCCGCCGTCGATCGTGGTGACGAACACCTCGACCTGCGCCGCACCGCCGTACCTCGGATCGCAGTCCGCTTCGATCCCCACCGTCCCGCCGGCACGTATCTGATCGGGGGCGACGACGTACGGCGGGGGCAGGCAGGCGGGCTGCCGGAGGAAGCCGCCCGGGCCATTCCCGCAGGCTGCACTGCACAGCAGCGCCGCCACGACGGCCGCGCCGAGGCCGAGGTGCACCCGCGTGCCGCGTCTCCCGCCGTCGCTGCCGGTATCTCCCACGGTCCAGATCCTCCACCCGTCGGTGTGCGGGGACAGGGCCGTGTCGAACCGTCGCGCGATCGTGACGCGGGCGACCGCCCAGTACGGTGATGGGATGGATTCCTCCCACGTGATCGTGCTGCCCGGCGGCGGCTACACCATGCTGTCCGACAACGAGGCGGAGGTGGTCGCGGAGCGCCTGCGCTCGTTCGGCCTGTCCGCGAGCGTCTTCGACTACCCCGTGCAGACCCGGCACCCAGGACCGCTCGACGCCGTCCGCTCCGAGGTCCGGCGCGTCCGTGCGGCCGGCGCTGCCCGGGTGGCCCTCCTGGGCTTCTCCGCCGGCGGACACCTTGCTGGGCAGGCAGCCTTGGCCCCCTCCGGCGAGCCGGCCGAGCGCGTGGACGCCGCGGTGCTCGGCTACCCGGTCGTGTCCATGGAACTTGCGACACATCGCGGTTCGCAGGACGAACTCCTCGGGCCCGACGCCGGGAACGCGCTCCGCGCCTCGACCTCCCTGGACCGTCTCGTCACCGCCGAGGCGCCGCCGTTCTTCATCTGGCACACGGCGGCGGATGAGGCCGTCCCGGTCGAGCACGCATACCGGCTCGCGCAGGCGCTCGCCGCACACCGGGTCCCGCACGCCCTGCATGTCTTCGAGGAGGGTGAGCACGGTCTGGGCCTCGCGAACGGGCAGGGTGCCGCCGGCCAGTGGAGCCGGCTGGCGAGCGAGTGGCTGCAGGCCCGGGGCTGGTGATCGCGCCGATCCTGACCCCCGGCAGGGGTGCCGCCCGGTGATCCTGCAGACCATCGTGGCGCTCGGCCCGGTGATCGGGCTGATCGCGCTCGGCTACGGCATCCGTGCACGGGCGTTCCTCGCGCCGTCGTTCTGGCCCCCCGCGGAGCGGCTGTGCTATTTCGTCCTGCTTCCCGCTCTGTTCATCAACGGCACGGCGACCGCGGACCTCGGCGGGTTGCCGATCGCCCTCATGGCACCGGTACTCGCCGGCCCGGTGGTCCTGACAGCCCTGGGACTCGTCGTGGCGCAGCGGTGGCTGGACCTGGACGGGCCCGCGTTCACCTCCGTGCTGCAGGGGAGCATCCGCTTCAACAACTACCTCGGCCTCTCCATCGCCCTCGCCCTGTTCGGGCCCGACGGCGTGGCGCTCGCCGCGATCGCGAACACCATCCTCGTGCCGCTCGTCAACGTCGTCTGCACGCTCGGCTTCGCGCGGTACGGGGCGGAGCGGCTCACGGTCGGCGGGACGGTTCGCAGCATCGCCACGAACCCGCTGATCCTCGGCTGCGTGATCGGCATCGGCCTGAATGTCACGGGGATCGGGCTGCCCCCGGGCGTCGAGGGCCTGGCGCGGACGCTCGGTGCCGCGTCCCTGCCGCTCGGCCTGCTGTGCGTCGGGGCTGCCCTGGAACTGCGCAGCATGGGACGCAACCTCGGCGCCGTGGGCCTCGCGACCGCCGTCAAGTTCGTGGTGATGCCCGGACTCGGTCTCGCGGGTTGCCTGCTGGTGGGCCTCACCGGCGAACCGGCGGCAACGGTGATCCTCTTCCTCTCCCTGCCCACCGCGTCCTCGGCCTACGTCATGGCGAGGGCGCTCGGCGGTGATTCCCGGCTCATGGCCTCGATCATCACCCTGCAGACCGTGGCGGGCGTCCTCTACCTGCCCGTGGTCTTCCTGGTCATCAGGGCCTTCACCGGCTGATCGCACCGGCTGATCGCGCCGTCACCGACCCGGTGCCAGAAAGCCGCACGCGGTGTTCGACGGCGATGGACGTGTCGTCGAAGTGCAGCCACCACAAACACACCGAGAGTGCGACGCCGACGACCGCGCCGAGGAGGATCGGGACGCTGACCGGTTCCTGGGCCGCACCGACAGCGATCGCGACGAGCGATGCACCGAGCGCCAGGATGACCACCCGTCCGTAGCGCTCCGTCCGGTGCGCGGCGGAGTGGTGGATGCGCCGCGTGCGGAGGCGAGGAGGGCTGGATCAGCGGATCGCCGAGCTTCGGTGCCGACGGCAACCACGTTCGGTACTAAGCATGCTTGCTATCAGGTCGATCGGCCCCTACGGTGAGGAGGAACGATCCACGTCGAAAGGGCCACCATGATCACGCTCGACCAGATGAAGGACTCGATGAACGCCGGCGGCAACGTGCTGAGCGAGGACGGGGCGGTCCTCGGGCCGATGGGGCACCTCTACGTCGACGATGCCACCGGCGAACCCAGCTGGGTCACGATCACCACCCACGCGTCGGGCGAGCCGGAGTCCTTCGCACCGCTGCGCGATGCGGTCCTCGACGGGAACGACGTCCGCCTGCCGTACCCGCACGGCACCGTCCATTCGTCACCGAAGATGTCCCAGGACGGGCACCTCAGCCCGGAGGAGGAGCAGCACCTGCTGCGCTACTACGGCCTGATGGCGCCGAAGGACGAGACGCTCGACGAGACTCCCGCCACCGGCGGCAACCGGTCCTCACGCTCCGACGCCTTCGCGGGGCGTGCCGAGCAGCCGCGCCGCGACCAGGGACTGCGACGCGGTGCCGGCCCGGGTGGGACGGACGACGACGGCGATCTGGCCATGACGCGCTCCGAGGAGCAGCTGAGGGTCGGCACCGAACTCCGGGAGACGGAACGGGTGCGCCTGGTCAAGCGCGTGGTCACCGAGGACGTCACCATGACCGTCCAGATCCGGCGCGAGGAGCTCGTCGTCGAGCGCGTCCCGGTCAGCGACGGCAAGCCCCTCTACGACGACGGCTCGGGCACCTTCAGCAAGGCCGAGCGCGAGCGCCTGTACTCGGCGGTGGAGACGGCCTTCAGCGGGGACGTCGTCGAACTGGTCCTGTACGAGGAGAAGCCCCGCGTCGAGATGGACGTGGTGCCCATCGAGCGGGTGCGTGTCAGCCGTGAGGCGCACACCCACGACGAGACGGTGGGCGGCCAGGTCCGTAAGGAAGTCATCGAGACGGAGCGCATCGAACTCTGACGGAGGACGGGCGGGGCCGAGCGGCTCCACCCGAAGGATGCGATGAAGGACCGTCGGAGCTGCCGTCCGGCGGTCCTTCGTCATGTCCGGCGGGTCGCGCCTCCCGCCGGATCGGACTCGGGCCGGGGATCAGTACTCCCGCGAGGACAGCACACAGAACTCGTTGCCGTCCGGGTCGGCGAGGACTTCCCAGCTGACGTCCGGGCCCTGGCCCACGTCGGTGCGCGTCGCCCCGAGGCGCACGAGGCGCTCGATCTCGGCGTCCCGATCCTGGCTCGTGTGTGGCGCGAAATCGAGGTGCAGGCGGTTCTTCCCCTCCTTGGCGTGCTCCACGGGCACGAACACGAGTCCGGGCGGCACCTGCTCGAAGGCCAGCTTCGAGCCGAGATCGCGAGCCCAGGGCGGTACGAGGACAGCTTCCTCGTCGGTGTCGAACATGACCTCCCACCCGAGTGCCTCGGCCCACCAGCGCGCCAGCGCACGGTGATCGGTGGATTCGATGACGGTGGAGTACCAGCGCAGAGTCATGCCCGGATTGTGCTCCCCGACTGCACCGGGCGCACGTCCTCGCGGTCAGGGAGTGTCCGCATGGCTGTCGGCGGGCCGGGCGGTACGGCCGAATGCGGCGTCGGAATAACGTCACACTCGCGTGCGCTAATCCCTGCTAAGGTAATCCTTACCTGATGCTCCGAGGGTCGATCCGACCGGTAGCACGCCGGTACCCGTCATTGTCGTCACCCCTGGAAGGCCCCCATGCTCCGCGCCCCGAAACTCCTCGCCCTCGCTGCCGCCGCAGCCATGACCGTCGCGCTCGCTGCCTGCTCCACGCCGGCCGCCGAGTCCGCCGCCGAGGCACCCTCCAGCGCCGGCTTCGAGCCCATCACCATCGAGCACGGCTTCGGGACCACCACCATCGAGGAGAAGCCGGAGCGCGTGGCGACCGTGGCCTGGGCCAACCAGGAGGTGCCCCTCGCGCTCGGCGTCGTCCCCGTCGGCATGGCGGCCGCCACCTTCGGTGACGACGACGGCGACGGCGTCCTCCCCTGGGTGACCGAGAAGCTCGATGAGCTGGGCGGCGAGACGCCCGTGCTGTTCGACGAGACCGACGGCATCGACTTCGAGGCCGTCGCGGATACCGCGCCGGACGTCATCCTCGCGGCGTACTCGGGCCTTACGCAGGAGGACTACGACACCCTCAGCGAGATCGCCCCCGTCGTCGCCTTCCCCGAGACCGCCTGGGGCACCCCGTGGCGCGAGATGATCGAGCTCAACAGCGCCGGCATGGGCATGGCCGAGGAGGGCAAGGAGCTGATCGCGGACCTCGACCAGCAGATCAGCGACGCCACCGCGGAATTCCCCGGCATCGCCGGCAAGAAGACCATGTTCATGACGCACGTGGACCCCACGGACCTCAGCGAGGTCAGCTACTACACCACGCACGACACCCGGGCCATGTTCTTCGAGGACCTCGGCCTCGCCACACCGGCGAGCGTCGCCACCGCATCCGCGGAGACCGACCTCTTCTCCGGGACCATCAGCACCGAGCAGGCCGACGTGCTGGACGACGTCGACATCATCGTCACGTACGGCGACGACGAACTGGTCTCCACGCTCGAGGCCGATCCGCTGCTCTCGCAGATCCCCGCGGTCGCCAACAAAGCTGTCGTGAACCTTCCCGGCACCACGCCCGTGGGCACCGCGGCCAACCCCACGCCGCTGTCCATCTCGTGGGTGCTCGAGGACTACCTCACGCTCCTCTCGGACGCCGCAGACAACGCCTAGTGCCCCCGTCCGCCCCGCCGGCCGTCGCAGCGCCCGCCACCGCGCGGGGACTGCGACGGCTCCGGCCGTTCTGGCTCGTCATCGCCCTCGCCGTGCTGGGGGCGGTGGCCTTCGCGTCCGTGGGCATCGGCTCACGCGACGTGTCGCTCGCCGACGTGATCGCGGCCCTGGGCGGATCGACGGACGGCTTCAACGAGGCGGCGGTGGCCAAGCGGATCCCGCGGACCCTGCTCGCGGTGCTCGCCGGTGCGGCACTCGGCCTCTCCGGGGCGGTCATGCAGGGCGTCACCCGCAACCCGCTCGCCGACCCCGGGATCCTCGGGGTCAACACCGGAGCCTCCCTCGCCGTCGTCACCGCGATCGCGACCGTCGGCCTGAGCTCGGCGACGGGCTACATCTGGGTGGCCATCGCCGGCGCCTCCGTCACCGCCGTGTTCGTCTACGTGGTGGGCTCGCTCGGTCGCGGCGGAGCGACGCCCCTGAAGCTCGCGCTGGCCGGTGCCGCCACCTCTGCCGCGCTGACCTCGCTCATCAGCGCCGTCGTGCTCCCGCGCGGTGACATCTCGGGTAGCGTGCGGTCCTGGCTGATCGGTGGTGTGGGCGGAGGCACCTTCTCGAGCATCTCCCAGGTGCTCCCGTTCCTCGCCGTCGGCCTCCTCCTCAGCCTCCTCTCCGCCCGCTCGCTCAACTCCCTGGCCCTCGGCGACGAGCTGGCGGCCGGGCTCGGCGAACGCGTGGCCGTGGCGCGGGGGCTCGCCGCCTTCGGCGCCGTCCTCCTGTGTGGGGCGGTGACCGCCGTGACCGGGCCCATCGGCTTCGTGGGCCTCGTGGTCCCGCACGCCTGCCGCCTGCTGATCGGCGTGGACCACCGCTGGCTGCTGCCCCTCTCCGCCGTCCTCGGGGCCATCCTCCTCACGTCCACCGACGTCCTCGGGCGGATCGTGGCGCGCCCCGAGGAGATCGACGTCGGCATCATCACCGCGCTCGTGGGTGCCCCCTTCTTCATCTACATCGTCCGACGGCAGAAGGTGCGTGAACTGTGACAGCGCTGCAGGCACCACCGCGCGTCGGCATCACCGCCGGTGAGATCGCGCAGGGGCGACGGCGCCGCACGGCTCGGCGACGCCTCGTGGTCGGTGTCCTCGCCGCCCTGATCGTCGTCGCCTTCATCGTCTCCCTGTGTGTCGGGCAGACCACCTACTCCCCCCGCGAGGTCCTCGGGGTGGTCCTGGGGCAGGACATCGACGGCGCGAGCTTCACCGTGGGGCGCCTCCGGCTCCCGCGCGCCACCCTCGCGGTCATCGCGGGCCTCTGCTTCGGGATCGGCGGCGTGACGTTCCAGACCATGCTGCGGAACCCGCTCGCGAGCCCGGACATCATCGGGATCAGCGCGGGTGCGAGCGCCGCGGCGGCCTTCGCCATCATCACGCTCGGACTCGGCGCCACGCAGGTCTCGATCTTCGCGATCATCGCCGGTCTCGGGATCGCCCTCCTGGTCTACGGGCTGTCCTTCAAGGGCGGCGTCGTCGGGACGCGCCTGATCCTGATCGGCATCGGGATCGCCGCCATGCTGGACAGCCTCACGGCGTACGTCCTGAGCAAGGCCGCGCAGTGGGACCTGCAGGAGGCCTCGCGCTGGCTGACCGGCAGCCTGAACGGGGCCCGCTGGTCCGAGGTGGTGCCCGTGGCCATCGCCCTCGCGGTGCTCGCGCCCGTCCTCCTGACCCAGTCCCGGAACCTGTCCACGTCCCAGCTGGGCGACGACGCCGCGGCGGCCCTCGGGGTCCGCGTCGAGCGCACGCGCATCATCGTGATCATCGCCGCCGTCGGCCTCATCGCGTTCGCGACGGCGGCTGCCGGGCCGATCGCGTTCGTCGCCTTCCTCTCGGGGCCCATCGCCGCGCGGATCGTCGGCCCCGGCGCGTCGCTGCTCATCCCCTCCGCCCTGGTGGGCAGCCTGCTGGTGGTGACGGCCGACTTCCTCGGCCAGTACGCCTTCGACGTCCGCTACCCGGTCGGCGTCATCACCGGTGTGCTGGGCGCGCCCTACCTCGTCTATCTGATCGTGCGGACCAACCGCTCGGGAGGCTCGCTGTGACCACTGCCCATACGCTGAACGCCCTGGACCTGACGGTCGGATACGGGGACCGGACCGTCGTGGAGGGCCTCGATCTGCAGGTGCCCATGGGTGGCATCTCGGTGATCGTCGGGGCCAACGCCTGCGGGAAGTCCACCCTGCTCCGCGCCATGTCCCGGCTCCTCGCACCCCGCGGCGGGCAGGTGGTCCTCGATGGGCGGGCGGTGCACCAGACACCGGCCAAGGAGCTGGCACGGACACTGGGGCTCCTGCCGCAATCGCCCACCGCACCCGAGGGCATCACGGTCGCGGACCTCGTGGGCCGCGGGCGGCATCCGCACCAGGGCCTGTTCTCCCGGTGGACGCCGGCCGACGACCAGGCCGTGGCGGACGCCCTCACCGCCACCGAGACGGCTGCGCTCGCGGACCGGCCGGTGGACGAGCTCTCCGGCGGGCAGCGGCAGCGCGTGTGGATCGCGATGGCCCTGGCGCAGCAGACGGACATCCTGCTGCTGGACGAACCCACCACGTTCCTCGACGTCAGCCACCAACTCGAGGTGCTCGATCTCCTCACGGACCTCAACCGGTCCCGCGGGACCACCATCGTGATCGTGCTCCACGACCTGAATCTCGCCGCGCGCTACGCGGACCACCTCATCGCCCTCACCGACGGACGGGTCCATGCGCTCGGCACCCCGGCCGAGGTGCTGACCGAGGACACCATCCGGGCGGTGTTCGGGCTGGACAGCCGCGTGGTCGTGGATCCTATGTCGAACAAGCCGCTCATGCTCCCGCTCGGCCGGCACCACACGACCACGGAGCGCTGACCCGCCGGATGCGGGGCGGGGGCGCCGCCGTCGCGCCGCCTGCGGGGGATACCAAGCCTGCTGATGATAGGCGTAGGCTGACGGGACGACGTCGGACGAGCACCGCTGCCGCGTCGGACCGACCAGGCACCATCCCACCGGAAGGACGTCCCATGAGTACTCACGACGAGAAGCCCCAGCACGATCCGAGCGCCGACCAGCAGCTGTCCGAGTCCCTGGAGGGACATAAGGAACTGGCCGACGAGGCCGAGGAGGGCTCACCCCTCGAGGAGACCGACAGCCCGGTGCGCACCGAGAACAGCTGACCCGCTCCGGCCGGGCCGACGTAGCGGCACGGCTGGACGGGGTAGACGCAGAAGGGGCGCCCGCAGCAGCGGGCGCCCCTTCCGTCGTTCGGGCAGGACTACTTCTCGACCGGTCCGAACATCGCATCGATGTCCGCCATCTCCAGGTCCGCCGTCGCCTGGATGAGCTCGAGCAGCGCGGGGTCCAGCCCGGGGGCGAACTCCTCCAGGCGCTCGGGCGCGATCTCCGACGGCACACCCTGCGGGGCCTGCTCGCTGGCGTCCAGCTGGGTGCCGTCGTTCGACGGGGACAGCCCCTGGTAGATCTTCCCGGCCTCCGACTGCCCCTTGAGGTCGAAGGTGTACTGCTTGCTCTGCAGCCCGAGGTCGAGGAGCTTCTTGACCTCCGGGAACTGCTCGGCGTTGGTCTTGGGGATGGGCAGCAGCGCTTGCCACTTCACGCCGAGCGTCTCGAGGGCCTTGGCGTAGCCGTTCTCGTGTGCCTGGTCGCGGACGATCAGGTAGGCGATGGTGGAGCGGGCGGTCTTGTTGTCCGTCATCTCGTACATCCGGCACTTCTGGAGCCGGCCGGTCGCCTCGAGCATCAGGTTGTACAGGAGGTCCAGCGGCAGGTTGCCCGAGTTGTAGACGTAGCTTCCGCTCCAGGGATTACCGGCCGAGTCCACCGGCATGGCACCCTGAGCTCCCACGAGGTAGTGGTGGATGTTGCCCTGGGACAGGGCGAGGTTCAGCGGGATCGCGCCACCGGCGCCGGGGGTGTCCAGCGGGTCGTCGAGCGTGCCCTGGTAGCGGGGTGAGCCGTCGAGGAGCCGGGAGATGGTCGTGCCGATCAGTTCGACATGGCTGATCTCCTCCGTGCCGATGCCCTGGATCAGGTCACGGTAGGGCTTGGCGGCCGCGCCGCGGAAGTTCATGCTCTGGAACAGGTACTGCATCATGGTGCGCATCTCGCCGAACTGTCCGCCGAGGCCCTCCTGCAGGGCGTTGGCTGCGGCGGGATCCGGCTCGTCGGGGATGATCTCGTTGATGAGCTGCTGGACGTGGAAGAACATGGGACCTCCTCAGGGAGCGGCAGAATGCCACTCGATTCCCACACTCGTCCCGAGAAGTCGACCTCACAACCACCCTTGCTTTTCTGTGGTGGGGGTTGCCAGAACCACCCTGATCGGCGGCACCGGCGGAATCATCACGACGGCGGCAGCCCGCGGCTCCGTCGGTGTCGGTCGATCCCGCCGCGCCCCGTAGGCTGGGAGCTCACCATGCTGGGGGGTCCATGATGTCCGGGAAGAAGTACGTCTGGTTCGTCGTCGCGGGAGGATGCTTCGTGGCGGCGGCACTGGTCTTCGGCGGGCGGTCGCTGCTGCTCGACTGGCTGGGCACGTCCCCGGCATACCGCACGGTGATCGCCGCCGGCTGGGTCCTCCTCGCCGCGGGGGCCGGCGCGGTGGCGAGGGGATGTACCGCCGAGGTGCCCGACGGCGATGCGTCCCGTGGGGCGACCGAGGGCAGCACGCCGTGAGCCCGTTCCCGGGCGGCGTCGGCCCGGCAGCCCAGGTCCGCCAGACCCATCGCGGGTATGGCGCCGATGCCGCCGGACCGGTGGTGACACTGCGGCAGGCGGGCTGGGCCCTGATGTTCGTGGTGCTGTACGTGGCGGCGGCGTGCGGGGTCATCCTGGTCCTCGGGCTGACAGGCCTCGTCGACTTCACGCTGGAACTCCTCGTGCCCGTGCTGCTGGGAACCGTCACCGCGGCGGCGCTCGCAGCGCTGTCCGTCCATCTCGTCCGCCGCAACCACCTCACGGCGGCCCAGCTGGGCTTCCGCCGCCCGGGCCCACGGATGGCCCACCTCCTCTGGCAGATCCCCGCGGCCATCTCGGGCGCCCTCGTGCTGCAGGGCGTGTTCCTCGCCGTCCTCGGTCTGACGGGGTTCGACATCGGCGCAGCCCCCACGACCAACGATCCGCTGGCGGACCTGGCCGGACTCCCCGTCCCGGTCGTCCTGTTCGTGGTGCTCGTCGTCGCGGTCCTCACGCCGCTCTGGGAGGAGGTCCTCTTCCGCGGCGCGTTCCTCGACGGGTTCGGCCGCCGCTTCCGCCCCGCGCTCGCCGTACTGCTGTCCGCCGCCCTCTTCGCCGCCGTGCACCTCGTGGTGGTCGGGTTCGCCTATCTCTTCGCGCTCGGCGTCGCGCTGGCCCTTCTGCGACGGTTCCACGGGAACCTCTGGGCGCCGATCCTCCTGCACGCCGTGAACAACGGCCTCGCCGTGCTGATCGTGCTCTCGGGTACCTGACCCTCGAAGGTGCGGCCCCCGAAGGTGCGGACCCCGAAGGCGCGGACCCCGAAGGCGCCCCCTTCAGTCCTCCGGGAGCGCCGCGAACGTCTTCTTGGTGCCGTTGTACCAGCCAAGCCCCTTGATCGGGTTCTTCCAGCGGCCCTTCATGGCGGCGCGCGCCGGCTGGTGCGCGGTGTCACCGGCGGTGACGGCGTCCTTCAGGTGCTGGTCCTGGGCCTGGATGATGATGTCCGCGGAGTCACCCGTGAGGGCGAGATCGCAGGGGCCGCCGAGCTGCTTGCAGGTCATGGTCTTCATGGCGTGTTCCTCCTGTGGATGCGGGCGACCCGGAGCGGCGCCCTACCTGTACGACGACGGCGAGCAGCCGGATGTGACACCGGCCGCGTCATTTCTTCTCCGCACCCGTCCGACGCACGAGGGAGGCGAGGACCTGCGGCTCCGCCCGGAAGGTGATGGCGTGCACCAGGCCGTCGGCCACGGTGAAGTCGAAGAGCACGCGGGCCTCGCCCCGGTGGTACCAGGCGGCGCCGGGACGGCCGTCGACGACGACGGGCAGGGCGGCTTTCGCGGCGCCGTCGAACATCGAGGCGACGGCCTCGCGTCCGGAGAGCAGCTCCGGAGTCCCCGCCGCGATCGCGGCGGTATCGGCGCGGACGACGGCGTCGGGCGCCAGCAGGTGCAGCAGGCGTGCGAAGCTGCCGCCGCGGGAGGCCTCGAGGAAGGCATCGACCACCTCCCAGTCGGCGGGCGCTTCCGCCGGTACGGCCACCGCGACCTTCGAGCGGGCGCGTGACGCGAGTTTCCGTGCGGCATCGGCGGACACATCGAGGACGGCCGCCACGGTGCGGAACTCCACGCCGAAGGTGTCGTGCAGGACGAAGGCGACCCGCTCGGTCGGCGTGAGCCGGTCGAGGACGATCCGCAGCGCGACCCCGACCGCCGCCGCCCGGACCACGCCGTCCGCGGGATCGGGGGAGGAGGGCCCGACGTCGACCCCGGGCTCGACCGGTTCGGGGACCCGGGCGCGGAGCCGGTCGAGGCACAGGCGCGTGGTGACGACCGTGAGCCAGGCCGGCAGGTTCCCGATGACGGCCGTGGTGCCGTGCAGGCGGAGCCAGGCCTGCTGCACCATGTCCTCGCCCTCCGCGCGGTCGTCGAGCACGCCGGCGGCGATCCGCACGAGGCGCGGCCGCTCCGCCTCGAACTGTCCGGTCAGGTCCATACGGCCACCCTAGGCGGCGGAGGCCGTCCGGCGAAGGGAGCGCGGCCTCACGTGCCGCGGAGGGCCACGACGGGCTCGATGCGCGTCGCCTTCCGGGCGGGCAGGCTCCCTGCCGCGAGACCGACGATCGCGCCGAGGAGGGCACCGCCGACGGCGACCAGCGGATGCGTCACGGGCGTCCACTGCTGGGCCGCCGAGATGGCGATCACGGCGAACACCCCTGTGGTGGCACCGAGCAGCCCGCCGAGCAGACCGATGATCACGGACTCCGTGACGAACTGCGCGGCGATCTGCCGCCGCGTCGCCCCGATGGCACGTCGCAGGCCGATCTCGCCCGTACGTTCCATCACCGAGAGCATGGTGACGTTCGCGATCCCCACTCCGCCGGCGAGCAGCACGACGACGGACAGGACGACGAAGATGAGGTTCACGTCCGCCTGGACGGACTTGGCGAGATCCGAGCGTCCCTGCGGCGCTGCGACGGTGACGGCCTCGGGAGCATCGGGGGAGAGGGCGAGGGCCGCCTGCTCCGCGACCTGCGGGCCTGCGCCGATGACGATCCTGGCCTGCACCTCGCCGGGGGCGGTCAGGCCGAAGTCCTTCCGGGCCGCGCCGGTCGGGATGACCACGCTGTCGAGGAGTTCGGCGCGTTGCTGCACGTCGCCGAAGACGCCGACCACCGCGTAGGGGATGCCGTTGACGAAGATGGAGGGTTGGGAGTCCACGCGGGTGATGCCGAGGCGTCCGGCGAGCCGCTCGCCGAGGACTGCCACCCGGTCCTGGCGCTGGTCGTGGCCGTCGTCGAACAGGCGGCCGTAGCGGACGGTGCCCTCCAGCGCGTCGACGAGGCCTGCGGACGCCGCGAAGATCCGCGGTGGCACTGTCCCGGGGGCCGAGGGATCGTTGACGGGAACCGCCGTGACGGTGCCCTCGGGCAGGCTCACCTCGCTGATGAGCGCGGCCTGCTCGATCCCGGCGAGGCGCTCCATGCGCTGCACCGCGTCCCAGGGCAGCGAGCTGGTGTCCACGCTCTCGCCGTCGGCGGTCTGCGCCTGGGCGGGTGAGGCGACGATCTGCGTGGCGGCGAAGGCGTCGAACTGCTTGCTGAGCTGCCCCGCCGTCGTCTGGGCGAAGCCGATCGTGGCGACGAGGGCGCCGATGCCGAGGACGGTCCCCGCGAGGGTCATCAGGAGGCGGCCGGGGCGGGTCCCGAGATCCGACGTCGCTTCGATGAGGAGATCGGTGACGCCGAATCGGTCCGCGGCGGGCACGGGATGGAGCAGGTCCGGCAGGCCGTCGGTGGACTCGTCGGTCGTGCCATCGGTCATGTCATCCGTCGTGTCATCGGTCGTGCCATCTGTCGTGTCATCTGTGGCGTCGTCCGGCGCGGCGGGCGGGAGGTCGGGGGCGAGGTGTCGTGTCACGGGGCGCTCGTCACCCGTCCGTCGGCGATGCCGACACTGCGGGGTGCGCGGCGGGCCACCGCGGCGTCGTGGGTGATGATGACGAGCGCCAGGCCGTCGGAGACGAGCTCCTCGAAGAGTTCCATGACGTCGGTGGACGTCCCCCCGTCGAGGTTTCCGGTGGGCTCGTCCGCGAGGAGCAGGCTGGGCCTGGTGACGACGGCGCGGGCCACGGCCACGCGCTGGCGTTCACCGCCGGAGAGCGTGCCGGGCAGGAACGCGAGGCGGTGCCCGAGCCCCACGCGTTCGAGGGCCTGCCTCGCCCGGTCCTCCCGTTCGTCCCGCGGGGTCCCGCTGTACAGCATGGGCATCATGACGTTCTCCAGCACCGAGCGCCGTGGCATGAGGTGGAAGGCCTGGAACACGAACCCGATGCGCTGGGCCCGGACAGCGGCGCGCGTGTCCTCGTCGAGGGCGCCCGTGAGGTGGCCGGCCAGCCGGTACTCGCCGACGCTGGGCCGGTCGAGCAGGCCCAGGATGTTCAGCATGGTGGACTTGCCGGACCCGCTGGGACCGACGATCGAGACGTAGTCGCCGTCGTGCACGGTCAGGTTGATGCCCTTCAGGGCCTGCACCTCCGGCGGGCCCGGAAAGGACCGGGTGACGTCCCGCAGCTCGACGAGCGGCGTGCTCATCGCCCCACCACCACGAGATCGCCCTGCTCCAGTTCGCCCTCGAGGGGCGTGACCTCCACGGCGCCCGGCGTCGCCAGTCCGCTGCGGACCACCACCAGGCGCGTCGTCGTCTCCTCACCCGCCCGCGGGTCGCCCTCGGTGACCTCCACCCGCGTCTCGCCGCCGGGGCCGGCCGTCAGCGCGGCGTACGGGACCGAGAGGACCTCGCCGTCGGTGGCGCCGACCGCGATGGAGACCCGGACGTTCGAGCCCTGCAATTCCCTGATCTGTTCCGGGCTGAGCGGATCGGGCGTCAGCTCGATGGTCCACCGCTGGGAATCGCCCTCGCCCGGCGTCACCGCCGTGATGGTGGCCGGATGGGGCGTGCCGTCCGGCAGCTCGAAGGACGCCGTGTCCTCGACCTTCAGGAGCCGGGCGTCGCCCTCGGCGGCGGACCCGGACAGGCCGACGGTCGCACCCGAGACGGTCATCGCCGGGCCGTCGAGGACGCTGCCGCGCTGTGCGGCCACGGCATCGACGCGGCGCGGCAGTTCGGTGAGGTAGAGCACCTCGCCCGCGGGCAGCGCGGGCAGGGCGGCCACGTCGGCGCGCGCCAATTCCTCCTGCGCCGCGATCAGCTGCGCGGTCGCTGCGTCGACGGCGGCCCGCTGCGGTGCGTCGGTGCGGTCGGACCCGACCTGCTGCCGTCGCAGTTAGCCACTCCACCTCGACGTGCACGCGATCGCGGTTGAGGGCCGCCTCCGACAGGAAGTCGACGAGGGGCGCCACGGCGTTGTCGGCTTCGAGGATCTCGACGGCAGTGGCCCCGACCGGCGTGGCCGCGAGGTCGTTCTGGGCCGTGACGAGACCCTGCTCCGCGGAACGGACGGCCTCCTGGGCGGCCCGGAGGCTCTCCTCGCTGCCCTCCTCCGAGGCGGGGGCGCTGTAGCCGGCGTCCGTGTAGAGGGTCGCGACGGCGTTGGCCGCCTCGACGCCGAAGACCGGGTCCGCAGGATCGCCGGCGTCGATGCCGATCGTCCGGAGCGCGGTCTTGAACTGCACGACGTCGGGACCGGACACCCCGATCTGCAGGGTCCGGTACGCCGGGAGCTCACCGGGCAGGACGATCACCGGACGTCCGGCCACCTCGAGGGCGATCGAGAGCGCCTTCAGTTCCGCCCCCTCCTCCGGTACCTGACCCGTGACGACCGCCGCACCCGAGATGGACGACGTGTCGACGCGGACCTCCACCGGATCGGCGTACGCCACCTCGCCCCGGATGGTCACGTCGTTGCTGAGGCGCCCGAACTCGACGGGGACGGTCACGAGGCCGGGTGCCGGCGGCTCCGCCGTCGACGCGGCGTCGGCGGGGGAGACGAGGAACCGGCCGAGCAGCAGCCCGGCGACCAGGCTGAGGACGGCGGCGACGGCCACGATCCAGAGGGTGCGGTTGCGGCGGAAGACGGCGATTAGGCCGGCCCCGGATGCGCCGCGCGGGCCGTCCTCCCCGTCAGGGGCAGGAGTCAGGATTTCGTCGAGGCTCCGGGTCTCCGCCGTGGCTTCCGCGGTTCGGGCTCGCCGGAACCGTGCCACTCAGCTTCCCTGCTCGAGATCGGCGCGGAAGGCCTCGAGTTCGGTCTTGTGGTCGTCCACGAACTGCTGCTCCTGGGCGAACTGCACTTCCTGCTGCTTCTGCCGGTAGTCGGTCTCCTCCCGGCAGTCGAGGTCCGCGAGGGCGAGCTCGATCTCCTTCTCGCCGAGGGCGTCCATCTCCGCCTGGTTCGGCATGCCCATCCCACCCGTCATCGCCGTGTCATCCGTCGTGCCGATCTCACCGGTGCTCTCGTAGAGCTTGTTCATGTCCTCGTTGATGCTGGTCTGGGCGTCCATCTGCGCGGAGAACCCGGGGTGGCCCGCGTCCGCCATGCAGGAGGACCACGCCGCGTCGATCTCGGTGAGTTCGGGCGAAGTCATCATCGTCTCGTAGAACGTGTTCATCGCGTCCATGAGGGGCTTGTGCTCGTCCGTGGACATCGGGTCCACTGCGGTACCCCGCTCGTTCTCCGCCCACCCGTAGCAGCCGGCCGTGGTCCAGTCCCACTCCATCGGCTCACCCTCGGCGGGCATGTCCTCCGGATCCGGCATCGGCCCGTGCAGGGCCTCGTTGAACGCCTGCTGCTCCGACTCCGAGAGGCTCGCGACGTAGTCGGCATTGGCGTCGACGTATTCGCCCTCCCCGCCGGACTCCATGTCGTCGCGCCCGGGGTAGTTGATCATCCCGTACCCGTACTGAGCCACCCATTCGCGGGAATCCGGATCCCATTCATCACCGCTCACCGGCATGGACATCGAGGCGGACTGCACATTCGGTGAATATTCGAATCCTTCCTCCGACATGCATTGCGCCACGAGTTCCTCACGCTCTCGCTCGTCCTCCGCGAATTTCTTCTCCTGCTCCTCCTGGCTCAGGTCCCCGCCATAGGCGGAGGCGAAGAAAGCGGACAGCGGGGATTCCTTTTCGGCGGCGGGAGCTTCCTCCGGCGACGCGCAACCCGCGAGCAGGGCCGAAGCACACATCGTCGTGGTCAGGGCAGTGATGACGCGGGATGACAGTCGCACGGGTCCTCTTCCTCCATAGGGCAATAGTGAGGATGCTATTGCCTGGAATCGTCCACGGAGTCATACCCAGGGAGGACATCGCGGCCCGTTCGATAACGATTGGGAACCGTGTCCTTTTCGTCCCGTCAATGGTAGGCAATCAGGCGGTCTCCCCTTGATCGGATAATGCCGGACCGAATTCCTGCGGCAGACCCGGGGGGCCGCGCGTGTCAGCACAGCGGAGCACCACCACCCGGACAGCGTCAGGATCACCGCGGGTCCCTCGGCCCGTCGGCACCCTGAGACTGCTGCGAGATCCTCGGGACGACGACGGGGCGCCCGCTCGTGCGGACGCCCCGTCGGTCGGGTGGAGGGAGGGTGCCTAGCGGGTCAGCGTCACCCGGTAGGTGCCCGTCGCCGTGCCGTCCTCGCTCGTCACCGTGATGACGGCAGTCCGGTCACTGCCCTTCGGCTGCGTCACGGAGACCGTGGCGTAGGGATCAGCCGCTGCGGCGGACACGGCGGGCAGCTTGCCCTTGACCGGCACCGCGTAGGTGGTGACCGCCGGGTCGAAGCCGACGATCGGCGTAGCGCCGACGCTGATCGAGGAGAGCGTGGCGTCCGAGGACACCGCCGGAACGGCCCCGAGCACCTGGATCTCGCTGACCACCATGTGCGTGTTCGGGCGGGCCGTCATGACCACCCGCACGGACTGCGCCGTCACTCCGGTGAGCGGCAGGGTCACCGCGGGAGCCGGAGCGCCCGTGGGGACGGCCACCGGCGCGCCGGCCGAGGTCCAGACGCCGTCGGCGCCCTGCACCTGCAGCTGGAGGGTCTGCGCGTAGCTGTCCGTGGTGCCGTCGCGGAAGAAGTTCACCACGACGCCGCCCAGCGGCCGGGCCGACGGCAGGGTGACCGTCAGGGTGTCCGAGGTGTTCTTCGCGCTGGACTTCCAGTTGGACCAGGCCTTGTCGCGGAGATCGCCGTTGAACAGCCCGGCCGTGCCGTAGCCCGGCTCGGTGAACGTGGCCGTGGCGGTGGTGCCGCCGTCGTCGGCCACGTTGTCGAGCGTGCCTTCGGTGACCTGGATGCGGACGGTCGCCGGGAGCGTGCCGCCCGCGCCGTCGTCCGCCCGGCCGGCGAGCTCGTACACGCCGGGGGCGGGGTAGCTGACGGCGGTGTCCCAGGTGACGTCGCGGTCCACGGTGCCGCCGAGGCTGCCCACGGCCGTGACGGTCGGAGGCAGGACGGGAACGGCTCCGACGACGGCCTTGGCGCGTGCCGGCTGCGTGGAGACGAGGGTGTCGACCGTGACGGTCAGTTCGGCGGGGAACTGCGCGCCGGTGACGTCCGTCGCGGTGCCCTTGACCTTGACGGTCCCGGCCTTCTTCCAGCGGTTCCCGTTCGGGATCTTCCACTCGACGGGGATGGCCCCGCGGGCGCCGTCGCGGTACACCGGCGTCACGGTCTCCGGCAGCACGGGTGCGGTGCCGGGGACGGTGAAGGCGGTGGCCGGTTCGACGCCGAGCACGGTCTCGTCGACCAGTGTCCAGCGCTGGTTCGCGCCCGAGTTCGCGAGGTACAGCGTGACCGCCGCGCCCTCGGCCGTCGATCCGCCACCGACCTCGAGCAGGAGGTCGGTCTCGGCGTTGACGAACGTGTAGGTGCCGTCCCCGGTCGTGGAGGCGATCCACTCGGCCCGGGGGTTGCCACCGGCGGGAGCGACGACGGCGGCGCCGCCCTCGTCGGCGAGCTGCGCGGCGCCGTCGAGCGTGGTGATCGCATAGCGCTCGCGGTTCGTGTTGTCCTCGCCGAGGCTGGTGAAGCGGAACAGCTGCTGCGCGTCGGCGGGGTCGGTGGCGCTGATGACGGCGGTGCCGCCGGCGGTCTCGATGGACTTGCCGCTCTGCACGCCCTGCAGCCGGTACACGTGGCCGTCCTGGAGGGTGGCCGCGTCCCCGGCGATGCCCGAGACGCCGTCGACCACGAAGGTGGTGACGGACTCGGCCGGTGCGGTGACGAGGGCGCTGCCGCCCTCGATCGCGACCGGCTCACCCTCGACGAGGGCGCCGTCCGCATCGCTGACCACGGGGGTCACCGTGGCACCCCTGGCGACGGAACCGAACTTCGAGAAGTCCAGGACCACGGGCTTGTCCTCGGCGTCCTCGTTGATGTGCACGACGGCGGCACCGGAGTCGGTGATCGCGGCGGTGGTGTCCTCGTCGTCCACCTGCACCAGGCGGTCCCCGGGCTGGATGAAGTGCGTGTAGTTCCGCACGGTGTTGAACTTGGTGTTCGTGTAGATGGGGCACGTCTCGAGGGTGTCCACGTCGGTGCAGTCGAAGGGCATCTGGATGCTGCCCCAGTTGGCGCCGGCGGCGGACTCGCCGCCGGGTGCCATGTTGTCGTAGTCCTCGACGGGCTGCCAGAACACCCAGGCGCTGGGCTCCAGCTCGCGGAGGTCGTCGGTGATGCGCTTGGCCATGCCGAGGCCCGGCTCCATGCTGGTGAAGCTCTGGCCGTCACCCCAGGAGCCCTCGACCTCGCTCATCCACAGGGGCTTGTCCTCGGCCTTCGCGATGTCCCGGACGGTGGTGCGCTGCCCGGTGCCGTAGGTGTGCACGTTCAGCTGGTCCACGAGGGCGCGGACGTCCTCGGGGTAGGAGTTCCAGTTCGTGGCGAAGGTGCCGGGGTTGGTCTCGTCCATCGCGGAGATGGTGGCGTCCGTGTCGGCGTCCTGCAGCTGGGCGGCGAGGTCGCGGAGGACCTGCTGCTGCAGCTGCGGGCCCATGTGGGCGCCCTCCTGGCGGCCGCCGGTCGGTTCGCCGGTGGCGTCGAGCTGCGTGCTCCAGTAGTTGGTGTTCGGCTCGTTGAACGGGTCGAGGGTGTCCACCTCGATGCCGTGGGCCTTCTCCAGCTCCTCGGTGACGCGCACCAGGTAGGCGTTGAAGTCGGAGATGCTCCCGGGCTTCAGCTGGTCGGCGGTGGAGTTGAACCCGCCGGACGTGTAGCCGCTGACGGTCTGGAACCACGGCGGCGAGTTGCTGAACGTCTCCCAGTGGGTGATGTCCTGCTTGATGCGGTCGATCCACCAGCGCTGCGTGGCGTCCGCCTCGAGGTTCCAGTCCGCGGGGTCCTCGGGGGACCACCAGGCGGTGTCCTCGCGCGTGGTGCCCTCGGGGGCGTTCCACCAGCCCTCGACGGCGCCGCCGGGCCGCAGGTAGTCCTTCACGTCCGGGGCGTTGCCACCGCCGATGTTGTAGCGGGCGATGTTCAGGTTCAGGCCGTCGGGCCCGAAGACCAGGTCGGCGAGGCGGTTCCGGATCTCGTCCGGGTAGTCGCCGGTGGCGTTGGCGAACCAGACGAGGCTGGTCCCCCAGCCCTCGAACTCCTCCCCCTGGTAGGAGGGGTCCGGGGTGAGGGTCAGTGCGCCCTCGGGTGCCGCGGGCGGTGCGGGTGGGGCCGGAGGTGCGGCCTGCGCCGCACCTCCCATGAGGGAGGCTGCCGCCAGGACGGCGGCAACCCCTGTCGCGGCCGCTCGTGTGGCGGCGCGCCTGGATCGATTCGTCATTGAACGTGGTTCCTTCCAGCGAGGGGTGGTGCAGGTCTTACGAGACGGTGGTGCGGGCCTTCCTCGTGAGGACGGCGACGGAGCGGGGAGCCAGCTTGGACTCCTCGCCGGTGAGGGTGTCGCCGTCGACGCCCGTGATGTCCACGGGTGCGTCGGTGCGGTTGATGAGGAAGACGTGGTCGGCGTCGTCGCCGGTGCGGATGACCTGCTCGACGGCGCCGCGGAGTTCCGCGGGGAGCTCGCTGGTCACGCCGGCGCGGGCCGCGAGGTCCGCGAGGACGGTTTCGAGGCCCTCGGCGCCGAGGCGTGCGCCGACGTACGCCGCGCTGCCCCGGCCGGAGGCGCGCCGCGTCACGGCGGCGTCTCCCGCGTGGTCGCCGGTCGTGTAGCGGGAGAGGACCTGGACGCCGTCGAAGCGGGGGAGTACGCGGTCCGCCCACAGGGTCGCGGTGGTGCCGTTGTCCAGGGCGACGGACTCGCCGTCGAGCAGGGGGCCGAACTCGTCGATACGGATGCCGAGCAGGTCCGCGAGGGCTCCGGGGTAGCCGCCGAGCCAGATGTGGTCGTTCTCGTCGGTGATGCCGCTGAAGTAGCTCGCGACGAGGTGCCCGCCGCCGGCCACGTAGTCCTCGAGGCGCGTCTTCAAGGCGGCCGGGACCACGTGGAGGACGGGGGCGACGACGAGCCCGTAGCCGGTGAGGTCCGTCGCGGCGGGGATGACGTCGGCGCGGATGCCGAGGGCGAGGAACGCCGAGTACCAGTCCAGGGCCTCCTGCCGGTAGCGCAGGCGATCGGAGGGGTGGGAGTCCTGCTCGGAGGCCCACCAGGAGTCCCAGTCGAAGAGGATGGCCGCGGGCGCCTGGCTGCGGCGGGAGCCGACGACGCCGGACAGTGCGCCGAGTTCGCGGCCGAGGGCGACGACGTCGCGGAAGATGGGGCTGTCCTCGCCGGCGTGGGGGACCATCGCGGAGTGGAACTTCTCGGCGCCGGCCTTGGACTGCCGCCACTGGAAGTAGCAGACGGCGTCCGCGCCGTGGGCCACGTGGGTGAGCGAATCGCGGCGGAGGGCACCGGACTTCTTCGGGGTGTTGACGGGCTGCCAGTTCACCGCGCTGGTGGAGTGCTCCATGAGGAACCAGGGCTTCCCGCCGGCGAAGTTGCCGGTGAGGTTCGCGGAGAAGGAGAGCTCGTCCACGGCCTGGGGGCCGGGCACGAAGTAGTGGTCGTTCGCGACGAAGTCCACCTCGGCGGCCCAGTCGGCGTAGTCCATGCCCTTGGTCTCGCCCATGACCATGAAGTTGGTGGTGACGGGGATGTCGGGGGTGATGCGGTTCAGGATGTCGCGTTCGGCGCGCAGGTACTGCTTGAGGGCGTCGGAGGAGAAGCGCTTGAAGTCGAGCTGCTGCGTGGGGTTCGGGTGCGAGGCGGCCTGGCGCGGGGGCAGGACCTGCTCGAACCGCGTGTAGCGCTGGGACCAGAAGTCGGTGCCCCAGGCGTCATTGAGGGCGTCGATGCTGCCGTAGCGGTCGGTGAGCCAGGTGCGGAAGGCGCCGGCGGCGTCGTCGGAGTAGTCGTAGATGTTGTGGCAGCCGAGCTCGTTGGAGACGTGCCACGCGCAGACGGCGGGGTGGTCGCCGTAGCGCTCGGCCATCGCCGTGACGAGCTTCAGGGCGTGCTCGCGGAACACGGGGCTGGTGGGGCGCCAGTGCTGGCGTGCGCCGGGCCAGAGGGTGCTGCCGTCGACCGTGACCGGGAGGATCTCGGGGTGCTCGGTGGCGAGCCACGGCGGCGGGGAGGCGGTCGCGGTGGCGAGGTCGACGGCGATCCCGTTCGCGTGCAGGAGGTCGATGACCTCGTCCAGCCAGGCGAAGTTCCATTCGTCGCGCTCGGGCTGGAGTCGGGCCCAGGAGAAGATCGCCAGCGACACCACGTTGACGCCGGCCTCGCGCATGAGGCGGACGTCCTCATCCCATGTCTCGCGCGGCCACTGCTCCGGGTTGTAGTCGGCGCCGTACGCCATGCGGGGGCGGGCAGGCTCGGACGGCCAGCGCAGCCAGCGGTGGGTGGTGGGTGTCGACACGGTGAAGCTCCTTGGGTGTTTCTCGAGACGTGTGGCGCGCGGGTGGTGCTCCCGCCGTCGTCGTGCCCATCCCCTGACGGAGGGGCGGGGGACGACGACGGTGGGTCCAGCGGGGATGGAACAGGGGTGGAACGGACCGGGCGGGTGCGCGCGAGCTCCCGCCCGGCCCGGGTCCGATGGGGCGGGGACTACTCCGAGACGGTGAAGCCCTGCTCGTTGCCGTACTTGACGCTGGCGTCCTGCCAGTTCTTCAGGCCCTCGGACAGCGGTGTGTCCGAGACGTACGCCTGTCCGGCGGTGTCGTTGAAGATGCTGTTCGCGTAGACCTGGAAGGGCAGGTAGGACCAGCCCTCGGGGACGTTCTGCGCGGATTCGGCGAAGATCTCGTTGGCCTTCTGGCCGCCGAAGTACTCGAACTCGGTGTTGAGGAACTCCTCGGACTGGAGCTGCGCGGACGTCGCCGGGAAGGCGCCGCCGTCGATCCGGGTCTGGACGCCGTCGCCCACGTTGGCGTAGTCGAGGAAGGCGTACGCGAGGGCGCCCTGCTCACTGGCCGCGGGGATGGTCAGCGAGGAGCCGCCGTTCTCCGCGCTCGCGGTCTGGCCCTCTTCCCACTGGGGGAGCGGCGCGGCTCGCCACTGGCCTGCGGCCTGGGGGATGCCGGAGGTGAAGTTGCCGGGCATCCAGGCGCCGGTGGAGAGGGTGGCGATGGTGCCGTTGCCGAGGCCCTGGTACCACTCGTCGCTCCAGGAGCTGATGGGGGCCAGGAGGTCCTCGTCGAGGAGCTGCTGCCAGGTCTCCGCGAACTTGGTGGAGCCCTCGTCGGAGAAGTTGACGGTGACGTCCGTGCCGTCCACCTGGTAGGGCTGGCCGCCGGCCTGCCAGATGAGGCTGGTGGCGAAGCCGGCGTCTCCCGTGTCATTGGCGATGTACACGTTGGGGTCCGCCTCGTGCAGCGTGCGGGCGGCCTCGACGTACTCCTCCCACGTGGTGGGGACCTCGACGCCGTACTTCTCGAACACGTCCGTGTTGTAGAAGAGGGCCATGGGCCCGGAATCCATGGGCAGGCCGTAGATGCCCTCGTTGGCCTGGACGGAGCTCCACGGGCCGGGGCTGAAGGTGTCCTGGAGATCGCCGGCGCCGTAGCCGGTGAGGTCCTTCACGGACTCGGCCAGGGCGAACTGGGGGAGTGCGTAGTACTCGACCTGCGCGACGTCGGGCACGCCCGAGCCGGCGGCGATCGCGTTCTGCAGCGCCGTGTACTGGTCGTTGCCGGTGCCGGCGTTCACGAGGTCGATGTTGACGTTCGGGTACTCCGCCTCGAAGTCCTCCACGACCTTCTCGAGGGTGGGCTCCCAGGCCCAGACGGTGAGGTCGCCACCGGTCTCGAGGGCTGCCTGGACGTCGTCCGCGCTGACCTCTTCGGGTGCTGCGCCACCGGCGTCGTTGCCGCCGCCGCCACCGCAGGCGGAGAGGGTCAGGGCGGCCGCGAGGGCCAGGGCCGAGCCGCGGAGCACGGCCGGGGAGATTCTGCTCTTCATGGGGTTCCTTTTCACTTCATCGTTTTCGGAAGGGGGTGTTCGGGAGGGGTTCTACTCTTTGACCGCGCCGGCGCTCAGGCCGGACTGCCAGAAGCGCTGCAGCAGCAGGAACGCCGCGATCAGCGGAATGATGGTGAGGAGGGAGCCGGTGATCACGAGGTTGAAGATCGCCTCGCCGCCGGCGGTGGACGCCTGGTTGTTCCAGGCGTTCAGGCCCAGGGTCAGCGGGTACCAGTCCGGGTCCTTGAGCATGATCAGCGGCAGGAAGTAGTTGTTCCAGGTGGCCACCATGGTGAACAGCAGCACCGTGACGATGCCCGGGCCCAGCAGCGGCAGGGAGATCTGGAAGAACGTGCGAAACTCGCCGGCGCCGTCCATGCGCGCCGATTCCAGCAGCTCGGTGGGGATGGCCTCGGAGGCGAACGTCCACATCAGGTACAGCCCGAACGGGGAGATCAGCGAGGGGATGATCACCGCCCACGGCGTGTTCGTCAGGCCCATCTGGCTGAACATCAGGAAGGTGGGGACCGCCAGGGCGGTGCCGGGGACGGCCACCGCGCCGAGGACGACGGCGAACACGGCCTTCTTGCCGGGGAACGTGAACTTCGCGAGGGCGTACCCGCCGAGGACGGCGAGGAAGGTGGCTCCGCCGGCGCCCGCCACCACGTACAGCACGGTGTTGAGGAACCAGCGGCCGAAGATGCCGTCGTCGTACGTGACGGTGTCGCCGATGTTGCTGAACAGGGCGAAGTCCCCGCTGAACCAGAGGCCGAAGGAGCTGAAAAGGCTCTCCTGCGTCTTCGAGGAGTTGATGACGAGCCAGACGAGCGGGACGAGGCTGTAGACGAGGACGATCCCGGTGAGGACGGTCAGCAGGACGCTGCGCCTCGGAGTGTCCACGCTGCGGCGCGAGCTCTTCATGCGCACGTAGCCGGGCCTGGTGGTCAGCTTGTCGCTGCGGGGGCGGGTGGGTTCGACGGCGACGCTCATGGTCAGCCCTCCTTCCGCATGCCGCGCAGCTGCACGGCGTAGGCGATGACCATGGTGATGATGCCCATGACGATCGCCACGGTGGCGGAGTAGTTGTACTGCTGGCCGGAGAAGCTCAGCGAGTAGGCGTACAGGTTGGGGGTGAAGTACGTGGAGATGGAGTTCGGCGCGAGGCTCTGCAGGATCGCGGGCTCGTTGAAGAGCTGGAAGCTGCCGATCACCGAGAAGATGGCGGCCACCACCATGGCACCGCGGATGGCGGGCAGCTTGATGGCGGTGACGAGGCGGAACTGGCTGGCGCCGTCGATCTCCGCGGCCTCGTAGAGGGACTTCGGGATGACGCTGAGCGCCGAGTAGAAGATCAGCATGTTGTAGCCGATGAACTCCCACGTGACGATGTTGCCGATCGAGGCGAGGATCAGGTCCGGGTTCAGCGGGTTGGGGATGTTGGTGCCGAGCGCCTCGTTGATGTTGCCCACCAGGCCGAACCGCGTGCCGTACATGAAGCCCCACATGAGGCTGGCGACGACGGCGGGGACCGCGTAGGGCAGGAAGATCGAGATGCGGAAGAAGGATTTGCCATAGAGGCGGCCGCTGTCCAGGGCCAGGGCCACCAGCATGGCGATCAGGAGCATCACCGGGACCTGCACCGCAAGGAACAGGACCACCCGGATGAGCGAGGACCAGAACTGGGAGTCCTGCAGCACCTGGGCGTAGTTGGCGAGGCCCACGAAGCCGTTGCCGCCCACCAGCTGGTTGCGGAAGAAGCTCAGGTAGATCGAGTAGGCGATGGGTGCGAGGAACACGAGCGCGAAGACCGCCATGAACGGGCCGATGAACAGCCAGCCGGACCAGGAGCTCTTCTGGCCGCGCTTCTGCGCTCGTTTCGCGGGCTTCGGCTGCGTGCCGAGCGCGGCGGGTGGGGGTGACGCCGTCGTCATGTTCGTCCTTGTCCTCGATCGATGTTTACGTAAACACCAGCGTGCGCTCTTCTCGATGTTTACGCAAACATTGTTGTTACGATGGTCACATGTCCACCACGCCGCGTCAACACTCCATCCGGGATGACCGGCGTGTGTCCATGTCCGACGTCGCCCGGCTGGCCGGTGTCTCGGCGCAGACCGTGTCGCGGGTATCCAACGGCAGCGCGGGGGTCATCGACGCGACGCGGCAGCAGGTCATCGCGGCCATGAACGAGCTCGGCTACCGGCCCAACAGTGCGGCGCGGGCCCTGAAGCGGGGAAGCTTCCGGACCATCGGCGTCATCCTGTTCACGCTCTCGACCACCGGGAATGTCCGCACGCTCGAGGCCATCGCGGCCCGGGCCGCGGAGGAGGACTACGCCATCACGCTGATCCCCGTGGCCGCGCCCACGCAGGCCGGCGTGCGGGGTGCGTTCTCGCGGCTGAACGAGCTGGCGGTCGACGGCATCATCGTGATCATGGAGGTCCACCTGCTCGACGCCGCCACGGTGTCCCTGCCGCCGGGCGTCCACGCCGTGGTGGTGGACTCCGATGCCAGTGACGGCTTCAGCGTGATCGACACGGACCAGGCCGACGGCGCCCGGAAGGCCGTGGAGCACCTGCTGGACCTGGGGCACTCGACGGTGTGGCACGTGGCCGGGCCATCGGCGTCCTTCGCGTCGGAGCGGCGCGTGAACGCGTGGCGGTCGGTGCTCTCATCCCGGGGGTGCGCTGAACCTGCGTTGCTGCGGGGGGACTGGTCGGCGGACTCGGGCTACCTCGCGGGCCTGACCTTGGCCGCGTCCGACTGCACCGCGGTGTTCGTGGCGAACGACCAGATGGCGCTGGGAGTGCTGCGAGCCTTCCACGAGAAGGGCATCCGGGTACCGGAGGACGTCTCGATCGTGGGCTTCGACGACATCCCGGACAGCACCTCCTTCAGCCCGCCCCTGACCACCGTGCACCAGGATTTCGCCGAGGTGGGCCGGCGCTGCGTGGACAAGGTGCTGAAGCAGATGCGGGAGAACTCGACGGAACCGGGGCTGGACCTCGTGCCGACGCGGCTCGTGGTGCGGGAGAGTACCGCGGCACGCCGACGGCGCTCTGTTCGGGCTTCAGTTGGTCTGTCTGGCGATCACGGCGGAAACTCCTGGACTCAGGTCGACAGGAAATAGAACCCTCTGGTAATTCGACCCCGCGCGGTTTTGGTCGAGCGTCGGTTTCCAGGTTGGATCGCGGGGTACTACGGGCCTTTGGCACCTCGTAATAGTTAGCGTGTCATAGCTCCTGCTGCGTCTCGGAGGTCTGGACGTTCACCCACAGGTGCACGGCTGTGAGCGCCGCGCTCCTCGGATCCGCCCGCCCACAGGTTGATGACCCTGCAAACTCAGGCGCGTCCAGGGCCCGTCATCGCTGGGGGTCTGCAGGAATCGGTTCCGCCGGGACCAGGTCCTGATGATTCTCTTCACGCTTGCACCACTCAGATGCCGATAACAGTGCATATGAAATGTGTATCGGCTTCGGTTGTCGAAGCTTCGGTCTACTTGGGTGGTGTCGCGCAGAGTCACCTATCTCGTGCAGCGGATCCAACCAAGACATCGGCTAAGCTGTGACGGCCGGGAGAGATGGTGTCTCGTCCTCGTGTGTTGCAGCCCATCGAATGCGAGAGGCATACCGTCTTGCGGATACGACCTTCCCGTAAAAAAACGTACTCGAAAATCGGCCAGCGGGGAACTCTGACGGAGGTCGTTGATAATCGGGTCTTCCATTTGTAGGGAAGACGTCAAAACATCAACTCCGTCCACATTTACCTTTTGCGCCTGGCCCTTTCTTAAGGCGCAAAGTCACTTCGTTTGCACGGTGGGTTTTGGCGCCGTTGTCCAGGGCACATGCTCAAAGCCCCACGAAACCTTGGTTCCAACCTTGCGCTCAACCCATGCGAGCAGGAACACGCGCATGGCCTCGACGGGTTCGGGGTCCTGTGTCGGTTCGGGGATCTCGTTAGATTCCTTCGCGGGTTCGGGCTCCTCCGTGTAGTTGATGTCAAATTCGCGAGCTAGACGCATCCACAGATACTCGAGTAGAATATTTAGCGGATTGAAGTTCGTTGAGGCATAGAATGGCCAGCATTCATCAATCTCCTCCGCCATGTAGGGCAAACCGTTCATCTTACACAATGAGTACCGGCCACTCACGATGAGTTGAGGGAATGATCCAGGACTATACAAGTTGGTTCCAGATCCGTTGGACGCTTGGCCAGCGACGACCACGTCGCTAATTTGTTCAGCGAGTTTCTCACGAAAGCTCTGCTCGGATTCGTAACCGTTATAGCCGAAAACTACCCTCAGGATGCCCCATGATTCCAGGAGGAGGTTGTGGAGAATTTCAAGCTCTGTTCCATCAAGAATTTCTTCCGCCGTTTCGATGGTGTCGAATCTTATATTAATGGTGTGAGCCAGGGCGCTTAGGACTCTTTCCGTATCCAAAGCCATCATAGGGTAGGTTTTTCGGGATTGAAGGTGCTCGAGTTCAAGGTCGCGAATCGACTTCGAGTGTTCAAAAGCACTTTTAAGGTCTTTACCGTGAAGAGTTTTTTTGATTTCAAAGACAGCGACTACGTTTTCAATATCGCAGACGTAGTCATCCGTGTATGGGATCTCTCTCTCGGTAGTACGCACCAGCATGCAGTCGATCTGTCTCGAGTATTTCAACCCCTTGGGGCCAGGGATAGAAATGAAGCCGCCCGTGATATTTAGATTGACCCCCTCAGGTAGTGCTCGCTTGAGGACTACTTTCTTGAAGTGACCCTCGTACATTTTACCGATTGTGACGCCATGCTTAATGTCGTCCTCGTCGAGTCGCCTTTTTTCCTCTTCCATAAGCTTTGTTAAAAGCGCAGCATAAGTTTGGATCATGTAACTAAAGGTAGTACCTCCGTGTCGAAGTGGCTACTCCCGGCGACTGCTGCGCTTCGTCGCTGCAGCATGCATATAGCAATGTCCCGAAATGATTCTTTGTGCGCTCTTCGGACATCCTGTCGGGTCATGGTGTGAGGCTGTCGGCGGTGAGGAGGATTCTCAGCCGGTAGTTGTGACGGTTCCGGTAGTCGCTGGCGAGGCGGCGGTGGAGCTAGATGACCCCATTCACGGCTTCTGGTCCACCGTTGTTTGCACGCTCGGCAGTGAAGTACGCCAAGAATGCGTCCCACCAGCGCTTGAGGGTCCGGTCGTGCCTCGCGACCTAGGGACTCGGGTGGGTAGGGAACCTGGTCGGGGTTCCGAGCGTGAACGGACGCTGCTACCCCGGCTGACAAAGGCGCGGCAACTCAGGATCACGTTGCCGCTGAGGACATCGACTGGGGATCTGCTGCCTGACCCGACCGTGCCCCGTTCCCCAGTGCTATTCACCCAGTGCTGATCACGCAGCGCGGGAAGGCTGAACAACTGGTGATCGACGTGAGCCTCCGTCGTATAGTCGCTCCTCCGTATGACCTTTCTACTGTGACACGATGCTCCCATGCAGGAATATGCCGCTCCGTACTTCGAGGCCCCAAGTTTCAACTGTCCCCGATGTGGTGCTTTCACATCTCAGAACTGGGATCCCTTGATGATCATTGATGAGAACGTCAACATGTGGTCGGTATCAGACCCTGAGTACATGATTTGGACTGATGAGGGTAGAAAAGAGGGCACCCCTGACTGGTCAGTCAGTAAGTGCTTTGCATGTAAAAAATACTCTCTTTGGATTGAAAAGGATCTGGCTTATCCATACGTGTCAAGCCCTCACTTCAGGGGCGGTCAAAACTCTAACCACGTTCCGCACGTTGACATGCCAGCAGATGCCGCCGAACTATTCAACGAAGCAGTGGCAGTCCTCCCTTACTCGAAGCGAGCCGCTGCGGCACTGTGTCGTGCATCCATGGAGCGTCTGGTGAAAGGTTTGACGAAGGACGCCGTTGGGAAGAAGAAAAACTTAGATGACAGGCTAGTGATACTGCAATCAGAGGTTTCTACTCCAACGATTCAAGGGTTGAACTTTATCCGGTACATGGGAAACATGGCCCTGCACGGGGACGGTGAGCAAGGCGAATCTGCGGTTATTCTCCTTACTGACACCGACGCTGGCGTAGCGGATGTGTTTTTCAAAGTAATGAACTCGCTCGTCGATGAGTTGATAACGAAGCCGAAGACGTATGCGGACCTGCACGCCTCGCTGCCTGAGGGCGTTCGGAAGAGTTTTGAAGACAAGGTTGCTAAGCATCAGGCTGAGCAGGGGAAGCCTCAGTAGGAGGACACTTCGCCGCCCCCACCGCTCCATTTGCATTTCGTACAGCGGATGTACCCGTAGGTGGTCTCACGAGTCGGATCAGGCACGACGAACTCTTCGATCTCCGGGGTGCCAGCACCGCAACTAGGGCAACCTGCATACGGGCCGTAGCCCTCGTTGAACGCAACGTCGATACCCCAAGTCTCCAAGGTGTTTTGAACAGCCTTGATGAGCCGTGCACCGTGCTGGAGACCTAGTATTTCCCGAGCGATTATCTCGCGGGCTTCCTCAGTGTCCGCCTTAATATACTTCTTATAAGCGAGTGTTTCGGGCAACGGTGTGTCATCCAGCATGACTACGAGGAAGCCCTGTTCGTCGGCTCGGAACTTGGCCCAAGCGGCTTGCCTCTCCACCTTCACCCAGTCCGATTTCGCCGCTGTCGCAGACCAGAACAGTACGAAGACATTGACTGTTTCGAGGGCATCTTCGATGCGCCCAGGTATGATCTCGCCGTTGAGGATACTCAGTTCATCGAAGAACGGCTCGGCACCCATCAGAAGCAGTTCGCTTTGTACCTGACGGACGATGGGCTTGTCGTCGCTTTGGTGCGACAAGAAGATTCTCTGCATCTCGTAATCCTAGTGCTGCTCGTCTGACCCGCTTCGACAATCAATGCCGAGAAAGTTTGGACGCTCGCGCAGATCCGAACGTCGGTCCACCGTCTTTCAGACTGCAAGCTAATTCCGACATCTCATCAAAGGATCCTTTGACCGGACACGCTCAAGCTTGCTGCCGGTCCGTCAGTGGAACTCGGCGACTGCTGACGGTGCTGGCTCGGCTTCTGTCTCAACAATGTGTCTCAGGACGACGATCTCGTGAACCACCGGAGAGCGCCTTTGATGAGAGTGGGAAGCCTGGGATCGCGAAGCACTAGGTGTGGCAGCGAACGGTAAGGAGGATCGTGGAGTTGACCGTGCGTGGTGTTGCGGAGGGCTTCGCTCGGCGATGTGTCAGTTGCTGACGAGCGAGGGGCTTGGTTGAGTGAGGGGGAACAAGGACCCCACTTCATGCGTTAGCATCGATGTATCAAGGGGAGTACTCCCGTCTGTGATCGGCCCGTCAATACGGATGCATTGAAGCATCCCGGGCCCGTCGGTTCCGGTTCGTCCGGGCGGAGGAGACCTTGGCGCCCATCCGACGCCGACCCCCTTTGGAGTACCTCCGTGGACATCTCTCCCACAATCTGGCTGATCACTATCGCGGTGACCATCGCCTTCTTCGTCTATGAATTCTTCGCGCACGTGCGCACGCCCCACGAACCGACCATCGGTGAATCAGCCCGCTGGTCCGCCTTCTACATCGGCCTTGCCCTCCTCTTCGGTGTGGTGATTGGCCAGGTGTGGGGCTGGGACTTCGGCGGTGAGTACTACGCCGGGTATCTGACCGAGAAGGCACTCTCGATCGACAACCTCTTCGTGTTCCTGATCGTCATGACCGGCTTCGCGGTACCCAAGAAGTACCAGCAGAAGGTGCTGATGATCGGCATCATCATCGCGCTGATCCTCCGCGGAGCGTTCATCGCCATCGGCGCCGGCCTGATCGAGAACTTCTCCTGGATCTTCTACATCTTCGGCGCGCTGCTCCTCTTCCTCGCCTACAAGCAGGCCTTCGGCAGCCACGACTCCAACCCGGCCGACGGCAAGTTCATGCAGCTGGTCCGCCGCGTGCTCCCCGTCACGGACGAGTACCACGAGGACAAGCTCACCGTGAAGAAGGACGGCAAGCGCTGGGTCACCCCGATGCTGCTCACTATCATCGCGATCGGCTTCGTGGACCTGATCTTCGCCGTCGACTCCATCCCCGCGATCTACGGCCTCACCGAGCAGGCGTACATCGTGTTCACGGCCAACGCCTTCGCCCTCATGGGCCTCCGCCAGCTGTACTTCCTCATCGGCGGCCTGCTGGAACGCCTCGTCTACCTGGCGCAGGGCCTCGCCGTGATCCTCGCCTTCATCGGTGTGAAGCTCGTGTTCCACGCCCTGCACGTCAACGAACTGCCGTTCATCAACGGCGGCGAGCCGCTCCTCTGGGTCCCCGAGATCCCCATCTCCGTGTCGCTGCTCTTCATCCTGGCGACCATCACCGTGGCCACCATCGCGAGCCTCATCAAGACCCGGGGCGACGCGGCGAAGAAGGACCGCGACGAGGTCGAGGGCGAGCCCGTCATCGCCGCCGACGCCGAGGGCACGGACATCGAGTCCGGGCGCGACGACGACAAGAGCACGGCAACCAGCCGGAAGTAACCCCGCTCGATGACGAGACGTCCCGGTCCCTGATGCAGGGACCGGGACGTCTCGCGTGATCTAGGTGGAATTCTTCGTGCCGGATCCCGGTTCTGGAGAGCAGAGGTTTGAGCTCGACGGCGCGGGCGCCGACCGCCTGAAGGTGGTAGGCAATCGCACCGACGGAGCCACCCTCTCGTCCTGATTGCCGGGACCGCACCGTCCCCGGCAGCACCGAACACCGCAACCTGGAGTTGATGCGCTATCAAAGCAATCGGAGTCACCGAATTCGGCGGACCGGACGCCCTGACCGTCCACGACCTTCCCGAGCCGCACCCGGGCGAGAAGGAAGTTCGCATCCGCGTAAGGGCAGCCGCGGTCAGCCCGACGGACACGAATGTCCGCACGGGCGCCTATGACATGAGCCAGTCCGAGCCGCCCTACCTACCCGGCATGGATGCTGCCGGCGTCATCGATGAAGTAGGGCGCGGCAGTGCGTGGAAGGTCGGTGACGAGGTCATGGCCATCGCGCTGCCTCTGGGGGAGCACGGCGGTGCGTACGCCGAACGCCTCGTGGCTGCCGATGATTCGATCGCTCGGATCCCTGCCACCAGCACGCTCGAGGAGGCAGCCACCATTCCCATGAACGGGCTCACTGCCGTACAGGTCCTCGAGTTCGCCGCTCTCACGCCCGGGCAGGTCATCGCCGTCACGGGCGCAGCCGGGACGCTCGGCAATTACACAATCCAGCTCGCCAAGCAGCAGGGCCTGACGGTCATCGCGGACGCGGCACCCAAGGATCGCGAGTTGGTGCAGAGCCTCGGCGCCGATCACATCCTCGACCGCGGTGAGAACCTCGCCGGTCGCGTCCGGGAGGTTTTCCCGGACGGCGTCGACGCGATCGCCGACACAGCGCTGCTGCACGACGACGTCGTGCCGGCCCTCCGCGACGGTGGGGTCTTCATCTCCGTGCGCGGCTGGAAGGGTGAACCGACCCGCGACATCCGCTTCGAGGCTGCGTGGGTGTTCGACGAGTACCACTCGCAGGCAAAGCTCGACTCCCTGCGGCAGGCCGTCGAGGACGGCGTGCTGACCCCGCGCGTGGCAGACACCCTCCCCGCCGAGCAGGCGCCTGAGGCCCACCGGCGCCTCGAGGCGGGCGGCGTCCGCGGCCGGTTGGTGCTGACGTTCTAGCGGAGCCCTCACGAGGAACGCCCCCGAGCCGAGAGCTCGGGGGCGTTCCTGTCTCCTGCCGGCATGGCACATTCGTAGGGGCGCGAGCCCTGCTGCTTGGCATACTGGGCGGATCACCCTCGACGAAGAGAGCAACGATGCCCCGCACCCTGCCTGCCCTGGCCCTCGCCGGTCTTGTCCTGACCGCCTCGCTCGCGGCGGTCGCACCCGCCCACGCCGCACCGGGACAGGGGAGAGCGCCCTCGCCGGCATCGGCCTGCGCCCTTGACGACGGGCGCACCACGCTGACCATCCCGTCGGGCGGACTGGACCGCACCGTCGTCGTGCATGTCCCGGAGTCCGCGGGCACGCGGGCAGCGCCCCTGGTCCTCGATCTCCACGGCAGCAACAGCACACCGGCGGAGCAGCTGACGCGGTCGCAGCTGGACCGCACGGCGGACCGCGAGGGCTTCATCGTCGCCGCACCGCAGGGCGCCCTCCCGGCAGCGGCGGGCTTCGTCTGGAACGTGCCGTACACCGCGACGGACGTCGCGGGAGCGCCCGACGACGAGGCCTTCCTCCAGGACGTCATCGACACGCTCGTCGACGCGGGCTGCGTGGATGAGCGCCGCGTGTACGCGGCGGGCTATTCGGGCGGCGGGCGCATGGTGTCCCAGTTCGCGTGCGACAACCCGACGACCGTGGCGGCGATCGCGCCCGTCGCCGGCCTGCGGGCGGGTGCCCCGCTCGCCGTCGACGGCGGTCTCGCGCCCGATCCGGCAACCTGCGCGCCGGGCGACGGCGTCCCGGTCATCACGTTCAACGGCACCGCCGACCCGGTCAACCCGTTCGCCGGGGGAGGAGCGGCGTACTGGGGGTACGGGGCACTCGCGGCGTCCGAGCGCTGGGCGGACCTCAACGGCTGCCACACGGCGAAGGAATCACGCGTCAGTGAGAACGTCACACTGACCGACCACCGCGGCTGCCCCGGCAACGCCGCAGTCCGCCAGTACGTCATCGCCGGGGGAGGGCACACCTGGCCCGGCGGCAATGCTGCCGCGTTCCCGGGAGCGGGCGTGACGACCACGGAGATCAGCGCCAACGGCCTCATGTGGGACTTCTTCGAGCAGCGTCGCACCCGCTGACACGCAGGGAGGGCTCCGGGACAGAACGTCCCGGAGCCCTCCCTGACCAGCATGTGCCGCTGTAGGTCAGGCGACGCAGCCGCCGAGCGCGATCTGCCCGTCGATGGCCTTGATCTGGCCCTGAACCGCCCCGAGCTTGTCCTCGAGTGCGTTGACAGTGGCCTTCTGCGTGGTGATGGCCGTCTTGTTCGCCTTCTTCTGCGCCTCGAGTGTGCGCAGGACGGTCTGTGCGTCGGTCACCTGCTTGTCGAGGGTGGTGAGCTGGCTCTGCAGGGACGTGAGCTGGGTTTCGGTGGCGCTGATCTCACCGTTCAGTCCATCCAGTTGCGCGAGGAGCGGCGCGACGCGGCCCTGCAGCGTCAGGACCTCCGACTCCTTGCCGGCGATGCTCGAGTTCAGCGCGGCCAGCGCGCCCACCAGGCGATCCATCTCGGTGTTGAGGGCGACGATCTCCGCCTGCTTGTCCGTCACTGCCTTCGCCGCGCTGTCGGCAGCTGCCTGCAGGGTGGGCAGACGGTCCTGCAGCCCGCTGAGCTCGGTCGACTTGGTGGCGACGGCGCTCGTTGCCGACGCCAGCCGGGCTTCCGCTCCGGAGAGGTCGGTGCGCAGCCCGGACAGGACGTCCTTCTGGGCGGTGATGGCGGCCTCGGAGGCGGCGACGCCGTCGGTCAGGCCGGGCAGCGCTGCGACGAGATCGGCGACCACCTGCTCCTGGTCCGCTACAGCGTCACGGGCTTCGTCGGCAGCCGTGACGAGGGCCGGCCGCTGACCCTGAAGGGTGGTCACGTTCGCCTGCTGGGCAGCGACCAGGGCCTTCGCGTCGGCCAGCGCGGTCTGCAGCGCCGGCAGCTGGGACTTCAGGGTTGCCACATCGGCGTCCTTCGTCGCGACGGCGGTATTCGCGGCGGTCAGCGTGGCCTGCAGTTGTGCTGCCTGCAGCTGGAGGGCGCTACTCTCGCCTTGCTTCGCCAGCAGCTGTGCGTTGAGGCTGTCCACCTGGGTCTTGAGGGTCGTGAGGTCGCCCTGCAGTCCGGAGATCTGGGTGCCCTTGTCCGCGATCTGCGTGTTCACGGCGGCCAGGTCGGCCTGCTTCAGCGAGCGCTGATCCATCAGCGACTTCCTGAGGTTCGAGTTGTTTCCTTTGATCTCGCTGATCCTGGTCGTGAGATCGGCGATGTCGGAGTCGAGAGTCGTCTTTTGCACCTGAAGCGCCGTCAGTTGCGTCTCCGCCGTCGTCAGGGCGGTCTGCTTCGTCGTGATCTCACTGTTCTTCGCCGTGATGTCCTTCTTCAGCTGCGTGATCTGCCCGGTCACGGTGCCCTGGAGTGCGGTGTTCGCGGTGACGGCGTCGGCAGCTTTCGTGGCGTCGGCCCGGAGCGTGACGAGGGCGGCCTCGGCGGCCGTGACGGCCGTCGTCTGCGCGGTGACGGCATCCCCGGCGCGGGTGGCCGCCGTCTGAAGGGTTTCGAGGTCGGCCTGTGCGTTCGAGACGGCCGTGTTCTTCGCCGTCACTGCTGCCGCCGCTGCCGTGGCGGCGGTCTGCCGTGCAGTGAGGTCGTCCTCGGCCTGGGCGATGTCGGTCCGCAGTGCGTCGAGCTCCGCCTGCGCCGTGGTGCCGGCGGCGACGAGCTGTCCGAGGAGATCCTCGCCTTCCGCGACAGCCGTCCGGGCGGCAGCGACGGCGTCGGCTGCTTCCCGGGCCGTCGCGGTGAGCCCGGCCAGTTCACCCGTCGCCGTCGTGATGGCGTCGTTCTGGCGGGCTGCATCGCCGGCGGTTCGGGTCACGGTGGCTTCGAGGCCTGCCAGTTCTTCGGACGCGCGACGCACGACCTCACGCTGCGCGTCGACCTGCGCAGTCGCCGCGGATGCCTGGTTCCGGAGATCGGCCGCTGCCGCCTCGGCCGCCGTCAGCTGCGCCTGGATCGGTGCGAGAGCCGCGACGGCTGCAGCCTGCTCAACCTTCAGGTCGGCGAGCTGGGTGTTCGTCGTCGCGATGGTCCGCGTCACGGCTTCCTGCTCCGCGACGACGGTTGCTTCGGCGGCCCGGGCTGTGGTGAGGGCCGTGGCGAGGCGTGCATCCTCGGCTTCGAGGGCTGCGAGCGCTTTGGTCGCGTCGTCGATCTGGGTCTTCAGGGAGGTAGCGCTCGCCTGAAGTGCCGCCTTGTCCGCCTGCAGCTTGGCGATGATGTCGGCGTTCTTCTTCGCTGCGGCCTTGAGGAGGTTCTCCTGCACCGTTCCACGGTGCGCCAGCTGGTTCACCACGCCGTTGCAGATGCCCGACGTCGGACCGGTGGCGGCCGAGGCCTGCGGGGCCAGGAAGAGTGCGCCGCCGAGGAGCCCCGGCAGGAGGACGGCAGTGGCGAGGCGGCGGGAGAGAGGGGATGCGGCGAGACTGGTACGCACGGGTGCTCCTGAATGAGTGAGGGCAGCCACGTCGCCGCCTCCCCAAAGGTAGGGAGCGCCTGCAGATCCGAATACAGTGCCCCGTACTCGACTCCACGATCCTGCTACTCGCGTGCATGCCCCCAGCTACCTGTCAGGAAGCCCTCAGGCTATCTTGATCTCCGTCACTATCGGGCGTTGAAGGGTTGTGCCCGCAATCACGGCTGGGTAACGTTGAATGCGCAAGCTGAAAGGATAAATGAGGGAATCCTGAAAGGTGCAATCAATATGGTCTCAAGAAAAAGAATGACAGCATTCTTCGCCCCCTTTGTGGGCCTGCTGCTCATGGTCACCACCACGGGTGCGGCGACCGCAGCGCCAACAGCTCTCGACAGTGATCCGCTCACCATGACGACAGTCGGTGGTGACGAAGCGGCCGCGAAGACGGAAGCGGCCATGAAGGCACTGTCCGAAGGGTCCGTGGACCTGCAGGCGCCCTTGAATTCCGTGAAAGTAGCGGAGGTGAAGGTGAACTCGGTCACCACCGAGGAGGGCGAGTTCACGACAGTGACGCTGCCGATCGGCGGACCGTACAGCTTCACGAGCAACGTCTCGATGGTGTTCGATGACGCAGGGAATCGACTTCAGTTCAGCGAGACGCTCGTCAGCGAGAATGGCGAAGGCAATTTCAATGTCACCACCTATGTCGATGGCATGGTGACCAGTGACCAGGACACGAATATCGCGTTCATGACCGATGCCGAATTGAAGGCCGATCTGGAGAATTCGCAATCGGCCGGCGGCATGAAGGCCGACGGGGGCGCATCGACGCAGGCGGAGAAGAACACGGGAGCCTGCATCGCTACGGTGCTCGGTGTCAGCGGAGTCGTCGGAAGCATCATCGCCTACAGCTGCGCAGGTGCCTGCGCCGCCGCTGCTGCCGGCGTCGGAGTTCCGTTCTGCGTCGCCTGCATCGCCGGATTCGCCACGGTAGGCGGCGCGTCCATCACCGCCGTCGCAACCTGCTTCTGAGAGGGACGATCATGAGCAACACAACACCTCGGGCGTTTCTCGCGCTCTTCATCGGACTGTTCATCGCGGGCGCCGCCCTGGTGCTTTCGCTCCCGGCGGTCTTCGGGCCGCATGAGCACTACCAGGCCTGGCTGGCCATGATCCTGGGAGGCGTGACCGCGGTCCTCGCGGTCGCCGTGATCCTGATGCGTCCACCGAGACGCGGCGTGAACCACTAGATCGCCGAAGGGGCCCTGCGCACTCCGCGCAGGGCCCCTTCCTCACGTCAGGGCAGCCCCCGCTCGCGCCAAGGTCAGGGGGCCGGAGGCCGCGCGACGAGGAGCTCGCCGGTGCCGTCGAGGTCGAGCGGGCCCTCCCCCGCCGGTACCAGCCACGTGCTGCCGCGCGGGGCTTCCCGGCCGGACAGGGTCACCGGTCCGTCACTGACCACCAGAACCGCGAAGCCCGGATGGAGCCGGGCCGGGCCGTCGACGGGCCGGCGCTCCAGCCGGAAGAACGCGTCCGCGCCGGACGGGAAGGCGGAGCCCGACGGCGGTGACGGGCGCACCAGCCCGCCGAGCGCTTCGCGGGGCAGCGCCGTCCGGTCGACCGCCGTCAGGGCCACGCCGAAGCCGAGCCCCAGATGCCCGTCCGCCGTTCCGTCGAGGGCGAAGTCCCGCCATTCCAGCAGGATCGAGAGGTCCTCCGGCTGCTGCAGTTCGAGCAGCAGAACGCCCTCGCCGATGGCATGCAGCACCCCCGGCGGGACGAACACCACATCGCCGGGGGCCACGTCCACCTGGTGCAGCAGGCCGAGGAGCGCATCGACGTCCTGAGCCTCCACGAGTGCCGCCAGCTCGTCGTCACCGACGCTCCGCACCAGTCCGAGGTGCACGGTGCCGCCGGTGAGGATGTACCAGGCCTCGGCCTTGCCGTGGCGGTGGCCGAGGTGCTCCGCCGCGAAGGCATCGTCGGGATGCGCGTGGACCGGGAGCCGCTGACCGGCGTCGAGCAGTTTGATCAGGAGCCGCACGTCCGCGCCCCAGCGCGCCGCGTGATCCGATCCCAGCCAATATCCGGGATCGGCCGTGACGGCGTCCCGCAGGAGCCGGCCGTCGGCGAGGCGCGTCAGGCCGAGGCCCTGCTCACCGAAGATCGTGGTGGTGGACCCGATCCAGTCCTCCGGCTCGAATGCTGCGTCCGACGCCTCGCCGCGGAAGGACGAGATCTGCGCCCCGCCGCGGTAGAAGCGCTCGGGCGGGCGGTTGGACGGCAGCCGTTCGATCATGGTTGCGGTTCCCGCACGGGTGCGTGGACCACCAGGAAGCCACCCACGAAGCTGTCACCGAGCCCGATGGTGGTGGGCGTCGCGGTGTCGATGCGGTAGGCGGGCACTCCCGCCGCTCCGGTGATCATCCGTTCCACGCCCTCCACCACGTCCTCGCCGCGCGCGCTGCGCGAGAGGAGCGCCGTCGCCTCGAAGTCGGACTCCGTGAAGCCGTCGCCCAGGCGGAAGCGGGTGGCCGCCATCTGCACGGCGCTGGCCACCGCGTCGCGGTGCCCGGCGGCGGCCGGGCCCACGGCGATGGCCCAGTGCTGCGTGTGCACCAGCAGGGCAGGGACCGGGATGAGGCGATGCGCCGCAAGGAGCGCGGCGGCGACATCGGCCGGGTCCAGCAGGTCCACGGGTCGGTCCACGTACTCCTGCAGTTCGTCCTCGTTCATCCCGTACACGTCGATGCGCTGGAGCAGGTGCGCCCAGATGCGTTCGGCGAACCGCCTCACGTAGAAACCCGCGTCCTCGTAGTACACGAGGGCGTCCGCCGGCAGGTGCTCCAGGGCGGCGTCGAGGTCGGTGAGCCGGCGTTCGAGCAGGGCCTCGTCCTGCATGGTGTTGAACCCCGAAACCAGGAAGGCCCTCGCCTCGGTGAGGGCGTCCCCCAGTTCGGGGGCGATGGCCATGCTGCGGTTCGGCGGATCATTGGCGAAGATCAGGCGGTTCGACGACGGCGAGACGATCTCGCCGTCGTCGAACCGGATGACGGTGCCGGGTGGGTACTGCACGATCAGATGCGGGTCCAGGGTGTCCCCGGTGGCCGAGCTGACCCAGGAGATGGACGCCGGCATGAGCCGGCGCACGTGGTCGTCGATGCTGACGAGGTGCTGGACGCTGGGGATGCCGAGCCGGTCCAGGGCTATCCCGGCCCGGACCCCCGTGCCGCCCAGCGTGATCTCCGTGGTGAAGCGGTCCGCGAACTGCTTGACCACCTCGGAGGACTCCACGAAGCGCTCGCCACCGGCGCCGTCGAGCACGAAGGCGAGGATGGTGACCACCAGGGAGCGTTCGTCCACGATCGGTGCCATGGTGGTGAGCTCCGCGCGCCGGATGCCGTACTGCACGGCCAGCGCGCCGAGGACCTCCGCGTCCCAGCGCACCTCGTAGTCGACGGTTCCGCCGAGTCCGAGGACGAGCGTGGTTCCCATGGCACCGATCCTTTCCTGCCGACCTGCGCCGGCGTCCGTCACCTCTGTCTGACCTCTGTCTGCCTCCTGCCAGCATGGTCCCGCGGGCAGGCCTCAGTACAGCTTGGCCTTGCCGTCCGCGCCGAAGAGGTCGATCTTCTCGGCTGCCGTGACCTTCAGGGCGGCGATGGCCTCGGGCTGGATGGCGTTCGGCTCGCGGAGGCGCTCGTCCGTGCCCAGGATGCGCCGCATGGCTTTGTGGTAGGAGACCTTGATGTCGCTGGAGATGTTGATCTTGTTGATGCCGAGGCTCACCGCACGCGACAGCTCGCTGTCCGGGTTCGCCGACCCACCGTGGAGCACGAGGGGGATGCCCACGGCGGCCTTGATTTCCTCGAGGAGGTCGTGCCGCAGCTCCGGGTTCTTCTCCGCCGGGTACAGGCCGTGGGAGGTGCCGATGGCGATCGCCAGGCTGTCCACGCCGGTCTCCTTGACGAAGCGGACGGCGTCGTCGGTGTTCGTGTAGATGATCTCCGCCGCACCGGACTCGCCGTAGCTGTCATTGGCGCCGATGGTGCCGAGCTCGCCCTCCACCTGGATGCCCACGGCGTGCGCTGCCTCGACGACCTTGCGGGTCAGGGCCACGTTCTCGTCGAAGGGGAGCAGTGAGGCGTCGATCATCACGGAGGTGAAGCCGGCCTGGATGGCCGTGATCATCTGCTCGTAGGTTCCACCGTGGTCCCAGTGGATGGCCACCGGGACGCTGGAGCGGTGGGCGCGGCTGCGCATGGCGGCCACGAGGTCGGTGCGGATGTGGGAGACCTCGTCCGGGTGGATGGCGATGATGACCGGCGCCTCCTTCTCCTCGCTGATGTCCATGACGCCGTTGAACATGGCCCAGTCGCTGATGTTGAACGCGGGGATGGCGAAGGTGTGTTCGTTGGCGATGTCGAGGATGGACCTACCGGTGTACAGCACTGTGATTCTCCTTGTTTAGATGACGTGCGAGGGGTGGTGTGGGGTCAGCTCTTGACGGAGCCGGCGGTCAGGCCGCTGATGAAGAAGCGCTGCAGGACCAGGAAGAGGATCAGCACCGGGATGGACCCGAGGATGCTCATCGCCATGATCTGGTTCCACTCGTACGAGTGCTGGCCCATGAGCAGCTGGATACCGATCGGGACGGTGCGCATCTCCGTGGTGCGGGTGAGCGTGAGGGCGAAGAGGTACTCGTTCCAGGCGATCATGAACGTGTAGATGCCGACCGAGACGATCCCGGGGATCGAGATGGGGACCAGCACGCGCCACAGGGCGGTGAGCGACCCGGCGCCATCCACCCGGACGGCCTCGTCCAGCTCGCGGGGCAGCGTGTTCATGTAGCCGGTCATCATGATGATCGCGTAGGGCAGCGTGAACACCATGTAGGTGAAGATCAGCCCCGGGTAGGTGTTGTAGAGGCCGAGGGCCACCACCAGGCCGAAGTACGGGATGAGCAGGGTGATGGGCGGGACGGCCTGCACGCTGATGATCACCACGTTCAGCACGCGCTTGCCGCGGAACTCGAAGCGGCTGAACGCGTAGGCGGCGTGGATGGCCACCAGCAGCGTCAGGATGGTGACGGCGCCGGCCACGAGGTAGCTGTTGAAGAAGAACCGCAGCGTCTCGGAGTTGGTGAGGATCGCGGCGTAGGCGTCGAACGAGAACGTGTCCGTGATGAGCCGGGGTGGCAGCTCGAAGATCTCGGTGTTGGACTTGAACGAGCTGGACAGCATCCAGAGCACGGGACCCGCGGCGAAGACGGCTCCGAGGACGAGTCCCGCCAGTACCCCGGACTTCGCCAGGAGGGTGCGGCGTTGCGTGGTGATCGCCATGTCAATCCCTTGCTTTCTGGTGGCGGACGTAGAGGACGGCCAGGACCAGCGACATCAGCAGGATCAGCACCGCGGCGGTCGCGGCGAGGGAGAAGTCGTAGTTGGCGAAGGCGAGCTTGTAGGTGTAGGTGCTGAGCATCTCGGTGACGTCGATGGGACCGCCGCCGGTGGTCAGCCAGATCAGCGCGAACTGCTGGGAGGTCCAGATCAGATCCAGGAGCAGGAGACTGATGATGATGGGGCGGAGCTGGGGGATGGTCACGTTCCAGAAGCGCTGCACCTGGCTGGCGCCGTCGATGCTCGCCGCTTCGTGGAGGTCCTGGGGGATGCCCTGCAGGCCCGCCAGGAGGCTGACCATGAAGAACGGGTAGCCGGCCCAGATGTTGATGAAGGTCGCCGTGCCGAGGGCGAGCTGCGGATCGGCGAGCCACTCCACGTCCGTGTTCAGCAGGAAGTTCACGATCCCGTTGGGGGACAGGAGCATGCGCCACAGGACGGCGATGACGGCCGCGGTGAACAGCCAGGGCAGCACGTACAGGGCCCGGAAGATGGCGCGGGAGGTGACGCTGATCAGTGGGCTGTTCAGCAGCATCGCGAAGGTGAGGCCGAGCACCAGGTGCACGGCGACGCTGACGGTGGAGAAGAAGACGGTGTTCCCGGTGGCCTTCCAGAAGGCCGGATCCGTCAGCACCGTGACGTAGTTGTCCGCGCCGGCGAACTCGGAGGACGACTTCAGGATCACGTTGTCCTGGAAGGAGTAGCCGATCACCATCACGATCGGGACGATCATGAGGACGAACAGCAGGATCAGAGTGGGGGCGAGGAAGCCGTAGGACTCGCCGGCGCGGCGCAACTGGCGGCGCTTGCGGGGAGGAGCTCCCTGGAGGAGCGTCTGGGGATCGGGTGGGGTGACGGTGCGGAGGCTCATGGGAGTGACCTTTGTGGGGGATCGGGCACCGCGCGGGGGCAGCGGTGCCCGATCCGGTTCGGGGGAGGACCTAGAACTCGCCTTCCCATTCCGTCTGCGCCTTCTCGAGCGCTTCGGAGAGGGACTGCTGGCCGTCGAAGGCGGACTGCAGCTGGGCGCCGAGCTGGCGCATCAGCTCCTCTGCCACGGGGAGCCCGACGAACTCGTTGGCGGGGTAGCCCGCCTGGTAGATGTCGAAGGCGGTCTTGAACAGCTCGTCGTCCTCGACGAACTCGGGGACGGAGCCGGTGTTGCCGGGGAAGGCATTCGCCATGGTGGAGAGCTCGGAGTTCGTGTCCTCGCTCATGAGGAAGGAGACCAGCTTGGCGGCGGCGTCCTTGTTCTCGGAATTCTCGGCGACGCCGATGCCCCACGAGGCGTAGGGGATGCCGCGCTCGCCGGTGTAGTCGTCGGCGGCGGGGACCGCGGAGATGGAGAACTTGAGGTCCGGGTTGGTCTCGCGGATCAGGTTGATGTGGGCGAGGGAGTCGATCATCATGCCGACGCGGCCGTTGGTGAACTCCTCCACCTTGTCCTGTTCCTTCATGGTGAAGCTGCCCGGGGCGATCACGCCGTCGTCCCACATGCCGCCGATGAAGTCGACCGCGGAGGTGACGTCGTCATTGGTGAGGTCCGGCTGGCCGTCCTTCAGCATGGTGCCGCCCGAGGCCCAGGCCCAGGACATGACGTCGTTCTGGACGCCGTTGGGTGCTTCCAGGGAGAGGGGGAGGACCCAGCCGGAGGCGTCGCCGTCGAGGTCGGAGATGCTCTTGGCGGCATCGGAGAACTCCGTACGGGTCTCCGGGGGTGCGCTGACGCCCGCCTGGGACAGGAGGTCGTCATTGGTGAACATCGGGTAGACGAAGTTGACCACGGGGACCATGTAGGTGCTGTCGTCGACCTTCACCTGGCTCACGAGCTGGCTGTCGTCGAATCCGGCGTCCTCGAGGAGGGGGGTGAGATCGGCGATGACGCCCTGCTCGGCGAAGTCGCTGACCCACGCGCCGTCCAGGCCGACGACGTCGGGCATGGTGCCCGAGGCCGCACCGGCGAAGAGCTGCTCCTTCGTGGAGGCGTAGGGGCCGCTGACGAGGTCCACGGTGATACCGGGGTTCTCCTCCTCGAACGTGTCGATCAGGGAGCGGAACTCGCCGTCGGGAAGCTCGGGCTCCCACCACTGGGCGAACTCGATGGTGACGTCGCCGCCGGCCTCCTCGGACGCCGATCCGCCCGAACCGCAGGCCGTGAGTGCGATGATCGAGGCGGCGGTGGCAATGCCGGTGAGCAGTCTTGCGCGGGAACGCGTGCGCCGATGGGTGGACATCAGGTCTCCTCGTTGAGATGGTGCGATATTTCGCTTGATTCTGCCGTTTCTTGCTGTTTCCTTCTTGAGTGTGCGCGCTGTCACACGGCGCCGTCAAGAGTCTCCGGGAGAAAGACGCGTTAAACGGCAGACCCACCGGCAGATTTGCCGCAAGGATGTGCTGTTATGTGCTGTTTCTCGTGCCGTCGGGGCCCCGATGTGTTACAGATGAAGGCATGACATCGCAAGAACTGCAGCGCGTCCGCCAGCTCCCTGCTGGGCGGAAGGCCGATCTTGCGTCCTATGTGGACGAGGTGGGCCGCGTGACCGTCGCCGACCTCGCAGCCCACTTCAACGTCTCCATCGACACCATCCGCCGGGACCTCGACCAGCTGGACCGCGAGAACATCCTCATCCGGACCCACGGCGGTGCGGTCAGCACATCGGAGCGGGCCGGGCGGGACCGGGAGATCGATGTGCGCCTGAGCATGCAGGCGGCCGAGAAGGAGGCGATCGCGCAGCTGGCGGTCGACCTGGTGACGGACGGGTCCGTCCTCATGATCAATGCGGGGACCACGAGCCTCGCCGTGGCCCGGGCACTCCGGAACCACCGCAACCTGACGATCGCCACCAACAACCTGCGCATCCCCGCGGAGATCTCACCGACGGTGTTCCGTGACCTCTACATGTTCGGCGGAGCCGTGCGCACGCTCACCCAGGCGACGACCGGCCCGGTCACCCTCGGGATGAGCGGCAGCACGCCCGAGGTGGACATCCGCTGCGACATGGCGCTGATCGCCGTCGGCGCGGTGGACGGGTCGGGCTGCTCGACCTCGAACCTCGGCGACGCCGCCATGATGGCCGAGATGATCAGCCGGGCCGAGCGGACGGCCATCCTCGCCGACTCCACGAAGCTCGACCGACGGCTCTTCGCGCAGATCGTCCCGCTCGAGGGGGCCGACTACCTGGTGACCGACCGGGCGCCGTCGTCCGGACTGGCCGCGGCGCTGGACGCCGCGGGCGTGACGGTCCTGGTGCCCGAGGGGGAGTGAACCGCCGGGCGGATCAGGCCTTGCCCGCCGAGAAGGCCGCGCGGAGTTGCGCCCCGATGAAGCGCCGGGCGGCGTGCGCGTCCTCGATGATCCCGCCCATGAACACGAAGGGGTGCACCTGGCCGGCGAAGCGGACCGTCGTCACCCTCGTGCCGGCCGCCGCCATGGCCCGCGCGTACTCCTCGCCCTGATCGCGCAGCGGGTCGCACTCGGCGGTGACCACGGTGGCGGACGGCAGGCCGGCCAGGTCCGTGGCGTGTGCGGGTGAGAGCCGCGGATCGGTGCGGTCGGCGGTACCGGCGTACTGGCTGTAGAAGTACCCGAGATCGCGCGTGGTGAGGAAGTGGCCGTCGGCGAACTCCCGGTAGCTGCCCGAATCGCCGGCGAGGAGGTCGGTCACGGGGTAGATGAGCACCTGGTGCACCAGGCGCGGTGTGTGGTCGCGGAGCTGCTGGGCGGTCACCGCGGCGAGGTTGCCGCCTGCGCTGTCGCCCGCGACAGCCACCCGCCGCGGGTCGATGGCCCAGGGCGATTCCCCGGTGAGCAGGGCCCTGGTCACGGCCATCGTGTCCTCGAGGGCGCCGGGGAAGGGGACCTCCGGGGCCCGGCGGTAGTCGACGCTGACGACCACCGCCTGGGCGTGGACGGCAAGGGCCCGGCACGTGCTGTCCGCGATCTCGACGTCGCCGAGGACCCACCCGCCGCCGTGGAGGTACACGACCGCCGGCTGTCCGCCCTCATCGTCGGACGGCGTGTAGACACGCACCGGCACGCCCGCGAGCGTCGCATCGACGACGGAGGCCAGCTCCGCCTTCTCCCCGGTCAGGGGGAGGGCGTTGACGAGATCGGCCCGATTCTGCTCGGCGGTCTGCGTGTCGAGGGGAGGGGCGTCGACGAGCAGATCGAGGAATCGCTGCGCATCGGGGTGGACCGGCATGGTGGCTCCTTGGGAGGGTCGGTAGCGGAGGGTGGGCGCCCGACGGCGAAGCCGGCCCCCGCGCTCCCCGAGCCTAGCCCGGCCGGAGTCGTCGTGCCCGTCCTCGGGCCGACACGCGAAAGCCCCGACCCGCGGGTGACGACCGGCGGATCGGGGCTTTCGTGCGAGGGTCAGACCCGTTCGGCGAGCTTCCGCTCGCGCATGGCCTTCTCGTCGCGCCCCACCGAGTACATGAAGGCGATGGCGAGCAGGACGCACGCCAGGATGAGGACGAACGTGGTGTCCCACCCGAAGTTGTGCACCGACAGGCCGATGCCCGTGGAGGCCAGCGTGGCCCCGAGGACGTAGCCGAAGAGACCCGTGAAGCCTGCGGCCGTTCCCGCCACCTTGCGCGGGCTGAGGTCGAGGGCCTGCAGGCCGATGAGCATCACCGGTCCGTAGATGAGCCCGCCGATGACCACCAGTGCGGCGTAGGAGACCCCGATGGGCCACTCGACCGGTGACAGCCAGTACACCAGGACGGCCAGGAAGACGCCGATCAGGAAGGTGATGCCCGCGGGGGAGCGGCGGCCGCGGAACACCCGGTCACTGATGTAGCCGCACAGGAGGGTGCCCGGGATGCCCGCGAGTTCGAAGAGGGAGAAACCGGCGATCCCCTCGCCGAGGCTCGCGCCGCGCTCGTCCGCGAGGTACACCGGGGCCCACACGAGTACGCCGTACCGCAGCGTGTAGACGAAGACATTGGCCAGCGCGAGCTTCACCATGGTGGCGTTCCGGATGACGTAGCGGTTGACGGTCTCCCAGGTCGAGGCACTCTCGTCGGCGGCGTCGGACTCCACCGGCGCGGGATCGTTCCTGAACTCCTCGATGGGCGGCAGGCCCTCGGACTCCGGGGTGTCGCGCAGGAGGACGAAGGCGATGACCGCGATCACGAGGCAGACGATGCCGGGGAACCAGAAGGCGGCCTGCCAGTTGCCGAAGGTGGCCAGGGCCAGGCCCGCGAGGGCGCCGGAGCCGGCACCGCCGATGTTGTGGGCGACGTTCCAGAGCGCCGTCTTGGAGCCGCGCTCCGACGTCGAGAACCAGTGGACGAGGGTGCGTCCGGAGGGAGGCCACCCCATCCCCTGCACGAAGCCGTTGAAGATCATGACGACGGCGAAGAACGCGACGCTCGCGCCGATCCCCGGCATGAACCCGATGAAGAGGTTGGCGACCGCGGAGAGGGCCAGGCCGATGGGCAGGAAGAGCCGCGCGCTGCTGCGGTCGCTGACGATCGCGCTCAGGAACTTGCTGAGGCCGTAGGCCACGAGGACCGCGTTGGTGATGATGCCGAGGCCCAGGGTGGTGAAGCCTTCCTCGTCGCGCAGGATCGTCGCGACGAGCGGGACGTTGTTGCGGACGAGGTAGTAGCCGGCGTACCCGATGAAGATGCCCAGGAACACCTGGAGGCGGAGCTTCGGGTAGCGCTTCGCGACGGTGGTGTCGTCGAGGCGTTCGGCGGGTGGGGGCGCGGCGAGGAACCTCATGAGTCCCTTGTCGGCCCAGGTGCCACTGGTCGTGGATCGAGTCATGGTTCCTGTCTTTCGGTGATGCTGCGCGAGTGGTGCAGGCGTGGGGCGGTGCGGGGTGGTCAGTCCTCGGCCGGAAGCAGCCAGGCCCTGTCCTGTTCGAAGGACACGCGGACGAAGGTGCCGGGGTCCAGGATGTCTCCCGGTGCGGGGTCGTAGATCACGGCCGTGACATTGCCGCCGACGGTCTCGATCTCGTACTCGACCCAGGCCCCGTAGAAGACGGACTTGAGGACGCGTCCCTCTGTGCCGGACACCTCGCGGGCGTCCGGTGCCGGGGCCAGGACGACGGACTCGGGCCGGACCATCAGGCAGACGGGGCTGCCGGGCCCGATCCCGTCATGGGCGGGGACCGTGTAGGTGGCACCGAGGGCCCGGACCGTGGCGCGGGCGCCGTCGGCCTCCCTGGCCAGCTGCTCGATCGACGTGTCGAGGAAGTTCGCGCGGCCGATGAAGTCGGCGACGAACACCGACGCCGGCTTCCGGTACACGGTCTCCGGCGTGGCCACCTGCTCGATCCGGCCCTGGCGCATCACGACGATCCGGTCGGAGAGGCTCATCGCCTCGTCCTGGTCGTGCGTGACGTAGACGCTGGTGATCCCGAGCTTGTGCTGGAGCGCCCGGATCTCGGTGCGCATCTGGACGCGGAGCTTGGCGTCGAGGTTGGACAGCGGTTCGTCGAACAGCAGGACCTTGGGCTTCATCACCATGGCGCGGGCGAGGGCCACCCGCTGCTGCTGGCCGCCGGAGAGCTGGTTGGGAGCCCGGTCCGCGAGTTTGGTCAGGCTCATGGAAGCCAGTGCGAACTCCACCTCCTCCTGGACCCGCTTCCTGGGCAGCTTCTGCAGGCGCAGGCCGTAGGCCACGTTGTCGAAGACGCTCATGTGCGGGAACAGGGCGTAGGACTGGAACACCATCGCCATGGGCCGCTTGTCCGGGGTGAGTGACACCATGTCCTCGCCGTCGAGGGTCAGCGATCCGTGGGAGGGCGTCTCGAAGCCCGCGATCATGCGCAGGGTGGTGGTCTTACCGCACCCGGACGGACCGAGCAGGGTGAGGAACTCGCCCGGCCGGATGTCGAGGTCGATACCGGCGACCGCCGGCTCGGCGCTGACGCCGCCGGGGTACTGCTTCACGAGGTTGTCGAGGTGCAGGCTGCCCGAGGGACGCGCCTGCACGGGGGTGCCGCTGCTGGTACTGGTGCTGGTGGTGGTTGCCATGGGGGTTCTCCGTGTTCTGCGGCAGGTGGGAGGAGTCAGTTGACGCGCGCGGGAGCGCGGCGGTCCCGGATCAGGAGGTTCATCAGCCCGATCACCCCGAGCACGATCGCGATGAGGATGGTGCAGTAGGCGAAGGCGTTGCCGAACCGGCCGGAATCGACCTCGGACAGGATCTGCGAGGTCATGATCTTCGTCTGCGGCGTGGTGATGAAGATGATCGGGGAGAGGGTGGTCATGGCCCGGGCGAAGGCGTAGGTCAGCCCGGAGAGCAGCGCGGGGCGGATCAGCGGCAGGGTGATGCTGCGGAAGGTCCGCAGGCCGGATGCCCCCAGGGAGGTGGACGCCTCGTCGATCGCCGGATCGATCTGCTGCAGCGCGGCGATCCCCGAGCGCTGCCCGGACGGCATGGAGCGGATGACGTAGACCATCACGATGGCCAGGGCGCCGCCGAAGATGGCGCCGCCCCCGGCCAGTGCCGGCAGCAGCTGGATGTTGCCGATGATGAAGGGCTTGTTGAAGGCCAGGGCGTACCCGATGCCGAGCACGGTGCCCGGCACGGCCAGGCCCAGCATGCCCAGGAAGTCCAGGGCGCCGCGGCCCCGCCGGACCTTCCGGACTACGAGCCAGGCCAGGACCATCCCGAGGACACCGGCCACCGGGGTGGCGATCAGCGCGAGGATGGTGGTGGTGAACATGGCGTCCGACCCGATGCCCGAGAGCACGTACCGGTAGTTCGCGAGCGTGAACGTGTTGTTGACCCCGAGGATCGCGGTGAAGGCACCCACGAAGACGGTGACGTAGATGGCCACGATCAGGGCCGCGATCGCGAGGACCACCGTGAGCAGTGGGATCCGGGCCAGGGGCGAGCGCAGCAGGGTGATGTTGCCGGACGGTTTGCCGGTCACCGACACCACGCTGCGCCGCTCGGCCCAGTAGCGCTGCACGAGGAAGACGAGGAGCCCCGGCAGCAGGAGGACCAGGGAGTACGCCGCGCCGCTCGCGACGTCGTACTCGCCCGTGATGGCGATGTAGGCGCGGGATGACAGGACCGTGAAGTCGCCGCCGATCACGAGGGGGTTCGCCAGGTCGGCGATCGCCTCGACGAAGAGCAGCAGGAAGCAGCTCGCGAATCCCGGGATCAGCATGGGGATGGTGACGCTGCGGAAGATCTTCCAGCGGTTGGCGCCGAGGCTGGACGCGGCCTCGTCCGTGGCGGGGTCCAGGCTGCGCAGCATGCCGAGGAGGTTCATGTACGCCACCGGGAAGAAGGACAGGGACAGCACCAGGGTCAGGCCGGTGAGCCCGTAGATGTTGTAGTCCAGGCCCAGCATCTTGTTGGTGACGAGCCCGCTCCGCCCGAAGAGGGTGATGACGGCGGTGGCGACCGCGAAGGGCGGCGAGACGATGGGCAGGAGCGCGATCAGGTGGAGCAGCTTCCTGCCCCGGAAGTCGAGCCTGGCCTGCGCGTAGGCGAAGGCGAAGCCGATCGCCGTGCCGACCGCGCCCACGAGCACGCCCAGCACCACGGTGTTCAGCAGCACCGCCCGGTTGGCCGATGAGGTGGCGATGTTCCGCAGCGTCTCGAGGCCCTCCGCGCCGAACGCCTGGGTGAGGATCCGCACCAGCGGATAGCCGATGAGGATCGCGAGGATGAGGACGACGGCGGTGATCACCAGCTTGGTGACGGTGTCCATCCTCGCCCCGCCCTGGCGGGACCCTCTGCGGGGTGGCGGGGCGGCCGGCAGGGCGGCGGCGGGGAGCGTGTCGAGGCTCACGGGGAACTCCTTCGGGCGGGGGAGGGTTGCGGTCGGCGGGAGGGTGCCGGCTACTCGCGGGGCTGGGCCGCAATCTCCTCGTCGAAGCGCGTGGTGAGTTCCTTCTTGGCGGCGGCAGCGGCCTCGAAGTCGTAGTCCACGAGGTTGGTGGTCTCGAGATCGATCATGCGGTCGTCCTGCACCGACTCGGGATTGGTGAGCACCTGGTAGGAGCCCACCGTGGGGCCGATGTCCTGGGCCTCGGGGGTGAGCGACCAGTCGATGTAGGCCTTCGCCGCCGCGAGGTTGTCCGTGCCCTTCACGATCCCCACGCCGCCCACCTCGTAGCCGGTGCCCTCCTCGGGCAGGGAGACCTCGAGGTCGTTCATGCCCGCTTCCTTGTACTTGACGCAGTCGTGGGTGAACACCAGGCCCACCGCCACCTCACCGCGTCCGGCCGCCTGGCCGGGTGCAGTGCCGCTCTTGGAGTACTGCAGGACGTTGTTGTGGAGTCCGCGCATGTAGTCGAACGCGGCGTCCTCGTCGCCCCCGGCCAGGGTGACCTGTGTCCACAGGGTGGTGAACGCGGTGCCCGAGGTCGAGGGGTGGGCCGTCGACACCTGGCCCTTGAGCTCGGGGACCAGCAGGTCCGACCACGCCGTCGGCACGTCGACGCCGAGGGCGTCGAGCTTCGCCTGGTTGGAGCAGAAGCCGAGGGCTCCGACATAGACGCCTGTCCAGTAGTCGTCCTCGTCCCGGTACTTCTCGGGGATCTGGGCCGCGTTCGGGGACTCGTACTGCTCCAGTAGCCCGGCGGCGGCAGCCGTGCCGTAGCCGTCGGCGGGACCGCCGTGCCACACGTCGAACTCGGGTGAGTCCTTGGCCGCCTCGAGGCGGGCCACCGTCTCGCCGGAGGAGAGCCGGACGAAGTCCGTCTGGACACCCGTCTTCTTGGTGAAGGCGGTGGTCATGGCCTGGCACCAGTCCTCCATGGCCCCACAGGCCACGGTGAGCGTGCCGCCGAGTTCGCCGTCCGCCGATGCCTGCTGGGTGTCGTCGACCACGCAGCCGGAGAGTCCGAGGGTGGCGGAACCGAGGAGGGCCGCGGTGAGCGCTGCGGTGCGCTTCATGGGCTTGCCTTTCGTGGGGGGAAGCGTCGTCGCTGCCCGTCGGCCACCCGGATGCCGGGTGGAGGATGCACGTTCACCGTATCGACCGGCCAGGGGCCGCAACGGTGACGACGGTCACGCTCGGTCACAGCCCTGTGACCTTCACTGCCCGGCTACGCCTCAGTCGCGGCCAGGGTGGGGAAGCTCGTAGCCGACACCCCGGACGGCCCGGATGGCCCGCGGCATCCCCTCGCCGTGCAGCGCCTTGCGCACGCGGTACAGCGCCGTCTTCAGCATCTCGCGGCCTCCCGGGCCCTCGTCGATCTGCCACCCGGACAGGAGGAGGTCGCGGAAGGAGACGGGTTGGCCCTGGGCGCTCGCGAGCCGCCGCAGGAGCCTGAGCTCCAGGGCGGAGAGGTGCAGGTAGCGTCCGTGGACGGTCGCGGCGTCCTGCCCCACGCGCAGCGGCCCGTGCACCAGTTCCACCGGCGCGGGCGCGACGGCGGTGCGGCGGACGATCGCCTCGGCGCGCAGGGCGAGCTCGCGCGGGTGGAAGGGCTTGGTCACGTAGTCGTCCGCCCCGGCCTCGAGTCCGGCGATCCGGTCCTGCACACCGCTCTTCGCCGTGAGCAGGAGGACGGGCACCGCGCTCACCTCCCGGATGCGGCGGCACAGCGAGAGGCCGGAGGACTGCGGGAGCATGACGTCCAGCACCACGAGATCGAACCGGCGGTTCCGGAAGAGGCTCCACGCGGACTCGGCGTCCTTCGCGGAGACGCTCGCGAAGCCCTGGGTCTCGAGGGCGAACGTGACGATGTCCAGCATCTGCGGTTCGTCGTCGACCACCAGGGCGAGGTGTGGGTGCTCCATCACCGGGCGGCCGCCACCGGCCGGGGGAGGGCCGTGCCCGGCGTCCGCTCCGGCAGGCTGAACAGCATGGTGGTCCCGCGCCCCGGCGTGCTGTCGACGAAGACGTCGCCCCCGTGCATCTGGACGATCTGCCGCGTGATCACCAGCCCGAGTCCCGTGCCGTCCTGGAGGGGGCGGCCGCTGGCGAAGCGGGTGAACAGCTCCCGTCGCTGGGCCTCCGCCATGCCCTCGCCGTCGTCACTGACGGAAATGAGCACCTGGTCGTCGGCCCGGACGATCCGCACGGTGATGAGGCTGGCGTTGGCGGCGTGGGCCACCGCGTTGTTGATCAGGTTGGTCATGGCCTGCCGGATCAGGGCGTCGTCGGCCCATGCCCTCGGTGGGGCGCCCGGGCAGTCCAGTGCGAACTGGATCGGATGGAGCTGGCGCAGCTCGGCGATCACGGTGGAGGCCAGCGTGCGCAGGTTGACCCGGTGGAGGTGGAGTTCGAACATCCCGGCGTCGATGCGCGCCTGGGTCAGCAGGTCCTCGGCGAGGGCGATCACCGCGTGGCAGTTGCCGCTGATGGTCGTGACGAACCGGGCCTGGCTGTCGGTCAGCGGACCCGGCGAGCGCTCGCCGAGGAGGTCCGCCGCGCCGCGGATCAGCGCGAGGGGGGTACGGATCTCATGGCTCACCACGGAGATCTGGTCCGCGTTGCGCTGCGCGATGCTGCGCAGGCGGCTGATCTCGGCGCGGTCCGAGAGCCAGGAGCGCACGATCAGGAACAGCGCGATCATGGACCCGATGGCCAGGGTGTCGAAGGTGAGGGCGGCGAGGGTGTCACCGGACGGCAGGACGGCGCTCGCGAGGAAGAGGCCTGCGAGGAGGACGAAGAACGCCGCGGCCGCACTCCGGACCACCACGGGCAGCGGCATCCGCCACACCAGGAAGAGGCCGAGTGCGGCCCCTGCGGCGGAGCAGTAGAAGAGCCAGGTCACGTTAGCAGTGTAGGGGGACGTGCGTCGGGCCGGTCCGCTCCCTCAGGTCCCGCAGTAGGTGGTGTACCTCCCGAAGTCCTCCGGCGGTCCGGCCGCGTAGCGCTCCAGCCCGGGGCGCTCCTCGAACGGACGGCGGACGACGTCGACGAGCCGGTCCAGCGGGCCGAGGTCGCCGGCGGTCGCGGCCTCCAGCGCCTCCTCGACGAGGTGGTTCCGCGGGATGTACACGGGATTCACGGCATCCATGGCGTCGGCGTCGGGCCCGAGCGCCAGCCACCGCTCCGCCCAGGCGTCGAAGGCGGCGACGTCGAGCACCCTGTCCCGGGCGGGCCGCGGGTCCCCGCGCACCACCGACGAGAGCCCGCGGAAGAACGACGTGTAGTCCACGTGGTTCTCCTGCAGGAGGCTGAGGGCATCGTTGACGAGCGGTGAGGCGACGTCGTCGGGGACGCCGTCGGGCAGTCCGAGCTTCGCACGCATCCCGGCGAGCCACGCCGCGCCGTACTGGGGGCGGAACACCTCGAGCGCTGCCACGGCCGTCGTGACGGCCTCCTCCTGGTCCTCCCCGATGAGCGGCAGCAGGGCCTCGGCGAGCCGGGCGAGGTTCCACTCGGCGATCAGCGGCTGGTTGGCGTAGGCGTACCGGCCCGCGTGGTCGATGGAGCTGTAGACCGTGGCGTAGTCGAAGACGTCCATGAAGGCGCAGGGCCCGTAGTCGATGGTCTCCCCGGAGATGGTCATGTTGTCGGTGTTCATGACCCCGTGGATGAACCCCGCGAGCATCCACTGGGCCACGAGCCGTGCCTGCGCGCTGACCACGTGCTCGAACAGGGCGAGGGGAGGATTCACGGCATCCGCCGCCGACGGGTGGTGCCGCCCGATCGCGTGGTCGGCGAGGCGACGCAGCAGGTCCTGGTTCCCACTGGCTGCGGCGTACTGGAAGCTGCCGACGCGCAGGTGGCTGCTCGCCACGCGGGTGAGCAGGGCCCCCGGCAGCATCGTCTCGCGCCGGACGTCACGGCCCGTCGCGACGACGGCGAGGGACCGGGTGGTCGGCACCCCGAGGGCGTGCATGGCCTCGCTGACGACGTACTCGCGCAGCATGGGCCCGACGACGGCGAGCCCGTCGCCGCCGCGGGCGAAGGGCGTGCGGCCGGAGCCCTTGAGGTGGATGTCCCGCAGGGCGCCGGTGTGGTCGGTGAGCTCGCCGAGGAGCAGTGCGCGGCCGTCACCGAGGCGGGGGTTGAAGCTCCCGAACTGGTGGCCGGAGTAGGCCTGCGCCACGGGTGTCGCACCCTCGGGGACGGCGGTCCCCGTCAGGAGGGCCAGCCCGTCGGGCGAGCGGAGGAAAGCGGCGTCGAGGCCCAGTTCCGCGGCGAGTCCCTCGTTCAGGGCGAGGAGCCGGGGCCCGGGCGTGGGATCCGCCTGCCAGGCGGCCGCCATCTCGGGGAGCTCCTGCGCGAAGCGACCGTCGAGGGTGACTCTGGACCGGAGGGGTACGCTCATCCGTCCACGGTACGCCGCGTGCCGCCGGGCGCGTCCCGGGTCCGCCCCGTGGATGACGCGCTTGCGCCTCGGAGGATTGGCCCACCCGCGCCTGCGACCCTACGATGGCCGACATCGGGACCGGCACCTCCGCCCCGTCCGATCCACCGAAGGGTCCCGCATGCCGATCGGCGACGCCGCACACCCGGACCTCGTCCGCGAGGTCCTCGACCGGGCCCGGGACGGCCGGGTGATCTGGGACTTCGACGGTGTGGTGGCTCATACCGAGCCGCTCCACGAGGCCAGCTACCGGGTCCTCGCCGAGCGGCGCGGCCATGTCTTCGCGGAGGACTTCTTCGACGACCTCGTGGGCCACACCGAGCAATGGATCTGGGAGCGCGTCATCCGCGAAGGGTTCCCTGCCGGCCCGGACGAGATCGCGGCGCTCCACCGGGAGCGTGGTTCGGTGGTGGCGGAAGCCGCACTCGCAGACCTCCGGCCCTCCTGGCTCGCGGCCGCCCTGATGCCCGCGCTCGACGGGACGGCGGCCGAGCAGGTGGTCGTCTCGAACGGCGACCCGGACCTGATCGAAGCGCTGCTGGAGCGCTGGGGCCTGGCCGGTCATGTCCGTGTGGCCCGGCGGGAGCCGGGGCGGGACAAGGAGACACTCTTCCGGGAGGTGTGCCTCCCGCCGTGCGTGGTCCTCGAGGACAGCGACACCTATCTCGGACTCGGTCGGTCCGCAGGGGCGTTCACCGTGGGCGTCCGCCACTCCCACAATCCACGCGCTGCCCTCGCCGCCGACCTCCGCACCCACCTGTGAGCCGGATCCGCCTCACCCCTCCGAATCGAAGGACCCGCCATGACCGACGCGAAGCCCGTCGTCCTGCTCGCCCCCGCACCCCAGAAGAGGGACAGGATCTTCACGCCGGAGGCCCTGGCGCGGCTCCGGGCCGCCTTCACCGTCGTCGACCTCGAGGACACTCCCGGTGAGGCCGTGCTGGAGCAGTATCTTCCGGACGCCTTCGCCGTCGTGGGGCAACCCGACCTCGACGCCGGACGCCTGGAACGGGCCCGGAGCCTCCGGGCCGTCGTGAACGTCGAGGGGAACTTCTTCCCCAATGTGGACTACCGGGCCGCCTTCGCGCAGGGCGTGCGGGTGCTCGGCTGCGGATCCGCGTACTCGCAGGCCGTCGCGGAGTTCTCGCTGGGACTGGCCCTCGACCTCGCGCGGGGGATCAGCGGCCAGGACGGTGCGATGCGCGCCGGTACCGAGCAGTACGTGGGGGGCTCCTCGTCCGACGCCGTGCTGCTGCACCGCTCCAGTGTCGGGATCCTGGGGTACGGGAACCTCGGCCGAAGCTTCCACCGCCTGCTGCAGCCCTTCCACGCGACGGTCCGCATCCACGATCCGTGGCTTCCGGACGCCGTCATCGAGGACACCGGCGCGCAGGCGGCCGGCCTCGAGGAGACCCTGCGGACCAGCCGTTTCCTGTTCGTCTTCGCGACGGCGACCGCGGACAACGCGCACCTGCTCGACGGCGACGCGCTGGACCTGCTGCCCGACGGCGCGCGGGTCGTCCTCGTCAGCCGCGCCGCGGTCGTCGACTACGACGCACTCCTCGACCGGCTGCGCGCCGGCCGGTTCCTCGCGGCGATCGACGTGTGGCCCGAGGAGCCGCTCCCTGCCACCAGCCCGTTCCGGGACCTGCCCAACGTGGTGCTCTCACCCCACCGCGCGGGCGGCATCCCCCAGGCCTTCCACAGCATCGGGGACATGGTGGTGGATGACCTCGTCCTGATGTCGCGCGGCCTTCCACCCGTCCGGCTGCAGGCGGCGGCACCGGAACTCGTGGAGCGCTACCGCAACAAGCCGGTCACCTGACGCGGGGCGGTCCGGCGTCGAGCCTCGGTGGTTCGAGCAGCTGGCGGGCCACGTCGGAGTCCGTGATGAGCACGTTGATCCACCCGCCGTTGATCGCGCCGCGGATGGCGGCGAGCTTCCGCATGCCCCCGGCCACGCCGATCCGCCGGGGGATCCGCAGCATCGCCTCCGAGGTCATCGAGATCATGCGCTCTTCGACGGCCGGGTTCATCGGGACGCCGTCGATGTCGAAGTAGCGCAGGCAGATCTCCCCGACGGCGCCGGAATCGAGCAGTTCCTTCTCCTCGGCGGGGGTCAGCGCGTTGCCGCTGGCCCGCCACAGCGGCGACGCCGGGAAGGTGCCGATCCCGACGAGGGAGGTGGTGACGCGGTCCCACGCACCGGCGGTGCTGGCCACCGCGGGATCGTCGAGGAACGCCTGCCGAATCCCGTGGTTGGCGACCAGCCCCGGGGCCGCCATGTAGGCCGGGCGCGCGGACGTCAGCTCGGCGAGGTGCGAGACCAGACGGGTGGCCTGCACCTGCGCCTGCGGGCTGCCGACCCCTCCGATCATCTGAATGACCTCGCTGAGGATCTTCCGGGGCCTGGACCGCATGGCCTCCACGGTCTGGAGCAGCGTGGTGCTCCACGACGAGATGCCGACGACGTCGTTCACCTCGATGGTCGTCTCGAGGTACGTGGCAGCGCAGGAGCCCAGGCGCATGCCGAGCGAGGCGTCGTCCACCATGTCGGCGACCACCACCTCCCGCAGCCCGTACTTCTCCTCGAGCGCCTTCTCCAGGCCCACGTAGATGCCGGCGGGCTGCACCACCGAGGTCCGTACGATCCCGAGTTCGGCGGCCAGCTTCAGGCATCTCGACACCCTCGCCTGCGAGAGGTTGAGCCTGGTGGAGATCTCCCCCTGGGCCAGTCCCTCCTCGTGGTAGAGCACGGCGATCTTGGTCAGGAGCCGGAGCTGGTCGGGAGTCGCCGTGGAGAGGGATGTCGGCTCGTTCGGCGGTGTCATGAACCGGGACCTTTCGACGGCGGAGGGCGGGCTCTGAATATATATGCAGACGTGATTCGCGGTACTACCCGGGGCGCACCTGAATGCCTATTCATCGGTCACGAATCGTTACAACCGATTGCGCCGAGGGCCTGTCGCCGTGTGATTCCGCTCATAGACTCCGAGCACCCATCCAGCTTCAGAGCCGAAGTTCCGTGAGGAAATTTCTCCACTGATCCACCCGTCCCGGGAGAGAACCATGAAGTCATCGACGACTGCACCATCCGCCCTCAAGACCGCAGGACTGCTGTCCGTCCTCGCCCTGGCGCTCGCCGGCTGCGGTCCCGCCGAGTCGGCCCCCGGCGATGCCGCCGCCGATCCCGCTGCGACGACGTCGTGCTCGGTGGACGGCGAGCCGTTCAGCACCGACGACGCCGAGGACAGCGTCGAGTACGACGCCCTCGAAAGCACCCTCGGAGCCGTCCCCGACGCTCCCGAGGGGACCGAGATCGGCTCCATCATGAAGTTCCTCGGGAACCAGTACTGGGTGGCGCTCTCCGAGGGCCAGACCGCTGCAGCCGAGGAGTACGGCGTGGGCGTGGACGTCCAGGCGGCGGCCACCGAGTCCGACCAGGTCGGCCAGCTGAACGCCGCGGAGACGATGCTGCAGAAGAAGTACACGATGCTCGTCTCCCCCCAGACCGACACCAATCTCTGCCCCGCCGTGGAGAAGGCCGAGCAGCAGGACCTGCTCGTGATCAACGTCAACGACGCAGTCCTCCCCGGCGCGAAGCAGTGGGTCGGACCCAACCAGATCCAGAACGGGATCACCGCCGCCGAGTTCGTCCTCGAATCGGCGCAGGAGGGCGACCAGGTCGCGGTGATCGAGGGCCAGGCCGGCGTGTACGCCGCGAAGCAGCGCACCGCCGGCTTCACCACCACGGCCGAGGAGGGTGGACTGGAGGTCGTCGCGAGCGTCCCCGGCGACTGGGACATCGCGAAGGCGCGCGACGCCGCCACCACGATCATCGGCCAGTACCCCGACCTCAAGGCCATCTACGCGAACAATGACGGCATGGCCCTCGGTGTGGCCGAGGCCGTGAACGCGGCAGGGAAGAAGGGCCAGATCATGGTGATCGGCACCGACGGCGTGGAAGCCGCCTACGACGCCATCCGCGCCGGCGACCTCACCGCCACCGTGGACTCCTACCCGTACCTCACCGGCCAGGTGTCCGTGAACGTCGCGCTGCGCATCCTCGGCGGCCAGGACGTACCGCGTGCGGTCTACACGCCCCAGGCCCTGATCACCACCGAGAACGTCGACGACGCTCCCCCCACGCTCGACTGACGCACTGCGTCGACCCCACCCGTCCCCCACGAGAAAGTCCCCGCAGTGACACTTCCCATCAAGCAACCCGCACCCGCAGCGCAGGCGGCCCGGCCGGCGTCGCCCCCGCCCGCCGGGAGCCCCCGGCGCATGCCGGACTTCGCCAACAACCGCGTCCTCGGCGTCATCATCGCCCTGGTCATCACGTTCGCCATCTTCACCGCCCTCGTGCCGTCCTTCCTCAGCATCGCCAACCTCCTCGAGATGGGCGTGCAGTCGGCGATCATCGCCATCATCGCGCTCGGCATGACGCTGGTGATCGTCACGGGCGGGATCGACCTGTCGGTCGGTTCGATCGTCGGCCTCGTCAGCGTGATCTGCGCCGCGAACCTCGAGACCTGGGGCGCGGTACCGACGATCATCGCGGGGATCCTGCTCGGCGCGGTCCTCGGATTCGTCAACGGCAGCCTCTCCGCCGTGTTCTCGCTCGAATCCTTCGTGGTCACCCTCGCCACGCTCAACGTGTACCGCGGGCTGGCCTTCCTCTACACCGACGGGTTGCCCATCTTCGGACTGGACCAGGGCTTCAGGAACATCCTCAGCGGGACCGTCGGCACCATCCCCAACCCGATCGTCCTGCTGGTGGCCGTCACCGTCATCTGCTACCTGATCCTCAACCGCTCCAAGCTGGGCGTCCACCTCAAGGCCGTCGGCACCAACGCCGACGCCTCCCTGAAGAGCGGCATCGCCGTCAAGCGCGTCAAGGTCTCGGCCTTCGTGATCGCCGGCGGCCTGGCCGGGCTCGCCTCCGTCCTCCTGATCAGCCGGATCGGTGCCGCGGAACCGATCTCGGGCACCGGCTACGAGCTCACGGTGATCGCCGCCGTCGTCGTGGGCGGCACGAGCCTCATGGGCGGGCGCGCCTCGATCGTCGGCACCGTGCTCGGGGCGCTGCTCCTCGGCTCGATCAGGACCGGGCTGACCCTGCTCAACGTCAATCCCTTCTTCCAGCTCGTCATCACGGGCCTCATCATCCTCCTCGCGGTCCTCGTGGACCGGGCGGCCTCCCGAACGAAAGCGAAGCGCTAATGCACCCCGTGAAGTACTCCACCCGCCTGAACTCCTTCGCGCTCGGCAAGGGCAAGAAGCTGCCCACCGGCGACGAACCGGTCCTTGACCTCATCGCGACGGCCGGCACCGTTCCCGGCCTGACCTCACTCGAACTGAACTACCCCGAACACTTCAGGCGGGACTCGGTCGAGGAAATCAAGGCCGCCGTCGCCCGGGCCGGCCTCGACGTCCCGGCGATCCAGCTCCGCTGGCCCTCGCCGCGCTTCGCCGACGGTGCGTTCACCAACGCGGATCCGGAGATCCGCGCCGAGGCCGTCCGGATGGTCACGGAGGCCATGGACCTGTGCGCCGATTTCGGGGCCGACCACGTCCTCCTCTGGCCCGCCCACGACGGCTACGAGTACCCGCTGCAGATGGACTACACGAAGTCCTGGGCCTGGATGGTCGAGAGCCTCCGGGCCGTGGCCGATCACGATCCGGCCATCCGCGTCTCCATCGAGTACAAGCCGGCCGACCCGCGGGGCCGGACCATCCTCAACACCACGGGCGCCGTCATGAACCTGGTGAACGACTGCGGCCGGGACAACGTCGGCGTGACGCTCGACTTCGGCCACCTGCTCATGGCCCGCGAGAACCCGGCGCAGTCCGCGGCGATGTGCCTGCAGTCCGGCAAGCTGTTCGGGCTGCAGCTCAACGACTCCCACGGTGTCGCGGACGACGGCCTCATGGTCGGGAGCATCCACCTCTCGGAGACCATCGAACTGGCCTACTACCTCGTGCGCGAGGGCTATGCCGGCACCTACTACTTCGACACGGACCCGGTCCGGGAGAACCCCGTCGAGGAGTGCGGGATGAACATCTCGCGCATGGGTGCCATCATCGACATGGCCCGCAGCCTCGTCAGGGACCACCCCGACCTGCCGACGGGCCATGCCCTGGAATCGACGCCGATCCTGTGGGGGACAGTCATGGGGGAGAAATGGAACACCGCCGTATCTGCGTAGCGGGGTCCATCAACGTGGACCTGATCGCCTATGTCGACGACGCCCCGGAGGCCGCCCGGTACTCCGGGGGGCGTGGTTTCCAGATGTCCGCGGGTGGGAAGAGCCTCAACACGGCCATGACCATCGCCGCGCTCCTGCCCGTGGACCTGATCGGCAGGATCGGTGACGACGACTTCGGCGTCTTCGTCGGGCGGACACTCGGGGCGGCCCGGGTGGGGACCGAGGGCATCGTGGTCGACGACGCCCGAGGCACCGGAGTGGGCCACGTCCGGGTGAGCGCGGCGGGCGAGTACGACACCGTGGTGGTACCCGGCGCGAACGACGGATTCTCACGCGAGGACATCGACGCCTACCTGGACGGCAACGCAGCGCCGCACCTCGCGGTGCTGAACCTCGAGGTGCCGCTGCCGACGGTCCTGCACGCCGCACGGTCCTTCCGTGCAGCCGGCGCCTCGGTGATCCTCAACGCCTCACCGGTCCAGGAGGGCGCCCGTACGCTCCTCGCCCTCGCGGACGTCGTCGTGCTGAACGCCGACGAGGCACGGCTGGTCCTCGATCTCCCGGAGGAGCAGGATCCGCCCGCACTCCTTGCAGCGCTGCGCGCGGCCGGGGCACGGGCTGCCGTCATCACGCTCGGCGCACACGGTGCGGCCTACGTCGACGACGCCGGCACCCGGGGCCGCATCCGCGGCGTCTCGGCACGGGTGGTCAACACCATCGGTGCCGGTGACTCCTTCCTCGGGGGCTTCGTCGCGGCGCTCGCTGCCGGACACTCCTTCCACGACGCTCTGGTCTTCGCCGACCGGGCCGGGCGGATCGTCTGCGGCAAGCAGACCTCCTACCTCGCGTCCACGGACCGGCTGGCCCTGGACGACACCCAGGAAGCCCCCTTCATCCCTTCCCTGAAAGAGCCGGAACCCTCCCATGGCTGAAAACATGATTGAACTGATCGACGTCGAGAAGTACTTCGGCGGTGTGCACGCCCTCCGCGGGGTCTCCATGCAGGTGCCGGCAGGCCAGGTCACCGCCATCATCGGTGACAACGGCGCCGGGAAGAGCACGCTCATCAAGTGCCTCTCCGGTATCCACGAGCCCACCACGGGACAGATCCTGGTCAACGGCGAACCAGCCTCGATCTCCTCACCGCAGGCGTCCCGGGACCTCGGCATCGAGACGGTCTACCAGGACCTCGCGGTGATCGACACGCTCAACGTGATGCAGAACCTCTACCTGTCGCGCGAGATCCGGACCGGGGTGTGGCCCTTCCGGCTCCTCAACCAGCGGAAGATGAAGGCCGGTGCCAAGGAGATGCTCGCGCGCATCGGCAACACCACCCTCTCGCTCACGCAGGAGGTGGGCGGCATGTCCGGCGGCCAGCGCCAGGCCGTCGCAATCTGCCGGGCGGTCGCCTGGGGCGCCAGGACGGTCATCTTCGACGAGCCCACCGCGGCCCTCGGACCGAACGAGAGTGCCGAGGTGCACCGCCTCATCGCCTCACTGCGCGAGCAGGGCATCACGGTGATCCTCATCAGCCACAACTTCGAGGAGGTCATGGGACTCGCCGATGTCATCTGGGTCATGCGGCAGGGGCGGGCCATCGCCAAGCGGAGGGCCTCGGAGACCACGGGCCGTGAGCTCGTCACGCTGCTGACCGGTGCGGACATCGCCGCGTCCTGACACCGGGTGGGAAGGGCGCGGCCCTCCCCCGGACGGGGCGGGCCGGCCCCTCCCGCCGTGGCGGGACGGGTGGCACCGGCGAGGCGGTGCCGTCCGGGGGAGGTGCTGCCGTGGCACTGCCAGGCGATGGCCGCGGTGCGCCGGGGCCGAGGGCATCGTAGGCTCGCATCATGTGCCGAAATTCGTGTCGTCCCGTGCCCGCATCCTCGGACGGCGCCCCATGACGGGGACCGACCCGCAGGCGGAGTGGTGGCGGGACGCCGTCGTCTACCAGGTCTATCCGCGCTCCTTCGCCGACCACGACGGCGACGGGGTCGGCGATCTCCCCGGCCTCACCGCCCGCCTGCCGTACATCGCGGACCTCGGCGTCGACGGCCTCTGGATCACCCCCTTCCAGCCGTCGCCGCACGTCGACCAGGGGTACGACGTGAGCGACTACTGCGGCGTGGACCCCCTGTTCGGGACCCTGGCGGACTTCGACGACGTGCTCGACGCCGCCCACGGACTGGGCCTGCGCGTCCTCATGGACATCGCCCCGAACCACTGCTCGTCCGAGCACCCGCTGTTCCAGGCCGCCCTCGCCGCCGGACCCGGCTCACCCGAACGGGACCTCTTCCACTTCGCGGACGGGCCCGACGGGGACACGCCGCCGAACAACTGGGTCTCCTCCTTCGGCGACCGGTCCTGGACGCGTGCGCACCCCGGCTCGGACACCGACCAGCAGTGGTACCTGCACATCTTCTCCTCCGCCCAGCCGGACTGGAACTGGCGGAATCCGGCCGTCGGCGACTTCTTCGAGGACGTCATCCGCTTCTGGTTCGACCGCGGGGTGGACGGCTTGCGGGTGGATGTCGCGCACGGGCTCTTCAAGAGCGAGGGCCTGCCGCACGCCGAGGACCCGGCCGCCGTCGCGCGGGGCCTGCGCTTCAATCCGCACCTCACGGACCAGGAGGAGCTGCACGGGGTCTACCGGCGGTGGCGCCTGATCGCGGACGGATACTCGCCCGCGCGGGTCCTGGTGGGCGAGGTGAATCTCGACGCCGACCGCGCGGCCCGGCTCGTCCGGCCGGACGAGATGCACCAGGCGTTCGCCTACCCCTTCGTCAAGGTGCCCTGGGATGCCGCTACCTGGGCCTCGACCGCCGGCGCGCTCACCGCGGCACACGCCGCCCACGGAGCGGCTCCGGCGTGGTCCGTGGAGAACCACGACGTGGTCCGGGCCGTGACCCGCTACGGCGGCGGGGCGAGGGGGCAGGCCCGGGCACGGGCGGCCCTGCTCACCGTGCTCGCCCTGCCCGGCGGAGCGTACCTGTACCAGGGACAGGAACTGGGCCTGCCGGAGGTCGACGTGCCCGTCGGGGACCGCGTCGACCCGATGTGGCTGCGCGGCGGCATCTCCCGCGACGGCGCCCGCATCCCGCTGCCCTGGACGACGGCGGAGGAGGGGTCCTTCGGCTTCTCGCCGGCGGGGACGGACGCACCCTGGCTGCCCACGCCGTCGTTCTGGGGGAGGTACTCGATCGAGGACCAATGGAAGGACCGGGACTCGATGCTGACCTTCGTGACGACGGCGCTCGCACTGCGGACCTCCCTGGTCGCCGACGGGACGCTGGTCCCCGCGCGGGAGGCCGGCTTCCGGGTGGAGGACGGCGGCCTGCTGGTGTGCGCGCGAGGGGGCCGGTTCCTCGCAGTCATGGCGATGGGGGACCAGCCCGCCCGGCTGCCCGCCGGTGACCTCCTCCTCGCCACGGCGCCCCTGACCGGCGATGGGCTGCTCCCTCCTGACGCCGGCGCCTGGCTGGTGCGCGCGCCCTGACACGCCGGCGTCATCCACCGACGTGTCCGGGACCGGAGTCCTCGGGTCCCCCCTACAGCAGGAGTGAGGGTGGGGCAAACGCTGTTCGGGCGTCGGTGCTGCCGCCTACACTCTGAATCAGGTGGAGATCCGTTCGGAACCGCAGGTGTCGCAACCGTTGGGGAGCGACTGATGTTGGGGACGGGACCGGGGATCCACCGCGCCAGGCCATGGCTCCATGGCCACTTCGGGTTCACCTGGTGACCCGCCCACGGCGAGTGTACGCAGCGCGGACAGATCACGTCCTGGCACAACGGCCTGCCGTTGCCCGGGCCACTTCCGCGACCCCACGGGATGCACGATGCGCTTCCCCTCCCGACACCAGAAGAGGACCCATGATGCGAAACCGCACACAGATCCGTACCGGCATCACCGCGATGGTCATCGCCGCCAGCCTCACGTCCCTCACCGCCTGTGGTGCCGGTTCGCGGACCGGGGCCGAGGACGCGACCGCCGTCGAGTGCGACTACACGATGCCCGAGGGCGAGACCACCGTGAACGTGCTCGCCTACAACTCGTCGGCGATCGATCCGTTCACGAACACCATGGTCAAGAGCTGCACACGCGAGAACGTGACGCTCAAGCACGACCCGATCGACTTCAGCGGACAGGTCACCAAGACCACGGCGACGCTCTCCGGCGATACCGGCAGCTACGACATCCTCGAGACCTACGGCTTCGCCGTCCCCGAGATCGCCTCCGCCGGCAGCATCGTCCCGCTGGACGACTTCGTGGCCGAGTACGGGGAGAAGTACGAACTGGACGCCCTGAACGAGGGCATGCGCTCCGCGCTGTCCTACGACGGCAAGCTGTACGCACTGCCGATGCAGGCGCAGATGTACGTCATGGCCTACCGCCAGGACATCTTCGACGAGCTGGACCTCACCGCCCCCGAGAGCTTCGAGGACATGATCGCGGCGGCCGAGGCCATCCGCGAGCAGGGCGACATCGAGTACCCGATCGCCCTCCCCATGAGCGCCACCGCGGACATCTCCACGATCTACCAGGCCGCCATGAACTCGACGGGCACGGACTTCCTCGACGCGGGGGAGCCGCAGTTCACCTCGGACGGCTCGCGCGAGGCGCTCGAAGGCCTTAAGTCGCTCCTGCCGTACATGGACCCGGAGGTCACAACCTTCGACCAGCCGTCGGTCCAGCAGCAGATGTTCAACGGGAATGCGGCCATGGCCATCATGTTCTCGGGGCGCATGAACGACCTCACGCTGGAATCGAACTCGCCCAACTTCGACAAGTTCGGATTCGCCGCTCCGCCGTCGCTCGCCGCCGATGCCCCGTACCTGTTCAGCCGCCTGTCGGTGGACGGGTGGGCGATCCCCGAGAACACGCAGCTCGACAAGGACATGCTCTTCCAGATGATCGCCTCCTCCGTGGGGGAGGACGCCTCGAACGCGTCCGTGCCCGCCGCCTACCCGGCGCGTGAGGGGATCGTCACCGACGAGAGCTCCGCGTACGCGGTCGCCGCTAACGAGACGATCGCGGCCACGATGCCCGCCCCGAACGACCCGTTCAGCGCGCCCGTGACCAACGCGATCCGCCCGGTCCTCGTCGAGGTGCTCCTCGGCCAGACCGAGGTCGAGGACGGCATGCAGGAGATGCAGCGCCTCGCCGAGGAGACCGTCTCGGGAAGCTGACGCCTCCGGGAGTGAGCGCCCCACCGGCGCTCACTCCCTCGTTCCTTGTCTCTTCCGAAGCCAGGAGTACCTTGTGCGTCGTCGTGAATTCGCCAGCTTCATCGGCCCCAGCCTGCTCGTCATGGTGGGCCTGCTCGTCCTCCCCCTGATCCGCACCGTCCAGTGGAGCTTCCAGGAGGTCAACTACGGACAGGCGGGCACCTTCATCGGCCTGTCCAACTACACGCAGGCCCTCGGCGACCCCCGGTTCGGCCGCGCCGTCTTCTTCACCCTCCTGCTCACCGCCATCGTCACGGCGCTCATCCTGGTCGTCGGCTACCTCGTGGCCATCGGCGTCAACGGTCTGGGGAAGCTCCGCCCCTACATCCTCGGTTCCATGCTCGTGGCCTATGTGCTTCCCGGCGTCGTCGGGGCGGTGAGCTTCTCGTGGCTCTTCAACTCGAACTTCGGCGGGGTGCTGAACCTCGTGATCGAGCGGCTGACCGGGCAGGAACTCCTGTGGTTCACCGACACCTGGCCCAACCGCGTCATGATCATCGCGCACACCGTCTGGCACCTGCTGCCGTTCTCGGTGCTCATGATCCTCGCCGGCCTCCAGGGCGTGCCGAAGGAACTGCGGGAGGCCGCCAGGATCGACGGCGCCAATGCGCTGAAGATGCACCTCTGGGTGATCATCCCGACCATGCGCGGCATCATCGGCTTCGTCTGCCTGATCACCATCATGGACGTGCTCCGCACCTTCGACAGCCTGATCCCGCTCTCGCCCCAGGCGGATGCGATCGGCAACGAATCCATCATGTTCTATGTCTTCGACAATGCGTTCCGGGACGGCTCGCAGCAGCTGGGACTCGGCAGTGCGGTCAACGTGCTCTCGATCCTCCTCATCCTGATCTGCCTCTTCCCCTTCATCCGGGACCTCCTCAAGGAAGCGAAGGCCAAAGCATGATCCCCAGTACCGCCACCGCACCGGCCACGAAGGTCGTGGGGCCGGCCCCGAAGCGCCGCCGCCGACGGACGAACCCGACCGCCGCCATCCTGCTGATCCTGCTGGCCGTCGTCATGCTGGCGCCCTTCATCTGGACGGCGCTGTCGGTCACCAAGCCCACCGACGTCGCCTTCGCGAACCCGCCGGTACTCAGCGGCTACACGCCCACCCTCGAGGCGTTCAAGAACCTGTGGGAGACCACGTACTTCGCGGAGTACCTGGTCAACACCGCCGTGGTGGCGGTCATCTCCACGGTCGTCGCCCTGGTGCTGGGTATCCCCGCCGCCTACGCGCTCTCCCGCTTCCCCGGGTACGTCTCGGCGATCCTGCTGCTCCTCGCCCTGGTCTTCAGGTCCCTGCCGCGCTTCGCCGTGGTGCTGCCCATGTACGACATCAGCCGGGCGCTCGGGATCTACGACACCAATTTCGCGCTGGCCGCAGCGCTCGTGGCCATCAACCAGCCCTTCAGCATCTGGCTGCTGCGCAATTTCTTCGCCGAGATCCCCAAGGAACTGGACGAGGCAGCGATGATCGACGGCTGCACCCGGTGGGGCACGCTGCGCCGCATCATGATCCCGCTGATGCGACCGGGCATCCTCACCGCCGGTGTCTTCGTCTTCCTCTTCGCCTTCCAGGAGTACCTCACGGCGCTGGTGCTCACCGACACTGCCTCCAAGACGGTGCCGGTCTTCATCACCACCCAGCTGGGCCAGACCCTCCCCATGCTCCAGCAGGCAGGCGCGGCAGCCATGCTCCTGACCCTTCCGGTGATCGCCATCTCCTTCATCGCCCAGAAGTACCTCGTCGCCGGGCTGAGTGACGGCTCCGTGAAGGGCTAGGAGGACCGCTTCGGCACGTGCTGGCGGCGGCGGCCGGTTCTGCCCCCGTCATTCGGGGGATCCACGTCGGCGATCCACGCCGGCGGTTGCTGGCTCCTTCGGTGCGGGACGGGTAAACTGCTAAGCCACCTGATGATTTCGGGTGTGAGGCGCACGACCGAAGGAGATCCGATGGGTATCAGCACTATGGTCAAGAATGCAGCGAGCCGCTACCTCGGCCGGTCCGGCACCGGCACGACGTCGGGCCGACCCGCCGGAGGCGTGTCGGGCGGACGGCGCGGAACACCGGTGCCGTCCGGCAAGGCCGGCGGAATCCTCCGCAACCTCCTCAACCGGCGGTAGCACCGGTGCTCGGGCCCCGACCCCCGGGGAATAGGGCCCGAGCCCGTCGCGGTTGTCCCCGGTATGAAGATCGAGATCTGGTCCGACGTCAAGTGTCCGTGGTGCTTCGTGGGCAAGCGCCGTTTCGAGAAGGCCCTCGCCGACTTCCCGCACAGGGACGGCGTGGAGGTGACCTGGAAGAGCTACCAGCTCGATCCGGACCTCCCCGACCACTACGACGGCACGGAGCAGCAGTACCTCGCGGAGCGCAAGGGGATCGATCCGGACCAGGTCCGGAAGATGTGGCAGCACCTCGCCCAGCAGGCGGAGGGCGAAGGCCTCGCTTTCGACTTCGACCGGATCGTGGTGGGGAACAGCTTCACCGCCCACCGATTCCTGCATCTCGCCAAAGCCCACGGCCTGGGCGATGCCGCCAAGGAGGCCGTCATGTCCGCGCACTTCGAACAGGGCCTCGACACGTCCGACGTCGATGTCCTGGTCCCGCTCGGCGCGGGGATCGGGCTGGCGGAGGACGAGATCCGGTCCACTGTCGGCGGGGACCGATTCGCCGAGGACGTCCGCCGCGACATCGAGGAAGCGCGCACCATCGGCGTCCAGGGCGTCCCGTTCTTCGTCATCGACCGGAAGTACGGTATTTCCGGAGCCCAGCCCACCGAGCTGTTCCGGCAGGCCCTGGATCAGGCCTGGCAGGAGGCGCATCCGCTGGTGTCGCTGACGCCGTCGGCCGACGGACCGGCCTGCGGCCCCGACGGGTGCTGAACAGCCGGCGCCGCCCGCCACATCACGTCGATCTGCCCTCGTCGGACGCCTGACCGGATCGGGCCCCGGCGCGATCACGGCGGGACGGCGAGATGACGACGGGTATCCCACTCGCCATCTTCCTCAGTTCCTCCTGCACGCGGTCCATCTCGCGCCGCCGCTGGACCTGCACCTCGTCCGGGTCCAACGGGCGGCGTCGCGGTGCGGCGGGTGGCTCCCGTCCGTCGTCGTCCTGCTCCGGCAGGTTCTCCTCCGGCCGTCGGCCCTCGCCCTGCAGGGGGTCGAAGAACAATCCGTTGCGCTCCATGGTCCTCCTTGCGCTCTCTGCTCGGACCCGACGGTATCCCGGTCGTGTTTCCAGCTGTTTTCGAACGCCCGGCAGCGGTCAGCCGAGGCCCGACGCGCGGGTGATCACGCCGCCGTCGCCGATCCGCGTCACGGCCCACCCGATGCCGCCGACGGCGTAGAGCGAGACCGGAACCAGCAGGCACCACTCGCGGATCGAACCCGCGTTGCCGAGCAGGGGCACGGCGATGTTGCCGTTCGGCCGCCACACCTGCGCGATCACCGGAACGCCGGTGAGGCGTCGTGGTCTCCGCAGCCGCAGGGGGTAGACCGGGTTGCAGCCGCCGGTCGTCAGCATGTCGCCGAGGATGTGCACCACGACCCCGATGCCCACGGACAGCGGGAACCAGAACTGCTCCTCCGGGGCGAACGCCGTGACGAAGGCCCCGGCCGTCAGCCCGACGGCCCAGGGTGATCTCCGCATGCCGTCCGGGATGATCTTCAGTGCCTTCGCCGCGAAGGAGACGAGCAGGACAGTGAGCAGCCCGGCGCCCGGGTAGACGGTACCGAACCGGGCGGTCTCCACCGTCCAGAGGCCGGCGAGGAAGGCGACGGCGACGAAGGCTGCCACACCGAGCAGCGAATGGGTGCCGCGGCGGTGGCCGCCCGAGATCATGCCGACGCCGGCGCAGAAGAGGTTGGACAGCGGCGGGAGTGAGTGGGCGATCGTGGCGCTGTGGTGGTCGGCGTCCGGCAGGAGGGCCGCGCCCGCCGTGACGAGCGCTCCGGTGACCACGCCGACCGGGCTGACATCCAGCAGCCCGAGGCCGAGGGTCACCGAGTCGGGGAGGGCCGGGACGAGCAGGGCCGGGTGGACCTCGATCCGGGTGGTGGCAGCGACCCAGGCGGCAGCGCCGCAGGCAGCATGGTGGGCGCCCATCATGGCGGGAGTCCTTTCGGCAGAGACCACGCCGGCGCGGGATGGCGGCCGGCGGCGATCTCCCATCCTGCCCGGTGGCACGGTCATTATCCGCAGCGGTCTCCCGGGGTGCACCTCCCGGACGCACCGGCCCGCTGCCGACGGACGGCGTGACGCGCCTCGCACGGAATGGGGCCGGGACGCCCGTGGTTCCCACCGGTATGCCCCTCCCCTTCGCTGCCGTGTCCATCCTGGACCGAGCGCAGTCACGCCAAGGCTCGCCCGAGGCGGAGAGCCTGCACCACGTGATCGCGCGTGCGCAACGCGCCGAGGAGCTGGGCTACCGGCGGTTCTGGGTGGCGGAGCACCACGGCGTACCGGGGATCGCCGGATCGGCGCCCGCCGTTCTCGCCGCAGCAGTGGCATCGAGGACATCGACGATCCGTGTGGGGAGCGGCGGCATCATGCTGCCCAATCACCAACCGCTGGTCGTCGCCGAGCAGGCTGCCACGCTGGGTGCGCTGTTCGGGGGCCGCTTCGACCTGGGGATCGGGCGATCGCTCGGGTTCACGCAGGCCGTGCGGTCGGCGCTTCGGACGGGCAAGGACGAGTCCGCCCGGTTCGGCGAGGACGTCGACGATCTGCTCGCCTTCCTCGACGGTTCGGCACCGGTCACCGCCAGGCCCGCGGACGCGGGGCGGACACCGGTGTTCGTGCTCGCGACCGGGCACGGCGTGGAGGTCGCCGCGCGGGCCGGTCTGGCCGTCGTCGTGGGTGGTCCCGCGCTCGCCGAGGAGGCCGGTGGCGCCTTGGAGCTGTACCGCGAGTCCTTCCGGCCTTCCCGCTGGTGGGGCCGGCCGTACGTCCTCGCGTCCCTGAACGTCGCCGTCGCGGAGACGACGGCGGCGGCACGGCGGCTCCTGCTGCCGGAGGCGCGGGCCCTGGCCTCCTCGCGGACGAGGGGCTCGTTCCCGCCGCTTCGGGCCGAGACGGGGGAGGGCCTGACGGATCGTGAATCCGGGTACGTCGAGGAGTCGCTCCGCTCGGCCGTCCACGGCACGCCATCCGAGGTGGAGCGTGCCCTCGCCGATCTGCAGGCGCGTACCGGGGCGGACGAACTGCTGGTCAGTGGCGGCGCCTACGACCTCGAGGGCCGGGCGCGCTCGGACGAACTCCTGGCGGACCTGTTCCGCTGAAGTGCCGGGCCGGTTCAGCCCGCGTAGGTGTAGGTGCCCCCGCGCTGTACCGACGGGAGGGCGGAGGACACGTAGGTACCCCGCTGCAGGGGACGGGCCTGGCTGCTGGCTCCGGCTGCGGTCGAGACGTAAGTGCCCTCCGTGCCGGGCCGCGGCATCGAGCCGGTGACGTAGGAACCACCCGGCAGGTCCGAGGCACCTGCTGCCGGCTGGTGGATGGTTGCGGCGGAGTGGCGGGCGTAGCGGGGGCGGTCGATGATCGTCATGGGTGCATCCTCACGTCGGTGGGGGCCGCCCGGGGGTGTCGGGCAGGCTGATTCAGGGCACGGCACAGCACGGGGAGTGCATCGGGGAGGACCCGCGGCGTCCTGGCTGCGGCCGTTCTCTCAGGCTAGTTCTTATTATGAGTTACTCAAAATAAACCGGGCGTACGATGCATCACACGTGGCGGGCAGTGCCGCCCGGCAGTGCCGCTCAGGGTGCGCTGACTGCCCGGGTAATTAGTAAGCATGCTTGCTATATCCTGCCGGACGGCCCTACCCTGAGGTTCAGCCGCCCCTTCGGTGGCCGCTCCCGACGACAGGACTCCGCATGCTCTCGATGACCGACCTCGATCCGTTGATCCGACGCCGCAGCGCAGTGCTGTCGGGTGACGGCGACAGGGTGGGCTCGATCGGTGTCGTCTACCTCGACGACGCCGACGAACGGCCCAGCTGGGTGACCGTGCACACGGGACTCTTCGGCACGCGGGAGTCCTTCGTGCCGCTGGAGGGGGCGTCGGTGCAGGGCCAGAAGCTCGTGGTCGCCTACCCGCGCGATCTCATCAGGCATGCTCCGTCGATCGATCGGGACGGCCATCTCGGTCCCGAGGACGAGGCCGAGCTGTACCGGCACTACGGTCTGGATCGGGTCGCGCCGCCCGCGACGTCGTCGGCCCCGACCACTCCGGCGGTGACGCTGCAGCCGGAGGGCCCGGCTGTTCCCGGCGACGGCGGAATGCGCATGCCCGACGACGGCGGTACGCGCGCGCTCGGCGCCGCAGGAACAGGCCCGCAGGACGCTGTCGGCACACGCGTCTCCGACGACGGCGGTACGCGACCGCTCGACGACGGCCGCACGCGCGCGCTCGGCGCTGCAGGAGCAGGCTCAGAGGACGCGGTCGGCACCCGCATACTCGACGGGGGCGCACCGCAGACCCACGACGAGGGCGGCACCCCGTGGGTCGTCCGGTCCGAGGAGCGGCTCCGTGTGGGCATTGAGCGGGTCGACGCTGCCCGCGTGCGCCTGCGGAAGTACGTCGTCACCGAAGAGGCCATGGTGAGCGTTCCCCTGAAGCGCGAGGAGTTGCGGATCGAGGTGGAACCCGTCACGTCGGCCTCGAACCTCGACGGTGACGACGCACCGTTCCAGGAGCAGTCCGTGGAACTCGTGGCGCGGGAGGAAGTCGCCGTCGTGGGCACGGAGACGGTGGCCCTCGAACGTGTGCGGATGAGAACGGTCGAGGTGGACGGCAGGGCGACGGTGCGTGAGGAGGTCCGCAAGGAGCGGATCGCCAGCACTGTCTCTGGCACTGTCTCTGGCACTGTCTCTGGCACTGTCTCTGGCGCTGTCTCAGGCAGCGTCGAGGGCGGCGCCGGTGGCGTCGGTGGCGTCGATGCCGCCGACGTCGACGACGCGTCGACCACTCGAGGGCGCACCTCCTCGACCCACGGCCGCACGTCCTCCGCCCGCGACCGCACCCGGACGGGTTCAGGGAGCCCGTCGACCACCGGATCGAGGGCGAACCCGCTCATGAAGGGCGGGAAGAGGCGCTGACAGGAGCGCGGACACCTCGGCGACCGTAGGGTTGGCAGCATGGGAGACACCGGGAACGACGCCGCAGCCTTCGCCGACTATCAGGCCGCCTTCTCCGAAGCGCCCGGGTACCTGAACTTCGCCAGCTACGGTCCGCCGTCGGGCCGGGTCACGGACCGCGTGGCGCACCTGCTGCAGACCGCCGGTGACGGCGACGCGCGCGCAGCGGACCAGCTGCACGGTGAGGACCTGCGGGCCCGGTCCGCGTTCGCGAGGCTCACCGGTTTCCCCCTCGAGCAGGTGGGGCTGACGGGCAGCACGTCGCTCGGGCTGTTCCAGGTGGCCTTCGGCCTGACCGGCGGCACGGTGCTGGTCGGCGCCGGCGAGTTCCCGTCCAACATGTACCCCTGGCTGCGCACCAGCGATGCCGGCCGGGCCCGCGTCGAGCTCATCGGCGAACCCGGGACGCAGATGACGCCGGACGTCGTCGCGCGCGGACTGACCGAGGACACCGTGGCGGTGAGCGTCAGCGCCGTCGACTTCCGGACCGGCTACCGCGCGGATCTCCCCGGCATCCGGGACGTGATCGGCCCTGATCGGCTCCTCGTCGTCGACGGAATCCAGGGATTCGGCGTCGTGGACAACGCCTGGACGCTCGCCGACGTCCTGATCGCCGGCGCCCAGAAATGGGTCCGCGGAGCCTGGGGCGTGGCCGGGATCGCCGTGTCGCAGCGGGGCGTGGAGCGGATCGAACCGCTGCTCACCGGCTGGACGGGCGTCACCGAGTCGCGACGGTACGACGGCGAGGAGCACCCGCCGCTGCCGGGTGCCGGGCGGTTCTCGATCTCGAACCTCTCGCCCTACGCGAGCGGCGCCTTCGCGGAAGCCCTCGAGCTGATCGAGTCGGTGGGGGTTCCCGCGATCGAGGGCATCGTGTCGACGCACGCGCAGGCGCTCATCGCGCAGCTGGACGACGCCGGCGTGCCGGTCCTCTCGCCGCGCGACCGTGCGGAGCGGGCGGGCATCGTGGTGGCGCAGGTCCCCGGCCGTGCTGCCGAGGCGCAGGCCGCCCTCACGGCCGCGGGCATCTCGACGACGGTCCACGGCGAGGACCGGATCCGCCTCTCCGTGCACGCGACCACCCGCTCCGAGGTGTTCGGCGAGGCGGCCGGAGTGCTCGCGTCCTTCAGGTAGGCGGGCGCCTTCCGCCACCCGGTCGGCGCGGCACTATACGTCGACTCGCCCTCCTCCGCCAGAGGGGGACACGCCGATGGTTCACAATGGGCAACGATCTTCCGAAGTGTCCTGGCGCGGTGCTAGCGTGCCCAGCAGAACGTGTGACCTAGGCAACATGTTCTGCCACACCAGGTACTCAGCCTGCAGATGCAACACACCAGCTGGGACATTTCATGAAGGAGAACCCTTGAATTCCATTCCTCGTACCCGGAGGCTGCGGTGCGCGATGGCGCTCGCCGTGACCAGCGCCGTCGTCCTCGCCCCGGTGAGCGCGCAGGCCACCGCCGGTGCCACAACGGACGCACCGACCGTGACGTCGTCGTCCTTCACCTCCTCGCCCACCGTCGACGGCGCTGCCGAGAAGCTCCACGACCGTTCCGACCCCGCGGCGGAGGAGCGCCGCGACCGCAACCAGCAGGGCGTGGCGAAGGTCATCTCCGGTGCGGCGAAGGTCGAGGACCGCGGAGGGTCCAGGGCGGTCAAGGTGGCCCCCGGCCAGTGGGCGCAGTACGGACTGCAGGACAGCGACCAGATCCTCTCCTTCCTCGTCCAGTTCGGCGACACGGTGGACCCCCGCTTCCCCGCCTCGACCGCCGGCCCCGTCAGCGGCGCCATCAAGGAGCCCGACCGCGCGGTGGACAACTCCACCTACTGGTCCGGCACCTTCGACCGCGAGCACTACCTCGACATGTTCTTCAGCGAGGAGGGCGAATCGCTGAAGGGCGTCTACGAGGAGATGTCGAGCGGCCGCTACACGGTCGACGGCGACGTCAGCGACTGGGTGACCGTCCCCTACACCTCGGCGAGCTACGGCGAGACCGAGAGCCAGGCCGACATGACGCGCTTCGTGCAGGACACCGCGGACGCCTGGTACGACGCCCGGCTCGCCGACGGCACGACGCCGGCGGAGATCGACGCCTACCTCGCGACCTTCGACCAGTGGGACCGCTACGACTTCGACAAGGACGGCGACTTCGACGAGGCCGACGGCTATATCGACCACTTCCAGGCCATCCACGCCGGCGAGGGCGAGGAGGCCGGGGCGGCGTCGTCGGCCATCTGGTCCCACCGCTGGTCCGTGGGCCAGGCGGGACGCGGCACGGCCGGCCCGGCAGCCAACCCCTTCGGTGGCATCAGGATCGGTGATTCGGACGTCTGGATCCGCGACTACACCACCGAGCCCGAGAACGGCGGCCTCGGCGTCTTCGCGCACGAGTACGGACACGACCTCGGCCTTCCCGATCTGTACGACACGAGCGGTGGCGAGAACGGCACGGGCTTCTGGACCCTCATGAGCTCCGGCTCCTGGCTCGGCCACGGTGACGGCTCCATCGGCACCACCCCGAACCACATGGGCGCCTGGGAGAAGCTGCAGCTCGGCTGGCTGGACTACGACGTGGCCACGGCCGGTGTGAAGTCGACCCACAAGATCGGGCCGTCCTTCCACGCCACGAAGGCCCCGCAGGCCGTCGTCGTGAACCTGCCGAAGGACGCCGCCGGCAAGGACCGCTTCTACATCGCCGAGAACCGGGTCTACGCCGGCTACGACGCGACGCTGGCCACCGGTCCGTACAACTTCGGCTGGGGCGTCACCGCCCCCGACACCGTGGAGCACTACGCGTACCAGGACGGCCTGAGCATCACCTACTGGAACACCGCGCAGAGCAACAACAACACGCGCCAGCACCCCGGGGCCGGCCTGGCACTCCCGGTCGATGCGCATCCCAAGGCGCTCACCTGGTCGGACGGCACCGTGGTCCGCAACCGCATCCAGAGCTTCGACGCCACCTTCGGCAAGCAGGCCACGGACGCGCTGAGCCTGCACCGCGAGACCGCAGCGGGCTCGAGCACGGTCACGGCTCCGTCGCAGCCCGGCGTCGCCGTCTTCGACGACACCGACCCGAACGCCTACTACGACGTCACGAACCCGCAGGGGTCCGTCGTCGTCGCCGGGACGGGGACGAAGATCGAGGTCGTGCAGTCCAACCCGACAGGCATGCTGACCCTGCAGGTCCGCTAGTCCGCCGCGGGCACCCGCCCGCACGCACGGAAGGAGCCGGGACACGCGTCCCGGCTCCTTCCGTGTGCGGACGTGGCGCCGCGCTGTCAGCGGATGCTGGCGGTACCCTGCAGCGTGGCCTCCGCGGAGGACGTGCCGACGTAGACCGGGACATTGCCGGTCGGCGTCACCCAGGCGTCGGTCGCCGAATCCCAGGAGGAGAACGCACGCGGGTCGAGATCGATCGTGACCTTGGACGTCCGTCCGGCCGGAACGTCCACCTTCGCGAAGCCGGCGAGCTGACGTGCCGGCGTGGCGACCGCCGTCGTCGGGAGCGAGCCGACGTAGACCTGCACGGTCTCCCTGCCGGCGCGGGCGCCGGTGTTGGCGACGTCGACGGTGACCTTGACGTTCGCCGTGCCGCCGTTCTTCACGGGCTTGCCCGAGGAATTCACCTTGAGCTTCGAGTACCCGAAGTCGGTGTAGCTCAGGCCGTGACCGAAGGCGAACTGCGGGGTGATGCCTGCGGCGAGGTAACCGCGGTAGCCGATGTTCACGTCGTCGGCGAAGGAGGCCGTCCTGCCGATACCCGGGAAGAGGGCCGGCGCGGCCGTCGGAGTCGCGGCGTCTCCGGTGGCGAAGGTGACCGGCAGCTTGCCGGACGGGTTGACGTCCCCGAAGAGGACGCGCGCGATCGCCGCGCCCTGCTCCTGGCCGCCGTACCAGGCCTCGAGCACCGACGGCACGCGGTCGAGCCACGGCATGGTGACCGAACCGGCGGTCGTCAGGACGACGACGGTGCGCGGATTCGCGGCCGAGACGGCGTCGATCAGGGCATCCTGCTCGTTGGCGAGCGTCAGCGTGTTCTTGTCGCGGCCCTCGCCCACGTAGTCCCGGGCGAAGACGACGGCGACGTCCGATGCCTCGGCGGCAGCGACGGCCTCCGCGACCGCCGGGGTCACCACGTCCTCCGGGTGCTCCCAGGTCATGACGAGGTCGGCGGCGGATTCCTGGTCGGGATCACTCGCGTTGTTGGAGTACTCGACGCGCAGGTCGCGGGCTTCGCCCGCGTCGAGCTGCAGTGCGAGGCTGGAATCAGTGCGGACGGCGTGGGGATCGGAGGCATCGATGACCTCTTCGCCGTCCAGGAACAGCCGCGCGCTGCCGAAGCCGGTCAGCGAGAGGGTGTACTCGCCGGTGGCGGGAGCCGTGATGGTGCCGGACCAGCGTGCGGTCAGCGGGCCGCCGAACGGGTAGCCCGGGATCTTCGGGACCGACGAGCCGTACAGCCCGTCGAGGGCGAGGAACCCGGCGCTCATGGCGACCTGGTCCTCGACGCGTGTCACCGTCGGAGTGCCCGCCGTGTCGGCGCCGTTGAACCAGTACTCGGCTGTGATGCCGGTCGCCGTCGGCTGACCTGCAGGCGCGAGGACGGAGGACGGGACCGCCGCACCGCTGAGCGAGTGCGCCGGGCCAACTGCGTCGGTGCCCTCGGCGTAGGTGACCTCGACGCCGGCGCCGGCACGGGCCGTGAGCGCGTCGAGGGGGGTGGAGGTGCTGGTCGGCTTCACCACGGAGCTGCCGCCCCCGGTGGCGAGGGCGTCCGCGTCCGCCCCGATGACTGCCAGGGAGGAGATCGAGGCGGCGTCGATCGGGAGGGCGGCCGACGGCGAACCGGCCGGGGCGTCGTTCTTCAGCAGGACGGCGGAGCTCTCGGCCACCTCGCGTGCGACGGCGTTGCCGGCCGCGACGTCGATCGGCGTGACCGCGACCGGGGTGTCGAAGCTGCCGAACTCGAACATGGTGCGGAGGATGCGGTGCACCTTGTCGTCGATCGTGGCAGTGCTGACCTCGCCCCGGTTCACGGCGTCGATGAGCGGTTGCCCGAAGTACACGGCGGCCGGGAATTCGACATCGAGCCCGGCGTTGGCGGCGTCGACCGTGCTGTGGGTTGCGCCGTAGTCCGTCTGGATGAAGCCCTTGAAGCCGTAGTCCTCCTTGAGGATGTCGAAGACCTCGGAGCTCTCGCAGGCGTAGACGTCGTTGACCTTGTTGAACGAGCACATGGCGGACCCGACGCCGGCCTTGATGGCGGCTTCGATGGGCGCGAGGTACACCTCGCGCAGGGCCCGCTCACTGATGGCGACGTTGCCACCGGCCAGACGCGACTCCTCCTGCGAGTAGGCGGCAGGGTGCTTGACGGTCGCGACGACGTCGTGCGCCTGGACGGCCTTGACCTGGGCCTCGAGGAGACGCGAGGTCAGGCGGGGATCCTCGCCCAGGCTCTCGAAGGCGCGCCCCCAGCGGGCGTCGCGCACGAGGTCACCGGTAGGACCGAGCAGTCCGTTCTGGCCGGATGCACGCGTCTCCGCGCCGAGGATGTCCCCGTACTCGGCGGCCAGTGAGGTGTCCCAGGTCGCACCGAGGGCGAGTGGTGCAGGGAGGGCCGTGGCCCTGCCGTCATTGGTGTCCTGGTTCGTGACGCGGACGCCCGCTCCGGCGTCGGTCAGGAGCAGGGCGGGGATGCCGAGCCGCTCGAGCGGCGCGATGTAGAACGCGGTCTCGCCACTGAACTCGCCGTGCAGGCGCGAGACCTTCTCCTCGAGCGTCATCTGGGCGAGGAGGAGGTCTGCCCGGCTGTCCGAGGAGAGCCGGGTGTTCATCCAGGCTCCGTCGACCGGTGCGACGGTGGTCTTGCGGCCCGACCCGTTGCGCAGGGCCTTCTCGCGGGCGTCCTGCTGGGCTCCGCGGCCGGCGCCGTTGTTGTTCTCCGACCGCGAGGGGGAGTCTGCGGGTGGTGCGGCTACGGCGGGGAGCCCGACGCCGGCGGTGACGGCGAGGGCCAGGGCGCCGGACGTGACGGCGAGGGCCGTCCGGTTGCGGCGCGTGAGTGTCTTCGTGATCAAGGTGTTCCTCTTGCGTGGTGCGGATGGGAGGACCTGGCGGAGAAACGCACCACGGGCGGAGGCTCCTGAGCCGCCATGCACCACGGGTGTCCCTGCACCACGGCGGGCAGAAAGAAAACCAATTCTCCTTAGATTCTGGTTCACAGGGACTTCTCGGAAACGGCGCTCTTCTACCCGAAATATGCCGCCGGCACTCTAGTCTGCGAGCAGCACTACCCGATGAACCGGTTCAGGTTGCAGGGGTCCATCGACCTCACCTCGCGCAGTGCTCTTCCGGTGACGTCGCGCCGGTTCCGCCGCGGTCCGTCGCATGGCAACAGAAGGCGCCGGGGACACGCGTCCCGGCTCCTTCTGCCTGCGTGGCCTAGTGCTTGCGGCGCGGGCGGCGAGGCTGGGCGACGACGGCGATCGCCAGGGCCAGGGCGACGGCGACGATACTGAGGACGCCCGCAGCGATGTAGCGGGCGGGATCCGAGCCCAAGGGAGTGGCGGCCTCGACCACGGCATCACCGGCCGGCTGGTCCTCGGGCGTCGTCTCGGCCGATGCGGCCGAGGTGGCCGGGGCGGCCGACGTGGTGCGTGCGGTTCGGGCTCCGGACGCGGGAGCGCCCATGCCTCCGGTGTCATTGCCGACGTTCCTCACAGGCCCTCCGGCCTCGGCGGCTCCCTCGGCGGAATCCGTCGCGGGCGCCGTCGCGGCATCCTCCGAGGGAGTGGGGGCCGGACTCGCGCTCTCATCGGGCGGGGTCCCGGCCGGTGCGGGCGGACTGCTCGCAGGGTCGGCGGTCGGTGCAGGATCCGCCGCCGGCGCCGAGGGCTCCGGGGCGGGAACCACGGCTGGGTCGGGAGTCGGGGGAGCGGGCGCTGCCGGGTCGGTGGGGCCGGTCTCCGGCGGTGCCGGCTGGCCGGGATCCGGAGGCACGATCGGCGTCTCGCCGGGGGCCGTCGGAGGCCCGGGTTCGACGGCGGGTACCGGAACCGGCGGCAGCGTCGCGTTGGCTGGGGGTGGCAGCACCGGTCCCTGGTGCCGCGCCGACACATCGGTCCGGCTCGGGGAGGCAGGTGCCGGCGATACGGTCTGTGCGACGGCGACCCCCGGGAGGGCGATCAGGAGGCCGCAGCTGAGGGTCAGGGAGATGATGGCGTGACGGACGCGCATGGGAACTCTTCGGGACGCGGGCGGACAGCAGCTTCAGAAGCATGCTGAGGATCTGGGTCAATCGTACGCGGGACGGCCGGAGCTTCCCAGAGGAGTGCGCCGCCCATCGCCGATGGTGCTTCGGCGCCGGACCTGCCTACGGACCGGTCACGGAGGGCTGTGGCGAGGCCGGGACGGTCGCCGGGCGGAAGACGAAGAAGCGGTAGGCCCCGTAGCGGAACACGTTGCCGAGCAGGACCCCGATCACGTTCGCGGAGATGTTGTCGGCGAGTGGACTCGTGAAACCCAGGACGTAGTGGGACACGACGAGGCAGGCAGCCGCGATGCCGAGTCCGATGAGGTTGGTGAGTCCGAACAGCAGTGCTTCCTCGCGCTTCGGCCGCCCGGCGAACATCCGGAAGGTCAGGTAGTGGCTGCCGACCCAGGAGACGCCGGTGGCCAGGACCACGGAGACGATCTTCGACGAGATGGGCCCGATGTCGAGCCCGGACGCGAGGATGTTGAACACCGAGATGTCGACGACGAAGGCCACCGTACCGACGAGGGTGAAGGAGCCGAGTCGCCGCAGTGCTGCTCGCACATGTCCTCCCTCCGGTGCCGACGATCCATCTTACACTTAGGCTGCCTAAGCAACTAATGGGGGTCGACGCGGCGGAAGGGCCACCCCTGACGGGTGGCCCTTCCGGAGGTCGAAGCGCGCCGGATGGTGCGCGGTCGGGTGGCTAGTGGCCGAGGGTGATCAGGCTCGACGCCCCGGTCCTCGCAGCCTGGAAACGGGCCTGGACATCGGCCCAGTTCACCAGGTTCCACCACGCCTTCACGTACTCGGGCTTCACGTTCACGTAGTCCAGGTAGAACGCGTGCTCCCNGCCTGGAAACGGGCCTGGACATCGGCCCAGTTCACCAGGTTCCACCACGCCTTCACGTACTCGGGCTTCACGTTCACGTAGTCCAGGTAGAACGCGTGCTCCCACATGTCCAGCATCAGCAGCGGGACGGTRCCCACGGGCACGTTGCCCTGCTGGTCGTAGAGCTGCTCGATCACGATGTTCTTCCCCAGCGGCTCRWACGCCAGCACCGCCCACCCCGACCCCTGCAGCGACGTCGCRGCGGCGGTGAAGTGCGCCCGGAACGCGTCGAAGGACCCGAACGCGTCATCCAGCGCCGCGGCGAGCTCACCCTCGGGCTTGTCCCCGCCCTCGGGCGACATGTTCTTCCAGAAGATGCTGTGGTTGATCACACCACCCACATGGAACGCCAGATCCTTGGAGAGCTTCGGGATCGTCCCGAACTCGCCCTTCTCGCGACATGTTCTTCCAGAAGATGCTGTGGTTGATCACACCACCCACATGGAACGCCAGATCCTTGGAGAGCTTCGGGATCGTCCCGAACTCGCCCTTCTCACGGGCCTCGGCCAGCTGGGCCAGGGCATCATTGGCGCCCTTSACATAGGTGGCCTGGTGCTTGGAATGATGCAGCTCCATGATCCGGCCCGAGATATGCGGCTCCAGGGCCGCGTAGTCGTAGTCAAGATCCGGCAGTACGTAGTCGCTCACGTAGTCCTCCTCGGTGGTGGGGTGGTCGTCGTTCGGTCGTTCAGTCCAGCAGCGACTGGTCGCCCAGCCGGTGGTAGGAACGGTTGTGGTAGACGAGCGGTGCGCTCCCGCCGTCGTCCGCTGCCTGTTCGATCCCCAGCACTTCCGCGGCGAGGATCATCGAACCGCCCACGGGCAGGCGGTGCAGGATCCGGCAGCGCAGTGCCCAGGGCGCGTCATTAAGGAGCGGCTCTCCCGTCGGCAGGGTGCGCCAGACCGTGGCCGGGCCGAAGCGGTCCGCACCGCGCGTCGAGAAGAGCTGGGCCAGACCGAGCTGGCCGGCTCCGAGCAGGTGCACCACCATCGTCCCGGCGTGGACCAGGGCGGCGGCGGACGGCGATGCCGTCGAGACGGAGAACGCGAGGACCGGCGGCTCGGCCGACACGGACGAGACGGACGACGCCGTCAGTCCCACCGGACCCTCCGGCCCCTGCGCCGTGATGACCGCGATACCCGCCGGATGGGCGCGGAAGGCGTCCTTGAAGAGATCGGCGGTGGGGACCGCGTGGTCCGTCGAGGCTGTCATACCCTCCACGCTAGAACCTCGACAAAGGTTGAGGTCAAATCGGGGGATCACGGATCGAGGAGGGTCGACGGCACACCGCGGCGCCCGGCGTCGTCGTCCGGGTTGACGAAACCGCACGTCGCGAGCGAGAGGCAACCGCAGCCGATGCATCCACCCAGACGGTCCCGCAGGTGCTCCAGCTGGGCGATCCGCCGCTCGATCTCCTGCCGCCAGGCCGCCGACAACCGCTGCCAGTCCTCCTGGTCCGGGACCCCGTCCGTCGGCAGTTCGGCGAAGGCCGTGCCGACCGTCGCGAGGGGGATGCCCGCGCGCTGCGCCGCCCGGATGACGGCGACGCGGCGCAGGACGGACCGATCGAAGCGACGCTGGTTGCCCGACGTGCGGTGGCTCCGGATCAGGCCCTGGCGCTCGTAGAAGTGCAGGGCGGACACCGTCATGCCGCTGCGGGACGCGAGCTGCCCCACCGAGAGGTCCTGGTCGTTCGGCACGTGTCTCCCCTCCGGTCTCCGTGATGCGTGGATGCGTCGTGCCAGCGTAGCGGCGGCCGGCCCGCGGCGGCCTGCCGGCTACCCGAGCAACTCCGCGACGTACTGCCTGAGGGGCGTGGTGGGTCGGCCGATGATGCGGGACAGCGTCCCGTCGCTCTCGGCCAGGAGGCCGTCGGCGATGTTCGCGTCGATCGCGGCGACGAAGCCCGCCGTCCCCTCGTCGAGCCCGAAGCCCTGGAGCGCGGCGACGTGCTGGTCGGTGGAGACCTGTTCCACCGCGACGTCGTCCCCCCGCACGTCGGCGACCACCGATGCGAGCTCGTCGACGGACCACGGCTCGTCGCCGCCGAGCTCGAGGATCTCGCCCGCGTACTCGTCGGACAGCAGGACGACGGCGGCCGCCTCCGCGTAGTCGCGGCGCGTCGCGCTGGCCACCCTGCCGTGCCCCGCGCTCGTCAGGATGCTGCCGGTGGAAGCGGCCTGGCGGATCGTGTCGTCGTAGTTCTCCGTGTACCAGTTGTTGCGCAGCACGGTGTAGGTGAGGCCGGACCCCTCGAGCAGGCCCTCGGTGGCCTTGTGCTCGGGTGCGAGGACGAGGGCCGACGTCGAGGCCTTCGGCGCGCTCGTGTACACGAGGGATGCGTCCACCTTCCGGGCGGCGTCGATCACGGCCTTGTGCTGCACCGACCGCTTGCCCACCTCGCTGCCGGAGATCAGCAGCACCTTCTCTGCGCCGGCGAAGGCGTCGTCCAGGGTGGCGGGATCCGCGTAGTCGATGCGAGCGGTCCGGACACCGTGCGCCGCCAGTGCGGCGAGGGCTTCCTCGTTGCGGCCCCCGGCGACGACGGTGGACGGGTCCACGCCCCGGGCCAGCAGCTGCTCGACGACCTGGCGGCCCAGGTGCCCCGTGGCTCCGGTGATGACGATGGTCATGGCAAGTCCTCCCGATCGGGCGCCAGGCTGGCGCGTCTACTGGCGGTAACCGGGATCAGGCCGAAAGGCTTCCCGTGCGGCTCCGAGGGTGGTGCACGGCGAGCCGCACGGACTGCTGGAGGGGCACGCGCCGGAGCGGCCCGGGCCGACGAGCGAAGGGCAGCATCAAGGACCGACCCGCGGCCCTGGACGACCGGTGGAGCAGGAGGCGCCGGCCCTGCGCCGCGCAAGGGCTCACCGTCGAGGTAACGGCCCGGTCGCCCGACCTCAGGAGATCGGCTGGCGGGCGGCGAGGATGCTGAGGAGCTGCAGCTTCTCGAAGCCCTCCGAGCCCGGCGGCGCGGTGAGGACCAGGAGCGACTGCGCCTGGTTCTCCGTGAAGAGCACCTGGCAGTCCACCTCGATCTCGCCGAGCTCGGGGTGCACGAGGGTCTTGTGGTCGTCGAACCGGCTGCGGACCTCGTATCCGCTCCACACCTCGGCGAACTCCTCGCTCTCAGCCAGCAGGGCGTCGACGATCCGCCTGCCACGGGTGGAGGTACCCGTTCCCAGGGCTGCCCGCAGGGCCGCGGCCCGCACGCGCGACTGGTGCGCGTGGTCCCGCTCGGGGTAGAACCGGCGTTCCGCGGGATCGGTGAACCACCGGTAGTAGGAGCTGCGGGCGAGCCCGCGGTGGCGGAGGTCGTCCCCGAGCAGTGCCACCGCGAGCCTGTTCTGCACGAGGGTCTCCGCGAGCTCCGAGAGCACCAGGGCGGGAGTGTCCTCGAGCCGGTCGAACACCCGCATGAGGGCCGGGCCCACATGCTCGGAGGGCTGCGAGCGCGCGGGCGGACGCTGACCGGCGAGGAGGAAGAGGTGGTCGCGTTCGTCGAGGCTCAGCCGGAGGCCACGCGTGATCGCCAGCAGCATCTGGTCCGAGGGCTGCGGGCCGCGGCGCTGCTCCAGGCGCGTGTAGTAGTCGGTCGACATGCCGCACAGCACCGCCACCTCCTCGCGGCGCAGGCCGGCCGTCCGGCGTCGCACTCCCGGCGCCAGCCCGACGTCGCCGGGCTGGAGGGACTCACGGCGCTTGCGGAGGAACTCGGCCAGGTCATCGCGCTTCATGGCTCCATCATGGCCCCCCGCCGGGGGTGGAGACAGGGACCACCGATCCGTGGATGAGCCCTCCTCTCCCGCCCGTCGGCGGAACGGGGCACTGTCGAGGCATCAGCACTCAGCCCCTCGGAAGGACCATCATGCAGCTCACCGGAAAGACCATCCTCATGGCCGGCGGAACCTCGGGCATCGGACGGGGGCTCGCCCTCCGCCTGCATGCCGCAGGCAACCGCGTGATCGTGGCAGGCCGCCGCGAGGAGATCCTGCAGCGGATCGCCACGGACCATCCCGGGATCGACACCGCCGTCCTGGACATCGCGGATCCGGACTCGATCTCCTCGCTGCGGGATGCCCTGCTCGTCTCCCACCCGGACCTGGACGTCGTGGTCGCGATGGCCGGGATCATGGAGCCCGAGGACCTCCGGGACCCGTCGTCGCTCGCCACGGCCGAACGCACCGTGACCACGAACCTGCTCGGCCCCCTCCGCCTGGTCAGCGCCTTCGTGCAGCACCTCGAGAGCCGGGAGGATGCGGCGATCATCACGGTCACCTCGGGCCTCGCCTACGTACCCCTGCCGGTCGCACCGACCTACAGCGCCACGAAGGCGGCGCTGCACTCCTGGACCGACAGCCTGCGCGTGCACCTCGGGGACACCTCCGTCCAGGTCATCGAGCTGGCCCCGCCGCTCGTGCGCACCACGCTCATGGGCAACCAGGACAATGAGCACGGCATGCCGCTGGAGGAGTTCCTCGACGAGACATTGGCGCTGCTGGCAGCCGGACCGGAGGCCCGGCAGATCCTCGTCGAGCGCGTGAAGCACCTGCGGTTCGCGGAGGCCACGGGGCAGTACGACGCCGTGCTCGACCGCCAGAGCATGCTGCCCGGGTAGCCCGGGCCGCGCCGCAGTGCATAGGGTCGGAGGATGCAGCCCGATGCGATCATCGCCCTCCGCCGCCAGTTCCACGCCCACGCCGAGCCGGGCTTCCTCGAGTACCGGACGGCGTCCGTCATCCTCGGTGAGCTTCGCGCGATGGGTGTCCGCACCACGACGGGCACGGACGCCATCGCCTTGGGGAGCATCGCGCTGCCGCCCACCGAGGCGGAGCAGGAGGAGTGGGCGCGACGCGCCGTGGAAGCCGGGGCGCCGGCCGACGACGTCGCCTGGCTCCGGCAGCACGGCACCGCGGTCATCGCCGAGCTCGAGGGCAACCGCCCCGGTCCCACCTGGGGCCTCCGGGTGGACATCGACGCCCTGCCCGTGGACGAGGAGACGGCGGCGGACCATGCGCCGGTGGCGGGCGGGTTCCGGTCCACGACGCCGTACATGCACGCCTGCGGGCACGACGGGCACGCCGCGATCGGCCTCGCCCTCGCCGACCGCCTCCGCGACGGCGATTTCCCAGGCCGAGTACGCATCATGTTCCAGCCCGCCGAGGAGGGAGTGCGGGGGGCGCAGCCCATGATCGACGCCGGGGTGACCCGCGGTGTGGACCGTATGCTCGCCGTGCACCTCGGCGGTGACCTGCCCACCGGCACCGTGCTCGGCGGGGTCACCGACGCGATGGCCACCACCAAGTGGACCGCCCGCTTCGAGGGCGAGGCCGCTCACGCCGCCGCAGCTCCCGAGAAGGGCAGGCACGCACTCGCGGCAGCCGCGCAGGCCACCCTCGCGATCCTCGGGCTCACCCGGTTCGCCGAGGCGGATACACGCGTCAATGTCGGGACCTTCCACGCGGCCGGGAGCGCGAACATCATCCCTGCCCTCGCCACCATCACCTACGAGACACGGTCCACGTCGAATACCGTGCTGGAGGAGCTGAACCGCCGTGCCGAGGCCGCCGTGCAGGGTGCCGCGCGGATGTACGGGGTCGAGGCGGGCACGAAGGCCTACGGCCGCGCCGCGGTGTCCCAGCCCGACACTGTGCTGGTGGAGGATGTGGGCCGCGCTGCGGAGGGGGTTCCGGCGATCACCACCTTCACGCCGGCCGGCGCCTCCGGAGGAGGGAGCGACGACGCCCACCTGCTCATCGACGACGTCCAGCGCGCGGGCGGACTGGGCACGTACGTCTTCGTCGGGGCCGCCAACCCCGCGCCCCACCACCATCGGCGGTTCGACCTCGACGAGGACGCCCTGGTGATCGCCGTGGACCTCCTGGAGCGTCTCTTCCGCGCCTGACGCGACATTCCCTGGACCGGTGGCACGTGCGGTGCGATGGTGGGTCCATGGTCAGCGAACACGACGTCCGGTCCACGTGCCTCGCACTGCCGGGCACCACCGAGCGGCTGAGCTGGAGCAGGCCCGCCTGGTTCGCGCGCACGCTGTTCGCCCGCATGTGGGACGACACCGTGCTGACCGTCAAGACCGGTGAGCGGGACGCGTTGCTCGCCGGGCAGCCCGGTGCGTTCTTCGTCCACCAGCACCACGAGCGGTATCCCTCGCTCGTCCTGGTGCGCCTCGGCCGCATCGGCGGCGACGAGCTGACCGAACTGATCGAGGAGTCCTACCGGATCGCCGGGACCAGGACACCCTGACGCCGGGCTCCCGCTACGGCAGCGGTGCCGCGAGCCCGACGCCGTCCCCGAGGCCCTCCGCCACGCCGGACGGATGCGCGCGCAGGTGGGTGGGCAGCACGCTGCCCGGCGCACGGCTGCGGATGTGGAGGAGGTCCAGGGCGTGCTGGTGCAGCCGGCGGTCCTCCTCCGAGCGCGGCACCCAGGGCGGCACCGGTACTGCGGAACCCTCGGCGTCGCGCGCCACCATGACAGTCAGGCACGTGGTGGTCAGGTCCATCTCGCGGGAGCGCGGGCTGCCGGAGCGCACGTGCACGGCGACGTGCATGCCCTTGTTCCCCGTGTAGACGAGGCGCGCCTCCACCTCGACGACATCGCCGATGTGCAGTGGCTTCAGGAACCGGACGCCGCCCGAGAACACGGCCACCGTGTCCAGCCCGCAGTGCCGGGCGGAGCACACGTAGGCCGCCTCGTCGATCCAGTCCATCACCGTGCCGCCGTGCACCTTGCCGCCCCAGTTGACGTCGGTGGGCGCGGCCAGGAACCGCAGGACCGTCCGCTCGGCGGTGCCCGCCGCCGTGTACTCCTGCCGCCGCATCTCCTCGACGATCTCCCTGCGGACGCCGATCCGCGCCTCCGCGTGCTCGCTCTCCCTCCGCTCCGCCGCCGTGCGGGGCTCGAAGGCCGGCACGGGGACGGGCGCGCCGTCCGGACCGACCGCCACGAAGACGACGAGGCACTCGCTGCGCCTGCCGCCGCCCTCTCCGGAGACCGGGCCGGAGGACACGACCGTGCGGATGTGCATGGAGGACGTGCCGGTGTGCACGATCGTCGCCTCGACCTCCACGAGGTCGCCGACCACCACGGGATCGGCGAAGTGGATGTTGCCCACGTACGCCGTGACGCAGTAGGTCTTGGCCCACCCGACGGCCGCCGCGTACGCCGCCTTGTCCACCCACTCGAGGACGGTCCCGGCGTCCACGGAGCCGCTGTGCCCGAGGTCCGTGGGAGAGGCGAGGAAGCGGAGGGTGACGGCGTTCGGCGGGGTGCTCATGGTGTCCATGATCCAGCCTTCACGCCTGCAGCCAGGCGAGCAGCAGGGCATCGAACCGCTCCTGCTTGGCGCGGGCGTCGTCGAGGTCGGTGAAACCCACGGTCCCGCGGTCGGCGGTGATCGGGGCCAACAGGCCCGACGGGTCGGCGAAGACGAATGTGCCGACGTCGTCGCGCACCGCCGCACCCCGATGCAGGACGAGCTGCACCCGGTCCACCGGACGGAGGTTGAACGTGACGCGGTCCTCGCCCTCGTGGGTGTAGCTGGGGGCGTTCCACTTCACGTGTTCGCCGAGCGGCAGGGGCAGGGCGAGGATCGAGGTCCGCAGGAACATGATCGTGGTCCGGAGCGGGTGGTCCGACCGTTCGAGGAGCGTGTCGACGGCGGGCGAGGGTTCGTTCATTCACCAGTATCACCACGGGACGTGATCGAGCGGTAGGCCGTCGCCGTCAGCGGCCGACGTCGATGACGGTCACCCCGCCCGCCGAGCGATCGCCCGCCATGGCGACGAGGGCGTCCGGAACGTCAGCGAGGGTGATGCGGCGTTCGATGAGGTCCTGCGGGCGCAGCCGTCCCTCCGCGACCAGCGCCATGAGCCCGGGGTAGTCCTGCGCGGGCATGCCGTGGCTGCCGAGGATCGAGAGCTCCCTGCCGATCACCGCGCCCAGGGGCAGGACCGGGTCGGCGGGGAAGAGCCCGATCTGCACGTGCCGGCCGCGCGGCCGGAGCGAAAGGATGCCGACCGCAGCGGTCTCCTCCCGGCCGAGGGCGTCGACGGAGACATCCACACCGTCCGGAGCGGCGTCCCGGAGCGCTGCCAGCACCTCCTCGCGGGACCGGCCCGAGGAATCGACGGTGGTCTCGGCGCCGCACCGGGCGGCACGCGCCAGGGCGTCGCCGTCGATGTCCACGGCGAGGACCCGCGCACCGAGCGCTGCGCCGATCATCACTGCGCTCAGCCCCACTCCGCCGCAGCCGACCACCACGAGGGTCTCCCCGGCGGCGAGCCGCGCCTGGTGAACGAGGCCGCGGTACGAGGTCGCGAAGCGGCAGCCGAGCAGCGCGGCGGCACCGGCGTCGAGGGTCGCCGGGACCGGGATCAGGTTGGTGTCCGCGTGGTGCAGTGCCACGAGGTCCGCGAACGAGCCCCAGTGCGTGAAGCCGGGCTGCGTCTGGTTCCGGCACACCTGGCCGTTGCCGGAGAGGCACTCGGGGCAGGTTCCGCACGCGCAGACGAAGGGCGTGGTCACGCGGTCGCCGACGGCGAAGCGCCGGACCTCGTCCCCCACCGCCTCGATGGTTCCCACGAGCTCGTGGCCGGGCACGTGCGGGAGCGTGATGCCGTCGTCGTGCCCCAGCCAGCCGTGCACGTCGCTGCGGCACAGACCGGTCGCCTCCACCCGGACGACGACGCCCGCGGGGGAGGCCGTGGGCTCGGGGACGTCCCGGAGGACAGGGCGGGCGGAGAACCCGTCGAAGCAGACAGCGCGCATTGCACCATTCTGCCCCGCGGGCGCTCCGCCCGGAGAGCCGGCCACCCGGGAGGTGGCGGTCAGGACCGCATCAGCTTTCGGGACGAACAGCCTTGCGTCCGACGCGGGCGCCGGTCCTGCGTGCTCCCGTGATCATCGGATCCTTCGCCAGGTCCATCATCAGCGCCACGCACAGGCCGATCATCACCAGGAGGAACGGTGCGGCCGCGATGATGGTGAGCGTCTGCAGGGCTTCCAGACTCCCGACCGACAGCAGGACGGCGGCCACGCCACCGGTCAGCGCGCCCCAGAGGATGGTCAGCCACTTCCTCGGCACGGCCGCGCCGAAGGAGGACAGCGAACCGAGGACGATCGATGACGCATCGGCCCCGGAGATGAAGAACACGGCCACGAGGATGACGACGAGGATCGAGGTCACGGATGCCAGCGGGTACTCGGCGAGGAGGGCGAACATCGCGGACTCCTGGCTCTCCGCGTTGGCCGCCGCGATGTCCACGCCGTTGTCCTGCAGATTGAGGGCCGAGCCGCCCCAGACGCCGAACCAGATGACGCTGATGACGCTGGGGACGGCGACGACGCCGATGATGAACTCGCGGATGGTGCGGCCCCGCGAGATCTTCGCGAGGAAGGAGCCCACGAAGGGGGTCCAGGAGACCCACCAGGCCCAGTAGAAGATGGTCCACGCGGCGAGCCACTCGTGGCCCCCGAAGGCGCCCGTCCGGGACGCCATCTGCGGCAGGCCGATGAGGTAGTTGCCCGCGGAGGCCGGGATGAGCTCCAGGATGAAGACCGTCGGCCCGACCACGAAGAGGAAGAACAGCAGGGCCAGGGCCAGGATCATGTTGCCGTTGGACAGCCACTTGATGCCGCGGCTGACACCGCTCACGGCGGAGATGATGAAGCAGACGGTGAGCACGGCGATCAGGGTGATCTGCAGGGGCAGGCTGCTGCCCACGCCGAACACCTCCGTGAGTCCACCGTTGATCTGCAGCACGCCGAGCCCGAGGGACGTCGCGGAACCGAACAGGGTGGCGAAGATGGCGAAGACGTCGATGGCCCGCAGGCCCCGGGGGGTCGGACGGCCGCGGAAGAGAGCGGTGAAGGCGCCGCTGAAGCCCGCGCCACGGCCCTTGCGGAAGGCCGAGTAGGCGAGGGCCAGGCCGACCACCGCGTAGATGGCCCACGGGTGGATGGCCCAGTGGAACAGGGTGTAGTTCATCGCCTGGCGCGCGGCCTCGGGCGTGCCGGGCGTGATGCCGTCGACGGGCGGCGTGAGGTAGTGGGAGATGGGCTCGGTGACGCCGTAGAACATCAGCCCGATCCCCATGCCGGCGCTGAACATCATGGCGATCCAGGAGGCCCTGCTGTACTCGGGCTTCTCACCGTCCTGGCCGAGCGGGATCCGCCCGTACTTGCTGAAGGCGAGGAACAGGGCGAACACCACGAAACCCGTGGCCGTGAGGACGAACGCCCACCCGAAGTTCGCGACGAGTCCGTTGAGTACGGACGTGGTGATCGCCGAGAATCCGGCCGGGAAGACGACCGCCACGAGCATGAGCAGGATGACGATCGAGAGGGAGACGAAGAGGACGGGCCTGTCCAGCGGGGCCTTCGCGGAAGCCTCTCCTGGAGGCGCCTCGAACGGCGTGTCCTCGCTGGGCGGTGATCCTTGAATGGGCTCGGTGGAATTAGACATACGCCTCAGGCTACGCGCGGCGCGCCAGTCCGGTCAGGGTCCGGCGGTGTCCGCACGCCCCCTGGGGTGGCGCCCTCGTGGCACGCTCCGACCGCTTCGCTGCGCGCTGTCGCCGGGCGGGGAGCACGGCGGACAACACCCCTGCATCCGCGCGGGCGCGGGGATCGGTCCCTCCCACCGCGACGCCGAGCCCGGCTGCGCACGGGGCGCCCGGCCCCCGCTGCGATACCGCGGCGGGACCGACGCGCGTGGCCCGGATCGACCGCTGGATTGTGACCAAGCACCCACCTGAGGCACCGGATCGCAGGGGAAGATCCCGGCGGACGAGCTCAGTCCTCGCGGAGTCGGTGGCGCTCCCTGCGGTCCCCGCGGACGTCGGTGGTGAGGCTCAGCCCGAGCCCCGCGGCCACGAGGACGATCATCACGAACGGGAGGATCCCGAGCCCCACCCCGTCGAGGAGGAGCCCGCCGAGCAGCGCACCACCGCCGATGCCGATGTTGAACGCCGTCGTCTGCAGGGCGGCCGAGAGGTCGCGGGTGCGGAAGGACGCCGTGCGCAGCATGCGCGTCTGCAGCATGGCCGGGATGCCACCGAAGGCTGCGCCCCAGACGATGACCGCGATCAGCACCACCACGGTGTTCGTGGTGGCGAGGGCCAGGGTGAGGACGGCCGCCATGACCACGAGGACGACGCCGATGAACGCCTTCCGCGGGAACCGGTCGGCGGCGTAGCCGGCACCGAACAGGCCGATGATCCCGGCGCCGCCGTAGAGGAACAGGACGAGGGCGATCGATCCCGGTTCGAAGGACGAGACGTCGGTCAGCCAGGGGGCGATGTACGTGTAGAAGGTGTTCTGACCGGTCAGGAGGATGAGGATGACCGTGCAGAGCAGGAGGACGCCCCTGAAGCTCGGATCCCGGGTCAGGGGAACGCGTTCCTCGCCCGCCTTCCGCTCCACGTGGTGGTTCACGGGCGGCAGGAACTTCACGATCACGAGCGCCAGGAGCGCCACGACCACCCCGATGATGGTGAATGCGGTGCGCCAGCCGAACGCGTTGCCGATCGCCGTGCCCACGGGGACACCGAGGACGAAGGCCGCCGTACCGCCGCCGGCCGTGATCGCCACGGCCTTGCCGAGCTGGTGTGCCGGGACCAGGTGCGCGGAGTACGCGGCGACCACGGCCCAGAACAGCCCGTGCGCGAGCCCGCCGAGGATTCGCGCAGCGACCAGCACGGCGTAGGTGGGGGCGATGGCCGCGAGCACGTTGGCGACGGCGATCACCGAGAGGACGACGACGATCAGCGACTTGCGGGAGAAGCGCTGCGTGATCGCGGCGAGGGGCGTCGTGGCCACGACGACGGTCCCTGCGAAGATCGTCACGAGGTACCCGGCGGTCGAGATGCCGACATCGAGATCGCGCGCCATCGCGGGCAGCAGGCCCGTGGGGAGGAACTCACTGGTCACGGAGACGAAGATGGCGCCGGCGAGGGACAGGAGCCCCAGGTACGGGAACGGTGCGGTGCCGTTCACGGGCGGTGAGGAGACGGACAAGGGGCACCAATCATGGGTTCCGGTCGGGGGGAGCGCCCCGGGTGCGCCGTTGGATTCCGGAGGGCGTGCTGCGGTCAAGGCTAGCGAGGCCCCGACCCCTGCGCTAACACCGCTCGCCCCCGTGACATTCCGCATCGTCCTTCGTGTCGCCGTCGCCCGCCGTCGCCCGCCGTCGCCCGCCGTCGCCCGCCGTCGTCCCGGTCGCCACGCGCGTCACCCTCGCCGTGGTCGTCCGCGTCACGGTCCGGCGGGTTGCGGACCGCGGCAGCCCCCGTGCGTCAGCCGCGTTGCGCGTCCGCCCACGACCCGCCGCGTGCGCGTGCCGAGAGGCCCGCGGATGCACCCGGGTCGCCTGCCTGGGTCGCGCTGTCGTGCCCGGCGGAGGTGGAGCCGCGCTCCGCGTCGTCGTCCTCCCGCGGCGGCACGAGGCTGAGGCGGGGGCCTGCATCGCGCTCGTCGAGTTCGTCGGCGAGCTCGTCCTTCCGGGCGGCCGTCTCGGCGTCGACCTCACCGTCGGTCGAGAACTCGTGCTCGATCTCCCGGTGCACCTTGCTGTTGAGGACCTCGACGTCCTCGTCCCGGAGACGCTCGAGTCTCGCCGGGAAGGGCTCGTCGGGGGAGATCCTGCTCTTCATGTCCGCTCCATCTGCCGTCCGCGCCTCGCGCGGTGATCGGGTGAAGGCTAGACCCCGTCCGGGTACCGGAGCAAGCAGTCTGCTGAGCACCGGCGAGTCGACGCACGAGGGCTGGAGTGTGCCGTCCCTGAGCTCCTCCGGGTGGCACGCTCGGGGTGCTGCTCAGGCGAGCAGGGCGGCGACACCGATCAGTGCGGGGATGGCGAGGATCGAGGAGAGCAGCACGGTGTCGCGTGCCAGCGGGATCCCGCGCGCGTAGCGGCTGGCGAACATGAACACGTTCTGTGCGGTCGGGAGCGCCGAGACGACGACGGCACCGAGCAGGCGATCGCCCGTCAGCCCGAAGACATGGTGCGCGACGAGGTAGGCGGCCACGGGCATGAGCGCCGTCTTGAACAGCGTCGCGGTGAGGACCTGCAGCCGGTCGGGGCTGGGTTTCAGCGGCCTGCTGCCGGGTAGTGACATGCCGAAGGAGATCAGGACCATCGGCACCGCGGCTCCGCCGATGAGCGCGATCGAATCCCACGCGGGCCCCGGGGGCCGCACCCCCGTTGCCGCGACGGCGACGCCGAGCAGCGACGCGATGATCATCGGATTCCGGAACGGCTGCGTGAGGATGGCTCGGACGGAGGGCTTCCGGCTGGAGGTCAGGTCGAGGATCGTCAGATAGAGCGGCGCGAGGACCAGGAGCTGGACGAGCAGCACGGGGGCGATCAGCGTCGCGTCGCCGAGTGCGTAGACCGTGATGGGGATCCCGATGTTGTTGGCGTTGACGTAGGAGCTGGCCATCGCGCCGATCGCCGTCTCCGCGGCCGGGCGGCGGAACAGGAACCGGCTGACAAGGACGTAGAGCCCGGCGATGGCCACGGACGAGATGAGGGCGATCGGCACGTACTCGGAGAACACCGCCGCGAGATCGGCGTCGGCGAGGACGGTGAACAGGAGGGCCGGGTTGGTCACGAAGAACGCCACCTGGTTGAGCGCGAACCCCGCCTGCGGTCCCCCGATCACGAGCCGACCTGCAATGTAGCCGACGAGGATCACGGCTCCGACGACGGCGAACCCGCCCAGCAGTCCCAGCATGCGTCCTCCGTCCCGTGGCAATCCCTCCCCCCGAACCTATCGGGTGGACACGCGGGCCGGGGTGTCGGGTCCGCGGGGCCCACATCGGTCTGACACGCTGACGCGGGTCCGGGCGGCGGGGCAGGGATGATCAGGCCCCTTGCTAGGCTCGCAGCAGGAATCACGACTTCAAAGGAGCAGGCTGTGGCCGATACCGCACGCACGGACGTCGACGGACTCGAGAAACCGAAGTGGCGGCTCGTCGGGCCGGGCCTGCTGGCGGCTGCCACCGGTGTCGGCGCCGGCGACCTCGTGGCCACCCTGATCGCCGGTAGCCGCTACGGCTACGCGCTCCTGTGGGCGGCGGTGATCGGCTGTGTCCTGAAGATCGTCCTCGTGGAAGGTGTGGGTCGCTGGTATCTCGCGACCGGCAAGACCATCTTCCAGGGCTGGCGCACCCTCGGTGCGTGGACCAGCTGGTACTTCGGCCCGTACATCATCATCTGGGGCTTCGTGTACGGCGCGACGGCGATGAGTTCGACGGCGCTCCCGCTGCAGGCCCTGTTCCCCGCGATACCGCTCAACGTCTTCGCGGTCGCCTCGGGACTGATCGGACTGGCCCTCGTCTGGTTCGGGCGGTACGGCCTGTTCGAGAAGATCATGACCGTGATGGTCGGCATCATGTTCATCTCCGTCGTCGGATCCGCGGTCCTCGCACTGCCGAACATCCCCGCCATGCTGGGCGGCCTCGTCCCCACCCTGCCCGGCGGGTCGGTGTTCTACGTGCTCGGCCTCGCCGGCGGTGTGGGCGGCACCATCACCCTGGCGGCGTACGGCTACTGGCTGCGGGAGAAGGGCTGGAACAAGCCCAAGTGGATGAAGGTCATGCGGGTGGACAACACCGTGGCCTACACCATGACCGGCATCTTCGTGGTCTGCATGCTCATCCTCGGCGCCGAGCTCCTCTACAGCGCGAACATCTCGCTGCAGAGCGGCGATCGCGGGCTCCTGGACATGGGCGTCGTCCTCGAGGACCGGTACGGCGTGGTGTGGGCGAAGGTCTTCCTCGTCGGCTTCTGGGCGTCGTCGTTCTCCTCGCTCCTCGGGGTCTGGCACGGTGTGAGCCTCATGTTCGCGGACTTCTGGGCGAACTTCCGCAAGAAGGCGGACGACCTCTCGGACGACGACGCCCCCGGCTCGCACAGCGTCCCCGCCCGTGCCTACATGCTCTGGCTGACCATCCCGCCGATGCTGCTCCTCCTGCTCGGCCGACCGTTCTTCCTGATCCTGCTCTACGGCGTTCTCGGCTCGCTCTTCATGCCGTTCCTGGCCATCACCCTCCTGGTCCTGCTGAACAGCACGCGGCTGGCGAAGGAGTGGCGGAACCGCTGGCTCTCGAACGTGTTCCTGGTCATCACGACCGTCGTCTTCCTGGTGCTCGGCGTGAACGAGCTCGTCAAGGCGGTCACCGGGGCCTGACCGGCGGGCCCGGCGCGTGCCAGACTGGGGTCCATGCTCGTAGCCTTCAGCGTCGCCCCGTCCGGTTCCTCCGACCTCTCCCGCGAGAATCCCGAAGGGTCGGTGCACGACGCCGTCGCCGCGGCGGTCGCCGTGGTCCGCGAGTCAGGGCTGCCGAACCACACCGACTCGATGTTCACCACCATCGAGGGTGAATGGGACGAGGTGATGGCGGTCGTGAAGCACGCCACCGAGGCGGTGGGCCGGTACGGCAGCCGCGTGTCGCTCGTGCTGAAGGCCGACATCAGGCCGGGACGGACGGGTGAGCTCACCGGCAAGCTCGACCGCCTCGAGGCCGCGCTCGCCGAGCAGGAGCAGTTCGAGGGCCATTCCTGATCCGGCCGGATCCGGGCGCCACTCGGTAGCCCCGGGCCACTAAACTGGTCCCGTGACCCACCCCCCGCTCACGTTGCCCTACGTCATCCGGCCCGCGACGGTCGACGACGCCGAGGCCTACGCACGCACCCATGTCGCCGGCCTGCACGAGACGTACGAGCACATCATGCCGCGCGAATACCACGAGTACTACGACGCCGAGCTGCCCGCCCTCATCGAGCGCCGCAGTGCGGCCTTCGCGGAGGCCGGACGGACGCCCGGCGGCGCGCGCAGCTGGCTGGCATTCGACGACGAGGGCGAGCCGGTCGGCATCGCGACGTCCGGTCCGGGGCGCGACGACGACCGACCCGACTTCGAGCTGCACCACATCTACACGCTGCGCTCCACGCACGGCACCGGCCTCGGGCAGCGCCTGCTGGACACGGCCATCGGCGGACGTGCCGCCTACCTGTGGATCCTGAACGACAACCCGCGCGCCGAGCGCTTCTATGTGCGGAACGGATTCGGGCCGGACGGCACGTCGATGCTCTGCGGGCCCACCTGGCACCATCGGCCGATGTTCCGCATGCACCGCCCCGACCAGGCCGCTGAAGCGGGTCCGGCCCGCGGCTAGCATGGGAACCATGCCCTCCTCCGAGCGTCCGACCGTGTCCGACGGCGCCCTCGCGTCCGTCGCCGGGCGTCCGGACCGCGCCTGATGGCGAAGCCCTCCGGCCCGCAGCCGCAGATCGGCGAGTTCCCGATCGACACGGGCACCTGCGAACTCGAACCCGACCCCTACAGCACCAACGGATGGGTGCTGCGCATCAACGGCGTACCCAGCTCGCACATCGACCTCGACGACCCGCTGCGGCTCGACTTCGAGTACATGCGCTGGATCGCCTCCCTCGTCGACGCACGCTTCCCTGCGACGGAGCGGCTCCGTGCACTGCACCTCGGCGGCGGGGCCTGCTCGCTCGCGCGGCGCTTCGCCGCGTCGCACCCGCAGGCGCGGCAGGTCGTCGTCGAACTCGACGGCCGCCTGGCGGAACTGGTCCGTGCATGGTTCGACCTCCCACGCGCGCCGCTCATGCGCCTGCGCGTCGGCGAGGCCCGGGCGGTGACGGAGTCGCTGAGCGAGGGCAGCCGGGATCTCGTGATCCGTGACGTCTTCGCCGGCGCCGTGACGCCCGCGCCCCTGACCACGCAGGAGTTCACGCGCGCCGTCAAACGCGTGCTCGGGCCGGGCGGCGTCTACGTGGTCAACTGCGGCGACAGCCCGAACCTCGCCATGGCCCGGCGTGAGGCGGCGACCATCGGGGGCGAGTTCGGCCACACCGCAATCATCGCCGACCCCGCGATGCTCAAGGGGCGGCGCTACGGCAACGTGATCATCGCGGGCAGCGACGCCCCGCTCGGGGCCGCTCCGGGACTGGCGCGCGAGCTGCTGGGCGGCGGTGTTCCGGCGCAGCTCTGGCAGGACGAACGGGTTCGCACCTTCGCCGCCGGGGCGCAGGTCATCGCGGACTGACCGCGGCGCGCTCCACGGCACCGCCGGGTGGGACGCCGCGTGCTCACCCGGGCGTGACCGGAGCGGACGGCGGGGCTCGCGCCCCACTAGGCTTGCACGGTGGAACTGGGCTTGCTGGGCATCATCGGAATCGCCGTCCTCGTGGCCGTCGCCGTGCTCTCGCAGCGCGTGCGCGTCGCCGCCCCGCTGCTGCTGGTCGTCGTCGGCATCGGACTCTCGTTCGTCCCCGGTGTGCCGTCCTTCAGGATCCCGGACGAGTGGATCCTCACCGGGATCCTGCCGCCCCTGCTGTACGCGGCCGCGATCAAGACCCCGGTGATGGACTTCCGCCGCAACGTCACGCCCATCGCGAGCCTGTCGGTGGCACTCGTGGTCGTCTCCGCGTTCGCCGTGGGATTCGTGCTGCACCTGCTGCTGCCGGGTCTCGGACTCGCCGCGGCGATCGCCCTGGGCGCGGTCATCAGTCCGCCCGACGCCGTCGCCGCCACCTCGATCGGACGCCGGCTCGGCCTTCCGCCCCGCCTGCTCACGGTCCTCGAGGGGGAGGGCCTGGTGAACGACGCGACGGCCCTCGTACTGCTCCGCAGTGCCATCGCGGCCTCGGCCGGGGCGCTCGCCGGGTTCGGCGCGGCGGCTGCGGACTTCGCCTTCGCCGTCGTCGTCGCGGTGGTGGTCGGCTACGCGGTGGGCGTGGTCACGGTGTTCGTGCGGTCGAAGCTCGACGACCCGGTGCTGGACACGGCGATCTCCTTCGCCGTGCCGTTCATCGCGTTCATCCCGGCCGAGGAGCTGGGCGCCTCGGGCGTGCTGGCGGTCGTCGTGGCCGGGATCTACACCGGGCACCGGAGCGCGAGCCACCTCGACGCCCGCGCCCGCATCAGCGACAACGTCAACTGGCGGACGGTGCAGTTCCTCCTCGAGAACGGCGTCTTCCTGCTGATCGGCCTCGAGGTCCGCAGCCTCCTGCAGAACATCGACGAGTCGTTACTGACCGTCGGCCAGACCGTCACGATCGGCCTCCTCGCGACCCTCGCACTGATCGCACTGCGCTTCCTGTGGGTGTTCCCCCTGGTCCTGCTCATGCGGTGGCTGCCGAGCCGGGCCGCCCGCCGCTCGCTGCAGCTGCGCCGCGGGCTGAACCGGCTGAAGCGCCTGCCCGCGCTCGACGCCCGGCAGGAACGGCGCAAGCGGGCGCTGACCCGGATGTACGCACGGAGGCAGGCCGACCTCGAGCTGGAGCGGCGTGAGGGCTTCGGGTGGAAGGGCGCCACGGTGCTCGGCTGGTCCGGGATGCGGGGCGTCGTGACCCTCGCCGCGGCGCAGTCGCTGCCGTCGTCGTTCGCGTACCGCGAGCAGCTGGTCCTCATCGCCTTCACCGTGGCGGTCACCACGCTCCTGGTGCAGGGCAGCACGCTGCCCTGGCTCATCCGGGTGCTGCGCATCGAGGGGGTCGACGTCGGATCGGACCGCGAGGAGTCGGCCACCCTCTTCGACGAACTGCGGACCGAGGGGCTGCGGGTCCTCGCCGATCCGGGATCGATCATCGGCGAGGGCGTCATGGTGGACCAGGACGTCCTGGACCGCGTCCGGGCGGACACCGGCATGCGGTCGGAATTCGAGTGGGAGAAGGCACGCCTGCCGGAGCAGAAGCTCGTGCGTTCACCGCACCGGCAATACCGCGACCTCCGGCTCGCCGTCCTCGAGGCTGAGCGGGCGGCACTGCTGGCCGCCCGTGCGAGCGGGACCTACTCGTCCCGCGCCCTCGCGAGGGCGCAGCGGATCCTCGACGTCGAGGAGACGCGGCTGCGGCCCCACGGCGGTGCGGCGCACTGACGGTGCGGCGACCGCCTCAGCTACCGGGCGGAGCGGTCCCGCGCCGGCCGAGGAGATCCGGTTCGAGCGCGCGTGTCGCCTCGCGGAGGGCCTCGACGACGGCGGCGACGGCGGGCTGCCGCAGGGCGTCGGGCCGCACGACGAGCCAGTAGTCCAGCCGCTCGGCGACGAGCTCCGGGAGGATCCGGACGAGATCCGGGTGGCGGTCCGCCATGAAGCAGGGCAGGAGTCCGAGGCCCGCACCGGCCCGCGTCGCCTCGACGTGCACGAAGACGTTCGTGGAGCTCAGGGCATCCCGCATGGCGGGCAGGAGGCGCCGCGGCGCGTCGAGGCTGTCCACCTGCAGCATCGAGTCGATGAAGTAGACGAGGGGGTGAGCCACCACGCCCGCGAGGTCCGACGGCGTGCCGTGCTCCGCGAGATAGCGCCGGGAGGCGTACAGCCCCAGCACGTAGGTGCCGAGCCGCGTCGCCTCGGCGCGGTGGACCTGCGGCTCACCGACCACCACTTCGAAGTCGAGCCCGGTGCGGGTCTGGGAGGCCCGCCGGGTCGCCGCGACGATCTCGATCCTCAGCCGCGGATTGCCGTTCCGCAGCCGGGCGAAGGCCGGTGCCGCGATGAACGCGCTGAAGCCGTCGGTGGCACTCATCCGGACGACGCCGGAGAGTGCCCCGAGGTCGTCGTCGCCCAGCAGGTCGACAGCGGCGGCGACGGTCTCGGCCGCGTCGGCGGCACGTCGGCCGAGATCCGTGAGTTCCCATCCCCCCGCACCACGGGAGAGGACGTGGCCGCCGAGGGCCTTCTCGAGCGCCGCGATGCGCCGGGAGACCGTGGTGTGGTTCAGGCCGAGCGTCTCCGCCGCCGTGGTGAAGCGTCCCGTCTGCGCGACGGCCCTCAGGACGAGGAGATCCTGTGCGTTCGGGGCGACCATGTGTGCAGTATCGCAGAGGGAGCCTGCCGAACTGGTCATTGGTCCTCCTGCACCCTGCAGGAATACTCAGGGGCAATGCGGGGTCATCCCGCCCGGCGCGGAAGGAACACGATGGGCCCCGACGGAGTGGCAGCTCGACCAGGTACGGGTGGTTCCGCGGGTCCGCTCGAGGGACGACGCGCGGTGATCACCGGCGGTGCGAGCGGCATCGGAGCGGCGTGTGCGCGGGCGCTCGCCGGCCTCGGCGCGTACGTCGTGGTCGCCGATCGGGACGGGGACGGTGCGGCGGCGCTCGCCGACGAACTGGGCGGTGAGGCGTGGGCCGTGGACCTCCTCGATACCACCGCGCTGGAGGAGCCCGCCCTGGAGGCGGACATCCTCGTCAACAACGCCGGCATCCAGGTGGTCAGCCCGATCGAGGACTTCGGGCCGGCGGACTTCCGCCGCATCCAGAAGCTGATGGTCGAGGCGCCGTTCCTCCTCATCAGGGCCGCGCTGCCGGGCATGTACGAGCGCGGCTTCGGCAGGATCATCAACATCTCCTCGGTCCACGGACTGCGGGCCTCGCCCTACAAGTCCGCGTACGTGACCGCGAAGCACGGGCTCGAGGGCCTCTCCAAGGTCACGGCGCTCGAGGGCGGCGCGCACGGCGTGACGAGCAACTGCGTCAACCCCGGCTACGTGCGCACGCCGCTGGTCGAGAACCAGCTCGCGGACCAGGCCCGCGTCCACGGCATCACGGAGGAGCAGGTGCTCTCGCAGATCATGCTCACGGAATCCGCCATCAAGCGCCTCGTGGAGCCCGCGGAGGTCGCCTCGCTCGTCGCCTGGCTCGCGGGCGACGACGCAGGGATGGTGACGGGCTCGTCCTACGTCATGGACGGCGGCTGGTCCGCCCGCTGACGCGGCGTCCGGTCCACGAACCGGCGACGACGGCGGTCCCCCATCCGCCGTCGTCGCTCCTTCTCCCGGTGGTCAGATGCCCAGGATCTCCTCGATCGGGCCGATGCCGAAGAACACCACGAAGGCGGCGGCGACGGCCCACATGAGGGGATGCACTTCACGGCCGCGGCCCTGGATGGCGCGGATCAGCACGAAGGCGATGAACCCGGCGCCCAGGCCGTTCGCGATCGAGTAGGTGAACGGCATGAGGATGAAGGTCAGGAACGCCGGGATGGCGATACCCCAGTCGTCGAAGTCGATGCGGCCCACCTGCGCCACCATCATGAAGCCGACCACCACGAGCGCGGGCGCCACGGCCTCGAACGGTACGAGGCTGATGAGCGGGGTGAAGAACATCGCGAGCAGGAACAGCAGTCCGGTCACCACGTTGGCGAGGCCGGTCCGGGCGCCCTCGCCGATGCCGGCGCCGGACTCGACGTAGATCTGGTTGGAGGAGACCGAACCGGCGCCGCCCGCCACAGCGCCGAGCGCGTCGACGACCAGCACGCGGTTGACGCCCGGGATGTTCCCCTTGGAGTCCACGAGCTTCGCCTCGTTCGCGAGGCCCACCATGGTGCCCATGGCATCGAAGAAGATGCTCAGCAGGATGGTGAAGGTCAGCAGGAGCGCAGCGGTGCCGCCGAGGTGTCCGAACGCACCGAACAGGCTCACGTTGCCGATCAGTCCGAGGTCGGGCAGTCCCACCCATGAGCCCGCCGGCAGTTCCGGCACCACGAGCGACCATCCGGCCGGATTGGCGTCCTGCCCGGGGATGAAGCTCGGGCCGACGTCGAACACGGCTTCGAGGACCACGGCGAGCACCGTCGCGGCGAGGACGCCGATGAGGATGGCGCCGCGCACCCGGCGGACCACGAGGGCGATGGTCAGGATGAGGCCGAAGACGAAGACCAGCGTGGGCCAGCCGATCAGGACGCCGCCGAAGCCGAGGCCCACGGGCACGGTGGTGCCGGCGACGTCGGGCACTCGGCGCACGAAGCCCGCGTTGACGAGCCCGATCAGGGCGATGAACAGGCCGATGCCGACGACGATGGCCGTCTTCAGGCTCTCCGGCACCGCGTTGAACACCGCCGTCCTGAATCCCGTCAGGACCAGGACGAGCATGGTGAGGCCCGCCAGCATCACGAGCCCCATGATGTCCGGCCAGGTGAGGCCGGGGTTGGTGGCGACGGTGATCGCCACGAACGCGTTGACGCCGAGGCCGGTGGCCAGGGCGAACGGATACTTGGCCCACGCACCCATGGCGATGGTCAGGATGCCCGCGACGAGCGCGGTGACGGCCGCGACGCGCTCGAACCCCAGCTCGGTGCCGGCGGAATCCGCGCCGGCCAGGATGAGCGGGTTGAGCACCACGATGTAGCTCATGGCGAAGAAGGTGGCGAGGCCTCCACGGATCTCCCGGGAGAACGTCGACCCCCGCTGCGTGATGTCGAAATAGCGGTCCAGCACGGAACCAGTTTTGAGCATGGGGGATCCTAGGGCGGAAGGGGCGGGAGCGGTCGCGAAGATTCTATCCCGGCGCCCCGTCGGTCCCGGTGGTTCATGACGCCGGCCGGCGGGCGGCACGCGTCCCAGCACCCGGTCAGGGTCTCCGCGTAGGGTTGCAGCATGGCTGCCCTCCTCCAGACTCCCTCCCTTCGCCCGGTGACCTCATCCGGACGGCGGAAGCACCCGTTCCGGGCCGCCGCCGCCGGGCTTCTCGCGGTCCTCCTGGCTCTTGCCGCGCTCGTCGGCGCCGGCGGTGCGGCCAGCGCCCATGACGAGCTGGTCGGCACCACCCCGGCCGAGGGCACCACCATCGACGTCCTTCCCCCCACGCTCGAACTCGCCTTCTCGAGCGTTCCGTCGGGGATCGGATCGCAGGTGCAGGTGCTCGACGAGGCAGGCGAGGACTGGGCCGAGGGCCCCGTGGAGATCGTGGACCGCACGGCGACGCAGGCGCTGCGCGCCGGGGCGCCGGCCGGCGAGTACACCGTCAACTGGCGCGTCGTCAGCTCGGATTCACACCCCATCGAGGGGACGTTCGCCTTCACCACGCAGCAGGGCGGGACGACGGTGCCGGACGCGGCGACGACGGCAGGGCCGATGGACACGCAGGATGACGTCACCAACGAGACGCAGGCGGCAGGCGTCAGTGACTTCCCGTGGAGCATCATCCTGATGATCGCCGCCCTCGTGGCCATCGCCGTGGCCCTGGCCCTCACGGCCCGCAGGAGGCTCGGCGCGAACAGGTAGGACGCGGAACCGCCGCCGGCGTCCCGCCGGCTACGCGCCCAGTGGGGAGATGGCGGCGCGCGGCGGCGAGATGCGGTTCAGCGCGGCGGGACCCTGGGCCTGGATGGCGTCGCTCACGAGCTTGGCCTGGCGGACGATCTCCCTCGTCGTGGGCGTGAGCAGTTCGCCGACGCCCACGAGGTGCAGGCCGATCGCCCGCAGCGCCGCCTTGAAGTCCCGTCCGATCGCGATGCCCATCGAGCGGAGGAATCTCCGGAGTTCGTTCTGCGGGTACTTGGTGAGGACCACGTGGTCGGCGAGGAGGACGCCGTCGGCTGTCTGTACGGCCCACTTCTTCCGCCCCACGGATGCCTTGAGGAGTGTGGGGTGGCCGATGATGCTCAGTTGTTCCGCCACGGTGCTCTGCCTCACGTCCAGCTGGTGGGCGGCTGCGTACCCGCGCAGGAGGCGCATCAGTTCGGTCCGCTCGGACAGCGAGACGGAGTCGGTCATCACGGTGCGCATGGCACCGGAGTCGAAGCACTCGATGCTCTCGACGACGATCGAATCGATGCCGCGGCGGCTCAGTTCGCTCGCGACGGCGAGGCCGGACAGTCCTGAGCCGATCACCACGGTGCTCGTATGCTCCGCGGATGCGGGCGTCGCGGACGCTGAGCGGACCGGGTCGAGCGGCAAGGAATTCACCGGGTTACCTCCACACGAAGCATTGGTCCCGTACGGCCCGGCGCCTCTTCCGGGCCGTACGGACTCTTGGCTGCGAACGGGTCATCCAAGAGCACTGCGTGCAGGGATGAGTTGCCCAGGGGGCAGCCCCGCAACGGGTGCTCGAAGCCTATATAACTTTTCAGACCGTGGATAGACCGTCCCCCGGGAGGTGCGCTACAAATGGTTGACCGGCCGCCGACGGTGGCCGGGACACGCGACCGAGGGAGGCCTGCCGTGGGCAGCGAGCACACAGAGGGTTCATCGGAAGAGCTGGCGCAGCACGGGATCGTCGTCGGTGTCGACGGCTCGGACCAGAGCACGTGCGCCCTGCTCTGGGCCGCCCAGGAGGCCGAGCGACGGAAGGCGCCGCTCTACGTGGTGACCGCCTACACGGTGCCGGTCTTCGCGGCGTCCAGCATGGACGCCGGCTACGCCACCGTGGACGACGAGGTCATCCGGGAGAGCGCACAGTCCGTCCTGCAGGAGTCGCTGACGCACCTGGCCGGTCTGCAGGTCGATGTCCATCCCCGCATCGAGACGGGTGACGCCGCCGGGGTGCTCCTGGACCTCTCGGAGCAGGCCGAACTCATGGTGGTGGGCTCGCGGGGTCGCGGCGGGTTCGTCGGCCGCCTGCTCGGCTCCGTCAGCAGCGCCCTCCCCGCTCATGCCAAGTGCCCGACGGCGGTCATCCCCGTCTGCACCGGTGCGCGCCTGGGGCACCCGGAGCTCGGACGGAAACAGGGGCGCGACCGGGACAAGCCCGCCTTCGCCGTCGAACCGGTCGTGGTGGTCGGCGTCGACGGGTCGGAGCAGGCCCGGATGGCATCCCTCGCCGCAGGGGAGGAGGCCCGCTCACGGGGACTCGCCCTGCGCGTGATCTGTTCCGTCGCGCCGTTCAACGGGTCCCTGGCCTGGGTGCCGGCACCTGTGGACCGCGAGGCCCTGCACGCGGACCTCGCCCTCCAGCTCGCCGCCGGTCGTGACTGGCTGCAGAGCCACTACCCGGACGTCGACATCACGGTGGACCTGGTGGACGGACCGCCCGCAGAGGTCCTGATCGCGGCATCGGCGACGGCGGAGCTCCTCGTGGTGGGCACGCGGGGCCGCGGTGGCTTCGCCGGCATGCTCATGGGTTCGACCAGCCAGGGAGTCCTGCACCATGCCCGCGGTCCCGTCCTCGTGGTGCCCGACAAGGCCGATCCGCGGCTCGAGAACCGCAGCTCCTTCGGCCCGATGGTCGCGCCCGCGCGCTAGCGCGGACGGCGCTGCGCGCCCTGTCGCCGGAACGCTGCAGCAGGGGCTGTCGCTGGGCGTTCCGGCCGGGACCCGGCGGCCTGGTACGCCGGTGGACCGCGGGTGCCGAGCGCCTCGACGGACCGCTACGGCTGGATGCTCCGGGGGACCGCTCCGGCTGGGCGTCCGACCGCTGTCGCGTGGAGGCCGGTGATCAGACGCGCCCGGCCGAGGGGTTTAGGGCACCCATGCCGGCCATGTCCGCCAGTCGCGTGGTGAGGATGCCCTGGTCCGGGTTCAGTGCGTTGACCACCGTGCCGTCACCGATGTAGATCGCGACGTGCCAGATGGCGGCACCCTCACCCCAGAACACGAGGTCACCCGGCCGCAGCTGCGACAGCGGGACGTGCTGCACGGCGAAGTACTGCTGGGCGGCGGTCCTCGGCAGCGATACGCCGGCGGAGGCGAAGGCCTGCTGCGTGAGTCCCGAGCAGTCGTACCCCAGCGGCCCGTTGCCTCCCCAGGAGTAGAAGTACGGCGCGCCTGTCTTCGACAGGGCGTAGCTCATGGCGACGGCGCCGGCACCGCTGCTCGAGGGTGGCGACGGCGGCGACGGCGGCGACGGCGGTGCCGGAGCCGGCACCGGAGCCGGCGGTGCGGGCACGGGCGGCACAGGAGCCGGGGGTGCGGGCTGCACCGGAGCAGGCGGTGCGGGTGCGGGCTGCACGGGAGTCGGAGGTACGGGGACAGGAGTGGCAGGGGGAGCCGGTGCAGGGCGGACGGGAGCCGGTGCAGGGCGGACGGGAGACGCTGGAGCAGGGGTGGCAGGCGCGGGGCGCACGGGCGCCGGTGCAGGAGTCTCGGAGAGGGCGGGAGCGGGTGCAGCGGAGGCGGTGGTGAGCGGCGGTCCAGCGGAATCGATCGGTGCCGGGTCGCGCAGGGGTGGCGACGGGACCGGTGCGGGCGCAGGTCCGGCGACAGCTGCTGCCGCTGCTGCCGCCGATGCGGCGATCGTGCGGGCGAGATCCCGCTCGCGCCGGGCCTGCTCGAGACCCGTGATCCGTCTGTCCTCCAGCTCCGCCGTCGTGTTGCGCAGGGTGGCGAGCTGTCCGACGAGGGTCGCCCGCTCCGTCGCCTTCTCGACGACGAGGCGCTGGGCGTCGTCGGCCGCGGTCCGGGCTTCCTTCCCTGCGGCCTCCGCGTCGTCGGCGGCGTCCTGTGCGGCCTGGCGCGCTGCCGCCGCGTCCTCGGTCAGGGAGGTCCATGCCTCGGAGGCCGCCGCCGCATCGTCGAGGGTCCGCGTGCTGTTGCTCGAGAGCCCGTAGAGGGTGGACGCCCGGTACATGACCTCGTCCGGATCGCTGCCGTCGAGCACACTCTCGATCCCCGGGTTCATCCCGCCCGAGCGGTACAGGTCACCGGCCAGCCTGCCCACCTGGTCGGTGGCGGCAGCATGCCGACGGGCGGCCTCTTCCGCGCGCTGTTCCGCCAGATCCGCTGCTGTGCGCCGTTCCTCGAGGACGGCGAGGGCCGTGGTGTAGGCGTTCTGCATCTGGAACGCCGAGAGCTGCGCCTCCTGGAGCTGGGTGCCGGCCGCCGCGATGACGTCCTCGATGTCCTCCACCAGGCCCGCGGTCGCTGCGGCGTCGTCCTGGGCGCGGTCGATCTCCTCGAGCGAGGGGATGTCCGTGGACCGCAATGTCGCGACCGGGGGAGCGGCGAGTGCGGGGGAGATGACCGCTCCGCCGAGCAGGACGGCGGCCGTGAGGGCTGCGATGCTGCGGCGGAAAGAGTGGCTCGTACTGCTCGATGACTGCACGTTCTGCCGCTCTCTCGTCACGCCTGGTGGTGATAGGTCACACAACAGTCACGACGATAGGGCGCCCTGAGTCACTTTGACAACAGGCGTCCCTTGCAAATCGTAAACAACATCCGTGTCATTTGGGTGGAACTCGGCCGCGTGTCGCGTCAGCCCCATCCGAGTTCGTGCAATCGGGCGTCATCGATGCCGAAGTGGTGCGCTACCTCGTGCACGACGGTCACGAGGATCTCCTCGACCAGTTCCTCGCGCGACGCGCACAGGCGCATGAGTGGCTGACGGAAGATGCTGATCCGGTCCGGCAGGGAGCCGGCCTCCCACCAGCCGTCGCGCTCGGTGAGCGGCGTGCCCTCGTACAAGCCGAGCAGTTCGGTGTCCGGCGCTTCACCGGGGCCGGGCTCGTACTCCTCCACGACGAAGATCGCCACGTTGTCCATGGCTTGGGCGAGGTCGTCGGGGATACGATCGATCGCGTCGTCGACGGCTTCCTCGAACTCCTGGCGGGTGATCTCGAACGGCACGCCCCGATCGTACCGACACGGGGCCTGCGTCGGTGACCGGCCCGGTCCTGCGTGCCGGGTGGTGATTTTGTGGATTCGGGACGGTGCCCCTATAGTTTTATAGGTCCACGACAGGGAATGATCCGCCGGAAATGCACCGCGTTCCGGAAGGTCGCAGGAACCCGAACTGTGGTTCTGGCCCCCATCGTCTAGTGGCCTAGGACACCGCCCTTTCACGGCGGCGACACGGGTTCGAATCCCGTTGGGGGTACGCATGAGCAGCCCTCGCGGGCGGTCAACCGGAGCGAAAAGTGCTGGTAGGCTGGAACTCTTGCAAATCGGCAAGTGAAGTTAGCAAGGCCCTGTAGCGCAGTTGGTTAGCGCGCCGCCCTGTCACGGCGGAGGTCGCGGGTTCAAGTCCCGTCAGGGTCGCTCAGGCGGCTGGATCCCCTCGGGGAGTCCCGCCCGGCTGGATACGGTGATCATCGCGAAGATGGTCGCAAGGCTCTGTAGCTCAGTTGGTAGAGCGTTCGACTGAAAATCGAAAGGTCACCGGATCGACGCCGGTTGGAGCCACCGCTGAAAACCCCCGGATACCCGGGGGTTTTTCTTTTGTCCGGATGACCGGAGCAGGCCCGACCCCACCTCGTCGCGCATCCGACACCACGGCGTCCCCCACCCGGCATCGACGTCGCCGGGCTGCGCCCCGACGGCGGCGGGAGATTGACTGCTCGCATTCTGTGAACGTTCCCAGTAAGTTCGGGATGTCCCTGTTCAACGACGAAGTTGGAGCACGCGCATGGCGCAGCAGTACCTCCCCACGTTCACCCGACGGCTGGTCGCCTCCCTCGCGATCGCCGCCGTCGCCCTCTCGCCGGCCCTGCCGGGTTCCGCCGCACCCGGCCCGGCCGCCGGCACCTCCGCCGAGGCTCCGCCAGCCGCCGCCGCTGTGGACCTCGACCTCTCGGGTACCTGGAAGTTCGCCACGGGCGACGATCCGGCGTACGCCGCGCCCGGTTTCGACGATGCCGCGTGGACCGATCTGCAGGTCCCCCAGGCGGACGGGGCGCCGCAGTTCGCGGACTACGACGGCTACGGCTGGTACCGCCTCACCTTCGAGCTCCCGGCCGGCGCCGAGGGCCAGAACCTCGTGGCGTCCCTCGGGTTCCTCGACGACGTCGACGAGGCGTTCCTCAACGGGGTGAAGATCGGCGGCTCCGGCTCCATGCCGCCGAACGCCCAGAGCCAGTGGTTCGAGCAGCGCCTGTATCCGGTCCCGGCCGAGGCGCCCGTCTTCGGTGGGACCAACACGCTGGCCGTCCGGCTCTACGACATGTCAGGTGGCGGCGGCTGGTACCAGGGTCCCGTGGGCCTCTTCTCGAAGGACGCGCTCCGTGAGCAGGTCTACGGGATCAGCGGCTCGCCGGCCGATGCGGCCACCACGGCATGGGTCACGGACCTCCTCGGACGCCAGGCCGCGGCCCTCGCGGCGGGCGATGCCGACGCCTACCTCGCCACCCTCTCCGACGGCTACTTCCACGACGGGCGCGACCGTGAGCGGCGCGAGCGAGAGATCCGCGGCTGGCTCGCGGAGTCCGGCACCCTGACGGTCGACGACGGCGGCGTGGAGATCATCCGGTCCGACGACGGCCGCCTGCTCGTCGACACGAACCGCACCATCTCCGGCACGCGGGACGGGGCGCCCTTCGCGTTCCAGCCGCGGACCCAGGAGTTCCTCACCCTCGACGCCACGACGCGGACCGAGAGCGGCAACCAGTCCCGCTTCTTCCGTGACTTCGTCGAGTCGGGGCTCGAGGACGCGCGCCGCGAGTACGTGACCTACCTGCCGCCGTCGTACCTGGAGAACCCGAACCGCGAGTACCCGGTGGTGTACCTCCTGCACGGCGTCAACGGCGGCAGCCGCGAGTGGGAGCCCCGCGACTTCGGGGCGCGGCTCGACGAGCTGTACACCACCGGCGGCCTCGAGGAGTCGATCGTCATCATGCCCGACGGCGAATCGCTGTGGTACGTGGACAACGAGGGCGGAACGCCCTGGCGCAGCATGTTCGTCGACGAGTTGATCCCGCAGGTGGACGCCGAGTACCGCACGCTCGCGGACCGTGAGTTCCGCGGTCTGTCCGGCGTCTCGATGGGTGGCTTCGGCGCCTACTCGATCGGGCTGGCGCACCCCGAGCTGTTCTCGTCCCTCGCCTCCCACATGGGCGCGCTGAGCCTGGCGCCCGCCCTCGTCGGCGTCACCTCGCCCAGCGGGCCGGCGGGGCAGTCCGCCTCGCCGCTGGCCGACGTCGCCGCCCGCAGCACCGAGCAGCTCTCGCGCTACGCCTTCTTCTACGACGCATGCGAGGAGGACGACTACCGGTTCGACAACGCGGTGCGGTCACTCGACACGCTGCTGGACGCGAAGGCGATCGACCACACCTCCGCCGTCTACCCCGAGGGCCGGCACAACGACGACTGCTGGGTGCCCCGGATCGCGGACTCCTTCGGCCTCCACTCCGACCAGGTCCGCGACGCGTTCGGCGCCGACACCACGGCACCGACCGTGTCCGCAGCCCTCGATGCCGCGACCCGCACCGTGGTGGTCGAGGCCGAGGACGGGATCGGTATCTCCCGGATCGAGTACTCGGTCAACCGCAACAACGGCTCCTTCACGGAGTACGGTGGCCCGATCGCGGTCGGTGACCGGGCGGCCACCGTGTACGTCCGGGCCGTCGACGCCGCGGGCAACGTCAGCGCCGTCGTGAAGGTGAAGGTGCTGCCCTCCCGCGCGCAGGGCGGGAAGCGCTGACCGGAGGCCGACCGCAGGCTCGGCCACCGCAGGAGGGCTCCGTCGCGACGCGGCGGAGCCCTCCGTCCTCCCAGCCAAACCGGGGTTTGGCACCGTACCATCACCGGGACGGCTGCCCGTCCGGTGGGTCTCCGTTGGGTCTCCGTCCGAACGGCGCGGCCCATCGATTGCCCGGGGGAACCACCTGGGATCATTGTCGAGGCTTCACGCGTTGAACCTCCGGCACCGTACCGAGACGAAAGGGCACCTGTGAGAATCCCGCCGTCCGTCGTCGGACTCTGTGCCCTCGCGCTGGGCCTGGCCGGGTGCAGTCAGGGTGATCCGTCGCCGACCGGCACCCTGCTCACCATGCCCGCCAGCCCGTATGCCGAGCCGGTTCCGGGCGGGACGCCGGCGTCGGATGCCCTCCCTCCCGAGGACGGCGGGGCCACCGGTTCCGCGGCCACCGATCCGTCGCCCCACTGCGTGATCGTGGCCGGCGGGATGACGACGGCGATGCTCGCACCCCTGAGCCTGCGGTCCTCGGCCGATGCGGAGGACCTCGCGACCCTCGAGGACCAGCTCCTCGTGCTCCGCGACAAGGTGCCCGCCGAACTCCACGACGACTTCACGCGGCTCGCCACCTCGGTCGAGGCGCCGCCCGAGGGCTCCGGCACCTTCGACGAAGAGGCGTTCCGCCGGGCGATGACGCCCGTGCAGGACTGGCTCGGCCGGCACTGCGACCGTTCCTGACACCGACCCGGGTCCGTCCCGACGGAGCGCGGCAGCGCAAGCCGCTGACGTGCGACGACGACGCGCTCGCGTCCCGCGGGCTGCGCGCCCCGTGGCTTAGGCTGGGGCACGAGCGAAAGGGACGTCGATGACCGAGCAATCCATGGGGCGGCCTCTGCCCGTCCTGCAGGACGCACCAGCCGGCAGGACCGTGATCGGGGATCCGGCCGCCATGAAGATCGCGGCGATCGCCGCCCGGGCGGTTCCCGGCGTGCACGCCCTGGGCCCGGGGACGGGACGGGCGCTCGGTGCCCTCCGCGACGCCGTCGGCGCGAACGACCTCTCGCACGGCGTGAAGGTGGAGATCGGGCAGACGCAGCTCGCCGTGGACATCAGCCTCGTCGCCGACTACGGGTTCGCCCTCAACGCGCTCGCCGACGCGGTGCGCGCCGCGGTGTACGACGCCCTCACGGACCTGGTGGGGCTCGAGGTCATCGAGGTCAACATCGAGGTCCTCGACGTGCACCTGCCCCCGCCCGCGGAGTCGAGGACCGAGTCGAGGGCCGAACCGAGGGCCGAACCGAGGGCCGAACCGAGGGCCACGGTGTCGGCGACCACCGAGACCAGGCGGGTCGGGTCCGGGTCGGCCGGACGCCTCCGCCCGACCGGCGCCACCCAGCTCGAGCAGGCGGGCGAGTGACGCGATGCTGACACCCACCACCATCGGCATGGCCGCCGGCGCCGTCCTCGCCTTCGCGGCGCTCATCTTCGGGTTCTGGGGCTTCCTCCTCACCCTCGTCCTCATGCTGGGCGGCGCCGTCCTGGGGCGGATCGCCGAGGGGAAGCTCGATCTCCGCGGCGTCCTGGACGCCCTGGCCGGCCGTCGCTCGTCCTCGTGACCGGAGAGGTACCTCCAGCCGATGCGCCCGTCCGGCCCCCGCGCATCGGCCCGGTACCCATCGCAGGTCCGCGGGACGCCGAGGGTGCACGTCCCGATGCCCGCCCCCGCGAGGGCCACAACCGCATCACCACGCAGGCCCTCACCAGCACCGCGCGCGCCGCGACCGCCGAGGTGCTCGGCGTCGCACCCGCCCAGGTGAAGGCGTCCTTCACGGATGACGCCGGTCTCCTGGCCCTCCAGCTCGCCCTGCCCCTGCCGGTACCGGCGCTCACGCGGGTGGCCGAGGATCCGTCCGTCGTCGACTCCTTCGGCGGACCCCTGTGGTCCCGGGCCGATGCCGCGCGCGGGCAGATCCTCGACCGCGTCCAGCACCTGACCGGTGCGCGGCTCAGCCGGGTCGACATCCGCATCATCGGCAGCACCGTCACCCGTGGGGCGAGGGTCCTGTGACCGACGATCCGCTCGACCGCTCCACGGCCGCCGGGACGGCGCGCCTCGTCCGGCGCGAGATGCACTCCTCCCGTGCCGTGTCCTCCGTGGTGACCGCGGTGGTCCTGGTGCTGGTGTGTCTCGTGCTGCTGTTCGAGGCGGTGCTGCAGGCGGTGGGGGACCGCCCGTTCCTCGTGGACCTCGACGCCGCGGCCGCGTGGATCGGCGCTGTCCCGGCCGGGGTCCCGGCGTCGCTCCTCGGTGCGGGCTCCTTCCTGCTGCTCGTGCTCGGGCTCCTGCTCCTCCTGCTCGCCCTGGTGCCGGGCCGCCGCGCCCGCTACACCATCCCGAACGGTCGCGCCGCCGTCGTGGTCGACGCCGAGGTCGTGGCGTCCTCACTCGCCCGCCGAGCTAGGACGGCAGCCGGCGTGGCTCCCGAGCAGGTCCTCGTGACGGTGGGGCGGTCATCCGTGACCGTGCAGATCCGTCCCACGTCCGGGATGCCCGTCGACGCCGACGCGGTCCGCGCCGCGGTGGCCGACGACCTGCGCCGCTCCAGCGTGGAACCCGCACCGCGGATCTCCGTCGTCGTGGCCGAGACGGGGGTGATCGGCCAGTGAACACCACGCCGCGCCTGCTCAACCGACTCCTCCTCGCCGTCGTCGGGCTCATCGCCCTCGCGGCCAGCGCCTTCGGGCTCGCGCTCCTGGTGCTGCCAGGCGTCGCGCCGTGGTGGAACCGGACGGCACCGCGGATCGGGGACCGTATCGCCGACGTCCGGACCGGGACGACGCTCGAAGGCCAGGCCGACACCTGGCTGTGGATCGCCCTGGCCGCCGTGCTCGTGGTCGTGATCGTCCTGCTCCTCCTGTGGATCGCCGCGCAGGGGCGGGGGCGCACGGGCCTGTTCGCCTCCGTGGACGGACGTCGCGGGCGGAGGGCGACCGCCTCGTCGGGCGACGACGACGGGAGCGTCCGCGGGACGGTGACCATCACCGCCGCCGCCGCGGAGCAGGCGCTGAAGGCCGCGCTGCTGGAGCGGTCGGACCTCGCCGGTGCGTCCGTGAGCACCTGGGAGATCCGCGGCGTCCCGGGCCTGAAGGTCAGGGTGTTCCCGCGGAAGGGCGTCCCTCCCTATGCGGTCGCCGAGGAGGTCTCCCGCCTGGTCGAGGCGCTGGACGCCGTCACGGGGTACCGCACGCCGGTGCTCATCAGCATCACCTCGGGTGCCCGCGCACGCTTCATGCGCACCGAGCGCGTCGACTAGTTCTTCTCCGCTCATCCCGGCGATGTCCTGGCGATGTCCTGGTGATGTCCTGGAACCGCCGCCGATGCGCAGGGGTGCGACGCGCGTCACGTTTCGGTATCGAAATCCCGGACCCGGCCGACCCACTTGTGAGTGGTCATGTAAGCGCTTACTGTTCAGGTACACATCAGTGAGGCGGCGCAGTCGAGGCGGGCAACCAGGTTGCCGAGGCACCCTCGCGGTCCGCAGGACAAAGGAGTCTTTTCCATGGCGATACTTCGCTCACGCAGGTTGATGGTGCCCGTCGCGGCACTCAGTGTTTCCCTCCTCGCGCTCGCAGGATGCGGATCAGGAGGCAACGACAGCGCCGGTTCCGGTGACGCGGACTGCGCCGACTACGAGACCTACGGCACCTTCGACGGCGCCGAGGTCAGCGTCTACTCGACCATCGTCGACCTCGAGGCCGAGCTGCTCGAGAACTCCTGGGCGGATTTCGCCGAGTGCACCGGCATCGAGGTGGCCTACGAGGGGTCCAAGGAGTTCGAGACGCAGATCGGCGTCCGCGCCCAGGGCGGTACCGCTCCGGACCTGGCGATCTTCCCGCAGCCCGGCCTGCTGGCCGACCAGGCCTCGAACCTCGTGGCCGCCCCCCAGGCCGTCTCGGACCTCGTGGATGAGAACTGGTCCGAGGACTGGAAGAAGTACGGCACGGTGGACGGCACGTTCTACGCCGCTCCCATGCTCGCGAACGTCAAGGGCTACGTCTGGTACGTCCCGGCCACTTTCGAGGAGAACGGCTGGGAGGTCCCCACCACATGGGACGAGATGACCGAGCTGACGGAGCAGATCGCGGACGAGGGCGGCGACGTCAAGCCCTGGTGCGCAGGTTTCGAGTCCGGTGAGGCCACCGGCTGGCCGGGCACGGACTGGGTCGAGGACGCGGTACTCCGCGAGCACGGCCCTGAGGTCTACGACCAGTGGGTCACGCACGAGATCCCCTTCAACGATCCCCAGATCGTCGCGTCCTTCGACCGGGTCGGCGAGATCCTGAAGGACGACAGCAACGTCAACGGTGGCTTCGGCGACGTCCGGTCCATCCTCTCCACGCCGTTCGCCGAAGCCGGGCAGCCGGTGCTCGACGGCCAGTGCGCCATGCACCACCAGGCGTCCTTCCAGGCCGCCAACTGGCCGGAGGGCACCACCGTGGCGGAGGACGGCGACGTCTGGGCCTTCATGACGCCGCCGATCGACGCCTCCCAGGGCACTGCGATCACCGGTGGAGGCGAGCTCATCGGCGCCTACGCCGACCGGCCCGAGGTGCAGGCGCTGCAGACGTACCTCGCGAGCGCCGAGTTCGCCAACGCCCGCGTCTCCCAGGGCGGTGCGATCAGCGCGAACAAGGGACTCGACCCGGAGGTCGCGCAGTCGGACCTCGACCGCCAGTCGATCGAGCTGCTGCAGGACCCCGAGACGGTCTTCCGCTTCGACGGTTCCGACCTGATGCCCGGCGCCGTGGGCGCCAACTCCTTCTGGAGCGGCATCGTCAACTGGATCAACGGCTCCTCCACCGAGGAAGTCACGCAGTCCGTCGAGGACAGCTGGCCCAGCTCCTGATGCGCTGACGCCCGGTGCCGGCCCGCAGGTCGGCACCGGGCGTCGTCGACGGCACCGGGTACACCACGCTCGCCGCGGTGTACCCGGTGCTGCCGACCCTCCCCCCATCACGTCATGCGCACCAAGGAGGCTGTGCTGTGGAAGATATTGCAGAAAAAGGGCTACAGGTGGTGGTGGGGCTCGCCGTCTTCGCAGCCATCATCGGATTGATCATGCTGCTCGTGGATCGCGCCCCCAAGTCGGGCCGCGAGAAGGTGCAGATCGCCGGATTCCTGGCGCCGGCACTCGTCCTGCTGGCGGTGGGCCTCGTGTACCCGGCCCTCCAGACCTCGTACCTCTCCCTGACGGACCGCAACGGTGAGTTCGTGGGACTGGACAACTTCGTCTGGATGTTCACCCAGCCGGAGGCGCTCGTCACCCTCAGGAACACCGTCATCTGGGTGGTCCTCGTGCCGCTGCTGGCATCGTCGATCGGTCTGGCCTACGCGGTGTTCATCGACCGGGCCCGCGGAGAGAAGGCCCTGAAGGCACTGGTGTTCATGCCGATGGCCATCTCCTTCGTCGGCGCCGGCGTCATCTGGCGCTTCGTCTACGCCTACAAGGGCCCGGAGCAGGACCAGATCGGGCTGTTCAACCAGATCCTCGTGTGGTTCGGCCAGGAACCGAAACAGTTCCTGCTCGACGCCCCCGAGAACACCCTCTTCCTCATCGCCGTCATGATCTGGATCCAGACGGGATTCGCCATGGTGGTGCTCTCCGCGGCCATCAAGGGCATCCCGACCGAGATCGTCGAGGCGGCGAGACTCGACGGCGCCAGTGCATGGCAGCAGTTCCGGAACGTCACCATCCCGACGATCCGCGGCTCGCTCATCGTCGTGGTCACCACCATCACGATCGGCACGCTGAAGGTCTTCGACATCGTCAGGACGATGACCGCCGGCCAGTACGAGACCTCCGTCGTGGCCAATGAGATGTACACCCAGGCGTTCAGGGCGGGTGAACCCGGACGGGGTGCCGCACTCGCCCTGGTCCTGTTCCTGATGGTGCTGCCCGTGGTCGTCTACAACGCCCGGCTGCTCCGCAAGCAGAAGGAAATCCGATGAGCACCGTTCCCCTGGAGAACAAGAAGAACCTCCTGCCGGACGTCGCCGACGACGCCACGCAGGGCCGCCCCACCATGCAGCGCCGGGTGAAGCAGCGACTCACCTCGCGGACCGCCACGGCTGCTGCGGTGATCATCGCCGTCATCTGGACCATCCCGACCTTCGGCCTGCTGATCTCGTCCTTCCGCCCGGAGGACAACATCAAGGGCAACGGCTGGTGGAACGTCATTACCGACCGCCAGTTCACCCTCGAGAACTACGCGGACGTCCTCAGCCCCGGCGGCAGCCAGTCCCCGAACCTGCTGTCCTACTTCGTGAACTCGCTCGCGATCGTGGTCCCCGGGACCATCTTCACGCTGGTCCTCGGGGCCATGGCGGCCTACATGTTCGCGTGGGGGCGCTTCAAGGGAAAGGACAGCCTGTTCATCTTCGTCTTCGCCCTGCAGATCGTCCCCCTCCAGATGGCCCTGATCCCGCTGCTGCAGCTGTTCACGCAGGTTCTCAAGTTCGGTGACTTCCAGCTTCTGCCGAGCGGCACCTACGCCCAGCTCTGGGTGGCCCACACCATCTTCGGGCTGCCCTTGGCGATCTTCCTGCTGCACAACTTCATCGCCGAGATCCCCGGTGAGGTCATCGAGGCGGCGCGGGTGGACGGCGCCGGACACAGCACCATCTTCTGGCGCATCATCGTCCCGCTGGCGACGCCGGCGCTCGCCTCGTTCGGCATCTTCCAGTTCCTGTGGCTGTGGAACGACCTCCTGGTGGCCCTCGTCTTCTCGGGCGGCGGGGCCGACGTCGCCCCGATCACCCAGCGGCTCGCGGAACTCCAGGGCTCGCGCGGCGGCGAGTGGCAGCGCCTCACCGCCGGTGCCTTCGTCTCGATCATCGTGCCCCTCGCCGTCTTCTTCGGACTGCAGCGGTACTTCGTCCGAGGGCTGCTGGCAGGCGGCCTGAAGGGCTGATCGTGACGAGCATCGACGACGTCGCGGCGTCCCTCGGGGTGTCCACGGCCACCGTCTCCCGGGCACTGCGGGGTCTCCCCGGGGTGGCGGAGGAGACCCGCGCGCGGGTCACCGCGACGGCGAAGGAGCTCGGGTACGTGCCGTCGTCGGCCGCCTCCGGGCTCGCCTCCGGGCGCACCATGGCCCTGGGCGTCCTGGTCCCGGTGATCGATCGCTGGTACTTCTCCGCCGTCCTCGAGGGCGTGGACCGGCAGCTGCGCGCCGCCGGCTACGACCTGATCGTCTTCAGCCTCGGCGGGGCCGGCGTGAACCGTGACCGGGTGTTCCACCGCTCCATCCTCCGCAAGCGCATCGATGCCCTACTGGTCATGTGCATGCACCTGACGGAGGAGGAGCGGAAGGCCGTGCAGCAGCTGGAGTACCCCAGCATCGTGGTCGGCGGGGCCGTGGAGGGGGTGCGGCACGTGGGCATCGACGACGCCGCGGCGGCACGCGACGCCGTCGAGCACCTCATCGGCCTCGGCCACACGAGGATCGCCCACATGCGCGGCGGGGGGTCCTTCGACATCGACTTCGAGGTGCCGCGCATCCGCGAGCAGGCGTTCCAGGACACGATGGCCGCGCACGGTCTGGGTGTGCGGGAGGACTGGTCCGCCTTCGGCGACTTCCGGTTCGCGACGTCGCGGGCTTCGGCCCTCACGCTCCTCGAGGACCCGGAGGACCGGCCGACGGCGGTGTTCTGCTCGTCCGACGAGATGGCGTTCGGTGTGCTGAAGGCCGCGGCGGAACTGGGCATCGACGTACCGGGGGAGCTGTCCGTCATCGGCATCGACGACCACGAGTTCGCGGAGCCGATGGGCCTGACCACCATCCGCCAGGACCCCGAGGACCAGGGCGCCTTCGCCGCGGACCTCCTGCTCGGCGAGCTGCTGCGCAACCAGCCGGCAGACTACCCGCCGTCGCGACCGCACACCCTCGTCGAGCGCTGGACGACGGGGCCGGTCAGGCCCTGATCCGCCGTCGTCGTGCCGGGCGGGGAGCGGCACCGCGCGCCCGTTCCCGCGGTGCGGACCTCGGGCGGCTTCCGGCGGCTTCCGGCGGTGCGGGCCGGCGGCCGCGTGCTCAGGAGGAGCGGGCGAGCTGCCGGATGGGGATCCAGCGTGAGGCGAGCCGTCGGTAGGACGCCGCGGCGCCCATCATGTCCGCCTCGGCGAGGCTCTCGATGCCGAGGCGCACGTCCATCGGCGAGTCGTCGGGGAAGACGCGATCGGCGACGGGACCGTAGTCCACCTCGACCACCGCATCACGGCGGAACACCTCGAGCCACTCGACGATCTCCGTGAGTTCGTCGAGGAGGTCCATCTCCGGGGCGCCGATGGCGAGCTGGGCGACCGAACGGCGTCCGCGGTCGATGCAGTCGCCGATCCTCGCCGTGACGCGGACGGTGGTGACGCGGCCGTCGTCCTCGACGACCTCCGTGAGGTCGTCCTCGTGGATCAGGGCGAACCAGGCGAACGGCACTCCCCACGTCGCCGACCGCGTGTGCAGCTTGGCCACGGAGTCCGCGAACGTGTCGGGATCGAGCCGGGCCTGATGGGCCTCGCGTGCCACCTCGGGGACGAGGACGTCGATCAAGGGACCGCGCAGGCTCTGGTCGAGCGATTCGGCGGCCAGGGTGGTGCGGACGGCCAGCTGGTTGGGGCAGTAGTAGGGCGCCGTCGCGCCGTTCAGGCCGGGGAAGTGCGTCACCCTGACGAGCTCGGGCTCGTGGTGGGGGAACGGATCGGAGACCGGGCGCATCACCCGGCGCAGCGACTGCTCCTGCTCCATCGACTCCGTCAGTCCGCGCCCACGGGAGCGCTGCTCCAGGATCACGAGCTGCTGCGCGTCGGAGAAGGCGTCGAGGGGCTCGTAGACGCGGAGGTAGGAGACGTACGGGAAGGGCCGGGCGTGAGCGCCCCCGCGGCTCACGGGCCGCTGAGTTCCACGATGACGGGGGCGTGGTCCGAGGCGCCCTTGCCCTTGCGTTCCTCACGGTCCACGAAGGCATGGGTGGCGCGTTCCGCCAGGGCGGGGGAGCCGAGCACGAAGTCGATGCGCATGCCCTCCTTCTTGGGGAACCGCAGCTGCTTGTAGTCCCAGTAGGTGTAGAGGCCCGGGCCGGGGGTGAACGGCCGGGCGAGATCGGCGAAGCCCGTGTCCAGGAAGGCCTGGAAGGCGGCGCGCTCGGCAGGGCTCACGTGGGTGTAGCCGCCGTCGACGAAGAGATCGATGTCCCATACGTCCTCGTCCTGCGGGGCGATGTTCCAGTCACCCATGAGCGCGATCTGCGCCTCCGGGTCCTCGGTGATCCACTGGGCGGCGTGGCCGCGGAGGGTATCCAGCCAGTCGATCTTGTAGGGCATGTGCGGATCATCGAGGGCACGCCCGTTCGGGACGTACAGGCTCCACACGCGGACCCCGCCACAGGTCGCCGCGATGGCGCGGGCCTCCTGCACGGCTTCGGTGCCCGGCTTGCCGAAGGTGGGCTGGTCGGGGAAGGTGCGCTCGACGTCGTCGAGGCCCACGCGGGAGGCGATCGCGACGCCGTTCCACTGGCTCAGGCCGAAGTGCGCCACCTCGAATCCGCTGTTCTCGAACAGGTCCCAGGGGAAGTTGTCGTCCTTGCACTTCGTCTCCTGCAGCGCGACGACGTCGACGTCGGACCGGTTGAGCCAGGCTTCGACGCGGTCGGCGCGGGCACGGAGGGAGTTGACGTTCCAGGTGGCGATCTTCACGGTCCCTACGTTACCAACGGCGCTGTTTACTCCCGCCACCAGGAGTCGAAGATGGTCACGGGTACGGTGCGCTTGTGCCGCGTGATGGAGTAGCGGTGCTCGATGGCCTTCGCTGCGTCGGGGTCCACGTCGCGACCCTCGAGGTAGTCGTCGATCTGCTCGTACGTCAGGCCGAGCTCGTGCTCGTCGGCCTGGCCCGGCAGGTCGTCGAGCAGGTCCGCCGTCGGGATCTTGTTGTACAGGGCGGCGGGTGCGCCGAGCTCCTGCAGCAGTGCCCGGTTCTGGCGCTTGTTCAGGCCGAACAGCGGCAGGATGTCCGCCCCGCCGTCACCGAACTTGGTGAAGAAGCCCGTCACGGATTCCGCACCGTGGTCCGTGCCGATCACCAGCAGGTTGTGCTGGCCCGCGATCGCGTACTGGGCCACCATCCGGGCACGGGCCTTGGTGTTGCCCTTGGTGAAGTCGGTGACCCGCTCGCCGAGGGCGTCCGCGTACTCCTGCTGGATGCCGTCCACGGCGGGGGCCACGTTGAAGACCTTCGCGGTGCGGGGTTCGATGAAGGCGAGCGCGGCCTGCGCGTCCTCCTCGTCCTTCTGCACGTTGTAGGGCAGGCGCAGGGCGATGAAGTCGGCGTCCGCTCCCTCGGAGCGCAGTTCGTCCACGGCGAGCTGGGCGAGCCTGCCGGCGAGCGTCGAGTCGAGCCCACCGCTGATACCGAGGACGAAGCCCCGGGTGCCCGTGGACCGGACGTACTCCTTCAGGAATCCGACCCGGCGGCGCACCTCCGCCGCCGGGTCGATGGTGGGCTCGACGCCCATCTCCGCGATGATCTGAGCCTGGATTTCACGCATGCCCCAAGGCTACTCCCGTTCCATTTCTACAAGGTTACGAAATCGGGGGAATGTCGGAGCGGGGTCGGCGGACCGCGCCGGGCTGCCGGACCCGCGGGCACTCCTGCGGGTCCAGCACGCCGGTCGGGTGTGCACCCGGCGTGCTCCGCCCCGGGCTACTGGCTGAACGCCGCGTCGAAGGAGGTGTCCGACGGCGAGAAGTCGAAGCGCTTCAGGAAGGCGAGCGCCTCGGGAGCGCCCTGCAGCCGGTCCATGCCGGCGTCCTCCCACTCCACCGAGATGGGGCCGGTGTAGCCGATCGCGGTGAGCGCCCTGAAGCTGTCCTCCCAGGGCACGTCGCCGCGGCCCGTCGAGACGAAGTCCCACCCGCGACGCGGGTCCCCCCAGGGCAGGTGCGAGGACATGATGCCGTTGCGCCCACCGCCCATGCGCATCTTCGTGTCCTTACAGTCCACGTGGTAGATCCGGTCCTTGAAGTCGGAGATGAACGCCACCGGGTCGATCTGCTGCCACATGAAGTGGCTCGGGTCCCAGTTGAGGCCGAACGCGGGGCGGTGGCCGATGGCCTCGAGGGTGCGCTGGGTGGACCAGTAGTCGTAGGCGATCTCCGAGGGGTGGACCTCGTGGGCGAAGCGGACACCGCACTCGTCGAAGACGTCGAGGATGGGGTTCCAGCGGTCGGCGAAGTCCTGGTATCCGGCCTCGATCGTGGACGCCGGAACCGGTGGGAACATCGCGACGTACTGCCAGATGGAGGAGCCGGTGAAGCCCACCACGGTGTCCACGCCGAGCTTCTTCGCGAGCCTCGCGGTCAGCTTCATCTCCTCGGCGGCGCGCTGCCGGACGCCCTCCGGGTCGCCGTCGCCCCACACCCTCGGGCCGACGATCGCCTGGTGGCGGAAGTCGATCGGGTCGTCGCAGACGGACTGGCCCTTCAGGTGGTTCGAGATGGTCCACACCTTGAGGCCGTTGCGCTCGAGGATGTCGAGGCGGTCCTGGATGTAGGCGTCGTCGTCCCAGCGCCAGGCGTCGAGGTGGTCGCCCGAGACGGCGATCTCGAGTCCGTCGTAGCCCCACTGGCCGGCCAGTTGGGCGACCTTCTCGAAGGGGAGATCGGCCCACTGGCCGGTGAACAGGGTGAATTTGCGGGACATTCGGGCTCCTTGGAAGAGTGTGGTCGGGGGCGGTGCCGCTAGATGATGCTGGTCCAGATGCTGTCGCTGACCGCGCTGCGCTCCACGCCGGCGAGGACCCTCTGGACCTGGAGTCCGTCGGCGAAGGAGGGGGCCGGCTGGCGCTTCTCCGCGACGGCCTCGATGAAGTCCTTCGCCTGGTGGACGAAGCCGTGCTCGTATCCGAGGGCGTGGCCCGCAGGCCACCACGCGGAGAGGTAGGGATGATCCGGTTCCGTCACCATGATCTCGGTGAATCCCTGCCGCGTCTGCGGCGCCGTCGCGTCGTAGAATCCCAGCGAATTCATGCTCTCCAGGTCGAAGGAGATCGCTCCCGTGGTGCCTGCCACCTCCAGGCGCAGCGCGTTCTTCCGCCCGGTGGACATCCGCGTCGCCTCGAACGAACCGACCGCTCCGCCGTCGAACCGGCCGGTGAACAGCGCGAGGTCGTCGACGGTGACCTGCCCGCGGTCCAGGCCGGGCGTGCCTCCGAGCCCGACTGCGTCGAGGGGGATCGGACGCTCGTGCACGAACGTGGTGAGCAGGCCGCTCACCCCGGTCACCTTCTGGCCGGTGATGAACTGTGCCAGGTCGACCGCGTGCGCTCCCAGGTCTCCGAGTGCGCCTGATCCTGCCTGATCCTTCGTGAGGCGCCAGGTGAGCGGTGCCTCCGGATCGACCAGCCAGTCCTGCAGGTAACTGGCCCGGACCTGACGCACGTCGCCGATGGCGCCGGAGAGGACGAGATCCCGTGCGAAGGCCGCTGCGGGGACCCGCCGGTAGGTGAAGCCGACCATCGCGAAGACGTCGGTGCCGGCGCGGTCGGCCGCATCCGCCATCGCCTCGGCTTCCGCCAGGGTGTTGGCCAGGGGCTTCTCGCACAGGACATGTTTCCCTGCCGCGAGCGCCGCGATGGCGATCTCGGCGTGGGAGCCACCCGGCGTGACGATGTCGATGACGTCGATGTCGTCACGGTCGACGGCCTCCCGCCAATCCGTGGCGGTCTCCTGCCAGCCCCATTTCCCGGCTGCTGCATCCACCGCCCCGGCGTTCCGCCCCACGAGCAGCGTCATCTCGGGCCGGACGGGCAGGTCGTGGAACCGCGGTGCGACCCGCCATCCCTGGGAGTGTGCGGCTCCCATGAAACCGTGCCCGATCAGGGCGATCTTCAGGGGCGCGACGTCGTGGGGCATAGTTCCTCTATCTCATGGCGGACGCAGTGGGTCGGCGCGGGGTCGGGGCACCCCGGTCCGTGAAGACCGGGATGCCCCCTCGATCCCCGGGGCCTAGGATTCGAAGGCGGTGGGCAGGTAGCGGTCGACGTTGTCGCTCGTCACCACCGGGGCGTTCAGGACGACGCGCTTGGGCACCTCGACTTCCACGAGGTCGCTCATGGCCTTGTCCTGGGCGATCAGGCGTGCCATGCGGATGCCGTCGGCTGCCTGGGTGGACGGGTAGATCACCGTTGCTTCGAGCACGCTCTCGCCGGACTGGATCTCGCGCATGGCGTTGGCTGAGCCGGCTCCGCCGACCATGAAGAAGTCGTCCCGCCCGGCGTTGTCGATGGCGGCGAGGACGCCGATCCCCTGATCGTCGTCGTGGTTCCAGATGGCGTCGATCTTCGGTGCCGCGGAGAGGAGCTGCGACGTCGTTGCCTCGCCGCCCTGGACCGTGAAGTCGGCGGCGACCCGGTTGTCCACGTCGAGTCCGCAGGACTCGAGCGCATCGGCGAAACCCTGACTACGGTCCTGCGTCAGCGGCAGGGAGTCGATGCCCGCGATCTCCGCGACGACCGCGTCCTCGTTCCCGCCGAGCTTCTCGCAGATGTAGGTCCCGGCGCTGACGCCCATCCCGTAGTTGTCGCCCAGGACCGTGGCACGTGCTGCGAAGGAGCTGGAGAACTCGCGGTCGACGTTGATGACGGGGATGCCCGCCTCCATGGCCTGGGTGGCGACGGGTGTCAGCGCCGCGCCGTCGGTCGGAAGCAGCACGATGGCGTCGACGCCGTCGTTGATGAACTGTTCCACCTGGCTGATCTGCAGATTGGCGTCGTTGGTCCCCTCCGCCACGCGCAGGTCGATGTCGGGGAACTCCTCGGCCGTGGCGAGCGCCGCCGCGTTGATGGCACCGAGCCATCCGTGGTCCGCCGCCGGCCCCGAGAAGCCGATCACCACGGTGTCCCCCTCGGCCTGGTTCCCTTCGGCGGAGGCGTTGGTCGGCTGGGTGTTCGTCGCGTCGTCACCCGGTGTGCATCCGGTCAGGAGGGCGCCGATGGAGATGAAGGCCCCGGTCGTGACGAGCACTCTCCGGTTCACAGGAACTGCAAGCATGGTTTCTCCTCTTTGAGTAATGAACTTGGCAGAGCCGCGATCCTCGCCCGAGTGGGGCAACTCAGCGTGACTTGCCTCACAGTAACAGAAGCATGGAAGGAATCGACGGCTTTCCACCGATAATCGACATAACGTGTTATCTTCGTCACATGTTCGATGACGATCAGTCCCTGCCCCTGCTGGAAGTCCGCGGGATCACCAAGCACTTCGCCGGGGTCCAGGCCCTCAAGGGGGTGGACCTGCAGGTGCGCCGGGGGGAGGTGCACTGCGTCATGGGCCAGAACGGTGCCGGCAAGTCGACGCTCATCAAGACGCTGTCCGGTGTCCATCAGCCCGACGGCGGGCAGATCTACTGGGAGGGCGAGGCGATCTCCCTGCCCGGTCCGACCGCGGCGCTCGCCCTCGGGATCGCCACGATGTACCAGGAGCTCGATGTGGTCGACGGACTGTCGATCGCCGAGAACATCTTCCTCGGGCACGAGGTGTCCAGCGGGGGAGTGCTCCGCGTCCGGAAGGCCCACGCGCTGACGCGGGCACTGCTCGACCGTCTCGGTCATGGTCGGCTGTCGCCGTCGACGGAAGTCGGGGCGCTGTCGGCGGCCAACAAGCAGATCGTCAGCCTGGCTCGCGCGCTGTCGCGGGACACGAAGCTCATCATCATGGACGAGCCGAGCGCCATCCTCGACTCGGGCGAGGTCGCCAATCTGTTCCGGGTGGTGCGTGAGCTCACCACGCAGGGGATCGCCGTGGTCTACATCTCCCACAGGCTGGAGGAGATCAGGCAGATCGGTGATCGCATCTCCGTCATCAAGGACGGTCGGAGCACCGCGACGGGCCTCGACGTCCGGGACACCCCGCGAGCCGAGCTGATCCGCCTCATGACCGGCCGGGACATCGAGAACGTGTTCCCCGAGCGGCGGCCCCCGGCTGCTGACGCGCCGGTCGTGCTGACGGTGGAGGACCTCGAGCTCGACGGCCACTTCGACAGGCTGAGCTTCACCCTGAGCGCCGGTGAGGTCCTGGGGCTCGCCGGACTGGTGGGCTCGAAGCGCTCGGAGATCATCGAGACCATCTACGGAGCGCGCAAGGCGTCCTCGGGGACGGTCACCGTCCACGGGAAGGTCCTTCGCCCGGGCTCCGTCACCGCGGCCGTCGATGCCGGTATCGGTCTGTCCCCGGAGGAGCGCAAGAGCCAGGGACTCATCCTGGACGAACCCGTCTTCAAGAACGTCACGCTGTCCACCTTCGGGCGGTTCGCCCGAGCCGGGTATCTGGACGAGGCGGCCGAGCGGCAGGCGGCACGCGAGCAGATCGCGGCGCTGGAACTGCGACCCGCCGATCCCGACCGCCCGGCCCGGACTCTCTCCGGCGGCAATCAGCAGAAGATCCTGCTGGGCCGGTGGCTCGTGCACGGCACCTCGGTGCTCCTGCTCGACGAACCGACGCGCGGCGTCGACGTCGGAGCGAGGGCCGAGATCTACGAGCTCATCCGTGCGCTCGCCGTCGCCGGCACCGCCATCATCGTCATCTCGAGTGAGATCGAAGAAGTCCTGGGGCTCGCGGACACGGTGCTCGTCATCGACGACGGCAGGGTCCTCACCCAGACGAATGCCAGCGACCTGGACGAGCACGGCGTGCTCGACCTCATCATGAAGGGAAGTGCCGCGTGAGCGAGCAGAACACGAAGGTGGCCGAGCCGAACCCCGATGCGACGGAGCACGGACGGCCCGGCCGGGCCAATCCGCTGCACGCCTTCCTGCGGGGTTCGGCAGGGCGCAACCTCGGACTGGTCATCGCGCTCGCCCTGCTCCTCGTCGTGGGAGCGATCACCAGTGGGGACCGCTTCCTGAACCTCGAGAACATGCTCACGATCCTCCGGTACGCATCGATCATCGGTGTGGTGAGCATCGGCGTGACCTTCGTCATCACCGCCGGCGGGATCGACCTGTCCGTCGGGTCGGTGATCGGCCTGACGACGGTCGTGGCGAGCCTCACCAGCGTGCAGATGGCGGCCGCGCAGTCCTCATGGCTCCTCATGGTGATCGTCGCCCTCGCCGTCGGTGCCGCTGCCGGGCTCGTCAACGGCGTCCTGATCGCGTACGGCAAAGTGGTGGCCTTCATCGCCACCCTGGCGATGCTCATCGGTGCACGTGGCCTCGCGGAGCTCATCTCGGGCCGAAGGACGCAGGTGGTCAGCAACCGTGACTTCCTCGAGGTCCTGCGCGCCGACCTGCTCGGCGTCCCCATCCTGGTCTGGATCTTCGCCGTGGTCGCCGCGGGCGGCTGGTTCCTCCTGAACCGCACCACCTTCGGTCGGCGCACCATCGCCATCGGCGGGAACCTCGAGGCATCTCGGCTGGCCGGCATCAAGGTGAGGCGCCACCTGGTGTACCTCTACGTCCTCGCGGGGTTCACGGCGGGTATCGGCGGCATCATGTACCTCGGCCGCACCACGGCCGGTACCTCCACGCACGGGCTGCTCGTCGAACTCGACGTCATCGCCGCCGTCGTCGTCGGCGGGACCCTGCTCGTCGGGGGCCGGGGCACGATCATGGGCACCGTGCTCGGGGTGCTGATCTTCAGTACCCTCATCAACGTCTTCACCCAGAACAACCTCGACACCTCCATCCAGGCGCTGGCCCGGGCCCTCATCCTCGTGGGGGCCGTCCTCCTGCAGCAGCGATTCGCCGCGCAGGGGCCGCGCAGACGCCTGAAGAACGCGGTCCGCACGGACGCGGCGGCGGCGAACTGATCACCGTGGAGCGGCGTACCAGGGGTGGATCACGCACCGTCCCAGGCGACCCTTGTTCCGTCGGTTTCCATGCTGTAATGAGTCGATGCGTGACGTAAGTAGCTTCAACGGCCTCGGCTCCTCCGGAGCCAGCGAGCTCTTCCAGATCCTGCGCGACGGACGGCCCCGCACCCGATCCGAGCTCGCCGCCCAGATGGGACTCGCGCGCTCCACGGTGACGCTGCGCATCGAATCCCTGATGGAGCTGGGCCTGGTCGGTTTCGTCGACGATGCCGTCTCCACGGGCGGGCGGCCGTCCTCGCGGATCGCCCTCAAGGCGGGGAGCAAGGTGGTCCTGGGTGTGGACATCGGGGCGTCGCACCTGCGCGTGGCACTGACCGACCTCACGGGTCACCAGCTGCGTGAAGCCGCTCGTTCGATTGAGGTGGCCATCGGCCCGACCGCGGTCCTCGATGCGGTGGTGGAGATGGCCTCCGAACTGCTGGCGGACTCGGACCGCGACCTCGCGGATCTGCTGGCGATCGGGGTCGGTGTGCCGGGGCCCGTGGAGCACAGGACGGGCATGCCCATCAACCCGCCGATCATGCCCGGCTGGAACCGCTTCGACGTCCCGGGCTACCTGCAGGACCACTTCCACGTCCCGGTCCTCGTGGACAACGATGTCAACGTCATGGCCGTCGGGGAGCGGAACGCGGCGTGGCCGGACACCGGTGAGCTGATCTACGTGAAGGTCGCCACGGGCATCGGCTCGGGCATCGTCTCCAACGGCATGCTGCAGCGTGGGGCGGACGGTGTCGCCGGCGATATCGGGCACATCCGCGTGCACGACGGCACGGGCGTCCCCTGCCACTGCGGAAACCTGGACTGCCTCGAGGCCGTCGCCTCCGGCCCGGCCGTCGCCGCGAAGCTCCGTGCGCTCGGGCTGGACGCCCGTACTGCCGAGGATGTCGTCCGTCTCGTGGGAAGCGGGAACAAGGACGCGGTCCATGCAGTGCGCCAGGCCGGTCGTGATGTGGGAGAGGTCCTCTCGGCGTGCGTGAGCCTGATGAATCCGTCGGTCATCGTCATCGGCGGGTCGATGGCGCTCACGGGCGAGCATTTCATCGCCGGTATCCGTGAGGTCGTCTACTCGCGCACGGTCCCCCTCGCCACGCAGCACCTGCAGATCGTGCAGTCGTCCTCCGGGATCGATGCGGGCGTCCTGGGCGCGAGCATGCTGGCCATCCATGACGCGATGTCCCCCCAGCGGATCGACGACATGGTCCTCGGCCTCGGGGAGACGATCCCGGGCTGAGACCAGCGATCGCCGCTGGCCCGTGCGCAGCGTGACACGCGCTCTCGATAGACTGGCCGCATGACCGCCGAGACCTCCGTGCAGACCTCCGACCGCTCCCGGCTCCTGGAGCTGATCAAGGACCTCGCCGTGGTGCACGAGCGCGTGACGCTCTCCAGCGGCGTCGAGGCGGACTACTACATCGACCTCCGGCGGATCACCCTCCACCACGAGGCGTCGGTGCTCGTGGGCCGGGTCATGCTCGCGCTGCTCGACGACGCCGGCATCGCGTTCGAGGCTGCCGGCGGTCTGACCATGGGCGCCGATCCGGTGGGTAACGCCGTCATGCACGCCGCCGCGCAGGCCGGCCGGCCCATCGACGCCTTCGTGGTCCGCAAGACCCAGAAGACGCACGGGATGGGCCGCCAGGTCGAGGGGCCGGACGTGTCCGGCCGTCCCGTCGTCGTCCTCGAGGACACCTCCACCACGGGCGGTTCCGCCCTGACCGCGGTCGAGGGCGTGCGCCGTGCCGGCGGTGACGTCCGGGCGGTCGCCGTGATCGTGGACAGGACCACGGGGTCCAAGGAGCGGATCGAGTCCGAGGCCGGGGTGCCCTACCTCTTCGCCTTCGGCAAGGAAGAGCTGGGCCTCGCCTGACGGGCACCTCCGGCAGCGCGGACGGAGTCGAGCGGCGGGTGGACGACGCGCTCTCGCTGCAGCGTGCCCGCGACTTCCGCCAGTCCTCCCGCCGGTCCTTCCTCATCGGCTCGGCGCTCGCCGCTGTGGTCGGCACCGACCTCGCGTTCACGCGGGTCATCCAGTCCCAGCGTGAGCAGACGCGGATCCTGCCGCTCGACGACGACGCGGCGCGCGCCCGCTTCCCGAACGACCGCTGGGTGCTGTTCCCCGGGTACAAGACCAGCTGGGAGGAGGGGCTCTGGATCCTCAACTCCCTCCGGCCGGCCCTGGCACGGCGTGCACAGATGGCCGTCATGGGGTACTCGAACAGGGGCCTGGACATCAACAACGTGGTCGCCACCATGAACCGCTACGTCGACAACTTCCGGCTCGAGAAGCTGTACTTCTACGGCCACAGCTTCGGCGGGATGGTGGCGGTCGAGGTGGCCGCCCGCCTGCGGGACCGCGGCATCCCCGTGGAACTGGTCCTCCTCGATTCCTCCCCGTCCAGCCGGTTCGACGTGCGGGACCAGCGCATGTTCGACGGCGTGGTGCTGCTGTACGAAGCCGGTGTCCGCGTGCCGATCAGCCTGCGCGGCACGTACGAGCTCGGCGAGCGGATCGTCCACAAGAACGAGCGGACCTGGAGCCAGATCGTCGACCAGACCCTCGAGCAGGTCTCGCCCCTGGCTCCCAGCAGCGAACTCATCCAGTCCGAGTCCTCGTACATCTACCACTTCGACGTCTCGCGCTTCAGCCTGTCCCTCGGGGACACGAAGGTGGTGTTCGCCGGCAACCCGGACGACGGCGTCGTCGACTACGCGACGGCACGGGCGGGCTGGGCGCGGGCACTGCCCGACAACGTGGTGGCGACGGACTATGTCACCGGGGGTGCGCTTCCGGCCCACGCCAGCCCCCAGTGGAACCCCGGTATCTACCAGTCGATCGTCACCGCGGTGCAGGACGCGTACGTCCCGGCTCCCGGCGGCGGCGGGTGGAAGCGCTACTTCTGAGGCGTGTCCGACCGTGTCCGCTCGGGTCAGACCTGGTCGATGAGGTCCGCGACGGAGTCGACGATCTGCGCCGGGCGGAAGGGGTAGGCCTCGATGTCGGCCGGTTGCGTGATCCCGCTCAGGACGAGGACGGTGTGCAGCCCGGCCTCCATGCCCGCGATGATGTCGGTGTCCATCCGGTCGCCGATCATCGCCGTGGTCTCGGAGTGCGCGTCGATCTGGTTCATCGCCGAGCGGAACATCATGGGGTTCGGCTTGCCGACGATGTAGGGGTCGCGGCTCGTCGCCGCCGTGATCATCGCGGCGATCGCGCCCGTCGCGGGGAGCGGGCCCTCCTTGGACGGACCGGTGACGTCCGGATTGGTCGCGATGAACCGTGCACCGTCGAGGATGAGGCGCACGGCCTTGGTGATCGCCTCGAACGAGTACGTGCGCGTCTCGCCGAGCACCACGTAGTCCGGGTTCGTGTCTGTGAGGACGAAGCCTGCCTCGTGCAGCGCCGTCGTCAGTCCGGCCTCACCGATCACGTAGGCGCGGCCGCCCGGCAGCTGGTCCCGCAGGAACTGCGCGGTGGCGAGCGCGGACGTCCAGAGGTTCTCCTCGGGGATCTCGAGGCCCGATGCCTTCAGGCGGGCCGCGAGGTCGCGAGGCGTGTAGATCGAGTTGTTCGTCAGCACCAGGAACCGCTTGGACGTGGCGACCCATCGGTCGATCAGTTCGGCCGCGCCGGGAATGGCGTGGTTCTCGTGCACCAGGACCCCGTCCATGTCGGTGAGCCAGCACTCGATGTGTTCGTTCTCGCGCATGTTCGTCCTTCCGGGGTGGGCCGTCCGCTGCCAGTCTTCCACCTTTGCCGCCGTCTACGCTGGGACGGTGGAAGAAACCCTGCCTGAGCCCGGATGCACCGACGACGACCCGGCGGCGGCTCGGGACGGCGCGCCCGGTGCGCCTCCGGTCGGGGTCGGTCCCTGGGCGGGCGCGTGGCCCGACGGCGACCACTGGGACCGCGAGCTGCTGGCGGCGGGGGACACCCGGAACGTCGTGGACAGGTACCGCTACTGGACCCACGAGGCCATCGTCGCGGACCTCGACGGACGCAGGCACGGCTTCCACGTCGCCATCGAGAACTGGCAGCACGATCTCAACATCGGCTCGGTGGTGCGCACGGCCAATGCCTTCCTCGCGCAGGAGGTGCACATCATCGGACGACGACGGTGGAACCGGCGTGGGGCGATGGTGACGGACCGCTACCAGCACGTACGGCACCACCCGACGGTCGCGGACTTCACCGCCTGGGCGGCAGGGGAGGGCCTCGCGGTGATCGGGATCGACAACTTCCCCGACTCGGTGCCGCTCGAGACGTACGACCTGCCCGAGCGCTGCGTCCTCGTCTTCGGCCAGGAGGGCCCGGGCCTGACGCCCGAGGTGCACGAGGCGGCGGAGGCGACGCTGTCGATCGCCCAGTTCGGCTCGACCCGCTCCATCAACGCCTCCGCCGCGGCCGCCATCGCGATGCACGGCTGGGTGCGGCGCCATGTCTTCGGCCAGCACGCCTGAACGGGCCGTCCGGGCCGACTTCTTCTGCGCCCGGAAGACCCGCTCGCTAGGATGAGGCAAGCACTCACCACCACGAAGGAGTCCTCAGCATGCCTATAGCAACCCCTGATGTTTACGCCGAGATGATCGACCGCGCGAAGGCGGGCGGGTTCGCATTCCCGGCAGTGAACGTGACCTCCTCGCAGACCCTGAACGCCGCGATGCGCGGGTTCGCCGAGGCCGGCTCGGACGGCATCGTGCAGGTCTCGACGGGCGGCGCCGCCTACTGGTCCGGCGCGAGCGTCAAGGACATGGTCGCCGGTTCGCTGGGCTTCGCCGCCTTCGCGAAGGAGGTGGCCAGGAAGTACGACGTCAACATCGCCCTGCACACCGACCACTGCCCCAAGGACAAGCTGGACGACTTCGTGCTGCCGCTGCTCGCCGCGTCCGAGGAGGCCGTGAAGAACGGCCGTGACCCCATCTTCAACTCGCACATGTGGGACGGCTCCGCGGAGACGCTCGAGGAGAACCTGCGCATCGCCCGGGAGATCCTGCCCCGTGCCGCCGCCGCGAAGATCATCCTCGAGGTCGAGATCGGCACCGTGGGAGGCGAGGAGGACGGCGTCGAGCACGCCATCAACGACAAGCTTTACACCACGGTCGAGGACGCCCTCGCGACCATCGATGCCCTCGGCGCAGGCGAGCACGGCCGCTACATCACGGCGCTGACCTTCGGCAACGTGCACGGCGTGTACAAGCCGGGCGGCGTGAAGCTGCGGCCGGAGATCCTCAAGGAGATCCAGGACCAGGTGGGGCAGAAGCTCGGCAAGGACAAGCCGTTCGACCTCGTCTTCCACGGCGGATCCGGTTCCTCCGACCAGGAGATCGCGGACGCCGTCTCCTACGGTGTCATCAAGATGAACATCGACACGGACACCCAGTACGCCTTCACGCGTCCTGTCGCGGACCACATGCTGCGCAACTACGACGGCGTCCTCAAGGTCGACGGCGAGGTCGGCAACAAGAAGACGTACGACCCCCGCGTCTGGGGCGCCTCGGCCGAGGCCGGCCTCGCGGCCCGCGTCGTGGCCGCCGCGACGTCGCTCGGGTCCGCCGGAAAGAAGCTCTGACCCGTGTCGGACGAGTTCCGCAGGAACCTGCTGGGTCCGGAGCCGACGCTGCTGCCCGAGGAGACCGACGTCGTCGAGCGCCTCGCCGCAGGTGACGAGGCCGTGGATCTCGCGGCCAGGCACCCGACGTCGTCGCTGGTCTGGGCGATCCTCGCCGACGAGGCCTACGGCGAGGGGCGCACCATCGAGTCCTACGCCTACGCCCGCACCGGCTACCACCGCGGGCTGGACGCGCTGCGGCGCAACGGCTGGCGGGGTACTGGTCCCGTCCCGTACTCGCACGAACCGAACCGTGGCTTCCTGCGGGCCCTGTACGCGCTGGGACGTGCCGCGGCGTCGATCGGCGAGATCGAGGAGGCCGAGCGGATCGCGGTGTTCCTCAGGGAATCGGATCCGGAAGCGAGCGCCCAGCTCGCGAACTGACGGCGACCACGGATCTCAGGACGGGCGGAGCGGCGCGAGCCCCCGCCCGTCCTGCTGTCCGGGCGCCCTGGGCGTCCTCGGCGTCCTCGGCGTCCTGGGCCAAGCAGGTCCTAACACACTCCGAATCGTGATGCCCGGAACCATTAACGAGTAGTGCATTTCCTTGTGCAGCTGTTACGCGTGCGGCCAGAGTTAAAGGCTCCACAGAGCGTGGTGAGGCGAATCGGGAGCGGTGCTGGATATGTCGACAGGTGTGACCACGGGACAGTTGTACACGGTCGCGGAAGTAGCGGCGATGATGCGGGTCTCGAAGATGACCGTCTACCGGCTGGTGCAATCGGGGACCATCCAGAGCATCAGGTTCGGCAGGTCCTACCGGGTGCCGCAGAGCGCGGTGCGCGACTACATCGACTCCACGAACCGCGGGTCCGACTACTCGATCTGAGGGTGGAGGCCCACTCCGGCCCGTCCCCGGAGAGGACCTGATGGACTGCGGTGGCACGAAGGGTGCCGGGCACGATCCGTCTGTCGTTAGGCTTGTGATATCGATCGATGAACGATAGCTTTGTGCTGACCATCAGCAGAAGGAGCTGTCATGCACCACATCACCGTCATGGCCCTGCGCATCGTGCTGGGCCTCATCTTCGCCGGTTCGGTCGTCATCCAGGTCGTGATGCTCTCGTTGCTGACCCTCGACGTCTCGACCGCCGACCCCGACGTGGCCCTCATCAGGACACCGCTGGTCGTCCTCACGGTGCTCGGCATCCTCGCCCTGCAGGTCGCCGTCGTCTGCGTGTGGGGGCTGCTGACCATGGTGCGGCGCGGCACGGTCTTCTCGACGGATGCCTTCCGCCTGGTGGACATCGTGATCGGGGCCTTCACCGCCGCGAGCCTGCTGGCCTTCGGACTCGGCGTGGCCCTCGCCCCCGGGGAGGCGGTGGCCCCCGGCGTCGTCCTGCTCATCGGCGGCGTGGCGGTGATGATCGGTGCGGTGGCGCTGATCGTCCTCGTGCTGCGGGCGCTGCTCGTGCAGGCCGTCCGCACCGACCTCGAGGCACGCCAGCTGCGCACCGAACTCGACGAGGTCATCTGATGGCGATCATCGTGCGGATCGACGTCGAACTCGCGCGCCGGAAGATGAGCGTCGGGGAGTTCGCCGAGCGCATCGGCCTCACGCCCGCCAATGTCGCCGTGCTGAAGAACGGCCGCGCGAAGGCCGTCCGCTTCAGCACGCTCGAAGCGATGTGCAGGGTGCTCGACTGCCAGCCCGGCGACCTGCTGGAGTGGACCGACGAGGACGACTCCCCGTCCGGCGGCGTCCCCTCGGACGAGGATCCTGCATGAAGGGCCTGGCCCGGTTCTTCCCCGGGGCCCCGGCGCCCGGCCTGCCCGGCGATGCGGGCCTCTTCGGTCCCGACTCCACGGCCTGGCGGGTGGCCCGCGAGCGGCTGATCGTGGCGGGCGGCCCGGCAGCCCTCCTGCTGCAGGTGGCCCACCCGCTCGTCGCCGAGGGCGTGCGCGCCCACAGCGGCTTCGCCTCCGATCCGCTGCAACGACTGCGCGGGACGCTCGACGCCGTCCTGACCGTCACGTTCGGGGACCACGGCCAGGTCAGGGACGCGGCACGGGAGGTCGCGGGGAAGCACCGTCCCGTCCATGGCACACTGCCCGACGACGCCGCGTCCATGCCCGCCGGTACCGCCTACAGTGCCTTCGATCCGGGTCTGGCCCTCTGGGTCTTCTCGACTCTCGTCTGGACGGCGATCGAGGTGACGGACGGGTTCCTGCGCCCGCTCGGGCCCGGGGAGCGGACGGACTACTACCGCGACATGAAGCAACTGGGCCGGGTCTTCGGGGTTCCCGAGGCGCTCCTGCCCGAGGACTACCCGGGCCTCGAGCGTTACGTCGACGAGCAGGTACGCGACGTGCTCGACGTCGGCCCCACCGCCCGGCTGATCGCCGGGCAGATCCTCGCGCCGGAACCGCCGATCGTCGCCCGGCCGCTGCGCCCCGTCCCGTCCGTCCTGGCTGCGGGAGTCCTCCCCGAGACCCTGCGGCAGGCCTACGGGTTGCCCTGGCGACGCCGGGAACGGCTGGCGTTCGCCGTCATCCGGCGCGCCGCGCGCGTCGTCGTGCCCCTGCTCCCGGACCGGCTCCGCCACTGGCCGCACTACCGGGTGGCGCGCGATCGGATGGGCCGGTAGCAGGGGGAGGCCGTGGCGGCGCCCCGCGACCCGGCGCGGCGCGGACGGATGGGCCGGGCCTGGCAGGTCACGCCCCGGGGCGCCTGATCGTCGTCGTCACGGTGACCAGCTGGGGGCGCGGTGGCGCCGAACTGAACCCGAAGCGGACGGGCGGGCTGACGGGGGCCAGCGTGCCGAGGTCCGAACCGCGCCAGGACGCCGTCGCCCCCGTGAGGGAGCGGGCGGATGTCACGCCGTAGTACTCGGTCCGGCCGTTGCCCGCGGAGCCCGCCGTCGCGACCCCCTTGACCAGGAGCGATGCCACGGGGTTGATCAGTGCCAGCCAGCGGGGATGGGTGGCCAGGCGCGAGGGGAGGACGCCGAGCAGCCGCCCGAGCAGCGTCACCGGACCGACCTCGGCCTGGACCTGCAGGTCCCCGGCATCGACGAGGAGGCGGGACGAATCCAGCGACGAGACGATCTCGAGGAGGACGACGTCGTCGAAGGTGTAGGTCGCCCCCACGTAGTCAGCGATCTCCCGGCTCGGCGCGAGCAGGGTGCGCACGCCGGCCGAGTCCTCCATCATGACGTCGGTGAAGGCGCCGAACGGAGACGCGTCCCACCTCCCGATCACCAGTCGCGTACCCGAGGCGGTGCCGATCCCGGCGATGTGTCCTTCGAAGCGGTCCATGGGCCCATTCTCCACGCCCCGGCGCGGGTGGACGCCGGTGTCACACCGGCCGGTCCCGCCCCCGTCATCCCCGACGCCTTTCGACGGCCCGTGAGCGCCTCGGCTAAACTCGGACGGTAAGAGCCCCAGTGGCCGCGCTCCGTGCGGCCGGTTGGGGCGTTCTGATGCACGGCGAACTCCACCGCGGTCGCGCGGGGAGGACCCGTACCGAATGGGGGAGGATCCCATGCCAGCAATCGTCATCGTCGGCGCCCAGTGGGGCGACGAGGGTAAGGGCAAGGCCACTGACCTGCTGGGCGGCCGGGTCGACTACGTCGTGAAGCCGAACGGCGGCAACAACGCCGGGCACACCGTCGTCGTCAATGGCGAGAAGTACGAGCTGAAGCTCCTTCCCGCGGGCATCCTCAGCCCCAATGCCGTCCCGATCATCGGCAACGGCTGCGTCATCAACCTCGAGGCACTCTTCGACGAGATCGACGGACTCCAGGCCCGCGGGGCGGACACGTCGAAGCTGCGCATCTCCGCCAACGCCCACCTCGTGGCGCCGTACCACCAGGTGCTCGACAAGGTCACCGAGCGTTTCCTCGGCAAGCGCGCCATCGGCACCACGGGCCGCGGGATCGGTCCGGCCTACATGGACAAGGTGGCCCGGCTCGGCCTGCGGGTGCAGGACGTCTTCGACGAGTCGATCCTCCGCCAGAAGGTCGAGGGCTCCCTCAAGCAGAAGAACGAGCTGCTGGTGAAGGTCTACAACCGCCGCGACGTCGAGGTCGAGGAGGTCGTCGAGTACTTCCTGTCCTTCGCCGAGCGGCTCAAGCCCCTCGTCATCGACTCCACCTTCGTGCTCAACGAGGCGCTCGACGCCGGCAAGGTGGTCCTCATGGAGGGCGGCCAGGCCACCTTCCTCGACGTCGACCACGGCACCTACCCGTTCGTGACGTCGTCGAACCCCACCGCGGGCGGCGCGTCCGTCGGATCCGGGATCGGTCCCACGCGCATCTCCCGCTCGATCGGCATCATCAAGGCGTACACCACGCGCGTGGGCGCCGGTCCCTTCCCGACCGAACTCTTCGACGAGATGGGCCTGTACCTGCAGAAGACCGGCGGTGAGTTCGGCGTCAACACCGGGCGTCCACGCCGTTGCGGCTGGTACGACGCCGTGCTGGCGCGCCACGCCTCGCGGGTCAACGGCTTCACCGACTACTTCGTCACGAAGCTCGACGTCCTCACGGGCATCGAGACCATCCCCGTGTGCGTGGCGTACGACGTCGACGGTGTGCGCCACGACGAGATGCCCATGACGCAGACCGACTTCCACCACGCGAAGCCGATCTTCGAGTACTTCGACGGCTGGACCGAGGACATCACGGGAGCGCGGACCATCGAGGACCTGCCGGACAACGCGCAGACCTACGTGCGGGCCCTCGAGAAGCTGTCCGGCACGCGGTTCTCCGCGATCGGCGTGGGGCCGGACCGGGACCAGACCATCGTGATCAACGACCTCATCGGCGACTGAGCCCGGCCGGCCCGAACCCGGCCGCAGACACGGACGGCACCCCGCGCTGCGGGGTGCCGTCGCCGTTCCGATCGCGCATGGATCACAGGTTGACGGTGATGTCCGCATCCTCGCGCAGCTGCGCGATCAGGGTCTGCGTCGCCGTGGACAGCTTCTCGCCGGAGAGCTGCTCCTCGATCTGCTCACGCACGTCCTCCAGCGGGGGGATCGGCGTGCTCGTCTCGCCGCTGGCCTCCTGCTGCGCAACGGCGGAATCGTAGGTGTCCTGGATCTCCTGGTCGCTGGGGGCGGTGTCGCCGGCCTCCTCGGCGAGCAGCGCGTCCAGCTTCACCTGGTCCGAGAGCTGCTGGTCGAAGGCGCCCTCGTCGAGGCCCTGCTCCGCGAAGGCTGCGCGCAGTTCCTCCTCGGACCCCAGACCGCTGGTCTCCAGGAGGTCGCTGATCGCCGCGGCGCGGGCCTCGTCGGTGGCCTCGATGCCCCGGGCGTCCGCCTCCTGCCGGAGCAGCTCGGTGCTCACGAGGTTGTCCGCAACGGTGGTCTTCAGCAGGTCCTGATCGAGTTCCTGCCCGCCGGCCTGGGCCGAGGCGGCGGCCTGCTGGAACTGGCTCGTGTACGTGGTGGTGAAGGTGTCGCGGCTGATCTCGGTCCCGTTGACCACGGCGACGACGTCGGGCAGGCCCTCGAGGTCCGGCTCCGGCAGGGCAGGGGCCGATTCCGCGGTGCCCGTCGCCGGGTCGCTCGCGGCGCTCGACGCGGGGGCGCTGTCCGCGGTCCCGCCATCGCCGCTGCAGGCGGTCAGTACTGCCGCCGCCCCGATGAACACGGCAGCGAGCAGCTGCCTCTTCCGTGCTGTGGCTCCGAAGGCCATGGTCCTTGTCCTCACCTCGTGGTCCGGGTCAGCGTGCCACTGTAGCAACCGCGGGTGACAGGCGGCGGCGTGAGCGCCGGCGGTCCGCTGGTTGCAGGGCTGCGGCGGAGCGGGGGTCCCTGGGGCCGCTGCTCCCGCATCACCAGCCCCAGGTGCCGGCGCCACCCTTGAACGGCCCGACGATCGACCCCGTGATCCAGCCACCGTAGAAGTCGCCCTCCTGCGCCTGCACCGTCTCTCCGTCGACCGTGCAGGAGTCCATCTGCGACGGATAGATGGCGGCGCGGGTGGACAGCTCCCCGTACCCGGGAACGGGGGCGGGGTAGGTCCACGCGCCGCGGGTGTTCCGGGCACTGCCGGCGACCACGTCGAAGTAGCTCGCCGCGCCCTTGAACTCGCAGTGCGTGGTGCCCTCGACCGGGACCAGCACACCGGGTGCGAAGTCGTCCAGGGGCAGGTAATACACGGGCGGGTGGCTGGTCTCGAGGACCCGAACCGCCCGGGTGGTCCGGACGATCACCTGCCCGCCGAAGCGGACCTCGATGGTGGCGGGCGAGGCCTCGACGCGCGGGGGCCGCGGGTAGTCCCAGACGGACTCCTGGCCGGGTCCGGGCGTGACGCGCTTGTTCTTCATCGGGTTCCTCATGCCACGAGGCTACTCCGGGAGGCTGGGCGTGAGTCTGTACGCTGGACGCACCATACCGCCTACACGTGAGGTTCAGCATGAAAGTCAGCGTTGGCCAGTTCAGACCCGGCGGGGAGGCGACGGCGAACCTCGCGGTCATGCGGGAGCTGGCCGCCGAGGCCACATCCGAGGGCGCGGAACTGATCGTCTTCCCCGAGGAGTCGATGTTCTCGATCGGCAGGGTCGAGGGTTCGCTCCAGCAGGCGGTGGAGGAGAACTGGACGTCCTTCGTCCAGCAGCTGTCCTTCCTCGCGGCGGAGCAGTCCATCGCGGTGGTCGCGGGCGGGTACGAGTCCAGCGGCGAGGAGCGGCCGTTCAACACGCTCGTCCTCATCGACGCCACGGGGCGGATCGTGGACACCTACCGCAAGCTGCACCTCTACGACGCCTTCAGCTACCAGGAGTCCACGCGCATCAAGCCGGGCGACGGCGGCATCAAGGTCGCGGAGCTCGGGGGCGTGCGGGTGGGACTGATGACCTGCTACGACGTCCGCTTCCCGGAGCAGGCGAGAGCCCTGGCCGACGCCGGCGCGGACCTCATCTGCGTGCCGGCGGCCTGGTTCAAGGGCGAGCACAAGATCGACCACTGGGAGACGCTGCTGAAGGCGCGGGCCATCGAGAACACGCTGTGGGTCGCGGCGGCGGGTACCTCCGGCGGCCACACCATCGGGCACTCGGCCATCATCGATCCCATGGGCATCCCGCAGGTGTACCTCGAGGACGAGGAGCGCGGCGTCGTCACCACCGAGGTCACGCGCCGCCGGGTCGACGACGTCCGCGAGTTCCTGCCGGTACTCCGCAACAGGCGCTTCGCCCGGAACGACACCATTGTCGACTCCCACTGACGCGGTGACGGCTTCGGACGGCCCGGCGCCGCCGCGAGCCCCGAACATCCGCGACGTCGCCCGACTCGCCGGGGTCTCGCACCAGACGGTGTCGCGGGTCCTCAACGGTCACCCGAGCCTCCGCGCCGAGACGCGTGACCGCGTGCTCGCGGCCATGGAGGAGCTGAGCTTCCGGCCCAACCGTGCTGCCCGCGCGCTGGTGACGAGCCGCTCCACCACCATCGGTGTGCTCGTGAGCAAGGGCTTCGAGTACGGGCCCGCAGCCAGCCTCCAGGCGATCGACAGCGCGGCCCGGGAGGCGGGGTACGGGGTGGACGTGGCACACCTCGACGACGTCGACGACGGTTCCATCCGGTCCGCCCTCGACCGCCTGCTCGCGCACGGGGTGGACGGCCTCATCATCCTCGCGCCGCAGACCCGGACGCTGGCGGAGATCGAGCACCTGTCCATCACCCTGCCCTTCGTGACGGTGCACTCCGCGCAGGGCCACGACGACCACCGGCTCTCGGTCGACCAGTCGGGCGGGGCGGCGCTCGCCACGCGGCACCTCATCGACCTCGGCCACCGGCGGATAGCGCACGTCGCCGGGCCAGACGGGTGGCTCGAGACGGAGGCGCGCATCCGCGGATACCGCCGCGCGATGCGGGACGCGGGCCTCGACCCGGAGCCGCTCCTCGCGGGTACCTGGACGGCCGACTCCGGCTACCGCGCCGGCCGCACCCTGCTCGCCGGGGCCTCCTCCCGGGGCGTGACGGCGGTCTTCTCATCGAACGACCAGATGGCCCTCGGCCTGCTCCATGCCCTGCGTGAGGGGGGACGGAGCGTGCCGGAGGACATGAGCGTGGTCGGGTTCGACGACGTCCCCGAGGCCGCCCACTACCAGCCACCGCTCACGACGGTGCGGCAGGACTTCCCCGAGCTGGGCCGGCGGTGTGTCGCGCGGCTGCTCGGGCTCATCGGTGAGGCGGAGCCCCATCGGGGCGGGGACGCCGCCCCCGAGGTCCGCACGGAACTCGTGCCGAGGGGTTCGACGGCGCGTCCGCCCTCCTGACCCCTGCGGCACCGGGACGCCCGAGGCGCCGTCCCACCCGCAGGGCGTGCGGGCGCCTCGCTCGTGGAACCATGCTCCGGCTGCCCTCGCGCGGGCCGGTTCCGGGGCGGGACGACAGCTCGGCCGGTCGTCCCCCGGGCGTGACCGTTGACACAGCCCACCCGGAAGGACCTACACTGTTAGCCGTTGATGTGAACGGTCACATGGCCGATCACGTACAGCTCTCCGATCCACCAGAGCATCGCTTCGCGGTCTCGAGAAGAACAAAGAGGTCCTTCCCTTGAGTGACTCCACCCCGGGCTCCGCGACGACTTCGGCCGGTGCCGGCGGCGATACCTACGTGATCGGCGTCGACTACGGCACCCTGTCCGGCCGTGCCGTCGTCGTCCGCGTCTCCGACGGTGCCGAACTCGGTGCCGCGACGCTCGAGTACCCCCACGCCGTCATGGACACCACGCTCGCGGCCACGGGTGCGCAGCTGCCGCCCGAGTGGGCCCTGCAGGTGCCCTCCGACTACGTCGACGTCCTCCGCTCCGCGGTCCCCGCCGCCGTCCGCGAGGCGGGCATCGACCCGCAGGACGTCGTCGGCATCGCCACCGACTTCACCGCGTGCACCATGGTGCCCACCCTCGCGGACGGCACCCCCCTCAACGAGGTGCCGGGCTACGAGGGCCGCCCCCACGCCTACGTGAAGCTGTGGAAGCACCACGCGGCCCAGGCGCAGGCCAACCGCATCAACGAGCTCGCGGCCGCACGCGGCGAGGCGTGGCTGCCCCGCTACGGCGGGCTCATCTCCAGCGAGTGGGAGTTCGCCAAGGGCCTCCAGCTGCTCGAGGAGGACCGCGAGCTGTACGACGTCATGGAGCACTGGGTCGAGGCTGCCGACTGGATCGTCTGGCAGCTCACGGGGGAGTACGTGCGGAACGCGTGCACCGCGGGCTACAAGGGCATCTACCAGGACGGCGCCTATCCGTCCGAGGAGTTCCTCGCCGCACTCAACCCCGACTTCGCCGGCTTCGCCCGCGACAAGGTGGAGCACACCATCGGCGCCCTGGCGTCGAGGGCGGGATCCCTCTCCGAGGAGGCCGCCGCCTGGACGGGCCTGCCCGCGGGCATCGCCGTCGCCGTCGGGAACGTGGACGCCCACGTCACCGCTCCCGCGGCGCAGGCCACGGACCCGGGCCAGATGGTGGCCATCATGGGTACCTCCACCTGCCACGTCATGAACTCCGACCGCCTGAGCGAGGTACCGGGCATGTGCGGCGTCGTCGACGGCGGGATCGTGGCGGGCTTCTACGGCTACGAGGCCGGCCAGTCCGGCGTCGGCGACATCTTCGCGTGGTTCGTCGCGAACCAGGTGCCGGGGGAGATCCGGGATGCCGCTGCGGCAGAGGGACTCAGCGTGCACGAGCACCTCACCGGGCAGGCGCAGGGGGAACCCGTCGGCGCCCACGGCCTGGTGGCCCTCGACTGGCACTCCGGCAACCGGTCCGTCCTGGTGGACCACGAGCTGTCCGGGACGATCGTGGGCCTCACCCTCGCGACCAAGCCGCACGAGGTCTACCGTGCGCTGCTGGAGTCCACGGCGTTCGGCACCCGGAAGATCGTCGAGACCTTCAACGCGTCCGGCGTCCCGGTGACGGAGTTCGTCGCCGCCGGCGGGCTCATCCGGAACCCGTTCCTCATGCAGGTCTACGCGGACGTCCTGAACATGCCCATCTCCGTGATCGGCAGCGCGCAGGGCCCCGCCCTCGGCTCCGCCATCCATGCCGCCGTCGCCGCCGGTGCGTACGAGGACATCCACGCGGCAGCCGCGGCGATGGGCCACCTGGACCGCGCCGCCTACACCCCTGACCCGGAGAGGGCCGACGCGTACGACGCCTTGTACCGCGAATACACCGACCTGCACGACTACTTCGGCCGCGGCACCAACGACGTCATGCACCGGCTCAAAGCCCTGCGCCGTGCGGCCCGCACCGCCGCTGCCCCGCAGGCGGTGTCGGCATGAGCACCTCGACCCCCGCGACCTTCAGCCCCGAGGTCGAGGCGGCGATCCTCGCCGTCCGGGAGGACGTCGCCGCCCTCCACGCCGAACTCGTGCGCTACGGACTCGTCGTCTGGACGGGCGGGAACGTCTCCGGCCGCGTGCCGGGCGCCGACCTGTTCGTCATCAAGCCCTCCGGCGTCAGCTACGACGAGCTGGCGCCGGAGAACCAGATCCTCTGCGACCTCGACGGCAACGTCGTCGACGGCACTCCCGGATCCGAGCGGTCGCCCTCGAGCGACACCGCCGCCCACGCGTACGTCTACCGCCACATGCCCGACGTCGGCGGCGTGGTGCACACGCACTCCACCTACGCCGTCGCCTGGGCCGCCCGCGGCGAGCCGATCCCCTGCGTGATCACGGCCATGGCGGACGAGTTCGGCGGGGAGATCCCGGTGGGTCCGTTCGCGATCATCGGTGACGATTCGATCGGCCGCGGCATCGTGGACACCCTCACCGGCCACCGCTCACGCGGCGTGCTCATGAAGAGCCACGGGCCCTTCACCATCGGCAGGGACGCGAAGGATGCCGTCAAGGCGGCCGTCATGCTCGAGGACGTGGCACGGACCGTCCACATCTCCCGCCAGCTCGGTGCGCCCGCCGGGATCCAGTCCGAGCACATCGACTCACTCTTCGACCGGTACCAGAACGTGTACGGTCAGCCCTCGACCCCAGGAGCCCCAGCATGAGCCCGCTCAGCACCACCCTCGACACCTACGAAGTCTGGTTCCTCACCGGCAGCCAGGACCTCTACGGCGAGGAGACCCTGCAGCAGGTCGCGGAGCAGTCCCAGGAGATCGTGCGGATGCTCGCGGACTCGGGGCTCCCCGTGAAGGTCGTGTGGAAGCCGACCCTCAAGGACTCCGCCTCGATCCGCCGCATGGCGCTCGAGGCCAACGCGGCGGACCACGCGATCGGCGTGATCGCCTGGATGCACACCTTCAGCCCCGCCAAGATGTGGATCGCGGGCCTCGACGCCCTCCGCAAGCCGCTGCTGCACCTGCACACGCAGATCAACGTGGCGCTGCCGTGGGCCGAGATCGACTTCGACTTCATGAACCTCAACCAGGCCGCGCACGGCGACCGCGAGTTCGGGTACATCCAGTCGCGCCTCGGGGTGCCGCGGAAGACCGTCGTCGGGCACGTCAGCAGTCCCGACGTCTGCGCGAAGGTCGCCTCGTGGCAGCGCGCCGCCGCCGGCTGGGCCGCCGTCCACGAGCTCAAGGTGGCCCGCTTCGGCGACAACATGCGCAACGTCGCTGTCACCGAGGGGGACAAGACCGAGGCAGAGCTCCGCTTCGGCGTCTCCATCAACACGTGGGGCGTCAACGACCTCGTCGCGGCGGTCGAGGCACAGTCGGACGACGACGTCGACGCCCTCGTGGCCGAGTACGAGGAGACCTACGACGTGGTCCCGGAACTGCGCCGGGGAGGTGACCGCCACGAGTCGCTGCGCTATGGTGCCCGCCAGGAACTCGGTCTGCTGTCCTTCCTCGAGGAGGGCGGTTTCGGTGCGTTCACCACCAACTTCGAGGACCTCGGCGCGCTCCGGCAGCTGCCCGGCCTCGCCGTGCAGCGGCTCATGGCCCGTGGCTACGGCTTCGGGGCCGAAGGCGACTGGAAGACCGCCGTCCTCGTCCGTGCCGCGAAGGTCATGGGCTCCGGACTCCCCGGCGGCGCCTCCCTCATGGAGGACTACACGTATCACCTGACGCCGGGGGAGGAGAAGATCCTCGGCGCGCACATGCTCGAGATCTGCCCCACCCTCACCACGTCGAAGCCCTCCCTCGAGGTGCACCCGCTCGGGATCGGCGGCAAGGAGGATCCGGTGCGGCTCGTGTTCGACACGGACGCCGGAGCCGGCGTCGTCGTCGCGATGTCCGACATGCGGGACCGCTTCCGCCTCACGGCCAACGCCGTCGAGGTCGTCCCGCCGGACGCCCCGCTGCCCAACCTGCCGGTCGCGCGCGCAGTCTGGAAGCCGGAGCCGAGCCTCGAGACGTCCGCGGCGGCCTGGCTGAGCGCCGGCGCCGCGCACCACACCGTCCTCACCACCGCGGTGGGCCTCGAGGTCTTCGAGGACTTCGCGGACATCGCCGAGGTCGAACTGCTGCGGATCGACGCCGACACGAAGCTGCGGGACTTCCAGCGCGAGCTGCGCTGGAACGCCGCGTACTATCGGCTCGCGCAGAAACTGTAGAAGCCACTCCCCGAAAGCCGGCACTGCCGCCGGAAACCACTCACAAGAAAGTTCCACCATGAATCGGAAATACCTGGCCGGCATCGCGGCCGCCAGCATCCTGACCCTCAGCCTCACCGCCTGCGGTGGAAGCAGGGGCGGCGGCGACGACGCCGCTGCGGAGGGCGGCTCCAACGAGGGCGCCAAGATCGGTGTGGCCATGCCCACGCAGCAGTCGGAGCGATGGATCGCCGACGGCGAGAACGTCAAGAGCCAGCTGGAGGACCTCGGCTACGAGGTCGACCTCCAGTACGCCAACGACGACATCCCCACCCAGGTCAGCCAGATCGAAAACATGATCAACGGCGGCGTGAAGGCCCTGGTCGTCGCCTCGATCGACGGCACCACGCTGACGAGCGTGCTGGACCAGGCGGAGGAGCAGGACATCCCCGTCATCGCCTACGACCGCCTCATCAACGGCTCCGACACCGTGGACTACTACACCACCTTCGACAACGAGGAGGTCGGCGTCCAGCAGGCCACCTCCCTCCTGACGGGCCTCGGGATCCTCGACGCCGAGGGCGCCGAGACCGGCGAGGAAGGGCCGTTCGACGTCGAGCTCTTCGCCGGCAGCCCGGACGACAACAACGCGACCTTCTTCTGGGACGGCGCCATGAAGACCCTCCAGCCCTACCTCGACAGCGGCGTGCTGCGCGTGCCCAGCGGCCAGACCGAGTTCGAGCAGGCCGCGATCCTCCGCTGGCTCCCCGACACCGCGCAGGACCGCATGGAGGATCTCCTCACGGTCGGTGGCGGTGAGCAGCTCGAGGGCGTCCTGTCGCCCTACGACGGCCTGTCCATCGGCATCATCTCGGCCCTGACCTCCGGCGGCTACTCCGCGGACGACCTCCCGGTCGTCACCGGCCAGGACGCCGAGGTCGGCTCCGTGAAGTCGATCATCGCCGACGAGCAGTACTCGACGATCTTCAAGGACGTCCGCGAGCTCGGCAAGCAGGCCGTCACCATGGTGGACGCCCTCATGAAGGGCGAGGAGCCCGAGGTCAACGACACCGAGACGTACGACAACGGCGAGAAGATCGTCCCGTCCTACCTGCTCGAGTCGCAGATCGTCACGGTCGACAACTACGAGGCCGCGCTCGTCGAGACCGGCTACTACACCGAGGACGAGCTCAAGTAGCCGTCCCGCAGCACCCATGATGCCTGTGGCTCCGGACCGACCCTGGTCCGGAGCCACAGGCGCTGTACCTCGCCCGGCCCCTGCCGGGACTTCCACTCAAGTAAGCGAGGCTCGACCATGGCGGAGAACATCCTCAGGATGCGCCGCATCACCAAGACCTTCCCTGGCGTGAAGGCACTGCAGGACGTCAACCTCGACGTCGCGCGCGGAGAAGTCCACGCGATCTGCGGGGAGAACGGGGCCGGCAAGTCGACCCTCATGAAGGTGCTGTCCGGGGTCTACCCCCACGGCACGTACGACGGCGACATCGAGTTCGAGGGCGGGGTCGTCGAATTCAAGGACATCCGCGACAGCGAACGCGACGGGATCGTCATCATCCACCAGGAACTGGCCCTGTCCCCGTTCCTCTCCGTCGCCGAGAACATCTTCCTCGGCAACGAGCGCGAGAAGCGCGGGTTCATCGACTGGAACGAGACCAACCTGGAGGCGGCCAAGCTCCTCCGCCGCGTGGGGCTCGACCTCAATCCCGTGGTCCGTGCCGGTGACATCGGCGTGGGGAAGCAGCAGCTCGTGGAGATCGCGAAGGCGCTGTCCAAGAACGTCAAGCTGCTGATCCTCGACGAGCCCACCGCAGCCCTGAACGACGAGGATTCCGCGCACCTCCTCGGGCTCGTGAAAGGACTCCGCAAGGAGGGCATCACGAGCATCATCATCAGCCACAAGCTCAACGAGATCAGGGCGATCGCGGACTCCGTGACGATCCTCCGTGACGGCCGCACCATCGAGACGCTGAGCCTGCACGACGGCTCCGTCACGGAGGAACGCATCATCAAGGGGATGGTCGGGCGTGACATGGCAAGCCGCTACCCCGACCGCACACCGGTGATCGGCGAGGAGGTGCTCCGCGTCGAGGACTGGACGGTGCACCACCCGCAGGAGTCCGCCCGCGTGGTCGTCGATGCGGCCAACCTCTCCGTGCGTGCCGGCGAGGTGGTCGGCATCGCCGGCCTCATGGGTGCAGGCCGCACCGAACTCGCCATGAGCATCTTCGGCCGCAGCTACGGCTCGAACATCACCGGGACGCTCTACAAGAACGGTGCTCCGATCACGGCGCGCACCGTCGGCGAGGCGATCCGGCACGGCATCGCGTACGCCACGGAGGACCGCAAGAAGTACGGCCTCAACCTGATCGACGACATCAAGCGCAACGTGTCCGGTGCCGCCCTCGGCAAGCTCGCGAAGCGCGGCTGGGTCGACAGCGGCCGTGAAGCCGTCGTCGCCGGCGACTACCGGCGGTCCATGAACATCAAGGCCCCGACGGTCACGGCCATCACCGGCAAGCTCTCGGGCGGGAACCAGCAGAAGGTGGTGCTCTCCAAGTGGATGTTCTCGGACCCCGACGTCCTGATCCTCGACGAGCCCACCCGCGGGATCGACGTCGGCGCCAAGTACGAGATCTACACGATCATCAACCGCCTCGCCGCCGAGGGGAAGGCCGTCATCGTGATCTCCTCCGAGCTGCCCGAGCTGCTCGGCATCTGCGACCGCATCTACACCCTCGCCGAAGGCCGCATCACCGCGGAAGTGCCCATCGGGCAGGCGACCCCCGAACTCCTCATGCAGTACATGACCAAGGAAAAGGACTGACTCCATGGCTACCACCGTCAAGGACCCCGCGGTGACCGCGCCGCCGCCTCCCGTGAAGCACGGGCTGGCCTTCCTCACGAGCCGGCTGCGGCAGATCGGCATCTTCGTCGCCCTCATCGTCATCGTCGCCCTGTTCCAGGTGCTGACCGGCGGCGCGCTGCTGATGCCGGACAACGTCTCGAACATCATCGTCCAGAACAGCTACATCCTGCTCCTGGCCATCGGCATGGTCATGATCATCGTCGCCGGGCACATCGACCTGTCCGTCGGATCGGTGGCGGCCTTCGTCGGTGCCATGTCCGGGATCATGGTGCAGGACTGGTCCTTCCCCTGGTGGCTGGCCTTCATCGTCTCCCTCGTCATCGGCGGACTCGTGGGCGCCTGGCAGGGTTTCTGGGTGGCCTACGTCGGTATCCCGGCCTTCATCGTGACCCTCGCGGGCATGCTCGTCTTCCGCGGGCTCACGCAGATCGTCCTCGAGAACCAGCGCATCACCGGGTTCCCCGAGGAGTACCGCCAGCTCGGTGGAGGCTTCCTGTTCCCCGGACTCTTCCCGGCGGAGACCAACATCCTCGACTGGACCACGGTGGGCCTCGGCGTGATCGCCGTCGTCCTGCTCGTGGTCAGCCAGCTCCGGGGGCGGGCCACGCGCGCCCGCCTCGCCCTCGAGGATGAGCCCGCGGCGTGGTTCTTCACCAAGCTGGCGTTCATCGCCGTCCTCATCCTGGGACTGACCTACCTGCTGGCCGGTTCCCGCAGCGGGACGCCGATCGTGCTGGTGGTGCTCGGGATCCTGATCGTCGCCTACAGCCTCGTCATGAGCAACAGCGTGTTCGGTCGCCACGTCTACGCCCGTGGTGGCAATCTCCAGGCGGCCCAGCTCTCCGGCGTCAACACCAAGCGCATCGACTTCATGCTCTTCGTGAACATGGGCGTGCTCGCGGCACTGGCGGGACTGATCTTCACCGGCCGGCTCAACTCCGCCGGCCCGGGTGCGGGCAACCTCTTCGAGCTCGACGCCATCGCGGCGGCGTTCATCGGCGGGGCGGCCGTGACGGGCGGGGTGGGAACGGTCATCGGTGCCATCACCGGCGGCCTCATCATGGGCGTGCTCAACAACGGCATGTCCCTGCTGGGCGTCGGCATCGACTACCAGCAGTTCATCAAGGGCATGGTGCTGCTGCTCGCCGTCGGCTTCGACGTCTTCAACAAGCGCCGCGCATCCAGCGCCCTGAAGTAGGCGGGAAGAAAAAACCGGAGAGGGCGTCCCGCCCGTCGATTACCAGTATGTAAGCGCCGCACCGAGGCTTATCCCCCAACGGGCCTCGGTGCGGCCTTTTCTTTGCCGCAGGCCTTCGAGGCCGGAGCCTGCGGGTGGGACAGAGCGGTTACGATGGTGTCGCCGCCCCGCCCGAACAAGGAATAGACCGTGGTCACACCGCTGCCTGAGGATGCGCTCACCCGCGCTCAAGCAGGCGAACCCGCGGCCTTCTCCCTCCTCTACCAGGCGCTCGGTCCGGCCGTGCTGGGCTACTTCGCGGGGCGCGGCTCCGAGGATCCGGAAGCCCTGACCCAGGAGGTGTTCCTCACCGTCTTCTCGAAACTCGACACCGTGGCAGGGGGGCTCGCCGGACTCCGGACCTTCACGTTCTCCGTCGCGCACGCCCGGTACGTGGACGAGGTGCGGAGGAGGACCCGGACACCCGTGGTCGTCGGCTACGAGGCGGACGGTGACACGCGGCTGACGGACTCCGCCGAGACCGTGGCCCTCGGGCAGCTCGACCTCGGAGGTGCGGGAAGCATGCTCGCCCAGCTCAACGACGAGCAGCGTGATGTGCTCCTGCTCCGCATCGTCGCCGAACTGCCGATCGACCAGGTGGCCGGGATCCTGGGGAGATCGGCGGGATCGGTCAAGCAGTTGCAGCGGCGGGGACTGCTCAAGCTGAAGGAACTCGTACACCCCAACGAATCGGACGCGCTATGACTGGTCATGACACCCCGTCGCCGGACCCCGTGCTGCCTCTCCTCCAGGAGTCCGGCATCCCCGAGGACCCGGCCCTCGTCCGCGCCGTCGGGATCGTCCGGGACCTCGCCGCGGGCCCCGCGCCCGATGCGTCCGCAGCCCTGGCACAGCTCATGGCCGACGGCGGCAAGGCAGGGCAGGGGCGGCGCCACAAGCGCCGCATCACCTTCATCGGCGGTGCACTCGCCGTCTCAATGGGAGTCGGGATGTCCGGCGTCGCCGCGGGCACGGTCCACTTCCCTCAGGGGATCGGTGACGCCGTCGAGTCGATCACCCGCTTCTCCATCCGCGACAGCGCTGATCGCGCCGAGCTCGGCCCTGCCCCGCTGGTCCAGGCCGGTGCCGGCAGGGCGCCGTCCGGTCCGGCCGGCGGCGCGCCCCTGACGCTTCCGGCCGCACCACCGCCGGCACCTGCCGCGGCCCCGGCCCCCGGTGGTCCTGCAGCCGGGCCGGGAGCGGGTGACGCCCTGCCCGGCGGAGCGCCCGCCCCACGCGACAGGGCTCCCGGTGCATCCCCCGGTGGTGCAGGAGCTCCGACGAGCGTGCCCGCCTCGGTGTCGGGTGCTGCTCCCGCCGCGGCGTCGGTTCCCGCCGTGCGGTCCGTCGTCGCCCCCTCGTCCCCGATGCCGACCGCGGCTGCGCCGACCGCCACCTCGCCGGGCAGTCCGACGACGGCGGGAGCGAACCGCGTACCCGCAACCCGGGCGCCCGTGCCCGCGCCCGCGCCCGGGACGACCACCGCGCCGGGCCGGCCACCGGGTGCCCACGGTCCCCGTCAGGAGCGCCCGGCGCCGGGTCCGGGCAAGGCCACGCCCGGCGTCCCGGCCGGTCCCCGGGACACGAACGCCGGCACGAAGGCTGTCCGCGAGCAGGCTCGGCGCATCGGCGATCCCGGGCTCCGGGGGTCCACCCACGCGGTCCATCCCGATGGTGCTCCGACGTCGCCGCACGCCGCGCCGACGCCCGGTCCGCAGCACCGCTTCCTGCTGATGGCGCCCGTCGAGCCATGGGACGCGCCGGTCCTGTCCGCCCCGCTGTGGGAGGAGGATCCGTGGCTGTACACGTTCGTCGCCGACCCGGGAATCGATGACGGGACCTGGTGGAGCCTCCCCGCGGACGCTCCGGTGCCGGTCGATCCTGCAGCTGCGCCGGAGGAAGCCCCGGTGCGCGACGGGACACTCCACCACGGTCCCGTCGACGCCCCGGTGCCTGGGGTGACTGCTGTGCCCGACGCTCAGGTCGATGCTTCAGCGGGCGTCGCCCCGGCCGGGAACACGGGCGGAGCGGTATCCGTCGACGGCGCGGCTCCCGGTCCGGTCGACCCTGCCGCGCCGGACGACGGATCAGCAGACGCAGCGATCACGGCGCCGGAGGCCGAGACCTCCGGGTCGGGTTCCGTGTCGACCTCCGACGGCGGCACGCTGACGGGACCTGCCATGGCGCCCAGCAGTGACGGCCCCGTGCCGGTACCGGCCGGCACCGGAGTGACGACCCCTGGTGTCCCGGGCGTCGTTTCCGCCGCGGACGATGCCGACGCGGACGATGCCGACGCGGGCGACGACGACGCGGACGATGGCGCCCCGGCCCACGCAGGCGACACCCCGACGGAGGACAGCGCTGCAGCGCCGGCCGGCTAGGACGTGATCTGCCGCTTCGAGGAGATTACTCCGGTGTTGAAGCCCGCAAGGTTGAGTCCGCCGTGGAAGCGCGCGTGCTCGATCTTGATGCAGCGGTCCATCACGACGTCCAGGCCCGCCGCCTCCGCGGAACGCGCCACGTCCTCGTGCCAGGAGCCGAGCTGCAGCCACAGCGTCTTCGCTCCGACGTCGAGGGTCTCCTCCAGCACGGACGGCAGGTCGTCGTGCTTCCGAAACACGTCGACCACGTCGGGGACCTCGGGGAGATCCTTGAGCGACGCATAGGCGGGCTGCCCGAGGATCCGGCCGGCCACCGGATTGACGAAGTACAGGCGGTAGGGCGAGGACGACTGCAGGTAGGTCGCCACGAAGTAGGACGCCCGCGACGGCTTGTCGGAGGCGCCGACGATCGCGACGGACCGGGCGCTCCGGAGCAGGGCGAGCCGCTCGGGCGCCGAGGGCCCCTCCCACGTGCGAGGTGCTGCTTCCGTGCCGCTCATGCTCCCACTCCCACTGCGCGCGTCGCCGACGCGTCGTCGTCGTTCCCGCCCGCCGCTTCCTGCGGGAGGTCGTCGAAGGCCTCGTCCGTCGCATCGACCGCGAGGGCGAGTGCCTGGTCGATGTCCCACAGGATGTCGGCCAGGTCCTCCAGACCCACGGAGATGCGGACGAGGTCCTCGGGAACGCCCGCCGCGACCAGCTGTTCGGTGGAGAGCTGCTGGTGCGTCGTCGAGCCCGGGTGGATCACGAGCGTCCGGGAGTCGCCGACGTTCGCGAGGTGCGAGGCGAGCTGCAGCGACTCGATGAACTTCTGGCCCGCTTTCCGCCCGCCCCGGATGCCGAAGCTGAACACGGACCCCGGCCCCTGCGGGAGGTAGGTCCTCGCGCGGTCATGGTGCGGGTGGGTGGGCAGGCCTGCGTAGTTGACGTACTCCACGCGGGGATCGGCCTGGAGCCACTGCGCCACGGCGAGGGCGTTCTCGAGGTGCTCGTCGAGGCGCTGGGCGAGCGTCTCGACGCCCTGCAGGAGCTGGAAGGCCGACGTCGGCGAGAGGGACGGGCCGATGTCGCGGAGCTGCTCGGTGCGGAGCTTGGTGAGGAACCCGTACTCACCGAAGTTCGCCCACCACTGGATGTTGCCGTAGGAGGGCACCGGCTCGGTCATCATGGGGAACTTGCCGTTGCCCCAGTCGAACCGGCCGCTCTCGACGATCACGCCGCCGAGGGTGGTGCCGTGGCCGCCGATGAACTTGGTGGCCGAGTGGATGACGATGTCGGCGCCGTGCTCGATGGGCCGCACGAGGTAGGGGGTGCTCAGTGTGGAGTCGACGATGAAGGGGATGCCGGCGTCGTGCGCCACCTTCGCGAGTCCCGCGAGGTCGGAGATCTCACCGGACGGGTTCGCGATCACCTCGGCGTAGACGGCCTTCGTGTTCTCGCGGATGGCCGCTGCGTAGTCCGCCGGGTCGGTCCCCGGCACGAAGGTGGTCTCGATGCCGAAGCGGCGCAGCGTGACGTCGAGCTGGGTCACGGTCCCGCCGTACAACTGGGAGGCGGCGACGATGTGATCGCCCGCCTGGCACAGGGCCGCGAAGGTGATGAACTCGGCACTCATGCCCGACGCCGTCGCCACTGCGCCGATCCCGCCCTCGAGGGAGGCGATGCGCTCCTCGAAGGCCGCGACGGTGGGGTTGCCGATGCGCGAGTAGATGTTGCCGTACTTCTGCAGCGCGAAGAGGTTCGCGGCGTCGTTCGTGTCCTTGAACACGAAGGACGTGGTCTGGTAGATCGGGACGGCCCGCGCGCCGTGCGTCGCGTCGGGGGTTCCGCCGGCGTGGAGCGCACGCGTGCGGAAACCGAAGGAACGTTCTGCCATCAGACACCTGCCTTACTGGGATGGGTTCCGGTGAGGGTCTCGTCCGGATCGAAGTCGACGCCGGCCCTGCGGGCCGCATCCGCCTCGAGCTCGCGCACGATCGGGAGGATGTCCGTCCCGAAGGCGGCGACCTCCTCCTGGAAGTGCAGGTAGCAGGTCAGGAAGAGGTTGACGCCGATCTTCTTGTACTCGACGATCCGCTCGGCGATCTGCTCCGGAGTGCCGATCAGCTGCGTCCGGAAGCCGTCGTTGTACTGGATGAGGTCCTCGAAGGAGGAATCGGCCCACATGCCCTTGCCGTCCTTCGTGGAGGCGCCCGCTTCCTGCACGGCGTCGCGGAAGCCCTCGACCGCGGGACGGTGGGCCTTGGCCACGATCTCACGGAGCGTGTCACGCGCCTCCTTCTCGGAGTCGCGGGCGATGACGAAGCCGTTCAGCCCGTACCGGGGACGGCGCCCGGCGGCGGTGGCCGAGGCCTGCACCCCGGCGATGTTCTCCCTGAACCCGTCGAGGTCCTTCCCGTTCGAGAAGTACCAGTCGGCGACCCGGCCGGCAGTGGCCTGCGCCGCCGTCGAATTGCCGCCGAAGAAGACTTCCGGGTGCGGGCGGCCGGGGACGTCGACGGGCGGGGGGCTCAGTGTGAAGTCCGTGATGTCGTAGTACTTCCCCGACTGGCTGTAGCCCTGTTCGGTCCACAGGCCCCTGAGCACGCGGATGAACTCCTCCGTGCGGACATAGCGCTCGTCGTGCTCGAGCCACTCGAGGCCGAAGTTCACGAACTCGGCCTTCAGCCAGCCGGAGACGATGTTCACGGCCGCGCGGCCGTTCGAGATGTGGTCGGCCGTGATGATGAACTTGGCCAGCACGCCCGGGTGCCACATCCCGGGGTGGACGGCGGCGATCACCTTGAGTCTCTCGGTCGCGGCGAGGAGGGCGAGCGAGAAGCTCGTGGCCTCGTGCTGCTTGTCCGCGCCGTAGGAGGCGGCGTACCGCGTCTGTGACAGGGCGTACTCGAAACCGGCGTCCTCCGCGATCCGGGCGAGCTTGCGGTTGTAGTCGAAGTCCCAGCTGGTGCGCTGCTCGATGGTCGAGACCACGAGACCACCACTGACGTTGGGGACCCAGTAGGCGAACTTCAGGGGAGTGGACAGGTCGGCGACGCTCATGACTTCCTCCATCGTTCTGGCAGTAGCACCCTACTGTCCCCGTGGTGCACGGGGGCCAGGGTTGCCGCGGCGTCAATGAGCCAGATCTCTCGGCCGCTCGGGATGGTCAAGCACGAGTGTGACATCGGGGTCGCGACAATCCAAACAATGTGTCGCTCTGCGTGGTGCCGGATGTCAGGGCGGAGTCCTGGTCCGTACGCCTAGGGTTGGTGCATGGATCACGGCGGAACCGAGGAGTGGAGGGCTGCTACGCGCGAGCAGGAGCGCCTCCTGTGGAACACCCTGTGCTGGGTCGGTGCCGTCCTCACGCTCGTCCTGGCCGGCAGCATCGTGGCGGCATCGAGTATCGGCGGGACATCCGTCGGAGTGTGGTTCTTCGTGCAGCAGTGCGGCCTGCTGATCCTCAGCGCGACGGGGACCGTGCTCGCCTTCCGCCGGTGGCGTTCCGCGGGATCGCGCCGGGAGTGCGCGCTGCAGGGCGATCGGTGACCGGCGGGAAGGGCAGGATACGCCCCGTTACAGAAATGTGACAAACGCCCGGAGCGCTGGGTACTCTCGGTCGGTGCTCCCGTCCACGTGGGGCGCTCCCGCACGGATTGCCGAGCCCTGCCGCCGATCGGGATACGTCCGCATACACCGAAGGCAGGGACGGGGGAACCATCAGTTCCACCGGACGCGCAGGATCCCTGCACGCGTCCTCGGGGTTAAGTCGCACCGCACCGCCCACCGGCGGTGCCCGCGGCCGGGTGACTCCCATCCGAACCCGACAGCTCACCCCGCAGGCATGGGAGAGGTATAGAACCATGTCACGAATCACTTCACCGGCACGCCACCGCGCGGACGTCGACGGAAACCTCGCGCTGCAGGGCCTGTCCCGCGCCGCGAAGAGCGGAGCCACCGCCGTGGGCCGCCCGGTCGCCATCGTCGCCGTGACGTCGGGCCTCGCCCTCAGCGCCGTCGGCACCGCACACGCCGGCACCTACACCGCCGAGGGCACGACGGCTCCGACCGCCGCGGTCGCCCCCGCTGCCGCAGCAAGCGCCGCGGGCACCGCTTACACCGTCGCCGCCGGCGACACCCTGGGTGCCATCTCGGCCCGCTACGGCGTCGAGCTCACCACGGTCCTGACCGCCAACGGCCTCTCGCTCGCATCGGTCATCTTCCCCGGACAGACGATCGTCATCCCCGCCGCCGGTGCTGCTGTCGCGGCGCCGGCCCAGACGGTGTCCGCCCCGGTCGCCGCAGCACCAGCTGCTCCTGCCGTCCAGCAGGCCGCCGCAATCGCTCCGGCTCCGGCCGTGTCCACGGAAGCCGGATCGGGTGTCTACCTGGCCTCGGCAGCGATCACCCCGGTCGCCGCCGAGACCGCTCCCTCGGGCAACGCCGCGGGCGCCATCCTCGGCTCCGCCCGGGCGCAGCTCGCTGCCGGTGCCGTGCAGGACTGCACAGTGCTGGTCGAGAAGGCCCTGCGCGCGGCAGGTATTTCCGTCGGAGACCTCGGCCCCTCGCAGTTCTTCCAGTTCGGCGCCCAGGTGTCCACCCCCGCTCCCGGTGACCTCGTCATCACGGGCGGCCACGTGGCCGTCTACGTCGGCGGTGGCCAGGTCATCAGCAGCGGCATGAACGGCATCAACGCCACCATGCAGCACCCTCTCTCGGATCTTCCGGGAGCATCCTTCGTCCGGGTGGGCTAATACCGGACGGACCACGCACGGGAGACGGCAGGCGCTTGGACGGGGCGCCTGCCGTCTCCTTCGTTTAACCGCGGGGCAGACCTGCCGGAGTAGCGCCTCGGACGCTGAGGCGGAGGACGTCCTGGATCCCGGGGATGCACCCCTCGTTCTGCAGGGATGTCGTGTCCCCCAGCTCCGTGCCCTCGAAGAGCTGCGTGAGCAGGCGCCGCATGATCTTGCCGGAGCGCGTCTTCGGCACGTCCTCGACGACCACGACGGCCGAGGGGCGTGCGATCGGGCCGATCGCCTCGGCGACCTGGGCCCGCAGCGTCCCGGAGACGTCGATCGACGGATCGGTACCGGTGGCCAGCACCACGAAGGCCGCGATGGCATGGCCCGTCACCGGATGGGCGATCGGGCACACGCCCGCCTCGACGACGAGCGGGTGGGCGACGAGGGCCGACTCGATCTCGATCGTCGACAGCCGGTGACCGGACACGTTGATCACGTCGTCCACGCGCCCGAGGATCCAGGTGTCGCCGTCGTCGTCGTACCGCGCGCCGTCGCCGGCGAGGAACCAGCCCTCGGCAGCGAACATCCGCCAGTAGGAGTCGAGGTAGCGCTGGGGATCGCCCCAGACGGTCCGGGCCATCGCGGGGCCGTGACGGTCGACGACGATCAGGCCCTGCTCGCCCGCCGGCACCGCCGCGCCGTGCCGGTCGACGATCCGCGTGGAGACCCCCGGCAGGGCCCGCGCCGCGCAGCCCGGCTTGAACGAGGAGTCCGTGGGGCTGGGGGAGAGGATCGTGGCGCCGGTCTCGGACTGCCACCACGTGTCGACGACGGGGAGCTCGTCGCGGCCGAGGTTCCGGCGGAACCAGCGCCAGGCTTCGGGGTTCACGGCCTCGCCGACCGTCCCGAGGACGCGGAGGCTCGAGAGGTCCCAGGTGGACGGGACACCGTCCGGGAACCAGCCCATGAGGGAACGGACCAGGGTGGGCGCCGTGTAGTAGCTCGTCACGCCGTAGCGTTCGATGATCTCGAAGTGGCGGCCGGGGTGGGGCGTGTCGGGTGTGCCTTCGAAGATCACCTGCGTGGCGCCGTTGGAGAGCGGACCGTAGATCTCGTAGGTGTGTGCCGTCACCCAGGCGAGATCGGCGGTGCACCAGTGCACGTCGTCGTCGCGCTGCGCCGGATCGGGGTGGCTGAACAGGTGCTCGAAGCTCCACGACGCCTGCGTGAGGTAACCGCCCGCGGTGTGGACCAGACCCTTCGGCCTGCCCGTGGTCCCCGAGGTGTACATGATGAACAGGGGCGTCTCGGCGTCGAACGCCTCCGGCTCATGGTCGCTGGGCGCGGCGTCGACGGCGTCGTGCCACCAGACGTCGCGGCCGTCCGTCCACGGGACGTCCGAGCCGGTGCGCCGGATCACGAGGACGTGCTCGATGCTGCTGCTGCCCGCCACGGCGGCGTCCGCGTTCGCCTTGACCGGCACGGCCGTTCCGCGGCGGTACTGGCCGTCCGTGGTGACGAGGAGTCTGGCTCCGGTGTCCTCCACGCGGAAGCGCAGCGCCTCGGCGGAGAACCCGCCGAAGACGAGCGAGTGGACCGCGCCGATCCGCGCGCACGCGAGGGTGATGACGACGGTCTCGACGAGGACCGGGAGATACACGACCACGCGGTCGCCCTTCCCGATCCCGAGGGCGAGCAGCGCATTCGCCGCACGGCACACCTCGTCCTGCAGGTCCGCGTAGGTCACCGTCCGGCGGTCACCGGGTTCACCCTCGAAGTGCAGGGCCACGCGGTCCCCGCGACCGGCACGGACATGCCGGTCCACGCAGTTGACGGCGACGTTCAGGGTTCCGCCGGCGAACCATTCGATGACGGGGACGCTCAGCGTCCCGTCCGCCCGGGGCTCTGCCTTCGCGAAGGAGTGCAGTGTGTCCCAGGGTCCGGTCCATTCGAGCCGGGCCGCCTGCTCGGCCCAGAAGGCCAGGCGCGCCGCCTCGTCCTGCGCGGGTGCCGCGGCGTGCGTCGTCGTGCCTAGGCCCACCGGCGCACCGCCCAGCGCTCGGCGATCCCGAGCAGGGCGTCCGTGGTCTTGCCGATGATCGCCAGCAGGATGATGGCGAGGAGGATGCGGTCCACGCGCCCGTTCTGCTGGGAGTCGACGAGCAGGAACCCGAGCCCCATCGACGAGGCGATGAGCTCCGCCGCGACGAGGAACAGCCACGACTGGGCGAGCGCCAGCCGCAGGCCGGAGAACAGGGCGGGCACGACGGCGGGGAGCTGCACCGTGGTCAGCAGGCGCAGGCCGTTGACCCCGAAGGCCCGGGCCGCCTCGACGAGGTTCCGGTCCACGTGGCGCAGTCCGAGGTAGAGCGTCGTGAAGACGGGGAAGAAGGCGCCGATGGTGATCAGGGTGACCTTCGAGTCCTCGTTGATGCCGATCCACAGGACCAGGAGCGGCACCCAGGCCAGCGACGGGACGGCGCGCAGGGCGCCGACCGTCGGGGTGAGCAGGATGTCCGCGACGCGGGAGAGGCCGAGGACCGCGCCAGCCACCACGCCGAGCACGGACCCGATCAGGAAGCCGAGGACCACGCGCTGGGTGGAGATGAGGATGTGCGTGGCGAGCTGGCCGCGGTCCACGAGGTCGACGGCGGCCGCGAGGACCGAGGCGGGGGAGGGCAGCTGCGACGGCTTGAAGAAGCCCGACGCCGTGCTGAGGTGCCAGCCGAGCAGCAGGAGGGCGGGGACAATCAGGCCGAGGAGGATGATGCCGATGCGGCGTCCCGTGCTGCGCCGGGCACCGCTGCCGGACCCTGCCGGGACATCGCCCCGGCCGACGGCGTCCTCGGCTGTGACGGGAGAGCCGATGGCCGCCAACCCGGCCCGGCTGATCGGGACGGCCCGCTGCCCCACCTCGGAGCTCATGAGCCGGCGCCGATCGAGGCGGGATCGGCCTTCTCGACCAGCGAGGGATCGAGGAGGGACCCGAGGGCCTCGTCGATCTGCTCCTGCGACTGGACGTCGCCGGTCTCGACGAACACGGGGCCGATCTTCTCGAGCACGGCGCGCTGCGCGTCACCCGGGGCCGGGTCGACGTCGAGGTTGGTGCGCTCGATGATGACGGAGTTCGCGACCGCCGGGTCGATGGCAGCGACCTCCGCGAGGATGGCTGCCGTCTCCTCGGGGTTCTCCTTGGCCCACTCCCGCGCCTTCTCGTAGGCGTTCACCACGGTCTGGGCGACGTCGGGCTTCTCCGCGAGGAAGTCCTCCGTCGCGTTGAGGAACCCGTAGCTGTTGAAGTCGATGTCGCGGAAGAACAGCTGCGCGCCGTCCTGCTCCGCCGCGGCCATGATCGGATCGAGGCCGGCCCACGCGTCGACGGCGCCGCTCGCGAGTGCCGCGCGGCCGTCCGCGTGCTGCAGGTTCTCGATGGTCACCTCGGACTGGTCCACGCCCGCCGCCTCGAGCGCCTGCAGGAGGAAGAAGTAGGGGTCGGTACCCCTGGTCGCAGCGATGGACCTGCCGCGCAGGTCCTCCACGCTCGTGATGCCCGAGTCCGGCAGCGTCACCAGGGCGGACCACTCGGGCTGCGAGTAGATGTCGATGGCCTTGATGGGGGACCCGTTGGACCGGGCGAGGAGCGCTGCCGATCCCGCCGTGGAGCCGACGTCGATCGCTCCGGCGCGCAGGGCCTCGTTCGCCTTGTTGGAGCCCGCGGACTGCACCCAGGTGACGGTGATGTCCTGGTCGGCGAGTTCCTCCTCGAGCCAGCCCTGCTCCTTGATGATGAGGCTCAGGGGGTTGTACGTGGCGAAGTCGATGTTCAGGGTGCCGCCCTGCGTGCCGCCGTCCGCTGCGGCAGGGGCGGTATCGGAGGCGTTCTCACCTGCGAGGCACCCGCTCAGGCTGAGCGAGAGCGCGGAGGCGAGGGCGAGGGTGGGCAGGAGGGCGCGGCGGTTCATGGTGGTCCTTCATCGAAAGGGAGGTGCGGAAAGGGAGCGAGGGCGCCCGGGAAGTCCCCGGCGGGCAGTGCGGCGGAGGGCGGGCTAGTGCCCGGTGACGCCGAGCAGGGAGAGCAGCGAGCTGCGGAGCGCGCCGAGATCCGCGGAGTTGCGGTCCCGTGGCCGGGCGCCCGGGACGGTGACGAGCTCCGTGATCGTGGAGCCCTCGCGTGCGTCGTCGTGGCCGTCGTCGTCGCGCCCGAGGACCAGGATGCGGTCCGCGAGCTGGAGGGCCTCGTCGACGTCGTGCGTCACGAGCAGCACCGTGGTGGGCTGCGCGCTGTGGACGTCGAGGAGGAGGTCCTGCATCCGGAGGCGCGTCAGCGCGTCGAGTGCCCCGAACGGTTCGTCCAGCAGCAGGACGCCGGGATTGCGGGCGAGGGCCCGTGCCAGGGAGGTGCGCTGCGCCATGCCGCCGGAGACTTCCCGCGGACGGTGCTTCGCGAAGGCGTCGAGGCCCACGAGCTTCAGCAGTTCGAGGACCTTCGCCTTTCCCGCGCTGGCACTCGAGGACTTGGGCAGTCCGATCGCCACGTTGGCCTGCAGCGTGTGCCAGGGCAGCAGGCGCGGTTCCTGGAAGGCCACGGCGCAGCGTTCGTCGATCCCGGAGACGGGCGTGCCGTCGATCAGGACCTCACCGCTGTCCGGCACGTCGAGTCCCGCGGCTGCCCGCAGGAGCGTGGACTTGCCGCAGCCGCTCGTGCCGAGGATGGCCAGGATCTCGCCCGGCTCCACCTCCACCGACACGTCCCGAAGGACCGCGCGGCGGCTGCCTGCGGCGCCGAAACTCCGACCCAGGCCGGAGAAGTGCACGCCGAGGGCCTGCTTGGAGGTGGTGCGGGTGGTGCCGGGTGCCAGAACTGCAGTCATGGTGTCTCCATCGGTCCTGGCGGTAGCACCCTACGGACCGGGCCTTCGCCACCGCGGAGCGGTGGTTCCCAGGGCTCGGACCTCGCTATCGCCGCGCGTCCGGGGGATGCACGACGACCAGGGTTGCTGCGGCTTCACTGATCCAGGTCTCTCGGCCGCTCGGGATGGTCACTCCCATGAAACGCCCGCTGCACGGCAGGAGCAAAATAGGGCATGTAACAAAGGCTGTAACAATCCCCGCGCGGGCTCGACGCATCGGAAAGAGGCACATGGCACACTGGAACGATCCAGCCGTGATCGGCAGGCTCCTGGGCGAGCACGGGCGGTGGGCCGTCGTCGGGCTGTCGAACAATCCGCGGAGGGCCGCCGTCGGGGTGTCGAGGTTCCTGATGGACAGGCTCGGGATGGAGGTGGTCCCGGTGAGCCTCAAGGGCGACGACGTCCACGGGCAGAAGGGCTACACGCGCCTCGCGGACGTCCCGGGAAGCATCGATGTCGTCGACTGCTTCGTGAACTCGAGCCGGGTCGGCGCCGTCGTCGATCAGGCGATCGCCGTGGGGGCGCGTGCGGTGTGGCTGCAGCTGGGGGTCATCGACGAGGACGCCGCCCGTCGGGCCGCGGACGCCGGGCTCGAGGTCGTCATGGACACCTGCCCCGTCATGGAGGCCCCCGCCCTGGGGCTGTAGCGCCCCTGACTCACATGCGCTGGTACTTCGAGCGCACCACCATGAACACGCCGTAGGCCATGAGCCCGAGTGCGACGGCGCCGAGCAGCCACGTCCCGAAGGGCTGGTCCCGCAGGGACTTCAGTGCGCCGTCCAACCCGGTGGACTGCTCCGGGTTGTTCGTGACCGTGGCGACGAGGATCAGCACGCCGAGGACCCCGAGCGCGAAACCCTTCGCCACATAGCCCACGGTGCCGAGCGCTGTGACCGCGGTGCCGATCCCTCCGGTGGGCAGGCCGGAGAGCTTCCTGCGGAAACGGCGCGTCGCCCCGCTGTAGATGAAATAGCCGCCGACGACGAGGACACCGACACCGACCGCGAAGAGGAGTGCCACGCCGGCCGGCTGCGCCATGAGGGTCGCACTGAGTGAACTGCTGGAGCTGCTGCTGTCGCTCGACCCGCCCAGCGCGAACTGCCCGAAGGTCGCACCGATGACCGCGTACACCACGGCCTGGCCACCGTTCTTCGCGCGGGCCGTCAGCTTCTCCTTCCCGCTGAGCGCGCGGACACCGAAGAAGATCTCGCTCAGGAAGAAGAGGGCGAGCGCGATGCAGCCCAGGAAGCAGAACCACAGCAGTGCGGTGCCCCCGGGACTGCCGGCGAGCTGGCCGATGGCTCCGCTCTGGTCGGCGCTCCCCGATCCGCCCGCCGCGAGTCCCAGCGCGATCACGCCGATGACGACGTGCAGGATCCCCGCAGCGACGTAGCCGGCGCGGGCCGCGAGTTCGAAGCCCTTCGAGTCGGCTGCTTCCTCCGCGGCGTCCGAGGCCCGGTCCATCGCGTCACCGTTCCCGCCCCCCGCGCTCCTGCCCGACGTCGTCCCTGATGCCATGGTGGTCCCGCCTTCCTGGTGGCGCGGCGGGGGATGTCTCGGATGAGTCCCGCCGGTCCGGACCTCATCCTGCCACTGCTTCCCCGGGATGGGGAGCCACGGCGGGTGGTCCGCCCCCGGGCCGTCCGGCCCGCGACCGGCGCGGTGGTCCACTAGGTTGGGTCCGGGGCGGCGGCCGGCACGGTACCGCACACCGACGGAAGAGGATGCCATGGAGCAGTTCACGTACGAGGAGCGCGGCGCGACCGATCGGCCGTTCCCCGACTCGCTGGAGGGCGGCTGGCCCTCCGGGTACACCGTGATGGTCGAGTCCCGCGAGATCGCCACCGACGATCCGTCCGCATCGTTCATCGCGCTGACCGAGGGCATCCTGGCGTGGGAACTGCACCGGGGTGCCGGGCTCACCATGGATTCGCCCGTCGAACGGGCCGAGCCCGGGGCGCACGTCATCTCCGGATTCGGCCTCGGGCGAGCGCGCATCAAGGCGCCGTGCCGCGTGATCTGGTCCAGGGCACCCCAGCTCGACGGCGCCGGCAGGGCGGTACCCGGCCAGCGGGGCGGCTTCGGGTACGGAACGCTGCCGGGCCACCCCGTGCGGGGCGAGGAGGGTTTCTACGCCGAACTGACGGCGGACAACCGGTTGCTGTTCATCTGCTCCGCCTACAGTGTCCCGGCCGGCCCCCTGTTCCGGCTCGCCGCGCCGGTCACCCGTCTGACGCAGCGCTACGTCCTCTCGCGCTACGTCGCGGCGGCACGGGCACTGGCCCGTCTCGGCTAGGCCGGACCTGCCCCGGGCTTGTCCGGCAACCCGTCCGGCGGCCGGGCCGCAATCACACCAGGACGAGGAGCCCGAGCAGGGCGATCAGGGGAGGCAGGCCCTGGATCGCCGCCGGGCGGGCGAGCTTCCTGTTGCCGAGGATCAGCACGAGCGCCGCAGCGAGCATGGAGCCCGTGGACAGGACGATGAACCCGAGCCCGATCGCCGCGGCTGTCACTCCGCCGAGGAGCATGAGGACGACGCCGGCCAGCGCGCCGACCGCGAGGAACAGATTGTAGAAGCCCTGGTTGAAGGCGAGCGGCTGCGTGGTCTCCGCATCCTCCTGGCTCGCGATCCCGAAGACGCGCCACGTCCGCTCCAGCCGCCAGCGGACCGACTCCAGGACGAAGATCAGGACGTGGACGAGCGCGGCGACGACGGCGGCCACGGCGGTCAGGGGCGGGAGCGGCAGGGGTTCCATGCGTCAGAGCGTACGTGGCCTGATCGGCTTTCGAGCGGGCGGAGGGCGCAGGACTTCTGGCCGAATCGGACCCGAAACGGGAACGTAACCACCGGCGCATAGCTTGTGAAGCTCCACGACCCGGAAGAGGTTCAGTATGGATGACGCAGTGGGGCAGCAAGCGGCCGAGGTACTCGCCGACGGATTGGGCAGGCGGAGATTCATGAGGGTGGTGGCGGCGCTCGGCACCCTGTCCGCGGCGTCGGTCGCGGGGGCACCCTCCGCGCTCGCAACCGCTCCCGGAGGCGGCGTCGTCGTGCCTGCCAAGGCTCCTGACGCCCCGGGGAAGCCGCCTGGCAAGGGTGGGCCCGGCGCCGACGTCCTGCAGCCCGGACGGGGGCGGATCACGGGGGACAGCTACCTCTCGTCCACGCCGGACGAGGTGCTGTGGGGGTACGTGCCCACGGTGCACGCCACGCCGGTGATGACCATCCGGTCCGGGAGGACCGTGACCATCGACGCGCTCTCGCACGAGGGGATCCTCGAGGACCAAGGGCGTGATCCGCTGGAGTACTTCGGGTCGCTGGGCGTGGACAGATCCTCCGTGCTGACGGACGCCGTCGAGATCGCGGCGGGCTACCGGCGGACCCAGCGGCGGTTCGACGTGGACGGGCCGCACATCGTGACGGGTCCGATCGCCGTCGAAGGTGCCGAACCGGGGGACGTGCTGAAGATCGAGACCCTGGACGTGGTGCCACGCGTCCCGTACGGCGTGGTCTCCAGCAGGCACGGCAAGGGCGGCCTGGCATCACTCCCGGGCCCCGCCGCACCCGCCGGCATCACCCTCGACGAGGTCATGCCACCGGTGGCGACCGACAACCGCGCATCGGGTGTGCCGACCGACTACGGGAACGTCTCGGTGTTCACCAGGATCGAGAAGGGCAAGGGTGTGATGACGAGCGGGGACATGGAGGTCCGGTTCCCCCTGCGGCCCTTCATGGGGATGATGGGCGTCGCCTTCGCCGAGGCCGAGGGACTGACGGCCCCCGAGGCGAATTCGGTTCCCCCCACCCTCGGCGGGGGGAACATCGACATCCGGCACCTCGGTGCAGGCTCCACCTTCTACCTTCCGGTGCGGGCCCCGGGCGGACTCTTCTACGTCGGGGATCCGCACATGGGCATGGGCGACGGCGAGGTGGCCCTCACTGCGATGGAAGGGTCCCTCCGCGGGACCTTCCGCCTGACGGTCTGCAAGCCGGGCTCGGGCGATGCGCCGTCCGTCGCCTACTCCTATCCCTTCGCGGAGACCAAGGACGCGTGGATCCCGATCGGCCTGTCCGATCCGGACGGTCTCGCCGGCGGAGGAGTGTCGAGCGACCTGGACGTCGCGATGCGCCGCGCCGTCGTGAATGCCCTGGACTTCCTCGAGCACGATCGCGGCATGGACCGGGCCATCGCCTACGCGTACCTGTCCGCCGCGGCGGACTTCGCCATCTCGCAGGTGGTCGACCGCACCGTCGGCGTCCACGGACTGATCGCGAAGGCGCACTTCGGCTGACACCGGTGGCGCGACGGGAGGCGCCGGAGGGCGGTACCCCTGTCCCTCCGGCGTGCCGCGCTGCAACGGAATCGGCCGACGTTACGCCCGATGCCAAACCGTTACATCCAGGACCACCCGGTCCATTGCCCACGGCACCGATCACGCCTAGGTTGAAAAGTACAGCGATCGCCCAGCCCATCCTCAGGAACCTCTGGGCTTGGGGCAGGACCACCCGATCGGCGGACCACGGTTTTCTGCAGGCGGCGCCCTCCCCGGAGGACGCCGCCTGCTTGTGGCGCCGCAGGCTGCGCCGTCGGGAATGGCCCGGGGGAATCTACGTGTTTTCAGGAGACGCGCACACATGATCGTTGCAAAAAAATGGGTTGCTGCCGGATCGACGGCCACCCTTCTCGCCGGTGGACTGTTCCTCGGCGCTCCGATGGCAGCAGCCGCACCCGGTGATGCCGCCTGCCTGCAGGCGTCCACGCAGTTCAACGCTGCTCTCGGCCTCGCCGGGATCGACGTCACCTTCGTCAACCAGTTCGAAGCCGCGACGGCCGCCGTCGTGACCACGGCGGCGGAGTACGAAGCCATCGCCCAGTCCCTCAACATCGACGCCCTGCTCGCGGATGCCGAGACGACGAACATCGCTGCCGAGGACGCACAGGTCGCCGTCGAGCTCGCACAGGTCGCCGTCTCGGAAGCGCAGATCGCCGCAGACGCTGCTTCGGCTGCCGCCGCCGCCGCACTCGTGGCCGCCGGCGACGCCCAGGCCGATGTCGATGCCGCAGTGACTGCTGTCGGTGTTGCGATCGACGCATCCGATCCGGTGGCCTACCCGGATGTGGCGACGGACCCCGCGGTCATCGCTGCCCGCGCCGACCTCGAAACCGCCGAGGCCGCGCTCGTCACTGCTGACGCTGCAGTCGTCGACGCTGATAGCGCAGTCGTCACGACCGGCACCGCTCTTGCCGAAGCCGGCGTCGCGCTCGACGCGGCAGCAATTGCGGAGACCGCCGCCGTCGAGGCCGCGATCGTCGCTGCTGCTGCAGCGGACGCCGCGCTGAACGACTCGTCGTTGCTCGCCGCGGAGGCGAACCTCGAAGAAGCCAGCGCCGAAGCCGAGCGCCTCGCGCTTCAGCTGAGCAGCGATCCGGCCGTTGCGGCGGAGCTCGTCGAACTGTTCAAGGCGTTCCTCGCTGCCTGTGATGCCGGTGCCATCGGCGTCACCCCGGTCGCCCCGGTCGCCCCGGTCGGCGTGTCCGCGCCCACCACCCCGGCTCCCGGCGTCAAGGGTCCTACCGGCACCAACAAGGGCCTCAACGTGCAGACCGCCGTCACCACCGAGGACAACAGCCCGGCTGTCGCACTCATCGCGGCACTGCTGGCGGTCGGTGTCGCGGTTCCCGTGGCGACCGCGGCCCGCATGCGTCGTCTGGAGCGCGCACAGCGCTAGTACACTGGCTGTCCCGGTGCGGGTCGCGGTCTTCCGACCGCGCCTCCCGCACCGGGACAGTGCACCCTCCCTCTTCCAACCCCAGGACAGCGCAGCACATGGTCCAGCACCGCAGTCCCGACGTAGCCCCCGGTGACGAGCCCGGCGCCCCCGCACCGGAACCCGCCAGGCGGACGTTCGGGAAGCGCTGGCTCGCCCTGCCGCTCGTCGCGGCTGCCGGCCTGGCGATCGCCGTCTCGGTCATGCCCCCGGAATCCGCCGGAGCCCCGACCGCAGCGGCGTCGTCCACGGCCGCTCCTTCCCTCTCGGCATCGGCATCGGCAGCGCCATCGGCCATCGTTCCCGCGCCGGCCCCCGTCGAGACGTCACCTCCTGCCGTCGATCCTGGACCGGCGGCCGCCCAGCCTACCGGCCTGTCCTTCCCTGCAGCCGCGATCGACATGGCCGTTCTCCCGCTCACCCCGAGCGAGGAGGACCTCTCGTCCCAGAGCCTCGTGCCGCCGCTGACGACCGACGCCTACTGGATCAGCTCATACGGTGTCCCGGGTGCCGGATCGGTCAACACCACGTACATCGCCGGCCACAGCTGGGACGGCAAGGACGCACCCTTCAACCGGCTCAGCGACGAGTCGCTCGTGGGCCAGGAGTTCACGCTCGCCACGCAGACAGGCAGCATGACCTACGTGGTGGACTCGGTCATCACCCACGACAAGGACACCCTGAAGGACAGCGAGATCTGGAACATCGTGCCCAATCGGGTGGTGCTCATCAGCTGCTACACCGAGGACCCCTGGGGCAAGAACGTCGTGGTCACGGCCATGCCGAAAGCTGCCTGACAGGATTCTCCCCGGCACGGAGGAGGCCCCCACCCGCGAAGGGTGGGGGCCTCCTGTGCTCACCCGGTGCGTGCCTACTTCCTGCCCTTGCCCGGCTTGACCGCTGTCGTCGTGCACGAGGCGTCCCACTCTGTCACCGGAACCACCGAGGTGCACCGGAACAACGACGGGTTGAGGTTCTGGGGCGACTGCCAGGCCTTGACGGCCTGCTCGAAGTCGTAGGCGAAGCCCAGCAGGTCCTCCTCGCTCCATGCGGTCCCGAGGAAGACGACGCCGGAGGGGCGCCGGTTGGCCTCGGTGTAGCCGGACGGCACGATCACCGACGGGTAGCCGGCCCGCGCGCCGACCCCCACGGTCGCCGAGTTGGAGACGATCGCGTCGAGGTCGTTCGTGGTGAGGACCGTGTCGATGGCCGCGCGGCTCTCTGCCAGTCCTGTGTCCCTCGCCGCGACGTACTGCGCCTCCTGCACCGGGTCGTCCAGGTCCACGGCCTCGGAGGCGGTGAGCAGCGTCCGCCCGAACTTCAGCGCCGCCGGAGCATTCGCGGTGTTGTACGCGATGATGTCGCTCAGCGTGTCCATCGGAGCATCCTCGGGGAGGCGCGCCAGGTAGGCGTTCAGGTCACGTTCGAACTCCAGGGTGAGGATGCTGGGTGCCGCGCTGCCGCCGACCGTCACGGGTACCAGGGTGGCACCCTGCGCCCGGAGCTGGTCCAGCGCAGCGGTGTAGACGGGGTCGGTGGTGCTCGCGACGTAACCGAGCCGCCGACCCTCGAGCGCGGTGTCGCTGAGGGCCCCCGTGAAGTCGACGTCGTCGCTCGGGTTCGCCGCCGTCGCGGGGTCCTCGGGATCGATGCTGGTCATGGCCGTCAGGAGGGCCGCGGCGTCGTACACGGACCTGGTCATGGGTCCCGCGGTGTCCTGCGTCCCCGAGATCGGGATGATGCCGGTCCTGCTGGCGATGCCGACGGTCGGTTTGACGCCGACCAGCGAATTGGCGCGAGCGGGACTGAGGATCGAGCCGGAGGTCTCCGTGCCGATGGTCAGGGTGGCCAGGCCGGTGGCGCCTGCCGAGCCCGATCCGGCGCTCGAGCCGCTCGGCGTCTGGCTCACGTCGTAGGGGTTGAGGACCTGGCCGCCGAGGGAGCTGTACCCGGCGGGCATCCCGCTGGTCATGAAGTTCGCGAACTCGGTGAGGTTCGTCTTGCCGATGATGATGGCACCGGCCTTCCTCAGTTCCGTGACCAGCGGGGCGTCCGCAGCCGGATAGGAGTTCGCGAGGGCGACCGATCCCGCGGTGGTCGGCATGCCGGCGACGTCGATGTTGTCCTTCACGAGGACGGGCACCCCGTGCAGGGGGCCGCGCACGGTGCCCTTCTTGCGCTCCTGGTCGAGGGCCTTGGCTTCCGCCAGGGCGGAGGGGTTGATCGACCGCACGGAGTTGAGGTGCGGGCCGTCGATGCTGAGGGCCTGGATCCGGTCGAGGTAGGCCTGGGTCAGCGTCTCGGACGTGAAGCTGCGCGCCGCGAGTCCTGCCTGCACCTCGGCGACACCGGCGGTGCTGAGGTCGAGGGGAAGCGGCTTCGGCGCGGCGACCGCCGGACCGGGTCCCGCGACGACGGCGGCGGCGAGCAGCCCGGTGGCGAGGCCTGCGGTGACGCGCCGGGTACGGGGCCGTGCGGAGGGGATCGTGAAGGGCATTCTGGTGTCCTCTGTCGGAGTGATGGATCCGGCCCGGAACGACGCTGTGGGAGCGCTCCGAGCAGTCCTGTCATCCCAGCAGGGCCGCGTTTCAGGAGCGCCGCGCTCGCGTTACGCGCCGGTTACGCCGACAGCCATCTCCACTCCTTCGACGCCTTCGACGGCTCCCGCACCGGTCGTCGTCCGGCTCGGCCGGCCACCTCCGGGGCGGCCGGCGGGACTCCCCGCCGGCCGGGACCCTAGCCGAAGTACTTCGGCAGTGTGCCCTCGTGCGCCTCGCGGAGCTGGTCGATCGGCAGGTTGAAGTAGCCCTGCACGTCGAGCGCCTGATTCTCGGTGTCCACCACGCCGATCCGGATGGTCGGGAAGTTCCGCGCCGTGCACATGTCGTTGAAGCGGACCTCCTCCGAGCGGGGGACCGCGACGACCGCGCGTGCTTGGCTCTCGCTGAACAGTGCCGTGAAGGCGTCGATCCCGTCGCGCTCGCACAGTTCGTCGAGGCCGATCCGCGCACCGACGCCGAAGCGCAGCGCCATCTCGCTCAGTCCTGCCGCGAGCCCGCCCTCGGAGAGGTCGTGGGCGCCGTCGATCATGCCGTCGCGCGAGCAGTTCACGAGGATCGCCGCGAGGGTCTTCTCCGCCGCGAGGTCCAGGACCGGCGGCTGGCCGCCGAGGTGCCCGCGCAGGTTGGCCCACTCGGAGCCGTCGAGCTCATCCGCCGTCGTCCCCAGCAGGTAGACGGCCTGGCCGTCCTCACGCCAGCCGGAGGGCGTGCGGCGGGCGACGTCGTCGAACACGCCGAGCACGCCCACCACCGGGGTGGGGTGGATGGCGATGCCGCCGGTCTGGTTGTACAGCGAGACGTTCCCGCCGGTCACCGGGACGCCGAGTTCCTGGCAGGCGTCGGCGAGGCCGCGGACCGTCTCGGCGAACTGCCACATGACCTCGGGGTCCTCGGGGGACCCGAAGTTCAGGCAGTCGGTGACGGCGAGAGGCTCGGCGCCCGACGTCGCCACGTTGCGGTACGCCTCCGCGAGGGCCAGGCGCGCTCCCTCGTAGGGGTTGAGGTAGGAGTAGCGTCCGTTGGCGTCCGTGGAGATCGCGACGCCCAGGCCGGTCTCCTCGTCGACCCGGACCACGCCCGCGTCGTCGGGCATGGCGAGAGCCGTGTTGCCCTGCACGTAGCGGTCGTACTGGTCGGTCACCCAGTCCTTCGAGCACATGTTCGGTGATGCCATGAGTTCGAGGACGGCCGCGCGGAGGTCCGTGGGCCGCTCGGCGGCGAAGCCGTTCGCCTGGACGCCGTCGAGCCACTCGGGGCGGTGGTAGGGCCGCTCGTAGACGGGGCCCTCGTGGGCCACGGTGCGGGGATCGACGTCGACGATCTTCTCGCCGTCCCACTCGATGATGAGGCGGCCCGTGTCGGTGACCTCGCCGAGCCAGGAGTACTCGACGGCCCACTTGTCCATGATGGCCTCGAAGTCCGCGACGTTCCCGGGCGTGACGACGGCCATCATGCGCTCCTGCGACTCCGACATGAGGATCTCGCCGGGGGTCAGGGAGGGGTCACGCAGCAGCACGTTGGTGAGCTCGACATGCATGCCGCCGTCGCCGTTGGAGGCCAGCTCGGACGTCGCGCAGGAGATCCCCGCGGCGCCGAGGTCCTGGATGCCCTCGACCACGGAGGCCTTGAACAGCTCGAGGCAGCACTCGATCAGCACCTTCTCGGCGAACGGATCGCCCACCTGCACGGCCGGGCGCTTGGACGGCTTCGAGGAGTCGAAGGACTCCGACGCGAGCACGGAGGCGCCACCGATCCCGTCGCCGCCGGTGCGGGCGCCGAAGAGGACCACCCTGTTGCCGGCGCCGGAGGCGTTGGCGAGGCGGATGTCTTCGTGCCGCAGGACGCCGACGGCAAGGGCGTTGACCAGCGGGTTGCCCTGGTAGACGGAGTCGAAGACCACTTCGCCGCCGATGTTCGGCAGGCCGAGGGAGTTGCCGTAGCCGCCGATGCCCGCGACGATCCCGTGGACGAGGCGCGCGGTGTCCGGGTGGTCGATCGCGCCGAAGCGCAGCGGATCCATGACGGCGACCGGGCGGGCGCCCATCGAGATGATGTCGCGGACGATCCCGCCGACCCCGGTGGCCGCACCCTGGTAGGGCTCCACGAAGGAGGGGTGGTTGTGGCTCTCCACCTTGAACGTCACGGCCCAGCCGTCACCGATATCGACCACGCCGGCGTTCTCGCCGATGCCCACGAGGAGGTGCTCCTTCATGGCGTCGGTGACCTTCTCCCCGAACTGCCGCAGGTGCACCTTGGAGGACTTGTAGGAGCAGTGCTCGCTCCACATCACCGAGTACATGGCGAGTTCGGCGCCGGTGGGACGGCGGCCGAGGATCTCCTCGACCCGCTGGTACTCGTTCTCCTTCAGGCCGAGCTCGGCCCACGGGAGCGCCTGGCCGGGCGTGGCCTCGGCGTTCGCGACGGTGTCGATGTTGAATCTACGGGACGTCTCTGCAGTCACTTAGCCCACCAGTTTCTTGAGTACCGAGGTGAAGATGCCCAGCCCGTCGGTGCCCCCGCGGACGCCGACCTCGCCGCGTGCGGAGGAGTCGGGGCCGAAGCCCGCCTCGACGGCGTGCTCGGGGTGCGGCATGAGGCCGACGACGTTGCCTGCCGCGTTCGAGATGCCGGCGATGTCGCGGCGCGAGCCGTTCGGATTGCCGTCGACGTACCGGAACACCACGCGGCCCTCGCCCTCGAGCTCGTCGAGCGTGCGGTTGTCGGCCACGAACTGCCCGTCCTGGTTCTTCAGCGGGATGACGATCTCCTCACCCTGGCCGTAGTCGGAGGTCCAGAAGGTACCGGCGTTCTCGACGCGCAGTCGCTGGTCCCGGCAGATGAAGTGGAGGTGGTTGTTCTTGATCATGGAACCGGGCAGCAGGTGCGCCTCGGTGAGGACCTGGAATCCGTTGCAGATGCCGAGCACGGGCAGGGCGTCGGCGCCGCCGGAGGCAGCAGAGGTGATCTGCTCCATCAGCGGGGCGAAGCGGGAGATCGCGCCGGCGCGGAGGTAGTCGCCGTAGGAGAAACCACCGGGGATGATGACGGCGTCCACGTTCCGGAGGTCGTGGTCGCCGTGCCAGAGGTGGATGGCGCTGCCGCCCGCGAGGCGGACGGCCCGGACGGCGTCGCGGTCGTCGAGCGAGCCCGGGAAGGTGACCACACCGACGGTCACGCCGTTCAGCGGGCTGTCACCATTGGTCGAGGCGACGGGCTGCGGCCCGCCGATGAGGGGCGTCTCGAGGCCTGCGGCGGTCACTGGCCGTTCTCCTCGATGACCTCCACGCGGGTGACATCCTCGATGACCGGATTGGACAGCAGCGTCGTCGCGGCGTGGCGCGCCTGCTCGAGGATCTCTTCTGTCACCTCGCCGTCGACGGTCAGTTCGAAGCGCTTGCCCTGGCGGACGCCGGCGAAGCCGGTGAGGCCGATACGGGGAAGGGCTCCCGCGATCGCCTTACCCTGCGGGTCGAGGATCTCGGGCTTGGGCATGACGTCGACAACGATCCGGGGCATCCGGCAACTCCTGTGCGTGAGCGGCAAGTGCTGGGGGTTCCAGCATTGAATGCAGGAGCCCGGAAGTGCCGTCTCACGCCGTGTCCGAGGGACCGTCCTGAGGACTGTCCGGGATGACACCGGCGCTCCGCGAGCTTGCCCGACAAGTCTACCGGGAACCGGAGGGCGCCCTGGGCCGCCGGTGCGCGCACCGCCGCGCGATGACGCAGCGCCGCTACTGCGCGCCGGGCGTGCCCAGGATGTCCTTCACCCGGTCCCAGCGCGAGATCTCGCAGCCGTCCGTCAGCGCGAACGCCGCGACCACGGAGGTCCCGTCGATGTCGCCGGTGATGCTCGCGGTCTGCGGGCCGCCGTACTGCTGGGTGCAGATGACGTCCTTGTTCGGGCGGGCGGTGAAGAACTGCGCGCCGAGTTCTCCCAGGCGTGAGCAGGCTGCCTCCGCATCGGGCAGGGTCGACGCCGGCCCGGGGGTGCCGTCGACGCACTCGAGTACGTACTGCACGGGTTCGGCCGCTGCGTCCTGCTTGAAGGAGATGGTGAGCCTGGCGTTGGTGCCCCAGGCCGTGGTGGCTGGCGCCGTCGCCGGACGGGTGGGCGGAGTCGTCGGACCCGTGGCGGGGGCGGACGGCGCGGGCGTCGGCTCCGGCGCTCCGGACGACGGCGAGGGCTGGGGAGTGGCTGACTGCACGGTGGTCTCCTGCTGGGTCGGTTCTGCGGCCGGACCGCCCTGGCTGCATGCCGTCAGGGCGAGGGACAACGCGACGAGGGGCGGAACGAGCGCCACGATCCTTCGGCGCGGTCCGTGCGGTGCGGTCGTCGGACCGATCATGTTCATGGCGTCCCCCTCGGCTGGCTCACCAGCGTAACCGCTGGTCGAAGGACAACGAAGGACGACGGCGGCACGTCCCGCCGTCGTGCCCGGACGGTTCAGGTGTCAACGAGCGCGCGCTCGAGGTGCTCCAGGAGGCGGACGCGGAGGATCTGCGACTCCTCGGCGAAGCCCCGCTGCAGCCGGACGTACTCGGCCTTGCCCTGCGCCGACTCGATCTCGATGGGCTCGTACCCCCACTCGGCGAGGTCATAGGGGGACGCACGCATGTCCATGGTGCGGATGCGCCAGGACAGTTCGAAGCAGTCCATGACGATCCCGCTGGGCAGCAGCGGCGTGAGCTTGTACGCCCACTTGTACAGGTCCATGTTGGCGTGCAGGCACCCGGGCTGCTCCAGGTCGCGCTGCGTCTCACGCGTGGGCGTGAGTTCGTTCAGCGGGACGGCTTCCGGCGTGTAGAAGCGGAAGGCGTCGAAGTGCGTGCAGCGGATGCGGGCGGCCTCGACGACGTCGTCCGTGCCCGCGGCGCCGAGCCTGAGGTGGAGGTACTCGTGGCGGATGCCGTTGACAGCGGAGCGGTACGCCATGGCCCACTCGTGGAGGCCGAAGCAGCCGAACTGCGCGGGGCGCGCGGCGGTCCTGGCGAGGATGTGGCGGGCGAAGTCGATCGCCTCACGCCGCTCCTCAGCGAACCGGCGGGCGTCCACGCGGACGCCGTCACCCTCGACGACGTAGTACTTCCAGTCCGCCCGCTCCCGGGCCGCCGGGCCTTCGAGGAGCACGCCCGCACCCGGGTGCCACCGCAGCAGCCGGCCGGGCTTCTGGTTGTAGTAGGTGAAGAGGAAGTCCTCCACGGGGTGCTTGGCCCCACGCGACCGGCGCTCGAGGTAGGGGTCGGAGAATCGGGACACCCGCTCGTGGTGACGGTGCGCCTGGTCCTGCCAGTCCGCTTCTGTACGGCGGGTCAGGAGGTCGGCACGCATTGACCTATTATCACCCCGACTTGAATTGGTAAATACCCTGTGTAAATTCTGCGTGACGCGGCCCCGATGCGGTGGCAAGCGTGTGTTGCCTCGGGTAAGTTTGTGCACGCCGTGGCGTCTGTGAGCATCATCACAGGTCGGGGGTCCTATCCAGGAGACCGCGGCACCGGGGGAACGGCTGTGGCCGGCCCGCACTTTTACGAGAGGCACTACCTTCCTATGACACAACGGAGAAAAGCCGGGCAGGGGCGCAGCACCCTGCGCACTGCCACGGCTATCGTTCTGGGTCTGCCGCTACTGGTGACGTCGACGGCCGTGGCGCCTGCTGCCTTCGCAGCGCCCCTGCCCGCCACCACGGTCTTACCCCAGAAGGCACCCGCCAAGCAGCTCGACCCCGCGCAGTACCCGGACGGCAAGTACATCGTCGTACTCGCCGACAAGCCGGTGGCCACGTACGAGGGCGGCGTCGAGGGAATCGCCCCGACCAAGCCCGAGGAAGGCGCCAAGCTGGACGCCACCGCCGGGAACGTCCAGCAGTACTCGGAGTTCCTCGAGACCAAGCAGCAGGAGGTCGCCGCAGAGGGCGACGTCGAGATCAAGCGCACCTACACCGCTGCGATCAACGGCTTCGCCGCCGACCTCAGCACCGACCAGGCCGTGGAGCTCGCCAAGAGCGACGACGTCCTGTTCGTCGCTCCGGACGTCGAGAACGCACCCGACTACTCGAGCATCGACTTCCTCGGCCTCAACGGCAACAAGGGGTCCTGGAAGACCCAGTTCGGCGGAGAGAAGAATGCCGGCAAGGGCACGGTGGTCGGCGTGATCGACACCGGCTACGCCCCCGACAACCCCTTCTTCGCCGGATCCCCGGTCAAGCCGCTCAAGGGCAACTCGAAGCCCAAGGTGGGCCAGCCCTACCTGAACGCCGCAGGCAAGATCGCGATGCTGAAGACCGACGGCAGCACCTTCATCGGTGAATGCCAGGTCGGCGAGGACTTCGACGGCAGCCTCTGCAACTCGAAGGTCCTCTCCGCCCAGTACTTCGCCGACACCTTCCTCGACAGTGTCGGCGAAGCGGACCGTGCACCCCAGGAAGTCATCTCCCCGGTCGACATCGACAACCACGGTACGCACACCGCGAGCACCGCCGCCGGCAACGCCGGTGTGACCCAGCGGGTGGACGGCCGCGACTTCGGCGTCTCCTCCGGCGTCGCCCCCGCCGCCAAGATCTCCGTCTACAAGACCTGCTGGGAGGACAACGATCCCGAGACCGGCGGTTGCTACTCCTCGGCCGCCATCGATGCGATCAACAAGGCGATCCTCGACGGCGTCGACGTCCTCAACTACTCGATCTCCGGCAGCGCGACGACGACGACGGACCCCGTGTCCCTGGCCTTCCTCTCGGCCACCTCGGCCGGGATCTTCGTGGCCGCCTCGGCGGGCAACTCCGGCCCCACCGCCAGCACCGTCAACCACGGTGCTCCGTGGATGACGACGGTCGCCGCCAGCACGTTCAACTACGAACTGCAGGGCACCGCCGAGTTCTCCGACGGCACCAAGTACCGTGGCGCGTCGATCATGCGCAACGGCGTTGCGGCGAGCCCCGTCGTGCTGGCCGTGAACGCAGCAGCAGCCGGTGCCGCCAACCCGAACCTGTGCGGCCCCAACACCCTGGATCCCGCGAAGGTCGCCGGCAAGATCGTGGTCTGTGACCGCGGCGTCGTCGACCGCACCGCCAAGAGTGCAGAGGTTGCACGCGGCGGCGGCGTGGGCATGATCCTCGTGAACCTGGTCGATTCCTCCACGGACACGGACCAGCACGCCATCCCCACCGTGCACGTGAACGCCCCCGAGGCGCTCGAGCTCAAGGCGAAGGTCGCCGCCAACCCGGCCATCACCGTCGCACTGAAGGCCACGGACACCACGGGCAAGCCCCTGCCTCCCACCCCGCAGATCGCAGGATTCTCCTCGCGCGGTCCGCTGCTCGCCACCGATTCCGACCTGCTGAAGCCGGACATCACGGCTCCCGGTGTCGCCGTCCTCGCGGGCGTCTCCACCGTCGGTTCCAATGGCGCACAGTTCGGTTTCCTGTCCGGCACCTCGATGGCATCGCCCCACGTGGCGGGTCTCGGAGCACTCGTGCTCGGCAAGAACCCCACGTGGTCGCCCGCAGCCGTCAAGTCGGCCATGATGACCACCGCCTACCCGCTGAAGACCGCCACCGGCGGCGTCGAGACCGACGTCCTCGCCGTGGGCGCCGGCCACATCAACCCGGCCACCGTCCTCAGCCCGGGCCTGGTCTACGACCAGAACGAGGACGACTACCTCAGCTTCATCGAGGGAACCGGCGTCGCGCTCGGTATCGACGGCATCGAGCCCGTCGCCGCGAAGGACACCAACGTGCCGTCCTTCGCGCTCGGCAACCTCACCGGCCGCACCGAAGTGACCCGAACGGTCACCGCGGTCACGCCCGGCATCTACCGCGCCACGTCCAACGTGCCCGGAGTGAAGGTCACGGTCACGCCGTCGATCCTCAACTTCAGCGCGGCGGGCGAGACCCGGACGTTCAAGGTCTCCTTCGAGAACCAGAGCGCGCCCTTCGGGTCCTTCGCCGCCGGTTCGCTCACCTGGTCCGGCCAGGGCAAGAAGGTCACCTCCCCGGTGGCGGTCCGCCCCCAGGCCCTGAACGCTCCCGCTGACGCCGCGTTCACCTCGGCGGGCCCTGACGGGTCCGGCAGCTACGACGTCATCTCGGGGACCAACACCCCCATCCAGATGACGCTCGAGGGCCTCTCGAAGGCGGAGACCGCGGACATCGAGCTCGTGCCCGGTGGCTCCGCCAACGCGAACAACGCGAGCAACGCCGTGAAGGACGTCGTCGTCCCCGAAGGCGCGACGGCCGCGAGGTTCTCGGTGCGCTCGGACGATCCCACGGCTGACTTCGACATGTTCCTGATCACGCCCGCCGGGACGGTCGAGCAGGTCGCGACCTCCGACGCCAGTGAGACGTTCGTCCTCGAGGATCCGGCTCCCGGCACCTACCGCATCATCGCGAACCTGTACTCGAGCGTCGACAACAGGGCCACCTCCGGCACCATCGAAGGTGTGGCCCTCGGCGCGAACGAGGACAACGCGACCCTCACCCCGAACCCGCTCGCCCTGGCGAACGGCACCACGGGCGCCGTGACCCTCAACTGGACCGGCCTCACCGCCGGCTCCTACGTGGGCCGCGTCAGCTACGCAGGATCCTCGGCCATCACGTATGTGAGCGTCGCGGTCGGCGGAGCGGGCGAGGTCGCGGTCGCACCGGCGGCCGAGCTCCCCTCCGTCAGTCCTGCGGACAAGCTCGTGACCGGTCCCCGCGAGGCGATCACTCCCACGGGCAACAAGTAGGCCATGCCTGACTGATCGACGACACGTAGAAGGCCGGCGGATCCTGATCCGCCGGCCTTCTTCGCGCCCCGCCCCGATCGGGGCGGGCTTCCCTCCCACCGACCGGGCCCCATCCGCGGGAATGTCCGCTCCTGCCCACCCTGCGGAGGTCATCGATGGGAGGGGCGGCGTCGGACGCCCGCCCGACAGCCGTCACTTCCGCAGCCTCTGCTCCGCCGGGCCGATCGCGCTGCAGGTGGATCCGGGAGGTCAGCGCCCGCTGCCGGCGTAGACCGTGGCGGTGGTGTCGCCGTCGAGCTCGAAGGCCGCGTGGACGGCCCGGACCGCGGTGTCGAGCAACTCGGCGCCGGTGACGACGGAGATGCGGATCTCCGAGGTGGAGATCATGTCGATGTTCACGCCGGCGTCGGACAGGGCCCGGAAGAAACGGTAGGAGACGCCCGGATTGGAGCGCATGCCCGCACCGATCAGGGAGAGCTTGCCGATCTTCTCGTCGTACTCGACCGTCTCGAAGCCCACGCGGTCCTGGGCCGCGCCCAGGGCGGCGAGCGCATCCGCGCCGTCGACGATGGGCAGCGTGAAGGATATGTCGGTGCGGCCGGAGCCGTGCGTCGAGACGTTCTGCACGATCATGTCGATGTTCGTGTTGGCACCCGCGACGATGCCGAAGATCTCCGCGGCCTTGCCGGGGATGTCGGGCACCCCGACCACCGTGACCTTCGCCTCGGAGCGGTCGTGTGCAACGCCGGAGATGATGGGCTGTTCCAAGGGTTCTCCCTCTTGAATCTTGATCTGGTCGTCGGGACTGGGCAGCACCCAGGTGCCTTCGTTGTGGCTGAACGATGAGCGGACGTGGAGGGGTACCCCGAAACGCCGTGCGTACTCGACACAGCGCAGGTGCAGGATCTTCGCGCCGGACGCGGCCATCTCCAGCATCTCCTCGCTGGAGATGGTGTCGATCTTCTGCGCGGACGGGACCACGCGCGGATCCGCCGTGTAGACGCCGTCGACGTCGGTGTAGATCTCGCAGACGTCGGCGTCGAGCGCTGCCGCGAGGGCGACGGCGGTGGTGTCCGACCCGCCGCGGCCGAGCGTCGTGATGTCGTTGCTGTCCCGGCTCATGCCCTGGAACCCGGCCACGATCGCGACGTCGCCCTTCTCGATGGCCGTCCGGATGCGGTGCGGGGAGACGTCGATGATGCGGGCCTTGCCGTGGATGGCGTCGGTGATCATGCCGGCCTGGCTGCCGGTGAAGGACTGGGCGGACGCTCCGATGCCGTGGATGGCCATCGCGAGCAGGGCCATCGAGATGCGCTCGCCGGCACTGAGGAGCATGTCCATCTCGCGCGCGTCGGACGCCGCGGGACTCACCTGGCCGGCGAGGTCCAGCAACTCGTCCGTGCTGTCGCCCATCGCGGAGACGACGACCACCACCTGATGGCCTGCGGACTGGGTGTCGACGACACGCCGGGCCACCCGCTTGATGCCCTCGGCGTCGGCGACCGAGGACCCGCCGAATTTCTGGACTATGAGGCTCATGCACTCGCTCACTGGTGAAGGGCGGACGACGGCGGTGGACCCGGCCGCACGGATGGTTGCGAAAGGGGCGGCAGCATCGGCGCCTCGGCGGGCGGCGGGCGTGGGCCCGGCGCCGGTGCAAGTGTAGCGGCGCCCTCTTTGCGCTCCCAAAGTCTGGGTCCGAATAAGTAGGGACCCGCACCGGTGCAGACGGAGTTCCGTCGCATACCCTCATACCATGACCAACGACTATGGGGGAATAGTTGTCGAGGGGGTTGCGCGGCGTTTCGGCACCGTGCAGGCGATCCGCGACATCGATTTCGAAGCTCCGCCCGGAGAAGTGACCGCACTGATCGGTCCCAACGGTTCCGGCAAGACCACACTGATGCTGATCCTCGCGAGCCTCCTGGCTCCCGATCTCGGCACGGTCCGGGTGGCAGGATTCGATCCCGTCAGCCACCCGGCCGAGGTGCGGAGCCGCGTCGGCTGGATGCCGGACACCCTCGGCGTCTGGGATTCGCTCACCTCGCTCGAGGTGCTGAAGACGCTCGGGGCGCTCTACGGGATGAGCGCGGCCGACTCTGCCCGGCGGGCGGAGGAACTCCTGGTCTCCGTGAACCTCACCGAGTTCGGTCGGCAGCCCGCCCGCGTCCTGTCCCGCGGTCAGCAGCAACGGCTCAGCCTTGCGCGGGCGCTCATCCACGACCCGGCGGTGCTGCTGCTCGACGAGCCGGCCTCGGGCCTGGATCCCGGGTCCAGGGTGGAACTCCGGTCGCTCCTGCGCTCCCTGGCCGCCGACGGCAAGACCGTCGTCGTCTCCAGCCATGTCCTCTCGGAACTCGACGAGATCGCCGACCGGGCGGTGTTCGTGAGCCGCGGACAGTCGGTGAAGAGCCAGACGCTCGACGAAGCCGGCAGCCAGACGCGCCGCTACTACGTCCAGGCCGAGCCCATGTCCGCCCTCGCCGAGGCATTGCAGAGTTACGGCGTGCGGTTCGAGACGCGCGGTGACTCGCGGCGCGAGGAGTTCCTCGTCCAACTCGGCAGCACCGCGGAAGCGTCCTGGCTGCTGCGCACCCTGGTGATGAGCGACGTCATCGTCACCGCTTTCGCGCCCGCCGGCGGCGCGCTCGAGGAGACCTACATGAGTCTGGATACGGATCGACGATGAGCACCGTGACTGAACCCTCGAGCCCGCAGCCCGTCCGCACGGTGGCCCTCCCCTTCCGGTCCGCCGTCCGCACCATCTTCGTCCTGGAGATGAAGCAGCGGCTCCGCGGCAAGGGCTGGTACTGGATGCTCGGTATCTGGTTCGTGGTGATCGGCTTCATCTTCGTCCTCGGAACGGGGGTGATCGGCACCATGGACAACCAGGGCGGCATCCTGTTCGACCTGATCGTCGGATTCGTGCTGCTGTTCGGCCTGCTCGTGGCCCCCGGTCTGTCCGCGAACGCCGTCAATGGGGACCGCGCGGGCGGTACGCTCGCCATCCTGCAGGTCACCCTCATCACCCCGGGGCAGCTCCTGGCCGGCAAGTGGCTCGCGTCCTGGGTGGGGTCCCTCGCGTTCCTCGTCCTCAGCTGCCCGTTCATCTTCTGGGCACTGGCCCTCGGGGGCGTCAACCTGCCGGAGGCCCTGGTCTCGCTGGTGATGCTCGCCGTCGAGCTCGGGGTGGCCTGCGCCATCGGTGTGGGCGTCTCCTCACTCGCTACCCGTCCGCTCTTCTCCATCGTGAGCACCTACATGCTGGTGGCGCTGCTCGCCGTCGGCACGGTGATCGTCTTCGGGCTGAGCACCCTGCTGGTGATGGAGGAGCGGACGGTGCGGTCCTCGTACTACACCTATCCGGAGAGCAGCATCGACGGCCTCGGAGTTCCCGCTCCGGACGCCGAAATGGAATGCGTGGCCCAGACGTACACCACCGACCTGCCGGACACGCAGTACATCACCTGGATCCTCGCGGCCAATCCGTTCGTGGTGGTCGCCGACGCCGTCCCGTACACCCTGCCCGAACCCGGCAGTACCGGCGGTCAGCCGATGGGGTACTCCACCGGCCCGTTCTACACACCCGGCGTCATGGAGACCATCAGCCAGGGAGTCCGCTCTGCCCAGGCGGGCCCGGACCTCGAGGTGACGTGCGAGGAGTCGATGGGCGGCATGCAGCCACTCCCGCAGGGGGTGCCGATCTGGCCGCTCGGGCTGGGGATCCAGCTCCTGCTGGCGGGCGGACTCCTCCTGATCGGCCGGCGGAGACTGACCATGCCGGCCAGACGGCTGACGCAGGGGACGCGCATCGCCTGACGCAGGTGTGCGGGGCTCAGGACATGACGCGGCGGCCCTCGAAGGCGCGGCCGAGGGTGACCTCGTCCGCGTACTCGAGGTCCCCGCCGACCGGCAGGCCCGAGGCGAGCCTGGTCACCGGGATGCCGATGGTCTTGAGCATGCGCACCAGGTAGGTCGCCGTCGCCTCACCTTCGAGGTTCGGGTCCGTGGCGATGATGATCTCCTGGATCTGATCGTCCGAGAGGCGCGCGAGCAGTTCCCGGATGCGCAGCTGGTCCGGACCGACACCGGCGATCGGATTGATGGCACCTCCGAGGACGTGGTACCGGCCCCGGAAGGACCGGGTCCGCTCGACGGCGATGACGTCCTTGGACTCCTCGACCACGCAGATCATGGTCGGATCTCGGCGCGGGTCGCGGCAGATGGCGCACTTGTCCTGCTCCGCCACGTTGCCGCAGACGATGCAGAACTTCACCCGTTCCTTGACGGTCGTGATGGCCGTGACGAGCCGTTTCATGTCGTCACTGTCCGCCTCGAGGATGTGGAACGCGAGGCGTTGGGCGGACTTCGGCCCCACCCCGGGCAGGCGTCCGAGCTCGTCGATCAGCTCCTGCACTGCTCCTTCGTACACGCTGTTCCCTCTCTGCACTGCTTCGGTGGTGGTCGTGCGGGCGCCGGTCGACGGCGGCTGCCTCCGGTGATGGGATGGTCGGCGTCGGCGCCGCGGTGTCCGTGCGCCGCCGTCCAGGCCGGCCGCCACACGAGGTCTCGGCACTGCTTCCATTGTCCGCCCTGTCGGGGCGCCCGGCGTCCAGAATCGCGCGCCCCCATCGACTCCACCCGGCAGCGGGCGACGCCGTCCTGGCGGGAGCGGGCAGCCTACTGACCGTCGAGGCTCCGCTCCTCGACGAGCCGCCCGTTGAGGATCCGCTCGATGGCGGTCCTGCCCACGAGGCCGGACTCCTCGATCGTCTCGTCATCGGCGCTCGGCTCGTCCTCGACGAAGCGGAGGTCGACCGTACTGCGCACAGCGGCTGCTTCCTCAGCCCGTTTCCGCTCGGCCTCATCGAGCAGTTTCTGGTAGCGGCTGACCGGCTTGCGCAGCGCGTTGCCGGGATCGGCCGGTCGGTCGGACGGTGAACCGATCCTCTCCGCTGCGTCGCCGGGCGCGACGACGGCAGCGGATCCTCCTGCCATCGGTGCCGGTGCGGGTGGGCCCTGGGTGGCGGGCGCGGAACCGGAACTGCTGTCCACCGCAGGAGCGTCCCTGCGGATGAAGCTCGGAATGACGGGGCCGGGGGGACGTGCGCCGGCAGGTGATGCCCGCGGTCCATCGGCCTGAGGCGATGCGTCCGGTCCACCGGCCTCGGGTGGGCGCTGGGCAGGCTGCGCCTGCGGCGACAGTCCGTCCCCGGGATCGGCCCGGTCGACGGTCCTTGCGTCGCCGTCCGGCGATCGGTCGGGCGATCGGTCGGGCGATCGGTCCGGCGTAGGGGCGGGAGGGCTCCACACGACACTGCGTGAGGCGGTCCGCTCGGATGCCTGCTGATCGGCTCGCCCCGCCGGGGCGGGCGCCTGCCGAGGTGATCCGCCGGCGGGCGGGAGGCTGTGCTGATCGGCTTGTCCCGACGGAGCGGAGCCCGGTGCGCGCGGGGCCTGGGCCGTTGGATCGGCACTGCCGGAGTGTCCTGAGGTGCGGGGGCCCGGGCGGACAGGACCACCTGACCGCTGGCCCACTCCTCCGGCGGCGGCGTGTGAGCCGGACCGCTCGGGCGGATGGCTGCCACTCGCCTGCGCTGCACGTCCGCCCCGCTGTCCGCCGCCACGGTCCGGGCGGGAGGCCTGGTCGACGCCGGGCGACGGCGATCGACGGTCGTAGGGATCCGCGGGGACGGATCCCCAGCCGGGGCCGGGGTCGAAGGCTTCCTCCGGTGGTTCCACCAGAGCCCAGGAATCGTCGGACATGGACGGATCCCAGGCGCCGACCGCCTCCTGCCGAGTCTCGTCACGGGTGCCCGGTCCGGTCGTGCCCTTCAGGCGCTGCGCGGCAGGTCGACCCTGGTGATCGGTGAGAGCTCCTGTGCCGGCTGCGGCGTTGCGGGACGCTGGCGTGCCCGATGAGGCAGGTGCGGCATCGCGCGACGGGCCGGTGCTGGCAGGACCACGTCGTGGAGCCTCCGCACCCGTCCCGGGCGACGTGACCGAGGGTGGGGATGCGACGGCTCCTGGGGCGTCTGCGTCATCCCTCGGGGATGCCGTCCCAGCTGGCATGGGGTCACTATCGGCCGAAGACCCAGCCGGGCCGGGGTCAGCAGGTGCAGCAGGTGCACCGACGCCCGGCGTCCCACCGCGCCGGGATGCGGCAGCAGCGGGCGAGGAGGCGCTGTCGGACGAGGGTGCGACGGGGCCGGATGCGGCAGCAGCGGGCGAGGAGGCGCTGTCGGACGAGGGTGCGACGGGGCCGGGTGCGGCAGCAGCGGGCGAGGAGGCGCTGTCGGACGAGGGTGCAGCGGGGCCCGGTGCGGTGCGAGCAGCAGGGCCTGGAGCAGCGGGTGCACCGACGCCCGGCGTTCCACCAGGGCGGGATCCGGCGGCGCCGGACGAGGGGCTCTCGGCGGGCGGTGCAGGAGGGCCGGCTGCAGCAGCTGCGCCGGCGCTCATGGGCCGCTCTGCAGGCCCAGGAGTGGGCACGGTGGAGCCCGGGTCCGGGCTCCCCGGACCGTTCTGGCTAGCCGGTACTTTTGGGCCCGACTCACCCGCCCCGTCGGCGTCATGGACCGCTTCGATGGAACAGGTCAATCCGAGGACCTTGTGGATGGCCTGCTTCACGTTGTCCATGTGCTGACCGCGCTGGAACCCGATGGCCGTTCCCTGGTTGGCGAAAGCGAGGACCAGTTGGTTGCCCTCGAAGGAGCGCGGTTTCGCGGACACGTTCACGATCAGCCAGGTGGCCCGCTTGATCTTGGCCACCTCGTCCATGATCTCCGGCCAAGCTCGCCGCACCATCTCCACATTCCCGCCACCGCGGGCCGTTGGCGGAGCGCCCTGCACATCTGCAGATGCACCCGGCTCTGCAGTGGGGGTCGGCCGGGCTTCCGGACCAGAACCGTGGACGTCCGCTGGACGGGTGGCTGGACCACGGTCGTCCTCCTCGGGACGGCGTCCCTGGGCGTCACCGCGGGACACCGCAGGTTGCGTCGACTGCCTGTCCTCCGCGGCACCCTGGGCGCCGTGATCGGATGACGAGGTGCCGGGGTGTGCGTCGCTCGGTGCGACGGACGAAGCGGGGCGGGAAGGGGTAGGGCCGGATGCGGCGGGACCGGCTGCGATAGGCCCGGACGGTTCCTCGGCTGCGGCTGCGGTTGCAGCTGGAGCAGAACCCGTGCCGCCTGACGTGGGACCGGCACCGGCGGCGCCAGATCCGGCACCGGCACCGGCGGCACCTGGATCGGTCCCGGCACCGGATGAAACCGGAGCCGCACCATCGCCGGGCTTCCTCCGGTCCGCCGGACCGTCGTTGAAGGCCGAATCGGTGGAGACGCCCCAAGCGCCACCCCAGTCGGGTGACGAGTCCGCCGGCGCGGAGCCCTGCCCGGCACGATCGGCGCGCGCGGCTGCAGGGACGGCCGGCACGGCGGGGGAATCGGCCGACCGTACTGCTGCGGGGATGGCCGGAGCGGCGGGATCGGCTGCGGGAAGCGACCAGCGCGCCGCCGCTTCTTCGGCGTTGCGTGGGACGTCCAGCCGCGGCCGCGCCGGGCGCGCGGGCGCTGCATCGGATTCCGTCTCGGGTGACGCCTCGGGCGATGCAGTGGGTGACGCCGTGGCCGGGGCGCCGCCGGCGTACTCGAGGCGCCGCTCGATGCGGTCCACGCGGGCGAGGGTCCCCCGGACCGATGTGTCGGCGGCGGGCAGCAGGAGCCGCGCGCACAGGAGTTCGAGGTGCAGTCGTGGCGAGGTGGCGCCGGTCATCTCGGTCAGCGCCGTGTTGGTGATGTCAGCCGAGCGGGACAGCTCCCCGCCGCCGAGCTGCGTCGCCTGCGTCCGCATGCGGTTCAGCTGGTCGTCCGGGACACCCCGGAGGATCGAGGAGGCACCCTCGGGTACCGCATTGATGACGATCAGGTCCCTGAAGCGCTCGAGCAGGTCCTCGACGAAACGCCGCGGATCGTGACCGGTCTGGATGACGCGGTCCACGGCGTCGAACACCGTCCCGGCGTCTCCTGCCGCGATCGACTCGACGACGTCGTCGAGCAGGGTGGCGTGCGTGTACCCGAGGAGGGAGACCGCGAGCTCGTAGTCGAGGCCTGCTTCGCCGGCGCCTGCCATGAGCTGGTCGAGCACGGAGAGCGAATCGCGGACGGAGCCGCCGCCCGCTCGGATGACGAGCGACAGGACGCCCGGCGCCACCGGCACGTTCTCCTGCCGGCACAGCAGTTCGAGGTACCCCATGAGGGGCTCAGGCGGAACGAGCCGGAAGGGGTAGTGGTGCGTCCGCGAGCGGATGGTGCCGATGACCTTGTCCGGTTCGGTGGTCGCGAAGATGAAGAGGATGTGCTCCGGTGGCTCCTCCACGATCTTCAGGAGGGCGTTGAACCCGGCGGACGTGACCATGTGGGCCTCGTCGATGATGAAGATCTTGAAGCGGTCGCGGACGGGCGCGAACGTGGCGCGCTCACGGAGGTCCCGGGCGTCGTCCACGCCACCGTGGCTGGCGGCGTCGATCTCGATGACGTCGAGGCTCCCGGAACCGTTGCGGGCGAGTTCCACGCAACTGTCGCAGACGCCGCAGGGCGTGGAGGTGGGCCCCTGCGCGCAGTTCAGGCATCGGGCGAGGATGCGCGCGGAGGTGGTCTTGCCGCAGCCGCGCGGCCCGGAGAACAGATAGGCGTGGTTGATGCGGTCCTTGTCGATCGCCGCCATCAGGGGGTCGGTGACATGCTCCTGACCGATGACGTCCGCAAAGGTCTCCGGACGGTAGCGACGGTAGAGGGCTGTACTCACGGAAGAACCTTATCGGTTGATGCTGACGGTTTGCATGCCGGGCCGGCGGGGGTGGAGAACAGGTCCGAGGGGTCCACGACCCACGGCTGCCGCGGGAGGCGCGCCGGGTCGAACGCCCCGAGCGCGGCCTGGAGCGATCCCTCCGGAAGCCCGAGGGAGGACAGCAGGAGCGCGAGGACCGCACCGGGCGTCCGCCCCTGAACGGCGAGGTCCTCCAGTGTCACGTCTCCATCCCGTTTGGCGAGGCGGCGCCCCTCGGCCGTGACCGCCAGGGGGACGTGCGCGTATGCCGGGGCGGGCAGGCCGAGCAGGGAGGCGAGGTAGGCCTGGCGCGGCGCGGACGTGAGCAGGTCGTCCCCGCGCACCACCTGGTCGACGCCCTGCGCGGCGTCGTCGACGACGACGGCGAGGTTGTAGGCGATCACCCCGTCGTTCCGCCGCAGCACGACGTCGTCGACCGGCGCTGTCACACTCCCGGCGAGGACGTCGTCGACGGTCCAGGCGTCCACCGCGGATCTCAACCGGAGCGCCGGCGGGCGCTCGCGGCGCCGTCGTGCCCGGTCCTCCGCGGTGAGGTCACGGCACGTGCCGGGGTAGAAGCCCGGACGCGCATGCGGTGCGCTGGCCGCTTCGGCGACATCGCGGCGCGTGCAGAAGCACTCGTAGGCGAGGTCCCGCTCGATCAGTGTGCGGAGGGCCCCGGAGTAGAGATCGGTGCGGTCGCTCTGTCGGAGGACGGCGGAGTCGGAGGTGATCCCCAGAGCGGCGAGTTCCGCCAGCTGATCCGCCTCGGCACCTGCCCGGACGCGGTCAAGGTCCTCGACCCGGAGGAGGAAACGGCGCCCGGTGGACCGGGCGAACAACCAGGCGACGACGGCGGTCCGGAGATTGCCGACGTGCAGCCGGCCGGAGGGGCTGGGCGCGAAGCGGCCGGCGCCCGTGTCTGCCACCGTGCACCCTCCTCGGCTGGACTCGCTTAAAAGTGAAGACCCCCCATGCACCTGCCAGAGCCCGCTTACCCTTGCTACCTTCCGGTCCTGGGGGAGTTCACAGGATGACACCACATGAGGGGCCGGGAAATAGTCTACACAGCTGACAGCGCCGCTCCCGAATCGACGGCTGGGCCCGGAACGGGGCGCGATTCGGCAGGATCCGCTTGTATGGGTATTCTGGTATCTGCTCCGAACGAGGAGGATTCGCCTAGCGGCCTATGGCGCACGCCTGGAACGCGTGTTGGGTTCACGCCCTCGGGGGTTCAAATCCCCCATCCTCCGCTCATAGCAATCAGCAGGACCCCGGCATCCGCGCCGGGGTCCTGCTGTCTATGCGGGCGAGCCGCCGCCGATCCTGCGGATACGGGTCTTCGCCGCCGCTTCCGCGGGACCCTCGGGCCCGAGCCCCAGCCGGATGACGCCGAGGACGAGCCGCACCGCCGGACGGATGGGCAGCGGGAGGGGCCCGAGCGACGGGACGCGCAGCCCGAGCATCTCGCGGTGCCGCGGCTCGAGCGTCGACACCGCGCCCGCCAGGAGGATCTGGTAGCCGAGGCGCTGGGACCGTGGCAGGGGCGGGTGCCGGATGTACGCGAGCGCCTCCTGCACCTGGTCGCTCCCGGTCAGCTCGTCGTCGAAGGCTGCCAGCTGGGCCCGGAGTTCCGCCTCGGACCGCGGCGGGTCCTCGAGGCCCATCAGCTCGCCCGCGGCCGCCCACTCGCGGACGTACTCGTCGACACCGCCGGGGATGGGCCCGCCGTACGCCCGGTGCGCCGCCACGAAGGCGTCGGTGAAGGCCAGGTGCACCCACCGGATGAGGTCCGGATCCGCTGCCGAGTAGGCCTTCTCGGTCCCGTGGCTGTCGACGTAGGTGCCGTGCACCCTCGTGTGGAGCCGCTGCACGAAGGCGGAGCCCTCCTGCGCGGCGACCCTCGAGCCGTAGGTGACGGTGTAGATCCAGCGGATGGTGTTGGCCAGGCGCCCGAGCGGCTCCTCGCGGAAGCTGGAGTGCGCGTGCACGCCCGCCATCGCGCCGGGATGCAGAGCCTGGAGCAGGAGGGCGCGGATGCCCGCGACGGTCGGGGTGATGGAGCTGTGGACGGTCCACACCGCGGATCCGACCGGGAAGTAGCCGGGATCGTCGCCCTTCTCGAACTCGAACTGCCACTGCGGGATGGTGGGATCGCCGTCGGTGAAGGTGGTGCGGAGCTGCGTCTTCCACGTGGCGATGATTCCCATGCGGCGATCCGTCCTGTCGGTGCTTCCGCGGCCCTGCGGGCCGTCAGCTGTCCAACGTCCTCCCGCCCCGGTTTGCTCCGGGGACCGCGGTGGTGCCCATCCGCATGGCAGGGTGGAACGAAGCAGGAGCACACCACCTACCAGGGAGCAGCCATGTCCTCGACGGACCTGTACGGGATCGATCTCACCATGAACGACGGCACGCCGAGGTCGTTCGGCGACTTCCGCGGCCGGCCCGTCCTGGTGGTCAACGTCGCGTCCAAGTGTGGTTTCACGCCCCAGTACGCGGGGCTGGAGGCGCTGTACAGCAGGTACTCCGAGCAGGGCCTCGTGGTCCTCGGCATGCCCTGCAACCAGTTCATGGGGCAGGAACCCCTGAACGACGGCGAGATCGCCGAGTTCTGCTCCACCACGTTCGGCGTGACGTTCCCGCTGATGGCCAAGGGCGATGTCCGCGGGAAGGACCAGCACCCTCTCTACAAGCAGCTGACGACCTTCAAGAACGGTGTCTTGCCGGGCCTCGTGAAGTGGAACTTCGAGAAGTTCCTCGTCAACCGCGACGGCGAGATCGTCGCACGCTTCGCCCCCACGGTGGAGCCGGACGCCCCCGAGGTCGTCGCCGCCATCGAGAAGGTGCTGGAAGCCCAGGCGGCCTGAGCCGGACGCCCCCGGCAGCAACCCTCGTGTACCGGCCGGAGGGCGCCGGCGCCCAGGGATCCTAGCCGAGCGAGGCCACGCACCGGGCGAGGAAGGCGGCGCCCGCCTCCTCGTGGATGAGGGCACCTTCGGTGATGACCTCGTAGGGCTTCGCCGGGACGCCGTCCGCGGGCCGGACGTCCACGTGTGCGACGTCGAACCCCTGCTCGTGCAGGTAGTCGGCCATGGCGTAGTCGGTCCGGGAGTCGCCCACGGTCCGCCAGGCGCGCGGAGGGTCCATGAAGGGTGCGACGAGCGTGAGGGCCCGCTCGGCACCCACGTCCTTGCCCGTCCGCACCGATTCGATGTCGGTCGAGATGATGGTCGGGTCCACGCGGTAGTCGATGTGGCCGTTGCTGTCCGGTTCCTCGCGGTCGAGGCGGGACGCACCCATGTCGTGGCTGTGCAGGATGTCCATCGCGTCGTCGTCGAACCCCTGCTGCCCCACCAGGTAGTCCGCGTTGGTCGCGGTGAGCAGCTGCTCCACCGAGACCATGGCGAGCTTGGTCTCGTCGAAGAACATGAGGTCGGCGTACTTCTCCTCCACGAGATCGCGCACGTCGTCGGCGAAACTCACCGGCAGGGCGAGGTCGCGGTCCACGAAGACCTCCCCGGCGCCGTCGGCCGTGAACGAGAACCAGGTGGCACCCTTCTCGCAGACGGCGTGGAAGGTGACGCCGACCGGGATGCCGGCCGCCATCATGGGCGCCATCACCTGCTCCCGGATGAAGGCGTCCGAGCGGCCGGTGTTGAAGACGACGGGCCAGCCCGCGGCGGCGAGGGTGAGCAGATCCGCGATGATGCCTGCCGGGACGGTGCGCGTCACCGGACTGGCGACGGGCCCGTCGACATCGAGCAGGAGTCCCACCGTGGGCTGCCCCGAAGCTGCGCTGGGCAGTGCGGGGGCGTCGGGCAGGAGGTCGAGTGGGGCATCCGTAGGCATGTCCCCATTATGTTCCCGCCCGGGCCGCCCTTCCATCCGCGGCTGTTTGACAGCCGATGTGATCTGCACCATACTTGTGGAATCGATTCCATGGAATCGATTCCACAACGGCGTAGGGAGCAGCGTGCGGTCAGTGACGATCAAGGATGTCGCCGGGAGGGCGGGCGTCTCCACCGCGACGGCGTCCCGCGTCCTGTCCGGTCATCCCAGTACGTCCCCCGCGGCACGGACCGCCGTCGAGCAGGCCGTCGCCGACCTCGGGTTCCGCCCCAATGCGCAGGCGAGGTCGCTCCGCAGGACGACGACCCAGACCCTCGGGCTCCTCCTGCCCGACATCCGCAATCCCTTCTTCGCCGACCTCGCCCATGCCGTCGAGCAGCGTGCACGCGACTTCGGCTACCTCACGCTGTTCGGCAACGCGAACGAGAGTGTGGAGCAGCAGGACCGCTACTTCGACGTCATGCTCTCGCAGCGCGTGGACGGGCTGATCGCTGCTCCCCAGGGTGACAGGGCGAGCCTCGCCGGTATCCTAGGCAGCGGGCTGCCCACGGTCTTCGTGGACCGGGTGATCGACGGCGCCGACGTGCCGAGCATCAGCCCCGACAACCGGACCGGCATCCATGAGGCCGTGGAACACCTGCTCGGGCTGGGACACCGGCGCATCGGCTACATCGCCGGGCCACAGAGCACGTCCACGGGCCGCGAGCGGCTGCGGGCGTACCAGGAAGCGATCAGCGGAACCGCCGCGGACGACGACGGCGGCCTGGTCCACGTCGGCGACTTCCAGGCGGCGAGCGGCGCTGCCGGAGCGCATGCGCTGCTCGACCTGGCCGACCCGCCGACGGCCGTCCTCGCGGCCGACAGCCTCATGTCCATCGGGGCCATCGGCGTCTGCAACGAGCGCGGAGTCGCCATCGGCGCGGACCTGGCCTTCGTGGGCTACGACGACATCGAGGCCTTCACGCTGCTGAACCCGGCCCTCACCGTGATCGCGCACGACGTCGATGCGATGGGACGGGGTGCGGTCGAGATGCTCGTGGCCGTGATCGCCGGCGAAGCGGCGGAGTCCCGGGTCCTGCCGAGCCGGCTGATCGTCCGCGGTTCCACCATGGATTCCCCGAAAGGACCCTCCGCATGAGCACGCCCATCCTGTCCCTCGAGCGCGTGACGAAGTCCTTCGGATCGGTCACCGTCATCGACGGCGTCTCCGTGGACGTCCACCCCGGCAGGGTCCAGGTACTCCTGGGGGAGAACGGCGCCGGGAAGTCGACGCTCATCAAGATGATGGCGGGGGTGTACCAGCCCGACGGCGGTCGGATCCTCGTCGACGGCCGCGACGTTACCCTGCCGGACACGAAGGCCTCCGAGGCACTCGGCATCGCCACCATCCACCAGGAACTCAACCTCGTGGGCTCCATGAGCATCGCCGAGAACATCTCGCTGGGACGGCTGCCGAAGCGCTTCGGGCTCGTGGATCGGCGGAGGATGAAGGAGAACGCCCGCGCGGCCCTCGCCCTGATCGGCCTGGACCTCGATGTGGACCAGCACGTCGGTGAACTCGGCATCGCCCGGCAGCAGCTCGTCGAGATCGCGAAGGCGCTGAGCATGGATGCCCGCATGCTCATCCTCGACGAACCCACGGCGGCACTGACCAAGCGCGAGATCGCAGCCCTGTTCGGCGTCGTCGACGACCTCCGGGCCCGCGGCGTCGGCATGGTCTTCATCTCCCACCACCTCGACGAGATCGCCGCGATCGGGGATTCCGTGTCCGTCCTCCGGGACGGTACCTTCATCGCCGAGGTTCCCGCGACCACCGACGAGGACGAGCTCGTCCGCCTGATGGTGGGCCGCGACATCGCGCAGCAGTTCCCGCGCCGCCGTGAGTTCGACGGCGCCCCCGAGACACTCCTGTCGGTCCGGAACCTCTCCACGAAGGGAATGGTCAACGACGTCTCCTTCGAGGTGCACGCCGGGGAGGTCGTGGCCCTCGCCGGGCTCGTCGGGGCGGGACGCACCGAAGTGGTGCGGGCCATCGCGGGCGTCGATCCCTACCTCACGGGTTCCGTCGCCGTCCGCGGCAGGGAGCTGCCGAGGCTCGACGTCGGGGCAGCCATCCGCGCCGGCGTGGGCCACGTTCCCGAGGACCGGAAGGTGCAGGGCCTCGTGCTGGGAGCGAGCGTCAACGACAACATCGGCTACGCGACCCTGGCCTCGACGGCGAAGGCGGGAGTCGTCGACTTCGCCGGCCAGCGCGCCCGTGCGCAGGGCGTGGCGGACACCCTGCGCATCCGGATGCGTGATCTCGATCAGCCCGTGGGCAGCCTGTCCGGAGGCAACCAGCAGAAAGCCGTCTTCGCGCGGTGGATCCTCGCCGAATCCTCGGTCCTGCTGCTGGACGAACCGACACGCGGCGTCGATGTCGGGGCCAAGGTCGAGATCTACGAGTTGATCAATGCCATCACGGCTGCCGGAGGCGCCGTCGTGATGGTCTCCAGCGAACTCCCCGAGGTCCTCGGGATGGCGGACCGCATCCTCGTGATGAGCGGCGGCCACATCTCGGGCGAACTCGACGCCACCACCGCAACCCAGGACGCCGTCATGTCCCTCGCCGTCCGTGACGTGCAGAGGGACCTCGAAGACCAGCAGATGAAGGACGAGGCATGAGCATCGCAAGCCGACCAGCCGTACGGAAGCCCGGTACGGGCGCCACCCGGGTCAGGACGTTCGTCGCGGAGAACGGCGCTCTCGTGGGTCTCGTGGTCCTCGGGCTCGCGCTCTTCATCGCGACTCCGGACTTCCTGACCGGGCCGAACCTCCTGAACATCGGGATCCAGGCGTCGGTCATCGCCGTCCTCGCCTTCGGTCTGACCTTCGTGATCGTGGCCGGCGGGATCGACCTCTCGGTGGGCTCCGTCGCCGCGCTCAGCGCCATGGGGTCCGCCTACATGTTCAGCACCGCGGCCCTGCCGGGATGGCTGGCACTGATCGGCGGACTCCTCGTCGGGACGCTCGCCGGCGCCGTCAGCGGATTCGCGGTCGCCTTCGGCAGGCTGCCCTCCTTCATCGCGACCCTCGCGATGCTCAGTGTGGCCCGCGGACTCACGCTCGTGCTCTCCGACGGCAGGCCCATCGCGACGGCGCCCGCCGTGTCCTTCCTCGGCGGCAACGTGGGTCCCGTCCCCATGCCGATCGTGATCCTCGTGATCGCCGGGATCGTGGCCGCCCTGATCCTCAACTACACCGTGATCGGCCGCTACATGTATGCGGTCGGCGGCAACACGGAGGCAGCCCGCCTCTCGGGCATCCCCGTGCGCCGGGTCCTCGTCACGGTCTTCGCGCTGTCCGGCCTGTTCGCAGCCCTCGCGGGGCTGCTGCTCTCCGGTCGCCTGGACTCCGCACAGCCCCAGGCCGCGGCGGGCTACGAGCTCGACGCCATCGCCGCCGTGGTCATCGGCGGAGCCTCCCTCGCCGGGGGCATCGGCCGGATCAGCGGCACCCTGATCGGCGCGCTGGTGCTCGTGGTCATCCGCAACGGCCTGAACCTGCTCAACGTGTCCTCCTTCTGGCAGCAGGTGGTGATCGGCGTGGTCATCGCCCTCGCCGTCGGCATCGACTCCCTCCGCCGGAAGACCGGCCACTAGCCCCACCCCGCAGCACCGTCCCGTCCGAAACACCACCCCCACTCCAGAAGGATCCGATGATGAACTCCTCCACACCCCTCAAGGCCGCGGCCGTCACCATGTCGCTCGCCCTGCTCCTCGGCACCACGGCGTGCAATCGCGGCGGTGACGACGCCGCCGCGGACAACCGGAGCGTCACGCTCTCCGTCTCCACGCTGAACAACCCGTTCTTCGTCGAACTGCGTGACGGCGCCCAGGAAGCGGCGGACGCAGCAGGCGTCGACCTCGAAGTGGTCGACGCCCAGAACGATTCCGCCACCCAGACCAACCAGCTCGCCACCGCGGCGACCAGCGGCACCGACGGCGTGATCATCAATCCCGTGGACTCCGACGCCGCAGCAGCGTCGGTGGCCCCCCTCGTGTCGAACAGCACGCCGATCGTCGCCGTGGACCGCGCTGTCAACGGCGCCGAGGTCCAGTCCCTCGTCTCCAGCGACAACGTGGCCGGCGGCAAGCAGGCCGCGGACGAGCTCGCGAAGGCGATGGGGGAGCAGGGCACGGTGATCGTCCTCCAGGGTGTCGCCGGGACCTCCGCCAGCCGCGACCGGGGAGCCGGCTTCGCCGAAGGCATGGAGGCCTACCCCGGCATCGAGATCGTCGCCCAGCAGACCGCCAACTTCGATCGTGCCGAGGCCCTCAACGTGGCCACCAATCTCCTGCAGGCGAATCCGGGGGTCACCGGTCTCTTCGCCGAGAACGACGAGATGGCCCTCGGTGCCATCCAGGCCCTCGGCGCCCGGGCCGGCGAGGACGTGAAGGTCGTCGGGTTCGACGGCACGGCCGACGGCCTGGCCGCCATCGAGGCCGGCACGCTCACCGCGACGATCGCGCAGCAGCCCGCCGAGCTGGGCAAGCGCTCCGTCGAGGTCCTCGTGCAGCTGCTCGATGAGGAGGCCGTCGAGGAAGCCATCCCGGTCCCCGTCACGACCGTCACCACCGAGAATGTCGCGGACTTCGCCTAGATGAGCACACTGTCGCCGGGCATCGTCGTCGTCGGGTCCATCAACGCGGACCTCGTGGTCACCCTCGCACGGCACCCGCACCCTGGTGAGACCGTGCTCGGGCGCTCGATGACGGTGCTGCCCGGCGGCAAGGGCGCCAACCAGGCGGTGGCGGCCGCGCTGCTGGGCGCGGACGTCGCGATGATCGGTGCCGTGGGATCGGACGCCTACGCGGACGTCGCGTTGTCCGCACTGTCGGCCGCGGGCGTCGACCTCGGCGCGGTCAGCAGGCTCGACGGCGGGACCGGCGTCGCCGTCGTCGAGGTGTCCGACGACGGGGAGAACACCATCGTGGTGCTGCCCGGTGCCAACAAGCAGGTCACGGCGGACCTCGTTGCGGCGTCCGCGGAGGCGATCCGCGGCGCTGCCGTCGTCATCGTCCAGGGCGAACTGCCGGCAGCATCCATCGAGGCCGCTGTGCGGGCCGCTACCGGGCGCGTCGTCGTCAACCTGGCGCCCGTCATCGGGATCGAGCGCGACGTCCTGCTCCGGGCAGATCCGCTCGTGGTCAATGAGCACGAGGGAGCCCTGGTCCTCGAGCAGCTCGGCGGAGCCGCGACGGGCGGCCACGGCTCCGTGGTCGAGGCGCTCCTCGCCTGCGGCTTCGCCTCCGTGGTGATGACGCTCGGCGGCGCGGGAGCGCTGCTGTCCGACGGTGCCGCCGTGCGTCCGGTCCCGGCGCCCACGGTCTCCGCGGTGGACACCACGGGTGCGGGGGACGCCTTCGTGGGCGCGCTCGCGGCCCGGCTCGCCGCCGGGAGCACCCTCGACGATGCCGTGCACTTCGCCGTCCGCGTCGGCTCCTACGCCGTCCAGCACCCGGGAGCCCAGCCCTCCTACCCCACGCTCGATGACGAGCTGCCCGAACCACAGCACCCGCGCATCGCGGGTCCCCAGCAGGAATCGAGTCCGTGAAGAAGTCAGGCATCATCAACGCACCCCTCAGCCGGGCTCTGGCGACGCTCGGCCACGGCCACCTCGTGGTCATCGCCGACTGCGGACTCCCGCTGCCGGATTCGGCGTCCGTCCTGGACCTGGCGCTGGTGCGCGGAATCCCGTCCTTCACCCAGGTGCTGGACGCGGTGCTCGCCGAGATCGTGGTGGAGGGCAGTACGGCCGCCGCGGAGGCCCGGGGGTCGGCCGTGGACGCCTGGCTCGAGGACAGGGGCCTGCAGCCCACACGGATCTCCCACGAGGACCTGAAGGCACTCCTGTCCGAGGCGCGGCTCATCATCCGGACCGGAGAGGCCACTCCCTACGCCAACGTCGTCCTGCAGTGCGGTGTCGACTTCTGACGTGTGCGTTCCGTGCCCGGGGGTAACCTTTGGGCCACGAGATGCCTGCTTCCGGGCGACCGCGTTCCATTGCCCCGCGCAATTACCTAGGCTGTAGCAGTGATCTTCAAAGCAGTCAGTGACGGCCGGCCGTACCCCGACCACGGACACGTGACCCCCAAGGACTGGGCCGAGGTGCCCCCGCGGCAGGTCCGGCTCGACGAACTCGTGACCACCAAGACGACGCTCGACCTCGAGGCGCTGCTGGCCGAGGACTCGACCTTCTTCGGCGACCTGTTCCCCCATGTGGTGCAGTGGAACGAGACCATGTACCTGGAGGACGGCCTGCACCGCGCCGTGCGGACCGCGCTGCACCAGCGGACCATCCTGCACGCGAGGGTCCTCGTCCTCAATGACTGAGGAGGACTCGCCGCGCCGTCAGCGGGCGCAGGCGAAGCGGGATCCCACCGAGTGGCACGGGCACAGGATCGTCACGGAGACGGATCTCGGCGCGGTGTTCCAGGAGGACGACGCCGCCCGTCGACGTCGTGCCTCGATGCGGCGCATCCGCCACGGAGTGGTGCTGGTCGTCCTGATCGGCTTGCTCGCCGCCGCCGTGTACGTGGCGCTCGGGATCGCCCGGGGTGACATCAGCGTCGGTGCGGCCGAGGCCTCCCCCGAACCGACGTCCACCTGCCCGGCCGGGCCGTTCGACTACCAGGACCCGAGCGCGATCACCGTCAACGTCTTCAACAGCACCACGATCGACGGCCTGGCGACGACGGCGGCCGACCAGCTGCGCGGGCGCGCCTTCGCGGTGCGGGACATCGGCAACAGGCAGGTCGGATCCACCGGGATGACGGCGATCATCGTCTCGGGCGAGGGCGGACGAGCCAACGCGTTCACCGTGCAGCGGACGATCCCCGATTCGCTCTATGTGGCCGACGATCGCGAGGACCGGACGGTGGACGTGATCGTCGGGTCCTCCTATACGGGCATCGTGCCCCCGGAGGGCGTCGACATCACCCCCGCGGCGCTCAGGTGCGCCGGTGGGGACGAGACGCCCGCCCCGACTCCCGCCGCTCCCTAGCAGGCGTGGGCGTCAGGCCCGCCGTCGCAGGGCTGCGCGCCGGACACCGAGGGGGTACACGACCCAGAGGACCAGCACGACGGCGAGCACGGACGCGCCGACGGTCAGCCCCGCCGCACGGTTCACCACCAGGTCGAAGACCAGCCACGCCGTACCGGCGAGCACCAGCCCCACGAGGGCGATGGTCGTCCGGATGAGGGCCGCGGTGTGGCGGACGAGCGTCGCCTTCACACGGAGGCCGAAGAGGACGCGGTGCAGGTTGACCGAGGTCAGCACGAGTGCCGTGATCAGGGCGGACAGGCAGACCAGGCAGAGATACACGGTGACCTGGACGTCATCGAGTTCGGTGAAGCGGCTCTGGAAGGGCAGCGTCAGGAGGAAGCCCGTCAGGATCTGGATGCCGGTCTGCATCACGCGCAGCTCCTGCAGCATCTCCTGCCAGTTGCGGTCCAGGCGCTGGTTGCTGCTCTCGCCCCGGCCGTCGTCCTCCTCCGGGCTCCTCATCCGGGGCGCATCCTCCGCGCGGCGGGTCCGTCAGGCCCGCGCGCCGCCCTGCCAGACGGCGTCGAACGGTGCGTTGGACGCCACCCGGTTGCGGATGCCCTCCGTGACGAAGGCCTTCGCCGTCCGCGCGGCGTCGAGCGGAGCCGCGCCCTTGGAGAGCTCCGCAGCGATGGCGGCGGCGAGCGTGCAGCCCGCGCCACTGACGGCGACCTCGCCGACCTTGGGCTCGGACAGCACCTCAAGGGTCTCGCCGTCGAAGTAGACGTCGACGGCGTCGGGGCCCTCGATGCGCACGCCGCCCTTGGCGAGGACCACCGCGCCGCTCTGCCGGTGGATGATCCGCGCGGCCTCCTTCAGGTCCTCGAGATCGTCGATGGAGATGCCCGAGAGTGATTCGGCCTCGAAGTGGTTCGGCGTGACGAAGGTGGCCAGCGGTAGGATGTTCGCCTTCAGGGCCTGATCCGTGTCCAGCGCGGCGCCGGGCTCCTGGCCCTTGCAGATCAGCACGGGGTCGAGGACCACGTGGTCCCACTCCTGGCTCCCGAGCGCGGTGGCGACGGTGTCGATGGTGGCAGGTGTGCCGAGCATGCCGAGCTTCACGGTCCTGAGCGGGTAGCAGGACTGGATGGCCTCGAGCTGGTCCGCGATGACCTGCTGGTCCACGGGGACGAAGCGGTGCTGCCAGTCCCTCTTCGGGTCGAAGGAGACGATGCAGGTCAGCGCCACGATGCCGTACACACCGAGCTCCTGGAAGGTCTTGAGGTCGGCCTGCGCACCGGCGCCACCGGTCGCCTCGGACCCGGCGATCGTCAGGGTGATGGCGGGGGCAGGGCGGGTCTGGGTATCGGGCATGCCCCTAGTGTGCCCGAACCGGTGCGGGCGCTTCCACCCCGCCGGGGGTGAGGATCTCCTGGAGCGCCGGGCCCAGGGTGGGGTGGTCGAACGTGAACCCGGCGTCGAGGAGTTTGCCCGGGGAGACCCACCGGCTCTTGAGGACCAGCTCGGCCTCGGTGCGGGTGATCACGCCGCCGAGTTCGAGGAGCCAGGCCGGCGTCGGCAGACCGGCCGGGACGTGGAGGCGCTCGCGGACGGCGGCCATCAGCTCGGCATTGGTCACCACACCGGGGGCTGCGAGGTTGACGGGACCCTCGAGGGCCGGGGTCGCAGCGATGAGGACGACGGCGCGGTACAGGTCGTCGAGGTGGATCCAGCTGAACTTCTGCGTGCCCGGCCCCATCCGGCCGCCCAGACCTGTCCGCGCCAGCGTGGAGAGCGGAGTCATGACGCTGCCGGGGCCCAGGACGATCGCGATGCGCAGGGCGACCTTCCGCACGCCGGGCGTGGCGGCGTCGGCGAGGGCCTGCTCCCACGCCCGTGCCACCGCGACGGAGAATCCGGTGCCGAGGTCGCCGTCGTCCTCGGTCTGCGGCCGGTCCATGGCATGCCGGTAGATGGTGCCGGTGCTGGAGTTTATCCACACCCGCGGCGGCGTTCCACCACTCTCCCTGCACAGGGCGAGGGCACGCCCGAGCTCCTCGGTGGTGTCGACCCGGGAGGAGAAGATCGCGTCCGCGTTCCGCTTGCCGTAGCGGCAGTCGACGCTCCGGCCGGCGAGGTTGACGAGGGCATCGGCTCCGTCGAGTGCGCTCGCGAGGGCCGCTGTGTCCCCCCAGACGGCGGACCCGCTGCGGCCGATGGTGCGCACCTCCACCCCGGCCTCGGTGAAGCGCCGGACGAGGTGCGTCCCGATGAAGCCGGACGCACCGGCGATGACGGCCGTCTGCACGGTGTTCGGGACGATGGTCATCGCGTGCGGACCAGCCTCCAGACACTGGCGCGGGCCAGGGCGCCCGCACCTCCGATGACGAGCGCCGTGGGGAGACCGTCCCCGAGGGCCGTCGACGGGGACAGCAGGGCGGCGACCACGAAGGCGGCCACCGCGAAGACGGCGAAGAAGACGCCGACATGGATCCACTGGTTGCGAACCGGCCGCAGGAGGTATCCGACGACGACGCCGAGGGGCAGGCCGGTCACCAACCCGATGCCGAGGCCGTACCAGAGGGCGATCACGAAGATGCCGAGGCCGCCGGAACCCCACCGCAGCGCGAAGACCAGGGCGAGGGTGACCACGCCGACCAGGAAACCGACCACCACGGCGCCGACCCCGAAGGTCACGTGGTGCCGGGAGGGCGTCCGTCCGTCGTCGGCCAGGGCGAAGGCGTCCGCCAGGGTGCCTTCGTCGTCGTCCGCCGCGCTGCCACGGCCCGTGCCGTCGTCCGGTTCGCCGGGGCCACGTGGCGGGATCACTGCCGTGTCCCGCGGATGAGCTGGACGATGTCCTCGACGATCTTGCGGACCACGGGCAGCCGGGACAGGATCACCAGCTTCGACATGAGCGGTGCGGCCTGGTCGATGAGGCGGCGGGTCCGGGCCTGGCCCGGCGAGGAGTCGTACACCCAGAAGAGCGTGACCCCCATGGAGGCGTACCAGAGCAGTTCGGGGAGGTCGTCCCGGATGGCCAGCGGTGGCTGCGGACGGGACATCAGCACTGCCTGCCGGAAGAGGGAGATGGCGCGGGCCCGGGCCACGGCCGATTCGCTGCCGAACGGGCTCGTGGTCGCGGAGGGCTTGATGACGATGCCGATGAAGTTCGAGCCGAAGTCGTGGTACGAGCCCATGACGTCGATCCCCGTGTTCAGCACGATCTTCAGGAGTTCGCCGAGATTCTGGCCCTCACGCAGGAGCGGCAGTGCGCGGGTGCGGTGCTCTTCCTGCAGGCTGCGGTACAGCTCGTGCACGAGGTCGTCCTTGGAGGCGAAGTAGTAGTAGGCGCTGCCCGTGGAGACGCTCGCGGCAGTGGCGATGGCTCGCATGGTCGTCTTCTCGTAGCCGATCTCGCGGAACAGCCGCAGTGCGGTGGACACCAGCAGCTCCCTGGTGGCTTCGCTCTTGGCCGTCGACGTCGGCATCGGACTCCTTCTTGAACCTGTTCAATTCGAAGGGTACGCCCTTTTTGAACACGTTCAATGGATGGCCTAGGCCCGGTCTCCCGACGAAGGGTCCGCCTCCGGCGCCCGGCGATCAGGCGTAGTAGCGGCCGAGCACCTCTGCCTTCAGGTCGTAGAACGTGCCCTCCTCGAGGGCCGCGCGGGCGTCGTCGACCATCCGCACCACGAAGCGCTCGTTGTGGATGGAGATCAGCGTCGCCGAGACCATCTCCTTCGCCTTAAACAGGTGGTGGATGTAGGCGCGCGTGTAGTGCGTGCAGGTGTAGCAGTCGCAGCCCTCGACCAGCGGCGTGAAGTCCCGCTTGAACCGGGCGTTGGAGAGGTTCCACCGGCCGTCCGGCGTGTAGAACGCCGAGTTGCGGGCCACCCGGGTGGGGGAGACGCAGTCGAAGGTGTCCGCCCCGTTCTCGATCCCGGTGAAGAGGTCGTCCGGTTCGGAGATGCCGAGCAGGTGGCGCGGCCTGTCCTCGGGGAGCTCGTCGCTGCACCACCCGAGAATGGTCCCGAGGTTCTCCTTCTCCAGGGCGCCGCCGATGCCGTAGCCGTCGAAGTCCATGGCCCCGAGATCCGCCGAGGCCTTCCGCCGCAGGTCCTCGTACTGGGCCCCCTGGATGACGCCGAACAGTGCCTGGTACGGACGATGGCTGCGCTCCGCGGTGAGCCGCTGGTGCTCGACGATGCACCGCTCGGCCCACAGGCGGGTGCGTTCGAGCGATTCCTCCTGGTAGCCGCGCGAGTTCATGAGGGTGGTCAGCTCGTCGAAGGCGAACACGATGTCCGCGCCCAGCCGGTGCTGCACCTGCATGGAGATCTCCGGCGTGAAGCGGTGCCGGTCGCCGTTGAGGTGGGACTTGAACCAGACGCCGTCGTCGTCGATGTGGGCGAGACGCTCCTTGCCGACGGCCACGCGGTCGTCCGCCCCCGCCGCCTCGGCGTCCACCGGCACATCCATGGTGATGACCTTCTTGAACCCGGAACCGAGGCTCATGACCTGGAACCCACCCGAGTCGGTGAACGTGGGGCCGGGCCAGTTCATGAAGGCACCGAGCCCGCCGGCCTCGTCGAGGATGTCCGCCCCGGGCTGCAGGTAGAGGTGGTAGGCGTTGGCGAGGAGTGCCTGGGCGCCGAGCTCGGCCATGGCTCCGGGCAGGACTGCCTTGACCGAGGCCTTGGTGCCCACGGGGATGAAGGCCGGTGTGCGGATCTCGCCGTGCGGCGTGGTGATGGTCCCGGTGCGTCCGTGCCGCGGTCCCGGTCCGCCCGCTCCCGGTGTGGTCTCCTCGATCCGGTGGTGGACGGCGAAGGAGAACGAGGACTGCTGGGACTGTGGATGCACCATCCCATTTTGCCAGCCCGACGACGAACGCCCGGACGTGATGCGGGGCCGCCTACCTGCCGGTCAGCCGGCCGTCCAGGGCGGTGACGGCTGCGAGCTCGGCGGCGATACGCCGTTCCAGGACGTCCCGGCTCAGCGTCTCCGATCCGCCGTGTGCCCGCAGGTACAGCAGCACGCCGATGCGCAGGACCCGCCAGTCCCGCTCGACGTCGGTCCGGCCCGCGGCCGACGCGCGGAGGATCTCCGGATCGTAGACGTTGGGCTCGTTGAGCTGCCGCTGCCGGTACATGGCGGCGGTCTTGGCACGGAGCGGGTCCGTCTCGGCGTCGTCGGCCGCGCGAAGGGCGGCGGAGTACCGGGCGGAGCGGGCGTCGTCGTGGCGCGTGAGGTACGCGGCGATCGCCAGGCCGCCCTCGATCCACTTCCACCGGCCGAAGTTGCCGTCGAACGGCAGTCCGGCGAGGAGGTCCGCGACGGAGAGGGCGGACGCCGTGTCCCCCTCGTCCACGAGGAGGGTGAGCGCGAACTGGTGCAGGTCCTGCAGGTTGCTGCCGGACTTCAGGTTGATGCCGCGGGCCAGCCTCGCGGCGACACCCTGCAGGGTGTCGCTGTCCGGGTGCGCCTGCGCGATCTGCGCCACGAGTTCCTCGGGAGAGCCGTGGTCCGCGGCGACGGCGGAGACGCCGAGCTCGGAGTCGACGGGTACGAGGTAGGCCATGGAGCCGGTGGCGATCCTGACCTGCCGACCGTCGGCCAGCGTCGCGACCACGAGGGCGGGTACGCCGAAATCGTCGTTCACGACGGCGATTCCCGTCACCTCCGCCGTCGCGTCGCCGTCGGGCAGTGCGAGGACGTCACCCGCCACCACGACTTCCGCCGGAACCGCGCGCAACCCGGTCCTGTCCATCCTGTTCACCATCATGTGCGTCCTGCCAACCTCTGCCAATAGCCCCGGACCATCCTCTGCTCCCCAGCGCCCGTCTCACGATACGGGAACCGGGCGTCCGGTCCGGAGCCCCGTCGCGGCTAGCGGCCCCATCCGGCATGCGCGAGCGCCTGGCGGAGCAGATCTGCTCGACCGCCCGAGAACTCGGCCTGGATGGAGGGGCTGAGGGCCTCGGCGGGTGTCAGCCAGGAGAGCTCGAGCGCATCCTGGCGGGGGTTGCACTCGCCGGTGACGGGGATGAGGTAGGCGAGGGCGACGGCGTGCTGGCGGTCATCGGTCAGTCCCGTCTCCGAGGGCGAGGGGAAGTACTCGGCGATGGTGAACGGCAGCGGCGACGGCGCCAGCTGCGGAAGGGCCATCGGGCCGAGGTCCTTCTCGAGGTGCCGCAGCAGGGCAGCGCGGATGGTCTCCCGGTACATGACCCGGCCGGAGACGAAGGTCCGCACCATCTCGCCCTGCTCATTGGCCTGCAGGAGCAGTCCCACCTCGTTGACGTACCCGAGGGTGTCGCACCGCACGGGGATCGCTTCGACGTAGACCATCGGCAGGCGGCGGCGAGCCTCGTAGAGATCATCCTCGGAGAGCCAGCCCGGATTGGGGTCAGGGGTGCGTACGTTCATACCCCAGTTCTAGCGCAGACCCCGGCCCCGGTGGAGACGGCGCGCGGTTCTTCGGCCCGTGGCTGAATCCGGCGCAGCGACGGGCAGGGTGCGGACAGGGCGCGGATCAGGGCGCCGTGGGGTTCTCGACGTCACGCTGCGCCTCATGGACGACGACCTCTGCGCCCCACGGTGCGGCCGTACGGAGCGAGCGTCCGTGGCTCTCCTCCACCACGTCGTGGTCGAAACCGGCGCCGGACACGCGGGGGACGAGGTCCCGGACGTCACCCTCGTAGTCGAAGGCCAGTCCGCAGCCGGCGGCGGGCCCGGTGATAGCGGCGACGAGGCCCCCGTTCTTCGCCCGGAAGGCGTGCAGGGTGCCGGCAGGTGATCCGATGCGCGGCTTAGCGCCGAGATCCGCGAGGACGCGCGCTGCGGCGGCGTCGTCGGGGGTGTACCAGAGCGCGAGGACAGCGAGGGGGGACGCCGGGGCCCCGGTGTCCCGCGGTCCGGCGTGGGCCAGGAAGCTCAGGCCGTCGGGCGCCGTGATGCGCGCCGCCGGCCCGTGGCCCTCCGCGGTGAGTTCGACGGCGGTGCCCGCCTCGGCGGTCCGGCGAGCGAACTCGTGCACGACACCGACCTCGAACGCGAGCGCCGTCGTGCCGTGCTCCTCGCTTCCCGGGGTGCAGACGTGCAGCGCGACCCTGCCGCTCCCGGCATCGAACACGGCGCAGGAGTCGTCCGGCTCGCGGTCCCGGGCGGGAGTGAGCCCGAGTGCCGTGAGAAAGCGGGTTCCCCGGGCGAGGTCCGCTGTGTACACGAGGGGCCGGACGCGGAGCATCAGTTCTCCTCCAGGTAGGCACGGAGCGCCTGCTCGACGAACGCCGAGAGGCTGAGGGCCTCATCGATGCTGCGGTGCTTGACCTCGCGGACGAGGTCCGGGGGGAGGTAGACGTTGAACTGCACTTTCGCCGGGTCGGGCATGCCCGGATACTAGCAAACTAGTATGATGGCGGCTGCCTCCGGCGTACGGTTGACGCATGAAGCCCGAGCCCTCCGAACTCCTGCTGCCGGACGCTGCCGCCTGGCGACGGTGGCTGGAGGACAACCACCGGACCTCGCCCGGCGTGTGGCTCATCGAGCACAAGAAGGGCGGCACGGCGACCCTGCTCACCTACGCACAGGCTCTGGACGAGGCCCTGTGCTTCGGCTGGATCGACGGCCAGGCCCGGTCCCGGGACGAGGGCAGCTACTTCCAGCGCTTCACCCCGCGCGGGCCGCGCAGCATCTGGTCGATCCGCAACCGCACCTACGTGGACCGACTCAGGAGTGAGGGCCGGATGCGCGAGGCGGGGGAGCAGGCGGTGGCCGCAGCACAGGCGGACGGCAGATGGGACAGGGCCTACGCGGGCCCGGCGACGGCGGAGGTCCCCGCCGAACTCGCGGCGGCGATCGACGCTGACCCTGCCGCGCTCGCGATGTTCGGCACGCTGTCCTCCCAGAACCGGTACGCCATGATCTTTCGGGTCTCCCAGCTGAAGACGCAGGCGGCGAGGGAGCGGAACATCGCGAAGTTCGTCGCGATGCTCGCGCGCGGCGAGACGATCTATCCCCAGAGCGGCCGGACGCGCGGCGGCGGGTAGGCCTGCGGTCAGCGTAGCCAGCCGGGTCCGGTCGCATCAGCTCCCCAGGCCGCGGTTCTCAGGAGAGGGACGGAACCGTGACGCCGGCGGTGCTGGCTCGGCGCCGGCATGACGGCGTGGCCGTCCCCGTTCCGTCGGTTCCCACGGGCGCCGTGCAGGGGCGACCCCCGTCGGGTCAGTCCAGGGCTGTGACCTCGTAGGTGTGCCCGGCTGCCCTCAGCCGTTCCACCAGGACGGTCCCGAGGGCGGACGCCGGAGTCAGGGAACCGGCGGCAACGGGCAGGCTGTCGCCGTCGAGGGCCAGTGAGAGCGCCGTCTCGCCGGCCATCACCGCGGTGGCGGCATATCCCGGGTCGCCGGGGCCCGAGGCGGTGGCCTGGTAACGCCGGCCACTCTCCGTGGCCGCGATCACCTGGGAGCGGAACCAGCCCGCCTGCCGCGCAGCCACACCCGGTCCGGATCCGGGCGCCGGCAGGACCCGGTCGAGGATCTTCCGCGTGGGTGGGAGGGCGAGCGCGGCACCGAACGCCCGCAGGCCGAGCGCCGTCGCCCCGGCCATCACCGCGCCCCTCACTCCGCGCCCCGTCCCCATGACCTCGCCGTAGCGCAGGGACCGACCGTACGCCCAGCCCTGCAGCGCGTTGCTGCGGCGCACGATCCGCGTGTTCGCGGATGCCATGACGAAGGGCGCCGTCCGCCGCCCGTCCGCCGCCCGGCCGACCCAGCCCAGGTCCCGCGGCTGCCGGGTCGAAGGCTCGGCGGACCGGTCCGGGCTGAGGGAATAGGGGTCCGCCGCCAGCGACCGCTGCACGGGGTCCGACCGCATGCCGTCCAGCTGTCCGCGCATCGAGTCGACCGTGCCCCCGCTGAAGCCGCCCTTGGCGGTCGCGACGAGCTGCACCTCGGTCAGGCCGCCCGCGCCGTCCGCCTCGGCAGCCTGATGCAGGAGGAGTACCGCGAGATCGGAGGGGACGGAATCGTACCCGCAGGCATGGACGATCCGCGCGCCGGTCGTTCTCGCGCGCTCGTCGTGCCGGTCGATGGCCTCGCGGACGAAGGACACCTCTCCCGTGAGGTCCCCGTAGTGGGTGCCGGCGTGGGCGCAGGCCTCGACGACCGGCAGCCCGTACTTCGCATAGGGGCCCACCGTGGTGAAGAGGACGCGGGTCCCCTCGGCCAGCGCCGCTAGCGAGTCGGGGTGCTCCGTATCGGCCTCGATGAGGGACCAGTCGTGGGCGGCAGCGGGCAGCCTCGACCGCACGGCCTCGAGCTTCTCCCTCGACCTGCCGGCCAGTCCCACCCGCAGGTCCGCCGGGGCGTGGTCGGCGAGGTAGCCGGCGATCAGTTCGCCGACGAAGCCGGTAGCACCGAAGAGGACGAGGTCATGGGCGCGCGCTGAGGTCTCCATCCCTGCAGTCTTGCACCGCCGGGGCCGGGACGCAGCCGGTCAGTCCCCGGCGGTTCCGGTGGACCCGGCCTTGGACCGAGCCTCGAGCACCATCCACGCCTGCAGCTGGGACGACAGGCTGACCGGGCCGTCCTGCACCGGCGGGAGGACGAGCGTCCCCCCTGCGTTCCGCCGGCCGTCCCACAGGTGGTGCGCCGTCGCGTCGAGCAGCCGCCGGGCCGTCGCCGAGGCGACGGGGCCGATGCCGGCGACCGCCGCCCCGGCGAGGTACCGGGCGAGGATGCCGGTGAACAGGCCGGCATCGCCGCCCGCGGCCAGCGGCAGCACGCCGTCGTCGTCGGCGACTTCCCGCGCGATGGCGCCGACGAGATCGGCGGCGGCGGAGAGGTTGTCCGCCCCTCCGACCTCGACCAGCGCGCCGAGCACCGTGCCCTGGTTGTAGGTGTGGAGGCCCCGGTCCACACGCCCGTCGGCCTTGATCCCGTCCAGGAAGAGCCCACTGTCCTCGTCGAACAGGCGGTCGCGGAGCCAGTCGAGCAGGTCCTGCGCCCGCGCGGTCTCTCCGGCGCGGGCGAAGAACACCGCCGCGGGTGCGGTGCTGGGCGTGTTCTTGTAGTCCCGCGTGGTGTTCCAGTAGACCCCGCCGCCGAGCTCGGCGGTGTGGGCCGAGCGCAGTGCGGCGCCGAGGATCCGCACCCGACGCCGTGGCCGGCGTCGCCCCTCGACGGCGTCGAGGCGCTGGAGAGCGAGCGCCAGCCATGCCATGTCGTCGTAGTAGGAGTTCCGCCAGCGGCCGCCGTTGCGGAGCCAGATGCCGCGCGCCAGCTTGCGAGCCTCGGGCAGCGCGCCGGTCCCGTCGCCTGCGCCGCCGCCTTCGCCCGCGCCGGAGGTTCGGAGGTGCTCGTCGAGGAGGCAGTCCAGGAAGTGGGCCTGCCACCAGTAGTGCCAGTGGCTGCGGGCGCTCGTCGGCGGCGGGAAGGCGATGGATCCGAGCCGGGTACCGGGGACGTGCAGGCTGCGCCGCGCGAAGAGCTGCCGCACGCCGGCCGCGGTGATCGAAGCGGCGTCGTCGGGGATGGGCATGTGACCACCCTAGCCACGTCGGCGTCACCCGGCATTGGGCAGGATGCGCAATGGATTCCCTGCCGGGTGCGCAGTGGGCCACGTCACAGTACGCTGGGCGCGAGGACGGACCAACGGCGGTCCACCCGGGCGGAAGGGTCGGCATGGACATCAGGGGATCGGTGGCACTCGTCACCGGAGGTGCGTCGGGACTCGGCCTCGCCACCGCCCGGCGGCTGGTCGACGACGGCGCCTCGGTGGTCCTCGTGGACCTCCCGCAGTCCGCCGGAGCCGACGCAGCGCGTACCCTCGACCCCTCGGGCGAGCGGGTCAGGTTCATCCCCGCAGATGTCGCCGACGCCGCTCAGGTGCAGGCGGCCGTCGACGTCGCCGTGGGCCTCGGCCCGCTGCGCATCGTGGTCAACTGCGCGGGAATCGCGACGCCGGGCAAGGTCCTCGGACGCGACGGCGTCGTGCCGCTCGAGCAGTTCACCCGCGTCATCACCGTCAACCTCGTGGGCACCTTCAACGTCATCCGGCTCGCCGCGGATGCCATGGCGCGGACGGCGACGGTCACCGGTGCCGGCGGCTCCGACGAGCGAGGGGTCATCATCAACACCGCGTCGGTCGCCGCCTTCGACGGGCAGATCGGCCAGCCCGCCTACGCCGCGTCGAAGGGCGGGGTCGCAGCCATGACGCTCCCGATCGCGCGTGAACTCGCGCGGTCGCTCATCCGCGTGGTCACCATCGCCCCCGGCATCTTCGAGACGCCCATGATGGCGGGCCTGCCCCAGGAGGCCCAGGATTCATTGGGCGCCCAGGTGCCGCACCCGTCCCGTCTCGGCAAGCCCGTCGAGTACGCGGCGCTTGCAGCACACATCATCGAGAACCAGATGCTCAACGGCGAGACGATCCGCCTCGACGGTGCCATCCGCATGGCGCCGAAGTAGCCGCACCAGGTCCTCCCGGTCTCAGCTCGATTGAAAGGACGGCTCGATGGAGAGCCAGCTTCCCACCGCCGATTTCCTCGGTTTCGAATCCCTCCTCGCCGGTCACGAGCGCGAGAAGCTCCAGGACGTCCGTGACTTCCTGGTCAAGGAGGTGGCTCCGCGATGCGCCGAATGGTGGAACAGGGCCGAGTTCCCGCACGAGATCCTGCCGAAGCTCGCGGGCCTGAACCTCAGCACACCGGTGCAGCAGGGCTACAGCCACCTGTTCAGTGGGCTCGTGATCGCCGAGATGACGCGGGCCGACACCTCGATCGCCACGTTCTTCATGGTGCACCACGACCTCTTCGTCGAAGCCCTGCACATGTTCGGCAGCGAGGAGCAGAAGGCCCGGCTGCTGCAGGACGCCATGGACCTGAAAATCACCGGCGCGTTCGCCCTGACGGAACCCCTGCACGGGTCCGACGTCGCCGGCGGCATGGCGACCACGGCCACCCGCGACGGCGACTCCTGGATCCTCAACGGCGCCAAGCGGTGGATCGGCAACGGCACGTTCTGCGACTACATGCTGCTCTGGGCCCGGGACACGGAGACCGGGGGAGTACGCGGCTTCATCCTCGACGCCACCCTGCCCGGCGTCACCCGCACCACGATCGCCAACAAGACCGCCCTGCGCACCGTCCAGAACGCCGACATCACCCTCACCGACGTGCGCGTCGGCGAGTCCGACCGCTTCGCCGGCATCGAGACCTTCAACGACACCCGGCAGCTCCTGCTCGGCTCCCGCATCCTCGTCGGCTGGCAGGCCGTGGGCCAGCAACTGGCCGCGTTCGACGTCGCCCGGCAGTACGCCGTGGAGCGCCACCAGTTCGGCAGGCCGATCGCGGGCTTCCAGCTCGTCCAGGACCAGCTCGTCACCATGATGGGCAACACGACCGCCTGCCTCGGTGTCATGGCGCGCATCGCCCAGCTGCAGGAGCAGGGCGCATCGGACATGCCCCAAGCCGCCTTCGCCAAGTCCTTCACGACGGGGCGCATGCGGGAGACCGTGGCCCTCGGGCGAGGGATCCTCGGCGGGAACGGGATCGTGACGGACTACGGGATGGCGAAGATCTTCGCGGATGCCGAGGCCGTCTACACCTACGAGGGCTCCTACGAGATCAACAGCCTGATCGTCGGGCGGGCGCTGACCGGCATCTCGGCCTTCGCCTGACGTAGCCGGGCCCCTCAGCGGACCCCGTGCACGAAGCGGCGGCAGGGCGGCCCGGAGGTCACATGACGGACGCGGTGAGGCGCACGCCACATGACTGGGTAGTATCCCAACAGCAATCCGTCGTATCCAGTGCCGCATACGCCTCGTTTTCCGTGCCCTGAAAGCAGGCTGTCGTGACAGTGCCCCTCGAAGTGTCCTCCGTGCGTGCCACCGCTCCGTCCGGTGCGTCCGACGGCGACATCAGCCACGATCTCCGCGCCGACGTGCGCCGGGTCAGTACCCTGCTCGGCGAATCGCTCGTCCGGCAGCACGGCCAGGAGCTGCTCGATCTCGTGGAGCGCGTCCGGCTGCTCACCAAGCAGTCGAAGGAATCGGGCACCGTGGGCGACGCCGGGGAGCGGGCCGCGCTCGCCGGGCAGGTACGCGACCTCCTCGCGGCCCTGCCGATCGACCGGGCAACGGAGCTGGTGCGCGCCTTCGCCGCCTACTTCCACCTCGCCAACGCGGCCGAGCAGGTGCACCGTGTACGGGGACTCCGCACGCGGTCGGAGGAGGACGGGTGGCTGGCGCAGACGGTCTCGCGCATCGCCTCCGACGCCGGCCCGGAAGCGCTCGCCGCCGTCGTGCAGGAACTGGACGTCCGCCCCGTCTTCACGGCACACCCCACCGAGGCCTCGCGCCGCTCCGTGCTCGACAAGCTCCGGCGCCTCTCCGACGTCCTCGCGGAGACCGGTGCGGAGGGATCGCAGCAGCGCCGGCGGCAGGACCGGCGGCTCGCCGAGGTGATCGACCTGATCTGGCAGACCGACGAGCTGCGGCAGGTGCGGCCCACGCCCATCGACGAGGCGCGCAACGCCATGTACTACCTGGGGGACATCCTCACGACCTCCATGCCCGAACTGCTCGAGGACCTCTCTGACCTCCTGGCGCAGCACGGGGTCACCCTGCCGGCCGCTGGGGCGCCGCTGCGATTCGGCTCGTGGATCGGTGGGGACCGCGACGGCAATCCGAACGTCACGGCCGCGGTGACCCGCGAGATCCTCCAGATCCAGAACCAGCAGGCCGTCCGTATCTCCATCCATTTCATCGACCGGCTCATCTCGTCGCTGTCCTCGTCCACGGCGATCGTCGGGGCGTCCGGGGAACTGACCGCGTCGATCGAGCGCGACCTCGCGAACCTCCCGCGGCTCGACAAGCGCGTCCTGGAACTGAACGCGCAGGAGCCCTACCGGCTGAAGCTCACCTGCGTGAAGGCGAAGCTGCTCAACACCGCGGCCCGGGTGCAGAACCAGACGGCGCACGAACCGGGGCGCGACTACCTCGACGCCGCGCAGATCCTCGCGGACCTCGCGCTCGTGGGGGACTCGCTGCGGCAGCACGCGGCGGGCCTCGCGGCCGACGGCGCCCTCGCGACAGCGTCGCGCGTCATCTCCTCGGTGGGTCTCCACCTCGCCACACTCGACATCCGTGAGCACGCCGACATGCACCACGACGTCGTCGCGCAGCTGACCGACCGGCTGGGCGAACTGGACGTGCCCTATCTGGAGCTTGACCGCGAGGGCCGCCTCCGGGCACTGTCCCGTGAACTCGCCTCCCGGCGCCCGCTCGCGACGGTCAACCCACCGCTCGACGACGGCGCACGCCGTACCTTCGACGTCTTCCGTGAGATCGCCTCGGCCCTGCGCACCTATGGCCCCGACGTCATCGAGACCTACATCGTGTCCATGACCCGTGGGGCGGACGACGTCCTGGCGCCCGTGGTGCTCGCACGCGAGGCAGGACTGGTCGACGTCGTCGGGGACGGATCCGGCGGACCGGACTCGGGCGCGTTCGCGAAGATCGGCTTCGCGCCGCTGCTGGAGACCGTGGACGAGCTGCGCGTCTCCGCCGAGATCGTGGACACCCTGCTGTCCGATCCGACCTACCGCGAGGTGGTCCGCCTGCGGGGTGACCTGCAGGAGGTCATGCTCGGGTACTCCGATTCCAACAAGGAGTCCGGGGTGCTGACCAGCCTCTGGGAGATCCACAAGACGCAGCGGCGCCTGCGCGACGTCGCAGCCAAGCACGGCGTCCGCCTCCGGCTCTTCCACGGGCGAGGCGGATCGGTGGGCCGCGGGGGCGGTCCCACGTACGACGCCATCCTCGCGCAGCCCAACGGCGTCCTCGAGGGGGAGATCAAGTTCACCGAGCAGGGCGAGGTCATCAGCGACAAGTACTCGCTGCCGGCACTGGCCCGCGAGAACCTCGAACTCTCCCTCGCCGCGGTGATGCAGGGCTCGGCGCTGCACCGGACACCACGCACGTCCGAGGATGATCGCGGGCGCTGGGCGGAGGTCATGGAGACCGTGTCGGATGCCGCGTTCTCGCGGTACCGCTCGCTGATCGACCATCAGGACCTGCCCGCCTACTTCCTCGCCTCGACGCCGGTGGAGCAACTGGGTTCGCTGAACATCGGCTCTCGTCCGTCGAAGCGCCCCGATTCGGGCAGCGGCCTCGGCGGCCTCCGCGCGATCCCGTGGGTGTTCGGCTGGACGCAGTCCCGGCAGATCGTCCCGGGCTGGTTCGGCGTCGGGTCCGGGCTGCGTGCCGCCCGCGAGGCGGGCCGCGAGGGCCTGCTGTCCGAGATGCTGGAGCGCTGGCACTTCTTCCGCACCGTGGTCTCCAACGTCGAGATGACCCTCGCGAAGACCGACCTGGAGATCGCCGCGCACTACGTGGAGGCGCTGGTCCCGGCGGAACTCCAGCACCTCTTCGGCGTGATCCGGACGGAGTACGAGCTGACGCTCGCCGAGATCCGGCACCTCACGGGGGAGCAGGAGCTCCTCGACGACCAGCCGGTGCTCAAGCGGTCCCTCGCCGTGCGCGACCAGTACCTCGACCCGATCTCCTATCTCCAGGTCGAGCTGCTGCGCCGCGTGCGGGCGGAGGCCGACGGCGGACAGCCCGACGGTCGGCTCCAGCGGGCCATGCTCATCACCATCAACGGTGTGGCCGCGGGGATGCGCAACACGGGCTGACCCGGCTCGGCGGGATTCTGCCGGTGGGTCGGGTCCTGCGTGCCCGGCGTGGGTGCCTCTGCCGGTGCCTGCGCGCCCCTGGTGTACGGTGCGTGCCCCTCTGTCGGTGCCTCCGCGTCCCTGGTCCCTCCCGTGCTCGTCGACCGGCACAGCGTGCTCGACGGAATAGCGGCCGGGAGTGGCCGGTTGCCGCCCATGGAACCCGAACACCGCCGGCAGCGACCGGACGAGCAGGAGGAGCACCATGAAGGCAGTCTTTTACGAGAAGTACGGCGATCCCGACGTCCTGCAGTACGGCGAGCAGCCGGACCCGAAGGTGGGGCCGGACTCGGTGCTCGTCGACGTGCGGGCCTCATCCGTGAACCCCGTGGACTGGAAGATCACCGCCGGGTATCTGGATGCGGCACTGCCCACCTCCTTCCCCGCGATCCCGGGCTGGGACGTGGCCGGAGTCGTGGTGCAGCCCGGACCATCCGTCACCGAGTTCGAGGCCGGTGACGAGGTGATTGGGTACGTCCGCATGGACACCGTGGGGCTCGGCACCTTCGCCGAGCAGGTCGCCGCTCCGGTGCGGACGCTCGCCCGCAAACCGCGGAACATCTCCTGGGCGGAGGCGGCGACCATGCCGCTGGCCGGGCTCACCGCCTATCAGTCGCTGCAGGCCGTCGGTGTCGGTGAGGGTGAGACCGTCCTGGTGCACAACGGAGCCGGTGGCGTGGGGACCTATGCCATCCAGATCGCGACGGCGTGGGGCGCCCGGGTGCTGGCCACCGCGTCCGAGAAGAACCACGAGTTCCTGCGTTCCCTGGGTGCGGAGCCGTTGACCTACGGGGAAGGGCTCACGGAGCGCCTCGCCGAGGCAGCGCCGGAAGGGCTCGACGCCGTCGTCGACTTCGTGGGCGGCGAGGACTGGGTCGCTTCCCTGGAGCACCTGAAATCCCCGGAGCGGATCGCCTCCGTCGCCGACGCCGAGGTCAAGGACCGGGGCGGGCGCTACATCTTCGTCCGCCCGAACCCGGCGGATCTCCTCGCCCTGACCGAACTCGTCGAGGCGGGCAGCGTCACGCCGGTGCTCGCGGAGAGCTTCCCGCTGGAGCGGGCCGCCGATGCCTTCCGCAGCAGCATGGACGGCCACATCCGCGGCAAGATCGCCGTCACCGTCGGTGAGCAGGGCCAGGGGTAGACGCGCCGGCATCCCGAGGCAGCCTGTCGAGGCGCCGCACCCGTCGGGGCGGCGCCTCAGGTGTGCCGGGATCGCCTGTCCCTCGCAGGGCGCGAGCTCGTGGGACTGATCGGACGCGGCCGGTCACAGCACGCCGGCGCGGAGAGCTCAACAAGCGGGAGGGCTCGCGTCCTAGGAGCGTGAGTCCTCGTAGTCGTCGTCGCCCAGCAGGTCGATCGGGTCGCGGAGGGCGTCCTCCTCGGCCCGCAACCAGCGTCGGTAGGCGTGATCGACGCGGTGCCGGCGGGAACCGGCGGTGATGAGGAGCAGGAAGATCGCGAGGGCCGCGGCGAGTGCCACGGCCAGCGAGGGCGGCTCAGCCAGTGCCCGCTCGACGGCGATCCACAGCAGACCCCATGACGTGGCCGCGGCGACCGACAGCCGGCCGCGATCGGTGGAGCAGATGACGGCCGCCGTCAGGAGGATCGCGGCGATACCGACGATCGCCCAGGTGGTGCCCTGCCACTCGAAGAGGTCGAAGCGTCCGGCGGTGAAGAACGCCGCTGCATTCGCTCCGGCCGCCAGCAGCACCCAGCCGAGATACAGGCCGATCGGCGCATCCACGAGCGCTCCCTCCACCCGTGTCTGGGTGGGATGGGAGTTCAGGGTGCGCACGGCTGCCAGGAGCGTGAAGAACAGCAGCATGATGACGACGAGGCTCACCGTGAGCCCGCCGGCCTGGGCACTCAGGATCCATGCGAGGTTCAGCAGCATCGAGGCCGCAACGGTCCAGCCGAGACGCCGTTGGCGTCCGGTGCGCCGCTGCGACGGGAACCACTGGAACACCGTGTAGGCCACGAGCCCCGCGTAGATCACGCTCCAGATCGAGAAGGCCGACGACGACGGCGCCAGGAGCGTCGCGTCGGGGGAGAACAGGCCTCCTGCCGCATCCCTGATCGACGGGCCGCCGAAGGCGCCGACCCCGGCCGCCGAACCCAGGATGCAGGCGATCGCGCACAGCGTCACGGCTGCCTGCCGGACGACGTCGGCGTCCCAGGCGCCGATGTGCCGGATCGTCGCTGTGCTGCCGCGGCGGATCGCCTTCCCCGCGGTGCTGCTGCCTCCGGCGATCGCCATTCCTGCGGCGCTGCTGCCGCGACCGATGGCCTTGCCGGCCGTGGCGCTGCCCTGGCTGATCGCCTTACCGGTAGCGACACCGCTGCGACCGATCGTCCGTCCGGTCACCCCTGCGGCACGGCGGGCCCTCACCGCCGCGACCCGTGCCGCCTCTGCCGCGACCCGCCGCCGTTCGCCGGCGGCCGTGGAGGACGTGCCGTCCGTGGCGCTCGTGTCCGCCGGGATCCGCGCCTTCCCCTTGCCGGCCTTGTCGGCCTTGCCGGCCTTGTCGGCCTTGTCGGGCCTGCCGGGCCTGCCGGGCCTGCCGGGCCTGCCGGGCCTGTGGTCCTTGTCGGCGCTGGCGGCAGTGGCAGCGGTGCGGTCCGTCCTGGCAGTGCCGGCGTCCGTTGCGGTAACGGAGGCGGCGTCGGAGGCGGAGCGCGTGGATTCCGGGGTTCCTGCGCCGGTGGTCGCCGATGTGCCCTTCGCAGGATCGGAGCCGGCGGACCGTGGAGCCGCGGAATCGTCGCTCGTCGCGGGAACGACCCGGGGCTGCGCTGCCTTGAGCCGTTCGAGGACGCTCGCGGTGTCCGAGGGCAGCTCGGGCGCGGGGCTCTCCTGCACGATCCTCGGCGGCCCCGCCGGCTTCTCAGGGAGCGTCGGACCCGGGTTTCTCGGGGTGCTCATTCGTCGTTTTGGCCTTCCGGTGTTTCTTCAGGGCGAGGATTGCCGCCGTGATGGCTCCCACCAGCGTACCGACCGCCATTCCGAGCAGGGCGCTCACCCCCGCGGGCAGGCCCGTGGACGCTCCTGCCACGAACCCCAGGCCCACGAGCCAGGCCGTCCACAGCACGCCGCCGCCGGCGGCAGCGAGCATGAACGGGCGCAGGGGCAGCTCGGCGATCCCGGCGACCGCCACGCTGGCCGTGCGGCCGCCCGGGAGGAACCGGACCGCGACGACGGCCGCGTACGTGGGGGAGCTGCCGGCCTTCTCGATGACGTTGCGCAGCCCGCGGTGGATGGATCGTCCCCAGCGGAACCGGTCGAGGAAGTGCGTCAGCCTGCGGCGGAAGAGCAGGAAGAGGGCGACGTCGCCCACCCAGCTCCCGGCGAAGGCCACGACGACCGCGAACGGGAGGAAGAGCAGGCCGTGCGCCGACATGGTGCCGGCGCCGATGACGAGGAGTTCCGAGGGCACGACGGGGATGATCACGTCCACGACGATCACGGCGAACATGACGAGGAGGTAGAGCGGTGCTGGGATGTCCGTGTCGGGCAGGTCCACCCTGTAAATCTACCGCCCAGCACCCCTGTGTGGACCGCCGTCTCGCGCCCGGTCCGTGGCTATCGGGCGAACTCGGCGAGGCCCAGTCGTGAGGCATAGGCCCGCTCGGTACCGTCCACCGGATCGGTGAACGCGATGCTGTGGGCGAGGAGTTGCAGGGGCCGCGCGTAGTCGTCCGGAGCCTGCGGATGCAGTACGGGGTAGAACGGGTCGTTGATGATCCCCAGCCCGAGAGAGGCCATGTGCAGCCGGAGCTGGTGCGTCTTGCCCGTGTGCGGCTGCAGGCGGTACAGCCCGCGCCCCGCCCGCTCGTCCAGGAGGCTGACGGTCGTGTGCGTGTTCGCGGGTCCCTCCACCTCCTGCGCCAGGAGGTAGGTGCGCGACTTCACGATCCTGCTCCGGACGTCCAGCGGGGCCGTGTCCAGGCCCAGCTCCGGGCGGACGGGCGCGACGGCCCGGTATTCCTTGCTGATGCGCCGGTTCTCGAACAGCAACTGGTAGGCGCCCCGCGTCGCGGGGTCGACGGCGAACATCAGGACGCCCGCCGTCATCCTGTCCAGGCGGTGCATGGGGATCAGGTCCGGCAGGCCGAGCTCCACCCGGAGGCGGACCAGGGCCGATTCCGCCACGTACATGCCGCCCGGAGTGGTCGGCAGGAAGTGTGGTTTGTCGACGACGAGCAGCCGCTCGTCCTGGTGGAGGATCGACAGCTCGACCGGGAGCCGTTCCTCGACGGGCAGTTCGCGGTAGTACCAGACGAAGGTGTGCTCGCCGAGCGGGGTGGTGCGCGTCAGCACCTCGCCTTCGAGCGCCACGACCTCGCCGCGGTCGAAGCGCTTGCCGATGCCGTCGGGGTCGACATGGTCGAAGCGGTCGAGAATGTAGTCGAGGGCCGTCTCCCACGGGCCCTCCGCCGGGAGCCGCAGCCGCGTGGCATTGACGCCGTTGCGCACGGGCAGGGGAGAGCGCATCGCCATCAGGGCGTGACCTGCCCGTGGTGGTCCATCCGGTGGTGACTCATCCCGTCAGGGTAGTGCCGCTCCCGCGGGTGCTTCCACCCGGGGCTGGCAGTGCGGGCAGTAGTAGAGCTCGCGGAGTTCGGTCTCCCTGTCCCCGAGCTGCTCCAGCGCCACGGGCGTACCGCAGCGCAGGCAGCCGCGGCGGGACCGGCCGTAGACCCAGAGCGTGTTGCCGCGGAGCTGGCCCGTGGTCGCCCGGGTGCTGCGGGCCTTGTTCGCCTCCAGCAGCTTCTTGGACAGCTCGACCATGCGCGGCAGATTGGGTACCTCGCCCACGGGGGTCAGCGGATGCACCCCGGCGAGGAAGCACAGCTCGCACCGGTACACGTTGCCGATCCCGGCGAGGTTCCGCTGGTCGAGCAGGGCGAGCCCGATGGGCCGCTCGGGCTGGTCGCGGAGCCGCCGAAGCGCTTCGTCCGGATCCCAGTCCGGCCCCAGGAGGTCCGGTCCGAGGTACCCGACGGCGTCGTCCTCCTCCGCACGCGAGATCACCCGCAGGAAGCCGAGTTCGAAGCCGACGACGACGGCGTCCTCCGTCTCGAGGATGCACCGCGCCTTGAAGGCGGGGCGCCGCCACTTCTCGCCGTGAGCGTAGACGTGCCAGAGCCCCTCCATCTTCAGGTGGGAGTGGATGTCCCAGCCGTCGTCCCCGCCGCCACGGATCAGCAGGTGCTTCCCGCGGGACACGGCCTCCTGGACGGTGTCCCCCGTGAAGTCGACGGTGGCGAACTTCGGCACGCGGACGTCGCAGCGCGTCAGCACCCGGCCCGCGAGTGCCCGGTGCAGTTCACGGGCCGCCCGCCAGACGGTGTCCCCCTCAGGCACGGATCCTCAGTCCCTTCGGTGTGGTGTAGAAACCGGCGTCGGCGAGCGCGCGCCCGATGTCCGTGTCGAGGATCTCGCCGCCGTTCACCTTCTCGAGTGCCATCTTGTCCGCCGCGCCGCGCCGGATGATCAGCACGAGGGCCAGCGCCGCGGCACGGAGGACCAGGGCATCCTCGGTGAACGTCAGGAGGGTCTTGCCGCCCCGTTCGACGTAGAGGGCCAGAGCTCCGTCCACGAGTACCACCAGCGCGCCGGCCTTCCGCCCGGCACGGTGCCCGCCGTCCGCCTGCGGCCAGCTGAGGGCCGCCCCGTAGGGGTTCGCGGGATCCGTGGCGGCCAGGGCGACGGCGTTCAGGGGCGCGGCCTCACCGCCCAGCACGTCCTGGGCCGTGGGCAGCTGGTTGTCGGCGCTGAAGGACCGCAGGCGGTCCACCGTCGCCGGTACGGCGAACTGCGCCGCACCGAGGTGCTCGATGAAGTAGCCGCGTCGGCACCGGCCCATCTCCTCGAGCCGCGCCAGCACCTTGTACATGAGGCCGAATCCGCCCGGGATGCCCTCGTTGCCGACGGCGCCGCGCGTGACCACGCCGTAGCGGTCGAGCAGGAGCTCGGCGGTGGCATGCGCGTGGAGCGTCGTCTCGGCCTCCACCGCGGGCAGCATGTTCCAGCGGCCCGCGGCCAGGGGAGGCGTGGGCCGCTGGTAGCCGCCCGCCCCGCCGTCCTCGGCTGCCGCACTGAGACGCATGGAGGCGCCCGTCAGGGACTTCCCCGGGGCGCGGCCGAGCCGCCCCGCCCGCGAGGTGCGGGCGCGTGCCGGGACGGGGCGCTGCTTGTGGGCCGTCTTCCCGTTGGCCAGCAGCGAGCGCACCGGCGTGAAGGTGTCATTGCTGATGCGGCCCGCCCACACGAGGTCCCACAATGCGGTGACGACGGCGGTGTCCGAGGTGGCCTCCTGGACATCGAGCAGGTTGGTCAGCTGCCGGAGGAAGTAGCCGCCACCGCCGGCCAGCAGATCCATCAGCGCGGAGTGCAGCGACGTGGGCTCGAAGGCCGGGTCGGGGCGCAGCGTGAGGGGTGCGTTCTCGGCCAGGTGCAGGGCGATCCAGCCGTCGTTCCCGGCGAGCGACCCGGCCCCCGACCAGACGACCTCGCCCGTCGCGGTCAGCTCGTCGAGCATGGCCGGGGTGTAGTTCGCCACGCGCTGGGCGAGGATCAGGGGCTCCCACGCCGAGGCGGGGATCGGGACGCCGGAGAGCTGGTCGATCACGGTGACCACGCCGTCGAGTCCCCGCAGGCCCGACCCGATGTGCTGCCAGGCAGGCAGGAACCTGCCGTAGGCGGTCGGGTCGACGGGCTCGACCTCCTGGCGCAGCGCCGCGAGCGACCTGCGGCGGAGGCGGCGCAGCACCTCGACGTCGCACCACTCGCTGGAGGCCGGCGCGTGGAGGGTGATGGTGCCCGGAGCGGCACCCGAGTCCGCGGAGATGTCGAGGACGGGGACCGATTCCGCGGGCCGGAACTCCCCCTCGACCACGCGCCCGGCGCCGGCGAGGCGCTGCAGCGATCCCGTGACGACGGCGACACCGAGGCCCAGCTGGGCCGCCGCCTCGGCGGCGGTGAAGGGACCGTGCGTGCGGGCATAGCGGCCCACGAGGTCGCCGAGCGGATCCGCGACTGGCTCGATGAACGCCAGCGGGATGCCCATCGGCAGGGGGACGCCGATGGCGTCGCGCAGGCGGGCGGCGTCCTCGACGGCGGAGATCCGCTCGACTCCGGCGATGTTCACGGTGAGCGCGCGGTTGGCCTTGACGAGGACGGCGACGTGCTGCCGGACGAGGTCCACCGACGCCGTACCGCGGAGCGGTGCGCCCTCGCCCGGGTCGCCCGCCGCGGCGGGGTCCCCCGCGGTGGCGTCCCTGGCGGTGGCGTCCCCGGCGCCGGCGTCGTCACGGATCGGCGTGGCTCCGGCACCGTCGGCCGGTGCCGTGGTGCCGGCGGGTGCGTCGAGCCGCTCGGCGATCTCCCCGACGGTGAGGGGCCCGAGGATGCGGATCAGGTCGGCGACGCCCTCGAGCCCGCGGGCCCGCCGGTCCGCCTTCAGGCGCTGCAGCTCCAGCTCCGTCTCGGCGATGACCCGGGCGTCGAGCAGCTCGCGCAGTTCCGCGCGGCCCAGCAGTTCGTTGAGGAGGGTCGGGTCGAGGGACAGGGCCGCGGCCCGGCGTTCGGCCAGCGGCGAGTCTCCCTCGTAGAGGAACGAGGCGACGTACCCGAACAGCATGGACCGGGCGAACGGCGAGGGCTGCTGCGTGGTGACCTCGACGATCCGGAGTTCCCGGCGCTCCAGCGACGCGGCGAGGTCCTTCAGCGCCGGGAGGTCGTAGACGTCCTGCAGGCACTCACGCACGGTCTCGAGCACGATCGGGAAGGTCGGGTACTTCTTGGCGACGTCGAGCAGCTGGGCGGAACGCTGGCGCTGCTGCCACAGCGGGGTGCGCTTGCTCGGGTTCTGGCGCGGCAGGAGCAGGGCCCGCGCGGCACACTCCCTGAACCGCGAGGCGAAGAGTGCGGAGCCGCCCACCTCTGCGGTCACGATCCCGTCCAGCTCCTCCGCGTCGAACAGGAAGAGATCGGCGCCCGGTGGTTCGTCGTCCATGAGCGGCACCCGCAGCACGATGCCGTCGTCGGAGGCCATGGCGGACCCGTCCATGCCGTACCGCTGCTCGAGCCGCGCGCCGACGGCGAGGGCCCAGGGGGCGTGCACGGGCATGCCGAACGGGCTGTGGAGCACCACGCGCCAGTCGCCGAGTTCGTCGTGGAAACGCTCGACGACGAGCGTGCGGTCGTTCGGGACCACCTCGGTGGCCTCGCGCTGCTCGGTCAGGTACGTGATGAGGTTCCCCGCCGCCCAGGCGTCGAGACCGATCCTCTCGCACCGTTCCTGCGCCTTCTCGGGCGTGCTCCCGGACATCTCCCGGTTGAAGGCGCCGAGGGCGCGGCCCAGTTCCACCGGCCGGCCGAGGGAGTCGCCCTTCCAGAAGGGCAGTTTGCCCGGCTGGCCGAACGCCGGGGACACGAGCACGCGGTCGTGCGTGATCTCCTCGATGCGCCAGCTCGTGGCGCCGAGCGCGAAGACGTCTCCCACGCGGGACTCGTAGACCATCTCCTCGTCGAGTTCACCGACGCGGCGCCCGCCCGCGCGGGGGCCCTCGCCCTCGGAGCCCACGAGGAAGACGCCGAAGAGCCCGCGGTCGGGGATGGTGCCGCCGGACGTGACGGCGAGGCGCTGCGCTCCGGGCTTGCCCGTGATGGTCCCCTCGACGCGGTCCCAGATGATGCGGGGCCGGAGCTCGGCGAACTCGTCGGAGGGGTACCGGCCGGCGAGGAGGTCGAGGGTCGCGTCGAAGGCCGAGCGGGGGAGGGTGGCGAACGGGGCCGATGCGCGGACGACGTCGAACCACTCCTCGACGTCGATGGTGCCCAGCGCTGCTGCCGCGACGGTCTGCTGGGCCAGGATGTCCAGGGGATTGGTGGGGATGTACAGGGGCTCGATCTGCCCGGCGAGCATGCGCTCCACCGTCACGGTCGTGTTGACGAGGTCCCCACGGTGCTTGGGGAACAGGACGCCCTGCGACACCTCGCCCACCTGGTGCCCCGCGCGCCCGACGCGCTGCAGTCCGCTCGCCACGGAGTGCGGCGACTCGACCTGCACCACGAGGTCCACCGCGCCCATGTCGATCCCGAGTTCCAGGGAACTCGTCGCGACCACGCAGCGCAGGCGCCCTGACTTGAGGTCGTCCTCGATGAGGGCACGCTGGTCCTTCGACACCGAGCCGTGGTGGGCGCGCGCCAGCAGCGGTTCGGCGCCGGTGCTCTGGCCGGCCTGCGCCATCATCTGCGCGGGTGTCGCGGTCGTATGGGCATAGGGCTGGGCGGAGGAGGACGCCGCCGTCGCGTCGGGGGCGTCAGGGGCGTCAGGGGCGTCGGGGTCACCGCCGGCCGCCCACACGGCGTCACGCTCGAGGCGCTCCGCGTGGATCTCGTTGAGCCGCGCGGTGAGCCGCTCGGCGAGCCGGCGCGAGTTGGCGAACACGATCGTGGACCGGTTCTGGCCGATCAGGTCGACGATTTTCTCCTCGACGTGCGGCCAGATGCTGGCCTGGGGCACGGAGTCGCCGTCGTCGTCCCCCGTGGCCACGGCCCCGCCGAGTTCCGTCATGTCCTCCACCGGCACCGTGACCGTCAGGTCCCACTGCTTCTTCGACGGCGGTGCGACGATCTCCACCGGTGCGTTCCCGGAGAGGAAGCGCGCCACCGTCTCCTTCGGCTCCACGGTGGCGGACAGGCCGATGCGCTGCACGGGCTTGTCCAGCAGGGCGTCGAGGCGGGCGAGGGATACGGCGAGGTGCGCGCCGCGCTTGGTGCCGGCGACGGCGTGGACCTCGTCGATGATGACGGTGTCCACCTCCATCAGCGTCTCCCGCGCCTTCGACGTGAGCATCAGGAACAGTGATTCGGGCGTGGTGATGAGGATGTCCGGCGGACGCGTCAGCATGGCCCGCCGCTCGGCCTGCGGCGTGTCGCCCGAACGGACGCCCACCGTGATGCTCGGGGCGGGCAGCCCGAGGCGCTTCGCGGTCTGCGTGATGCCGATCAGGGGCGCGCGGAGATTCCGCTCGACGTCGACGCCGAGCGCTTTCAGGGGTGAGATGTAGAGGACGCGCGTGGTGCGCCTCGGCTTCTTCGGTGGGGCCTTCCGGCCCTTCGCCGGTACCTCGGGGGCGTCCTCGTCGGCATCGCCACTCCCCTCGCCCGAGGCGATGAGCCGATCGAGGGCCCAAAGGAACGCCGCGAGGGTCTTACCCGAGCCGGTCGGGGCGACGACGAGGGCGTTGGAGCCCGCGGAGATCGCGGACCACGCGCCCTCCTGCGCCGGCGTGGGCTCGGCGAAGGCCCCGGCGAACCACTCATGGGTCGCGGGGGTGAACCTCGTCAGCACCGGCGTCGTCACCCCATCATCATGCCCCAGCGCACCGACACTCGGGCCTTCCGCGGATGCGCCGTCCGCCGCACCGCGGGGCTGCCGCGGAACGGGGGTGGCGCGCAGTAGGTTTCGACGAAGGGCTGGACGGAACGGCTGACGGGAGCAGGGCATGACGGCCGGAGCAGGCAGAGCGCAGCGACCGGGAGATGCCGGACACCTGTCGAACAACTGGGTGCCAGTGGCCGCGATCGGCGTGCTCTTCCTCGGCGGGGCGGTCGCCGCGGTCCTGGTCGACGGCGACACCGGCCGGATCGCGGCCTATTTCGTCGTGAGCACGCTCGTGCTCGTCCTCGTGACGGCCCCCTGGCTCATCCGTCACCCGCCGGCGATCAGCGCCCGGACGGGCGCCTACCTGGTCCTTGCCGTCGTGGTCGAGCTCGGGGCGCTGCTCGGCGGGGCCGTGGCGGCGTTCCACGGCCTGGGTGCGTGGGTGGTCCTGGGGATCGGCCTCGCGATGTACGGGCTGCTGGAGCGGGGGCGCGTCATGGTGACCGCCGGGGTGGCCACAGCCGTCCTCGGGCTCGCGTCGATCGTCGCCGACCGGCCGTGGCTGACGCTGGTCCTCGCACTGTCGACCGCCGCGCTCATCGGCTTCGCGGCGTGGCGCCTGCGGGAGACGGGCCGGCAGCAGCCGTCGAACCGGCCCCGGGGCGGCCCTCCTGCAGCAGCTAGGACGCGGGCTGCAGTGTTCCCACCCGCATGAGCACGATCGACGCTGCCGAGCACGCCGGGATGTCCTGCGGCAGGACGAGCGAGTCGGTCGCGCCCGGGGGGTACACGCGTACACCCGCGGCCTGCGTGATGCCGCAGTCCGCCCCGTAGTTCTCGGCGTTGGTCTGCTGGAGGGTGGTGCTCGCGGAGGCTCCCGGCGCGAGGGTGACGGCGGCCGCCGCCGTCCCGTCGCGCTCCGCGGGAGCTCCGATCTGCGTGCCCGCCGCGTCCACGTAGGAGACGCCCGGGTACCCCTGGACGGTGCACTCCCGGTCGGAGGCATTGGTGAGGACGAGTGTGCGGTAGACGCTGCCCGCGGCACCGCCACCGAGCTGGTCCTCCACCGCACCGGTCAGCTGCGCCGCCGTGCAGGGACCACCGGCGGTCGGCACGGCGACCGAGGGGCTCGGTGAGGCGGACGGCGACGGGGCGTCGCCCGGGGCAGCAGACGCCGACGGCGTTGCGGAGGCGGGTGCGGTCCCCGTGGGACCCGGTGCGGCGGAGGGGGCGGCGGATGGGGCTGTGGACGGTGCAGTGGTCGGGGCGGCCGAGGGGATGGCGGACGCGCCTGCGGTTCCGGCGGACGTCGCCGCCGTCCCGCCGTCGGATCCGGAGGCGGTGCAGCCGGTCACCGCCGCCAGTGCCCCGGCGGCCATCACGGCCGCGATCCAACGCTTGCTCCCCAGCAGAGTAGTCATTCCCTCACCCTACGTCCGGGTGCGGCAGCCGCCGAGGGCGCGGGCGGGGCGTGGTGCGATTGTTACCGGACCGGCCTTCATTCGTGGTGGTAGGACCGTCCGCCTGCGATTTCCTGCGCGCGGTACACCTGCTCCGCGAGGATCAACCGGACGAGCTGGTGCGGGAAGACGAGCGGGGAGAGGGACCAGACGAAGTCGGCCCGCTGGTGCACCGGCCGGTCGACACCGTAGGCACCGCCGATGATGATCGTGACACCGCGGGAGGACTCGAGCGGTGCGAGGAGGGTTCGGGACAGTGCGGGCGAGTCGACGGCCGTACCGCGTTCGTCGAGCAGGATCACGAAGTCCGAGCCGAGCCTGCCGAGCAGCCGCTCGGACTCCTCCTTGCGGGCGGCGTCGTTCTCGCGCGCCGAGTGGGAGATCAGCTGCCAGGAGAGATCGAAGGGCTTCTTCAGCCGCTTCGCGTACCGCTCGATCCCCTCGGACACCCAGCTCTCGTGCTTGCGGCCCACTGCGAGCACCCGTATTGCCATGCGTTCAGGCTATCGCGGGCGCCCCGGCGGCAGGACTCGGGGTGCGCGGACGGCCGTGATGGTGCGCCATAGGCCGACGACGACGACGAGGGCGCCGGATGGCGTGCGGCGGGGCCGGGCGTAGGGTGGGAGGCTGACGAGAGGAGCACCCCATGAAGAAGATCCTCATGGTTCTGACCAGCGTTTCCGAGATCGGCGACACCGGGGAGAAGACCGGCTACAACGTGGCCGAGGCCGCCCATCCCTGGAAGGTCTTCACGGACTCCGGGCACTTCGTCGATTTCGCATCGATCCAGGGCGGGCAGCCTCCGCGCGACGAGGTGGACACCTCGGATCCCGTGCAGGTCGCCTTCACGGAGGACGAGACCACGCGTGCCGGTCTCTACAACACGGCCCGCGTCGACGTCGTCGACCCCGCCCAGTACGACGCCGTCTACCTCGTGGGCGGGCACGGGACCATGTGGGACTTCCCGGACAGCGAAGGTCTCCAGAAGCTGGTGGCGAGCGTCTACGACGCAGGCGGCCTGGTCGGAGCGGTCTGCCACGGGCCGGCCGGGCTGGTGAACGTGGAGCTGGACAACGGGTTCCGCCTGGTCGAGGGCCGGAAGGTGGCCGCCTTCACCAACGACGAGGAGGTCGCCGCGGGCAAGGACACGGTCATCCCCTTCTTCCTGGCGGACCGGCTCGAGGAGCAGGGCGCCACCCACGTGTCGGCGGATGTCTTCGAGGAGAAGGTCGTGGTCGACGGCCGCCTGGTGACCGGCCAGAACCCGGCGTCGGCAGCGGGCGTCGCCAAGGAGATGGAGAAGCTGTTCGCGGTGGTCATCCGGCAGGAGAAGGCCGAGGAGCAGCATGAGACGGAGACCCTGCGCGCCGAGAAGGACGCCATCAAGGCTGCCGCGGCCGGCGACGGGGACTGACGCCGGCACTCCTGGCCGGGGACGCGAGCCGGTGGGCGCCGGGCCGGGCGTCGATCGTCGTCGTGCCCGCCCCTTCCGGTGGTACGGATCGGGGCGGTAGCGTGACGGCGTGATCATCCCAGCCAGCTCCCAGACCACCGCGGCGGTCGCGGATCACTACGACGAGCTCGATCCGATCTACCGAAGGGTATGGGGTGAGCACGTTCACCACGGGCTCTGGACCACGGGTCGCGAGTCGCCGGCCCAGGCCGTCGACGCGCTCAGTGAGACGGTCGCCGATCGACTGCACCTCCGGCCCGGGGAGGAGTGCGTCGACATCGGCTGCGGCTACGGATCGACGGCCCGGCAACTCGCGGCCTCCCGCGGCGTCCGGGTGACCGGCTTCACGCTCTCGGCCGGGCAGGCGGAGTATGCCGCATCGCGTCCCATGGACGGCGTCGACGTGCGGCTCGGTGACTGGCTCGTCAACGGGTTGGCCGGAGCCTCCGCCGACGCCGCGTGGGCCATCGAGTCGAGCGAGCACATGGAGGACAAAGCCGGGTTCTTCGGCGAGGCCCACCGCGTGCTCGCTCCCGGTGGCCGCTTCGTCGTCTGCGCCTGGCTGGCCGAGACCGGCGCCGGCGGGTGGAAGGTGCGGCATCTCCTCGAGCCGATCTGCAGGGAGGGCCGCCTGCCCTCCATGGGTACGCGCGAGGAGTACGAGGCGCTGGCGGAGGCGGCCGGCTTCACGGTGATCGGCTACGAGGACGTCAGCCGCAGGGTCGCACGCACCTGGACGATCTGCGTCGGCCGGTTCCTCAAGGCCCTGCTCGTCGACCGCGAGACGCGTCACCTCGCCGCCCGCGGACGCAACCGCGTCTTCATGCTGAGCCTTCCCCGCCTGATCCTGGCCTACCGCACGGGTGCGATGCGCTACGGCATCTTCACCCTGTCGAAGACGGGCCAGGACACCGCACTGTGAGTCCGGTCCTCTCCGGGCGGACTCGCCGGGGGAGCCGCGGCGTCCGCTCCGCGGGTCCCCGGGCGAGGGTTGATGGTCCGGCCGTGCCGGACGGCGGAGGCCGGGTGTCGGGTGTGCCGCTCGCGGACGCTTCCGTCACCGATGTCAGGGCGTCTGCTTCCCGGCGGTGACCTGCTCCTCCGCGAGAGCGACGCCGGCGAGGGCGCTTGCCCGCGCCAGGACGTCGAGCTGCGCCGGGTTGTAGAGGGCCGCCAGCGATTCGACGACCGTGTTCCGGGTGACCTCCACGCTCTTGGACAGGTGCTTCCCTGGCTCCGTGAGCCATGGGTAGTCCCGGAGGGCCTTCGCGATGGTCGGCGCGTAGCGCTCCGCGAGTTCTGCACGGGCTGGCTCGTCGGCGTCAGGCGCCAACGCGTCGAACTCCCTGCCCGGCGACTCCGGATCCTCCCGGATCATGGTCCGCAGGTCCTGCATCGCCTCGTGGTCGTACAGCTGGGCGTAGATCAGCATCAGCGACTGGTCCGGCTCGGACAACCAGCGTGCCACGTCCTCGAGACCCGCCGGGACGCCGGTCACCGATGAGCCCTGCAGGATCGCCTGGATCTCCGCCCTGGCGCGCTGCAGCCTCTCGATGCTCGTGGCAAGGTCCGCGTCGATGGCCCTCAGTGCCTCGGAGGAGGAATGTCCGTCGAGGGTCACCTCGTCGATCTGGTCGAGCGGCACGTCCAGGTCCCGCAGCCGGCGGATCTTCAGGAGACGGACGAGGTGCCGGACCTCATACTGCTTGTAGCCGTTGGACATCCTGTCCGGCTGCTCGAGAAGCCCGACCTGGTGGTAGTGACGGACCGTGTTGACCGTCGTCCCCGCCAGTTCGGCGATCTCCCGCGTACTCCACGCCATGCTCGTCCGTCCTTCCGCGATCGCGCCACGCCCGCCCGTCCGTCAAGTATCGCCGTCACCAGCCGAGGAACCCCACGAACCCGGTCGCGAGGGCCGCGATGACGCCGGTCCACAGGAGGATGGCGATCGCCTGCCAGAACAGGACCCGCTCCGTCCGGACCCCGGATGCTGCGAAGAATGCGGCGGTGAGCTGCGTGGGGAGCGCCAGCGGGGCGAGGAGACTCGCGCCCGGCACACCGAATCGGGAGAGCCAGCCCTGCAGCCGGCGCTGACCCTTGGCGCGCCGCTCCGACGGGGCGCGGGATGCAGGATCCGTCGGAGCGCCGTCGTTCCCGCGACCGGCCACGACTCTCTCGCGGACACGCGCACTGATGGTCACGACGGCGAGCACGCTCAGGAAGTTGCCGATCATCGCGGCGAGCGCCGCCACCACCGGATTGATCCCAAGGATGATGCCGATGCCGGCCGCACCCTCACCCTCGATATAGGGGACCATGCCGGCGACGCCGACGCCGAGCGGCTGGACCAGTTCGGGCAGCTGCTGCACCCATTCCCTGATGGCTTCGCACGGGTTGTCCACGGTGTTCTCCTTCGTCCCTTCCGGCAGCGGACGCTGGTTCCTCCGCCGCACCCACCACGTTCTCTTCGTGGCGTCACGAGCGTCGTGCCGGGCTGGATTGTTCCAGGTGCTCACCAGTGAAGAGGCTGTGCCCGGAACAAGGTCAAGGCGCCCGGATGGTGCGGTCGGTCACGGTCCGCACGTCGGCTCGAGCCGGCCGTTCCAGCGCGCCCGTTCCGGTGTGCCCGGGCCGGGGTGAGGAGCGCGGGCGACGGCGTCGGGGGCATCGCCCGGGTGACCTTCCACGTCATGCCACGGGGTCCTCCATGGCTCACGCCGACGATTCGTCAGGACGCGTCCGCGGACCTGCCAGTCCGGCGGCTGGTGATCCTGAAGCGGACAGTACGTTGGATCATGACCGGGTACCCGTGCAGGACGAACCCCACCAGCAGGAGGTGGAGAACCCCTTGGGGGTGCCCCGTCGCTGCAGCGACAGCGGCCACCACCACCGTCGCAGCAGCACCCAGGAGGTGGGCGGTCTCCGACTGCTCAGTTCCCCGGAGGTAACGGGTGAGCATCGACGCTCCACTCTCCGCCGTGCGCATCCGACCGATCATCCGGTTCCACCCCACCGCATCCAGGACCCGCCGCACCAGGTCGGCACCCAACCAGGCGTAGAGCCGTGGTTCGTAGGCCCGCACCCGGTAGCGGGTCCGGCCGACGTCGACCAGGGCTGGGCCCGTGAGCAGTGCCATGAGAAGGAAGCCGCCCTGTACCGTCACAGCGAACACGGGATGGTCGGGGCCGATCGCGAACCAGCCACCCACCGACAGGGTGAGACCGATGGTGAGGCCGATGATCGCAGACGGGATCTGCTGGTCACGATCCGCCGTCATACCTGCCGGAGGCCTCCCGTCAGTCCTGGCGCAGCGCGATGATCGCCTTCGCAACGCATACGACGGCCATGAGCCCGATGACGCACGTACCCAGGATCGTGGACCAGGTGCCAACGGTGGGCACCGTCATCACGAAGGCCAGAGCGAGCATGGCGCCGGCCAAGCCGTAGATCAGCGCGTCGCGCAGGGAACTGCGCGTCCGCGATCGCGGTGATGACTGCGGTTGTCCGTTCGTCCCCCTGGTCATGCTCCTGACTCTACCGAGTCGTCGTTCCGTCAGCTCGTCAGGGCGGTGCGCTGCGAGACCCGGATCGGACCGACCGCCGTCATGAATTCCCCGACCGAATCGGACGACGTCACGACGAGCCCCGCACCGTCAATCATCAGGAGTCGAACGGCACATCAGGAGCCCGACGAATGGGAAGAACTCCCGAATCATGTGATGGTCGCCACTGGTTCCCCCGTACCCACAACCGTCGATTGTTCCGACGAGCCTGCCGTGGAGGTGGAGCCACTCACCCGGGCACCCGATGAGTTCCTGCTGCCTGCCGCGTCTACCGTGGACGGGTAGACGATCGAACAACGCAATGGAGGTATCCGATGTCACGGGAACTGGTATGGACGGGATTCATGTCGCTGGACGGAGTCGTCGATTCACCGGGCGGTGTCGAAGAGGGGCACCGCGGTGGCGGATGGGTGCTCAGTACCGAGTTCCTGCCCGAGGCCTTCGCCCTCAAGGGTGAGGAGTTGGAGGAGACGACGGCGCTCATGTTCGGGCGCCGGAGCTATGAGGCGTTCGCCCCGGTCTGGGCCGGCTCCGAGGACCACGCGGTGTACAAGGACCTCCCCAAGTACGTGGTCTCGACCGGTCTGGAGGAGCACGCGCTTGTCGATGGGTGGGGCCCGACGGAGATCCTGCGCTCCGTCGAGGACGTCGCCGCACTCAAGCAGGGCGACGGAGGTGCGATCTTCGCGCACGGGAGCGCCGAGCTCGCGCGGGCTCTGGCCGAGGCCGATCTCATCGACCGGTACAACCTCCTGGTGTTCCCCGTCCTGCTGGGTGCAGGCAAGGGACTCTTCAGTACGGTGGACAGGAACCGGCAGCACCTGCATCTGCGCGAGTCCGAGGCCTACCCCAATGGCGTGGTGAAGGCCGTCTACGACGTCGTCCACTGACGCGAGCGCGTGCCCGCTGGGCGTCCAGCGCTGCTTCGTCCCGTTCCGCGCAGCAAGAAGGCCCCGGTTCCCCTGCCTGCAGGGGAACCGGGGCCTTCTCAGGTGGCGGTGACGGTGGGATTTGAAACCTCTTCCACCCTGTGAGCTAGCTCGAAATCCACGGTACGTCGCGGCAATACGTCACAGACAACCACTCCAACTCAGTGTTGATGTGGGCAGGATGTGGGCAGTATGTGTGCACGGTGGTCGACGAAAGGTACGCATGCGCCGGTGGCTGACACGCGCGGTCGTCTGTCCTCTCTCGCTTGGGCGGAACCTGCTCGGATCAGGGGCCGTACAGTTGCGAAAATCGCAATGGACCGCGCTAGACTTGTACTCATGGACGACACACTCGTAGAGCGTGTTCGGCAAATCATGCAGACGAGCGGTCTCAACCAGACCGACTTCGCCGAACTCATCGCCACTTCCCCCGACCGCCTCAGTAAATCGCTCAGCGGTACTCGAAAATTCACCACTACAGAGCTCGCGCTAGCAGCTCAATCAGCCGGAACGACGGTTGAATGGCTCTTGACTGGCCAGCACAAGGCAACTCCGGCCATCGCTGCCCGGACCGCCCTCGCTGCTGCGCCCTCTCACGACCAGATTTCTGACCTTGTAAGCAGATTCAGCACCGCGAGCGAGCAGTTGCAAATGCTTGCCGATCCACCAAGGGCAATAGCACCTCTGCCGAATTTGGCCGCAACTACCATGTATATCGATCAAGCCGACCGGCTTGCTACTGATGCATTATCGATGGTGCGCGATCGCGGTATGGATTCGACAGCGAGTCTAGACCTCCCAGCACTACTGGAAGAAGTCTTCTCAGTAGACGTGGCTATTGTGAGTCTCCCTGGTGGTCTTGATGGTTGTGCCTGGCAGACGGAGTTGGACCGGCTGATTGTATTGGACCGCACGAGCAATTGGGCTCGGCAGCGGTTCTCCTTGGCGCACGAACTTGGTCACATCCTGGCGGGAGACGCTCAAACGCTCATAGCGGAGGCGGTTCCTCCTCACAGCAGCCAGATGTCAGAAAAGCGAGCCAACTCGTTCGCGGCTTCTTTCCTCATGCCTGCTGACGAAGTACGCAAAATGGCTCAGAATCTAGGTGACCCGGCGCACTTCGCTGCGCTAGTAAACCACTTCCGGGTGTCACCTACGTCAATGGCTTGGCGGCTGGTCAATCTCGGTCTGCTTACTAGCAGTTCCGTCTCGAAGTGGCAGAGCGTAACCGCGGAAAGCTGCGCCCTTACAGCTGGCCGACCCCAGCTCATCAGTAGCGAACGCGCGCGGTCTGAGGCAAGTCGTATTCCGCCCCGCCTGCTGAATGAGCACCTAGAGCACTTTTACAACGGAGCGACGTCAGCTCGGCCATTGGCAGCCCTCTTGGAAATGTCGAGTCATGATGTGATCGACCTACTACGGCCGGTTGCGATTCAGAAGTGACGGCCCTTCTGTTTCCGGATAACACCGTGCTCTGCAACTATGCCTGTGTCGACAGGATTGATCTTCTGAAGGCGGTGCTGTCGGAGCGCGGACGGTGGACGCAGGCCGTCTATGCCGAAGCCCGGCAGTCGTCAAACGTCTGGCCCAGCTTATCTGCGCTGATGGATCACTCCCTGTTAGGGGAGCCAATCGAGATCGATGATGCTGAACAGGTGGACCGGATACGCCAGGCGCGCCTGTCCGGCAGCGCTCTGAAGCCCACACAACATCTCGGTGAGGCTGAGACCTGCTATCTGATACACAACGACGCGGCGTATCAAGATGCCATTTGGATTACGGACGACTACGACGCCTTCGATTTCGCCCAGCAACTAGGAATAATGACCTGGGATACGCGGTCCACCTTTGAGACATTAGTCGCGATGGGCGACACGACGGCGCAAGAGGCCTTTCAGCTCTTGGAGCAGATGTGCGATTTGGGTAGGCATCCTCGTCGCATGCCTACCCACTATCGTGAGTTGCAGTAGCGGATTCTAAAGGCGCGAACTCGCATCTGCCAAGCGTCCGTGAGCACGGGCAGCAAATGCCGGCTCGCGCGCGTGCGCGCGACCCCCTCGACGCATCGGAGGGGGAGGAACCCCTACCGGCACTCGGGGCCGGCAGATGATGACTCGTTGATTCGAACCCCCCTTCCCCATGGGGCGAAGAACGAGAATCACGCGACCGGACTTGCCGTACCGCTGCATAGCGCCCGCTACGACCGAGGAGCTGCCAAGCCTCAGGTGTAACGTCTGTGCTCGTGCGCAGAACTAAACCAGCGGGATCACGTCACCTCCTCACACTCGTTTGCCTCGTAGTCATCACCGGCGCGCTGTTCGCATATGGGATTTACTTCGCTGTGGAGTCCGACACTCAAGAGACTTTCTGGAGCTCGGCAGTTGGCACCGCTCTAGGAGGAATGGTTGCGGTAGTAGCTGCCTTTTGGTTTTGGATAGTCGACCGCGATGCAGTAACGGAACGTCAGATGACCAGTCTTTCGCACAGTGCAGCGCGCGAAATCGTCGTTCTCAATCAAAAGTTGCGGGGGGCGACAGTTGGTCAGATCTACGATGACGAGGGCTGGCACCCTCAGCGCCTAAAGGCGGATGTGAACAGACAGGTGCTTGACCTCATAGAGCAGTGCGAGGTCCAGCTCAGTTGGTTGCACGATGCACGCCTCGAGAAGGATTTAAGAGAAGCCTTCGACTTCCTAGATACCGACGGCATGTTCGCGGCGTACATACAGCCTTGGAGACCCTATGAACGCCGCGTACGCGAAATCACCTCGTGGGTGGACAGGAAGTTGCAGCAGCACGTCAGTTCCGTCAGGAGTGATCCTGGTGCCCTACCTCACTACGCTGCTTATGCAGACGCATGGAAAACAGTCAACGATGAGCGAGAAGAGAATTATGCGGACCAGGAACGGTACGAGCTCTTCGCACGAGCAGAGGACTTCGCGAGGGATAAGGGGCGGGTGCTCCCACCGCTGCCGAAGAATGCACCGACCGTTCACCTGAACCAAAAAGCCGACCGATCAGTCGTCAAACTGGGGCGGGCGACGTGGAGGCGGGGCCGCTGGAGTCCGGCGTCCCACTAGCGCCACGCCTCATGCTTTGCTCCGCGTCCTACATTGGCAACTTCTCGCTCACCGTATTCGCACCTACGGCGTAAGCATTGGCAGCGTGAATTCCACGACGCCGGAGGGCTGGAAAACGGAAACGCTGAATCGGCCCTCCACGCGGGCCTTCACTTGGTTCCGGTCGAAGAGCTCGCCAGCGTCGCTCCACTTCGTTTCGATGCCAGCGAGATCCGTGTCCACGGCCAGGGCCGAGGCATCAAAGACCAGCCCAGTATTAGCCGGCACCGTCGTGGAGAGAACCACCTGCACACCCCACAGCTTCCGCGCGGCCCGGTCCACGGGGCCGGCGAGGTCGAACGCGCCGGAGGTATTGCGCGCCGTTTCGATGTCCGCCCATCCTGCAGGAGACAGCACGATCACGGACGCGTCATGCCCGGCCGCTTCGAGCTTCGTAATGCCGGCGCGGACCGTCGTCACGTCATCGGCGGCCGCGGCCTGCAGTTGGATACCGGAGGTCGCGAGGATGCCGCGCAGGTGCCCGGCCGTGCCGTCGCCGTTGAGGACTTCGGCCTCCACCGCGGCGTTGAGGCCGGCAAGCATCTCGTCAGCTATGAACCGTTCCAGGCTCGCGACGTCCTGCAGCAGGTACTTGTCCACGGGGTCCGACAGGTGAGCGAAGACCCGGAGCTCGCCGGGCGCGCCCTCGACGGTATAGAGGCTGGTCGGCTTCACCGCGCCCGGCGCGACAATCGCCGCGTTATTCTCCCGCCGTGTCTGGCGCAGGAACTTGAAGGTGGGCGACTCGTGCTGGAGGACCGGGAGGACTTCCAGCAGCGAGGCCGGCACCCGACCCATGCTCGCAACGTCGCCCTGGATGGGAACCGGGGTCACGATTGAGCCGGAGTCCGTGAGGGCTTTCCTACCGAACCCGTCGCCGGTCATCATTTTCCCGGCGATGGCCCGGGCGGATTCCTTCCGGCCGGCACCGGTCAGCGCCAGGCGCTTCGCGCCGCTGTGGGACCCGCCGTCGCCCGGTCCGAAAAGGTCATTACTCAGCTTCCGCATTTGCTCGGTTACGTCGTCGTCCTTGTCGAGCTGCCGGAGCCGTGCCAGACCGTCCTTCGCTTCCGTCATCGCGTGGCCGTAGTCCGCCAGCTCGTCGGCGTTCATATCGCGGTTATCGGCTTCGGCCTTCGCTGCAATATCTGTGGCGCGCTTCGCAGCAGCAGCTGCAGCGGTCCGGATGGATTCTTTGCGTGTATTGCTCATTTTTCAGCCCTCCAGGGGCAGGAAAGCGCCCCCCACATGGCAGGGGTCAGCGCAGGAGTGGGTGGAGGAACCGGAGCACGTTTTCGACACGGACGGCGTCACAGCAAGGCCGGGTCCCTTACCCCCGCTAGAGGGCCTCAGGACCGGGCCGGCGTGGCACGTCGGCGGAACAGTTGCAGCGGCGGGACGGCCGGCCACGGTCTCACTTCGGCTGATCATGCCAGCGTGCCCGTAACTCGTGTCCCTGACGCCCCACTCCGGACGGGCAAAGGGCCCTCAGAACTTACGCCGCTAAGCGCCTCATTCCTTGACCACTCCGCGCCCGGAGGTTGGCGTTGTGAAAAGTTTAACTTGAAACGACAAAAATTTCGCGCCCAGCGCCCGCCGGATCGCGAGTTCCCAGAAATTGTCTATTCAGCAGGGCATTATGCGTATATGGCCCCCGACCTTACCCAGCACCCCGAGCTACGCCGCCGTATACTCTTCGTTCTTAGCGGAGAACCCAGCGGGACTCTCACCGCGACCGCCGCGCTCAACCGTATCTACCGGGGATTCGATTGGACGCCAAAAGATCATGAGCCGTTCCCCAGCGCGGCCAACAACGAGCCTCGCTGGCATAAACGAACCACTACCCAGTACAGCCGGATGGTCCGCGAAGGTCTCGCTCATCCGTCGCCCCATCAGCACTGGTCTCTCACGCCTACCGGCCTGGGCATAACGTCAACAGAAGACGATGCCCTAGGCCTGGAACGAGCGCGGCGCGCCAGGATGTGGGAAGAACTGCGGGCCAAGGGCGGCCCGACCGAAGTCCGACCGCAACTAGTGAATGAGCTAGGTTTCCACAGCGGCCAACGAGGCATCTACGCAGACAAGACGCGAACCGTCAGCGTGGTCTCCCCAGCCGGTATCGCATTGACCTTCCTACATACCGGGACGAGCTACGACGACGAGCTCACCGAAACCGGCGTCGTCTACCACTTCCCGCAAACGAAAGACAAACCCCGAGACAGGTCCGAAATTGAAGCCGCCAGGGCTGCCTTCACTTTCGGCATGCCCGTGTTCGTCAATACAACGGCCGAGCGCGGGACCAAGACCGTTTACCGGGGTTACATCGAAGACTTTAGCGACGACCTAAAGGCGCTCCTCGTCACCTTCACCAATGACGAGCTCCTGCCCAACTCTGCAGTAGAGGACCCCTTCTCAACCACAGACGACTCACTAAATGGAGCAGCACAAGCACTTCGTGCAACACGCCCGAACCAGAAACGCTTCGCCTTCGCAGTCCTCGCACGATACAAAGAACGCTGTGCGGTCTGCCCCACAGCTGTTCCTGGACTAGTACAAGCCGCACACCTGGTGCCCAAAAAGAACAAAGGGTCCGACGACGCCCGTAACGGTCTAGCAATCTGCGCCAACCATCATCTCGCCCTCGACCGCGGCTACTGGGGAATCAATCCGCAGACTCTCGCTATTGAGGTGAGTCGGAAGGGGCCGGGCGCTTCGCAGCTTGGAATTACTGTGCAAACGTTGCATCACCTACCCGCACGACCTCATAAAAATGCTCTTGAACAGGCATGGCGCACGTGGCAGGGTCACGCACTGAATACCTGACGGTCGGACGTGCTCCTCAGGGACGCTCCCTCCAAACCCGAGCATCCCAGTCGGCAGCGGACTCGGGGTTCACTGGCACGACGGATGACCAGTCCAGCCGGCCGTACCTGTCCCGCCTCACAGGCACGACGATAGATGGTTCCGTGCCCGTGGGCCCCGCGGACACAAGCTCGTCCTCCGTCAGTTTCACCGCGATTGCGATAGCGCGGTCTCTGTCGCGCTGGCACGGCAGCACGAGCGCCAGTGTGTCTCGGACTCCGTCTTCTAGCTCCATCACCTTCGTCCTTCTCTCTGCGCGCGAATCATATTCAGTACGGCCTTCGGGTGACTGCCGCTCAGCAGCATTCCCTGCGCCGTCCCTTCCTCGTACCCCTCGAAGTAGTTCACCTGGGCAGAGATCTGATCTATGTCGTCTACGTCGAGCTCCGTGCCGCCTAGGGGTGCGATCTCGTGGCCGCCGCCAGGCGGTCCCGATTCCCCCGAATCGGAAAGATGTGAAAAGGCAGATGGAGAAAAGCAGTTGGGTGCCCAAAGCAGTGGTGAGTGGTCAGCACCATTTGGGAACTGGTCCAAGGGATTTGGTGACTGATCCCAAGGATCAGAGGGCTGGAATGAGTGGGAAGGACGTCCATGTTTTACATACGCAGGCAGGGGCTCATCAGGGACGGGCCGAGCGGAAACCGTTGTCGGCGGCATTCTCAGTTCATAGACGTCAGCCCAGTTGCGTATAGAGCTGGTGGATCCAGATTGGACTCGAACCATCCATCCGGCGGCAACCAACCGCTGGAGTGCCCTGTCTATCGTGTTCGTACTCACGTTTAGGTCCGCCGCGAGCCGAACGCGTCCCGGGTGGGCGTTGCTTCCGTCCGCGCGGGCGTACCTGAGCATCGCCGCACCGACGAGCCGCGCCTTATCCTGTCCGTGCAACTCGGGAGTCCGGAGCATCTCGGCCAGCCAGGTCAAGGGGGAAAACCCTCTCCGTTTCATTGGGCGCTCCCGACTTGCTCGCCAGTGCGGCTGATTGTCTGCCGATCCAGCCAAGTCTCGACATCTCGCCGTCGGTAGCGGATGTTTCGTCCAAGCTTGATGAACTGTGGCCCGACTCCTAGGTACCTCCACTGGGCAAGTGCCGGTCGAGACTTGCCCAGTCGTGCTGCCAACTCGGACGGCGTCATCAGATCGTTCTCCACTATTCCTCCATTTTTGATCGCTTTAAGGTCAAATTTGATCTCGTAATGTCATGTAACCACCATTGAACGAGCATGCGCAAGCTTGATCTTGACACCTCTATTTTTGATCCCTAGTCTGGGCGTATGGCAGGCAAAGAACACGCACTAGGTGCGACTGGCAGGGAAGTGATGGGCAACGTGAAACGGGCCCGCGGGGAGATGACCTACGCTGAGCTCTCTCGGCGGCTCGCTGATGTGGGGCGGCCCATTCCGCCCTTGGGGTTACGGCGCATCGAGGCTGGAGACCGCAGGGTGGACGTTGATGACCTCATGGCTCTGGCCTTAGTGCTGAACGTGTCACCACTTTCACTGCTGCTTCCGCACGGTCGCCAGTCGGAGGAGGGCGATCTTGCGGGTAATCGTGTTAGCAATGCTCAACTTTGGAAGTGGGCTGTTGGGGAGAAGCCTCTGGGTGAAGTCACAGTGCTCCGTTTTCAAGCCGATTCCCTTCCTTCCTGGTTCAAGGTCAAGAGCTCTACGTCGAAAGCAGAGGGGAAGGTTGAGCGGAGTCAATTCACCATGAGTGGGCTGAAAATGCCGTGGAACCCGAAAGCGCAGAGCGATGGCGACCATTGAGGCCTACGAGACCGTCGGTGGCCGCCGATATCGGGTGCGCTATCGGAGGCCCGATCGGAAGCAGACTGACAAGCGAGGCTTTCGGACCAAGCGTGATGCCGAGGCTTTCGCCGCCACCGTTGAGGTTTCCAAGCTCCGGGGCGAGTTCATCGATGCAACAGAGGCACGGGCTCTGATCGGCCCACTGGGAGACGCGTGGCTGGCACGCCAGACACATCTCAAGCCCTCCTCGCTGCGCCCGGTGGAATCGGCGTGGAGGACCCACGTGAGACCTGTGTGGGGCAACATCGCTGTAGCTGACATACGAAAGACCGCGGTGCAGCAATGGGTCTCGGATCTCACGAAAGGTGACATAACAGCGGTCCCGGCGCGTAAACCGAAAAGTGCGACTCTTGTCATCCGCGCCTATGGCATCCTGGCTGCCATTCTTGACGATGCCGTGAGCGACAGGCGGACTCTCAGCAATCCTGCGCGTGGCGTCAGCTTGCCGCGGAAAGTGCGCAAAGCTCACGTTTACCTCAGCCACGAGCAGGTTCACGAGCTGGCGGCTACGAGCAAGTACCCGACACTGATCCTTCTCCTGGCCTATTGCGGGCTCCGGTGGGGCGAGGCAACGGCGCTTCGCGTCAAGCACCTCGATATGCTGCGCAGACGCCTGCTGGTTGAGGAAAACGCGGTCCAGGTTGGTTCCGTCATCGAGGTCGGCACCCCGAAGAGCCATAAGAAGAGGTCGGTGCCGTTCCCAAAGTTTTTGCTGGCTGACATCGCGAAGCAATGTGAGGGCAAGGAACGAGAAGATCTAGTTTTTCCGGGCGAGGACGGCAAGTACCTCCGGCTGGCCCGGGTGCACGAGGACAACATGAGCTGGTTCGCCGGTGCCGTGAAGCGCTCAGGCGTACCGCGGATCACGCCGCACGATCTGAGGCACACCGCTGCCAGCTTTTCCGTCTCGGCTGGCGCGAACGTCAAGGCAGTGCAGCGGATGCTCGGTCACAGCTCTGCCGCCATGACGCTGGACGTCTACGCGGACCTTTTCGATGAGGACCTGGACGGTATTTCGGACGCTCTAGATCATGCCGTATCAGCGGCGAGTGTGGGCAGGATGTGGGCACGCCCCTGACGGGACAGCGAAGAAGGCCCCTCCCTCCTCATAAATACGGGGAAGCAGGGGCCTTCTCAGTGGCGGTGACGGTGGGATTTGAACCCACGTTGGCTTTTACACCAAACAACATTTCGAGTGTTGCACCTTCGGCCGCTCGGACACGTCACCAACGCCGCTACTTTACCGGGTGCAGCGCCCGAGTCCCAAAACGGGATCGGTGGGGGCTAGGGGAGCTCGACGACGTCGTTCTTACCTGAGCTCGGCTTGCTTCCCGTCACGAGTCCCTTGACCATCTTGACGGCCGAGACCACACGGGGTGCGTCCATCGACCAGTACTCGGCGGTGTGGGCGTCGACGTGGATGAGGGCGACGGAGGGATCGTCACGGCCGTCCTCGAACCACGCGGAGACCGACGGCCCCCAGAGTTCATCGATCTTCGCCTGGTCCTTGGTGAGCGTCGCCGTGCCGGCGATAGAGACATAGCCCTTGCCCGTGCTCGCCGAGACGTTCACCTGCGGGTTGGCGCGGATCTCCTCCGCCTTGGGGGAAGGGTCCTCCGTGAAGAACCAGAGGTCGCCGTCGAAGTCCTTCGCCTGGAGAGCCAGCGGCCGGCTCACGAGCTGGCCGTCGAGGTTCACCGTGGTGAGGATCGCGATGTCGGCCTTGCCGAGGATGTCCTGTACTTCCTTCAAACCGTCCTGCTGATCTGCCACGTCTGCTCCTTCGAGAGGGATACTGCGGATTTCCTCAGCCTACGCAGTATTCGCGGGACCGGTCCGTCGAGTGACGAAGAACTCCCTCAGCAAGTGCGCGCACTCCTCCTCGCGGACGCCCGGGAACACCTCGGTCCAGTGGTTGAGCCGGGGCTCGCGGAGCACGTCGAACACCGATCCCGATGCTCCGGCCTTCCCGTCCCAGGCGCCGAACACCACGCGGGGGATGCGCGCCAGGACGGACGCGCCGGCGCACATGGCGCACGGCTCCAGCGTCACCACGAGGGTGCAGCCCTCGAGCCGCCAGGCACCCGTCGCAGCAGCGGCGGCGCGGATGGCCTGCACCTCGGCGTGCGCCGTCGGGTCCCCGAGCTCCTCGCGCTGGTTCCAGCCCGTGCCGAGCACGGAGCCGTCGGGTCCGACGACGACGGCGCCGATCGGGACGTCCCCGCCGCCCCGCGTGCGCTCGGCCGCCTCGAGCGCCGATCCCATCCAGGACCGGTGCCGGGCGTCGGCGGGCGCGAGGGAGGGGGGCATGGCTCCAATGGTACTTTTGACCCATGCGCGTACTGGTAGTCGACCACCCCCTGGTAGCCCACAAACTCACGGTCCTCCGGGACAAGGAGACGTCGTCGCCGGTGTTCCGCCTCCTCACCGAGGAGCTCGTCACCCTCCTGGCCTACGAGGCCACGCGTGACGTCCGTGTCGAGACGGTGCACATCGAGACCCCCGTCACGAAGACCGAGGGAACCGGCCTGGTGAAGCCCACGCCGCTGGTGGTCCCGATCCTCCGCGCCGGACTCGGGATGCTCGAGGGTATGACGCGCCTCGTCCCGACCGCCGAGGTCGGGTTCCTGGGCATGGCCCGCAACGAGGAGACCCTCGAAGCCATCACCTACGCCGAACGCCTTCCCGACGACCTGACGGGCCGTCAGGTCTTCGTCCTCGACCCGATGCTGGCCACGGGCGGCACACTCCGTGAGGCGATCAAGTTCCTGTTCGCCCGCGGCGCCGCGGACATCACGTGCATCTGCCTGCTCGCTGCCCCCGAGGGGCTCGCGACGCTGCAGGAGGAGCTCGAAGGCCGCAACGTCACCATCGTGCTCGCGTCCATCGACGAGAAGCTCAACGAGAAGTCGTACATCGTCCCCGGCCTGGGCGACGCCGGCGACCGCCTGTACGGCGTCGTCGGCTAGCCGCCACGACGCACCGCTGCACAGAGCACCGCGCAGCGGTGGACAGTACTCCTGCGGAACGGTCCACGTCGAAGGGTTGCGCCCGTCGCCGCGAGCCGGTCCAATGGGGCGATGACGAACGGGACCAGCACGTCCGAGCCCAGCACGGAGGGCGCGCTCAAGCGGGCCATCGGTGCGCCGCTGCTCTTCGCCTTCATCGTCGGGGACACCCTCGGCGCAGGGATCTACACGCTGGTCGGCAGCATGGCAGCCGACGTGGGCGGGGTCATCTGGCTTCCGCTGCTCATCGCGCTGGTGGTGGCCCTGCTGACCGCCGGGACGTACGCCGAGCTCATCACCAAGTACCCGCACGCCGGCGGCGCGGCGCGATACGCCGAGCGTGCCTTCAACATCCCCTACCTGTCCTTCCTGGTCGGCTTCCTCATGATGGCCTCCGGTATCACCACGGCTGCCGCGCTGGCCAACGCCTTCGCCGGCGACTACCTGGCCGCGCTCATCGATGTACCGGCGGCCCCGGCGGCGGTGGTGTTCATCGTCCTGCTCACGCTGATCAACCTCCGCGGTGTCAAGGAATCCCTCACAGCGAATCTCATCGCCTCGGTCATCGAGGTGACTGGTCTCGTCCTCGTGATCGTCCTCGCCGCCGTGGTGTTCGGGAGCGGCAACGGAGAACCGTCGAGGCTCCTCGAGTTTGCCCCCGAGGTACCGGCGCTGCAGGGCGCCTTCGCGGCGTCGGTCATCGCCTTCTTCTCCTTCCTGGGCTTCGAGGCGGCTGCGAACATGGCGGAGGAAGTGAAGAACCCCTCGAGGGCCTACCCCCGCGCCCTGTTCGGAGCCATCGGCACGGCAGCCGTCGTCTATCTGCTGATCGCGGTCGGCGCGGTGATCGTGCTGCCCCCGGCCGAGCTGGCGGTGTCCACCGCCCCACTGCTCGACGTCGTGACGGCCAGCGGCGTGGCCGTCCCGCCGTGGCTCTTCGGCATCATCGCGCTGGTGGCGATCGCGAACGGAGCCCTGCTGTTCATGGTGATGGCGAGCCGGGTCGGCTACGGCCTGGCGGAGGCGGGCCTGCTGCCGCGGGCGTTCGGGCGCTGCCTGCCGAAGCGCCGCACCCCGTGGGTGTCGATCGTCGTCGTCGCCGGGCTGACGATCGTCCTGACGCTCATCGGCAACGTCTCGACCCTGGCGGAGACCACCGTGCTCCTCCTGCTCCTGGTGTTCCTGTCGGCCAATGTGAGCGTCCTGGTCCTCAAGAAGGACACGGTGGACCATCCCCACTTCTCGGTCCCGCGCATCATGCCGATGCTCGCCATCATCGCGAGCGTCGTGCTCCTGGCGCAGCAGACCGGCGTCGTGTGGCTGGGGGCGCTGGCCTACGTCGTCGTGGGCTCGGTCCTGTTCCTGCTGGCGCGGGCAGGGCGGAAGCGCGAGGAGCGGATGTCCGCCTGACGGAACGGGAGGGCCCTCCATGAGGTCCTGCCCGACCTGACGGGGTCCTGCGATGACCCCCAAATACGCCGCTCAGGCGTCCGCGAGTGGACAAAGGGAGCGGTTCGGCTCCTGCCGGCGGACGAAATCGGGCCACGGAGCCCCGTACCCGAGATGGCCTTGCTGCCCGTCCACAAGGCCGGTTGACCGCATGCTGGACTCCGGGGCATTGTTACTTGCGCGTAGGCGATTGTTACGTGCAATAATTCGTCACGTGACCACCACCTCACACGCATCAGCAGCCGTAGTTCCCTCCCCGGACGCCATGTCCCGGGCGGCACTCCGCTGTTATCGAATGCACGCGTAACGATCACACCCGATCCACGCACTTCAAGCCCAACGGCGGGCATCATTCTTCATCCCGACCGGGCACATCCCGCATTCGAGCCGCGATGACGGCACACTTCACGAGGTTGCTTCCATGTCAGTGAACCCAGGCTACGTCCACATCTCCCTCCGCTCGCCGCAGGGTCGGCAGCTCCGGCAGCAGTTCGCCCCGGCCTTCCAGCCGCACGCCGTAGGCCAGCACCGGCTCCAGGCGGTGCCCGGCGCCGACACGCAGCCGATGAGCGCCCCCATCCCCGTCGTCGCACCCAACGGCGTCCCCGGCCCCCAGGCGGTCACGGGCGACACGACCGCTCGCGGCTTCGTGCTGTACGTCGCGCTCGACGAGGCCACTGCGGCGGAGGCCGGGACCACGTTCTCGAAGCTCGCGCAGGACGTCCGGGCCTACGTCCGCTCCCTGGTCCCGACGGCGGAGAGCCACGCGGCCGTGGCGCTGGCGCCCGCCGATGCTCCGGGCTCGGACATCGACGTCGTGCGTGCGGCGCTCGGCGATCCCACGGTAGCCCGGCGACAGCGGGCCGAGGTGACGGCGCCCCAGTCCCAGCCGCAGCCCGCCCGGCCCACCGGCGTGCTCATCGACCTCTCGCGCCGTGAGGTCCACCTCGACGGCGAGACGCTGAACCTCACCTTCAAGGAGTTCGAGCTCCTCAACTACCTCGTCGAGAACGCCACCCGGACCGTGGGGCGCGAGGAGCTCCTCAGCGGCCTGTGGCGTAATGCGGACGAGGTGCCCAACGAACGCACCATCGACGTGCACATCCGCCGCCTCCGCTCGAAGCTCGGGCGGCTCGCCAACACGGTCCGCACCGTCCGGGGCCAGGGCTACCGCTTCTACGACCACCCCGAGGTGGTCGTCTGGGCCGCTCCGGAGTACTCGATCTAGCCTGCTGCAGGGCCACGGGAAGCCATAGACTGCGGGGATGGCCTCCCACCACCTGAAGAAGCTCATGCTCCTGCGCCATGCGAAGGCCGAGTTCCAGGAGGGCGTGTCCGACCACGAGCGTTCCCTGAGCTCTCGCGGCCACGCTGATGCGCCACTGATCGGCCGGTGGATGGTCGAGCACGATTCCGTCCCGGACTCCATCCTCGTCTCCTCCGCGCTGCGGACACGGCAGACCTGCACCTGGATCTGCAAGGAGCTGGGGGACAAGGCTCCGACACCGAAGCTCGAGGACGAGCTGTACGCGGCCCGCCCGTCCGAGATGCTCGCGCTCATCAACCACGTGCCGCCGACCGTCACCAGCCTGCTCGTGATCGCCCACAACCCGGGCGTCCAGGAACTCGCCATGCGCCTGGCCTCCGTGAAGTCGGACGAGCGTGCCGTGATGGACCTGGCCACGGACTACCCGACGGCGGGCCTCACCGTGCTGACGTACGACGGCGAGTGGGCCGAGCTCGACGGGCGCGACGCCGACGTGACGGACTTCGTGGTCCGGCGGGCCTCCAGCCTCCGGTAGCCCCGGCCGCTACATCCCGTACTTCTCGAGCAGCCGGAGCCAGACCTCGCTCACGGTCGGGTAGGCGGGGACGGCGTGCCACAGGCGGTGCAGGGGCACTTCACCCACGACGGCGATCGTCGCCGAGTGCAACAGCTCCGAGACCTCCGGGCCGGCGAAGGTCACCCCGACCAGGACCTTGCGGTCCTCGTCGACCACGATCTGCGCCCAGCCGGTGTAGTCGTCGCCGTGCAGCGAGGAGCCGGCGACGGCGATCGGCAGCGAGGTCTCCGACGCGTTGACCCCGTCCTTGCGGGCCTGCTCGAGCGTGCGGCCGACCATCGCGATCTCGGGATCGGTGAAGACCACCTGGGGGACGGCGACGTCGTCCGCAGTCGCGGCGTAGGGGCTCCAGTCCTCGGCGGTCGCGCCGAGCGCGCCCGCGGCCCGGGCCGCGATCGCATCCCCGGTCATCCGTGCCTCGTACTTGCCCTGGTGCGTCAGCTGCACCCTCCCGCCGGCGTCGCCGACGGCGTAGAACCAGCCCCCGGCGTCGGGCACCAGGCCCGTGGCGTCGCCACGGATCTTCTTCGGGTCGAGTCCGAGTTCCTCGAGCCCCAGCCCGGTGGTGTGGGGGTGGCGTCCGGTGGAGACGAGAAGGCGCTCGGCGGTGACGGTGTCGCCGTCGCCGACGTCCAGCACGAACATCCCGTCCACCGTCCGCACGGCATTCGTCGCGGTGTCGGTGAGAACGGTGATGCCCTCGCCGCGGAGGGCTGCGAGCACGAGCCCGGACGCCTCTGCGGGATAGCCACCGAGGATGCCGCTCCGGGCGATCACGGTCACCTCGGCCCCGAGACGGGCATAGGCCTGGGCCAGTTCGACCCCCGCGACACCGCCGCCGAGGACCGCGAGGCTCGCCGGGACCGTCTCGGCCGACGTCGCCTCACGCGTGGTCCAGTAGTCGAGATCCGCGAGCCCGTCGATGGGAGGGATGGTCGGCGTCGATCCTGTGGCCAGCACGACGGCGTGCGTGGCGCGGTACCGGCTCTCCGACCCGTCCTTGTGGCTGATGCTCACCTCGCGTTCGCCGGTGACGGTGGCCCAGCCACGCTCGAGCGTGATCCCGGCGGAGGCGACCCACTCCTCCTGCGACGCGTCGTCCCAGTGGGAGGTGAAGGACGTGCGGCGGGCGAGGACCTGCTGCGGGTCGATGGTGCCGGTGACGGCCTCGCGCGCACCGGCGACGGCGCGGGCTGCGCTCAGGACCGTACCCGGGCGGAGGAGGGCCTTGGAGGGCATGCAGGCCCAGTAGGAGCATTCGCCGCCCACGAGATCGGACTCGACCAGCACGGCGGTCAGGCCCTTCTGCACCACCCGCCCCGCGACGTTCTCGCCCACTGCGCCGGCGCCGATGATGATGACATCCGTGGTCTTCGATTCGCTCATAGGCAGAGCCTTCCACCGACCCGGCAGGTGGGCAACCACATGAAGAAGGCCCCGACCTGAGTCGGGGCCTTCTTCATGTGGTCCGTCAGAACCGTGGTGCGCGCGAAGGGATTCGAACCCCCAACCTTCTGATCCGTAGTCAGATGCTCTATCCGTTGAGCTACGCACGCATCCGTAAGTCGTCGATCCGCACTGCGAATCCGTCCTACAAGCGGGCCGTTTGGCCGTAGACAACTTTAGCGTGGATCGTGCGTGACGCCTAATCAGCCCGCTCGTTCACCTTTGACTATACCGGTCTACGTGACCTTCATCACAGAAGATTGGAACGTAAGCGCTCGACATCACTGCTGCTGCGCGGATCGAGCCCAGCGTACTCCCGATGTTTCGCGCATCCGCCCCGGAACGGAAACACGGCGCCCCTAGCATCGGTACACATCGAGCACCCGACGAAGGGAAGATCCATGGGCGATCCCGTACGGCAGTCCGCACCCGGCACCACGACCACCGAGGACGGCGCCCGGCGCGCGTCCTCGCCAGGAGCAGCACCGACCACGCACCCGGGCCTCCTCGCCTGGGTCGAGGAGGTCCGCGAGCTCACGCAGCCCGCCGACGTGGTCTGGGTCGACGGCTCCGAGGCGGAGAACACGCGGCTGACCGACGAGCTCGTCGACGCAGGGACCTTCGTCCGGCTGAACCCCGAGACCTTTCCCAACTCCTTCGCAGCGTTCTCGGACCCGAAGGATGTTGCGCGCGTGGAGGAGCAGACCTTCATCTGCTCCACGGACGAGCGGGAAGCCGGATTCACGAACAACTGGATGGATCCCGGTGAGATGAAGGCCAAGCTCAAAGGCCTGTTCACCGGGTCGATGCGCGGGCGCACCATGTACGTCATCCCGTTCGTCATGGGACACCTCGACGCCGAGGACCCGAAGTTCGGGGTCGAGATCACCGACAGCGCCTATGTGGTCACCTCGATGCGCATCATGGCCACCATCGGGAGCGCCGTCCTGGACCGCATGACGGAGCTGGACGCGCCCTTCGTGCCCGCGCTGCACTCGCTCGGCGCCCCGCTCGAACCCGGCCAGGCCGACGTGCCGTGGCCGTGCAACGAGGAGAAGTGGATCGTGCACTTCCCCGAGGAACGCTCCATCTGGTCCTACGGCTCCGGATACGGCGGCAACGCCCTGCTCGGCAAGAAGTGCTACGCCCTGCGGATAGCATCCGTCATGGCGCGGGACGAGGGCTGGCTCGCCGAGCACATGCTGATCCTCAAGCTCACCTCGCCGCAGGACAAGACCTACTACCTCTCGGCTGCCTTCCCGTCGGCCTGCGGCAAGACCAACCTCGCCCTGCTCGATCCCACGATCGACGGCTGGAAGGTCGAGACCCTCGGCGACGACATCACCTGGATGCGCTTCGGCAAGGAGGGCGAGCTGCGGGCGGTCAATCCCGAGGCCGGTCTCTTCGGCGTCGCACCCGGCACGGGCTGGCACACGAACCCGAACGCGATGCGTGCCATCGCCAAGGGCAACTCGGTGTTCACCAACGTGGCCCTCACCGACGACGGCGGTGTCTGGTGGGAGGGCATGACGGAGGAGGTGCCCGCGCACCTCACCGACTGGCAGGGCCGTGACTGGAGCGCCGGGATGGACCATCCCGCCGCGCACCCGAACGCCCGGTTCTGCACGCCGATCGACCAGATCGACATGCTCGCCGAGGAGTTCAACAGGCCCGACGGCGTCGAGCTCTCCGCGATCCTCTTCGGCGGACGCCGGAAGACGACCGTCCCCCTCGTCACCCAGTCCCGCAGCTGGGCCAACGGGATCTTCATGGGCTCCACGCTCTCGTCCGAGACGACGGCCGCGGCCGCCGGCGAGATCGGGCGCGTGCGGCGTGACCCGATGGCGATGCTTCCCTTCATCGGGTACGACGCCGGCGACTACCTGCGCCACTGGCTCACCCTCAGCGCCGGCGCGGACCAGGCCCGCCTGCCGAAGATCTTCCTCGTGAACTGGTTCCGCCGGACGGCGTCCGGCGGTTTCGCCTGGCCGGGCTTCGGCGACAACTCCCGCGTCCTCAAGTGGGTCGTCGAGCGGCTCGAGGGCACGGCGGACGCCGTCGAGACGCCCATCGGGTACGTCCCCACGGGTGAGGCCCTGGACGTGAGCGGGCTCGACATGACGCCTGCCGAGGTCGAGGCGGCCGTGCACGTGGACGCCGTCGAATGGGCCGAGGAACTCGAGGGGATCGGGCAGTGGTACGACCGCTTCGGGGAGTCCCTGCCCGCCGAGCTCAGGGGTCAGCTCGACGAGCTCAAGCAGCGTTTCAGCAACGCCTGACGGTTGCTCGCACGAAAGGCCCCTTCCGATGGAGGGGGCCTCTCGTCGTCGGTGGTGCCGGTGGTGCCGGTGGCGGCTCCGCTAGTCGCGGATCACGGCGACGACGCGCTGCACCAGGTCCTCGAGGGTCTGCGGGTCGACGGCCTCGGCGTTCAGGCGGAGATACGGTTCGGTGTTCGAGGGCCGGAGGTTGAACCACCAGTCCCCGTGGTCGGGCGTGAAGGTGAGGCCGTCGAGGTCGTCCACCACCACGCCGTCCTGCTCGAACTCGGTGCGGGCGCGCCCGATGGACGCCTGGACGTCGGCGACCTTCGAGTTGACCTCGCCGGAGGAGAAGTAGGGCTCGTACTCGCGGCCGAGCTCCGACAGCGGGCCGTCCTGCTCGCCGAGCGCGGCCAGGACGTGCATGGCCGCCAGCATGCCCGTGTCCGCGTTCCAGAAGTCGCGGAAGTAGTAGTGCGCCGAGTGCTCGCCTCCGAACACCGCGCCCTCCTTCGCCATGACCGCCTTGATGAACGAGTGGCCCACACGGGTGCGGACGGGGCGGCCGCCGTCGTTCCTGATCAGTTCCGGGACCGCGCGGGAGGTGATGAGGTTGTGGATGATCACCGGCTCGGCCTCGCCGGCCGCCTGCGCGCGGGCGATCTCGCGGCGGGCGACCATCGCGGTGATGGCGCTCGGCGAGACCGGTTGGCCCTGCTCGTCGATGATGAAGCAGCGGTCGGCGTCGCCGTCGAACGCGATCCCGATGTCGGCGCCGTGCTCCACGACGGCGGCCTGAAGGTCACGCAGGTTCTCCGGCTCCAGCGGGTTGGCGGGGTGGTTGGGGAACGAACCGTCGAGCTCGAAGTACAGGGGCACGATCTCGAAGGGCAGGGCCGGCAGCAGGCGGTCGCCGAGCACCGCGGGAGTGGTCAGGCCGGCCATGCCGTTGCCGGCGTCGACCACGATCTTGAGCGGGCGCGACGACGAGAGGTCCACCTGGCCGCGCAGGAAGCGCGAGTACTCCTCGAGGACGTCACGGACGCTGGTTTCGCCCTGGACCTCCACCGCCGGGATGCTGCCATCGGCGAGGTAGCGCTCCGCGCGCTCCTGCACGTCGGCGAGGCCGGTCTCGGAAGACACCGGGACCGCGCCGGGGCGCGTCATCTTCATGCCGTTGTACTCGGCCGGGTTGTGGCTGGCCGTGAAGGTCACGCCGGCGGCGTCGAGCGTTCCGCTCGCGTAGTAGAGCTCGTCGGTGGAGATGAGGTCGAGGAAGAGGACGTTCGCGCCGCGGCGGGTGGCTCCCTCGGAGAAGGCCTTCGAGAATTCGGGCGACGACGGGCGCATGTCCCCTCCGACCAGGATGGTCTCGCCCGCGAGGTCCAGGGAATCCACGAAGGCTGCTCCGACGGCCCGGACGGAGTCGACGGTGATGGTCTCGCCGACGATCCCGCGCACGTCATAGGCCTTGAAGGATGCAGAGAGGTCGAGGAGTTTGATCACGCTTGGAAGTGTATCGGGTGGTGTCATGACGTCCGTTGCCCACAGGGCGGAGGAGCCCGGGGCGAGTGGGGGAGGTGGCTGGGATACTGGGGGCATGTCGCCCACCACCACCCTGAACGAGCAAGCCACCGCCATCCTGCACACCCTCGTGGGCTCACCCGAGGCACGGTTCCACGACGGACAGTTCGAGGCCATCGAGGCGCTCGTCGAGAGTGGCAGGCGCGCGCTCGTGGTGCAACGGACCGGATGGGGCAAGTCCGCGGTGTACTTCGTGGCGAGCCTGCTGCTGCGCTCGCGGGGGGCCGGCCCGACGCTCATCGTCTCGCCCCTGCTCGCACTGATGCGGGACCAGGTGGCCGCTGCAGCACGCGCCGGTGTGCGTGCCGTCGCCATCAACTCGGCGAACCAGACCGAGTGGCAGGACATCACGGCGAAGCTCCAGGCGGACGAGGTGGATGTCCTGCTGGTCTCGCCCGAGCGCCTGAACAACCCGTCGTTCCGGGAGCTGTACCTCCCCGAACTGATGCGGCGGACGGGTCTGCTCGTGATCGACGAGGCCCACTGCATCTCCGACTGGGGGCATGACTTCCGCCCCGACTACCGCAGGCTCCGCGACCTCATCATGGGACTACCGCAGGGCGTCCCCGTCCTCGCGACCACCGCCACGGCCAACTCCCGGGTGGTGGAGGACGTCGAGGAGCAGCTCGGTGCCGGCGGTACCGACGTCTTCACCCTGCGCGGCGAGCTCGCACGGAAGTCCCTCCGGCTCGGCGTCCTCCGATTGCCGAGCCCGCGCTCGCGCCTCGCGTGGCTCCTCACCCACCTGTTCGACCTGCCGGGCAGCGGCATCATCTACGCGCTCACCGTGTCCGCCGCCGAGGACACCGCCCGGCTCCTGCGGGAGAACGGCCACGCGGTCCGGGCCTATACCGGACGCACCGACCCCACCGACCGGGAGGCGGCCGAGGCTGCACTGAAGAACAACGAGGTCAAGGCTCTCGTCGCCACGAGCGCGCTCGGCATGGGATTCGACAAGCCGGATCTCGGCTTCGTGGTGCACCTCGGCGCGCCATCGTCGCCTGTCGCCTACTACCAGCAGGTGGGCCGCGCCGGCCGCGGGACACCCAACGCCGACGTCCTCCTGCTGCCGGGTGCCGAGGACCGCGACATCTGGGCGTACTTCGCCACCGCTTCCATGCCGTCCGAGGACGCGGCCGTCCGGGTGCTCGACGCGCTGGAGCCCGGCGTCGTCCTGTCCACGCCGGCGCTCGAGACCCGCGTGAACCTGAAGCGCTCGCCCCTCGAACTCCTGCTCAAGGTGCTCGACGTCGACGGCGCCGTCCGCAAGGTCACGGGCGGATGGGAGAGCACCGGCGCGCCGTGGACGTACGATGCCGACCGGTACCGGCGCATCAGCGAGGCGCGCATCGTGGAGCAGCGGGCCATGCTCGACTACGAGAACACCAGCGGGTGCCGCATGGAGTTCCTGTCGAGGTCGCTGGACGATCCGGCGGCCACGGCCTGCGGTCGCTGTGACAACTGCGCCGGGCCCTGGTACTCGGACGAGGTGGCCCATGAGGCGTCGGACTCCGCGAACCAGGCCCTCAGCCGCGTGGGCGTCGAGCTGGAGCCCAGAGGGCAGTGGCCGAGCGGCATGGACAAGCTCGGTGTGCCGCTCAAGGGGAAGCTCAAGCCCGGGGAGACGAGCCTCCCCGGGCGGGCCCTGGCGCGACTGACGGATCTCGGCTGGGGCAACAGGCTGCGGGAACTCATGGCGGACTCCACGCCGGACGCACCGCTGGATCCCGCCGTCGTCGAGGCCGTCGTGCGGGTGCTGGCGCAGTGGGGCTGGGCCGAGCGGCCCGTCGCCGTCGTGAGCGTCCCGTCGCGTCGGCGTCCCCAGCTCATCGGCTCCCTGGCGACGGCACTCGCCGGGGTGGGCCGCATCCCCTACCTCGGGCAGCTGACCACGCCCCACGGTTTCCCGCAGGGACAGCCGGGTGGCAACAGCGCCTTCCGCCTCGCCCAGGTATGGGACCACTTCGCCGTTCCCGAGGAGGGTGCGGCGTGGTTCGCGGCGAATCCCGGCCCGGTGCTGCTCGTCGATGACTTCGCCGACAGCCGCTGGACCATCACCGAGGCCGGCCGGGCACTTCGCGCGGCCGGCGCCGACGGCGTGCTGCCGTTCGCCCTCGCCCTGAAGGCGTAGACAGCCGGACAGCGAAAAAGCCCCCGTTCACACGGGGGCTTTTCAGCGGAGACGGGGGGATTTGAACCCCCGGTAGGCTTTAGGCCCACACTTCATTAGCAGTGAAGCCCATTCGGCCGCTCTGGCACGTCTCCATCGGCTATCTCTAGCCTCCCAAGGTTACCCAGAAGGGGTCGGCAAGAGCAAAACCGCCGGTCGGGCGTCGGCTGCGGCCCTCGAGGGCCGCTCGAAGCGATCCCGTCCTGGCGATCCCCTCAGAGGGAGCCCGTCAGCGCTCGCCACAGGAACTCGAAGCTCAGGGCGTGCATCCGGGCCGCCTGGCGGTTGTCGGCGGCGCCGGCGTGACCGCCCTCGAGGGCTTCGTGGAACCAGACGTCCCCGATTCCCATCTCCTTCATCCTCGCGGCCATCTTGCGCGCCTGCACCGGGCCGACGCGGTCATCGCTCGTCGCCGTCCAGATGAGCGTCTTCGGGTACTCGACGTCGTCACGCAGGAGGTGGTACGGCGAGAAGGTCCGCACGTACTCCCACTCCTCGGGCTTGTCCGGATCGCCGTACTCGGCGATCCACGAGTAGCCCGCGGAGAGCTTCGAGTAGCGCCGCATGTCCAGCAGCGGGACGCCGCAGGAGATGGCACCGAACAGCTCGGGATACGTGGTGAGCATGTTGCCGACCAGCAGCCCCCCGTTGCTCCGGCCGGTGCAGCCCAGGAGGGCGGGCCGGGTCACCCCGCGCTCCACGAGGTCGGCCGCGATGGCCGCGAAGTCCTCATAGGCCCGATGACGGTCGGCGTGGAGGGCGGCGTGGTGCCACTGCGGCCCGTATTCACCACCGCCGCGGATGTTCGCCAGCACGTAGACACCGTGTCGTCCCTCGGGCGTCGTCCGCTCGAGCCAGCCCCGCCCGATGACGCCGCTGTAGGCGGGGGTCAGGGAGTGCTCGAATCCCCCGTACCCGGACAGCAGCGTGGGATTGCCGCCGTCGAGTTGGAGGCCATGTGCGGCGATCTGGAAGTAGGGCACGCGCGTGCCGTCGCTCGAGATCGCGAAATGCTGCTCGACCGTGAAGAGGTCCTCGTCGAAGGAGGACGGCGACGCCTTCACCACCGAGTGCCCTCCTCCGATCGTGCCCCGGTACAGGGTCGACGGCGTCAGGAACCCGGTCGCGATGAGCCAGTAGTCGTCACCCGCGAGATCGTCCTCGTCGTCGACGGCATAGGCGTCCACGGAGTGGAGCGGCGGACAGTCATCGAGCAGCTCCGCCTTCCAGCCGTCCGACGGGTCGAGGATGCGGATCTCCGACGAGACGTCGTGCAGGAGGTTGAGCAGCAGGTGGTTGCGGGTCCAGCTCCAGGACTGGAGGGAAGTGGCGGAATCCGGCTCGAAGACCACCTCGAAGGAGCGATCGCCGTCGAGGAAGGTTCGCAACCCGATGACGAGCAGGGCGCCCGCACCGAACGTGGTGCCCTCGACCGCCCAGTCGGAGCGCGGGCGGACCACCAGCCACTCGCGGTGCAGCGAGATGGAGGCGTCCTCCGGCACCTCGATCAGCCGCCAGGCCCCGTCCTCCCGGAGGTAGCTGCGCCGGGTGTAGAAGTCGAGGGTGTCCACGGCGAGGTCCCGCTCGAAGCCCGGGGTCGGATCGTGCAGCACCATGGCCACCATGTGGTCTTCGTCCACCTCGAAGTACGGCTCGGCCCTCGCGAGGTCCTCCCCGCGGCTGAGGATCCGCACCGTGCGCGGGTAGGAACTGGAGGTCATGGAGCCGGGGCCGAAGTCCGTGCCGACGTAGAGGGCATCCGGTCCGGCCCAGCTGATGCGGCTCTTCGCCGTCGGGACGTCGAAGCCGCCGTCGACGAAGGAGCGGGTGCCGAGGTCGAATTCACGGTAGCGGGCCGCGTCCCCACCGTCGGGTGAGACGACCACGAGGACCCTCCGGTGTGGCCTGCCCTCCTCGGGACGGAGGAACAGGGCGCCCGACCACACCCATTCCGTCCCTTCAGCCGCGCTCAGGGCGTCGACGTCGAGGAGGACGTCCCAGTCCGGGTCCGCCGCGGTGTAGCTCTCCCAGGTGGTGCGGCGCCAGACGCCCTGGCGGTGTTCGGCGTCCCGCCAGAAGTTGTAGTAGAAGTCGCCGTGCTTCCCGGCCATCGGGATCCGGTCGGTGGAGTCGAGGACCTCGAGGATGCGCTGCTCGCTGTCCTCGAAGCCCGGCGTCACGAGGGCCTGCTCGGTCACTGCGTTCTCGCCGCGCACCCAGGCCAGCGGCCTCTCCCCGTAGATGTCCTCGAGCCAGAGGAACGGGTCATCGGTGGTCTCTGTGGTCGCGGACGACTCCGTGGGCTGCGTCATGCGCCCATCCTATGCAGGCCTCCGGAGGGGGTGCCGTCGCGGGCGGCGGGTACGGCGGGGTCGGCCGGACGCGTTGGATACTCTTGACGCGTGGACAACAGGGAGGCGCGGCAGGTAGCCGTCATCGGCGGCGGGCCCCGCGGTACGTCGGTGGTGGAGCGGCTCGTCGCGGGTCACCGGCATCGCGGTGATGCTGCTCCGGACCTCGTCATCCATGTCGTCGAGCCCCATGATCCGGGGCCCGGCCACATCTGGCGCACGGACCAGTCCCGGCTGTTCCTCATGAACACCCCCTGCCTGTACCCGACCGTGGTGCCCGTCGGCGACGCCGCGGACCGGATGGCGGCGCCACCCGTCGCACTGTCCTTCGATGCGTGGCGCAGGCGTGCCGTGGATGGACTGATCAGTGGCCTGACCGTCGACGATCGCACGGAGTGCACGACGCTCACCTCCAGTGGCTTCCCCAGCCGGGCCCTCTACGGCCGGTACCTCGCCTGGGTGTTCGGCGAGGTGGTGCGCCTCGCCCCTTCCGGGGTCTCGATCGTCCATCACCGCAAGGAGGCGGTCAGTCTCGACCGTGAAGACCGTGAAGACCGTGAAGACCGTGAAGACCGTGCAGACCGTGCAGACCGTGCAGACCGTGCAGACCGTGCAGACCGTGCAGACCGTGCAGACCGTGCAGACCGTGCAGACCGTGCAGCCGGGCAGGGGTGGGACATCGGGCTCGACGACGGCCAGGTCCTCCGGGCCGACGACGTGGTGCTCGCCGTCGGGCATCTCCCGGCGACCCTGACACCCGAGCAGGAGAAGCTCCAGGACGCGGCAGCCAGGCACGGTCTCCAGTACTGGCCGCCCGCCGTACCGGCCGACGTGGCGTGGAACCGGCTGCCCGCCGGCAAGACCGTCCTGATCCGGGGCCTGGGGCTCAACTTCTTCGACGCCATGATCCAGATGACGGAGGGGAGGGGCGGCCGTTTCTCGAGCGCCGGGGACGGCCGGCTCGAGTACGCGCCGTCCGGGAAGGAGCCACGCCTCGTGGCCGCGTCCCGCCGGGGTGTGCCCTACCGGGCCAAGGCGTCCCTCGAGTCCTACATCCCTCGGAGCGTCCGGCTGAGGTTCTGCACCGTGGAACGCGTCCTGGCCTTCCGCCGATCCGGGATCCAGCCTGGCTTCGACCACGACCTCTGGCCCCTGCTGCATCGCGACACCCTCTGGGCGTACTACTCCACGCTCTGCCGGGTGGAACCGCACTGCCTGACGGGTACGCCCGAGGTGCTGCTCGGCGAGCTCGACACGGCGCTGAAGCTCGATGGCCCGGCGTGGGAGTCCGCGGCCGCGGCGTCGATCGGCGCGCTCGTTCCGGCGGACCGACGCATCGACGTCGAGAGCCTCGCGCATCCCTTCGCGGGACGTCGGTTCGACGACGGCGAGGAATTCTCCGCGGCGGTCCTGGCGTATCTCGACGAGGATGCTGCGGGCTCGGCCAGGGGCGAGGACGATCCCCTCAAGATGGCGATCGGCGCGATGAACGCGGGCCGGTCGGTGATCAAGGAGGCCGTGGCCGACGGCGGGATCTCCGGTGCGTCGTGGAACGCGGAGTTGCGCGGCTGGTTCGAGCCCCTCGTGGAGGGGCTGGCGAGCGGGCCACCGCCGCTGCGGATCGCGCAGCTTGCGGCGCTGGTGCGTGCGGGGATCGTCCGCTTCGTCGGGCCGAACCCGGCTTTCGGCTTCGACCCGGACGAAGGACTGTTCCGTGCGGCCTCGCCCTGGGTGAGGGGGGAGGCGTTCACCGCCCGCTACCTCGTCGAGGCGATGATGCCGGCGAACCGCGTGTCCACGAGCCTCTCCCCGCTGATGCGGGACCTGCTGGCGAAAGGGACGGTGCGTCCACGCACCTTCATGGCGGAGGACGGCGTCCCGGTGACCTCCGCCGGACTCGACGTCACCGCACCGCCGTACCGCGCCGTGAACAACACGGGACGGGAGCAGGAATCCCTGTTCGTGATCGGGCTGCAGCTGGCATCGGTCCAGTGGGGCACGGCCATCGCGGCCGAGGCCGGAGCCCCGCTCGGAGCGGGAGCCAGGACGCTCCTGGATGCTGATGCGATCGCCGGTGCCATCACTTCCGCTGCCACTTCTGCTGCCACTTCTGCTGCCACTGGCGCGGCAGTCCATACCTCGAGTACGGCATCCACCTCCTCCTGAGCTGAGCGCAGCGCCTGGTCAGCGGAGCTGCGACGGGCCGGACCCTGGTTCAGTGCTTCCCGTGACACAGGAGAGGGACCCCCACCGTGGCGGTGGAGGTCCCTCTCGTCCTTCAGGACGACCGGAGTCGTGGTGGAGCGTGTCAGGCAGGCTTGCCCGGCTTCTCGGGCTTGATCGGCTTGCCCGGCTTGACGGGCTTTTCCGGCTTCTCGGGCTTACCGGGCTTGACCGGCTTCTCCGGCTTGACGGGCTTCTCGGGCTTGCCCGGCTTGACGGGGACCTCGGGCTCGGCGACAGCTTCCACCGTCACCGGCAGGGTGACGGTCGTTCCGCTCGGTGCTGCGGTCAGGATGATGCGGCCCTGGCCGCCGGCCGCCGCCGGGATGGTCAGCTCGACCGTGGCGCCCCCACCGGTGACGGGGAAGGTGCCGAGCTCGGTGCTCGTCCCGTCCGCTGCAACGTAGCTCGCAGCGAGGGCGGTGTTGATCGGGCTGCCCAGCGAGGTGAGGTCCAGCTTCGAGACGGCGAAGGAGACGGCTGCGCCGGCCTTCACCGTGGTCGGAGCTCCCTGGACCTGGACGCTGCGGCGATCGAACGACGGCGACAGCGGACTGTTGGCACGGATGTAGTCGATCCAGGCATCGCGGTCCACCAGGCCCGACTCACGCGTGTCGGCTCCCTCGCGGAAGGCGGTGAAGTTGTCGCCGCCCTGTGCGAGGAAGCTGAAGGTACCGATGCGGTAGTCCTTCGCCGGGTCGAGCGGCTGTCCGTCGACGAGGACCGAGGTGATCCGCGAGCCGCGTGCAAGGGCCGGATCGTAGGTCACGCTCACGTTGTCCGAGAGGCCGAGCGCCAGGAAGGAGCGTGAACTACCTTCCGGCTGCCACTGCTGCTCGAGGACGGCCTTGAACTCCGCGCCCGTGAGCGTGGTGGTCCAGAGGTCGTTGACGAAGGGCAGGACCGCATTGGCCTCTGCGAAGGTCACGACCCCGTCCGGTGCGAAGTAGAGCTCATTGCGGAGTCCGCCGGGGTTGACGACGCCGATCTGCGCTCCGCCGCGTTCGGCGGGTGAGAGGCTCGCTCGGAGCGAGTCGGCCACCAGGTTGCCCAGCGTGGACTCGGAGGCGCGATCGTCACGCGTCGTGCCCGTGAACGCCGTCGTGATGTCCTGGGTGACCGAGCCGACCGGCTGGTTGCCGATGATCGCCGCCTGCGCGAGCGCCGCGTCGACGATGGTCTTGACCTCGGCGACCCTCGGGAAGGTACTGACGAGGGTGGCGTCGGTGTCCGTGGTGCGCGCGACGTTCCGGGCGGTGTAGGACTGCACGTCTCCCGTGGCGGTGTCCACCGTCAGGGTGATCTGGCCGATGAATTCGCCGTAGGAACCGGTCTGCAGGATGGGGCGGGTGGTCCCGGTTGCACCGGGGACCGGAGCGTCCCACGCGTACTGCTTGTGGGTGTGGCCGGTGAAGATCGCGTCCACGAGGGGCGTGGTCTCGTTCACGATGCGGGCGAAGGTGCCTCCCGCGGCGATCTCCTCCTCGATGGTCGCACCCTCGACGACACCGTCACCGGCGCCCTCGTGGTACTCGGCGACGATGACGTCCGCGAGATCCTGCTCCTCGATCTGCGCAGCGACGCGGTTCACGGCCGCCACGGGATCGCCGAAGTCGACGTTCTCGATGCCGCCCGGGCTGACCAGCGTCGCCGTCTCCTCGGTGACGACGCCGATCACGGCGACATCGATGCCGTCGACGTCGATGATCGTGTATTCGTCGAGCGCGGGATCGGTGGTGCCCTTGGTGTAGACGTTCGCGCCGAGGTAGGGGAAGCCCGCAGAGTCGCTGACGCGACCGGTGAGGTCGTCGAAGCCCTTGTCGAACTCGTGGTTGCCCACGGCCGAGGCCTCCAGGCCCAGGGCGTTCAGGACGTCGAGGGTGGGCTCGTCGTCCTGCAGGGACGAGGCGAAGAGGGAAGCGCCGATGTTGTCACCTGCGGACAGGAACGCGGTGCCGTCCTCGCCGAACTCGGCGCGGAGCTTCTCGACAGTGCCCGCGAACCGCACGGTGTTGGCATCGATGCGGCCGTGGAAGTCGTTGATGTTGAGGAGGTTGACGTCCGTGGTCGTGTCCGCGGCGGCGAGGTCGAATCCGACGATCACGGGATCGTGGTCGCTGGCGCGGTACGGATCCGCCACGTAGTAGTCGGTGACGTTGTTGTTGAACCGGCTGTACTCCAGCGCGACGGACTCCACCGAGTTGATGTTCCAGGTGTCCACGCCGGAGACCGTGGCATCGACCGCGGGAGAGGCCAAGATGTGGTCGAGGGAGCCGCTCAGGCCGGAGAAGACGTAGGAGTAGTTCCCGTCCTTCTCGCCCTGGTTGACGTAGCCCGCCTCGTAGAGGACCTGCATGGGGTCCTCCTGCGTGTACGAGTTGAAGTCGCCCGTGAGGAACACGCGGTCGGTCTTCGCCGTGGCCTTCACCGAGTCCGCGAAGGCCACGAGGGCGCGTGCCTGGGCGACGCGAGCCGCGTTCCAGGCGCCCTGGCCGTCGCCGCTGTCGGCGTCCGCGCCCGAACTGGGTCCGGAGCCCTTCGACTTGAAGTGGTTGACGATCGCGACGAACGTCTCGGCGCCGGAGCCGCCGACAGGCTTGAAGGCCTGGGCGAGCGGCTTCCGCGCATTCGAGAACGCGACGTCGTCGTCGAGGATGACGGATTCGCCGACCGGCTCCGCGACGGCCTTCTTGTAGATGAGGGCGGTGCGGATGACGTCCTCGTCCGCGAGGGCCGGGACGGCCGCAGGGGAGCGGACGTAGTCCCACGTGCCCGGCGCCTTCTCGTTCAGTGCCTCCACGAGGGTGGCCAGCGCGGCGTCGCGGTCCTTGCCGAACTTGGCGGAGTTCTCGATCTCCATGAGGGTCACGACGTCGGCGTCGAGGGCGGTGATCGCCGCGACGATCTTCGCCTCCTGGCGCTCGAAGTTCTCCTTGTCCGCCGCGCCACGGGCGTCGCAGCCACCGTTGATGGTGATCGGGTTGCCGGCGCGGTCGGTGAAGAAGGTGCAGCCGGCGAGGTCGTCACCGGTGGTCGGGAAGTAGTTGAGGACGTTGAAGGACGCGATTTTCACGTCTCCACCGACCTCGGCCGGTGCCGCCGGGCGCTCGCCCGTGAACTGCACGGGCTGGACGCCACCGGGGTTGGCGCCGTCGAGCTCGGCGAGAGGCTGGAACTTCCAGGCACTGTTGCGGTAGTCGAGGACCACCGGCGAGGTGAACTGCGCGGTGGAGCCCACGCGGACGGACTGCGCGGTGGTGAGGTACGGGAGCACCTTGCCGCGGTTCGCCTGCGCGAAGAAGTTCGTCGACGCGCCGTCGTCGAGCCGGATGCCGCGCGCCGCGTTGTCGGCGATGACCGCCGTGTTCTCGGGCGTACCGGGGCGGGCGACATCGGTCGGCTGGAGGAGGCGCTCCGTACCGGCGGCGAGGGTGACCTCGCCGTACTGGTTGAGCGTGTAGTTGTCGGCGACGGTGAAGGTGTCGGCGGGCTGGAGGAGCATGCCCTCGACTGCCTCACGCGCAGTCTCGGTGGCAGGCAGTGCGATGGCGGAGGCCTTGGGCTCCTCGGCCGCTTCGGTGAGCTCGGTGGTGCCGCCGGCCGCGACGGTGATCTGCGTCAGGCCCGCGAATTCACCGGCGGTCCCGGTGACCTCCACGTAGTCACCCACGGCGACGGAGGCGACCGTCGCGGGGGAGTAGACGAAGACGGCGTCCGAGGCGGTCTGGTCGGCTGTCGCCGAGCTTCCCGCGGTCTGGAGGTAGAACCCGGCGAATCCGCCCGTGGGGTACGCCGCGGTGACCTTGCCGCGTGTGGTGACGGTCTGGCCGGAGAGCGGCGTCGCGCTGCCCGTTCCCTGGATGTCGCGGATGGGCGTGACGACGCCCGGCGTCGGGGTCGGCGTCGGCGTGGGTGTCGGCGTGGGGGTCGGGCCGCCCGGGGTGGCGGCGCTGCTGGTGGGCGTGGCCTCCTGGAGGCTGAAGTCGGCGCCGTTGACATCCGTGTCGGAGAACGCGGTGCGGGCGGTGGACCTGGTGCTGCCGGAACCGGGCGTGGTGGCGACCGAACCCTCGAAGGCGTTCGCGCTGCCGTAGCCGAGCGCGTCGACGACGCCGGGCGTTCCGACGATGCTGCCGGACGGCAGGTCGCCGACGGTGGCGGCCTGGTTCGACAGGACGATCACGCCACCGGGCGCTCCGACGTTGAGGCCGGGCGCGGTGAGGTCGGGAGTCGGGAGTGCTGCTCCGGCCGTGCCGTTGCTGCCTCCCTGGACCAGGAAGTAGCCCTTCGCCGGGATGGTGCCCCGGAGTGCGGTGGCCGTAGGGGCGGCGGTGGACGTCGCTCCGCGGTACTGCAGCGACCAGCCGTCGAGGCTCACCGGCGCGTCGGTCGGGTTGTAGAGCTCCACGAACTTGTTGGTGAACGGCGTCCCGGCGGACCCACCCGAGACATAGGCCTCGTTGATGATGACGCCGTCTCCTGTGACGGACGCGGTGGCCGGCGGTGTCTCCACCGCGCTCGCCGGCAGTGCGATCATCGGCGAGGCCATGAGCCCTACCGACAGCGCCGCACCGAGCGCTCCCTTCCATGACGAATTACCCATTCGTTCGTACTCTCCTTGACGATGGCCGTGACGGCCGCGAGTGAAGCCCGCCGACCCGCTGGAGGGGTGGGCGCGTTGGCATGTGCACCATATGTGACGCAGGTGACATTCCTATCCCCGGGAGTAGCCAACCAGAACATCGTTAACAATGGGTTACCAAAAAGCCAGTGGCACCGGAAGAACGGGTGCCAATGGCGGTGATCCGTGGACGAAAGGGGCCTATCGGCCGGCGTTCTCTAGCGAACCGGTCACAGGGGTCTCGCCGGCTTCGGCGACGAAGCAGAGGATCCGGCGGTCCGCCTCGGTATCCCAGCGTTCCTCCACCGGGTAGAAGACGAGCAGCTCGAGCACGGAGGCGTCGTGCTCCACACCCACGAACCCCGTGAACTCGCCGGCGCAGAACTCGCCCGCCGCGGTGTTCGCGGCGGCCTCGCCGGGGTAGTCGCCGTCGGGCATGGTGGTCGTCGCGAAGGCTTCGAACGTGTGCGGCTCCGCGCACGGCAGGACGGTGATGTCGGAGACGTCGGTCATGCCCGGGTCGTCGATGCAGTCGCCCACGGCGATCGGGAGCGCGTCCGTCCCCGCCTCGGCGGTGACCGTGCCCTGGGCGTCCCGGTCCGGCTCCGGGGTCGGCAGGAGGCTGCACCCCGAGGACGCCATCAGGGCCAGGAGCGAGGCGGCCACCGCACGGCGCCTGACCGACCCGGCGCTCCGGCGCTCGTCCGTTCCACTGATGTTCCCAGTACGCATCGAGACCCCGTCGTCAGCCGCGTCCACCGCGGCACGGCTGTTGCTCCTCGGGACAGTACCGGACGGCGACGGACCGCACCACGATCCGGGCGGACCAACGGACGTGGATCCGGCACGTCGACCACGAGAAGAGGAGGCCCCGCACTGCGGAGCCTCCTCGGGAGCGGAAGGTAAGGGATTCGAACCCTTGAGACGGGGTGACCGCCCACTGGTTTTCAAGACCAGCTCCTTCGGCCGCTCGGACAACCTTCCCGCCGATAGTGTTTCACGAAAGGGCGTGGGACGCCCAACCATCGAGGGACGGGAGAGCCGGGCATGCGCGCAGTGGTGATCGAGGGTGCCGGAGGGCCGGAGGTGCTGTCCGTGCAGGAGGTCCAGGACCCCGTGGCGGGCGATGGCGAGGTCCTGATCGACGTCGTCGCCGCCGGGCTCAACCGGGCCGACGTCCAGCAGCGGCGCGGGCTGTACCCGCCACCTCCCGGCGCGTCCACCGTGCCCGGCCTCGAGGTGTCCGGGCGGATCGCCGAGCCGGGGACCTCGGATCTCGCGCGAGGGGAGGCCGTCGTCGCGCTCCTCTCGGGTGGGGGCTACGCCGAACGGGTGGCGGTGCCCGCCGGTCAGGTGGTGCGCGCGCCGAAGGGGGTGGACCTCACCCACGCCGCCGGCTTGCCCGAGACCGCAGCGACCGTCTGGTCGAACCTCGTGCTGCAGGCCGGCCTGCGCAGGGGCGAGCACGTCCTCATCCACGGCGCATCCGGAGGGATCGGCGTCATGGCGATCCAGGTGGCCCTGGCCCTCGGGGCCGTGCCCCACGTGACCGCCGGGTCGCCGGCCAAGCTCGACGTCGCCCGGGGCCTCGGGGTGCGGACCCTCATCGACTACCGGAGGCAGGACTTCGTGGCGGAGGTCCTCGCCGCGACGGGCGGTCGGGGCGTGGACGTGATCCTCGACGTCGTCGGGGCGAAGTACCTGTCGCGCAACCTCGAGGCGCTGGCCACGGGCGGACGGCTGGTGGTCATCGGGCTGCAGGGTGGCTCGACGGCCGGGCTGGACCTCGGCATGCTCATGGGCAAGCGCGCGAGTGTCGCGGGGACCACCCTGCGGGCCCGGCCGGCGGAGGAGAAGGCGATGATCATGGCGGCCGTCGAGGAGAACGTCTGGCCGCTGGTCTCCTCGGGTGCGGTCAAGCCGTTCGTCGACCGGATCTTCCCGCTCGCCGAGGTGGCGCAGGCCCACGCCTACTTCGACTCGGGCGAGCACACGGGGAAGGTCCTGCTGGCGCTCGGGTAGGAGCTGCGCAGGCGCCGGTGGAGCGCACGAAGTGGGTCGGCGCAGCACGATCATCAGCATGCTTCCGATTCGGCCGGCGCTGTGCGAGGCTGGATCGACGACCGACGGAAGGAGCACTGCCATGGGTACGAGCGGAGACGGGCACGAGGGCGGGCTGGAGCAGGCGGCCGACAGCTTCGCCGAGAACCTCGGCGACCAGGTGCCCGACGGCGTCGACAACGGTCCCACCGACGACGCGGACGAGCCGGCGGACGGGCGCACGAGGACGCACTCGAGCATCAGCGAGGGCCTCAACGCGAACGACGACGACGAACCCCCTGCGGCGCGGGACGACGCGCGCCGGTAGGACCTGAGCAGTGGCAGCCGCTCGCGTGGTCCCGCCCATGGGTGGAAGCACGGGAGCGGCCGGGCCGCCGCCGAGCCGTTCGGCGCACACCCACGCGCGTTCGGCGCTCGCCGCCCGACGGCAGGCTTGCCATGTGACGCACGCCTCACTACGTTGCTACCTTCGTGTGCACCACACTCTCGCACTCGAGGAGCATCATGAGTAACAAGCAGAGCGGATCCCACCGGCACGCCGACGTGCTGGTGACGAATCCGGACCTGCCGCCGGTCGCCGTCGACCCGGAGCAGGCCGAAGCAGAGGACCGCCGGTGGACACCGGCGAAGATCGCGCTGTGGGTGGGCATCGCCCTCCTCGGTGGTGTCTCCTGGACCATCCTCGCCATCGTGCGCGGCGAGACCGTGAACGCCATCTGGTTCGTGTTCGCGGCGGTCTGCACCTACCTGATCGCCTATCGGTTCTACTCGAAGTTCATCGAGCGCAACCTGCTGAAGCCGGACGACCGCCGGGCGACTCCGGCGGAGTACAAGGCCGACGGCAAGGACTACGCCGCCACCGACCGCCGCGTCCTGTTCGGGCACCACTTCGCCGCCATCGCCGGTGCCGGGCCCCTGGTAGGACCCGTGCTGGCCGCGCAGATGGGCTACCTGCCCGGCACGCTCTGGATCATCATCGGCGTCATCTTCGCCGGCGCCGTCCAGGACTACCTCGTGATGTTCTTCTCCATGCGCCGCGGCGGCCGGTCGCTCGGCCAGATGGCCCGGGAGGAACTGGGCGTCATCGGCGGGACGGCGGCGCTCGTCGCGACCCTCACCATCATGATCATCATCGTCGCGATCCTGGCGCTCGTCGTCGTCAACGCCCTCGGCGAGAGCCCCTGGGGCGTCTTCTCCGTCTCGATGACCATCCCGATCGCCCTCTTCATGGGTGTCTACCTGCGCTACCTGAGGCCCGGCAAGGTCACCGAGGTGTCCCTGATCGGCTTCGTCCTGCTCCTGCTCGCGATCATCGGCGGCGGCTGGATCTCGGAGACCGCCTGGGGCGTCGAGCTCTTCACGCTGGACCGCATCACCATCGCCTGGGGCATCATCATCTACGGCTTCATCGCCGCGGTCCTGCCCGTCTGGCTCCTGCTCGCACCGCGCGACTACCTCTCGACCTTCATGAAGATCGGCACGATCGTCATGCTCGCCGTCGCGATCGTCGTCACCCGCCCCGAGATCAGCGTCCCTGCCGTCACGGAGTACGCCACCACCGGCGCGGGCCCCGTGGTCGCCGGAACGCTCTTCCCGTTCCTCTTCGTCACCATCGCCTGCGGCGCCCTCTCCGGGTTCCACGCGCTGATCGCGTCCGGCACCACGCCGAAGATGATCGAGAAGGAGCGCCAGACACGCTTCATCGGGTACGGCGGCATGCTCATGGAGTCCTTCGTGGCCATCATGGCGCTCGTCGCAGCCCTGTCGATCGACCGCGGCATTTACTTCGCGATGAACTCCTCGGCCGCTGCGACGGGCGGCACCATCGAGGGTGCCGTCGCGTTCGTCAACGGGCTCGGACTCACCGGCGTCAACCTGACGCAGGAGGCGCTCAGCACCATGGCGACGAACGTCGGCGAGGAGTCGATCGTGTCCCGCACCGGCGGCGCTCCGACCCTCGCCGTCGGGATCGCCCAGATCATGCAGGGCGTCTTCGGCGGCGCGGGCATGATGGCGTTCTGGTACCACTTCGCCATCATGTTCGAGGCGCTGTTCATCCTCACGGCGGTCGACGCCGGGACCCGCGTGGCCCGTTTCATGCTGCAGGACAGCATCGGCAACTTCGTGCCCCGCTTCCGCGACACCTCGTGGCGGACCGGCGCGTGGATCTGCACCGCCATCATGGTGGCCGGCTGGGGGGCGATCCTCATCATGGGCGTCACCGATCCGCTCGGCGGCATCAACACGCTCTTCCCACTGTTCGGCATCGCGAACCAGCTCCTCGCGGCGATCGCGCTCGCGGTCTGCATGGCCATCTGCGCCAAGCGCGGGCTCTTCAAGTTCCTCTGGATCCCCGCGCTCCCGCTGGCCTTCGCCGCCGTCGTGACCATCACGGCGTCGTTCCTGAAGATCTTCTCGCCCACCCCGGCCATCGGGTACTGGGCGCAGCACACGGCCTTCAGGAACGCCCTCGACGCGGGCGAGGAGAGCTTCGGGACCGCGAAGACCGTCGCCGCCATGGAGGCGGTGGTCCGCAACACCTTCATCCAGGGCACGCTCTCCATCGTGTTCGTGGTGCTCTCGATCATCGTGATCGCCACGGCGATCCTCGCGACGATCAAGGCCTACCGCCAGGGCGGTGGCCCGGGGGCCGAGGACGCCCCGACGGCGTCGCGCATCTTCGCTCCGGCGGGCCTCGTGGCCACGCCGGCCGAGAAGGACCTCGAGGCGCAGTGGTCCGCCCTCGAACCCGGCAAGCGGCCCGCCCGGTCGGGCCACTGATGACCGTCCCCGATGTCCTGCACCGGGCGCGTGACACCGCCCGGGAACTGGCCTGGCTGTTCAAGGGCGTGATGGGCGAGAACGCGTACCAGACGTACCTCGACCACTACGAGCGCTCCCACGCGGGCGGCGACCCGATGACGGAGCGCGAGTTCTGGCGGGACCGGACCGACCGGCAGGATGCCAACCCCGAAGGGCGCTGCTGCTAGCGACACCCGTTCCACCGATGAAGCCCGGTCCTCCGCGAGGACCGGGCTTCACCGTGTCCGGGGCTCAGCGCTTCTCCCAGCGGAAGCGCCGGGCGGCCACCTGGTAGGGCAGCACGGTCCAGGCGAGGAGCACGACGGCGGCACCTGCCGTGGACGCACCGAGGGGCTCGACGCCCCAGCCGGTCATGAGCAGGTTCTGCAGGGCCCCGCCCGGGGTGAGGCGTGAGGCGAACTCGAAGCCGTCGTCGAAGGCGGTCCAGAAGAACGAGCCGACCACGGCGGCGATGAACGGCAGGGTGGTGATCTGCGCGGCCGCCGCCGACGGCGTGTAGATGCTCGTGAGCATGCCGGCCGTGGCGCACAGGGCCAGGAATCCGAGGACAGCGCCGAGGACGACGAGCGGTTGGGCCGGCGCCTCGACACCGGCGATCCCGAAGCCCGCCGTGATCACCGCGAGCTGCGCCGCGACGAGCACGACGATGGGCGTGAGCATGCCCAGCCAGATGACCGTGTCCGAGGACTCCCCGCTCCGCAGGCGCTTGAGGAAGAGCTCCTGCCTCCGGGTGGCGAGCGTGGTGGTCGCTGTCAGGTAGACACCGAGCAGGGCCACGAGCATGAGGGTCAGACCTCCCAGGACGGCCGCGCCGGACGGCTCGGCGAGCTGGTCGGCGCCGATGAAGTACAGGTAGACGGCCATGCCGACGGGCATGATCACCGCGCCGGTCAGCACGGTCTTGTTGCGGACGATGATCCGCAGTTCCATGAGGGCGATCGCGAGCACGCGCTGCGCGGCGGACGGGCCCCGGGTCGAGGCAGGGGTGAGGGCGGTCATGAAGGTCTCCAGGTGTCGGGGATCGGAGGGGATGGATCAGGCGGAGGCGCCGAGGCTGACCCGGCGGAAGACAGCGGCGAGGGAGGCCTCCGACGCGGAGAGACGGTCCAGGTGCAGCCGGTGCGAGTCGGCCCAGGACAGCACTTTCCAGAGATCGCCCTGCAGGTCCCCCGTGGGCAGGGTCACCCGGGTGGTGGACGGTGTCGGGGTGAAGTCCGGCTCCAGGCCGAGGGCCGACAGCGGCAGGACGTCGACCGCGGCGTCGACCTCGAAGGCGATGACCGCGGGTTCGCGGGCCAGTACGTCGGCGAGCGTTCCCTCGACGGCGATCGCGCCGTCGTGCATGATCGCCAGGCGGTCCGCGTACATCTCCGCCTCCTCGAGGTAGTGGGTGGTGAGCACCACGGTGGTCCCGTCGTCATTGAGTGCGCTGACCAGGTCCCACGTGCGCTCGCGGGACTCGGGGTCCAGGCCCGTAGTGGGCTCGTCGAGGAACAGGAGGTCCGGTTCGGCGGCCGTGGCGAGCAGCAGGTCGAGGCGACGGCGCTGGCCGCCGGAGAGCATCTTCACCCGGGTGGAGGCCTTGCCGGCCAGGTCCAGCACGTCGAGGCCGTGGGTGATCACCTCGGCGGCGTCGCGGCCCCGCGGATCGGCGGAGGAGAGGCGGAGCCAGAGCCGGCACGTCTCCTCGACCGTGAGGTCGTCCGCGAAGCCGGCCTCCTGCAGCATGATGCCGATGCGTGGCCGGATCGACGCCTTGTCGCGGTACGGGTCACCACCGAGGACGGAGACGGTCCCCGAGCTCGCCGGGCGGTGCCCCTCGAGGGTCTCCATCGTCGTCGTCTTCCCGGCACCGTTGGTCCCGAGGAGGGCGAAGAACTCGCCGTTGCGGATACTGAGGTCGATCCCGTGGACGGCCTCATACGAACCGTAGGAGCAGCGCAGGCCCGAGGCGGCGACCGCGATGGTGTCGGGTTCGACGGCCCGGGTGGACGTGGACTGGGAGCTGGGAGTCGTGGTCATTCCTCCATCCTTCCGAGCCCGGGGCGGCAGGGTCAGTGCCCGGGCGTCACGCGTGCCCGTGCAGGTCCGCACGCCCGGACCATGACAGATGTCATGGTCCTACGATGGACGGCATGGCGCTCTTCACGGATCGATCACGTCCCCCGGACGAGGGGACGGAGGCGGTCGACGCGGTGGTGACGGCCCTGGAAGCGGGCCGCGGGGTTCGCGCCACCTGGCGGTACACGATCGCCTCGATCGTGTTCTACGTCGTCGTCGTCGGCCTCGTGAACACCCTCCTGCTCCTCAGCGGCGGTTCCTACGGCCTGCAGTTCCTCGATGTCGCGCTGGTCCTGCTCGCCGTCACCTCCCTCGCTGCTCTCGTGCGCTACTGCTGGTTCTTCCGCAACGGGTTGGGCGGGGGGCTTCCCGCCCGGAGGTACACGCTGTGGCTCCTCCTCCCCGCGGGGGCGCTGTACGTGCTCGGGCTGCTGCAGTCCCACACGCTGTGGGTGGCCGCCCTGCCGCTCTGGTTCGCCTCGAACGCGGTGGCCGTCGTCGTCACCCGGCGTGAGCGCACCCGGGTGCTCGCCCTCACGGTGCCCGTCCTGGTGCTGCACGGGATGCTCGGCGTGCTCCTCGGGAACAGCGGGCAGAGCGCGGTCGCGGACACCGGGGGGTTCGCATCGGTCGCGCTGTGGGCACTCATGACCCCCCTGCTGTTCGTCGGGAGCATCTGGTGGTGGGAGATCGTGGTGCGTCTCGACGACAGCCGCCGGACCTCCGGTGAGCTGGCGGTCGTGCAGGAGCGGTTGCGCTTCGCCGCGGACCTCCACGACATCCAGGGCCACCACCTCCAGGTGATCGCCCTCAAGACCGAGCTCGCCGGGCGCCTGCTCGACACCGATCCGGAAGCCGCGCGGGTCCAGATCACCGAGGCCCAGCAGCTCGCGCGGACGGCGCTCGAGGACACCCGGGCCCTCGTCCACGGCTACCGGGCGGTCTCGCTGGCCGCCGAGGCGGCGAACGCGGCGGAGGTGCTCGGCGCGGCGGGGATCTCCTGCTCCGTGGACGTCGACGGCGAGGGGTTGCCGGCCGAGCTCCGCACCTTCTTCGGCCTGGTCATCCGGGAGGCGACGACGAACATCCTCCGGCACAGCGAAGCAGGCGCGGTGCAGCTGAGGCTGGAGTGCTCCGACGCCCGGCGCGTCCTGGTGGTGCGGAACGACGGCGTCCCCGGTACCGGCGGTGGTCGTGCGGGCGGGTCGGGGATCGACGGGTTGCGGCGCCGGTTCGAGGCGATCGGCGGGCGCGTCACGGCCCGGGGCGACGGCGGATCGTTCGTCCTGACGGCCGAAGCACCTGCCGGTACCGCTCCCGCTCCGGCGATGACGGCGGCCGGAGCACCCGCCGGTACGGCGGTCCCGGCGCCCTCGTCGACGGCCGGCGACCGGGGCCGGCCATGATCAGGATCGTCCTCGCCGATGACGAGCACCTGATCCGCGGGGCGCTGGAGGCGTTGCTCGGGCTGGAGGAGGACCTCGAGGTCGTGGCGAGCGCCGACAACGGGACGGATGCCGTGCGGCTCGCGCAGCTGCACGTCCCGGACGTCTGCGTGCTCGACCTCGAGATGCCGCCCACGGACGGGATCTACGCCGCGGAGGAGATCCTCCGGAGTGTCGCGACGCGCGTCGTCATCGTCACGCGCCACGCGCGGCCGGGTGTCCTGCGGCGGGCGCTGACGAGCAGGGTGTCAGGCTTCGTCCCGAAGTCCACGCCGGCGGACCAGCTGGCCGAGGTCATCCGCGATGTCGCCGCCGGACGTCGCTACGTGGACCCGGACATCGCCGCGAGCGCGCTCACGGGGGAGTCCTGCCCCCTGACGGCGCGCGAGCTCGACGTGCTCCGGCACGGGCACCAGGGAGCGAGCCTCCAGACCATCGCCCGAGAGCTGCATCTGGCCCCCGGGACGGTGCGCAACTACGTCTCCTCCGCGATGGCCAAGCTGGACGCACCGTCGCGCCACGCGGCCGCGGCCAGGGCATGGGAGCAAGGCTGGATCTGACGTGCCCGGCTCCCGACGGTTGTGGGAGCATAGCGTCATGACGGAACAGCAGCCCGCAGGCCCTTTCCGGACCGCCCCCGCGACCGGTCCGGGCACTCCGGACGAGCCGCAGACGGGCACCATCGGCACACCGGAGCAGCTCGATGCTGCACAGGGTGCCCAGGGGTCGCAGGACGGACGTCCCGCGACCCTCGCCGAGCTCGTCGACGAGCCGGCGAAGGTCATGCGCATCGGCACGATGCTCAAGCAGCTCCTCGAGGAGGTCCGCAGCGCGCCCCTCGACGACGCCGGCCGCACGCGGCTGGCGTCCATCCACGAGCGTTCGGTCAAGGAGCTCGAGGACGGTCTCGCACCCGAGCTCGTCGAGGAACTCCACCGCATCAACCTGCCGTTCGACGAGGATTCGGTGCCCACCGACGCTGAGCTGCGGGTCGCGCAGGCGCAGCTCGTGGGCTGGCTGGAGGGCCTGTTCCACGGGATCCAGGCGGCCCTCGCGGCGCAGCAGATGGCGAACCAGCAGCTCGCCGCCCGCCTCCAGCTGCGACAGCTCCCCCCCGGCACGGTGATCGCGCCCGGCGTCGTCGTCGGGGAGGACGGCGAGCCGCGCCGCACCCCGCCCGCCCGCCCGGCCCAGGCGTCCGCGGACACCCACGGCCCCGGCCAGTACCTGTAGCGCCTGGGTGGCATTCTTCGCGGCGGCGCGGCAGGGACGGAAGGACGACGCCGAACTCGGTACGGGCGTGTGGCGTCGCGCCCACGATCGCTTCCGGCGTGGCCTCGACCGTTACCACCAGATCCTCGAGGGCATCGAGGACGACGACGTCTACAACGAACTGGTCACCGTCGCCAACGAGCTCGGCGCCATGCTGCCGCGGGTGCGGTCCGTGTGCGTCCGTGCGCAGTCGTCCTCCCCGAGCACGGGCCTGGACATCCCGGGCGCCCTGCTCCAGGTGCACCGGGCGCTCTCGAGGGCGGGCAACACGCTCGCGACCACGGCGGAGGCCGCCGCGATGACACGGCTCGACGGCGAACGGTGGGGCGTCGCGTCCGCCGGCCTCGACAACGTCCGCCGGCGGGCCCAATTGGTGGCCGATGATGTCGAGGAGGCCGAGCGGTCGATGCCGGACGGTTGCTAGGCGGTCCGTCCCCCCGCACTGCGCATGGTCCCGCCGCTCAGTAGAAGAGCAGCGTGCTGCCCGGTCCGGCCGCTATGTCCCACACATCGAGCTCCTTGCCGCCGCACGTGGCCCGTTCACCGGTGGCCACACCGCGGATGTACGGGGTCGGCCTGTTCTCGTCCACGTACGGGTAGCCGCGCTCGTTGAGGACGGTCAGGACGCGCCGCCCGACCCGCGGATCGCCGTCGGGGTAGGACAGAACCTCCTCGCGCTCGTACGCGGAGAAGCCCTCGGGCCAGCGGAGCACCACTGAGCGACCGTTGAACTCGAACCACACGCAGGCCCTGCCGCCGTTGGCAGCCATCCGGAACGTCCCAAGCTGGTTCGCGGGCAGATTCTGCGCAGAGCGCCCCTCCGCGGGAAGGATGCCGACGATGTCCGCGGGATCGAGCCCACCCGGCTCCACGCCGCTCGTCGCCAGGGCAAGCTCCGGCGCGGGGAGCGTGTCGATGGCATCGCGCAGTTCCGGCGGCAGCGGTGCAGGGTCCCCGGAGACCGTCGTGGCCTCGGGCGACCGCCGATCGACGAGGGTCAGCACCGAGCCCTCCCCCTCGATCGGGGAGAGCACCCCGTCGCCGTCGCGCACCAGGAAGAGGAGCTGGTGCGGAGGGAAGAAGTTCCTGCTGTAGGGGCGCTCGAGGGTGCTCCGTCCGGTCACGTCGACGGTCAGGACGTCGCCGTCGGCCTCGCCCTTGACGATCTGCACCACCACGGAGGCCTGGAGGATCCGCACGTCGCCGTCCACCGTGGTCGGTTCGACTGCCGCGTCGGAGACGATCGCGACGACGTCCGCCAGGCCGTACAGGCGCTCGACGCCTTCCGACGGACCGGAGGGAGGGCGCGGAACGATCACGCTGGCGAGGACCGCGACGAGCGCGAGCAGGCACGCCGCACCGACGGCGGTCGGCACCCGGCCGGCCCGGGCGCCGTGCACTCCGGGCCTCGGGACACCGACGCGGGTGTCCCGGGCGGTGAACAGCCCGTCCTCGTCGTCGACGTCGTGGCGGCGAGGTTCGCTGCCGGACTGCTCCGGCCGCTCGCGGAGGTCGTGTCCGGCAGGTGGGACGCCCCGGCCTGCTGACGGGCCGGGCGGGGGCATCCGTGGTGCGGGCAGGGGCCGGCTCGCGTCGAGCTGCGCCTCGGTGACGGTCGTTGCAGGATCAGCCCGCCGTAACCGCTCGGTGAGCGGATCAGGGCCGGGCCGGGCCGTGTGCAGCGGAGTATCCGGCGCAGCGCCCGGTCCGTCGGTCCCACCCGTACCCCGTCGCGGTCCCGGACGGTCGTTCCCCACAGCCGGGAGCCCTTCCGCAGGGTGGGGCTCCTCCGTGCCGGCCAACCGCCGCGCGACGGCGTCCTCGACGATCCGCAGCTGGTCGACGGCCTGACCGGTGGCACGCGCAGCCTCGGCGGGTTCGAGGCCGTCCCAGTGCCGGAGCAGGAGGAACTCCCGCTCGTCCGGCCGGAGCGCCGACAGGGCGGACCTCAGGTCCGGATCGTCCGGGACGCGGGGCGGCAGGTCAGGCGGAAGGAAGCGTTCCAGTGCCGACCTCGCCGCGACCAGGACGTCGCCCAGCACGTCGCCCCGTCGGTCGTCCCGTCCGTCGTCCACGTCCGGCAGCACGGGAGGCGCCGGGAGCGCAGGCCACCCGGGCGACGGCGGCGGGAGGTGACCGGTGGCCTCGTGGGCGGCAGACGAGGCAAGGCGCACCGAGAGCGAGCGACGGAAGGCGTAGCGGTAGGCGGCGTCGTGCAGGGACGTCTCGTCCAGCAGATCCACCCCCGTCGTCCGGCCGCCTGCGCCCCGGCCGCGAGCGGCGACATGCCACGCAGACTGATAGTTGTCAGGTGAAACAGAAATAATCCGGCGCAGCGGGTGGTTCCCGCCTGTATGACTACATCACCACACCTTACGTTCAACGACGGCCACACCATCCCGCAGCTCGGCTACGGCGTATGGCAGGTCGAGGACAACGTCGCCGAGGACGTCGTGGGCAAGGCCTTCAAGGCCGGCTACCGCCACATCGACACGGCGAAGATCTACGGGAACGAAGCCGGCGTGGGCCGTGCGATCGCGGCATCGGGGCTCAGCCACGACGACATGTTCATCACCACCAAGCTGTGGAACGCGGATCAGGGCTACGACAGCACGCTCAAGGCGTTCGACGCGTCCATGGAGCGCCTCGGCCTCGAGACGCTGGACCTCTACCTCATCCACTGGCTGCAGCCCCAGCAGGGCAAGTACCTCGACACCTGGAAGGCCTTCATCGAACTGCAGAAGCAGGGTCGTGTGAAGAGCATCGGTGTCTCGAACTTCACGGTCGAGGCCCTCACCGAGATCATCGACGCCACCGGCGTGGTGCCCGTCATCAACCAGGTGGAGACGCACCCCTACCTCAACCAAGCGGAGTTGCGCGCGTTCGAGGCCGAGAAGGGCATCCTCCACGAGTCGTGGTCGCCCATCGGTTCCGGTAAGGGACTGCTCGACGACGCCGTCCTGCAGGACATCGCGCAGAAGCGCAACGCCTCCCCCGCCCAGGTGGTCCTCGCCTGGCACCTCGCGCTCGGGAACGTGGTCATCCCCAAGTCGGTGACCGAGTCGCGCATCATCGAGAACTGGGAGTCCCTCGACGTGACGCTCGAGGACGAGGACGTCGAGGCCATCAACGCCCTCGACAAGGGTGCGGAAGGCCGCATCGGAGCCGACCCCGCGACGTCCGACTTCGCCTGATCCCCACTCGGGATCCTGGCAGGATCTTCAGAGCCGCCCGGCAGCGCCGGGCGGCTCTCGTCGTTCCGGGCCGCGGGTGTGACGCCGCGGCGCCCTTAGCAGACCGCTCCCGCGCAGGCGGAACCCGTGGGCCCGCGAATCGTCGTTGCCGCCCCCACGGAGCGCGACCTAGCGTTTCCTGCACCTGTTCATCCCCTACATGGAGGTGCCTGATGGCTACCGGAGAAACCGGATTCGACGACGTCTCGTTCGACCTGATCTCGCTGCAATATCACTCGTTGAAGGCGGGGCATGACTACGGCCAGTACGTCCGTGACGCCCGCAACGCCGGCCGCGACGACATCGCCGAGTTCTTCGAGCAGGTCATGGCCCAGGACTCCGAGCGCGCCGCGACGTGCCATCGGTTCCTCGGGGAGCTCACCACGTCCTCCGAGTCGGGCCCGGCCATGCGCTGATCGACCTCGGGGAGGCCCTTGATGCCGATCCCTTACGGGACGGGGACGACGGCGGCTGCTTCGGTGTCCGCCGTCGTCGTCATCGGACCCCGGGGCTCCGAACGGCCACGGGACACGGAAAAGCCCCGGCGGCGAACCGTCCGGGGCTTCTGCTGGAGCCTCCTGCCAGAGTCGAACTGGCGACCTTCTCATTACGAGTGAGACGCTCTACCGACTGAGCTAAGGAGGCAATGCTTCCCGGTCCGGGGCTGAGCCCGACGCCGATCCACAAGCCACAACTTTATAGGCAGGTCCCGCTCGTGGTCAAAATGGCCGGACCTGACGCGAATTCGTCTCCCGTTCACGCCTGCGCCGCTTCCCGTTTCCTGGCGGGCCAGCCCTGTCGCGAAGCGTGGCTCCTACCCGTCACCGAGACCGGAACGGGCTCGGCCGGCAAAGGGGACGCCGCATGACGCAGGACCGCCCATTCACCCTCGCAGTGATCGACATGGCGGGGACCACCGTCGACGAGGGCGCCCTGCAGGAGGAGGCGTTCACCCGGGCCCTGACCTCCCACGGTGTCGCCCAGGGCACGGAAGCCTTCACCTCGATGACGGCGTATGCCCGCCGCACCATGGGCACCTCGAAGGAACTCGTCTTCCGCCACCTCTTCGCCGACACGCCCACGGCGCTCGACGTCAACCGGACCTTCGAGCAGGTGTACGACACCCTGCTGGCCCGGCACGGGGTGCAGCCCATCCCGGGCGCCGAGGAGGCGATCCTCGCCCTGCGTGACGCGGGCCTGAAGATCTGCCTGGCCACCGGTTTCGGACGCCATACGCAGAACATGATCCTGGCGTCGCTGGGCTGGATGGGACTCGCCGATCTCAGCCTCTGCCCCTCCGACGCCGGCCGCGGACGGCCCTATCCCGACATCATCCTCACGGCGGTGCTCGCCCTCGACATCGAGGACGTCCGGTCGGTCCTGGTGGCGGGGGACACGACGTCGGACCTGATCGCCGGCAGGCGCGCCGGCGCCGGTGCGGTCATCGGTGTCCTCACGGGCGCGCACAGCGAGCCGGAGCTGCGCCGGGCGGGCGCCGACGCCGTCCTGCCCTCCATGTGCGGGCTGCCGCAGTGGCTGCAGTCAGGCGGTGCGGCAGCCTCCGATCAGCACCGCACACCGTCCGCCGGCACCGTCCCGTCGATGAAGTAGTCGTCCACGAGATCGAGGATGCAGTCGTTCGACCTGCCGTAGGCGGTGTGGCCCTCACCCTCCCAGGTGACGTGCACGCCGGATTCGAGCTGGTCCGCGAGGGCCGTGGACCACGCGTAGGGCGTCGCCGGATCGCCGGTGGTGCCGATGACGAGGATCGGATCGGCGCCGGGAGCCCTGAGAGGGGCGGGTTCGGCGACGGGCGGGTACGTCCAGGGCGCACAGGTGACGCCACCGTAGGCCAGGAAGCGGCCGAAGGTCGGGGACGCCTCGATGAGCCGCTGCTCGTCGGCCTTCATCTCCGCGGGGTCGCTCGTCATGGGGTAGTCGAGGCAGTTCACGGCGAGGAACGCCGCGGTGGAGTTCGAGGCGTAGGTGCCGTCCGGGCGTCGCTCCGCGGACAGATCCGCCAGATACAGCATGGCGGAGGGGTCGCCGTCGAGGGCGTCGGTCACGGCCTGCGTGAGCGTCGGCCAGTTCCCGTTGTCGTACAGCGGCAGGATGAAGCCCTGGACGAACGTCGAGACCGGTACCAGCCGTCCGTCGTCCGCCGTCATGGGCTCCCGCTCCACGGCGGCGAACAACTCCTGGATCTGCCGGACGCCGTCGTCCACCGACCCGCTGTAGGGGCACTCCGCGCCCTGCTGGCAGTCCGCCACGTAGGCGCGGACCGCCTTCTCGAAGCCGTCGGCCTGACCGAGCGTGATCTCCTCGTTGCTGAGCGAGGGGTCGATGGCCCCGTCGAGCACCAGCCGCCCTGCGCGCCCGGGGAAGAGCTCGGCGTAGGTGGCACCGAGCTGGGTCCCGTAGGAGAAGCCGAGGTAGGTCAGTGTCGGATCGCTGACGAGGGCGCGCAGGATGTCCATGTCGCGTGCGGCCGACCCGGTGTCGACGTGGCCGAGCACCTCGCCCGTCCGCTCGGCGCAGAGGTCGGCGAACTCCTTCGCCTCGGCGGTGAGCAGTGCGAGTAGTTCGTCGTCCGAGGCGTCGACCGGGTAGGACTCCTGGCGGGCTGCGTCCTGCTCGGCGGCGTCGTAGCAGCGCACGGGGGTCGAGCGGCCCACGCCGCGGGGATCGAAGCCGAGGATGTCGTAGTCCTCCCGCAGCCGCTCGCTCGCCACGTAGTCCAGGGAATCCCGGACGATGGCCACGCCTGATCCCCCGGGTCCACCCGGGTTGACGAGGAGCGTGCCCTGGGCGTCACCCGTCGCGTCCGCGCGGATGGCCGAGATGTCGATGCTCGCGCGTCCCGGGTCCGCGTAGTCGAGCGGGACCTCGATGGTCGCGCAGGAGAACTCCTCCTCGCAGTCCTCCCAGCGCACCTCCTGCTCGTAGAAGCTGCGCAGGTCCTCGGGGACGTCCCCGATGGCGGCGGGATCGGCGGTCTCGACACTGACCGAGCCGTCCGCGGACGTCTGGGAGGGGGAGGACAGCGTGCAGCCGGCCAGCCCGAGGACGACAGCGACTCCGGCGAGGAGGGCGAACGGCGGGCGGCGCCGGGCGGGAGGGCTCACGGGCGCGATTCCGCGCGGGGTCACGGGCGGGGTCACGGGCCGGGTCAGGGATGGATCCTGGGTCATCGGTCGAGGTCCTTCCGGGACAGGAGGCTCACCGTCATGGCCTCGATGGCGAGGAGGGGTGAGACGTTCGTGCTGACCAGTCGCGTCCGCACCTCGTTGATCGCCTCGAGTCGCTGGAGGGTGTCCTCGGGGCCTTCACGCCGGGCGAAGTCCTCCAGTTCCGGGCGCAGGGGCTCGTTGACGAGCATCTGCCCGCTGGAGACCTGCAGCATCAGGACGTCGCGGTAGAACGAGATGAGGTCGGTGAGGGCCCGGTCGAAGTAGTCGTTCTTCGACCGCTTCGCCCGCCGCGTCTGGTCCTCCTCGAGGCGCCGGATCTGTGCGCGCATCGAGGGTGGCAGCGTTCCTGATTCGGGAGCGCCCAGGGTCGCGAGGAGCGAGGCCCGCTCCTCGGCGTCGCGCTGTTCGAAGGAGCTCTGCGCCTCCGCCTCGGCGAGGCGCACGAGGTCCGCGGCCGCCCGCATGGCGCCGGAGACCGAGCGCAGCGTCAGCGGAAGGCGGACGATCTGGTTGCGGCGCTCGCGCGCCCCGTCGTCCGTCGCCAGCCGCTTGGCGACCCCGATGTGGCTCTGCGCGGCCCGCGCGGCTGCTTCGGCGATCACGGGATCGATCCCGTCCCGGGCCACGAGCAACTCCGCGACGTCCTGCACGGGTGGCAGCCGGAGACCCACGGAACGGCAGCGTGAGCGGATGGTGACGAGCACGTCGCCCGGACTCGGCGCGCACAGCAGCCAGATGGTGCGCGGCGGCGGCTCTTCGATGGCCTTGAGGAGCACGTTGGTGCTGCGCTCCTGCATGCGGTCGGCGTCCTCGACGATGATGATCCGCCACCGGCCGGTGGAGGGCTTGTCCTGCGCCTTCCGGACGAGTTCGCGGGCCTCGTCGATGCTGATGGTGACCTTCTCCGTCGTGACGTTGGTGAGGTCGGCGTGCGCCCCGGACAGGACCGTGCGGCACGCCTTGCAGGTACCGCACCCGCGCTCGGCCAACAGGTCACGCTCGCACAGCAGAGCGGCGGCGAAGGCCCGTGCGGCGTTCGACCGGCCGGAGCCGGGGGGCCCCGTGAAGAGCCATGCGTGGGTGGGCGCTCCGGACTGCGCGGCCCGGCGGAGCTGCTCCACCACCTGTTCCTGGCCGCGCAGCTCCGCCCAGACGCCGGTCGAGGGCAGGGCGTGTGCCACGGCGGTCATGCCGCCGCCCGGGGGAGGGCAGCGAGGACTGCCGCGTGCAGGTCCGCCGGTCGAGCAGCGGCGGCCAGCACCAGGTAGCGTCCGGGATCCTGGCGGGCGAGGTCGAGGAACGCGTCGCGAATGGCGGCGTGGAAGCCGTCGGGCTCCGATTCGAGCCGGTCCTCGGCGACGGTGCCGGCGGTGCGCCGGCTGCGTCCCTCCGCGGGATCCACGTCGAGGAGGACCGTGAGGTCGGGGCGGAGGCCGTCGGTGGCCCAGAGATTCAGGTCCAGGACGGAATCGGCGCCGAGGCCCCGGCCCACGCCCTGGTACGCGACGGAGGAATCGATGTAGCGGTCGCAGACGACGACGTCGCCGCGGCCCAGGGCGGGCACGATCACCTGCTGCACGTGGGCGGCGCGGGATGCGGCGAACATGAGTGCCTCGGTCCGCGCGTCGATGTCCCCGTGGCCGTGCTCGAGCACCAGCGACCGCAGTTCCTCCCCGATCGGGGTGCCGCCGGGTTCGCGGGTCCGGACCACGGTCCGGCCGCCCTCCTCGAGCGCCGTGCAGAGGAGCGAGGCCTGCGTCGACTTGCCGGCGCCGTCGCCGCCCTCGAACGCGACGAAGAGGCCGGGCAGGCCGTGCGGGAGGGGATAGGTCACGCGCCAAGCCTACCGAGTGGCAGCGACCCTTCGGGCGGGGTCACGCGTGCCGGGGTGAACCGGAGCGGCGCTAGGCTCGGGTCCATGGCCACCGACCACCCCGACCTCGCCCCGGACACCCTGACCGTCGCGGCGGGACGACCGCCGCGGGAGCACGACGCACCCGTCAACGTGCCGATCGTCCTCTCCACGACCTACCACGAGACCCGGGCGCCGCAACCCGGCGACCGCATCTACGCGCGGGGCTCCAGCCCCACCTGGGATCCGTTCGAGGAGGCCCTGGGGGCGCTCGAGGGAGCCGACCTGCCGGCCCTCGTCTTCGGCTCCGGACTGGGCGCAGCTGCCGCAGCCCTCTCCCTCGTGCCGACCGGAGGAGCTGTGGTCATGCCGCGGCACGCCTACGCCGGCTCCATCAGCCTCGCCGGCGACCTCGCGGCACAGGGCCGCTTCGAGTTGCTGGCCGTGGACATCGCGGACACGGACGCGGTGCTCGGTACGCTCGACGCGCTCGCGCACCGCTTCGAAGCCGGCCAGGTGATGCTCTGGCTCGAGAGTCCCACCAACCCCATGCTCGAGGTCGCGGACCTGGCCGTCCTGACGGACGCGGCGCATGCCCACGGTGCCCTCGTCGTCGCGGACAACACCTTCAACACGCCCATGGTGCACCGGCCGCTGGAAGCGGGGGTCGACGTCGTCCTGCACTCGGTGACCAAGTGGCTGGCGGGCCACTCCGACGTCGTCCTCGGGGCGCTCGCCACGTCCGACGCGGCGCTGCGCGGGAGGTTGCTGGCGCACCGCACCCTCCACGGGGCGATCGCCGGGCCGTTCGAGGTCTGGCTGGCCCTCCGCGGACTCCGGACGCTCGCCCTGCGCATGGAGCGGAGCCAGTCGACGGCGGCCTTCCTCGCGCTGCACCTCGCCGACCACCCGGCCGTCCGCCGGGTGCGCTATCCCGGTCTCGCCTCGGATCCCGGACACGAGCGCGCCGCCGCCCAGTTCAACGGCTTCGGCGGGATCGTCAGCATCGAGCTCGACGACGTCGCCACCGCGGACGCCGTGGTGGAGGCGGTGCGGCTCTGGCTCCCGGCGACCTCCCTCGGTGGCGTGGAGTCCCTCGTGGAGCGCCGCCGTCGCCAGCCCGCCGAGCCGGCGACCGTGCCCGAGGCCCTCGTCCGGCTGTCCGTCGGCATCGAGAACCCCGAGGACCTGTGGGCCGACCTCGAGCAGGCACTCCGCCGGGCCACGGGCGGGCGTGACGGCGGCCTCTGACCGGACCAGCCGTCGTCKGRTCCGCAGCACGCGCCGGTGTCGGTCGGTGTCTGCCGGTGTCCGTCGGTGCCTGTCGGTGTCCGCCGTCGTCTGATCCGCAGCACGCGCCGGTGTCGGTCGGTGYCTGYCGGTGTCYGTCGGTGTCGCCGGTGCGCCACGGACGGGGCGGCCCGCTAAGCTGAGGGCGTGGACCTCGTACTCCAGACCCAGTACTTCCTGTACCTCGCGCTCGGCTTCGTCGCCCTGGGCATCGAGGTGTGGGCCCTCTCCGACTGCGTGCGTCGTCCCGGCACGGCCTTCGAGGCCGCCTTCAAGCGCACCAAGGGCTTCTGGCTCGCCCTCACCGGTGGCGCCGTCGTGGTCGGCCTCCTCTCCGCCCTGGGCGGCCGTGGGGGCTTCAACCTCTTCCAACTGGTCGCGATCATCGCGGCGTGCGTGTACCTGGCGGACGTGAAGCCCGCTGTCAGCCAGACCTCCGGACGCGGCGGCAACTCCGGCCCCTACGGCCCCTGGTAGGGAGCAGCTTCCCCTGATCGATCGCGTCTCCCGGCCGGAAAGCCGAGCGCGGAGGGCGGGCCCGGTCCACCGTCCGTCTCAGCCGGGTTTGACGGCGTCCCACGCCACGGTGACCTCGCCCAGGCGCCAGCGCGCCGGACCGTCCACCAGCGGCCAGCCCGCGCTCCTCAGGGACGCGCACATGGACCGCCATCGCTGCGCCTGGCCGAAGGACGCGAGCGCCGCCGCGTCGAGCCACGCCTTGTCGAGCGCCCGCAGGTAGGCGTGCACCCGCTCGCCCTCGACGTTCCGGTGGATCAGTGCCTTCGGGAGGCGCTCCGCGACGTCCGAGGGCAGGGTGAAGGCGCCGAACCTGAGCGAGATGCTCAGCGTGCTCGGCCCGTCGGCCTCGACCGCAGCCCAGGTGGCGCGCCGGCCGATCTCGTCGCACGTCCCGTCGACGAGGAGTCCTCCCGGCGCGAGCCGGCCCCGCACCTCGTCCCAGTAGGCGGCGTACTCGTCCTCCCCGTACTGGCGCAGCACGTTGAAGGCCCGCACAACCACGGGTCGGCGTCCGTCGAGGGGAAGCTCGAAGCCGCCCTGCCGGAAGCTGAGCCCCGGCCGCGCGAGCGGTTCCGCCGCCGCCACCCGCGCCGGGTCGATCTCGACGCCCATCACCTCGACGTCGTCGCGCACCGCCCGCAGGCGTGCGAAGAGCTCGACGGCCGTCACGGGAGCAGCCCCGTAGCCGAGGTCGACGACGAGCGGATCAGCGGCCCGGCGCAGGCGGGAGGACTGCGGGCCGGCGAGCCAGCGGTCCACCCGGCGCAGGCGGTTCGGGTTGGTGGTGCCGCGCGTGATGGTCCCGAGGGGTCTGGTCGGCGGTCGTCTCGGTGGCACCCGTCAAGGCTAGGCCACGGCCTTAACACTCGCGGAACAGGCCGCTCCCGGCATGACCCGGCTGACGTGGATACGGCAGACTAGGAGACATGACCTACACACTGATCCTGCTGCGCCACGGGCAGAGCGAATGGAACGAGAAGAACCTCTTCACCGGGTGGGTGGACGTCGCCCTCACGGAGAAGGGACGCGAGGAGGCCACCCGCGGTGGCCACCTGCTGACCGAGGCCGGTATCCTCCCGGACGTCGTCTACACGTCCCGGCAGAAGCGCGCCATCATCACCGCCAACCTCGCGCTCGAGGCCGCGGACCGCAGCTGGATCGACGTCAAGCGCAACTGGCGCCTGAACGAGCGCCACTACGGTGCACTGCAGGGCAAGGACAAGGCCCAGACGCTCGCCGAATTCGGTGAGGAGCAGTTCATGGAGTGGCGTCGGTCCTACGACACCCCGCCGCCCGCGCTCGAGGACTCCAGCGAGTACTCGCAGGTCGGCGATCCCCGCTACGCGGACCTCGGCGACGACGTCCCCCGCACCGAATGCCTGAAGGACGTCCTCGACCGCTTCCTGCCGTACTGGGAGTCCGACATCACCGTCGACATCCGGGCCGGGAAGACCGTCCTCATCGCGGCGCACGGCAACTCGCTGCGCGCCCTGGTGAAGCACCTCGACGGCATCAGTGACAAGGACATCGCAGCACTGAACATCCCTACGGGGATCCCGCTGGTGTACGAGCTGGACGAGGACCTCACGCCCGTCAAGGCCGGTGGCACCTACCTCGACGCCGATGCGGCTGCTGCCGCCATCGAGGCCGTCGCGAACCAGGGCAAGCACTAGCCGCGGGGGAGCGCGACTCCCACCGGTCGTCCACCGGTCGTCGCAGAACCAGAACGACGGCGGTCCCTGCGGGGGCCGCCGTCGTCCTGTCATGCCGGATGCGGATCAGGTCAGCGGAGCGCTCGGCTGCCATTCGCCGGTGACCAGGTAGGTGACCTTCCGCGCCACGGAGACACCGTGGTCGGCGAAGCGCTCGTAGTAGCGGCTGGCGAGGGTGACGTCCACGGTGGTGGGTGCGGTCTCGGCCCAGTCCTCGGCAGCCACGGCGCGGAAGACGCTCGCGTGCAGCTCGTTGACGCGCGCGTTGGCCGCGTTGATCTCGTTGCTCAGCTCCAGGTTCCGCGTCTCGAGCAGCTCGGTCACCTTGTCCGCGATCTGCACGTCGAGGTCGGCGAGCTCGTCGAAGGTGGCGCGGATGCTCTCGGGGATGACGTTCGCGGGGAAGCGCAGGCGGGCGAGCTGCGCCACATGGCGGGCGAGGTCACCCATGCGCTCCAGGGAGGCGCTCATGCGCAGGGCTCCCACGATCATGCGGAGATCGGAGGCCACGGGGCCCTGCAGGGCCAGGATGTCGATCGCGCGCTCGTCGAGATCGTTCTGCAGGAAGTCGATCCGCGCGTCCGCCGCGATGACCTCCTGGGCCAGTTCGGTGTCCGCTCCCCGGAAAGCGCTGTTGGCCTTCCGGATGGCCTCGGACACCAGTTGCGAAATCTCGATCAGCTCCTCGCCGATCTGGTGGAGCTCGGCCTGAAAAACCTTACGCACGTAGGGGTCCCTCCCTGGAAGTTTGCACTGCAACCGTATCCACAGTTCTGCCGCCGAGCCTTCCAGCCGTCGGTGAACTGTTTCCCCGCATTGTGTGAACGTTAGTTGAACCCCTCAGCCATTGCCACCGGATGAGGCCGGCCCGGAAAGTGAACGGCATAAGCTGTGTCCGTGGACCCCCTTCTCCTGACGCTCGTGGCCGGGCTGGTCGGCCTAGCCCTCGGTGTGAGCGGCATGGCGGCCTTCCGTGCGAGCGAGGCCCAGCGGCTCAGGCTGCTCTACGAGGACGAGCCCTCGCTGCCCGACGGCGCCGCCGAGGTCCTCTCCATCATCGGCCGCGCCTATGTCATCGTGGACGCGATCGACGGCGTCGTCCGGGCCAGCCCCGCAGCCTACGCCTTCGGCCTGGTCCGCGGGTACACCGTGGTGCACTCGGAGCTGCTGGACCTCACCTCCAGGGTGCGGCGCGACGGCGTGATCGAGCAGGAGCAGCTCGAGCTCCCGCGGGGTCCGCTGGGGCAGGGGACCATCGTCGTCCAGGTGCGCGTCGCGGCCCTCGGCGCGGAGTACATCCTGATCCTTGCCGATGACCGGACGGAGATCACCCGCAGCGAGGAGATCCGCAACGACTTCGTCGCGAACGTCTCCCACGAACTCAAGACCCCCGTCGGCGCCATCTCGCTGCTCGCCGAGGCGATCGACGACGCCGCCGAGGACGAGGTCGCCGTGCGCCGGTTCGCGCAGCGCATGCACAAGGAGTCCGGCCGGCTCTCCGCGCTCGTCCAGGACATCATCGAACTCTCCCGTCTGCAGGGCGCCGACGTCGTCCGCCGCGGCAAGCCCGTGGACGTCAACGCGGTGATCGCCGAGGCGGTGGACCGCAACAAGCTGCCCGCGGAGAGCAAGCAGATCGACATCGTCGTCGGCGGGACCGTCCAGGCGCCCGTGTACGGCGACCGCGACCTGCTGATGACGGCGTTCCGCAACCTGATCGACAACGCCATCCGCTACTCGCCCGAGGGCACGCGGGTCGGCGTGGGCGTGCGGTCGCGCGACGGACTGGTGCAGGTCTCGGTCACGGACCAGGGCACGGGCATCACGCCCGAGGAGCAGGAGCGCATCTTCGAGCGTTTCTACCGCATCGACGCCGCGCGGTCCCGCCAGACCGGAGGGACCGGCCTCGGCCTCAGCATCGTGAAGCACGTGGTCGCGAACCATGGCGGAGAGGTCACCGTGTGGTCCCAGGCCGGTCAGGGCAGCACGTTCACGGTCCGGCTGCCCGAGATGGAGGTCAACCCGGAGGACGGCGGTGCACCCGGCCACGGGACGACGTCGGGCACCGATGCCCCGGGCGTCCAGGTTTCCGACACGACGTCGGGCAAGAAGGGCAGCGCCGCTGCCCATGAGCAGGGAGTCAAGGCTTGAGCCGCATTCTGATCGTCGAGGACGAGGAGTCCTTCAGCGACCCGCTGTCCTACCTCCTGGGCAAGGAGGGCTTCGAGGTGTCGGTCGTGGACAACGGCCTCGACGCCATCACCGAGTTCGACCGCTCCGGTGCCGACCTCGTGCTGCTGGACCTCCAGCTGCCGGGGCTGTCCGGGACGGAGGTCTGCCGCCAGCTGCGCCAGCGTTCGAGCGTCCCGGTCATCATGCTGACCGCCAAGGACGCCGAGATCGACAAGGTGGTGGGCCTGGAGCTCGGTGCCGATGACTACGTCACCAAGCCCTACTCGTCCCGCGAGCTGGTCGCCCGCATCCGTGCGGTCCTGCGGCGGCAGGGTGAGCCCGAGGAACTGATCTCGAACACCATCCAGGCGGGCCCCGTCCGGATGGACATCGAGCGGCACGTGGTGAGCGTCGACGGCGAGCAGGTGGCGCTGCCGCTCAAGGAGTTCGAGCTCCTCGAGATGCTGCTGCGCAACTCCGGCCGGGTGCTCACCCGTGGCCAGCTGATCGATCGCGTGTGGGGTTCCGACTACGTCGGGGACACGAAGACGCTCGACGTGCACGTGAAGCGCCTGCGCGGGAAGGTGGAGCCCGACCCCTCGAATCCGCGCTACCTGATCACCGTCAGGGGACTCGGGTACAAGTACGAGCCCTGAGGGGGCACGACGCAGAACTGCCCGCCTCCGATGGTCCGGAGGCGGGCAGCAGTGTCGTCGGCAGGATCCGCCTACTCGCCTTCGGACGCTTCCTCGGTGGCCGCAGGCTCGCTCGGGCGCGGCGTGTAGCCGCCGGGGACGAACTCGCGGTACTCCTCGAGCGTCCCGTCGAGCACGGGCACCTCGAACGTCGCCTGGTCGCCGTTCACCTCGAAGTCGACGTCGACGAGGGAGCCCGGGATGTCGTCGACACCCTCGAGCGAGGCGTCGTCCGAGGTCTCGTCCTCGAGCTTGATCTGGCCCTGGCCCTCGATCGTGAAGCTCGTGGAGGCACCGCCGGCGCTGATCGAGAGGTTCACGGGGTCGTCGCCCGAATTGAAGATCGTGCCCACGAGGCGGCCCGCCGTCTCGTCATCGCGGCCGACGATCAGGATGTTGCGCATGAGCACGGGCCCGAGATCCTTCACGATGCCGTCCGATGCGGCGTACTGCGTCGTCGTCGACTGCTCAGCGGTGAAGCTGCAGCCGGAGACCCCCAGCATCAGCAACACGGCGCCGGCAGCGACGGACCGCTGCACTCGGTTCTTCGGTGCACTCTTCACGGCACAAACTCCTGGGGCTCAACAGGTGGGACAGGGACGGAATCCGATGCGGACCTACAGGACAGACTATCGGCTACGAGCATCAACCGTGGTGTCCGTTGCGGCCGCCCGAATGCTGCAGCAGCACCAAAAGCCCCTTCCGTCAAGAGGCGAATGATAGTCAATTCGCCCTGTTCAAGCCGTCTGACCTGCGAAAACGCGCCATCGGCGTGTCGTTGCCGTGATAAACTGACTCGCGGGAAAGGGGAAAGTCCACATGGTTTTTGAGGTTGGCGAAACAGTTGTTTACCCTCACCACGGCGCAGCGAAGATCGAGGAGATCAAGATGCGCGTCATCAAGGGCGAAGAGAAGATGTATCTCAAGCTCAAGGTGGCACAGGGTGATCTGACCATAGAAGTACCAGCAGAGAACGTCGACCTCGTAGGGGTCCGCGACGTGGTGGGCAAGGAAGGCCTCGAGCATGTGTTCGATGTCCTGCGGGCCGAATTCACGGAAGAGCCGACCAACTGGTCGCGCCGGTACAAGGCGAACCTCGAGAAGCTCGCCTCCGGCGACGTCATCAAGGTCGCCGAAGTAGTCCGGGACCTCTGGCGTCGCGACCATGACCGCGGACTGTCGGCCGGTGAGAAGAGGATGCTCGCGAAAGCGCGGCAGATCCTCATCTCCGAGCTCGCACTCGCGGAGAAGACCGATGAAGAGAAGGCCGCCAGCGTCCTCGACGAGGTCCTCGCCTCCTAGGAGCGGGACTGATCGTCGAAGAGGGACCCCCGGGTCCCTCTTTTTCTTTGCCCTGTCATAGGGTGACGGAGTGCCACCGAACCTGCAGCAGCCCGCCCCGCCCGTCGTCGGCCTGATCGTCGTCGCAGCTGGGACCGGCCAGCGCCTCGGGCACGGCATCCCCAAGGCCCGCGTGCTGTGCGGTGGGCGCACGCTGCTCGAGCACGCGCTGGACGCCGTGTCCGCCTCGGGCGTGGCCGCCGCCGTGGTGGTGGTCCTGCCGCCCGGGGACACCGTGCTGGCCGCCGTCGTGGAGGCCGCAGCCGGCGCCGCACCACGGGGCTGCCGGATCACCTCGGTCCCCGGTGGCGCGGCGCGGGTCGCTTCCGTCCGCGCGGGACTGGCTGCACTCCCGCCGGCGGCGGAGATCGTGCTGGTGCACGACGCCGCCCGCGCCCTCACTCCTCCTGCGGTCTTCCAGCGTGTCGCGGCCGCGGTCCGCGCGGGCGCCCCCGCCGTGATCCCCGTGGTGCCGGTGGCGGACACCATCAAGGTCGTCCGCGCGGACGTCGTCGAGTCCACCCCCGACCGCGCCGGCCTGCGCGCCGTGCAGACACCGCAGGGTTTCGCCGCAGCCTCCCTGCGCTCGGCGCACAACGGATCCGCCGCCGCGGATCCGGGCATCACGGACGACGCCATGCTCATGGAGGCACTCGGCGTGCCGGTCCGCGTGGTCGACGGCGACCCCCTCGCGTTCAAGGTGACCACCCCCCTGGACCTCACCGTGGCCGAGGCCGTCCTGGCGCTCAGGCGTGACGGCCGCGGTGCAGCAGACCCTTCCCCATCCGGCAGGAGTACCGATGTACCTGAGTGAGCACCTCCACCTTCCCCGCACCGGGATCGGCGTGGATGTCCACGCGTTCGCCCCCGAGGACGCGCCGGCGCCGCTGTGGGTCGCCGGCCTCCTCTGGGAGGGCGAACGGGGGCTGAGCGGCCACTCCGACGGGGACGTCGTGGCGCACGCGGCTGCGGACGCCCTGTTCTCGGCTGCCGGCGTCGGTGACCTCGGAAGCCACTTCGGCACGGACCGGCCCGAGTACGCCGGCGCTTCCGGGCACGCGCTGCTCTCCGAGGCCGCGCGGATCGTCCGGACGGCGGGCTTCGACATCGGCAACATCGCCGTCCAGCTCGTCGGCAACCGGCCGAAGTTCGCGCCGCGCCGCGCCGAGGCGGAAGCGGCCATGTCCGACGCCGCGCAGGCGCCGGTCAGCATCTCGGCGACCACCACCGACGGGCTCGGCCTCACCGGACGGAGCGAGGGGATCGCCGCGATCGCGACCGCCGTCGTCGTGCGGTCCGGTGGCCGGGTGCCCGGCGACACCGCGGGGGCCTGAGGGGTCCGGCGGGTAATCTGGACCGGTGAGCCTGCGATTCCATGACACCGCCCGCGCCGAGGTGCGTCCCTTCGAACCCCTCGAACCGGGCAGGGCGAGCCTCTACTACTGCGGCGCCACCGTGCAGGGCATGCCCCACGTGGGCCACGTGCGGTCCGCGATCGCCTTCGACCAGCTCACCCGGTGGCTCGAGGCCCGCGGCCTGCGCGTCACCGTGGTCCGGAACGTGACGGACATCGACGACAAGATCCTCGCCAAGTCCCGGGACTCCTTCCGCGGGGGCGCTGCCGATGCCGATCCGGCCGTCGTCCAGGACGAGCCGTGGTGGGCCCTGGCCTACCGTTTCGAGCAGGAGTTCCAGCGTGCCTACGCCGCACTCGGTGTCCGGCCGCCGACCTACGAGCCGCGCGCCACGGGCCACATCCCCGAGATGCATGCGCTGATCCAGCTCCTGATCGACCGCGGCCATGCCTACCCGGCGCCGGACGGATCGGGGGACGTCTACTTCGACGTCCGCTCCTGGCCGGCCTACGGCAGCCTCACGCGCCAGGACATCGACGAGATGCAGGCCGCGCCCGACGCCGATCCGCGCGGCAAGCGGGATCCTCGCGACTTCGCGCTGTGGAAGGGCGCCAAGGAGTCGGACCCGGTGACGGCGTCCTGGGCCAGTCCGTGGGGGGTGGGGCGGCCCGGCTGGCACCTCGAGTGCTCGAGCATGGTCACGAAGTACCTCGGCACGGAGTTCGACATCCACGGTGGCGGATTGGATCTCCGCTTCCCCCACCACGAGAACGAGATGGCCCAGTCGCAGGCCGCGGGGCACGCCTTCGCCCGGTTCTGGATGCACAACGGGATGGTCACCTTCGAGGGGGAGAAGATGTCCAAGTCCCTCGGCAACACCGTGAGTCCGCAGGAGATGATCGACGCAGCTGGCCCCCGCGTGGTGCGCTACTACCTCGGGCAGGCGCACTACCGCTCCGTGCTGGACTACCGCGAGACGTCGCTGCAGGAGGCTGCCGCGGCGGTCGCCAGGATCGACGGATTCATCGGCAAGGCCTCTGCCCGGGTCGGCGCGCCCGTTGTGCAGCAGGTCCGGGCGGCGGACCTGCCCGCGGCCTTCGCCGACGCCATGGATGACGACCTCAACGTGCCGCAGGCCCTCGCCGTCCTCCACACGACCGTGCGCGGCGGTAACACCGCGCTCGCCTCGGGTGATGACGCCGCGGTGGGGGCGGCCCTCTCCGCCGTTGTCGCCATGACCGGGGTGCTCGGGCTCGACGACGCCGGGGACGCCCGTGCGGGCGGGGCGGACGCCGCGCTCACGAAGGCCCTCGATGCGCTCGTCGGGGACCGCATCGCCGAACGCCTCGACGCCCGGTCGGCGCGGGACTGGGCGCGCGCGGACGCCATCCGCGAGGCGCTCTCGGGCGCCGGGATCGTCCTGGAGGACACGGCGGACGGGGCGCGCTGGTCCCTGGCGGAGGACCGGCCGGAGGACTGACCGGAGGACGTCGGCGGAGCCGGGGCCGCCGTCCCGGGGCGCCTCGCGCCGGAGTCGTGACCACCGCCCGGCCGCGCGCAGAGGGAAGGCGCCGCCGCCCGGTAAACTGGAGGCGATTCTTCCTCTATTTAAAGGTGTTGTTCCATGGTCAGTCACGGACGTCCAGGCGCGGTGCGCAAGTCGAAAAAGGGCCCTTCCGTCGGCACCGGCGGACACGGGCGCAAGTCCCTCGAGGGCAAGGGCCCCACGCCGAAGGCGGAGGACCGCCCGTACCACAAGGCGTACAAGAGCAAGGAGCTCGCCGAGCGGTCCGCCGCCAAGCGCGCGGGCGGCAAGGGCGCCGGGACCGGGCGGACCAAGGGCAAGGCGGCCGAAGAAGCCGTCACCGGCCGCAACTCGGTGGTCGAGGCGCTGCGTGCCGGCATCCCCGCGAAGGCCCTCCACGTCGCCATCCGGATCGAGATGGACGACCGCGTCCGGGACTCGCTGAAGATGGCCGCCGAGCGGGGCATCCCCGTGATGGAGACCGGCAAGCCGGAGCTCGACCGCATGACCGACGGCGCGGTGCACCAGGGCCTCATGCTGCAGATCCCGCCCTACGAGTACGCCGACGCCCTCGACCTGGTGGACGAGACCATCGAGAAGTACCGCCGCGGACACATCGGCAACGCGCCGCTGTTCGTGGCCCTCGACGGCATCACCGATCCCCGCAACCTCGGCGCGATCATCCGTTCCGCCTCCGCCTTCAGCAGCCACGGGGTCATCGTCCCCGAACGCCGCTCGGTCGGCGTGACCGCATCGGCGTGGAAGACGAGTGCGGGGGCCGCGGTACGGGTGCCGGTCGCGCGCGTCGGCAACCTGAACGCCGCCCTGAAGAGCATGAAGGGCAAGGGCATCTTCGTCCTGGGTCTCGACGGCGACGGCGACGTGTCCCTGCCCCAGCTGTCCCTCGGCCGCGACCCGATCTGCATCGTCGTCGGATCAGAGGGCAAGGGCCTCTCGCGCCTCGTGCGCGAGAACTGCGACCAGATCGTCTCCATCCCCATCGATTCCGCCATGGAGTCGCTCAACGCGTCGATGGCGGTGGGCATCACGCTGTACGAGGTGTCACGCCAGCGTTCGTCCTGATCGCCCGACGATGACCCAGCCGGCACGGCAGCTTCCGCGCGCCTCCCGCGAGTTCCCCCTCGGGCTCCACGCCATCAGGCGGGGGGAGCAGCGTGATGCCCACGCCAACGCGGCCGTCTGGGCCCCCGGCATCCCGTCCATGGACGTGCACTGGCGCCGTGGCGACGGGTCGTGGACGTCCGAGACGCTGGTGGGGCTCGACGGCGGCGTGCACCACGGCGTGGTGGGGCCGGTGGATCCGGGTGCCCTGTACGCGTTCTGGCCCACGGGCGAGGACCTGCCCGGCGCCATCGGCGAGGCGCAGCTGCTCCTCGATCCCTACGGGCGGGCCATCGAGACGATCGACACCGTCGGGGCGCCCGGCACCGACGCGGCCGGGGAAGCCGACTCGCGTGCCTACTACTCGGTGTTCCTCGAGCACGCGTTCGACTGGGGTACGAGCGAGCGCCCGAACACGGCCTGGCGGGACACCGTCGTCTACGAGGCGCACGTCAAGGGCCTCACGAAGCTGCACCCCGACGTCCCCGAGGAACTCCGCGGCACCTACGCCGGGCTGGCCCATCCGGCGATGGTCACCTACCTGCGCGAGCTCGGGGTCACCGCCGTCGAACTCCTGCCGGTGCACTTCCACATCGACGAGCCGCACCTCGAGCCGCTCGGCCTCAGCAACTACTGGGGCTACAACACCCTGGGTTTCTTCGCCGCGCACACCGACTACGCGACGGCGGCGGCCCGGACCGCCGGCCCCGCTGCCGTGCTCGACGAGTTCAAGGGCATGGTGAAGGCGCTCCACGAGGGCGGCCTCGAGGTCATCCTCGACGTCGTCTACAACCACACCGCGGAGGGTGAGCAGCATCGGCCCGCCCTGTGCTGGCGCGGTCTCGGGGACCGCGACTACTACCGGCACGACGACGCCGGACGCTACCTGGACACCACCGGCTGCGGGAACACCCTCGACTTCTCCCAGCCGCGCGTCGTCGAGTTCGCCCTCGACTCGCTGCGGTACTGGGCGGAGGAGTGCCGCATCGACGGCTTCCGGTTCGACCTCGCGGTCACCCTCGCACGGGACGAGCGCAACGCCTTCACCCCGCGGCATCCCTTCCTCGTCGCCGCCGGGGCGTCGACGGTGCTGCGCGGGACGAAACTGATCACCGAACCCTGGGACATCGGTCCCGACGGGTGGCAGACCGGGCGCTTCCCGGTCGGCTGGGCGGACTGGAACGACGGCTTCCGCGACACGGTCCGCGACTTCTGGTTGCGGGACATCGCATCCCTGACGGGTGGCGGGGCGGCCTCCTCACCCGGACGGCTCGCAGGGTGCCTCGCCGGATCGGCCGACACCTTCGGTGCGTCCGGCCGGAGTCCCCTCGCCTCCGTGAACTTCGTGACCGCGCACGACGGCTTCACACTCGCCGACCTGACGGCCTACGAGCGCAAGCACAACGAGGCCAACGGCGAGGGCAACCGGGACGGCCACAACGACAACCGCAGCTACAACCACGGTGCGGAGGGGCGCACGGAGGACGAGGGCATCCTCGCAGCCCGTGAGCGCAGCGCCCGCAACATCATGGCGTCGCTGCTCATCTCCCTCGGGGTGCCGATGCTCACCGCCGGCGACGAGTTCGGACGGACACAGGGCGGCAACAACAATGCCTACTGCCAGGACACGGAGCTCGCGTGGGTGCACTGGCCCGATGACGCCGCCTCCCGCCGCATGCTGGACGCCACCCGGACCCTGCTCGCCATCCGGCGGGACTTCCTGGCCTGCCAGCCCCCGACGTTCCCGTCCCGGGGCGACCAGTCGACGCTGCTGTGGTTCAACGCCGCCGGACTGCCGATGACGCCGCACGAGTGGAACGACCCCTCCACCCGGACCGTGCAGCTCCTCCTCGGATCGACGGGCGGCACGATCAACGGCCTGGTGGTCATCAACGGGTCGCTCGAGCCGGCGCGCATCCACCTGCCGTCGGCCTGGATCCTGCAGGGCCAGGGTGTGGAGGGGGAGCAGCCGCGCTGGTTCAGCCGTACCTTCGACTCCGCCGGTGGCGATGACCCGCGGGTGCACGGTGCCGGGGCCGATGGTGGCGGTGGCGGTGGCGACGGCCGGCTCCGCTCGGGCGAGGCCGATGTCGTCGCTGCCGATTCGGTCCGCATCTACCGCTGCTGACCGGCCCGGACGCGTCGGTACGCGACGGGACACCTGACGACGCTGCCGGAAGCGACGAAGCCCGGGACCAGAGGTCCCGGGCTTCGTCGTTCCTGGCCGCCGGCCGGACGCCGGTCAGGCGTTGACGACGAGCCCCAGTTCCGCCTTCGTGGCCAGGGTCGTGTGCTTGGGCAGCACCCGCACGGTGTAGCCGAAGGACCCGGAGTGGTCGATCCGGATCCCACCCGTGAACAGGTAGCGTCCGCTGCCGAGGTTCTCGGCGACGTCGAGGTCCTCGACCGTGACGTCGCTCAGCTCGTCGCTGTCCAGTGCGCGGCCGTAGGCCACCTCCACCGCGACGTCGTCGGGGTCGAGACCACCGAGCGAGACGTACGCGTTGACGGTGAGTGAATCACCGATCTGCGGGTCCTCGGACACGCCCGTCGAATCGACGTGCTCCACCTGCACAGCGGGCCAGCTGCCCTGGACGCGTGAACGCCAGGCGGCGGTCCGCTTGGCGAGCGAGAACTGGTCGGCGGCGGCTTCCTGGCCCGCCCGCCAGGCCGGCCGGTACAGCTTCTCCACGTAGTCCTGCAGCATGCGTTCCGCGGACACGGCCGGCCCGAGAGTGGCCATGGTGTGCTTGATCATGGCGATCCACGCGTGCGGCACGCCGTCGCGGGAGGGCTCGGACGGGCCTGCCGCTCCTGCTCCCTCGGCCGGCACGAGCGAGTAGAAGCGCGGTCCCACCTGGGTCTCGAGGAGGTCGTACAGGGCGGCGGCCTCGATGTCGTCGCGCTCGTCGGCGGAGGCGCCGTTGTTGGCGGTCGGGATGGCCCAGCCGTTGTCGCCGTCGTACATCTCGTCCCACCAGCCGTCGAGGACGGACAGGTTCAGCCCACCGTTGATGGCGGCCTTCATGCCGGAGGTGCCGCATGCCTCGAGCGGACGCAGCGGGTTGTTCAGCCAGACGTCGCAGCCGGGGAAGAGGGTCCGGGCCATCGCGATGTCGTAGTTGGGCAGGAAGACGATGCGGTGGCGCACCTCGGGATCGTCGGTGAACCGGACGAGGTCCTGGATCATGCGCTTGCCCTGCTCGTCGGCGGGATGCGACTTGCCGGCGATCACGAGCTGGATGGGGTGCTCGGGGTGCAGGAGCAGGGCCTTCAGTCGGGCCGGGTTCCGCAGCATGAGCGTGAGGCGCTTGTAGGTCGGCACGCGCCGGGCGAAGCCGATGGTCAGCACGTCGGGGTCCAGGACGGAGTCGGTCCAGGTGAGCTCCGCATCGGCGGCCCCGCGCTTCTTCCAGGAGGACCGCAGGCGCTGGCGGACGTCGTCCACCAGGTTGGAGCGCAAACTGCGGCGCAACGCCCAGATGTCGGTGTCCGGGACGTCGTACACCTTGTTCCACTGCGGATCGAGGATCGACTCGGCACCGAAGGTGGAGCGGGCGAAGTCGGCGATCTCGGGGTCGACCCAGCTCGGCACGTGCACGCCGTTGGTGACGGAGGAGATGGGCACCTCGCGGGTGTCGAAGCCCGGCCACAGGCCCGAGAACATGCCGCGCGAGACCTCCCCGTGCAGCTTCGCCACACCGTTGGCCCGCTGGGCCAGGCGCAGCCCCATGACGGCCATGTTGAACTTGGCGGGATCGCCGTCGGCGTAGTTCTCCGCACCGAGCGCGAGCACCCGGTCCGTCGGGACGGCAGGAGCCAGGCCGGCGTGGAAGAAGTGCTCGATCTGCGAGCGGTCGAAGCGGTCGATCCCGGCGGGGACCGGGGTGTGCGTCGTGAACACGGTCGAGGCACGGCCCGCGGTGAGGGCCTCCTCCCAGCTCATCGGGGACTCGTTGGCCGGGTCCATCAGTTCGCGGATGCGCTCGATGCCGAGGAAGCCGGCATGGCCCTCGTTGGTGTGGAAGACCTCGGGAGCGGGCATGCCGGTCAGGCGCTGGAAGATGCGCAGGGCCTTCACCCCGCCCATGCCGAGCAGCAACTCCTGCTGCAGGCGCTGGTCCCCGCCGCCGCCGTAGAGGCGGTCGGTGACGTTCCGGGCGGCCTCGTCGTTCCCGGCGACGTTCGAGTCGAGCAGGAGGAGGGGGACGCGGCCGACGTCGGCGCGCCAGATGTGCGCGGAGAGCTGGCGTCCGTTGGGCAGGGGCAGGACGACGGTCGCCGCGGAACCGTCCTCCTCTCGGAGCAGGGTCAGCGGGAGCCCGTCCGGGTCGAGCACGGGGTAGGTCTCCTGCTGCCATGCGTCACGCGAGAGCGACTGCTTGAAGTAGCCGGCCTGGTAGAGCAGCCCCACCCCGACCAGGGGGACGCCGAGATCGGACGCGGACTTCAGATGGTCACCGGCGAGGATGCCGAGGCCGCCGGAGTACTGGGGGAGGACAGCACTGATCCCGTACTCCGGTGAGAAGTAGGCGATGCTGCGGGGCGCGTCGTCGCCGAGGGACTGGTACCAGCGCGGCTCGGTCAGGTAGTTCTCGAGAGCGGCGCCGACCGCTTGGATCCGCTGCACCAGGGCGTCGTCGCCGGCGAGCTGCTCGAGCTTCTCGCGGGTGACCGAACCGAGGAAGGAAACGGGATCGTGGCCGCTCTCCGCCCAGGCTGCAGGGTCGATCTCCTCGAAGAGCCGCGAGGTCGGCAGGTGCCACGACCACCGCAGATTTCCGGCGAGTTTGCCGAGCGGCGCGATCTTCTCGGGGAGGACGGTACGGACGGTAAATCTGCGGATTGCCTTCACCCCGGTTACGCTAGCGCACTTGCCAAGCGGTGGGGAGGGTTGGGCGTAAACGCTTGCGTCATACTCGATGGCGCGCGTGTTACGCCAAGCTCCCTTAGCAATTCGGGCCATTACTCGCTAACGTCGTACCCGTGACGACCACTAGCGAGCAGAACCGAAATGCCCAGTATCCGGAGGGACTGCGGTTTGGCCGCATCCCCATCACGGCGGTCAGCCCGGTCGTCGAGGACGGCCGTTTCCCGGCGAAGGCCATCCCCGGGTCGGACGTCTCCGTGGGTGCCACGGTCTTCAGGGAGGGACACGACCAGCTGGGCGTGTCCGCCGTCCTCCACGACCCCCGTGGCAAGGAGGTGCAGCGCGTCCGCATGACGCCCGTCGGGGCGGGGCTCGACCGCTGGGCCGGAACCCTGACCCCGCGCACCAAGGGGCTGCACACCTTCACGATCGAGGGCTGGTCCGACCTCTTCGGTACCTGGGAGCACGACGCGACGATCAAGATCGCGGCCGGTGTCGACGTCGAACTCATGCTGGCGGAGGGTGCTGCCCTCTTCACCCGCGCGGCGGCCGAGCGCCCGGCGAAGGATGCCGCACTGTTCCGTCGGACCGCCGACGCACTGTCCGACACCACGCAGGGAGTCGAGGCGCGCCTGGCCGCCGGACTCTCGCCACAGATCCACGAGGCGATCGCCCGCCAGCCCATCCGCGACCTGGTGACCGCCTCCACCCCCTACCCCCTGAACGTGGAGCGGGAACTCGCCGGCCGCGCCGCCTGGTACGAGTTCTTCCCCCGGTCGGAGGGCGCCACCTACGACCCCGAGACCGCCGAGTGGACGTCCGGGACGTTCCGCGACGCGACCAGGCGCCTCGACGCCGTGGCCGCGATGAACTTCGACGTCGTCTACCTGCCCCCGATCCACCCGATCGGCCGCGCACACCGCAAGGGGCCGAACAACACCCTCACCGCCGGTCCCGCCGATCCCGGTTCGCCCTGGGCCATCGGGTCCCCCGAGGGCGGCCACGACGCCATCCACCCGGACCTCGGCACCTTCGAGGACTTCGACGCCTTCGTGGCACGCGCCAGGGAACTGGACCTCGAGATCGCCCTCGACCTGGCACTGCAGGCCTCACCCGACCACCCCTGGGTGCAGAGCCACCCCGAGTGGTTCACCACCCGGGTGGACGGGTCCATCGCCTACGCCGAGAACCCGCCGAAGAAGTACCAGGACATCTATCCCATCAACTTCGACAACGACCCGAAGGGCCTGTCGAAGGAGGTGCTGCGGATCGTGCTCATGTGGATCGAGCACGGCGTGAAGATCTTCCGGGTGGACAACCCCCACACCAAGCCGGTCCAGTTCTGGGAGTGGCTGATCGCGAAGGTGAACAGGAAGCACCCGGACGTCATCTTCCTCGCCGAGGCCTTCACACGCCCCGCGATGATGCATGCCCTGGGACGGGCAGGCTTCCAGCAGTCCTACTCCTACTTCACCTGGCGCAACACCAAGGAGGAGCTCGAGGAGTACTTCACCGAGATCAGCCACGTCTCGCCCGCCTACTTCCGGCCCAACTTCTTCGTCAACACCCCGGACATCCTCACGGAGTACCTCCAGTACGGCGGACCGGCCGGATTCAAGATCCGCGCCGTGCTCGCATCGATGGCCAGCCCCCTCTGGGGGGTGTACTCGGGGTACGAGCTGTTCGAGCACGTGGCCCGCCCGGGCGCCGAGGAGTACATCGACAACGAGAAGTTCCAGTTCCGCCCCCGTGACTACGCTGCCGCCGAGGCGGAGGGTCGCTCGCTCGCACCGTTCATCACGCGCCTGAACGCCATCCGGCGCTCGCACCCCGCGCTCGGTGACCTCGAGAACCTCAGCATCCACCGCAGCACAGACCCGGCCACCCTCGTGTTCGTCAAGCACAAGCGCACGGCGGAGGGCAAGGACACGATCGTCGTCGTCGTGAACGTGGACCCCCACAGCACGCGGGAGAGTACCGTGTCGCTCGATCTCGCGAAGCTCGAGCTCGACGCCGCGGACCTCGACGAGAACGGCACGTTCCTGGTGGACGACCTCATCACGGGACAGACCTTCGCCTGGGGCGAGCACAACTACGTCCGCCTCGATGCACACGTGGAGCCCGCACACATTCTCTCGATCAGGAGGCAGCGCTAGTGCCCAACCCCTTCCAGCTCAACGCACCGGGACTGGCCCACGACCCCCACTGGTACCGCAAGGCGGTCTTCTACGAGGTCCTGGTCCGCGGGTTCGCCGACGCGAACGGGGACGGCTCCGGTGACCTCTCCGGCCTGATCGAGAAGCTGGACTACCTCCAGTGGCTCGGCGTCGACTGCCTCTGGCTGCCCCCGTTCTTCAAGTCCCCGCTGCGGGACGGCGGGTACGACATCTCGGACTACTACGACGTCCTCGACGAGTTCGGCTCGCTCAGCGACTTCAAGCGACTCGTCGCAGAGGCGCACGCGCGCGGCGTCCGCGTCATCATCGACCTGCCCGTCAACCACACCTCGGACCAGCACCACTGGTTCCAGGAATCGCGCAGCGACCCCGAGGGCCCGTACGGCGACTTCTACGTCTGGAGCGACACGGACGAGAAGTACGAGGACGCCCGCATCATCTTCGTGGACACCGAGGAGTCGAACTGGACGTTCGACCCCGTGCGCCGCCAGTTCTTCTGGCACCGCTTCTTCAGCCACCAGCCGGACCTCAACTTCGAGAACCCCAAGGTGCAGGAAGCCATCTTCGACGTCGTCAAGTTCTGGCTGGACCAGGGCATCGACGGCTTCCGTGCGGATGCCATCCCCTACCTCTTCGAGGAGGAGGGCACCAACTGCGAGAACCTCCCGAAGACGCACGAGTTCCTGAAGCGCCTCCGCGCCATGGTCGACGAGAACTACCCCGGCCGGGTCATCATCGCGGAGGCGAACCAGATGCCGGACGAGGTCGTGGAGTACTTCGGTGACGAGGACGGCCCCGAGTGCCACATGTCCTTCCACTTCCCGATCATGCCGAGGCTCTTCTACGCCCTGCGCGACCAGAAGGCAGCGCCCATCATCGAGACGATGCGGGACACCCCGGACATCCCGGCGGGTGCCCAGTGGGGTACCTTCCTCAGGAACCACGACGAGCTGACGCTCGAGATGGTGACCAACGAGGAGCGCGAGGCGATGCTCGGCTGGTACGCGCCGGACCCCCGCATGCGGGCGAACGTGGGCATCCGTCGTCGGCTGTCCCCGCTGCTGGACAACTCGCGGGCGGAGGTCGAGCTCATCCACTCGCTGCTCCTCTCGCTGCCGGGAAGTCCGTTCCTGTACTACGGGGACGAGATCGGCATGGGGGACAACATCTGGCTCGAGGACCGGGACGCCTCCCGCACACCGATGCAGTGGAACCCGGACCGCAACGCCGGTTTCTCCCCGGTGGACCCCGGAAAGCTCTACCTTCCCGTGGTGCAGTCCCTCGTCTACCACTACAACCACGTGAACGTCGAAGCGCAGATGGCCACATCCAGTTCGCTGCTCCATTGGGTCCGGCAGATGCTCGCCGTCAGGAAGGCCCACCCCGCCTTCGGCCTCGGCGGGTACCGCAACGTGCCCGTTGAGTCGGAGAACGTGCTCGCCTTCCTCCGCGAGGTCGAGGAGCCGAACGCGGAGGGCGAGCCCGCAGAAGCCGTGCTCTGCATCTTCAACCTGTCGCAGCACCCGGTCGCTGCCCGGATGCGCCTGCCCGAGTTCGCCGGCCGCGGCCTGCGCGATCTCTTCGGCGGAGCGATCTTCCCGGCCTTCGCCGAGGACGGGGAGATCACCCTGACGCTCGGCAGCCACGACTTCTTCTGGCTGCGTGTCCGGTCGGCACACTCCAACACCTCCTCGCCGCACACGCAGGCGATGCCTGTCATCCCCCTCCCGGAGGCCATCCGCTCATGACGACGCACACCCCCTTCATCCCGGAGATCCTGACCGAGTGGCTCCCGTCCCAGCGGTGGTTCCCCGCGAAGGGGCGGTCCGTCGAGGTGACCGTCGTCGGCGGTACCGTGCTGGAGGACCCGTCCGGCGACGCCGGGTTCGAGGTGCACTTCCTCGCGGTCGAGTCCGGCCCCCGCACCGACGTCGTCAGCGTGCCGATCAGTTACCGCGCCACGCCGCTGGACGATGCCGCCGCCGGGCTCATCGGCCAGGTGGAGCACCCCGCCCTCGGGACCCGCTGGGTCTACGACGCCACCCACGACGCGGACTTCGTCCGGCTCTGGGTCGACTTCATCCTGGCCTCGCGCTCGACGCCCGACGGGCGCCTCGACGGCGTCGTCGTCAAGGCGCCCGAGCACCAGGAACCCGGGGTCGCCCAGCCGGTGAAGGTGCTCCAGGGTGAGCAGTCCAACACGTCGGTGGTCTACGGCTCCGGCGCCGGCTCCATGATCGTCAAGTTCTTCCGGGTCCTGGCCGCCGGCGAGAGCCCGGATGTGCAGATCAGCGCACAGCTCACCGCCGGCGGATCCACGGACACCCCGGACACCTTCGGGTGGGTCACGGGGACGTGGCAGGAGGCGCACGGCGAGCCCGGCCGCCACGTCACGGGTCACGTCAGCGTCCTGCGGGACTTCGTGGAGGGCAGCACCGACGCCTGGCGGACCGCCTCGCTCGCGGCGACCGAGGCCGCCGACTTCTCGGCGGAGGCGCGCGGCCTGGGCCAGGCCGTCGCCCGCATCCACCGCCAGCTCGACGGCGCCTTCGGCAGCCGCACCGCCACCCCCACCGAGGAGCAGGAGTTCAAGGACGCCCTCGTGCAGCGGATCCGCTGGGCCTGGGACGAGGCGGGCGACGCCGTCGGACCGCTGGCTGCCGAGGTCGACGCCGTCATCCGGGACGTCCGGAACCTCTCGGACATCCCGCCCCTCCAGCGCATCCACGCCGACCTCCACCTCGGCCAGGTGCTCCAGGCTCCGGACGGCACGTGGCTCGTGATCGACTTCGAGGGTGAGCCCCTGCGGCCGACCGCCGAGCGGAGCGTCCCCGACGTGCCGATCCGCGACGTCGTCGGCATGGTGCGCTCACTCGAGTACGCGGCCGCCTCCCGCGGGGCGGCCCCCGTCGGGTCCCCCGAAGCGCTCGAGACCGAGCAGTGGTCCGACGCCGCACGGCACGCCTTCCTCGAGGGGTATGCGCTGGAGAGCGGTGCGCCCGTCGAGACCGACGGCCCCCTGTTCCGAGCACTCTGGCTCGACAAGGCCCTCTACGAAGTGGTCTACGAAATCCGCAACAGGCCGGACTGGGTCGAGATGCCCGTCCGCGACGTCCGACGCGCCCTGGCTGCACAGCCCGGCGCGGACGCTACGAAAGCAGCTGACATGAAATCCTCGAAGAAGACAGGCCCCGAGAAGGGCGCCGGTGGCAAGAACCTGGCCGCGAAGGCCGCCAAGGCCGCGGAGGCCGTCGCCGGCACCGCGAAGGCCGTCGCGGACAAGGCCAAGGATGCGACGGCGGGTATCGCCGAGAAGGCGAAGGAGTCCGGCAACACGCCATCCACGCCATCCTCGCCTGCCGCCGGCGCTCCACCGGCGGTCGTCGAGCCCGTGGGTGTCGATACCGCCACCCTCCAGCAGGTGTCGGAGGGTGTCCACCACCAGCCTCACGCCGTCCTCGGCGCGCACCTCAGCGAGGACGGCGTCGTCACCATCCGGACACTGCGGCGTCTCGCCCGTTCCGTCGTCGTCGTCACCGGCACGGGACGCACGGAATTGACCCATGAGCACAACGGCATCTGGGTCGGCGCCCTGCCCGCGGAGAACCCGGGCCACGTGCCGGACTACCGGCTCGAGGTCACCTACGAGGGCGAGCCGGTCACGGTCGACGACCCCTACCGTTTCCTGCCCACCCTGGGCGAGATCGACATGCACCTCATCGGCGAAGGCCGCCACGAGACGCTGTGGACCGCGCTCGGCGCCCATGTCCGCCACTACTCGTCGGTGCTGGGCGACATCGAGGGCGTGTCGTTCGCCGTCTGGGCGCCGAATGCCCGATCGGTGCAGGTGATGGGTGATTTCAACGGTTGGGACGGCAGCGTCAACGCCATGCGCGCCCTCGGGAGTTCGGGGATCTGGGAGATCTTCATCCCCGGGGCCGGTGCGGGTACCTGCTACAAGTTCCACATCCTCGGCAGCGACGGGCAGTGGCGCGAGAAGGCGGACCCCATGGCGCGCGGCACCGAGATCCCGCCGCTCACCGGGTCCAAGGTGGTCGAGTCGACCTACAGCTTCGGCGACGACGAGTGGATGACGGCCCGTGCGGCGAACGATCCCCACAACGGCCCGATGAGCGTCTACGAGGTGCACCTCGGGTCCTGGCGCCAGGGCCTGAGCTACCGCGAGCTCGCGAAGCAGCTGGTGGAGTACGTGACCTGGCAGGGCTTCACGCACGTGGAGCTCATGCCGGTGGCGGAGCACCCCTTCGGCGGTTCCTGGGGCTACCAGGTCACCTCCTACTTCGCCCCGACCTCGCGCTTCGGCTCGCCCGACGACTTCAAGTACCTGATCGATGCGCTGCACCAGGCCGGTATCGGCGTCATCATGGACTGGGTCCCGGCGCACTTCCCGAAGGATGCGTGGGCGCTTGCGAAGTTCGACGGCGGCACCCTCTACGAGCACGGCGATCCGTTCCTCGGAGAGCACCAGGACTGGGGGACCCTGATCTTCGACTTCGGTCGTCGCGAGGTCCGCAATTTCCTCGTCGCCAACGCCCTCTACTGGCTCGAGGAGTTCCACATCGACGGTCTGCGCGTGGACGCGGTCGCCTCCATGCTCTACCTGGACTACTCCCGCGAGGAAGGGCAGTGGCGTCCGAACAAGTTCGGGGGCCGCGAGAACCTCGAGGCCATCTCCTTCCTGCAGGAGGTCAACGCCACGGCCTACAAGCGGGCCCCCGGCATCGTCATGGTCGCCGAGGAGTCGACGGCGTTCGACGGGGTCACCCGTCCCACCAGCAGCGGCGGACTCGGCTTCGGGATCAAGTGGAACATGGGCTGGATGCACGACACCCTCCAGTACATCTCCGAGGACCCGATCAATCGGGTGCACCACCATGGCAAGGCCACGTTCTCGATGGTCTACGCCTACACCGAGAACTTCATGCTGCCCATCAGTCACGACGAGGTGGTGCACGGAAAGGGCTCGCTCCTGCGCAAGATGCCGGGCGACCGCTGGCAGCAGCTCGCCAATGTTCGCGCCTACCTCGCCTTCCAGTGGGCGCACCCCGGCAAGCAGCTGATCTTCATGGGCTCCGAGTTCGCCCAGGAAGCCGAATGGGCCGAGCACCACAGCCTCGACTGGTGGCTGACGGAGACGCCGTCCCACAAGGGTGTCCAGGAACTCGTGCGATCGCTCAACACGGTCTACAAGGACACCCCGGCACTGTACGCACGCGACAACGAGCCGGCCGGTTTCCAGTGGATCGACGAGAACGACGGCGAGCACAACACCCTGTCCTTCATCCGCTGGGACCATCAGGGCAATCCGCTGGTGTGCGTCGCGAACTTCGCCGGGGGTCCGCACGAGGGGTTCCGCGTGGGGCTGCCCTGGGCGGGGGAGTGGACCGAGGTCCTCAACACCGACTGGGAGGAGTTCGGCGGATCGGGCGTCGGGAACGACGGCTCCGTCACCGCGCACGAGGGTGCCCACAACGGCCAGCCGGCGTACGGGGACGTCCGCGTGCCGCCGCTCGGAGTGCTGTACCTGAAGCCGGCTACCGCCTAGACCGAGGTTCGGCAGGGCAGCGGCGGATCATCTCGAGGGAGACGATCCGCCGCTGTTGTACTTCCGGACGATCCGGTGTTAGTGTTTATATCCGCGCTGATGACGTCATCTGGCCGGCCGACAACCACAGAACCGAGGATCTCGTTCTTTCCGCATGGAATGGACCAGGGACGCGGGGAAGACGGGAACCGGCCGATTTGGAGAAACGGAAGCGGTGTGGGTAAGCTTGAAAAGTTGCTTCGGAGCGATAATGCAGCGGTTTGGTTGTGTTTGGTGCCGGTAGCTCCTGTTGTTTGAGAACTCAATAGTGTGCCAAGTTTGTTGATACCGATTGTTTTTTGATTGGTTGAATTTGCTGGTTGTCGCGCAYTTYGTGTGTGGTGGCTGGTTTTTTTGGCTGGTTTCGAATTTTGTGCAGCGTGGTTCCTCGTTTTCCCGGGGTTCCGTGTTGTGTCTGTGAATCATTTACGGAGAGTTTGATCCTGGCTCAGGATGAACGCTGGCGGCGTGCTTAACACATGCAAGTCGAACGATGAACCTCACTTGTGGGGGGATTAGTGGCGAACGGGTGAGTAACACGTGAGTAACCTGCCCTTGACTCTGGGATAAGCCTGGGAAACCGGGTCTAATACTGGATACGACCTTCTGGCGCATGCCATGTTGGTGGAAAGCTTTTGTGGTTTTGGATGGACTCGCGGCCTATCAGCTTGTTGGTGGGGTAATGGCCTACCAAGGCGACGACGGGTAGCCGGCCTGAGAGGGTGACCGGCCACACTGGGACTGAGACACGGCCCAGACTCCTACGGGAGGCAGCAGTGGGGAATATTGCACAATGGGCGCAAGCCTGATGCAGCGACGCCGCGTGAGGGATGAAGGCCTTCGGGTTGTAAACCTCTTTCAGTAGGGAAGAAGCTGGCCTTTCGGGGTTGGTGACGGTACCTGCAGAAGAAGCGCCGGCTAACTACGTGCCAGCAGCCGCGGTAATACGTAGGGCGCAAGCGTTATCCGGAATTATTGGGCGTAAAGAGCTCGTAGGCGGTTTGTCGCGTCTGCCGTGAAAGTCCGGGGCTTAACTCCGGATCTGCGGTGGGTACGGGCAGACTAGAGTGCAGTAGGGGAGACTGGAATTCCTGGTGTAGCGGTGAAATGCGCAGATATCAGGAGGAACACCGATGGCGAAGGCAGGTCTCTGGGCTGTAACTGACGCTGAGGAGCGAAAGCATGGGGAGCGAACAGGATTAGATACCCTGGTAGTCCATGCCGTAAACGTTGGGCACTAGGTGTGGGGGACATTCCACGTTTTCCGCGCCGTAGCTAACGCATTAAGTGCCCCGCCTGGGGAGTACGGCCGCAAGGCTAAAACTCAAAGGAATTGACGGGGGCCCGCACAAGCGGCGGAGCATGCGGATTAATTCGATGCAACGCGAAGAACCTTACCAAGGCTTGACATGAACCGGAATGATGCAGAGATGTGTCAGCCACTTGTGGCCGGTTTACAGGTGGTGCATGGTTGTCGTCAGCTCGTGTCGTGAGATGTTGGGTTAAGTCCCGCAACGAGCGCAACCCTCGTTCCATGTTGCCAGCGGGTTATGCCGGGGACTCATGGGAGACTGCCGGGGTCAACTCGGAGGAAGGTGGGGACGACGTCAAATCATCATGCCCCTTATGTCTTGGGCTTCACGCATGCTACAATGGCCGGTACAAAGGGTTGCGATACTGTGAGGTGGAGCTAATCCCAAAAAGCCGGTCTCAGTTCGGATTGAGGTCTGCAACTCGACCTCATGAAGTTGGAGTCGCTAGTAATCGCAGATCAGCAACGCTGCGGTGAATACGTTCCCGGGCCTTGTACACACCGCCCGTCAAGTCACGAAAGTTGGTAACACCCGAAGCCGGTGGCCTAACCCCTTGTGGGAGGGAGCCGTCGAAGGTGGGACCGGCGATTGGGACTAAGTCGTAACAAGGTAGCCGTACCGGAAGGTGCGGCTGGATCACCTCCTTTCTAAGGAGCGCCTCGAATGTCCGTCCTCGTCCTGTGTGGTGGGGGTGGTGTTCGCAGGAGTCAGCCCATAGCGCGGGCGTTTGTTCCGCGGTGGGTGCTCATGGGTGGAATATCAACGGATAGGTGCCTGGTGGTGCCTGCTTAGCTGGTGAGTACGGATTGGTTCGTTCATGGTCTTGTTCTGGGGTTTCGGCTTCGGGGTGGGTTCGTGGGTGTTCTGGTTGTGGAAAGCTCAGGTTGGTGGGTGGTATCGGGTTGATCGTTTGGCACACTGTTGGGTCCTGAGATAACAGGGCTCTTATCTGTCGTGGTGTTGTGTTCTTTGGTGGGCGTGGCCTTGGTGGTGGTTGTCTGTATGCGCTTCGGTGTGTGTGGGTGGCTGGTTGCTGGGGGTGTGTCTGGTGGGGGGTGTGGTGCCGGCGGGTGGGGGTTTGGTTGTTTCTGGTTTTCCTGCGCATGCCGTGCTTGTCCCTTGGTTGGGGTGGGTGTGGGTGTGTTGGGGTTGTTGGTTGAGAACTGCATAGTGGACGCGAGCATCTTAAAAAGAAGCAATTTCTAAGATAAATCTGGTTTCGAGTGGATGCGTGGTCTTTCCTTTTGGGGGAGGGTGCGTGTGTGTTCGGGCCTGGTTTTCTCGATATGTTTTTGATCTTAGTGGTCAAGTTTTTAAGGGCACACGGTGGATGCCTTGGCATCAGGAGCCGAAGAAGGACGTGGGAATCTGCGATAAGCCTGGGGGAGTTGATAACCGAACTTTGATCCCAGGATGTCCGAATGGGGAAACCCCGCCCGGCGCGCGAGTGACCGGGTGACCCGTATCTGAACACATAGGGTACGTGGAGGGAACGTGGGGAAGTGAAACATCTCAGTACCCACAGGAAGAGAAAACAATAGTGATTCCGTTAGTAGTGGCGAGCGAACGCGGAACAGGCTAAACCAGTGGTGTGTGATAGCCGGCGGGCGTTGCATCACTGGGGTTGTGGGACTTTCCGTTCCAGTTCTGCCGGACTGGTGAAATGAGTGCATGCGTATAGGTGAACGGGTTTGAAAGCCCGGCCGGAGAGGGTGTTAGTCCCGTAACCGTAATGCGTGATGCCGTTTGGAGAGGATCCCAAGTAGCACGGGGCCCGAGAAATCCCGTGCGAATCTGCCAGGACCACCTGGTAAGCCTAAATACTCCCTGATGACCGATAGCGGACCAGTACCGTGAGGGAAAGGTGAAAAGTACCCCGGGAGGGGAGTGAAATAGTACCTGAAACCGTGTGCCTACAAACCGTCGGAGCAGACTTGTTTCTGTGACGGCGTGCCTTTTGAAGAATGAGCCTGCGAGTTAGTGTTACGTCGCGAGGTTAACCCGTGTGGGGAAGCCGTAGCGAAAGCGAGTCTGAATAGGGCGACCAGAGTGGCGTGATCTAGACCCGAAGCGAAGTGATCTACCCATGGCCAGGTTGAAGCGACGGTAAGACGTCGTGGAGGACCGAACCCACTTCAGTTGAAAATGGAGGGGATGAGCTGTGGGTAGGGGTGAAAGGCCAATCAAACTTCGTGATAGCTGGTTCTCCCCGAAATGCATTTAGGTGCAGCGTTGCGTGTTTCTTATCGGAGGTAGAGCTACTGGATGGCTAATGGGCCCTACAAGGTTACTGACGTCAGCCAAACTCCGAATGCCGGTAAGTGAGAGCGCAGCAGTGAGACTGTGGGGGATAAGCTTCATAGTCGAGAGGGAAACAGCCCAGACCACCAACTAAGGCCCCTAAGCGTGTGCTAAGTGGGAAAGGATGTGGAGTTGCCCAGACAACCAGGAGGTTGGCTTAGAAGCAGCCACCCTTGAAAGAGTGCGTAATAGCTCACTGGTCAAGTGATTCCGCGCCGACAATGTAGCGGGGCTCAAGTACACCGCCGAAGTTGTGGCATTCACATATATCCCAAGCCGGAGACTTGTTCTCTTGGTTCAAGGGTGTGGATGGGTAGGGGAGCGTCGTGTGGGCAGTGAAGTCGCGGTGTAAACCAGCGGTGGAGCCTACACGAGTGAGAATGCAGGCATGAGTAGCGAAAGACGGGTGAGAAACCCGTCCGCCGAATGATCAAGGGTTCCAGGGTCAAGCTAATCTGCCCTGGGTAAGTCGGGACCTAAGGCGAGGCCGACAGGCGTAGTCGATGGACAACGGGTTGATATTCCCGTACCGGCGAAGAACCGCCAATACTGATCGAGGGATACTAACCGCCAGAAGCATGACCGCCCACCCTTGTGGTGACGTGGTTTTTTGTGGATCGCGGGACCTGATCTCGGGAGGTAAGCGTATTAACAGGTGTGACGCAGGAAGGTAGCCGAGCCGGGCGATGGTAGTCCCGGTCTAAGGATGTAGGGCGAACCATAGGCAAATCCGTGGTTCTGGTTTAGATACCGTGCTTGAGATCTGATGGGACCCCCGTATGGGGGAATTCGGTGATCCTATGCTGCCTAGAAAAGCATCGGCGCGAGGTTCTAGCCGCCCGTACCCCAAACCGACACAGGTGATCAGGTAGAGAATACTAAGGCGATCGAGAGAATTATGGTTAAGGAACTCGGCAAAATGCCCCCGTAACTTCGGGAGAAGGGGGGCCCCAACTGTGATGGTGACTAGCTCACCGGAGCGGATCAGGGCCGCAGAGACCAGGGGGAAGCGACTGTTTACTAAAAACACAGGTCCGTGCGAAGTCGCAAGACGATGTATACGGACTGACTCCTGCCCGGTGCTGGAAGGTTAAGAGGACCGGTTAGTTTCACGCTTGCGTGGGACGAAGCTGGGAATTTAAGCCCCAGTAAACGGCGGTGGTAACTATAACCATCCTAAGGTAGCGAAATTCCTTGTCGGGTAAGTTCCGACCTGCACGAATGGAGTAACGACTTCCCCGCTGTCTCAACCATAAACTCGGCGAAATTGCAGTACGAGTAAAGATGCTCGTTACGCGCAGCAGGACGGAAAGACCCCGAGACCTTCACTATAGTTTGGTATTGGTGTTCGGTGTGGCTTGTGTAGGATAGGTGGGAGACTGTGAAGCGTGGACGCCAGTTCACGTGGAGTCATCGTTGAAATACCACTCTGGTCACTCTGGATATCTAACTTCGGCCCGTAATCCGGGTCAGGGACAGTGCCTGATGGGTAGTTTAACTGGGGCGGTTGCCTCCTAAAAAGTAACGGAGGCGCCCAAAGGTTCCCTCAGCCTGGTTGGCAATCAGGTGGCGAGTGTAAGTGCACAAGGGAGCTTGACTGTGAGAGAGACATCTCGAGCAGGGACGAAAGTCGGGACTAGTGATCCGGCGGCACATTGTGGAATGGCCGTCGCTCAACGGATAAAAGGTACCTCGGGGATAACAGGCTGATCTTGCCCAAGAGTCCATATCGACGGCATGGTTTGGCACCTCGATGTCGGCTCGTCGCATCCTGGGGCTGGAGTAGGTCCCAAGGGTTGGGCTGTTCGCCCATTAAAGCGGTACGCGAGCTGGGTTTAGAACGTCGTGAGACAGTTCGGTCCCTATCCGCTGCGCGCGCAGGAAATTTGAGAAGGGCTGTCCTTAGTACGAGAGGACCGGGACGGACGAACCTCTGGTGTGTCAGTTGTACTGCCAAGTGCACCGCTGATTAGCTACGTTCGGATGGGATAACCGCTGAAAGCATCTAAGCGGGAAGCCTGCTTCAAGATGAGATTTCCATACACCTAGAGTGTGAGAGGCCCCCAGCCAGACCACTGGGTTGATAGGCCGGATGTGGAAGCAGGGACTACAGACCTGTGAAGCTGACCGGTACTAATAAGCCGATAACTTACACCACACACCCACCCCCGCACCCCGTGACCAGCAATGATCACASGRTGACCAAGGGGTGAGTGAAGATCAAACATGCTACGCGTCCACTATGCGGTTCCCAACCAACAACAGGAACCACCACCACAACTCCATACAGCACAGTTGTCACAGTTGTAACCACAGACTTACCACCACCAACACCACCCGGACCACACCACCCCCACACCCCTCACGGGCACCAAGGGGGGTGACACGGACCCCGGGCAGGACACTGGWCGGACACGGTAAACAAAGTTACGGCGGTCATAGCGTGGGGGAAACGCCCGGTCCCATTCCGAACCCGGAAGCTAAGACCCACAGCGCCGATGGTACTGCACCCGAGAGAGTGTGGGAGAGTAGGACACCGCCGGACAACACTT